>NZ_BMOQ01000027.1 GCF_014647155.1 Halarchaeum nitratireducens | reverse complement strand
TCGCTCTTCTTCTCGGCGGTCGCTGCGAGCGAGAGGACGTCGGCGGCGGCGACGCCGAACCCCTCGATACCGGAGACGGTGGTCTCGCCCTTCGTGAGCGTCCCCGTCTTGTCGAAGGCGACGAGATCGATCTTGCCGGCGCGTTCGAGGTGTTCGCCGCCCTTCATCAGCACGCCCGACCGGGCGGCGTTACCGATGGCCGAGACGATGCTGACCGGTGGCCCGATGACCAGCGCGCCCGGACAGCCGATGACCAGCAGCGTCAGCGACAGGATCGCGTTCTGCGTGACCGCGTACGCGCCGATAGCCAGGGCAATGACGGCCGGCGTGTAGTACTTCGCGAACCGGTCGATGAGACTCTCCGTGGGCGACTGAGCCTCCTGGGCCTCCTCGACGCGACGGATGATCCGTTCGAGAGTCGTATCCGATCCCGCTCCCGTCGTCCGGATTTCTAGCGCGCCCTCCTGGTTGACCGTCCCGGCGTACACCTCGTCGCTGTCGGCCTTGTGGACGGGCGCGCTCTCGCCGGTGACCGGCGCCTGGTTGACTGCGCTCTCGCCGTCGACGACGGTTCCGTCGACCGGGATCTTCCCGCCCGGCTTTACGACGACGACTTCGCCCTCTTCGACATCGCGGGCGGAGACCTCTTGGAGTGTCCCGTCGCGACGGACGGTCGCCGTGTCGGGCGTCATCTCCAGTAGCTCCTGAAGTGCCG
>NZ_BMOQ01000026.1 GCF_014647155.1 Halarchaeum nitratireducens | reverse complement strand
ACACACATCAGCGCGATTTCTCGGAACTCACGGAACCACGAACGCGCTCGCACGGCGAAGCCGAGCGAGCGCTTCACAGCCGAGTTCACGGTTTCGGTCATAGAGCGCTGATTGTAGCGCTGTTCGTCGATTCTGGCGTTGTGCGCGTGGTCGTATGGTGCGAAGATGCGATGTTTGATGAGCGGGCGAATCCCGAGGTCACGAAGGGATTCGCGGAGTGACTGTTTGTCATAGCCTTTATCGGCGGCGAGAGACCGCAGATCGCCCGCATTCCGGCGGGCGATCTGCTCAGCGAGGTCTGCATCGCTTCCTTCCCGAGTCGTTGAGCAGTGTACGTCAAGGACTGCTTGAGTCTCTGTATCGACGAGTTTCGTGACCTTCAGCTTCTGCACGCGGTAGCTTATTCGCTGACAGTAGTGGCGGCTCGCTGCTGAGCGTTCGTAGAATGTAGCGTCGATCGCGCCGTGTTTCGAGGGGTCGTGCAGCTGCGCCGACTGGCGCAGCAGCACTCGGCAGACGCTCATACTGATCCGGTCGAATGCTTTACACAAGGTGGAGGGCGAGGGGAGATCGGCCGCGTTGAGGCCGATCTCCCCGGTTATTTGTGGCATCTCCTTCAACAGGTCAATCGTCATTCGGTAGGACGTGTCGAGGTAAATCCGCAGACAATGCAGGGAAACAAGGGCATAGTCGGCGAATCCGCCGCCACCTTCCGGGGCGGCGGATTCGTCTCCATCACCGGTAACAACTTGGGCAATCGGCACAATCTCACCAGTGAAGCGGGAGATTTGTGTCATAGGCAACCGA
>NZ_BMOQ01000025.1 GCF_014647155.1 Halarchaeum nitratireducens | reverse complement strand
TTTTTGGCCATTTTTTGAACGGGATTTCTGCACCCATTTTTCGATTTTCGCAGAACGCCCCTACCCGGAGGACCAGAAAAGTTTGGGAATTTGGGCTATTTTTGGGCATTTTTTAGAATTTTGACACCCTCCCACACGCCACACGGCCTAAATTTTATAAATTTCACTCCAATTAAGTGGCAACTGCATAAAGCCACCAGGTACATATACGAGAGTATTACATTCTACACAGCACAGTCAAATTATAGTCAAATATAGAACACGAATCATAGACAAATAAGCGTATATAGACTAGTATTTATGTATTGTAGAATATTTATAAACTATTACCTATAAACTATAAATATAAACTAATTATAGCGGAGGACCCGAAACCCTAGGGTTACCAACACCTTATCCTCCCCTATAACTAATAATCAATATTAAAGAGGCAGGTGTCCAGACCCCTTATTACCCCTCCATCACCTCTTAACACCCTAAATCCATAAACTCTAAAACCTAGGCAGCCCAGTATAAGCCACCGAACCCATCTATTCACACCCACCGCCTCCAAGCACATCCACTTAACATTCAGAACGCCTCCAATCCAGCCAACCCAGCCCCAAAAAGCTCAACACACGCATAAAAGCAGCCATCCAAGGCTGAATCCAGTCCAAAACTCCAGCCACCCCCAAAAGTACGCCCAGGACCCAGGGTTTCGAGCCAATCCAGCCCAGGGAAGCCCATTTCCGGCCACCACCCGGCCCTATTTTACACCAACCCCCAGTTTCCCGCCCCGGAGGCCAAAATTGGCATTTTTGGCCATTTTTTGAACGGGATTTCTGCACCCATTTTTCGATTTTCGCAGAACGCCCCTACCCGGAGGACCAGAAAAGTTTGGGAATTTGGGCTATTTTTGGGCATTTTTT
>NZ_BMOQ01000024.1 GCF_014647155.1 Halarchaeum nitratireducens | reverse complement strand
CAGGAATTGGACGCCGTCTGGCGATATGGTATCGCTCAGACGGCTTGCTTGGATGTGTCGAAACCTTGCCAAACAGCACGTTGACGATCCGGACGTACCCGCCGCGCCGGACGGCGCGGGCGGGTACGCCGAGTGGGTGCAGATCGCGTTGATTCTGTACCGTGTCGAACTGGAAAAGAGCCTCCGTGAATCCGAGGACTACCTCAACGAAATGCCCGGTGTTCTTGCCGTGTTTGGACTTGACGAGGCACCACACTACAGTTCGTTCTGCCGGTGGGAACGAGAGTACCGGATGCGTGAACTCCGCCGCCTGCTCCGCCAAAGCGCGGAGCAGGCGGGCTGGAGTGGCGAAGCTGCAATTGACGCGAGCGGCTTCCAGCGCGATCAAACCAGCTACCACTACCGCGACCGCGCGAATTACTCGTTGCAGTCGATGAAGACGACGATCTTGATTGACGTGAACTCGCTAGCGATTAAGGACGTTCACTACACGACGCAGAAGGCCTGGGACGGCCACATCGGGATGCAGGTCTTCCGCCGGAACGCGGAAGACCTGCGGGTGCTGTCTGCTGACGCGAACTACTCGTGGAGCGACCTCCGTGAGGAGTGTCGCTCCGAATCAACGCGACCGTTGATCAAGCACAGAGAGCAGACACCGTTGCAGAAGGCTCACAACGCCCGGATGAACGAGGACTACAACCAACGCTGGATGAGCGAGACGGGCTTCTCGCAGTTGAAGGAAGACGACGGCGAGAAGCTGCGCTCCCGGAGCTGGCACGGCCAGTTCCGGGAGCTGACACGGAAATGCATCATCCATAACCTAACGCAGGCGGCGAGTTAAGGGCTCGCCGCCTGCTCGCTTTCTCCGGACGTATCCGGGAGAGGCATCGCCGTCGTCATCGGAACAACGGAGCAAGGTACCATAGTTTTGACTCATCAGCAACCGCCGTGAGTGACAGCTACTGCATCTTCTGAGGTCAAGAACCCG
>NZ_BMOQ01000023.1 GCF_014647155.1 Halarchaeum nitratireducens | reverse complement strand
TGACCTGTTCTCGCGGTGCGAAGCAGCCGCTCTCTGAATCGAACAGGTACACCGAAGGCTGTGCCAACCAGCCGTTACTCCTATCTCCCCCATCACAGGCCAGAGTCGGAGATACGTTCTGCCGAATGTTCTCAGCACCGTTTACATCCGCGTTCGCCACCATACCACACGCATCGCAGACGTACAGTCCGCGCTCAACACGGTTCGCCTTTCGTTTGCGACCACAGCATGAACACGACTTGGACGTATCACGCTCGGACATCTGCTCGACCGTGATTCCCTTCATCTCGGCTTTGTACGCAAGCATCGAGGTGAAGCGGTCGAACGCCCACGAGTGCAAGTCCAGGTTACCCTGCTTGCCCCAGTTCTTCGACTCACCGTTCTCCTCGTCCTCACGGATGCCCGAGAGGTCGCCAACTACAATCGTTCCAACTTCTTCGTCAACACACCGTTCGACGATGTGCTTGGAGAGTGTGTGGAAGTAGTGGGTCCGGCGAGCCGACTTCTTCTGATTCAAGCACGTGGCTCGCTCGGAGTCCGAGTCCTCACAGCGAGCGATACGCTTGCTGAAGTAGTAGTCGTCCTGCTTCAGGCAGTTCAACGGGTACAGTTCGCTGTGGCCGTCTTCGTAGGCGAGCGCGGCGAAGTTGGTGATACCGAGGTCAACACCGACGGTTTTCTCACCGGGGGCTTCACGCACTTCGATTTCGACTTTACAGACGAATTGTAGTTCCCACTCGTCACCAGTCCAGACCGCCCGTACTTGTTGGACGCTTTCCACGGTGGAGAGGTCAACGTCGGGGCGGGTCTGATACTCGCAGAGGATGAAATCCGACCAATACTCCTTGAGGTTCGAGCCTTTGCTGAGTCGAACTCTTTCGTACGTGGTGTCGAGTTTGAAGCCAGCGGCTTTGAACGTGACCGTCGAACGTGGGTGGTCGTCGTTTTGTTTGCGGTATTTTGGCGGGTTTGCTCTCATGTCTCCGTTGCGTCGGTTGCCGTACCAGCCGTTGAACGCTTCAGCGAGTTCTTGGAGGACTCGCTGACTTGACTGAGAATGCAGGTCATCGTAGCGTTCGTGCGACTTGAGGTACGAGGTGAGTTCGGTGTGGCCGGGAATATGGCCGATCTCTGACCACACGCGGTCGCAGACCCACCGTCCGACGTTCCAGAGT
>NZ_BMOQ01000022.1 GCF_014647155.1 Halarchaeum nitratireducens | reverse complement strand
ACCCCACCTCCCCGACAAAATGCAAAAATCGGCAAAATAATGTACGGGTGAGATGCATGAATTTGGGCCCTGAAATTTGAACGCCCCTCCCAAAACCAGAATTTCCGTATTTTTAGGATCACAAACGTAACCGTAACAACCCATCCGTACCATACCAAGCACATAAATTAATAAACATTATAACAGTATCAACAAAACAAACAGTAAACAAAACAATCTATACTCACTCACTAACTCATACTCACTTTCATCGTCATAGTATATCACACCATTATCATAACCAATAAAACAAATCAAAATAACATCTATATCATCTACGTTACCCACTGTATATTACACCAACCCCAATCGAACCCCACCTCCCCGACAAAATGCGAAAATCGGCAAAATAATGTACGGGTGAGATGCATGAATTTGGGCCCTGAAATTTGAACGCCCCTCCCAAAACCGAATTTTCCGAATTTTCCGTACCCAATTTATCAACCAATCCATTAAACCACACCACCATATCCCCTAAACAGATTAATAACTAAGTATACAACATTATAAACTATCAATACATAACAAAATAACGTCAACTATTCTACCTACTAGATATTACATGTTCATAATCTATACATCACAATCTAAGACATAAATCAACATTCAAACATAACAACTTTATAATCATCTCACCCACCCTCTATATTACACCAACCCCAATCGAACCCCACCTCCCTGAAAATTCCACAAAATCGGCAAAATAATGTACGGGTGAGATGCATGAATTTGGGCCCTGAAATTTGAACGCCCCTCCCAAAACAAGATTTCTCGGAAATTTTAGACCAATAACATCGCACTAACCGCACACCAAACTACCCCTCATACACAACTACCCCTCATACACAACTACCCCTCATACACGAATATCAATACAACAACTATGTTACTCTCTATTCACCATCAAGTACATTAACAACCTATACTAACACACCACCAACTGTATTCAAACTGTATCAACTTAACGCACATAACATACTCCCTCTAGCAACCACAACACTATATTACACCAACCCCAATCGAACCCCACCTCCCCGACAAAATGCAAAAATCGGCAAAATAATGTACGGGTGAGATGCATGAATTTGGGCCCTGAAATTTGAACGCCCCTCCCAAAACCAGAATTTCCGTATTTTT
>NZ_BMOQ01000021.1 GCF_014647155.1 Halarchaeum nitratireducens | reverse complement strand
GTCTATAACATCAAGCGGGCTGTGAAACAGTGAATTCCACCGCCGTATGGCGATTCAACACAGCCGCACATTCGGAGCGACACAACCTCGGAGGATAGATTTGATGCGTGCCTTCGAATCAGTTCGAAATGAACTGGAAATAAATCATAGTTGACCTCTTGTACCCCGTCAATATCGACGGCACCGACAGGGCGCTCCGACGACTCATACAACGGCATAGATGTGTCCGTAGACGTTGCCGCAGATTATGACTGATGGGTCACGGTCGGTTCTCCAACGACTTCAGAGGCTGTGGAGATCGATATCGACCATTGGAAACACGATTACCTTGCTCCATATGGCAGTTGACGCGGGATGGGCGAGATTCTTGTTTGAGTATTTGGGTTGGCGGTTGTAGCTCGATACTTGGACAACTCTGAGGGGATGGTTTGCGTGGGGTACTCTCATATCGATGTCGGCGAGTTAGGTGATGGCGCTACCAAGGTACCCAAGGAGCCCAACAGTATATCGCGGTAACTCTCATTACGAGTGTGAGGGGTACACCGCCGCGTTCATACCCCTTCGACGGAGAATAGGGTGGCGTCTCTGAGAACAGCCTGCACGCGGCGGTGCCAAGCGTCAGCGAAGGCCTCCCGTTGCTGGTCGCTTGCCGATCCGTCGAGAATCCTCTGGAGGTTCCCGATTGCGGGTCCACCGCTAGGAACGTCGCTGACGTGGTAGGCCACTTCGACGGTCTCGTCCGTGTCGGTTCGCCGGAACCGGAACGTCGGGTCCGCCGTGTCCGGGTCGAACCCGTCGAAGCACAGGAGGTCGCGGCGGCCGCCATAGCCGCCGGCGAGCCCGCTGAATCCGTCATCGCCGGTCGCGCCAGTCACGTACGAGATGATACGGCTCATCACGCCGTACGCAGCATCCTCCTGCGGGCCGGCCGTCTGGACCTCGATTTCGCTCCGGACTGGATAGTCGTCGGGATACAGGGCGTCGAGCCCGAGCTGGACGATCCGGTAGGCGCCCGAGGCAGTCGGACAGGAGTGTCCTGCCTCTTTCACCGCGTCTCTATAAGCGATGACGAACGGCTCGCCCGGTTCGAGGACGTCGAGGGCCTCCGCGACGGGGTCGCGGATTTCGATCGGCTCGACGTCGTAGTCGACCTGCCAATTGGTTCTCGTCTGGGTCGTGTCAGCCGCAGTCGAATTCGATGTCATGAGTTGTGGTTGTGATCGTGTCTCGTGGTCAGTAGCGGAGCAGTCGCATCCCGTTGAGGATGACGAGGAGGACGCTGGCCTCGTGGACCAGCATTCCCGACGCGAGGGTGACGTAGCTGGTGAGCACGCCCGCGAGGAGGACGGTCACGGTCAGCACCGCGATCCCGACGTTCTCGAGGACGTTCCAGCGCGTCGCCTTGCTGAGTTTGACCGCGTACGGGATGCGTTCGA
>NZ_BMOQ01000020.1 GCF_014647155.1 Halarchaeum nitratireducens | reverse complement strand
CCGCAGGTGAACGCGGGAGCGTACATCGACCCTTCCCAGTCGCGCTCTCGCGGACTGGTGCATCAGTCGAACCCGACATCGAATCAGCAACTGATTCGATCTCGGAGTCTATGGACCCACTGGGATTCGAACCCAGGGCATCCTCCTTGCAAAGGAGGCACTCTACCACTGAGCTATGGGCCCACCCTCCATTCCTGGAGGAAATCGTTAGCCTTGATGATCTTAAGTGTCCGGCCGGCGTGACGTCGTGTCACAGCCGATGGGTCGAACCCCGAAGGGTTCGATCCCGAGTGCGTTGGAGGTGATCCAGCCGCAGATTCCCCTACGGCTACCTTGTTACGACTTAAGCCCCCTTGCGGAGCCCAGATTTGACCACCTAACGGTGGCCTCATCCGGACCCCACTCGGGTGCTTTGACGGGCGGTGTGTGCAAGGAGCAGGGACGTATTCACCGCGCGCTCTTGACACGCGATTACTACCGAATCCAGCTTCATGAGGGCGAGTTTCAGCCCTCAATCCGAACTACGACCGAGTTTAGGAGATTAGCTCCACCTCTCGGTGTCGCAACCCACTGTCTCGGCCATTGTAGCCCGCGTGTAGCCCGGCTCATTCGGGGCATGCTGACCTACCGTTGCCCGTTCCTTCCTCCAGTTTAGCACTGGCAGTCCGCCTAATGTACCCAACCACCACGAGGGTGTTGCTGGCAATTAGACGTGCGGGTCTCGCTCGTTGCCTGACTTAACAGGACGCCTCACGGTACGAGCTGACGGCGGCCATGCACCTCCTCTCAGCAGCTTCGGGTAAGGTCGTCAACCTGACCGTCATTACTGCTGTCGGAGCCGGTGAGATGTCCGGCGTTGAGTCCAATTAAACCGCAGGCTCCTCCGGTTGTAGTGCTCCCCCGCCAATTCCTTTAAGTTTCATCCTTGCAGACGTACTTCCCAGGCGGTCCGCTTCTCGGCTTCCCTACGGCACAGCACAGGCTCGTAGCCTGTGCCACACCTAGCGGACATCGTTTACAGCTAGGACTACCCGGGTATCTAATCCGGTTCGAGACCCTAGCTTTCGTCCCTCACTGTCGGATCCGTCCTTCCAAGGTGCTTTCGCCATCGGTGGTCCGTCCAGGATTACAGGATTTCACTCCTACCCCGGACGTACCCCTTGGATCTTCCGGTCCCAAGCCACGCAGTTTCCGCTGGACGCCCACCTGTTGAGCAGGTGGATTTCCCAACGGACTTGCGCGGCCAGCTACGGACGCTTTAGGCCCAATAAAATCGGTCATCACTCGGACTGCCGGTATTACCGCGGCGGCTGGCACCGGTCTTGCCCAGTCCTTATTCGTAGACCACCTTACGGTCTACAAAAGTGTGAGCTCTATGCCCACACACTCGGAGTCCCCCTATCGCACTTGCGTACAGTGTAAAGGTTTCGCGCCTGCTGCGCCCCGTAGGGCCCGGTATCTTGTCTCAGATACCGTCTCCGGGCTCTTGCTCTCACAACCCGTACCGATTATGGGCACGGTGGGCCGTTACCCCACCGTCTACCTAATCGACCGCAGTCGCATCCTGTAGCGCCATAGGCCTTTCCGGCTCGAATCAACTCCAGATCCCGAGCGTTATGACGTATTAGCCTCAGTTTCCCGAGGTTATCCGTCACTACAGGGTAGCTTGACCACGTGTTACTGAGCTTTCCGCTACGAGTCTAAACTCGTACAACTAGCATGGCTAAATCGGACTCCGATAGCAATGACCTCCGGCAGGATCAACCGGAATGTGCTGGGACTGAGCCCAGCTCGGCGGGAACAAAGGTTCCGCTGGTTGCGACACGAAGTCACACCAGCCGGATGTCACTGACCATCAAGGCTAACATCAGATCCCATCTGTACGGCGGACCGCAGGGGTAGGATCCTCATTCCTTCGGACCTCAACGTACTCCATACGGGTACTTCAACCCGTCGGATCTCGTCGGCCCGAAACGACGTTCGTATTCCCTCCGAATCGC
>NZ_BMOQ01000019.1 GCF_014647155.1 Halarchaeum nitratireducens | reverse complement strand
GCGGCGCTTGCCATCTCGAAACTCGTGAGGTAGCCGAGACTCCAGCCACCGCCGTACAGCAGGCCGCTCGTCGCCGTGACGATGGCCTTCCGGTGGTTCCGGTAGTACTGCGTGATCGATTGTTTGTTCATAGTGTTAGGCGGGCTGGGGAGTGTACCCCTGGTTTTCGATGGTCTCTGCGAAGGCGTCGGGGTCAGTGACGCTGTCGTCGTACTCGATCTCGACGCGGCCGGTCGCGTAGTGGACTTCGACGTGCTGGACGCCGTCGACGTTCGACAGGGCGCGTTCGACGGTACTCGCGCAGGTCGGGCAGTCGAAGTCGAGGACGCGGAATTGGGTTGTGTCGCTCATTACAGTTTGAGATAGTGCCCGTACCCCAATAAGTATTTTTTAGATGATATGTTTGAATATGGATATAGGTGATTGGAAAGTTAAACGGGTCGTCTAGGGCTTTCGGTATCACGAACCCAGCAACCTGAGTTCAAAGCAGCGTCCCGCTAGCTTTTCCCGCCTGCTCATACTCAGTTCTCGTATGAGTAGTTCCGGTACCGACCACCGGCTTGAGGACATCGCGGTGCGAGACACCCGGGTTTCGGACGCCATCGACGAACCGATGCGGGCGATGATTCTCGATATCCTCTCTGAGGAGGCGCTCACCGCAACTGAGGTCCACGGCCGTTTGGAGGACCGCAGCGTCGACCGCACGGAGAACACGGTTCGTCATCACATCAACGAGTTACGGGATGCCGGTCTCGTCGACGTCGTCCGCTTCGAGGAAGGGCGCGGTGGAACGACGAAGTACTACCACGCGAATACGATCGTCCTCTCGTACTCGCTGCCGGCGTCAGCCGATGACGCTGTCGAGGAGATGATCGAGGCCGTTCAGCCCCAGATTGGGGATGCACTCGATACTCTCACAAAAGACCACGACGACGCGATAGCGGAGATCGTCGCAGATATGCAGCCGTGTGAGCACTGTCAGACCCAGAAGTACGAAACCTACGTGCTCCTGACTGTCCTCCGCCGGGCGTTCGTTCGTGGCCACCGAGATTCTTGAGCTTGCGCCCTGTACCGTTGTCAAGGCCTCACTTCACCGTGTGTTTTAGTTATCCGGCGATATCCCTCATACACAGCTGGCAATCCGAGGGGAAGTGCGAAGACTCCGAACCCGAGTAGGATGTATCCGGCTACGTGCCGGCGTCGCACAGCTAGAACTGTCGCGGCGACGCCGACGAACGCAATCAGATAGGCAAGATTACTCCAGAGCACGTTGTACGAGGAGCAGTATAGCCAGCAGACGACCGTGTAGGAGGGAGCGTTCCAGGTCGGCGGATGAAGCTTCGGCCAGAAAAACCGGCAGTATGTCGTCCAGCTGAGCATCGCGAGCGCCGGAAGTCCAGCAAGCCACATCGGTGTTCCGAACGGCATCCAGTCTCCGAATCGTCTATAGCCAGCGAGGAACAGCGCGGGAAAGCCGATAATCCACAGCCAGATGCCGATAGTGTAGGTCATAGGCCAGTGTTCGATCCGGGGCTGTGCAATCGGTAATCGTAGAGACTCGGGCAGCGTCGCCCACGGGAACGAGGGATCGGGAACGGGATTCGTGAGGAACGCGACCAGACAGAGTCCCGTCCCGACTAGGAGTCCGTATAACCCCACCGTCGTGTATCGGTCAAGCCACGCTGGAAGTTGCGAACGGGTAGACTGTTGACGGTGGTCGGGGAAGCCGGTCATTCTTCGGTTTTGATGTCTCGTCGTAATCAGGTATCTCGTTCGAGTGCCTCGCGTCGCTGTTCGTATTCCTCGTCGGTCAGCTCCCCGCGAGCGTAGGCAAGCCGAAGCTCTTCGAGTGCTTGGTCCGAGTCACTCGAATCGCCCGTGACTGCGCGATAGATGAGGTACCCACCACCGACGAGGGCAGCGAGGAACAGCAGCTGCATCACAATACCGACGATGAACATCCAGCCGGGCATCGTCCCGTCGCCCCACATGTGACCGCTCCACATCCCGCCCATCATCGGACCGAACCCCATCATCCCGAAGCCCATGAAGAACAACGGGACGATGAATACGGCACCGATGATAACGAGGAGGAGCGTAACAAGTCGCGTATCGTCTGAATTTGTCGGCATATTGTGTTCCCTCCGTGAGTTGGGGTTCTCAGATTATACTACGCACTAACTATTCAATGCGGTTGTGCCTTTGAACTGCGTGCTCCACCCACCACTATTCTTTTGAATACCTACTCACCACGGCTCTGACCCGAACTATCTGAAGGAAAACTGCAATAGATGATCCCTTCGAACTGATACCTATGGTAGCGACGATGATTGATGGCATCTTCGAAGCTCTACGTATCGGTGTGGGCTTCCTCTGGACGGCAGCGTGGGCGATCATCATGGGCCTCACGATCACGAGCCTCGTCCAGGTCTACGTCTCCAAGGAACGGATGGCCCAGGTCCTCGGTGACGGTGATCTGAGCGGACTCACCAAGGCGACTGCGTTCGGCGCGGCCAGTAGTGGCTGTAGTTTCGGCGCCGTCGCTATCGGGAAGGGCCTGTTCAAGAAGGGAGCGCACGCGGTGAACTTCCTCGCGTTCATGTTCGCGTCGACGAACCTCATCGTCGAACTCGGATTGATGATTCTGATTCTGCTCGGCTGGGAGTTCCTGGTCGCAGAGTTACTCGGCGGACTCATCCTCATCGCCGTGATGGCCGTCATCGTTCATCTCACGCTTCCGGAGAACCTCTTCGATGAGGTGCGAGAGACGCTCAACGAGCGCGATCACGAGGCGGGCGTCACCGAGGATCCAACCTGCGGGATGGAAGGCAAAGACGAGTACACGCTTACGACTGACGGCGGTGAGACGCTCAAGTTCTGCTCGGAGGGCTGTATGGAGACCTACCGCCAGGAGATGTCGAGCCGCGGTGGGTGGCGTGACGAGTTACTGTCGTGGGGTGGCTGGTACAAAGTTGGGAACCAGTACCGCAAGGAGTGGTCGATGATCTGGAAGGACGTCATCGCCGGCTTCCTGATATCGGGGTTCGTCATCGTCTTCGTCCCCCAGTGGGTGTGGAACACCCTGTTCATTCAGGGCGACGGCCTGCT
>NZ_BMOQ01000018.1 GCF_014647155.1 Halarchaeum nitratireducens | reverse complement strand
GCGGCGCTTGCCATCTCGAAACTCGTGAGGTAGCCGAGACTCCAGCCACCGCCGTACAGCAGGCCGCTTGTCGCCGTGACGATGGCCTTCCGGTGGTTCCGGTAGTACTGCGTGATCGATTGTTTGTTCATAGTGTTAGGCGGGCTGGGGAGTGTACCCCTGGTTTTCGATGGTCTCTGCGAAGGCGTCGGGGTCAGCGACGCTGTCGTCGTACTCGATCTCGACGCGGCCGGTCGCGTAGTGGACTTCGACGTGCTGGACGCCGTCGACGTTCGACAGGGCGCGTTCGACGGTACTCGCGCAGGTCGGGCAGTCGAAGTCGAGGACGCGGAATTGGGTTGTGTCGCTCATTACAGTTTGAGATAGTGCCCGTACCTCAATAAGTATTTTTTATATGATATGTTTGAATTCGGATACGAGTCGTTGGAATAGTCAAACGGGTCGTCTAGGGCTTTCGCTATCGCGGGTCCATCCTGTACTGGATACCTCGACAGACACCTACCCGACTCCTGCCCCGCTACCTTTTCCCGCGTGCTCGCGCTCAGTCCTCGTATGAGTGATTCCGATACCGACCACCGTCTCGACGACATCGCGGTGCGAGACACTCGGATTTCGGACGCCATCGACGAGCCGATGCGGGCGATGGTCCTCGACATTCTGTCCGAGGAAGCCCTAACTGCGACCGAGGTCCACGAACGCCTCGACGATCGCGGCATCGACCGGACGGAGAACACGGTCCGCCATCACATCAACGAGCTCCGGGATGCGGGCCTCGTCGACGTCGTTCGCTTCGAGGAGGGGCGTGGTGGGACGACGAAGTACTACCACGCGAACACGATCGTCCTCTCGTACTCACTACCAGATTCGGCCGACGCCGCCGTCGAGGAGATGATCGACGCTGCCCAGCCCCAGATCACGGACGCGCTCACTACGCTCACCGACGAGTACGACGACGCTATTGAGGAGATCGTCGAGGATATGCAGCCCTGCGAGCACTGCCAGACCCAGAAGTACGAGACGTACGTTCTTCTGACCGTCCTGCGACGTGCGTTCGTTCGCGCCCACAGAAATTCCTGAGGGGGAACCACCCCTACGCTGGCAGGGTCTTAGAAGGAGAACCGATCACGCGCGGATTGCATCGCGAGGCGAGTCAGGAGTCGCGCAGGGCCACGCTTTGGGAGGTCCCGTACAGTCTCGATGCTGGTCGGCGATTCACTACCACCAATGTCTAACTCCCAGCCTGTCTCGTCCATGAAGCGTTCGACAGCCTGATTTACTCGCTGTCGCACGTCGTCCGAGTCCATTGTCTCGGGCACACCATTCCGGAGGACGACGTCGCCGTCAACGATCACTGTCTCGACGTCGGCCGGGACCGCGTTGTTCACGACGTGTGCGGGAACGTTGGTCAGTGGCGTGAACTTCGGTTTGTCGACGTCGAGGAGGATAATATCCGCGCGCTTTCCCGCTTCGATACTGCCGATCTCGTCGCCCATCCCCAGCGCGCGTGCGCCCTCGATAGTGAGCATTCGTATCAGTTCCATCGAGTCGAACTGCCCGGCTGAACGCTTGAGATTTGCCGCCAGCCGAGCTTGCCGCGCTTCACCGAACATGCTGTACGAGTCGTGCCAGTAGTGGTCGTCAATCCCTACTCCGACGTCGACGCCGGCGGCTCGAAGCTCGGGAACGGGCGTCCACTGCGTCTCCCCGTCCGGATTCCAGTAACAGAAGACGGACGGGCAGTGCGCAACAGCCGCGTCCGCCTCGGCGGTTCGCTGGATGTCCTCTTCGTCGCCGAGGCGGAAGTGAGCAGCGACCAGTCGGTCGTCCAGGAGTCCAACGTCGTCGAGCAATCCTACCGAGTCCTCGCCACCGTTCGCTCGTGCCATCGTGTTACTCTCCTCGAGTTCGAGCAAGTGCGTGTGGACGAGCAGGTCCGGATACTCTGCGGCGAGGGATGCGGTCCGTTCCCACAGCTGCCGGGTACACGACCAGTCGTCGTGCGGGCAGATCGTCGCCCTGATTCGGCCGTCGTACGTGTCGTGGTACGTTTCGACGAACTCGCGAGCACGGGAGAACTGCTGATCGACTGGTTGGTCCCAGAAGAGGTCCGAGATCGCCGGGCCGAAAAATCCGCGGAGCCCTGCTTCCCCGAACGCCTCTGCACCTGCGGCAGGCCGTGCGTCCATCGAGTTCACGGTCGTGACACCGCCCAAGAGGAAATTGAGCGCTGCGAGCTCGACGCCTGCCTCGACGAGGTACTCGAATTCGCCGTTCCCTAATCTGTTAAACAAGGCCGTCCCACTCCCAAGCATCTCCGTCAGCTCGAGTTCGCTAAACGCACCGATGAGCGGTGTCATCTCCAAGTGCGTGTGGGCGTTCACCAACCCCGGCATCACCAGTTTCCCGTTCCCGTCGATAACGGTGGACGCTTCTAATTCTCCGTCTCCTGCACGTGATGGTCGGACTTCTTCGATACAGCCATCGGTGATGCATACTGTGCCGCGCTCGTACAGGCGGTTCCGCTCGTCGGCTGTGAGAACGAGTGCATCATGGATTGCCAGATCGACAGCCATCGTAAATTAGGAAGTGGATGTGACAGTTACCGTACTGGACAACCGAGCAGGCCGGCGAAGGCTGTTCTTCCAGGTGGTGTTCCCCTCATTTGGGATATCATCGGTCTCTACTGGTCCCATTAGCCTCTAATACGTCGGCGTGATTTAATCAGATTCCCCTTTTGAATCTGAAGTCGGATTCCGTGGAGCTTGTGGAGGTTTGCAATGTTTTCCCCTCTTCACGATAGATCATCTATGGCCGACGGTTACGATGCCATAGTACTGATACCCTCATAGGCAGTATATTCTAATCAAAACCGCAATAGATGATCCCTACAATGATACACCTATGCAGGCGACGATAATCGACGGAGTTCTTGAATCCCTTCGTATCGGTGTCGGATTTCTCTGGACGGCGGCGTGGGCGATCATCATGGGCCTCACGATTACGAGTCTCGTCCAGGTCTACGTCTCGAAGGAGCGGATGGCACAGGTGCTGGGTGAGGGCGATCTAACTGGACTTACCAAGGCGACTGTGTTCGGAGCAGCAAGCAGTGGCTGTAGTTTCGGCGCCGTCGCCATCGGGAAGGGCCTGTTCAAGAAGGGGGCGCACGCGGTGAACTTCCTCGCGTTCATGTTCGCGTCGACGAACCTCATCGTCGAACTAGGGCTGATGATTCTCATCCTGCTTGGCTGGGAGTTCCTCGTCGCGGAACTGCTCGGCGGCCTGATTCTCATCGCCGTCATGGCCGCCATCGTCCACCTCACGCTTCCCGAAAACCTGTTTAACGAAGTCCGCGAGAAGCTCAACGAGCGCGACCGCCAGGCGGGCGTCACGGAAGATCCCACCTGCGGGATGGAGGGGAAAGACGAGTACACGCTCACGACCGACGGCGGTGAGACGCTCAAATTCTGCTCGGAGGGCTGTATGGAGACCTATCGCCAGGAGACGTCGAGTAGCGGCGGGTGGCGTGACGAGTTGCTGTCGTGGGGTGGCTGGTACAAGGTCGGGAATCAGTACCGCAAGGAGTGGTCGATGATCTGGAAAGACATCGTCGCCGGCTTCCTTATTTCTGGGTTCGTCATCGTCTTCGTCCCCCAGTGGGTGTGGAACACCCTGTTCATTCAGGGCGACGGCCTGCT
>NZ_BMOQ01000017.1 GCF_014647155.1 Halarchaeum nitratireducens | reverse complement strand
CCGGCGCTGACGCGAGCCGACGTCGGGATCGCCATCGGGAGCGGCACCGACGTCGCCGTCCAGTCGGCCGACGTCATCCTCGTTCAGAACAACCCGATGGACGTCGTTCGGCTCGTGAAACTCAGTAAGGCGAGCTACCGGAAGATGCAGGAGAACATCGTCTGGGCGGCCGGCTACAACGTGTTCGCGATTCCGCTCGCAGCAGGCGTCTTGGCACCGATCGGGATTCTGCTCTCCCCCGCTGTGGGTGCGCTCCTGATGTCGTTGAGTACGGTCATCGTCGCCATCAACGCTCAGCTGCTCCGCCGCGTGGACCTGTCCATCCCCGAGCTTCCAAGCGGGACACCAGCGACTGACGCACAACCTGCAGACTGAACCGCTCCCGATCGCTTCGGAGCTTCTTTCAATTGAGTTCGGTTGATGGACAGCAAATGGCGACACTGCGTAATTTCGGTGGGTATCGCTATGCGGTCACCGATTCCACAGTTTTCCCGAGGGGTACGTAGTTTGGTATACACAGACGCTTTCTCTGATGGGCTATATTGTTGCGCCAGCACTAGGTTTATACCGTTAGACGGACTTCTTTCCAATATGAGCCTCGAAGAGACGGTTGACTACCTCGCCGAGGAACTCGACCTCGAGCGAAGTGAACACGTCCGTGAGGTTGGTCAGTCGGTCGCCGAGCTTCGCGACTGATCAAAACATTTCTCTGAAGTCTCGTTCGACCAGTCCGTTCTCCAGATACGCGATGAACTCTTGTTTCGTTGGTCCTTGACGGTCAAGTAGATCGTCCCGTCCTGCTCGTTCGAGAACTGCCTGCGCGAAGTCCGTACAGTGAGATTCGTGCTGCCCAGCATACTCTGTGAGGGCTTCTCGCCAGTGCATATCCAGCTCGAACTCGGCTAATCGGATTTGGATCCCATCTTTCCGTTCGACGAGGTCGACGTCCAGCTCTTCGAGTTGCTTGAAACGGAGGTTGTTTCGGCGGACAGTAATGAGCCGCTTGGAATCGACGATATAGGGATCGACCCACTCTCGCCAGGAATCGTCGTCGACGTGCGTTCGTGGCATCTCAAAATCCGGGTCCACACTCTCAATACAGAACTGCAGCATCGCGATGCCAGTTCGATGATTCGCATTCGGGAGGGAATGTCGGAGGATCAAATTCGACATCACCTCTCCAGCGACGGTCGGAAGCGGTGCTCCCCAGGAGACGTGATCGAGTGCCTGCTGGATCTTTTGCGGTTCGAACTCCTTGTAGAGCCGGAACTCATCCTCATCTCGAACATCGACCGCGGCTTCGAGCAACTCCACTAATCGGAATGCGACAACCTGCCCAGCACGGGGGAGGTCACGAATACGGTCGCTCAGCCATTCCTGATCGAAGTCGACCTCTCGGGCTGATTCGATCTCTGAATCGCCTTCGTAGAGCACATAGACCGGTGTTTCAAAGGGGTACCCGATGAGCTTTGTCGACTCGTCGGATTGCTCTCGCTGAGACAGGATTTCTGCCACCGATGCCGAGCTATATTTGAGTGAGAAATTCTCGGCCTGTGGGTGGTGATAGAAGACGAGCCGAGCCATCTTACTGTGTATTCGTGGGAAGTGGGGTAAAGCAGTCCCGCTTTTATAATGATTCTACGACGTAGTGGGTGCGTTCACATCTTCTAAATACTGACTTTCCCACTCACGTCGCGCCTCGATTTCCCGCAATCCGCGTTGCGTGACCGTGTACACGTTCGTCCGCTTGTCGAGTTCACCCTTCTCCAGCAGTCCTTTGTTGACGAGATCGTCGAGATTCGGATAGAGGCGGCCATGATTGATCTCATGCTCGTAATAGTCGTCGAGTTCGTCCTTGATTGCGAGCCCATGTGGTTCCTCGAGCCCGGTGGTTACGTACAAGATATCCCGCTGGAACCCAGTTAGATCGTGCATCTGCCTGTTCCCTATTTTTGAGGGGTGGCATATGTTCTCTCTGGTACTCAGAGGCGAATTCGACGGGACTGGTCAGGAAGACTACGTGAGAACTTCGAACCTTTATATAGTGGACAGGTGAAGTCCGCGATGGAATGTCTGACCTAATCGTCAAAGCAGCCGTGAAGGACGCACTTTCGGAGCACAACGTCTCGGCAGATTTCTACGACGCCCTCAACGAAGAGGTCGCCGAACTGCTCGACGACGCCGCAGAGCGTGCCGAGGCCAACGACCGGAAGACGGTCCAGCCCCGCGACCTGTAGGCCTGCGTAACGCAGCCCACCCCGTCACTCGAACGTATCTTTTTGAGGTTCCTGTTCAGAAGTTAGGCAACGGAGATGGCGGACGCACCGGATACCGAGCGGCAGGCGGTCGAACCCGATGCGAGAGAGGTCCTTAGCGTGTCCCAGCTGAACGACCGGATCGCGTCGGTCGTCCAGGACACGCCTGCCCTCAACGGTGTCCGCTGTATCGGGGAGGTCACTGACCTCCACAAGAACAGTACGGCGCTCTACTTCACGCTCACCGACGGCGACGCCGAGCTCCCCTGTATGATCTGGGCGAACCGTTACCGGGAGATGGACGCCGACCTCGAAGACGGGACCGAAGTCATCCTCGAGGGCGATATCGACTACTGGGTCGAGGGTGGGAAAATCGACCTCAAACCGTGGGAGGTGATCGTCGTCGGCGACGGCGACCAGGCGGCCGCCGTCGAGCGACTGCGAAGCGAACTCGAAGAGCGTGGCTGGTTCGACGACGAGCAGAAACAGCAACCGCCGGCGTTCCCGGAGCGGGTCGGCGTCGTCACATCCCTTCGAGGAGACGCCCGGTACGACATCCAGAACGCGATCCACGGACAGGACCCCACCGTCGACATCCTGGTGAAGGACGCAACCGTCCAGGGGTCGAACGCGTCGACGTCCATCGCGAACGGCATTCACCATCTCGACCGCTCGGAGGACGTCGACGCCATCATCGTCGGTCGGGGCGGTGGGAGTGATTCGAACCTCCAGGCCTTCAACACCAAGCGGGTCGCGGAGGCGATCTTCACCGCGAATACCCCGGTGGTCACCGCGATTGGACACACCGATGACCGGCTCATCGCGGATCAGGTGGCTGACGTCGCGACGATCACGCCGACCGCCGCCGGCGAGTATATCGTGAACTCCCGTCAAGAGTTCCTTGCGAGTAAGATCGAGCCGCTGGAGCAACAGCTCGACGCCGCGTACGAGACCTTCCAGCAGGACCACGAACACGAACAGGAACTCGCCGAAGCAGTCGATGAAGCGACCGCACCCGAGGGTCTCTCACCGATTTACTACAAGGTCGCCATCGTAGTGCTGCTGTTGCTGTTGTTGGTTATCACCGGGCTTTGGCTGGGGGTGATCTAACCGTGGCAAAAGACTCCGAAATCCACGATCGGGTGAGTCGCGTCGAGGAGATTATTGAGCAGCTCGATGCGGACGAGTGCGACCTCGATGAAGGTACTGCACTCCACGAGGAGGGTGAGGAACTCTTGGCCGAAGTGCGAGAGATCCTCGACGAGGGGAGCGGCGAAGTTGTGGAGCTTGAGTAAGCAAGCTGATTCTCAGTCTTAACCAACATACTCTCCACCTCACTCGGCAAGTGTTGGTTAAGTCTTTCCTACGAGGGCAACTAGTAATTTGGTTATAATTTACTCAACAAATTTGCAGATGTTGATAGCCAGAAAGCATTTAGGTATCATCCAACTACCGCGCCAATATGTACCGTGACTCAACCGGTGCATGCGGCTGTGTTGAATCGCCATACGGCGGTGGAATTCACTGTTTCACAGCCCGCTTGATGTTATAGAC
>NZ_BMOQ01000016.1 GCF_014647155.1 Halarchaeum nitratireducens | reverse complement strand
TTCCTCATGGAGCTGCTGTTCGACGCGCTGGGTATCGTTCCAGATCTGGCGGGCGGCGAGACGGCGACCGAGCAAACGTACTTCGAGGTCAACTACACGTTCTACCTCAACCTCATTGCGTTCGCGCTCTCCGGCTTTCTCCTGTACGTGTATCGTCGCGGCCTCGGTGCGCCTGGCCAGTACCGTGATCCCGTCTGTGGGATGCGAACTGACGACAGCGAGCCATCGGCGACCCACGACGGTGAGACGTACTACTTCTGCTCGCAGACCTGCAAGGAAACCTTCGAGGAGGACCCCAACGAATACGCCACCGGGCATCCGATGGTGATGGAGGGACACGACCACTAACGGACAGTTCGTCGAGGATTTACAGTATCGATTGAGTCCGTCGGTCGTGCTTGGGCACATCCGCTGACGTGACCATACTGAATATACTCTCGTGACTCTTGGGCGGAGAGAATTGGAAGCCGAATTTACATTCGTCTTTAGCTAAGACCAGTGGTAATATCTCGTGTAGATATTATGTATGAAGGAAATACTAGGGCGAATATAGCGACTGAACCGCTGTTACTACTGATAGTAGACGATGCAGATTCTTTAGAGGCCCTATTTTCGGCCCATAGCGGTCGTGTTCTAACAAAATCCACCCCCAGATCTATGCTATTCAGTATTACTCTGAGTATTAGCTAAAGACGAATGGCCGAATTTATGATACCCGCCTTTGAATTCCGACTGAATGTACGACCGAATTCTCCTGTCGACCGATGGAACTGTCGCGTCTGAAGAGGCTGAGACGCACGCACTCGAGCTCGCAGCCGCTCACAACGCAGTCCTTCACGTGCTCTATGTCGTCGACGAGGATGTCGTGACTGCGTACAGCGGGGACGAATACGTCGACGAGGCCGAAGGACCCGAACACGGGCTCGAAGAACACGGCGAAGAGACGCTTTCGGAGCTCCGACGTCGAGCCGCAGAGACCGATGTCGACGTCGAGATGTCGATGCAACATGGTCGCCCCGCTGAGACTATCGTGAATCACGCAGACGACTGTGACGCTGATCTCCTCGTGCTCGGTACCAAACGTCGGCCGGACGAATATCGTGCGTTGCTCGGAAGTGTCACCGACCGCGTTCTTCGATTGACGACGCGTCCGGCAACCGTCGTGAAAACTGAAGTCAGCGAGTAGGAAACGGCCGTCCGCTACCGTCCACTTATGAGACGGGCGCGACGGCGGTCGAACTCCTCGTCGTCGATCTCGCCACGAGCGTACCGCTCTTGGAGGACGGCGAGTGCGCTATCCTCGGCGGCGCCGTTCGATTGCGACCGCGTCCCCAGCCAGTAGATGAGACCGAGGGGGACGGCGACGAGGAGTGCCATCCACAGGAGCCCGAACAGCATCATCCCCCAGCCCCAGCTACCCCATCCGGCCATGTGGCCGTCGTTCCACATGCCGTCGTGCCAGCTCCACATCATTGCATCCGGGACGGTCGCCTGTGTTAGCGCCATTCCGGCGACGACGGCCAGAGCCAGCGCTCCAACGACGATGAGTCCCAGAGAACGAATCCCGCGTGCTTGAATTGGATTTTGCATTGTTGTACTCCCAAAGGTCTCGGCGTGGTTAGCCGAGGATGTATTCGAGGGCGGGGTAGCGCTCGACGAGCGTCTCGCCGCCGACGTCGTAGTTCTCGATGTACTGGTCGAGGCCCAGGATGCGGCCCGCGGCGAACGCGGCGACCGCGAGGAACACGAGCATGTACGCGAAGTCCCCGTTGATGAACCCGTGGCCCATGTCCCAGTTCCCGAAGTAGAACATGAGCATCATGAGCGCGCCGAAGAACGCCGCGAGGCGGACGAGCGCACCGACGAGCAGGCCGAGGCCGATGAACAGCTCGCCCCACGGCACGGCGACGTTCGCGAACTCGACGAACCACGGCGTCGAGCCCATCCACGCGAACATCCCTGCGAGCGGGTTCCCGTTCGTCGCCGCAACGTTCGAGAGGTACCCACCGGCCGCGAACTCGCCGGTGATCTTCGTGAACCCGGAGTACGCGAACGCGTAGCCCATCATGAGACGGAGCGCCAGCACGAACCACGCGCTGAGGCTGTGGACTTTCCCGCCGACGGTCAGGCCGCCGACTTTGCTCTCAAGCTGGTTCATGCCGGAGTCGAGTGTGGACATAATTATTGCACCTTCAACTATCAGTAGGCGGGTAGAGACGATATAATAGCGAGCCGGCGTTCTGAGTCAGAAAACCGGGGGACTATATTACCCTCCTGTGGCGATTAGAGGAGTGTGACTGGGGAGGCCGACCCGTCGGACATCTTCGCCACGCTCGACGACGAGTACGCCCGCGACATCCTCGTGGCGACGAAGACCGACCGACTCTCCGCGAAGGAACTCAGCGAGGAATGCGATATGTCACGCCCGACCGTCTCGCGCCGGGTCACCCGCCTCGTCGAGCAGGGCCTCCTCGAAGAGTACACGCACGTCGACCCGGGCGGCCGGCACTACAGCGAGTACGAAGCGCGCCTCGAACGCGTCGAAGTACTCCTGCAGGCGGAGGGGTTCGACGTGCAGATCGACGTCCGGCCGGACCCCGCCGACCGGATCACGTCCATCTTCGAGGAAATGCGGGGAGACTGACTCATGGAACACACGTTATTCGTCATCGGCAAGCTGTTCACGACCGCCCTGGCGCTGGTGATCGCCTACCAGGCCTATCGCGGATACCAACGGCATCACACGCAGTTACTCCTGTACGTCGCCGCTGGCTTCGCGCTGGTCGGTCTTGGTGGCCTCCTTGAAGGCGTGCTCTTCGAGATCTTCCAAGTGTCGATTTTCGAAGCAGGATTCGTCGCAGCACTCGTCACCGCCGCCGGGATGCTGTCGATTCTCTACGCCCTGTATGCCCCGAACCCCTGAGGATTCGGGACGTTCGTTCGAAAAACGGTCTCTGTGTATCGTCTTCGGTTCGAAGCCGGTACTGTTCGGTCTCCCATCGTTCTCGGGAGTGTAGGATCACAGCGGGAATTATATCCGTCTCAGTCGTACCGTATCGGATGATTCGAACACTCGTGGGTGTCCTTGGCGCTCTCTCAGCGCTGTTCCCGGACGAAATCGTCGAGCTCTTCGAGAAACTCGCAATTGCGAATCCAAGCGAGGGAACGGTGAGAGGGTGGGTCCGTCCAGCTATCCGGTCTGAGGGCGTTCTGATAGCTGCGATTTCCCTCCTCGACGGGAGAGCATACGCGTGGCTGATGAATCTTACCGGTGTGTTCGGCGCTATCGTCTTCCTGTTTCCCGATCTGTATCGAAGATTTGCCACCGCGTTCCTGTACGAGCGTCCGGAGTCGATCGAATGGAACCAGCGATTCCGCTCGGGTATTCGGGCTATCGGCGCACTATACGTCTTTTTAGCGGCGAAGACGTATCTGGAGCGCCACAACGATACCTGAGTCTTCACGACATCGTCAGTTGCTGAATCTGAGATTTGGTTCGTTGCGGCTGCACGTATCGCTTGGTATCTAAAGTTTGACCCCCAATAGACCAGTATAATCGAAGGGGAAATCCGCTAAAGAGAGGGAGCCGTATGTACCTCTGTATGACGACGACCATCACCGTGGAAGGAATGTCGTGCGGTCACTGTGAGCAGACGGTCGAAGAGGCCCTTGAAGAGGTCTCTGGCGTGACTTCCGTGACCGTCGACAGGGAGAGTGAACAGGCAAGTGTCGACGGTGACGCAGAGGTCACGGCCCTCGTGGCGGCCGTCGAAGACGCGGGATACACCGCTCACGCCTGAGTATCGTGCGTTGCGGATAGCACAAGTCGCTTCGAGACGACGATTAACCGTTGTCTTCGGAGCTTGTATACGCTGGTCTTGCTGTACGGTTTCAGGGCCGAAGATTCAGGAAGCCGGCGGAGCCACCTCAATAGAGAACATGACTCATGGACGACCACAAAGATACAACTGAGAATTCCCCGGGAGGAGAGGACCAGCCGGACACCACCAGTCACCAGCACGAACACGGTGAGCACGATGAAGCGGTCGCGGAATCGGACGAGGAAGGGGTAGAACAGGAGCTACTAGAGGAGGAAGCTCACCCTGCTGCGGCAGGTGAGATGGCGTCCCACGAGCAGCACGAACACGCCGGACACGAGGGCGACGGGCACGGCCACGGTTCCCACGAAGGACACGGCGAGGGCCATAGCGGGATGCACGAAGGCCACGAACAGATGTTCCGCCGGCGTTTCTTCATTTCGACGCTCCTGTCGATTCCCGTCCTCCTGTATAGCGAAATACTACAGGAGTGGCTCGGCTTCTCCGTCCCCGTGTTCCCCGGCAGTGAATGGATTAACCCTGTCTTCGCGGTCGTCGTCTTCGCCTACGGGGGCGTGCCGTTCCTCCGGATGGCGCTGCCGGAACTGAAAGACCGGTCGCCGGGGATGATGACGTTGATCTCGATGGCGATCACCGTCGCGTTCGTCTACAGCCTCGCGAGCGTGATTTTCCCCACGCAGTCGGCGTTCTTCTGGGAGCTCGTCACGCTGATCGACATCATGCTGCTGGGCCACTGGATCGAGATGCGGTCGGTCCGGCGGGCCTCCAGCGCGCTCGACGAACTGGCGAAACTGATGCCAGACACCGCCGAGCGTATCACCGACGACGGGGAGACCGAAGAAGTTCCCGTCAGTGAGCTCTCGGAAGGCGATCTCGTGCTCGTCCGGCCGGGCGCGAGTGTCCCTGCTGACGGCACCGTCGAGGAGGGTGACTCCGACGTCAACGAGTCGATGATCACCGGCGAGTCCAAGCCCGTCTCGAAAGAGCCTGGCGACGAGGTCATCGGCGGCACCATCAACGGCGACGGGAGTCTCCGTGTTCGCGTCGGTGCGACGGGCGAGGAGACAACACTCGCGGGCATCATGCGCCTCGTCGAGGAAGCTCAACAGAGCAAGTCCAAGACGCAAGTGTTGGCCGACCGCGCGGCCGGCTGGCTGTTCTACGTCGCGCTCGGGGCGGCAGTCGTGACCGCGATTGCGTGGACGGTCGCAGTCTCGTTCGACGCGACGGTAATCGAACGAGTCGTGACGGTGCTCGTCATCGCCTGCCCACACGCTCTCGGGCTCGCTATCCCGCTGGTCGTCGCGATCAACACCTCACTTGCAGCGCGCAACGGGATGCTCGTCCGCGACCGAATCGCGATGGAGGACGCACGGAACCTGGACGCCATCATCTTCGACAAGACAGGGACGCTCACCGAAGGCGAACACGGCGTCGTGGATATGGCGACCGTCAACGGTGTCGACGAGGACGACGCACTCGCGCTGGCGGCAGCCGTCGAGAGCGACTCCGAACACATGATCGCGCGAGCGATTCGCGAGGCCGCCGACGAGCGAGACCTAACTACTCCCGACGCGACCGCCTTCGAGGCGATCAAAGGGCGAGGGGTTCGCGCAAACGTCGATGGAAACGAGGTGTACGTCGGTGGGCCGAACCTGTTGACCCAGCT
>NZ_BMOQ01000015.1 GCF_014647155.1 Halarchaeum nitratireducens | reverse complement strand
TACCCGCGCGTGTCTGCGCTCGCGTTGTCGCTCATGACGCCATCCCCCCGGGGTTCACGGCGGGAAGACGGTGGTTTTCGGCGTTCTCAAGGGTTCTTTCGGTCATGGATGGGTTTCTTAGTGGCGGCTTATCGGCGGTGGACGGGAGGGTCCTGAGAGCCCGGTTAGAGACACGGGCTGTACGTCAAAAGCCGGCGGAGGTAGTGCCCAGAATGAGCGTTATTCGCGGACTTCGAGCTCGTAGATTTTCCGACGGGCGTCACGCGGATCGTATCGAGCGGAGACCACACCGTGTGTCGTGAGTTGCTCGAGCGCCCGGGTGATGGACGAATCGCTCAACCCGGTCTTCTCACGAATCGTCGAGCGTGTCGCACCTCCCTGCCGGTAGAGAATCGCGTAGGTGAGGGTAGTGCTGGTGGAGGCATCGCGAACGACGTCGGGGATGGTGAAGTCGTCGTGGGCGTCGTTCGTAGCCATCACCCTGCAGCACCCCCTGACTGCGAGTGTTCCAGCGGTGTCTGCGCTGGCCGGGGGCCGACGAGCGTCGACGTCGACGTCCGAACCGAGGCACCGTCGACGAGGAGGGCGCCGTCGGTGACGATATCCTCGAGGACGCGAAGCCACCCGGAGAGTCGTGGCGCGGCCTCCAAGAGCGCGCTATAGTCGGGAGGTCCGTCCGCCATCCCTAGGGGTAGCGTCGCCATGACGTACTCGTCGACGGAGAGAAGGTGGTCGGCGAGCCGGTCGGCGACCGTCGTGAGGCGGTCCCCGTCAACGACGTCCGGGACGATCCGCTGGCCGCGCTCCGCACTCGTCTGGAACGGGAGGGAGAGCCGTATCCCGCCGTCCGTCTCCTCGAGGATGCCGAGTGCCGTGAAGAGGCCGCGGTACTCGTAGACCGTACTCCGGTCGACGTCCGCTCGATCGGCGATCTCGGCGACCGTGAGCGACGTCGTCGTCGCGAGAAGCGCCTGGAGGATGGCGCCGGCCGACTGCGGCTCCCACGACAGGAGGCGGTCCGAGGGGAGCGTGCAGAGCGCATATCGGAGTTCACCCAGCCGGAGGGTGCGCTGATCGTCTTCTGGCTGGAGGCCGTGCAGTGCCTCTGCAGCGTCGTAGGGCGTTTCGAGGAAGAGCCGGAGCGTTGAGACTGTCTCCCGGGTCGGGCGGAGGTTCTTCCACCCTAGGACCTCCGAGGCGGTCTGTGCAAACGCCGCCCGACTGGTGTCCTCGACGACGTCGACGGGGACCGCGAACTCGGGGGCGTCGTCTCGAAGGTGCTCCGGCCCCTCGAGTTCCTCGCGGAGAGCCGTCGCCACTCGACTCTGCTTCCCGCCGAGATCGCCGACGAGCGTGAACGACCCGATGAGTTCACCATATGGGTCGGCTGCGTCAACCGTCGGCCCGTACCGTGGCTGTTTCTCATCTCGGGGCTCGAAGAGCTGCCGGTACGCCGCGAAGTGCCCATAGCGAGACTGAATCACCGCACCCTTCGCGATAGTTCGAGCGAGATCCGCGATCGTGTCATCGTCCGCGTTCCGATTGAACTCGGGGAGGCGGACTTCGCGAACGACGTCGACACCGACGAGATCGAGGAGATGCACCATCGTTCCGGCAAGCCCGAGCGCTTCCCGAGTGACGACGCCGCGGAAGGTGTCGCGGTCCTCGTAGTCCTCCTGGGAGAGTCGCTTCGTGAGGTCACAGAGGTGGGCTTCCGCCGCAAGCAGCTGGTCGCGAAGCGCCTCACCGTCCTCGACGTCGTCGGGCAGGTAGCCGAGACACCGAGAATCACGGAGGATGTCCTTGTGGTCGGCGAGAAGAGCAGCGAACTCTCCGGCGTCCTCGTCAAGCCGCTCGGGGGGAAGGACCTCGCTGAACGTAAGGCCGCTCGCTAACGCTCTCGCAACACACACCCAGTACTGCAGGGGGTTATCGTACTCAGCACCGACCACGAGACGATCGCGTCCCTGGTCGTAGTTCCACCGTGGTGAACCCCGGTCTTCCGACGCTGTAACCGGCCGATCAACCACGCCGATGCCGTTCTCAGGGGCAGACGCGGCGGCGGCAGTAGCGTTCCACCGAGCAAGCGGTTCGACGCGGTGGAACGGGGAGAGGCGGTGGCGGTCAGGAGCGGCCGGAGTGGGGGGGGTCGTGTCCGTGCGTGGTACACGGCTATCGTCGGAGGAATCCAACACTCCGCTAACGGCATCCTGAAGTTCGGTCTGCCGGCCGATTTCGGCGTCGAGAGCGTCTATGAACGCGCGGCCTGCTGGGAGGAGTTCAGCGTACTTCCCAGAGTTCGCCGACGCGTAGGTAGCGATGAGGTCGGCGTTCTCGAGCGCGCTCAAGCATTGGCTGATGCGTCCTCGAGAGACGTCTGTTCCGGCGCGAATGGCGGTGTAGGGGAGTGTCTCGGCGTCCTCGTCGGTGAGCCGGTGGAGGAGTTCGACCTCCCGGGAGTCGTGGCTGAACGTCTCGAGTGCGTCGTCGACGACGTCGTCGATCGGCGTGCCTGTGGTGGGTGTGATGTCGTCTCGGCTAACAGGGAGGGTGTCGCGGTGGGCTTCGTAGAGGCGGCGGTGTTGGAGGTGGGTGCCGACTAGGCGGACGTCGACTGCCGTGGCGAGCGTTGCGATCCAGCGGCAGACGTCGACGCGCTGCTGGCGGGAGAGCTCACCATCGATGAACGAGGGGGTGAGGCGGAGCACGATCGTCGGCGAGTCGCTGCCGAGTCCCAGGAGGCGCGGGAGGACGTGCGTATCCTCCAGTGAGGAGCGCCCCTGTCCGAGCGTCCGAAGGGAGGTGAGTAGGTCGAGGGCGGCGCGCTTATCGCCACGGGCGACTCGGAGCGCGAGCATCGGGAGGTCTCGCTCAGTGGCCGTGACGGTGTCCTCGAGCTCGTCGAGGAATGCGGACGGGGTCTGGTCACGCGCGGCGTCGCGAACGCTCTCGATCACCGCCTCCTGTACGCCGGCGTCACGGGCTGCCGTGGACGTGAGTGCCGAGACGGGTGTGTCGTCGAGGGTGAGTCTCGTCGTCGCGTCGACCGGGGGCTGCGTGGTGAGGGTGAGCGTCACGCGTGCCCTCCGTGGAGTGTGAATCCGCGCGCCTCGATCGCGGAGACGATGGTGTCGGGGAGACGGTCGAGGCTGAGGTCTTCGCGGTCGGCGACGTCCTCGTCGTCTTTCCGGTAGGTGAGGAGTCGGTAGTCTCCTTCTCGGCGTATGAAGCGCGCGGAGTAGGTTGCGCTCTTCTTCCACCAGCGGACGTGCAGCGTGCCGTTCGGGTAGAGTTTCAGCTGGTGGGCGGGCGTGTAGATGTTCAGGTCGGGGGCGCGGCGTGCGCTCACTGCGACCGCCTCCTGGGGCGTCGGTTCGAGCGGGTTCGTGGGGTGTCGTTAGCGTCCGTATCGTCCATATAGGCCGTCTCTGGCCTGATATCGGGGGCGAACCGGGACGAGGGGCACGACAGTAAAAGCCTTCAACCTGGGCCTGCAAGACCCAAGTAGAAGGCCCCCTTGGTCGGCGCCTTCGTCCGTACTACCTTCGACGCCGATAGGAGCGAAGTCCTGGCAGACTCGTGCGCTCCCGGCGTCGTTCAGTTCAACTTGTTCGATAGTCACAGGTGAACCTATTAAGGACTGCGTTCGTTGGGGTCGCGACGGTTCTCCTCGAACTCGTCAGCCATCTTGTCGATGAGGTCGTGGTAGCTCATCGACTCGTAGGGCTTCAGGCGTTCGAGTCGGTCGTGGAGATCGCGCTTAATCTCGACCGTCGTCCGTTCGTTAGCCACCGCCATCTCTGTACTCGTTCTATGGTGCCCCATAGAAATAAGTGTACCGCCGTAGCACGTAATTCACATGAGCGAGGATCGTCCTGCAGCACTGCTCACCAACGCACAGCGCGCCTATCTCCGAGGAGAAAAGGACTACCGTCCCTCAGTGGAGCGAGACGTGAAGAAGCGAATACGCAACCGCCTCCATGCTGGCGTGCTAGACCTCTCTCTCGCCTTCCAGCAGCTCTCACTCGAGGAAATCGACACTGCACTCTCGGAATCACCTGACTTCGACAAAGGGGACACACTAGAGGTCCCACCTGCATTCTTCGACGTCATCGGCCTGATATATCTCGTAGACCGAAGGCAAGAACTCAACGGACCACACGAGGGGTGGTTCATGGAGACGAAAGTTGAGACTGGGATTGAGCGGGCATTCGGGAAGATCGGTGTGAGCTACAGTATGATCGACGTCGAGATCGATATCGAACGCGGTCAGGATTTAGAAAACCTTGCCGAAGAGGAGACACTCGCTGATCTTCCGATAAACACACTCAAGCAGATGTTGTTCGCGGACGTGATCGATGAAGAAGAGTTCGCTAAGGCAACGCTCGAGAAGTCCGAATCGTGAAGCGGGACCTGCTAGGGCCTTCACTCTGTCTGACGTAATCTTAAGCGATTACGACCGAATACGCAGACATGGAGCCGAACACGCTCCGATTACCTGCGGAGACGTGGGAGGAGCTGGACGCGGAGGCAGGCGAATACGGCTATCGTAATCGGTCCGAATACGTTCGTAATCTCATCGAGAACCGGCAGGTAATCCTCGATGAACACGAACTGAACACACCGAGCGGCGAGTGTGTTCAATCTGAACACGGACTCGAGGACGTCGCCGATCTCGTCGAGCGTGTCGCCGAGCTCGAGGAACGCCTCAACGATCTCGACGCCGAACCCACTCGGCGAGAAGACCAAGAGCCACGAGACGCCACAGACAGCGCGCAGAGCGACACCAGCCAGGAGACGAGGACTACCACTCGCCGGCAGACGGCGCGGCAGAGCGAGGCGCAGGAGAGCGAGGAGCCTCCACAGGACGGGGTGTATGATCCTGCGTCCGAGTTCGACGACACTAGCGGCGACGTCGAGGAGGCTGAGGAGCCGGACGAACTCGTACAGGCGTTCCGTCGCTCTCTCGAGTCGCGGAACCCACAGAAGCGCCACGCGAAGGACGCCATCGCGACCGTCTTCACCATCGTCCGTGACCGCGGCCCGATCTCGACGGGCGACCTGAAGAGCGAGCTCTACGCCGAATACGGCGACCGCTACGCGAACGAGAAAGGGATGTGGGAGTCACTTCGCCGATACCTCGAGGAGATGCCGGGCATCGAGAACGCGGGCTACGGCGAGTGGGGGTATGAGGGTGACGACGCCGTCCGTGACGCCCTCAATCAATAACGCAAAGAAACGACGCGTGCCGCCACCCAGAACGCACCGATCGGGTAGGCGGCTCTCCCCCGCGACGGGGGCTGTAGCGGCGATCCGGACCCGGCACCGACGTTTCCGCCGGCGGTGTCACGACCACGATGTACGGGGTGGGTCAGTGGGTTCGTGGCCGCCCCCACGGTTCAGCAATTCAGTGGACCCCTCGATCCGCGCCCAACCGTGGAAGCATGACGGACGTCATCGGGGAGAGTTGGCTTACTGTTCGGCGATGGTTCGATAGACGCCGTACGGGAGGTCTGGAACCGGCTCGCCGTAGGGCTCAACTCCAGGCGTCACACGGGCAGCGTGCTCCTCGACGGCGTACCGCGCGCGATTCAACGACCGGCGGAGCGCACGGACGTCGTCGGCGTCGAGGCTCTCCGTCGAACGCGTCGTGTCGAGAGCCGACTCGGCGCCACCGAACGCGTCCTCGAGCGCACACCGCTGGCGGGCGAGCTCGTCGCGGAGAAGGTCGCGCCCGACGGCGCCCCAATTCTCAGTCGGCATATCCACCATTCGCCCGGTCGCATTCCTCATCGCTAGCGGTGACCGGCTCGCCGTCGAGCAGGAATGTCGCGTCGACGGTCATGTGGTTGAAGATGAGGTCGCGAAGCGAGCTCTCCCCGTCGTGGAGGCACATGTCGGCGTGGTAGAGTTGCGCGCGACGCGCGAACGCTTCGGGGAGTTCGACGTCGACGTCCGCGCTGAAGCCGTGCTCCTTCTGGAGGTCGTATCCGAGGTTCATTCGGAGTTGGCCGCGCGCCCACTGCGCGATTGAGTCGGTGCTCCGCTCGTCGGCCTCGAGCTCCATCCACTCAACGAGTGGGCGGGAGACCTCGATCTCGAGGACGCCCCAGTCTTCGCTTGTCCACCGAACGCACTCGGGCGGCCGGTCTGGTGTCGTCGCGCTCGCTGGCGCGCTAGTCTGGGGCTTAGGGCCGGCGTCGGTGTGTTCGAGGTGGTGGAGTGCGGCCTGAATGTGCGTGTTCTTCTCGTCGGCGGGTGCGTTGAGCGCTGCTTCGAGCTGGTCGTAGAGAGTGTCGTCAGTCATTGTGAACGTGGATGTGTATCTCGACGACGAGTCGGCCGTCGTCGGTCGCTACAGTCACGCCGTTCTCGGCGCCACCACTGGCCGTGTTGGGAGTGCCGCCGTCAGTCGCGGCCTGTGCGCCCTCTGCCTCCTCGTCGGGGCTAGGCTTCTGCCCACAGGAGGGACAGCGGGTTGTATCGGCACCGAGCATCGCGGCGTCGCGCTCGGTGTCGTAGGTGGTACTACAGCGTTCGCAGGTTCGTCGGGTCATTTGAGACACCACCCGGAGGGTTAGTGCTGCTCCCGGTGATCGACACCGTCCGTCTCGAGCGCGCCGGTGGTGAGGTCAGCCTGTGAGCGGCCGCGTCGGAGATAGGTGCCTTCGGCGCCACACTGCGCGCACTCGAACTCGCCGCGGGACTCGTAGCCGGCGCGTCGAAGGGTGAGCTTCGGCGTGTCGTCCCGGTGGGGTGACTGGTCGGGCTCACCGCGATAGCCACACTGCAGGCAGCGAGAGCGCCGCCCGACGCCCGCCCAGAATCGCTTCATCGACGGCATTACGCGTCCCCTCCGTCGGCTGAGAGCGCCTCCTGGAGCGCGGCGAGCTGGTCCGCGTCGAGCTCGAGGGCGGCACGGTAGTCGTCGCCCTCGAAGCGGAGGGTCGCGTGCGGCTCAGTCCGCGTGAGCGGCGTCTGGTCGGGGGTGTCGAGGTAGACGTCGACGTCGCCGTCGGCGTTCATCGCGAGGCGGCCGTCGACGATCGCGACCGTCGCGTCGGCGCTGGTGATGGGCATCGTCATTCACCCTCCGGGGTGTGGGGGCAGCCGTCCTTGTGCGGGAGGCGGGACGTGTCCCCGCCGAGGACTTCGACGCCGCAGCCCTCACAGCGGATGTAGTGCTCACCGCCCTGCGCGGGTGGTTCGACGTGGTGCGTGATCTCGGGAAGACTATCGTCGGTCTCTGACTCGGTCTCGGGTGGCGTCCGGGTGGTCGCGCCGCCATCCGGGGCGACTTCGGGTGTGGCGGCGGCGAGAACGGCGGACGTCGTGGAGGCAGCGACGCGGTGTTTGCACGGCCCGTTACCGTATTCGTCAGCGGGGCAGGTGCACGCGACGGCGTCGCCATGCTGGATGGTGACGTCGTAGGTGTGTTCGTCGGCGTCGACGCCGTAGCTGGCGTTCCGAACGCGGACGGTGCCGGGCTCGGGGACATCGAACTCGAACGCCTCGTACTGTGCGCGCTTCGCGATCTTCGCGCTGGCTTTATCGGCCAGGGTGTCGTGGGTAGACATGGGTTTTCGGTCCTTCTGAGAACCCCGGTCGGGTGTACCAGCACCCGGCCACGCTTCCAATCCGTGAGCGTGGCATCCCGGCGTTCTCGTTTGCACCTATGCACACAAGGCCAATAAAGGTATGCATACCAGCACACGTTTGCGTCTATGCACACTCTTAGTGGGCAGAGGTGCAAACACCGAAGTGAGGTGAGCCGAACATGACACCAGCGATGGGACGCTACCGCGCCATCATGACGGAGACAGACCGCGAGTACATCAGCAACGCCGGCGACGTCGAGAAGAACAAACGCCACCAGTCCATCTCCCGCGTCCGAAAACGCATCAACGAAGAGCTCCCCCACGACATCGACGTCCTCGAAGAACACCACCCCGAACTCCTCGAGGAGCTTCGGGACGTCGTCTGTGAGGGCCGTGCCGATGACTAACTCACGCGCCGAACCGGGCGACGATGACTGGGTTGCGGCAAACAAGGACAAAATCCGTGAGTTCGCCGAGGGAGACACCCGGGCCGCCTGGGTCTTCCAACGGCTCCTCGACAACACCGATCAGGATAAGAACTCGACATAGAGATGCATCGCTCCAACAACGACACACCACGGGAGTCCAGCCGCCCTAACGTCGAGCACGACACTCTCGAAGAGGCAGCGGCAGTCATCAACGAGAACCGCGAGCTCTGGGAGCGCATCGCCGACTCCGACCTCGCTCTTTCACGGCCGGTTAAGCGTGCTCTGGAGGCTATCGACGATGAATGAGGATACTGCGCAGGACGTCGTCGAGGCGAACCGCGAGCTCTTCGAGCGACTCGCTGACTCCGATCTCCGGATGGCGTCATACGCCCGGAACGCGCTCACCTACGCCGATACCCACGAATGAGCCGCTTCAACCGCACACCCTCACGCGAGTATAGCGAGTTCGTCGACGCCGTCGCGGAGTACGCAGCCGGCGAGCACGAGCCCGGGGAGGACGTCTATCGCGCGGTCGCGGACGCCCTCGCTGAAGAACTCCGCGAACGCTTCCGGCAGGGCTGGGGGCTCGACGAGGAAGCCGAGACGCCGTGCCTTCGGCGCGTGATCACCGGCGCCGACGAGTGCACGTGTTCGTCGACGCGATCGTGGGCGGACCGCGAGCGTGAGACGATCGGCGCTCGCGACGACCCGCCGCACGCGGCGCCGCATAGTGACCACGCGGAGCTGTGGCTCGACGACGGCGAGCCCGTCCTCTACGCGATGCATCCGAGCGGCCTCTCCGTCTCCTCAGTGTCGAAGACCGCCGTCGGCGAGGACGGCAAGCAGATCCGGAATGGCTGGTTCGACGTCCTCGAGTTCGCCCAGGCGTGGGGGCTCGAGTTCGCCGTGATGCCCGTCTCGCACTATCACGCCTTCTCCCGGACGTGCGTCGTCTTCTACGCGCCCGAGTGGGCCAGCCACCGCTAACCCATCTCGGCGTTTAAGTGGTTCTCGTCACAAGCAGTAGCTACGAGGCGCGGACGCCTGTTCCTGCCCGAACCTACTAATCCTGAGCGAGGGGTCTCGGCGATCAGTCGCCCACACCCGCTACGGCCCACTCTGCACACATCCAGATAGGCGAGCCTGTTTCAAGCCGATGCACCGACCCGCACGCTTATCCCGACCGGACCCACTACTAGTGAGTATGTCCCTCGACGACTCCCCGTCGGAGCAGGAGACCGAGGAGGATGACGACCTCCTTTCCGCCGAGGAGACGTTAGAAGAACTCCCCACGCAAGAGGAGTTCGGCGCCGTCCTTAACGGGGAGTAGGGGTCCCACCCCCTGGCGCTATTTTATCCGTGTGCAGTGGGTAGCCAACCGTAACTGTGAGTTCGGCCACCTCTGGAGACCGATATCTCCTCTATCTGCAGCCGGCGATGCAGGATATCGCCCAGCTCGACGACTCACTCCTCGCCCCGATCCAGAGCGAGATTGAGAAGTTCCTCTCGATGTGGGACGTCAGTAAGCTCTTCGCGAAGACGCCAACGTCCCACCTTGGACAGATCAAGAAGGACCGATCGGACGTCCGAGCATTCGGCTCCTACTGGAACGCGGGCGACGTGCACGTTCTCCTCGTACTCGCCCTGTACAAGAAGAGCCACGAGAGCGAGTACTGGAGTCGTGTTCCTCAGTTCTCCGCTCGAGCCGAGAGCTACCATGAAGAACTCGATAAGCACGCTGCAGAGGGAGATATTCGGGACGCACTCGAGAACTTCCGTGGACGTCCCAACTACCACCTTGTCGGCCCTGAATCCCCATACTGAACACCCCTCGACAGAGGCAGCCCCCGAGTAGGTTCCTAGACTCGCCTTTCTCACCCTACTGCCGGAGGCTCACCCTGATTATGAAACGCCGGAGCGGTGCGTAGCCGGTCTCTCGACGCATCTCGACGTCGCGCTCCGTCCAAATCCAATTATGGAGAATCCGTGGTTCGCCCTGGCGTCTGCAGCCTGCATACCGCCTGTTCCTGTGGACGATTTCGGCGATATACAGCTGTCTTTCACGGCCACAGAAGCAAGGAGAACCCCCGTCGCGCAGATTTAAGCCGATAATCGGGGTATTCGGTGAGAATCGATGGAACGAGAGTGGGAGAGAATCCGCTCGACGGAGGGTGAGCCGCCCGATATCGACGGACCCCTCCTAGCGACGATTTCCCGCTCATTCCCGCGCTCGTCGAGCACCGGGGGTGCTCGCTGTACCCCGCCCTTCCTTTGGACGATTTTGGAGGTGCAGAACGCGATCTGACGGACGGAAATCGACGTAGAGGCGGGTCGCGCAGATTTAAGCGGAGAACGAACTGCACGACGAGATTCGGGTTTCGGTGGGTGAAACAGAATCTGCACGACGAGAGGGTGAAACCCGCGATTTCAGAGGAAGAAGTGCGATTCGGGGATACTCGACGTCGGCTCGAGAGCCTTAACCAACAGACTCGGCTGTTCGCGGGTGACTGTTGGTTAAGGGCGGGAGGACATATCAGAAGGACTGGATAGTTCCCGGGTGGTGTTGCCGGTTCTTTGCGTGTTCAGCGACGTCGAGACGCTGACCCCGACGCCGTCATGCGATTCTGTGTAGGGACAGATAGCGGGGTCACTAAGCTTATCGGCTATAATGGACCCATACTTAGCGCTCGTAGAGATCCTCCGAGTTCTCGACAGCACGCCGGCGTAGTTCAACGATCGCGTCACCACCGACTAGCGGGTGAGACGCAATTAGACGGGCAATCTCGAGGTCGAGTTCGATTAGTCGCTGCCGCGCTGCTTCGACGTCGGCCTGTAACTCCTCAACACGAGTCTGGTCGGCCTCGTGAATACGGGCGAGCTGGCGCTCTGCCGGAGACACAGCCGTGATCTTGCGAGACATCACTCGAGCACCCCCCGGCGGAGAAGGCGTGCGAACTTCCGTTGTTGGTCTTCTTCAAGAGCGCGGAGGTAGACAGCGACGTCGTCAAGCCCTTCCTCAATCGCTCGGTCGTAGGCTTCACCGATCAGAATGAGGTGAGTCGACTGCCGCGAGTCTGTCTTCGGGTCGAAACCTGCAGCAACGTCGACGTCGGCATACCGGCGAGCGTCGTCGAGCGAGGGAGTGTTGGCGGGGCCGAACCATGTGCGGAAGACGTCGATCGCGGACGGTGCCGTGTCATTCGCGAAGAGGTCCTCAAGGCGTTCCTTTCGGGTAGTCGTTGATTGCGGCAGCACACGCACGAGGTGCTCGACGTCATCCTCACTAGTCAGAGCCACTGTCGACTTATCGGCCGTCATCGATCTCCCCCTGTGTCGCGGATTTTGACGGCGTGCGAGCGAAGAATTGCGGCGGCTTCGATGTCGCCTTCTGCCTCCCAGTCCTCTGCACGTTCCTTAAGAGCGGCAGCGTGTTCCTCGGGAGACTCGTAGTTCGAGCCGGCGAGCGGCTTCCGCGACCGACCATCAGAGGGCTTCCCGTCGTCACTCATCGTCCTCGGAGAAGTTGACGACGGTATCCTGGTGCTGGTACTCCGGGACGGCAGACAGTTCAGCCATCGCGACGTCGTGCTCGTCGAGGAGGGCCTCGAGGTCGGCGCGATGGTCGTTGACCGTGTCCTCGGCCCAGTCCCCCTCCGAAGTCGCGAACATGTTGATCGCCTCGACGTGAGTCTGCGCTTTCTCGATCTCGTCGTCGGAGAGGTCGGCGAGTCGGGCTTCATCGACGCCGGCTTTCTCGGCGAGCTCACTACGCGGGTCCGCGTAGAGGTGGGCGTCGAGTTCCGCGACGTGCTCCCGGAGGTCAGCAACCGCCGGGTCATCCTCGAGACCCGCGTCCTCGGCGAGCTTCAGTTGGATCTTCATGTCGACCAGTTCTGCCGTCTTCGAGCGCTTCTCGGCACGTTCTTCCAGTTCAGCGTCGATGTGATCTGTGCCAATCCCGTAATCATCATCGCCTAGGTCGTTCTTCCGACTATGCAGTTCTGCGAGTGTCATGTCGTCGAGGTTGGTGTTCGTCATCGGATTTCCTCCGAGAGGAGGGATAACTGCGGGTCGTGTTCAGCGAGCGGTTCACCACTCAGAGGAGGGTAGGCAGTCATTCTTGGCGTCATTCGCCACCCCGCGCTCGGTCGTTCGGGACGTCGAGCGGCGTAGCCGTTCGCTCGATCACGCGGGCGAGCGAGCCGTTCCCGGTGCCTCGCTTCCGGAGCTCGCCTGTCTCGACGATCCGGACGATCCCTCGGTCCTCGTCGACTGTCTTGAGGTCGTGGTTCAGTAGCTCACACAGACTGAGGCACTGCTCGACGTCGTCGATCGCGTCGAGCCGACGCTCGATCTCCCGCTTCGATCGGCGGGTCACTGTGAACCACCCAGGTTTCCGAGACGGCGGACAGCCGACGTCGGGAGGTGCGCCTCAGGATTCTCGAGGAGTCGGCGCTCGCCCCGGGAGAGGTCGCCGCCGTAGTAGCCTTTCAGGTCGGCCAACAGGTACGCCTGCAGGGTGAACTGCTCGGGGTCGTCGAGTTCGTCGAGCGCGTGGTCGATCTCGCGCTTCGAGCGTCGAGTCATGAATCAAGTACCCTCCGGGCCGTTTTCTCGAACCAGTTCAGAGGGAGGAGAGGAGTTCTTCGGTTCACCACCCAACCAGATCCGCATCACGTCGCCGCGAACTGACTGCGGAACGACGCGTTCCGTACCGTCGAGCCGCCAGGTCGATGGCTGCTCACGGGGCGCGAATTGAACGATATCCGCTGAGACGACGTCCTCTACCGTCGCCTCTGCGTGCGTGTCGTCGAAATCCTCAAGCCGACGTTCAATTTCGCTCTTGGAGCGGCGAGTCATCACCGACCCTCCTGATTCTCGAGCTGTTCAAGGCGCTCGCTGAGTTCCTCCAGGTCACGATCCGTCGTCACCTGACGGCGGACGTTGACGGCATAGGCGAGTGCCCGAATCCACTTGATACGGACCTTCTCGTTCTCGGCGTCGTACACGCGCCCGCTCTCCACCTTCTCACGAGCTTCCTTGATTGCAGTATCGAGCGTGTCGAGCATCACGTCATACCCGCGCGTGTCTGCGCTCGCGTTGTCGCTCATGACGCCATCCCCCCGGGGTTCACGGCGGGAAGACGGTGGTTTT
>NZ_BMOQ01000014.1 GCF_014647155.1 Halarchaeum nitratireducens | reverse complement strand
TTCCTCATGGAGCTGCTGTTCGACGCGCTGGGTATCGTTCCAGATCTGGCGGGCGGCGAGACGGCGACTGAACAGACGTACTTCGAGCTCAACTACACGTTCTACCTCAATATTATCGCCTTTGCGCTCTCCGGGTTCCTTCTGTATGTCTACCGGCGGGGACTCGGCGCACCAGGTCAGTATCGAGATCCGGTGTGCGGGATGCGAACCGACGATGAGGGCCCGAGTGCGTCCCACGATGGGACGACGTACTATTTTTGCTCAAAGAAATGCAAGCGTACGTTCGAAGAAGAACCAACGGAATTTACTAATCAAAGCCCGCAAATATCGAGCCACGATCACGATCATGACCACTGATGATCGCACTGTGGTTCATCCGCTGTGATGGGGTTCATCATCACAGTTTCAATCCGCAATTGTCACACCTACTGCGCTCAAATAGACGGTATGAATAGTCAAATCCCGCAACTCGGGGCTGTCATATGAATCGCCGTCGAGCAGATACTGTCGTCGGTGTGCTTCTCGGGTTCGTTCTCCTGGCCGGCGGGGTACTCAGTTGGCGGGCCTATCAACAGCGTCGGGCTATCGAGCAATCGATGGGGTCAATGATGGGTTCATCTATGGGAACGATGCACGGCCCAGACCCCCTCTGGTACGTGGTTGGAACCCTGCTGGTTGCTGGCGTTATCGGTGGCGTCTATTACGTGGTCCGGGGAGAACTCACCGATCCAGAAGTGGCCGACACAACGGCGCCTGTCGATCCTGCACAGACATCGGCGGCAACAGCTACGTCGATGGATGATGACGCTGCACCGGCGACGTCTATCAATCCTGAATCGGACCCCCAAGCACGCGTTCTCGATCTCTTACCGGATGATGAACGACGCGTCCTCGAACCCGTCCTGAACTCCCCCGGAATCACGCAGATTGAACTTCGGGATCGATCTGAGTTCTCGAAGAGTAAAGTAAGCCAGACCGTGAGTTCACTCGAGGAGCGAGGTCTGCTGTATCGGGAACGACAGGGTCGGACCTATCGTGTGTATCCGAGTGATGACCTTCGGCAGCAACAACCGGGAAAATAGTCGCTATCTATCGGGCGCTCTCCCTCTCGAATTCCGTAGGTATGAACGGTCTCCCTCGAGCAAAACGGTTAGAAGATGTTATAGACGTTCTCGAACGTTCTCCTGTATGGATTCACACCCATGTCGATAACTCCCGAGCAGGCCTACGAGTAACCGAGGAGAGAGACAATGACCAACTTCAAACTCGGCCGGTGGCTGCTCGTGGCGCTCGCGATTGTCGGACTCGCGTTCGCCGCACCGGCAGTCAGCGCACACGACAACGCAACGACCGCTGACGACGCGCCTACGGACAATGCCACCGCAGATGAATGGGCCACTTGGATGGAGGCACAGATGACCGAACACATGGGCCCGGGTAGCGTCGAGTGGATGGAGTCGCACATGGGTGTGACCGTCGACGAGATGGCCCAGGACATGGCTGACGGGGAATACCACGACGGGGCTGACGACGGCTACAACGGCGGGATGTACGGGCAGGGCCACTGCTGACGGCTCTGGCCGTTTCGATCGCTCCAATCGAACACCACAACTCACCAACGCAAGATAATGACGCAACTCACCACTCACATCGGACGCACTGCTCGGCGACTCGCGATCCTCGCCGTCCCGCTGCTAGTTGCGGCGACTGGACCGGCTGTTGCCCACGGTAGTGGGAGCTACGGCGGCGGCATGATGGGGGGCGGCTGGGGCCTCTTCGGTGGAGCGATGGGGCTCTGGGGGTTCCTCTGGATGGGGCTCCTCATCGCCGTTCCGCTCTACATTGTCTATGCGCTCCTCAATCGAGGCTCCGGTGGGAACGAAGAGCAGTCGCTGTCGGTTCTCCGTGAGCGCTACGCCCGCGGAGAGCTCTCGGATGACGAATTCGATCGGCGGCGAGAACAGCTCGAACGCACCGGATGACTGGAGCAGCTGCTGTTCCAGCCGATACATCATATTCCCAACGGCCGCCGTTGCGGCACCCAACCGTTAACCCCGTAGACGGGGTATGATACTTCATGGAATACACAATACAGACTTCAGTCACCGGTGAGTTCGACGACGTCGTCGACACGACGATTGCGGCGCTCAAAGACGAAGGATTCGGCGTCCTCTGTGACATCGACGTCCAAGCGACGCTCGAGGAGAAACTCGGCGAGGAGTTTCGACAGTACTGCATCCTCGGTGCGTGCAACCCGGGGCTGGCACACGAGGGCCTGAACGAAGAGATCGAACTCGGCGCACTCCTCCCGTGTAACGTCATTGTCTACGAAACCGACGGCGGCGAGGTCATGGTGAGTGCCGTCGACCCACAACAGCTCGTCGGCATCGCCGACAACGAGGCACTCGACTCGATCGCGAACGAGGTCCACGACCGGTTCGAACGCGTTCTCGCCAGCGTCGCGGACGAACTCGAATCATCGACCGAGATCTGAACCATGACATCATCAAACCAACTCGACACCACAACCATCGTCCTCCTCATCCTCGGGGCGATCATCGTCCTCCCCTTGCTCACGATGGGGATGGGATTCGGCGGGATGATGGGATACGGTGGAATGATGGGTGGATACGGGACGACCAGCGGCTGGTGGCCACTCGTCGGGATGCTCGTCCAGCTGGTCTTCCTCCTCCTCCTGCTCGGTGGCGGATATCTCGTCTTCCGTCGCGTGACGGCATCGCAGTCGTCGCGGAATCCCGCAATGGAGGAGCTGCGTATGGCATACGCCCGCGGAGATCTCACCGAGGAAGAGTTCGAGGCGCGTCGGAACAAGCTCGAACGCTCGGAGTGACGGTCCGACCACCAACCTCCGGCGTTACTCACGTCCGGCCCCTTGGAATCCGAAATCTGTGACCCTCACAGCTTTCGGATGTGAATAGAAGTGTGCTAAAAGCATAAGACCATACTAGCTACTATGACGGAAGTTATCCTGTTCACACAGGAGACTTGTGGAGCGTGCGCAACGCAGCGAGAGAAAAACGAGGGTATCGAAGATGCGTATCCGGATGTCGAGTTCCGGGAGGTCGACATCCAGACCGATCTGGAGACGGCCGAGGAGTACGGTGTCCGAAAGACGCCAACGACGCTCGTGTATGCAAACGGGGAACAGACGGCCGAGTTCATCGGCATCGTCGACCGGGACGAATTGGAGGCTGCCATCGAGAGCGCCGGCCAGCAATCGCCCGGACTCACGAACCGGCTCGCCAGCATCATCCGTGGATAACAGAAGCCAACCAGCTACAATGACAGACTACAGTAGACGCCAGTTCCTGGGAGCGCTCGGTGCTGGCACAGTCGCGAGTGCGGGATTCACCCAACCAGTCGCCGCACAGGAGACGCCCGTCGTGAAGATGGGCAACAACTACTTCGACCCGATCGGGCTCCACGTCGAACCTGGCACGACCGTCCGCTTCGAGATAGCAGCCGGAGCTCACTCGGCGACGGCCTATCCGGACCGCGTTCCCGCCGACGCCACCGCCTTCGACAGCGGGACCATCTCGCAGGGGAGCTTCGAGCACACGTTCGAGGTGCCCGGAACGTACGACTACTACTGCATCCCTCACAAGACGGTCGGCATGGTCGGTCGCATCGTCGTTGGTAGCCCTGGCGGTCCAGCTGAAGACAGCCCGATCCCGGACGGCGAGGTCCCAGACAGCGAAACGATCGTCCAGAACGGCGCCGTTGCCGTCGGCTCGGACGTCGACGGCAGTGGGAGTACCGATGGCGGAATGATGGGTCCAGGGATGATGCACGGCCGGAACGGTGGATGGTTCGGTGGGCTGCCGTTCGTCGGCGGGGCACTCGGGATGCTGGGGCTGGTCGGCGGCTTCCTCTACTGGGCAATGGGTCGAGGCGATGCACCTCCAGAGAGTGACGATTCCGCTATGGAAACCCTCCAACGTCGTTACGCACGAGGCGAGATCGACGAAGAAGAGTTCCAGAAGCGTCGTGAACGGTTGGAGACTGGGAGTGAAGACCCATCTCGGTAAGGCGCGGTGTCGTCGCCATTTCTACACGCCTGAGGTCCCTCGCTCAGGAGTCCTTCGAAGACCTGTTCCTACGCCGCGGCACTTCTCCGCGGAACGTAAGCCGCACTCATCGGTGCCCAGAGAACGAGGGACACAGCAGCAACCAGAGTCCACCGAACCGTTTGCCCGATCAGACGGTCGTAGTGAAATCCGAGTCAAACTATCCAATTGAGCGAAGCTGGATATAGTGCTGTTTGGGTCTTCTCCCCTACAGTTACCGGAGTAAGTAGTCTACTGGCCTGATCTTACTTCTCCTGTGTAATTCGGTAGTAGACGCCGATTGTGAGGACAGCTACGAGGAGGAGGTATCCAGTAGCCCACACCAATGAGAGAGTCGTATCTACGTCCGTTGTGAGTCCGGTATCGACCATCACACGGACGGGCCAATAGCCGGGGAGTAGTTTCATCCACCATTCGGGCTCGGACTGGATGAACAGCGGATCCTGGAAGAGTCCGATATCGAGCATCGGGAGAATCAGCATTAGCCACATCCCGGCTAGGCGGTCGAAAACGGCCCCGACGAGCATCCCGATGAGACCATACGTGACCGAGACGACGAGCATCGCTGCGACGAACCACCAGAGATGCTCAGGCTGGAAATCGACGAGCATCACACCAACTGAGACACCGGTGACGATGAGAGTAATTGCTGCGAGAACCCCAAACCGGGCAGTGATTACCTGTCGTGCACGATAGCCGGCGACTGCCAGACGACCGTCCGTGTCTTTGGCTTCTCGCATCAGGAACAACCCGGCGAGTCCGGCGATGAGGGCGCTCGTAATCGGCGTCATAATCACGCCGTGGACCTCAGGCATCCCTCGCATGACCGTCACCGTCTCACCGTCGACGAGCGTCCGAACCGGCATCTCGACGTCCTGGGTGACTGCGAACGCCAACGTGATGAACGAGACCGGTAGGACGACCAGTAGAGCGACGAGGACGTAGTTTCGCGCCTGTTCTTTGATGCCGATTGTGAACGCCGTTGTCGTACGACTCATGCGGACCACCCACCACTGGTGCGCATCGTCACTCCGAACACTGCGGTGACGAGTACAAGCAGGACTAGCAGGTATCCGGCGACGAAGCCGAGATCACCCGTCGTATATGTGCCTTGGAACATCGCCTCCTGAAGGAGTTCCTTTGGATGATAGAGCGGGAAGTATTCCACGAACTCGGGAACGTCGGCGGCCAGCGGACTGTCGCCACTGAGGAACGCATCCATCATTGCAAGGAACACCACGACGAGCGAGCCTTCGAACAGTCGTGGAAGGAGCGCCCCGACGAGTGCGCCAAGAAACGCATAGACGAGGCCGGCAAGTACGAGGAATACGAACGTCAGGACAGGGGCTCCCGGTGAAATCGTCAGCCAGAGAACGCCGTAGTTTACGGCAGCCACGACAACGGTCACTCCTCCGAGCGCCGCTAATCGAGTCGCAAGCAGTGTTCGGGGTGGATAGCCTGTCTGAACGAGTCGCCGATCGGCTGCACGCGCACTAATCATCTGCGCGAGTCCCATCAGGCCGGCAATGATGGCGACCCCGAATATCGCTCCGAGAAGGCGACCTAGCTCGATCGGAATCGCCTCGACCGTCGGCATACTTGGTAACCCAGCCATTGCTTGTCCCCAGCCTTCGATAACGACAATCGGAAGGAGAAGTGCTAGGACAACATTCAGGGGGGTTCTGAGGAAGGTGGAGACGTTCGCCCGAATCCCCGTCCAAACCCTATTCATCGGTCTCTTCCCCCCGTTCACTGGCCGTTGCATCAGTCTCGCCTTCCTGGTCAGTCACGTCGTAGACCTGTCCGTCACGAACCTCATAGATGCGGTCGAGACGACTTTGCTCTTCGATCAGGTGTGAAATCATCGTGACAGCTGTTCCGTCGGCAGCGAGTTCCTCGGCGAGATCCCAGAACGTGAGATACGTTTCCCAGTCGAATCCAGTGTAGGGCTCGTCCAGCATGAGGATGTCCGGATCGTGCATCAGGGCGATACTGAGATTGATTTTCTGCCGGTTTCCACCACTGAGTTGGTCGATTCGGTAGTCAAGGTACTGCTCGAAATCGAGTTTCGACGCCAAGCGGTGTTTGGCCTCGTCGATTTCTTCGGCGGTCATTCCGTATCCGGAACCGAACAGTCGGAACGTCTCTCCGACCGTCAAGCGGTCGTAAAGCAGTGGTTCCTGTGGACACCAGCCAACGGTTCCCGTCCGTTCGACTGTTCCGGAATCCTGTTCGAGGACACCGACGAGGATGTTCATGAGCGTGGATTTGCCCGACCCGTTCGCGCCGACGATCCCGACGATTTCCCCCGTCCGAATTTCGAGATCGGCATCGGTGAGGACGGTCACTGACCGCGTAAATGGAAAACTCGATCCGTACGTTTTTTCAATCTCATTAGCACGGACGAGTACCTTGTTGCTTGTAGCTTCTCCTTTGGTGGTTGTGGACGCTTCCATAGGTGTATACACACGCTTCTAATTCACTGCGATTACTGTTTCAAATCAAAACTATTTGCAGCAAACTCGTAAGCAATCAGGAATTGAGTATACAGCTAATGCTAGACTCTAAGCATCAGATTTCTCTTGACTTTCTGTATACTGTTCCCTATACGTTGTTTCACAGTTCTCACTGCAAAACTGCTGGAGTGAACCACCGACACGGGTGGCTAGTCCGTCTTCACCGACAGTGGTTCCGCAATTTGCACATTTGAGTGCGGATTCAGTCCCCTCGGCATACGCTGATTGAGCAGCGTTCGACAGCAGTTGTACGTCGTATCGCCGCACGTCAGTCAGTGGTAGATATTGCTGCGCCCAGTTTCCGACTGTATTCCGCGGCGGCGTCGCAACAGCTACGATTTCGCGCTCCGCAGTTGTGAATACGTGTTCTACGGCTGGGGTCTCGAGGATCGATTCTCGAAGAGAATCCGTCTTTCCGAGCTCAGGCTGGAGGCGTACCATGACGTGTATCCGGTTTTCGTACTGTGTGAGGTCGAGATCAACGGTGAATCGACGAATGACATCTTCTTGCTCCAACTGACGGACGCGTGCTGAAACGGACGGGGGTGAAAGATTTACAGCCTCAGCAATAGTGCTGTAGGGTCGTCTCGCGTTCTCCGCTAAAAGACGGAGGATTTCGCGATCCGTGTCGTCAAGTTCTGGTTGGGTCATCGAAAGGCGGAATGGGGGTGGGTGTGGGGGAGCTACGACGCAGGTGTGGGGTGTGACGGTTAGACGTACTCCTCCGGTGTCGAGGTGAACGTCTCCTTGCAGCCCTCGGCACAGAAGTAGTACGTCTGACCGTCGTACTCAGCTGTGGCCGCCGGATCACTTTCATCGACGTCCATTCCACAGACTGGATCAGTTGCCATTCGGTTTCACCCCACATCAATGGTACGAGGGCCTGAATCAAGCAATTTGTTCTTAGCAATCCAAAGTCGGGATACATAGCGATTTGAGCCGTGCTGCACGGTTTGGCTTTTCTGACTCCACAATCAACGGTTAGTACCTCACAATCCCGAACTATCGTTCGAGTATACCAACGGATTCCTATCTGTGTCCTATATAAATACTGGAGTCTGAACCAATTCTAAACCTATGGGTCACGATCCACCACACGACAATCACGAGCAGTGAAGACCCCACAGGTCCATCCAAATTCGTGGATGCTCAAGCGTCGACGTGACGATCCGATTCTTTCTTGCGCCGTGCAAGTAGCAGTCAAGTAGTCTCTAGTTCCGCAACGAAGATAACGTGTCGCAGGAACGGCAGCGCGTGGTGAGCCTTCCGTACCTGCTCAGTAATCGCTGGGGGATCGAGATCATACGCTCCTAACAGTCGTTCAATGAGAGCCCGGAGCGGGCTCGTGAGTAGCTGGAGGTACAGCGTCGTCCACTTTCGGAAGCGTCCGACGCTGTGTTTCGTGATATCTTCGACCGCTTTGAGCTCAAAGCTCGTCTCGTCGAGAGCAGCTTTGTATCCTTCAACAGTACCCAAGGACGGCATATCCCACGCATCCGCAAATGAATCGACCAATCTCCGTTCCGTTTCAGTCACGTCTGACTGCATCACGAGATCGGAGACTACGAGAACCCCCTCGGGTTCGAGGGTATCTGCGACTGTAGCGAAAACGCGATTCCGCTCGGGGAGGTATACGAGTGCGTCGATGGCTGTACACGCGGTAAACGAGTCCCTGGTAAACGGGAGTTGTGTCGCGTCACCGATGATGAACTCGGAATCGAGGTGCTTACCCCGTGCGTTCTCGGTTGCCATCTGGATGTTGTACGGAACGAGGTCGACACCAGTGACGTTGAAGCCGAACTGATAGGCGAGGTGGAGGGCTGGACCCCCCCGACCGCAGCCGACATCGAGGAGGCGCACTCCGTCGGTTGTGGGTAGATGCGACGCGACCCTTGAGCCGACTTCCGTGACGAGGCGACGTTGACTCGAACCGGCTATATGTGGCTGGTACCACTCCGAGTAGCCGAGATTGAGGAACTCGTCAGTATCGAACAGGAGGTCGAACGCCCGCCAGATATCGGCTCGCTCGCCGCGGTAAGAAAACTGGTCGGTGATTCGGTGGCGGAGAGTACTCTGATCCATCGGCCACCTACTCGAGTTCGGAAACCTCCGAATAGCAGTACTCGGATTCGTCGCAGTACGCGAGGTCGGCACACCCGCGAGGACGCTGGTAGTCGATTCCCTTGTGCCGTCGGAGATACGTCACGTATCCGTCGTCGACGCGGTCCAGGATGTCGTGACAGATCCACTTCTCCCTAACCCACGTAGTGCCCAGATTTCGGTACGGACACAGGAAGATCGTCCGTTCGACCGAATCAACCTGTGGCGTCTCGACGATCCGGACACCGACAAGGCGATAGGCGATGCGAAGACGGGTAACGACCGATTCTGGCGTATTCGCGCCGAGGAAAAGGACGTATGCAAGCACGTATCCGAGATCGTGGAGGAGTCGTCGAATCATTGTTTAGGGTGTCGACTGCCGTCCCAAAGTATCTTGACCAGGTGTTTTCTGTTCAGATTTCGGTGTACACGTCACCTGTCTTTCCGCCGCCGAGTTTGTAGACGGTGAATGTGTCGGACTTCGTCCCGCCCATCCCCGGCGATCCAGCCGGCATCCCGGGCAACGCGATGCCGTCAATCGCCGGCTCTTCCTCGAGCATCGTCGCGATAACCTCGGCAGGAACATGTCCTTCGACGACGTACTCGTCGAGGACGAGTGTGTGACAGCTCTGTAGATCCGATGGAATACCGTGTTGGCGCTTGAGATCCGTCACGTCCTCGGTTTCGGTTTCCCCGAGCGTCGTGTCGAGCTGTTCCCGCAGGTACGACGCATATTTTCCACAACAGCTACAGCCTGGTGAACTGTATTGTTGGGCGTTCGTCACCGCTAGCGTTCCCTCGATATCCCACTCATCCCCACTCGATGACCCCAAACAACCGGCGGTTCCGAGTGCGACTGTCGTCGCACCGACCCGTAGTAGTTCGCGACGAGTTACGGCCCGTTCCATATGCTCGTCACTTGGCTCGGAAGTATTCAATTGTACGTCGACCTTTCCTGTGTATTGAGAACGGATTCAAGCACGACGGGGAAGGTGACTTTCAGTTCTGAGGAGGAAACCCCAAAGGTCAGAGTCCCGTATTCGTCTCTATGTGGCGACCCTCATCGGTCGAGGGTGCTGCCGTGACGGTTTTCCGTCAACGAGCATATCGGCCTTAAATTGCGCCCAACATGACCCAGAGCATGACTCGTCGCACCGACTCCGACACTTCACTCCTCGAAACTGTGGGAAATACGCTCTCGTCGAACTGATGCGACTCCAAACGACGTCTCCACTCTTTTCGAAATAGACGTGCTATAGCGAGTTACTTGCGATAAAAGCCTCAAGTCACCACCCCAGAGACTGTTCTCCCGGTTTCGATTCTTAACAGAAAGCACGGTAAATCGTCGTTACGTATAGATATGTATGAACTCCCCCAGCCATCTAGAAGTTCGAGAAGGTGCGGACATCAACCTGTACAACCAGATCCTCATTCCACTCTACGGAGCTGATATAAGGGACTCAGTGGTCCAATATGGCCTATCACTTGCAGAAACGTATGATGCGGCTCTCCACGTGTTATATATTCAAGATGAGGAACGCACGGAGGTGGAATCCGATCAAGTCACTAAACAAGAGGAATGGGACGCAGCAGCGGTAATTGAACCCGTGGTGGATCAGGCCCACTCGCTCGGACTCAATGTGATACCAGCAGTGGATAGTGGGCACTCTCCAGGTGTTATTCGGGAATACGCTGAGGAGAATGATATCGATTTGCTTGTCCACCAGAAACCTACACAGACTAGATTAGCACGAATTCTCCGGAGAGACGTCTCCAGCCACATCATTCAAAATATCTCTCTTCCTGTCTTGACGATACCTGATATGGATCCCTCTGATCCGGTAGGAGAGTTATCTACTAGTCAGTTCACAGATATTCTCGTGCCTACGGATGGATACGACGAGGCATCTGTGGCCTTCAAACATGGGCTACAAATTGCTAAACGGTATGATGCAACCCTACATGGACTTTTTATCATTTCCGAACAGTCCTATTCGAGTCGGCCTGGATTCACGTGGGAAGAGGTCACTGACTCTTGGGAACAGCGGGGAACTCGGCTCTTGGAGGACATTACGGAGAAGGCAGCGACCTTGGACGTTCCTGTCCGAACTACGTTGAGCTTTGGTCAACCTCAGCAGGAGATTCTCAAATACACTGAGGTGACTGACATCGACCTTGTTACAATGGGGACACGAGGATTGACTGGCATTCGTCGGCTATTACAGGGAAGCGTCGCAGCTCAAGTGATCGAGGAAGCAGATTACCCCGTTCTAACGATTAACCGAAGGACAGCTGAATTGAAAAAACACCCGTACACCTTTCTTCGAAAGACAAACCAGAATCGGAAGTCAAGGCTATATTGAAATATTATTTGTAATATACTAATTTCAGTCTTAAATTTGGAAATTCTAATTGCGTATTAATCCCCGTTTCTTCTACCAAACCAAAGAGTGTTAAGTTCGTTCTGCTGAATAAAGCGCGCGTACTGACCAGAAGGAAAACCAAGAAACGACAGGGCTACTCCTAAAAATCGTGTTTGTCTTCACGTTTAGGTGCATCAGATGGACGTTAGTGCGAGCAACGCGAAAAGTTAACTGGCAAATGACTCCACGGACTGAGTTGTTGAACTAGTCGTCCATGCCGGATGGGGTTTGGCCCGTAGTCGATCCCGACGGTGCCGACCCTGCGGCAAACTTGTAAACGGCGACGAGTCCCCAAATCACCAAGCCGAGCAGGATGATGCCCGCCCTAATGTCGATGGGGACCACTGCAGCGTGTTCGATTGCTCCCTCGCTATCGACTGGGTGCCCGGCTCCCAGTAGCATGTCGAGCAGGCCGATCACGACGACGCCCAAGACAACCAGGCCACCGCCGACGTACATGGCGATTTGGTCTGCCGTTGATAAGTCACTCATTGGTAGTCACCCGAGGAGTTTCCGTAATCGCGTGTTCTCGAACAGTTCCATCTCACGCAGGCGGTTATCGACTGCCAGGACGCCGCCCGCTCCAAGTGCCACAATGGTTCCGAAGACCATGATCCCAAGGAGTTCACCCGTGACCATACCGTTGGCCCAGCCGCCACCGTAGCCGTTGATGAAGTAGAAGAACAGCATCATGAAGGCACCAAAGAAGGCGGCGGTCCTCGTGAGGACACCGAGTATCAGCCCGAGACCGATGGCGGTTTGCCCAAGCGGTACCGCCACGTTGACGAACGCCAACAGGATGCCGTCGCTGAACGGCGTGACGAAGGGGGCGAGAATCGTGCCCTGAGCGGCTCCGCCGACGAACCAGCTGGCGTCGAAGGGCCACGCCCAGATTTTGTCAAGGCCAGCGTGGAGCATCCACCACCCGGCGGTCAGCCGGAGCAGCAGGATCCAATACGACAACCAGGCTCCCGAGACCGAGAACGACGTCTCGGTTCCGAGAAAATTCGTACGGATGGATTGAGTTGACATGGCATACTTCACCTCACGGCTGATTTTGTCAGATGTAGTAAAAAAGATTGATGGTGTTCGTGATTTCTAAGAGTCGGGGCTCATTTCAGGAACGCGGATATCCGAGGTGAGTTGGATGATTCTCAAGAAGGAATTCGGTCACCCTCTACGGACTGATTGTGTGCTGGGGCGTGTAAGCGGGAACACTGATGAAGCCGAGCCCACCGAATTCTGGATCTCGGAAAATTCGCTTGAGGGACTCCATTTGCTGATTTAATCCTCTGTACTTACCGATCCTCCCAGTAGCTAACAGATTCTGAGAATTTAACTCGAGCGGATGTCAATTAATCAACTCCCATTGGTTAGTCATTCCTCCATAGACACGGTTTAAAACTCGTCGTCTCGAGAAAATACGGGCAAACAAAACAGGGTGGCGGAGGAGACGCAGTAGAACTGTACTCGGAGACCGGTCAACGTCTTCAATATCGATCCCGGCAGCGGCACGAATTGCTGCTCCCAGAACCTTGGGATTACGAGTTTCAAGAAAGTATCTCACAACTGTGGCGAAAATGTACTCCGTTTTCATCCTCTGATATAAACTGTCAGGAAAATTGTGTAATTGGCCGCTGTTAGCCAACTCTGCGGCCAAGAATCCCGATTCAACGGCCTGTGAGATCCCCTTTCCGGTGAGTCGGTTTGCGATACCTGCAGCATCACCCACCCGTACGACGGAATGCTCCGGTAGATAGGTTCTGTCGGGATCAAGGCTTGGTCCCTCGGGAATGATTGCGACGTTCGTCCGTTCCTGCGACGGGACTGGCCACCCATTCCGCTTACAGGCTTCCCTCAATGCCTTCATATAATCACTAGGCCGGTCACTGACCGTCCAGCCGATACCAACGTTGGCTCGTTGCGATGTCTTCGGGAATGCCCACGAGTACCCTGTATAGTTCTCCAGAATTATCCGGCTGTTCGGGTACAACTCGGTGAAGTCCCCTTCGACATCACTGTTAAGCGCTACCATATATCCTGAATACTCGTTGGTTGTTCCGAGCGCTTTACTAGAGAGTGATGGCTGACCGGTTGCATCAACGACGAGATCATACTCATCGGTGAACTCGTGGAAATCTGTCCGTGTGATAGACTGGTTTTCGTGGATGTCAACACCCTTCTCTGAGAGTTGTTCTGCCCAGGACTGCTCAACGACATTTCGGTCCGTTATATATGTATCCGCAGCAGGAAAGGTGCCGGCTCCAGTGCGGTGGCGATCGGCGTCGATTCCGTCATACACCTCCACTTCCATCGCTGGCAGCGGATTGAGAAAGCCGTTCTCTACAGTCGGCTCAAGTGGGATCTTCGATACCGCTGTCATCGCTTCTCCGCAATTAACGCGTTTGCTATCGTAGGACTGCCGCTCATATAGTTCGACGACGAATCCAGCGTCGTCGAATCCAGCAGCTGCTGCAAGCCCGGCCATCCCTCCACCTATTACCGCAATTTTGGACGTTCGTGTCATCGGTTTTTGCCAATCTTTGAGGCCATCGTTAAGCTCCCAACAGCATCCGAAGTGACCCACGAACGCCCATCGGGAGTCCGATCGCTCCGATGAAGAACGTCATAAGCCACCACCACGTGTGATTCATCTCCTCTTTCGCATCGGCGAGATACCACACGATGCCGACAGTCACGACGAGTTTCAGCACGAACGTCGATCCGGAGAATCCAGTCGCCTGGTACACGAGATTCGTCACGACCAGCTTTGGGGAGTAGCCGAGGAACGTCACACCGATGAGATTCTGCGCAGCGTCCCACAACTGGCCGAAAACGGCCAGCAGAATTAGCGGGTGTCGAAGGTGTGTGATATTGACGAAACTCGCGCCCCAGTAGTAGAGTGCGGTTACGCCGAGCGCTATCCCCGTCGTCGCGACAGGAACCCATAGGCGGAGTGGGGTCGATGTCGAGAGGCCGTGCCAAACAGCCCACCAGACGGCCCCGACAGCCCACACCGACCCGACGAGCCCGACTGTTAGCGGGATAGATCCGATATTTTGGTCACGCAAGAGTGCACCGACACCGAGCGCGAGGATGGTGACAGCGGTGACGACGATGTAAATCGATGGCGTGATGAACCACACCGCGTAGTCCCCGAGCAGCCCGAGATCCTCGAGGGCGCGCATCGCCCCACCTGCGATGATGATCGGAGCGAACCCGTAGGCCAGTCGTGCGTCGAACGTGACGTCGAGTTGGTCGAGATACGCACGTAGTCCGGGGAGGCTGTATACGACTGCCGCGAGGTAGATTACCGTGTTCACCGCGTTGTAGCCCTGGACAGCACGAACCCCCTCGTGCGTGACTGGCTGACCGGCCGCATCGGCGACGACTGGTCCCCAGAGATACTGCCAGATGAACCGGTCGTAGACCAACGTCGGAAACACGAGGATGCCCCCACCGAGGAGGACGAGCGGGGCCAGCAGGTACAGCGCCCACCACTCGCGTGAGCCGGTCTCCGGAAGGACAGTCTCGACGCGGCGGGTGACAGTACTCACGACCCGTTCACCTCCAATCGCCACGTCGTGCTTTTCGAGCGCCCCCACTGTTCGAGTGAAACGATTGTGAGTTCGTCCTGGAGCTGGCTGAGATACTGCGCGACTGCCTTGGGAGATCCGTCGAGGTCGCTGGCAATCTCGCGAGCCCGGAGGTATGTCGGTTCGCTACTGGCTGTCTCGACGAGGTACCTTCGAACCGTGTGCCGGGAAATATTCGACATTGATCTAGAGGTGACGGTTAGCGAAGAAATCCGAAGAGCTTGTAGTCGTGATCGGGGGTGTACCGCCGGAACAGGAGACTGTTCGTCAGCACCGACACCGACGAGAACGCCATTGCTGCTGCAGCGAGCACGGGCTGGAGGAGGCCGAGCGACGCTAACGGAATCATCGCCGTGTTGTAACCGAGCGCCCACACGAGGTTCTGTTTGATCTTCTGGAGTGTCGCGTCTGAGATTCGGATCGCCTTTACCACGTCGAGCGGGTCGTCTCGCATCAGCGTGACGTCTGCAGCTTCGATGGCGACGTCGGTGCCGGAGCCGATTGCTGTCCCGACGTGTGCGACCGCGAGTGCCGGAGCGTCGTTGACGCCGTCACCGACCATCATCGCCTGCCGGCCCTCGTCTTGAATACTGTCGACCGCGTTGGACTTGTCCTCAGGAAGGACTCCTGCGCGGACGTTCTTCGGGTCGATACCCACCTGTTTAGCGACCGCACGGGCAGTTCGCTCGTTGTCGCCCGTAATCATCATCACGTCAACTCCCCGCTCTTGGAGTGCTGTGACAGCCTGCTTGGAGCTTTCCTTCACTGTGTCGGCGTCGGCGACCACACCCACGAGCTCCCCCTCGTAGGCGACCAGCATCGCCGTCTTCCCCTCGTTCTCGAGGCGTTCCATCGTCTCCTCAGCGGGAGAGGGGTCGATCCCGTTGTCCCGCAGCAGCTTGCGGTTGCCGACCAGCACCTCGCTGTCACCAATGACTGCTTTGATCCCGTGGCCCGGAACGTTCTCGAAGTCGTCAGGCTCAGTCACGTCCAGGCCGCGTTCTTCGGCCCCTTCGACGATTGCACGGGCGAGCGGGTGTTCGCTGCCGCTTTCAGCTATCGCCGCCAGTCGAAGCACATCATCCTCTGAGAGGCGCTCACGGGTGCTGAGCTGTCCACCATCTGGGGTCGGCTCGCCACCGTCAGTCACCACATTTCCATCGCTATCAAAGACGACCACGTCGGTGAGTTCCATTTCACCCTCCGTGAGGGTGCCCGTCTTGTCGAAGACGACCGTGTCGACGTCTTTTGCGCGTTCGAGGATGTCACCGCCCTTGAACAGGACGCCGTTCTGGGCACCAATCGTCGTCCCGACCATCGTCGCTGCGGGCGTCGCCAGCCCCAGCGCACAGGGACAGGCGATGAGGATCGAGGACGCGAAGACAATTATCGCGAACTCGAAGACTGAAACGGTCCCACCGACCGGGGCCGGGCCGCCAGCAACCTGACCCCACAGCGGGAGCCAGTCGACGAAGCCAGCGAGAGCCTCGGGGAACAGGAACCAGACGACACCCCAGAGAAGGGCGTTCGCGATGACCGCAGGCACGAAGTACGCGGAGATGCGGTCGGCGAGATTCTGGATGTCGGGCTGGCGCGACTGGGCCTCCTTGACTGTCTGGACGATCTGTTGGAGGGCCGTGTCTTCTCCAACCTTCGTCGCCTCCACGACAAGGACGCCGTTCTCGTTAATCGTCGAGCCGACGACCTCATCGCCCTCCTCTTTCTCGACAGGCACAGATTCGCCAGTGACCATTGACTCGTCGACGGCAGACTGACCGTCGACAACGACACCGTCTGTGGGAATCTTCTCACCTGGACGAATTTTCATCCGGTCACCAGTTGTGACCTCTTCGAGTGGAACTTCTTCTTCACTGCCGTCCTCGCGGACAATGGTCGCCGTTTCGGCTTCCATTTCGAGGAGCTTTCGGAGGGCCTCACCCGCTTGGCCCTTCGACCGAGCTTCGAGATAGTTACCCAACGTGATGAACACGAGGATGAGGGCTGCCGTGTCGAAATAAAGTCCACCTGCAATGAGTTCAGCAAGGACTGCCACAGAGTATAGATAGGCCGTTGTTGAACCGATCGCAATCAGCACGTCCATATTGGCGCGGCCGTTCTTCACGATCGCCTTGTACGAGTTCTTATAGAACGGCCAGCCGAGGATCGCCTGTACCGGCGTGGCGAGGAGGAACTCAACCCAGCCAAGTTCCACACCGAAGACGGCTTCAGGGACGATCGCGCCACCGAGCAGATAATTGTCGATGAGGAAGAAGAGCAACGGTGCCGATAACACTGCCCCAAAGAGGGTCAACCTGAGTTGCTTCCGAGTTTCGGCTTGACGGGCGGCATCTCGTGCGTCCTGGCCCGACTCTTCGTCGGCACCATCTTCGCGGACGGGCGAGTAGCCAGCCTCCTCGATAGCATCGTACAGCGCACCAATAGATACTTCCGCAGGATTGTAGGTGACCTGTGCTTCGTCGGTTGCGTAATTGACCTCCGCATTAACGACGCCCGGAATATTTTCAAGAGCGGTTTGGTTGGTCTCGGCGCAGTTGGCACAGGTCATATCGGAGATGGCAATCGTTACCGTCTCAGAGACTGCGCCGTACCCGGCCTCGTCGATCGCGTCGTAGATTTCTTTGAGCGATACCTCTTCAGGGTCGTAGGTGACGGAACCCTCGTCGGTGGCGAAGTTCGCATCCGCCTCCGATACCCCGTCGAGCGATTCGAGAGTGTCCTGGATCGTCGCCGAACAGTTGGCGCAGGACATTCCCGTGATATCAAGATGGATTGTTTGGCTTGTCATGCTTATTCTACTATACGGGGTCTAGGTTTAGGCGATTTACTGCTTCGAGAGGCGGGGTTTCGACTGCAGGAAAATTTGGATTCCAAAGACAGCGTTACGCTCCCTCTTCGAGTCGCTGATACCGATCGTCGAACCGTGTGAGACAGGACGGACAACAGAAGTGATAGATCTCTCCGTCGATTCTCGTCGTTTCACCTTGATTATCAACGGTATTGTTACATTCAGCACAGGTGAGTGCAAATTCGACGCCATCAACGGACGGCGTCCATTCAAGCTCGTCAATTAGCGTGACGGTGTAATCTGCTACATCGATCTCGTTAAAGAGTCCATCTACCCACTGACGTACGTTCTGGGCTTCAACACGGGCATAGAACCAAAGATCTCCTTCGGAGGTCGTGAAGACGTGTTCAACGCCATCTGACTCTCGAGCCCGCTCGCGGGCGGCCTCCAACGACGCTGAGCCGATTTCGGCCTGAATAAATACCGGTACACCAGCTCGGAGATGAGCCCGGTTGACGTCAATCGTGAAGTTGTTAATGATGCCAGCTTCCTGTAATCGCTTTACCCGGTCAGACACGGCTGGCCCCGACAAGTCGACCTCCTCGCCAATATCGCTGAACGGGCGGCGGGCGTCATCAGCGAGTAACGAGAGGATTTCTAAGTCGGTTTCATCCAAATTGCGCATACGACCGCTTCGTCTCGCAGGATACATTATTGTTGCCCACAACACACCTTCGAAATCGGTGATCCAGGGCTGCGACAACATTGGATTCTAAGCAGAAAACCACATAGAATACTCGCCCCTATCTACGAATGGATATGACTCAGACAATCACCGTCGAAGGAATGACCTGTGAACATTGCGAGCAGACCGTCGAAGAGGCACTCGAAGAAGTTGAGGGGGTTACGTCTGCTACTGCGGATCGTGACTCAGAATCCGCGACGGTCGAGGGGTCCGCTGAACGGGATGAGCTTGTGACTGTGGTCGAAGACGCTGGATACGATGCCTCTGCGTAACAAATCCCGATTCTCGTCGAATCGGATTCGGAGAGGGATTGATACGACTGCCAATCCCAGGTGTAGATACTATGACTGATACACTTCCGTTCGATGCCGTCCGCGAGCTCGACGTCGACGGGACGACGTACAAGATGGCCGATCTTCGAGCACTCGAAGAGCAGGGGCTCTGTGACCTCGACACGCTCCCTGTGAGCATCCGTATTCTGCTTGAGTCGGTGCTCCGGAACGCCGACGGCGAAACTGTTACTGCAGCGGATGTCAAGAATGCTGCTGGCTGGAAGCCAGACGTACCGGACGCAGAGGTTCCGTTCTCTCCATCACGAGTCGTCCTACAGGATCTCACTGGCGTGCCCGCAGTTGTCGACCTGGCGGCCCTTCGATCCGAAGTCGACCGCAAAGATCGGGACCCGACTCTGGTCGAACCAGAGATCCCTATTGATCTCGTAATCGACCACAGCGTCCAAGTCGACTACTTCGACTCCGAGGACGCCTACGAGAAGAACGTCGAACTGGAGTACGAGCGCAACGCCGAACGGTATCGCGCGATCAAGTGGGCGCAGAACGCCTTCGAGAACTTCAACGTCGTCCCGCCGGGGACCGGCATCGTCCACCAGGTGAATCTCGAGCATCTGGGCCGGGTCGTCCACGCCCGCGAGCGAGACGGTGAGAAATGGCTCCTGCCGGACACACTCGTCGGCACGGACAGCCACACCCCAATGATCGGTGGCATCGGTGTGGTCGGCTGGGGCGTCGGCGGCATTGAAGCGGAAGCGGCAATGCTCGGTCAGCCGGTCACGATGAAACTTCCCGAGGTCGTCGGCGTCCGCCTCGAAGGCGAATTACCCGAGGGCGCGACGGCGACGGATCTCGTGCTCCACATCACCGAACGGCTCCGCGAGGTCGGCGTCGTCGACCGGTTCGTCGAATTCTTCGGTCCTGGTGTGGAGAATCTCACAGTCCCCGACCGGGCCACGATCGCCAATATGGCGCCCGAACAGGGCTCGACGATCAGTATGTTCCCGGTCGACGAGCAGACGCTCGAGTATCTCGAACTCACCGGGCGTGACCCCGCCCACATCGACCTTGTTCGCGAGTACCTCGAAGCGCAAGGGCTATTCGGAGAACAGGAACCGGAATACACCGAGGTGGTCGAGTTCGATCTTTCGACTGTTGAGCCGAGTCTCGCCGGACATAAGCGGCCACAGGACCGGATTCCGATGGGGGACGTGAAACAGAGCTTCCGGGGACTTCTCCACGGGGAGTTCGAAGACGACCTCGATGATGTCGACGAAGACGCCCTACAGCGGTGGCTCGGCGAAGGTGATGCAGCTGGTGCGGAGACCGACGGCGGTGTTCAGGTCGAACCCGAATCGGAACTGCACCCGTTAACCAAACGCGTTGAGGTCGACCTCGACGGTGAGACAGTGGAAATTGGACACGGAGACGTCCTCGTCAGCGCCATCACGAGCTGTACGAACACTTCGAACCCGTCGGTGATGATCGCTGCTGGTCTGCTTGCCCAGAACGCCGTCGAGAAAGGTTTAGATGTCCCGCCGTACGTCAAGACGAGTCTCGCACCCGGCAGTCGCGTCGTCACGCAGTACCTCGAGGAATCGGGCCTGCTTCCGTATCTCGAAGAGCTCGGGTACGCGGTCGTCGGCTACGGCTGTACCACTTGTATCGGGAACGCCGGACCACTTCCCGATCCCATCGAGCAAGCGATCGACGACCACGACCTCTGGACGACGAGCGTCCTCTCCGGAAATCGGAACTTCGAGGCGCGTATTCACCCGAAGATCCGCGCGAACTACCTCGCGAGCCCGCCGCTCGTCGTCGCCTACGGCCTCGCAGGGCGGATGGACGTCGACCTCGAGAACGAGCCGCTAGGCACCGACGAGGAGGGGGGATCGGTGTATCTGGCGGACATCTGGCCCGACGCAGCGGACGTGCAGGCAGCAATCCACGAGAACGTCTCTCCTGAGATGTTCGAGGAGAAGTATGCCTCTGTGTTCGAGGGTGACGAGCGGTGGGCTGCTCTCGACGCGCCCACAGGTGACGTCTACGAGTGGGACGACAACTCGACATACATCCGAGAGCCGCCGTTCTTCCAGGACTTCCCCCTCGAAAAACCCGGCGTCGCCGATATTGAGGATGCACGCTGCCTGCTGACACTCGGCGATACCGTTACGACCGACCACATCAGCCCTGCTGGCCCCTTCGGATCTGACCTCCCTGCCGGCCAGTGGCTGCTCGATAACGGCGTTGAGCCGCACGAGTTCAACACCTACGGCGCGCGCCGGGGCAACCACGAGGTGATGATGCGGGGAACGTTCGCCAATGTCCGCATCGAGAACGAGATGCTCGACGATGTCGAGGGTGGCTATACGATCCACCACCCAACCGACGAGCAGACGACCGTGTTCGAAGCCAGCCAGCGCTACCGCGAGGAGGGAGTCCCGCTCGTCGTGATGGCAGGCGAAGAGTTCGGTACCGGCTCCAGCCGGGACTGGGCGGCGAAAGGAACGGACCTACTCGGTGTTCGCGCAACCATCGCCGAGAGTTACGAGCGCATCTACCGCGACAACCTCGTCGGCATGGGTGTGCTCCCCCTGCAGTTCGATGATGGCGACTCGTGGGAATCTCTCGGTCTGGATGGGTCTGAGATCTTCACGATCCACGGCCTCGATGACGGGCTCGATGTGATGGACGAACTGACCGTTATCGCCGAGCGCGCGGACGGGTCGACTGTCGAGTTCCCGGTCACAGCACAGGTCGGCACGCCGGCCGCCGTGACCTATATCGAACACGGCGGCATCCTCCACTACGTCCTTAGACGGCTCCTCATGCGATAATCTCTCTCAACTGACTCTATTTCTGGAAGCACAAGCAACACGAAAAACTTTGAGTCCAAATTAGCGTTTCAATCGTGCGTAGACTCTGTTCGGATGATGCCCGCTACGTTATCCATCTGAGCTGAAACGTGTGCGCTCTCACCAGCAACATGCGTAATTAAATCGTCCAGAGTGATCATCCCGATAACGCTCCCGTCTTCAACAACCGGGACGTGTCGAGCACCCGCTTCGTTCATTTGTCTCAGGACTTTTGGAATCTCAGCATCTGCTGGCACAGTAAGTGGGTCACGCGTCATCACGTCAGCAGCTCGTACGTCGTCTCCACTCGTCTCGGCTGTGAGCACACTTAACTCGCTTTCCTCGGTGAGCAGGTTAGCAATCAGGTCTTGATCGGTGATGATACCAGAGATCTGATCGGATTCTTCGACGACCACGTACCTGGCACACCGCGATTGGGAGATCATCGTGTGAGCGATCTCGGCAACCGTGGCGTCAGGCGTGACACGGGCGACCGACTCATCAGCAATACGACCAATATCCATCCGGAGGTCAGTTGGTCTGGTACCCATGCTAATCAGTACGACTCATAACAGGAAATAGCTTAGCATCAGCTGGTCGTCATAGAAATCCTCCACTCTTCAACCGTGAGAGACGACAATCTCCAAACTTTGTGAAGTTACAAAAAGTGTTACCAGCTACGCCACTATCCAAGAGCGCTGGCTTTTATAATCTAGTCTCAATAAGTAAAGAGAAATGTACGATACGGTTTTGCTCTCGACTGACGGGACAGTTGCTTCTGAGGAAGCTGAATCCCATGCTATCGCGCTAGCAGAGGCCCATAATGCCGATCTTCATGTTCTGTATGTAGTCGATGAGGACGTCGTAACAGCATACAGCGGTGACGAGTACGTTGATGAAGCCGAAGGCCCAGAACATGGCCTCGAAGAACTTGGAACGGAAACAATCGCAGACATCCAATATAAAGCGAAGGAGGTCGGTGTCAATGTTGTCAAAGCAATTGAGCACGGCCGACCGGCTGAGACGATTGTACGGTATGCTGATGCCGAAGATATGGATCTACTTGTACTTGGAACGAAACACCGGCCGGAAGAATACCGGGCCTTGCTCGGAAGCGTGACCGACCGCGTCCTTCGATTGACGACCCGCCCAGCGACCGTCGTGAAGACGGAAGTCGACGAATAGGGGAAGAACAGTCAGTAACGGCCGCCGTCAGGCGTGAGTCGGGCGCGCCGGCGTTCGAACTCCTCGTCGTCGATTTCGCCGCGAGCGTACCGTTCCTGGAGGACAGCGAGTGCGCTATCCTCGGTGGGGCCGTCCGATGGCGACCGCGTTGTCAGCCAGTAGACGATGTAGACGGGAAGGGCGATCAGAAGTGCCATCCACAGCAAACCGATCAACATCATCCCCCAGCTCCATATTCCCCACCCGGCCATGTGACCATCATTCCACATCCCGTCATGCCAGTCCCACATCACTGTATCTGGAACAGCAGCGTGCGTCAGAGTCATTCCAATGATGACGGCTAGCGTCAGTGCTCCGATGACGATGAGTCCCAGAGAACGAATCCCGCGTGCTTGAATTGGATTTTGCATTATTGTACTCCTGAAGAGAGTTCGGCGTGGTTAGCCGAGGATGTATTCGAGGGCGGGGTAGCGCTCAACGAGCGTCTCGCCACCGACGTCGTAGTTCTCGATGTACTGGTCGAGGCCCAGGATGCGGCCCGCGGCGAACGCGGCGACCGCGAGGAACACGAGCATGTACGCGAAGTCCCCGTTGATGAACCCGTGGCTCATGTCCCAGTTCCCGAAGTAGAACATGAGCATCATGAGCGCGCCGAAGAACGCCGCGAGGCGGACGAACGCGCCGACGAGCAGGCCGAGGCCGATGAACAGCTCGCCCCACGGGACGGCCACGTTCGCGAACTCGACGAACCACGGCGTACTCCCCATCCACGCGAACATCCCCGCGAGCGGGTTGCCGTTCGTCGCCGCGACGTTCGTGAGGTAACCGCCCGCGGCGAACTCGCCGGTGATCTTCGTGAACCCGGAGTACGCGAACGCGTAGCCCATCATGAGACGGAGCGCGAGCACGAACCACGCACTGAGACTGTGAACTTTCCCGCCGACGGTCAGACCGCCGACTCTGCTCTCGAGCTGATTCATGCCGGAGTCGAGTGTGGACATAGTTATTGCACCTTCAACTATCAGTACGGAGGCAGAGACGATATAACGGCGAGCCGGCGTTCTGGGTCAGAAAATCGGCGGGCTATATTACGCTCCTGTCGCGAGTAGAGACGTGTGACTGAGGAGGCCGACCCGTCGGAAATCTTCGCGACACTCGACGACGAGTACGCCCGCGACATCCTCGTGGCGACGAAGACCGACCGCCTGTCTGCGAAGGAGCTCAGCGAGGAATGTGACATGTCACGCCCGACCGTCTCGCGCCGTGTCACCCGCCTCGTCGAGCAGGGCCTCCTCGAGGAGTATACGCACGTCGACCCCGGGGGACGGCACTACAGCGAGTATGAGGCGCGCCTCGAACGCATCGAAATCCTCCTGCAGGCGGAGGGCTTCGACGTCAACATCGACATCCAGCCTGACCCCGCCGACCGGATTACGACCATCTTCGAGGAAATGCGGGGAGACTGAATCATGGACCACACGCTATTCGTCATCGGCAAACTGTTCACGACCGCGTTAGCACTGGTCATCGCATATCAGGCCTATCGCGGGTACCAACGACATCACACGCAGTTACTCCTGTACGTCGCCGCCGGCTTCGCATTGGTCGGGCTTGGCGGCCTCCTTGAAGGCGTCCTCTTCGAACTCCTCCAGGTGTCGATCTTCGAAGCAGGATTCGTCGCAGCACTCGTCACCGCAGCCGGGATGCTGTCTATCCTCTACGCCCTGTATGCCCCGAATCCATAAGGATTCAGGACGCCCATTCGACAAGCGGCCTCTGCGCGTCGTGCCCGGTTCGAAGCCGCTACTGTTCGGACTCCCCTCGTTCTCGATAGTGTAGCGTCGCAGTGGGAGTTATATCCATATCGGTCGTACCATATCGTATGATTCGAACACTCGTCGGTGTCCTCGGCGCTATCTCAGCGCTGTTCCCGGACGAAATCGTCGAGCTCTTCGAGAAACTCGCGATTTCGAATCCAGACGAGGGAACAGTGAGAGGGTGGATACGTCCAGCAGTCCGGTCGGAGGGTGTTCTGATAGCTGCGCTTTCACTCTTTAACGGGCGAGCATACGCGTTGCTGATGAATCTTACCGGCGTGTTCGGCGCGATAGTCCTCTTATTTCCCGACCTGTATCAGAGATTTGCCACCGCGTTCCTGTACGAGCGTCCAGAGTCGATAGAATGGAACGAGCGATTCCGCTTGGGCATTCGGGCTATCGGCGCACTCTATGTCTTTTTAGCGGCGAAGACGTACAGGGAGCGTCACAACGATACTTGAGCCTTCTCGCTATTGACACCTGGCGCATCCGATGTCTAGTTCGTTACGGCCGCAGGTATCGCTTTGAATCTAAAGTTTGAGCCCCACGATATCAGTATGATCGAAGGGGAAATCCGCTAAAGAGAGGAGGCCGTGTGTATCCCTGTATGACGACGACGATCATCGTGGAAGGCATGACGTGCGGTCACTGTGAGCAGACGGTCGAAGAGGCCCTCGAAGAGGTATCCGGCGTGACTGACGTGACCGTCGACAGGGAGAGCGAACAGGCGAGCGTCGATGGTGAGGCAAATGTCACAGCTCTCGTGGAGGCCGTCGAAGACGCCGGGTACACCGCTTACGCCTGAGAATCGCGCGGACCACTCCGAGACAACGGCCAACCGTTGTCTTTGAAGCTTCGCTACGCTGGTCCTGCTGTACAGTTCAGTGGGGAAGATTCAGGGGGCCAGCGGATCCACCTCTACAGAGAATATGGGCTATGGACGACCACAAAGATACAAATGAGAATCTCCCTGGAGGGGAACACCAGCAGGACGACAGCAGTCACCAGCACGAACACGGCGAGCAGGATGAATCGGACGCCGAGTCGGACGAGCAGCGGGTAGAACAGGACCTACTGGAAGAAGAGGCACACCCTGCTGCGGAGAGTGAGACAGTGCTCGACGAGCAGCACGAGCACGCTGGACACGAGGGCGAAGGACACGACCACGGTTCCCATGAGGGCCACGGTGAGGGGCATGGCGGGATGCACAAGGGCCACGAGCAGATGTTCCGCCGGCGCTTCTTCGTCTCGACGCTCCTGTCGATCCCAGTCCTGCTATACAGCGAAATGCTGCAGGAGTGGCTCGGGTTCTCCGTCCCCGCGTTCCCGGGCAGCGAGTGGATCAACCCCGTCTTCGCGGTCATCGTCTTCGCGTACGGTGGGATGCCGTTCCTCCAGATGGCGGTACCGGAGCTGAAAGATCGGTCGCCGGGGATGATGACGCTCATCTCGATGGCGATCACCGTCGCGTTCGTCTACAGCCTCGCGAGCGTGGTCTTCCCGACGCAGTCGGCGTTCTTCTGGGAACTCGTCACCCTGATCGACATTATGCTGCTGGGGCACTGGATCGAGATGCGGTCGGTGCGACGGGCCTCGAGTGCGGTCGACGAACTGGCGAAGCTGATGCCGGACACCGCCGAGCGGATTACCGACGGCGGCGACACTGAGGAGGTCCCGGTGAGTGAACTCTCCGAGGGCGACCTCGTACTCGTCCGGCCGGGTGCGAGTGTCCCTGCTGACGGCGTCGTCGAAGAGGGAGACTCCGACGTCAACGAGTCCATGATCACGGGCGAATCGAAACCGGTCTCGAAAGACCCCGGCGACGAGGTCATCGGTGGGACGATCAACGGCGACGGCAGCCTCCGCGTGCGCGTCGGTGCGACGGGCGAGGAGACGACGCTCGCGGGAATCATGCGCCTCGTCGAGGAAGCCCAGCAGAGCAAATCCAAGACACAGGTACTGGCCGACAGAGCGGCAGGCTGGCTGTTCTACGTCGCCCTCGCGGCGGCAGTCGTGACAGCAATCGCGTGGACGCTCGCGGTCTCATTCGACGCAACGGTCATCGAGCGCGTCGTCACAGTGCTCGTCATCGCCTGCCCGCACGCACTCGGGCTCGCCATCCCCCTAGTGGTCGCAATCAACACGTCATTGGCGGCTCGCAACGGGATGCTGGTCCGGGACCGTATCGCGATGGAGGAGGCGCGGAACCTGGACGCCATCATCTTCGACAAGACGGGGACGCTCACCGAAGGCGAACACGGCGTCGTCGACATGGCGACCGTCGAGGGCGTGGAAGAAGACGACGCTCTCGCGCTGGCAGCAGCCGTCGAAAGCGACTCCGAACACATGATCGCGCGAGCCATACGCGAGGCCGCCGACGAGCAGGACCTCACCGCACCTGACGCGACCGACTTCGAGGCGATCAAAGGCCGAGGGGTTCGCGCAAACGTCGATGGAAACGAGGTGTACGTCGGTGGGCCGAACCTGTTGACCCAGCT
>NZ_BMOQ01000013.1 GCF_014647155.1 Halarchaeum nitratireducens | reverse complement strand
CCTCGAACACTTAACCCCCTCGAACCCAACTCGCTTCGAGGTGGGTCCGGGGCGGCACGTCATCCGCGACGACCGGAGGCGTGCGTCAGTGGCACCGGGTGAACCGGACCACGTCACGTCGTTCGCATTCATTCAGAACGCCGGGGTACATAAAAGCCCATCGAACCGACCCCCGCCGCGGTACGGCGAATCACGGGGTGAACGATCGATGGAGATCCGGCGATCGGGCGCTCGACCACGGGGAGACGTTTTTGCGCGAGCGGACCGTTTCGACCGTGTATGCGTATCGGGTTGCTCTCGGACATCCACGCGAACCGGGTGGCACTGGAGGCGGTATTGGACGACATGCCCGACGTGGACGCGCTCCTCTGTGCGGGCGACGTCGTCGGCTATAATCCGTGGCCGGCCGCGTGCGTCGAGGTGCTTCGCGAACGCGACGTCCCGACGGTGATGGGGAACCACGACCGGATGGTGGCGTCCGAGCGCAACTTCGGAGCGAACGGGATGGCGCAGGCGGGTGTCGCGCACGCACGGTCCCGGCTCGATGCCGACGCGCGCCGGTGGATCGGGTCGCTCCCCCGGGAGCGCGTCGCGTGCGACGGGCGGGTGAAGGTCGTTCACGATCACCCGGAGCGAATCGACCACTACACGTACCCGCGAGAGTTCTCGCCGGCGCTCTTGGGCGACGAGGAAGTACTCGTCCTCGGCCACACCCACGTTCAGGGGTATCGGGCGTTCGAGGCGGGCCTCGTGGTGAACCCGGGGAGCGTCGGCCAGCCGCGCGACGGTGACCCGCGCGCCGCGTACGCGGTGCTCGACATGGACGAGAAGACGATCGAGGAGCGACGAGTCGAGTACGACGTCGAGCGGGTCGTCGACGCCGTCGCGGAGGCGGGACTCCCGGACGGGACCGGGAGTCGACTCCGGGAGGGGCGATGAACGAAGTGACGCGTGGCGCGAGAAGAGGGGGGTCGCCGTGAACCGACCGTTCGTCTACGGGTCGCTCTCGGTCATCGCCCTGCTCGTGAGTGCGGTGCTCGGCTTCGTCCTTCTCGGGCCCGTCGGCGCGGTCGTGGGCGGCGTCGGCGGTCTCGTGGTCCTGTTCGTCACGTACGGTGAGGCCGCGGGCGACCCGGAGCGGACGCCGGAGGTGCGGCCGACGGAGCGAGGGGAAGAGGACTAACAGACCGGCTTCGGGTTGACGCCCATCGACTCCAACTGTTCGGTGTACTCGTCGTAGGCGGCCTGGATCGCGCCGTCGGCGGCGGCCTTCGCGGCGTCCCAGTCGGTCTCGTCGGCACAGATCGTATCGAGCAGAGCGCGCGCGGCGTCGAGTTGCCCCTCGAGGTCGCCCTTGAGGTCCCGGAAGGTCGATGCGGTCATCGGGTCGGCTTGCCCGGTGAAGAATCCCGTGTACTGTTCTTTCGACTTCTCGGTGGCGAGGACGCGTCCGATCATGCCGCCGGCGCGTTCGACGGTCGTGTCGAGGTCGCGGAGGTACGCCTGCATCGCGGAGACGTCGTCGCCCGGTTCGTGATCGTCGAGTTCGCCGAGGACGATCTCGTAGTGCTCGCGCTCCTGGTCGGCGGCGTCCGCGAACGTCTCGCCAGCGGGCGTGTCGGTGCCTTCGTCGGCGGCCCAATCGGCGAACGTCTCGGCGGCGGCGTGTTCGGCGTCCGCGGCGGCGTGCAGCACCTCGTCGGGTTCGAGGTCACCGCCGGTGGCGGCGTAGAGCGATTTGGAGGATCCCAAGCGTGAGAGCGCGGTGTCGTTGTCGTCGCGGACGGACTCGACGAACTCGTCTGGCGTCATGAACGCGACTTGTACGCGGGAGGCCTAATACCCACCGTCACCGGTGGCGAAGTGAGTCGAGAGAGCCCCGTGGCTACGCGACGCGAAAAACGGGAGAAGTTGGAACCTCGTTACTCGCGCCTCGCTTTCGTCGTGCGGGGCCTCCGGTCCCGCATGGCTCAGCGCTCGTCTCTTCGCGAAACCTTCAGTTTCGCGTTACTCGCCGCTGCCGGTCTCGATGGGGGCGTCGACGAGGTTACCCCACTCGGTCCACGAGCCGTCGTAGTTGGTGACGTCGTCGTAGCCGAGGAGCTCGGAGAGCGCGAACCACGCGATGGAGGAGCGCTCACCGATGCGGCAGTAGGCGACGACCTCCTGGTCGTTCGTGACGCCCTCGTCCTCGTAGAGCTCCGCGAGCTCCTCCTTGGACTTGAAGCGGCCGTCCTCCTGGACCGTCGCGGCCCAGGAGACGTTCTTCGCGCCGGGGACGTGGCCGCCGCGCTGGGCGGTCTCCTGCAGTCCGGGCGGCGCGAGGATCTCGCCGCTGTACTCCTCGGGCGAGCGGACGTCGACGAGCGGAATGCCGCGATCGATGGCGTTCTCGACGTCGTCGCGGTAGGCGCGGATGGACTCGAAGGGGCCGCGCGGCGTGTAGTTCACGGAGTCGAAGTCGGCGACCTCGTCCGTGGTCGGGTACCCCTCGTCGAGCCAGTAGTCGCGGCCGCCGTCGAGGAGGTAGACCTCCTCGTGGCCGAAGTACTTGAACTGCCAGTAGGTGTAGGCGGCGAACCAGTTGGAGTTGTCGCCGTAGAGGACGACCGTGGAGTCGTCGCTGATGCCGTGCTCGCCGAGCAGGGTCGCGAAGTCCTCCTTGGAGAGGATGTCGCGTTGCGTCTGGTCCTGGAGTTGCGTCTCCCAGTTGAACCCGATGGCGCCGGGCGCGTGCGAGTCTTCGTACGCTTCGGTGTCGACGTCGACCTCGACGAGTCGATACTCGGGGTCGTCGGATTCGAACTCGTCGAGGTTGGACTCGACCCAGTCCGCGCTGACGAGAACGTCGTTGGCGTAGTCGTCGTCTACCATGTCTATCGCTTGTGACCCCGCACATATAGTTCTGCGTGCCCTCGCAGGTTCCCCCGCACCTTCCAACTCGGAGCACTTGTTGCCGGTATTCGGTGCGGGGGAGTTCGAGTGTCGCGGCCGGCCGCCCCCGAAAGAAGAATTCGTTGCCGGCTTCTGTGAGGGACGCGGGCGGACAGCCGCCACGTGGGACGGGACCCGAAGCGGTATCCACCCGGGCGGCGTAGGCCGACGCGATGGACGAGGACGTCATCGTCTCGGCCGAGTGGGTAGACGTGCACAGAGGGGATCCCGGGGTCGTCGTCGTCGACGTCCGCGACGCCTGGGAGTACGACGGCATCGGCCACGTGCCGGGCGCCGTCAACGTCCCCTTCGACACCTTCCGCGGCGGCGGCGAGGAAGGGATGCTTCCGCCCGAGGACGAGTGGGCCGCGCTACTCGGGGAGCACGGAATCGGCGCCGACACGACGATCGTCGCGTACGACGACACGCACGGGGTGTTCGCGGCGCGTTTTCTCGTCACCGCACTGCTCTACGGTCACGACGACCTCCATCTGCTCGACGGCGACTACTCGGCGTGGATGCAGGGTCACGAGACGAGCACGGCGACGCCGGACGTGGAAGCGGTGGAGTACGCCGTCACGCGCCCCGCGGAGTCGCCGCTCGTCACGATCGACGAGGTCGCGGCGGCGACCGAGGCGGAGGACACGATCGTCGTCGACACGCGCGAGCCGGAGGAGTACGCGGAGGGGCACATCCCGGGAGCGGTGAACCTCGACTGGAAGGAGGTCGTCGACGAGGAGACGCGCGGGCTGAAGGCGCGCGCGGACGTCGAGGGGATCTTCGCGGGGAAGGGGATCACGCCCGAGACGCACGTGGTGCTCTACTGCAACACGGCGCGCCGGATCAGTCACACCTTCGTCGTGCTCCGGTGGCTCGGCTACCCGGACGTCTCCTTCTACGAGGGGAGCCTCACGGAGTGGAAGGACGCCGGCCGGCCGCTCGAAGCGGGGGCGGACTCGGACGGCTAGCCCCTGTGCTTTCCCTCCTCGTCGGCGAGGAGCGAAACGGTCTCGACGAGGAGCGCGACGGCGAGCGGTCCGACGATGACGCCGAGCGCGCCGACCGTGAGGAGCCCGCCGGTGAACCCGACGAAATAGAGACTCCCGGGGATTCGCGCCGTGTGCCGGGAGAGACGGGGGCGAACGAGCGGGTCGGGGAGCCACGCGACGAGCGTGCCGGCGACGACGAGGACGGCGATGGCGCCCGTCACGTCGCCGACGCTCAACCGATAGAGGGCGAGGCCGAGAACGACGAGGCTGGGGCCGACGACGGGGAGGAACTGGAGGACGCCGCAGACGAGCGCGAGCGTCACGGGGTACGTGAACCCCAGTAGCCAGAAGACGGGCACGGCGATCGCGGCCGTGACGGCGGCCGTGGCGGCCTGAAGAACGTAGATCGCGTACAGCGTCTCGCGCGCGCGATCGGAGAGCGCCGCGACGACGTCGTGGTACCGCAGCGGGACGGCGGCGAGTACGGCCGACTCGGCGTCCTCGTGGGCGACGAGGAGGCCGAAGACGAGGACGCCGAAGAGGGTGAACTTGATCCCGAGGACGGGGAGCGAGCCGAGGACGGAGAGGGTGATGTCGCGGAGGACGCCCTCGACCGTCGCCGTCAGAGTCGAGACGTCGATCGTGTACACGACGCCGGCGATCGAGAGGCCGAAGGAGTCCGGGAGCGCGCGGATGAAGGCGAGGACGCCGCTGGAGCGAACGTAGAGGAGGTAGACGAACGCGGTGGCGGGGACGAGCGAGACGACGGCGGCGCCGACGGCGGTCGTGGCGGCCGCCCACCACGGGTCGAGGCCGCGGTCCTCGATCCGGTAATAGACCGGGGCGAGGAGGTAGGCGACGGTCGTGGCGAAGACGACGGTCCCGAGCACGCCCGCGAGGACGACTAGCGCGAGCGAGGCGATGAGCGCGAGCAGGGCGATGAGGACGGTTCGGCGGGCGTACGGCACGAGCGGAGGTTCACCGGGCGGGGGTAAAAACGCACCGCGGGGCCCCCGGCGCGGACCGACAGCTACGAGTACCACCGGGTGAGACCACGACGTAGTGAGACGACGCCACTACCTGCGGGCGGCCGGCGCGACGGCGGCCGTCGCCCTCGCGGGGTGTGCGGGCGACGGTGGGGAGACGACCACGACGGCCGGGACGGCGTCCGGAACGCGGACGCTCACCGTCGCGACGTACCCCTCCTTCGTCGACGGCGACGGCTCCCCGGGCGCGTGGCTTAAACGCGAGTTCGAGGCCGCACACGACGGCGTCGCCGTCGAGTGGACGACGCCCTCGTCGGGGTCGTCGAACGTCGCGGAGTACGTCCAGCGCAAGCGGCGGGGCGCGGCCATCGATGCGGACGTCTATGTCGGATTGAACACGGACGAACTGGTGTTGATCGACCGGGAGCTCGACGCGTCGCTGTTCGCGGCGATCGGCGACGACCTCTCACACGCGGGCGACGTGAGAGAGGAGTTGATCGTAGACCCGGAGGGACGCGCGCTTCCCTACGACACGGGCTACATCACGCCGGTCGTGGACGCGACAACGCTCGACGCCGTCCCAGAGACGTTCGACGACCTCCTCGACTCGCGGTATCGGGGCGACCTCCTGACGGAGAACGCCCAGAGTTCGGACACGGGGAAGGCCTTCCTCCTCCACACGATCCACGAGAAGGGCGGCGACGGCTATCTCGACTACTGGCGGGGTCTGCTCGACAACGACGTCCGCGTCCTCGACACGTGGCAGGCGGCGTACAACGCCTACACGGCCGGCGAGGCCCCGATGGTCGTCTCGTACTCGAACGACCAGGTGTACGCCGCGAACGAGGGGCGCGACCTCGACGCCTACGAGGTCGTCTTTCTGAACGACGAGGGGTACGCGAACCCCGAGAGCACGGCCGTCTTCGCGGACAGCGACGTCCCGGACCTCGCTCGGTCGTTCGTCGACTTCGTGCTCTCGCCGGCCGCACAGGACGTCGTCCCGCAGCGCAACTACCAGTTCCCCGCGACCACGACCGGATCGCTCTCCGGCACCTACGCCGAGTACGCGAAGACGCCGCCGACGCCGGTCACGCTCACGTACGACGACCTCGCGGGACACGTCTCCGAGTGGGTCGAACAGTGGTCCCGACTGATCGCACAGCACTGAGCCGACGCCTCGACGGCGCCCGGACGCACGCGGCCGGCGTCGCGGACGCGATCGGTGCCCGCGGCGCGTTCCTCGCCACGTGTTGCGTGCTCCTCGTCGTCTTCTACTACCCCGTCGGGACGGTGCTCGTCGCGGCGTTCACCCGCGGGGGCGACCCCTCGCTCGCGCCGCTGTGGGCGACGCTCACCGATCCGTTCTACTTCGGCGCGCTCGCCGGCGCGCTCGCCGATCCCGCGAGCGTCCCCGGAGCGATCGCGGAGTGGGCCGAGGCGGGGTTCCCCGCCGTCCGCACCGGCCTCTTCGGGTTCACCGCGTTCCTCGCGCTCCTCGGCACCGCCGGGGCCGTCGCCGTCGGTCTCCCGGGCGCGTACGTCCTCGCGCGCTACGAGTTCCCCGGCCGGGAGACGGTCCGCTCGCTCACCGTCGTCCCGTTCGTCCTCCCGGCGATCATGGTCGCGGTGGGGTTCACGACGATGTTCGGGACGAACGGCGCGCTCAACGACGTCCTCAGTCTCGTCGGTCTCAGCGTGGACGTCGCCTTCGGGCTGCCGATCGTCGTCGCCGCGCTCACCTTCTACAACGCGCCGCTCGTCACGCGATTCGTGGTCGCCGCCACCGAGACCGTGGACGTCCGCGCCGTCGAGACCGCGCGGACCCTCGGCGCGCCGCGCTGGCGGGCGGTCGTCGACGTCGTCGTCCCGCAGGTGCTCCCCTCCTTCCTCGCGGGCGTCCTCATCGTCTTCGTCTTCGACTTCATGGCGTTCCCCATCGTCCTCGCGCTGGGGGGACTGCGACTCGCCACCGTCGAGGTGTGGATCTACTCGCTGGCCTCCGACCTCCGCATCCCGGAGGCGGCGTCGCTCGCCGTCCTCGAAGCCGCGATCACGCTCGCGCTCACCTACGTCTACCTGCGCGTCGAGCGACGCGGCGGGCGCGACACCGCGACCGCGTCGGTCCCGCGCGTCCCGTTGCTCGGCCCGCCGAGCGCCGGCCGCCTCCTCGCGCTCGCGTACGCGTGCATCGCGCTCGTCCTCTACGTCGGCCCGCTCGCCAGCATGGTCGCGGAAAGCCTCACCCGCGGGGGATCGCTGTCCGCGGCCAACTACGCGTTCCTCCTCGCCCAGCAGTTGGGCAGCGGCGGCGCGCGCCCGACGGTCGCCGTCTCCAACAGTCTGCTGTTCGCCGTGGGTGCGGTCGCACTCGCCGTCCCGATGGGCGTCAGCGTCGCCGTCGTCACCGGCGGCGAGGGTCGACTCCGGCGGCTCAGCGGCGCGCTCCTGATGGCACCGCTCGCCGTCAGCGGCGTCGTCACGGGGATCGGACTCCTCCGCGGTCTCGTCTTCGGCGTCGATCTGTTCGGGTACCATCTTGCGGTCACGGGCCCCGTGGCCATCGTCGCCGCACACGCCGTCGGAGGGTATCCGTTCGTCGTGCGGAACGTCGCGCCCTTACTCGCGCGCGTCGAGGACGATCTCGTCGCCGCCGCGCGCACCCTCGGTGCCGGTCCCACGCGGGCGTTCCGCGACGTCACCCTGCCGCTCGTCGCGCCGGGCGTCGTCGCCGGCGCGGCGTTCGCCTTCGCGATCAGCGTCGGCGAGTTCAACGCGACTATCGTCCTCGCACGCGACGGGGCGTCGTACACGATGCCGATCGCCCTCGAACGCTACCTCTCGAACCCCTCGGTCGGCCCGTATCTCGGCCCCGCGGCCGCGATGGGGACGGTCCTCCTCGTCGTCACGGCGGCGAGTTTCGTCGTCGTCGAACGCCTCGGCGGGCGGTGGGAGCGATGAGCCTCGAACTCGCCGGCGTCGAGCGGGCGTACGGGGACGCGACGGCGCTGCGCGGGGTCGACCTCACCGTCCGGGACGGCGAGTTCTTCACGCTCGTCGGCCCCTCGGGCTGCGGGAAGACGACGACGCTGCGCTGCATCGCGGGCCTCGAAACGCCCGACGCCGGTGCAGTGCGATTCGACGGCACCGACGTCTCCGGCGTCCCACCGGAGGAGCGCGACGTCGGCGTCGTCTTCCAACACTACGCGCTCTTCCCGATGATGACGGTGCGCGAGAACGTCGCCTACGGGTTGCGCTTCGACCCGCCCGCGGAGAAATCGGTCGAGGACCGGGTCACGGAGCTGCTCGCGCTCGTCGACCTGGAGGGGATGGGCGGACGCGACCCGGACGCGCTCTCCGGCGGGCAGCGCCAGCGCGTCGCGCTCGCCCGCGCGCTCGCCCCCGCACCGGACGTCCTCCTCCTCGACGAACCGCTCTCCGCGCTCGACGCTCGGCTGCGCGACGAGCTCCGCCTCGAGCTCACGCGCGTCCAGCGCGAGCTCGGCGTGACGACGGTCTACGTGACGCACGATCAATCGGAGGCGCTCGCGGTGAGCGACCGACTCGCGGTGCTGAACGACGGGCGAGTCGAACAGGTCGGCGAGCCCGAGGCCGTGTACGAGACCCCGGAGACGCGATTCGTCGCGGCGTTCCTCGGCGAGAACAACTGTCTCGACGGGCGAGCGGTTGGAGGGGAAACGAAGGGGTCGACCGTGCGAGTCGGGGACGCGTCGTTCGCCGTCACGGGCGACCACCGGGGGGCGGTGACGTGCTGTGTCCGGCCGGAATCGATGGACGTGAACGCGACGCACAATCGCTTCGAAGCGCGCGTCGCGGACGTCGAGTTCCTCGGCGACGGCTACAGGGTACACTTCGACTGGAACGGTCGGTCGATCGTCGCGCGCCTCGACGACGCCCCGACGGGGCGCGTGACGCTCGGATTCGACCCGGACGAGGCGGTCGTGCTGGAGCGCTGACCCTCAGGGCGCGACGCCGACGGTGAGCAACGTCCCGAGAGTGCGATAGCGCTCCACCATGTCGGCGCGGGTGTCGAAGCCCTCGTACGGGAACGCGTCCGCGTCGGGGATTTCGACCTCGCGGTCGGGGATGGTGTCCTGTTCGGCGACGTGGAGGCCGGCGTCGCGGAACGCGTCGCGGTACTCGTCCGTGTCCCAGCGCGTCATCTCGACGCCGATCCCGTCCTGCCAGCCGTGGGAGTGGACGTTCTCCTCGTAGTAGTTCACCGCACAGTAGAAGGTGCCGCCGGGGCGGAGGACGCGGCGGACCTCTTCGAGGGTGTGTTCGGGGTCGGGCGCGTAGTAGAAGGCCTCCATCGAGAAGACGTGGTCGAACGAGTCGGCCCCGAAGGGAAGGGCGTCGAAGTCGCCGACGACGTACTCGATCGCGTCGTCGTCGGTGTACGACCGAGCGTTGCGCGCCATCTCGGGCGATCCGTCGAGGCCGACGCCGCGATCGATCCCGCGTTCGCGCAGCGCACGCAGCGCGTACCCCGATCCCGTCCCGAGGTCGAGGACGGCGTCGCTCTCCTCGACCGGCATTCGCGCGAGCACGTGTTTCGCGGTGTGCCAGTGGCGATCCTCCATGCCCTTATCGCGGCCCGACGCCGCCCAGTCGTCGAACTCCTCGCGGACGCTCATACGGAACGCGACGGCGCTAGTCGGGTAAAGCGATTCGGTACGCCCCAGTCGCCTCGCCGGTGGCTCCCCGGTGGCTCCGTCCGCTTCTTCCGACGGGCGATCCGTCCGCCGGGGACGCACGCGCACACGTGTCGGTGCATCTACCTGGCCGACGGGACGACGGGGAGACGAGGCGACGGACCGACGGGACGGCGGGACCGATGTAGGGGTTTATTTCCGGGGACGTGGTCACGCGATGTATGGTCAGACGCACCAAGCGCTACGCGCTCGCGGACACCGCCCAGCAGATCGTGGGGGGATTCCTGCTCGCCGGACCGTTCGTCGTCACGGAGGAGGTGTGGGGGCTCGCGAGCAACATGCGATGGTATCACGTCGGACTGACGCTCGCGCTCGTCGCCGCCATCGGCTACGGTGCGCTCTACCGGGCGGACGACGACCGCGACCCGGAGCGCGAGGCCGAAGTCGCCGGAGTCCCGATCCGGTTCGTCTCGCTGATGGGCGTTTCCTTCGGCGCCGTGCTCATCCTCGCGGTGGCGTTTCGCGCCCCGCAGACGTTCGCGGCGAACCTCGGCCTCGACCTCGACGGGATCGGGCTCGTCTGTTTCACCCTGAAGGCGACGAGCGTCGGCGCGGTGTTCAGCGTGGTCGGAGCCGCGACCGCGGACAGCGTCTTCTGAGGCGATCGGGGCCGAGGACGCCGCGCTCCCGCGGGCGACGCGCGGCAGAACGGGCAGGAACACTCACCTCTAAGTCGGTGCCACACGCGTACGGGATATGGACTACCGGCTGGCGATCGACGGGGCTCCGGAGACGGTTCCGGGCGGCACCGCCATCCTTCTCCTCCACCCGAGCACGGGGGAGACGGACCGCATCGACACGGACTTCCTCAAGACGGACACCGACGCCTTTCTCGTCATCTCCACGCGAACGACCGCCCGCGAGGTCATGCAGAAGCTCGATCACTACGACGTGGACGAGACCCGCGCGCAGATCCTCGACACCCTCTCGGTCGATCGGGGGTACTCACGCCGGAGCGCCGAAAACATCCGCTACGTCACCTCGCCCGACGACGTCGACGGGATCCTCACCGTCACCGAGGAGTTCCTCGCGGAGGCCGAGGGGAAACGCCGGGTCAGTTTCGACTCGATCACCGAACTCGCGTACTACGCGGACGACGAACGAGCAATCGAAGCCCTCGAACGACTCACGCGCCTCCTAGAAGCCTACGACGCCGTCGGACTCTTCCATGTCTCGACGGAGGTCCACGACGCCGAGACGATCGAACGCTTCCGCGACCTCTGCGACGGCGTCCTCGACCTCCACGAGGACGGGAGCCTCGACGCCGACTTCTAAGCCGCGACTTCCCCGTTCAGGAGAAGACGCGTTCGGCCCACGACACCGCGTAGCGGGCGCCGTGCTCGCGATACGCGGGATCGTCGAGGGCGTCGAAGGGAGCGGGCAAGTCAAGGCCGTGCTTGACGCCCGCGGCGGCGAGTTCCGCCGCGTCGGTGAACGAGGTGTCACCGCTCGCGACGGCGTGTCCGAGCCCGTCGAGGCGCGGTTGGATGCGTTCGCCTGCGTCCGTCCACGCGTCGTGGAGCGAGGCGCGGTCGTCCGTCTCAGCCCACCCGGCGAAGACCTCGCGGGTGGAGAGGCCGGCGTACGCGGCGGAGACGGCGAGCGCGAGCTGGTACGTGTCGGTCGGGTCGGTGGGCGTCGCGGCCGCGAAGTCGACGTACGCGTCGCCGAAGAACCCGAGGAAGTGCTCGGGGAGGTCGAGGCCGACCTGCACGAGCGCCTCGGCGACGAGGAACGCGACGAAATCGTCCGGTGACCCCTCGATCCGGGGTTTGACCAAGACGATCGGCGGGTCGGTCTGCGTCGTCCAAGCGATGCTCCCGTCGCCGGGTGCGCCGACGACGACGTCGTCACTGACGAGGGAGTCGAGGACTGCGGGGTGGTCGTCGGGGAGCCACGCGGCGTCGTAGCCGCGCGGATCGACGGCGTCGACGACCATCATCAACTCGGTGAGCGCGGACGTCGGGAGCACCTCGAAGTCGCGCTCGGTGTCGTAGACGAGCGCGTCGGGCGCGTGGATGTCGCGGACCGCGGCGACGTCGCCGCGAAGCGGACGTTCCTCGAACACGCGTCAGACCAGTGCGTTGGCGATGAGGGCGAGCGACGCGATAGCGGACAGACCGACGACGGTGAGGACGATCTTGGTGGCCGTACTCATGCGGGACTGTCCGCCCCGGACGCACTTAAAATCGGGCAGTTCGTCCCGGCGCTAGTCGGCGCGCTCCGGGGGGGTGCGGTCGCCGGCGGCCGCGGTACCGTCCTGCGAGGAGAAGTAGGAGGCGAGCGCTGGGCCGCTGACGTTGTGCCAGACGCTGAAGAGCGCGGGCGCGAGCGCGACGAGCCCGCCGCCGAAGTGCGCGCTCGCGAGCGCGACGGCGAGCCCGGAGTTCTGTAACCCGACCTCGAACGTCGTGGCGCGCACGCGGTCCTCGCTCATCCCGGTGGCGCGGCCGACGAGGTTCCCGGCGGTGAGTCCGATGCCGTTGTGGAGGACGACGACGGCGATCGCGGCCGCGGCGGCGCCGAGGATCACGCCCTTGTTCCCGGCGACGACGGCGGCGACGATGGCGACGATGGCCGCGACGGAGATCGTCGGGAAGACCGTCAGGCCGATCTCGGCGACGCGGGGGGCGTATCGATCGAGGAGGTAGCGCAGCGCGAACCCGGCGAGCACGGGGATGAAGACTATCTGTACGATGCTGGAGAACAGGGACATGAAGGTGACGTCGATCGACTCGCCGGCCAGCGCGAGCACCCACGCGGGCATCAGGATCGGCGCGGTCAGCGTCGTCACCGTCGTGATCGAGACCGAGAGTGCGACGTCCCCGTTCCCGAGATAGGTCATGACGTTCGACGCGGTGCCACCGGGGGCCGCGCCGACGAGGATGACGCCGAGCGCGAGCTCCGGAGGGAGCCCGAGGACGAGGGTGAGGGCGTAGGCGGCTACGGGCATCACGAGCCACTGGGTGAGCGCCCCGATACCGACGTCGCGTGGCCGCTCGACGATCCGGCGGAAGTCCTCCGGGAGGAGGGTCAGCCCCATCCCGAGCATGATGAGGCCGAGCAGCGGCGTGATGTACGCGCCGATCGGCGTGAAGTACGCCGGCGCGTAGAGCGCGATCGCGGCGAGGAGCACGACCCAGACGACGAAGAACTTGTTCGCGTACGAGGCGACCGTCTCCAGGTAATCAAGCGCGCTCACGCGCGCTCACCTCGGAAGTGAGACATTATCATGCGTTTCGACGAGGTGGACAAAAGAGTGGCTTTTCAGGCAGGAAGTACGCGCGCGTCCGGTCGGCGGAAAGTGGACGTTCGGGCGGGATACGAGTCGCAACGCGAAGGAAGGCAAAAGACGGGAAGGGGGGATGAGATGAGAGGAGGGTGGAAGGAGGTGGAAGGGGAAAGCGAGACGGCGTGTGACGAAGAGGAGTGATCCGAGGTGACGTGAATGGGACGAGTCGAGAGCGCGCCTCACTCCTCCCGGCGTTCGGACCCGGCGAACGTCTCGGGCACCTCGATGACGTATCGGCCGTTCTCTTGGAGCGCGATGATGTACTCCTCGCGGTCGTAGAGCTCCATGAGGTTGAGCTCGTACTGCCCCGGCGCGAGCACCTTGATCGACTCGAACTGTTCGTTGAGCTCCTCGCGCAGGGCTTCCATGTCGGGTTCGTCGGCGTCCGCGTCGGGTTCCTTGACGACGCGGCCCTCGCTCGGCGGGCGTTCGGGGAGGTCGTCGGCGGTGACCATCTCGCTGCGCGCGGACGCCTGTGCGGCGTCCTCGGCGTCGTCGTCACCTCCGTCGTCGGGTTCGCTATCGGTCCCCGTCGACTGACCCGGAGTAGCGTCCGGCGGATCACGGTTACCGTCGTCCGCGCTCGGCGCGCCGGGCGACGGCCCACCCGCTGTTTCGGGTGCGTCGGCCGTCTGCGGCGTCTCGTCGTCGGGTGACGTCGCGTCGTCGGAGACCGGCGTGTCGTCGCGGACGAGGTCACGAACCGTCGCGGCGGCTTTCCCCACGGCCGACGGGACGCCGGTGTCGGGTCGCTCCGGGGGCTCTTCAGTCGCGTCGTCCGGCGCGTCGTCGGGAACCTCGCTCGGATGGAACTGGAACTTGTTCCCGCCGCACTCGGGACACCCCGAAAGCATCTCCTTGGAACCGTCGGCGAACGTATGCCCGCAGTTCGTGCACTGATGGGGCATCCCTACTTCCTCTTGAGGAGCGCGCTGATCAGCGTCTCGTCCTTGTGAAGCGACTGGATCTGGTTCGCGGGCCCGATGACCGTGAGCTTCGCGGGGTCCTCGTCCTTGCCCATGAGCCGGCCGAGGAAGCCGGATTCCTTGGTCTCGCTGCGCGGGAAGGACTCGATCTCGATCCCGGTGAACCCATCGGGATTGATCTCGGTCATCGTCACCTCGATGAGCTTCGACTCCTCGTCCGGGGTCAGGCCCTGTTCGAGGACGACGATGTCGCCGTCGTGGACGGAGTCGAGAATCATCCGGATCTTCTCCATGGAGGTCTTGTTCTCCATGCGCTCGGCGCTGATGAGGTCGAGTTGGACCCCGTCGTCCGTCTCCGGTTCCTGTTCAGCCATCCGGAATCACCCGAACTTCTCCGCGATCCGGTCGTAGACCTCGTCCATGTTTTCGCCCTCGAGTGCGGAGAGTTCGATCGTCTCGTGTTGGGGGAAGGCGTTGCGGATGCGTTGGACCTTGGAGTCCTCGAGGTCCGTCTTGTTGGCGAGGATGAGCACTGGCAGATCGCGGCTCTCGATGATGCCGATGAGCATCGTGTTCACCTGTGTGAACGGGTCGGTCGTCGAGTCGAGGACGTAGATGACGCCGTCGACGTCCTCGCGGAGCCAGTGCATGGCCTCGGCGACCCCTTCGGTGGCCTCCCGGGATCGACGGACCGCCTCGTCTTTTTCCATGTCGTGATCGAGGAACTCCTCGTAGTCGACCTTCGTCGTCACGCCGGGCGTGTCGACGATGTCGATGGAGACCGTGTGGCCGTCACGTTCGATCTCGACGTTCTCCTTGCGCCGCGCGCGTCGTGTCTCGTGGGGGATATGGCTCTCGGGTCCGACGGCGTCGCCGGTCCAGTCGCGGGCGATGCGGTTGGCGAGCGTGGTCTTCCCAGCGTTCGGCGGGCCATAAATGCCGATCCGCTTCGGGTCCTCGCTCTCGCCGGCGAACAGCTTCGCCGTGACCGCCGAGATGCTGTCCCTGAGGTCTGCGAACAGTCCCATCCTCTTTCTCTGATTACGGTACGAGCGCCCAGACGGGAATAGTTGACGCAGTATCCGTTCCCGTGAGCGCGCGTGCTACCCGTACTGACCCGATGAGACGACTTAAACTTACGTCAGACACGGGATCGGCCAGTCGAATGAGTGTCAGTGTCTACCTATCGGTCGTGAGGGGGGAGCGACCATCCCCCCACCCCTTCGTTTCGGGTGGAGACGAACGACCGGCGGGGCGGGGGAGGGGGTAGTTGAGATGTTTCGAGAGATAAGAGACATATTACAACAGACAGTGAGATGGAAAAATATTGTTTTCCTGCAGTGCGGATTTGGTTTTTTCGCCTATGTATTATAGATTTCGTCTTCCTAGAGTCGGTCTCGTACTCTTCCCCTGCTATCGCTTTTGTTCCGTTCCACTCGAAACGAAGGGGTGGGGGGGTTTCGCACGAAAGCCCGGTAACCCCCTCCGTTTCGGGTGGAACCGCCGGCCGATCGAACCGATGGGGAAGCCCGAATACCGGGAACAACGAGTCCCGAAACCGACGGATGACTTCTCACGACTGGGATCGTCTGTTAATATTCAGTACAAACATACCTCTGTTTCCTCTGGAACTGGCGATAGTTCAGTGGTCGACGGCCGTCGCCATCGACGTACACTCTCCTCTCTTTCGGGATATTCTGTTTCTCAACTATCGACATAATTATTGGATCGAACCTTCCGCTCGCCGTGACGGTGGTCGGCCAACGGCGAATCACATTCATCGAAACTCTTTTGTCTGGACGGCTTCGTTTGTTTCATCTGCATCAACTGGACGGACCGGTCTCGAACGTGAGGCGGCAACGTCGGTGATCGGGGCGGTATAGGCGCCGTGTCCGTCGATTTCCACCTGAAACAAAGGGGTGTACGTGATAGGATGACGGACGAAGAACCGAACGGACGGCGGACGGCGAACAGGGATTTCGACGTCGAGCTCGACGATGTCCTCGACGAGGAGGAAGACGAAGGGGGACTCTTCGACGATCTACTCAGCGGTGAGCCCATCTTCGAGAACAAGGAAGTGCTCCGGCCGTCGTACACGCCGCACGAACTCCCACACCGCAACGAGCAGATAAACAACATGGCGACGATCCTCGTCGCCGCCCTCCGCGGTGAGACGCCGTCGAACATCCTCATCTACGGGAAGACCGGCACCGGCAAGACCGCCTCCGCGAAGTACGTCAGCCAGGAGTTGGAGAACACCTCCCGGAAGTACGACGTCCCCTGCGAGGTCGAGTACATCAACTGCGAGGTGACGGACACCCAGTACCGCGTGCTCGCCCAACTGGCGAACACCTTCATCGAGCAGAATCGCGAGTACGCGCGCGGGCGCGTACGAGAACTCGAAGACCTACTCGTTGAGAGCGACGACGACCCGAGCGTGCTCGCGGACACCGAGTTCGATGGGGAGCGCGACGTCGAGCGGCGTATCGAGGAGTTCGAGCGCGACCTCGAGGACATGGAGGAAGTCCCGATGACCGGGTGGCCGACCGATCGCGTCTACTCCGTCTTCTTCGACGCCGTCGATTACGTCGAGCGGGTCGCCGTCATCATGCTCGACGAGATCGACAAGCTCGTCGAGAAGTCCGGCGACGACACCCTCTACAACCTCTCGCGGATGAACTCCGAACTCACGAACTCCCGCGTCTCCATCATCGGCATCTCGAACGACCTGAAGTTTACCGACTTCCTCGACCCGCGCGTGAAGTCGAGCCTCGGCGAGGAGGAGATCGTCTTCCCGCCGTACGACGCGAACCAACTCCGCGACATCCTCCAGCACCGCTCGACGGACGCGTTCAAAGCCGACGCGCTCAGCGAGGACGTCATCCCGCTCTGCGCGGCGTTCGCCGCCCAAGAGCACGGCGACGCTCGGCGCGCACTCGATCTCCTCCGCACCGCGGGCGAACTCGCCGAGCGCGATCAGGCCGACGTCGTCACGGAAGAACACGTCCGTCGCGCGCAGGACAAGATCGAACTCGACCGCGTCGTCGAGGTGGTGCGAACGCTCCCGACGCAGTCGAAACTCGTCCTCTTCGCCATCATGATGCTGGAGAAGCACGGCGTCCACAACATCAACACCGGCGAGGTATACAACATCTACAAGACGCTCTGTGACGAGATCGACGCCGACGTGCTCACACAACGCCGCGTCACCGACCTCATCAGCGAACTCGACATGCTCGGGATCGTGAACGCCGTCGTCGTCTCGAAGGGCCGCTACGGGCGGACGAAGGAGATCAACCTCTCCGTCCCCATCGACGAGACGGAGGCCGTCCTGCAGGCGGACTCCCGACTCGGCGATATCGAGGACGTCACGCCGTTCGTCCAAGCCCGATTCGACAACTGATCGCGTCCCCGTCCCACGGCTTATCGCGGCTGTTCGCCCCCGCGTTCCATCGGAAACGAAGGGGTTCGTCCGTCTCGCCGCCGCCCGTCACGCCGGGGCGGCCGACGCTCCGCCGGTCGGGATCGCCGTGCCACTCGGTGTGACTGCGTCTCCCGTGACGAGCGGCGTGGTGAGGGGGGCGTCACCCGTCACTACGAGGCGCACCCACCCGAGCCACGGGATGTGGAACTCGGCGGTCCCTCGGACCCAGTCGGGCCGGACGGGCGTCGAGATCCCGACGGCCTGATCGTACGCGGGGTTCGAGTCGCCCTTCGTGATGAACCCCGCGTGCGGTGCGGGGCAGTTCCTGAGCTCCTCGCAGTCCTTCGCACCGAGCACGTAGCTCGCGTTCGCCTCGTCGTACCAGTTCTCGCCGTCGGCCACCCAGAAGCGGGCTCGATGGATGATCGGCGTCGTCCCCCTGTCGCCGTCGGGCGCGTAGACGACGACGTCCCCAGGTTCGCCGAACTTCGCGTACCCCGTTCGCTCCCCGGTCTGGTAGGTGACCACGCCGGTGGCGCCGGTCGCGCCGGCGCCGGCGAATCGGTGCTCTTCCATGACGAAGACGAGGTCGCCCTTCTGGAGGTGGGGCGTCATGCTGCCGGACTCGACGGCGACGAGCGGCGGCCAGAGTCCGCTGACGGCGAAGAGCAAGACGCCGATCAGGACGACGACGAGCGCACTGCTCACGAGCTCGCGCACGAAGAGGACGGCCTCGTTGTCTGTCCTGCGGAACCACCGGAGCGCCGCCAGCGGGCCGTCGCGTGGGTTGGGGACGTCGTCGGCCATTGCCGATCGGTACGGCCGAACCGCGTTTCAAGCTTCCCACTCGACAGTGGCTTCCGTAGTCCTTTTGCTCGCGGACGGCGTGCTGGTCGTATCGTGCCCGACTCGACGCCCGTCCGGGTGGTCCGCGAACTCGCGCGCCGCGGCTACAACGCCGAGCGCGACGCCGTGACGCTCATCGCCGATTCGCCCGATCCGGACGCGGCCGTCGAACGCGTCGTCGACGACGCGGGCGACGACGCTCTCACGCTCACCGCTGCGGACGTTCGCGACGCCCTCGGCGACGGCCCCCGGACGTCTGCGCGGTCGGCCGACGCCGCCAGTACCGACGGCGGTGCGACCGCCCGCGCCCCCGAAACGGGAGGCGACGCCGACGACGCCGCGCGAAGGGGTAGTACACGCGAACCGGCGGCGAACGACGACGAACGGGGCGGCGCGAGCGATGCGAACGCGCTCGACACGCCTGCCCGCGGCGGGACGACGAGAAACGGCGATCACGCCGACCCGATGGATCAGGTGGACGCGACGGGGCGAGCGGACGCGACGTCGACGGGGCGTGACGGTCGCTCCCCGACGCCGCCCGAGGTGGCCGGCGACGTCACCGGTCACTCCACTGGCGCCGGCGAGTACGGCGACTTCGTGACCGTCTTTCGGGACCGGTACGAGCGTCTCTCGAAGAAGCTCCGCGGGCGCGTCAACCACCGCCCCACCGAGGCGCTCGACGCGATGCCCGACGGAAGCGACGCCGCGATAGTGGGGATGGTCAACGACGTCCGCTCGACGGCGAGCGGTCACTGGCTCGTCGAACTGGAGGACACGAACGGGACGTTCCCCGCCCTCATCATGAAGGACCGCGACTGGGCGGACGTCGTCGACGAACTCCTCCTCGACGAGGTCATCGCCATCGAGGGGACGCTCGCCGACGACGGTGGCATCCTCTTCGCCGACAGCGTCCACTTCCCCGACGTTCCCCGCACCTACCGCCCGAGCACCGCCGACCGACACGTCCAGGCGGCGCTCGTCTCCGACGTCCACGTCGGTAGCCAGGAGTTCGCGGGCGATCGTTGGGACGCCTTCGCCGACTGGCTTCACGCGCCCGAGGCCGACGCCGTCGAGTATCTCCTGATCGGCGGGGACATGGTCGAGGGCGTCGGCGTCTATCCCGACCAAGACGAGGAGCTCGACATCGTCGACGTCTACGAGCAGTACCGCGCGTTCTCGGAGCGCTTGAAGGACGTCCCCGGCGACATGGAGATCATCATGATTCCGGGGAACCACGACGCCGTCCGCCTCGCCGAACCCCAACCCGGCTTCGACGAGAACCTCCGGGACATCATGTCCGCCCACGACGCGCGCATCGTCGGCAACCCCGCCACGGTCACCGTCGAGGGCGTCGACGTCCTCATGTACCACGGCGTCAGCCTCGACGAAGTCATCGCCGAACACGGTGACGAGAGCGTCTCCTACGACGCTCCACACAACGCGATGGCCCAACTCCTCAAGAAACGCCACGTCGCCCCCCAGTACGGCGGCCGGATGCGCGTCGCGCCCGAGGAGAAGGACTACTTGGTCATCGACGACATCCCGGACGTCTTCCACACCGGCCACGTCCACAAGCTCGGTATCGGCGCGTACCACAACGTCACGCTGATCAACTCGGGGAGCTGGCAGGAACAGACCGCCTTCCAGCAGTCCGTCAACATCGACCCCGACGTCGGCACCGCGCCGATCCTCGATCTCGACACCCTCGACGTCACGGTTCGGAAGTTCTGATTAATCGTACGCGCGCGCACGAGTAGGAACGTGAAGGATGGGAGAACGGGGGAGACGAACGCGCCCGGCTCTCGCCTCCCGCGACCTCCCGTTCGCCACGTTCCACTCGACGCCCAGCGAACTCACGTCTATCGGTCTCCACCCGAAACGGAGGGGTTGCTAGGCGTTCTCGTCCACCGCGAGTCGATATCGCGTCGTCCGCTCTCCGTCGAAGCGCGGGCCGTCGCCGACGGCCTCGAAGCCGGCGTTCGTCACCGCGTCGAGCGCGCCGCCGGCCGCGTCGGGGACGAGCGCCTCGACGTCGATACCTTCCGCGCGCGCGAAGGCGATCGGCTCGTCGAGGAGCGCCGCGACCGCCGCCGTCTCGCCCGCGAGCCGCGTGATGTGGACCGCGCCGCTGCTAGCTTCGTACGCGACGACGCCGACGACGTCCCCCTCGCGCTCGGCGACGACTACCCGCCGGTCGCGAACGAGCCGTTCCGCCGCGCCGGTCTCGATGTCGGTGAGCTCCGCGATCACGCCGACGTCGCCGTCGTGCGCGTCCCGAACGGTCGGCTGATCCATACCCGCGTTTGCACGCGCGTGCACTAAAAATCGACACACGGGGACCCGTCTCCCGGATAGACAGGGTTATCCCCCCGCCGTTGCTACGCGTGTCCATGATTGCGTGTGACACGACTCGCGTCGGGGGATCCCGATGCGTGTAGTCGCAAAGTTCGGCGGCACCAGCCTCGGCTCCGGAGAGCGGATCGACCGGGCCGCGGACTCCATCGCCAACGCGGTCCGCGAGGGCCACCAGATCGCCGTCGTCGCCTCCGCGATGGGATCGACGACCGACGACCTCCTCGACGACATCACGTTCGACGCCGAGGAGGGGGACCGCGCCGAGATCGTCTCGATGGGCGAGCGGACGTCCGTCCGCATGCTCAAGGCCGCCCTCACCGCCCGCGATATCGACGCGATCTTCCTCGAACCCGGTCACCCCGACTGGCCGGTCATCACGAACGAGCGCGGCGAGGTCGACGTCGAGGAGACCCGTAAGCGCGCCCGAAAGCTCGCCGAGCGCATGGACGGGGTCGTTCCCGTCGTCACCGGCTTCCTCGCCCAGGATCACGACGGGAACGTCACGACCCTCGGGCGCGGGGGGAGCGACACCTCCGCCGTGATGCTCGGTCGCTACATGGACGCGGACGAAGTCGTCATCGTCACCGACGTCGAGGGCATCATGACCGGCGATCCCCACGTCGTTGAGGGCGCGCGCAACGTCGGCGAGATCACCGTCGACGAACTCCGCAACCTCTCCTTCCGCGGTGCCGAGGTCGTCGCACCCTCCGCGCTCACCTACAAGGACGCCGACCTCGACGTCCGCGTCATCCACTACCAGCACTCGGATCTCCTGACGGGCGGGACCTCCATCGAGGGGGAGTTCGAGAACATCATCGACATGCGCGACGAACCGCTCGCCTGTATCACGGTGGCCGGGCGCGCCATCCGGAACAGTCCGGGAATCCTCGCGCGCCTCTCGAACGCGCTCGCCGAAGCCGGCATCAACGTCGACGGCGTCGCCTCCGGGATGGACTCCATCTCCTTCTACATCGACGCCGACGTCGACGAGCGCGCGGAGACCATCCTCCACCGCGAAGTCGTCGCCGAGGACACCCTCTCCAGCGTCACCGTCACCGACGATGTCGCCGGTATCCGGATCCTCGGAGGCGACCTCCCCTCCCGGCCCGGCGTCATCCGCGACATCGTCAATCCGATCGCCGACGCCGGCATCTCGCTCCACGACGTCATCACGTCCGCGACGAGCGTCGCCGTCTTCGTCGGTTGGGACGACCGCGAGCGCGCGCTCGAAGTCGTCCAGGAACACTTCGAGGGCTGACTCGCCCGCCACCCGACTTCGATTTCTCCCGCCCCGCCGCCTTACGACCGGGCACGACGGCGCTCGACCTTCGCAATAGCTATCCGGCTACCGGACACCACACGAACCAATGGAACTCCCACAACGCGAGCTCGCAGTCCTCGAGGCGGCGAGCGCAGACGAACCGACGCCGATCGCGGCGCTCGCGTCCGCGACCGGGCAGAAACCGGAGACGGTCACGGGAGCCGCTTTCGACCTCGAAGAGCGCGGTCTCGTCGCCGTCACCGAGGACACCGTCGCCGACGTCGAACTCACCGACGAGGGCGAGCGCTACCGCGCGGACGGCCTCCCCGAAGTCCGTCTCTACGCGGCCGCCCTCGACGCCGGCGCGGACGAGGCCCCCGTGAGCATGGGCGCGGTGCTCGGCGCCGCCGACCTGGAGGGCCCCGAGGTCGACATCGCGCTCTCGAACTACGCCCGGAAGGGGTACGGCGAGATCGCCTCGGGCGACCTCTCCGCGGATCCCACCGCCGACCCCGAGAGCGACGCGGAGGCCGCGGCCCTCGATCGGATCGCGGACGGCGACCCGATCGACGACGACGTTCGCGAGACGCTCGAACGCCGCGACCTCGTCGTCGTCAACGAGCGCACCGTCCGCTCGGTCGCGCTCACCGACGACGGCGTCGACGCGCTGATGGCCGGCGTAGAAGCCACCGAGGCCGTCGGCCAACTCACCCCCGAGATGCTCGCCTCCGGCGAGTGGGCGGACGTGGAGTTCGCCGACTACAACGTCGAAGCCGACGCCGAAACGCCCAGCAGCGGGAAGACGCACGTCCTGCGCGCCACCGCCGAACGCGTGAAGGACGTCCTCGTCGGGATGGGCTTCGAGGAGATGGAGGGACCACACGCCGACTCCGAGTTCTGGATCAACGACGCGCTCTTCATGCCCCAAGACCACCCCGCCCGCACCCACTGGGATCAGTTCGCGCTCAGCGAACCGAGCGAGGTCGACGACCTCCCCGCGGACCTCTTAGAGCGCGTCGAGAGCGCGCACCGAGAGGGCGTCGGACGGGACGGCGACGGCTACCACTCGCCGTGGACCGAGGAGATGGCGCGCGGCGTCGACCTCCGCGGCCACACGACGTCGCTCTCGATGCGGTATCTCTCGGGCGAAGCCGTCGGCGATCTCGAACCGCCACAGCGCTACTTCAGCGTCGAGAAGGTCTACCGGAACGACACGCTCGACGCCACCCACCTCCTCGAGTTCTTCCAGATCGAGGGGTGGGTGATGGCCGAGGACCTCTCCGTGCGCGACCTCATGGGTACGTTCACCGAGTTCTACAGCCAGTTCGGCATCGAGGACGTCCGCTTCAAACCCCACTACAACCCCTACACCGAACCGTCCTTCGAGCTGTTCGGGACGCACCCCCGGACCGGTGAGGTCATCGAGATCGGGAACTCCGGGCTCTTCCGCCCCGAGGTCTTAGAGCCGCTCGGCGTCGACTGCGACGTGATGGCGTGGGGGCTCGCCTTAGAGCGTTTACTGATGCTCACGCACGGCTTCGAGGACATCCGCGACGTTCACGGCACGCTCGCCGACATCGACTTCTTGCGGGACACGGAGGTGGTCTATTAGATGCCCGTCGTCGACGTCGACCCCGACGAACTCCGCGAGCTCACCGGCCACGAGGAGAAGAGCGACGACGAACTGAAAGACGACCTCTTCGGCCTCGGCCTCGAATTCGAGGGGATGAGTGAGGACGGCGAGTTCCAACTGGAGTTCGCCCCGGACCGACTCGATCGGCTGAGCGTCGAGGGCGTCGCGCGCTCGCTGCGCTACCAGTACGGCGACGCCTCGGGGATCTACGTCCCCGACACGAACGACGCCGAGTGGACAATCGAGGTGGACGAGAGCGTCCCCGACGAGCGGCCGTACGTCACGGGAGCGATCGTCCGCGGCGTCGACCTCAGCGGGGGTGCGCTCGAATCGCTCATCCAACTGCAGGAGAAGCTCCACGCGACGATGGGGCGTAAACGCGCGAAGGGAGCCATCGGGATCCACGATCTCACGATGATCAAGGGACGGTCCGCGCGGAGTGCGGACGAACGCGTGAGCAGCCCGAAACGGCGTCCCGCGGACGATCGAGCGGCGGAGCCGCGAGACGACGGTGGCACCGCCACCGAGAGTCACGACCCGGACGCCACCGACGCCGCGGCGTCCAACTCCATCACCTACCGGGGCGTCGACCCGAACGGCGACACGTTCGTCCCGCTCGACGACGACGCCGAGCGTACGCCCGCGGCCGTACTCACGGAGCATCCGACCGGCGAGCAGTACGCCGACCTCCTCACCGACTACGAGCGCTACCCCGCCATCTACGACGACCTCGGACTGTTCAGCTTCCCCCCCGTCATCAACGGTCGACGGACCGAGGTCACCGAGGACTCGCGGGACCTCCTCGTCGAACTCACGGGCACCGATCAGTGGACCATCGATCGGATGTGCAACATCATCTGCTACGCGCTCGACGCGCGCGGCGGAACCATCGAGGACGTGACCGTCTCCTATCTCGACCTCGACGTCGAGAAACCCGACTTCGAGACCGACGAGAAGGTCGTCACCCACGAGCGCATCGAGTCCACCCTCGGCATCGATCTCACCGAAGACGACGTGCTCGACCTGCTCGGGCGCGCCGGTCTCGGCGCCGAGAGCGAGGACTGGGGCGAACAGGGTACCGACTACGTCGTCGAGATTCCGCCGTACCGGACGGACGTCCTCCATCCCGTCGACGTCGTCGACGACGTCGGCCGGGCGTACGGTTTCAATGACCTCGTCCCGCGCTACCCCGACGTCTCCACGGTCGGCGGGCGCACGGAGCGTTCGCGCTTGGAGCGCGCCGTCCGCGAGACGCTCGTCGGCCTCGGCCACCAGGACCTCCTCAACTTCCACCTCACGAACGAGGCCGAGAACTACGACCGGATGGGTCTCAGCGCCGGGAGCGACGTCGTCGGCGGCGGCGAACCCGCAACCATCGCCGAACCGTACAGCGAGGACTACACGATCGTCCGGACGTGGGCGCTCCCCTCGCTCGTGGCGCTCCTCGAGAACAACACGCACCGTGCGTACCCGCAGGACGTCGCGGAGGTCGGCTTCGCCGCCGAACGCGACGACAGCAACACGGGGGTCGCCGAGCGCCGCACCGTCGCCGGCGCCGTCGTCCGCCACGACGCCTCCTACGAGGACGCGAAGGCGCGCCTCCAAGTGATCGCGCGCGACTTCGACGTCGACTTGGAGACGCCCGCCACCACGCACCCGTCGTTCATCGACGGGCGCACCGCGAGCGTCGTCATCGACGGCGAGACCGTCGGCGTCGTCGGCGAAGTCCACCCCGAAGTGCTCGTCGAGCACGACCTCGAAGTGCCCGTGGCGGCGTTCGAGTTCCGCCTCGACGCGCTCGCCGACTAGCGCGACTCGCCCCCCGCGAGCGCACGGCGATTCGCACCCTACCGGTCCAGTTCTTCGGCCCGAACGGCCCGCGACGCGGACTCGGGGAGACAACCCTGGGACTATAAATCCGCACCGACGGCGTCCCCGACCGAGTCGAAGCCGTCCCGCTCTAACAACGCGAGGAGTCCGCGGTTGATCTCGGTTGCGATCGACGGGCCGCGATAGACCATTCCGGTGTAGAGCTGGACGACGCTCGCGCCGGCGCGGATCTTCTCGTAGGCGTCCGCAGCGGTGAAGACGCCGCCGACGCCCACCACCGGGAGGTCGGTGCGCTCCGCGACGAACCGAACCGTGCTCGTCGCGCGCTCCCGGAGGGGGGCACCCGAGAGCCCCCCCTCTTCGACGCGCTTCGGGTGACGAAGCCCCTCGCGCTCCGTCGTCGTGTTGACGGCGATGATCCCGTCGAGGTCGAGTTCCTCAGCGAGCTCGACGCCGGCGGCGATCCCCTCCCGCGAGAGGTCGGGGGAGAACTTCACGAGGAGCGGGCTCGCACCCGCCTCGACGAGAGCCGTCAGGATCTCACGTAGCGCGTCGCTGTGCTGGAGGTCGCGTAGCCCCGGCGTGTTCGGGCTGGAGACGTTCACGACGAAGTAGTCGCCCGCCTCCGCGACGCGCTCGTACGTGTATCCGTAGTCGTCGGCCGCCTCGTCTAGCGGCGTCGACTTCGACTTCCCGATGTTGATTCCGACCGGGACGTCCGGGAGCGGGTTCGCGTCGAGGCGCGCCCCGATCGCGTCCGCCCCGTCGTTGTTGAACCCCATCCGGTTGATGATCGCCTCGTCCTCCGGAAGGCGGAACATCCGGGGCTTCGGGTTTCCGGGCTGACGCTCTGCGGTGACGCCGCCGACCTCGAGGTGGCCGAACCCGAGCGCCGCGAGGCTCTGTGGCACGTGCGCGTTCTTGTCGAACCCGGCGGCGACACCGACCGGGTTCGGGAACTCGTTACCGAACGCGCGGACGCGAAGGCGGTCGTCGTCGACGCCGTACCATCGATCGAGCGCCGAGCGGGCCGGCGAGGCCGACTCGACGCCGCGTAGGACGGCGTGGATCGCTCCGTGGGCCGTCTCCGCGGACAGCTGGAAGAGCAGCGGCTTGAGGGCTCGGTACATCACCCCGCCTCAGAAGTCGTGGTCGACCTCGTCGGGGTCGGCCTTCTGGATGATGATCTTGTCCTCGCGCACGCGAACGAACACCTCGTCGCCGATGTCGAGCCCGGCGACGGCGAGTTCGTCCTCATGGAGGTTGACGTGGGCGTTGTGGTACTCCCCGTCCTCGCCTTTCGCGCCACTCGGGCTGAGCTTCTTCTTGCGGACCATCGGGTCTAACCTACGTCTACCTTCGGTGTAGCTGTTACTTAAGCCCTTCCGAGTCGTGAGCGTGCTACTCCCCGCTCCGGCGTGCCGTCGGCCGATCTCGGCGGTACGTTTATCACTGAGTCTGCGTATTGTTGGCATGGTTGCAAGGCTATGGTACGCGAGGACGGCAAGCGGAACTTCGCACTCCGCGATACGGACGGTACCGAGGACAGCGTGTTCAGCGGTAGTACACCCCGACAGGCCGCACTGAAGGCCGCACGGCGGCTCGAATCGGTCGGTGAGAGCGAGGACGCCGCGCCGCGATCCGAGATCCGACTTCGGGAGAAGGGCACCGACAAGGTTCACGTGTACGAGGCGTGGGCGTGGGAGTCGAGCTCCCCGGACGACAAGCCCGACTGGATGCCCGCCGAGATCACGCAAGCGAACGTCGCCAAGCAGGGGATCGAACACCTCGAATCCCGATAGCCCAAGACGAAACCCTCGGTGTTCATTTCGCCCCGTCGCGTAGCGTGCGGTGCACGGGTACCACCCGACCAGACCGCACGCACGTCCGCGTGGAATGACCGGTCGGCCTCCGCCCGTGCCGCATCGCCGTTCTCGCACCCGCCGTGCTGTGATTCGCCGTACCGCGGCGGGGGTCGGTTCGACGGGCTTTTATGTACCCCGGCGTTCTGAATGAATGCGAACGACGTGACGTGGTCCGGTTCACCCGGTGCCACCGACGCACGCCTCCGGTCGCCGCGGATGACGTGCCGCCCCGGACCCACCTCGAAGCGAGTTGGGTTCGAGGGGGTTAAGTGTTCGAGG
>NZ_BMOQ01000012.1 GCF_014647155.1 Halarchaeum nitratireducens | reverse complement strand
GCTGTGGATATTCGGGTAGCCTACGGAAACTCACCCCCCACCTACGGAACCTGCGGAAACGGTGGTCGAAGGTTTTTTGTGGTGTTCGCTGGTTGAGGTAACCACGCCAACCCCCGCTATGACATCAGCCTTTGATGATTTGTCAGAGAGCGCGATTTTCGAGAATCGAGACGCGCTCGCTGACGAATACATACCCTCAGAAATTGTCGGGCGCGACGAAAAGAAAGAGGAGTATATGAATGCCCTCCTACCCGTCTACAAAGGAGAAAGTCCAGATAACATCTTCCTCTACGGGCAGAACGGCGTCGGGAAGACCGCTGTCACACACTGGGTACTCAACCAGCTTGAGGCGTCGGAGAACCTACAGACTGAGCTTGCAGTCCTTCCAATCAACTGTGAAGGGGTGAATACGTCGTATCAGTTGACGATAGAACTCGCAAATCAATTGATCCCAAATTCGGAGAACTATCTCCCCTCAACGGGCCATCCCGAGAGTAAGGTCTATTCCGTTTTCTTCAACCAGCTCGACAAGATTGGGGGAACCGCTCTCATCGTCCTCGACGAAATCGACCACGTGGCGAACATCGACACGTTCCTGTACAAAGCGACGCGCGCCGCGAGCTATGGTGATCTTACGGAGACAAAGCTCGGTCTCATCGGAATTAGCACCGATACTGCCTTCGGTGAAAATCTATCATCAGATGTCCGGTCTTCCCTTCGCGAGCGCGTCATTGAGTTCCCGCCGTACGATGCCAGCCAGCTTGAGCAGGTGCTCCGCCAACGCGTCGATACCGCCTTCTACGAAGATGTGGTGACCAACGCAGCAATCACCTATGCAGCAGCTCTGGGGTCAAAGAACAGTGGCGACGCACGGATGGTCCTCGACTTAATTCGGATCGCTGGTGACTACGCTCGCGAGCGAGGAAAGGACCACGTCACAGACGATCTCGTTGAGGAAGCAATGGACGAATATGAGATAGAACGGTCGATGTCAGTGTTGGCTGATCTGCCGGAAAATATCAAGATCGTCGCATATGCACTCGCGGTTCTCGAAGAGCGAGAGGATGAAGAAGTCACATCATCAATTCTCTATGATCTCTATAGTGATTTTGCACAGATGGTTGGGCATGATCCTGTCTCGGAACGCCGAGCACGGGACTACTATGGCCGGCTTGATGAGTTAAACATCATCGAATCCCAAGTGAAACACGATTCCTCAGGAGGTCAGTACAAGTCTCACTCGCTGAACCATCCCACCTCTGAAGTCCTCACAGCACTCGCCGATACCATCGATACAATTGGAGTTCATAAGAACGTTCAGCACTTGGTTGAGGAGTAAGATCGGCACGGTCAATACGACTGTTTCGAGAAGCGGGGAAGAACCTGACTGGACACACCACCGTTTCCGGAGGCTCCGTAGGACACACCACTATTTCCGCAGGTTCCGTACGGGGGACCATCGTTTCCGCAGGTGTTCTGCAAAACACGGTGAAATCGCAAGACGGAGTAGAGATTGCAGTTGATCCGACACACACCCTCCATCGTTTCCGCAGGTTCACGGGAAGAGTGGCCGGGGAGGCCAAGATCACTATTTACTAGGGGAAAGGTTTATGTTATATTGAGATTAACCAAACCCGTACTGCAGTCTACTAATTATTCTAGTGGTGGGAGTTTGGGTTGTAAAATGCGACCTCCTAGTCCTTTTGCTCGAACCTGCGGAAACAGTGGAGGGTGTGTGTGGTCGTTCCGCTAAATCGGCTACTGTACTGCGATTCTCCGGCTAATCTCTACTAGCCTCCGGAAACAGTGCCCCGACCTCTGGAACCTGCGGAAATGGTGGTGTGGGTTCCGGAACCTATGGAAATGATGGGGTGGCCTGCGGAACCTCCGGAAACGCCGGTCCGCCACCTCTCTATAATCTCTTAGATGAGCACATCTGGTGATCTTAACCAACATAATTTCCCATTCACCGCAAAGCGTTGGTTAAGATAATCGTCTCGGGTCGATCATGGCTAGCAAGACAAGGAGATCTACGAGTGCGCATCGAACCGCTATCGCATCACGAGTGCCCCCGTCGCTCCGCTTGGGGGCGTGCGCTCGGCTCCGTCAGTCGGGACCCGTATGAGGGCCCCATCCTTCGGTCGCCTCGCTTGTGGTGGTTGTTAAGCCTCTGAACCAATGTGATTCGTTGCGACGATAGTATGCAGACTCCGCAACTCGTAGCTTATAATATACTAGCCATTCACGAACCATTGAGAACGGCTTGCGGGTCTGAAAACGGCTGACAATAACGGTGTAACCGCCCTCCGATGATAGTAACTTCAAGCACGGGACGGGACTGGAAAGACAGTATTCTGTCTCCCAAAACAGATACCTGTGAAACCGAGGGAGAGTCACATGGCGCGTGATCAAGAAATAACGTTCTATAGCGACGAGCAGACCTTGCGCGAACTGGACGAGCTGGCGGATGAGCAGGACACGACCCGCTCAACTCTTGTGTTTGAACTCGTTCGCGAGGGACTTCGTCGAGAACGTGAGGGCGCGGTCTCTGCTGAAACGCGGGCAGCTGAACGGCTACAAGACCTCCTCGATGACGGCCTCACCGATATGGAAGACACTGCACGACAGATGCAGGATCTGAACGCGAAGACTGGGGTCTATGCTGTTGCTGCGTTTGAACTCATAAAACAGCAACACGGAGAGGCCGCTATCCGAGAGGCTCTGCAAACCGGTGCGCGACGACTCCGTGAGGAGGACGTCGACGATCTCGCTAGCGGCGAGAGTGATGGTCAGGGCGAAACAGCCGACCAGGGCGCAACTGCTGAAGATGACGCCGACCAGGACAGCGGTGGCCTCGATTTCGAAGCACTGCGTGAGGGCAACCAATGACAACGGTCATTGACTCTGATTTTGAGCGCCGAGATACAGGGGCGCTGATGCGCTATATCGAGCACGAGGAAGAGAATCTGCGCGACCGAACGGGCCAGGAAATGGACGCGAGCGAGCAGCAACATCTGCTCGACCGTTCCGAGGAGCACGGAATGAGTCGTCATCTCATCATCTCGCCCGAGAATGCGGAACAGCTCGATAACGAGGAAATCGGGCGTGCGACCCGGAAAACCATCCGTGAAACCATCGGTAGTCACGAGGGCGTTGACTGGGCGTATGCAGTCCATCGTGATGGTGGTGACCGTCCGCACGCGCACGTGGTCGCGACGGGGCGCGCTGACCAGCCTGGCGACCCACTCTGGATTGACCGGGATGATCTCGACCAGATCCGTGACCGAGCGCACGAGCATTCCATCGAACAGGAGCAGGGCGTTGAGTATGCCCTCGACCAGGCCCTTGACGAGTCACTGAACCAAGAGCAGGCACAGGAGCAGATTAGCCAAGAGCTGGACCAGGGCCGCGATCAGGGACCCAGCCGATGAGTCCGCAGAGACGTTTCCAGTACTACGTTCGTCCGTCGTGGTTCGTTGTTAGGTAGGTTCTGTTGCTCCTCGTCTGGCTCTTCCACACTACGGACTCCGGGGCTCCCAGTCGTCCCTCTCTCGATCTGGAGGCTGGCATTTCTTCGAGTCCGTTCTTCTTCTATCGATATTGATGACCCACCACAACTAACGCTCTCGTCGGAGCAACTCTGTAGTAAACATGTCCTGCGAAATCATTCGTGTCGGGTATCGCTGACGTGGTGCCCTTGCCATCTTCGACTCCGCAGCATCACCAATCTCCTACGGATGAGCGGGGGTCGTTTCTCCAGATGGGTCCTGCGACACGAGAGGGGGCCTTAAACATCAATTCCCAAACCACCGTACCGTATATCCATACCAGCGCACCTATAACCCTACGCTGTCTGGCGTTTTCTTAGAAAGTGCTAGCAGGGTTTTAGCCTGCCACGCGGTGCGACACACCGGTTCTCCCGTCGGGTATCGCCTCTACCCGGCCACGCGGTGCGACACACCGGTTCTCCCGTCGGGTATCGCCTCTACCCGGCGATGTCCCCGTCAGAACAGACTGCCTTGGTGTGAATCGTCGGGATCGTCACGCTCGGGAGTGTCGTCAAGTGCGGGGACGTCGTCGGTGAACCCGAGCGCCTTGTAGCCACGTTGCACCGTGCCGTCGACGCGTCTCGACGTCGCGTTCCGTCCGAATCCAACTATGGAGAATCCGTGGTTCTCCCCGGCGGCTGCAGCCTGCATATTGCCCGTTCCTGTGGATGATTTCGGCGATATACAGCCGTCTTTCACGGCCACAGAAGCACGGAGAATCCCCGTCGCGCAGATTTAAGCGGAGAACGAACTGCACGACGAGATTCGGGTTTCGGTGGGTGAAACAGAATCTGCGCGACGAGGGGGTGAAACCCCAGAGATTCGGCGTGTTCTACTCGTCGGGGGTGATTGAGACGGACGGACGCTCGAACTCGACCGAGGCGTTCTCCGAGAAATATAGGAGAGGAAGCTTAACCAACACTGAGGGAGCCCCAGGATGTGAGTGTAGGTTAAGACCACAGACTACCGCGGGACGAGGTGTGAGTAGATCGCATCTGTCGTGCGGAGCGTCGAGTGTCGGAGGCGGAGTTGGACATCCTCGAGGCGGCCGCCTTCGACCTGCACGATTCGGTAGGCCACTGAGTGCCGGAGAGTATGTGGGGTGACGTCCTCGGGGTCGCCGGTTCCACCGGTGGCGAGCTGGGGCTCGACGCCGGCCTCGACGGCGATGGCCTTCACCGCACGCTCAAGCGAACGTGTCGTGGAGTCGTGGGCTGCTTCGTGCAGGGAAGACGGCGTCGACGTCCTTCCAGCGGTCGCGAAGGTATCGGCGGAGCAGGCGGACGGTCTCACGCTCGAGCGAGAGGGTTGCCGGTGGTGGCGAGCCCTTCTGCAGGTCGCTGGGGAGATAGACCGTGCCGACGTCGAGGTCGAGATAGTCGACGTCGAGCCCGACGAGTTCGACAGCACGGAGGCCTGTATCGTAGGCGAGCGCGATGATGACCTCGTTCCGATCCTGTAGATATGTGGGGAATCGCTCGGACAGACACACGTCGCGCATCGCCTCGACCTGCTCGGGCTTCAACCACGAGGTTGCGCGGCCGTGAACGTCGGGATTCCTCGACTCATCTCTCGGCGGCACTACTCTCCCTCTCACACCCCCACCATGAAGAACCTGAACGTCGCAGTTTACTCGGAACTCCGACGTTCGTCTGACAGTATCACATACCAGTCGGGGAGTGCGGACGCCATCCCTGACCACAAGCCGAACTCACCTCCAAGAACAGCAGCACGATACTGGCGTCGAGCACAGAGTCACACCGACCACCAAGGGCACCGATCATCCCCGGCGAGGGATCGACCCATGACAGGTGGGGGTGTCATGGCCTGTTCGTCAGAGAGCGACCTGTGTCTCCATGGCCAGTACTTCACCGGCAGGTAGTCATCAAGGATAGCAGAGGCAGCGCCCGCAGTTCGGTTCTGGAAATTAAGAAGATGGCGACCCTACAGTCTGTATGGAACCCCGCCGACGGTATAAGATGCCCTCCCAAGAGGAGATCGAGCAAGCGGTCTATCGCTTCACCCCAGCTGGGACGTCGGAGGTTGCAGAGAACATCGGCCTCTCTCGGCAGTGTACCGCGTACCACCTGCACGCACTCGAACGAAGAGAGAAAATCTGGAAGAAGAAGGTCGGGCCAACGAACGTGTGGATGCACCCCCGCGTTATGTCCGACCCTGATCCTGAGCGCAACACCAGCGCCGAGGACGTCCGCGATCGAATCCACGGCGACATCTACCGTACTGTGAACGACCAGCCGCTCGGGTCAATGCCGAACTTCCTGCCCAATAGTGGGCAAGGATGACACTTGCGCCGTAGCAAAACCATTTGCCACGTCCTACCAGAGCCTCTACCACCGATATTTGCGTGTTAGTCAACGAATTCGGCACGACCGGAAGACCCTGCCCCCAACGCCCACCTGAAGAAGCTAAATCAGGAGTGTCAGATGCTCCTACGGTCGAAGAGTCATACTGGCGGGAGGTGGTTGGAAAGCAGCGTATGTAAGTCGAAATACCGGGTAGGCGGCGTATTGAGCCAGGATCTGGCACTTTGCTCCGTGAAAAACGTTTCGTGAAACGCATGTCCCACGGCGAGAAAACCCGAAGCCGGTGGGGTTAGCGAGGGGCGACGTGGTCGGCGTGCAGCCATACCTTCGTCGGGCCGATTTTCGTTGACCACACTGGTGGGGTCGCGTGGCGGCCCTCAATCTGCCGCAGGCGGTTGTCGGCTGCCTGCCGGCTCAGGGCGACGTGTTCGGCGACCTCCGATGTCCCCGCAGGGGTGTGTTCCTTCACGGCCTCTATAAGCTCCTCGTCAGTCACCCCACCCTTCGACGCGGCCATGTCTGGGCTTCTCACGGCTCTGCCTTAGATTCTCTCCTAGGCGCCGGCGGCGTCCTAGGGCTCGGTCTTAACCAACATTCCCGGGGGGAAGTGGAGGTTAAGGTTGGCAGGGTGTGCGGGGCGATTGGCTCGCCTACTCTCCTACTCACGGTTCAGAAGTGGATCGCCAGGCTCGATGCCGTAATGGTCATTCAGCGGCCCGAAGTAGGCCTTCTGCTCCCATTCCTTTCGTGCTTGTTCCAGCTCCTCGACGAGGCCCTCGTACGTCTCCTCGTGCATTCCCTTCGGTCGGTCGGGGATTCCGGCGCTGATGCTGTTCGGGTGTGCTGGGCCAGCCCCCAGCTTCTCTCGGATCCGGTTGTACCGCATGCGGAGCGTTCGGTCGGTGTTACCCGACGCTCTCGAGGACGTGTAGGCGACGTCGTGGCAGTCTCGACAGCAGACTTCCTCGCCGTTGGAGGGAGGTAGAGCGTCCCGACACGGTCGTAGCAGTGCGGGCACCGCCACCAGGGCCGCGTCCCACCGAAGTTGCACTCGGTTCGGGTGACTCGGATGGTGTAGTCGTGTTCGACTGTCTCGCCGTCGCGGGTGGTGGTGTACTTCAGCCGGATCTCCTCCGGCTCCTCGTCGAAGATGGCGAAGGCGATCTCGACGTCGCCCCACGAGGCGGTGCCGCTGCTCTCTCCGTCGGTATTGAGGGCGTCGGCGAATTCATTGACGTCGCGCCAGTCCGGACCGGTCCTTTCGAGGCGGGACAGGCCGCCCAGCTACGCCGCGACCTGGAGACGATCCGCGCCGAGCAGGACGTCGACATCAAGCTCGTGATGGTTCTCCTGAACGAGGTCGACGAACGCACCACCGCCGGGAAGACGTACCTTGAGGAGTTCCAGGACGAGTACCCTGAGGCTCTGGCGCCGACGCAGATCCCGAGCTCGCAGGACGTCCAGAACGCCCAGATGCGTGGTGGGACGCTCTTCACGCTCGCCCAGCCGTCGACGACCGCGCAGCGTGCGATCGACGCCTACGAAACGAACGCCGAGGCGCTCGTCGAACGCCTGGAGGCCCGCCGATGACCGACGACGAACTCGAGGAGCTCCGACGGCAGACGGACGTCGGTACTCGTGCCCAGTCCCAGCCGTCGAGTAACGACGGGGACGAACTGGAGGACGCGATGGTCACGCTCCTAGACGCTATCGAGGATGGCGAGCTCTCGAAGACGCTCTCCGTGCGGGACGCTCGCCTCACCGCGCTCGTCCGTGCGCTCGAGGAGACTGGCGAGCTTGACGACGTCGGCGTCGCGTTCCAGGAGGCACTCGGTCGTGACGCGAACCCGGAAAGCGTGGATCGGAGCGAGCTCCTCCGCCTATCGGTTCGCCTCGGCCTTCGCCAGCAGGGCCGTGAGACCCGGTAGAGTGTGTTCCGCACCGTGGTCGGGTGATGCGCCCGTGTTCCGTCGTCACGAGCGGCGCACGGTCGTACTCGTCCGTCTTCGGGACGCGGTGGCCGTCGATGTAGCCTTGGAGAACCGCCGCGACGAACTCCGAGATGGTGTTCCAGCGTTCACCCTTCTCGTCGTTCTTCAGCGGAGTTCCCTCAGCGGGCCGGTGGACGAAGTGGACGGCGAGGCCGTCCGCGTTCGGGCGGCTCGCGTCGAGGTCCAGGTCTTCGAGGTCGAGCGCACGCAGGGCCGCCGTTCGGCAACCTGTGTGCCACAGCAGTAGGACGACAACGTGGGTCCGGGTGGTGTAGTGGTACTTTTCGAGGTAGTCGAGGATGGCGTGGGCGCGCTCCGGGTCGAGCGTCGTCTTACTCACGTCCTCGCCGCGGCTCACTGCGGACAGCGGGACCTGCTCGAACAGTTCTTCAGATACGGCATTGATGTTTCCGCAGAACCGGAGGAACGCGCGCAGGGTTGCGAGGTTCCCCTTCAGCGTCACCGTCCGCAGTTCCTCGGGTTCCTCGTCGTCGTCGGCACCGTAGTTGCCTTCGCGGCGCCAGACGCGGTACGCGTACAGGCCGCGGCCGTCGAGGTCGTTCAGGTTCTCGATGCCCTCCTCTTCGCACCACGCGATGAACGCACGGATGCGGTACTTCTGACCGTCCAGCGTCTCCTTCGACAGCTCGTCACGGCGGCCGTCCTTGTAGAGGCGCCACGCCTCTTCCGGGGACAGCGGTTGCAGGTCGCTCACCGGGGTAGTACCTCGTCGCCGATCTCGAACGCGAGGAACTCAGTCCGCCAGACTGGATTACAGATTTGGACCGCGAAATCTGCAAACTGCTGGCTAAGGGTCTCATCCTCACACCTTCCGTGATTGATAAGAACATCGACAGACCAAGGAGTTCCATCTCAAACCGCCTGAATACACTAGAAGTAGGGGAACTGGTTGAGAAAGTCGAAAGAGGGCACTACAAGCTTACTGAGGAAGGATACGCCAGAATGCTGGAAACGGTCGAAGTAGAGAGGTTCGAAGAATCAGACGAGAAAGATTAGTACTCAACAAAAGTTCTATCTCCGGAAGAAGCTGAAAAGCACAGCGACGAGTAGCGGTCACGTTCGACCTCCGGGCACTCGGTCGCCGCCGTCGTATCGGGAACTCACTCGGCGGACACTCACGGCTGAACTGTCAGCAATAGACCAAAGGTACAATATAATCGGTGTATTTAGTTCCTCTGTATATAATGAAGAGAAGAAAACTCTTGGCAGCTATGACAGGAATCAGTACAACGGCTATCGCAGGGTGTAGCAGTCAAAATCCAATCTCTCCGGGGTCAATAAAGATCAAAAATAATCATAAATCGTCTCGTACTTTGCTTATTAAGACACTCTCATCTCCAAACGAAGGTCGAACTCAAGAATACCGGCATAATACAAGCATCCGAATCCCTGAACGCGGGACAGAAACAATCAGTGAGTTCTATACCGATAATGGACGATATCGAATTCAAGCTGGTCTATTAACTGGCCCAAGTATAGAATTTAATTGGACGCATACTGAGCAGAGAGAACCGAATTATATTGTATTCACCATCACTCCGAGCGGTCGGCTTAAGTGGTTTTCAGATCAGATAGAATAAAGCCTAGTATATTATTAATAAGTTTGGTGAGGGCACTGTCTAGTTTAGCACCTCCTCGACCGGCGTTCTTCCATCGAGCGATTGATGCGGTCTCTGATGGTTGTAGTAATGCGCAAATTGTTCAAGCCATTCGCGTGCACTCGACCGACTGCCGACCCACGAGTTATGGAAACGGTCGATGCGCATTTTGAGGGTGTGGAACCACTTTTCGATGAGGTTCCGGTCGGTATAGTCCACCCGACCGTTCAACCCTAATCGATGAAAGGCAGTCCGATAGCCGAATTGATCGACGAGAAACACCGTGTTGGAGAGATCGTGTTTCTCGCGGAGTCCATGCAAGAACGCAGCCGCCGGATCGGTGCCATGCCGTCCAAACAACTCGACGTCGAGAATTAACTTCGTGTCGAGGTCAATTGCAGCGTACAACCAAGACCACTCTCCGTTGATTTTGATAGCGGTTTCGTCAACTGCGACCCTTGACGGCTTCGCCGTCGGCGGGTCGCCAACGCTATCAGATACTCGATGTACCCACTGAAAGATCGCTTGATGCGAGCGTTCTACACCGAATAGCCGAAGAATCTCCTTTGTCTCCCTGAGCGAACAACCGGTCGCGTGGAGGCGGACGGCGAACGCCCTGACGGGCGTCGCCGTCCGCTCACGCTCCCAACATTCAAGATTCGCCGTCTCCAACGTCTCTCTGAGCAGTTCTTGGTTGAGCATAGACACCAAAACCAACGAACTGCTCGCTTCTCAAACTGGCTTAACTAGACAGTGCCCCAGAAGGCATATACTATAATAGATGCAGATGCACACTATATGCCCTCCCGACGTGCGGTCCTTACGAGCGTAAGCGCAATTACCCTCGGCAGCTTCGCCGGCTGCAACGGACTGAGAGAAACCGGGAATTCAACGCCAAGCACCTCGAACGGGACAAACATGACGGGTGAGACGTCCTCGAATGATGAAGCCTCGCTTTCACCAGACATAGCGTCGTTCGAGGCAGATCTCGTGCGCAACGTCACAGCCGACCACCCGTCCCGATTCACGGCGACGCTGACGAACGACGGACGCGATCCGTTCACGGCCACATTCGGGTTCGCGCCGCCGTTCTCGGTGACGACGCTCGACGCCACCGAGGGCGACGCGTCGCTGTTCTGTTATCCGGTGAGTGACGACGCGCGCCAGCACGTCCAAAGAGTCGCCATCGGGAACGGCACGGCGAGCGACCTCCCGCCCGAGAGCCGCGCCGACGAGTGTTGGCGCGTCACCGGGAGTTACTCGACGGACTCCATCGCATACGCGCGGACGCTCGATGCCGGTGAGTCGCTGCGCGTCGCGTACGACGTCTACACGTACGGTGACGGGTCGTGCTTCCCGGATGGCGACTACCGCGCGACGACCGGTGTGTCGGTGCACCCGGGGACGAGTGCGGACGGTGCGACGACATCGTGGAGCTACGGTGTGACGCTCGCGCTCCGCGACGGGTCGGTGTCGAGTGTCGCGGGGAGCGACGTGCGCGCGGTCGCGCTCACGGACGAGTGACCGCGGGCGGTATTCCCGCCGGTGACGGAAAGAGTGGAGCTCTAGACCTGCCACGCGGTGAGAACCACCGAATTTACGTCGCGCATAGCTCAGCCCAACCCCTCCTCACTCTTCTCGGAAGCGTCTACCCAGTCCATCATCTCGTGTAACAAGGCCAGCTACCTCTCGCTTCAGTCACCGACGGGTCGATGCATCGCTATCTGTCGTCGACGACTCACGGATTTGCATTCTCGGGCCAGTTACTCAAGCGGGACTCACAACAAACGAGTGCCGGGTATTCGCAGTGACGGCACCTACTCCTCAGTCGTCACACCCGGTGCCTTGGTGCGAGCGGGATACAGTGGAAGGCGCAATGTCCGCGGCCGCGCGAGCGAGTAGGGCGACAGCGGACGTCGCGTTTGGCGACACGCACACACCGCGGTTCCTGAGTCCCTCGCGCTGCTTCAGCTGGCTGGCGCGGCACCATCGTGGGGCTCGCTGAGCGGCCAACAGTAACAGGCACGCTCTCGACCGGCGTTTCGACGACGTCCACACAGCCAGTGATTAACCAACAGACACGCAGTATGACGCGTCAGTGTTGGTTAATACCATCTCCTTCTACTTGTGAGTACAGTACCGGATTACTCACTCTGAGCTTCGGTGGTCAGGGATGACACGACGAGTTTGAGAAAAACCAAGACAGCGATAGTGAGGAGTCCGCCGGTTGAGAGGCTATAGAGCGGCGTGCGGACGAACGGTAATGTCGCTGTCGTTGCCCACATCATTACTGCGAATCCTATAATCGCGAGTAGACGGCCTGCTACCCCGATGCTCTTGAACCATGTTCCGATTTGTTGCCCAACATCTGAGGCTGCGCCGGGGCCAGCCGCCAGCCCAAACATTGCAGAGCCGATCATGAACCAAAACCACGCGATTTCGTTGTCACCTGCGAAGTTGACGAGTGCTTCCGCTCCGATCAATACCGCTAGCGCGATCTCCCACCAGCTTGGTTTCGTTCTGAGTGACCAGGTAGACGTGATGTGGGATGTCATCTGGATGCTGTACAGTTCTCTCGATGAAATAATTCCCGGTGGTAGAACTATAGCGAAGAAGGCGGGAAAGATACCTCTCTCCCGTCGGATTTTGATGCTGCGGATGCTGAGGAACGTCTGTGCGAGAATTGGCGACACTTCGCCGACACGTACTATCAAGCGCACGGCGGCTAGCGGTGAATGACGGTAGAACTCCTTGATTAGGTCGTAGATACCGCCGGACCTCCTAGGCGCGTCGGCGTTCGGCTCGACGCCAGCACCCGTGTACTGCACATCGAACCAGGATGTGAGCAGTTCAATATTATTCGTATCCCAGATAGATGAAGAAGACACTTCCACATTCAGTAGTCAACGGCACAATTGGAGAGTGAATTCGTGAGCGCACGCACTGATTCCGAGTCTCAAACAGAGGACTATCGGCAAGAGGACGAGGAAGAGATCTTCTTCAAGATCGCGGCGGTGATGGCGGCCACACTGCTGGTTCCCTGGGTGTACGCCATTCTCGAGCGCGTGAATTTCTACGACGTCAAGTTTGAGGGACTGCATCGTAGCCGCGCACTCTGGCTCGTCCCGCTGTTCTATCTGGTTGGGGCGGTCGGCACTGTCCTGCTCTTTCCCGCACACCTCAAACTGTTCTGGGCGTTCCATGTCCTCCTGCTCGTACAGCTGGCCGAACTCATCCTCCATCAGGCGGGGTATCTGACCGGGCTAGCCCTCCCGCTCGTCGAGCAGTTCACGCTACTCCGCGTCGGCGGCTTCATCGTCATACTCGGCGCTACAGTATATACTGGCCAGCGACTGCGTACCTGGGACACGGAACGCGAACTCCGACGAATCATCACCGACGGGAACTACGTCCTACCATTTCGGGGCCTCTCTGCGGCAAGCGACCACCTGAATCTCTCGCGGTTTTTCCCACTGCAGAAGGACCGTTCGATCCTCGTGCTCGGGGAGACTGGTGCGGGGAAGACGGAGACGATCAAACATCTCTCCCATCAGATGCAGGCCGGAGCCGACGATCCGTTTGTCGTCTTCGACTACAAAGGCGAATATCAGGACATCCTCGAACGCGACCACAACCACGAGGACCTAATCTACCTCTCGTCGACGGGCGCAACCGACCACTGGAATATCTTCGCTGAAATCGAACGCGAGGCCGACATCGACGAAATCGGCCGCGCACTGTTCCCTAAAACGGAGGGCTCGGAGTTCTTCAGCCCTGCTGCACGCCAGTTGTTCGTTGCGGTCGTGACGTATCTCCACCGGGAAGCCCAAGCGAATGATACGACGCCGACGAACGCTGATCTCGTGGCATTCGTCCAGTCGACTGATAAACGAGAGATGCACGAGCAGCTCACCGACCATTCGGACCTCACTGCGGCGGCCTCGGCAATTGATCCGGATTCGGAACGGCAAGCGGCCGGTGTCTACGCCAACTTCCAGCAGATCATCGCTGACCTCTTCCGCGGCGATTTCGCCGAGGCAGGTGAGTTCTCGATTCGCGAGTACATGCAGGATCCACAGGGCCGGACGTTACTGTTGGACTTCCCGATTACAGAAGGGGATGCAGTGCAACCCGCATTCCGATTCTTCATCGACTGGGCAGCACGCTTTGCGCTTGCTGACGACCAAGATACGTATTTCGTCCTGGACGAGTTCGCACGCCTTCCTAGTCTCCGGAAGATCGGTGACCTGATCAACGCGGGACGGAGTCGGAACACCCAGCTCCTGCTTGGCGTCCAGTCGGTCGCCCAGCTCCACGACGCCTACGGGCAAGATCGCGCGAACGCGCTACTGAGCGGTCTCGTCCAGTCCGTAATCATGCGGGTTGGCGATACTGCGAGCGTTGAGTACGCCCGGTCGCAGATTGGCCGTGAGGAACAACGCCGCTCCGTTCCTGTGCATGATCGTGACGGCCGCTCCGTCGGACGCCAAGAACTCCAAGATGAAGCGCATCCGATCGCCGAAAGCGACCTCGAACGTCTCGACGATGGCGAGGCGATCGTCATCGTCCCCGACGGTTGGATGCGCGGTCTGATCGCTCGCTTTTCGACGATCCAGGCGCAGCTCGAGCGAGCGCTTGAACACGCCAAAGAGTGACGGCAGCAAGACGAGCGCGTCCCTACATTGGCTCCGGGAGTCCGACTGCACTGAACCGGACGTCGACGGCGCCACAGGCCGCGCAGTCGTCGATGAATGCACAGACCTGCAGTGAGGTCTCCATCTCCTGGACCGCCCCGCACACGCCGCATTCGTACGAGGCCATGAACTGGAACGCGGCGGCGTCCTCGTCGTTATACGCTGTACAGGCGCAATACCACGGCGTTCAGGCCGTGGATACGCGCCGTCACTCAGTGTCACGTTCCACCGTCAATAGCATAGCCGAGTTTCCAATCCTAATATTCAAATTTCAAGAACCGCTATATGTCGGTAAGGTCAGGTCGGAACGGAGCGGATTCCGAACGACCGTTGGAGGCGGTCTACCCGCCACTCAATGAGACAGTATCCGAAACACCGATGCGGTGAACGCGAATCCTCGAAAGGTTCGTCTCGTGCCCGTCGGTCGAGCAAGCCCGCTGATAACTCCGAGTCCGTTGAAGTGTCGGCGACTCCCTGCTGGCAAAAACAACAGATGGGAGTCTACGACGCCGAGGATAGGAGTAACGGCGGTTTGGCACCGCCAGTCAGCCACCGACCGCGACGACAGGGTTAGACGGGTTCCCACAAAGTGGCGGAGTCATGGTTGCGAACCTGAAACTCCCACCGCTCGGGATTCCTCCGCGTGAACGCGGAGGAGGATGTCAACGGGGTGGTTGCGGCTAGCTGTCGTAGTCGGCACCTGTTCGTGGTCGTTCGTCGATGTCGCTGACCGCTCTGCGGGAGTTGCATCTTCCTCCGCTGGGGGCTGCCACGCGTTATCTGGGAGGGCGTCGTAGACCTGTGACGGAGTCATATCCGTATCAGCTGAGCCACGTTCAGCCGGACTGTCAGCTATGTCCGTGTCGTGGTCGGATGGATCAGCGGTTTCACCTGAAGCGGTCAAGGCGGATGCCCCTTCCTCAACGAGCGCCGGGCTTCCGGCGTCCACGCCGGAAGCACAAGCGAGTAGGGAGGGGAGGAGCCGATAACTGCTACGGAAACCGCACGACAGTGGTAGGTCGACTCCCGAACGTATATAAGAACTCCGTCCGTATGTGAACACGCAGATGGAGGTCAAGCGCACCGTCCCCGTCAAACTCGACGTACCCGCCGAGCGGTGCGACGACCTCCACACCACCATTGAACAGTTCAACGACGCCGCCAACTACACGGTCGAGAACGGACGCAACGGCGACGGCTACCTCATTCTGAACAAGTCCACCATCCACGACAAGGTGTACTACGACCTTCGGGACCGGACGGACCTGCCGTCGAATCTCTGCATCCGCGCCTACTCGAAGGCCGTCGAGGCGATGAAGTCCACCGTCGCGGACTGGAAGAAGGGCAACAGCCGCCCGCTTCCGCGGTTCAGCGAACTCTCGGCGGTGTACGACAAGCGGACGTTGACCATCCGCGACCGGAGTGCGACACTCTCGACGGTCAACGGGCGGGTCGAAGTCGAGTACGTCCTCGGCGACTACCAGCGGTCGTACTTGGACGACGACGAGTACGAGCGTCGGATGGGGACGTTGCACTACCACGAGGACGAAGACGCCTTCTACCTCCACATCGTCGTGATGAAGGAGGTCGAAGAACGCGACGGCGACCGCGTGATGGGCGTCGATTTGAACCTCAAGAACGTCGCCGTGACCAGCACGGGTGCGTTCTTCGATGGTGGCGAACTATTGTGGGGCCAGAACCACTACTTCCGAGTCCGCCGGAGCCTCCAAGACAAAGGCACTCGTTCCGCCAAGCAGACACTCAGGCAAGTGTCGGGGCGAGAAACCCGCTTCGTCTTGGACCGTCTGCACACCATTTCTCGGCGACTCGTCGAAGAAGCGCGGTCCCACGACTGCTCGTACATCGCCGTCGAACGCTTGACGCACATCCGCGACCGGATGGACAACAGGGACGACCGAATCAAGCGCCAGATGCACACCTGGGCGTTCCGCGAGTTGCAGGAGATGGTCGCGTACAAGGCCGCCGAGTACGGCATCCGGGTCGAAGACGTGAACCCGGCGTTCTCGTCGCAAACCTGTTCAAAGTGCGGCCACCAGTCGAGTACGAACCGGGATTCGGACGGCTGGTTCGAGTGCAACGAGTGCGGGTACGAACTCGACGGCGACTACAACGCGGCGAAGAACATCGGCAAGCGACTGATAACTGTACCCGAGGGCAAACGTCCCTCGGGGTTGGGCGACGGTCAACTCGCCCTGAAGTCCGGGACACTGAACGGGACCGGGGACTACACCCCCGACGACCCATCCGGGTCGGCAGACCGGGAGTCCACGGACAAGCCCGGTCCTCAGACGCGAGCGTAAGCGAGCGTCAGGGCGGGGTAGTTGACTCATCTCGCGTCGGGTATGGCCGGTCGGAGACGAGTTCACTGGGGAAAATCTCGACGTCGACACGCCGATTTCGAGGTACTCGGTCTGGCCGTGGAGCGGGCCGTCGATGCCAGCGGCGAGTTCTGCGAGCGATTTAGTGACTGCTGGTTCGATCGTATCGCGATGGCTTGCCTTGAGGAGCCAGTCGCGAAGGGCAGTTGCGGTGTCGAGTTCGAGTCTGAACGAGGGATCTGTTGCCATTGGTTTGCTGCCTCCATGCTATTGGGGACACAGAAACCTGCCAAGATTTGGACCTTGGTTCAGTTGATCCCAGTGAAGGACGACGTTCATACTGATCGCGAGGTGGAAACTCCCGACATCAGGTGTCACTAGAACGCGAAGCGTTCCGGTTAGTGAACGAGACGCTTCGCGTCTCGTCAACACGGTGGGGGAGCTGACACCCCGGACATGCCCCCGCTCAATAGCTGGCCGACTCCCCTACGTTAATCCGAATAGCTGGATCTGTTGAAGCCGTTAGCCGTTAATAGGAATGCTGATCGAACCGCTAAGTATAGCCAGCGAATCGAACGCCACAGATATCTCGCTTCTGAAGACTATTTGCGGAGGTGTGCTGAATACAAAGCGCATAGCCGTCACCGAACCGAGATCGCGAGGGAGAGAAAAGCGACTCCTTGAACTTGTGTGGTCAGACGCGGTCCGGTCAGCTAAGAGAACCGTTTCCGCGAGACGTTTATTCAGATGTCGTATAGCGCGCGATAGAAAAAGAAGAGTTACCGGCGTTTACTCAATACAATCCGAGCCGTCCAGAAAAACGATTCCCGAACATCGGTTACTCAGGCACGACGCCGGCGAGATAGGGAAACGATTTCGGATAACCTTTTACTTAGAGCGGTGGAACAGATAGCTAATGAAAGACGGCTACCTCATAGATACACCTGCCCCGGGTGTGTACCGGCCAGTTGATTCGAGCTCCGGCGTTCCGTTCTCGAAGTTTTACAAGCCGAACGAATTACCGCCGGATATCGAACTGTCGGACGATGTGATTCAGGCGTACGGCCGTGCAATGCACTCACTCGGACGGCTTGATGGGTTTTGGAGTGAGATCCCGAATCCCGAGACTGTCTTCGGCCTCTTCGTATACAAGGAGGCTGAACAGTCTTCGCAGGTTGAGGGAACTCGCGTCACGGTCTCAGATATGTATAGGGAAGGTGGGGATTCGAAGGACGTTCGCGAGGCACGGAATTATGCGTCTGCTCTGAAGGAGGCAGCGAGACAGCTGTCGGAGACAGGACGATCGCGAGAGAACCTCTCGAATGAGTTGCTGAAAGACCTGCACCGGAAGCTGATGGAAAAGGGGCGAACAGACGACAGAGACCCACTACCGGGCGAATTTCGGCCGGATTACGCGTGGATTGATGAATCGAAAGGTATTGGAACGCACGTCCGTTTCGCTCCGCCAAAAGCCGAAATAGCGGCGTCAAGAATGGAGAACTTCGAGGAATACATGCAGTCTGAGGGGGCGTACCCCGATCTGATTGATATCGGAATACTGCATTACCAGATCGAAACGATCCACCCATTTATCGACGGAAACGGCCGCGTCGGTCGTCTACTTATCGTGCTGTTGTTGATGGCGTCGGACATCTTGCTCCACCCGCTATTCTATCTCAGTTCCTACATCCGACGGAACCGAGGCGAATACACGGACCGGCTTTTAGCGGTTAGCGAAGAAGGGGACTGGAACGACTGGCTACTATTCTTCCTCACCGGTATCAAAGAGCAGGCGGACGAGGCGTTTAGTCGGGCGAAGCTCCTCCTCCACCTTCATAAGCAATACCAAGAGAAGTACGCCGACGCTCGCCCGTCGGTTACGGCTCTTCTCGGCGAAATCTTCACTGAGCCCGTATTTACAGTTAACCGTGCCGCGGAGATGATCGATATGTCGTATCCGGCAGCGAATAAAGCGGTATCTATACTGGAAGACGAAGGGGTTCTTCGGGAACGCACGCAGAAGGAGCGGTACCGGGAGTTCCAAGCGGATGAGGTCTTAGACGCATTAAATAAAGATGCAGACAAGATCCCGTCGCCAGAGGCGTTAATTGCAGAGAACGAGAATCGACTCGACGACATTACGCAGTAGGCGACCTTTCCCTGTACTTGCCTGTGGCTCGCTGGGAAAAGCTTGAAGAAAAGCCTGCGAGCCTCCCGTCGCTCGCGGTAAGTACGCAGTCCTACCTAATGGTTGTTTCACCGGAGAAAGTAACGAACCAATACGATTTCAATTGAAAGACGTGGCGGACGACTACCTGAGACGCACCGCAATCACCCGCCCTAGCCTCACCCACGAGCAGAAGCAACTGCTTGATGCCACTATCAACGAGTGGCAAGATGCCTGCAACATCAGCAGCCAGATCGGATGGGAACACGGTGAGACGCGGAAAACGTACCTCCAAGACCTCGCCTACGACGGAGTGCTGGAGAAGACGCGTCTCGGGAGTCAGCACGCAATCCTCGCCACCCACCAAGCCGCAGCCGCACTCTCCGGCGTCGAAGAAATCAAAGAACTGGACGAGGGGTACAAGACATCACGTCCGGAGTTCACCGCCGAGACAGTGAAATACGACACCCGGACGATGACGATATTCGACGACGGAACAGTCTCACTTTCCACGGTTGAGGACCGTATTCGGTGTGACCTCGCGTTGCCGGACGACGAAGATGGCTACCAACACCAGTACCTCAACGATGAGGACTGGGAGGTCACCGAATCCACGCTTTCTCGGCGTGATGGCGACTACTACCTGCATCTCGGCTTTCGCAAACCGAAGCCCGAGAAGCGGGTCGAACAACAGGGCGACGACGAGGACAGGACAGTTCTCGGCGTTGACCTCGGTATCGTCAACATCGCCACCACCAGTACGGCGTACTTCGCGTCCGGTCGGGAGCTTCGCCACCGCCATCGGGAGTTCGAGCGGATACGTGGCAATCTCCAACAGACCGGTACACAGTCCGCACATCGGACGATTCAGCAGATGAGCGGCAGGGAGTCCCGGTACCTTCGGGATGTGCTGCATCGCGTGGCCAACGACATTATCGAAGAAGCGTTGACGCACGACTGCGAGTACATCGCGTTCGAGAACCTGAAACACATCAGAGAGCGTGCGCCACTGGTGAAAGAATTCCACCAGTGGGCGCACCGCCAGCTCGTTGACCTCGTGGAGTACAAGGCTGACGCGGAAGGAGTCTGTGTAGAGTACGTTGATCCGGAGAACACGAGTCGGCGGTGCCCGGAGTGTGGACACACGAGCGAAGGGAATCGCGTCAGGCAGGCGGAGTTCGAGTGTGAGAAGTGTGGTGCGACAGCGAATGCGGATTATGTTGGAGCGAAGAACGTTGGGTGGCGGTACGTCCGTCGCGGCCTCCAGTCGTCGCGGCGGACGGGCGACAGTCAACTCGCCCTGAAGTCAGGAACGGTGACGCCAAATCGGGGATTCGTCCCGTCCGACTAACGTCGGCAGAGGCCGAGTTCACTGACAAGCCCCGCGCCACCGTGCGCCGGGCCGTTGACTAGGGCCTGGATGTCGGAGGGACAGACGAGATGTCCTCGGTGGGCTTTTCAGCTATGCTTTCGGTGTTCGTATATGGCATTCGGACCGGGCATCTCGGTTCCGACTGTTGCGGGAGCGCGGGTGGTATATCCGGCACGGATTGTTGCGGTATGGGGTGCACTCACCGCTGCGAGTGTCGGGCTTGGATACATCATCCGCCGAAGCAAACTCTGGCTCGTCAGGGAGACAGGAACCGACCCATTCGGTTGGTTTAACCTTCTCAGTCGCGAACCCGCTGCCGATACAGAGAACGCGGAGGATACGGACACGTACTCGGTCGCGGATCTCAAGGAGCGACTTGACTGGGAGCGAGAGTGGTGGCGTCGGAAGGCACGGTCTGGGGGGCGATCAGTCGTGGTCGCGCCAGTGGTCGAAGAGCTCACCTTTCGAGGTGGCCCATTTCTGCTGGCGCTGACGCTGGACGGATATCGACTCCCGCTGTTGGTCTGCGGATCGGTGCTTTGGGCATACCTCCATACGCTGAATCCACGCGGCTCCCGTCGGCCGACAGTGCCGGTGTTTGTCGGTGGGTTACTGCCCCTGTATCTGTGGGTCGTGGGGCTCTGGTGGGTCGCAGTGCTGGTGCATGCGGCTAATAACGCAGTTGCGATGGCGGTGGAGATCGGTAGAGAGTGGTGGAGACGCTGGCGGCATTCATTTACACCGGGAGAGGAATACACCGTCACCGTCGACGACCAAGGTCCACAACCCGAGGTTCACGGACTGTATCAGGCGCACACACCGGCGAACGAGACACTCCATGTTGCCAATGTCGAACCGGGCGCGACCACTCGTGTGCGAGTAGCGACGACGGTTGGATTCCACGGCTACGCATATCCGGTTGCCGAGTCACACGACGAATCTGAGTGAGCCATCTGGGTTCTCATTCGCTGCGACGTGGACTTGGTCGACCACCTCGGCGGCGAACGCCTGGTCCGTCGTGCGCGTCCGGCCTGTGGCAGTCGGTGGAACAATCAGGGTAGTGAATGCCGGAAGGCGCCGAAACGGCCCTGAGCGCTGGTATCCGTCTGCTCTCGGTCGTGGCTGCCGACGCCTTCGGCGTCGGGAGCGGTGGGTGGGGCGGTGGGGCGTTCCCGGGCGGTGGTCTCAATAAAAAAGAGGGCGTTGAGAGCTCGTTACTGTAGTCGGATGCGGCCGCGTTCGAGGACTGCGTCCGGATCGTCGCATCCGTGCTTCGCCTCGTAGGCGTCGTGGAGCGTCTGCGAGTACCGACTGATTCGGCTTTTCGACGTGTCGACGACGGTGCTTGCTGCGTCAGCCACCTGCGCTTGGGTGACCACCTTCCCGTCAGTGAGTCGATCCGCCACGTAGACGGCTGCCGCCCCCATCGTCAGGCGCGACGTCCCCGGCCCAACCGGTTTCTCGTCGGCGATCGCCAGGAGGTGGTCACTGAGCTCCCGCAGTTCCAGACACGTCTGCACGTCGAGGATGTCGTCGAGTGCGATGAGTACATCGTCGACGACTCCGTCTCGCGCTGGGGGTACGTCGAGGTCGAGCTCGCACCGTAACTTCCGCGCTGCCGCGCTCACTCGCTCGTACGAGGACTTCGTATACTGCACGACGTCGTCACACGACCGAGGGAATCCCGCCTCGGTTGCTGCAAGCAGCACCGCCCCGCCGGCGAGTGCCTCCCAGGCCATCCGCCCACCCGGCAGCCGCGCTTCCGAGGCGCTCCGGAGATATTGCGCCGCCTGCTTGCTGACGTGGTCCGGCAGACCCAGGTTACCGCTGATCATCTCGACGTCGCGCAGCCCCTCGTTGAGCCGCTTCGTCCGCTTGCGCTTCTCGCCGAACTGCATCCGCTTGTGCCACTTCCGGAGGCGTTGGACCTTCTCCCATTGCTCGTTGCTCAGGGGATTCCCGCGACCGTCGGTGTTCCGCCCGATCTTCGTGTGCAGGCCCTTGTCCGTCCGGAGTGGATCCACCGTCTCGATGCTCTGGTCAGCGTCTCCAACCAGGCCCAGATCGTTCAGCGTCGGACTCAGATCCACCCACTCGTCGGCAACGACCAGCCCGCAATCCGTGCAGAACGACTGCTCGTCTTCGGTGATTACCTGGCCCTCGCACTCTGGACAGGCCGACCGCCCCGCCGGCTCGTGCTCGACCGTCGGCTCATCTTCGCGTTCTTCGGTGGTCGTACTCTGTACGTCCGAAACCGTCTTTCCGCTCGCGTTGTTACTCGACATTGCAGTGCTCTGAAGGCGCTCACCACAGCGCCCGACGCCCCGTGTTCCAGCACGGGGTTTCCTCGACGTCACGACCGACAGAGTCGTCTGCGCGCTCTCGCTCGCGCCTTCGCGAGCGCCCTCCTGGGCGCGACGCGAGAGCGCGCCCGAGAAGGAGAATCATCCAGCACCGCGCGCCGACCCGCCCGGAGCGAGCGGCCAGCGCATTCCCCGTTCGCCGCGACGCAACCCTGTCCGTCGCGGGCGGCGAAGCCGCGGTCCCCTGGACCCGAACGGGTGAAGCGCTGGCGTCGAGACCAGATCCATTTTAGCCCGGAACGCGGCCGAGCGTCGCGAGGCCGCGCCAGCCCGGACTGGTCGGTCGCGAGCGACGCGGAGGGCGGCAGCGGCGAGCGGGGCGGGCCGATACATACACACCTGTCCAGCCGGCTACGTCGCTCGGTGAACCATCTACAGTCCTGGCGGACTCAGAAAGGGCGAGGCCGCCTCAGCCGTTCCCCGCCCCCGCAAGCACCGCAGGCACGAGGCGCGCAGCGGTGGTCGCGGGACGTCGAGCGGTCGAGGGTTTTCCTCACTAGTATTCCGTCGAGTTGATGTTCGATAGTGCGAATCTTCGACAGGGTACGCGACCGCTGTTAACCAACAACTATTGGTCGGAACCGACACTGTTGGTTAATCGGGCCAAATAAATTCGCTCGCAAACGGCTCTATTTTCAGTCGGCACGAGGGGTATTTATCTGGAAATGATGGAGTGTTCTTAACCAACAACGCGGGAAAGAGGTGCCAGCGTTGGTTAATATCTATCTGGATCCCCGTTCGGCCCGTCGCTATGATTGTGATCCAACTCAGTACCAGGCTTGAACCCGGTCAACCCCTCGATGCGCTGTTCCAATCAATGCCCAGCGCTACTGGCTGTACGTCGCTATCAACTCCAATACAACTGAATTTTTCAGGTCAAGATTGGTAGAGCGCAAAACCTTGGCCTTTCAGAACTCGTTGATGGCGCGCCATAGCTTCAAGAAGCACTCCGTCGCCAGGGCCTCCGATTCCAACACGTCGCACACAGGAATCGGAATGCTGTCGAATGCCTCTACAAAGAAATAAAATGATAAACAAACTAGCTTGCAAACTATTCCCGATACGCCGACCCAGTAACCACCAAAACGCGGTTGCTCACCCACACCTTCTGCCAAAATCGGCTAATCTGAATAATGCCTCTCTATTGTCCCAAGATATTTGTATTTGGTGATTAAATACCTGTATATGCCAACCAGGTTCGCACTATTTGGAGTGGTTATCCTCGCGTTGTTCGCTGGCTGCGGTGGGGTAGGTTCTCCAGGGCCATCTGGCACGCAAACGACCTCAAAATTAACCAACACAACAACGGACATACAGACGACCACGCCGACCCAGGATGTAGGACCTCGGGAGTTCCAGAACCTCTCAAACGCATCCCAAGCGCTCGCTTTGAAGGCAATCAAAAATGGGGAGGCGACCACACTCCGCACGGATCTTAGTGGCGACCTTACGCCAGATATGGATTGGTCGCGGATCCGGTATCAGGGGACAGTCTACAACCTGTCGTGGCAACGCATCGGACTTGTCGCACAGTACAAGATGTCTCATACTGCTCACGTGAACGCGTCCGAGATTGGAAACGATAGCGAAGTTATTACGTACGAGAACCTCTCCGATCGGGCACAGCGATTCTTTACCGAGGCTCGCGCCGGGAACGAGTCGGCGTGGTATGACCGTGAGGCGTTCCCGAATGAATTCCACGACTATCACCTCGTAGAGTACCAGGACGAGTACTACCGAGTCATCGTCTATACTGGGGACTTTGAGAAATATCGGCTCTCTGCAACCCCAGTATAAGGCCACTCCGCTATAGAGGGCATTGTTCAGGTTAGCCGATTTTGGCAGAAGGTGTGGGCGAGCAACCACGTTCCGGCGGAGTGGTTCTTAGTCAACAATGGCACTGTCTAGTTGAGTCAGTTTGAGAAGTGAGCAGGTCGTTGAGTTTCTTGTCCAAAGATGATCACAGACCTGCTCAGCGAGAGCTGTGGACCGGATTTAGAAGACCAGTAGTGGGTAGCACAGTTTCTTTATTCAGTTTGTAGTCTGTAATTGAAGCGGCTCATTCATTTCGGTTCTTGTATTTACTCTTTAGCGTAACTTGGCATATCTATCCGATTCTGAGTGCCTGACCGGCTATAATTCATTGTATTATTGTCATACAATATGAATGGGCCGACGACTGGGGACGAACTCTGGTACACGGTATTGAACTCCTCTCCGAGCAGGAGTTAATCACCATCTCGGACATGATGGACGAACTCGACGACCCGCCAGCGAGACAGATGGTCCACCGGCGGCTCGAAGCGATGTGCGAGAAGCCATGCGGGACTTCATCGCGCTCGCTCACCCGGGCGAAGCGTCGGCGCTCAGGGATCGAACCCGCGTTCGCCATGTTCAGGTAGCCTTGCCGTTCGAAGTAGGCGTCGAGGACCATCCGTGTTCGGTTAAGCGGAGAAACCGACAGACAGCGCCCTAGTGACGAAGCTATCGTTGTAGACCGCGTGGGGAGAGAATGTGTTCAAGACGCTCTCCCCGGATCTCATACGACGGCGGCTGACTTCCCTGTTTCCCACCGAGCTAATCGAAGACATCGCGCGCGAGCGCGATGTCTTCCAGCGTGATCGGAAAATCGACATCACGATGCTCGTCTGGACGCTCATCATGGGCTTCGCCGTCGACGGCGAAGCCCGAACTATCGCCGGCTTTCAGCGGGCGTACTCCGCAGTAACCAACCAGACCGTTGCCCGCTCCAGCTTCTACGATCGGTTCACGCCCGCCCTCGCAGCACTGTTGAGCGACCTCCTCGAGCACGCTCTCGAGGAGGTCGCCGTTCCTCACACGATCGCGCCACAGTTCGAGCTGTTTCGAGAGGTGCTGATCGCCGATGCAACCGTGTTCAGGTTGCATCGGCTTCTCGATGCGTTTCCCGCGACTCACCCGGGTCAATCTGGCGCGAAGCTCCACGTCGTACAGAACGCGAGCAAGCAGACGATCGAGCAGTTCCAGCTCACCGACGAACGCACCCACGAGAGCAGCCAACTCCGTACCGGGAGTTGGCTGCGAAGCCGGCTGTTACTGTTCGATCTGGGCTTCTACAGTTTCCGTCGCTTCGCGTTGATCGAGGAGAACGGCGGGTTCTTCCTGACTCGGCTGAAGTCGAACGCGAATCCGTTGATCGTCGGAGAGCGACGGAAATGGCGCGGGCGCGCCATTTCCTTGCCAGAGCGTCGTCTGCGGGACGTTCTGGGAGATCTCAGTCGGGAGATCATCGACGTAACCGTGGAGATCGAGTTCAAACGGCGGGCATACGCTGGGAAGCAGTCAACGGATTCGATGGAGTTTCGTGTCGTCGGTGTCCGCAACGAGGACACCGACGACTACCACCTGTATGTGACGAATCTGCCCGATAAGTTCACTCCGAAGCAGGTCGGGGCGCTGTACGGATTGCGGTGGGAAGTGGAGTTGGTATTCCGGGAACTGAAGTCGCTGTATGGGCTGGAGAAGTTCCAGACGAGCGATCCAGCGATCGTCGAGCTGTTAGTGGTGGCGGCTCTGCTGACGCTGACGGTCAGCAGAGCCTTACTCGGGGTGTTTCAGGAGCTGTTCCCAGAGACAGTGTTTCCGCGAGAACGCTGGGCGAAGACCTTCCGGTCTCTCGCCCAGCTCATTCTCGAAGATCTGGCCCAGTCGTTCGGCCATCCACCGCCGAACCTGTCGGAGCTGATGTTTCGTGACGCCCGCCAACCAGAGAAATCGCGGCTCTTACTCAGCGAACGAGTGGCTGAGGCCTTCAGGAGGCGATCCAGTGCTTAACCGAACACCAATGCGTCGAGGACGTAACTTCGCGTTACTTGCTCGATTCGCCGTGAACTCTTGGAAGTCGAGCTGGGTCGCTTCGCAGACAGCATCCCTGATGAGTCCCTCACTCACCCCCGTCCCCTGGATGTCTTCCAAATCAGTGCAGGGCTTCATCCTGAATGATCTCCTACGGATGAGCGATATACAGTACACTCTTGGCGCTTCGTCGCCACGGCCCGATGTGGAATTCCTCGCCCTCCTTCGCTGGTCTCTCATGCTCGCCGTGCTCTGGGCGGCGGCGCTTCCGCTCACGAAACGGCTCTTCCCACGGTCCCCGACTGCGGGTGCCGCCTTCGGACTTCCCGTCGCCTTGTTCGTCGTTTCGCTCCCCGCGTACTGGGTCGGGAAACTCGATGCGACCGCTGGCTTCGTCGTCGGCGGACTCACACTCCTTACGCTCTCTTTGCTCACCCTCCGCACGGGTATCTGGCCCGACCCGAAAACGCTCCGTATCCCGCTGGCCGTGTTCGCCGTCGCCTTCGGCGCGCTTCTGGTCGTCCGTCTCGGCTATCCTTGGATCGTCCCCGCCGGCGGGGAGAAGTTCCTCGACTTCTCCCTGCTCAAGGCCGTGCTTCGGGCCGAAACCTTCCCGCCGGAGGATCCGTGGTTCGCCGGGCGGACGGTCAGATACTACTACGGCGGCTATCTCATCTCGGGGTTCCTCACGACGCTCAGCGGGTTGGAGGCCCGCTACGCGTACAATCTCCTCGTCCCGACGTTTTACGCCGCGCTCGCGACCGGTGCGTACGGGCTCGCGGCAGCTATCGCTGACCGAAGCGGCTCCCCCCCTGTCGTGGCGGGCCTCGCCGCGGCGTTTCTGTCGACGGCGTCGGGGACGCTCGCCACGCCGGCGCGCCTCCTGTTGGGGCTCTTCCCCGAGCAGCTGGCGCGCGAATACGGGCGCGCCATCGTGAGCGGCATTCGGGCACCCTACGGGGAGGCCTTCGCCCAAGCGACGACCCCCGGAGAGTGGTCCTACTGGCTGGGCCGGTACGTCATCCCCAGAACGGTGGACGTGTTCCCCTCGTGGACGTTCGTGAACGGGGATTTACGTCCGCATATGACGAGCGCGCCGTTCCTCGTCCTCGCGGCGGCGCTGGTGTTCGCGTACTATCGAACGCCCGAGGAGGATGTCTGGCGTCGGCGCGCCCTCCTCCTCTTCGTCCTTCCGGCGCTCGGTGGGCTGCTCGGCGTCGTGAACACGTGGGAACTCCCCGTCGTCGTCGGTCTCACGTTCCTCGCGGTCACTTTCGCGGACGCCGATCCACGGAGCCTCTTCGGCCCTGCCGGCTCTCGGTTCCCCCGTTTCGAAGGTCTCCACTCGATCATTCGACGCGATGTAGGCCGTCTGCTCGGTGGCGGTGTCGCCGCACTCGTCGTCGGTGCCATCGCAGTCGCGTGGGTCGCGCCGTACTTCCTCTACCATACCGCGACGAGCGATGGCGTGGGCTTCCTCCCACCCGGAAGCCCCCTCGTTCCGTTCCTGCTCGTCCACGGCGGATTCCTCGTCCTGTTCGCACTTCTGCTCTGGACGCCGACACGCCATACCCTCCGTAACGTCGGCGGGACGCGTGCGCTCCTACTGGGTCTCGCGATCGGTGTCGTGGCACTCGCCGTCGCGGGCTTCGCACCCGTCGCGCTCCTCGCCGTGTTTGGCCTCGCGGCGTGGGTCGTCGTTCGACGCCAACGCGCGGAGCACGACGGCGATGTGTCGCAGCGCAGCGGTGGCTTCACCGTCCTGTTAGTGCTCGCCGGCGTCGGCCTCCTCATCTTCGCCGAACTGGCGTACGCGAAGGTGTGGCCGTACAATCCGAACGCGCTCCGCTGGAACACGGTCTACAAGATCTATCACTCGGTGTGGATACTGTGGGGGATCGGTGGCGGCGTCGCTGTCGCAGCGATCCTCTCGAAGGCGCTCCGTGGGCTGTCGGCACGGAGCACCGGCGAACGCGTTCGGCCGGTCGCCGCCGTCCTGCTCGTCGTTGCTGTCATCTCCGCGATGGCCGTGTTCCCGGCGTTTGCGGGCGGCGAACGGGCGAACGCCGCTATCGAAGGAGAAGCGACCCTCGACGGGCTCGGATACGTCAACGACTCGCACCCCGATGCGGGCGCGGCTATCGCGTGGTTAGACAGCCGTGAGGGAACCCCGACGATCACGTCCGCACCGGGGATCGCGATCTATCAATGGATGAACGCCCCTTCCAGCCTGACCGGGATCCCGACGGTCCTTGGGTGGGTTCACGAGAAGGGGTATCGGGGCTCAAAAGCCTACGAGGACCGGCGGGAAGACGTGGAACGGCTCTATGAATCCAATGCGAGCACGACGCTCGCGATCGCCGAGAAATACGACGTCGAGTACATCTACGTCGGCCCGAACGAGCGCGAGCGCTACGACCTCCGGGAGTTCGGCTCCCACGAGCGTATCACGCCCGTCTTCGAAAAGGGGACCGTGACGATCTACAGCGTTCGAGCCGACAACGCCTCGTCTTAAGGGGCGAGCGGTTCGCGATTCACGTTTCTGCCGGGTTCCACGTGAATAGGCCTTCACCGATATAGTTCACCGCGAAGCCAGTCCCGATGCCAATGAGGTTAGCGAGCGTGGGCCACAGCTCGAGACCCGCGAGGCGAACGGAGACGGTGACGAAGTCCGTGAGTGCGATGAGGACGACAAACCCGACGGCGAGCCCGACGGCGCGCACGGCGTGTGATCGGAGGAAGCGATCGACGAACGAGCGGATGCCGGCTGCGCCGGCGTCCGCGAACGTCCAGCGGTCATTGAGGACGAACATCAACGAGATAGAAATCTCCGCACCGACGGCCTTCGCGACGAGCGACCCGGTAAGCGCGGTCGCCGTCAACGCGAGGACTACGATCGACTCGACCGACGCGCCGGTCACGCCGACCGAGAGATAGCGTCCGAGTAGCCCCCCGCGAGCGAGCGATTGAAGCCTATTCATGGGTCTCGACGAGCGGCGTCGGTCGACAGACGATGCGGGCGAGTGGGGACGACGCGCCCCGCACGGTCGCCGCGCGTTCGCGCGCGGCGAGCAAGCCCCGGGCCATCGAGAGTGTATCACTGATCGGTGACACCGTCTTGTTCGGTTGGTCCTCCCAAGTGACGGGAACCTCGACGATCCGTTCGCCCAGCGCGTCGGCGACGGCGACGAACTCCACGTCCCACGCGAACCCCGGTTCGTGGAGATACGGCCGAACGTCGCGCCACACGTCGGTCGTGACCGCCTTCGCCCCACACTGATAGTCACTCAGTTGGACGCCTAAAAGTGTGCGTGCGAGGGAGACGAACCCCGCACCGAGCCCTCGTCGGACGAGGGACTGATGGGAGCGAACATCTGCGTCGGGGTGGCGACGACTGCCGACGGCGACCGTGGGAGCCGTGTGTCCTTCCGCGTCGCCGCCGTCGAGCGCGGCAACGATTTCGGCGATCGACTCAGGGGGTGTGCTAGCGTCGGCGTCCGCGAGCACCAACCGATCGACATCATCCGCGAGCGCGTCAAAAGCGTCCGTCACAGCCGCACCTTTCCCACGACGCGCGGGCGACACCGACACTTGGGCGTGCTCGCGAAGGGTGTCCACGACACCGGGATCGGGGTCATCCAGCGCGACGAGAACCTCGTCGGCGACCGTCGTCGCGAGCATATCGAGATATGGGTGGAGGCGCTTGAGATCCGGTTCGTACGCTGGCACAGCGAGACCAATAGAGGGGCTAGGAGTAGGCATTGAGAGCTGCGAGTGTATTTGAAGTTACGTGGATTGGGGGCATGGGCCTTTTGATGTAATATGTTCAACTCGGGACAGATAGAAAAGTAGTTGCATACCCTCAAAATGCGCGTCGACCGCACGCAAATAGCTTGAATAATTCATGTACTACTATAACCGCCGGAGAACGTATCAACTCATCAATATAAAGGCGACGGTTGGGGGTGCAGAACTAGACAGGATCTTTTGGGGATATCTTTTTTGTCATGCAATCAGCCCAGAGCATACTTCGATAGAACGAAGAGTAGTCGGAAGGGTTTACTAGATCATGCTGGCAGCCATTTTCTGACCATTTACTTGCATGATCCGCAAGCATGGGAGTCACATAGTATTGTCCGATTGTGGGATATTCCGGATCATATTCCACCCAGTTATCACCACGTTTATGATCATTTACATCACTATCGTATAGCAGTTCATGGCCGACCTCATGTAGTGTACCATGGATTGCGGCTCCTTCTGGAGTATTATACATTTCTGTCTGGGTAGTAGTACTAGACATACCCGCGATAACCCCACCATCATCACTATATGACGCCCGCCTTCCTGCTGCACCAATTGGGTCGGCTTTCCCAGATACTAGAAGATGGTTTGAATCTTTCGCCCACAGGTCTGGATGCTCAGTCTGAATCGTGGCAGCGAAATCATCTAAGTTTGGATCACTATCATTGGCGTCGTATTGAACATTGGGAGTTGAAATATCAAACCCGAATTCGGTATCATTCAGAGCCTGCGTTAGGTAGTTCTTGGCAACTTCAGGCGCTTGTAATTGGGAATTAGAATATAGCTCCTGCGAAGCGAAGATGTTTATTTCAATAGACATCAGTTGATCACCTCTGGTCGAATTTTAATAGATTTCTTTTCATCTATATGTGTTTTATCCTCCGTTTGATACCCATCTCCCTGAGTGAAAGACCTGAGACAGTATAATTTACTTCCCTTCTGAATAAATGGTGTCTCTCGGAGGCCAACAGGACAGTCCCTCACTAGTGACTTATGACTCCCATTTGAGACGGATTTATTGAAGTACCGCTTAGCTCTTTTATCTAGTGTATGAAAGTCAGAGATTAGCTTTTCGGGGATAGTGGGATCTTTATTCTCCTTGACTGCCGCCGTTTCTTCCGGGATCACTGATAGGCTTCCACTGATTGCCATGACAGAACCGATGCTTTTGAGTACTGTTCTTTTGCTCGTGTGATCCGTATCACACATAGTACCTCATAATTAAATTCATCCATTATAAAATTAATTCATGCTTCAACTATCAAGGACGGGTCACCCCCCGTTGAGAGACTACGCGTCCTCGTAGGAGATGTCGTTGTGCGAGCCATCTGCCACGTCCACAAAGATCTCGTAGGCCTCCTGCACCCAGTCTGAGAGAAAGAGTCGGTGAGTCGGACGAGTCTGAAAATCGCGTCATTGGAGCTCAGTATTCGTAACTATAGCAGTCATCGGTAGTATAGTGACTTTATTCAGAAAACACACTGAAAGAAACTCGTACACCGGTAAGTTACGGAGACAGGTCTGAATAAGAAAACCGTGCCATCAACCACTGATAGTGATCACCAGAAATACTACTTACTTCTCTCGTTGGATCTTCGAGAGCCAGCGAATGCACCTGTCTTCAGCGGCTGCCACGACAAAGACTTCTGAACCCTACTATAGACGATCCGGATGTACGCTCCGTTCGAACTAAAGGAATCGAGACCGCTCAGCCAAGCTCTCGGAGACTACCTGACCGAGCCCACCTGGGCCGGAGAGGATGCGAATCCCGACGTCGTCCTCCAGCACGGGGACAACCCAGAGGTGACTGTCTGGATTGCGCGCTATCGCACCTCTCACGGGGTCGCGTACGTCCTCACCTGCTGGGGATGGGACCACCAGATGCACTTCGATGTCCCGAAAGAGACCGTCGCTGACGTGATCAAGCAGGCTTCCGGTAGCCACTCCTGGACCTTCGACATCACGAACGACGAGCTCCTAGAGAATCTCATCGAGGAACTCTGACCAACTTCCGCACCCGGCGCAGATCTACAGGGCCGACCGAGGTGTTTGAAACAGGGATTCAGAAACCGTATCGCTTGTGTGCCTCGTCGATAGAGACGATCTCCAGCACGCGCGCCTCTTTCTCGTCCTCCAAGACGGTGTAGATGGCCGTGTAGGTTCGAGAAATATGCAGCCGGTAACGGTCTCGCTCGCCGTCGATAGGAAGCTTCTCCTTGTCTCCACGGCCGCGTCCGGGGTACGGGTTGTCTGCGAGGTAGCCGAGATTCTCCGTACAGATCCGTTTGGTCTTCTCGTCGGCAGCGTCGAGGAACTCACACGGTTGGTCGGCGAGCAGGACGTCGTACTCAGACATCCGAGAGAGACGTCAACTCGTCGCGGTCCGCCTCCTCCAACTCCTGGAAGCGCTGCTCCAACTCCTGTCGGCGGCGCTGCTGAGCCAGTTCCTTGAGAAGATCGTCGTAGGTCTGGCCGGGCTCCTTGAGATCGTGGAGTTCCTTCCGCGTCTCCTCGGTTACCGGAAGGCGTTTGTCAGCGGACATGGCCTATACAGACATATAGGACTGTCAGCCTTAACAGTTTTTGGTAGCTCCCTTTACGTGTATTAAATCTAGAGAAGAATCTCCGTCTATTCGGTGTCGAAGACTGGCGTCGGCGAGGACGGTAAGCAGATACGGAATGGCTGGTTCGACGTCGTGGAGTTCGCCACGGCATGGGAGCTCGAGTTCGCCGTGATGCCCGTTTCGCACTATCACGCCTTCTCCCGGCCGTGCGTCGTCTTCTACGCTCCCAAGTGGGCCAGCCACCACTAACTCATTCGGCGTTTAAGTGATTCTCGTGACAATCAATAGCTACGAGGCGCGGACGCCTGTTCCTCCCGGAAGATGCACACCCTCCAGCGAAGCACTCAACGCTCCTCGCATAGGTATTCGACACCACCAAACCCCTCCCACGAGGAGATGCATGTAGATGGCAGACCCGTGAGAGTACGACCGCGCATATACTCGCCCCCTCTCTGGCCCCCCTATTACACACAATGAGCCAGGAACACGCCGAGAAAGACGACCTTGAGGAGCACCGCGAGCGCGTGCGAGAGATTATCGACGAGGACCGCGAGATTCTCGACGAACTCGCGTAGCCCCTCTCCTCACAGACACTCCGCCGCCACGCGTCGACCCCAGAACCAAAACCACTTTTTCACCTCTACTACCGGGGATTCAACCCGATTATGAAACGCCGGAGCGGTGCGTAGCCGGTCCCTCGACGCATCTCGACGTCACCAGAGTGGTTTAACCAACAGACTCGGCTGCCCGCAGCTGACTGTTGGTTAAGGACGCGAGACGGCGCTTTCAGCGGATACCGAGATAGCCAGCAGCCTCGGTAGCGATTTTCTCCGTCGTCGCCTCGACGAGACGCCCCTCTTCACGCGCCATGTCCGCATGCCGAATCGTGACGACTGTCCACGGATTCACATAGCTCTCCCGCGGCAGGCCGCCCGAAACGAAGTCGTCGTCGGTGAGCGGGATGGCGACCGCTCGCCGCGTCGTCGTCGCGGCCGCGTAGAGCGCTTCCTCGTCGTGGAACGGATGAGTGCGGTCGCTCAGACAGACGTACGGCCTAGAGGTCGTGATCTGCGAGGAGATCCGGGCCTTTCACAACCGCGCCGCGCTCGAAGACGTCCGTCATTCCCCGTCGCCGTAGTAGTCGTCCGTCGTCGAGGCGGAGCTGGCGTTCACCTGCGCCGCGTACGAGGCAAGTCGGTCGTCCTCTGCAATGGCCCAGTACCGCCCGCGGTGTCGAACGAGGCCGCGGTCCTCCAAGCGGGAGAGCGCAGCGCCAATGCTCCCGCGCTTGATGCCCGTCGATTCGTGGAGTTCCGTCTGCGTGAACGCCTGGTCGCTGTGGTCCGCGAGGAACTGAAGAAGCCGATACGGGTGTGTCCCTTCCTGGAGGTTGAGGACATCCGCGGGTTCGTCGTCGAACCGATCGATACTGATGGGCATGTGTAATAGAACACAATAGACCGTAATAACTCTGTGGTCAAGCGGTGACGGACTCTACCTGTCCCGTGGCGAGTCGCCGTTGGATACGAGCAAGAGACTATCCACGATAAGGCTGCAGCTGTCTGCATGCTGGCGAAGCAGCTCTCGCAAAAGCCGAGTCCTATCGCGGTGACGCGGTGCTGCTTCCAGATGGTGCTGCCAGCATGTATGGCCGATCGCAGGAGCATCTCCGAACACAGGCTGCCCAAATTATCGGCCCCTCATTCCAGTCAGCCTTCGGGAGCGTGTACGTGTCAGGATTTCCGTCCGCAGACCTCACGTATCCCGAGGCTGCAGCCGCCGACTACATCGCGGGCTACGTTCGATCCCAGATGGACGCGGGAGAACATCCCACCGAGCGCTACGACTCTGTAGTGTGGTTCAACCGCGACTGGCGGGACGCGACGTCTTCACCCTTCCCGTTCTATCAGATCAAGGGACTCACCGGGTCGTATGGCGGGATCGAGCAGACTCGTGTCGCTGCGTGGATCAAAGGTCGATATACTGGTGATGAGTCGCACGACGTCGCCTCACAGTGGCAGAACACGGTCCGGATGCTCGAGTCGCAGACGCTACAGGAGTACCTCCTCAAAGGATTAGGACCGTAGAGCGGACGTCAACAGAACGTAGGCCATTACCCCACGTTCCTAACCGGATCAGTCCCGAGGGTTCAACCCAGCGGGCCTGGTCCGCGTCCTCACCTTCCTCTTTCTCGGGGACGGGGAAAAACCTTTTTACCAAACTTCCGCGATTAGGGCAACCGGAAATAGAGAATCCGATACCGGTCAGAGAAGACGGCCCCTACCACGCTACTTCCTCTCCCCCAGCCTCAAGTTGGTGGGCGCACGCGGCCGGCGTTCCAGCGCCGGTCGTCTTCTCGACGACATCGCCACGTGCTTACTCACACGACTATCGTACAACACCAAAAACTATGGTGGCTGGATTCACTATAGCAACCATGACAGAGAAGACTTCGATAGAGGTGACGCGGCAGACGTGGCAAGACCTGAGCGGGCAGAAATACCCGGGAGACTCGTTTAACGACGTCATCAACCGCCTCCTCGCGAATGAACACCGCGAGTACGTCGCCAAGGACGACCAGACCGCGTGCAACTACGGCCCGAGCTCGAAGCTCGAGGACGGTTGGGTACTCGACGTCACCACAGACGGCGGCGACCACGTCGGCATTCACTTCCCGGAGGCCGCGATGTACGGTCTCTGGACCGAGGTGCAGGGACGACCGTGGCCGGACCGCCTCGACGAACAGGAAGAGGAGGCACAGCTTCGTCGCGAACTCGTCGATCGCGCGAACGGTGCCGACGCCGAGACGCTTCAAGACGCACTCGACGCGATGGAGCCGTGACGACGTCACCACCGTATCCCCGAGCAAAGGAAATCGTGGCGACGCACGAGGAGATTGAAGCTGACTACGACCTGAAGTACACCGGCGCACGGGTGGCGTCGCCACGTCTCGAAATCCGGCGTCTACTCCGGGAAGGCGAGGACGTCGAAGGGCTCTACCCGCGAGCGGCCTTCCTCCTTCGAAAACTCGTCACCGCGCACGTCTTCGAGGACGGTAACAAACGGACGGCCTGGGTGACGACACGCGAGTTCCTCCTAGACCACGGCGAGGAACCACCTGACCGCGGCCCGAACGTCCCCCGCGTCTTGCGGAAGATTCGCCGGTACGACGTCGACGAAATCGCTGAGTGGTTGGAAACCGGCGAAATCGATGAGGACCGCCTCGAGCCGTAGTCCCGTGAGAAGCTTCAAATCAAACGATCCCCTATACTACACACAATGAGCCAGGAACACGCCGAGAAAGACGACCTTGAGGAGCACCGCGAGCGCGTGCGAGAGATTATCGATGAGGACCGCGAGATTCTCGACGAACTCGCGTAGCCCCCTCTCCTCACAGACACTCCACCGCCACGCGTCGACCCCAGAACCAAAATCACCTTTCTCACTCTACTGCCGGGGGTCTCCCCCGATTATGAAACGCCGGAGCAGTGCGTAGCCGGTCTCTCGCCGAGTCTCGACGTCGCGTTCCGTCCGAACCCGACTATGGAAGAGTGCGCGGTTCTCCCTGGCGTCTGTACCGAGCACACGCCCCGCGAGTGTCGTCGACGGCGATCGGGAGGCCGGACGCGCCCCCAGCCTACGGGATTTGGACAGGGCTCGCTAGGGCGCGCGCTTTGCGCGGCAACTATTGCGAGAAATGCGCGCGGCGTCCGCACGAACGATATGCGCTCTCGGCCATCCTCCGACTTTCGTTCACTCACCCGGGGCCTGATTTACCCGTAGTGGGCCTCCACACGATGCGGAGCACGTCCAGAGACTCTCTAAAGCTCTCTCCATCCTCCATACCGAGGGGCGCGAGTGGTATATCCTAGTACCTAGGGACGACACCGTGGCGGGCCCGCGCATTGGCGCGGCACAGCGTCTCTCGCAGGTTCGAGAAGAAGGGGGTTGACAGGGGCGGGGGCTACGAGCGGAAGCGGGCGAACCATCCACCGCGTTCCTCGAGTGCGTCCTCAACCCGATGCACTCGCTCACCGAGGTCGGCTCTCGCCGTGCGTGACTCGTCGGCCTTCTCGAGGACCTCCAGGTGGACGCCGTTCACCCCACCCTCGACGTCCTCGATCTCGCCGTCGACGCGTGCGAGTTCCTCTTCCAGCTCCTCTACACGGTTGGTGAGGTGTCGAACCGTCTGCTGGAGACGGCGATAGCTGTCGTCGTCGACGTCGAGTTTCGTACGCTGGAGGTGGCGATACTGCGTGTCCGTCCGGCGCGCGTGCTCCTCGTACTGTGCCTCGAGGTCGCGGTGGCCGCGCTCAACGTCGTGCACGCGGCCGAAGATTGTCTGGAGCCGCTTCGCGAGTCGCTCGAAACGCCCGGTGAGGAGCTCGAGGTTCAGGTTCGTCGCGAGCCGCTCGCGATTCTCCCGGAGGAACGCCCAGCCGTCCTTGGTGATCCGCCAGACGTTCGCGTCGAAGGTCGCGCCCGGGTTCTCGCGCTTCCCCGCGCGCTCGACGAGACCCGCGACGGTGAGTCGAGCGTCCATCTGGTGATGAACCGACTGTCGATTCGGGAACGGCGTGTGTGCCTGTATCTCGCCGGTCGTCCCCTCGCCCCCGATATCCTGGAGCGCGCGGAGCGTCTGTTGTGCCTTCTTCGTCAGCTCGACGTCATTGTACACGACGGGATCCGTGGTGGAGGACATAGCCGCTCGAACGCGACGGCAAAATATAACCCAGTTGGAGAAAGTCGACTCCGCAGGCTGGAACGGCCAGTATCTGTACACTGCATACCGCCTGTTCCTTTGGACGATTTCGGCGATATGCAACCATCTTTCACGGCCACAGAAGCACGGAGAACCCCCAGCACGCAGATTTAAGCGGAGAACAAACTGCACAACGAGGGGTGAACCCCAGAAATTCGGCGTGTTCTACTCGTCGGGGGTAATTGAGACGGACGCACCTCGAAATCGACCGAGACGTTCCTCGTTGACACGGCATCCGCGATCATCTCGGCTTCGGAGGGTAGGATGTCCGCGTTCGCGAGCGGTTGATCTGGTGTTTATGGAGTTCGCCCCCGACAGAAGCCACAATGAGTCGAGGGCAACCAGATGGAGCGGCAGTCGTATTGGGTATGGTCGTCGGGAATATCGGCTGGGTGGTGGGAACGATCGTCCTCCTCAACGTCGTCGACAGCCTATCGCTTCACTCGCCGTCCGCGATGTTCACGCAGACGGCCTCGTCCTTCCTCTCTACGTGGTGGGCAATCGGAGCGATGCTCGGTATCGTAGATGTAGCCGCTCTTATGGCGTTCGTGTCCTCGGCATTCGGCGGTCGGTAGGTCTCTGCCGACTTATTTTAGAAGTCGTCACTGGACCACTGCTATTCTCCGCTCAAACGGCCTAATCGGGGATGACACACCGCTGTTTCTGATGCTCGATAGATATTTAGTGTGAGCTTGTTCTAGAAGTTCCTATGCGACTGGAAGCGACCGCAAAGCAGGACGAATACAAGGTCTGGATGACCGACGCCGAGCTCGAGGAGTTGCGGCGGGCCGCGGCGAACCATCGCGACGATCTCATCATCCAGCTTGGTAGCTACGTTGGCCTCCGAGCCTTCGAAATCCCGCAAATCCGCCCGGAGCATGTGAAACGCACGCCGGATGGTGATCACTACCGACTCCGAGTTCCAGAGGGAAAAGACACAACGGGGAACGGCGGAAAGCCACGTGATGCCTACCTCCCCGCAGACGTCGAGGGCGACATTCACCGCTACCAAACTGCCGAAGATATAGCGCCACACGATTTATTGATTGATCTCACCGAACGCGGCGTCCGCGACGTCGTGAAGCGCACGGCCGAGCGTGCGGCCGCCGAAACCGGCGACGACGACTACCAGTACGTGAGCTCCCACGACCTCCGCCGGCGCTTCGCGCAACGCCTCCTCGTCGACCGGCAAATGAATCCCCGCGTCGTGATGGCCGTCGGTGGCTGGGATAGCTTCCAGGCCATCGAACCCTACCTCAACGCACCGACGGCAGACGTCGTCAACGATGCCTTCGAGGAGGCCGGACTCGCGTAACATTTTCCCCGTCTAAAGGTGGGGCTTCCTACAAGGGGGGCGTCGCCTGACTCGGTTTCAGGACTAAACGCTGAGAGAGCCATCTGTTGGGATTTCCGACTTGTCTTCGGTGTTGTTCGGAAGAGACGTGACACACATCTGCCTCAAGAAAAGTCGTTAGTACTTCAGTAGAGACTCGAGGTCCTCTTTGCTTGCGGTATTCCCTTCAATGATGGTCTCAATACCGCGAAGAACGCCTTCAGGAATCCCAGGACGATCTCCGTCCTCAGCGTCGCCCTCGCGGTCGTCGCCAGGTAGAACAACCTGCTTAATGCCTCTTCCACACCACCGTTTCCGCTGAACAAAGCCGATAGTTCACTCGATGCACGGTGTGTCTCCCGGATCTCGCTCACTTGGAATGCCGACGGCGAGTGTTGCGTACAGAGAAAGAACCTAACAGACAGGTATTCCGATCCCACCCATCACCGAACCTATTTTATATTATGTCATATTTGTGGAGGTATGGATAGAATGCGGCTTCTCCGTCTTCTCTCAGCGGTACTGGTCCCGCTTGGACTCCTCCTACTGGTACTTGGCGTCTTCACGAGTGATTTCGTCGCGACCGTACTCGGTCTGACTACCGCCCTTCTCGGAATAGCGTTCTTCTGGGTGATCAGACAAGCGTTGGATGCGGGGTTGGACCTGACGGCATTCCCTGTGTTCGTGATGAGCCTCGTTCAGCTAGGCGGGGTACTCTTCGTGTTCGCTCTTCTCACCTACTCGCTTAGCGAGATTGAAAGCGTCAGCCAGGTAGTCCGTACAGGTAGCCTTCCAGCCACGCCACTCTCCTATATTGGTCTCCTAATGGGGGTCTTGCTTGGCGGTGGGGTTCCATACCTTATGCACCGGTTAGGTGAGTACGGCCAGCAGTTGAGTGAATCACTTCCTGTCAGACTAGTCGGGTTCTCGTTCACGTTCGGAACCTACGTCCTCTTGATTGTCTACCAACCTGCAGCAAGTCTGCTGTACGCTGGAGCGTATCTACTCAGCCGTCTTGTGACTCTGCTCGGACTATTCGTTTTGTCATCAAACCAGTCTAGAGCCTAGATAAACTGCCACTTTCAGAATACGTAACGCCTCTTGTTCGTTAGATACAGGCAAACTATTTACCGGTGCTCAGACGGGTGGGTCGGTGAACACTGTATCAACGAAGAAGACGTAGAGTATCAGTGTCAGGAACCAGACGCCGAAGAACGTGGCCCAAGTCAGTCCCTTGTGGCACCGTAACCGGCAGGAGTGAAGCGTTTGCGGCTCGTCGGTGAACCACACGTCACGGTCCTCAGTACCGTCAGTGACGAGACCAGAGCGCAACAACAGGCGGAGCGCGAGGAGCCCCAGGAGCGGCGTCAGGACGAATCCAAGATAGACTAGCGCCGTTTGCAACATATTTGTACAGCAGAGCTATTCTCCGAGTTTGTCTGTTACCGTCTCGAAGAGCCGGTCTGTCCGCTCTGGGAAGACGAGAGCAGGTGGGTTCCAACGACGACACCAACAACAATACCCCGTGTGAGATCTTGGAGAACTGTCGTTCCGAGTGCCGCTCCGAACGTCACCCCAACCAGTATTGCCAAGATAACCCGTTCCCCGTCAGTGTCGTCGGAATCCTCAGGTATCTGTATTGGACATGTCTCCGAGAGGGAAAAACAACTGGGGCGGCCTTACGTGAGCTGAAATGACTGTTCGGTTCGTCGTTGAATAGCGCTCTCCAAGCGAAAAACGCTTAATCTGGGTCTGCTGTTATCACCCATTCACCGGCCACAAGAGGCCATTAACGAAGCCACCACTATTTAATACGACAACTCGAACGACCGCGAAGAGTATGGGATAAAGAACTTAATGTCTGGTAGATGTGAATTTACCATGCCTTGGTCTCGACGTCATGTACTTCGGAATGGAGGCCTCCTCACTATGTCCATTATCGGAGGATGCGTTACATCACCGTCACGAGAGTCCACGATAACACCGACGGGTGAGGATCCAGAATACACAGCTGCTCGCACACAATATCAATATACTGCTGCGCATACGGGTTCGGTTAATACGTCAGTGCCTACGGATATCACTAGGAAATGGCGATCACGGCACGAGGAGGTTGACGGAGGACTAGCGGTCATAGATGGCCGCGTTCTTGTCGCTACTACCGACTCGCTATACGCATTGAGTACGACCGACGGGTCCAGACTCTGGAGTGCGCCTTCAAATGTTAACAGTATCACGGCACCAGCTGTGACGCGAGACACAGCATACGTCTCTATGCTCGGTAGTCGTGAGGAGAGTACGGGTGTTTCTGCGATTGACTTATCCGACGGAAGTCTCCGATGGCGGGCGCTTTCCAGTACTGATATTTCGTCTGCACCGACGCTCTCGAACGGTCGAGTGTACGTTACCAGTCTAAGCAACTCAGAGATCATCGCACTGAATGCGACACGTGGAGAGTCCGACTGGCGCTCCGATGAGGGCCAATATCTCTCAACGCCGACCGTCGCGAACGGAACTGTCTATGTCGGCGGGAAAACGAATGTTGTCCACGCCTTGGACGCAACCGATGGAAGCGAACAGTGGCGGTACGAAGTGGATGGTGCTGTTCGGGCCACGCCCTCTGTCATAGAAGGAACCGTATACGTCGGTACACAGGCGGGCTCGATCTATGCACTTGAGCCGGCGGACGGAAGCGAACGCTGGCAGAAGGACATTGGCTCGGACATCACTGAACCGATTTCCGGAGAGAACGGTCGCATCTATGTTTGTGGGGGCGGGACGATTTATGCTCTCTCGACGGATGGGACGGTTCAGTGGTCCGTTAAGACGACCCAATCTGCGTCTGCTCTAAGCGCCACGAAGAATTCCATCGTCTACACCGACCAGAATATTGTCTGCCTCGACGCTGCAACGGGGGAGACTCGATGGACATTCGGCGTGCAAAGTAGACAGTCCGGAGATACGATGGTGACTGGCATCGAGTGTTCTCCTGTCGTCCGAGACGGCGTCGTGTACGCCGGCACCAACGCTGGGGACATTTATGCTATTCAATAACTGTATTGGGACCTAGCTACTAACTTATGTGCCACTGTCGAGTTAGGCCAGTTTGAGGATTGGACAGGTCGTTAAGTTGATTAGTTCAGATGCTCGAAGACCTGCTCAGCAAGTGCTCTGGTGAGCATTTTAGATTCGCATACCTACCTAGCAGATGCTTCACCGAAAGTAGTGTCTAACTAATAGGGTTTCAACAGAGCCACGGCAGCTGTAACTGCGGCACCGAGGCGCGAACGGATCTGACCTTCGAAAAAGATGCGAGGGATAAGTGAAGCTCCTCCTCGTAGCTCGCTCATCCTCCCGTCATACCGCTATTCAACACCGACATCGGGGCAGTTGTGTTGCCCAGTCAGGACAACATACGCATGGTAGACGGTCGTGGTGTGAGTGAATAACGCTGGTATCCGCCCTCGACGATCATTCCGAATCTGTGCTTTCCAACCGTTCTGTGACTTCTGTGATGTCCATTTTCCCCAAGCGTTCCAAACCGAGTTCGACGATTAGCGGGTAGAAGTGGCGCGTTTTCTTGAGGTTTACCTCGGCATCAGCTTCTGATAGTGAGAGATCCAGTCGTTTGAACGCCGTCGTGAGATCGCTATCGAGGTCGTCGTCGAGGTAGAAACTCCGCACGTTCCATTCCTTCTTGATGTTCTGTGCCTTCTGTGAAGTCTGTGACTTCCTCTGTTTCCCGGATTGACCAGACGTCATGTCGTTCTGTGACTTCTTGGAAGTAGCCGCGTCGTCTTGGTCGTCCTGGTCGTCGTCAAACCGGCGGCTCAGCCGGTCATCGATCTCGTCACTCATCGATGATCTCCGCAGCGATCTGCGCATACACGTCGGTCATATCGGTCTCTTCAGCGTCTTCTGCGAACACCGAGCCCTGGTCTTTCACTGCCCGCTTGATTGCGGCCCGACTGCGCACGGTCCACACTGCGACACGTCCTTTGAAGCGCTCGTTGAACCAGTCAATGGCCGCCCGCTGTTCATTATCCAGCGGATAGGCCACGTTCGAGACGATGAGACCGAGGATATCGATGTGCGTGTCATAGTTGTCCTCGAGCGTGTCCAGCTGGCGGAGTAGATGGTTAAGCGCGAGCTGGGAACTTTCGTCGGCTTCGACTGGGACGAGCAGTTCCTCGGTGGCGAGAACGACGTTATCATTCAGTGGACCTAGCGACGGCGGCGCATCGATAAGGACGACGTCCCACGCGGTCGCACTCTCCAGAACCTTCTTCAACCGCAGCCGGGGGCGCATCCCGCTCGCGATAAGATCCTGCTCAAGATGGAACATATCGATGTTGGCCGGGAGGAGGTCAAACTCCTCGTGAGCGACAACGAGATCGTCGACGTCGTGGTCAGCGGGCGACTGAAGCGCATCGTACAGTGACGGTGGGTCCGACGTGTACTCGTCCTCGAACCCCAGCCGATGCGTGAGGTACCCCTGAGGATCCATATCGACGGCAAGAACGTCTACGCCAGCAGCAGCGAGTGCGCCAGCGACGTTGATTGTGTTCGTGGTTTTACTCACGCCACCCTTCTGGTTCGTGATCCCAATTCTCCGAGTCATGGCTTCCATCCGTTCTGTGCGTTCTGTGACTTCAAATAGCTACGTCAGACAGACGGCGTCTCCAAGATCGTCGGAACCTGCGGAAATATGGTGTGGGGTACGGAACCTCCGGAAACGCCGGTGCTGTGGATATTCGGGTAGCCTACGGAAACTCACCCCCCACCTACGGAACCTGCGGAAACGGTGGTCGAAGGTTTTTT
>NZ_BMOQ01000011.1 GCF_014647155.1 Halarchaeum nitratireducens | reverse complement strand
TCTCTCCGCTTCAACTCCTTTGATTTAGCGCCCCATCCCGACGCCGTCTAGTGATTCAACACAGCCGTGCATACCCATACCCGCATGTATGATTACGAGGTCAGTCACCATCGAAGACATCGATGACCTGTACCTGATGTGGAACGACCACATCAACGCCTCTGCCCTCTATCGCCGCGCCCTCCGCGAGGAAATGGCAGTCCGCGGTGTTGACCCCGATGAACTCCGCGACCTCCTCGAACGGGCCCGCGAGCAGGGCTACACGCTCGACGAGATCGCAGAAGACACCAACCGATTCGACGACCTCCAGTCGCTCGTCGAAGAGCAACAGAACCAGCCACCAGCTGGAGACGCCACAGATGATTGACTCGCTATGTCACAGGACCAGACTCCCTCCGACCCTGAGCCTAGCGTCGAAAACCAGTCACCGCTGACCGGGAAGATCCCCCGGCAGGCAGCGCTCACCGTCGTCCTCCTGAGCCTGTTCGCTGTCCAGCCGGTCGCTGCCCAGAGTAACGCGGTCTGTAGCGCCGACAACCTCCCGAGCATGATTGAGGGGTTCTTCCAGCTGACCACCGCGCTGGGGATCGTCGGCCTCGCCATCGTCTGGCAGGCGGACTCCCTCATCGAGATGTTCACCCTCAATCCCGAGCAGAAGAAGGGTCTCAAGCGCCACAAGCGCTCGGCGATGAAGTCCGCGGTCGTCCTCGTCGTCCTCGGCCCGCTGTACACCGTCGCCGGGTCGATGATGGGCCTCCCGCTGGCGCAGTGTGTCGACCTCGTCCCCTGGTAACCACTCTGCAGTCCCCGTTGCGAGCCCTATGAACCATCGAGAGCTCTCCGTGCTCATGGCCGGCTTGCTCGCGACGAGCCTAGTCACGGGTATCGTCGCCGCTGACCCGCCGCGACCAGGTACGGAGGGGAACGGGCTCACGGAAAACGAGTCGGCAACGCTGTGGTCACGTGATGCGGACAACTACATCAGCCAGGAGGAGTACCGCCAGCGGTACGGCGAGGACCGCTCCGCCGTCCACCAAGTCGCGAACGGGACCGACGTCACGTTCAAAAGCCCGCCCGCGACCGCGGCGACGTGGACACGGAACGACTTCGAGGACCTCGACGCCGGCGGCCCAGATACGTCCGTGCATCCGCCGCACGCGAACCTCGAGAACGGCGTCTTCATCGAAGATGCTCACGCGACGATCTTCGCAGTCCAGCCCTCCACTCGTGGACACCTCGAGTTCGGTGAAACCCCACTCTACATCGCGCCGAATGGGACAATGCGCGGGTTCGTTGATTACCGCGTTCGCGTGCCCAACGGGAGCTCCTCCGGCAACACGACTGTCTCGTGGTCGCTCACGGAGCACGAGATCGAAGAAATTCGGTTGAAGAAGAACGGCGAGACCATCGCCGAGAGTGGTGGATCACATACGCCTGCCCTCGACTACCAGATCGAGGACGACTGGAGTGCGAATCTCACGCTGGAAGCGGAGATTAGCGTCCGACTGAAGAAGACCGTCAGGACCGACTTGGGTGACCGGACGGACGTCGACATCACCTATCGGACGGAATCACGCAACGTCTCCGATTCGATCGCCGTCGAGGTCTACGACCTCTCGGCGTCCCCCTACTACGCTGAGTATCCGAACGGCGACGCCGGCGTGGCCATCTTCCAGTCGCGGCCGTGGCAGGGGTACACGCTCACGGAGGACGGTGAGACACGGGTCCGTGGCATCTGGCGGTTCTACACGGCTCGGAACACCAACTGGGACACGCTCGTCCGGTCAAATCGCACGGATAGTGCTACCGTCCAGTCGGACGCGATTCCGGTCTACGTTCACGCGTATCCCTCGCGGATCGGCCCGCGTGCTGAGCCGGTTCGAGACGGGCCGGAACTCATCGAGATCTGGGGGACTGACCGCCCGTCACCGGTCGGCACCATCGGTGAGAACATCAACATCGACATCGTCAACCAGTCGTACACGACGACGTACGGCGTCGCCGTTCGAGCCGAGAATGTCGACCGTGAGGCGCTCCAGGTAGCGGGCATCGTTCGCGGAGTGAATGCCTCAATTGCTGAGCCAGGCAGGGGCTCTGAGCGGCAGCTCCGCCGCAGCAATCTCACTGTCGGGGTCATCAAGCAGAACCAGTCGCAAGCGACGGTCAGGGTCGAACTTCGCGACAATCAAACCGGCGCACCGATCACGCTCGACGAGAGCCGTCAGTATCCAATCGGCGGCACCACCCGGAACGGGTACATCACGGTTGCGGACCAGCGCGTCGAGACCAACGCCTCGGGGGTGGCGATTGTACCCATCGATGAACCGGGCATCTACACGGCTCGCTACCATCCGGGTTCGTGGCTTGGGCATGATCCGGCGTACGTGAGCGACACGGCGACCGCTCGCTGGCATTCGCTCGGAACCATTGACGGTTGGTTCGCGTTCATTTTCGAGGTTGGCTGGCAGCTCATCCCGTTCGTCGTAATGTTCTACGCGGGACGCCGGGTCCTGCGGATGCTTGGTCCGGACGACATTTTCGACAGCAAACCATGACTCACCACAGCTCACTCAGCAGACGTACCGCCCTTCGAACAGTCGCCGGTGCCGCGCTTGCTGGCGTTGCCGGTTGTCTCGACAACGGTGGGGACACCGAGACACCTAATGGTGGCAATGGCTCTCCAGACAGTCAGAATACGCTCAAGCGCATTGCCGTCGATGGAACAACTCTCGTCGTCGAACTCACTGCGGAAGCCGACGTCGATCAGATCAACCTCATTCAACCGAACGGGAAACTGTTCGGACAGCGCGAAGTCGCAACAGGCTCCCAGCAGGTTTCGTTCGAAATTGGGACCGCTTACGCACCCGGTGAGTACCGCGTACTCGCGTTGAAAGGCGATGAGACTGTTGTCGAAACCTCACTTCCCATCCAGCCGGATCTTGGAATTGTGGAGATGGGAATCGGAAGAAACCAGCCCGATAAGATGTGGGACGGGCCAAGCGACGAAATAGCTGAAGAAGCATTCGTGACGGTTGAGAATCAGGGCAGTGGTCCAGAGGCAATAACGAAACTACTCTTCATTGGGGACGTGCCGTATCCCTCAGACGAAGAAGGCACGAACTATGCTGCCAACGAGGACGTGAGTGGGATATACGATGCGGATGCGGATACGGAGGTTGACGAAGTTGTCATAACCGCTGGCGAGAAAATCACGATCTACAGTTCTCGGTCGCCGTTCGCCTTCGTCCCGGGCGGGGGGACATCCTGCACGGACGAACAACAGAGCGGGGAGTTCGATCTCATCCTCGAAACCCAGGTTGGAGCAAATCAAGTTTCGAAAACGTACACTATCCAGTATTCGGCTTCAACAGAGCCTGACAACTGTGATATCACCATCAATGAGGCGTAGCCATGGTTGACCTGATTGATGTCTTCTTAGAGGGGTTCAAAGACGCCGTCGACTGGGTCATTAGCCTGTTCATGGAGGGGCTGACGGCTGGCTACGAGACCCTGACAGAGGAGATGTTTGGCACGCCGACGCCTGAGACGGAGGGGGCATTCGTCTTCGGCGACCCGGTCAACGCTCCCTGGCAGGGTATCCGAGATGCGTTGGTGGGCGGTGAGATCATGCTGATTTCGTTGCTCCTCCTTTTGATGTGCGTCCAAGGACGGCACACGATCCGAATTTTCAATCTCGGGAGTGCATACGAAGCCAGACGGACGAAGAAGACCGCCTGGGTTGGAGCATTCCTTATTATCAGCTGGTACTGGGTGAGTATTCTGGGCCTCTACATAGTGGATGGATTCACGATTGCTCTGATGCCAAGTCTCAGCTCACTAGGTGATGCGATGGTCAATTTCCTCGAAGTCTCTCTAACGAATCCCGGGCTTGCACTCGTATTCGCCCTTCTCGGCGGTCTCTCGATGTGGGCCCTGGAGGCACTGTACTTCATTCGAGAGATTCTCCTCTACGTCTACGTGTATGGAATGCCGATAGCGTTCGCACTTGGCTACGGCAATATCCCGGTTCTCTCCGATATCGCGATGGGATTTACCAAACGGTTCGTCCCGCTCGCAGTTCTTCCCCTCCCGGCAGCAGTAGTGTTCAAAGGATACGATTTGCTCTACTCGCAAGATGCAATTGCTCCAAATAGCGTGTTTCTGAAGTACTTGGTAGCAGTCTCACTACCCCTGATTGCTCTCTATGTCACGTGGAAGACGTTCAAATATGCGACTCCGCTGACTGCCAAGGTCGTCGGCGGTGCTACGAAAGGGGCGGCACTCGTCGGCGGTGTCGCTGCTGGAGCCTACGTCGGTGGTGCTGGCGTCGCGACAACTGCCGCCCGGTGGGGGCCGAAAGCGGCCGCAGGACAAGCTGTCGCCCAGAAAGCAGCCGCCCGTGGAGACAATGGAGATCAGGGCAGCGGTAAGCCGTCGTACCGCAGAACCGAGAACGACCCGGGCGAGCCGACAGCGAACACATCGAATGACAAACGCGATACGGAGTTTGATCGAGGGACCCAGTAAGTATGTCAACCGATAAAGACGCAGCTGCACGGCGAATTATGAATCAGTTCGGAGAGAAAGGCCGTATCCCGTACCTCAACATCGAGGAGGGTGATGTCGGCGTTCTCATTACCTTCCCCATTATCGGGTTGTTCGTCGCCGGCCTCACCGGTATCGAGTCACTTGCCCTCCCGTTCGTAGCTGGCGGCTTGGGGTTCGGCGTTGCCGTCATCTACGTCTCACCGAATCACTTGAACGCCTGGACGTGGACGAAAGACGTCTATCGGTACGCCAAGCGACCACAGATCACATTCAGCGCCCCAGACAACGCAGAGAGCGGCACAAATGAGACGACACGGAATGAGGGCGGGCTCGCCAACTATACGCCGTTCAAACCCGACGAACGAACCCAGGACCTCACGAACGTCAAGCGGGCGTGGCCCGGCGTTGGTACCATCCAGCGGGCGGACGGGACGATGGAAGCGTTCGTCGAGATCCAGCCGGGAAACATGGATTTCGCCATGTCCGACGACTGGGCACAGCTCCAGGAGGCTGGCGAGGAATTCGCTAATAAGGAACTCGACTCGAAGCTCAAAGTCCACGCTACAACTCGCTCGTTCCCGGTCGAGCAAATCATCGAAAATATCGAAAACCGCCTCTCCGACGAAGACGTCACGCAGAACCCGATCTTCCGGGAACTTCTCGAAGAATACCGGGAGACGCGGCCGAAGGAAATGCGTGACCTGGGCATTCAACAGGTCCGGTACTACATCGGTGTCGAGGTCAGCCCCCTGGAGGTCTATGATCGCTACCAAGACGAGGGTACCCCCGTCGAGAAGCTGACCCAGTTCCCCGTCATCGGGTTCCTGTTCAACCCGTTCGTCACCCGCCGCGAGGACCTCACCGACGTCGAGCGCCGTACCCAGATGTTCGAGAAGCTGGACAGTCGCGTCAACGACCTGCGGGCCGAGTTCATCCAGCAATCCTCTGGTTGGTCCGCTCGTCGCCTTAGTACGGTTGAGCTGTTCGTGCTGAATATGGACTTCTGGAACGGTCGGGAACACGACTACGACGACGCAGAGCGCGTCGTTCGAGAGCAATCGATCGTCGGCCATTCGCGCCGGGAGGACGAGTCCGATGCTTAGCGTCCTTCTTCAGGCCGGTGGGAGGGCAACCGATCAAGTCGCCGAGTGGTTACTGAATCCAACGTCGACCGAAGGCGCAGCGCTCTACGTCCTTCTGGCCGTCATCCTCGGCGTCGCTGGCAAGCTTCTGTGGGGTCGATATCACAGCACCAACGATGAGGAGGAAGTCGATTTCTCGGACGTCCTCGACGAAGAGACGCTGGAGGAAGGCAACGCAGAAGGCCAGATCCTGGACGATATCTCAGAGTCGCACAAGACGGTAACTGCGCCGGCCGCCATCGAGTGGGAGACGCGAGCAGCCCAGGTCGGCGAGCAGTGGACGACGACACTGTACATCGCCGACTACGCCGACTATCCCAGCGATGGCTATCTGAGCGACCTCTTCGAGATGACGGACGTCCAGTTCGATTTGACGGCCCACATCACGCCGAAGAACCAGGAACGGGCCCGGAACGAACTGCAGGACATCGCGGACGACCTGCAGGTCGACGCCGATATCGAACAGAGCGTCCGTAGCGCCTACCTCCAGGAGCGCGCCAACGAGGCCGCAGCGACGTACAAGGCCGTCGAGAATGGCGCGAACGTCTTCGACCAGGGGATGTTCATCACCGTCCGGGCCGACAAGAAAGAGGAACTCCGGGACGCCGTCCAGGAAGTCAAGAGTGCGCTCCGCGATGATCCAGCGAACCTCACGCCGAAGACCGCGATCTGCCGGCAGGACCTTGCCCTCCAGTCCGCCGCACCCATCGGTGACAACGAGTTCGGCCGCGAGTCCATCGCGCTCGGCGGCGCCGTCGGGGCGTTACTCTCCTCGCCGCACAACGCGACGATCCTCGAGGAGGGCGGCGTCGAGTTCGGGATTCACAAGGACAACCAGAGCCCAGTCGTCATCGACCCGTTCGCCCGGGACAACGGGTACGCGATGTTCACCGTCGGCGACACCGGCTCGGGGAAGTCGTTCAGCTCGAAGCAGAACTTCATCCGCTCGATCGAGCAGAGCAAGGACCGCATCGGCATCATCCTCGAGCCGCTGAACAACTGGGCCGGCGTCGCGGAAGCACTCGACGCCAAGCGGATCACTGTTGGTGGGACGCTCGGGCTGAACCCCTTGGAGATCCGGGAGACACCCGAGCACGTCCAGCGAGCGATGGGCGAGGACGCGAGCCCGTTCAACGAGAAGCTCGACGACGCGATGAGCTTCCTCACCAACTTCTTCGCCCTCCGCGGCATCTCACTTGGCGACCGCCGGACGACGCTCGAACTCGGCCTCAAGCGGGCGTACAAGCGCAACGGCATCACCGACGACATCTCCACGCACGACAACCCGAGCCCGACAATTCGGGATATGATGGACGTCTTCGAGGACATGGTCGACGAGCCCGAGGAGTTCGTCGTGCGGGCCAACGAGGAGGCGGGGAAGATCAAGGAGGACGCGACGTGGCTCCTCGACCAGCTTCGCCCCTTCGAGGAGGATGGTCGGCATGCCAACCTCGGCCAATCCTCGGACTTCGACATTCGGGACGAGAAGGTCATCTACCTCGACCTCGCCCAGCAAGAGGGCAGCGTCGACAGCAGCACGGCACTGACGATGCAGCTGCTCATCTCACTGGTGTACGAGCGCGCGAAAGTCTCGGACAAGGAGGTCGTGTTCTACATCGACGAGGCACGCTACATTATGCAAGACGCCGCGAGCCTGGCGTTCCTCGAAACGGTGTTCCGCCACCACCGGCACCACGACCTCTCGATTCGGTTGGTCACCCAGACGGTCGACGAGTTCTTCGAGCACGCCGAATCCGAGGCTATTCTGGACCAGTGCGCGGTCAAGCAGTTCCACCGCCTCGACGGGATGGACGAAGAGTGGGCCGACGAGTTCGGCCTGAACTACGCGCAGATGCGGTTCGTCCAAGATGCCGTGCCCGGCAACGAGGACGCCGGCTTCTCCGAGGCGCTGGTGGGCGTCGACGGCGAGTGGCGTGGCATCCAGGTCAAAGCGATGGCCAAGGAGAAGCAGGTCATCGACTTCGAGCCGACCGAGCAACGGCGAACCTCACTCCCCGGTGCTGGTGAAGACGCTGTGAATCCGGATATCCAGACATTCCAGGATGACCTCGAAGCCCGAGCAACCGGGAATGGAGAAACTGTACCCGAGCGGACGCCAGCGGAGACCGATGGGGACTCAGAGGAAGGTGATGAAAATGCGTGAGTACCTTCGCGTGACGCCGACATCCGAACAACTCACGCCGGAGCGTGTGCCCCAAGCACTGGAAAGCCTCCACAAACTGACCGCAACGGACTCGACAGGGCTGGTCGACAAACTGAATCCATTACATAGCGAGACACCGCCCCGGTTCGAATTCCTCGCACTCAGTGACGGTGCAGATGAGCCCGTCGAATTCTACTACGGGGCCAACGAGCATCTGGACACTCTCAAGAAGCGTCTCCGGTCGATCTATCCCGAGACGTTCGACATCGAACGCACCGAGGTCGACGTTGCATCGCGACTCGTGCAGCCCGTCGAATTCGACCAGGAGACATTCGTCGAGCAGTATGAGTCGGACGACCTCCAGTACGAATTCGGTCCTGACGAGCAATACGAGCTGGCGACTGACGACAACAATCAATCCGAGCTAGTAGAAGCCGAATCAGCCGCGGATGGAGAGACGGTCGCTGACCCATCTGTCGACCACATCATCGAGATTGGGGATACTGCCCTCGAACTCGCCCCACCAGATGCGATTCCCAGGGATGAGCCGGTGACAACGCTGGCGAAACCAACGATGACGTCAGAGGGAACAGTACTTGCCCGGCCAGCGACTGATACCGTCTCCCCACTCGGCGTCCGGTGGCAGGGCTCGGCGACTCGGAAACAGGACTGGATGTCTTCGCTCTCGCCGTTCACTGGCGACGATGTAGACGAGAGTCCTGATGCTGTCGACCAGCCTGGTGGCGCGCTCGCGTCGCTCGTCGATGACTTGACGGAGGCGAGTGCCCCACTAGCGTTCCACGTCGTCTTCCAGCGACGGGCGAGCTGGCAGAGCGATGCTGAAGTTCGTACGGAAGACATCATCGAGGGGCGGGATACCTGGGCGCAGCGGTTTTTGGGGCCACTCTTGGAGTTTGACGACGGCTCTGACCGCCGAAGCCGGGAGGAGTTGAGTGACACACAAGCAGATCGTGTCGGAGCTATCGAGGCGAAAAACGCGAAGCGCTCGTTTACCGCGAATATTCGCGCCCTTGGCGTTCCATCCAGTGACGACGAGCGTGAGGAACTCGACGAGCGGTTGGAGTCACTTGCCCCCGTCTTCGATACACTCGATGGGCCGTGCTACGAAGTGGAGGCCGAACGGGTGCGCGACAACGGCTTGCGGCAGGCCAAAAAAGAGCAGTACGCACGAACCGCGCTGCAACGGCTTTTGGACCGCGAGCTTACGACCGGCCGTGGCAAGACTCGACCCGAGTTCGTCCTGAGCGGCCACGAACTCGCGAACTTCCTCGTCGTTCCCTCTTCGGACCAACTCTCCGTGGAAGGCGAACGTGGAACGCGTGCGGAACAACAGAGTCGGAATCCGCTCGCCCGGCCTCACCAGGACATTATGAGCGAGTTCCGTGACGGGATGGCTATCGGGTATGCCCTCGACGACACTGGCGACCCCGAAGATGTCCCGACACACATTCCGCCCCGCTTACTGCCGATGCATTACGGACGATTCGGCACCACCGGCTCAGGCAAGTCAAAAGCCCTCCTCAACGATATGCTCTCGTTGTACGACAACACTGAGGGGCCGACCATCCTCGTCCTTCCGAAAAACGACGAGATGGCGCAGAACTACATGCGGGCCCACGCGCGCCGATTCGGGATGACCGACCTCGAGGAGAACGTCGTCCACTTCCCGATCCCGGACGTGCTTCCCGGATTCTCCTTTTTCGATCTCGAACCCTCGCTGGAGAGTGGCCGCCGCCGTGAGGATGCAGTCCGGCGAAAAGCCGACCACTACGAAGAGATCCTGAAGCTCGTCATGGACGAGGACCGATACAAGCGGGCGACGGTCGCCCCAACCCTCATCAAGACGCTCATCACCGCGCTGTTCGACGAGGAATACGGCCGTGAAAACGGCCAGTACCGGGAGTCAACCGATTACTTCGCCCACCGACAGCTCGAACACGTCATCGACCAGCTGTGGGAAGCCGGCCCGCCACAGCCGAATCTCGCAGACGCACCCCGATCGAGCGACGAGGAGGTCTCCCGCATGATCCGGCGGCAATTCCAACACGATTCGACCACCTTCGACAACGTGATGGGTGGGGTCACACACCGCCTCAACTACATCTCACAGAACCCCCACCTGCGCCGCATCTTCAACAACACCGAGAACCAGTTCGACTTCCGAGAAGTGCTCGACGATAACCAAGTCATCCTGTTCGACCTCGGCGATCTTCGCGACGAGGCCGCCCGGATTATGACGGGCATGATCCTCACCAATCTCGACGACGCGCTCAAAGACCGCAAGCGCGACCTCACCCAGTACTCCGATGACTACGTCGTGAACCTTCTCGTCGACGAAGCGGCCTCAGTCGTGGTCTCCGATATCATGAACGACCTCCTCGAGAAAGGACGAGGATTCCGGCTTTCAGTGGGCCTCTCAATGCAGTTCCCCGAGCAACTGGAAGCTGAAGGTGGGCGGAAAGTCTACCTGAACGCCCTGAACAACATCGGGACCTCACTCGTCAGCAAGATCAACGTCGACCGAGAACTGGCTCGGGCGATGGCCCACGAGGAGATGGACCCGGACGATTTCGCCAACCGGATTCGCTCGTTACCCCGTGGCGAGTGGATCGGCAGCGTCCCGAGCCCAGCATTCGGAGAAACCGGGCCGTATCCGTTCAGTCTCACACCGCTCGAAATCCCGCCGGGCCATCCCGAGAGTGAGTACCCGCTGACACAGCGTGAAGAAGAACAGTTCACTGAGACGCTCGCCTCGATGCACGAGGACATCAGTGACGACTACGGGGTGCCAGCGGAATCAGATGTGTCCACAGCGAGCGCACCTGCCGAATTACACGAGGTACTCAGCATCGAAAGCGACGACCTAGACGTCGCGCTAGCGAAGGTGGTTCGAAGCCGCCAGCTTCGAGACGGCTGTCGGGAAGAGAATGGCTGGGTAGATGTCGAAGCGGTTGACGAGGAACTCAGGCGGCTCTTCGAAGAAGTCGATGCCGAACCACCGTCGTATGAGGAACTAGCAGATATCCGCGAGCGATCACGCCATCTCGATACGACCGTCGATATCGAAGCAGACAAAATACGGATTCGATTGACCGACGCTGGCGAAGACATCGCGACACCCGAGACTGGGGGCGTACAAGCCGCCGGCGGACATGACCACGATACGGCACTCCTCCAGATCGAAGAAGAACTCAGCGAACTCGGCTGCACCGTCTCAATCCTCGCCCAGGATGGCAGCGAGAAACCTGACGCGAGGGCGAGCCATCCCGAGGTTGACGACCGATTCGCTATCGAGGTCGAGACGACGACGCCCGAGAATCCCGCAAAGGTACTCACGAACCTCCGGAAGGCCCAAGCAGCAGGGGATATCCCGCTGTTTGTCGTTCAACCTGGAAACGACGAAACTGAGTGGGCCAAGCGCGTTGACGGCATTCTCACACCACCCGTTCGCACCCTCCAGAATGACGAGACCCGGTTCTACACGACTGACTCGAATCTCACATTCAACGGTGGAGCGACCGAAGAAGGTGGAGTGACGGCCGTGCGACCGGCGAACGACAACGAGAACGGGACTCACAATATCTGGCAGCGTGATGGCGACGAGATCGTCCTCCGTGATACCAGCGGGACGGAACACATCCGCCTCCCGTCGCTTGGAAACCTCTCGAAGGATCGTGTGCCAGCCATCTACAGCTACGACCACGCTGCCGACGAGTACGTCGTATACGAGCACGGTGAGCAACAGATATACGAGACGAAATCGGCGTTTGAGGACGACTGGGTGCGTATCAAGAAGCCATTCGTCCCCGAAGCCGAACTCCCCGTACCAGACTACACACGTTCGACGTACGGCATCGTTATCCTTCACGATGAGGCGGAATCGGTCGTGTATGAAGACGGTGAGAAGCGACCACTCTCGGCAATCACCGATGAGTCGCTCCACCCAGTATCATCTGGTTCAGCGGCCACTGAAGAACCTGACCAGACTCCTCAACCAGATAGCACGGTCGAGGAACAGCAGGAAATCTCATCGCCACCGTCGTTCGAATCGTTCGTCGACGAATATCTTATCGAAGACGCAGATGGAGCCGTGCCGAAAGATGACGTATTCGGCCTCTACAACGACTGGGCAGAGGCTCATGACATCGAGGGTCCGCTGAACAAGAGCTGGTTCACACGGAAGCTCAACACCCACATCGAGGTGGACTCCACGAAGAAGCGAATCGACGGGGAACCCGTCCGGCATTACACTGGTGTCCGCCTCCGCCCTGAGAAGGATTCACAACCATGAAATGGAGGTACACGGTTCAATTCCCGGTATCATCGCAAATTCTCGGGAGCTGTTCCACCCAAACTGAATCATGATCCCACCCGATCAGACCCTCTGGTCGAGAATCACCCGACGGCGGCATGTTCCACCCAAATACTCAATGGGTGGAACACCAACGAAACGACCGAAATGGGTGGAACACACTCACGTCCAGCGATTTTCAACCAGCTTTAGCGAGTGTTCCACCCAACAACCAACTAGGATAGAACGGGGGATCCCCGTTGGGACCAAGGGATTGGATCGAGACGCAGAGCAGCGTGAATTCTGTGCTGGCTCACAGCCAGTGAGAGCCATGCGAGGTGCTATGTGAGGATGAGTGAGCCTATCATCGACGAGCCGGAGGCGATTCCGGAGGCGTTGCGCGAACGCGAGCAGTGGGTGTGCTGGCGCGAAGAGGAGCGAGACGGCAAGCCAACGAAGATTCCGGTGACGCCAGGCAGTGGCGAGTTCGCGTCGTCGACGGAATCCGATACCTGGTGTGAGTTCGAGACGGCACTCGAGTACACCGAGACAGAGCACGCGGACGGGGTCGGGTTCGTATTCACCGACGACGACCCTATCGTCGGTGTCGACCTGGACGACTGTCGCGATCCAGAGACTGGGGACGTCGACGATGCCGCGCGGGACATCATCGACCGGTTGGACTCCTACACGGAGGTGTCGCCGTCCGGCACCGGCTACCACGTCCTCATCAAGGGGGAACTCCCGGAGGGTCGGAACCGCCGTGGGAGCGTCGAACTGTACGATACGGCACGTTTTTTCACCGTCACTGGCGACCACGTAGAGCGGACACCGAATCGTGTAGCACGCCGGCAGGACGCGCTCACAGCGATTCACCGTGAGTACGTCCAGGATACCGAGCGTGCCACAGCTTCCGAGTCCGAGCAGCGTGATGGCACTGACGACCAGTCAACGGCGACCGATACGGTCGACGCCGACGTCAATGTCGACCTCGAGGATGAGGAACTCCTCGAGAAAGCACGGAATGCGTCGAACGGCGAGAAGTTCGAGCGGCTCTGGAACGGAGACACGGGCGGCTACGACAGCCACTCCGAGGCAGATATGGCGCTGTGTTGTCTGCTGGCGTTCTGGACCGGCGGCGACCGGACGCAGATGGACCACCTGTTCCGTGAGTCCGGGTTGCTTCGCGAGAAGTGGGATGAGGTCCACTACGCGGATGGATCAACGTATGGAGAGAAGACCATCGAGCGAGCAATCACGAGTACCTCGGAGTTCTACGAGCCAGACGCCGGCGACGACACCGCGGACGCCCACGACCCCGCTACCGACTCTTCCTCAGACTGTGATACCGATGACTCGGAGCGGAATCGCGCGTACTTGGTTGAGAAGAACCGGCTGCTGACCGAACGCGTCGACGAACTCGAGGCGACACTGGCAGAGAAGAACGAGCGAATCGACACCCTTGAAGCAGAAGTCGAGCGACTCACCGAGGAACTCGCAAGTCGCGACCGAGAGTCAGGGGATCCCCAAGACGCGCATTCTGACGATGCTGGTGAGGGCGATAACGAGTCCGAGACCGTGTCCGTTTGGGGCCGGGCAAAAGGATTGTTCGGGAGTAGCTCCGAGTAACAGCGAAACTGCGACGAAGCGTGCGTCTCGGCTGGCACGAAACGACAGTCAGCTGCAATGCGGTTCGCCCCGGATGCGGGATCGACGCGCTGGACCACGAGTCGGGGATTGCACTCGAGGTCATCACTGTCGTCGTCGCGACAATCTGGCTAGAACGGCTGGCAGCAAGGAGCAGTTATTGTCCTCCCTCGTCAGGGTCGTGACGGAATCCGCAGGTGGTCGTCGACTTCGTACAGATAGCCCTTCAAGAGCAGTTGCTCGATGTGTTCTCGTGCGTCGGGCCGTTCACTCCCTTGCTCCACGAGATGCGCGACTGCGTCCGCTCGCGTGAGGCGTTCGTCACCCCCCAACGTGTCGACGTACTGCTCAAGGTGCTCGAGCGCGGCTTCCTCACTGGAATTAATCGGCGTTCCCGAACCCCGCATTAGTTCAGTATACGACGGCCAGGGGTTAGGAATTCGGGTGTGCGTCGAGAGACAATCACTCTCTCAACTGGCCCTCAAAAAGGCGACTATGAATCCTGGTCAGCGTGGTCGGCAGCGGCGTCCGAAGCCCGTCCGCCCGGGAGAACAACCCGTAGACGTTGCCCGTGTTCGAGATCGTCTGGTGGGTCTTCGAGGCGAAGCAGGAGCGTGCCGTCGCCCGCATCGACGACGCGGGCGTCGACACCGCGGTCGGTGACGGCCGCTTCGATCCGGTCGAGCCGAGCATCCATTCCCGCGAGGACCGTCTCGATGTCCGGGTCGTCGTCTGTCGCCGCCCAGTCCTCGGCCGACCCGTCAGCCCTCGCCGGGCCTGTCGCGTCTACCCCTCCGTCGGCATCCTGCTGTGTGGCAGCTGTCTCCTGGTGCGCCTGCGCTTCGGGCTCCACCGAGAGCCGGTCGCGAAGCGCTGCGAGGTCGAGTCCTTCCGCCTCGAGATCCACGTCCTCGCGTCGCGTTACCGACGGCAGCGGAATCTCCGCGTCCGCGATCGCGTCGCCGAGCGTCCCACCCATCGTGGTCGGCCCGGATTGCACCCGACGTTTCGTCGACGCCGTCACCCATGGGGGCGGCGTCCAGCCCGAGTCGTCCAGGAGCGTGTAGCAGTCCGTGTCGTCGGTCGCCCAGACGTAACTGGCGTACTTGTCCTTGTACTGGTTCGCAGCGGCACCCTGTTGATGCGTGATGACGACGTGGACCGGCGAGAGCGCCTCGACGACGTCGTCGATCGTCTTCGGCGTCGGATGGTTGCTGAGCGAGAACTGGTGGGTCGTACACGCCGCGCTCGTCACCGGATCAGTACCGCTGTTGATGAGCTGAACGAGCGTCGCGCCGGGGTCGTCGGCAATCGTCTCGAAGAGGCGTTTTGCGCTCCCGTCGATCGGCACCTCCGGGCCGGCGATCGTCACGCCATCCTCCTCCAATACCGCTGCTGGGTCAGCGAACTCGGCGGTCGTCTCGACGTTCGGGACGGTGTACTCGAGGCGGTCGTAGAGCTTCGCAACGTGGCCAGCAAGCGTGATGGGGAGTCGTTCGTCCCACTGGTCGGCGAGCTGTCCGAGGAGGTACGCGAGATGCAGCCCAGTCAGGCCGCTGGCAGTCGTGAGGACGGTCGAGCCGGCCCAGACGCGTTCACAGATCGTCCCGACAGCGTCGGTGAGCGTCGCTTCGAAGTCCTCGCTGGTCGCAGCGGTCAGCACGAGGACGTCGACGTCCACGGGGAGGTCGCGGTCGAAGCCGGGATAGCCGGCGGCGCGTCGGGTCGTGAAATCACCGGTGACGAGAATCGTTCGGCGCTCGTCGGCGGCCGTGACCTCGAAGAGGAAGCCCGCGGCACCCGGCGTGTGGCCGGCTGGCACGGGATGGACGCGGAGGTCGGGCACGATCTGCGTCCACCCCCCGATCGGGTCCAGTTGGTCGAGCACGCGGTCCGTGTTCGAGAGGTCGTAGTGGTCCGCCCCGGCGGCGAAGACGTCCTCAAGCATGGTGGCCGTCTCGGTGGCGGCGTACACCGGCGCGCCGTGGGCGAGGGCGTCGCCGAGCGACTGGTAGTGATCGAGGTGGGCATGGGTGAGACAGATCGCGGCGAGATATTCGTCGGCGTCGTCGTCGAGGAGATCGTCGGTTGAGACATTCTGGCCGGCATCGACGAGCACGCAGACCGTCTGGTCGGCGAGCAACCCATCAATCCGCAGAACGACGGATTCGCGCCCGGAGTACGGGTTCGCGTGCTGGAACTGGATCTCCATCGATATCTGTCCTATCAGCGGCCGGCACAATATATCATCGCCTCACCGGTGGAGCAAACCGCGTTGTGAGGTTCCCGTCGAGGTAGTGGACGAGTCTGCGTCCTGCAGTTACCTCCCTTCGCTCCCGATCTCTGCTTCATGTCTATCTGCGCCAGGAGGCGCGAGGCGCGCTCCTGACCGTGCCTCGCGTGATTTCCATGCCTGATCCAGACGCATTCGACGATACGACAGCCGATTACGAACGGCTCGAAACCGAACTTCTCGCCCAGGACCGGGATGCAGCCCGCGGTGCGACGGCGGACGTCGACGAGCCGACGGCGCGACAGCTCGTCAGTGACCTCGTCGACAACGGTGTCGTGACGGCGGTCGCCGAGCAGCGAGTCCTCATTCACGAGCCGAGCGGCGAGGCGTTCGACGCGATCAGCCAGCTGGCTGTCTTCCATCAAGGATGGGTGGCCGCGCAGGACGCCGGCGAGGAGGACGCGTGATGCAACAGACCCTCTCTGGGTGTGCGTTTTGCGACACCCCGCCCGGTACCGAGACTGGCGATGCCCACACCTGGGGGGAGGACGAACGGGTCACCCACCCGATCTGCGTCGACTGCGCGATTCAGACGGAACCGGATCTCGACGAGCGCGATCACGTCGCCTGTGACGGCTGTGGACTGGTCGTCGACACGCTCGCAGCGCTGACTCGCTTCCGCGTAGAGCTCGGGCATCTCGAGGGACCGCTACACCTCTGTGTCCGCTGTAGTTCAGGTGGGCCCGCAACGTACTGGACGCGGGAGCTCGACGACCATCTCGTCGCCATGCCCGAGTCGGGGTGAACTGACCCCCAACACTCTTTATTGATTCGCTGTAAACTGTAATCACTGCCGAAGCCATGTCCCGAACCTCGAACCGGGCCGACGGCGAGGTCATCCGCGACTTCCTCTCGGTCGCGGACCTCCTCGAAGAACCAGCCCTCGCCCAGCTGTATTCGTATCTCGCTCGTGAGGGCGACTCGACCGTCCAGGAACTGATGGACGCCCTCGACCTCGCGCAGGGCACAGCCTACACCTACGTCAACCGGCTCGTCGACGCCGGCGTCATTGAGGCTACCAGCGAGGAACAGCCCCGGCGGTACGTTGCGCGGGAGATCGACCTGACCGTGACAACGGCCGATGGCACTCGCGAGTACACGATCACGCCGGCGCTCATCGACGCCGTCGGCCGGCGGGCGACCGACGACGACATCGATACGTACATCGACCGGCACGGAATCGCCGGGCTGGCGACGGCGCTCACCTACGCGGTCGACCGCGAACAGGGCGAGATCACCCACCGGCTGATGGCCCAGGATCTCGATATCTCGCCGCTCGCAGCCGAAATCATTCTGCAGGCACTCCGGCCCGTCGTCCTCGAGCACTTCGACATCGAGACGTCGGGCGCGTCGGTTGCGGATATCGAAGATGCCGACGAGGACGACGTCGACGACGCGTGACCGCCATCCATATCGCGGATACCAGCCTGTTCGTCGCGACTGGGCCAGCCGTCGAACCGGCGGTATCAGGCCGTCCGCACGTTCGCCCGCCGGAACGACATCACATTCGTCTTCCCCGAGCGGGTCTACGACGAGTTGACCACTGAGGTGGACGGCGTCGACACCCCGCCGATCGACACGGCGATCGAGGAGGGATGGGCGCGTGTGGCAGCGCCGCTGGACTACTCGCTGGGACTGGTGTCGCGGACGATGGATGGCGTCCAGCGATACATCGCGAACGCGGATGACCGGCCGGCCGACGAGATCGGGCGTGCCGATCCAGCGCTGGCAGGCGTCGCTGCCCATGCGTTTGTCGAGGGGGCTGCAGACCAAGCGTACATCTACACGACGGATACGCTCGCTGGAGAGGGTGCCGAGACCGTCCTCGCAAGTGAGGGGTACGGCGACTCGGTGACGTTCGTGAATGGCTTCCGGTTCGTCCAGGACCTGCTCGAGTAGTCCGCTTCCGGGCCAGCCCGTCGACCGGTTGCTGGTAGTCCGTCAACGACAGTCGTGCTCGTCTCGAAAGCCCTCGGCCGCTCGCCATCCCGCGACCCACGCTGCGCTCCTCGTGCCTGCGGTGCTTGCAGGGTCGGGGGACGACCGAGACGGCCTCGCCCTTTCTGAATCCGCCAAGATAGCGGCTGGGTCACCAAGCGTGGGACTCAGTTGATCAGGTGCTTCGGTACGGCCCGCCCCGCTCGCCGCATTCCGCCCTCCGCGTCGCTCGCGACCGACCATTCCGGGCGTGCGGGCGCTCTCCGCACCGCCCGCGCCCGTTCCGGGCTAAAATGAATCTGGTCTCGACGCTGTCCGAGTTGACGTTCTATTACTTTCCGTAGTGCCAGAAGACAAAGACAAATCCCATAAATATAAACAGTATTGCGGACCATTCTGGTAGAGTCCCGCTTAACCAGTTTTGAGTGATGAATTCGCTTCCTCTGAGTGATTGATGTGCTAGAATCTGGAGTACGAAACCGAACGCAAGTAGACTAAATCCAGATAGTGTGAATACTACACGTCGAGTTTCAATTCTCCTGATTGCATTCCGGTCCACATTCTCTGAAATACCAGCTATCATGTATCTCCCTCTCAATGATGGATAGATTATAAACATAGTTCCCCAGATGTTGATTGTCAGACCATATATCAAAGCGTGGAAATAGAGTGCCACATCAACTAAAACAAGGAAGATAAGGAGAAGAAGAGTGCCAATAATGACACCTTGAATTACCTTATAGTACGTCTGTGCAAGTAATTCATGACTCTCTTCGACTGTCTCTAATTCATTTTCATACTTCGCTTTCCACTTCGGGCTATCCAAATTCTTAACCACCTCTCGCATTCTTTCTATGTACTCATCGTCATCACTCATCCTTATTCTATGGACAACTCGGAGACCCACGTTTATGAGAGTAGATGGTAAACAGCTGAGATATGCCCTACTGCTCGAATTGTGGAACCGAACATGAGCTAAATGACTCATTCTGTGCGGAGTGTGGTGCCGATCTCACCGGACCAGATGAAGCGGAATCTGAGCCTGAACCGGGGGGAGAATTAGAAACAGAGGAATCGACGGCTAAGGAAACTGGGCCATGTGAGAAATGTGACTCAAAAATATCGGTAGAGGCAGATAAGTGCCCGCAGTGTGGCTATGAACCAGCAGCACACGGAATCCTTGGTTCGATTGGAATTGGACTTGCAGCAGGCGCTTCTATACTCTTGGGAGGGCTTATCCTCATCATTTGGATAGTCGTGATTGGGAGTTCCCTCTCAATCACAGACGGACTCATCGCAACAGGCTTCTTTGGTTTCATTTTGCTACTCCCCCTCGGAATTCTCTATGCGACCATACAGAAAGAGATGAAGACGCCTACCGGGGCAAAGAAGGACTGGAGAGAGGAGATCCTTGGGGGCGAGTAGCTTTAGAAGTCAACGTGAGCGACGATAGAGAATCGGAACTTCTCATGAGGAACCCAATGTTCCATTCGCTCTGGAGTACCCCCTTCATCTTCATACTTCTCAGCTTTCCTGATTAAGATCCTCGCTAATTTTTCCATTGTTACTCCACCCTTCTCTTCAATCTCTTCCATTGCCTCACGAGTAATCGGGTGAGTACGATCATCATCTGGACCAGAAATCTTGTAGAGCTTATCAGGGTCGTTTTGTTCGAGATAGGTATTCACCCTGTCCATCGTTTCAATTGAAGCTCTCTCGGTCCAGACAATGGTTTCAAGAAGGTCATAGTCAAGATCAAGATCGTCTTCTAAATTAGAGATGATTGAGTGCTGGCTGTATCCTTCTGTACTTTCTAGCTCTTCCTTCAGTTTCTGAGCAATGGTATGTGCTTGTTCCTCAGTTACGTGGTAGTGTTCGTGGATAATCTCTGTGCGTTTATCGACGTTCACCCTATCTTCAACGGCCCAAGCTGGAACATCGAATGCGCCGGTCACTTCAGTAGTATCCTTTTCCCCCTCGCTATTACCTCCGATAGCGTCTGTAACTTTATCGAACAATCCCATACGCGGTGCATTGACCAGACGGGCATTAAGTTGAGGGGCTGCCGAGTTACGGTCTCAAAATCACCGCTTCAATCCAAGTGTGACAATAGTTCTACGGCATCGGGTTCTGACTGGGTAGTACGGTAATGTTTTTGAGCACCTGCAAAAAGTGCAGGCGCATTCGGTCGTGCCTGCACAGCACAGGTGATTCGAGATGCGACACTACCACCAGCGACAGGTGTACCGTCAGCAGGAGGCGCGATGACCGGTGGCGGTCGAACTGAACGAGATTGAAGAGACCGAAGTCGAACTGGAGGACTGGCTAGTCGAACAAGCCGAGAACGGTGTTCCGGAAATCGTCCTGATCGGGCTCCTTCGTGACTACGCTGACGACATCGAACACCTCGGCTACGTGCCGCGGATGTGGGGCCACAGCGACCGATGATGTGACCCCAACTCGACTTGCTGGTGTTGGTTTTTCGCGCCCGGAACGGGCGGAGGCGCGACGTGATCGTGCCTTCACCAGAAAGGAATTGAAAATGAAACGACGTTGCCAGCCCAAATCCGACAGTAGTTTTCCGAGAATCGTGCAGTCAACCGGAATCGGCGAAGGCGTGCCCTGGATGCAATATCGTTCAGAACCATGAAACGAACGAATACGTTCGATATCGCTCCCGACTCTGAAACAACAGAAGAGATCCTTACGCGAGTGCTGGACGCGTCAGCAAGCCTGTGGAACAAACTCACCTACGACCGCCGCCAGCAGTTCTTCGACGGCGAAAGTGTCTGGGAGTGCGACGGCTACTACGACGAGTACGTCGACGTGCTAAGCGGAGCGACGACCCAACAGATCGCTCGCGTGAACGATACTGCGTGGCGATCCTTCTTCGAACTTCTCGACAATCCTGAGTACGATCCGAGTCCCCCCGGCTACTGGGGGAATCAAGACGATGGCCGAGAGCTCCGCACCTACATTCGAAACGATTCGTACACCATTCAGTGGAATAGGCGATCCCGACTGGAAATCCGCATCGGCATGGATCTCAAAGACGAGTACGGATTCGGAATGTACGAACGGCTTCGGTTACCGGTTCGGGGCAATCCGAAGTGGCATGGGGACAGTGGTCGGCTCGAAATCTCGTACGACTCGGTCGAAGAGACGTACCGCGTGCACCAATCCGTAACCATCGACGATATCGAAGAGAGCAGATCAGATGGCTCCGAGGCCGCTGCACTCGATCTCGGTGCAAACGTGCTCGTTGCCTGTACGACAACAACCGGTAGGCAGTATATCTACAGTGGCCACCAGCCGTTCGAGCAGTTTCGAGAGACGACTAACGTTATCGCCAGCGCTCAAGCGAAACTCCCCGACAGACAACACTCCAGTCAGCGAATCAAGCGTCTCTATCGCAAGCGCTCTCGACGGCGCGATCATGCGGTGAACGCACTCCTCCGTGACGTAGTTGAACGGTTAGACGAAGCTGGTGTTACAACGCTCTACCACGGCGATCTCACCGGAGTGCTCGGTGAGTACTGGTCGGTGGAGGCGAATCTCAAAGCACAGTCGTTCTGGGCCCACCGACGGTGTATTGATCGACTCGAATCAGTCTGTGAAGAGTACAGCATCGACGTGAAAGCACTTTCAGAGGCTTGGACGTCCCAGACGTGTCCAGACTGCGGTGAGCGAGAACGAACGCGTCGTCATCGAGAGACGCTTACTTGCCCGTGTGGTTTCGACGGCCATGCGGATCTCGTTGCGTCGAGAACATTGCTCGAAAGGGCGACGGACAAACCAGTCAGGCCGACGGCACGGCCCGTGCGGTTCCAGTGGGACGATCACCAGTGGTATCCTGTCGAGGGGGCCACAGTGACGCCCAACGAATAGCGCGCAGACCCGCGAGGTGCCGCCGTAGCGTCCTCGACGCTAGCGAGCGGACGCTCCTATCTGTGGAGTGGATGTCGACCCGCTGGTCGCTTGCTTTTCGTACGTGTGGTCCCTTAGAACTAATAGACGTACAGATGTCCCTTCGGTAATGGACGCATCAACCCCCTATTTTCAAGAAACGGTGGATCTAGATATTCATGACAAAGATGTCCGCGCAGAGGTCTCACTCTCAGAAGCAGGGAATATAGATGTGGAGGTTATCGATAGTCCTCGATTCGGTGTCTCCTCAGAGCTCTCAGAAAATATCGGTGCCATTGGAGGAACAACCTTGGATGGCGACAGAGTTGAATTCTCTAATGTCATAGTTTCTCTTGGCTTACAATCAAGTAGGAATGAAGGCAGTCACCGATACATTAGTTCTCTGTCACCGCCCTCCGAAATAGTGATTGACGGTTCTGTTGGATATGTGTCCTACGAGGGTGAGGAAGTTAGTGTGCAGTTCGATGTTCTGGGTTTCAAGCCATTCATCCCACACAATGCGGTAGACGAGATCGAACTTATAAATCGGGATACGTGGCGTCTGACAGCATCATCAGTAAATGAGATAGATGAGCGAATTGATTTCATCAAGTCTCACAAAACTCTTCTCCGAACAGCAGAGGTTGTAGTTACATTAGATATTCCTGGATGTCTCTCACATCAAGTAGATCAAGCTCGCGAAAAGCTGAGTGATGTACTATCCTTGTCAGGATTTGTACAGGGGATAGGGCCAAATTTCGTCCGAGGAGAAGTAATCAGCATCGATGGAGAGTCCCCCGATACTGTTGATAACGGAATTCGATTTACAAAACTGTGGTCTACACAAGGAGATATTGGTGGTGCATTCACGTCAGAAAGGTTAGTCTGGGGAGATGAATTTCCACAATATCTAGACATAGCATATGCTAATTATGATTCTCATGTCCAAGACGAACTTCAACTTCGACATGTCTTAGGATACTACTGGGATGCATTAAATTCGACGCGGCCCGTTGAAGGGCGCTATTTGAGTGTATGTAGTGCGATTGAATTGCTTGCAAAACGGTATTCAGATCTATTTAAGCAACAATCTAGAACACAGGACAGAATCGAATATCTGGTTGAGGAGCTAGAGGTCGAAACAGACGACCTTGTCGACTTCGCAGGAACGTCTGATCGAGCCGTATCGTCAACGTATTTTTACAATTATTCTCGCCAATATGTAGTTCACGGAGATAATAACCCGACTTGGAGTGAACTTCGAGATGATTTTGAGGCTGCGTTAACACTCCTTCAACGAATCATCAGAAACCAACTAGTTGGACCAGTAGAAGGAGGATCTGGTTTTAATGAACTGATTGATATTAGTCCGAAAGGTGTTGTCGAATTCGAATAGACTATAATTGTTCAAGTTGCGCTATGTACGGATTCTATAGGTACAGCATTCATTTCCGGGGTTGTCTTGTTGATATGAGTCGTTACGGCTCGCACCGCTCGCCGCGTTCCGCCCTCCGCGTCGCTCGCGACCGACCATTCCGGGCTGCCTGCCTGCAGTAGCGGGCGGGCTGCCGGGCTAAAGTGCATGTGCCCTCGACGCCAGCGGGAAAGCGCGAGGGGTTGCGCGGCGTGGCTGCTCACCCCCCACGCTTTCTCCGCTGGACGCTTGCTCCGGGCGGGTCGGCGCGCGGTGCTGGTTAGGTGACCTTCCTTTGGCGCTCTCGCTCGCGCCCAGGGGCGCTCGCGAAGGCGCGAGCGAGAGCGCGCAGACGAGTCTGTCGGGCGTTGTCGTCGAAGAACCGCGATGTTGTAGCATCGCGGTGTCGGGCGCGTGAGCGCCTTCAGGTCTGGTTGAGACCAATGTCAAGTAAGAACGTCACCACGGATGTAGTTTCGGTCGATGAACAGGCATTCGAGAAAGCGGGCGAACAGGCAGTCGATGAAGACGGCTTCCCGGTCGTCGACGAGACGCCGGAGTTCGAGGCCGCGGTCGAGCAGGAGACGCAGGCCAAGGTCGATGCGAATCACCCGGATGGGATCGCGGACACGAGCGAGGATCGGATTCACGGCGTCACCCTCGAACAGGAGGAGCGCATTCAGGCGCGGGAAGCCGAACTGGAGCGCATCAGTGCCCAGGCCGAGCTAGGAACGCAGGACGGTCGGGAGCAGCGCACGCGGGCGGTCGCCGCGCACGGGAGCACGAAGCGCCGGCGGGAGTTCCAGAAGCGGGCCGCGAGCGTGGACCCGATGGCCGACCCCGAACGGGATGATCCCCGAGCGGAGCTCTCCCAGGATGAACTGGCGACGGTGAACACGGAGGCAGACCGACTCGCGACGCGGGTGGATGGCTGGTCGCGTGCGGCGGTCAGTCGACGCCTGGCCGAAGCGGTCGTCGACGGCACAGACATGACGAGTGCGGTCGTGCGGGTGTTCGAGGAGTTACAGACGGCCCCGGGGGGTACCGTGCCCATCGACGCTCTGGAGGACGTCGATCGCGGCACGGTCACGATCGAAGGTCGTGTGGAGACGCTCTGGGACAGTGATTCGCCGGCCATCCAGCAAGTCGGGCTGATCGCGGACGAGAGCGGACAAACGAAGGTGACGATCTGGAAAGCATCGGACGCGCCGTGGATCGAGGAAGGCGAGACGGTGCGCATCCACGAAGCGGCCACGAACTGGTACGAGGGCCGGATCTCGGTGGCTGTGACGGGGTGGAGCATCATCCACTTCCCGGAGCGCGGCCGGTGGTGGGACGCATAGCCAGTCGGAGCAGCCTTCTTTTTTTGCTGTGTGCCGGACCGACCCTGACCCCGCCGCCCCACCCTCCGCTCCGTGCTCGCTCCTACCGTCGCTGCGCGCGCAGCCACGACCTCGAGATCGGGTCTGAGATTTATCCCTCAAACCGCGGCAAGGGGTGTGCGACCAGGTTTGTTTCCCCCACGAGGGGTGCGGGGCGCGCCGAACTGGCGTGACCTCGATCAGGTGAGACCGATGACGACGAGTGAACCCTACGAGCGTGCGTTCGACGAAGATGTCCAGCGTGGTTCAACTGAGCCGTGTCCCGAGTGTGGGGGTCCGGTACGAACGAATTCAGCCGAAACGGTGTGTGCAGATTGCGGACTCGTCATCGACGAACAGTCGATCGACCACGGACCGGAGTGGTACGGCGACGACGACGATACGGCAAAGCGAACAGGGGCACCACTCACTCCAGCACGGCACGACCGCGGACTATCGACGGTGATCGGTACCGGACGAGGCGCGACAGATACTGATACCTCGAGCCAGAAGCGTCGGCGCCTTGCTCGGATGCGTCGCGAGCAGTCCCGGGGACGCTGGCGATCAAAGCAGGAGCGCAACCACGGGCACGGCCTCACGGAGATCCGGCGGATCGCGAGTGCACTCGGGCTCGCGGATTCAGTACGTGACCAGGCGTGCCAGCTGTTCCGGACGGCACAGAACGAACGACTCCTCAAAGGTCGGTCTATCGAGGCGATGGCCGCCGCGAGCGTCTTCGGCGCCTGTCGGTGCAACGGACAATCGTGGCTCCTCGCCGACGTGGCGCCGATGGCACAGGTTCCACAGGATCGTGTCGAGAACGCCTACACCGTGCTCAACGAGGAGCTGGGCCTCCCAACGCCGCCAGTACGTCCGACACAGTTCGTCCCACGGCTCGCCTCCGAGCTCGGCTGTACCGACGTCGTTCGACGTCGGGCGGAGACGCTTGCTGCGCAGGCCGTCGACGCCGGCGTCACGACTGGCGTACATCCAGCGGGATTCGCTGCCGCCTGCCTGTACATGGCGGCGTGTGCCCACGATGCGCCGTTGACGCAAGCTGCCGCTGCGGCGGCGGCAGGGGTGACGGTTGAGACAGTCCGGAATCATCGTGACACGTTGCTTTCTGTCGTGGAGTAGGGCGGTATTGGCCTTCGAACTTCAGAATCACTGTCGTGGTTTTAACCAACAGCACAAACGGGAAATCACGGATTTGTTGGTTAACACCTCCCCAAAGCACACTCCTTCAGGAATGGGAGGACGTCAAAGAATTCTCAGAGTCTCCTTCCCCACCAATAGTTGCGCTTCTACCGGGTATTCACGGTGTTCAAAACGATATTTGCCAGCAGGGTAATTTGTTGGGAGAACAGCGGCCCTCATTTTGCTGGACCCCGGACCGGCCCAAGCCCCACCGCCCCACCCTCCGCTCCGTGCTCGCTCCGTGAGACTCGCCTCGCTCGTCTCACGTGCCCTCGTCGCTGTGCTCACGAGGACTTCGCTGCGCGCGCAGCCACAACCGTTGGGGAGAAAGGATAATTTCCTCAGAAAACTATTTGCGCACGTAATACGTAGCATCCAGTATGACCGAGACGTGGGACGACGTCAACGAACAGGTCAAGGCGGACTGGAAAGACGACACGACACCGTTCGAGCGGGTGTACGAAATCGTCGAACAGACCCACGACGGGCAGTCGGCGGCCGAGATCGCCGACCGCGCCCTCGTGAGCGAGCCGACGGCACGTCGCCACTGCAAGACGCTGGTGAACACAGGGTTCGCCGAGACGGAACCGGACGGCCAAACGACGCTGTACAAGCGAAACAGCGACCGGGTGTTGATGTCCCGGATCCGTGAGCTGCGTGAAGAAGTCGATCGGCCGGAGTTGCTCGACAGCATCCAGGACATGAAGGCCGAAATCCGGCGCTACGAGGACCGCTACGACGTGGTGTCACCGGAGGAACTTGCCCAGCAACTCGACGCCGACGAGACGGAGGGCTGGGACGATCTCACGGCATGGCGCACGACGCGGCAGAATCTCGCCGTCGCGCAAGCCGCACTCGCCTACGATGAGGCCAGCCACCAGCTCGTCGTATGAACGACGACGACCGCGCCGGCGAGTACGGGCCGATCTATTCGTATATCTCGCTTCTATACCGGAAGCAGCGGAGCCCCGGTACGTTGTCGACCGGGGTCAGAACAGGCCGGGGACCAGAACGTACGTCAGTAGCATCCCGAACAGGCCGGCGAATACGGCGAACAGCGCCATTGGGATGATCGCTTTCCGCAGGAGGTCGCCTTCACGCCCAGTGATTCCAACGACACCACAGATAGCGGCCACATTCAACACCGAGACCATGTTTCCGAGGCCGCCGCCGACGTTCTGCAGGCTGACGGCGATCACCCGGGAGACGCCGACCGTCTCGGCGGCGTTGTACTGGAGTACGCTGAAGAGGATGTTCGAGGACGTGTTGCTCCCCGTCATAAACGAGCCGATAGCGCCGATCCACGGCGAGATGAGCGGGAGTAGACCGCCGGCGCCCATCGCAAGCGCGCGGCTGAGGGCCTCCATCATGCCGAGGAGATCGGCGGTGTTCGTCTGCGACTGAATCATTATCTGCGTCATCGAGACGGCGATAATGAGCGTGAGGGCGGCCGGAGCGATCTGCTGGATCGACCGTCGCCACGCTGCCCCCATCTGTGTGGTGTCCATCTTGTGAAGGAAGCCAGTGAGAATCGCGATGGGGATGAACGGCATCGTTCCGGGAAGATAGAGGTACTGAAGGGTGTATCCAAGTTCAGTACCGAGGATCGAATCGAGACCGACGGAGAAACTCTGGATCCAGTCAAGGACAGCGACGCCGGCGACGGTGAGGTCCGGCCACCGCGTGACGAGCAGTGCGAGCGCAACGAGCAGATACGGTGTCCACGCCAACAGCACGGACATCTCCTGTTTGGGTTGATCACGGGACACCTCGTCAAGATCGAGGCCGCCGAGCCACGTGTCGCTCCATGTCGATTCCTCGGGGAAATCCCACTGGTCATCAGGGATGAGGATATCGTTGTTTGCGAGCAGGAGACCGATGCCGAGCACCACGAACCCCGTGGCGATATCGGGGAGTGCAGGCCCGACGAACCACGCGATTACCAGCTGTGTGCCACCAGTGACGACGCCGAGTACGAGCGCGAACGGCGCGATGGGGAGAGTACTACGCATGGCGGCTCCAATGCTGCGTTCACCGTCACCGCTCCCGAACCAGTACGTCAGGAAGAACACGCCGAGCAGTCCCCAGAACACGTACGTCAGTCCCGTGATGACGCCAGTCCACGCAGAGACCATCGAGAGGAACTCGGATACACTCACCGACCCGGACAGCGCTGGGTTGATGACGGCACCGGTGCCGCCGATGACAGGCGTGCCGGCGGCACCGAACGGCGGGTTCGGGGCGTTGAAGTAGAGCCCGAACACCGCAGCGGCCAATGGGGGGAATCCGAGGCCGATGAACAGTGGTGCGGCGAGTGCTCCCGGTGTCCCGAACCCGGCTGCACCTTCGATGATGGTCATGAATCCGAGACCGATGAGCAGCACCTGGATGCGCCGGTCTCCTTCGATCTGCCCGAAGTACCACCTGATCGTAGCAATAGCGCCACTGCCCTCCAAGTAGTTCATCAGGAGGATCGCACCGAAGACGATGAGGATGATGTCGACGGCCTGCAGCGCGCCGTAGACGGCCGACGCTACCAACCAGGTGGGCTCCATGCTCCAGTACGTGAGTCCGATTCCGGCCGCGAGCAGCCACCCGACACCCATTGCGCGAGCGGCGGACCACCGGAACCCAGCGAGCAGTACGAACGCGACGCCGATCGGGACGACGCCGACGAGAGCTAGTGTGAGAACATCAGGCATGGTTGGATCTCTCCACTATTGGTCCATCGAACAACCAGCCATATATGATTTACTTTCTATATGATATATACCTGCAGATACGGCCGGCGGATATTCATAACGAAAGAAAGGAGATGTTTAGGCTGGAGAGGAAACATCCATTAACTGTTGGTTCAATATTGGGGAACATGTCAGCTGAGGCAATTGCGACCTTCGAGTCGTCGCTCGACGAGATCGGCGTCGAACTCGTGCGAACCACGGCCGACGAGTTCGCGTCGACGCTTTCACCCCTGCTCGACGCACCTACGGTCGGCACCTCACTCCCCTTCGAGACCGTCTCGCTGCCGGACAGCGTCGATACCGATCCGTCGATCGCGGACCTCGAGGCCGCGGCGACCGGCGTCACTGCTGCCGGCTACGGTATCGCCGACTACGGCTCGGTGATCATCCAGGGCGGTACCGACGGCGAGGAGCCGGTGAGTCTCTATGCGGACGAACACGTCGCCGTCGTCGCCGCCAGCGACGTGCTGCCAGACATGGACGCGACGTTCGACCAGCTCGCCGAGGATATCCGGAACGGCGTCGGACAGTCCATCATCGCGACGGGGCCGAGCGCAACCGCGGACATGGGCTCGCTCGTGACGGGCGCTCACGGCCCGATGGATGTGACGGTCGTACTCCTGGAGGACAAGTAGATGAGCGCCGACACCCGCCGGCAGAAGGCCGAGCGCATCCGCCATCTCCTCGACACCGAGGGCGACGCCGTTCACGAGAACACCCAGGTCTTCAACGAGGGCCGGTACGAGTCCACCGCGAATCTCGATGACTACGACGAGTTGAAAAACGAGGCTCGTGCCATCAAGGAAGACGCTATCGAACGCCTCCCTGAACTGGTCGACCAAGTCACCGAGGCCGTCGAAGCCAACGGCGGCAGCGTCTACGTCGCCGACGACGCCGCCGACGCGAACCGATACATCGAGGAGGTCGTCGACGGCCGCGACGTGGTGAAGTCGAAGTCGATGACGAGCGAGGAGATCGAGGTCAACGAGTCGCTCGAGGCACGCGACGGGGACGTCTGGGAGACCGACCTCGCAGAGTTCGTCCTCCAAGTCGCCGACGAGGCTCCCTCACACATCGTCGCCCCGGCGATCCACAAGTCCCGCGAGGAGATCGCAGCCCTGTTCAACGAGGTGTTCGATCCCGAAGAGCCCTTGGAGACTGCCGAGGAGCTGACGCGATTCGCTCGCGAGTACCTCGGCGAGAAGATCTTGGACGCCGAGGTCGGGATGACGGGCGCGAACTTCGTCACCGCGGACACCGGCACGCTCGCGCTGGTCACGAGTGAGGGGAATGCCCGCAAGTGCGTGCAGGCGACGGACACCCACGTCGCAGTCGCGGGTGTCGAGAAACTCGTCCCGAGTGTCGAGGATCTCCAACCGTTCGTCGAACTGATCGGGCGATCCGGGACCGGCCAGGACATTACCTCCTACATCTCGCTGTTCACCCCACCTAGTGACTCCCCCACCTTCGGCGGGAACGAACTCGAATCCGGCGACGACCGCGAGTTCCACCTCGTGCTCATCGACAACGGGCGGATGGAGATGCGCGAGGACGATCAGCTCCGCGAGACGCTGTACTGCATCCGGTGTTCGGCGTGTGCGAACTCCTGTGCGAACTTCCAGCACGTCGGCGGCCACGCCTTCGGTGGCGAGACGTACTCCGGCGGCATCGCCACCGGCTGGGAGGCCGGCGTCCACGGCGAGGACAGTACCGCCGAGTTCAACGACCTCTGTACGGGTTGTAGTCGGTGTGTGAACCAGTGTCCGGTGAACATCGACATCCCGTGGATCAACACGGTCGTCCGAGACCGCATCAATCGCGGGGAGGACGGCGACTTCGACTTCCTCGTGGAGGGGCTCACCCCGGACGAGGAGCCCGGTGGGGTCGACCTCCAGAAACGGCTGTTCGGGAACTTCGACACCCTGGCGAAACTCGGGTCGGCGTTCGCACCGCTCTCGAACTGGGCCGCACGGACCGGTCCCGCGCGCTCGCTGCTGGAGCGAACTCTCGGCGTCGACAGCCGCCGTGAACTCCCGGAGTTCGAACGTGAATCACTCGTGGAGTGGTTCGAGAAGCGGGGGCCACACGTCGGTCGCGACGAGGCACGCCGACAGGTCGCACTCTACCCCGACGCGTACACGAACTACGTGCGCACGGAGCGCGGGAAGGCGGCCGTCCGCGTCCTCGAAGCGCTCGACATCCGCGTCGACGTTCCGCCCGCAGGCGAGAGCGGGCGCGCCCCGCTCTCACAGGGGATGGTGTCGACGGCCCAGTCCAACGCCGATGCCGTCTACGACGCGCTCGCGCCCGCCATCGCGGCAGGTCACGATGTCGTCGTCATCGAGCCGTCAGATCTTGCGATGTTCCACCGCGAGTACGAACGGCTCCTTCCGGAAGACGACTACGCCGCGCTGCACGAGCAGAGCTACGAACTCATGGAGTACGTCTACGGCCTGCTGGAGAACGGGGGGGATATCGATGTACTCCCTGGCGGCGACGACGAGCGGATCGCCTACCACAGCCACTGCCAGCAGCGGACGCTCGATCTCGAACCGTACACGGTGGCGGTGCTCGAAGACTGCGGGTTCGACGTGACGACCTCGGACGTGGAGTGTTGCGGGATGGCTGGAAGCTTCGGCTACAAGTCCGAGTACTACGAGCTCAGCGTGGACGTCGGCGAGACGCTCGTCGATGAATTCACAACAGAAGACACCGCGGACCGTACTGTCGTCGCCAGCGGGACGTCGTGTCTCGAGCAACTCGACGCACTCCTCACGCGCCGGCCCGCACATCCGGTACGGCTACTCGATACACAGTAGTCCGGCCCGGATGTGGGGTCGCATAGGGTTGTTCCGCCGGCAGTAGTCTTCCCTTCCAGAGCTGTTCGGTCGGGGGAGAGCGGGATAATTAGTGTGCTGTCACACTGAATCGGTTCGCGCGGGAGACGTCATTTCTGGCAGGAGTAGGAACTGGAGCGACGCTGAGAGCAGATGTCGGGGAAGCAAGCGAACATTCCTGCATGGACCTGCCGGGAACTCAACGGATGTGCGTTCTGCGACGCCCCGCCAGGTACCGAGACTGGCGAGGCCCACACCTGGGGGCAAGACGAGCGGGTCACCCACCCGATCTGCGTCGACTGTGCGCTCCAAGAGCGGCCTGATCCCGAGGAGCGCGATCATCACGCCTGCGACGGGTGTGGCCTCGTCGTCGACGCCCTCGCGGCGCTCACGCGGTTCCGGGTGGAACTCGGCCATCTCGAGGGGTCGTTGCAGCTGTGTGGGCGATGTAGTCCCGGCGGGCCCGCGACGTACTGGACGCGAGATTTCGAGTCACACGTTGTCGAGTAGCCGGTTAACTCGGTGGAGCGTCCCTCAGCGTCCGTTCACATAAGCCAGTAGCACGTCACTTGCCGCACCGATAGTCTGAAGTACACGGACTTCGGACTAACTCCTATGGCTCCTGATCACGAGCACATTCGCCCAGATGGTGGAATCGACACGCTGGACCCGCCACCGATCGACATCCTCACCGAAGACACGCTCGAGCCGGAGACGCTGGCCGAGAACGCGCCCCGGCTCGAAACAGTCGTGGAACTGCTCAACCGCCCAGCACTCGCCCGCGTCTACATCTACATCTGCTACTGGGGCCCGGTCACCCCACCGGAAACTATGGAGGCGCTCGATCTCTCGAAATCGACGGCCTACGAGTACGTCGACCGACTGGTCGATCTCGGCCTCGTCGACCGCGACGACTCGACACGCCCCCAGCAGCTGACCGCCGACCCGATCATCATCGTCGAGCAGTACGTCCCGATCGTCATCACGCCGACCGCCCTCCACGCCCTCGGGCTCCAGGAGGTCGATGAGGACATCAAGTACTTCGTGGACCGGTACGGCCTCGGGAAGCTCATCGCTGCATTGCGCGGCGCCGGGCTCCACTTCGCGGGGAAGACGACTCAGCGGATGGTCGCCAGCGACATCGACGTGCGCGAGACGGAAGCGATGATGATCATCTACGCGCTCAAACCCGCGCTTGCCGTCGGCCGGGAGCACGATCCGTTCTTCGAGTACCTCTTCCCGGATGTGCATGACGAGATGGATCTTCCCGATCTTGACGAGATAGCTGGTGCCCCGACGGATTCGTCGGACCCCGATAGGTGAGTTCATCGGATGGGTCGAGACACGCCATTATCCGCTGACCAGGACGTCCTCGTCGACGCGAACATCTTCTACGCGATCGGCCAGCCCTCGAATCCGCAGTACCAACGATTTCGCCGAGCCATCCAGCACGCCGGCGTCGTCTGCAAACTCCCCCGGCGCGTGATCGGCGAACTCGGTGGCTCAGAGACGGATCGTGTCCGGACGGCGCTCGACGAAGGATGGGCCGAGATCATCGATGCGCCATCACCAACGGACGGGGACGCTGTCGCGGCAAGCGATATCGCCAGACGGACCATCGCGAGTGAAACGACTAAAGCCGAGCACGAGGTCGAGAAGACGGACGCAATTCTTGCGGGCCTAGTCATTCAGTATGTGAGAGACCGCTCGACAACGGGTGTCGTCGTGCTCACAGACGATCAGCCCGCCAGAAAAGGCATCAAAAATGCCGTTCGAGCGCAAGGGTACACGGACGCGATCACGGTCTACGGCTTGGCGGACATCATCGGCGACGACCCGGGCGACTCGATGCGGCTGATCTAGACCGAGTAGTGACCCTCATTCCGAAAGCCCTCAGCCGCTCGGCATCCCACGCCCCACGCTGCGCGCCTCGTCCCTCGGTGCTTGCGGAGTCGGGGGACGACCGAAGCGGCCTCGCCCTTTCTGAGTCCACCAGGTAGTGGCTGGAGCACAGAGCGTCGAGAGTGGATGAACAGGTGATTCGTAACGGCTCGCCCCGCTCGCCGCTGCCGCCCTCCGCGTCGCTCGCGACCGACCATTCCGGGCATGCGGGCGCTCTCTGCACCGCCCGCGCCCGTTCCGGGCTAAAATGAATATGGTCTCGACGCCAGCGCTTCACCCGTCCGGGTCCTCCGGACCTCGGCTCCGCCGACCGCGACGGACAGTGGTTGCGTCGCGGCGAACGGGGAATGCGCTGGCCGCTCGCTCCGGGCGGGTCGGCGCGCGCGGCTGGATGGTTGGCCGCCTCGGGCGCGCTCTCGCTCGCGCCCAAGAGGGCGCTCGCGAAGGCGCGAGCGAGAGCGCGCAGACGAGTCTATTGGCCGTTGTCGTCGTAGAGAAATCCGCGATGTAGCAGCATCGCGGTGTCGGACGCGTGAGCGCCTTCAGGAACCAGTGAGTTCCAATGTCAAGTAAGAACGTCTCCAGTGAAGTAGTTTCGGTCGATGAACAGGCATTCGAGAAACACGATGAAGCGACGGTCGATGAGGACGGTTTCGAAGTCGTCGATGAGACACCGGAGTTCCAGGCGACGGTCGACATGGAAGTGCAGGCGAAAGTCGATTCAAACCATCCGGACGCACGAGTCGAGGAAGGACCGGATCACATGTTCGGGAAGACCCTCGAACAGGAAGAGCGTATCAAGGCGCAAGAGGCTGAGCTAGAGCGCATCAGTGCCCAAGCCGAACTCGGGACGCAAGAGGGGCGAGAAAAACGAACGCGAGACATCGCGGCGAAGCGGAGCGCTGAGCGGCGTGCAGAGTTCCAGAAGCGGCGAGCGAGCGTGGACCCGCTGGCAGACCCAGAACGGGCTGACCCGCGTGCAGAACTCGAACAGGAGCAGTTGGCAGCGGTGAACGAACAATCGATGCGGTTGGCCGAAAAGCTGGATGGATGGTCGCGGGCGGCGATCAGTCGGCGGCTGGCCGAGGCGGTCGTCACGGGGAAAGACATGATGAGTGCGGTCGTCGGGGTGTTCGAGGAGTTGCAGACGGCGCCCGGGACGGTGGTTCCCATCGGGAAGCTCGAGGACGTCAATCGCAAAGAGGTGAGCATTGAAGGTCGGGTCGAGACGTTGTGGGATCCCTCACATCCGAGCATCGCCCAGGTCGGACTCATTGCGGACGACAGTGGCCAGACGCGGGTGACGATCTGGGAGGCGTCAGATGCTCCGTGGATCGAGGAAGGCGAGCAGGTGCGCATTCACGGGGCGGCACGGAACTGGTACGAAGGACGCGTCTCACTGGCCGTCACTGGGTGGACCACCATACATTTCCCTGAGCGCGGTCGGTGGTGGGAATAGCCAGTCGTCGCGGTCTCCTTTTTTGCTACGTGCCGGACCGACCCAGACCCCACCTCCCCACCCTCCGCTCCGTGCTCGCTTCGCTGCGCGCGCAGCCACGACCTTGTTACGCAGGTCAAGGATTCGCGGAGGGCCGGTGTCGAAAGCCGACCAGATGGTGTTTTTCTGCGCCGTAAGCGGCGAGGCGCTGACCTTTCGTCGGCGTCCTGATTTTCGATGGAATCAGAGAAGCGAGTGTATACCTGTGAGCTCTGTGGAGCCGAGTTCGAAACACCAGGAGCAAAGGGCGGTCACAAACGAGCGCATCAGCTCAAGATCAGCCGGGAAGAGTTACTGACGGAACTCCGGCGACTGGCGAGCGTCTCGGGACGCTCACCGACAACGAAGATGATGGATGAACGAGGTGCGTATTCTGCAGCTTGTGTGAAGCAACGGTTCGGTACCTGGGCCGATGCACTACGGGCGATCGGCCTACCACCGAACAACAGATACGACATCCCGCCAACGGAAGTCAAAGAAGACATCCGAACAATCGCAACAAAACTTGGACGTCCACCGACATCGCCAGAGTACCGTGAACAAGGAGATTTCTCTGTTAGCCTTGCGCAAAATTTGTTTGGGAGTTGGAATGAGTCACTAGCAGCTGCTGGGTTAGAGCCGCAGTTTGAACACGGAATCCCCGACGATGCTCTTCTCGATGAAATCCGGACGCTCGTCGAGGCACTGGGGAAGGTCCCAACAGCGAGCGATATGGACGAGTACGGTCGGTTTTCTTGTCGGTGCTATTTTGATCGATGGGACGGCTGGCAGGCCGCAGTTCGAGCTGCTGGCTACGAGCCAGTTGGTCGTCCATCGGGCCCTGCCAACGGCAACTGGAAAGCAGACTCAAAGGATGAGCGACGATACTATGGGCCGAACTGGAAGGCCCAACGAGCGAAGGCGCTTGAGCGAGACAAATACGTATGTCAAACGCCGGGCTGTGACTGGTCACAGACTGCCCATCGGGAGGCGTTCGGGAAGGGGCTGCACGTTCACCATATCCAGCCGCTCAGTTCATTCGAGGACAGGGATGACGATGTGGACTTCGAGCGGGCCAATCGGCTTGAGAATCTCGTGACGGTGTGCGTTCAGCATCATCGCCTATGGGAACGAGCCTCCCCACTTAGGCTAGAGACGAACCGGTCACCTCTAGACTAAAACGAGCAACTCAGATCCGGCGTTCGCGAGAGGTCAACTGGTGAACGCCGATGGTCCCGTAATCACCGTGGAGAGTGTGTTTTTCTGCCCCCCGAAGGGCAGAGGGCACAGCAATAGCGTGCCCTCACCGAAGCATGTCCAAGGAAATCACTCTTACAGCCCGTGAACGACTCCGAATTCATCTTGAAGAAGCGAGACGAGCGACCACCTCTCCCGTCGTCGAGGCACAGTTGACGGCCGCATTGGGCGTCTGGGGCGACCTGCCGCCAACGCCGTTACAGGAGTGTCCGATCTGTGAGAAAGTTGGATTGCCAGAACGGATTCAACAACACAGATGCGAGTAGGGACTTCGGTGATAGCAGAGTGAAGCTAGCTGTACGGTACTGGATAACCGAACCCAGTATTATATCTTTATTCTGTTGAATCAACTGACGGCGTAGAGATTGTCTCTCAGCATGTTTCTCAGCAAGCCCGTCAGTGACACTTCTCAAAACAGGATCGTAAGTGATCCTGCCGAACGCTGTAAACGGTGACATCGGATGATCCCTTTGAATGCACAGAATTACTCAACCGATCAAGTAAATCTCGCTACCATCTACGGGTTCAACAGAGTAGTATGAATAAATAGCTTACTTCGGCACTCATCGGGTATTTCACTCTGTTATACGCTACTTCTCCTCACCATTCTCATTGTCGTCCCTTTCGTAAAAGTTGAGCATTTGCCGACCTCTTTTAACCAGATCTGTGTAGGTGATGATCTCAATGTTGTTGAGGTGGGAGCTGATGACGCGGACACCTTCTCGTTCTTCCTCGTTCAGATCAGCCCCGATTACTACGGTTCCCCTGGGTTTGAGGGGTCGGACGTCATGCTCATCCAGAATATGGGTCTCTTTCTTCTCGGCTTTCCTCATGTAGTTCTGTAACTGTGCTGTGGCTCGATTGAGCTTGCCACTCGGGTAGTACATCTCGTGGGAATCGTCAAACCGAACTGCTGTGTGTTGGGGCCGTTTAAGCTCGATAATGTCCAGGTAGCCGTTGATCGATTCAAGTGCGAAATCAACCTCTTTTTTACCGAGGATATACCGATCGTGGTCCCTAATGTATCGACTCCCGAAGAACCATTTGTGGTCGTCCAAGTGGTCTTGAAACTCTTGTTCTACCTCTTCAGCTTCAACTAACTTCTCAAGTCCTTCCACACCTTGTCGAATCCGGGCGTGCTGAATCATTCCTTCCGCTTTCAGTGCTTGTTCGCCTTCGAGAATGTCGTCAGAGAGTTCGATCTGATCTGCCCCTCCTCCGAACTCTGCGATTCCTTCTACCATCTTGGTGAGGACGGCTTGAGCTGTATCTGTGTCTGCCCCATCTACGTGGGAGATGATCTGAGAAAGTAGGTCAGCAAAATCAGGGTCGTTCTCAGTTAATAGATAGGCCTGGGAGTCAATGTCCTCTACCTGCTCAAACTCTTTGATGAACTCACGGAAAACATCAGCATCAGTTCCAGTTATCTGAATCTCTTCTTCCTGCTGGAAAGGTTCGTACCTACTACCCCCTTTTTTCCAGACCTGGAAGTTGAATACGTACTTGTCTCCCGGGTTCACAATTTCCCAGATCGAGATGCGTTTCTGAGTTTTACCGGTCTCCTTAATTCGGAGTTCTACAACAGGATCGAGCGCTGGATTCTCCTTGTCGGTAGACGGTTCCTTGACAACGTACTCATCTCCGTCCAAATCGATATCTACCATTATATGTGACGACAGACTGAGCTATTATAAGCATACTTTCTGACGAGGAACTTCAGTGAGAAGCTATTCGAAGATCATTCTCAACAGTAAAAGTTCATCATACTGGAGGTTTCGGATAGTTGTATGTCTCTTGAACCTATTTTTGATTGGTTGCAGGAATGGTCTCAGGTCATCGCAGGGCTTGGTTCTCTTTTCCTCACTGGTGGCCTGGTCTATCTCTACCGGCAGCAGCAGGGTTTGTTGAAGCGGGAACTCAACCGTGAGGTGCGGAACAGCCACACAGACACGCTTCGGAAACGTATCCGTTCATGGCATGGCGATATCGACGAGTTGGGTGTAAGCGATGATGCTGGGTTCTTCAGTGATAACACGAATCTTCCGAGGGTTCATGGTGCCTCTGTCCAGCCTGCACCTGCCCTGATTGATGTTGTCGGGAGAGACACCGAGTTTCGAGTTGTTCCACAAGCCATTGAGGATGATCGGTATCTGCAAGACCTATTGGAGAATCACGCTCCCGAACTCAAGCAAATAAAGGAGGAAATCGAACAGCGGCATCGGGAGTTCGAAGACAAGAAGGCACAGTTCCGCAACGAGTTCCCTGAAGCACCCAGTGCCGAGACAGACGATTATACACTGACGTCGACGCAGTATTTCGATTTATGGGTGTTTAAGTCAGCGGTGAAGCTTCACCGTGAACACCTAGAATCGGACAAGGAGCGGTTGCGGGCGATAGCAGAAGACAGCGTGGAGAACGAGACTTCGGCAAGACCAGACCCTGCTATTGTGTCGTATTCGGCTGACGCCCGTGGAGGGTCGAAAGTGATTACCTACGAGGCACAGTTGAAGTCCGGTGACCTAGATGTCCTGAGCGGATTGGATGATGAGATCAAGGAGCAGGTTCTTGAACTCTACTACGATGCAATCGAAGACATTGACAGCGAAGGAGTCTACAGTCACGCTGTCGAAGCAGCGGAGATCTTGGATAAGATGGCGGAAACAATTGAGGAGTTGAAGGCGAAGCTTGTTGAGTATGAGGGTCACCCTCTCTACATGGGGGACTGTGAGTACCTGGAAGAAGCAACACTTTGAGGTACGTCAGTTGAGTTCGTCGTAGCGTTCTTTTACGACGTGCGCGGTCAGTCCAACGAAAAAGAGAGTTGCGACTCCGATGTTTTCGTCGTAGTAGGCATAGGGGGAGCCGTGCATGATGCGGTGTCGGTGATGCCAGAAGTCGTTCCACTTTTCTCGGAAGGCATCTCCTTCGTCGTCTTCTACGCCGAAGATGGCGTGTTCGTCGTACCATTTCTCTAGGGCCGATTTCTTCTGCCGACCGAGGTAAACCGGTTCGTCCCCGTCGTTGCAGTGGTTGGGATCGATATCCGGATCGTTCTCGCATAGCCAGGTGATCAGCCCATCAAGCGATGAGAGCAGGAGGTGGAGTCCTTTGTACGGATATTCGGTGTCGGAGTCGTCAGATTCTTCTGCAAAAGATTTCGAGCCTTCTTCGATGCGTCCTGCGATTATTTCGAGGTCTGGATCACCAGTGCCTTCGAGGTATTCACGTCCCTCGTACGTCCACTTCATCGCTGTGAGAATTGCTTCCTCGCTGGGGGAGTAATTGTCAGGGTCGTAGTTCCAGGGAGGTCCGATGTTGATGTATTCTTCTGCGTGCTCTCTTGATCGTTCTAATCGTTCTTGTCCTCGGCGGACAGCTTCTACCAAGCTGTCCAGTTCCTCTTGAGAAGGGAGTGCGTCGGTTGCTGCCCGGAGGGTCTCCTCTGAGAGACCGAAAAATGATTCGTTGGAGTCGCTCATTACAGGGACGTGGTCGTCCAATTGCTGTAAAATGATGCATTCCCTAGCTTGCCAGGGTAAATTGACACAAGAAGAGAAGCGACCCTCGTTGAAAATTATTGATCGGGGAAATCAACCCACGGCTGAAATCTATGTGTCGCCGAATCCTCGCTTCCGTGCGACCCAGAAGATGAGTGCTTCCGGCGGGTACTGGATTCGGATGCAGATCTTGCGGAGGAGTCCGGCCTCAGATTCTTCTTTGACTTCCTTCAGGACAGACCTGTATTGTGAGATCCCGATTTTGGAGATAGCGAACAGTTCAGCCAGAGTCTCATCGACCCAGCAGACCAAGGTGAAGGGTATGACAGCTCCGAGAGATATCCCGACTGCGACTGCAATGTAGACAGGGAGCATCACGGTTGACGGTGCAGATTCGACTGCCTTCAGAAGAGTACTTGGTAATGCTATGATTCCTGCGATGAGGAGCAGTCCCGAGGAAAGGTAGATCGCCCAGAAAAGGGTTCTTCCGATCGAACCCATTTGGTCATGTCCGACTTCGTGGAGGAAGACGTAGTCAACGACGTTCATTGAAAAATCGTCTTTGGCCTGTTCGTTCATCAGCAGCGTTCCGAGCGGAGAGTAGTCTCCCATCCGCTTGCTGTCGTTGCGGAACCAGTATACTGTCCGTGAGACCCCGCCCGCAGTGTATTCGCTGGTATCGGTTACTCCGCCCCGGATTTTGGCATATTGGTGAGTCAGCCCTGACTGTATTTTGCCGAGCACGGCCACGATGATCCCTCTTTTCAGCATCTACGAGAACCTGACGTTTAAACAAACTGACGGAGGGAATCAGTCACGGGATAGTCTTTCCAATGGGTTAATCACAGGCGGATACATCATCTACTGCTGGAAAATGTCTGATAACCGGCTTTCTCTTTATCTGGACTGCTTCACGTTTGGAGGTCCACCTCGACGTATCTTCTACGCTGTTATTCTGGAAGGTGTATTCCTTCTCGGTCTTTTCAGCTTCACCTCGGAAGGATTACTGGATACCAGTGTCGTGCCGCGGTTTACAGAGGTGCTCACTGTTGCCGCCGTTGTAACCGGTCTCGGCGTATATCTCATATCACGGAGTGCTGCCAAGGACTCGTTCTCCTCCATTCTACACACGGATTTTGTCCCGGGTCTTATCGCAGCAGGTTACCTGTTTCTTGGTGGATTGGCGACTGGAGTCGGATATTTGCTCCATACCTGGGTTTACCAGACGTCGCTTTCCCCGACCAACAATGAGATCTGGGTCGGCCTTTGCATCGGAGTGATCTTCGGATTCTCAATTCTGTTCTACTTCGACCGATACGAGATCGAAGCTCCAGATGACTACTACCAGTTTGAAAAGGCCTCTGAGGGGCTAATCGAGGCGAAGGAATTCTTAGAGAAAACCGAGCTACCGCCTATCGACTTGACCGGGAGGTACAAAGCACTGGAAAATTCGATGCAGGAGACTGCGGATGTGCTGAAGAAGGCAGAGACCCGGGACGGATCAAGGCTAGCTCAGGATGTTGAGGCTTGCTTGGATGATCTCCGTGGTCGACCAGAGCCATCGAAGCATCTGATCGCCGGGAGTTCGCAATCTCCAGAGCAGCAAGAATTAAAAGATCGGAGACAGGAGCTTAACTCAGTAATTAAACGGATAAAGAGGATCGCCAATCATGGATGAACCTGTGGATGTCGAGTCTGTCTGGCCACATACGGAGATGGTTCTCTTCTTGACGGGCTCAGACACCTGTTTTGGAGAGCCAATCGGCGATGTCATGGCAGAGGTCCTAGACTGTGAACATCTGAACGGGGATGGGAGGCACGTAGATAACGATCTCTCTGCGGACACTCAGAGGTTACCCGAGACCAATATCGAGAGGGACAAGGAGATTATCCCTAATAGCTTGATCCTGGTACACTGCGATCTCATCATTGGGACGAAGATGGAGGACTATCTCAATGGGACAACAATTCCTAAAGCGTCCCGTGTTGTAGCCATTATAGACGATTCAGACCACCCGAATCCAGGTCTAAAGTTGAACCAGATCCAGCGCCCGATTGAGAGGGCGTCATCGAAGCAGGACATTATGGACGAAGCCAAGGACTACTTCCGGACTATCTGCCCAGAGTGTAGTGGTCGAGCCGCTCGCACATGGGTTCTCAGCTGGTGCCAAGGCGCGTACCACAGGGTAGAAAATTAACATGGCTCGCCACGAGAAAGCCTTGCTCAGAGTGTCTCAGTGGTTGGATCTTTCGCGTTCGGGGCGTCAGGAGTTCATCGATACGGCTCAAAGGGTCTCCTCTCGTCAGGAAACGACATACACCCGTTATGACGAGCAGTATTTACAGCATCTACAACAGGATGTCTTCACCCACGATGAGGTACTCAGCTACTTGGAGGAGGCCGGCATCGGGGAAGACATCGTCCAGGATTTCAGTTCCGGAGAGATTCCTTTCGACGAGGTCTACCAGAGCTGGAATGAGATTCGGTACTCGGTTAACGAGATTCTGGATCTAACGATGCTGCTTAAACTGGTTCACTCTTGCTCGGAAAACCCGGAAACCCTTTCTCAGGGGATTGATAGCCGGTACAAGTTCCAGAAACTGGTCTACCTGGTGAACCAAGAGCTCGCAGACCAGAATCGGATGGACCGTGACACTGCGCCATACGATCACGGCAAGTTGGAGAAAACCGGATTCCGCTACACATACCGGATGCGGAGCTCCGGACCTTTCGCCAAGACATTGGAAGAGGATAAACGCCGTCTCTACGCCTCCAATCTAATTGATGAGGAGGTGATGGCGAAGGTGGAGACACCGGAGATAAACGAGGAGAACTGCCGGTACCGGATCACACTGGGACGGTCGGGTGAAGTGGTGATGGACCGTTTCGCTTCCCAGCTTGAATCATTGGAGACAGAGGTCTTGTCGGACTGGGAGGATGCAATTGACCACGTCGTCCTCCAGTTCGGTCACATGACCGTGGAAGAACTCCACGAATACATCATGGACTTGGACCCGGTCAAGGAAGCAGAGGACCGGGACCTGCTGCTAAGAGGGAGACGAGTGAAGTATGATTCTGAACCCTGGATCACGATTTCTGCTGGAGGAGAGATAGGCCATGTCTGAACCCAGAATTAAGGAAGAAGTCCGACAGTCGATACGGGAAGATGAGGCAATCGACGACGAGTACGTAGACGAGTTCATCGACCTATTGGACGCCAAGTACCGGGACCTCGAGTTTGACGATGAGCTGGTCTCCTTGACACGGATGGATATTGAAGGGTTCAAAGTCATCGATGAGTTGGACGTTTCCATTTCTGACCGGGCCACCATCATTCACGGACGAAACTCGAAAGGAAAGAGCAGCTTCATTGAGGCCACCCGGTTCAACCTTTTCGGCAGAGATAATGACGATCCATTGATCACGAGACCGATCAACCGGAACTACAAGAAGCTGAAAACCGACGGGTACTGGCGGAAGGGCCGCCGCAACTACCTAGTCCACCGGGAGATGGAGCGGAATCAGAGCTATGAAGGCCACAATAAGCCCAACGTCATCGAAAATCCGGAGGACAGTGAACACAGCGAGGCGGAACAGCGCACCCAGTCAGAAGTCGACGACCTAATCGGAATCACACCACTGTATGAGCAGGGTTTCAACCGGTTCAACATATTCTCCTTGTTCAGCATTATCTCCGGCGATCTCCGCAGCTTCTATGGTTGGGACGAGGCCACGGATCTGATTGATCTGCTGTTCGGTATCAAGCTCACCAAGGTGGATAGGGCGATACGCAGTGAACTTGATGAGTGCAAGTTGGAGGACGAGGAACAGGAAGCGAAGACCCGGTTGCTGGAGTACAAGCAGCGGGCTAAACGGATCAATGACGAAATCCAGGAACTGCGGCAGGAGCAGGAACAGGTAGAGGACCAACTTTCCGAGAAGGTAGAAAGACGGGAGGAACTTGACCGGCTTCTCGATAAGAGCGAGGCAGACTCAGCTCTCTCCGAGAAAATCGATTTGAAGGATGAGATATCGGATACTCAGTCTCGTCTCCAAGAGAAGGAGGACGAGTTCCGGAGTGTGAAGCAGGAGATCTCTAAGTTGAAGGATGAGACCGCAACCGACGAGATTGCCCCTGCTTTACAGGAAATTCAGCAGCTGATCTCGCTGCCGAACCGGTGTCCGGTCTGCACCCGGGATGTTGATCCGGAGCAGCAGCAACGTTTCAACGACCACGGCGACTGCCCACTCTGTGGAAAGGATGTTCCGGACGACCGTTACGAAACGGTGTCTGAGGTTGACGAGGAAGGCGAGATAATGGAGCGGGAGAAAAGGCAGGAAGAGCTGGAAGAATTGGAGAGCCGGCAGAGGACACTGGAGGGTGAGATCAAGTTCTTGGAAGAGGAACTGGAGGAGAAGAGAGACCAGCTTGAAACCCTAAAATCGCGGGAGGAGCAGTCTGGCTTTGCAGAGTACAAGCGTGAGAAGGAGAAGATAGAGCAGGAAATCGAAAATTTGCGGGACAAGAACACTTCTCTTGAGCTCAGTATTGACGCAAAGAAGGGCACGTTGCATGGTGTTGCCCGGCAGGTATGGGAGTGGAACCAAATTGACGAGGAAAGACAGAGGAAGGAACAGCGGATGGATGCGTTGGAGTCCTATCAAAGCATTATATCCGAGGAGCGGAAGAAAGCCCGTCGACGGTTGAAGAACAGGCTGGAAGAACGGATGGAATCCCTCTTGGACGTCTTCACACGCGGCACCTTTGCCAATGCCACCGGTGTCCGCTTCGACAGAGGCGATTCGTACAGCTACACGATCCACCGGACAGACAACACACAGAAATCGCCAGGACTGTTGGGACAGACTGATGCAGAGCTCCTTCTGCATATGCTGCTTTTCCACACTACGGTTTTGGCAGAGTTAGAGGAGGAGCGCGAGACGGTTCCGCTCAAACTGCTGTTGATTGATTCGCCGTACGGGAATGGTCCGGACGATGAGAACGCAGCAGACGTTACGGACTTCTTGTTGGAGCTTCCTGAAATTCTGGAAAGCTACCAACTGATTGTGGCGATGGCGGATTCAAACCTGACCGGCCGGGACAAACTGGAGGAGTCCTACGCCTTGGAGCCGGTTGAGCAACATATCTGAAAAGTTGATGCCCGTATGGGCATACATAGGAGAAACGGCCTCGGCGCTCATAGTGCCCTTCATTACGTTTTCGAGGACTACGACACCGTAATTCAATCCCGCCAAATCCCTCAGTAGATGCGGCAGTCCTGCACAGAGTCTTTCGTCCCCTCAATGGGTGGGGGGCTCACCGTACTGGTGGGTTCCCCGTAACACGATGAGAACAATGGCAACCAGAGACATCTACGAAACGGGCTTCGACGAGGACGTCCGTACGGACTCGAACGCGAACCAATGTCCCGAGTGCGACGGGCGGGTCACTACGAACGCTATCGAAACGACCTGTGAGGACTGTGGCCTGGTCATCGATGAGCAACGAATCGATCATGGCCCTGAATGGAGAGCTCACGATCAAGACCAGCAAAAGCGGACGGGCGCTCCACTGACTGCGGCACGTCACGACCGAGGGCTGTCAACGGAAATCGGTCGGCGAAAATATGCGAACGGGAACGAACTCTCTGGGCAAAAGCGCCAGCGGCTATCTCGAATGCGGCGGGAACAGAACCGTGGTCGATTCCAGTCGAAAGCCGAGCGAAACCTCGCACACGGGCTGGGCGAAGTTCGAAGAGTCGCAAGTGTCCTCGAACTCTCCGACTCGATTCGTGACCAAGCGTGTCAACTGTTCCGGAGTGCTCAGAATGAAGACCTGCTTCGAGGCCGGTCGATCGAGGCGATAGCTGCAGCAAGCGTGTACGGAGCCTGTCGCTGTAACGGCCACTCGCGGTTACTCGACGACGTCGTCGACACAGCACGCGTCGAACAATCGAGAGTCGCGAATGCGTACAAGACCCTGAATACAGAACTTGGGCTCCCGACTCAGCCAGTTCGCCCGAGTGAATACATCCCCCGTCTCGCGTCAGAACTCGATGTTCCAGCGTACATCCGACAGCGGGCTCGGAGGTTAGCTGAACAGTCAGAATCGTCAGGAGCCGCGTCGGGTGTCAACCCGTCAGGATTCGCAGCCGCCTGTCTCTACAAAGCGGGTCGCGAAGAGGGACGATGGCTAACGCAGGCAGAAGTCGCTGAGGCGGCGAGCGTCACGTCAACGACCATCCGGTCGCATCGAGACACATTGAACGAATTAGCGGTCTGAAGACGCTATCTGCGAATCTTCTTCCGGCGGAGATTCAGAGTTTGTGGCTGAGGTTTAAATACAGAAACGAAAGAAAGTGCTGCCAGACCACTCTATGAACGGGCGACAATCTGACTTTGAAGAACTGCGACCACTTGGTGAGGCGACCCACGTTCCCGACGACAAGCTTTCTGGACGTGGTACTTCTAGGCGAATAGGACAGCGGAGAAGAGAAACGCAGGAATCGTATCCAAACCGAACGAGATCGACACAGAAGGAGTGTTCCTCTTGTGGTACTTCCATTCCTACTGCCCAGACGAAGTGCCGGTTCTGCCTCTCGAACCATCTTGATGGAACCAGCGACGAGAGATCCACCTCAGATACGGAGTGGACACTCCTCCATGTCGTCCATCTACTCGTCGAGGCGTCGACGTTCTACGCCGCCATCGCGAAGGGTGCTGCTGCGGCCACGCTCCTTACGAAGGCTGACAGGGATCCAGCGGTCGATGACTGCCAGCTGATCTACGACCTTGATGCAGAGCCCGCCGCACAGTTGACCGAGCAGTGGCCCTCGCTTCCCGAAGCAGTTCGAGTCACCTCCGAAAGCGGCGAACAGCTTCTCGCAGTCGCTCGTGAACGGACGGGACAGACAGAGTCGAACCAGTCGCGGAGTGATGGGGCGCACACGACGTTCCTCTACGATGAGGGAGGCCGCAACGTTCGTGAGGGAGATCGGCTTACAGTCCTACTTGAGAGCGCCGAGAACGACGTCTGGTTGGTGCCAGCCATTGCACTCCAGCGCGCTATCATTGACGAGCACTCCGAGGATCGGCAACCCAGCGTTCCCTCGAGAACACATCTTGAATGTCGCAAGTGCGGTCGAAAGACTGAGCATCAATTCCAGGAGTTCGAGACTGTCTCTGATGACGAGTGGTCTGGCCAGCCGATGTGGGAGTGCCAGGTGTGTCAGTCGCCTCGTCACGGACCAACCCCCGAGTAGAATACTCAGCAGAACAACGACTTAACCAACGTAGAATGAGGCTTCCCGAAGTTGTTGGTTAATACAGGTACAGGGCTTCGGCGGGAGACATCAGCGTCTCTCCCGTTTTTTCTGCGCCAGAAGTCGGCGGAGGCGTACATCATGGACCCACGAGACACACCTGGATACCGGCTGCATCGCGCGCTCAGCAACCTCAACAGCATCGACACCGAGCAACTGGACTCGCCCGACCAAGAGCGAATCGAGAAAGCTACGATGCTTCTGGAACAGGTGGGACTGCTCAGCCAACCAGGTGCTTCGGCGGAAGCGAACGTCACGGTCGACTCCTGAGCGAAGACTTAGTCGCACACCACCGATCCAACATCTCTCACGGTCAGTTTGTTATCCCCAAAGGGGTGCGAGGGCCAGATAAACGCCCTCGAGTACGAACAATGGCAACACTCCAAGCAGCGACGACATCGACCGGCGCAGTCGTAACGGATGCACAGGCAGTCCGCCAGCTCTGCGAAGCACATTACTTCGGGACCCTGAATTGGGAGGTGGATGAAGAAGGAGAGCTGCCTTGTTTTGCCACCGATTGAGGGAAGTTTCAGACGCTCTCCCGGGAAGATTCCGTCAAGCTAACC
>NZ_BMOQ01000010.1 GCF_014647155.1 Halarchaeum nitratireducens | reverse complement strand
GTCTCTGACGCTGTGAAACTACGAATAGTCTTCCCTACCCCGACGCTATCTTGTGATTCAACGAGGCAAGGAGAGCTCATCATCTGGGGATACGACGCCTTCGAGGTCTACGAAGCGCGTGAAGACGGCCTCCCTGACTACGAAGATGGTCTTGTGACGCACGAGTTCCTCCGAACACTCGCCGGCTATCTCGAGCCTAACGAAGAACTCGACATCCAGACAGCCGGGTTCACGAAATGTCGGTTCCCAGTCCTCGCAAAGCGGTACGTCATCCGCAACGGCGAAGTCCTCCACGCGGATCTCAGTTCCCTCGATCCGATCGACGTGTAGCGTTGTTCTCCCCCAGGAGGGGTGCGGGGCGACACTGCACAAGCATCGCCTCGTGAGGTGATTGAATCATGGGACACCGCGCACTTGTTGCGCACGAACGTACCGATGGACAGTACACGCTCCACTACTCTCACTGGGGCGCTGCGAACCTGAAGCTCAAGCGCCGAATCTCGGCTGAGTCGCCGTTCGGTGGCGACGACACCGACTCAAAGTGGGCGAAACAGCTGCTGGCGGAACTAGCCGATGGCCTCGAGGCAGATGCCGTCGACGGCTACCTCGCCGGCGAGGATCGGCCGTCGACGGTCGTCGAGCCGAAGCCCCGCGCCACCGGGCTCACCCTCGACGAGATCGTCGCTGACCACCTCGACTACCTCCACCACGAGGCGTTCTTCGTGGTGTCGACGACGTTCGAGGTGACCGCCTATCGGACGCTGTGGTTCGGGCTCCAGTACGACTCTGAGACGGTCGAACAGGGAGAGACCGTCGGGAACGGCGCGCTCGCGACGGTGCGCTGGTACGACGGTGAGCCGGTCGGCGACGGCCACCTGCAGGGACAGTTCGCGGCCCTCAAAGACGTCGTCGGCGACATGCTCGACAAGGGCGTCTTCACGCCGTCGACGGCGAGACAGTACCTGAAACGGAAGCTGGCCGAGCGAGTCGGAGACCGACAGGAGCTGCTCATTCCGACCGGAGAATTACCCTTCGAGAAGGCGAGTCTCAGCAAGCCGTAACACCACTTCCTTAGTGGATCCCGGGAAACACCCAAGTATGTCAAATCAGCCTAAAGGCGGTGTTCGTGTTTGGCTTGTCGAGCGGACGTACTCCGATGACGAACAGAATCTGATCATCCTCACCTACGCAACACCCGATGGCGAACAGTACTATCGGAAGGAACGAGCACTAACCTCATTCACCGACGTCCGAGATACGACGGCAGCAGTCGACGCTGAACCCGACAATCTCGGCACGGTCGATGACCCCGACCTCCAGGAACAATACGCGGCCGAAGCGCAGCGAATGCAGGAGGTCCACGACCCGGACGACGTGATCTGATACCCGCCAGTAGACATCGCCCCGGGCCATGGGTTATGTCGTAGGAGGCCGTACACAGGGTATGCGCGAACTCGTCTTCGCCCTCGAATACGAGCCGGGCTGTAACCGGGTGGCGGACGCCCTCGCCGACCACCCCGACGCCCGTGTCCGCTCGCTCTCGCTGCACGCCACTGCCGAGCGTCTCTGGCGGGTTGACCACGCCACCGGAACTCCTGAGGCGCTCGACGCCATCGAGGACGCCTTTCTCACCGGCGACTACTACGCTGACTGTCTCGCCACCGAGGACTGTGGCGCCACACAGACGACTCGTGTGCTGGATCGGACGGACGACACGCTCATCCTCTACTCCGACTGGGAGCGCACTCCGACCTGCGCCTCAGTTCCCCATATCGCTCGAGATCACCTCGGCGACGGCGTCTTGTTCGAGACCCGTCACGAGGGGCGCCACTACACGTGGCGACTCATCCACTCCGGCGATGGTGACGTGGCGGCGTTCTTCGACGCTCTCGAAGTCGCCGTGGGGGAGTGTGCACAAATGGAGATGCTCCGCACAGCGGACACAACAACATCAGCTGGGGGACGCGACGGGACACCGAGCGGCCTACCGCCAGCCCAAGAGGCCGCTCTTCAGGCTGCGGTTGAACACGGCTATTACGAGTCGCCCCGCGAGGTCGACGTCGGCGAGCTCGCCGAGCATCTCGACGTGCCACGGTCAACACTCACCTACCGACTCCGTCGGGCGGAAGAACATTTGGCGAAGCAACATGTCGCCGGCGAGCGGGTAGCTGAAGAACGGCTGGCATCACACTGACGCCAGTAGTTGGAATATTCCAATAAAGACCTATCGAACTCCCGCTCCTACCGTGAAGTGATGACAGAGAATCCGAATATAGCGGGACAGGCGAGCGGGGGCGGGCAGCGACAGGAGTTGACCGCCCGCTTCACCGTCCCCGAGATGGACTGTCCCTCCTGCGCCCAGAAGGTCGACAAGAGCCTCCAGCGCGTCGACGGCGTCGTCGACGCGACGCTCCAGCCGACCACCGGCACGGCGACTGTTACGTACGACCCTGACCGAATCAGCGAATCCGACGTGGTCCAAGCGATCGAAGGTGCCGGCTATGAGGTCGTCGGAGGTTCGGACGCCGAGAGCGATGAGCGAGAGGAGTCGGGCAATGGCGTCGACATCGCGCCACCGTCGGAGGTCTGGACGAGTCCCCGCGCGAAGAAGACGTGGCTCGGCGCGGCGTTCGTCACGCTCGGTCTCCTCTTCGAGTTCCTCCTCACCGGGCAGAACGTCACAGTGGCGAGCGTCCTCGAGTACCCGCTCCATATCGCAGATGTTCTGTTCCTCGGCGCCGTCGCGGCCAGTGGCATCCCGGTCGTCCGTAGCGGGTACTACTCCGCGAAGAACCGAAGTCTGGACATCGACCTGCTGATGGGGACGGCGATCATCGCGGCGACCGGTATCGGCTACTTCGTCGAGGCCGCCACGCTGGCCGTCCTGTTCAGCATCGCCGAACTGCTCGAGGACTATGCGATGGACAGGGCACGGGACTCCCTGCGCGAGCTGATGGAACTCTCGCCCGACGAGGCGACCGTCCGTCGCGATGGTGAGGAAGTGACCGTTCCCGCCGAGGAGGTCGACGTTGGCGAGACCGTCGTCGTCCGCCCCGGCGACAAGATTCCGCTCGACGGGACGGTCATCGACGGCGAGAGTGCAGTCGACCAGTCGCCGATCACGGGCGAGAGTGTCCCCGTCGACAAGGCTACCGGTGACGAGGTCTACGCCGGCGCGATCAACGAAGAGGGGTACCTCGAGGTAGAGGTTACCTCGACCGCTGGCGATTCGACGCTCTCGCGCATCATCGAGATGGTACAGGGTGCACAGGCGAAGAAAACCGAGTCTGAGCAGTTCGTCGACCGTTTCTCGGGCTACTACACGCCTCTCGTCGTCGCGCTGGCAATCCTGACCGCCGCCATCCCGCCGCTGGTCATTGCCGACCCGGTGTCGGTGGACCTCGCCGGATACGGATTCACCTTCGCGGGCAGCTGGCAGACGTGGTTCATCCGCGGGCTCACGCTGCTGGTGATCGCCTGCCCGTGTGCGTTCGTCATCTCCACACCCGTCTCGGTGGTGTCGGGCATTACTAGCGCCGCGAAGAACGGTGTCCTGATCAAGGGCGGCAACTATCTGGAGGCGATGGGCGAGGTCGATGCCGTTGCCGTCGACAAGACCGGGACGCTCACCAAGGGCGAACTCGCCGTCACCGACGTCGTTCCGGTGGGTGACACCACGGAGGACGATCTGCTCCGTCGCGCCGCAGGGCTGGAGCGGCGCAGTGAGCATCCCATCGCCACGGCGATTCTCGCCCGCGCTGAAGAGGCAGGCGTAGGCAACCTGCCCGACCCGACTGGCTTCGAGAGCCTCACCGGGAGGGGCATCCGCGGCGAGATCGACGGCGAGACGTACTATGCGGGTAAGCCAGCGCTCTTCGAAGAGCTCGGCTTCGACCTCGCTCGGGCACGCCGCGAAACGGACGGCGGCGTCATGGCGGAAGAGGCGGCCGAGGTCGACGACGGGGCGTTCGCCGAGGATGCCCTCTCCGCGCTGGAGCAGGAGGGCAAGACGGTCGTTATCGTCGGGACGGAGTCGGAACTGCTGGGTGCAATCGCCATCGCCGACGAGGTGCGCCCGGCCTCAAAGCGGGCCGTCGAACGCCTGCACGAGTTGGGCGTCAAGCGCGTGGTAATGTTGACCGGCGACAACGAGGGAACTGCCCGCGCTATCGCCGAGCAGGTCGGTGTCGATGAGTATCGCGCAGAACTCCTGCCCGACGAGAAGGTCGACGCAGTCGAGGAGTTGCAGGCGGGGTACGGCGAGGTGGCGATGGTCGGTGACGGCATCAACGACGCGCCCGCGCTCGCCACCGCAGAGGTCGGCATCGCGATGGGCGCAGCCGGCACCGACACCGCTCTTGAGACGGCCGATATTGCGTTGATGGGCGACGACGTCGGGAAGCTCCCGTACCTGTACGACCTGTCGCGTACGGCCAACGGCGTAATCCGGCAGAACATCTGGGCGAGCCTCGGCGTAAAGCTCCTGCTGGCGCTAGGCGTGCCGCTGGGGCTGGTCAGCGTTGCGTTGGCGGTCGTTGTCGGTGATATGGGGATGAGCCTCGGTGTCACCGGGAACGCGATGCGGTTGTCGCGAATCGCGCCTGAACGCATGGACGGTAAGACTGGCTAAGAAACGGGTGCATGAATCCATGAAGACTAGCGAGAAAGACAGTGCCACCTTATGCAGAACTGTGTCACTCGTCGAACACGAGAGCAACGAGCTCTCTGAACCCCTTCGGGCAGGTCCAACGAACACGTCGAACTGCTCGAATCCCGTCTCCCGAGAACGGGAACAAGAATAAGGTTACTCCGTTTGAAATCTTCCACAATAATGAACCCCTTCAATGCGATCCGCGAGTTCGAAGCCGATGGAACGACCTACAAAATGGCCGACCTCACCGTCCTCGAAGAGGAAGGCCTCTGTGAACTTGACAAACTCCCGGTCAGTATCCGTGTTATGCTTGAATCCGTCCTCCGTAACGCCGACGGGGAGGACATTACCGAGGACGACATCCGGGCCCTCGCTGGCTGGCAACCGGACGTTCCCGACGCCGACATCCCGTTCCAGCCGTCCCGGGTTATCCTCCAGGACCTCACCGGCGTCCCCGCCGTTGTAGACCTCGCGGCACTCCGATCGGCCGTCGAACGCAAGGACCGCGACCCAACCCTCGTCGAACCCGAAGTCCCCATCGACCTGGTCATCGACCACAGCGTCCAAGTGGACTACTTCGGCAACGAGGACGCCTACGAGAAGAACGTCGAACTCGAATACGAGCGCAACAGCGAACGGTACCGGGCGCTGAAGTGGGCGCAAAACGCCTTCGACGACTTCAGTGTCGTGCCGCCAGGGACGGGTATCGTCCACCAGGTGAATCTGGAGTATCTCGGGCAAGTCGTCCACGAACGCGAGCAGAACGGCGAGAACTGGCTGTTCCCAGACACCCTCGTCGGGACCGACAGCCACACGCCGATGATTGGTGGCATCGGCGTCGTCGGCTGGGGCGTCGGCGGTATTGAAGCCGAAGCCGCGATGCTCGGCCAGCCCATCACGATGAACCTCCCCGAGGTTGTCGGCGTGAAACTCACAGGTGAACTCCCCGAGGGTGCGACGGCGACTGACCTCGTACTGCACGTCACCGAACTGCTGCGGGATGTCGGTGTTGTCGATCGATTCGTTGAGTTCTATGGGCCCGCCGTGGAGACGCTGACTGTTCCTGATCGGGCGACAATCGCGAATATGGCGCCCGAGCAGGGCTCGACCATCAGCATGTTCCCCGTCGACGAGGCCACCTTGGACTACCTCGAACTGACGGGCCGCGACGAGGACCACATCGAACTCGTCCGAAAGTATCTGGACGCCCAGGGGCTGTTCGGTGAGCAGAACCCCGAGTACACCGAGACGGTCGAACTGGACCTCTCGACCGTGACGCCGAGTCTCGCCGGCCCCAAGAAACCCCAGTCCCGCGTCGAGATGGGTGACATGCGAACCCACTTCCGGGAATTACTCCACGGCGAGTTCGAGGACGAACTCGACGACGCTGACGAGGAGGCGCTGGCCCGGTGGCTCGGTGAGAGCGACCAATCGATGGGGCAGACCGACGGCGGCAAGGCGGTCGTGGACACCGGTCGAGACCGCCCCGACCTCGACCCTCTCACGAAGCGCGCCTCCGTGAATATCGACGGCAACGACGTCGAAATCGGGCACGGGAGCGTCGTCGTTAGCGCCATCACCAGCTGTACCAACACGTCGAATCCCTCCGTGATGCTGGCAGCCGGGCTCCTGGCGAAAAACGCCGTCGAGCGTGGCCTCGACGTCCCGGACTACGTTAAAACAAGCCTCGCGCCCGGCAGCCGCGTCGTCACCCAGTACCTCGAAGCATCGGGGCTGTTGCCATACCTCGAAGACCTGGGTTACAACGTCGTGGGCTACGGCTGTACGACCTGCATCGGGAACGCAGGGCCGCTCCCGGAGCCGATCGAGACCGCTATCGACGAACACGACCTCTGGACGACGAGCGTACTCTCCGGGAATCGGAACTTCGAGGCGCGCATCCATCCAAAAGTGCGCGCGAACTACCTCGCCAGCCCGCCGCTGGTGGTGGCGTACGGGCTCGCTGGGCGGATGGACATCGATCTGGAGCACGACCCGCTGGGGTACGATGACGACGGAAACCCAGTCTATCTGGCGGACCTCTGGCCAGACAGCGACGAGATCCACGAAGCCGTCCACGACTTCGTCGACCCGTCGATGTTCGAGGAGAAGTACGCCGAAGTGTTCGAAGGCGACGAGCGATGGGACGCGCTGGAGGCCCCGACCGGCGAGGTCTACGAGTGGGACGAGGACTCGACATACATCCGGGAGCCGCCGTTCTTCAAAGATTTCCCGCTGGAGAAACCCGGCGTCTCTAACGTCGAGGATGCACGGTGTCTGCTAACGCTGGGTGACACGGTTACGACTGACCACATCAGTCCTGCCGGGCCGTTCGGGACGGATCAGCCGGCCGGCCAGTGGCTGATGGACCACGGTGTCGAGCCCCACGAGTTCAACACGTACGGTGCCCGCCGGGGTAACCACGAGGTGATGATGCGGGGCACGTTCGCCAACGTCCGCATCGAGAATCAGATGCTCGACGACGTCGAGGGCGGGTACACCATCCACCATCCGACTGGTGAGCAGACGACCGTGTTCGAGGCCAGCCAGCGGTACCGCGAGGAGGGAACTCCACTCGTCGTGATGGCGGGCGAGGAGTTCGGGACTGGGTCGAGCCGTGACTGGGCGGCGAAGGGGACCGACCTTCTCGGTGTTCGTGCGACCATCGCGGAAAGCTACGAGCGCATCTATCGGGACAATCTCGTCGGAATGGGTGTGTTGCCGTTGCAGTTCCAGGACGGTGACTCCTGGGAGGCGCTTGGATTGGACGGGTCAGAGGTCTACACGATCTACGGGTTGGACGACGAGTTGGAGCCGATGGCCGAGTTGACGGTGACTGCGGAGCGGTCGGACGGGTCGTCGGTTGAGTTCCCGGTGACGGCCCAGGTGGGCACACCTGCCGGGGTGCGATACATCGAACACGGCGGCATCCTACACTACGTCCTTCGACAGCTGCTAACCGAATCGTGACGCTTTCAAAGTGTCTCCTCGACCAGTAAGATCGCGAATTTCCGATTCCGTCGCTCGGAATTAGCGTAGCCCTCTGAAACGGCACACCGTGTTTTGTGCGTGAATACATATCAAGAGTGTTTCCAGTTCAATCAACGGTAAAATGACCATCGTAGCTTTCACACCCGATGCCGTAGCGATCACCGTCGAGTGGGCGAACAATATCCTGTGATCGAGTGAGGCCAGAGTTGTTTATTCCGCGCCGGTGATGGGTGCCGGCGCAGCTGGAGCGACCAACGACACCCGTGCGTCGGCGTTTCGAGGTGTCCAAGATGCATATGGTGATATACGCACTCGTAGAGGCATCGACGCACGACGACGCGCTGTCCACCGGAAAGTCGGTGTTCGACCGCCTGGTCGGCGCGGACCCACACGCCGGCGCCGTCTTCGATCGAATTCACCGTAACTCTCAGAGCCGGACGGCGTCGCCAACATTCAAATACGAAACCGCGGATACCCTGGAGCGCATCGATGGGCGATAACGATCTCAAAGCCGTCGAGGACGCCCGTGAGGGACTTCAGAGCCTATTGGTCGAACAAGCACAGGCAGGCGTTCCAGAGCAAGTCCTCGTCGGGCTTCTCCGAGAACAGGCCGCCAAGATCGAACAGTTCGGCTACATCCCGCGCCGGTGGGAGCAACCCGACCAGCAGGAAGTAAGCAAGCGATGAAACGGACCAATACTTTCGAGGTACGTCCCCTCTCTGAGTCTGATGAGGCCCTTCTACAAGACGTCATGGACGCGACGGCAAGCTTCTGGAACGAGCTGACCTATGCCCGCCGTCAGCGGTTCTTCGATGACGAGAACATCTGGGAGACCGATGAGTTTCGCGGACAGTACAAAGGCCAACTCGGCGCTGCCGGCGTCCAGACGGTGACACGAAAGAACAACGCCGCCTGGAAGTCGTTTTTCGCGCTGTTGGAAAGCGGTGAAGACGCGTCCCCACCGGGCTACTGGGGGAATCAAGAGGACGGGCGAGATCTCCGGCTGTTCGTTCGGAACGATTCGTACGAGATCGAGTGGGGCGACTACTCCCGGGTCGAAATTCCGGTCGGCCAGGATCTCAAAGAGAAGTATGGACTGGGGTACTACGAACGGCTCCGGCTGGAGGTGCGTGGCGATCCGAAGTGGTCCGGCGAAAAGGGGCGACTGGAAATTCAATACGACGAGGTTGAAGGCACCTATCGAGCATATCAACCAGTCACAGTCGACGACTCGGAACTGGATTCACCGCTGGCTTCGGAAGAAGTCGCCCTCGATTTAGGTGCCAACAATCTCGTTGCCTGTACGACCACGACAGGGAAACAGTACCTCTACGACGGTGAGGAGCTGTTCGAGCAGTTCCGATCAACGACCGAAGAGATTGCGCGCCTGTCGTCCAAGCTGCCGCCAGAGCGGGACACAAGCCAGCGAATCCGCCGGCTCTACCGCAAACGCTCTCGCCGGCGGACCCATGCCCAGAAGGCCCTCATCCGTGACCTCGTTGAACGATTACACGACGAGGGGATCGCAACGGTGTACATCGGCGACCTCTCCGGCGTCATCGAAATCCAACCGTCCCCTGAAATCAACGAGAAGCTGGAGAACTTTTGGGCGTTCAAGCAGTTCGTCGATCAGCTGCGGTCCGTCTGTGAGGAGTATGGGATCGAGGTAGTGGAGAAGAGTGAGGCATGGACGAGCCAGACGTGTCCGGAGTGTGGGGAGCAAGCCGAGACAGTTCGACATCGAGAAACCCTGACCTGCCCCTGCGGGTTCGAGGGACACGCCGATCTCACAGCCGCAGAGACGTTCCTCCGGCGGAACACCGAGCAGCAAGTCAGGCCGATGGCGCGGCCCGTGCGGTTCCAGTGGGACAACCACGAGTGGCGTTCGACCACAGACGCCCCTGAGCTCGGGACAAATCCCAACGAACAGCGCACAAACCCGTAAGTCACTCCCGTGGAACGCCGTATCCAGCGTGGAGGAACCTCGTTTCGAGGTGGACGTCAATATGTGACGTTTGACGAGCTGAGCAGTAAAAGACGATTTCTCTATGAAGTTGAGCTGTACTAAGAGTACCAGTCAGGATTTGTTTGTTCGCGCCGGTGAGAGAGCGGCGCGCGTTGGGTCAAGTAGCGGTTAGCCCACGGGCACTGAGGTGGTTTAGATGCATTTGGTCATTTACGCCCTCGTAGAGGCATCGACAGAAGACGAAGCATTGGATGCAGGGAAGTCAGTATTCAGGCAGTTGGTCGGCGCTGAGCCCCAATCCGGTGCTGTATTTGATTACTTTGTCGCCTTCGACGAGGAGGACACGACGGTCGCTGGCTCGGCCCGATGGGGGGAGTTGCCGACCGCAGCCCCTGTCGACTCTGACGATGGCGAAGACCTGCTCGAGCGTGGCTGGGAGGCAACGAAGGAAGAGTTCGAGCGTAATCTCGACCGGGTGAAGGAGGCCATCGAGGAGCTCTCCGACGAGGAGATCATGCGCGACGAGGACCTCGCCCGACACGCCTTCCACCAGGTCGGTGCGTACGACGGCCCGACGATCTTCCTGTACACCGAACACGGAACCGGCATTCGTCACCGTGGACAGCTGGATCGACTCCTCGAGGAAAGTGAAGAGCTCTGGATCGTACCCGCTGACGTCCACTTCTGAATAATGCCCAGGATCACCAACTGGCGACGCGAAAGCCGCTCGCCGACGCTTGCGTATCGGAACACCGAGACCGGTGCGCGAGCCGTCCTGCATCGAGCCCCGGACTCCTACCGGTACAAATGGCGTGGGGCAATCATCGTCGACGGCTATCCGGTGTGGTCGCGGGGATACGAGACGAAGGATGCGACGTCGTTCCGTGACGAACTCCGGGAGCGGCCGGCTCCGGACCTCAGCTGCCCGGAGTGTCCGAACAACGACGTTCGCGTCGGCGAGAAGGCAGCAGACGGGGCAAAAATCCAGCGATGGTACGACTGCCCCGACTGTGGATACGAAGCCCCCTCACGCATCGTCTACGGCGCCGAACGGTGAGTGAGTGAGCGGTGGGCGCTGTTTTTCGGCCGGGCACGAGGTGGTGGCCCGGGACGACCGGGTGAGTCAACCAATGAGTCTCGAAGTACTTGACCGACACAGTGAGGCACTGTTCGAGTTCCTCTGGTGTCCCGTCTGCGGGCAGGAGGTCTTCACTCACATCCCATTCGAGGGGGTGTTCTGCAAGAACTGCAACACCCAGGTCGAACTCCAAGAATCCCGCGAGACACGCGGCTACGAGGAGGCCGTGCTCGCCTGCTTCGATACAACCACGACCTGGAACCTCCACGTCGACGAGAAACTGCGTCGCGACCTGCCTGATGGGTCGGCGCGCGTGAAAATCTTCGGCGCACCGGGCGCCTACGAGGTCGACTGGTGGAGTCCGGAGCCGGGTGAGGACTGGGAGCCTGTCGAGCGCGGCGAGTTCGACGACGTCGAAGAACCATCAGAGGTGTCGCATCTGGCGTAGAGCACGCGTTAGGGCGGTGAATTTACGCCCGACACACGTCGCAGTCTCCGCATCCACGAGGGGTTCGCTCGCCGAAGTAGAGGCGGCGCCATCGAGCAAACTGATCCGCATACGTGTCCTTGCTGTACGGGAATTGGTACAGATTGACCCCGTCCGGCAGGTTTGTGATTTCGGGCGCATCTACGCCGGGGAATCCGTTACGAAACACGAGATCTTCTGTTTTGGACACCAGCTCAGGAGCAACTGTGGATGGGTCCGAGGCCTTCAAGAAGTAGAGTGATGGGATGAACTCTTTCGGGTCGAAGAATCCGTTGGCGTGAAGAATCCACCCACAGAGCCACAGATACGCCTTCTCACTAGAGAAGAAGACTCCGTAGTGGTTGTCCGATTGCCGGCGTTTGTACACGAACACGGGGAGACCATAGCTGAAGCCGACTCGCGTTGGTTCAGCGTGGATATAGCAGTCCTCACGGTCGATATAGTGGACCAGCGGAGCTTGACACAGCTTGCCCGGGTGCTCACCCGTACCGATCTGCTCCCACAGCTCCGAGACGGAAGCCACGTCGGCGCTCTCATCCTCGAGAGTCGTATCATCGATTGCACGATGGACGGGCGCAGCAGACTGAATCTCCTCGGGGAGATCGTGGCTGGACAGCTCCGCCGTTTCTCGGTCAGGGAGTGTCCGATAGAAGTGTTTATGGAAGCCCTCACGACGCCGCTTGTCGGCGAGTGTTTCACACCGGGCGCAGTCCTCGATGAACATCGCTGGTACCACCCGGTCTGGATTCTCGGCGGCCTCCTCGTACAGACTACGCTGCCGTTCGGCCCGACTGGCAATTTCATCTGGATCGGGGAGTGGTGAGCCCCTCTCAGACTCCGATGACATACGCATACCTTTGGGCTGGAACAGCATCAGTTTCCGAGCAAGGACCCCGACCGACCGCTGTCTTGCGAATTTCGGAGTTCATTTTTAACCGGGTTTAAGTTGTCCAGTGACAGCCATTCGGCGAGACTCCAGTGACTCCACTCGATTCAGGAGAAGTTGTTTCTGCGCCGGCGATGGGTGCCGGCGCACACGCGTCGGCGGTAATCGATGTCCACACGAAGTCAACTCCGATTCATCCAACGGAGCGAGCCCGCAGACGAACAGTCCGAACCCGACCGCATCGCACAGATCTACCGTCACTCGGATGGCTATCCCGACGGCGTCCTCCGTGACCTTGTCCAGCTGAAGGAGCTGCTCGACGAGACACGAACAGAGTGCGGGCCTGCGTACGCCGCTGCCCAGTTCCTCTTCCTCGACACGCTCTCGACGATGACCCTCTACGTGGACGAAGGGCGTGATCGGAGCATCCACGCTGACCACCCCTCGGATCTCCTCGAGCCGGACAATATGGAGCACCTCGACCAGCCGATGTTCCTACTCGGACACGGCGTCGAGAACCCAGCCGACGGCATTCACGGCGACGAGGAGTATCTCTACGTCGTCGAGCTCCCGAACCGGAACCCGTTCGAGGAGCCGTCCGAGTGGACCGTCAAGGTGAGTGGTCACTCCGCCTTCCCGCGCTGGGATGGTCCGACCGAGGACGCCTTCGAGCGGGCCAGCTGGCAGTTCCACGGCCCGCTTGAGCACGCGCTCGAAGAGATCGTCGCTGAGCCGGCGTGAACGCTTAGCCCGCTCAGATGATGCCGCCGATGACGAGTAGTCCGACGACGACCAGCAGCGTCGCGACAACGCTTCCCCCGGCCAGCCACTTGTTTTCCATCACCTTCTCGTGGATCGGCATCGCGGCGTACTCCTCGCGGAACGCTTCGAGATTCTCCTCGTCGTAGAAGTACTTCGTCTTCAGCGCGAACCGTTCCGTCACCGCGCAGCCCGTACAGACCGGCTCGCCTTCCAGCCGCTCCGTTTTGATGTGGCTGGAGCAGGCGATGGCCCCGCAGTTCGGACAGTAGGTGTACGTCTCGGTGACGCCACTCGTGTCACAGTGGACGCACTGATGGATGCCGTCCTCGGCGGTCACTCTCGACGGGCCTGCCGCGTAGTACTCGTAGGGGTAGGTGTACTCCTGGACGTCGGTAGTGTGCCGAACTTCCGGGAGGTACACTGGTTCGATCGACTGGACAGAGATGTCCGAGCGGTTCGGCTCACAGGTCTTGTTGTACGTGACGTTGTTGTCGCCGGTGTAGGTGACCGTCGTCGTGTGATGCTGCTGGAGGCGCTCGACGGCCCACTCCTTGTACTCCGTTTGCGTCTGCCCGAACCGCCGCTCCTCAACGTCGTCGAACACCTCTCCGAACTGCTCGGCATCGAGGTCGACCGTCGCGTGGAGATTCTCGGTGACCAGCGTCGCGACGTCTTCGTCGACGACCTGCGGCTGCCCGCGTTCGGCGTGGGCGACGAATCGAGTCCGGTCGTTGATCCGGTGGATGACGCCCACCGACGTCTCGAAGACCGCGTTCGTGTCCGCGGTGACAGCGACCACCGGGCGGAACGTCACCGCCGAATGTGGTTCTGGGAGGTCAGCGGCCTCAATGTTATCGATGTCGCGGAACGCCTCCGCGACGGGCGCGTCGACGTCGGCGGCCGGGTCGTACGGGCGTAGGGTATCGTTGCATAGAATCTCGATGCGCCCGTTGTAGAGGTCGAGACCGATCTCGTCGGCGATCTCTCGGAGGTCCTCGCCATCAAGCAACTCGATTGGATGGGGATCGTCATTTTGCTGGAGCCGCTGGGCGTACTCTTGAGCAGGGTTCGTGAACCGGCCGGTCGTGACGACCATCCCGCGTTTCGGACCGTCGAAGTCGAACGTCGCGATCGCCGAGTGGAGCTTCTGGACGACCGGTCGCCCGACCGTCCCCGTGTGCTTACACTCGACGATGATCGCGCGGCGGGTACCGTCGACGACCTCCTCCATGATGACGTCGCGGCCCTCGTCGGCCGTCCGCTCTGCCTGGCGGACGTTCTCGTAGCCGAGGTTGCGGAACACGTCCTCCATCACGTCCTCGAACTCGAACCCTGAGAGATCGTCCAGTACAGCCATTCCGATATACCTGGACAGTACGTTGCAACTGTCAAATACGTTGCCGAACGCAGCTACGTCCTGTTTTTGAACCCCCGAGAGGGGTGCGGGGGTGATCGAACGAGCCTCCCGCGAACCAACCTATGAGTGGAATCAGCGACCCACGCTCACACGTACAGTCACGGACCTCGGCTGATCCCGACGTCATCTACGTCGGTTACCGTCGTCGAGGCCGCGCCATTGTCGAGAAGCAATCGGACCAAGAACAGCTCACGCCAGAGCGGAGTCTCGAGCTGGCGAATCACAGTCCTTCGGGCTTCGAATGGGGATATGGTGGCAGCGGGCCGGCTCAACTCGCACTCGCCCTTCTGCTCGATTACACTGACGATGAGGAGGTGGCACTTGGGGAGTACAAGGCGTTCAAGACCGAAGTGGTGAGCCAGCTAGAGTGTACAGGACCTGACGGCTGCTGGCGACTCACGGGACGCGAGATAGATGCAGCCCTTCGTGAGATAGTCGACGATCCAGTCGCACCGTCCGTCAACTAACGATCACAGAGAGCAATCAATGTCAGAACACACCCAGCAGCCTCGTACGGGCGCAGAATCGCCGCAGAGCCGTGAGCGTCAGGCACCAACCGAGTACGTCGAGCGAAGCGATGTCGGCGTCTCACTTACCGTCAAACTCACTCGCGGTACTGGCACCCGCGATCAAGACAAGATCACGGCCAAAGTGAAGGGCAAGACGCTCGAAGACGCCCGCGAGGATATGGAAACCCTCCGCGAGTATATCCACGACCTCGCTGAGGACACTCGCCAGATCCAGCCAGGCGACCCACACGAATAGTACTTCTTTTGACTATTGCACAGAATTGTGTAACCAAAGGATGTACGAAGTGTGCGGTGAAAAGGAACTCAAGGTTATCCTCGCGCTTGACCCGGGCGATTCCATCTCAGGCGTCGCGCGGAAGATCGACGGGAACCGGGAGACGATTCGGCGCGTCGTGAATCGCCTCGAAGAGGCGGGATACGTCGCGTACGATGATGGCCTCCAGCTTGTCGATCAGACGCTCCGAGACGTCGGTCTCGAGTTCCTGACGGCGGCAGCAGACATCTCGCCGCCATCCATCACGGAGGCGTATGTCCTCCCGCAGTTCGCAGGGATGGAGTATGCATACACTGGCATCGATGCGGTCTACGTCTGGACCCGCGGTGGCTATCAGGTCGCTCGCGACCCAGAGGACTATCCGCTGTTCATCGCCGTTCACGAGTCCAATCTCAACGCCTGGACGGCGTTCCTCGATCGATTCGAAATCCCGACCGCACAGGAACGCCAGCCCGCCGGCGACCTCAATGGTGCGATACAGGTGGTACTCGAGCCGCGGCCACAGATCGAGGCCGAGATGGTCGACGGACGGCCCGTCATCCCGCTCCAAGAAACCGTGGCGTTCGCAAACGAGCACTACGCGCACTTCCAGTCAGCGCTCGACATGCTCGGCCGCATGTACGACAGCGTCGACACTGACGCGAACTACCGTCCGAACTGACCTAGAGTTCTGACAAGAAATTTCTTCGATCGGGAGTGGCCTGGCCGCTGTTTATTGTCGCCTTGAGAGAGCGGAGGCGAACAAAAATGAGCGACTCGTCGAATCTCTCCGTCGAATCAGACGGTCTCACACCGGAACAGCGTCTTGAACCACCAAACACCCGACTCATCAACGCTGGTATCGCGACGATTCACGACATGGAGACGCTCCGAGCCTGCGTCGCCTACGAGAACGCGAATCAGCAGCGCATCCAGATCCTTCGTCGGCTTGAACAGCGGGCCAGCGAAATCCGCTCACAGGACGACTGACGAAACATTCGGGAATATCTGTCGGAGCCTTAGTGGGTGAATGTTCGAATGATTGACCCACCGTATTAGGGGGTCAGAATATTATAGTTCAGACTATTATAGTCTGATTCCTAACTTTGGAGCATCAACTGACGAGTCAACGCTGATCGCTGGCGAAGCGAAATTTACCAACACCCCCCTCGGCTATGACGTGTTTGCCGATCTCGAAGACGACGTCGCCCAGCCGCTGGGCACCCACCGGAGGTGATGAACCGACGTATGAATTCGCCTTGTTCAGCCGCTCTGGGTTCAAACGCTCGGCCGAGGAAGCTGTAGACGAGCGTGATGATCTTCGTCTCTTCGATCTATCCGATATCGTTGCTGTTCTTGAGAGTAAAGCCGATCAATAACGCCGGAGGGTTACAGCTTGGGATAGTTTTCGCCCCCAAAGGGGTGCGGGGGAATCGAACGTATCCCCCAGAGGCGAGCCAAATGAAAGAAACCAACGAGACGACAGCGTGTCGAATAACGATCACTCTCGATAGCGCCGAGCTCCCCGTCGACCAGCAAGCCCGCAACGCGCTTCTCACCGAATTCCGTTCGCGAGTCGGCCATCTCGTCGAAGGGCTTCGTGGCATCGACGCTGACCAAGGTGACGTTGACGTGAGTACAGGTTACCGTTATGCGCAAGTTCCGGCGACGTGCCCACTCTGTAGCGAGCGACTCGATCTCCAGAGTGTCCATCTGAACAACGAGAACGGCGCGTACGCGAGCGCGAAGTGTTCCGATGAAGACTGCGAGTGGAGCGGCGACGCCGTCTATCGAATCATCGACCTCGAAGGCGGCGAGAGCAACGCCATCGAGAGCAGCGTCCTGACCGGCGATATCACGCCGAGCTACGACCCTTACTGATGAATTCAATGGAAGACACGCCCACATTCACGCGTATCGAACCGATCTGCCCTCGCGACGGCTGCGAATCTCACCTTGGCATCGGGAAACCCATTTACGCTGGTGAGCAGACCGATATCGCCTACGCCGACGTCTGGTGTCTCAACGATGAGTGTCCGTTCACTTCCTGCGCGCAGTTCGCACTCGTCGATCTTCTTCACGAAGAGACAGACTCACAGATGAGTCTCGTCCACGCCGGAGAGATCGAACCACTCGAGGCACGATATCAGCGGTGAGTTAACCAACATCAGGAGCGGTAAAGCTGCTGTTGTTGGTTAATAGTGGCGTCCGCTGGTGGTATTTTCTCGCCCCGAGAGCGGGCGCGGGGCGAGTACTCCCGCGTCTTCTGGGTGATTCGAGATGGCGCTTTCAGCACGTCCGACCAGCAGCATCGCGACTGAAATTACGGCAGCCCGGCAGGCCGACCACGTAGCATTCCTTCACCGCGTTCCCTTCGCGCTTGACGCATTCCGACTCGGGTTTCTCACGGGTTTTCGCGAGGACTGTACCTACCAACAGCACCAGTACACAAACTTGGAGTTACCAGTCGGGATGCTGGATAACGACTTTCGCAATCCTGACCTTGATCGGTACGTCGAGCGTTTCTTCGAGTACGAACCACAGGTCGGCGTGATCGGTGACGCCTACGACGTCGACGAGGTCAACGAATACGTTGCTGCCGCTCGCGAGATTCAGGGAAGCTATCCAGCGGCTGACCTCGTGATCGTCCCGAAGTGCCGTGCGGCGATTCACGCGATCCCTGATGACCTCGTCGTCGGCTACTCGCGCGGCTACGCTGATCGACTCGCCCACGAGTTCTCCGACCCTGTGGACTGGCGCGGGCGGCGAGTGGGTCAACGAGGAAGTCGTCGTCGACGAGGGACTGGTGACCAGCCGCAAGCCCGACGACATCCCCGCCTTCTGTGATAAAATCATCGAGGAGTTCGAGGAAGGTCGCCACTAACGGCGCGGTAGCGCGAAAGGGTCCATCGCCACGTCCGGCGTTCGTGAACGAGATGTGAGATTCGTCTTTGCTGCTTCTGTCTGTCCAATTTCAGATGTTAGGGGAGTTTGGCCTCCAGTACGTCGACTTCTTCTATCTCCGGCGGTTCTGCGAACAGCTCGTCCGCGTTTTCCTCCAAGGCAGCAGCGATTTCGCCCGAGAGATGCGCTTCCCGACCGGATTCATCCGGAAAGGTGTCGAAGATGCCGAACGTCGAATCGTCCATGCGGAGCGCGAACCACGTGGTGGTGTCCGGTTCTTCCTCGGCCATCGGCAGTGCCGAACGGAGGAATTCCTCGACATCGGATTCTTTGCCGGACTGTGCTTGGAGTCGAACGAGGAGGGCGACGTTTGCGTCGGTCATACCCAGTCCGTAGGTAGGTGCGCAACTCACATAACTATTTATGCTAGACGCTCAGGTGCTGAGGAGTACTCGGGTGAAACGCAGAGCCTTACCCGCTGCTTCCTCCTTCCGATTCTTACGCCGCCTGAGTTACGTGATCTTCTTTCCGGGGCGGTAGCGGCTGTGTCGAGGACTCACCCAACACCTGCTCAAAGCTAAATGAGCCGTGGCGGTGAGCGAAGCTCTCCGCCGGCTCGCCGTTTGTGAACGTCGACATCGATTCACGCAGCGCCAACAACGATGTACGCGCGCGTGCCGCATGGCACCGCGCGTACGGGACTCCAAGGCCGTATTTCAGCCGCCAGTTCCCCCCTTCGATTGCATTCGTACTCACTGGCCCATTGAACTCTTCTTCGTCCTCGTCCCAGAACGATGGGTGCTCCTCACGGAGTGTCGCCACTATCTCCTCGTACGCAGTCTCGTACTCGTCTTCGAGATACTCCCGCAACTCCTCTAACTCGCCCGCCTCGTGCAGTTCGGACACGCGCTCGTCGCTGCGAGCGCGTGTCCGGAGCTTGTGGACGAGACACTTCACCCGATCCGGCAAGATGTCGTTGTAGCAGTCGTTGTCGTCGGTGAGCCAATAATCCACACCCAAGAGCGGGAAGACGAGCGCGAGCGCCAGCGCTCGCGCGAAGGCGGTGTTCCGACACTGGAGTCCGGCGAAACAACCCAGCTGAGTCAGATAGGAACATCCGACAGTGAACCCTTCCGGCCACTTCTTCGGGTTTTCTCCCTCCTGTTTCCGGCGCATATTTTCCTCGTAGAGGTCTTTCTTTGCGCCCTTCTTCGCCGGATAGGTCTCGTCGGCGACCCCGACGAGACCGTCGATGTCCTCGGCAGCGAGTTCGTCGGCGAACTCGGTTTTGAGTTCGTCAACGGTGCTGACACCGAACAACAGCGAGAGGAAGTTCATCGAGAGGATGCAGCCGGCAATCGTGACGCTGTGCTGCTCGGCGACTTCGTCGCCGAACAGCTCGGCATAGCGTTGGATCGTATCGCGGTCAACCTGGAGACCGTACTGATTCTGAAGAATCCGTTCGCACGCGTGGAACGGATTCTTCGCCGCATGGAACAGGCAGAGATCAACGACTGGTTTGGCGTATTCACAGTCCTCGTAGAACAGCTCCCCGATATCGCCATCGTAGGAATGTCTGCACTCGGAGCACTGATACCGCTGAATCTCGACAGTGATCTCGTCGAAGCCATCCTCGGTGATGAGGATGGCGAAGAGCCGATCCGTTCGGTAGCCGTTCTTCCAGACCGTGGTTTCACCGCACTTCGGACAGGGCCGCGGGTCTCCGACCCGCTGGCCCTGAAACCCGCGAAACCAACTCTGAAACGCATGAATTAGACCGAGTGGTACGAGGCTGTTCAGCGTCTTTTCTTCGGTTTCGTGCATGAGTAGTGGCCAGTAAGAGAGGGTGGTATTTCACTCCCGTTGCAGACACCACCCCAAGAGGGGCACGAGCGTATTCTATGACAGGGTGCGACGGAGTCACTCCGTAACCCTGAGCGGATTCTTCCTGCCGGTGTGACGCCGTCGTCCAGTTTTTCGAGCCCCCGAAGAGGGCGAAGGCTCGATAACGAGTCTTCAGACTGAGGTGAATTCCCGTGAGTCAACAACAACGTGTGAACGACGTCTCGATCGATGCGATTCCAGTCGATATCACGAACACACAATCCGGCGAGGTCGAGCCCGCCGAAGTTCCCGAGGAGATCCGGTCAATCACTCGTGGACTCGCAAGTGAGCAGCCGCCGACGAACCCGCTCGTCGTCTTGAAAGCGGCTCGCTGGTGGTACATCCACGGGAAGGGCGGGACTGATCCCGCGTTCCAGTGGGCCACCGAGTGGGCGCGACACCTCGCGACCGACACGCCCAGCGACGTGGAGCAGTTCGATGAGTTCCTCGAGTACCTCGTCGCGGTCGGCTTCGCTGACGAGAAAGCAGTCCTGCGGTGACCGCCGCCGCGAGTTTTTTGTGCGCCCCAAGGGGTGCGGCGCGTCCTGAACTGACGCAATCGCCGTGAACTCGATTCGGTGAATATTATGGCTACGGCCAGTGACTCGTCGGTCTCGTTCGAGGAGACCGACGCCCGACACGACGAGATGCACAGTACCATCGAAGACTGGATCGACGACCTCGTTGCAGACGTCGAGGACGCGCAGTCCAGCTCAGAGTTCCAGGAGTGGCTTGATGTTCAATCCCGGTTCCACGACTATTCGCACCGGAATACACTCCTCATCAATCTCCAGTGCCCTGACGCGACGAAGGTCGCGGGGTACAACACCTGGCGGAATGAGTTCGACCGGCACGTCCAGGAGGGCGAGCAGGCGATCTGGATCTGGGCCCCGATCATCACCACGCAATGTCCTGAGTGCGAAAATTCGCCCAGCTACCACGAGCAAAGCGGCTGTGAGTACGACGAGACGGCGCCGGACGAGTGGTCGAAAGGGCTTGTCGGGTTCAAACCAACGGCTGTCTTCGACGTGTCCCAGACCGAGGGTGAGCCGCTTCCCGAGTTGGAGACAGAGGCGACTGGCGATGCCGACGACCTAGTACCCGCACTCGAGGATGCAGCCGCTGAGATCGACGTGACGGTCCGTATCGTCGACGCTGTCGACTGGGAGCATGGCGACGCCAAGGGCGTCTGCAAATACCGGAGTAAGCGTGATCTCCAACCAGTCGTTGAGGCGAAAGCCCGCACGAATCAGGCCGATCTCGCCGTGACGCTCATCCACGAGTTCGCTCACGCGCTCCTCCACGCAGACGTCACCGACGAGACCGAGCGGGCGAAACGCGAGGTCGAAGCCGAAGCCGTCGCGTACATCGTCGGTCGGTATTTCGATCTCGACACGAGCGGATCCGCATTCTACTTAGCCGCGTGGCAAGGTGATGAGCCGGACGTGATTCAGGATCGTCTCAGTCGGATCAGTTCGACGGCTCAGGAAATCATCGGAACGGTTACAGAGAGCTGAACGCGCGGTTCTCGCCTGTTAACCAACATCTGGACGCTAATACCGTTCTGCGTTGGTTAAGTTTTTCAGCGCCCGCCGAGGGGCGGAGGCGCATTCCGGTCTCCACGAATCATGACTGACCAGTATCTAACCGCCGTCCTCGACGAGGCGGAACGAGTTGCCGACCAACACGACCAGGTCGCCCAGTCGACAGACAATCCAGCGCATGCGTATCTTCGGTATGCCATTCTCCGGTTACTCGAAGGTGAGCTTGACGAGACACCAGCAAACGTGCCACGGATCGGCGGCGTGACTGTTGGGTACGGGGAGGATGAGGCGATGTTCGATAGCTGGGGCACCGACGTTGAGTGGTGGGACACGACCCCATCCCAAGAGGACTGTACGCGATTCCGGGTGTTCTACCCCGACGAGCACGAGACCGTTCCCCGGGTTATCGTCGACGTGATGGGGGCACTCGGCGCGTGGCGCATCTGGACTGGCAGCGCTGCCGCCTGCGGCTCCTACGACCATCGCGAACGGCGCGAAATCCACTTCCTCTGGCCGGAAGGGCATCCGGTCGAAGAACTGCTAGAGAATCGGCTCCAAGGTCCCGCGGCCGCCGTTGCTCCAGATGGCGGCCGAACAGGCGACGTTCGCGATCGGATGGTCGTCACGGAGCACTCGACGCAGCACGACGACCTCGAGCCACGAACCAGACGCGCCGTCGACGAAGACATGAGCGTCTCGCTGCTCGAAAAGGGCGGCCGGTACGAGGTGCAGTCCGCGTCTGGGAACCAGTACGACATCGACGTGATTAGCGAGTCGTGCACCTGTCCAGACTGGACGCAACGGACGCCAGACGGTGGGTGTAAACATATCCGTCGCGTCGACCATGAGATCAAGCAGGGACGTGTCCCGCGGCCCGACGGACGACTCCCCTCGGACACCTGATAGCGTGTCAAGAACTCTCCTCGGCCCCTTCGAAGTGACCGAAATGATAGATACAGAGGCCTACTAATCTCTAGTTCACCTTCGACCACCCTGTAAGTAAGTCACGCATCAAAAACCATCGTCCGTGGCTGTGGCAATCCAACTCAACTATAATAGGATTGGCCCACAGATTTCATAAAAATGGTAGACAAGGACATGGCGTTGACGTTCTCGGTGCGGAACAACAGAGGTGTCTACGCCTTGTTGTTGGGTTCAGGCGTCTCGAAGGCTGCTGAGATTCCGACTGGGTGGGGAGTGGTTGAGGACCTGATCGAGAAAGTGGCTGAAATAGAAGGAGTCGAACCAGGAGACCCGTTCGAGTGGTACGAAGATGAGTATGGACACCCAGCGCGGTACGATGAGCTCATAGAGGCACTAGCCGATACGAAACCGGAGCGCCGCGTTCTACTGGAACGATACTTCGAACCGACGGACGAAGAACGGGAGAATGAAGTGAAGACCCCTACGGATGCTCACAAGAGTATCGCATGGCTGATGAAAAAGGGGTACATCAGGGTCGTGCTGACCACGAACTTTGACAACCTCTTGGAGAGCGCCCTCCGTGATATCGGTGTAGAGCCGACTGTGATCTCGACGATGGAGGCCGCTGATGGAGCTGAGCCCCTCGCCCACGTCGGTCCGGTCGTGCTGAAGATTCACGGCGATTACAAGGAGACAAATCTCAGGAACACGACAGAGGAGCTGTCTTCCTACGATGAACCGATGCAGGAACTCATCGACGAGGTCCTAAACGACTACGGCCTCATCATCTGTGGTTGGTCCGGTGATACCGACCAGGCACTCCGAGAATCGATTCTCTCGAGCAAGGACAGGCGCTATTCCACCTACTGGACCCATCGGAGTGAAGTATCCAACCTCGCAGAGGAGATCATCGAACATCGCAAGGGGTTCAGGTTAGAGATAGAGGGAGCGAGCCAGTTCTTCTCCGACCTTAAAGAAAACGTGAGGGCGCTCGAGAAAGCAGAAGATGGCGCTCCGCTGACCAGAGAGGTCATCCGAGAACGTACGAAGCAGTATCTGCCTCGGAACGATCGGAGAATCGACCTCTCCGAATTGATGAAAGAGGAAACAGAGCGTGTCTATGGCGAGGTGTTCGACTACTCCACGCTACCGCTGAACGAGGACGTGAACGATGAGAACGTCGAGCAGCGGGTGGAGACGTACGAACAACAGGTCGAGAAGTTAGTCATCGCGACGTCGATTTCTGCCTACTGGGAGAATGAGGTCGAAAACCCGGTCAGTCGGGATGTTCTGCGATCGGTCAGTAGGCTGTGTTCGCCTCCGAGACCTTCGAGATACAACGACGCATACGACCACCTGAAAAAATATCCTGCGACTCGGGTGTTTTACGGGACAGGAATCGCTGCTGTCGAAGCCCAGAACTGGGGCCTAGTCGAACGGCTCGTCAACACCGAAGTGCAGTTTTCACGGATTGGTCGCCCTGCTTCTTTGGAGCTCCACCCGACAACAGTTTGCGCGCATCTGGGTCATGGCATTCGCCTCAACAGCTCTCTCTTGAAGAAGAGGCTGGCCGAGAATCTTCGTGAGCCACTTCAGGATGTGATCCCGGATGAACGACGGTACAAGGACGCCTTTAGCACGTTCGAATTTGCGTCGGACTTGCTATACGTGAAAGAGAACGGGGACATGATGGGAAGCCTGCCTGATGCCCCGAGAGCAGTCTATGATGAGGGGCAGTTCGAACAAATGACGGAGCGATATGAGTCCGGAGGCGGCCTCCAGACCCTTCTGGACGAAAATCTCGGGGAAGACGTTGTCCCCGACCTAATTGAGAAGTTCCGAAATGAGTCGACTTGGTTCAGGTAGAGGGACACGCATTCAATACGCCGTGTGTTCAATTCGCACGCTCTATCTAACAGCTGATTCGTTGAAAGACAGAGTGAAAAACAATTCCTTGCGGACGATTCTGTGACACACTCACTCCTGAGTGAATACCGGCGATCTAAGCTCTACTCCGACGGACGGATCGTCTCGCTATCTCGGGATACCCGGTCGAACTCCTCGAGATACGTGACTCGCTCCGCGACCTCAGCAGAATCGAGGTCAAGGGCGGCCGCCAGTTCGTCGAGCGTTTTCGGGTCATCGAGCGCCTGGAGGACTTCGAGCCCGCGGTAGTATCGGTTGGTCAGCTCTTGGACGCGGTCTTCAATCGGCGTGGTCACCCCGTACCGCTCGTCGAGGTCGACTAAGGCTTCGTTCGCGAAGGTGGCGAACTGGTCGTCGCCGAGCCGGTCGATCTGTGCTTCGAGTTCGGCCCGGACAACGTCGTAGTCGAGTCCAGCCTGCACGAGCATATTCATATCCGCGATATCATCGTCACGTCCGGCGATCATCTTGAACAGGAAGATATCCTCGTTGCTGACCAAGCGGACGGCCAACGCGCCCGTCGCCAAGAACGGCTCGCTGCGCTCGCGCATCCCGTTGGTCAGGACGAGTTTGTTCGCGACCTGCTGGTTGAAGATATCGAGGCGACAGCCGTCGTCATTCTCGACGCAACTCGTCGCTCCGAGGGCCCGGTAGTCGGGATCCAACGATTGGACCACCGAATACTCGAGGTCCATCAGGACGGCCCAGAGCTGGCCATACGCGTCACCATCGGTGACGACAAGGTCGATATCCTTCGTCGCGCCCTTCAGGTCACGGAGCGACATCGCGCCGCCACCGATCAGATAGACGGTGAGCGGGTCACCCAGACCATCGGCGATCCGCCGGAACTCATCCTCGATGTACTCTCGTCCAAACGTCGGTCTCATTGTGTCAGGGTCACCTCGTAGTCAGCCGCTAGCTCCTGGAACTCGGCCCACTCCGGGAGTCGCACGTTTTGGGCGTCACCATTGGTGTCGAGATACCGAAGGAGCGCGTCGATTGTGTCCTCCAGTCCGTATTTGTCCGCTCGCTCTCGGAGCGTAGCCTCGTCGACGTCAACGTGGCTGAGCAAGAGTAGACAGTACGACCGGTGGCGGCTGTCCTCGTCGATCAATAGCGTATGGCAGCAGAGGTCCGCCGGCGAGATTGATTCCAGGTTCTCTGAATAGACGTAGTAGCGGTGGCTGGTCAGCAGGAACTGGAGGTCGTACGCCGCGAACCGGGCCAGCCCAGTCTCGTGAAAGTCCTCCGCGTCGATTTCTATCTCCGTCTGCGCGAGAAATTCGTCGTGGTCTTCCCAGAGAATCGTCCCGCTCGGTGCGACCGATTCGAGCCGCTGGCGATGGAGGTGGTGCGCGAGTTCCTGTGCGAACTCGTGAAGTTGGTCGAACTCGTCGTTGAAGCGGTACTGCCCGTCGTCCGGTCCGACGAGTCCGCGGTCGCGGAGTCGTTTGATGATGCGGTTGACGGTATTGCGGTAGTTATCGCTCGCGGCAGCTACTTCGGCGACGGTACTCGGTCCGTCGAAGTAATAGAGGACCTCGAGGCTCTTCCCGGTCAACAGCTCGGGGAAGTCGATGTGGGAATGCTGACGGACGAGGTCCTGGTATACTTCGACCGCCCGGGCATCAGAGGGGATTACTCGCTTCCGGCGACCATCGCGCTCCGTGTAGATGAGGCCTTTCTCGGAGAGGTCCGTGACTGCACGGGAGACGTAGCTCTTGCTGTGGTTCAGCTTGGCCGCGATGTCGGAGATCGTGTCGCCGCGTTCGACGGTGGCGAGGACCTCGAGTTCGATGCTCCCGAGCACGTTGTAACATAGTACGAAACCCACATATAAACGAGTTTCGAGTAGTGTTACAGTCTCGGCGAATCGGCGGGAAGGAGAGCGAGCACCGGTTTAACCAACAAATCTATGCGCCTGGCGTCTGTGTTGGTTAACAAGAACTGACCCATGTCCTACGAGCCACCGACGCCGCCATCGGAACTGCCCACCGACGTCGTCGACACGCTCAACGAGTATTCTCCGGAACTGCTCCGCCACGTTGCCCGCTACGCCGAGGAACTCGCCGAATATCGCGAGCGTGAAGCCCGCCTCGCCGAGGAGGATGACGAAGACGAGATCGAAGAGCGACCTGAGGATCTCCCGGACGACGTCCCCTCGAAGGCTACAATCACAATCAAGGAGATTAACGACAACCGCTACTACTACTGGCAGTGGCGGGAAGGCGAGAAGGTGCGCTCAAAGTATAAAGGACCGGTCAGTCCGGACGATTAGCTGATCTGGTTTTCTCGAGAACAACCCCCCTGATTCGAAGTGAGCTTGTTCACTTCTCAGAAGATTTGACACCCCTGATTCGGAATGAGCTTCAGCAGAAGGGTTCTAGGTAGAACGAACCCTCATGATGCTTAATCAAATCTCGTAGGTACCGTTGTGAAGTTCTGAAAGCCGTTCATCACTCTCTACAACGGCCTTCATCACTACATCTTTGTCCTTGATAAGCTGGTGCTCCAGGTAGACACCCTGTTTGTGTCCGCCACCGACCTGATGTGACTCAGAAATCCCCATTAGCGCGAGCGTGCTGAGAATTTGGCTCACTCGATCATATGAGAGAGGATCAGCACCGACGTCGCCACAGGTCGTCTCGTATTGACTGTAGATACCAGAGGTGCGGAAGCGGCGATTATTCGAGCCAGTCAAGCGACCGAGAGTGTAGAGAACGAGCTTAGACTGGGGTGAGGTGCTCTCGATCGTCTCCTTGACTCGATTAACCTCTGCACGCTTGACTGCTTTGTCGACATGTTCTGGACTAACGACCTCTGCATCGGTGTCGTCAGCGATATCACCAGCAATCCGTAGGACGTCGACTGCCTTTCTCGCATCACCGTGTTCATCCGCCGACCGGTCGGCAGTCTCGGTTATGACGCCGTCTTGAACGACACCATCATGGAACGCGTCTCGTCGATACTCCAGGATCTGTTCAATCTGATCGCTTTGGTATGGTTCAAAGACGAAGTCCGTTGTCCGCATCGAACTCTGAACGCGTGCGTTGAGTTTTTGTCCGAAATCGATGTCGTTGCTGATAGCAATGATTCCGATATAGGCGTCGGTGTGACCAGCTTCTCGAGCCCGCGAGAGTTCATGGAGGAGCCCCTCAGCGTTATCAACCATGTCGATTTCGTCAAGGATGACAATGAGCCCATCGTAGTACTCGTCGATGATGTCGTAGGCGTAATCGTAGTACTCGGCGGAACCTAAACCGATACGAGGGATATCTATATCAGAATCAGATTTGTCGCTTAACGCACGAGCGATTGTTCGGGCCACTCGTGTTTCGGTATTATTCTTCTTGCACTCAACGTAGACGCTAGCAGCGGGAACGTTACGTGCCGTGGCAGTATCAACGAGACGGTCGGACACGTGACGGCTGACAAGTGATTTTCCAGTTCCGGTTTCCCCATAAATGACGACGTGGTTTGGTTGTGATTCGTGAATGAGGTGTCGGATTTCTCCAGCAACCGATTGTATTTCCGTGTCACGACCGACGATGCGATCAGGGCCAGGAACTGTTCCAATTGAGAGTAAATCTCGATCTGCCCAGATATGAGTTGAAGACCCGTCTTCATCGCCTTCCCGAACGAACAACGGGTCATTTGCCGGATCGTTCGAGTCTTGTCGTTGGATTTCCTCCGAGGTCGACGAGATTTCAGAAGCAGAACTGCCCTCCCTGTTTGTATCGAAATCATTCAGCTGCTGGTCCGTGATAGACGAGTCACCTCCACCATCTGGTTCCTCGTTGTCTGTCATAGATTCATCCTGGGAAGGAACCTACTTAGTCGTTACCCCCCTGGTTCGGAGTGAGATTCGTTGGATATCGGTGCTAAACAGCGGAAAATCGATAGGTGACACCGCCATACCCAAGGATACCCGATTCAGAGTGAGCTGTTGTTCAAATCTGCGCCTTCTGATGACCTCACCCTCCTGATTCGGAGTGAGCTATTTCCTAGAACGAGAGGATTGCCAGCAGCTCAAATGATCAGCGGGGTTCAGATCAACCCCCCTCGTTCGGAATGAGGTAGTACGAGTTGGTCCATCAGCCAAGAATCGGGAATGCTAAAGAGACCCCCCTGATTCGGAGTGAGCTGTTCCCCGAACTAATGGACGATATTGATGCCAGCTTAAACAGGATGGATGGAGATTGGAGTTGGAGGGACACACCCCCCTGATTCGGAATGAGATCCCGTAAGACTGACCGTATGGGCGCGATCTTCCAACAACCAACTAGGCAGTTCTTAACTAGGACGAGCCATTCTCTCCAAACCGCAAGATAGCGTAGACTTCGAAGAATCACTTGTCTAGTTACTACCCTAGCTTTATTACCTAGTTACGCTAAAAGCTCATTAAGTAGAATACGGCACTAGTTAGAAGTATTCGTGAATACGCCTAACACTGGAAGTACAGCTATTCTATCCTTTGAATCGAAGCAGTAGACCATACGTCGAGGGCGTATACCCAACGAATCCATTACTGCAACCTTCTCATCGGGTGGAAACTCAGCTTCTAATCAGGTGGTATGGAGGGTATAATCTCATTCCGAACGAGGGGGGTGTGTGGTTCCAGCTGTATCTTGTTGCAACCGCAGGGTCAGAACGAGGTGATCTTAGTCGTTCGTGTCTTTGCTAACCTTCGTCGGATATCCGACCGATCCCATCCCAAGGGTGAGATAATACTCTCGACAGCTCGGACCAGCTGCGTCTCATAGTACGATGGATCATACTGGTCCGTCTCTTCGTGAGCAAGGGCGACACGTTCTCGTGATGCCTTCTCGTCGTCGACGACCACGTACTCGACATCTTGACCGGGATGGACAGCGAGGTTCTGGTCCCGAGCACGCTCGAGTGCCGCCACGTTCTGGGTGTACTGCGTGTACGCCTCGACAGGCTTGGAAACACGGTTCCGTTCGACGAGTCGGTCGGAATCGACATCGCCAGCGTGAAGCTCCGAAATCGCCCGTTCCAAGCGATTAATTACCACATCCGGAGATTGCGTTTGACCGAGAATCTCGAGACAGTCGCGCTGGACGTCTTCGATGAATCCGGGCGTCGATCGTTGCCGGGCTTCGATGCCGCGTATCTTGAACTCGTCCTTGCCCGCAACCTTCCCGAAATATTTCGTCAGCGCGCCGGCGTCGCTCTCGCGCTGTGGCACGAACGCTACCCACTCGTACTCGGCTTCATATTCGAGACGGATATCGACGGTGTCCGTAATCTCGGCGGCCAACGTCTCCAGTGATCCTCGTTCGTCGTCGCTGACGTCCGGGTCGGGCGTCACCCAGATCGAGTCGACGATCCCGTGAACGACGCGCCATCCGCCCGCTTCCAACCGCTGTTTCGCGGTGAGCAGGATCTCCCGAGCGAACGCGTTAATTGCTTCGTGGCACTCGATTCGGCCGAATTTCGCGTTACTGAATCCCTGATACCCAAAGCACGCGACGAGAATCCACTTTAGCGCGGCCGACCGCCCCTCGAGTTCGTCGAGACAGTCTTGGTCGGGGTTCTCCCGCTGTTCTTCGCGACGGATTGCGGTCTTGATCTCGTTGCGCGCATCGATGATTGGCTGGAGGACGTCGACGAGGTAGCCGCGGTCGTCACAGATCGCGTAGCCGAGGCCGGGCACATCGTCGCGGTCGCTGTGGCAGTCACACCGGATGACATCGGGCGAGACGTTCCGCGTGCAGATGATGTTCGGGTAGAGACTGGAGAAGTCGAGTTCGTGGACGTCCTCGTGGAGGCCGACATCAGGCGCGAAAATGAATCCGCCGCGGTCGGCGTCGTGGAGCGTCCCCATCGGCTTGTAGAACTCGTGCCGCCAGGAGTTCCACGGAACCAGGACGCCGCGGTTGTGGGCTTCACAGATCTGGATGGCGGTGAGAACGTTCCCAATCGACGCCCAGGCGAGTTCCTGAACTGGCTTTTTCGACCGCGAGACAAGATCGAGGACACCGTCGAGGTTCGTCTCGCCGTAGAAGAATGTGTTCGACTCGTCGATGATCGCCCGGCCGGGCACGTTGTACCGGGATGGCGAGTGGCCGACGCGGCCATAGCTCGCGTACGTCGACCGACTCGCGAGCTGTTGGTAGTCGACGCCCGGCCACCGACTCAGCGTGAACTCGTCGATGCCGGCAGCCGTGGCCATTTCGTATAGCGTCGGGATGATCTCGCTCGTCGAGCATATCAGGATATCCGGGTCGTGTGTCTCGAGCGCCGCTTGAACAGCTGATAGAATGTCTTCCGGTGGCCCTGTAACTGTCTCGCCGGCGACGGTCAGTTCCGTGTACGTGTCCCCACTCGTTTCGGTCACCGGGACGCTGAGCCAAAGTGGTGACAGCTCCGTCGCCGGCGTTGGATTAAGGCCATTCTCCAGACAGTACCGAAACTCACGCGAGAAGTCGACGTTGAAGCAGGCGAGATCTCCGACCGGATACGTTGACAGCTGGCGAGCCTGACGAGCAAGCGACGTGATCTGGTTGATGTGGTGGACGTCGACGGCGAGGACGCGCTCGTCGTCGCGACGGAAGCCGGGCCGCCGAGACACGACCTCGGTCGAAATGACGTCGGGGTGACGTTCGTACAGCGTGCGAAGCGCCGTGAGGTCGATGTCAGTATCAGGTGTGCGCGAGGCAACGTAGAAATGGGGCGTGTAGTCGTCACGTTCGGTCGCCACGGCACCGTCGCCGCTTGTCTCCCATTCGAGGACGCGACCATCATCAAGGAAGTCAATAGTGAACGACATTGTTTATCTCGGGTTCTCCGGGGTACACCAGGCTACGACCGGTGTCCCGATAAGCCGCAGCGTGTCGCTTCCGGATTTCCGAGATTAGCGTAATTATTGACTGTGGCCGTCTAATCCCTGACTTCCACCCTTTAGAGCAACTTTCCGAATTATTACGGCGACGATCTCCGGATTAACCAACGTTGGGGACGAATGGCTGCGGGCTGTTGGTTAATATAGGCTTCTCTCTGTCTTGATCCGGCGTTGGTTATGACCTGGATACGAGGCGTGACACTGCAATCAGACCCAAATTGACCTCTTCCCTAAAGTGGTGGATTTCCGCTCTCTACGTGTCAAATCGTGCCACGAGCGCATTCGTGTCGACGAAAAGCAGCCGTGGGTTGTCAACATTAGACTTATTTCCGCATCCTCTGATGCGACTGTATGGCGCCGCAGCGAGCCGTTCCTGAACGAGGTAACGCGACTCAGTCTTCTAGTATAGAGGATTTGAGGACCCGGTTAGAGCAACTTGTCGAAAAGTTCGCAAAGGAACGAGACGACTTTGATACCTCTCCGGTGAACGGTAGAATTTACCCTGCGGATTCAATTGACTACCGCAACGATTCTGGCCTAGTTCAGGGTGGTAGCTCTCCAAGCTACTGGGGCGGCCTCTGGTCACTTGCTTGCTGCAAGCACAAGATGCGCCAGGAACACTTCTTCGACTACTTCGAGGAGGTTGAGCCCGGTGTGTTGCGGCCTACACAGCCTTTCTTCCTATTCACCTGTGCAGGGAAGATGAATTCGGATACCCCGGACTGGGCGGCTGACCGGAGACGATGGGTGACCAGCGTCGCTCTGGTCACCCACGCGTTTAGAGGGATGGATGACTACGGCCGATTCCTGCTGGAACAGGACGAAGCGGCGTGGAAAGACCGCGTAGCGACTCAGGAATCGTCCGAGGACACGGCTTGGGCGAGGAAGAAAGGCGATTGTCACGCGGTAATTAACGATGGGGAGGTGGTTGGCGTTGATTCCCCGTATCCAGAGCACGACCACGTCTCCAGCTCGGGAACCTCCTCCTGTGGTTGTAGCACGACAGTTAATCCAGAGTACGACCACGTTTATCACGAGGACAATGATAGGTCCATTCTGAAATTTGCATCCACGTCTGACTATTGGATGAGTTGGTCGGAGCCCCAGTTCTACTGGACCGTCGGTAATGGGCCGGATGCTTGGGGAGGGGGACAACGAAAGCGATCCTACCGCGACTCCGGTGAATCACAGGACGGAACGATCTTGTCTGAACTCAGGAGCGTCCTCTGATGACGGTGGTTCTCGTCGGCGTTGGAGCCGATACTGAGCATCTCTGTCCAGCGTTAGAGTTGACAGAGGGCGGAAAGTTCGACTACATCCCAATCCCCGAGTCATACCCCACTAATGAGGAATCCACGCACGGAAACTGGGAGTTGCAACACCGGGGTGGGTATGCATCTGAGTTTGTGGATGGTATCAGTCCCCGAGGAGAGGATAGCGACTGGATTCGGGACGCTGAGAAAATCAAATCACATCCCGTGCATCACGATCCCAACTTTGAGGCAATGACGTTCGGTGATCGCCGCGGTCAGGGTGGTAAAGGGACGACGTTAGTGAAGCACCTGGATTCTACAGGCGAGGATGTACTCGGTTTCTATACCGGAATGAAGGACGGTCCCGATGATTCGAACCTGAACCGATTCCTCTACGGATACATGACGGTTGAGGCGGTCCACGACCTGTCTCAGCTTGAGGGGGACGAGTACCACGATGCAATCGAACAGTTCCCTGAGAACGCACACGCAAAGCGGCTTGCTGCTGCCGGAACTCCGAAGCATGACGACCTCGTAATTATTGAGGGGCGAAAACCCACCGCGAAGATTGATTCACCGATTAAAATAAGCGAACGGCTGGACCGGGCTCCATGGTATCAGGTAAGCCAGAGCTTTGCAAACGAGTTCAACGTGGAGAGCGGCCAGAAAGGCATCGGCCGAAAGTTCCCGCTGATTCTGGATATGGATGGAGATTCGTTCATAGAAAAAATCGAACGGACCTAAATCATCCCTTCAACCGGCTCCTCCCACACTCTCGTCCACCGGTGTTGAGAAAGATATGCGTGCCCGCCTCTGCATCGAACTCCACGACGGTGAGTTGGTCGTCGGTTGCAAACCCCGTCACCTCGATGTCGAAGGCTACGGTATCGAAGTCTGCCACCGTAGCTATCCCTCTTTGGTGTCAGGCTGTCCGGACTCGCTGTCGTCGACTGCTGCGAGTCGTTGTTCGAGCTCCGCGAGGCGCTCTTCGTGCGCATCGAGCCTGGCCTCCTGTTCGAGATCGATGCTGAAGAGGGCCGGAAGCAGCGGGTTCTGGTGGTTCAACAGCCCGCTGGCGTCGGCGTGTTCGCGAGCGTACGCGAACAACTGGTCGAAGCGGGGTTGGTCGCGCCGGCGGAGCGCCCGCCGGAAGTCCGCCCAGCGCTCCTCGATGGCCCGTAGTGCATCCCGATATGTCGGGTTCGTTCGCCCCATCGTTATCGCCCTCCAGCCCCGGCGGCAGTCCACGCGTCCAGTAGGGGATTCGCGGTGAGCGACGTCGTCTCACCGTCAGCCATCACTCCTCTCCCGACGTCTGCAGTACTCGTCGTCGATGACGGGGGTGTCGCGGATTCGAAGCCGACCTGCGTGGCACGAGCATCGAGCAGCTGTCGCCAGTAGGCGAATGTGGTCTGGTAGTACGCACCGTCGTCGACGGGGTAGACGAGTGTCTCGAACTCGTCGCTGACGAACCGGGGCCCCATGCGGGTTTGCTCGCATTTGAGGTGGTGATCGGCGGCCGTCGCGACCGGCGCCGTGAACTCGTCGGCCGTGCTCCGGGTGACGAGGACCGGCACGTCGTAGCCCTCGGCGTAGGTCGCCAGTTGTGCGAGTGTTCGCGCCTGCAACGTCTCCGTGTACTCCTCTCTGAGCGTGTCGGCGGCACGGTACTGCGCATCGACGGCCGGCGCGACGATGAGCGAGGGAGTATACGGGGACGAATCGTCGTCGCGACCCGGTCGCTGTCGGCCTGGAGTCTCGATGTCAGTGGTCGATTGCTGGATGGATTGATTCACCGCCGCCGTGAGATCGCAGACCGCTCCGTAGTGCTGGTAAGCGGTGAAGCCGCGAGCGACGTGGATTCGGTTGAGCAACCGCTGACTCGGGGCTATCTGGGCAAGGGTGGTCGTCGTCGCGTGGCCGTTTGCGTCAATCCAGAAGGCGGGCCCCTCGTGGAGGAGTAGATGATCGAGAACCAGTGACTGGAGAACAGGGACGCCTCGACTGCCGTCGACGTCCAGGAGCGTGATGCCGTCGTCAAGCGAGGGGAGCAGGAGATCCTCGGCCGCTGGATCGGCTTGGTCAGCGAGGGTCTGATTGCGCTCTGCGCCCCGGGTCGGCTGATTCACTGCCAGCCGGTTCGATGACGACGTTGATCTCTCGGCCATACTCAACTAGATGCTCAGGCTCCCGATAAGCCGCGGCGTGTCGCTTCCGCGTTTCAGGAAACAGACCAGAACCGGGCGAGTGGCAGCGCTGTTGCCGTCTCTTCGTATTTGAAGAGGCCATTTCCGAGAACGGTTCCGGAGATGATGACCATCTTTGAGCTTAACCAACAACCGCGGTTAATCTGATGATCTGTTGGTTAATCCCCTGCTCGGAGTCTCAGCAGTTCGCGTGATCCAGTTGGAATCTACCACTCCAGAGTTGACGTTCTGGACTCGTCGGCTGAATTTGCGGTCTTGTAGCAGTAACTGTTTCTGAGAGTCTCTGTTGGAAACAGACAGACGCGCTGCAGCTAGTCATTTGACATATCTATCGAGCAGGTAGTCCGTAATCTGCTCTTCGCGGGCCTGAATAAACGCTTGTGCGTTCTCCGGCGTAGGCTCGGTATCGGGGTACTGGTTTATCCGACAAATCCGCTCGGCCTCGGCATCGCCGAGGTCGTCCAGCCAGTCATGTGGCCACTGATCGCGTTTGATTTCTTCGTTCATCTCATGAGGCAACAGCTGCAGGTTCCCAATTCGGTCAAGATCAACGGTTTCTCCTACGGCTTCGGATACTGTTTCTTCCTTGCTTTTCGGGTAGATGTGGTCAACCGAGTAGTCGCCGATACTATCAGACATCGACTGCGTATACGATTCCTCGATGAGCCCGAGTACTGCCGTGACATCTGTGTCGGTGAATACAGGCTTCCCAGGGCTACTCTCGTAACGGGCGTTGGCTACGACCCGGCGGATGTCCTCGGCGGACGGGCTGATGTTCTCCGATTCAAATAGTTCCTCTCCTGGGAAAACAATGGGCTCGTTAGGTGCTGGTTCCCATTTGCGGAGATACCGCATCCAGTTGCGACACTTGCCGTAGGTCAGAACTTGGTAGTACTTGTTCAGCAGGAGCGCTCTTGCGATGAACTGGAAAACACTCTCGCGGTTCGCGTCAGAGACCTCGGCATCCGGATTCTGGTAGTAAAACACTCCAAGTAATGCGAAGATTGGCATCGTGTTCATGACCGAGCTCCGAATCCCGCTCTCAATTACTGTCTGGAATGCCTTCTCGAGCGACGTTCGAAACCACTCGAATCGCCGACCGGCGACGACGGGCTCGTCGAACAACCAACGCTCGCGCATCTCGTCCATTCTATCCTCGTCGATACTGCTGAGGTTGCTACGGAGGAGATCGGTTCCGACGAGGTACGCTGTATACCGGAGGAACAGGTTCCGGTCGATCTCCTGCTCATACTGAGGGAACCTCTGTTTAAATTCGTCAATCCAACCCTGAATCACTTCCCGGGGGTTGATCCGCTTGCTCTCTTCTTCCGCGTACGGCCAGTAACTCATTAGCTTTGAGAGGAGGAGCTGGTACGGCTTCGGGTCGGAGCCCTCCATGTTTAGCCTAGTGAATATCTCGGGAATTTCGGACCGGTCCTTGCTCGTACTGTCGGTTTCGAGATCGTCCTGAAGAACGTTGCTCGTGATGTCTCTCGCAACGGCCATCGAAATACTACGCAGCTGATATCGGGTTTCGTTATCCGCCCTCAGTTCAGCAGTGTCGACGTATCTATCGACGACCTCACTAAGCGCTCTCCCCTCAAGTACCGTTGAGTTCCCGGTGGCCGCTTCACCGCCACCGTTCCATAACTCCCCTACCGGCATCCATAGGTGTCGTGTGTCGCCAGTCATGGAATAGCCAGTGTCGTCGGTTCCTCCAAACTTCCCCGTCGATCTGAACTCGAACCCGTAGTCGCCTGCCGTGTCGTCGCGGTCGTACTCCGGGTGGCCGAACAGGTCAACACACAGCCGTCGGCCTTCCCAGTACTGGAGCTGATCGCTGGGCTGTCCCCGTCCCCCATTGTACACTGCGATTTCACCCTCGACACCGATATAGAGCGAATTCAACCGCTGCTGGCCGTCTATAATTAGTATTTCCGGCTCTTCGTCCTCAATCTCCTGATTGTAGAGGTCGTATTCCGCTAGAACTGAATCCGGTGGTCGGTAGTCATCGGCAACGTACATCTGCAGGAAGTTATACGAGTTGTAGTCGTTGATATTGGCCGCTCGCACTCTCCATTCAGTTACTGCGCCAATCGGATAGTCTCGGATCAGTGAATCGAACAGTTCCTCAATTTGTCTCGGGTTCCAGACAAATTCTCGCTGGAGCCCAGGGAGGAAGATGTGGTCATTTATTTCAGACAAATAATCGGAGACCTGTCTGGACATAGTCACCAGAACGCAAGAAGAGTATTTATACTCTGTCGTCGGATCCCGAATTCCCCGAACGTGATACCGCTCGGGATGCAGTTCGAGCACCCAGCCGAACTTTCCGGAGTTACTGAATCGGCGAGGCAGCCGCCGAATCGACGAGCGAGTATTCCCGATCCCGGCTTGTCCCCTCTGCTTCGAGGAGGTTGTACTGGGCCATTTTCGAGAGATACGTGCGGACCGTGCGTTTCGTCCGAGGGTCGTCGACCTCGTCGGTGTAGCGCTCGTGAATCTCGCTCGGGCCGAGCGGGCTGTGTTCGCGGACGACGTCGTAGACGATCCGCTGGTGGGGCGTGAGTGAATCGAGGCTCTTCTGCTTGATCTGGGCGCGGGCATCTTCCGCCGAGTCAAGGAGGATATCGTCAGTGATTCGCTCGCTGCTCTCACGATCGGCTTTGCTCGCGGCGGTCCGGAGAATGCCAATGGCGAGGCGGGCATCGCCAGCAGCGGCGTCGGCAATGCGGTCGAGTTGGTTATTCGTGACGACGTCCGGTTCAAGCCCTCCTTTCACACGAGCATCGAGGATATCGTGGAGTTGCTCATCGTGGTACTTGTCCATGCGGACGTGTTCGCTGGACCGAAGCCGACTCACGAGGCGGTCGTCGACGCGGCTGAAGAGGTCCTCTTCTTTGTTGGCGATACAAATCACCGCGAACTGGGGCAGGCTATGCAGGTCGTAGATAATACCCGGATCTTCGAGCTGGTCGACCTCGTCAAGGATGATGACTGTCCGTGGCCCGTCGTACTGTTGGAGTCGGTCGATGAGTTCGTCGTGGGGTGTCGACTGGCGGTGGATATCGATGGTTTCGCCGAAATCGTCGAGGATCTGGTAGAGCGTTCGGAATCGGGTGTAGTTACGCCAGCAGTTGACGTAGGTGGCCTCAACGTCGAGAACCTCTTCGCGGAGGCGCTCGGTAACGAACTGTGAAATACAGGTTTTCCCAGTGCCGCTCGCCCCTGTGACGATAGCTGTATCCGCAGGTTCGCCATTCGTAATGGGTTCGAGAACGCTGGAGAGATGGTTGACTTCGGCGTCGCGATGCTCGACTTCCCGAGGGACGAACCCGGCGCGGAGAACGCGAGCATCGCGTATCATGAATTCGGTACAAAAGTGATTCTGCGGCAGGTCATATAAGAGTGACCGGGTCGTTTCCGGAAAGGAAGCACTTGTAATTGAGTTCTACCCGGATACTGTATCGCTGGCAGGCGATTCTGCTGGAATTGCACCTCAAAGTTTTCCGGAAATTCTAGGAAACACGAGCCTTCCTGAATAGATACCTATCTTCGCGGAAGATAACCGATTAACTACTAGGGGCTGTAGGTCGGCGTATGGTTGAGGTTCCGGAGTCGCTCCAGAGTTTGTTTAGCGCAACTGTAGAAAAACGAGGAGAGACATATACGCTCGAAGTTCCGCAAGCCGAGGTTGATCACGGCACTATCTCTGCTGGTGAAACATACCGGATCGGCGTACTCACGCAACGACACTCCTCGACGGAGACAGCTGACGAGCGCACAGCACAGGAGCAGCTCGCTCCTTCCGAACGGAAATCGGGACCACCTACCCCACCGGTCACTGAAGGGGAACTCCGTGACGTGACGATCGAGACAGTCGGCGACCAGGGCGATGGAATCGCGAAGGTTGAACGCGGCTATGTCGTCATCATTCCAGGTGCGCAGCCCGGTGACGAGCCGACCGTCGAAATCGACCAGGTCCAAGAGAACGTCGCATTTGCCAGCGTTGTCGATACCGGCCCTCAATCACTCTAACTAGGCTCACAATCCGGTGTCTGTCCGGCAAGGAGGAGGAGGAGGAGGCGCAACGTTGATGCCTGCCGGGCTTCATATTCTATGTACGAAATGCAGGTATGAGTTCCACACAAGAGACCCAAACTATACGGCAGGGCCTTTCGACCCGTGAGAGCCGACTCCTCTCGCATCTCGCCGCTGAGGGCCACCAAATCATCTCGATCGACGACGTCGAGGCGACCCTCGAGGTCGCGCCGAACACCGCCCGCGAGATCGCCTCCCGCCTCACCGAGAAAGGGTGGCTGGATCGGCTGCTCCCCGGCCGATATCTCATCATCCCGCTCGCTGCTGGCGAGGAGGCCGTGTACACGACCCACGAGTATCTCATCGCCTCGCACGTCGCTGAGCCGATGTACATCGGCTACTACAGCGCCCTCAGCCATCACGGGTTGACCGAACAGGTTCCCCGAACCGTGTACGTCGTCACCCCGACGCGAGCCCAGAGTCGCGAGATTCACGGCGTCCCCTATCGCGTCGCGACGGTCACCGAGCGGAAGTTCTTCGGCTACGAGCCGACGTCCATCGAGGGAACTGTCGTGAACGTCGCCGACCTGGAGAAGACGCTTGTCGACTGTGCCGACCATCCCGAGTACTGCGGTGGCATCCGCGAACTCGCAACGGCGATGGTCGCGGCGGACGACCAAGACTGTTCGTGGGCGACGGTCGGCGAGTACCTCCAGCGGCTTGACAACGGCGCGGCGACCAAGCGAATCGTCTACTTGGCCGACCAGCTGGATATCGACCTCCCAACGCGTGAGACGCTCGTCGAGTCGTTCACGAGCGGGTACTCGCTGCTTGACCCAACGCAGAGCGAGCAGGGATCATACGACAGTGAGTATCGCCTCCGAATTAACGTCGACCCGGGCACGCTCGGTCCGACGGAGTCCTGATTCTAATGATCAGTCAAAACCGACTCCGTGTCCTTGCCCGTGAGCTAGGTGTCCGCCAGGGCTATGCTGAGAAGAACTACGTCAACTCCTGGATTCTCTGGGGTATCTTCACGAGTGACTTTGGCGAGAACCTCATGTTCAAAGGTGGAACGGCGCTGAGCAAACTGTACTTCCCCCAGTCGTGGCGATTCTCAGAGGATCTCGATTTCGGCGTCGAAGGTCAGTACAACGGATCAGAAGACGACCTCCGTGATGTCCTTGACACAGTTACCGAGCGCTCCGGGATTGAGTTCACCATCAGCGAGCACCACGAGTCCCGCCAGCAACACTATCCGACACACTACGTCGACATGAGCATCCAGTATCGGGCGGTGCTTGACCATCCGAATACGACCAGTCTCGACGTGATGGTCGACGAGTACGTCGCATTCGACTCGGTTCACCATACGCACTCCTACGAGGATATCCCGGAGTTCGAACTGCAGGCGTATAGTGTCGAAGAGATCTTCGCGGAGAAACTTCGGGCGATCTTCCAACGGGGTGCTGCCAGAGACTACTACGATCTTTATCAGCTTTTAGAGACCGAATCTGTTGAGATTGAGTTCGACGTTGTCCTGCCTGCCTTCGAAGCAAAGTGCGACCACGACGACCTTGACGTCGATCTCACCACAGGTCTGCCGGGTGACCAGAGCGAGGACATTCAGCGCCAGTGGGAAACCTCACTTCCAGACCTGACCGGTGATCCACCGCTGTTCGATACTGTTTGGAAGAGACTGGACGAGGCCGTCATTGACAAAGGGACGGAGTAGGTACGAATCCTCTCGCCTGCGGCACGTACTAGCCCTGCACTATTAGGGGTATTCTGAAATCGGATACTATTCCAAGATAGCATCCTATTCATAGAAATTTTCTATCGATACTACTTATGCTATTCTAACAATTCGGGCTACCTTTGCTACTCATACTATTTATGCTATTCTTGCTATTCTTGCTATTCTTATTATTCAATCTATTCAATCTATTCAGGCTATCTTGGCGATTCGGGCTATTCACTGCCCTTAGTTATAAGAGGGGGTAGAGCACTATTCCAGAATAGCATGGCGGGAACGAATAGCAGGAATAGCATAGATAGCACGAATAGCCCAAATAGCCCGTACGAATCCGTGGATACAGCGGGGAATTCTCGGGCTGTCTCAGTCTGTATGCTGAAGGGTGGCGTTGGCAAGTCAACCATCGCAGTGAATCTCGCGCGTCAGCTTGCTACCCACGACCACGATGTCCTCCTCATCGACCTCGATCCGAATGGACACGCTTCAGTCGGTCTCGGGTTCGATGACCATTACCACAATACAGACGAAGGTATCGGTGAGGTATTCTTCGATGAGGCAGATCCAACCTCAGTCGTCTACGATACCGAATATGAATTCGATATCCTTCCCTCGAGCGAGGATCTCGAGCAAGTCGAGCGAGAAATCGTCGTCGGTGACGTCTTCCAGCCGTCTGCTCTGTTGAAGCGCGAAGTCGTTGAGCCGCTGCTGGGCGACGAATACGACTTCATCGTCACGGACTCGCCCGCATATCGCTCGCGACTGACCGACAACGCTCTCGTCGCGACGTCTAATCTTGTACTTCCACTAGCGCCCGGCAACGAGGCGATGTCCGGACTGGAACGCACTATCGAGCGCCAGATTGCTCCGCTGCGAAAGCACATGGACGTCGACGTCCTCGCACTCGTCCCGAATATGCTGGATGGGCGTATCGACCAGCAAACGCAAGATCGCCAGCTCCTCGAACGGCTGAACTCCCACAACAGCTTGCAGGACCGTATTCCGAACTTCGCTCGAATCACGGATTGGGAGGCTGTGGGCACCGGTGACATTAGCCCGACACCAGGTATCCGAGACCGAACGAGTATCACGAAAGCGTACGGTGAACGCAAACCGCTATTGGACTACGACGCCAACTGTGATCAACTGAAGAATTTCGACGAACTCGCGCACATCGTCGAGGCCGGTGAGGTGATCCGGCATGGCTGACGACGGTGACCCGTTCGCAGATCTTAGTCAGACGCTGGATGACGATGCTGACGATCAGGACGAGACGAAGAGTGAACAGGAACCGCGCGAGCCACCCGCCTCAGACACGACAACCGAACACGTCGACGAACCGGATGAGGGGGACGTCGAGGAACTGGACCCGATGACAGATACTGCCTTTTCATACGAGGCAGCCAATCAACGGCCGTTTTACGCACGCGAAGAGACTATCGAGAACTTCGATTCCTGGCTGAACTACGAATTAGAGCGCGAGCTCAGTACTCGCGGCTATCAGAATATCGTTGTCCGTGAGATGACTGATGCGTTGCTGCGCACGGTTGTAGAGGAAGACTTGGTTGACGAGGTGGCTGAACGGTTCGAGCAAGAACGAAAGAATACGATTTCAAAATAGCCTGAATAGCATTCTATTTCTTTACAAGGAGAACGACGGGGGGATGTCCATCTCTTCAGGAAGGAGGTTTACTGGAATAGGTCAAATAGCATGAAGAGTATTCTATTCATATATGCACCTCCACAAGGGCACGGGACGCATGAATTCTGGATGCGTCCATCGCTGCCCGACGAACTATATTCGCGTATCTGACCAGAGAGAACGGGTTTCTACGTTATAGATCGGTAAAACAACTCGAAAATGGACGCCCACGACGTGTTGCGAAGATAGGGAATAATGCACAGGTCTGACGGCGATCACTCGCAGGACTGAGTGGTCTCGTGTACCCCCTGCTCACGAGAGGATACCCCGATTTTATCAGAACAATGGGAGAATTTGTTTCCACGAGCAGCAAACGGACTTCGTTTGTTCCAATCAAATTGCGCTGAATCATCTGATCAGTAGATGTGCGTATGTAACACTGACTACTCTACCCGGTCTGGCAGAAGATACTTATTTCCCATCTAGCTAGTTACCCATATGAACTGTCGGGGTCGTACTCGCTAACTACTATTCCGGTAATCCGCTCTACAATATGCACGAAATTGATGAGGACGAGTTCGGTGGTGTTTGGGCCGGAATAAGCACACTTCTTGTTGCACTGGTAGCCTTGGGTGTGTTCGTGTTTACGACAGACCCCATCAATAGTGGCGGGGTCATAGCGAGTGTTGCCCTCGCTATCTTTGGGCTTTCCCAAACCCTCGCTCCTCGTATCGTACCATGGTTCAAGGATCTCGATGATCGGGTGGTCGGGCTGTTTTGGATACTCGTCGGAATCTGTGTCGCCGCTATCGCTGTCGCCGCCTCACCTACGATTGGGAGGTTCGGGGGCGGACTGGTAATTGGGGCCGCATTCGTACTCTATGGATGTTTCACTGCACTGGGCCGATAGCCCAACGGTCTGCACTTATCGGTGCAACAGCATCGATAGACGGGGTATGTGAATGGTTGTATGATGCTCTCACTACTGGTAGGGGGCGTAGCGGACCAACGAATAGCGTACCCCCAGTAGGCGAATGCTTTTATGACAAAACGCCAGAATTGACAGTAGTGTCACAGACGGCGCGTCCGCCCAAAAATTCCCGGTGGAAGTGGCTCGGTCCAACGAGGAATATCGAGAGTGCTGGCTACGAATCCACACCAAGTGATTACCCCGTTGACGGTCTCTACGGCTCTGACGATTGCACGCTCGTCCGCGCTGCCTCTTTCGATATGACGTTCTACGAGATGGTCGATGGCGTCCTCAAGACCTACCCGCGTGAACAACAGGTCCGACACGACCGCTCGGTGACGCTGGACGACCTCGTCGCCGAAATCCCAGCCTGCTACCTCCGCTTCTACGATTCCTACGATCACGAACAGGGCCACCCGAAGCCCTGGGGAGCCGTCTTTCGCGCTCACGTCCTACGGTGCGTGAAAGGCTGGAAGAACGAGAAAACACTCTGGCGCTACCTCAAGCAGAAGCCGTTCCTCTGCACGCAGCTGGGCTTCGACGGCATTCCCGACCAGTCAACCCTCTATCGAGCGTGGGAATACCGTCTCTCCGAGGTACAGGACGCGGTACGAGACGCCGCCGAAGTCGTCGTGGATATCGCCCGCTACCACGACATCCCCGCGCCCGAACCCGAGTTTCTGCCTGATCAGCTGACCGATACGGTGACGAACTCGAAGAGCAAGGACACGCTCGCCCGCGAAAAGGCCCGTGAGGTCTGGAAGGGAGCGAAGCCTATCGTCGAGGACTGCTTCCACCTCAACCGCGGCGACAACGCCTCCATTCCCGAGGGTGCGTTCTGGGAGCAGCAGGCCTACCTCGGGATGCGGTCGGATATGCACCCGCACGACGGTGCCGGAAACTTCGCCGAGGAATCGACCCGGCGGAAGACGCCGTCGGGCGACTCGCACCGGTTACAGACGAAGACGCTCGGCGTTGAGCGCATTCGGACAATGCTCCGGGAGACTGGCCGGACGCTCGTTGCGCGGGCGAAGTCGAAGGACAAGATGGGGCGCAAGCAGATGGCGGCAATCGACTTCACGAAGGGCAACCCGTGGAGCGGCCACGTTGAACGCGATAGCAGCGGACAGAATCAGGAGCCGTGGATTCTCGGGTACAAGGGAGACAACGGGCCGTTCTTCCAGTGGGCGGTCATCAAACTCGTCGGCCACGACATCCCGCTGATCCTTGATGCCGTCCCGGTTGTTCGTGGTCGGAAGCGAGCGGACATCGTGGACGATCTCCTCGACGGCGCGACCGACATTGTCCCCGGACTCGATTTGGTGATGATGGACCGCGAGTTCGCGCTTGACGGCGTGAAGGACGCCTGCGAGAAACACGACGTCCACTACCTGAACCCCGGCGTTGTCCGGTCCAGTAGCGACCACGAGCACCAGATCGCCAAGCTCGCCAGCGAGGACAAAGACTTTGACGTGGTCGAGCAGGAGCGTCTGGACGATGGCCCGACACGGAAAGCGGTCTACCTCCCGAAACGCGAGTGGGGGCGTGAGGACGAAGACGATGACGGGACGGACGTCACAATTCGACAGGAACTCATCGAGGACTTTGAGGACGTCGGCGACACGACACCGCTCTCGGAGGACCGCGACAGCGACTCGCCACTAAGGGACCTTCTCGATGAGGTTGCCGAAGAGGAGGTAATCGAGGAGCCGGCACGGGTTGAAGCGCCGACGGTACCCTTCGAGACGAACATCCCGTGGGTGGACGTTGATCCCGAGGATGAGCAGGAGATGAAGCACCAGGTTGGGCGGCTGATGGTCCGGTACAAGCGGCGCTGGGGCATCGAGAACGGGTTCAAGAAGCTGAAGACGTTCCTCGCGGAGACGCAGTCGCCAGACCACCGGTTCCGGTACTTCAACTTCGCGTTCGCCTGCGTCCTCTACAACTGCTGGCGGCTTGTGGACATCCTCGTGCAGTTGGAGATGGACGGGGAGGTTGGGAACGAACCGGCGATCACGGCGAACTCGTTCCTGACGTTTGCCAAGAAGAGTTACGGCCTCGACCCGCCCGACTAACTCCCTCGTTTCCGCTGGGCTTGCTCGGTCGTGAGCGGCAGTGCTGTCCCGGACGCCGATTTCTCACCGGATTTGTGAACGATATCAGACAGTTCTCCCGGAAGCGCGTTCCAAGACTTGCTCGGGTACTTCTTCCAGACTTCTTAGCTGTGATACCTGTGCATTATAGAGCCATCTTCGCAACATCCACAGGTTCGGAGGATATCGAAAATACAAGCGAGATGGAGGGGAAGACGGATGTGTTGCGGTTGAGATGAATGATAGTTCGGCAGGATCGATGCGTGAGTCAGTTGGACACCCTGGAAGCCGAAGAGTTACAGTGAGAGAGCGGGACTCGGGAGGGAGTTGTCACTCCCGAGTCCCGCGGTCCGGGACGGTTCTCGCCCACTAGAGGGGTGGAGCCGGTCAGTCAGGTGGGACTAGGCAGAAGCCGACGAGTTCGACGACTTCGCCGGCGCGAAGCGGTGGCTTCGCGCCAAGACTACCGGAGACCGCCTCACGAAGCAGGAGGTTCGTGAGGCGCCAGACGTTGTACATGACGACGCCAAGGACGAAGTACAGCAGCCGGACACGGTAATCAGTGGAGGCTGTGGTCGGGAGGAAATGGTGTTTGATGGTTTTGTACTCACTTTCGATCTGCCAGCGGTGGCTGTACTGTGCGGTGAGTCCCATGACTTGGTCGGGCGTGACGTCACGATTCGTCGTGAAGACGGCGTATTTGCCGTCTTCTTCCGTCGATGGCACGTACATGAAGCTGAGTTCGTGTGAGCGACCGTCTACAGAGAGAGGCACCGCTCGCTCGACGGCAACGTCGGCGAGCGGGTGCTCCTCGAGTTTCTCAATCTGATCGAGATCGGCGGCGTAGACTGGCCGCGGGATAAGGTAGGTAATGTTGTGCCGGTCGATCACGTCCCGGACTTCCATGGCGTCGAACTCACGATCGGCGAACAGTTTGTGGATCTCGACGTGCTGTTGGGCCTGCGCCAGTAACCGCCGGACGATGCCGGCTTTTGTGTGGCTCTCGATCTGGGAGGCGTCGCCCTCCCAGGTCGACGCCTCCCGGACGGGTTCGATTCCGAGGACGATCGGTGTGTCCTGACCGATGATCGTCAGTGTTGCGAATTTGTAGCTACGTCCCTCTTTGTCACCGCTCACCATCCCGGGAAATTCGTCCTTTGGAACCTTCTCCTTGCCGTTGACGATGACGACGTCATCCTCTGGTTCGACGTCGTCATCGTCTTTGTAGGGCGAGGGATAGAACTCCCAGTGAGTGATGTCGACTGCCGCGATGACGGGCTCGCGGAGCCCGTCGTTCGCGTCGATCTCTTCGAGTAAACACTCCAATCCCGCGTGGAACGGCTCAAGGATCGCCTCACGGATCCGCTGCCAGTCGCGAGGTCGCTCACCGTCTGCAAAGTCGGTGAGCGACATCTGTTCAGTCGGTGCTGCGATCTGTTTCATCGTGCGGAGGTGTGTATCGCCGTGGGGTGTGTTGTTCCAGTCGCTCAGCCGGTCGAAGCGCCGACGTGGGGTCGTCGTCCCCACGTCGGCAAGGTTGAGATACGCTTGGCGTTCGAAGAACAGTTCATCGGGATACCGCGCATTCGCTGCGCGGTCGGTCTCGAAGGCACCGAGGCCGCGGTCGCGAGCAGTCCGGATTGCCTTCATGATGTGCTCGTCAGTGACGCCCGCGTCACTGACTTCGCCGGGATCGAGACGTGGCTCTCCGTCTGAGACGATATCGTGGTCGGCGGCCACCGCCCGTATGTCGCGGGCGGTAGCCTTGATCGCTCGTCGGTCGGCCAGTGAGAATCGTCGCCGCCACATATAGTTGATTGCCTGCTGAGTCGGTGCTCGTCCGAGTTCGAACCGGATGAACACGTAGGCTGTCCCTTTCAGCCGGCGGTGGAGTTCGCTGTCGTTGAACCCGCGCGCGTGCTGGTAGAGGAACATCCGCACGACCGACTCGAACGCGAAGTCGGTCGTGCTGGCCCGTCCGTACTGGTCGGAAAACGGACCCTCCGAAACGTCGAGGGCGGCGATCACTCGGGTGATGTGGTCGTGAAGCGTGCACAGTTCTTCGGCCTGTTCGACGAGGCCATCCACCGCGGCTTCCGTTTGTGGCGTCGGCATAGCGGATGCCGACGCCGCTCACGACTGAGTGTGACGATAATCCGTCGTATCGCTCCGCTAGTGCTTTGTATTCTGCCATCCTCCGAACCTGTGAACATCAGGCCCACGAATTGGTATAGCCATATGAAGTTTATATATCTCCGAATGGCGGAATTGTAGGCTGAGACCGCTGGATTTGGCTAGTACGCCCAAAACAACAACTGGACGTGATTAGTATAGTAATCACGACCACTTTGAAGTACCCCGGCGCCGTCGGTGAAGCACGAATGCTGCAACCGCCTCACGACGACGCTTCCCCCAGGGTAGAGGCACCGAGACCGGGGCTGCAGGACGGTGGAGGGCCGGTGAATGCCTGACCGAGCGCTTTCGACGCCGCTCGACGACAGCTTCGAGCGCTACCTCCAAGACAAGGGGAAAGGCCGCGGCGGCGGCGGTGGGAACTATCGACGTAACGCTGCACGCGAGCTCGAACGGTTCGCCGAGTGGGCCGCCGGCGACCGCGGCGCCGACGACTGGACCGGGATCGCCGACGACGTCGGCCGCGAGCCGACCTTCGACGATCTCGACGAACGCGTGTTCCGGGAGTACGCCCGACATCTCGGTGGAGATCGGGGACTCAAGCAGAACACAGTACAAACCTATTACCGCTATATCTCTGCGTGGTGTGGCTGGTGCGTCAACGAGGGATATCTTGAGGCCCACTACGCGCAGCGAGCGAGTGCGATGGCGCCGCTGCCGGAGGACGACGGTCGCAAGCCCGGCGACCAGCAGGCCTGGACGTCCGAACAGCGCCACGCCCTCACCCGTCACGTCGACGAACGGGCCCGCGACGCCGTCGAGGCGTACACGACACTCCCGGAGGATACTGATCCCCTCGACAAGCAGCGAGCACGCTACGCGGCGTTGAAGGCGGCTCGTGACCGGGCGCTGGTGTTTGTCCTCGCGTACACCGCCGTCCGCGTTGGCGAACTCCTCCGCGATCCGAACGACCCGCGCCGGCGCGGCGTCCGCTGGGAGGACCTCTCCGTCGACGACGGGAGTATGGACGTCTACCGGAAGAAACAGCAATGGGATGCCGCGAGCCTTCCCGATCCGGTGATCTCGCCGTTGCGAAGCTATCGCCAGTTGATGGACCCACCAACGGAGCGCTGGCCGGTGTTTCCGACGTTCGACCAACGGACGCTCGCAGGGCTCGTCCGGGAAAACCTCGCCGAACGAGGGGAACGCCCAGAAGCAATCATTGAACGCCGTGCGGAGTACGCTCGCGACCTGCTGCTGGCGCTCGATGTGGACATTCGGCCGCCGTCGATCACGACGGACGGCGCACGGTCGATTCTCCAACGACTCTCGGAGGCCGCGGAGATCGACATCGACCATCCGAAACACGATTATCTTGCTCCGCACGGTGGCCGTCGTGGCATGGGCGAGGTTCTGGTCCGGGCATTCGGATATACTGTGGCGGCCCGATATCTCGATAATTCTGAGGAGATGGTTCGTGAGCGGTACTCGCATATCGAGGCTGGTGAGTTAGGTGATGTCGCTACTGAGGCCCTTGAGGAGATCGATAGTGTACCGCAGTAACTTATTTCGAGTGAGAGGGGTAGACCGTCGCGTTCACACCGCGTCGACGGTGAACAGCGAGTCGTCGCTGAGGACGACCTGTACCCGGCGGTGCCAGGCGTCAGCGAAAGCCTCTCGTTGCTGGTCAGTTGCCGATTCGTCGAGAATCCCTTGGAGGTTCCCGATTGCGGGTCCACCGTCAGGAACGTCGCTGACGTGGTAGGTCACTTCGACGGTCTCGTCCGTGTCGGTTCGCCGGAACCGGAACGTCGGGTCCGCCGTGTCCGGGTCGAACGCGTCGAAGCGCAGGAGGTCGCGGCGGCCGCCATAGCCGCCGGCGAGCCCGCTGAATCCGTCATCGCCGGTCGCGCCAGTCACGTACGAGATGATGCGGCTCATCACGCCGTACGCGGCATCGTCCTGCGGGCCGGCCGTCTGGACCTCGATTTCGCTCCGGACTGGATAGTCGTCGGGATACAGGGCGTCGAGCCCGAGCTGGACGATCCGATAGGCACCCGAGGCTGTCGGACAGGAGTGTCCGGCTTCTTTCACCGCGTCCCGGTAGGTGACGACGAACGGCTCGCCCGGTTCGAGGACGCCGAGGGCCTCCGCGACGGGGTCGCGGATTTCGATCGGGTCGGCGTCGTAGTCGACCTGCCAATTGGTTCTCGTCTGGGTCGTGTCAGTCGCAGTCGAATTCGATGTCATGAGTTGTGGTTGTGATCGTGTCTCGTGGTCAGTAGCGGAGCAGTCGCATCCCGTTGAGGATGACGAGGAGGACGCTGGCCTCGTGGACCAGCATTCCCGACGCGAGGGTGACGTAGCTGGTGAGCACGCCCGCGAGGAGGACGGTCACGGTCAGCACCGCGAGCCCGACGTTCTCGAGGACGTTCCAGCGCGTCGCCTTGCTGAGTTTGACCGCGTACGGGATGCGTTCGA
>NZ_BMOQ01000009.1 GCF_014647155.1 Halarchaeum nitratireducens | reverse complement strand
GTCTCTGACGCTGTGAAACTACGAATAGTCTTCCCTACCCCGACGCTATCTTGTGATTCAACGAGGCATGTGCAGTCCTACTCCGTGTCCATCCCGAGCTCTTCCCGCACCAAATCCGAGTTATTCAGCAGAACACGGAAGCAGGCCATGTAGAAATCCCAGTTCTTGCTGAGTTCTGTGTCGTTGGCCTTCTTCCATTCGTACTCGATATCGTCCCATAACTCACCGACCTCGTCGACGACGGCAGGCGAGAGAAAGACGTTGTTATTCTCGTAGATATCAGACAGCGCTCCCAGCTCTCGATCCGGATTTGGATACTCGTGTGCGTCTACAGCACCGATTGTCTCTGGAGTCTGTTGTGCCGATTGCTGGGAGTCAGAGCCGTCGGGGTCCTCAGTATCGATGTCTGCAGGCGTGGGCTCGCTGTCCCCACCCGACCCGGAAACGCCGAGCTTCTCTGCCCGACTCTGGACGTCGCCTAACTGCTGTTCGAAGTCATCCTCTTCCTCCTCGCTCATGCTTCCACCTCCTGGTCGTCGACTGCGGCGCGGATTTCGTCGACGGTCGTCGCCTTTGCGGCTTCGACATCGAGGCCGTACGACGGTGGCGAGGTCTGATTGAGAATAAGTTGGAGCAGCTCGTCGTACTGCTCGAGTTCGTCGTTGCGGAGAGACTCTGGGTGCGCGTAGATCGAGCGTTGGTTCTTTTTCGCCCGGGCAAACGCCGCCCGGTGATCCGTAATGACTCCTTTCTCGTCGAACGTGTCCTCGAACCATTCGACGATCCGTTCGTTCTCCTTGGTCATCTTCGTCGAGTTGACCGTCATCAGGAAGGCGAGATACTGGATGTCGAGGTCGTGCATCATCTCGAGGACCTCGTACTGGTCGAATAGGAGGTCCGTCGAGTGTGGCATCTCTGTCTCGGGAATCATTGGGACGACGATTTTCTCGCCAGCTGTGACCGCGTTCTTCGCAAACGGAGAGAAGTCCGGCGGGCAGTCACAGACGATATAATGATACTCGGTTTCAAGGCGCTCCAGCAGCCGGCCGAGGCGGTTCTCGCCTGCGTCAGCGGAGTCGAGCGGCGACTTGTTGCCGTTGTACGACTGATTGGACGGGATGAGGTCGAACTCCTCGTGGTCGGTGAGCACGAGGTCGTTCACTTGGTCCCACTTCTTTGGGTCCAACAGGACTTCGTCGAGTGATAGCGCATCCAGGTCTTTGTAGATATCTCGCTTCCCGAGGTTGGCGGTCAGCGTCCCTTGCGGGTCGAGGTCGATTGCCAGTACGTCGAATCCTCGCGCTGCGAGCCCACCGGCGACGTTCAGTGCGGTGAACGTCTTGCCCGTGCCACCCTTCTGGAACGAAACGGCGAGCACTTCTGGGTCTGACTCAGCCATGGATACGTGTGGGTATGATTCATACCGATATAATTGTTCGTCAGACAAATACCGTTAGTACCGGTAATAACTATAGTCCCGGTGCGTTCGGTATTACTACAGGATAGGTCCGGTAGTAGCGTTACTACTGGTGGTGACGGATGCGGTGTGCTGACTCAAAACGATAGTTTCGGGATTACTGCTGCTATCGTTTTTATTGGTGACACTGGTAATATTATTCATATCGGTATTAACGGTACTACGCATATCACCGGGCATACTTGGCAGGACTCTGTCAACGGCAGACCGAGGCACGCACGCCGACCACTCTTAACCAACAAAACCGGCTATTTACGGCACCAGTGTTGGTTAAACCCAGAACGGGGACTGCTGAACCCCCGTGCTCACCCAGATAAGACAACCCGCTCAACCGCCGCCTGTACGACCTCATCTGTCGTTTCGTGGGGCGACTGCGGATTCTCGACGACCGCATCAATCTGCTTGATTAGTGATTCTGATCCAGCGATATCGACGGTTCGATCGTTACCCAACCCGATTGCATCCTTGATCCGGTCCAGAACGTATTCCTCAGCTGTGTCCTCCTCGGCTTCGACCACAGCTCTTGAGAGAAGTTCCGCCAGTGCTGGGTCAGCCTCGAACGCGAACGACCGCTCGGTAGACTCCGCGTCCTCCCACGGAGATTCTCCACGGAGCACGTCGGCGAGGTATGCATCGACAGCTTGCCGCGCGAATATCGCTAGCGAAACGCTCTCGTCATTCGCTTGCTGGACGGCGAGCTTCCGAACCGCGGGATCAACTTCGACCGTAAGCGCGACAGACGTCTCGTCAGCGATCGGCGCTGCCGACTCATCATCCGTTGCCTCTCGCGCAGGGCTTGAATCATCGCTACCAGCGGACTCATCAGCGCGCTGGCTCTCCTGTGTGATGTCTTCGGAGACCGCTGTTTTGTCGGTGCTCTCGGCTCTCTCCCCTCCGTTCTCAGTAGTCTCGTCCTCGTCAGTCGGCGTTTCCCCGTTGTCGGGCGGCTGGATCGTGTCGATGAGTGCTGCCTTCTCTTCGGTCGAGCCTTCGCTCGAAGTGCTCTCGCCGTTCGTTGGCTCCGGAAGGTCCGGCCCGGTCGTTCGGTACAGTCCTCCATCCGCAGCTCCCTCTGTTGCCTGTTCGTTGGCGGTACTCGGAGCGTGCTCCGTTTCACTCGATGTGGTCGTTCCAATGTGGAGCCGATTTTCGAGAGCAGCCACGCCGACGCCCTCCTGGTCGAGATCGATCTCGTCACGTCGACCGAGTTCAGGGATAGACTCCATCGCGTCCAGCACTGCTCCATCGGCGCGGGACGTATCGAGTTGGCCTCCTCGATTCTGGACTCGTTGCTTGACGTGGTCAGTAACCCACGGCGGCGCGAGATACTCGCCGTCGCTGTAGAGTGTCTCGACGCCCCGCGAACCGGTTGCCCAGGAGAAGGAATCCCATTTGTCCTTGTAGCGTTCGAGGGAGCGACTCCGCTGGTGTTCGACGACAACGTGGGTCGGTGAGACGGCCTCGACGACTTCGTCCAGGAGTTCCTCGGTTGGATGGTTCGAGAACTCGTGGGCGGAAACGGTCCCGGCGAAGTCGCTGTTCGTCATCGCGTCCGTACTTCCACCCTGGACTTGGACGAGCGATGCACTCGGGTCTTCGTCGATAGATTCGAAGAGGCGGCCGCTGCTTCCCTCTACGGGGACTTCGGGCCCGGCGATGGTGACGGCCCCGTGTTCGAAGCAGTCCGCTGTCGACTCGAACGTGGGGACTGTGGTAACATCCTCGTAGTTGTAGCCGAGCGCGTCGTAGAGTTTGGCCACCTGCCCAGCGAGGACGACTGGCACGCGGACGTCGAGTTCGTCGTCGACGCCGGCGAGCAACGTGGCGAGGTGGACGCCCGTGAGCCCGCTCGCCGTGCAGAGAGTCTTCGAGCCGGCGTTCGTCCGCTCGACGATGGTGCCGACAGCCTCGGTGAGCTCGTCCTCGAAGCCGTCGTTCGTCGCCGCAGTCAGGAAGAGGACATCCACATCGGGGTAGGCGCCTGGGTCGAACCCTCGATAGGTGGCTGCGTCGCGTTCGGTGAAGTCGCCCGTCGCGAGCATCCGAATCCGGTCCTCGCCGTCGTCGACACGGATGAGGAAGCCACTGGCGCCGGGCGTATGGCCGACAGGGATAGGTCGGACTGCGACTGTCTCACCAAGGATGTCGTGCCACTCGGAGATCGACTCGACCCGGCTCAGGAGCTCGTCGGTATTCGAGAGGTCGTATCGATGGGCACCCTCGGCGAAGACGTCTTCGAGGATGGACGCCGTGCTCGGACTCGTGAGAATCGGGGCGCCATCACGGTGTGCGTCATCGAGCGCTTGGTAGTGGTCCAGGTGAGCGTGTGTGAGTAGAATCGCTGCGAGATAGTCATCGTCGTTGAGAGTAGCGTCCAAGTTGACTCCATCGCCAGCATCGACGAGGATACACGCTGTTCGCTCCGTGTGGGCTTCGTCGATTCGAATGAGAAACGACTCGTTGCCCGCTTGCGGGTTAGCGTGCTCGTAGGCAATATTCACTAGTCGATATGCCGTGTCCCTCCGTTATCAACTTCCGGGCAGAGTGTCGCTGATAGATTTGTCCAAACATACTCTCTCGTCGACATTTTGCGTTCTACTCCCAGACCTCCTCATACTGGCCGACCTCTAGATAATACGATTCGTCGTCGACGACGGGTCGTGGCACAACACCCCCATCGAACTGCCGGAGGTGGCCCAGATGAATCGGCAAATGCCCGTCAGCGGGATCGTCGGTCGAACTCGTTGCGACGAGCCGCCGATTAACCAATCGGAGACTCGTCGAGTCGCCCTTCGATTCTGCGTTGTCCCGCCACGCTGCGATCGCATCCCGTATCTCGTTCTGTTTCTCGGGCATGATATCGTCGTAGGGAACGTTCACCCAGACGTGGCCGTACTCGGTAACGTACAGTCGCCCCGGCGTCGGTCGGTAAGCATCGTACGCAGCAACTAGTTCTGAATGGTCAAAGGCGGACTCGAAGCGATAATCACGCCACTTCCAGACCAACGTGTTTTCGTGACTTACTGCCCACCGCTCACCGTGGTGGAATGGCAAACCGGGCCAGACTGCGACACCATCGCCGGAAGCCGTTGGATCCAAATTCACATCACCGAGGTCAAGCGTCCCGGAGAGTGTCCCCAGATACGTCGGTATCCACCCCTCGGAGACCGGGGCATCCTCGACGTTTGGATAGTCCTCAGCTGGTACTTTGGTTATAATCTCGCCTCGGGCGGTAACTCGGAAGCTCCCGTACCCACCGCTCTTACCGGCTAATGTCATCGCCGATCGGAGTCCCTGGGGCGGTTCACCGAAAACTGAGAGGTCCCGTTGTTCCCACTTTAGAACGGCACTATCGGTGAAGTTCTCGTCACTAACGAGGCTGTATTTCGACCCACGATACGCGGACGGCCACGGTTGCTTCGGTGCGACACTAACCGACTGACCGCCCGAGATCGGTACTTTCGTTGGTTCCTCTTTGAATTCGACAGTCATTCTTCATCACCTCCAATACGTTCCTCGAAACGCTCGAACGCGCCGAAATCACCGTCTTCACCCGCATCTGCGTACAGTGTCCCATACTGGCCTGCGGAGGATGGTTGATCACGAACCGGGATGCGCTCTGTCGCTTTTGCTTCCGTCACGCTGATCGTTTGCACGTCTGTTTTCGCAGCGATATCCTCAATCGGGTCTTGCTCCCGAATCGACTGTGGTAGGTCGGGCAACGTCGAAACGAACTCCTCGATTTCCTCGGGGCTCCGATCGTTCTCGAGAAGAGTTTCGAGACTCGATACTGGAAGTTGCGCGTCGGAAAGCCATCTCGAAATTGCGTGTTGACCAAACAGTTCAATATCACTCTCCGCTGCCGTCGACTGTGCGTCCTCTGAGAATCCTGCGTTTGAGACAATACCGACTATCGAGGGCGAACGCCCCGTTGGCGGCGCCGTGTCTCCCTGTACGACTTGTTCAACATGTGTTTCCGTGACAGGTGCGTCCTTGACCCGTGGGAACAGGGCAAGTGAAACACTCGTGTGTTGCTTATCCCATATAAGGTCGATAACGAGATTGTCGACATCGTCAGCAGTCCGGAACATCCCCTCATATCGACTTAACGCAGTACCGAGCACGACAGCACAGTCTGTCGGACTGAGATGCGAGATGTCGTCGATATCAACGAAACGAACCGGGGGAGGACGCGCTGTCGACAGTTCAGAGCGGCGAGCGAACTCGCTCGTCGATTCGGGAAGGTTCGCTCGCGTGGTTTTGACGATATCAAGGACACGACTCCATGGGGCATCGAACTCGTGTTCCGCGAGTACATCAGTGACCACCTCAGCTGCGATGGTGGCATCGCGTGTTGCGTTGCGGATTGAGGTTGGTACGTCCCCCGGCTCGTACCAGTCCGGTCGGCTCTTTGTTCGAGACATTACCGGAGAACCCCCTTAAGGCGGTCAAGGACACCGATATTACGACGTTCGATCTCCTCGCTCGTCTCACGGCTCAACACAATGAGTTGATTTGTTCCGAGTAATCGCTTGCCGTATATCGTGACGTATGAACTGTTTTGTGCGACCTGGACGGAGCGGAAATCGCTTCGAATCGAATCCGGAATGTCGACTTCCTCTTCACCGATGCTGCGACACGTTTCGCAGCGGCCGTCATTGACGGCTGCGGGCGCGTAGTTTTGCTCACATAGTGTGCAGGCCTCGGTGTGTTTGTCGCATACTGTCTCGTCGAGAATCGGCGTTGATTCCGCGTGGTATACGCACAGCGGTTCATCGCCGACATCACAGGTCTGTCGATGACTCTCACAGTAGAGCGGGGCGGCACCCTCCCCGCAGTGTTCGCAGTAGAAGAGATGGTCACGGCAGTGCGGTTCGCCGTCGACCTCACAATACTCAATGTGGTCCGCGCATCGGACCTCCCCACACGTTTGGCAGGTTTTGCGATGGTCCGAGCAGAGTGAGGACCCACACACCGTACAGGAGGCCGCGTGTGAAGTGCCGACGACGTCGCTACAGACGGCACAAGCTGTCGCGTCGTCCGAACAAACGACCCCATCACAGCTTGTACAGTCGGTGGCGTGATCCGCACAAAGCGGCTTGCCACAGTCATGGCACTCTACAGTATGGTCGCTACAGAGTGCATCGCCGCACTCGCTGCAACTTAGCCCGTCGTCCGGGCACCGCGTTTCATCACACGCGACGCATGTATTCGTGTGTGCTGGACAGACCAGGTCCTGGCATACGGCGCACTCTACGCTGTGGTCCTGACAAATGTCGGTGTTACAGTAGTCGCACGACCTCGCGTGTTCGGCACAGAGGGGGTCGTTGCATTCGTCGCAAGACGTCACGTGCGTCTCGCAGAACGCTTCGTTACAGACCTGGCAGTTCGATCTATCGGTACTGCATATCCAGTCGTCACATTCCTCGCATGCAGTCACGTCGTCGTAGCAGAACTGCTCACCGCAGTCGGTACACTCGCCTGTGTGTTCCGCACAGAACGTCTCCTCGCACGCAACGCATTGCTGCTGGTCCGTCGGGCAGAGTGTGTCGCCGCAGTCGATGCAGGTGTCGACGTGTTTATCACAGATATCGTCGCCACACGTATCGCACGTAGTGACGTGGGTCCCACAGCGATCGTCCCCACAGCACTGACAGACGGTTGTGTGCGCCATGCATAGCGTGTCATCACACTTCGAACACGTTGTGGCGTGCGTCCCACAGAATTCGTCGTTACAGACCGAACACGCTGCTACGTGTTCCTCGCAGGTCCAACTTCCACAGTCTGCACATCCTTGGACATCGTCGTAGCAGAATTGCTCACCACAATCCGTACACGGGACAGTGTGATTCGCGCAGTGGATTTCACCACACGCCGTACATACAACGTGGTCTGTCGGACAGAGTGAATCACCACAGGCGGTACACGGAGCCGCGTGATCCGCACAGATATCGTCGCCGCAGGCATCACAGGTCCGGAGATCGTCGGCAACGTGATGGCCTTCGCAGTGGGGACAGTAGCCGGCGTGAGTCGGACAGAGTTCACCGTCCGCACTGGTCGCCTCAACACGGTCTGCTCTACAGAAACCGCCATCACACACGAGACATTTGTCCCGATGGTCCTCACAAGTTGGATCTCCACAGTGATCACAGTCCGCCGTGTGGTCTGGGCAGTGGTACTCCTCGCCCGTCGTGCACCATTCGAGGTGATCATCACATCGAAACGCTCCGCAGGTGTCACAGTCAGTGCCACAGAGAGTACATACCGGGTTGTCGTCCGCGGAGCAGGTGTGTTCGTGTATCGAACAGATCGTGTTTCCACATTCAGCACACTGCTCGCGACAGTCCGCGCAGCCTATCGCTCCACAGTAGGTACACGTCTCATCGGCACCATCTAACCCGCAGAGGAGTGTTCCGCAGTCTCCACACTCCACGCGGCAGTCCGGGCATACAACGTGGTCCCCGTCACAGACGACGGGCGGGCGCTCAGTTTCGAACGGTTCCCCACAGTCGCTACAGTTGAAACCCCCGAAAACGTCGGTCGCTGGGGTGTACGGCACGGTTGTTTCAGCCGTTCGGTCCGCGTCATCTACTTCGATAGTGAGCTCGCCACGGTCGTACGTGAGGACTGTCGTCCCGACGTTTATCACATCAACTTTGACAGCGTGACTCGATGCTGTCTGTTCGATCTGGGTTTCCTCTTCCTTGGTCAGTTCTGCTTTCCGTTTTTCGACCTCGGCCTTCAGATCTTCCAGTTCTGTCTGTGCCTCGCGGCGGTTCGCGAGATACTTGTTTCGGGTCGAGTTCTTTCGGGCGTTCTGGGCCTTGTTCTTCCACTTGCGGATTTCTTGTTGTTTCTTGTCGACTTCCGCTTCAAGTTTCTCTCGGCGCTGATCGTATAGGTCCTGAATCTCTTTGGTTCGTTCACCAACCGCCTCGTCGGCTTTAGCACGTAGTTCTTCGACGTCCGGAGCAATCTGCTCTTTAAGGACGCCGACGGCTGTTTCGTAGCGGTCCGACACAGTTTCGTCGTTGAGGGCGGGTGGATTGTCCGGCCGGGCATCCGTCGAGAGCACTCCGAGATGTGCGGTCAGTCGCTCGGTCAACTCGGGCAGTCGTGCCCCGCTTGCAGTGTCGAGGGTAATCGTGTTGAAGCGCTCGCGGTCGTACGACCGAACGCTTTCGATCTGGGTATGGAAATGGAATGCGAGCGCTGTCTCGGTGTGGTCTGATTCGAAGCCTGTCACACGCGCATTCGAACCGAGCGCCTCAACCATCGGAGGCTCGTGTAGCTGGACGTCACTTGGGCCGATACGGACATACGCGACACGTTCACCGTCTCGCGCGAGGTCAAGAATGGCGTTGAACAGCGGCGATCCCGGGCGCACGACGATATCGTCCCCCTGCTGGTCTCGTGGATCGAAGACGAGCGTCGATTCGTGTGCTTCATTGCCAGTGCTCGGTTCGTTAACCCTGGCTGCGATTGAATCGAGCGAGTTGTTACCAGTTCCCCCCGACGCACCTGTGTCGGCGCTTCCTGTGGCCCCTTGAGTGTCGAGTTCCGATGGCAACGTCACGCGCCACCGTTCGGGTGTCGTCCGATCTACTTCTCCACCGTTCGACTCGATAACCGCCTCCGTGAGCTGTTTGATGCTGACACGGTCCAGACCGGTTGACTCGGTTGAGCTCACGCCTCACCACCTCCGAAGTCGAAGTTCTCGAAAACACTTCTATTGAAGTCGCCCATCTTCTCGGCGGCCTCCTTGTTATCCTCCAAGTCGACCGCCATCTCCTCGAAGTTGTTCTCCAACTCATCACGGTTGTCCGCGGTCCGGAGCCGGTCGAAGACCTCCTGTTCGAAGTCGGCTCCGGACTGTTCCTTCCGTGAGAGAATATCGCGGAGCCCACCGATTGACTGTGTAAAGAGATTGATTTTTCCGTACAACTTTTCGAGAACGAACTCCTCGACCGTGTCTTCGAGCGCGAGGTTGAACACGTGAACCTCTCGTTCCTGCCCGATCCGGTCGATACGGCCGATACGCTGTTCGACCTCCATCGGATTCCACGGGAGGTCGTAATTCACCATCACGTTACAGAACTGCATATTGCGACCTTCGCTAATCGAGTCGGTCGCGACGAGTACCCCACCCTCGGATTCGAACTGTGAGACGACTTCGTCCTTCTCCTTACTGGAGAGATCACCATCGACAGTGTGGACCGGTTGGTCGAGCTTCCGAGCACTTTCCGCGATTTCCTGTTGGGTTGAACGGAACTGCGTGAATACGACGACTCGAGTCTTGTCCAATCTCTCGTGTATCGTTTCGACGATGTCCCGGAGGCGTCTCTGCTTGGTCGTCGTTTCGATTCCGTCGGCGAGGTCCTTGATCTCTTGTAGGTGTTCCCGATCGTGGACCGTCGCAGCCCCTTCGCCGCGAAGCCACTTTTCCACCGTTGAGGCGACTGCACTCGGACTGCTTACGACCTCCTTTTGCAAGAGGAGGAGGACGAGATGGGCGGCGTTCTCGCTGGAGTAATTCGAGCGGACGTAGTCAGTAACTGTATCGTACAGACGGCGTTCATCGGCTGTCGGATCGAACGCGTTCGTTCGAACTTCGCGGTTTGTGAAGTCGATGTCCGTCTCTTCACGCCGATTCCGTATCATCACCCGATCGAGTTTCCGCTGCAGGTCGTCGGCGTTTTTCAGTTCGCTGGCGTCGTTGTCGGCGAGATACCGGTTCTGGAATTCGCGCTTGGTACCGAGCAACCCCGGGCGAATGAGGTTGATGATGCTATACAGGTCGGATACGTCGTTCTGGATGGGCGTCGCGGTCGCGAAGAGCGCCTCCTGATAATCGATCTCTTGGATCAAGTTGTAGCGCTTCGTGTCCTCGTTACGGACATAATGCGCCTCATCAAGGACAAGCACGTCCCAGTGTCTGTCGAGGACGTCCTGCCGATGGCGTTTCCCTTTGGCTGTATCGACGCTCGCGACGATCCGGTCGTGAGCATCAAACCCCTGAAACGCATCGTCGTAGTTACAGACGAATTCGAGCCCGAACTTCTCCTCTAACTCGTGTTGCCACTGAGGTGCAAGTTGTGCCGGCGTTAGAATGAGGAATGAGTCCCGCGTTTCCCGGAGATCCATCTCTTTGAGTACCATCCCGATTTCGATGGTCTTCCCGAGTCCGACCTCGTCAGCGAACAGTGTGCCACGGCCCATGCTCGTGATCGCCTGATGGGCAGCGGACAACTGGTGGTCGAGGAGTTTGACTTGGTCTTTGACTTCCTCGACAGCGAGCAGGTCCTGCTTGCTCTGAATGACCTCAAAACGGTGCGCCTGGACCGCTCGCATATGCGCGGTGGCGTCCTCGGCGTCCGTTTGCGCAGTCTTACTGATCGCGGGTGGGTCGTCGACAACCCACTCGATCTCGGAACTCACGTTATCTGTGTCCCCGGATACCATTCGAATAGAGTAGGGTACAGACAGGAGCACATAAATGTTTGTTTTCACAAGGGAACAGACCAGCTTACTGCGATACGAATTCTGTCTTGGCGATAGTGATCTCTCACGTTTAGAACTGGATTTCTCGCTTGTGGAGGATATCTACGGGACCTTGGACAGCACATCTTTATACTGAGCGCGGCCTCGGTTGTGGCAACGAGCTGGCTTATGGATCAAACGCTCACACCCGGTGACGAGTGGCCCGGCTACTACCGAGGCTACCGTCTCCAGACGAACGCCGATAGCGAGGTTTGGTGGCAGGCATACCAGGGAACTGATCGTCTGTATCTCGATCCCGCGCCGGAGGCACTCCTCGATGATCTTCTTTCGCTCAAGCGTCTCGGCGGCCGGGTCCGCGTAACCGAAGGTAACGCCGTAATCACACGTGTAGAAGACGGTGATAGCTATAGCGATATTTACGTTGGCGAGGTTGAGCTCACTGGAGAACTAGTTCCGAACGACGAACCGGAATACGCTATCGATGTCCAGCCACAGGATCTCACGAGTGGCGACCTCTGGCCTAGCGTCTACGATGGAGCGAAGTTCTCTTTCGGCGCCGAACGCGTCTGGTGGCAGCACCCGAGCACACACAAACGTCATCCCGTAGAGACGGACCTCCCGAGCGGCGTCCGTACGACACTCGACCGGCTCAAACCGCAGGGCGGTTCATTCCGAATCACACCCTGGGGAGATGTCATCACACTCGTCGAGGATCCACCGAACCCGGAAGCGACGCGTAAGCAACTTCACGATCTCCCTCGCGTCATTCAGAACATCATCCTCCTTCGCCGGGAGCGAGGCGTCGAGATGCTCCCCATTTACGTGGGGTGTCTTGAGGACATGCCGCTCAAAATCGGGGAGCCACGGTCCCTCACTGACGAACTCTCCCCGAGTGAGCGGGCGCAACTGGATTCCTGGGCTGGGTCCCTTGGTCCCACTTCCGAAACAAGTGCCGACGATCAGCGGGTTTCCAAGCCTGACGATGGGCCTCGGGATGACCCCGAGACTTGGTAATCCATGGGACGTCGTTTCCCACCGCCCCTGTTCGGCGTTGAACGGACCGAGCGACGGGCCAAAGCGTTTGTCACACTCGCTGTCGAGAGCGATGGCGACCTCGATAAGAGTACGTTCGTCGAACGAGCGCGTCGTCGTCTTCAGAAGCCGGACGGTGAGGGGCACTACTCAGAGAGCTACATGCGGCGAATCGTCTCGACGTACATCCAACTCGGTGTTCTTCGACAACGCTCGGATGGGACGGTCACGGTTTGGCAGTTTGGCCGCGACTGGCACGCTGGCGAGATCGACTTTGAGACTTTCCTCTGGTACGCGATCAAACGAACGTGGGTACTAGAGGGTGACTTCCCGGAGGGTATCGACGGTTTACGAACGATCCATCGCATCCTCGTGAACGCCGACGGACCGCTAACGAGGGGAGAAATCAGACGCCAGCTCGAACAATCGTACGATTACGAGTTCAACGATCAGGGTATCCGGGGGTTCCCGACTCTCCTCGAAGCGCTCGGAGCGGTACATGGGAACGACAGCGGCTACGAAGCGACGAAGCCGACTGACCGGTGGAGCGATCGGTTTCGGAACGTCGATCTTCTCCCGACGTTCGAACGCTGGCTCAAGCAAGAAGGCCCGCAGGTTAACCCACCGCCCGAACGAGTGAAGCGAGACCTCTCGAAATACTATATTTACCGCGAATCGGGCGGTCATGGACGGCACCGCCAGCTGTTCGATACCTTCCGCCGGGACTACCTCAAGTCGAGTGCGTACGAAAACGATGTCTCGAATCCGAAGATACAGCGCGCCGAAAAATACGTCGAGGCGGAAAACCGCCGGCGCGAGCTTCGCGACCGAGTCAGGTCGTCGTTCCCCTCTTTTACTGGCGATAAATTAGCAGGCCTCTCAACGGAGACCTTAGAACGAATTGCCGATGCAGACAGTCCCAGCGAGGCGTATCGAATCAAAGCCGCCTCGGGGAGTGGACTCTCACGAACTGACTTTGAGCACTGGGGCGGCGCTGACCGACCTCCATATGCGTTTCCGGCCGAATTCGAGCTGTACGACTGGCAGCAAGAAGCCGCCTCAGCGTGGTTCGAGTCAGACGGGGACCGGGACGCGGAGAGCGGTATCGCCCGTGTCGTAACTGGGGCCGGAAAGACCGTAATGGCACTTCGAGTGATACAGCGCTGGTTGGATGCGAACCCCGACGGTGTCGTAACCATCGTCGTTCCGACGAACGTTTTGATGCGTCAGTGGCTCGAAGAACTCGTCGAGAAACTCAACGTTCCGACCGAAGACATCGGGTGGGCTGGCGGCGGCCACAAGGATCGTTTTGAGGACGATTATCGGGTTCTCGTCAGCATCGTTAACTCCGCAGTGCAGGATGGCTTCCTGAACACGACCCTCTCACAGAGAGACCCGAGCGAACACCTCCTCATCGCCGACGAGTGCCACCGTTACACGAGTGAAACGTTCTCGAATATTTTCGAATATCCTCGAACGGCTTCGCTCGGTCTTTCCGCGACGCCGCTGAGTGATCCCGGGAGCGAAGACCGGAACGAAGAGGACCGACTTCTGCTCAACGAGTTGGGCGAGATATACTACGATCTCACCTACGATGAGGCGATCAAGCGGGACCTGATTCCTGATTTTCACGTTCGATATATCGGATTCGACCTCACAGACGCCGAGCGAGCCACGTACGACCAGTTCACAGAGAAAGTCGCCGACGCAGTTTCGGACATCGAAACCCGATACGGGAACCGTCTCTACGACCTCAACGGAACGTTTCCACAGAAGCTACGGACGATTGCTGACGGTGCCGAGGGACCCACCCCTGCGATCGCTGATTTCTTCCAGTTTACGCAACAGCGTCGCGATCTTGTTGCGAACGCTATCGGGCGGCAGGCAATCACGTTCTCACTACTCCGGGAGAACATCGACGCGTCGAAGAAGAGCATCGTCTTCCAAGAGCGGATTGAGCAACTCGAGCAGATGGTTGCTCCCTTTGAGACGAGAGGACGAAACTATCGGACAGGCGGCATAGCCGAAGAGTTCGGAGACAGAAGACAACTCTATGAGCAGTATCCCGGCCTTAAAGTCGCCGACAAGGCACTAGAGAACCTCTTTTTTGACGCTGATTACCGTCCGGTGATGTATCACTCGGGGCACCGACAGAGCTCGTGGAACGACTTTGCTGTTGAATGGTTTGGAGATGACGGGTTCGCTAACGTAATGCTGAGCGTGAAGGCTCTCATTGAAGGTGTCGACGTGCCCAGTGCCGATGTCGGTATCGTCCGGGTATCTTCGGGAAGCGTCCGCCAGCGGATTCAAACGCTCGGGCGTGTCCTCCGAACCGGGGATAATCCGTCAAGTGCATCGGAGTTGTACGTCCTGTACGCCCGTGACACCGTTGACGAGAATATTTTCCGAGATTACGATTGGGACGAACAGTTGGCCACCGCGGACGTAACACACCTCACATGGAATCCAGTGGACAATTTGGAGACCGGGAACTGGGATCCAGAAATGTCCTTTTGGGACTGTGTCCGTGAGGCAACGCCCGAAGAACGACCAGACCCGGGGATGGAACGTCCTGTTCCAGATGTGGAAGACCTCTCACGCGGTGATGAATACTCTGGTCCACGAGATGGGTACCGTTTTAGCGTCGATTCTGATGGAAACCCGTTCGAAAAAACAGCCGATGGGCGACAGTACATCGACCATGAGAATGCCGAGGAGATTGCAGCATACGTCTACGAACGCAAGGGTGGCGGGAAAGTCATTGTGAACGAGGCCGGTCACGCCCTTATGATTCAGGACGGAACCGCAGTTTTCCTCGGAACACTCGACCCGGACGAATTCAACTATCGGGAGGGTTCCGGATCTGTAACAGGCGCTCCGGATAATGATGCACTTGACGAGTTGATATAGTTCTAATAGGGTATTATCACAGATCCGGCACTGTCTAGTTGAGTTAGTTTGAGAAGCGAGCAGGTCGTTGAGTTTCTTGTCCAAAGATGCTCGCAGACCTGCTCAGCGAGAGCTATGAACCGAATTTAGAAGAAACTTGGGAGAACGAGCGGACGGCGACGCCCGTCAGGGCGTTCGCCGTCCGCCTCCACCAGACCGGTTGTTCACTCAGAGAAACAACAACGATCTTAGCGGAATTAGGCGTTGAACGCTCTCATGGCGCGGTTTGGAACTGGGTGCATCGGCTGGCTGACAGCGGATGCGACCCGCCTGAGGTGCAGCCGAAGCGGGTCGCCGTCGACGAAACCGCTGTCAAGATCAACGGTGAGTGGTCTTGGTTATACGCTGCAATAGACACCGAGACAAAGTTGATTCTTGACGTCGCAGTGTTTGGTCAGCATGGGACTGACCCGGCGGCTGCATTTCTGCATCAACTCAAGGAGAAACACGATCTCTCCGATGCTGAGTTTCTGGTCGATCAATTCGGCTATCGGACTGCCCTCTCTCGATTAGGCTTGAGCGGTCAGGTTAACTATACCGAGCGAAACCTGATCGAAAAGTGGTTTCACACCCTCAAAATGCGGGTCGACCGCTTCCATAACTCGTGGGTGGGCAGTCGGGCGAGCGTCCGAGAGTGGATTGAACAGTTTATGCATTACTACAACCGCCACAGGCCGCATCAAGCTCTCGATGGAAAGACACCGATCGAGGAAGTCCAGAACTAGACAGTGCCCCCTGATTAAGCCTGTCCAGTCTACAACAGATCGACTAGGGCGAGGAGCTCACTGCAAAATCGGTGATTTTCTCGACGAGTCAATAGCGATGCCACTCGCCACCCGCTCACACCGGCCTCTTCACGAGGTTACGGTGGGACGAGCAGCGACGAGCGAACGAACTCGAGGAACCGCCTCGCAGTGAGGCGAGGCTTCGTTCGTTGCTCAACGCAGTCTAAACTCACCTGGATGACGAAGTCCACGAGCAGCCACATATCGTAGATCAGGACGGCGAATCCGAAGTAGAACCACCGCACTGAGAAGTTCTTACTCGTGGTCATTGCGAGGCAATCCTTAATCGTCCTATAGCGCATCCGTCTCCGAGCGCAACTACCTCGACGAGCAGACGTGTCGGCAGGCGTGCGCCGACGCGATGCGCGACCTCGTCCAAGAGGAGTTCGCCGACATCTTCGAGGAGTGAATGCGAGGGTTACGAGACTCGGACGATATCCTGGAGGTCGAACAACTGGAGGTCATCACGCTCGGCGGCCGCGTCGCGGACCGCCTCGGTCGCACCGCTCCGCGTGAACAACGCGTATTCGACGTCAGCGTTGCCACCACCCCGTGGCGTCCATCGAACCTCTTCAGCGTGCTCTTCCAGGGATGCGAGCGCGCTGTAGTCGAGGGGTGCGTTCGTGAACTTGCACTCGCCGACGACCATCGTTCCGTCGTCAGTGAATCCGACGACGTCAATCTCGTGTTCTTTGTACCACCAGCGCCCGATGTCGAGGAAGAGCTCGTCCGGGTAGAGATCCGGGAGGGCGTCCTGACAGAGCGTCTCGAACGCCGGACTGACGAAGTCTGCGAGTTCTGGTTCGATGAGTGCCTCATAGGCGTCTTCGCCGAGTCGCTCGTAGCGGTCCTCGTTCCCGTAGACGAACCGGAACCAGAACCGGAACAACGGGTCGAGGAGCCGGTATCGACCGCGGCGAGATTTCGCCTTCTGCTCCGTGAGTGGAACTTCTCGCTCGATGAGGCGTAATCGCTCGAGCTTCTGTGTGTACGTCGAAATCTGTTTTCCGTCGATCCCAATCGCTTGCGCAATCTCGTTTGACGTCGTCTTCCCCGCAGCAATCGCGGTGAGGATCGCGAAATACCGATTCGGGTCGGTCAGCTCGGTGCGGAGCACGTACTCCGGCTCGTTGTGGAGGTACCCTCGCTGTGAGAGTACTTCCGCAGTGAGTACCGTTCCAAGGTCCCGACTCAGGTCCACGCCGTCGAGGTAGTACGGGACACCGCCGAAGACTCCCCACGCGAACACGCGTTCTTCGGGCGTGTAGGTGTCCGGGAGGAACTCCTGAGTGGCGGTGAAGTCAAGCGGTCGGAGGTCCAGTTTTACGGTCGCTCGGCCGTAGAGTGGACTGTTCCCGAGGAGAGCAGCTTCTTCCATCATGCTGATCGATGAGCCGACGAGAACAAGCGTTCCAGACGTCTGCTGGAAGTGATGATCCCAGAGGCGCTGGATGACGGAGGGGAGACTCCCGTCAGCGTCGATGAGATAGGGGAATTCGTCTAAGACGACGACCGCGTTCTGGTCACCGAGATAGCCGAGGAGTGCCTCCCAGTCCCGCTTGATGTTCGTGATGCCAGGGAACGTCTCGGCGGCAACGTCGACGAACTCGTCGAGTTGGAACTGTGCAGTGGTCTCAGTTCCCTGATAGACGACGGCGTCGTCCCGATCGCGGAGCGAGTGTTGAACGAGTTGGGTCTTTCCCAGACGCCGACGGCCGTAGATGACTGCCAGCTCGCCGCTGTCGGATTCGTAGCACTCCCGCAGTCGCGAGAGTTCCGCATCACGGTCCACGAAACGCTCCATAGGTATCAATCGCCACCCACCAATAAAATACTCACGAATAGACTAACTTGGAATTGGCTATTTTGGAATTGGCTAATCTGGATCCGGGAGCACCTCTACACATAATACTACGCGAGAACGATCTCGCAGGGTTGGGAGATGCACCCGTCCGCGTACAGCCACACTATAGATAGTATAGATAGAAATATATCTCATCTATCCCGTTCGTATAGAGATTGAAAAGGTGGAATAGTATGAATAGCTGAAGTAGAATCCTATTTTCTCAAGTTGGGAATGTTGCGCTATTTGTCAGGTTCGGAGGTGGCGTCTTCTCGCGCTCGTTCGAATCGGGCAGCGACTTCGTCAACTAGGTCCTCCTCAACGACAGTTCGAAGAAGCGCGTCCGTCATTTCGCGGACGACGATGTTCTGATAGCCGCGCTCGTTGAGTTCGCGTTCGAGTTCGTAATTGAGCCACGAGTCGAATTCGTCGATCGTCGACTGGCGCGCGTAGAATGGACGTTGCTGCGCCTCCTCGTAGGTGAATGCGCTATCGACCATCGGGTTACGCGTCGACTCCAGACTCGAATCTGATTCGTCGGCCGAATCCATGGATGTCTGGGAGTCAATGGAGTCGTCCCCGTCGTCGGGTTCGTCTTCAAGTGTACTGCCGAGGTCGGCGAACGGGTCGTCGTCACTCATCACGGACCACCTCACCAACCTCGACGATATGCGCGAGTTCGTCGAAGCACTTCAACTGATCACAGTCGGGGTCATAGTCAAGGAGCGGCATCCGCTCACCGTACGCCTTCGTGATACTCGTCCGATCGCGAATCCCGGGGGATGGATTCAGCTCTCCATCATCGACGGCATCCCAGGCGGTGACTCGTGCGAAGTTCGGGATGCGGTCTTGAAGGCTATCGTGGGCGTTGAGCCGTTCGAGAAGCTGACGATCCTGTGTCTGTTGGTCGATCCGGCCGCGAAGCATGTTCGGGACGAGCGCGAGCACATCGACGTCCATGTGCTTGCGGAGCGGCGCGATCTGTCGTTCGATCGTCCGCTCGAGTCCCGTCATCGCCTCGTTGCCGGGCGCGAGCGGGAGGACGAGGTTGCCGGTCGCGACGAGGGCGTTGTCGGTGAGCCGCGAGCGGTATGCCGGCGAATCAGTCACGATGTAGTCGTACTCGTCACCGAGCAGCGGGTCGACTATTTCGCGTTTCAACAGCGCAGAAGGTTGGAAGACGTCGCCGACGACGATTTCGCGTTCGACCTGTTCGAGGTCTTCGCTCGAAGGCAGGAGGTCGAAGTTGAAGCCCGTCTCGTAGATGACGGAATCGGGATCTACCTCCTCGAAGAAGGTGTCACCGATGCTTTCGCTGGTGTCGTGATACTCGTCGTCGAAGCCGAGGCCGGTCGAAGCGTGTCCGTTCGGGTCAAGGTCGATGAGAAGGACATCGTGGTCGTGGGCAGCGAGCTGGCGAGCGAGATTAACTGCAACGGTAGACTTGCCAACGCCGCCCTTGAGCATACAGACCGCGACCGCTCGCGGGTTCTCCTGGTCCAACCCCACGTAGGACCTATTTGGGCTATTCGTTCTATCTGTACTATTCTTACTATCTGATTCAGTCATGCTGTTCACGAATAGGTCGGCATCGAACAAATAGCTATGCCTGAAAAAGATATTTGTGAATAGTTTCCTATTTAAGGATAGTTATTCTCGGGTTTCAAGGTCTATAGTAAGAATTCTAAGAGGTCATGAGCGGAATCATGGTCTCCGTTAATCTCGAAGAGTCGGTCGAACGCGGGGTGTTTGTAGAGAGTCTCACGGCAGTCACGACAGCGCGTGAAGAGGGGTTTCTCGACACCTCAGAAGTCAGAGCGCATCACGACTGCGCCATCACGGCGACCATAGCGACCACCAGACGTCGAGACATGGTTGAACTCTTGTCCACCGCATTCAGGACAAGGATCACTCTTGCCAGTCCAGTCCTCCCGTTCGATGCCAGTGAGTTCTCGCTCGTCACCGCTCTCGTCGATGATTTGTACTGGGGAGTTCATTGAGATGCGCCTCACCGCCTCTGGGCAAGAGAAAAGAAACGTGCGGCGAGGTAGTGGTTCGCTAGAAGAGTTCTTGTGCGAACTCTGTTGAGATCTCGGTTTGATCCTCAGTCGCTGCTTCGTCTAACATGCGACTGCAAACAGAGAGGACTTGGCGAATATTCTCCTGTGACCGCTGTAGGATCAGCTCTAAGCTCTCCTCGGTGAACGGTCGAACGGCACGTCCGGAGTCTGTCGTCGTTCGCTCTCGCTCGAGATAGTCTTCGACAAGCTCGGTAAGGTTCTCAGCAGTCAGCGGTCGAAGTGCGACTTCTTGGCCGATACGCTCGCTGAACGCATGGTATTCACTCATGACGTCCTGCCAGACTTCCGGCGCACATCCAAACAGCATGCAAAGGCCATCGCTGTTCTGGTCCATGAGGTAGCGGATGCTGTTCAGCGTCGCCTGTTCGTTCTTCGGGGAGAGACGGGCGATGCTCTCGAATTCATCGACGAAGACGCCGGTATAGCCGAGGTCCAACAGCAGATTCTTCAAGGCGGTGAACGCACGGACGCTCATCGTATCGTCATCAGGGCGCGTACGCTAGGCGAGTTCAGACACCTCTATCGATTTGTTCGTGACAGACGCGATCAACAGTCCCCCAGCGGAACCACCGTGGGGCACTCCTCAAAGGGCAATCGAGGCACCCCACTATTTCATACCAGATCGTGTATTCCCCATATAAATACATACACCCCACTGTTTCATACCAGATTTGGGGGGAGAAGCAAGAATTGACTTAAAGAAGAGCACCCCACTGTTTCATCCCAATCGGCTCAGAGTTACAGACAGGTTCCGGTTAAGAATAGACCACCCCCACTATTTCATACCAAGCGAAAGAGAATACCACACATCACTTCCACGAATCAACACTGGATTGCGTCTGCGTCGCCTCGCGGACCGCTGATTTTCCGTCTGCAAACGACTCAAGCTCGTCAATAAGTTCTGTCGAGAGGAGGTCAGATCCTTCAGGCATTCCCGATGGGTCTGTCTCACCGAGGACGCGGAGTATCATCTCGTAATCAACCGTGTCAAGTTCGTAGACGTAGCCGGATTTCCCAGGTCCACCGTAGTTGTCCTTGCGGTTGAGCAAGCCGAGCTGGTACATCTCCTTGAGGTAGTCTGCTACCCGCCGCTTCGACGTGGTCTTATCGAGTAACTCGCCCGAAAGTTGCTTATACTTCGGGTAGAGACTCTCACGGCTGATCGGTGTCTCGTCTCGAAGGTCATGTAGCATGATGACGCTGAGCGTCACTTTCTGTTGCTCGTCGAGATCAGATGTAACCTCGTAGATGCGATCCCGTTCCTTCTCTTCGTTGGCCTCGTCGATGTGGTCTTTCTGAACGACGTCGTCACCGTCGTTTTTCGCCTTTACACCGGCTTTATGAAGCAGGTCGATCGCGAACCGAGCGTCACCACCCTGTTGGCGGGCATGCGCAGCAGCAAGGGGAACAATCTCGTCGTCGTATGCGTCGTCTTTGAACGCCAACTCAGCACGCTGATGAAGGATTTCTCCGAGTTGATTCGCGTCGTATCGTCGGAAAGTAATCTCCTTGAGGCGGAGCGACGAATCCGTCTTTGATTGGATACTCTCCTTGTACGCGACGTCGTTACTGATACCGATGACAGACGGCCGAATGTTCGAGACGCGATTGTTCGCCTGCGCACGTGGAATCTCGTAGAGAAGTTCGTCGCGTGATCCGATTCGGTCGACTTCGTCAAGGACGACGGTGACGTAGTTCGTAACTTCGTCCGGTGAGCGGATATCGAACTCCGTCTCGAGTTCAGCCAAGAGGGTAGTGGGGTCTTCGGGGATACCGCTAAGAACCTCAGACCGAGAGTAGTCAGTGTTCGAAAGGTCTGTCTCGGCGTCGACGAGTAACTCAAACCCGGGCGGGAAGGAGAGATACGACGGAACAGACTCAACGTCGTCGAATGGATGCTTGCTGAGCCAGATGAGTTCATCGGCGCCGATCTGGAGGTCGGGCGGGTTCTCGAGTTGGTCGATGTTCTCTAGGGCTTCGGAGAGTTGTTCGCGATAGGCCGTGTCTTCGTATGTGAGGTGGTCAAGCGCGTCAAAGAAGATGGAGTAGACAGTATCTTTTGGGAGACCTGAGCTGGGGAGCGTCTCGTAGTCAATCTCAAGTTGGTCGTGAAGGTGAGCGTACTGGTCGTCTTTGAGCAGCTGGTTCGTGAGAGAGATGGCAGCTTGATAAGAGCTAGAAAGAGATTCGCAGTTCTGGTAAATGAACGTTATTGAGATGTCGTCGTAGTTCTGCGCGCCTTGCTTCAGCTCTTGCAGTTGGTATTTGACTGAGACTGTCTTTCCGGTGCCGCTGACACCGTAGATGAACGTATTGATGGGGGCTTCGTTGTCGATGAGCTGTTGGAGAACTTCAGATATTTCATCAAGTTCTTCGTCCCGTCCAAGGACAGTATCGGGCATATAGTCCTCAGTAAGAGCTTCATCGTTATCGAAGGGGGACTCCTTTCTCTCAAACGGCATCTGTTACCTATCTTCTGTGAAGGCAGCCACATAAAGATGTGGCAGCCGCTGTTTCATACCAAAGGGGAATGCTTCATCCCAAATGAGAGTATATAAAGACCGCATCCCCACTATTTCATACCAAGTGCTGATTAACACCGTACCTCAACATAGCTCGTGAGCTGGCGCGGAGTCAAGCCCTGAGACACTCGCCTTATCGTAGAAGGGCCATACGCCACTATTCCATCTCAGATCACTGAGTAGCAGGACTCGATCGCCTCACGCAACAAAGGTTCCAAGACAGGGGTATTTGAATCCCCCTCCCCCCACTGTTTCATACCAAATGCCGCAAGAGTACGACACCGAAATATAGACTACGATGGAAGGTATATAAATAGTAGAGTAGAGTGGGCGAAAGAGATGAGAGAGGAATACATGAAGAAGGTTCTAAACACGGTTAATAAGCTAGATAATGCCGGTTTAGTAGGTTTCACTACCACCATTACTACTACTACATTAGTTACCTATACAGTAAATAATATAATATGCGCGTATTCTCAACTCACTCGTTCTCAGCGATTCTTTGAATGCTTCGTTACTTCACAATATCAATTCAGTCTGATCACCTTCCTTCAGACCCTCTTCTCGGCTATTCCCTCAGTCGCCCCCACCCCCTCCCTGCGTGGCCAATCTGGTATGAAACAGTGGGGGGAGGGGGGTTTATACATTTCAGTAGGTGAACTACCCTGAGGTCAAGCACTTGACTCACTCAACCTACTCGTCGGGGTTGACCGGACCTCTGTACTTCGAGGTGACCTTGTCTCCTTCTCGCCATTGCCAGTAGTAGTAGCGATTACCGTTGATCTCCTTGATTGTGAGGGTCGCTCGCGTCGGAACGTCGTCCGGGAGCTCTTCGGGACGGTCCGCTACGTCGTCTTGGTCGTCCTCTGCAAGCCGAGCCTCCCGTTCACGGTACTCGGCGAGTGCGTCGGCATAGCGCTCAATCGCTCGGAGTTCCTCTGCCGAACAGTCCTCAAGTAATTCGACGAAATCACTCGAGAGTTCCTCTGGTGGTGTCGGTGGCGACTCGGGCATTGTATCGTTGTTTTAACCAACAGGCACGTGATTTGCTTAGGTGTGTTGGTTAAACCTTCAGATACGCCATTAAACCACGAACAGACGACCTCCAGAGCAGGCTTGAATCTCGGTCTGCACTGGTATTCTTGTCAGCTATTACACTCTGATGCCCCGTCCACCCCTTGCTTATAAGGAGTGGACAGGTGAAGTTGATGCTGTATGACGGATCTTGTCGTTAAGGCGGCGGTTAAGGACGCACTGTCAGAGAAGAACGTTGCCGGCGATTTCTACGAGGCGCTGGACGAGGAGGTTGAAGAACTGCTCGAGGAAGCAGCGGCACGCGCTGAGGCGAACGGCCGCAAGACGGTCCAGCCGCGCGACCTCTAGATCGGCTCGCGACGCTCTTTTCATAGTGCTCGCCCGCTAGCTGGGTGTTTCCTTTACTTTACTGTTAACCAACAACACCCTGTTTTTCACCTTCGTGTGTTGGTTAACTCTCCTACCTCCGAGTTTCGGGAAGTCGGCCATCCGGCCGTGGGACTCGTCCGTGCTTGATCTCGTAGTCGACGCGGCGGAGGTGCTTGCAGCCGCCGTCGGGGTGGCGCTGCTGGTAATCCGGACAGGTACACGTCTCGGCGATGATGTCGACGTCGTAGATGCTTCTTGAGGCTGAGCGAACCTCGTACTGGCCGCCCTTCGCGAGGAGTGAGACGGCCATCTCTTCGTCGAGTGCGCGTTGTGTCCGTGCTTCGAGGCCTCCCGTCTGCGCTTGGTCGCTCACGGCTTCGCGAGCTCGGACGTCGCCCGCACAACCACCGTCGGGCGCAACGGCCTGTGCGTCTCGTTCGAGGCGCTCGTCGAGTCGGTCCTCGACGGGATGGCCGAGTGGCCAGCAGTAGTGGACTTCACGACGACCACGGTGGTCGTAGGCGCCGACGTCGACGGCGTCGCCTGACCAGACACACCACGCGCCGAGTGCGCTCATCACGTCGCCGACCGCGCGCGGGATGTGTGCGACGTCGTCGGGGTAGAAGACGCGGAATCGCGTGCAGTCCTCTTGGACGGGCATTTCGCTCCACCAGGAAACCATTGACTGCCAGTTGTCCGCCATCGCTCCGTCCCTCCCGTATCCAACGGTCACGTCGACTGTCGGTGAAGGCTGGTCGGCGTCGCCTTCGAGGAGACGGAGGACGGCGTACCGTAGGTATTCGTGGAGCGAGTTATCGACGCCGTTCGCGACCGCTGGGTAGTCGTTCGCGACGTGCACCGCTTCCTCTAGGAGCGTCTCGAGATTGTGTTCGGGCATCGTTCGAAAACGGGGGTCTGTGCGCCCCGCCCCTCGTGGGCGCCGATAAACCTTAACCAACAAAGCGCGCTCTCCTTCGATATTTGTTGGTTAAGATAGTAACGCGTTGCAACCACTCTACGAGCGACTTGACGGCGTCGCTGGGCGATGTGTTGTGGGTGAGGTATTTAGTGCGCTTGATGGCGTGTTCCACCCCAGCACAGCCGTAGGAGTTGCGCGGCATACTGCGAGGCTCTTGCTCTGGCCACTCAATGCTGGGGGGTTGTGTGGTGCAGCCGTATCTGTCTGTTCCACCACAAGACTAATGCTTAGTGAGAATATATACTGGTGTAATTATGCCCAATGGGCATTTTGAGGAGTCGGGGGCAAGCATCGACTACGGGGACGCGAAGGTACTCTTCCCAGTCGCCGAACTCGACGGGACGATACTCCAACATCGCGACGCTGAACTCGCGCTCGGCGACGTTGAGAGCGAGAACGTCATCGTCATCGCACCGACGGGCCTGGCGAGCAGTTACGCCCTCACTCAGCGTCCTCTCACCGCAATTCCTGTCGCTGGCCTCTCCTCGGATGTCCGATCAGAGCTTGACGACGCGCTCAACGTCCCCATCGACGCCTTCGAACTCATCCAGATCGGCAAGTGGACCACCGACAGCCTCGATCACTCACTCGCCGAGTACACGGACGCGTAGGCATCGACGACGAGTGATTGTGACCCTACACTTTTCTCAGCGGTCGTCCTTGGTGGTGTATGGATTCAGACCGAGTTCGGGGTGTACTTCTCGGGCTAGCGTGTGGGGATGCGCTCGGGCGGCCAGTCGAGTTCGCCTCAGCGTCGAAAATCGCCGCCAAACACGGACGTCTCGACGAGATGGTCGGCCATGGAACGTGGAATCAGCTAGCGGGCACGATTACCGACGACACCGAGCAGGCGCTCTGCATCGCGCGCAGCATCGTCGACCGACAGGCCTTCGATCCGGCAGATATCGCGGAGCGATTCGTCGCATGGTACGACAGCGGACCGTTCGATATCGGGCGGATGACGATGAAATCGCTCAGCCGACTCAAACACGGCGACGCATGGGACGAGGCGGGCCAACAAGTCTGGGCGCAGAGTCCAGAAGGCCAGAACGCGGGCAACGGCAGCGTGATGCGGTGTCCACCGCTCGCGATTCCCTACGTGGATGATCGGGTGCAACTCGTTACGGTGAGCCGCCAGTCCTCGCAGATCACGCACGCCGATCCGCGATGTACCTACGGCTGTGCGATTCTCAATCTCACCATCGCCGGTTTACTCCGCGACGTCGAGACACCGCTGCGCGACGCGCTCGACGATGTCGGTGCGGACGCACCGGACGAGCTCACCGCTGCGCTCGAACCGATCGCCCGCGGCGACCGCCCCGCGTCACTGGAGACATCCGGCTACGTCGTCCACTCACTCCAAACAGCACTGCACGACGGCCTGCACACCAATAGTGCTGCGGAGGCGATCGTGACTGCTGTCAATCGCGGCGGTGACACCGACACCATCGGCGCAATCGCCGGTGCAGTCGCCGGCGCGCGCTTCGGTGCGTCGTCACTTCCCGAGCGCTGGCTCTCCGCTATCGACGAGACTGCAGAAATCGAAGATCTGGTCGACCAACTCACGAAAGATACATAACTCGATAGAGCGGTTCCAGCCGCTTCTCTGAGTCTCTACAGGTCGACGTATTGGTCTTCCCAGTCGCGACGGGCTTCGAGCTCGCGGTGGCCACGCCGCGTGAGTGTGTAGGAGTTGGTGCGCTCGTCGATCTGTCCTTTGTCGACGAGGCCTTTGTCAACGAGGGTATCGAGGTTCGGGTAGAGGCGGCCGTGATGGACTTCAGTCTCGTAGTACTCCTCGAGCTCCTCCTTGATCGCGAGCCCGTGGGGTTCATCCAAGCCCGTAATGACGTAGAGCAAGTCCCGCTGAAAGCCGGTGAGATCGTGCATTACCTTCTTTTGGACCTGTCGGCCTATCAGCGTATCGGATATAGCCGGCTTGGTTAGTCTTCTCGTCACTACACTCGCTTTCCCCTCTGTATTGTTACCTTTCTGACTGAATAAATAGTCTCCCGGTGTGAGGAGTTTGGATCGCTATGCGGTCCTTGAATCGACGACGTCGATGAGTTGCTCGGCCGTCCGGCTAATGCGGCCGAGTCGCTCCCGGATTGCCTCCGGGTCGTCGCCGGCCCAAGCAGCGAGGTAAAACGACGAATTGCTCGTGTCGAGGCTGTAGTGTCGGCCGACGATGTACGCGACGGCCTCGGCTTCGAGTTCCTGCTCGGAGCGCGCCAGTGGGTCGCTGATGGCGCTATGGAGGAGGGCGTGTGCGAGTTCGTGGACGAGCGTCACCGCGAGGTCAGCCTCGTTCGCACGATCGCGAACCTCAACAAGTGGTGGTTCATTCGACTGACGCGGCTTGCAGATACCCTCCGCCTGCCCATGGATCCACTCGTCGGCGTCGACGATGCGCACCTCGACGTCGAGTTCCGAAGCTGTGTCTTCGAGGACGGTGACGAGGGTGCCGGCGTCGCCGGTCGCCGCCGTCTCGAGTTCCGGAAGTGGCTCGCCCTCAGTCTGAGAGACGTCGAAGACCGATGCCGGCCGAAAGCCGACGAGTCCGTCCGACCACTCCTCCGGTGGCGTCTCGTCGTACTCACAATCATTCCGTTCGTGGTAACTTGGGGAGTTCTCGCACTCCGGGCATTGCTTCGTAATGATGGGTGCCCAGATCCAGATGGCGCTCTCGCCTTCCTGGACGTGCCGATCGAACTCCTCTTGCCACGCTCGGTAGCCTGCGACCTTCGTCGCCTCCGGACACTGGAGCTGGATCAGGAGGGTATTCCGGTAGGAGTAGTCGTGGAACCGACTCTGGACATCCAGCCACTCTTGGAACGCCTTGCTTCCGCGTGCCTCCTCGACGTGCGTGATGAGGTCCTCGACCCACGCCTCGATCGTCTCGGTCATCGATTCGATTCGCGAGTTCGAGTCCTCGAACGCGACTGCTGGCTCTGTTTGTGCGTCACTCATGGATTTGTTCGCGACGACGCGCCTCGTGGGCGCGCCCGCACCCCTCCCGGGGCTAACAAACCTGTTCGCGGCAGCGCAACCCTTTAGTCTCTAGTTCGCGTACTATGGACTACAATGACTGGTGCACCGATTGGAGACGTCGGACGTGACGAGTCGGGCGTCTCGATGTTTTTCGCTGTGCAGCGACTCCTGACAGATGCCGATCTCGCCTACTTCTACACTGATCTCCTCCTGAACTCGCCAACGACGGTCAAACGAGCGATGGACCGCCAGGGTATCGTGAAGAGCACTGCGTACAAGTACGCGAACGAATTGGCTGAGCTCGGCGTCGCCGAGGAACGTGATGAGTACGAGGACGGCGCCGCGCTCTGGACGGTTGAGCCAGTCGTCGGGACGTGGGAGACAGAGACCGGCGAACTCGTCGTCTCACCGGTCGTCATCGCGGTCTATGGGGCAAGCACGACTGATGACGATATCGCGTATTTCCGCGAGCGCTATGGGGACGCGGCGTTACTCAACGCGGTCGGTGAGACGGACGCATATCTTCGGGGTGAGCAGACGCGCCGTGGCATTGCTGCGGCGCTCGATGTCCCCACTGCTGCGGGTATCGCGGTCTCACAGGCCATCGAGGCGATCATCGGTCGTATCAGTCCGGTTGACCCTGCATTCCCCGACCATGGGGATGACGTCCACGAGCGAACGATCGCCGACGCTCCCTACGTCGTTGACGCGTGAGCGCGATATCCCCCTTGCCGAGCGCACTTGTCTTGGACACGAGTTTTCTCCGGACGCTCGGTGACCCTGGCCACGATCGCTATCAGGCCTTTATCGACCACGTCACGAGCAACGGGATCCAGCTGTATCTGAGTCAGCGTGTTTGCGAAGAAATCGAGGAGCAGCAGGGCTGGATCAGTGCTGATTGGTTGCACAAGGCGCAGTCCGAGTCTTGGATTAGCACCGCCCAGCCCGTGCAAGAGGGTGTGAGTGTCTATGATGGTCCGACGGCGGCCGTCGTGATGGACCGCATCCAGCAACGTCTCGCCGACATTGAGCATGTGCCACCAGACGAATTGCGGAAGACCGATGCTGGCCTCGCCGGCACCGCAATCATGCTCCTCGCCTCGACTGCCTACGACTCCATCGGGATCGTCATGGACGACCGGAACGCGGAAGCAACAATTCGAGCGATTCTCTCGAATACATACTACGAGGACTACATTTCGGTCCTCACGGTCTGGGACGTTATCGAACTCGTCGAAGCTGACGGGTATCCCGAGGACTAATTAACCAACAATTTGTATCACCTCGGGTTTTCTGTTGGTTAATCAGATACTGGTTGTCAATCGGATCGTGATTAGTCGTCGAAGAGGCAGCGTGTCGCGGCGTTCTCCCCGGTGAGTGTCTGCTGGTCGTCGTCGGTATCGGGGAAGAGCGCGGCCTGCTCGTCATCCTCACTTGAATCCTGTACTTCGGGGCGGTCGTCGACGCCGAACTCGCTGGCCTCGGGCTGATCGCGTCGTGACTCACGATCGCGATGGTCGACGTCGGCACCGAAATCCTCGAGAGACGTTTCGACGCTCGACTCCTGGACCTTGAGCTCGCCGCCGTCACTGAACGCTGCTTGATGGTGGACTTCCGGATCTGGTGTATCGCTCATCACTGAATGCCTCCATCCTCTCGGATGGCTCGATAAACGTCTCGTCGGGCCACACACTGAGGCGCCGACTATCTAGCTCTCGTCTCGGACTTTCGCGGCTTGCTGCGCGAGTAAGTGGAGGATGGGCTCACGATTCTGATGCGTGTTCTCGTACGCGACACACTCCTGGACGGTCTCGACATCGGGAATCGTCATGATACAGGCGCGGAGGACGTCGAAGCTCGCTGGCGTAAGTCGTTGTTCAGGCGTGAGCGTACTCTCGCTCTCTTGGTTGGGCATGATGGAGCCTCGTCCGCTCCCGGCGTCGACAAACCGATACCAAGAGCTTCGGTTCTGTTGAAATCCTCAAAGGTCAACAGATTTTGTCGGAGGTCGTTAAGTAGAGATCAGCTATTGAACGTTCGACAAGAAGAAATTGAACTACGCCGTGGACACGACCGCTTCATATGTATTATTGTGATATTTCACGTAGCGGTAGTGAGTCCATGGATCAATACTAACATTATTTGGTACATCAGCAATCCCCTTCTGAAGCGCGTCCTTGAACACCCGCTGTTGAGCAGGAGTTAGCTCATCGAATTGGACCACATTATCAGCTGAAATGTTTCCGTCTGCTTGCTGGACGTGAAGGTGTTCTGGTGAGCTCGTAGCGGCACAGCCAGCAAGGACGATTAAGCCCCCTGCAACAAGAACGTAGAGATGCACACGGTCCATATGATAAATTAGTAGTACGCTGGCAAATACTTTCAGGGAGATTGCCACTTGATTATCAATAATCACACCACCTAACAGATATTTCACTAAAATAGTGTCTAGCTAATAGGGTTTCAACAGAACCAGAGTTCCAGTAGCGTTCCTACTCGGTTTCAGCCTCGGGTTGAATTTGGCGTGTGTCGTCGGCGAGTTGATGCAGATACTCGCGAAGGACGTCCATGTCTTCTCGGGCGTCGGCGAGTGTCTCGGCTTTCACTTTGCCCTTGATTTTGTCCTCGTCGCGTGTTCCGGAGCCACGTTTGAGCTGGACGGTGATCGAGACGCCGACGTCGGTACGTTCGACGTGCTGGGTTTCGGTCGACTGTTCGGCAGTCGCATCGCTCGAAGAGTCAGTTGTATCGGACATTGTGGGTATGAGGTCGGCTAGGCAGTTGGTGCGACGTCGTCGGGGAGGACGTGCTGGATGTCGGCGTCGGTGATCGTCCAGGTGCCGTCGGCGCCGTACTCGAGTTGGCTGATGACCTCGTCTTTGAACGTCTGGTAGTGTTCGCGGGCGAGCGCGGCGTTGTCCGTGTAGTTGAGGAGGACGGCGAGTGCGAGCTGTGCCGGGCCGCTGCCGCGATAGCCGACGGCGAATCCACTCGGACTATGCCGGGCGATCTGGAGGCTGCGCTCCGGTGTGAGGCGCTCCCCACCGGGGTGCGTCGTCACGACCGTCTCTCCGTGCTCCCGGGAGCCAATGTAGCGAATCTCGCCCTGGTGGTGTGTGGTCTGTGCCGTCGCGTGGTCGTCGAAAGTTCCACTCATCGTTCGGTTCGAGAGCACCGCGTGGGCACTCCCGCACCCCTCTCGGGGGCGACAAACACGACGGCGGTCTCGGCCCATCCAGTTTAACCAACACAGTCCCGACCCTACTGCCAATTGTTGGTTAATACGCCATCAGTCGAATTCCTAATACTGCCTCTGAGAGGTTGAAACGATATCAAAGTGGATATTTACACTTTGCACACGGGGTGTCTACACGTTGCTTGTCTCAGTGAGTTCGTCCTCGAAGTAGCAGTCAGCACACCGCTGATCATCACGTGCGGCGTAGACTGGGTCCGCCGGCACTGTCTGACAGCTCGTGCAGTAGCCGAAGGCGGTTTTCGGGATTGGCTTCTGCCACGGCGGCCGTCGACGAGTCGTGTGGCCCGCCATCATCAGTAGTGGACGTCGGCGGGGACGATCCAACACGACTCGACGCCGTCGAGAATCCTGTCGAGCCGCTCCCGGTTGCGAATCCCCCGTCCGTACTCGTCGTAGAGGACGATTGAGGGCCCGCGATAGGCGCCGAAGTTGTGGCAGGCGTGCCGGACGAGGTCCTCGTCACGCATGATCGCCTCGTCGTCGAGTTCGTCCAAGCCCTCGCGAACAGCCACGAGGTTCTGTTCGAACGCCTCGATGGTCGCCTCCCAGCCGGCCTCCAAGAGGTCTTCGCCGGCGCCCGACTCAACCGGCGCCGCGGCCGGCCGCTCACCCCACCACCCCTCGCCCACCCCGGTGACGTCCGTCTCGTCGAACGTCACGTAGGAGTCGAACACGCTATCGGCGTCTGGGGCGACGCCAACCAGTCGGTCGAACGCAGATGAGCCTGCCGCCGGTGCTTCGTCGCGTATCGATGCCTCCACTAATGCGTAGATGAGCATGTGCATCATCGAGTCCGACGCACACTGTTTAGGCGCGCGTCGCCACTCTCCGCGCGAAAAACCCCTCAGAGACTACCGCAGGAGACAGGCTATCTCCCTCGTGATGGGGGCGATTTACACTCGACATCTGGAGTGTCTTGCTGTCGTCGTCGTACTCCTGCTGGTGCGACGTTGAGCGTTAGATAGAGAGGTCTAACTTAACGGCCGTAGAGTAAGTACGAGAATAGAGAAAATGCCAGTATTGCACTAATAAAGAAGACGATTAATCCGAGAAATCCAGACCACATCGTCCCCACAACAGCGCCGAAAACAAATCCGACAATAGCCGAGCCGAGTAGAAGGATAGCTCCCATCTGCCACTCTGCAAGAAATGCCACAACCTTTTCTCTCATACCATCACTTACCTTCTTCTCTCCCATACTGGTACCTTTATTATATATTCGAATAGTCTTTTCGACAGTAGATATACAGTCTGGTTCGGCCTCGTCGCGCTGGAATTATCTACACTCCCGATTCGGTCAATACAGGCAACTAATCTCTCGGTTTGTCAGGCGGCTGCTGGAATGTTCGGAGCGATAGCGCTCGCAATGAATAAATCTGCGATAAAAAGAAGAAATGCAAATCCGCCGCTGAACTCGTGGGTATCAGTAGTGAGTGATGCATGAACGTACGCAGCCAGACTTACCACCATAATTCAAGAACTTGAATATAAGTCAATAAGTCCACTGGAACCGCATGTTCAGTAGACCCTGCGTCCCGATACAATCGCAGACCCACCTAACGGTTGTTTCATCTAATATATCGCAGCAGGAAGGATAACGGTCTATCTGCGCTCCGGGTTACGATGGGTTCGGGCCGTGGCGCGGTGTCCCACAGACTCGACAGTCCCAGATTGGCTGCCCAGCCCACTGGTCGGCTGGACTGGGTTCGACGCCGCGGAAGCGATGCCGGGTCTCACGCTCGCAACGTCGACACATGAGTGTCTCCCGCGTCGGCGTCGCGGACGACTGCCGTTCTGCATCATCGGGACGCGACGGCTGTTGGAGTGCGAGCGCAGGAACGAGCCAGAGGGGGTCCGCTGCTTGCTCACGCACTGTGCTGAGTCGCTGCCGCGAGTCGATTGCGTGCCCGGCGCGGTCGTAGAGGTACGTCGCGTGTCCGCCCGAGTCTGCATCATCCCCCCACTGTGTGCGGTTACACGCCTGCTGGAGAAGGCGTTCGCCGACGTCGCTCTCCATCTGGACGACGTCGGGAAGGCTGCCCCAGTGGTTGGTGAGCGTTCGCGACGGCGAGCCATCACCATCGGCGACGAGATCGCACTCGTCGATCGCGGTGTCGCCCTTTGTGACGAGGAGTGAGTGTGCGGCGGTCCCCTTCGCGAGCGCCGCGTACTCCGTTCGTGCTGGAACGAGCGTGAAGACGAGGTGGAGGAACTCCAACTCTGTCTCCTCCCCCTCTTGGGTCGGTGTCTTCGACGCCGCGTGTTCACGGCGACACGACGCACACCGCTCACTCGTCGGTGGTACAGACTGGCCACACTCAAGACACGTCGACGATGCCTGTACAGACTCAGGATAGTCAGTACTCGCCAACTGGTCGCGTGGCTCCTCGTCTTGTTTGAGGACGTGGTCCGGTTCTCGGGTCGCTTCGCCGTGGGGCTGGAACGCCTCGTCGTCGCGACGGCGGTCCGGGTGTCGCGTCACACTTCCTTTGCCCGCGTCTTCCAGTATAAACCTGAGCGGGGCTCCGCTCAATTGCCGCGCCACCGAGCTACTCGAGTTCGTTACTGAGTGTATCGCGATGCCCGCGAACTGTGTTGGCCGCGACACCGGCGACGTCGGCGACCGCGGCCTGCGTGAGTCGATAGTCAGCCCGCTGTGCAGCCTGATAGAGGCAGGCTGCAGCGAATCCCGGCGGTGACGCACCGTGGACGATTTGTGTCTCTTCAGCCCGCTCTGCGAGCGTCCGCGCCTGTCGCCGAACCGCGTCCGGAACGTCGAGATTGGAGGCGAGACGTGGGAGGTACGCATGAGGCTGCATCGGCTCGGCCGGCAGTCCGAGTTCCTCGTTCAGGGTCGCGTAGGCGTTGGTCACGCGATTCTCGCCGACGTGTGCGGCCTCAACGACGTCTGCGAGTGGGAGAGTTCGGCCGTTGCACCGGCAGGCAGCGTAGACGCTCGCCGCTGCCACCGCCTCGATCGACCGCCCTAGGAGGAGTCCCTCGGAGTGGGCGCTCCGGAAGAGCTGGCACGCCTGCTCCTGGAGCGTGTCGTCGACGTCGAGCACGCTCGCGATTCGCTGCACCTCCCCGAGGCCATGGCTCAGGTTTCGCTCCTGTTTGGACCGGAACCGCCCCCGTTTTTGCTCGCGGCGTAGTCGGCCGAGCTGCCGGCGCTTCTTCGCCGAGAGCGTGTTCCCCTTCGCGTCGCGTTGCCGCCCGATCATCGTCGAGAGCCCTCGGTCGTGGCGCGCCGTCGTGAGTGGCGCGCCTGTTCGTTCGGTTTCGTCGTCGTACACCGGCTCCCCGCTATGGTCAATTGCGTGCTCTGCCAAGACGAGTCCGCACGCCTCGCAGACCGTCTCCACCGTGTTCGTCTCTACACACCCACCGCATTCCGGGCAGCCGTTCGTCTGGTTGTCAGTCTGGACGTCCTCGTCGAAAACGCTCGTGTAGATGTTGCTCGAAGCCATCCTGATCACGAGGCATCCGCGGAACGCGTCGGTTCGCCGAACCCCTCACCCCTCCAGGGGTGACAAACCCGTCATGCAGAGCGGCACCGGTCTTAACCAACACCTGGGGGTATTTCTGGTTCAGTGTTGGTTAATTGAAGCGGCCCCCTCCACTGTTTCCGGAGTTACCTCACGTACAGCGGCGTCGTGTCAGGATATTCGGTGGCGGATGATCTCGGTACTCCCGCAGGCAGGGCATTCGTTAGTCGAAGAGTCAACCGTTTCACCGCAGCGTCGACATTCCACGACTTTCTCCGGTTGTGCTGTGGGCGAGAGCACTCGCTTGAGTAAGCGAATCATGTGCTTAGGCCCCCTTGGGAGCGGGGACGCGGCCAGAGGAAGGGCTAGCCGATGTTGGAGCGTGTGACAGTGGGCGCGAAGCGCGCTCCCCCTCCTAGCTGGTTCGATGCACTCGAGGCAGATATAGTGCGGCGAACGCCGATGAGAGAGACTCCACCTGATTGTCTCTGATCCGGATGAAATCCTCTTTTCTCGAGTAACCTGAGTGCTTTCTCGCTCTCTCTACAAAGTCGAGTTCCCGATAAGAAACACCACCCCCCACTGGAAACACCACTTCAGCCAGCCTCTTGGATTCGAACAGATCGCCGTTCTCCCATGGCACATACGTCGATCACAGTACATAGGTGCTCTCGAGTCATTCCATGTCAGACCATCTCTCTCAGATTATGCGGACATGGTGGGGGGACCGCTAACTCGTGCAATCTGGGGTACCCCAAAACAGTCGCTATACAGGCTTCTGCGATAACGTACCTTCGTCATGCTGGTGCTCAACCCAGTTTCGTCTACAAAGGCAGTGAAACGACATTCCTGCTGTCGAGTGTTGATGACCAAATGCCACAGACTGGCAAAAGGACGACCGCAGAGTTGACCCAAAGCCTAGTTGGCTACTGAGAGTGGTTTACTGCAGCACTGAGGTCGGCGACAAGATCGTGAAGCCGGTTATCTTCACGCAAAATGTCGAGAGTGGTTTCTAGATCGGTTTTCAACTCAAAGCGATAATGGTTGCCGCCCTGGATGCCCCGATTTCGTGATTCGGCGATGAGGAAGCCCTGCATTCCGAGAGATTGGAGATGATCGCGGACACGGCGTTCAACGAGCTGATTCGTATCTAGCCGGTCCGCTATCGATTTGTACTTTTGATAGACATAGCGGGTTCGTGTTGGGGTCTCTCCAGCAACTTCCAATGCGACAACGGAGAGGAGGGCGAGCTGATCCTGATTCGTTAACGAACGCATCCCTTCCTCGATTCGTTTGCGTTCGAGGATGTCGCGCGCTTCGCGGACATGCACTTCGGCAACGGAGTCCTGTTCGTTGTTCAATGCCAGTTCACCAGCCTTGTACAAGAGGCGAATCGCTTGTCGAGCGGATCCCTCATCTTGAGCGGCGAACGCTGCGCACAAGGGGATGACGTCCTCTGCAAGCACGCCGTCGTAGAAGGCCCGGTCGGCACGGCGCTCAAGGATAGAGGTCAGCTGAGTCGCGTCATAGGGGGCGAACTCGATTTCATTATCGTAGAGTGAGTCTTTGACCTTCGGTGATAGGTTATCGCGGAACTCGAGGTCATTACTGATTCCGATGACGGAGATCCATTGGTCTTCGAGATGGCCGTTTTTGCGTGCGCGCGGGAGTTCGTAGAGCAGATCGTCGTTGCTTCCGATGCTGTCGATTTCGTCGATGACGATGATGATGGTCTCGTTGAGGTCATGTAGCTCCTCGTAGAGGAGGTCAAACATCGACTGTTGGTCGATCCCACTTGGCTTCGGCCCGGAGCCACGGATCTCCTTGATGAGATGGCCGGCGAGCTGATAGGAGGTTGACTGATTATTGGCGCTTGTCTTAACCACGCTAAGCTCAAGATCATCGGTGCTGGTGGCGTATTCGGCTAGGAGATCAAGTTCGTGGTCAATTGCGACCGTCTTTCCCTGGCCTGTTTTTCCATAGAGGAAGAGATTGTGTGCGTTCACCCCACGTGTTGCTGGGGCGAGCGAATTTCGGATTTCCTCGAGTTCACTTGCTCGTTCGGGAAGCTCTGCTGGCTGCCAATCTTCCTTGAGAACGGACTCATCAGCGAAAATGTTGACGGCGCTCCCGTAGGGATTGTTTGAGAGATCCGGCCCGTCGTCCATACTATCCACTTCTATGAATAACTATCAGATAAACCCTAGTGTCCAGTGTGTCCGCATAGTTAATTCACATAAGAACCCCCACCCCCCACCGTGTCCGCATAAATCTATACAAGAACCGTATCCGCCGCAATAGCGAATATATTTAGAGAAAAGACTATGATGCTAGGAAAATAATCGAACCCGTACTGCAATATTTCGCTCTATCTGGTTGATGGGGAAGGATACCCACTACCCTTTGCCAGAGATTATGCGGACACGGTGGGGTGTCCCCGTATTAGACTTCCCGTATTCATATCCTGCTACGGGGAACAATAATTTTCGACCACTTCCCGCGTCTACACCGCTACTCCCCTCCCTTGAGGAGAGCATGCAGTCTCTAATTATGCAGACACAGTGAGGGAAGGGGAGCTCGCTAACTCGTGCAAAGTGGGGGGTCCCCTACTGCAATTCTCGTAGTGTGACGACGATCTCGGCGTCGCCACTCCACTCGCGGAATACTCGCTTGAGATACGCGAGCGCTTCCTCGTCACTCGCGAAGACGCCCCGATCGAGGAAGTCCCCAACAATGGCTTTCAGCGCGTCGAACTCCCCACGCACGTACTCGTCGTTAATGGGGTCGCCGTCGCGCCAGGTGACCGTGCGCAGCGCACCATGGCCGGCGGTTGGCGCACGGCGCGCCGTCGTCGCGACGTCCTCCAGTCCGAACCAGAACACCCGATACGCCGTCACCTGCAACTGCCAGTCGTCACGGTGTACGACGTAGAACGCCTCGTGAGCGAGGTAGTCGAGATATTCTCGCCGAATCTCCTCGAGCGTCACACTGACGGCGCACGGTTCAACCCGGACGCGTGTCGGCGTCCGCGACTCCCCACGCCTCGGTGTCGGAATCGACGCCTGTGTGGCCGTCTGCAGGGACTCGTAGACGCGGTTCGTCCACCCGTTCTCGCTCGTGTACTCGCCAAATGGCGTTCCGAGCGTGAGCGTTTGCTTCAACTGGAGGTTTTTCGCCCCGCGATGCGAGTAGTGGAGGTTGTACTGTCCATCCGGTCGTTCGTAGGCAACAAGAGCGCGATGACCCATACTGACTCCGCGCGACGTCCCTCAGGACGCCCCGCACCCCTACAGGGGCGACAAAACTGTGGCTACTGTGGCTATCGGACATTCCTTACAGGTCATGTTTGTGTAGGGAAACGATGAAGAGGGTTTGTATCCGACAAAGTTGATAATGACAGAGCGGACGCTGTTTACCGGTCCAAACCATAGAACGTTGGAGTCAGAAGCGTTCGCTTGGGCCCATTCTCACGCAGAGGATGGCATTGGACGTGTACTCTATCTCACTAATACACGCGAGCGGCATGACCGTATTCGCGAGCATTGGACGGAGACATACTCCGCTCTCAGTCTCACAGTGGAGACGCTTCCTAGTCTCGTCTACGACTGTTACGAGGAACTCACCGGGCCGAGCGCACGACTTCCTGACGCGGTCGACCGTCGTGCACTTGAGTCTGGTTTGGATTCGCTCTTCGAAGATCGGCCGTGGCTCTCGACGCAGTCGTATGCACCGGCGAGTCTAGTCGATGCATTCGACCGACGGTTCGCCCGCTTCCAGAACGTCGGCCTCACGACGCCCGCGCTCGTTCGAGACGAATTTCGGGATTCGGAGCTTCCAGCACGAATTCGTGACACGACGATTGCAGCATACGACGCGTACAACGACCGACGCAATGCTGCCTCCGAACCGTGGCACGTCTCGTACAGTGACGCCTTCGAGGCAGTCGGGGACGCCAATATCTCTACCCTCCGTTCGCATGTGGATGCCGTCATCATCTCTGGCTTCCTCGATCCAGGGAAACTCGAGCGCGACGTCCTCGAAGCCCTCTTTACTGCGTTTCCGACCGCAGCAGTACTCCAGACGTTCTCGCAGTCCGGGAGTGATGGTGTCGCCGCAGCGACCGACACGATCCGTGATTTCTATCGGTCCGCTGGATTCGAACCCAACTATCACGCCGCGGAGCCTAGCTCGCGACAACTTCAAGACGTCGCCCGCTCGCTCTATCAGAGCGAGCCGCTGGTGCAGCAAACAGTTCCAGAGACACTCGAGTGGCGTGAACTTCCCACGCCAGAACGCGAGATTCGCTATGTCGCCCGCGATATCCGACGTCAGCTTGCCACGGACGGCGAGACGAGTGTCGGAGTCGTCATCCCGGGCTTCGACGCCTACGAGGGCTATGTCGTGGATGTCTTCGAGACGTTCGACCTTGAGTATACCGCCGAAACGGCGAGCGGGCTTACAGACACGTTCGTCGGGACCCTGATCGAGGACCTCGTCGCGCTCTCCGACTCCCATCCCCGCGCCACAGCGTTCACCGGTCTGGTGACGAACCCACTCGTCGACGTCCTTGATGACGATGCGGAAGCTACTGTTGTCGCGACCGAGCAGCGCGTCGACTCGACACGCCTCCAAGCTGTGCGTGACCACTTCGACGAGGAGACGAGCGATGTACTCGATGATCTTCTTGACAGACTCACACCGCTACAGGACGGGTCGACTATTGCAGCTGTCGAGACAGTTCGGTCACTCCTCAACGTGTTCGACGTCGCGGCGAGGCTAGACAACGACGCCGTTCCAGTTGAGGGTGGACGAGAGCGAGCGGCACTCGAAGAGGTCGAACAGATCCTCTCGTCATTCGAGGGAGCAGACTGGTTCGAGACGACACTCTCTCCAGGTGCTGCACTCTGTCGTGCCCTCCAAGGGGCTTCCTTGAACGGCTATCAAGACACGGCTGGACAGGTCACCGTTCTCAACCATCTCGATGCGGCCGAGTTCGCGTTCGACCACCTCTATCTGGTTGGGTTGACGAGCGAGTATTTCCCCGCTGTCTCGCGCCACGCAGCGTTCTTCGAACGAATGGTTGAGGCCCATCCGGTTCTCGACGTCCTCGACGACCGACTCCGCGATCGATATATCTTCGCGACACTGCTCGCGAACGCCGGCGGAGTAACGATTACGACGCCGGAGACGGATCCCGATTCGACCGCCGTCGTCCGATCACCCGTTCTCGATGAACTCCAGCGAGTGACCGATATCCAACCAAAGACGGGCGTCGACGACCGGATCGGATCCCGAGAGGACCTCCAGCGACACATCGCGCCCCGAGAAGACAGGCGGGAAGCCATTGACGCCGCCGGCGGGCGCGGGGATTTCACGCCTGCTCAGACGGCTCGAGCCGACCGCGGCAGTCAGTGTGCAAGCGAGCGAGCCAACCCTGACCTCTCACCGCACGACGGCCTACTCGAACCTGAGACAGTTGCTGACATCTACCCGGAGAATGAGCGGCAGCCGTACAGCGCGAGTCGCGTCGAGCGTTACGTGAACTGTGGCTTCCAGTTCTACATGGAGCACGTCCTCGGCTTGGAGGACGATGATGACGTTGAGCGGACACCAGATCCGCTTGAGACGGGGACGTTCGTCCATGACACGTTCGAGCGCTTCTATGCTGACCTCCAAGCCGAGCCGGGTGAGAGCGTCGCCCTTGAGGAGTACGACCGCGAGACACTCGACGATCACATGCTTGAGGTCGCGTTAGATGAGCTAGCGAGCGCGGACTTCGATTATTCTGGCGTGTTCTACCGGCGGTGGCTCGAACAGTTCTTCGCCGGCCTTGGTGACCCCGAGAAGAACCCGTACGACGCGAGCCCGCGCCCGCATCAGGGCGTCGAGCAGGGACTCTTCGCGCGGTTCGTTGAGCGGGAACACCCCCGTGGCGGTGACGCGCTCCCCGCGTGGTTCGAAGCGCCATTCGGAGATGGCCTTCGAGGGGAGAGCGGACTTGAGGCCTTCGAGATTGACCTTCCGAACGGCGAGAGCGTCGCCTTCCACGGCTACATTGACCGCATCGATATTGGCGTCGATGAATCGGATGAGCGCGTCCAGTTGTTCGACTACAAGACAGGGTCGACACCGGCGATGACGACGACGACCGGCGGAACGACGTTCCAGCTTCCCCTCTATCTCCTCGCCGCCGAGGCGGTTCTCGCGAGCGACATAGACGACATCAGCGAGCTCTCGGCGACGTACTACCAGACAAAACCGCCGAACCAGTTCAAGGAGCCACGTGGAATCGAGTCCAAATTCGACTCCTCGGGGGAACTACGCCGATTCCTCGACCAGGTCGTCCCGCGGCGCCTCCAGACGGTAACGACCGCAATTGAGCATGGACGCTTCCACACGACACTCCTCTCGCAGCGTGAGGCCGGTTGTGAGTACTGTTCGTACCGACGGGCGTGTGATGTCCGCCCACATCAGCGCCGGGAGCGCGTCAATGAGCTCGACGATGACCCGCAGAGTTACGTTCCGGTTCGGGCGACGGCGCATGATTTCGCGGCCGATTTCCGAGGTGAGGGCGATGACTGACGAAGACATTCAAAGCGACGTTGCCGAGGACGACACTGACGGAATCCGGCTTACTGACGAGCAGGAGGACGCACTGGTCCTCGACCGAAATGTTACGATCACGGCCGGGGCTGGCACGGGGAAAACAACGACGCTCACACGTCGGTATCTCGAGTTCCTCCGGGCGAATCCGGATGCGACGCCGACGGATGTAGTGACAATCACGTTCACACGGAAGGCTGCGGCAGAGCTGGAGACGCGCGTTCGTGCGGAGCTCTACGACGAACTACAGGCCGCATCTACAACGGAGGAGTACGATCGGTGGCGGACGGTCCTCGATGAACTCGAGGAGAGTTACACGCACACGATCCATGCGTTCTGCTCTCGGCTGCTGCGCGAGAACGCTGTGCAGGCACCGGTGCCGATGGCGTTCGATGTGCTTGACGAGGACGACGCGGCCGACCTCCAACGGCAGGTCGTTGTCGACTACCTCGACGCACACGGAACTGCCGACGATGTCGACCTACTCTCCCGGCTCTTTGGCTCACACGGCCGGCTCGTAGATATTCTGACCGGCCTGCTTGATGCCCGCCCGGAGAGCGAAGCATGGCTTGCGGAATGGCGTGACCGAGAGGTCGAAGACTACGTTGACTATCTCTGGGAGCACGTTTGCGACCTCGACGCCGAAACAGCGGCCGGCTTCTTCGACGACCCGGATGTGGAGAGCGCTCTTGCAACCGCCCGTCGCTTCGCTCGCGAGGACTTCGCCGTTGACGACGGCGCCGATGGTGTGACCGTTCTTCGCCGGATCGCAGCTGTCGTCGACGATTTGGAGTCGTCGTCGGATTCCCACAGCGCACAGCGGGCATGCCGCGAACTCTACGACATCCTCGAGACGAGTTCGGGCGGGCTCTATTCGAGTGCGAGCCACCACGTGGTTGGGACGAAAGCGACGTGGAACAACGAGACCGAGGCCTACAGCGACTGCAAGGACGCACTCAATTCCCTCCTTGACGCGCTCGGTGAAATCGAGGACAAACTCGGGACAACACCTGGCGAGCTTGAGCGAAACAGCGCCCACTATGTTCTGGCACTCGCCCGAGTCTTCGACGACGTACTCACAGCGTACGAGGCCGAGAAGGACGCACAGGACGCGCTCGACTATCCTGACTTAATCGAGACCACGAGAGCATTCCTCCGCGAGGACGACGAGGTTCGAGCGTCACTCCAAGAGTCGTTCGACGTGATTATGGTCGACGAATTCCAGGACACCGACCACGCCCAGTGGGACCTCGTCACGCTTCTCGCCGGGCTCGCTGACGACGACGTCGAGACGGATAACGTGTTCCTCGTTGGAGACAAGAAACAGAGCATCTACGGCTTCCGCGGGGCTGATGTGACGACGTTCGAGACCGCTCGTGACGAACTCCGTGTAGAGAACGAGGTCCTCGGCCGGGGCACCGTTCCGGAAAGCGACCAGGACGCCCCGACGGATCTGGAGTTGTCAGGGAACTTCCGCACACTCAACGACCCGCTCCTGTTCCTCAACGAGCTCTTCGAGACTGTCTTCGACGCTGAAGGCGAGACCTATTCGGATTATGAAGCGGAGTCACAGGACCTCTCGTTCGAACGCGACCGCATCGAGGACGTCGACGACCTCGAGGGGTCCGTCGAGTACCTGGCCGTGCCCGAGGACGAGGACGATGCTGCGACGTTGCTCGGCGACGATCACTCCGTGACGGAAGCCGCCGCGGAACACGCGACTGCGGCTGAAGCGACGGCGCTCGCGAACCGGCTATCGACGCTCCTCGACGACCCACCACGCGTCTACGACGAGGACGAGGAGGAGACGCGTGAAGCCCGCCCGGAGGATATCGCGATCCTCCTGCGGCGACGTACCCACCTAGATCGCTATCAGCGTGCACTCGATGAGCGGAACATCCCGTATACCGTGGTTTCCGGTGTCGGCTTCTACGACACGCCAGAGGTGCAGACGCTCACGAATCTCCTCCGTGTGCTCGCAGACCCGAGCGATGACATCTCCCTCTACGCCGTGCTTCGCTCGCCGCTGTTCGGTTTCACTGACGACCGCCTCGCGTCTCTCACCGCGTCGGCGGACTCTGTCTGGGACGCTCTCAGGGTGGCTGACGACGAACAATTCGCTGACGCCGCACAACTGCTCACGGAGTGGCAGGAACTCGCCGGCTGCGTACATAGTGAGCGTGTCGAAGCCCGGCCGTGGAATCAGGTACTCACGCGGGTCATCGACGACACAGGCTATCTCGCGAGTATCGGCGCGGACGAAGGGGGAGCGCAGGCGGTTGCGAACGTTGAGAAGTTCCGCGACGAGATCCGCGACTGGTCGGAGGGCGGCACGCGAACTGCGGCGAGCCTCCTCCGGCGAATCGACCGGCAGACGGAACTCGACCCGCGCGAGGGTGAAGCCGAGGTTCCTGATGGTACTGATGGCGTCCGCATTATGACGATTCACGCCGCGAAAGGACTCGAATTCCCGATCGTTACCGTCCCTGACCTCGGGAGTGACCTGAACTTCGGCCGGAGTATCGATGACTATGGCTACGTTCGTCTCGTCACCGATCACGACGACGCGCCGTTCCTCGCGGCGGGCGGCCCGTCACCTGCTGACGCGTTCGACGTCGAGAAGACGACTGCGCACACCTACGCCGATACGATCGAACTCCCCCGGGAACGTGCCGAGGCGAAACGCCTCCTCTACGTTGCCTGTACGCGAACCCGTGACCATCTCCTCCTCTGTGGCACGCACAAATTCGACGATGTTGAGGACGAACTCGCCTTCGCTGCAGTCAACGATCCTGAGGAGGCGAGCGCGTGGCGTGACTGGCTCCAGCCCGCCCTCCTTGAGCGAGAGGCGGTTACGACCGGCCTCGCCGATTACAGGCGGGTACAGGACGAGATTGGCAATACGGCGTATACAGTCGCGTTCCCGACTGAGGGTGTCGACTGGCGGTCGGAGGACGCCGACCCAGGTGTTTATCCTCAAATCGAACTTCCCACTCGACCGGACACTGAGCGGCGTCACCGCGTCACCGCAACCCAACTCGTCGAGGCGGCGGCCGAACGTCACTCGGAGGAAGCATCCGGTGATGAGAACGACGGGAAGCGGGGAGCGACCCACGATGGCGCTCTTCCCCGTAACGAGTTCGGGACGGTCGTCCACCGTATCCTCGAGTTCGATCACCCGCGCGATGAGTGGCCAGCCCTCGCGCGGCGAATCGCCGCCGTGAACGGTTTCGACGTGACAGACGACGACCTCTCAGAGATTCTGGATCACGCGGCGGACGCGAAAACGTTCCTCGACGCCGAAGCTGAGCGCTACGGTGCGGCGGAAATCCACGAGGAACGCTCCGCTGCGGTCGATGTCGGGGATGTCCGCCTCGTCGGGGACATCGACCATCTCCGCGTGACGCCGGATGCCTTCATCATCACCGACTACAAGACGAACCGAATCGGGACGCGAACGACCGGCGAGCTCGCTGAACATTACCGCCCGCAGATGGCAACCTACGCGCTTGCGCTTCTGGGACAGGACTCAAGTCGAGAGGTGTGTGTCAACCTCCGGTTCACTGATGCCGGAACGACGGAGACGTTCGAGTGGACCGCCCGTGACCGGGACTCGCTACAGACGGAGCTTGAGAGGATCGCGGAACAAATCGAATAACCACCGGGCGCTAACTCATACCGAGTCCGCGGTAAAGGTGATGTAGAAGGAGCCACCTCGAAGTTTCTCCAGTATTTCCATCCCGGTTTGGTTCACACCTACGAGTTCATCGACGTTGTCGATATCCAGCAGTTGGACAGTCTCACTGTCGTCGCCTCGCCAGTCGGTAGTGAATCCGACAAGTCGAATTAAATACTGGGACACTCGTGATTCGTCGGTGCGTTCGCTTTTCGTTGAACCTGGCCCGTCTCGGAACGACATTCTGAGTTCGTTTCCGGTGAGCTTGATGCGACCGCTCCGCATCTGCTCTGCGGCGACAGCTTTCGACTCCACCCGACACATCCAACCGGGGGACCACGACGCGATAGACGCCGATTCGGGCATCTCCGCAAAGGGGTCTATTAGGTCGAATCCCGGTCCACGTTCCGCAGACGTGTCGAACAATGCGTGGAACGCGGCTTTCGCTTCACTCGTTTCATCCAGTCTCTCGGCCTTGAGCAGGTCGACGGGATGGGAAGACGTTTGAGAATCGAGGTTAGGGCTGTTCCACGATGCAGCAATCTCGTCGACCGACTTCATACGCCATGCGTCGTGTCCGCGCCACGTCCTGAGGTGGTCCAAGATTGACGACCGAACCTGAGACGGTGCCGGCTGGAATCGGCTCCAGGCACGATTCAGACAGATCAACTCTCCTTCCCGGCCTCTCGCGTCGATCTCGACGTTCGGTTGTCCGTACATCGTTCCCGACGAGTCACCGATACTGGGTGACCCACCACCTGTAACCGATCCGGCTGCCGAGACACGCGATGCGAGCGAGTCGAGAGAATCGTCTCGGCCGTGAATCCAATCGGTCGTAAGATCGCCTCTTGTCTGTCCGTCTCCCGGGGACTGTCCCTGCTCTGACCCGGTGAGCGCGGCGAGCGCATCGTCGACGTTTCCATCATCACTACGTGGGGTAGCTGCCGCCTCGATGAGAGCCTCGATCCGCGTTTCGAGTTGCGGATCGGTGTAGACGATGTCGGACTCTTTCAGGTCAGTCCACTCCGAGTTCAGCCATTCGGAGACTGCAGTACTGAGTTGCTCAAGTAGAGACGGATCCGTTTCGAGAACGGGGAGCGAGCCGAGGCGACAGTTGCGAACCGCCGGATCAAGAGATCCCGGCTGCGGGATGAACCGTGCCACACGTCGAGTTGGCTTCGGAGCCGAAGATACGTCTCTTGCGTCGCTCGCTGCGCGTTCGAGCGTGGATTCGCCGGCGTCCTCGTATTCGCCAACGCCTTCCCAGAACCGGCGGAGGCGAGCGATTATCACGCTATATGACTCGATTTGGCGCGTTGCCTGTGTCGCCGGCCATGCCTCAAGGCTACGCCACCGGTGGCCGGTCTCGACGAGCGCGTCAACATCGACCACCTCTGAATTCTGGTCGAGCTGATAGATTATCTGATGGCGTACTGCATCGTCATCTGTCGCTGCGGCACGGAGACATTTCGTCGCGATGTCCTCATTGAGTCCACAGCTGCCGGTCAGGGTTCCGAACCATGATTCGAGGAGCGTATTCCCCTCAATAGCGCTTTTGCCTGCTTCGAGTTCGCGTAACGCATTCAGCGTTACACGGGCGTCGATATCGAGATCGTCAATCCGGGTCAGTGATTCATCGGAAGCAACCGTTGATACGAGGCCTTCGAGGGAGTTGTACACGCCTTTGAGGCGTTGTTCTCGGAGTTCGTTGATTTCTGCTCTGACATCCTCCAATGCGCCATGATACTCCGTCTCCAAGGCTGATTCGTCTTTGAATAGCACGTTCTCGAAGGTGTCCGCGAGATCGAACTGTTCGAGGACTTGGACGATGCCATCCGCAGCGAGGTACGGTGGTATCGCGTCACCATCGACACGCTCAACCGAGTCTTCGAACAGGGCGATATGCGGCGTAGAATCCTGATATCCCTCCGTTGGCTCCCATTGTGCCGAGTTCCGCTGGGTGTCATCGTCCTCGTCCCGCTCGACGATTGCGATTTGATTCTCAATAACCGCAGATAGTTGCTCGTGCTTTTCTTGGAGGTTCGGTGCCGCTGCGTGCTCTAGGTATGCCGCTAGCAGGTACTGTTGTCGCTGCCGGAGCGTTGACTGGAGACTATCGAGACGTTCCGTTCCTGATTCCACTTCACCACCTTGGACTGGCCGTGGTGTCGGCGGCTCACTCTCGACGGTGATTCCGAAGGTAACCTCTGTAGCTTCCTGGTCGTTGTTCCCCTCGTCCCCCAGAATATACGCAACCTCGGTCGTATCGGCCGGCCGTTCTACGAATGGGCGCGAGTCCCGTACCAATCGGTCGCGAGAGAACGATGAGAGTGGCTGAGTGAACACGACAGGTCGAGGAGTTGATCCCTCGTCCGCCGTGAAGTGGGCGTTCGAGCCGATTTGGAGTCCCTTCGATGTGCGTCCTTCTGTAACCCGAACTGTAGTTCCAAGGTGCCAGAGGTCGCGCCGAATCCAGCGACGGATGGCGGACTGATCATCGAGTCGGGTTGTGAGTTCACGCTCCGAGGCGAGTCGACGCATCAGTGCGTCAATCGGAACGGAGAGCGCTCGTGCTGACCAGTCCGCGGCTATCTCGAAGGAATTCCCAGGCGGAACTCTAGTGTCGTCCACGGCGAACTGTTTGAGGAACCAATCGAGACGTTGAGCTGCCATTGGCGGGGTAAGGTCACCAATCTCCCGAATGCCGAGCGTTCGGAGGAATGACCGAACGTCGACTGTCTCTGAGCCAGGTATGTACGCTAACCGCTCTTCGAGTGCAGCAGTATCAACACGGGGGAGGTATTGAGCCGCGCCTCGGACTTGTTCCGACTCATCGAGAATCAGCTTCTCGGCGGAGGCTGTGGTTCCACGTTCGACGGTGTGCCGGTCGTTACCGCCCTCATCTTCGAACTGTTTGTCGACCGGCCAGATGTTCTCGCGAGCTAGTTGGACCACTCCAAGACTGGGGACAGAAGCGTTGTCTGGACTCTCGCTAAACGAATGCCAGTTGCTGCAGAGCCACGCCCCGTCCGAAACCGTATCGATTAGGTCCGGCCAGAGAAGCATAATCGCATCTCGGTATTGCTCACGAGCCGCGGTGTCGGTTATCCGTGGCAGGTCAGTAAAGTACCACCAAACCGGTAGGAGTGCCTCCTTCGAGTCGTCTGCGGCCCAGTTCTCCACGCTACATTCCAACCAGTTGCTTCCACAGCCCGGCGAGTGTGTGGCGGTGAATGCAGGGTGGTTATCTGAACGCCAGATAACGTCCCTGTAGTCTGTTAGGAGTTCGCGTGGAGCATTGAAACCGCCATGATCGTCCGGTACCTCTCCCCGTGCGAGCGCTTGGGCCTCGGAGACACTGAGGGTTCCCGCACCCCGATCGTTGTCCCCTCTTGTCGGGAGTACCCACCGCCAATCGATTCGGGGTCCGATTTGCACTCCGAGGTGGCTGAGGAAGTCGAGACGCTGCACCCGGTAGCGGTCGCCTGTCTCTCCTTCGAATACTCGTTGCCAATAGTCCTCATCAGGTCCCGCTAGCGTCGGTGTCTCCGGTGGAGCGGCACCAGATGCGTTCTCTATGACAGCAGCCCATCGCCGAAACGTGGTCGCCCGTGATCCGTCGTACGAATCAGCGTCTTGAAACCGATCCTTGTCTGAGTCGGCTGTCTCAAGGACGTCTGCAACTGCCTCAAATTCCGTTACCCACTCAGTTCCGAACATGATCTGCTCGGCTGCGAGCGTTTCGTCCGTACCACCGCTTCCGTCTATCGGTAATTCAACCTGCTGCGTATATCGTCGCTCAAGGTAGTCATCATAGTCCGACGGGAGATCGTCCGTCGAAGCCCCCGTAAGTGTGTTTTCAACATCGTCAAACCGGTGATTTCGATGCGGGAGTGGGTGGAGCCACTCAGCTAGCTGTCCCCGCGTAACGGTTTCGTAGAGGTCACTGAGGTAGCCGATGACACTGGGGTCTGCCGTCGGATCTCCAGAGTAGCCACCGGCTTCTGCGGCGACTCGCCGGTAGAACTCCGCAGGGCTATCCAGATTCCTGGTCCCCCAGTCTCGATTGAAACTTTCGAGCGGGCCGATCCACTCGGTTCGAAACGGAACGACGAATACTGGGAGCGCAGTCGGCGGTGATGGGAGCTCCGAGATGATCGACTTCGAATTCTGGCCACTGCCGGTCCGTCGGAAGACGATGCGTTCGCTTCGACGCGCTCCCCGGCCGCGTTGTGTGTCACGCCGTGACCGAGCACGAACAAGATGGGTGACACCTCGAGACTCTGCCGCATCCCCCTCTTGGTGTGCTTCGGCAGGTATGAGCGGAACCCGCTTTTCCCCGAGTTTCTCTGCGGCTCGCTTCACGTCCGAATCGTTGTCAAGGTCGAGTTCCTCGCCGGGGGAGGCTGACCTGAGAATAGAACAGATAGCTTCGAAATACGATGTTGCGTGCTCTACGTTCTCGACTGGTACTGCCCACTCAGACGACGATACAGTGTCAGTATTAGAACTCCAATACGTACAGAGAATATCGATACAGCCCCGTTCACCACTCGATTCATCGTCAAAGAGGCGCTCAAGGATCTCTGTGAGCCCCAGCCGGCTCGCACACCGCCGAAACGCTTCTGAGCTCTCGTTGTTCGATTCAGAGATGCGTTGGCGCCATTTTCTCCCCGCTTCGACAGTGGTCCGTGACGGAATCGGTGCCTCGGGTGCATCCCGGCGAAGCGCCTCGAATGCGTAGAGTCGTTCGGGATCGAGGAGAGTATCCTTTGGTGCTTGTGGACTTGCGCCTTCGGCTGGGACGATTAGTGTCTCTCGAAGCAGCCTGAGCACGTCCTGTATGCCGTTCGTCACTGGGTTATCATCATTCACGTCCGATTCAGCTTGTAACGGCATTGTGATCCAGGGCATCCACGAACTGAACGGCGCATCGCTAGCTCGTGTTTCGTCGGACGTTGCGAGATCCGCAGCGGCACTTGCAACGAGTTCTGGGAGACGATTGAGGACGCGTCGATTCTGCTCGTCGTCCGCCAGCGACTGCCTATCGAACTCGACGCGGAACGGCGCGTGAACGACGAAGGGGAATGGAGTCCGCGCCTTCTCTATCGGATAGTGTAGGTAGAGCGGCTTCGCGGAGGGTGTCCAGTCCGCGATTGATTCAGGGGGACGCTCGAACAGGAGCTGGATGTTGCCAGGCTCCCCCTCTCCGTCGTTGGATACGAGGTCCTCGTACGTTCTCGTGTACTGTCGATATTGACGAGTTCGTGTGCTCTGATCGTCAGCTCGGACTGTATAGTTGACCGAACGACGGATGGTGTTCGGTTGGCCCGCTATGGGTTGCGCGCTCCCCGGTTGTATCGTCACCTGGTGTCGGTCCGCCATTTGTAGGGTCCCCGAGTCGTCGCGTGTCACTCGTATCAGGTCTAGTTCCGTAATTTGATCGAGGAGGATCAGCGTCTCGGGTGAGATATTGGTACATTCCCGCCAGAACTCCCGCTGGCGTCGTTCGTGGAACTCTGTGCGGTCGACGGGATCCGATGAGCGGTGGTCTCGGAAAGTCGAAGCCGCTTCCCCGTCTGATGCCGCGAGGATGCCGTCAATCTGATCAAGGAGGTCACGCCACTGATGATCCAAATAGTCGAGTTCCACCACTGTCGAGAACTCGCCCTGGCGTTCGCCCAACCAGTTGGAAAGCCGTTCGTCCGTTCGCTCTCCCGGAGCAGAATCCGAGTTGCGGTTTTGGATGAGGTGTCTCTGGAGAAGGAATGAATCGGATTTCTCGTCGCTGCCGAGGAACGGATACCGGAAGAGCGAGAGGCGGGGAAGGTCACTGAGAAGCTCTGCCGGTGTCGGTGGATTATGGCGTCGGTCGGCGAGTAGCCGGTCAATCAGCTCGTCGCTGTCGATGTAGTCCGGGACTGCGCTCTGCTCAGGGCCAAGTGAACGGCAGTTCTCGATTAATTCGCGTTGCTCGTCCGAACCCTCGAGGCGACCGATAAACGAATCTTCGTTGAGCAGCGTTCCGTACATCGCGAGGACCATCTCTGCGGTCTGAGCCCGAGAGAACTTGGCCGAGAACTGTTCCTCACCCACGCTCGAATGGATGCTGAACGCCTCACTCAGTTGGAGAATCGACTTCAATCCGACTCCCTTCTCACCGATTGACCCCCTATCCTTTGCTTTCGCGGAGCGTCCAAGCGAGGTTACAGCCTCGAATACCTCCCCGTCGTCCAGACGGAACGGCTCACCGGAATTCGCGACTAGAAGGGATTCCGGTCCGACGATGACTGCGATACGACCGTCCGTCTCTTCGCCACCCTCAGCAATTGCGTCCCGTGCGTTCTGAATCAGTTCTAGAACGGTTCGATTATCGTGGGCTGCAGAAACGACTTGGTTGCCGTATCCAAGGTCGCCTTCTTTACTCCAAGCCGTTCGGTTGTTGAGTCCGCTGAGGAGCTCGGCGTGTTCCTCCCGACAGAGCTCTGAGATTCGATTAGTAACTGTTGCCTGCGTATGCATAGCGAGGAAGCGTTGTTATTGAGTCAAGTAGCCGATGCGATAAGTTTACTCCTAGAATGACCATCTAACTCACAGATAGTGAATGCACGGTCTATTGAGCGCGCGACTGCCTCGTGCGCGGATATCGCCTGCACGTGAACTCATTAAATTCCTCCCCGTCATCAGAGTAGAACCTCTGGAGGGGTACTTCACGAGGGGGTTATCGCCTGCTTGCGATTTTTGAGAAACGTTTCACACCACGACTGGAGGATGCTCATCGATTGATCTTCGGCAACTGACCCATCGCTTGTGAGCCGTCCAAGGTCGCCGTCGCGCCCCCATCCACAGACGATGGGATGGTCGGTCTGCTCTGATCTAGATTGTATCTGCTTGGAGAACCGCTCGGATTCCTCGCTTGCTTGTTGAAGGACATCGACGAGCTGGGCGAGCAGCGGATTCCCAGGCGCGAGATGATGCACCGATGGGAACTCGTTGGCACACTCCGTGTCGAACGTTACTGCAACCTCCTCTTCACCGGGTGCGACAGCCTGTGCGAGCGTCTGTTCACCATCGGGCTCTGGCGCATCAATCGACGAGTCTCCAACTGAAAGCCGATACGTACTCTCCGCAAACGCGAACTCATCGTCGTAGTCGCCGTCGTTGAGGTCAATTTCGATGTCGCTGAGCGGGGTGAACACGACGCCTGCCTTCTCAAGGGTCTCGTTCCCGACAAGGACGGCCTGTAGGCTTTGGGTTTGATACGGTGCGGGGTGCTCGTACTCGGTATCACCGACGTCGACGATATCGGGATGAGCGTAAGACTGCCAGGCGTCAAGTTTCGCTTCGTCGATCACGTCCTGTGCAACGAGCCCATCAACTGACTCGAGTGATTCACCGACATCAACTCTGTCGCTCTCTTCTTGGTCCTCAATTTGCTCGGAGAACTGACGATCCGCTTCTGCAACGGCCTGCTGGCGGTCACTACTGTCAGCGTTAAGTGTCGCATCCCGGATCTGCTGACTCACACCTGAGAGAATGGGCTGCATCTCGCCGACGACGTTCTCGAAGAGACCGATACGGTCGTCGAGGCGGTCGTAGATGTCTGTCTCAACGGTATCCTTGTAGCTATAGTTGAGAATCGTGACCTCGTCGAACTCTTGGCCGATACGGTCGATGCGGCCGATTCGCTGTTCGACACGCATCGGGTTCCACGGCAGGTCATAGTTGATAAGTGCGCCACACTCCTGAAGGTTCAACCCCTCACTTGCGGAGTCCGTACAGACGAGAATATCAACCTGTCCGTCGTCCGCTGCAAATTCCCGTTTCACGCGCTCCTTCCCAACCGTCGTCCATGTCCCGTCTTCTGCGTTGTACATCTCACCGCCGCGTCCAGAGTAGGTTGCGACGGTTGCGCCATGAATGGACGTGAGCTGTTCGCGGATGAAGTCCATCGTGTCCGTGTACTGCGTGAAGATGATGACCCGATTGTGTCCGTCTCGATCGAGCTCATCCAGGTCGTCGATGAGCTGGCCGATCTTCGGATCGTGGTCAATCTGCCGCAAGTCGTTCACGAACGACTCGAGCTCCTCGATTTCCTGTTCTAGCAGGTTGATCCCTTGGTCGGTGACGTTCGGAATGACCTCTGAGAGGTCTGCGTCCTCAAGGTCGCCCTCCAGTTCATCGAGCGTATCAAGATCCTCTAAATCGTACTCGGAGAGCGTCTCAAGGATGACCTGCTGGGAGTCCGCGTGAGTGCGCTCGGCGGCACGCTGTTTCCCCTTGAGGACGGTGCGTTGGGTGCGGAGGGTTTCGAGCCGGTTCTGGAGACTCTGTGAGATAGCATAGACGCTGCTCGTGAGGCGTTGTCGGTACGTGGTCATCACGAACCCAATAGCGCGCGTCTCAGCCTCATCGGACTGCTGGGCGAGCTTGTAGAACTTCCGCGTGTAGTCGTCGATGCGGTCGTAGACATCTCGTGTTTCGTCCGTGAGTTCGATCTGCCGCTGCTCTGGATCTCGATCGGGAACCGTTGCATCGAGTAGGCCGACCTTCTCGTACTTCCGGAGTGTGTCACGAGTGTTCCGGTGAATGAGCGCGTCGACAGGCGTCGATTCTGCGAGAACATCTTGGACGACGCGCCAACCAGCCTCGGAGAAATCATCGAGCGCACTGAGCCGGTCATTCCGCGAGTACGTGAGCCACTCTTCCTCAGCTTTCCAATCCGGATAGAGCAGGTATTTGAGCTTCTCCTCCTCGTTCGCCTCGAACGGATCGACATCGTACTCCCGAACTGCGGCCTCGAAACGGTCAATATAGCCATCGTAGTGTTCGCCGTAATCCTTCGCAAGGTTGCACGCTTCGAGGACGCGCTGCTTCGCAATCGCTCGTGCCTGCTCCTCATCGTTGACCTCGAGCTCGGCGGCGACAGTGTCGAAGATTTGGTCGGAGAGCGCACGCTCAGTTGGGAGCCGATCCTGATAGCGGTGTTCGTCGAGTGTGGCTTGTGCCGACCATGACTCCTCGGACGGCGCCTCTCCGTCGAGTTGCTGGTGGAGTGCTTGCGTGAGCGCCTGTCGTGTTTTGAAGAACTCGATGAACTGGTCTTTCGTGTCCCACCCATCGGGGAGGTCAAGCAGTGTCATCAGGTCGTAGAGTTCGCCGGCATGCAATTGCATCGGCGTCGCGGTCAGTAAGTAGTACGCCTGAGTGTGTTCACGGAGTCGTTCGAGGAGCGTGTAGAACTTACTCCCGGAGCGGGCGTTGTGTGCCTCGTCGATGATGACTGCGTCCCAGACCCCCTCTCGGTCGACTGACTCTCGGCCACGAACGCTAGCTGGGACGTCTTTACGTGTTCGCACTTGGCCGTTGTCGCGAGGGGCGATTTGGTCCCAGCGGTCGTCAAGGCGGGCCGTATGCCACGACATAATCACGATAGTTGGCCCGTCCGTCGTGGTTTCTGCCTGTCGTTGGTGGAGGAAACGCCACATCGGACTTTCAACCCATGCTTCCTCACGCTCATCGGCGTCGAGGTCTAAATCAGCCGCCGATGGTGGTGCGTGTTCCCGACCGAATGCATCGTGGAAGGCGTACTGATTCCCGCTCCCACGGTCAAAGCGGTAGGCATTGATGTTGAATTTCTCCCAGAGCTCTTCTTGCCACTGGATCGTGAGGCTTGCTGGGACTAGGAGAAGGCCCGTTTCGAGTTCGCCAGTGAGGCCAAGCCGAGAGAGAGTGAGCCCTGCCTCGATGGTCTTCCCGAGGCCGACTTCGTCACAGAGGAGGAAGCTGTTCGGGTAGGTGTTGACGAGCGTGTCAGAGACGACGCGCTGGTGGGGCCACGGTGTGATGGTGCTGCCCTCTTCGGCGAGCGCGAGTCCACCGGGACTGAGTGAGCCGTCTGCAACGATGTTCGCTTTGTCCTTCTCTGTGGGAGGGGCCTCGCCACGTGCGATCTGGAGGGCGGTATTGACCCCTGTATCAGAATTAGGAGCCTTCCAGTCGATGATCTCTTCTTCGATAGCTTTGGGCAGGTCGTAGACTTCGACGTAGAGGTGGTCGTCCGTCCAGAGTCGCTCGAACGTATTGATGTCTCCCTCAACATACTCTCGCTGGCCCTCGTGCCATTCTCGATGTACCTTGAAGCGTTCGTAGTTCCGCTCCCAGCCGCCTGCGGTCTCATTGACGCTCCCCTCGAAGGAAATCGAGCTCCCCTGATTGTCGTGGAAGATGCCGACTTTGGGATGAAAGATGCCCCAACTGCCACGCCGTGGCACAGCGACCTTGATCGTAAGGCGGTTCTCCCGAAGGAGCTGTGCGAGGAGTTGGAGTTGGGCGTCAAGCCGTTCGTCGTCGAGTTCATCGAGGCCCTCGCTGAGTTCGTCCGAGAGGGCTTCCAGAACGGGACGGTCAGTCTCGTACAGTTCTGCACCGACAATAAGTCGCATCTCACCATCATTTTCCACGAGTGCGTGGACGCCGCGAGCCGCAACGGCGAGGGCACTGCTAGAGAAGTAGCCTGCAACTCGGTCGTAGCGAACGCTTCGTTCGAGAGCCGGGATATAGAACTCGTTGACGAGATTTGAGCCATTTGTGGCGGGTTGACTCTCGTAGATAGACTGCCAATTGTAATCCGGAAGATCGGCCATCGGTAATACGACTTTCCGTTATTGATGCTGATACTTAATCACCCCCTCTGCATCACGTACAGAAGCAAAGCCGTGCCTCACTGGCGGAACCTGTAGCTAGGAAGGTATTTTATATCCTGACTCGAATGGGTTGTTATGTCATCTCAGTCTGGAGGCGGAGCAGAAGATGACTCCAGTATGAACCTCCCGGACTCTGACGAATTTTGGAGACTGCTGCTTGGCCGGAAATACGATAATATGAGCAGCAGCGAGCGGACTGACGAAAATCTACTCAATGAGATCTATCGGAGAGACGGTGACATCATAGACTCAGTGTACGGATCCAAGCAAGGACTTCTCAGCGAGCTCCAATCAGATGATAGTGACCCAGAGACGGTTCTCTCTACCGTCTGGGCAGAAAGCAAATGGCAGCAAAAGAGTCCAGGAGACCGGTTCGAGTTTGAGGTCCCTGCAGATGTAGAAGAAGAATTAGAGAGGATACCCGAGTCTAATTTCGTCGTTGACCGACTACAGCGGGATTTGATAGTTATCTGGGTTCGAAAACAGGTCTCTCGCCCACGTGAGTCAGACCAAACTGTACGAAGCTATCTGGACGACGATTGGTCTCCGCTGTTCGGCCGGTTGATTGAGCCAACTCTCTTAGAGATTCGGGGACAAAAACGTCGTCAGAATCAGCTCGGCTCCGAATTTGCTGAGGAAGGAACTGCTCAGAAAGTTCTGAAAGAGCGTGCTGATGAATCTGTCTTAGATGATCTCTCGAAGATATTTGGAGAGGAACTAGAATCACTTGACCTGGTAGAGGTCCGATTTAGGCAGAGTAAATTACCTGATGGATCCCAGCTCACTATCAGAAATTCCTCTGGCGTACAAGATGACCTGCAGGATGACAGTATCAATCCGACTGTCGTCTCCCCACAGATTGCCTCGAAAATAGCGTATCTCAAATTTAGGGATCAACGGAGCGATAACATCGCAAAGATCAAAGTAGAACGCCTTAACAGAGGATTCTCATTCGAGATACAGGCCAGCTACATTGACGACGAGGAAACGGAAGCCATCAAAGAGGTAATTGAGTCTAAGTTCAACATCTCGTTTGAGAAGGTATATCCCTATCATTTACAGTACCAGACGGACTTCATCCTTCATCAGATCCTCTCGGGTAGCAATGAGGCATACGATACCTACTATGACGAACTTGAGGACCACGATCAGGAACTCATCGATCCATATCTCAATTATGAGGAGGGGAATCAATTCGTCTGTTGGGGCTGTCGAACAGAATACGACGAAGAGCCGGGTGTCTGCGAGGAATGTGGAAACGAATCCTTCGAGCCAATGGATACGCTATCCATTGATCACGAGGAGATATTCGAGGACGTTCTGAGCCAATTTAGCGACATCGACACAACGGTTGTCAGTGACGAGCGCGACGTGAAACTCCAAGGTGTCCACATCGAGGAGACAGAGGTCGGCACTAGCCAATACATTCGAACTCTCTTTCGACGTACCCAGGATTCAGGCCAGGGTGGACTGGAGGCGACCCAAGACTATCGGTACGAATACTTCATACATCCGCTCTCAAGCCATAAGCCACAGCGAATTGGACAATACTTGTTGAATACGGTGTTCGTCACGTACGGCACCGCATTCGAACAAGAGCTGGAGAGCTTTGGGACGATCAATCTCATCGACCTCCTTCGGTCTGATGACCCTGGAGGCCTGCTCGTTGAGGCGGTCGAGAAAAGCCACCGGGGAGCGCAGGACCGGTATCGAATGAGATCGAAGAAGGCTGCGAAGAGCCTCAGACAACTTCAATCGAAAGTCGATACTGGAATTCTGGAACACTACGGCTCTGAGGACGGTCCAGAAGACGACTTCCTCGATGGCTACTCTGCCAAGAAGTTCGAGAGAGATGTTTTCCACCTCCTGAAATCGATATTCAATTTCACAGAACGCTGGGGGAGAGAAGGACGGAAAGAGACAGATGGCTGTCTAATTATCCCCGATGGAGATCAGAGTTATTGGGTCGGGGGCTACGATCCCAAGCTCACGACGGACGTTCGCGGGTACAACATTCGCTCCACTGAGAAAGACAAAGTCGTATACTATGTGTTGGAGGAAAGCAACCGGGAATATATCTCAGATGTCCTCAAGCGGGGTGATCCGATCGACGCCCATATCTTCGTTTCCGATATTTTTCGGGAGGGGCAGTTCGAGCCGACGGTAGAGCGCGTTCGCGATTGGTTCACCCTGGTAGAAGGAGATGATACCGATCTCGAAGTCCCGATTATCTTCCTCAGGGTTGAGCATCTACTTGACCTATACGACATCTTCGAATCGAATTATACGTTCCTCCGTGAGTATTCCGGGGTGATGGAAACGTTCCGTCAAGAAGTGATATCTGAGTTATCCGCTGACGGTGGCTATATCGAGTTCGACGCCGAGTCCTGTGCACGAATCAAGAAGAGGCTGATCCAAGAACTCGACACCCGGAACAAAGACCGTGACGTGCAAGACTACGATGAATAACAAGAAGCTCAAGCAGTCCACCGAATGAAACAGCCCTGTAGAACCATTCAATGAGAGATATCCTATAGCGGTTGTACTGAAGACCCGACTTCACCTTACTGTTGAGAAGGATTTATAGCTGAAGTGCCAGCTCTAGCGGGTATGGTCGTAAGTGCCATAATCGGATTCTTAGCTGCGCTAGCCCTGTGATGGGAGTCGGGTACGGGCTACTCCAAGTCCGAGAACAGATTTTTGGAACCACGTATCTCCGATAAGCCCCCGTAGTTTCCACAGTGGCTCTGTCATCAGGGAACCGGCTTCATCGGGGCCGGGTTTTGTAAGTATCCCGCGTTTTCAGATATATCTTGAGATCGAACGTTCGCTCTGAGGAGCTGGATATCGTTCATGAGGTTATCCATGCTGGCTCATTTATTGACGCAGATGAACTCGGAGATGAAAAGATGGAGGTGCCGAATTCTCGGATGATATCTCTACGACTGATTCGCAACTAGAGCCTCTAGGAACTGGTGCAACAGGTGATAGTGAGTGTAATTACGAATGTGAAAGGCTAAATAACTAGGTGTTTGGGCTGCTCTACTGTATGGCCCCGTTATTGGTGAAGACGTTCGGACTGAGCTCGGGTCAGGATGACCGCTTATCTTGCCATCTCTGTAGCCGCGTCGGATTCCAGATTCTCCTGGTGTGCAGTGAGACCAGGTAAAGAAGCTGCGTTCTATTGGGCTGATGACGTCAGTTTCATCGTAGGAATACGTTTCGAATTCTGTTGTCGGCGATTGAATACAACACCACTCACACGAGAATATATCCCGCAGACCTATATTACAAAGGAAACACACTCCTTGTGTGAGTAGAGATAACAAGGATCGCTACGGGTACGGGCACCGCAACGATCCGGCGTACGATACTGGAGAGTCGATGCCGGGCGACGTCGGTGATAGCAAAGGTACGTTCCACGACCGCGCGCGGAAGAACAGTAACGTAATCGTCAATGGCGAAGTCCGATCCGAGGAATCGTATCAGCGATCGACTGTAGAAGTCAGCGACGGACAGTCGAACACGTCGTCACACTCATCTCGATCTTCGAGTAATGGGGTCCCACAGTCTGAACTCGAAGGGGAGGTCGTGGAAGTGACTGTCGAGTCTGACGGTGGTACCCGAGATACGATGGGGCACTACAAGAACCACCAAGTACACATTGAGGGTGGAACACTCGGCGAAACGATCCGTGTCCGTCTCCAAGCCGGACAAGGGTATCTCGTCGGTCGGCGAGTCAGTGTTCGAGAGTAGCTCTCACTCTCTCATCGAGAGCATTCTCTCACGCGACCGAATGTGAGTCGCTAACTGCTCGTAGAGTTCAGCACAGCTCTCCTCACTCGAACGATGCGGCGCACACGTGCCTAACGTCTCCCAGTCCCCAACCAACACGAGGCGTTTCCGTGCTCTAGTTAGTGCGACGTTCAAGCGACGCGGGCCTTCGTCGGGGAATTCTAGGAAGCCGCTGTATCCGTCATCGTTACTACGGACGAACGAGACGATAATCGCTTCTTTCTCACCACCTTGGAACGAGTCGACAGTGTCGACACTGACCGCCCGTGTGTCCTCGATGTCGAGGTGGTTCACTTGATCGATGATCTTGGATACTTGACCGCTGTATGCAGAAATGACGCCAATGTTCTCCGAGGCGACCCCACTCTGCGCTAAGAGTTGGACCTGTTTCGCGACCGCTTCCGCCTCGTCCGGATTGTAGTACGAATTCCCGTAGCTAGGCGTCTTCTCTTTCCCGTCGATATCGACACCTATGAACGGTTTGAGGTCGGATATCGACCAGTCGCGATTCCGGTCGGCGGTCTCGAGCTTCCCGTCGTAGAACGCCTCGTTGGGGAATGCGGCAATCTCCCCGTTCATCCGGTACTGTTTCTGCAACAGCACCGAGAGCGCCCTGTCGTACCGTTCGAGGAGATACTCGAACAGCGAGATGTGCATGTCCTCTTCTTTCTTCGTCTCGTCGGCGCAGTACGGTGGTAGCTGCTTGTGGTCGCCAGCTAAGACGAGCTTTTCAGCGCTGTTCAACACGATCGCCGTCGCTGGTCGGCTCGCCTGTGTCGCCTCGTCGACGACCGCGACGTTGAACTCGTCCTGGTCGAAGATTGCGGTGCCGCTCGTTGTCGCGGCGACGACGTCGGCCTCGCTCGTTGACCGATCGGTGTAGTAGTTCTGAACGACCCTGTTTCGAGAGTTGTTCCCGACGCGTGCGATAGACAGGTCGATGTCGTCGTCCTGTGCCATCGCGTGTAGTGTCCCATCCTCGGGCGTTCCGAGTGAGCTGTCGCCGACGAGGAGGTTGTCGACGGCTTGATTCGAGTGTGCAGTCACAAGGACAGACTCGCCACGTGACACGGCGTGTCTGACGTAGGCAGTGAGGGTCCGAGTCTTCCCCGTCCCTGGGGGGCCGTGGATACACACGACATCCTCCGCACTATCGGCCCAGACGAGGGCGAGTCGCTGGTACTCGTTCAGTTCGAGGCCGGGATTTGGTGGTGCATACTTGTTGACAGAGTACTCGATGGGGCGGTCGCCAGTCAACAGGTCACGCTTCCAATCGTTCTGCTCGACTCGATCGATCGCGTCGACGCGTCTGTCGTACGGGACTGGGTTCAGTAGCTCGTGCACCCACACCTCCGCCTCGTCGCTGGTGAGGGTCTTCTCGACTGCACTCCGGTCGTGAATCCTCTCCCACACGGGCCGGATCGTGATCCGGGGGTCGGTGACGGACCGGACCTCGACTTCGATCGGGAAGTGTCGATCGTCGGATTCGACGTCGAGGATGCATCGGTTCCCGGGAAATATCCCCTCGTCATCGCGAAGGTTAACGACATCGTCGTCTTCCGAGTCCTCGTCGTCTGCAAACTGGTACCGGTACAGGGTCTCACCCTCCTTGGAGGTCGACCCGAGGCTTATGAACGGACCCGAAACCCGATCTCGACGGATAGCGTCCTCGAGACCGATATCCTCGTACTGCTCCCAGTTCCCTCGGCGTTCGGCCTCTCGCTCGGAGTCGACGAAACCGGTCAAATCATCGAAGAACTCCTGTCGCGCATCCTCGCCGAGTCGCTCCGTCGGATGGATTCGTTCGTTGGGGAGCGCCGACTCGTCAATGTCCAACTCGACTTCGGAGCGGTGTTCGTCGAGCCAGAACCGAAGCCGGTGTCCGATCTCGTTCTCACTCAGCTGCTCGCAGTTGGCGAACCGCTCGGCTCCGCCGATGCCGAATCCTGAGTCGTGCCAGCCTATGTGCCCCTTCTCGGGTCGGTAGATGACGTATTCGTCTGTTGGCGTCGGTTCGTGCGTCGCGAACAGCGGTACGACGTACCCGTTCTTCTCCGGGATGCGAATACCGAGTTTCTCTTTCGCTCTCGACGCCGCGGCCTCGACGTCGACCGGCTCGTATTCGGTCCCGCGTACGTCCGTACGAAGGAGCTTCGCGTCGCTGAGCGTCCAATCGTCAAATATCTCGGAAAGCATGGAGTCTGGGGGGATCTGTGGGTGTGATTAGTTCTTGTGTTCGGACAGCTCGGTCTGCATCGTGTCGTCGCCGCTCTCGGCGAAGACGCTCGGGCTGAAGTCGAGGTCGAGCACGTCGCTCGTTCGACCGACGGCGAGGTCACGAGCGAGTTCCCAGTCCTCGTGGTTGTGCGGAAGCACCTGTAGCAGCGCCTTCAGCGTTGCCTTGAACTGACTGTCCGAGTCGAAGTTGCGTTCCCGAAGCCACTCGATGGTCTCGGTCTCGCCGCGCTTGTCGTAGACGTGCATCGCGGCGTGGACGGCGTCCAGCGAACGCGGGAACGAGAGGTCGTCGGGGTCAACCGGCAGGCGACTGGACCGGTCTTCGGGCTTCTCGTTAATGTTCTGCACGCGGCCGTCGTGCCCGCGGAGGCTAATGTCGCCGCGACTCTTGCGCCAAGTCTTCGTCGAGCGCTTGATCTCGTCGATGTCGACGCCGATGCCCAGTCCAAGCTGGCGGCCGTCGTCGTAGGAGAACGTCTCAGCCTCGTGAACAAGCCAGCAGAGGATGTACCACTCGGTAACATCATCGAGGTTGTCGACGTCCATCCCCTCCAGGTACTCGTCGACGAGAATCTGGGTTACTGCCTCCCGTGCCGTTTCGAGGGCCTTTCTCGGAGGGACCTCCTCGTCTTGGTCGTCGACGACGGGGTAGGCGTCAGCATAGACCCGGAGCGTCGGACCGAACGCCGAAATGATTACATCGGTCTTGGTCAGGGACACCCCGGACTCGAGGAGGTCACGAGCGGCCTCCTTTGCGGCCGCTCGCGTGTCGGCCTCAACATCACTCCAGAGGGTTGGTATTGCGCTTTCGGGGTCACGTTCTTCGTGGGGTTTGCGGCCTGTGAGTAGGAGGGTCGTCTCAGCAGATCCACCACTACGGGTGTCCGTCCGTTGGGGCATCTCACTCGTAATCGGATGTGTAGATGTAATAGTAAATCCTGAATTTATGAGAGACATTGTGAGCGTATCCCACGCGTCAGTTTCTTTGTGGGTAAACATCACAGTCATCACTCCTCCAGATTCCAAAGTGCGGTTGAGTTCAGAGAAGATATTGCTCATCTTCTCTTCATAGTCTTGGTTTGCCAATTCGCGCTTAGACGTACTCCCGCCAGCAATATCCTCAAACTCAGTAATATTTGCGACTGCTTCGTCGTCCTTATTGGACAGATCGGAGTCAAACAGTCCGGGATAGACCTCTCCAAGGTACTCCTTCAGCCAAACATAGAACACGTCAGACATCTCGGAGTAGATAATGCTGTCATAGTATGGCGGATCAATTACGATTGCCTGTATAGATTCGTCGTCAATTGATAGGCTGGTTGCGTCTTCATTGAGAACCGTGATTTCTGGGTCATCAATGTGTTCAACATAGGAGACAAGATCCTCGTACGAGGAGACCACCCTATCAATCATGTCACTATAACACTGGTCTCCTGAGGAGAGGTTATTATCTACAAAAGACCACTGAAGCGTGAAGTGCTTCCCTCCAACCGCATTCGCAGGATAGCCTTTCCCTGTATCATAAGGGGCAAACCGGATATTTCGGTCGACTGCCTTGCTGGAGACTAGTGCGAGGAGTGTTAAAATCGCCTCAGCAGTTTCTTCGTCGTATTCCTTCTGTATTTTCGGCTGAACCTCTTCGAACGCGTTTAGGTATTCTGCATGAGAGACCAGTTGCCGGGGGCTGAAGGCATCTCGCCACTCCCTGACACCGTAAGGTCCTGCACGATCTTCATCGCCGATGTACCGTTCAGTAGTGAGTAGGCTATGGAGCTCGAAATCAGATGTAACCCGCTCAGAAGCACTTTCCATCGCTTCTTGATCCTCCTGAGTCGGAGCACGGAAACCAGACCCTCCACCTTCCTTGGTGTATTTCACACCATAGATTTCGTAATCAAACTCTTCATCGTGGAAACGACTGCGGATCTTGTCCGATTCCATTACGACACCGCAATTGAGACATTCGGCGCCTCCGGTTGAGTGGGGACCATCTTGAGGATTAAATTCCTCTTTCGTAATGTCGTCTGGAAGCGTTACACACTCGTAGGAAATCGTCCCAGTGTCCGTGACCGTTGGTTTGGCTGCGATCCCCTTAGATGCGGAGCTTTTTCGAAGCCACCACTTCTTCACCAGTGGAATATCACAGCCGCATTCGGGGCAATCTACTGTGTAAGTACACGGATAATGCGACGGGGTCTGGTTTGGGCGGACCGACGGGAAGAACTCTTCCAACTGACTCTCAGCTGTCTGATCTATCTCCGATGCCCACTTATCGACTTCCTGTTTCAGGGAGCCTGCCTTTGGTGCGTACTCCAGCATCACCTTCAGGATCAACGTCGGGACCGGGTTCAGCTCATTAGCCGTTGTAGGAAGCCCGTAACGTAGCGCTTCAAATGGGATGACGCCCCCACCAGCTGTCGGGTCAAAAACAGTTGGGACCTTTCCATTCCACCGTTCCCGTAGAGTTCTGTGAAGGTCCTCCACCTCGTCTGGGGTAGGAGATCGTGTGAACGGCCGTGGGTAGCCATAGTGTTCTTGCAGCGTACCACTACGGTCGTCCTCTGAGGATTTCTTTTCCTCGACGTACTTCGAGATATTGCCTTCGATGCCAGATTCTGGACCGACCTGCATGAGTTCTAAAAGCTCATCAGAGCCGGTGTCCGCCGGAAGGACTGACGCGAGGATTGCCAACCTAGATGCCGGGGTAGGCCTCCGTGCAAACCACGGGTGTAAATATCTGTGCGGAGGCATATGCTGTGGATTTGCCTCTTTTAAGTTCTCAATCCCCACTGGCTTCAGCGGGAGCTTTCCCTCGATAGCGAGCGGTTTCAGGTCGTCGTTGTGTTCACTCATAGGTGGTCAGTCAGCAGGGTTCGCAGGGCTTTTTCGCCGTTCGGACTGGACGGGGCGCGACACTTCGCGTGCCAGTAGTAACACTCCTCGTCACCCATACGGGCGATGCCGCGACAGAGGGCACGCATCCTGTCGACACGCTGGAGCGGTTTGATGCCGCGGAACGCGAGTGCCAGACGTACACCGACGGTCTCCGGGAGGAAGAGGTCGCCCGCCCCACTAGAGGTCACAGCTGTGGGATCGAGTTCCGCGCCGTCGACAGTATCCTTGATGAGTGGGGAGAGGGAGCGGAAGCGTCCGCCGTCGAGACGGGCGATCTTCACGGCCGTCCATCCCTTCCACTCCCAGCGCGTCGCCTCCACGGCCGATGAATCTTCGAAGACCTCCTCGAAGGACTCGACGGTGAGCGAACGCCCGCGACGTTCGAGTCGGTCGCGACGCGCGGCTGCCTGTTCTTCGGGGAGTAGTTCGTACAGCGTGACCTCGCCGCCGTGCGCCTCTTCGCGACGCGTCATCGCGAACGTCGGCCGTCCGCCGTAGACGCTACTCCCGAAGGAGGACACTGGCGCGTCCTCGGTCGCCGTGCTGGCTTGCGTGGAGTCGAGTCCCGTCTTCATTGTGTTGCCTCAGAGGGTACTTCGGCCGGTCCTCTGGCTTGAACTTTCACGTCGATATTGGTCTGACCGAGGCCCGCCTGTAGTTCTGCGAGCACGTCGTCTTCGGCGCCGGTTATCGGTTCGGGTTCATCGAGGTCTACCCGGAACTTCAGCGTGACGTTGAACGACTCGCCGAACGGGTCGGGCTGGTTCGTCACGCGCGAGAAGTCGTCGAGACTCCCCTGGTAGCTCGCGCTGTAGCTCGTTCCCGTCGACGTCTTCACGTCGTAGCTCATTCGGACTGAGACCGCGTCCGACCGGTCAGTGAAGGCATCCCGCTGAGCGATGAACGAGCCCTTTGAGAGTCGATCCTCGCCCATCACTTCGACGGTGACCTGTGAGACGCCTGGTGCGCCATCCGACGTTGCTTTGGAGAGTGCATGGGTTCGTACCTCGTTGAACGCCCGCGACGCCGCCATCTGGCTTGTCGCTGTGTCCCAGCCCGAGGGCTTCGCGCAGTCGGGACAGATTCCTTGGGCATTCAGTTCACTCTCGTCGTACTCCTCGCCGCAGCTCTGACAGCGAGCCTTCTCTGGGGGCTTCTGGTGTTCCTCACAGTACGCTGGGCCGTCGCCGGAGGGCTCAACCATCGTGGTACAGCCGTCCTCGGCGCACTCGACCTCGGACGCTTCCGGTGGCCGAATCGAGTCGTGATGTACGTCGAGGAGGGCTTCGATACCCGTGTAGATGACGTAGTCGTTCCCGATCTTCACGTCGGTGTCTTTGATCGAGGTGCGAACATCGGGCGAGTCAGCAAACGGGGTGCGCTTCCGCCAGTTCTCGGGGTGGTCATCGGCGTCACCGTCCCAGTAAGCGGTCTCGGTCTCGGCGTCCCAGTAGGTGTAGCCGCCCTCGTCAACCATCTTCGCGACGGTCTTGCGCAGCGGCTTCGTACTCAGGAGGTATGGGAGTCCTGGCTTCTTGGCGAACTGTTCGACGAGCTGTTGCGTCGTCATCGAGTCCTGCGTCCGCTGCCAGAGTTTCTGCTTGAAGAACGCGACGCCCTTTGCATCGGCGTCAGCCCGAATCAGGCGGTCGTCGAGGGTTTCTTCGACTGCATTAACGAGCGAGGTGCCGCCGTTCGCCTCGGTCGCGTTGATTGTAATGTGCGTGAGTCCGTCGCGGTCGACGTAGTAGAGATGGCGATAGACTCCACGGACAAGTTCCCCGAGCAGGCCATACTTCTTCTCCTGACGCTCGCGAAGTTCCTCGATCTGGTCCTCTGAGAGGTCTGCCGTCCGCTGAGAGTCATCGAGGAGCGCCTCGATGGCTTCGAGGTGCCGAGCTTCGTCGACGGCACTCCGTACACGCTCGTCGTCCGGTGCGAGGAACAGGACGTAATTCTTGTAGACCCGACTCTGGACATCACCACCCTGCTTTGACGCAGACTTCTGGTACAGCGACTGGACCTTCTCCGGAATGGACTCCTCGTTACTCTCGTCGTTAAGGAGTTCTTCGGTGACAGGCGCTGTATCCATGTGCATCACGGCGATCTGCGGCGTCGAGGCCTTGTCCGGGAGGTCAGCTGGAGATTCCGGATAGAGTACAGGCTCGAACGCGCCGGTTCCCGTCTCACTCTCGAGTCGGGCTTCGAAGCGTGAGCGCGCTTGCGCGTCGGGCGTGTTGTCGACGCGCTGGTCGATGATCCGAATGAGGTTCGGGTCGGATTTGAAGCGGACGCGCTCCTCGTCGTAGAGGTAGTAGCACGCGACGCTCATGTCCGCTCCACCGAGCGCGTCCAACGCGGAGTCGTAGTTATCGAACCGAATATCGGGGTGACCGAGCGTTTCGTTCATTTCGGCCCGTGTGAGCCCCGTCGCTTGCTCGCCGTAGGCGAGGCTATGCCAGAGCACGGCCGTCGTCATATGCGAGCCCAGCGGCGGGATTCCCTTCTCTGTCCATTTCCGATCTTCGAGCTGGGCGTGGGCGGTCCCGTCATCGTTGTAGATGTCGGCGGAGACAGCCGAGCTGAGGTCGACGAACTCGAAGAGTGACTCGTGGAGGGTCGAGTTGATGCTCCCACTGGGTGCGTCGTCAGCGGGCGTGAGGTCGTAGAGGCGGAGCCAATGGCGCTCGTAGTGTTCAGGCTGGTTGTTCCAGCGGTAGTAGACGGCGCGAGCGAGGAGCTTCAGTGCGCCACGCGTACGTTGGAACTTCGGGATAGAGTCGATTTTGTCCGTGAGCGTGTCGATGACAGTCGGGTGGAAGGGGTATTCGCGTTCGAGTCGATCGACGTAGCTCGCGTCCGTTGCCTCCTGTGGGAATTGTCGGTCGCTGTTTGTGTAGAGCTGGAAGTAGGATTGGGCGGTCGTCGCTGCGTCGTCGGGGTCGATTTCTTCGAAGAGCCGATGCTGGAGGACTTGGCCGACCTCGCTCTCGTCGGTCGGTGTGACTGTCTTGTGCTGGCGGCGGCCGATTTGGTTGAGTTCGTCGATGAGCCCACGAACGTCCTCGGCTTCGTCCTCGAAGGCTGTGTCGGCGATTGAGTAGACGATAGTGACGTCGTCAGATTCGGACGCTGTTTCGAGGAGTGAGAGGATGAAGCTCAGCGTTTGGCTTGCGAGCGTCGCGCCGCCGACCTCAACGGCGGATGCGCTCTCGAGATACGCCGCGATTTCGTCGACGAGGACTAGTGCGGGGCCGTCGCCGAGGTCGAAGAGATCCTTGAGTGTGTTTTGTCCAGGTGCGTTTCGTTCCTGGTCGTACCCCTTGAGGAGTTCGTAGCCCTCGATGCCATAGAGTTGATAAGCGATTTCGCCCCACATCGTCCGCGTGTTCGGCGCGTCGGGATCCGTCCGATCACTACGGGCATTCTGTGCGTCGACGTGCCCACCGACGAAGACGGCGGTGTCGACGTCGAGTCCGTCTGTGGCCGCGTCCTGATACGCCGTCGCGAACTCTTCGTCGCCCGGGAGGAGGTGTCGACCGAGGTCGTTGGCTGCCGTGGGGTTAGTTGCGAGGTGGTAGGACGCGATGAGATCGTGCGTTTTTCCACCACCGAAGCGGGTGTCGAGACAGAGGATACTGCTTGTGTATTCGTTGCTGTCGTAGCCCCCGCTGGCAAGGAAGCGGCCTGTGAGATTGCTGAGGAGCGTCTTGAGCCCATCCGTGGGGTACGTCATATCGAAGAAGAGCTCGGTATCGCGATAGACTGGGGGAGCTTCCTCGCGAGCGTGGGCAACGGTTGCAAGGCTTGCTGCGAACTCGTCCTCTTGGAGTGTTCCGTCGAGGACGTCGTCGCGGGGGGTGCAAGCGTCGAAGAGGTTGGGGTATTCGCTGTTACTCATGGGAATCAGACTCCGTTTCGGTTGTGGGTTTGGACACGATGACGAACTCGTCGTGGTCGCTGTTGTCGATGAGGGCGCGAGCAATTTCCTTGGACTCGGCGATTTCGACTTTGATCTCGTCACCGACGTCGGCGTCGAATTTGTCGAGTTCAGGTCCCGACAAATTCACGCGGCCGGAGTGTCCGGTATTCTGCCCGATGGTCTTTCGGGTCATCTAGATAGTCACATCACTCAGCCGGACTGTTATAACCTTTACTTAGACTAAGGCGGTATGTGGGTTCAGCATCTGGTTCGAATCTGCCGTGTTGAATAGTTCCTCTGAGCAGGAATGAAGCCACGCCGATTCCGAGACCACCCAGTTAGCGGCCCACGAGTGAGGGGGACGACGAACGAAACGGTCCGAAGCTCGTTTCTCAACAGACGCTGGGATAGGCGAGTCCACCTCTTCGCCTCCAGCTGAAAGAACGCGATACAGTCTTTCTCAATCCTCGCTGTTCACCACATCCAGCCCGCGCTATGAGCACTGATTAGAGCACCCATGGGTTACTCGGCGAGAACCGACCGATAATTTATATTAGGACAGTACCATAAATGAGACAACTATTCGAGAGTCCACCAATGGATGTGCTCATCGACACGAACGTATTCATTCAACGAGAGGGGGACTGGCGAGTCCCGGAACCGCTACAGGAACTGGAAAACCTGTTGAAGACCGAGGGGCACACGATACTCGTTCACCCCCTCTCGAAACAAGAGATCCGGAACTACGAGAACGACGAGGGCCGGGAGACGGCGGAGTCCAAAATCGCGACGTACGCTGAACTTGGTTTCCCGTCATATCCGAACGCGTCGTCGACAGAGTTCCGCAAGCACATCCGGGAGGCAGAGCAATTCAACGACGAAGTGGATAATGCCCTCCTCTACACCGTCTTCGACGGCCGTGTCGACCTGCTCGTGACGGAGGACAAAGGCATCCACAGCAAGGCTGAGTCTCTCGGGATCGAGAGTGATGTACTCTCTATCGAGGACGCGAGACGTCGGTTCAAGGAAGAACGACCGGCATACGAGGGGCCCCCCTCTATCAAGAAGCGGCAGGTGGGGGACCTCGATATCGACGACCCGATCTTCGATTCGCTGAAGGACGACTACGACTTCCGAAGTTGGTTCGAGAGCATCCCCGATGAGCGCGATGCGTACGTGAACTGGAGTCACGATGACGCACTCGGTGCGGTCCTCATCCTCAAGCCGAACGAAGCCGAAGTTATCGGTGAGGAACCGGAACTCGGGAAGCGTGACCGGCTAAAGATCTGTACTCTCAAGGTCGCGTCTGATCGCCGGGGATCGAAGATCGGGGAGCTCCTCGTGAGCATCGCGATACGCGAGGCAGTAGAGCACGAATTGGAGGAGATCTACCTCACGCATCACGTGGAGCCGAACGACTATCTCGTCGACCTTATCGCGGAATACGGCTTCCAGAAGGCGTCGGAGACGACGACTGGTGAATCGGTCTTCGTTAAGCGGGTTACTCCTGGGCCTGGCGATGATCCGGATCCGTTCGAGGTCCATCGGCGCTTCTATCCCAGCTTCTACGACGGACCATCGGTGAGCAAGTTTGTCGTCCCGATTCAACCTCAGTTCCACGGACGACTATTTCCGACATACAAGAATCGCCAACCACGTCTATCCGAGTTCAGCGGCGATCTCTTGTCCGAGGGGAACGCCATCAAGAAGGCGTATCTCTCTCACGCGAACACGCGTCAGATCGAGGCAAACGACGTTCTTCTGTTCTACCGTACCCACGACCACAAGGAGCTCACTTCCATCGGTGTCTGTGAGCAAGTAAAGTACGGGGTCACCGATGCCAGCGAGGTTCGTGAACTCGTCGGCGAGCGCTCGGTCTTCACGAACCACGAGATCGATGAGCAGGTCGAGTCACCCACGACGGTGATACTCTTCAAGTGGCACTTCGATCTCGCGAACCCACTTCACTATCAGGTGCTACTCAATGGCGATGTTTTATCGGGCCCTCCGCAGACTATTCAAGAGATTGATGAACCGAGCTACCAGTACGTCCGCGAAAATGGAGGCGTAGATGGACGTTTTACTGTCCATTAAACCCGAATTCGCTGAGAAAATACTCGGCGAGGAGAAGCGGTACGAGTTTCGGAAGACCCGCTTCAGTGATCCCTCCACGGTCGATACGGTCTTCATGTACGCATCTGCCCCGGTGCAGAAGATCGTAGGGTCGTTCACTTTGAACGGGATCGCCGAAGGCACTCCGGCAGAACTCTGGCGCGACTATGGCCCCGATTCCGGTATTACGGACCGGTCTCGATTCATGGATTACTTCGAGGGGGCAGAGACCGGATACGCGATCGAGGTCTCAGACGTCCACCGATTATCGAATCCTATCGACCCGCAGGAGCAGGTCAAGAATTTCCGCCCGCCGGTCTCCTTCCAGTACATCCGCGATGAGCACCAGGACCTGTTTACTGGTCAGGCAGCTGAGTCTGGCAGTGACTAGCCACACGAAGCGCAGCTACCGGCCCTCATCGCTCTAGATCAGATTCCGTATCGTTCCGATCGCTTCAGCGCCCATCCAATAGTCGACCGCAAGCACCCCAGACGCTTCGCGGCCTCCCGCTTCGAGAGCTCGCCCTTCTGCGCCATCTCGAGCGTCGCGACGACGTCGTGATAGTCACAGTCCTCAATGAGTTTGCCGTCGTCCTCCTTGAATCCGAGTAGTGTGGGCTCGTGGTGGTACTATTATAAAGAATCACCAATACGGGCATCTGTCCAAGAACAACTGTCCTCGCTACTGGCTGGCGGATGGCCGCATTGCCGGCAGTAGTAGTGCTCGCGCTTCACCGAGCCACCGCAGCTTGGACAGTGTGGTCTCATATAACACACCACGCTCGCGTATATATTCCGCGTCCCCTGTGCGACCACGCCGGTCAGCGCTCTAGTTCGACGAGGAAGAGCAGTTGTTCCCTGTCAACTGGCAGGGTATCTCGCACTCATTTATATACCATAGATCGGTGCGATATCGCACTGCTGACGGAATCTGCTGTACCCCCCTTGGGACCCACCTCCTTCGCGCGCGTGTTTCGCGCGACCGTGCGCGCACGAGCGCGAAATGCGCGCGAATTGGCAGGCGGCAAACAACGGAACAAATACATATACTATTTGAGAGAATCGTGGAGTTTGGGTATAGGGCCTGTACTGCAGGTTTAGACGTATTTACTGTGATATAACTCATCGATGCAAATGCAATGACCTGCCCGCCGAAGCGCGCCGACCTCGCTCGAACCGTGATCAACGCGACGGCCGTTGACGAATCGAACGGCTGGTGGACTGGTCTTGTTCGTGATCGTGTCCACGACACAGGAGAGGTCCGACTCCGGCTAGAGCGCTACCCGCCGAACAACTCGAAGAATCGCCCTGAGCACACGTGGCGTGTTCGCCCGGAGTACTGGGACTCGGAACGGGATGCAGTCGAGATGTTCGAGCAGTACGGCGGTGAGACACCCACCGGTGTCCTTCCCATCGACGATTTCTACACGGTGAAAGAGCATCTGCCCATCCGGAAGGAACCTACACGTCGCGTCTCGCTCGTGCGTCTTGAGAAGAACTGGGGCCAGACGGTCACGCGCCTGTATCACTGGGACCCGCGTGACGGCGCGACGAAGCAGAAGTGGACCATTGGCCGGAACTGGGACCACTTGAGCACGCTGGCGACGCGGAAGCTGGCGAACGCGCAGTAGCGCTCACGACGATGGCTCTCGCTACTCGGGGCGGCCCGCGCGGGCCCCCGAACAGTGCTATCCCGTCCAGAGTCTGTCCAGATTGCTCGCGTGAGTGTCCGTAGACCGTGGGCGAGTGCGACAGGGGCGGTCCTGCGACCGGGTGTCCGGTGCATCCGGCTCGCGGATCGCGAACGTCTACGTATAGGACCCCGATATTGCATCGTTCGCAATCTCCCTGGCGCCGTGGTTCACGACGTCGACGGTTTCGCTGTCTGCCCCGTAGACCATGGCGCCGTGCGCGCCGACGCTCTCGCGAGTGGTGACGCGTTCGGCGTCAACGAGTCGAGCGGTCGTCTTCGCGACGTGACGCTTGGAAGTGCTCTTCGCTTCCGCGAGTTCGGACGTGGTCGCACGCTCGTGTTCACGGAGCGTCGTGACGACCCACTCGACACTACACATGGAAGTCCACGAAGTCGACTGAGATGGCGTCGGTCCTCACGAACACGAGCATTATACCCTGGTCGTGGCTGCGCGCGCAGCGACTCTGTGGGAGCGAGCACGGAGCGGAGGGTGGGGCGGTGGGGTCTGGGTCTGGTTCGGCAGACAAAAAGAAAGAGGCCGCGATGGTCGTGTTACTCCCAGTATCGGCCGCGCTCAGGGAAGTTGATGGTGGTCCAGCCGGTACACGTGACGGACACCCGGCCTTGGTACCAGCTTCGGGCAGCCCCCCGAATGCACACGGTCTCGCCTTCGGCTACCGCCGGCTGTGTGCTCTTCTCCCAGACCGTGAACTTGATCGTCCCAGAGTCATCTTCGAGGAGGCCGACTTGGGCGATCTTTGCACTCGAGGGCGTCCAGAGCGTCTTCACCCGGCCGCGAACACTCACCTCCTGCCGATCGACATCGCCAACGCGATTGATGGGGATGATCTGTCCGGGTGCAGCTTCGAGTTCATCTTTCACGTCGAGGACGGCGCTGGGGATGTCCGCGCCGTCGCGCACCGCCTGGGCGAGCTGCCGGCTGATCGCCGCGCGCGACCACCCATCGAGCTCGTCCGCTAACCGACTGGCTTGCTCGTTCACCGCCCCGAGTTCCTCCTGGGAGAGCATCTCGCGTGGGTCGTGGTCGGGACTCAGCGACTGGTCGACGCTGGCCGCCCGCCGCTCGAACGCCCTGGTCCACGCGGCACTCCGTTCGGCCGCGACGTCGCGCGCCCGCTCGGCACGTCCCTCCTGCTCGCCCAGCTCCGCCTGGGCGCTGATCCGCTCAAGTTCTGCCTCACGCGCCTTGATGCGTTCCTCCTGTGCAAGTGTCACACCGGGAATCCGCTCTTGACTCGCGTCCGTGATTCCGTCTGGGTGGTTCGCGTCGACCTTCGCCTGCGTCTCTTCTTGGACCGTGGCCTGGAACGCCGGCGTCTCCGCAACTACCGTGAAGCCATCCTCATCGACTGTCTCGCGCTCTTCGTCGCCAAACTGTTCATCCACCGAAACAACCTTCTGACTCGCGTTCTGACTCGACATTGCAGTATTACTCGAAGGCGCTCACGCGCCGACCCGCCGCGATGCTCCAACATCGCGGCATTCCTCACACGACCGATAGTGACGTCTCTGCGCTCTCGCTCGCGCCTTCGCCTCGCCCCCTATGGGGGCGAGCGAGAGCGCTCGACACAGCGGCCACTATCCAGCCGCGCGCGGCGACCCGCCGGGAGCGAGCGGCCAGCGCATTCCCCGTTCGCCGCGACGCAACCCCGTCCGTCGCGGGCGGCCTAGCCGCGGTCCCCCGGACCCGAACGGGTGAAGCGCTGGCGTCGAGACCAGATCCATTTTAGCCCGGAACGGGCGTGGGCGGTGCGGAGAGCGCCCGCATGCCCGGACTGGTCGGTCGCGAGCGACGCGAACGGTGAACACCGTGAACCGTGAGCAGGCGACCGGCGGCACGCGCCGAGCGCGGCGAACCGTCGACGCCACACCGGTCAACCGAGTGTGCCACTAATCGGCTTCAGTGACGTTGTGAGTCTAACACGACCCGGACAGCACACCCAGCCTCGAGTACATCAGCGTCTGACGGGCTAGACTCTCGTGGGGAATGTTTATCTAATATACGGACGTAAAGCACTAGTATATCATGTCTGATGCCGAAAGCTCAACGGGGAATGACGGGCCGGAGACTGTCCAAATTAATCTCCGACTCACGCAAGCGTTCCTTGATGATATCGACACGACGTGGGAAGAACAAGGCTTCAGTTCACGAAGTGAATTCCTGCGCTATGCAGCACGAGACGCGGTCAAGCATCCGGAGTTCTCGCGTGAGGGCTGGAAGCAGATTGCCGCAAGCGAACACGAACTTCGGACTGGGGACGAGGAGCTTGTGTCTCGTGAGGACGTGCTGGCGATGATGGACGACGGTACGGATGGGGAGTAAGGATGACGAGTGGACGTGGAAGTTCACACCACGCGCTGCCACGCAGTTCGACAATCTGGAACACCACGTTCAGGATCGGATTGTTTCAAAGCTTGACGAGATTGTCGACGACCCATGGCGGGATCCGGACGACTATCTTGAACCACTGACTGGTGGCCCGTTCGAGAAGCTTCGCGTCGGGCAGTATCGACTTGCGTGTGTCCTTGACCGGGACGCGCTCGTCCTTGAAGTTCACCGAATCGAACACCGGAGCGGAGCCTACACAGCTGACGACTGACTGACTCTTCTCCTCTACGAGGGAGGCCGACGTCAAGCGCGAATCGAACCACCCAGTCGGGCTTGACGCGATGACTCACCCGTCGTCGCGATCCGAGTGCCCGCCTCGAGCGCCACTTCACCGAGACCGGTGGATCACGGTCTATCAAGGGTGTTTAGACCACTAATTGGAGCGTTCGACACACCACCGTTTCCAGTAAATTCGGTGAAGAAGCGAGCGGTACCCGCTTCCAACTCTGCCGTTCAGCAAGCCGAGCACCCACAAACTACTGGGGGTCGACGACGTAGTGATGAGTAATGTCGGAGGAAACCCCGCCGGATCTCGACCTCACTGGGGAGTGGGAGACGAGGCTGGAAGCGCGAACGGTGGCGGAGCGCGCCTCCGAGGTTGGGATGGCGCTGACGGCGCCGACGTCGGTCATGGAGATTGCGGAGCGGGCGGGTTGCGCGACGGCGGAGGTACGGCCACATCTCGAGTGGCTCGTCGAACGCGGCATCCTCGAGAAAGCTACGGACGACCCGGTACGTTTCGTGCGTAATGAGGCGTACGTCGAGTTCCGCCGGATTACCGAACTGATGCGGGAGTTCGAGACGCCGGAGGCGATCGCGGACGCGATCGGGGAGTATCGCGAGCGAGAGTGCGACCTCGCGGCGTCCTTCGAAGCGGCCTCGCCCGACGCTGTCGTACTCGCGGACGTCGACTCTGACGACCTTGGTGAGGCCTACGACCGATTGAGTGAGTGGCGCGCGATCACGCGACGGCTTCGTGACCTCACCGAGGCAAAACACCGTCTGGAGTCAGACTGCAGAAGCCTTTCTCGCTGAAACTGTCTATCAGATGCCGAGACCAGGCATCGGGCGACACTGTCTACGTGTCGTTGAGGAGTGTGCGGGCGCGCTTGACGTAGCTGTTCGTCTCCCAGCTCCGAACGTCACTGATCGAATCGAGTATCGCGAGTGCGTCCGTCGACGAGAGCTGGTCGTTCCGGACGAAGACTGAGAGGAGCGTCGGCGTTGTCACGAGACGGGTGTCCGCGAGTGAGGCATGAACGAGACCGAGGCTGTTGAACTCGTCACAGAGGAAGAGCGCTGCCTCAAGGTCGTTCGCGAGCGTGACGGCGGCGTTCTCACCGTCATCGAGTGGGAAGTCGGCGTCGAGCGTCACTGCTGTCACAGAGACTGCATCGTCCCGATCGAGGACTGCCGTCGCTGCGTCGGCGTGTACGTCGTCATAGGACGCAATCTTCCGGAGATCATCACTGACCCTCTGTGGAACGTGGACGTCGTAGATGTCGAAACAGAGATCGAGTGGGTTTGGATCGTGGCCGACGGCTGTTCCGAGACTGACGAGGGCAGAGGTATCCGCGACGAGCGCGGTCATTTAGAGATCGGCGACGTCGTCGATGTAGTCCTGGTCGAGCTGTTCTTTCAGCACGCGGCTGTTCGCGGCATCCTCGGCACTAACGAGTGACTTGAGCTGCTCGTAGGTGATCCCGTCGTCGTAGTAGGCAGCGGCAATCTCTTGGACGAGTGCATCGTCATGCGTTGCGTCTTGGAGATACTCACGGAGTGCGGTGACGAGGATGTCGGTACGGTCCTCGTTGAGGACGTCCGCGAGTGCGTCCGCTCGAACGTGAGAGGTCAACGATAGAACTGACCCCGTGGGCTGTTGTCTTCAGCACAAATACCAGATCTACGTACCAACATGACATCATTATTTGATATAATCCAATGTAAATCAGGTCTTCCCTCATTAAATACAGATTGTCTCCCAATTCCGGAGCCAATAACTTGAGTTCAAAACTCATATTACATATACTGAAGTACATTATCTCGAAACAAACATAGCAGGCCGCTACTAGCCAGTCATGGTACCAGCCATACGGCTAGAACCGTCTGCAACCCACCTAGCAGTCATATGTCATCAGACACACCAAGCAATCACTCAAACGATAGCAGCCGAATCGGCGAATCTGCTCGCGATGGACCTAGTCCCACTATTCCGACAAGTCGGACCGTCGCTGAGCTCACGGTTAAGGCAGTTGCAATTGGTCTCGTTCTTAATGTGATTATGCTGACCGCCAATATGTATCTTGGTATGCGGTCCGGTATGACCATCAGCGCCTCTATTCCCGCAGCAGTGATGAGTATGGGTCTATTTTATGTCCTCCGTCGCGTTGGCATTGGCGGATCTCTCCTTGAAAATAACATCGTCCAGACGATGACATCGGCTGGCGAAGCGCTCGCAGCAGGTGTCATCTTCACCATCGCAGGTGTTACTTTCCTTGGTGAACCTATCGATATGATTGACACCGCAACCGTTGCCATTCTTGGCGGTCTGCTCGGCGTGTTATTCATGATCCCGATGCGGCGGTATCTCATCGTTGATAAACACAAAACGCTCCCCTATCCTGAGGGGACTGCGTGCGCCGACGTTCTTGAGGCAGGTGACAGCGGTGAAAGCGGCGTGAAACTCATCTCCTTTGGGTTCCTCCTCAGCGCCCTCTACATGTGGCTCGCAAGTGGGATGGCCGCATTTCGGACGACCATCCAGACTGCGTTCTCTGTTGGCGAAACACGGGGCTTTGCGATCGGCGGGGATTTCACACCAGCCCTCATCGGTGTCGGTTATATTATCGGGCCAAAAATCGCCGGATACGTGTTCGGTGGTGGGCTCATCGCGTGGCTAATGTTGATCCCGATGCTCATCACAGGTGGGTTTGCGCCCGAAGCCGCCGACGCCGGACTAATGGCGCAAGCAAACGCCGTGTGGGATCAGTATATTCGCTACGTCGGTGCAGGGGCGATGATCGTCGGTGGCTTCCATGCTATCATCTCGATGCGGAAGACGATTACCGATGCACTCGGGACCGCCGCTGCAGAGCTTCGTGGTTCCGCGAACACCAGTCCCTCTTCGCAAAAACGAACGCAGCGCGATCTGTCCATGAAGTTTGTCGGGGGTGGTGCCCTGCTCGTTATGCTCGCACTCGTCGTTCTGCCTCAAGTCCAAGTTGGATTGATCGGCGGTGTTATCGCTGTTATTGCTGCGTTCCTTTTTGTTGCGGTTTCTGCATATCTCGTCGGTGTCGTCGGGAGTTCCTCAAACCCTGTTTCTGGGATGGCAGTCGCAACGATCCTCATCGCCGCGCTCGCAATGAAATCCACCGGTGTTACCGATCCAGTTGTCGTATTAGTGACTGCGTCGGTCGTCGCAATCGCAGCGGCAGTCGCGGGAGACACTTCCCAAGACCTGAAAACGGGCTATCTCCTCGGCGCTACTCCACGGAAACAGCAGATCGCACAGCTTGTTGGAATCACCATCTCAGCCGTATTCTCTGGAGCGGTCCTGTATTTCTTCAATCAAGCGTACGGTATCGGAAGCAGTACTATTCCTGCACCCCAGGCTGGTATGATGGCGCTGATCTCTGAAGGGGTACTTACGGGGACTGCGCAGTGGGGCATGATACTCATCGGCGCCGTGTTCGCGTGCGTATTGATTCTCATGCGAATTCCGGTGCTCCCGTTCGCAGTCGGGATTTATCTCCCAATTACACTTGCGACTCCGATCTTCCTTGGCGGGTTGATTCGTGGCGGGGTTGATCGATACGTCACACGTGTTGACGATAAAGACGGAACTCGTGCTGAGGAAACGACGTATCGGGGCCGGATCGTCGCCGCTGGCCTCATCACCGGCGAGGCTATTATGGGAATTGTCATTGGCGGGCTATATATTACGGGTGTCGGTGAGAGTGGCGGCGCCCCCTTCCCGATCGGGTTCTCATCTGCTCTTCAGCAAGCCCTTGGCGTCGTCGCAGTGATTATACTCGTTATTCTTTTCACAGCCAGCATTCTGCGTGCCCCATCAGGAACGAGCCAATGAGCACGTATGATCCTAACTCGGTTCCGGTTCGCAGGTGTGCCGACTGGACGATGACGACTGAGAATGGGACACGCCATGCTACGATCACATGGGAAATACAAGCCCGAAATCGTATCGATCAGGTTTTGTTTGAATTATTTAGAACGGATCGAAAACGCAAACTCACCCTTGATCCAGTAGGATCAACAGTCTGGAACTGCTGTAACGGCGACTATACCGTCGCAGATATCGCTACCGTTATCGCCGAGGAATATGACGCACAGCGCGTCGAGCCAGTTGACGAGACATTATCATACTTCCTCGTACAGCTCAATGAACGCGGACTCCTTTCATTCCGTGGTACAGACCGATAGCGCATACCGATGGTGTCTAGATGAAGGTGACCGGTCGCGGACGCTGTTGACGGTGCCGACAAACTCTACGGTAGTCACGTTCGATGGTACCCAGTGTTAACCAACACAGCCGTCCATAGTCCGGAAGTGTTGGTTAAGAGTGGGCGACGAGGACGGTCATGGTGCGAGGTATACTTGGCACGCGATTCCATATGGTTGATTGAATGGAAGACGATGACCCGGTCGTCCACTGCGAACTCGCCGACAGCGTGGATCTACGCGCGGGACTGGAGGCCGCGTACATCGAGAATCTGGGGGTGGACGCTGAACGGACGATCGTCATCTACCAGAGTGCGATTCTGATGGTGGTCGCGACCGACGGCGACGCGGCGGCGGCCCACGCGTTCGACGTCGAACTCTGGGAACCCCCCATTCACACTCACGATCTGGGCCCGGACGAGGTTCTTGCAGAGTTCGTTGAGGACTTCACTACTGCGCTCCCGACGACACGCCAACCGGAGTGACACCTGCTCCATCACCACACCCTACAGCATCCTCCGGTAGTCCCCCTCACAACTCCCCACAGATACGTCCCTTCACGGCTCCTTTCTCCCGGGAACACTCCAAACGACCCCATTTCGATTCCCCCTCATATGGCCTCCCGAGTCGGCCACTCCGTACTGTGTCGTGACCGACGACGGCGTGCGCCGAGCGTGCCGGACTCTGGGAACCACTCGATCACAGTCGGAGTCCAGAGGGGGATTCTTGCGGAGTTCATCGAGGAATTCACCACTGCGTTGGCGACGACACGCCAGCCGGAGTGACACTCGGGACTGAATCGATGCTGTCTGGGACTGGCAGTAGGCAAAGACCTATATTTGATTAGAGGGTGTCACAAGGTGAATGGAACGGCCGACTCGGGAACGCAGCGAAGAGCAGGCCGAGCAGAAGCAGACCAGCGACGAGACCCAGCACTGCCCGGAGTGTGAGTCGACGAGTATCGTCACGGATCAGGGCGAGCGGCTCTGCGAGGACTGCGGGCTCGTTCTCGACGACGACCAGATTGACCGCGGCCCGGAGTGGCGGGCGTTCAACTCGAACGAGCGCGACCAGAAGAGCCGCGTCGGTGCGCCAACCACCCAAACGATGCACGATAAGGGCCTCACCACCCAGATCGATTGGAAGGACAAAGACGCCTACGGGCGGACGCTCGACTCGAAGAAGCGCAATCGGATGCAGCGGCTGCGCAAGTGGCAGGAGCGCATCCGAACGAAAGACGCCGGCGAGCGCAACCTCCAGTTCGCCCTCTCCGAGATCGACCGCATGGCATCCGCACTCGGCGTTCCGCGGAGTGTCCGCGAGGTCGCGTCGGTTCTCTATCGGCGCGCCCTCGATGAAGACCTCATCCGCGGGCGCTCTATCGAGGGCGTCGCGACTGCCTGTCTGTATGCAGCCTGCCGGCAGGAGGGCATCCCACGCTCGCTTGAAGAAGTGACGGAGGTCGCCCGTATCGAGCAAAAAGAGATCGGGCGCACCTATCGCTACGTCGCCCAGGAACTTAGTCTCGCAATGGAGCCAACCGACCCCAAGGAGTACCTCCCCCGCTTCGCGAGTGAGCTTGACCTCTCCGAAGAAGTCATCGCCAAGGCCCGTGAACTCGTCGACGCCTCCGCCGAACAGGGCCTTCTCTCCGGGAAATCCCCCTCCGGGTTCGCGGCGGCCGCCATCTACGCTGCGAGCCTCCTCTGCAACGAGAAAAAGACCCAACGAGAGGTCGCCGACGTCGCCAACGTCACCGAAGTCACCATCCGCAACCGCTACCAGGAGCAGATCGAAGCGATGGATCTCGGTATCTAGCAACACCGGTGTTTGGTTCACACTCTCACCATTCTACGCGTTTTGAGAGCCTGACTCGGTTGTGCTCAATAAACTTGAGCGTCGCTCGAAACCATCTGAACCGTCGTTTCGGGTTTAATCGAACACCGATGGCGTCGAAATGCTTCGGGAACCACGATCGCACGTATGAGTACGTGCCAATACTGAGGGACCGATGGCGTCATCTGATCGAGGACGTACTCACAGGTGGCTATACCCCGTCCGCTCGAGCTCCTGGTTCAACTCGACGTTCATCGCCTCAACCGTCTGGTCGTCGAAAACCTGTCCGGACGCAGCCGACGCTATCTCGGCGATTTCGGCGTGCCACTCCCGCGCCGCACTCACGAGGGCTGATAGGAGTGCTTCCTCGGTCTTGTCTCCGCCGTCGACTTCCTCGATGACCTCCCAGCCGCGCGGCGAGTTCTCCAAGAGGTAGCCAACGTCGTCGAACTGAATCATGAACCGCTCGGAGACCGTCCCGAACCCGGTCTCGATGCTCAACAGGACGATGACGTGCGCGACGTCGTCGCGGTCTTCGAGTGCACGCAGGTCGGCGGTCGGGACCGCCGTGTCGGGAAGCCCGAGTTCTTGGAGGCGATCTGGAAGCGGTGATCCGTCCTCGCCGGCGGACGCATACTGGTCGATTTCGTCGCCTTTCTCTTTGACGACCTCGGGCGCTCGGCGGTCGGGATCGTCGACGACCTCTTTGAGGATCGCGTAGAAGCGCCACTCGTCGCCGTAGTCGAAGAGGTAGCAGATGCGGTCGTACTGGTCGAGATCCAGTTGTGCGACCAGCTCGCCGACTGTGGTGGCGCCCGCGCTGTACGTTGTCTCGCCGAACTGCATCGGCTGGCCGCTCGGGAGGTCCTCGTGCTCCGCTGGACACTGGTACTTCACGTCGCTCTCCCAGTAATCCTCGTCGATACCGAAGAACCAGAGGTGGTCTTGGTTGAGGCCCATCGCGGCGTTGATCGTTGTCTGGAACTCGTCGAGCGTACGGTCAGCGCCGACGACGATGTCACGCCACAGCGACGTCGGGTCGGGGGCGAATTTGACGCGGAATCGGTAGGCCGTCATCCCTGCATCTCCCTCCCCGTGTTGAAACTCGTTAGCTCGTCGATCCGGTCTTCCAGTTCCTCAATCTCCTCTCGGAGCTCGTCGGTCTCGGCCTCATCGCTCGCCGCGAGGCGGTCTTTGAGCCCCTGCAGACGGGATGCTTTCACCTCTTCGTCGACCTCGGCCTTGCGTACGTACTCGCTCTTGTCGACGTCGTAGACCGCCGCCTCAGACAGGCCCGTGACGTCGAGGGCCTCGTCGACCTTCTCGCGATCGACGCTCATGACGCGTTCGCGCTCAACACCCGCGTCTTCCAACACCGCGAGAACGTCCGCGTCGTCTTTGAGCGACCGATTGCGGCGAGCGGTACGCTGAACCGACCCATACTGGCCGTGAACGGGCTGGTCGTGATGGAGTCGGTTGAGCAGGACGTCGGCGACGTCTCGGCGGAAGTCGTTTGCATCCCGCTGAACGTCGGAGAGGAGCGTGTAGAGGTTCACCAATGCGGGCGTCTCCAACTGGCTGAGGTCGGTGACGTCGTGGCGTTCGAGCGCGTCAACAAGCAGGAGTGTATCCGAGTAGACGTCGACCTCCTCTGGTTCGGTGCGCTCACTCGCAGTGGTCTCCGGGTCGCCGTCGACGAGTTGTGTCCCCGTTGCTGCGTCCACTTCGGTTATCACGCCCGCGTCCTCGTCGATCTCGAAGCGCGGATGCAGGCTCAGTACCGCGGGATATGGGTCGGTGTCGGATGGGAGCAGGCTTAGATCGAACTCCCCATCCATGTCCTGAATCCGCTGGTACAGCGTCTCGAACTGGTCGTGCTGAAGTGGTCGTGTTTCCTCTGTGGTACTGAACTGGACGACGACGCGATACTCTTGGACGTCGGTGATGCGGAATCGGTCGTGGGACAGCGGTGCGATGAGCTCAGCCCCCTCCTCTAACTTGTCGAGTTCGTCAAGAAGTGTGTGCCACGTGGCGCTGAAGGGCATACCACCGTCTACGCGTTCTGAGTCTATAACGCTCGGGGAACGTCGCGTGGAACTCGTGCCCCGGAAGTTGGTTCCCGATCAGAGTTCGAGTTAGTCGCCGAGAACGAAATAGACCTGTGTCTGCCTAGTCGAGGGTTGTTTCGGTGATGCGGAGTGTGCCATCGGCTTCGTAGAGATAGCCACGGTTGAGCAGGCGCTTGACGGCATACTCGCTATCGCTATGTTCTGCCGAGAACGTGTCCGACTCATTAAGGAGTGCATATGCTTCGTCGTAGGAGAACTCGCTCTCTGGGCTATCTGCTGCATCCACGAGGATTTCGTAGGCCTCCTGTACCCAGTCTGGGAGTGAGGGTCGTGGATCGGATGAGTTAGGGAATCGCGTCATTGGGACGTGGCGTTCGTGACTGAGTGTACGACCGGTGCGCTTGTGAACCTTCCCACCAACTACCGCATTCTGCGTGCGCGATCTCAGGCTTAACCAACGGATTATCGATAGACCGGAGCGCGTTGGTTACGAATTCATCTAGCGACGCCGAAGGACGCCGACGGGGCGAAGCCGACAGCAGTCGCGGCGTCGCGCCCACTGGCCGTCCTCGACTGGGCGATCGAGCGTGAGCCGGGCGACGAGGTCGTCCTGCACGGTGAGCTGGCGGACGGACTCCTCGCGCCACCCCAGCCGTGGGTCATACAGTCGCTTCTGGAACATCGTCCCCGACCCCTGCGCGATGTACTGCGTGCGCTTCGTCCCGAGGAGTGTCGTCGACGTGTACTCCACGCCAACGGGAGACTGCTTCAACTCGGAGATAATCCCCTCGACGAACCGCCGGATCGCGAACTCGCTGACGTCGTTGGGCACGTGGAGTTGGAGTGGTGTTCGTGGGCGCTGTTCCGTGTCGAGTTCTGCATTGCGACGCCGCGTTCCGTGTCGCTGGTCGTGTTCGGACATAATTGCTTGAGGAGGCGCTCAATGGCCCCTCTACCCCTACTAGGGGCGACAAACACGACCGGCGGAGACACATGACTGAGGAAGGCGCATAACCGAGTACCACGACCCTTGAAGTGTCTCGTCGTCGACTCTCTGATGAGTAGTCGTGGATCTGCAGTCGCCGTCGCGACAGGCCGCCGCTCCGAAGTGGACTGCCGCATTAATGAGTGTGCGGGCGTCGATCCCCGAAAGACTAAATTCACGAGCGCCGTAGACAGGGATACGATGCATGAAGACGCCCACCGCCGCATGAATCGGGATGTGGCGGAGAACGAAGACTTGTACGAGGCGTTCGCGGCGACACCCGAGGACGACGAGGAATAACTCGGCCCGTCCGACACGACATCACCGAGCGGCATTTTGCAGCACGATTTTGAAGTAGAGGAGCCAGACGAGGAAGAGTCGATCGTGCCGATAGAGCGTATCTAGTCGGACTGGGGGGAGCTGTTGACGGACTTGATGGGAGTGTAGGACGGTTTCTCGCGAGATGGACGCCGGCCACCGTCCTAGAGTAAGGTTGTTCTGGCGAAGGAGTTCGCGGAGCAGAACGAGTGCAGTCCGATGGTTCGCGTCTGGAAAGAAGTGCTTCCCGGCGATTGCATGTATCCAGCCAGCACACTGCTCGTACAATGGTGCATCTCGCGGGAACTCATCGAGCACACGCTGAATATCGCCATTGCGCGTCACCCAGATTCGATGACGGAGTACATCAAACTGTTCTGCGCCGGTCTGCTCGTACTCCGTATCGCTCTTCAGGAACTGTGTATTTTGAATCTTGAAGTCGATCGGATCAATGCCCGACAGATCGGTGATTCGTGGTTGCGATGCCGGATCGGCAAACCCCATTACGCCGTCTCACTCCCGCCACGCCCTTGAGCACCCACGGTTTTCACCGGGAGTTCATCCAACCCACCAGTATTGCATGCGAGCGCCGCTCCTTCTGGAAGTTCTTAGGAGCCGATTGAGTGAGCTGCTCAACACGCTCATCGCACCATCAATGCTGTGGCGAGCATGCACTCTATTTCGCCAAGGCGAATAACAACGACCGCCGGCAGCTTCGAAACTGAGACTGAATACACTATCTGCACCTCCACTTACTGTTAACCAACGTCCAAACGGAATCCCCCCCAGTTTGTTGGTTAAACACGGCGCATCGCTATGCCGCTTCTCCTCAGTGCACCTCTCACAGAAACATCCTAAGATACAGATATGAATATAGACTGAACAGAACTAAATTCCATCCTCCAGCCAGTCATAGCCCGTGGCATCTGCACCCTGTACCTCTACCTTCCTTTGGACGATTTCGAAGGTGCAGAGAGCAAAATAACGGGCTTAAAATCTGGTAGAGGTCCGTCGCGCAGATTTAAGCTGATAGCAATCCGCGCGACGATATCGGGGTTTCATGTAGAAATAGGAATTCTGCGCGACGGCGGGTTTAGAACCCCGAAATCGCGGGTAAAGCCAAATACCGGCCCTGTTACACGGATCACGGACTAGCATTCAACCCCTGGCTTTGAGCCAGCCCTCAGATCTGAATTAGAGAATTAGGGTTTAGAGCGCGTGAAACCCGAGGAAAATTGCGCGACGAGAATTGGACTCTTCCATAATATCTATGTCTTCCTACCTATCTGAATGTGGAGTTATTCGGCTGGTGCTAGAATTCGCTGGCGGAATCTAGCCCGTCGAGTTGGTCGTACATTTCGTCCGGGAAGGGGACACTACCCCAGATGGAGTAGTCGCATTGATCCCGTCCGATACAGTAGCGTTGGAGGTCGTCGTTATCGCAGTTCATCGGAAGCGGGGTGTCGCCGTCGATGGTGTTGGAGAACTCGTAGCGGATCTGGTACTCAGTCTCCTGTTCGTCGTACCACGGCCACTGGGAGAAGACGTCCTTGAGGTCGGCGACGATTTCGTCCAGACTACTCTCCTGGTACTGCGGGAGCCACATCACCATCCGCACGAAGTTATAGAGGTCTTTCCGAACGGGCTTCTTCTCTTGGAGCCGCTCAGCCATATTCGCCATGCAGGGCAGCTCGAAGAGGTCCTCGATCGACTCGACGGTGATCGGGTGAGCGCCACGTGACGACGCATCGATCCGGTACTGGTTCGTTTCTCGGTCGTGCTTGACGGTGAGTCTGCGGTGGTCTTGCTGCGAGACGAGGAGATTGCCGAGACTGCGCGGACTCGACACCCGGTTCTGGATGCTCTGTTTCCACGCTGCTTCCAGGTCGTAGGCAGCCAGCGCGTCATAGAGCGCTTGCGCGGAGTGGAACGCCCCAACCGTCGCCATGTCATCCGCGGCGTGGGTGACTGCCTCTCGAAGGACGCGAACGAGACGTTCACCTCGGTCCCAGTCCCGCCAAATGCGGTCGTGGTTGCCACCCTCGAGGAAGCGGTCGATCCGCTCGGTGATTGCCGACTCGTTCGCCACCAACCACGTCTGCTGATCCTCGGAGAGCCCATCTTCTTGCACGCGGAGGAGTGTCTTGAACGCGTCTCGTGCGTACTCGCTGTATTTCTCGTCGAAATCACCAGCCGGCACGTACAGGTTGTTGTCCTTCACACGCGTCCGAATCTCCGCCGTCTCACCCTCATCACTGGGCCGTTGGTCGTCGCGGACGAGACATTTCCGGGAGGCGGCGGCCATCGGGATTTCGAGGTAGAGGCCGCCGCCGAACTCGGGCATCTCTTTGATTCCGGTGCAGACACGTCCCGGATGCGGGCCATCCTCTCCCGGATCTTTCGCGTAGAGGACCTCCGCGATATCCTGCTGGAGCGCACCGTTACTGTAGTCGCGCATGAGTGAGCCGAGGTTGTTCACGTAGAGTTCGCGGACGTCGTAGAGTGGCTGGACCTTCCGCGGGGGGACGTCCTCGAACTTCGGGTGGGATTTGATGCAGATCGCACTCAGCGTCGCGAGGACTGCGAGTGTACCCGGTTCGTCGACGAACGGCTCCCGTGCTGCCGCATTTCGGACGTTGTCTTTGAACGCGGCCGTCCCGAAGCGTTCGAGGTCGTCGAGGAGGTCTTGGGGCTGGTCCTCGCCGTCGACGATATAGCGGTTGAACCCACGCGTGAACAGCTGGTTAATCCGAATTTCCCCATACTCGGTGGGGAGCGCGGCGACTTGGTAGGCGGTGCGTTCGTCGTCCGTGGGGGTTGTGGTAGCCATCAGTCGAGGAAGGCTGGCGTGGCAGTCCGTGGGTTGAACTGCGGAGACTCGATCGGCTGGACGATACGGGAGACGTCAGCGTGGAGTGAGTAGGGGAGGCGGGCGACGCGGCGCCGATCAGCAGTGACGACTGGGTCAATTGGGATGTCGTACGACTCGAGGAGGAGGTCGTTGAGAACCTCGCGACTCTGTGCGTCGTAGCGATGGGCGAGATCGGTATCGAGGAGGTAGACGTGGACGCCTTGGCCGCTGTAGACGACCATCGTTTCCTCGGCGTCGAAGTCGTCCGCGAAGATATCGCGCACCTCGAATCCGTACTCGATCGCTTGGTCGATGTCCTCGAAGGCGTACGGATACCCAGTGGGGTCTGCGTCCAGTATGCCGGTCGCTTCGAGAAGTGCCTCGTCGTCGCGATGGCTGGTGTCCTGTGGGAGTGCGTCTGCGGCGCGTTCGCGAGCGATCGTTTTCGCGTCGATGTCGACGAGTAGTACCCAGGGGCGCTCCCAGTTATCGAGGGCGTAGTAGACTGCATCCGGACGCGGGTCTGGCTGGTCAAGGAGGCCGGGGTCAGCGAGTGCGAATTCGCTTCCGTCGAGCGGGTCGTTCCGTGCTGGATGCTGGATGAAGTCGAGAACGTCGTCAAATCCGTCGAACTCCGCCTGCTGCCGCTCACCGGCGGTATCAGTCTGCCACGTATCCCGTCGAATGAAGTCCTTGTCCGGCACCTCGTCTTTTCGGACGGGATGAGGGTGGTCGAACGCGAGTGCGTACTGTTTCGGCCCGGTCGCCGTGATGAACGACGGCAGGTCGTCGACATAGTCGGGGAATTCGTCGCTGTAGTACGTGTCCAGGTCGTCGCGAGTCGCAGCGCGCCACGTCATTCGTTATAGGTCTCGTCGAGATGGTTGAAGCTCTGAACGGTGGTTAGCCCGGCGGCATCCAGTTCACTCACCGCATCGCGAATACCTGCAAACGAGCGAGTGGCGCGCCCACTCACGTTGTCTGCGAGTCGATCCGCGTCGGCGAGCGTGTCGATGGTTTCGACGGCGAACGAGCGTCTGTTGAACGCCCAGACGACGTCCGCGTCGACGACGCTCATTTTGTCGTAGTCTCCGATTGGCGCGTCGTTGTTGTGACTCGCCATCTCTACTTCACCGACCCAGACGAGCGTTCCATCGTCGTCGAAGCCGGCGACGTCGAAGACCGTCTCCGGGTCGTGTTCGTAGTAGGTTTCGACACGCGTGACGGACTTGTGGTCTTGGAGCCAGCGACGCAGGAGTTCGACACCGACCTTGTGGGGTGTTCGTTCACCGATATCGCCCTGTCCGGGACCGACTGCGAGTCGCTCGCCGAGAAGTTCACGACCCGCTGGGAGAACGGTGTAGTAGGTCCGTCCACAAGCGGACGCCTGCGCGAGCAAGTCTTGATCAAGGAGTCGCTGAATGTCGAGATCGGCGTACTCGTCGCGGAGTTCACTCATCGGCTCGAGGAGGGATTGAGCGTCGGCAGCGCCGTTCATCACGTCGAGGACGTCCTGCAGGAAGCGTGCATCGTCGCGGCTGAGTCCACGACGGTCCAACTCTGCGTCAGGGACGGACACTCCACCAGCGTCAACTGGCGATGTATCGGCTTCTGACTCCGAAGAGGCCGACTCGGAGGCCGACTCGGAGGCCGACATTTCCGAGTCGTTTGTTGAGTCACCACCGCCGAGAAGCGGACTGCTCTCGGTAGCGGTGGAGTCACTACTGGTTTCGTTGGGTGAGCCACTGAGCATCGTCGACTCGGAATGGGTGGTTTCCGCCTCCGGCGATGTGGAGTTGTCAGAGCCACTCCCCCAGCCGTCGTCCGCGGCTGTATCGGATTCTGCGCTGAGGCCGTACTGGCGTTGCGTTCGCTCGACGATACGTGGGAGTGTTACTGACTCGAACTGGGACGCTTCCATTTCGGTGAGCGGAGTGTCGCTTTCTGGGTGGCCCTCGGCGATGGGGAGTGGCTTCATCGAGAACGGCGACGGGCCGGTTTCGCCGAACGCTGGACTCGGAAGCTGGGCGATCCACTCTCCACTCGGCAGTGTGTTCACGCGATTCCGGAGTTCGGTCGGACTCAATCCCTCGTGTGCAAGCGACTCCGCGAGGTCTCGCTCCATCGAGATGTTGCCGATGAGCTTCGTCTTGATGTTGTTCAAGACTTCGTCGTAGGCACGCTCGCTGCGATTGCGTACTTGGCCGGGGAACTGCATCACGAGCCCCATGCTCAGGCCGAACGAGCGGCCCTGGGGGAGGAGTTGCTCGGAAACGAGTCGCGTCGACGCGACCGGCGCGGCTTCTTCAATGATGAGGTTGGTTAGGTTCTCGTAGTCGGTTTGGCCGTCGCGCCGCCGCACCTGCACGGCATCCCAGAGGTTGCTCAACAGAAGGAGCGTGACTGCCTGCTGTGCTTCCGGGCGGAGGTCGCCCAAGTCGAGGAGGATGGTGACGTCTTCGTCGAGGAAGTTTCGGAAGTCGAAGTGGTTCTCGATGTACTCGCCGGCGTCGTTCTGCGCGGGCGTATGGTTGAAGACACGTCGGAGGTGGGGGCTTTCGCGGAGTTGTTCAAGGCGATTCCCGGCCGCGTCCATCGACGCTTGGAACTGTGACTCCTCCTTTGAGAGATGGCGCGTCAAGGATTCCTCGACTGGTTGGTTCGCCATCGAGACGGGCGGGATCGTCTGTTCGTCCTGCATCCGGCGGACTGCGGTGAAGAGGTCGTTGAGTCCGAAGACGTCGCTGCCGTACTCGGCGTCGAAGAGCGCCTTGATGAGCTGGCTGAGAATCTCGTTGGCGACGAACGCCCGCTCGTGTTTCTCCTGGCCGAGAATCATCCGCAGGATATCGTGGAAGTGATCGACCTTATCCTGGACGGCGTCCTCTCGATTCCGACCGGCCGCAAGTGCGGGCCGGATGTCGAAGAAGGAGAACGCGGGGATGGTCTCGGGGACGCGGAAGTGGTAGACGTCCTCTGCGTCGTCGAACTGTGCGTGGTGGCTGCGGAGATAGTTCTGGCACATGCCGTCGCCCTTTCGGTCAACGATGACGACGGGGCCACCAGTCGTCTCGCGGAGGGAGAGTGCGTCGTTGATGATGGCTTTCGACTTGCCGGCGCCCGTCGACGCGAAACGCCCGTAGTGAGTCGTGAGCAGATCCGGAGGAATGCGGACTGGCTCGTCCTCTGGATCCCCCGTTTCGTCGAGTGCGTAGCCGATCGCCATTCCCTCACGGAACTGCTCGCGAAGATCCGGATTCGGGCGCGGAAGTGGATTCCGACTCTGCTGTTCTGCCCGTGTCCCGCGAGAGCCCTCGATTGAGAGTTGTTCGGCGGAGGGGACGAGGAGGAAGTGCGCGAGTTCCCGCCCGCTCAGCACGAAGTCGGGTCGTGTCTTCCACCGGCCGGTGACGATGTCGCGATCGAGGAGGCGCTGGAGGGCCTTGCGCGCGTTCTTCTCTTTTTTCGCCTCGCGGAACCCACTCGAACGCACTCGTTCGGACTCAACATCGTAGAACGGGCCGTCGAGTGGATCGAACACCGGGGCGAGCGACGACAGTCGCTTGTCGAGTGAGTCCTGGCCGTCGTCGCTGGTTGGAACACCGACTGCCCGGATGTTCGCCGTGAACGAGCGCTGGGGGTTGGTCGCCTCGATGGCGTTGAGGCGGCGTTCGACGATATCGCTCAACTCGCGCTCGTCGCGTTCGGACTCCCCGAACTCGAGTAAGCCACCGATGATCCGCTGCGCCCACGTGTCTCGCCCATCGCGCAGGTCTTCTTTGCGGAGTCCAGCGTCGGATTGCCAGCTCTCCCGGCGCTCGAAGACGACCTGGAAGGCGAGTGGTTCCTCGGCGTCATTCACGTGGTCGATCAGCGAGGCGAGCGCCGCACCCGGCTGGTCGACAGCCGAGAGGGACTCTTCGTCCTCGCCGTCCGTGAATGGGGTGAGCGACGTCATCCAGTCTTTCTTGCGTGTGGCATCGCCCTGCCAGCGCACGCCATACGGCGAGACCGTCTCGGTCGCCGGCCGTGCGAGAATCGTTCCGTCCTCAGTCACGGACGGCTTCTCGACCGGTGCGTTGTCCGCGACGGCGAGTTCGAGTGCAGTCTCGCCGACGGACACCACGCTGTCCGCAGTCACATCGACGTCGGGCGCCTCAGCCTCCCCCTCGTCGGTGATGGCGTACTGCTCGTCCTCGTCGAACTCGTACTGAAGATTGCCCTGCTGGTAGGCGTTGAGGAACTCCTCACGTGAGTACTCGGCTGGCTGAGCAAGCCGTTCTTCGACGTCGAGGTCGACACGTTCGATGTCGAAGGTCGTCGGATAGATCGACTGCAGGCGCTCCTCAACGGTGTCGAGTGAGTTGTCGGCACCGTAGTAGAACTCGACGGGCGCGTCTTCGCCGTCGCTGAGCGCGAGGAACTCGAAGCGCGGCGGTGTCGAGGACGACAACGGATTCAACGTCGAATCTAAGCCGGAATCTTCGCTAGTGAGCTTGTGGAGGCTCTCAAGGAGTCGCGGAATCCCCGACGGATCCAGTTCTTCGGAGGTTGGGGTCACACGGAGGTACTCACTCATCGCGACCACCGTCCGTCTCGGCGACCTGCTCCGATTTGTCGTTCGATTCAGCGGTCTGCTCGTTGAGTTGCTGTTGGAACGAATGCATTGCTGACTCGGTTTCGTCGTTGGTTGCACCGGGCAGTTCGTCGCGGGTTTGGGTGGTGGGGTCGAAGTCGATGACCTGCTTCTCCTTGGGCATCGCCTCGACCTGGATACCGCGCCACTCGCCGTCGACGCCAACGAGCGCTTCAGAGAAGCCGGCGTCCTCGTTGCCGGGGACGGCGTCCTGGACGTAGCGCATCTGGGCGTGATTCAGCCCGAACTCGTCCGCCCACTCTTCGTCCATCCCATCTAAGCGGTGGAACTGCTTGACCGCACACTGGTCGAGGATCGCCTCACTCTCGGCGTGTTCGAAGAACTCGTCGACAGTCTGGGTCACAAGACGAATCGAGAGATCGTGGTGGCGGTGATGGCGGAAAACTGTCTCGAGGAAGGCGAGACTCGCGGCGTCCTGCATGATGTAGCGCGCCTCGTCGATGACGAAGACGACCTCCTTCTCCGTCTCCTTTGCGCGCTCGTAGACGAGGGAGATGAGGAGCTGCATCGTGAGTGCGGTGCTGGAGTCGACGCTGCCTTCCTGTTGGGCGAGGTCGAGATAGATCGTCTTCTCGTCCCGGATGTCGAATGCGGAGGCCTTCCCGAGATTCGCGTGCCGGCCCTCTTCCTCGAAGGGACGGAGTTGGTCGAGAAGCCACGTCGCGTCGGCCTGAATTTTCTCCGCCTCGGATTCAGAGCGGACGATGAACTCTTCGGGATCAGCGACCATCTCCTCGAAGACGTCAAGCATATCGCGGATCGTCGGACTCGGATTGTCGTGGGTCGCGATGTCGTCGGTGATCCCCTGCCGAGCGTATGCTGAGCGCAAGCCGAGTTCGAGCGTCGTTCGCTTGTCGCCGAGCGAGATGCCGCGGAGGGCGAAGAAGTTGGTGAGGAAGCTCATCGCGTCATCAAGCTTCTCGTTGAACGGACTGGCGTCCTCCCCCATCGCACGTTGGGCGTGCTCGGGCGTCTGCCGAATCTCCAAGGGATTGAGGCCGAGCGTCCCACCGACCGTGATGCGCTGAGCGTCGAGGGCCTCCGAAACACCCGCCCAGTTGTTGAGTGGTTCGAGGACGATGCCGATGCGGTCGCTGTCCTGTTCGATCGAGCGGATGAAGTTCTGCTTCGAGCTGAATGACTTCCCGGAGCCGGTGTCCCCAACAGTGAACATGGCGTAGCCGTTGTCGCGTTCGAAGGGGTCGATGACGACGGGGCTCTGGTTGTCCTTGTGGATGCCGAACTCGACGCCACCCTCCTCGAGAATCGTCGCATTGTGTGGTGAGGCGAGTAACGCGCCGATGGCACCGCCGAGGGCGATGGATTCGCGGCCGAATTCGTTGTCGCCGATGGGGGCAGCGGACTGGAGGGCGACGTCCTGCCGGCAGATCGCGGTCTTCGGCGTGAGGTTCGCCGGATCGTCCCGAAGCGTGCTCTTGACGGTGCGGACGGCGTCCTGCAGGTCGTCCTTCTCGTCAGCGCGAACGGTGATGAAGACGCCTTGGTCGAAGACGTTCGCGCCGCTCTCGACGGCCTTGTAGGTAGCTTTGGCTTCGTCAGCACGCTCTTGGAGGTAGGCACCTCGGACGCTCTGCTCGAGGTCGGCATCGACTTGGAGATCGTCCGCGATTTCCTCGAGTTCGGTTCGTGCTCGCTCCTGATTCTTCGGGGTGACGTGCGCAGTCAGATCGAACTCGACGTCTGTGAGCTCGAAGAGATCGCTGAGGTAGCCGTCACTTGGATGGTCGGGATACTCGGCGACGTAGAGCGTGCTCGTCCACTGCTCGCCGACGTGGGCGGCACGCGTCTCCCACTCGGTCGCGGCTGGGGCGATTGCCGTCTTGTGTGATTCGGCAATCTCGTCGAGGAGGCGGCCCTCGGCCTGCCCCTCTTCGAGTGTCTCCTCGTCGAGGACGTCAGCAAACTCGACGGTGGGTTCGTCGTCGCGGGCCTGATAACGCGTCCACGCGACGACGGTGGTCGCGACGATGACCACAGCTACGAGCACGTAGAGGAGGATGCCGCCGGGCGTCGTAGGGTTGAACGCCCACTGTGTGAGTTGGTCGCTGAACCCCGTCTCGGCGGGGAGGGGGGCGTTATGCATCGGTGTCCTCCCGTTTCTGGTGATCCATGGTTGGTTGCTGGCGGATGAGTGAGTCGGGGTCGTCGACGTCGTGTTCGTGGCCGTTCCAGAAGTCCATCGTGAGTGTGAACAGTTCGACGGTGGTGAGGCGGCGTGCCGACCAGCCACTCGCCTGCTGCACGAATTCACTGCGGACCGCGGCAACACGGTCATCCAAGGTTTCGAACATCCGTGCGCGCCGTTCAGTCTCTTGGAGATTCTCTCGGCGGGTGACGAACGGGTTGAAGAGGAAGCCGATCACGGGGATCTCGGTCAACTTCTCGGCGGGGGTGGATTCGTCGCGATAGCGGTCGTAGACCTCCATCGGGGAGACCTCGACGCCGATGTAGTAGTGGAGTTGCTGGATGCCGCGCTCGCGCATCTCACGCGGGCGCGTTTCAAGATATTCCTCAAGGAGTTCGCGGAAGACGGGATTCGCCTGAACGTCCTCGTCGTCGAGGCGGTCCTGGATGTTCTCGACGACTTGCTCGACGGGGAACTCGCGGGTGGTGGCGTGGAGTTTGAGCTTCGAGTCGAGTTCCTTGTTCGCAAACTCCGCGCCCGCCTCTTGGAGTTGCGCCCAGTCGTCGGACATGGCGAAGTCCATGTTGTCCGGGTCGACCTCGACGAACGCCTCCATCGTGCCATCCGAGCGCTGAATGGCACCAGCACCGGGCCACGCACGTTCGAGATTGGTGAGGTCTTGGGTGCGTTCGTCCGGCTGGAACGGCGTATAGTTCGCCAGCCCGCCCTCGTTCCGCACTTCTTCGTTCGTCTCGGGGTCCGGTTCGTCGGGGGCGCTGAAGGTGGCACGGGGACGTTTGAGATATTGGTAGACGTCGGTCACCCACGTCCAGGCGTTGAGGTGGCTTGGGGCGACGTAGATGATGGCGACGCCGAGCCCGAACCCACCCGCGACGAACGGGAGGGCAAGTGAGTCAATCCCGGTGAGTGCGGCGAGGAAGAGGCCGATGATGGGGAAGGCGATGAGGACGCCGACGTCGCCTTCCTCGATGTTGAGGTAGGGAATGTGGCTTTCCTCGCCGAACTGATTCATGATGCGTCTCGCGGCGGCGTCTGGATCTGTCGACATGTGTTAGTAGTTCTCCGGATCGTTCTCTGTGCGGCGATACGATGGCGCAGACTCCTCGCTCTCCTCGCTGCCGGCGCGCCGGCTGGCGTGCTCGGCGACCGCCTGACCGGCAGCAGCTTTCGGGCCCCAGCGGGCGGCGGTCGTCGCGACTCCCGCACCACCGACGTAGGCGCCGGCAGCAACACCACCGACGAGCGCGGCGCCACGGCCCGCAGTACTGATCGCTTTTGCGGTAAGTGGGGTCGCGTATTGGAACGTCTTCCACGTCACCAGCAAGGCGACGAGCGGCAGGGAGACCGCGACGAGATACTTCAGGAACGGACTGCCGGGTGAGAGAGCGTGCTGCGAGTAGAGGAGGTCGTAGCCTTTGAACACGACGGCAGCGGGGAGTGGGAGGATTGCGAGCGGGACGAAGCGTTTGCTGAACCCCATCGCGACGTCCGAGAGTACGGGGATGTTCCCGTAGGCGAGCGCGAACGCGATCGGCATTCCGTAGATGTAGACGTAAAGGAGAACTTCTCGGATGTAGTAGAGAGCTTCCAACGCCCACATTGAGAGCCCGCCAAGCAGCGCGAACACAAGCGAGAGGCCGGGATTCGTCACTGAGTTCTGTAGGAACCCGAGCATTGCGGTACTGAGTGAGTTGAAGCTCGGTAGGAGCGCGATCGTAAATCCGTTGACGAGGTAGAGCGTGAGCACGGCGACCCAGTACCACGTGATAATCAGGAAAGCACCAACCCAGGCGGTCTTCCGGGTTCGTCGTGACTCGTAGGCACTCCCGATATTGAAGATTCGAATGAGGTGGCGTCCTTGCACGCAGACCACAAGCAGGAGCAGCGAGATGATCATGATCTCGCCACCGATCAGAGCGTGATGGATCGACCCCCATGGTGCGTTCGTCGGCTGGCCGAAGACGAACGCACCGTTAGTCCGCGGTATCGGGGTACCAAACATCGCCACGGAAATTTCCTGATACCCACTCCGCAGCCCCTGCATGAACAGGCTGATGAACCAATTGACCGCGTCCTTGAACCCTTGGAGGACAACTTGAATCAGGTCAACCATCAGCTATCCTCTCCGACCTCGATCGAACAGTTGTTGAACTCCTCAGATGCGGAATACCGGATATCATACCTCCTTGAAACCGAGGAGTTGCTAGTCGATGTTTCGAGGGCGAGTTCGAACGTTCCAGACTGTGGCTGCTCCTGACACACGACGTTGCCGCCACGAATGAACGCGAACGGCATCCGAGAGCTGTAGATCGTCTTTGACCCTCCGGGGGGAACAACGACTTGTTCGACTTCAGAGTCGGATTCAGGGTCGTAGATCCCGCTTATATCTGTCTCGGCGTACTGAGTGCCATTCTCTCCACTTGGATATGGAACCGTTCCGAAGAAGAGGAGCTGCGTGACTGCAGTCGGCCCACTCCCTTGATTCTCTATCGTGACGAATACCTGCGTTTGAGGGCTTCGCTCCAGTCCACTCCACATCCTCTTGGGGTGATTCCTCCCGATTCCCATCTCGATAATCTGGAGGTCGGGACGGAGCGATCGTGTCGTCGTGCCGATGGTCTGGTCGTCGTTGACAGCGACGAGCTCGTAGTCGCCGGGTGTGTAGGTGGTACCGAGGTCGAAGGAGACGCGACTCGTGCCCTGCGCGACATCGCGTGTCCCGAAGAGCGAGCCGTTCGGCTTCACGAGATTCACGTGCTCGATGTCAATGCCACCCTCAAGTTCGACGACGAGAGTCGTCCCTTGGACGTTGAGGCTTGCAAATGGTCCAACAGGAGTGGTCGTTGAGGAACTCGACGGTTCGGAGGTCTGGGTGCTGGTGCAGCCGGCGAGGGCGGCGAGGGTGAGACTGCCGAATGCTTGGAGGGCGCTACGACGGTCGATGGATGGTGAGGTGTCAGTCATAGTTTTGGAAGCGATCGAGGCCGAACATGCGGAGGAGGCGGGTGCCGGCGTAGAACATCACGACGAACGGGAGGAGTTTCCATCCGGTGGTGAACGCGAGGTCGAACCAGCCTGCGAGCGTGCCGAGTGGGTGCCAGCGGACGCTCGCCTGGTCACGCACGTAGGCGGGGTTGGCTCCAAGCCACGACTCTGGCTGGTACTGGGCGGTGTAGATGCCGGGCTGCGTGAGCGTGACGACGGCAACCCCCGAACGATTCGTTTCGACGTGCTGGTCGCCGATGGCGATGTAGCCGGTCGGTGACTGAGCGAGTGGCCGGCCACGCTGCTCCTGCGAGAGGTCGATTGGCGCACCCGTCTGGTTGTCGCGTAGTTCGAGACGGACTGTGGCCGCCGAGACATTCTGCGAGAGGACGGTCGCAGTGAGGGAACTCTCGCGGAGGTGGCGTGTCGACCCGGTCTGGGGCTGGAAGATGGTCGCGTTCACGCCGCGAACGATCCCCGCGACGTGCAGCGCCTGCCGGTCCACGTCGTCGGCACGGACAGCGACGCCATACGTCGTCGTGTAGGAGTGGTTGACGACGTCAATATGGACGTCCTCGCCGAGTGTCGGGGTGGGTGACGACCGATTGATCCCCCACGTCTCGACGATTTCTGGGCCGGTTCGGACGGGTTCAGCGACCGGCCCAATCCGCGACGGATACGCGTGCACGGAGACCGGAATTGCGTCGGACTGGGTGCGTGTTTCGCCGTTACGTGTACTTGTGACGAGGGTGTCCCAGCCGGTGTGGCGGGCGGTGTAAAACCGCCACACACCACGCACACGAGCGCTCCCGATCTCGGTGAGCGTGTACCCCTGCCACGGGCGCGACTGGAGGATCGCGACGCCCGCGTCCCCATTCGGATACGTCGCGTAGTAGGGGTACGCCGCGAGATTATACACCGACCCACTGAGCGAGTCGGTAACCGTGATGGAGTCAGTCTCCGTCGTTGTGCTCACGGTGTTCCCGTTCACTGTCGTGGTCTGCTCGATACGAACCTCGATCGTCGCGTGCAGCGTCAACGTCGTCGTGCGGTCGTTCTGGAGCTGGTAGTCCAGCGTCGGCGTCTGCGTCCCGGTACTCGAGGCGATGGTGTCGCCGTCCTGGGTGAGCCAGACGCGCGAGATTTGGTGCTTGGTAAGGGACCAGTCCGCACTCGTGCTCGGGTAGCGAACGCGGTAGTCGACGAGGCCGCGAAGCGTCCCGTCCGGTGCGAGATACGTGCGTGTCTCACCGGATGCGAGGTGTGCTCGCGTCGTGGGTTGGGCGGCGAAGATCGTCGCGTGAGCATCCGCGATGAGGGCACCATCCTCAAGGTCGGCGTTCTCCGGGTGAAGCGACGTCTCTGGACCACTAGCGTGGAGATCGCGGAAGTCGTGCTTGGTCCACGTCGCGGCCGTCTTGGGCGGCCGCGTGAACGTGATGTCCGTCCCGTTCGCAAGTTGTTGGAGGGCGGTGCGGTGCTCGCCGTAGTGCTGAGAGTACGTGGATTCGTTCGTGTAGTCGTCGGCGTCGTGCGACCAGAGGGTCGCGGACTCGTTCTCTGTGAGGCCGTTCCCTTCCGTGCCGGGGCGGGGGTGGTTCGCGGCGGCGAGTCCGGTGACTGTCACGAGGAGGAGGACGCCGGCAATCGCTATCGGGACTGCGCGTGACGGGGACAACAACGTGGAGGACAGATTTGAGCTACCAGGGGACGAGGTTCACACACTGTGCGAGCGGCAGGTTCATCATCGACCCCGCGACCGTGTAAAGCGGGCCGAGGACGACGAGGATGGTGGCGGATTTGAGCGCCGAGCGTTTGTGGCGCTTTAGACCCTTCTTCTGGTCGGGGCTCAGCGTGAACATATCGATCAGGGAGTTCGCCTGCCAGACGACGGCGAGCCCAACGATGCCCAGCGCCGTCGTCAACTGGAAGAATCCCTCAATCATGCTCGGGAGGTTGTCCGCGGTGCAGACCGCCGACTGCTGGGCCGCGACGGGCTCGACAGCGACAACGCTGAATAGGAGAATCGCGCCTCCGATGCGTCGCAGTAGATTTCGGTGGGTTTGCCCGCGAGGGGTGGTGTTTTGGCCAGTGTCGGTGGTAGCTAATTCCGAATCCGTCACCGCATTCCACCCCACCGTTTCCAGTTAGTGGTGGCCTCGACGGGTGTCTCTTCCCGGTCTGTAGTCTGTATAGCATCGTGGGGTCTACCGATCTCCTCTCGATGCATTCTCCTGTAAGTCGAGAGAGATGAATTAAGAATCTTATGACTCCTATATCCATGCAATTAATAGAAGTCTGACCGGATATTAAATAGTATATGATATAATTCATTTTTTGAATGTCTGACCGTGTGCGATGATGTGGAACTCGTTGGTATCTGTTGATTCTCCTATCGGCATACACTCGCTATTCTGGCTCTGTTGGAATTGACATTAACTAATAAGAATGGTGCCGCTGGTCGTCAAGTGCCGGCCTGGACACTAACTACAGAGGAGCGACTAAACCGTAACTACAGACCAGGTACAAACCGCTTGGTGGACGAAGGAACACTTTTACCCAGATCAGGGACGTATCCAAATTGGATTGCGCAGGGAGACGATCCAATAGGGGGGAGTAGTCTTCTACGGCAATCCACGAAGGAAGCACGCTATTTCGCAGGTGGGTATTGGAACCACCATCCACCTGCATCTTCCGCTCAATACGCACACACCTAACGGCTGTTTTAAGTATAGGATTATAGAAACAATAGAGTCTCAGCAGAGCCACTATTCTAGAATCGCTATCTACGGATCAATCGGGTTAAAGACGGAGTTCATAAACCAACTGGTGTCTCTTGAGGAGTGGTGAGTGGGTCGACAAGCAGAGTCGACCCACTATGGGTAACACGTGTGGCACGGGCCGGAGACGCTGCAATGCGGGGACTCCCGGAGTCTCACCGTATCTATCCGTGCTGGCTCTACTATCATTGACTCACGCATAGTATATATTCTTTCTCCCATTTGTTGGGAGTTTTTACTTGTGGCAGGTAGAAATCCGAAAATGGTCACCTCTGTTCCTCAATCAACTGCCGTGTTGAATAGCGGCCTCTGAGCGGAGAAAGGGCCATCCCGATTTTGGTGGGACTACAGAGACCGTCTCACAAGGCCACTTAGATTGAGAGTCGCGACGGAAGCACCGCTATTCAACAGAGCACAATCAACAGATCTCAAATGATTTCTAGTCGGTACTGAGATCGAATTGTTCGTTCTCAGCAGCGGCATTGAGCACGACGCTGGTCGCGGACTCGGCGATGTCGGCGTCGCCGAGGAGTTCCTTGATGAGCGTATTCATGTGGTCCGTGTCGTGGAACTTCCCGATGGCGATGATATCGTAGTCACCCGTCACTTCGTAGACGGATATCATCTGGTCCTGTGCGCCGAGTCGCTCAGCGAGGTCGGGAAGTGAACCACCCTCGGCTTTGAGTTGGAGGACAGCGGTGACGTCATAGCCGAGTTCATCATAGTCGACGGTTGGTGTGTAGCCAGTGATGACGCCTCCTTCCTCGAGATCCTGGAGGTGGTTCGAGATCGTTGTCACGGAGACGTCGAGTTCCTCGGCGAGACTGCGGAGGCTTGTGCGGCCATCTCCGAGAAGCCCATTTATCAGCTCAGCATCAATATTCTCATAGGCCATATCTTGAGCCACGTTCGCAACCCCGTTAACATATCGTATTCGAACCCGTTTTGGACTGCGCTTACTCACGACGCTTAGGCGTAGAAACACAGAGTAATGTATTGCTCAGTGGGGTTCTCTCGCCAAGACTAGGTGCAACCCCATCGCAGTGGTGTCCAGCCAGTTGAGGTTGCACCCTTGATGGCGGCCGTCGGTAACGAAGTACGCAGCCACGACGGACTGCTGGAATAGCCCTAGCTACACCGAGGCCCTAACCAGGCCTGATACCGACGGCATCAGCACTATTAACAGCCAAAGAGCGTGTCATAGAAGGGTTCACATGGATCGACGAATCAGATTAGACAAGTTGAAACCACCGTACACTTGGTGCACGCTGTTTTTAGCTTGTGTTTGATATGGCGAAAGAGAAGTTTGGCGTCGCTGTTGACGAGGAGATCGTGCGAGAAGTGGATGAACTGGTCGCTGAGTGTGACGATCTCGGAGCCAGCCGCTCCGAGATCGTCGAAGCCGTCCTCACAGCGTTCGTTCAATCCGAGACAAAACACGTTGAACGGGTACGAGAAATCATTATTCGGAAACGAAAGGGTGGTTTCTGACTAATTTTAAGCTGCGTGCACTTAGTGCACGGTGTTCTAAGCTAATGACTTTCTATAATGGTAATAAGACCGACCATAGTGTGTGAAGAGTTCTATGACAGGCTCAGCCAAAGCAAAAAATATATCGACGGTGATACTGGGGCGGGTCCAGGTGAGGGTGATCGATGAAGCGGAACCATATTTAAAACGGTAATTCTGTGCCGTGGCTACAACGGACACTTTATCCCGACAGCTTTGATGGTCGAGAACTAATTGTGCCAGCTTCTCTCTGACGATTTGAATGATTCATCCCCTTTGATTACCTGGGGACGAGCGCACGAAGGTCACGCACGTCCACGGTATCGTCAAGGTCGTCAAGCGCGCCCAGTACGTCCGCGCGGCGGTCGTCGGCGTACACATCTAGCCCGGATTCGTCCGCATCTGGGAGGACGACATGACGGTCTTGGGGCTCCAAGTCATCCGTGCGCCGGATGAATTCGAGTGCGCCGAGACCGCGACCGAGGAGACGGACGGACTCGTGCTGGGCATCAGTTGCGTCCGCGAGGATGGCCCCTATTGTTGCCGCAGCCTCCCCGAGCGCCCCCATCGTGCCATCCACGAGTGATCCCGGACTGCTTGCCGTTTCCGGATCTGTGTAGTGCGTGCTAAGCGCGCCCGTGATGCACTGGGAAGTACACGTTACGGCGTCAAATAGGGAAACTGGACCGCCGCTGCGGGCGAGCGCAGCGTATGCAGCCGCGTAGAGTTGGTCGCTTGCGAGGAGCGTATGGGTTGGGTCGGCTGTGAACGAGTGGGCCACGTCGTCGTGCAACTGGACGAGCAGTTGGCTACGCAGTCGGATATATGCACGGAGGCACTCAACGCCCGCAGCAGCGGTCGCCGCGCCATCGTGATGGGTGTCCGCAAGCGTGTCGTGCACGTGGAGCGATAGCTCGCCGTACCAGTAATCCGCCGCGAACGGCTCCCCGATGTCGGGCTGATGTTCAGTGCCCGCCTCTGGGAGCACCCGTTCAAGCTCGCGTTCAATGTCACCAGTGGTGTCGGTCATCGGCTTCTGTCTCCAAATTGGCTTACTAACTAGTCAGTAAAAAGGCTCCGCTGTGGCTCGACATCATTCAACTAACTGAGGGAACGCGATGGCTATTGCGCGAGGTAGCACTATCGACGCCGAGGGCCTCACCAGTAATGAAGGACGCGTCGTCGTCACAGTGCCAGAGGACAGCGCTCGCGACCTCCTCGGGTATGCCGAGACGGTTCATCGCGTGCTTGCTCGCGATTTGTTCGCGGAGTTCGGAGCCCTCTTCCATACCACCCTCGCGGAGGAGTGGCGTGTCGATGAAACCGGGACAGACGGCGTTCACGCGGACACCCGTCTCGCCGTTCTCAAGGGCAGCAGTCTTCGTCAGTCCGAGGACACCATGTTTCGCGGCGACGTATCCGGAGGAGGTTGCGAAGCCGACCTGCCCGAGGATTGAGGAGTTGTTGACCATAACGCCACCGGCGTCTTGTTGTTTCATCTGCGCAATCTCCGCCTGCATACACGCCAACTGCCCCGTGCACGGTGGCGCGGGACTTGTCAGTGAACTCGGCCCCTGCCGACGTTAGTCGGACGGGACGAATCCCCGATTCGGCGTCACCGTTCCTGACTTCAGGGCGAGTCGACTGTCGCCCGTCCGTCGCGACGACTGGAGGCCGCGACGGACGTACCGCCACCCAACGTTCTTCGCTCCAACAGAGTCCGCGTTCGCTGTCGCACCACACCTCTCGCACTCGAACTCCGCCTGACTGACACGATTGCCTTCGCTCGTGTGTCCACACTCGGGACACCGTCGACTCGTGTTCTTCGGATCAACGTACTCCACCACAATTCCCTCAGCGTCGGCTTTGTACTCCACGAGGTCAACGAGCTGGCGGGCGCGTTCGTCGGAGAGATAGTTTTCGAGGACGACCGTCGAGTCGCCCGACCCCTGCTCGGCCGCGATCTCCTCGATGCTTTCGGCGACGTCCTCGGAGAAGTCGGAGGTGTTGGCTTCGGTGTGCGATGCGCGGGTTGTCTCAATTTCCTCGTCGTTGAACTCCCGGTCAGCAAGTGTCTGCCGGACGGCGCGGTGCTTACTCGTCGCGTCGGCGGTCGGGATCACGGGTCAGTCCTTCGAGGCGGGCTTGAGGGCGACGCGATCGTCTCCAGCCAGGATCTCCCGCCGCAGGTCAATGACGTTGGGGGGCTTATCGTGCTCTCAAAGGCCGGCAAGAAGAACTACATCGCCAGCCGGTATAGCGGTGCCAAGGAGACGGTAGAGAGGCTCGTGTTGAGCTTCGGTCTACGGTCGCGGTGACCGCTAGTCGAAGCCGAAGGGGATGTTGCCACCGTTGTCCTTGAGGAATTGGATGGCAGTGTCAGCGTCGCCAAGGCGGATGTTCTCGCGTGCGCCGCCACCATAGGCTTCGATGGAGGCTTCGTTTTGCGGAATCATTTCGTCCTTGATGAGTTGGCGGCCGCGGCCCTCGGCGTGACTGGGAAGGGCGTGGTCTACCGCACGGTCGATTGACCACTTGTGGTCGCCAAAGACTCGGTTTCGGAGAAGCTTCTCGACGACACGGCATTTTATTTCAGAGTCGTCCATTTAGATAGATTCACCGGCGTATGTAATCACGAGCGGTTATTACTTAAACGTGTTTACTGTGTCGAACGGGTTCGTTGTTTCTGCACAACGTTTTTAGCCTCGCATCTCGTTCACTGAGATATGTCCGAGGCCACACCGGTGCACGAGACCGAAGGCGGCGGGTCGCAGCTAAACGCCAGAAGCCCACTTATCACGCTGCTCAGCAGCCCAGCACGCGTGAAGATCATCGAAGCATTCGTCCAAGAGCGCGGGCGCGACCTCTCGGTTAGCGACGTCGCCCGACTTGCAGACACCGCGCGCAGCACGGTCTACCAGCACCTCGACGACCTTGAGGAGCTGGGCGTGATCGAGTTCGCCCGGAGCACGGGCGACGGGCACAGCAAGCGCTACCAGCTGAACGAAGACAGCGAGATCGCCGACCTCCTGTACAAGCTCGAGGGCGTGACGCTCCACCGGCTCCTCGAACTCGACGGCGAACTCGAGAACTAAGCTACACTCACTTTTTCAAGCCGACTTACGGCATTCCCCTGTCCGGCCGACGTAGGTGTCGTTGATGTAGATGCCGAACCAGTGACCGTTCAAGTTGGAGGTATCCGCAGCGACGGTGACCTCGAATCAAGTATATGCGCCATCGCCGTTCGCATCAATACCCGAAACACTGGCTGAATCAGCCGTACCGAACGGTTGATGTCGTCGACGTCACCGATGTCGTGTCCGCACAGCCAGCGAGCGTGAGCACCAGCGCGATTACGCCGGCCACCTTGCGAGACAGCATCAGTCAACGGCCTCGCTGAGTCGCTCACGCATATGCTCGCGGCGGAGCTGGCGGGCACGTTCGTCGGAGAGATAGTTTTCGAGGACGACCGTTGAGTCGCTCGACCCCTGCTCGGCGGCGATCTCCTCGATGCTTTCGGCGACGTCCTCGACGGCCTCGGAGTATGCCGAGTACCAGAACCGACGCCCCATCTAGGGGATCGGGGGCTCGCCGCCGATTTCCGGAGGTAGGCCGGCGCGGGTGACGAAGTCGGCGAACCGATTCCGGACAGTCTGGGTTGCGATGTGGCCACTCGCGGACTGTGACGACGGGAAGAGGTGGCCATTCCACTCCTCGCGCTCACCCAGCTCGGTGAGGCGGTCCTCCACGACGTCGACGCCATAGAGGAGAGAGACCTCGCCCGGGCCGTTCTTCCGCTCGTCGAACGCGACGAAGGGCGGGTCGGCGGTGAGAGCGAACTGCGAGGTGTGGAGGCCCCCGACCTCGCCGGAGCGGAGCCCCCAGCTGCAGAGTGCGACTACGAGCAGGCGCTCTTCGACCGTCTCCGTTATGCTGAGTCGTCCCCGTAGAGGAGGTTGTCGACGTCCTCGGAGAGGTCGGAGGTGTTGGCTTCAGTGTACGATGCGTGAGTGGTCTCGATGCTTCGGTGCCGGAGGATGTTCTGAGCGTCTTCGGCCGAGAGTTCGGTGTATGCGCGGTGGCCGAGTCCTCGACGGCCGCCGTGCGGCTTCAGGTACTCGCCGTCGACGGCGAGGCCGGCGTCCTCGCAGAGCTGGCGCATCACGCGGCGAGCGCCCTCGGTCGTGAGCGCTGGCGGCGCGATATCGTACTCGCGGAGGACCGCGTCGATATCCGCGGCGTTGTCGAGAATCGTCTCGATCTCCTCGGCGTTGAACTCTCGGTCGGCGAGTGTCTGTCGGACGGTGCGGTACTTGCTCGTCGCGTCGGCGGTCGGGATCACGGGCCAGTCCTCGGAGGGGGGCTCGAGGACGCGCCGGTAGCGGTCAACTTTCTTCCGCGTCGTCGGCGGGAACTGCACGGTCTCGCGGTCGCGAGACTTCCCCAAGACACGGATAGCCCCATCGTCAAGGTCACGCCACTGGATGCCGTTGCGGTCAGAGTCACCCGAGACGGCGAAGAGTTCGGCGCCACGCGCGCCCGTGTCCGCGAGGAGGTAAGCGATGGCCCGATCGCGGAACGCCCGCTCGTGGTCCCGTGCGTCGTCGTCCAGGGCGTCGTGTGCCTCCGTGTCGACGTAGCGAAGCAGTGCCTCGCGAGCGTCGGCCGACCAGAACTGCTGGCCCTGCTCGACTTCCTCTGTGTCCTCCGGGAGTTCGTCTTTGACGCGGTCGGGCTGCATCGGGTTCGTCGCGAGGAGTTGCTCGCCGTCGACACACCAGGAGAAGAACGCCCGGGCGATGTTGGAGTACGTGTGTGCGCTCGCGGCCGAGAAGTTACGGTCCGTATCGAAAGTGAGGGGGTGGGCCTCGTCGACGACGCGATCGTGGAGGTACGTCTGTACCCAGCGTCGGCAGTCATCGTCGTCGACGGCCTCAACCGTCTCGACGTCGCGGTGGGCACGAAGCCAGGCGGCGAGTTCGCGGAGGACAGTCGCGGTGTTCTCCCGGTAGCGATCCGAATCGATGCCGCGCAGGCGTCGGTCGATGGCGTCTTCGAGGCGCGTTCCCTGGGGTTCACGCCCGTCATCGCCGGTCTGAGTTGGAGCCACGTTCTGTGCCTACCCCCACGGTCGGCCACACAATAAATCTGGTTGGTCTTACAACTCTAAGACAAACCAAAACCGTTTCGCCCCAATCCCGTGTTTTCGGCGAGTAGCGGCGCCGCGGGCGCAGTATTAAGTCTAGTAAATCGTATGTCGATATACAGAATCTTCGCCCAATCGCTCCCACAGTTTCGGAGGATAGCCCAGTTTCAGATCGAATTAACATCACTTCGTGGTTCTTCTCACCGACCAGTCCTGATTTGGATCCTTACCGATCGCATCTACTGGGCGGACGTGCGAAATTGCGTAGATTCTGCCGCTCCTGATTAGGGTTGTCACTCCCAAACGGCGGACTCAGGGGGATCAGCCGGTTAGTCGTGTGGAATCAACGACGAGGCAACGAGCTCAACACACTCACCCGCAGTAATCACAGGTGCGTAGTCCATCTCACCTCCCACACTCGCTTTCAGCAGGAAGTCGGTGAGCCGCCAGATATTGTACAAGAGGACCGCGAAAACGAAGTAGAACAAACGAATGCGGTAGTCTTTCGAGGAGGTCTTCGCGAGAAAATCACCTTTGATCGATTTGTACTCACTCTCGATCTGCCACCGGCGGCTGTAGCGCTGACAGAATGTCTCGGCTTCCTCAGGACCGACTCGTAGATTCGTCGCGAAGACGGCCGTTCCCTCCCCACTCGTCGACGGCACGTACAGGAGCCGCATTGGATGCGATCCAGATTCTACATGGATAGAAGCCGACTCAACAGCCACCTCTTGGTCGTCTCCCTCCATTTGTTCGAGCACATCCCGTTCGGAGCTTGAGACTCGCTTCGGAATGAGGTAGTTCACATCGAGGTTTGAGAGTGTCTGGAACACTTGTATCGAGTCAAACTCTCGATCACACAGCACCGTCTCGATCGGAACTTGTTCTTTCGCTCGTCGAACGAGCCGTCGCACAGTACGATGGATCTGATTCGACGGGTTCTCATCCCACTCGGAACTCTCACGGACCGGCTCAACCGCCAGAACGAGCGGGATGTTCTGCCCGATGATCGAGAGGGTTGCGAATTTGAATGCTCGACCGTCTCTGTCCTTGGTCCCGCTGACCATCGGCATTCCTTCGACCTCTCCGTAATAGGGAATAGTCGTGATATCGATTGCAGCGGTGACCGGCCTTCGAAAGGATGCTTCCGAGGCGATCACGGAGAGCAAGCGATCCGTTGTCTCGTTGAATCCGTTCACGAGTTCTTCGGGATCGAACTGCTTGACGGCGCGGAGATGGGTATCACCATGGGGGCTGTACTCTTCGCCATGGCGATATTGGAAGCGAGTCGCTCCCTGCGCAGTTCCACAGTGGACCATCCCCATGAACGTCTGTAGCTCAAAGAATTGTGTGTCCTCGTACGAGGCGTTCGACGCCCGACCAGAGTCGAAGTGACCGAAGGCGTGATCACGCGCGAGGCGCGTTGTCTGGATGATCTCCTCCTGTGAGAAGGATTTGTCTTCTACTGGATCTGCGGCTTCTTGCTCATCGTCGACGATCTCTGCCTTAGGCCGCACCTCCGGCGCTGAGATGTCGCGATCGTGGACTTCCTTGATGACGTAGTGGGCGGCTGTGGTGACGAACTCCCGGGTCGCCTCGTCGAACCGGTTACGCCAGGTCCGCGAGAGCACCGATTCGTCGGGGATTTTCTCCAAGTCGAAGACAACTGCGAGTTCGGGATACTGGGCGAGCGAACGGTAGCTTTCGCCAGTGAGTTCGCGGTAGAGTAACAAGCGTACCATCCCCTCGAACGAGTGCGGTGCTGGATGCCACTCTGGGTAGCCGTCATTGAGCGAATCGAACGGCCCCTCCAGAGTTCGAAGAGCCGTGCAGAGGGACTGATCGGCTTTGAGTGCCTCTGTGAGTGTCAACCCGACAAGGTAGGCGTCGGTCAATCGGTGCTCCTGAGAAGTCATGTGAGCTATCCCATCAGCCAGTCACACAAGCGGCGCGATCCCATCCTCTTTGCGCAGGAACCGCTGCTGTTGAATCGGTCAGCACAAACAAGTACTCTGTAAGTCTCGCAGCTACGCTTCGTTCACTCATAGCTAACACCTTCATTGATGATGACTCAATCATCCTGCTCGACGTTGAGGGTGAGAAACTGGTCGGGAGATTCTGGAATCAACTATGCTGAGATAACTCGTGTGAGGACAACCAGCTTCTCAAGAAGAGGCGCGGCGTGAGTGGGAAAACTGGCATCTATAGCCCGTTAAATCGGTTTACAGAGTGCCATCTATCCAAACTGCACCGATTTTCTGATTCCGAATACCAACCGTATGCAATCGAAAAACCCCCCCTAAAGCGATCAGGCAGAGTTTCAGTCTGCAGTTTGGGTGCTAGTGGATGGTGTCACTCCTGGAAGCTCGGGGATGGATAGATCCACCCGGCGGAGCAGTTGCGCGTTGATGGCGACGATTACTGTACTCAACGACATCAGAAGCGCACCCACAGCGGGAGACAGCAGAATCCCGATCGGTGCCAACACGCCTGCTGCGAGCGGAATCGCGAACACGTTGTAGCCGGCGGCCCAGACGATGTTCTCCTGCATCTTCCGGTAGCTCGCCTTACTGAGTTTCACGAGTCGCACTACATCCATCGGGTTGTTCTGCACGAGAATGACATCCGCCGACTGGACGGCGACGTCGGTGCCGCTCCCGATGGCGATCCCGACGTCGGCTCGCGTCAGCGCCGG
>NZ_BMOQ01000008.1 GCF_014647155.1 Halarchaeum nitratireducens | reverse complement strand
CGCGTCGAGATTCGCCTCGAACACGAAGCCCACTACGACTGGGTGGCGTTCGTGCCGCAGCGCGAGAGTGACGCCGGCGCGTTGACGAAGTACTTCGGGAAGGTCGCCGGCGACGACGACTTCAAGATCAGAGGCATCGAAGCCCGGCAGCGCTCGACCCCGCCGTTCATTGAGGATGTTCAGCGGGACTGTCTCGAACGGCTTGACGCAACTCGATCTCCGGACGCGGTACTTGACTGTCTCCAAGACGCGATCAAGCGCCTCCACGCTGGAACGGTGCCGGTCAAGCAGCTTGTCGAACGGAATCGTGTCTCGAAGCCACTCGAAGGATATACGCAAAACACCCAGAACGTGGCGGCGCTAAAGCGGGCGCGCGAGCAGGATCTCGCTGTCCACCCAGGACAGGACCTCGAGTACGTCGTCGTCGACGACGAGAAGAGCTCGCGAGAGCGGGTCGCCTTGGCTCACGAGGAGATCGAGTCGTACGATGCGTCGTACTACGAGATCCAACTCGTCAGAGCTGTCGAGAGCGTGCTGTCACCACTCGGCTGGGATCGGACGGAGATTCAACGCGAAATCGCGGAAACCCGTGAAACGAACTTGGCCGCCTTCACCGAGGTTGAAAGAACTTAACTAACAGAATCAGGGATTCAGGAGGTATGTTGGTTAATGACGAACGGATGGACGGATGAGAAGCCGGAGAGGATACGTCGCCCACACACCCCTCGTCCAGAGTGAAAACCAATCAGGGGTGTGGGGGAAGGTCCACGGGAAACGAGGGTTCTGGGGAGAGACCAACGAGAATCACGGGAAGACAGCCTGACACGGAAAACACGACGGAAATGGAACAGCGAACACGAGCAGCGGTTCAGAACCACCCGGACGAATGCTGCCCTCGTCCTCCTTACTGTGCTGAATGCGCTTGGGGAGTGGTAAGAGGTTGGTAGTAATAAAACCTCTAGGTAATACCTTGGAGATTGGTATGTTTGGTGGGTCATCGATTGCGAGACGACTGCTGTAATAGGTGTACTCGTCCCACGTCGTGTGATTTCGGTGCTTTCCTGCCGATCCGTCGTGTGGTTTTCGTCGGTCCCACCGAGGGACTCTTTCATTGTTTCACTCTTGACGAGGGGTGTGTGGGTCCAATCTCGTTGTCCGTGTATTGTGAAACGTTAAAGGAACAATCGCTGCTTTGACTATTCTTCGGCCAGCAATCCGTCCTCTAAGCCGGTGTCGGGACGGGTATCTCCTGATCTTCCCCGTCAGTACGGCATCAAGATACCCGATTCCGACTGATCCGATTCCACCCTGCTTTACTTCAGCTGGAGATGCGGCCTGTATCTGTGGGTCTGCTACCGTCTCGTTATTCACTCTTGACCGGGGGTGCCGACGAATGCTCGTCATCATCCCTCGATGTTCCCATTCGACGTCAGCTCGTCACGCCGGCGTTTACACTCTGGACGAGAGGTGTCTGCCGTGCGTCAGACGCCAAGCGCCGTTGTGTTCTCTCATAGAACTGACTGATTCCTCCGTTCGGGAGATACACTCTGGATGGGGGGTGTGGTCTCAACCAAGTGCTCCGGTCCCGGGTGGAGAGCTATTCACTCTTGATCAGGGGTGTGACAAACCCGCTTCAGTCCGGCGCTTTCACTCTGGATTAGGGGTGCCGGTCCGAGGTTGGAACTATCGCTCTGAATCCGATTTCACTCGGGACCGACTCGACCCTTTGTGAGGATGATACGGCAGCGACAAAACATCAGAAGACGACTATAGCCCGATTTACACTCTGGTCGAGGTAGCCAAATCATTAAGTAGGTCCCATCCGCGATGTCTGATATTGATGGCTGAGGAACCGTCCCAACTTTCTGACTTCGACGGCCGCTACGAGGACCCCGCTGACGATCCCCTCTTCGACTTTGATGAAGACGACCCCGACCGAGCCAACATTTTCGCTCGAAAGGAACTGCTGAAGGTGGGTCACGTCCCTGAAAGCGGGCGTATCGTCGGCCGAGATGGCGAGATCAAGGCCGTAGCCGCTGAGCTCAGGCCGATCGTTCGTGGTGATCCACCTAACAACGTGATTATCTACGGCAAAACGGGTACGGGGAAGTCACTGGTCGCCCGTCACGTCACTGAACGAGCTCGACGAGCCGCGGAGTCGAACGGTGTGTCCGTAGGCACGGTCTACGTCGACTGCGCGCAGCACAATACACAGACGCGCGTTGCCAGGACGGTAACTCGATCACTCAACGAGACGGACGAGACTGACTTCGATATTCCACGCGCCGGGATCGGGAGCGGTGAATACTACGACTATCTCTGGGAGATTCTGGATACTGCCTACGAGTCAGTCATCATCATTCTCGACGAGGTGGACCGACTCGATGACGATGATATACTGATGCAGCTGTCGCGGGCTCGCGAATCGGGGAAAGCAGATTGCCACCTGGGCGTCATCGCAGTCAGCAACAAGATCGAGTATCGCGACCAGCTGAACGAACGCGTCAAGTCCAGTCTTCGCGAGGAAGAGTTCGTCTTCCAACCCTACGACGCGAATCAGCTGCGCGAAATTATGAAGCACCGACGGGACGCATTCCACGATGGCGTTCTCTCGGACGATGTGATCCCACTGACGGCGGCACTAGCCGCGCAAGAACACGGTGACGCCAGAAAGGCAATCGAGATTCTTCGTCACGCCGGCGAGCTAGCCGAGCGAGAAAATGCCGATACAGTCGTCGAGGAACACGTTCGCGATGCCCAGGAGTGGGCTGAAATTGATCGTTTCGAGGAGCTACTACGCGGCTCGACGACCCAGGTCAAATTCATCCTGTATTCTCTCGCGCTGCTCACCGAGGAGAATCCGAATGAGGACGGGTTTTCGACCAACCGGATTTACGAACGATATGAAGCGACGACCGAGAAAGCTGACGCGAAGACTCTCAGCGAGCACCGCGTCTATGAGCTGTTGAAAGAACAGGCGTTCCTCGGTGTCGTTGAATCAACTCGGACCGGTGGTGGCCGAGGTGAAGGCAGTTATCTCGAGCATCGGCTGGTTCAGGACACTGGTATCGTGTTGAAATCTGTCCTCCGGGACAGTCGGCTGGAAGATTTGGCTTAGCTCTCAGTTCGGTCGTTCACCACACCCCTGATCACGAGTGTATCTCTCGATACGTCGGAAACGTGGGGTGGGTGTCTTCCTGCTTCGAGTTTTACTCGTCCGGGTTGACCGGGCCTTTGTACTTGGAGCGAATTTTTTCGCCATCCCGCCACTGCCAGTAGTAGTAGCGATTGTCGTTGATCTCTTTGATCGTGATCGTCGCTTTGGCAGGGACGTCGTCCGGAAGATCGTTTGGTCGCTCTTCGACCTCGTCTTGACCTGCCGACTCCTCGAGACGGGCCTCTCGTTCCTTGTGCTCGGCGAGCGCTTCAGCGTACGAAGCAACGTCTCGGAGCCGTTCCGGGTCTGACTCGTTGAGCGTATTGACGATCTCCGTCGGGAGGCTCGCCGGTGGGGTCGGGGGTTCGTAGGACATCGGCTGCTCTCGTGTTAACCAACACGACCCGCGATCCCATAGTTTTGTTGGTTAAGACGGTAGAGACGGTTTTCGCGCCTGCTGGCTGTAACACTACTCGAAACTTATTTATATACAAGTTTCGTACTATGTTACACCGTGCTCCGGCGCATCGAACTTGAGGTCCTCGCCACGGTCGAGCGCGGCGACACGATCTCCGACCTCGCGACGAAGCTCGACCACAGCGAGAGTTACCTCTCTCGTGCCGTCGGTGACCTCGTCGAGAAGGGGCTTGTCTACACGAAACGCGATGGCCGGCGAAAACGAGTCGTCCCGTCGGATGCTCGCGCCGTCGAACTCTATCGGGACCTCGTCCGCCAGCACTCCCACATCGAGTTCCCCAAGCTGCTGACCGGAAAGGCACTCGAGGTGCTGTACTACCTCGACCAGCCGCGAACTGTCTCCGAGATCGCCGACCGGAGCGACAACTACCGCAACACCGTCAACCGCGTCCTCAAGCGGTTTCGCGACCGGGGCCTCGTCGGGACGGCCGACGGCCGCTATGACTTCAACGCCGATTTCGACCGCCTCCACGAGTTCGCCCGGGAACTCGCACACCATCTGCATCGCCAACGCCTCGAAGCCGTCGCCCCAAAGGGCACGATTCTCTGGGAGGGCTACGACGAATTCCTCGCCCAGGCCGAAACGGAGATCGACGCGGAGGCGTTCCACGAAACCGGCCTCGCTCGATTCGCGGCCTTCGACCTCCAGTTCCTGCTCACCGGCCACCGCTACTACGTCTACTCTGAGGAGCTCGACGCCGTCTCACCGGCGGAGCTGTGTTGTCACACGCTGTTGATCGACGACGGAAGCCGCCACCGCTCGTACTGTCTTCTTCTCCTCAGCCACGTCAACGTCGACGAGGCGGACCTCCGAGAGCAGGCGGCGAAGTATGGCCTCGAAGACGAAATCGACGCCTTGCTTCGCTACCTCGAGACGCACGGCGAGGTCGACGATGCCCGACTCCCGGAGTGGGACGAGTTCCAGGAGTTGGCGCGTGATTACGAGGTGCCACTACCATCATGAGACCAACATTCGGACGTGAGTACATCGAGAACGAATTCCAGCGAATCGGGGACGGGCTATCTGAACCGCTCACCGTCTACCTGATCGGTGGTGGCGCGATGTCGCTGCGCGACCTCAAGGGGGCGACGAAAGATATCGACCTGGTCGTCCCGGACGGCGACGCGTACGGTCAGCTGTGGGCTGTCCTGATGGATCTCGGGTATGCAGAGGTCCAGTCGCTGGATCCAGATTACCGGGTGCTGGGGGCGACGAGTTGCGTCGAGAACGACGATGGGTGTCGCCTCGACATATTCAATCAGCAGGTCGCGAACAAGCTCGTGCTCACCGATGGGATGCAGGAGCGCAGCGACCCGTTCCTCAACCTGGATCGACTGACGGTCCGGCTGGTCAGCAACGAGGATATCTTCCTGTTCAAGGCGATCGCCGGCCGCGACGACGACATCGAGGACATGAATATGCTCGTGCAGGCCGGTCTCGATTACGACGTCGTCCGGAAAGAACTCGAAGCCCAGATCGAACGCCTGGGTGACGATCAGTTCGCCACGTTCGCGAACGAGGCCTTAGTCGAACTCGAGGAGCGGTACGGGGTGACCACACCGATTGAAGCCCGCATCCAGGAGCTCACGAATAGGTACTACCGGGGGCTCGAAGTCCTCCAAGCACTCCACGAGCCGATGACGGTCGACGAACTGGCCGCGGAACTGGAGCTGGATACCGACGAGGTTCACGACCGGCTGGCGTATCTCTCAACGTTCGACCGGGTCCATCGGGATGGCGACACAGTCCGTCCCGTGGAGTAGCCCGGTCACGATTACGGGGAAGGAAGGCGGCCGTCTGGTCGGGGAACGCGGCCCCGTTTGATCTCGTGATCGACGCGACGCAGGTGCTTGCAGCCGCCTTCGGGTGAACGCTGTTGCCAGTCGGGACAGGTACACGATTCGTCGACGACGTCGACTTCGTACCTGTTGCCGGACGCGGACTGCACCTCGTAGCGGCCACCTTTGGAGAGGAGTGAGACGTCCATCGCTTCGGCGACGGCACGCTTCGTGCGGGGCTCGAGATCGTCCTTCGACTGTGCGTTCTCGTCGACGACCAGTCGGTCGCGAACGTCGCCCGTTCGGCCACCGTCGGGAGCGACGGCTTCTGCAGGGCCACTGAGCTGCTCGTGGAGCACTTCCTCTACCGGATGGCCTTCCGGCCACAGGTAGTGGACCTCACGGCGCTCGCGATGGTCGTAGGAGCCGCACACGGCTGCGCTCCCGGTCCACACTCGCCAGGCACCGAGCGCGGCCATCACGTCGATGATGTCACGGGGAACCGTCTGGTGGTCGTCCGGGAAGAACACCCGAAAGCGGGTACACGACTCCTGTGGCGGGACGGTCTCCCACCAATCTTCGCTGGAGCCCCAGCTATCGAACATCGCGTCGTCGCTCCCGTAGCCGACGGTCACGCCGTCGATCGGCGTCCAGTCTGCTGGGAGGTGGTCCGCCTCGCCTTCGAGCACTCGAAGAACGGCGTATCGGAGATACTCGTGGGCTTGGTTGTCAGTTGTACGAGCGACCTGGTCGTGCTGGTCGGCAACGTGCTCTGCTTCCTCGAGGACCGTCGTGAGATCGGGTTCAGTCATTATTCGACGGAGGTCAGAACGCGCCTCCGCCCCTCGGCGGGCGCAAAAACTTAACCAACAAAGCGGAAGAAATCCATCATCACGTTGGTTAACTGAGTGAGGACGAGGATTCGTCTTCCAGAACGTCGATGAGCTCTTTTGCTGTGGAACTGATCCGTCCGAGGCGCTCGCGAACGACCTCGGGATCGTCCGACTCCCACGCAGCGAGGTAGAACGCCGACCCACTGGTGTCGAGCCCGCAGTAGCGCCCGACGACGTACGCGACGGCTTCGGCCTCGACTTCGCGTTTGGCCCGCTCGGTGTCGTCGTCGACGTCGAAGTGGAGCAGGGCGTGGGCGTACTCGTGAATCAGCGTCCGCGCGAGGTCGGCCTCGTTCTCCCGATCGCGCACCTCGACGAGTGGCTGGACGTCGACGAGGCTCAGCTGTTCGCAGATGCCCTTCGCCTCGCCGTGGGTCCACTCCTCGGCTGGAACGATTCGCACCGTCACGCCGAGGTCGTCAGCGGCGGCAGTCAACTGGTCGACGAGGTTGCCGGCGTCCCCGGTTGCTTCCGTGTCCAGGTCGGGAAGCGGCTCGCCCTCGGTCTGGGAGACATCGAACACCGGCGCGGGCTTGAACCCGACTAGGCCCTCGGACCACTCTTCGGGTGGCGTCTCGTCGTACTCACAGTTACTGTCCTCGTGGTAGCTCGGCGAGTTCTCGCACTCCGGGCACTGCTTCGTGATGATTGGTGCCCAGATCCAGATGGCCGACTCGCCCTCCGTGACGTGGCGGTCGAACTCCTCCTGCCACGTCCGGTAGCCCGCCACCCGACTCGCTTCTGGATACTGGCGCTTGATGAGGAGCGTATTCCGGTAGGAGTAGTCGTGGAAGCGACTCTGGACGTCCAGCCACTCCTGGAACGCCTCGCTTCCCCGTGCGTCCTCGACGTGGGTGATGAGGTCCTCTATCCACGTCTCGATCGTCTCCGTCATCGCTTCGTTTCGCGACTCCGATTCCTCGAACGTGACCGCTGACTCCAACTGTGCGTCACTCATGGACTCTCTCGCGACGACGCGCCTTTCGGGCGCGCCCGCACCCCTCCCGGGGCCGACAAACTCCGACGCGGTGTATCGATCTGTGTCACCGCTTCTCCGATTCCGTCACGGGCCTCACTGTTCGCGGCTGCTGACGAGATGGGGCAATCGACGTCGGTTCCTCCGGACGTCGACGTGGAACCAGAATCTACACGGCGCTCTCGGCCCACATTGAGGTATGGCCAAGACCGTCGACGAGCTGCGGAACGACATCCGAGTTGGCACGGGGCGCTTCGAGCGGGAGATCTCCGCGACGTTCACGAAAGAAGACCTCGCCGCCATCTGCGACGCCCTCAATTACGAAATCGATACCGACTCGCTGCCACCGAAGCCACAGATGCGTGCCGGGATCCTCGCGATGATCGGCGAACGCGACGACGCGACGGACGGCGTCGACCGAGCGTTTCGGAAGGCCGAACTCGAGGCGATCGCCGCCGCCCTCGACGAGTAGCGCGCTCTGTCTAGCGGGCAGATGCTGAATGCCGGCCAACTAGTCCTCGAAGAGACAGTGTGTCGCCGCGCGCTCGCCAGGGAGTGTTTGCTGGTCCTCGTCGGTCTCGGGGAAGAGCGCGACCTGCTCGTCATCATCGACCGCGTCCTGCACTTCGGGGCGGTCGTCGACGCCGAACTCACTCGTTGCGGGTTGATCACGTCGCGTTTCACGGTCGCGGTGGTCGACATCGGCGCCGAAGTCCTCGAGGGATGTCTCGACGCTCGACTCCGTTACCTCGAGCCCGCCGTCGTTACTGAACGCTGCTTGATGGTGGACATCTATGTTTGGTGTGTCGCTCATCACTGGGGTCCTCCGCTCTCTCCGGAGGCTCGACAAACCCACGTCTGCGGAAAATCGCCGGACGATGACCGACCAGCTACTCGCTCTCGGCCGCGTCGTCGTCTTTCACGGCTGCGATGTCCGCCGCGACGTCCTTGACGTGCTGTTGGTGCTGTGCCGATGTGCCAACACTCTGCGCCGCCTCGAGTTGGTCGTCGACGACCGCGTTCTGCTGGGGTCCCCAGACCTCGGGTGGTTCGGATTTGATGTACGCCACCCAGCGCTTGACGGCCTCGATGCGTTGCTCGCGGTTCCGCTCGTGCTTCTCGTCGAGGGCCTTACGCACGTTCGAGTCGTCCATATTCGATAGCGGGTCAGAGTCGATCGAACAGGTCAGCCCGATCTTGGCTCGAGAATCGATATCCGTCCCGTTCTCGGAGTTCGTTGATCACAGTTTCGAGTTCGCTCTCGGTATCGATATGACCTTTCACGAGGGCTGCCTCAAGTAGCAACTTCAGATCCCATACTTCGATGTCGCGTTGGGACGCCATCTCAGCGGCGTGGCCGTCGTCGGTCAGCAGTCGCTCATCGCGAGTTGCTGCGACGGCAATGCACTCCGCATCAGTGAATGAGAGCGATGCATTAACGATATCGTCGGCAAGCTGAACTTCAGACTCCGTTGGCGAGTATACCTGCAACCAGCCGCCGCGATAGGATTTAATCGCGTCTATCCGCTTGACGAACCGATAGCCGGCGACTTCGTCGCGATGGAGTTCGTCAAGCACGGAGGGAACTGTCCCGACCTGCTCGAAAAGTGCGGGCAATAGCTCAAGCCGCTCAATTTTCGCGAGCGAACTCAAGATATTGTTGTCGATGAGCACACTCACTCTCCACTATAGATTTTCGAGGTGCTCGGACCGCTCCTCACTATTGAGAATGGAGACATCGCGGCTAACGCCGCGGTCGCGGAGAATCTCCTTGAACTCCTCTGGACTGTATCCCGCTAGTTCGGCAGCACGATTGAGTGAGACGGTGCCAGTTTTGTACTGCTCGACAGCGAGATCGACGCGTAGCTCGGGGCGCTTCTCCAGAAGGGCGCGGAACGCTTCCTCAAGGAACTCTTCCTCGGAGGAAAATCGTCCCGACTGCTGGAGGAGTTCAATGTTGTCTTCAACGTCGATCATGGCGTGAACACTCCGGACGTTTCCTTGGCGGGCCATCCGTATAAAGCCGGAGGTGACCTTTCCCTTTCGACCGCTGCCACCTTCGACGACGCTCGCTCAGTTAGATCGAAGCTCCGCTGTCTGCTGGGCGAGTCGCCGAAGTACTGGTTCGCGATTCTGATGCGCGTTTTCGTAGGCGACACACGCTTGGACGGTCTCGACGTCGGGAACCGTGACGATGCACGCGCGGCGGAGGTCGAGATTCGCTGGCGTGAGTCGCTGTTCGGGCGTGAGTGTGCCCGCATTCTCGCTCTCTTGGTTGGACATGATGGCGCCTCGCCCGCTCGCGGCGTCGACAAACGTGATCAGGGGCTTCGACGTGCGCCTTTACTCGGCCTCGACCCCGGGTTGGATCTGTCGTGCATCCTCGGCGAGTCGATGCAGGTACTCGCGAAGCACGTCCATGTCCTCTTGGGCGTCGTCGAGCGTTTCGGCTTTCACCTTCCCCGTGATCTTGTCTTCCTCGCGCGTTCCGGACCCGCGTTTGAGTTGGACGGTGATCGAGACGCCGACGTCAGTGCGTTCGACGTGCTTGGTTTCGGTTGGCTGTTCGTCGGTCACGTTGCTCGTCGCTTCGGTGGAGTCGGACATTGGTGGTGAGAGAAGTGCGTTAGGGAGTGGGTGCGATATCCTTGGGGAGGATTTGTTCGATATCGGCGTCGGTGATCGTCCAGGTGCCATCGGCGCCGTACTCGAGGTGGCTGACGACCTCGTCTTTGAACGTGTAAACTACCCCACCCTACTCCCTCGGCGCAGACGCGCCTCGGTCCTTGAGGGTGGGGCTTTGATGTGGACTCCCGGCAATCAGTCCCCGGCAATCTGCCGGTGACTCTCGCCGTTCAACGTCCCACCATTCACACGCACGTCTACTGGTGCGTCTCCGCTCCCCGACGTGGGCGAGGAACGGAGTCTGTGCGTCCGCTTCCGAGCGTACCGTAGCCCGATATTCTTCGCGCCGTTGTAGTCCGCGTTCACCTCGTACCCGCACTTCTGGCAACAGAAGTGTTCGCCGTGGCGGTTGTCCTCGTGCGTGAATCCACAGTCCGTTCGTGAACAGCGTTGGGACGTGTGGTTCGGCTCAACTTGCTCCACAGAGACACCCCGTTCGGGGGCCTTGTACTCGACGTACTCGAACAGGCGTCGGAACGCCCAGACGTGGTGCCACGTCGCGTGCGGAAGTCGATCTCGAATGTCGGTCAAGTCCTCGAACACGATAACGTCGCAGTCGTGAGTGAGGGCTTCCGTAACGAGCTCGTTGGCGACCGTGTGGATGTACTGTTTGCGCCATGCGTCTTCGCGCTTCCCGAGGCGAAGCAGGGCGTTGTGCGCGGCTTGGGTGCCGCGCTGTTGCAGTTCTCCACGTCGCTTCTCAAATTCGCGGCACCAGTGGTCGTAGTCGTCTCCCTGCCAGAACGTGCCGGTCGAGGAGACGGCGAGGCTGTTGACGCCGAGGTCGATACCGAGGACCGTTTGGTCAGGGTGCCCGGTATCTGCCGGAACCTCGTCGTCGTCCCCAGAACGCTTCGCGTTCTGGTGTGCGGACGAGACACACGTCTCGTCAACGCCGTCAATCCGCCGCGTCGAGATGTTAAGGTAGAACTTGTCGGTCGCCGCGTCGTACCGAAGCGTACTCTCGCGGAACTCGTAGTCCTCCGAGAGAACGTACTGGTCGTAGGGCGTCGGGCCGTCTGCCGGGAGAACGAACGAGGGTTCGACCCGCCCCTCAACAGTTGCCAGCGACGCCTTGTTGCGGTAGAAGGTCGCGCTCCGCGTGTCGTAGTCCATCGTCTCGGCGGAGAACGTGGGGCAAGAAACGCGCTGTCCCTTTTTCCACCGTTCGACAACGCTTTTGACGGCTTCGACGGCGCGACGTATCGCGGCTTGGACGAGTTGTGTCTGTAAGTCCGTCTCCTCTCGGAGTTCGGAGTAGAGCGCATCCCGGACCTCCCGTTTGTTGGTCTTACACCCGGTGTAGGCGGTGTCGGACCAACAGTAGTCGGCGGTTCGGTTCGCGCAGTACAGGTATTGCTCGGCGGTCCGGTGGAGTGCGTCGCGTTGCTCGTCGGAAAGGTTGAGTTTTACGACGGCGGTTCGACGCACGTCCATACTTCAGAGAGGTTCCAACGGTACGTATACGTTCGGGAGTTGGCCGGTCGGAGTATGCCGGTTACGTCATACCATGTCGGTTTCCTCTCCGGCCTACTCGCTCACTCCGTTCGCTCCTTGAGGCCGGAGGCTCCACCTCGAATACGCTGATAGTGCTCACGGGCGAGCGCGGCGTTGTCCGTGTAATCGAGGAGGACGGCGAGTGCGAGCTGTGCCGGGCCGCTGCCGCGATAGCCGACGGCGAACCCGCTCGGACTATGGCGGGCGATCTGGAGACTGCGCTCCGGCGTGAGGCGCTCCCCACCGGGATGGGTCGTCACGATCGTCTCTCCCTGCTTCCGGGAACCGACATAGTGAATCTCGCTTTGGTGGTGTGTGGTCTGTGCCGTCGCGTGATCGTCGAAGGTTCCACTCATCGTCTAGTTCGAGAGCACCACATGGGCACTCCCGCACCCCTCTCGGGGTCGACAAACACGACGGCGATTGCGGCCCGCCCAGTTTAACCAACACCGTCCCGACTTCACTGCCAATTGTTGGTTAACACGCCATCGTCCGAATCCCTAATACTGCCTCTGAGGGTCTGAAACGGTTGCAAGTAGATATTTACACTTTGCACACGGGGTGTCTACACGTCGCTCGTCCTCGCGAGTTCGTCCTCGAAGTAGCAGTCGGCACACCGCTGGTCGCCACGTGCGGCGTGGACCGGGTCCGCCGGCACTGTCTGACAGCTCGTACAGTAGCCGAAGGCGGTTTTCGGGATTGGCTTCTGCCACGGCGGCCGTCGGCGAGTCGTGTGGCTCGCCATCGTTAGTAGTGGACGTCGGCGGGGACGATCCAACACGACTCGGCGCCGTCGAGAATCCGCTTAAGGCGGTCTCGGTCCCGAACCCCCTGTCCGTGTTCGTCGTAGAGGACGACTGACGGCCCGCGATAGGCGCCAAGATTGTGGCAGGCATGCCGGACGAGGTCCTCGTCACGCATAATCGCCTCGTCGTCGAGCTCGTCCAAGCCCTCGCGAACAGCCGTGAGGTTCTGTTCGAACGCCTCGATGGTCGCCTCCCGGCCAGCCTCGAGGAGGTCTTCGCCGGGTCAGACTCGACCGGCGCCGCGGCCGGCCGCTCACCCCACCGTGCTTGGCCCGCCCCAGTGACGTCCGCCTCGTCGAACGTTACGTAGTAGTCGAAGACGGCGTTGGCGTCTGGGGCGACGCCGACCAGTCGGTCGAACGCAGATTTGCCTGCTGCAAGTGCTTCGTCGCGCGTCGATGCCTCCACAAGTGCGTAGATGAGCATGTGCATCTGTGTCCAACGCACGCCACTCCGGCGCGCGCCACCGCTCTTCGCGCAATAAACACGCGACGCGGGATACACGATATCGGCCGTTCCCGGCCGAAACACGCAGCTTTACACTCGACATGTGGTGTGCCCCTCGATCCGGGACTAGGCAAGAATCAGTACGACCGGACTCTGAGTTCAGACTGTGGGGCGCTTCTCCAGAGCGAGTTTCGCGCCGAACCCGAGAAGGACGCTGCCGCTCGCGACGCCGAGCCCAGCCCCGAGTCCGGCGAGGGGCCGCTCATGATGCTCTGCGTGAGCACGTAGATAGAGCCCGGTCCCGGAGCGACAATGAGGACGAGCGCCACCGGAACGAACGCGAGATGCATCGACGATTCGAGCATATCTACCGATGGATGTGATCGATAGAACACCCGTCAGTATTTCTGTCCGTTCTGCGAGCGACTCCCATCGGCGACCGGTCCTCCAGACGGAGGGCGACATTTCACGGTTTAGTCTGCGTTCCGCTGATCAGCACACCAGTCTAGAATTTCCTCGCGAAGGTCGTCTGGTGTCGGCTCGAACAAGCGTCCGAGCCGCCAGCCAAGATTATTCCACGTCAACTCCTCGAGAACCCCCTCGTACTCGTGTCCCTGCACGGCACGAGTCCATCCTTGCTTGAAGTTTCGACGCCGGCCCTCGGTCAAGTCTTGTCGTTTGTCCTCCTCGAAGGTGAGCCCCTCTATGTCGAACATCGGTGTCAGACATTCTTGTTGGATGGGACAAAAGTGCTTGTGCGAGCGAGAAACATCGACCTCGTCACGAGAATCTATTCGCGTTACTCGTCTAGGCGGATCGGTCGCTTAGTGCTCACACCTCACTATGGTGAGCTTGGGCCGTGGCGTGGTGTTTCGCAGATCCGGCATTCCCAGATCGGCTGTCCCGCCCACTGCTCGTCTGGACTGGTCTCGGCGCCGCGGAAGCGATGGGGGGTTTCACGTTCGCAGTGGCGACAGTGGAGTGGCTTGTGTGTGGGCGTCGCGGACGACGGCTGCCCCTGCTCGTCGGGACGCTGTTGGAGTGCGAGTGCGGGGACGAGCCAGAGCGCGTCCTCGGCCTGCGCATGGACTACGGCGAGTCGCTGCCGTGAGTCGATCGCGTGCCCGGCATCGTCGTAGAGGTACGTCGCGTGTTCCGTCGAGTCTTCGTTATCCCGCCATCGCGTCCGGTCACACGCCTGCTGCAGGAGCCGCTGGCCGGCGTCGCTCTCGACGTGGGCGACGTCGGGAAGGTTGCCCCAGTCGTTGGTGAGGGTTCGCGACGGCGAGCCATCACTCTCCGCGACGAGTTCGCACTCGTGGACCGCGGTGTCGCCCTTCTTCACGAGGAACGAATGCGCAGCGCTCCCTTTCGCGAGTGCGGCGATGTTGGTGCGCGCCGCGACGACTGCGAAGACGAGATGGAGGAGATCCATCTCTGACTCGCCGGCGTCTCGATTCACATCGCGTATCCCGCCACGTTCGCGCCGAGACGACCGACACCTTTCTCGCGCTGTGGGGATGGAGCCGTCGCTAGAGTACGCCGTCGATTCGCCTGCCGTCTCGGGATACTCAATCGCTCCTAACTGATCGCATAGCTCGTCATCTTGCTCGAGGACGTGGTCCGGCTCTTGGGTCGCTTCGCCTCGGGGCTGCAACGCTTCGTCGTCGCGACGACGGTCCGGGTTTCGCGTCACGTTCCGTATTCTCTCGTCTTCCAAGATGAATCTGCGTCGGGCGTCTCAGCGGTACGTTTCGAGGGCCACTCCGTCGATGGCTCCGAAGTGGCTATCACCGGCGAGAACGGGTTCGTCGCGCTCGATGGCTGTGGCGGCGATCGCGGCGTCTCCCTTTCCGATGCCGGGGCCCTCGCCAGGCTCGGAAGCGGCGAGCGCTTCGCCGAGAATCCGACCGGCGCGTCGCGAGATACTCGGTGTCATCGCCACTTGGGGATACGATTCGAGGATACTTTCGACCTGCTGGCGTTCTTCGGCTGTATTTGCGACTTTCCCGACGCCGATGTAAAGCTCCAGGATCGTCATTGCTGGGATGACGAGCGGAATGTTCGCCGCTTCGAGCTCACGCTCTTTGGCGAGTGCCGCCTCGTTCTCGTCGATGATATCGAGAACGTAGCTGGTATCGACGATCACTCGAACCGCTCCGCGACCCGACGGGCTTCGTCGTGATCACGCTCGTCGGCCGCCTCGATCGCATCGCGCATCTCCTGGGTTTGCTCGTCGTCGAAGACGTCCGCGAGTTCGCTCAGCGACCGACCACCGATGAGCCGTTCGACCGCATCACTAAACGTCTCGTCCTCCTGCTTCGCTGCCCGAACGCGTTCGTAGACGTCGTCGTCAAGCCGGATCTGATGCGACATCCCTGTCAACAACGTTGACGCCCTGGCTACTTCACTCCCGCGGCGTCCTCTCGAACTGCCGACCCGCTTCCGCTCGGATTACGGGAGCTCCTCAAGTAGCGTCTCGCGATGATTTCGGACCGTGGTCGTGGTGACGCCTGCGACGTCTGCCACTTCGGTCTGTGTGAGCCGATACTCGGCCTCTTGGGCCGCGTGATAGAGGCAGGCCGCCGCGAAGCCTGTCGGAGACGCCCCCTGTGGGATGCACTCATCCTCGGCGTGTTCGGTGAGCGCTCGTGCTCGTCTTTGGACCCTCTGGGGAACGTCGAGGTCGGAGGCGAGACGTGGGAGATACGCGTGGGGCTGCATCGGCTGTGCCGGAAGGCCGAGGTTCTCGTTCAGCGTCGCGTAGGCGTTGGTCACGCGATTCTCGCCGACGCGCGCGGCCTCCACGACGTCCGCGAGTGGAAGGGTTCGGCCGTTGCACCGGCAGGCAGCGTAGACGCTCGCGGCGGCCATCGCCTCGATCGACCGCCCCACGAGGAGGTCCTCGGACTGGGCGCTCCGGAAGAGCTGGCACGCCTGCTCCCGAAGCGTATTGTCGACGTCGAGGACGCTCCCGATCCGCTGCACCTCCCCGAGACCGTGGCTCAGGTTTCGCTCCTGTTTGGAACGGAACCGACCCCGTTTTTGCTCGCGACGTAGTCGGCCGAGCTGCCGGCGCTTCTTCGCCGAGAGCGTATTCCCGTTCGCGTCGCGCTTCCACCCGATCGTCGTCGAGAGTCCACGGTCGTGGTGCGCCGCCGTGAGTGGGGCGCCCGTTCGCTCGTCTTCGTCGTCGTACACCGGCTCGCCGCTATGATCGACTGCGTGCTCTTCCAGGACGAGTCCGCACTCCTCGCAGACTGTCTCTACTGTGTTCGTCTCGACTCGCCCACCGCACTCCGGGCAGCCATTCGTCTGGTCGTCAGTCTGGACGTCCTCGTCGAACCCGTTCGCGTAGATCTCTCTCGAAGCCATCCTGATCACGAGGAGTCCGTTGAACGCGCTGTTCTACTGGACCCCTCACCCCACCGGGGACGATAAACTGCTGCTGTTGGTTCTCAGTAGTTTAACCAACAGACCGGGGACCTTCGCCGATCTGTTGGTTAACGCCAGGGAGGGGTCGTTTCAAGTGTTTTTGCGGTGGATTTTCTCATTCACGTGATCCACCAGTTCGCGCACGTCCCCTCGCTCGTGCGGAACTGCAACGTCGTCTTCGACGAGCGCCCTTCCAGGGTGGATATCCCGAACGGCCGCGTTCAGCGTGCCGTCACGGCGTACCTGAAGGCCGCGGACTCGCCGGTGTCGACGTTGGAGGCGTTCGTCTAACTCGCCCGTACGACGGCCTCGGTGGTGACGCCGCCGCAGAGCGGGACGCCACCTAGGAGCGCCTCGAGTACGACCCCATGCGCACGTGGTGGGTACATGGCGGAGTGCGCCGCTCCGTTGAGCCCCTCTGGGGCCGACAAACAACTGATAGCGGCACCTCTGTTAACCAACATTCCCGGATCTCTGTCCAGAGTGTTGGTTAGAAGGAGATAGAGTGGTTGTTTCGAGTGTTCGTGCGAATCGAACGAAGAGAAGGAACGGGAGCAGGACCCCCTTCGAGGACACTCGAAATGGAGGGTGTGGCTCTCTCCTCTACCGACGACACTCACGATTCCAGTAGAGGACACTCGAAACGAGGGGTGTGTCTGTTCGTTGTGGTCCTCCTTTGGATGACACTAGACACTCAAAACGAGGGGTGGGGGAATTCTACTCCCCCCAGGATTTCCCATTTCGAACGGCGAAAAGCCGTACAGCAGCTGTGGATTCCGTTAACTCGTGCAATCTGGGGGGTTCCCTACTGGTTGAGCACGACATCAAGCTCTGCGTCGCTACTCCATTCGCGGAAGACTCGTTCGAGATACGTGGGTGCCTCATCTTCACTGACGAAGACGCCGCGGTCGAGAAAGTCCCCAACCGTGGCTTTCAGCGGTCGAACCCCCCGCGAACGTACTCGTCGCTAACAGGCTTGTCGTCGCGCTAAGTGACCGTCTAGAGTGCCCCATGCCCGATCGTCACTACTCGTGTCGCCGCCGTCGCGACGCCCACCATGCCGAACCAGAATAGCCGATACGCCGTCACTCGAACCATCCCTCTCACGTTTGATGGCGTCGCGCGCTCGTGATTGCGTGCTTTCACTTGGAGTCGTGAACGCCACGAGACTCATCGTCCAACCCACTACTCACTGATCACGTCTTCGCGATCCAGGTGGTCACCGACGTGGCTTTCAGCGTGTTGAACCCCCCGCACGTAGCCGTCAAGGCCTCGCCGTCGTTCCGAGTGAACGTCCTGAACCGGTCATGCCTGATCGTCGATGGTCGTATCGCCGTTGTCACGACATCCTCCAGTTCGGACCAGGACACTCGACACACCGACATCTCGAACGGATGATGCGAGCACTGCGATGCGAGTGATCGGGTGCTGCGTCGAATCCCCACATTGTCAGGGAGGACCTTACGCTTCGCCCCGACGAGAGCGACCCCTCCCAGACCGCGCTCTTCCAGCTGTTGGGCGTCTTCGCAGAGCTCGAAGCGAACATGACGCGCCAGCGCACGCGAGAGGGTATCACCGCCCGCCAGCAGAACGAGGCGTACCACCACGGGCCCGCGCCGCTTGGCTTCGAGAAGGACGACGGCGAGCTCATCGAGGATGGGGACTACCACGACGTCGTCGCGACGCTTGAGATAGTCCAGAAGGACGAACTCTCGAAGCGGAAGGCCGCGAAGCGGCTGGAGTGTTCACGGTCGACTATCGGACGGGCGTTGGAGCGATCCGAGCTCTACGGGCTATAGTTCTATAATGAATGCCCTATCATCTCTCCGCGTCTCACAACAAATCTCAGTTCGTTCCATCATCACCGAACGAATCAAAGGTTGATTGGTCGTCTTCTCGTAGATATTCCTCAACCCGCTGGGCCATCACGAGCTCTTCAACGCCGAGGATTGCGCTCATGTGCTCACGCCGGAACTCGTATCGATGTGTATTGACCTTCTCGCATGCGCCAATATCCTGTAAAAACTCGAAAGCAAGCTCTAGGTCACCGGCTCTTACGTTGTGGCGCGGTGCAAAGAAGTCCCGAACCTCCGCGCGTGATACTCGTACACCGTCCTCGTGGTCTAACGCCCGTTCCCCCCAGATATCGGTCACCGCCATTGCGAGTACCTCCGGTTCCATACCCTCGGTTAGCATAATCTCGTCCGGTGGATTCTCTGGGAGTGAGACGCCGACCCGGAGTGCTGATTGCATCGCTCCGTCATCATTGAACTCTCCACCGAGTACACGGAGGTTCCCGCCATAGTCCTGAGTCATCAGTACTGCGTATGTTGTTAGACGGTCGAATGCTTCGCGGAAGCTCTCCGAGTCACTGTACAGCTCCTCAATAGTGTCTTCATCCATATCCTGGTATACGATAATAGATTCTACTGACGATACTGATCCATCATATTCCGTCTTGTCGCGGACTTGCGCGTTCTTAAGCTCCTCTTCGGCGGTTTCGATTGACACCTTGGCGCACTCTGCCATTTGGTCAATGTCGCGCTCAGAGATGTTGTTTCCACTCTTGATCTCGCACAGCACGCAAGTCGAACCATCGTAAAGAACGATGTCTGGCTCAGCTTTTAGGTCACGGCCTTCAGACGCATCTTCGAATACAGGGAACATCACGGGTATCCGGACTCCTCGGGAAGAAAGAGGTGGATCAGCGCGTGCGGTAACAGCGGAATAGAATAGGTTGTACGTATTGACCTCGCGTCGTTGACGCTCTCCCGCTGTGAGGGTCATGGTTACTGGATCGCCACCGGATTTTGATGTTTCTCAAGCGAGTAGGTCGAGTCAAGCTCGCTGTAGACCTCTCGAACGAACGCTCGAAGACTCAGCGAAGAGGTTGACTTCCGTGCATACAACACGATATTAGGTGGCTCCAAGGCCACGTCGAATGTCTCATCGTGTTCTGTGTCGAATACACGGATTTTCGTTCCCCCGTCACGGATTCCATGCCGGTAGCGATTCCCGTTTAGGACATCACTCTCCAGTTCGTCGATCAGATCTTCTGGATCAGCGTCATCCCGATCAGGGTCAGCTAGCTCAACAGCAGTGAAGCCGTCTACAGTAAATCCGTTATCCAGATCATCCAGTGCCGCTTCAAACTTGACTTCGAACCGTGCTTGGTCCAGTCTTTGGTAACCCTCCGTGATTCCCAAAAGCGTTTCAACTGCCTTCGGCTCCGATCCATCCCGCACCGAACGCATGGAGATCCGACCGGTGTTCGTATTCGCCCCTTGGATCGCAGTGGTCGGTGAATTGGTTTGATCGAAGTCGATCCGCGTCGGCTTTGCATCAAAGGCATCCTCTGCTGTCTCTAAGTCACCGGGCTCCGCGCCAGTAAAGCGGAGGGTCGCGTTTCGTTGGCGATTCGGTGCATGGTACTTGGCCGTGAATCCGGACACACGGGAATCACGGATATCACCGGTGACCTCCTCAAGGTCGTCAGACGACAGGTACAGACGTTCGACGCAGGGAAGATAGCTTAGGAACCGCTCAATGGTTTTATCGCGCCAATCAGAGTGTACAGTGGTGAGGACCCAAAGGTAGTCTTCTTCGCTATTCCCATTCGTCGTCACGAAAAGGAATTCGTCCTCTCGGCCCTTATCCGGCGTCGTGATGGTGACGACAGAGAGGTCGTCATCAGCGACGTCCTCAGAGAACGTGTGTTCCTCGGCGAAGTTCGTCGCGTGCCCGGTGATGGAATCGTCTTCAGTGAACTGATGGACCCAGTGATCAAGGTTGCCAATCTCGAAGCCCTGATTATCGCAGAGATATATATTGAGGTCGGTTTGCCCGCCGCTTCGTGTTCCCTTATCCTCCATCTCCTCGTCGGTTTTAACGACGTACTCAACGAGCTCGTGGAGAATCTCTCGTTTTGATTTGTTTGCGTATTCGGCGGGGTCCATATCCATTGAGGAATACTCCTTGTATACTAGTTTTAGCTGCGGCCGTTTTATGCTACGATTCTAGATTAAACGTGTTCTTTGTATTGACAAGAGCCTTGTCCATGCTTCACTTACATGAACTCTCCTCTCATGGGTACGAATCACTCTCGCGTGTTCTCTCAGCAATCAGGGTAGAGACAAACCTACCGCACGCTGATCGATTCGCACTGCTGCGGGGACGCTTCTGGGGGTTGCGATGGGCGGCGTCGACGAACACGCAGAATTTCGCCGTATGCGCTGTGATTGCCTTAGTCAACGTCGATAGGGTCTAGCGTATCGTGACCTATTGCGTGTCCCTCTGCTACTTAAGCCCGGCATGTACGGTTGAAAGAAGAAAACGACACGTGAGCGTTGGCGGTTACTCGGGATAGATGGGGAGTGAACGGATTGACTCGTATTGTGAGTTAAAGCGTTCTACGAGTTCGCGATCTCGTTCGTTCTCGACTCCGTAGAGGGAGAAGACAGTGTCATCAATCGTCTCTTCGTATTGCTCGATGGCTTCGGATTCGAGAGTCTCTTGGTCGGATTTGAACTCATTGAGGGCGTCTGAAGCCACGGTGTCCGTGAGTGGAACCGGCACAGTGAGCGTCGTTCCTTTTTCGAGTGTCGTCCCGTCAAGCGCCTGCTGGACATATTCGAACTTCGCTTCCGAATCGATCACGGATGAGTCGACGATTTCCCCGTCAATCTCGAACGCCGGTTCGCCCTGGAGGTCGGATTGCTTTCCCGGACTGAGCGTCACTTTCGACGACGCCGTGTAGCTGAACGAGTGGAATTCGACCCCGGACTCCCGCGCGTCGGCGATGTAGGGGTCGGGGAACCGTTCAATCTTCAGTTCCAAGTCCTTCAGCCGGAGGATGTTCTCGACCGCGTCCTCAATGGTGTCACGATCGTCGCCCTCCGGGAGGACGACGGGCCACTTCGACGTGTGGTCTTCGATGTAGCGGTAGGCCTTCCCGACGTGGATCCGCGAGTGGAGCTTGTGATAGAACTCCACGAGCGACGAGTTCAACACACCCGCTAGTGCGCGTTTCCGATCCTCGTCGAGCATGATGGCGTAGACGCTCACATTGTGCGGGGCCATGTGTCCAGCATCATCGAAGCAGAGCTTGTTGTACTGGACGAGGTCCCCCGTCATCACCTTCGGTTTCGGAAGTGTCTCGATGTTCTTCCGGTACATATACCGATACCACCACAGGTCCTTGTCCTGCGTGTCAAGGTATTCGGCATTGTCTCGCAGCGCGTCGCTCAACCCGCCGTACTGACGCGAATTAAGCGTGTCGGCGTCCCCGTCATCAATCACACCGAGGTCGGCTGCGAGCGTCGCATGGAGGCGACTCCGTTCTTTCGACTCGTCACCAAGCAGCTCGAGAATAGCCGGGTCGGTGAAGTACCGCCATGTCTGTTCGTAGTCGTCTCTCAACTCGGTCGGTTGGACGAGACGCGCACGATCATCTCCCTGTACGTACGGGACGATGACGAGGCGATCGTTCCAATCGGGGAGCCACCGATCGACGTCCTCCCCATTTATGTCTACCTTGATCAGGTCCGTTTCAAGAGTAAACTGTTCGTCGTAACCAGATGGGGTAACACTGATCGTGGGGAGGTCGTGTAGTGTCTCTGGTGTGACTGAGACAGTTGGGTTGACAACGTATGCGCCGTCACCGCTAGTCTGGATCCCGACACGAATATTGTCACCTACAACGTCTCCAACATGCTCTTGCTGGTTGTCCCGAATGACTTTCCGATCACCGAGTCGGGCGTCCATCCCATTCTCCACACGGTCGATTACGCCGTACTCACGAGCCGAACAAATTGGCCAGACGTCGACCTCGGGGAGTTCTGCACGGACGGTCGTCTTCCCCCCAGTCTCCGTCTCGAATTCCTCGCTCACGGACTCGCAGACGACTGCACCGTTGTCGACTTCGACACGGCCTCGGAGTCGGTCGACGTCAACGTGGAAGAAATCCACTGCCGTCGTCGGTTCGCGTCGGCGTAAACAGTCTGCGAGTTCGAGGGTACTCCCGTCCCAGTCACGGACGCGGGCGGCCTCAATGTCGTACGTGTCGTCGAACGCGTTGTTTTCGATGAACGAGCTCCAGTCATCATTCTCGGCGCGTTTCTCGACCGTCACGATGCTGGAGTACGTCGTCGCGCCGTCAAAGAGCTGGTAGTCGGTGAAGTCGACGATCTCCTTGATCCGGTTCTTCGCGAGCAGACCCCGAATCTCCTTCGACCCGTCGTTGGTAAGATAGCGGTTGGAGACGATGAACCCGAGCGTCCCTCCCGCCGAGAGCATATCCAGCCCGCGCTCCATGAACTGCATGTACGTGTCCGTCTCCTTCCACGCGGAGGCATACTGTTGTTTCAGCCGCCGTTCCTCCTCCTCACCCTGATAGCGGCTGTGCTTTGACACCCACGGCGGGTTTCCGACGACGTACTGGTACGAAAGGTCGTTCTTTAGCGTCGCACTCAATACGATGTCCTCGACAAGCTTCAACAGACGACCGTCGTCGTACTCGTTGCGCAGCTCGCTGACGGTTTCGAGGAAGTCGTTCGCACACTCCGTAAACGCCGACGTGACCTGTTCGACGTTCGTACTCCGGTCGAAGTACGGCTCGAAGTACGGCGAGAGCTCAGACGTTTCGATCGAGTTAACGTCGTCTGACGCTCGGTCCTTGACGGCGTCGAATACTGCGAGTAACCCGGAGAAGTAGTCCTGACGCGACTCAACCTCGTGAGCGGTCCGTTGCTGTATGGATTGGAACTCAGGAAGTTCGAACGTCATCGGGACGAATTCCGAGCCATCCTTCACGGGAAGCGTCATCGTGAATTCGATCGAATCCTCGCCGTGCGACGCGGTGAGCGTCTGTTGTTCGCCTTCCTCAACCTGCGTCTCGTCGACGAGTGAATCCGCTCGATAAATGGGGAGCCGTTTGAGGACGAACTCGGGGTCAGACTCGATTGCTTCCCTGTACTCCGGGAGAATCTCCGTCATGAACCGGATCTGTGAGAGGACAACCGCGAACGGATGGATGTCGATCCCGACGATCCGTGCCTTCTCACAGAGGTCCTTGAGCGCGGTCTCCCAGTCGGTATTCGGGCCACGTGCGTTCTTGTATCGGCGGAGCGCTTCGACAATGAACGTCCCAGACCCACACGCAGGGTCGATCAAACGGCCGTGACTCTCGCCCTCGTATCCAGAACTATCAACGATGTAGCTGACGAGGCTTGGGTCAGTATAGAATTCGCCCAGCGCGCGTCGCGTCTCCCGGTCGAAGTACTGCTGATAGAGTTCGCCGAGGGGGTCTCCGCTCATTCCACCGAAGTCGAACCGGCGGATCGCGAGCAGGAACTCGACAAACCCCTCCCCAAGCCGTTCGACTTCGTCGGGCCACTCAGTATTGCGAATCTCCTTCGGGGTCTTTTCAGCGGCTTCTTCGGCAGGCTTTGTCCACCAGTAGTAGATGTCCTGCTCGAAGACGGATTCGACGAGCTCGTCCCGCATTCGAGACATGAGTCGGTCCCCCATGAGGAGATAGGAGACGGGTTCGACGTCACCTCGAAAGTCGACTGTCTCCTCAGTGACGAACCGAGAAAGGTTGACGTTCGGGAAGTCGTTGTCCTCACACGCTTTTGCGAGCATGAGTCGCCCGAGGAGCGATTGAACGGTCTCGATGCAGAACATGAGCTTCTGCTTGTTGTCCGCACTCCCCGCGATCTCCCTCCAAGGTTTCGGGATGTCGTACCATCCGGGGTCCGACGCGTAGTATTCGAGCCAGAACTCGTACGCGCTTCGTGGGAAGTTGTCCTCCGCGCCCTCTTCGAGATAGTAGTCGAGAAGCTCGAAGGTCCGTTCGAGTGTCTGATAGAATAGCGTGCCCGATTCGAGGCGAAATGTATCGAGAAATTCGTTCTGGCCGACGTCCTCACCATTGATGACTTGGTCGATTGCGACGGTATCGACCTCATCGAAGTATCCCTCGACCGTCTCCATTGAGTCGAACTCGAACGTCGGCTTCTGGAGCTCTTCGAGCGTCTCATAGTCTTCATCGTGGAGGTCGTCAAGTGGACGGCGGAACCGACGACTCGCTCGATTTCGGCCACCCCGTTCGTAGACGATCAGCTCCTCCCCATCAGTTAACACCCCATAGTCGGCTTTTAATGGGACTACGTACTGGTCCCACAGCTGGTCCTTGTGATCGGCGAGATCTTCCTTACGAGATGGTTTCTTGAACTCAACGACGAAGATTACGTTCCCATACTTGTCCTTGCAAAAGTAGTCAGGTCGATCGCCACCTGCGATATGATTCTCGGTCCGGACGTCCGTCGGAACACCGATGTACCCCAGCTCTTCGAAAAATCCCGCGTTCTCGAAGAGGCTAGTTACTTCCTCCTCTTCCAAGTCGGGCCGATCTTGTACGGCATCGTGAATTTTCCCTAAGGTGTCTCTCATTTTCTGGATGCGTAGGGAGTCTATGGCTTTCCCCTTATACTCTGCTACTGGCATGCTGTTGACTAATGGTCCCGTCTTGCGATTTCAACTTGGGGCTCGTAACACTGCGATCACTGCCATTGGGGGCCCTGAAACGTGGTGAACCACTGTGAGGTGATATTCACGTAGTGGGACTCACTCAAAGAGTTTGACAACCTGCTCGTAGTGAGCAAGCAGTGCCCCTAGTCGTCACAACCCAGCGTCGATTTCAGGTCATGCAAAGAAGGCATCTGAGGACTCCCAAACACGAAATGCCGAGAAGGTGCCTTGGTGTGGCTACAACGGGTTATTTAGTTCGTCGAACCGGAGGTGGCGAGCATGGCTCAGCAGTCGATGAGCATCATCGACGCCGTCGACGACCTCAACGAGAGTATCTTTCTCCCGGCGATCCAGCGCGAATTCGTCTGGGACGCCGACCAGATCGTTCGACTATTCGATTCGGTGATGCGGGAGTATCCGATCGGTTCGTTCCTCGTCTGGAAGCTGAAGGGCGACGCGGCGGCCGACCAGATCAAGTACCGTTTCGTCCGCCACTACATCGAGGACAGCGTCTATCCGGAGAGTCCGGACTTCGACCAGCTTGACCACCACAACCCGAAGGTCCCTGCACAGGAGGAGACGACCCTCCCGGACATGCAGCGACTCGTCCTCGACGGCCAGCAGCGACTGACCGCGTTCTACATCGGCCTCCAAGGGTCGTTCACGGAGAAGCGGAAGTTCGCGCAGTACAAGAACCCGAACGCGTGGACGCAGAAGCAACTCTACTTGAATCTCTTCTCCGACCCGGAACAGGAACTCGAGGACGAACTCGGCCTCCGATACGAGTTCACGTTCAAGAACGAGGCGCCCGAGCCCACCGAGGACGCCTACTGGTTCCCGGTGAGTGAGATCCAGGGCGCGGACACGGCGGTCGACGCGATGCAGATGACCGACGACCTCGGGATAGAGGACTTCCCGAAGGAGAAACGCTACGACGCACAGCAGAACCTCCACACGCTGTTCGCAGCACTCGCCGATGACACCCGGATCCAGTACCACGAGGAGACGACCGAAGACCAGGAACGCGTCTTGGACATCTTCGTCAGGACAAACGAAGGCGGGACGCCACTCAGCAAATCGGAGATTCTTCTCTCGATGGCGACAGCAAGATGGACGGAGTCGGAGACCGAGAGCGAGAGCCTCAACGCTCGCGAGGAGATCACGAGTTTCGTCGACCGTCTGAACCAGTACCATGAGGAGAAGGGGTTCTCGTTCAGCACCGACTTCGTGCTGAAGTCGCTACTCGTCCTCTCGGACCTCCCACCGGAGTACCGAATCGCGAACTTCACGAACGCGAATCTGGGGCAGATGAAACGCGAGTGGCTCGAGACGACCATCCAAAATGATATCCTCGCCGCGCTTGACCTCGTCGTCGAGTTCGGACTCGATAGCCAGAGTCTGACGAGCTCGAACGCCCTCATCCCGATCGCCTACTACATCCATCACCACGATCCCGACCTCTCCTGGGAGTCGAAGACCGGGAGTGAGAACCGACGGCAGGTCCACTACTGGCTCACCTCTGCTCTCCTCAATGGCACGTTCAACTCGCGACCGGACGAAGTGCTACAGGACTCTCGGGACGCGATCCAGGAGTCCGGCGGCGAGTTCCCGCTCGAGGAGATACACCACCAGATGCGTGGACGCGGGAAGGTCGTTGGATTCAGCCCGGACGTCATCGAATCGCTACTCGACGAGACGACGTACCGCTCGCAGAAGTCGTTCCTCCTGCTCTCGCTCCTCTACTATCCGGAGCCGGTGAAGCAGAATGTCACCTACCAGCGCGACCATATCTTCCCGAAGAGCGTCCTCGATGTGGAGACGCTCGTTGACGAGTACGGGCTCTCGGCGGAGACTGCCCAGCGCTGTGAGAACCGCCGCGACGTCGTCGCGAACCTCCAACTGCTGACGCCGAACGAGAACGCAGAGAAGAGCGACGTTGACTTCGAGGAGTGGATCTCGACACGTACGGACGAGTACTACGAGCGACACCTGATCCCGACCGAGGAACGACTCCATCGCATCGAGAATTTCCCCGAGTTCGTCGAACGCCGCGAGCAGCTGATCCGTGAGAACGTCGCTGAGAAGTTCAGTAGCTTCGAGTAGCGTCCCGAGCCGTATCGTTTTGTACACTCGCTGAGAGGATCGGCCATGGTCCGGGCCTGGGTGACGACGATGAGCACGGACTTGGAGGCTGTGGTGAACCCGCTCGCGGCGGCGTGCGAGTCCGGGTACGTCCCAGATGAGCTGCGCGTCCTCCGGAATCCCGGTGTCGGCGACCGCTTCGACACGATCACTTCGATGATGGAGCGCGTCGTCGTCGAGTACGGTGGCGACGACCCCACACTCGAGGTGACGGACCTCGATTCCGAGACAGACTTCGAGGGCATCGTCGAGCACTTCCGCACCCCCATCGAGGCGATGGACGACGCGGCTTGTGTAGCTACGTGAGGGAGGGATTTTGAGAGACCTTAGCAGACTCTAGCTCATCGGTTCCGGTAGTTCGTACATCGCATCCAGCAACTCGGGGGAGTGTGCATCAACTTCATCGACAACTGATCTCACAGAACGATATTCATCAACTCCCTCAGGCATTTCGTCATCGTTATACGCATTTTCAGGCCCGAACAATACGGTTTGGACATTCGGTTTTTTATAGGTCGCCAGTTTCTTCGCCTTCGACTTAAGGTCGGAATCAGTCGCCTTAGTCACCTGCGCAAATATCTTCTGACCACCACTCGTTCCGACAATGTCGACATCGCGGAGTGTTCGACCGACTGGAAGCAACTGTGTATAGCTCCCATGATTGTCCGAGAGACGGAGATATTCGTTACAAATGACCTCTAGTTGGGACGGGGCGAGTGGGTCACTCAAGTCATCTATCGAATTATTAATATTCCGAAAAGATCGATGACCTGCGTCAAATGCCTTTAGATGGGCTTCAGCGACATGCCAATCGCAGAACGAGTGATGGCGGGGACGGACAGCAGAGAGAAGTGGATAATCCGTTAATGAAACTTCCTTCGGTTCTCCGTATGCGCCACAGCCGACGAGAGGTAGAGCTTTGTAAACCCATTCATCTTCGAGTTTATCCGGGAATTCGTCCTCATGGACGTCCGGAACCCCCGCTTCCCGGGCAGCTTTCTCGGACTCGTAAACAGATGGGGTTTCGCCCTGGTGATAGTGGATTATATGAATATTAGTCTCGGGATCGATTCGTCCGATAACCATCCGATCCCTGAATTCATCAATCTTGTTTCCGTAATATGCGCCGATGATTACGGGCCTGTTCTCATCACGGACATTCCGCATTCGTCTAACTTCCTGGTAGCCCCGGGACCTTCCGTCGTCCCCATACGTGGTCTCGTCAGTGCTAGGAGAGTCGTCCCAGTTGATGGCAATATAGTTATTATCTTTTAGCCAACGAATTCCCTCACCATCACCACCAAGCTTGTGCCGAGCAAACATCGTCCTTGCCGACTCCTCAACGGACATGGATAACTGAACAGATGTCTATTGAATAATACTTCCCACGTCTACCAATCGTGAGCACCGGAGGGGTGCATACCTTGCGTCACAACCGGAATGCTAACTAATCCGCTACCGACGCATAGCTGTCTTACTTATAGGACGACGATATCAGGATCCTCCTCTCAGTGCTGCAAAAGCGCGCTGGTCAACTGTATTCATCAACTCATCAAGCTCGGAGTTCTGCCACTCGTACTCCCGCGTCACGCCTGCCTCAGTGAACAGGAGCGTCGCGTGCACATCTCGCTCGGCATCGCTCTGGTGGAGCGCGTCGGCGTAGGCACGCATCTGCCAGGCGTACCCGCGTGCTTTCTCATCGATCGCCTCCTCGCTGGTCACCTTGTTTGTCTTATAGTCGACGATGTGGTAAGCGTCGTCGGTGACGCGGAGACGGTCAATATCGCCGTACACCTCGCCGTGTTCGAGCTCGGCGCGCACTGTCCGTTCGTCGTCGACGACCGCGTCGTCGAGACCGTCAAGGTAGTCGCGAGCGACCTGATAGTGGCGCCGTAATTCGTCGACGTCGGCGTCGCTCACACGCGTCGTCGCGACGTCCTCCTGGGCGGCAAACTGTTCGAGGAGGCGACAGAGAACCTCCTCTTCGGCCTTGACGTCGAGCTCGACGGCTTTGTGGAGCGCGCTCCCGAAGACGTTTCGCGGTAGGTACTCGTCCGTCTCCTCGGATTCGCCAGAGTCCTCGTCGCTCGCGTCACGCGGCGGGCTATAGGAGACGTACATCCCGGTGTGGTCGACGCTGATCTCGCCGGGCGCGCCATCCTCAATGAGCGACCCGAGATACGACGCGGCGATGCTGTACTCACGGTCGCGCTCCCAGGCGGCGACATCGCGTTCGAGACGCGGTGGGTCGTGCGCGTCGACGCGTGAGAGCGTCGTGTCGTCGCACGGGAGACGCACGTCGAGGGGATGCTCGTCACCGATGGTGACACGGCCGCGTTCACTGAGCGTGTCGACCGCGTCGTCGTCGAACACGAGCGGTGCGAGGAGGTCGTACCAGTTCGAGGGGTCCGCGGCGTCACCGCGGTCGAGTTCGGCGATATCGCCGTCGTCCGTCGAGGTGGTCCCGACGAGGTAGAGGTGGTCGCGGGCGCGCGTCATCGCGACGTAGAGGATGCGTTTCTCCTCGGCGACGGATTCGCGCTTCCGAGCGAACTCGAGGCGGCGCTTCAGGATGGTGTTCGTTTGCGCGTAGGGGTCAGTCACGTCTGGGCCCTTGATGCCGACGAACGGCTGTTGGGCGTCGCCAGCGACGTCAGCGAGCGTCTCGAATTCGACGGTCCCGTCGCCATAGCCGGGTCGGAGGTTGAAGTCCGTCGCGAGACCGGGCACGAAGACGGCGGGGAACTCCCGACCCTTCGCGTCGTGCACCGTCATGATGCGGACGCCATCCGCATCTTCCGGGACTTCGGCCTCGCCCTCGCGAGTCGAGAGGTCGACCTCGCGCTCGATACGCTCCAGAACTGCCGGGAGCGTCTGGAGGCCGTCCTCACCCCACCCCCGTAATCGCGAGCGGAACTTCTCGACGTTCGCGACCGCCTGTTGGCCCCGGTCGTCGGTCGCGAGACTCGCGTGAAAGCCGGTGTCCGCGATAATCTCGCCGAGGAGCGCGTCCCACGTTTCGACCACGGCCTCGCCGTCGTCGACGCCGGCGAGTCGCCGCCATCGCTCGAGCTGGTCGCGTGCGTCCGCGAGTCGCTCGTCGTCCGTCTCCCCGAGCGCCTCCCAGAGAGCGCCCTCGCCGAGGTCGTCCGTGTCGATGTCGGTCCAGAGCGGGACGATGCGGCGGTCCTCAAAGCCGAACAGCGGCGAGCGGAGGACGCCGTAGAGCGCGAGGTCGTCACGCGGGTCGGCGAGGATGGCGAAGAGATTCCGGAGCGCAACGACCTCGGTGCGCTCGTAGAACCCGATCCCTGAGGCGACCGTGTAGGGGACGTTCAACGCGGCGAGAGCGCGCTCGTACTCCTCGAGATGCGTGCGCTTTCGGAGCAGGATCGCGACGTCCGACGGCTCGAGGTCGGTCGGCTCCTCGACGGGCGCGCCGTCCTCGTCGGTGCCGGTCGTCTCGTAGCGCTGCGTGCCGTCATCCAGGACGGCCGCGACCTCGGCAGCGAGCGTCCGTGCGTCGAGGGTGACGTCTTCTGCGGGATGGTCGACCAGCGCGTGGTCATCCGCGAGCGCCGACTGTCGTGTCTCCGTCTCCTCCGGCACGAGGACGAACGTCGCGCCCGTACTGATCGCGACCTCATCCGAACGGTTCGGCGTGAGCGCCTGTGGCGCCGGCTCGAAGCTCGTGTCCGTAGCGACACCAGTCGGCACCGCCTGGTACTCCTCGGGGATGTCGCCGAAGAGGTCGTCGAAGAGGCCGTTGATGGGTTCGAGAACACCGGGAAGCGAGCGGAAGTTTCGGTCGAGACCACCATCGCCATCGACGGGCTGGAGGTCCTCCAGCGAGGGGAGCGTCCGTGTGTTATTCGCATCCTCGAGACGCCGCCGTTCGCGGGCGAACTGCGCGACGTCAGCCCCTCGAAAACGGAAGATACTCTGTTTCTCGTCACCGACGACAAAGACGTTGCACGCGTCGTAGTCGTCGTCGAGTGACGTGAGGAGTTGGACGAGTTCCCACTGGCGCGGGTCGGTGTCCTGCACTTCGTCGAGCATCACGTAGTCGAACTCCCCTTGGAGGTCGGCGCGGACTTCGGGGTGGTCTTCGAGGAGTTCGGTCGCTTTGTCGATGAGGTCCTCGAAGTCGAGGACGCCCTCGCGACGCTTGCGCGCCTGGTAGCTCTCGTGGAGGTCGCAGAAGAGCGAGGCGAGCGCGACGTAGTAGGGCGCGGCGTTCCGTTCGACTGCGAGGCGGTCACCGGTCGCCCACGCTTCGACCGGGAGGACGTCGGTGAGCGTCGTCGTCGCGCGCTCGTACGACTCGGCGTTCGCGTTGTCCCAGTCGTCGTGACCCGTGTACGGCCACGCATCGAACGCTCCGTAGTAGGCGGTCCCGCCGCTGGTGAGCGCCTCACAGAGCGTCGCGGCCGCGTCGTGGACGGCGACGTCGTCCATCTCGTCGATGGACGTCCCGTACGTGTCGACCATCGCCGCGACGTTTCCCGCGATTGTGAGACGGTTCCCGCCGGCGGATTCGGCAGCCGCAACCGACTGGACATCTCGGAGTGCGTCTTGGACGGCGGGCCGCCCGAGGAGGTCGCGCGCTCGGTCGACGTCCACGTCTGCGAAGCGCTCGCCCACGTACTCGGCGTAGGCGTCCGGGGACGTGTCGGCCCAGCAGTTAGCCCACTCGCGGGCGCGGTGGTGTTCGGCGAGGAGGTCCGAGAGGAGTTCCTCGAGACGGTCGCGGTAGTAGAGCTCGGTCAGGCGTTCGAGACGCGGGTCGTCGAGGTGGTCGTCGACGAAGCGCTCGACGGCGTCGAGCTGTTCGCCGCGTGCGCCCGTCTCCTCGATGACGTCGAAGCCGACTGGGACGTCCACTTCGAGGGCGTACTCGCTGAGGAGCCGCGAGCAAAAGCCGTGGATCGTGTGGATGTACGCCTCCGGGAGCGCGTCGTGGTGGTCGCGCCACGCCGCGTAGGCCTCTCCGTCGGTGGTTGCGAGGCGGTCGCTGACGGCGTCGCGAACGCGCTCCTGGAGTTCGGCCGCGCCGCTCTCGGTGAACGTGATCGCCGCTACCGAGTGCGGTTCCGTCTCCGTCTCCTCTAAGAGTTCGAGGTAGCGGCTCGTGAACGTCGTCGTCTTCCCGCTCCCCGCGCCCGCCGTGACCGCGTAGTTGCGGTCGTACGCGAGGACGGCGCGCTTCTGCGCGTCCTCCAGCTGGTCGAAGTCGACCATCAGTTCGCACCTCCGTCAGCGTAGGCGTCGAGGTCGACGTCCTCGTCGGTCGCTCGTTCGGAGATGTAGTGCGTCGACTCGTCGAGTTCGTCGAGGGTGTCCTGGGTGGTGTGGTGGCGGACGTCGCAGGTGTGGCGGAACGCACAGTCTTCACACCCCGCCACACTCTCGGAGAGGAGCGTCGGCTGGAACGCGCCGGCCTCAGCGGCGGTCGCGATCCGCCCGACACGCGTCGCAGTGACGTCGTGGACGAACGCGCGGAACTCGGCGCGCGTGTCGAGCGGGAGTCGCCACGACTGGGAGAGCGACGGGACGAGCGGCGGGCCACTCTCCGGGTCGGCAGCCTCCCGTGAGGCGACCTGGCTCACGACCGGGTCGATGTCGTCCGGGGATTTGAGCGTGTAGTAGGAGCCCGCGACCGTCTCGTGGGACTCGCCCGTGCGGCGTTCAAGTGCGGTCTCGAGGGCAAGCCCGTAGAGGGGGAGCTGGAGTTTCAGGCCGCTGACGACGTCTTTGCGACTCGGCGTACTGCCGGTCTTGTAGTCGCGCACGTGGAGTTCGTTCGCGTCGCTCGACGCGACGTCGACGCGGTCCGCGATGCCGCGAACGTCAACCGGACCGTCGGGCGTATCGACCGTCGTCGGGTCGTCAGAGAGGAGTTCAACGCCGTCACGGTGGACGCCCAGTGCGCCCTCGAAGTACGTCGGCTGCGTCTTGACGCCCGTCTGTCGCTCGCGTTCGGCGTCGAGGAAGCGCGCGAGGAGCCCGTCGCTCGACGCGGGGCCGGAGTGATAGTAGTCGTTCTCGGCCGGGCCGCCGAGCCCGGAGAGAAGGCGACCGACCGTGCGTTCTGAGAATGGGGTTTCTATCTCGCCGAGGTCGTCGAGGTGGTCGAGTGCGGCCTCTAGGAGCGCCGCCTCGAGCGCGTCCGCGTCGTGGGCGGTGAGGTCGACCGGCTCGTCGGCATCGTCCCGGAGACGACGGTAGAAGTCGGCGAGAACGCGATGGACGTACGTTCCACGGTCAGCGCGAGTGATGCCCTCCTCGTCGCCGTAATCCTCGTCGAAATCGAGGACGCGTTTCGCGTAGAAGACGAACGGACAGCGGGCGTAGTCCTCGAGTGCGCTCGGACTGTACGATTCTCCCAGATCGGGAACGGTCTCGAGGATGGACGAGACCTGTGCGTCGTGCGGACTGACGCCCGGCTTGGAGCGACGCCACGAGGCGGTCGCGCCCTGTGTCGCGAATCCCCGCGCAGTCTCGGAGAGCCCTGTCGCGGCGTCGAGCGGTTCGGTTGCACGCTCGGGGTCGTCGAACGTCTCCCGGGACGCCCACGACCCATAGGCCTCTTGGACGTCCTCACTGACCACGCGCGGAAGCGGGTCGCTTCCCTCCGTATCCGTGGCGTCGCGGTCGACGTAGCGCTCGAGTTCGGAGACAACCGGGGCAGGGACGTGCTCGGTCCCGTCGACGGTGTGCTTCGGGACGGAGAGCGTGGCGTCCGCAGAGCCCGTGAGAAGCGTACCGAAGATGGCGCGGGCGCGCCGCCCCGTGTGCTCGCGGCCGAACTCCTCGTCGGCGTCGTTCACGGCCTCGAAGAAGCGCATTGTGTCCGACTCGGTCGGGAAGTAGCTCGTCGTCAATCCGAGGACGAAGCAGTGCTCGAAGGACGCCATCTCGGCCTCCGCGAGCGGGTAGACGCGCGTGTAGCCCGGCTGTTGGCGCGGGCCGCTCACCAGTTCGGCGAGGAGGGCGCGTCGCACGCGCTCGGCAGGGTCCTCGTCTGCGAGGTGAGTAGCGACGCCCTCGAAGGAAGCAAGCACACGCTCGATGGCGCGCCACGCGGAGCGCTCGTACTCCGGGCGACGCGACCCGTCCGAGCGCGCCTGATAATCGTCGACGGCGTCCCCGACACCGAGGTCAGAGAGAATCGTGCGGAGATCGTCAACGAACGACGCGAGCGATTGCGTCTCACCGTCGAGCGCATCGCGGAGCGTGCGGAGTGCGCTGGCCGTCTCGTCCGCACCTGGGTCGTCAAGTTCATCGAGTGTGTCGAGGAGGTTCTCGAGGGTGTCGTCGGGCGTGTCCTCGGCCGTGCGTTCGATGACGTTCGGCTCGATGCCGACCTGAGTGAGGGAGCCGAGGGTGTTCGCGGCGAGCGTTCTGAGTGGCGCGACAGAGGGGGCGTCCCCGGCGAGGTCAAGAAGGGCTCGGGCGGCGTCGCCGACGAGCGTCTGCTCGATACCGATCTCGTTGACGAACGTGAACGGCACGTCGTAGGCGGGAAGGACCTCGGCGAGGACACTCCGATAGGTCGCGCGGTCGGTGACCACGACCCCGATGTCGGACGGGTCGACACCGCGCTCGAGGAGGTCGCGGATGCGTCGTGCTGTCGCCCGAACCTCCTCGCGTTCGGTGGCGGGTTCGGCGAACGTGAGGTCGGCCTGGTCGGCCGTGTGCGTCTCCGAGTCCGTGGAGGGCTCGTAGAGCTGACGGACGGTGTCGAGACGGACGTCGTCCACGCGACGGGATGTCCGGTAGTCGAGGTCGAAGTCGAGTGTGCGATAGACGGAGAGTGCGCGTTCGAGGCCGGCGTCGATGCCGACGCCGTCGAGTGAGTCGTGGACGAGCGGGAGAACCGCGACGGTCGGATACGCCCGCGAGAGGCGGGCAACAATTTCACGCTCGGCGGGTGCGAGCCGCGTGAGTCCGTCGAGGACGACGACGTCGGCCGCGTCTGGCACGGCATCGAGGAGCGCGTCGTCGTCGAGGAGCGTGAGATACTGGTCGGCAACCGTCCGGCGCCACGACGGGTGGAGGTCGCCGCGAAGTCGCTCGTACTCCGTGTAGAGGTCGGCGAACGCAGTCGCCTGCGCGTCGAGCGGAGTCTTCTCGCCCGGCGCAGGAGTCTCGCGAAACGCACCGTAGAGCGCGTCCGGGTCGACGGCGTCGCTCCCGTGGTGACCTGCGGCCGAGAGCGCCCCCTCAATGGCGTCGGGGGAGTCGTAGCCCGCGTACTCCAAGAGCGAGAATATCCCCTGCACCTGGTCGATGAGGTCGTTCGACGGCGACTCAACCGCCGCGAACGGGCCGTCGCTCGTCGCGGCGCCGTACTGCTCGATGGCGGCCTCGACGAGGCGGAAGCGCTGGGCGCGAGTCAACGTGCTTTGGGCGAGTTCGCCCGTCGCGCGCTCGAAGCACTCGCTCACGTAGCCGTCGAGCGTCGTGCACGTCAACCGAAGCTGGTCGTGATCGGCGCGCCAGCGTGACGACAGCGTGGTCGCGCGCTCGCCCGACTGCGTGAGACAGAGAACGCTCCCGGGCTCTTCGCCCGCTGTCTCCGCAGCCCACGCGAAGGCCTGCTCGGTGACGCCGTCCGGGTCCGGACCGGAGAGCAGTGTACGAGTATCACTCACGAATAGGCACTACAGGGGAACTGTCAGCCGCGGCCATCAATCTATGTGCATCTTGAACGGAGCGTTGACCGCAAAACTAACGCGGTTGTGGCTGCGCGCGCAGCGACCTTGGAGTGAGCACGGAGCGGAGGGTGGGGCGGTGGGGTCTGGGTCTGGTCTGGCAGACAAAAAGAAAAGAGTCCACGCTGGTCGCCTTACTCCCAGTAGCGCTCGCGCTCGGGGAAGTGCATGGTGCTCCAGCCGGTGACTGCGATCGAGACGCGGCCTTGGTACCAGCTCGTGCTTGCCCCGCGAATCTGCACGCGCTCGCCTTCCGCGACGATTTTCGGATTCGACCGGACCCAGCTGGTGAATTTCGTCTTACTGCTCTCGTCTTCAATTAGCCCGACTTGTTCAATCGCCGGGTCTGGAGCGTCCCAGAGTTGCACGACTGTGCCCTCGACGCTCACCTCGCCACGGTCGACGTCTTCGACCCGATCGATGGGGATGACCTGTCCAGGCGCGGCCTCAAGCGCCTGTTTCACGTCGAGGACGGCCGTGGGGACGTCCGCGCCGTCGAGCACCGCCTGCGCGATTCGCCGACTGATCGCCGCCCGCGACCACCCATCGAGGTTGCCCGCCACTCTGGCCGCCTGCTCGTTCACCATCCCGAGTTCGTCCTGCGAGAGCATCTCGCGTGGGTCGTGGTCGGGACTCAACGCCCGATCCACGCTCGCCGCCCGCCGCTCGAACTCTCTGCTCCACTCGGCGCTCCGCGCCGCTGCGATGTCGCGCGTCCGCCTGGCACGGCCCTCCTGCTCGCCGAGTTCCGCCCGTGCGCTGATCCAGTCCAACTCCGCTTCACGCGCCTGAATGCGTTCCTCCTGCGCCAGCGTCACACCGGGAATCCGCTCCTGATCCGCGTCCGTGATCCCGTCCGGGTGGTTCGCATCCACCTTCGCTTGCGTCTCCTCTTGGACCGTGGCCTGGAACGCCGGCGTCTCCGCCACGACCGTGAAGCCGTCTTCATCGACCGTCTCACGCTCGAGGTCCTCGAATGCCTGTTCATCCACCGAAACGACCTTTCCGCTAGCGTTGTTACTGGACATTGGAGTTCATACACTCCGAAGGCGCTCACGCGCCGACACCGTGATGCCCAAACATCGCGGTTTCCTCACTGATGACGACCGACAGGACTCTGCGCGCTCTCGCTCGCGCCTTCGCGAGCGCCCCTTGGGGCGCGAGCGAGAGCGCGCCTCAGGAAGTAAAACATCCAGCCGCGCGCGCCGACCCGCCCGGAGCGAGCGGCCAGCGCATTCTCCGTTCGCCGCGACGCAACTACGTCCGTCGCGGTCGGCTTCGACGAGGTCCGTAGGACCCGAACGGGTGAAGCGCTGGCGCCGAGGGCACATGCACTTTAGCCCGGAACGGGCGCGGGCGGTGCGGAGAGCGCCCGCACGCCCGGAATGGTCGGTCGCGAGCGACGCGGAGGGCGGCAGCGGCGAGCGGGGCGGACCGGTACGAACACACCTGTCCAGCCGGTCACGTCGCTTGATGAGTCATCGACAGGCCTGGTGGACTCAGAAAGGGCGAGGCCGTCTCGATCGTCCCCCGACCTCGCAAGCACCGCAGGCACGAGGCGCGCAGTGGCGTCCTCGTGAGCGAGGCGAACGAGGACTAGCGAGACAGCGTCTCGCGCGGTCGCGGGACGTCGAGCGGCGGGAGAGCGACACTCTCCCGAGCTAACGGGTGGCGTTGCCGCCCGTGAACGGCCGAGGGCTTTCAGGAGTCGCCGCAGGGACTGGGTGTTCGGCGAGCAGCTCGTGGATGGCGGCCACTCAGAGGCCGATTACTCATCGAGGCGTTTGAGCAATTGCGTGACGTAGGGGCTGTTCTCCCAGCTCCGATGCGGGCTGATCGTCGTGAGCAGCGTTCGAGCCGCTTCGTGGGTCAGATGCCCGTTCCGGGCGTACTCCACGATGAGCCGCGGCGTCGGGACGATCCGCGGTCCTTGCAGCACGGCGTGAATCAGCGGGAAGTTCGTCCCACCGAACTCGTCGGTGAGAAACCCGTCGACGTCGAGCGCGTTCGCGAGGACGATTCCGTCGGTTTCGCCGTCGTCGAGGCCGAACGTCGGCCGGGCGTCTGACGTCTCGTCGCGCTTGTAGGGATCCGTGACTGTGTAGTGGGTGCGAGCGGCGAGGACGTTACTCGCAGCTGCGGCATGGATATCCTGATACTGCGTGATATCGCGGAGTTCTGCGACCACTTCTGGCGGCACGAATACCTCACAGGAGGTGAGCAAGTACTGGAGCGGGTCCGGAACGTCGGTCCCGACCACTGCATCCGCACGAGGCACGGCGAGACTGACGAGGGCACTGGTGTCGGCGACGACTGTTCGCAGTTGCTGGCCGCTCATCGGTCGTCGTCGCCCGCAGTGTCGACCGCTGTCGCGTCGCCATCGTAGACGTCGACATCGTCGGGCGCAGCGAGGTCGAGAGGCTCGTCCTCGAGGTCCGCTTTGAGGAGGCGGAGCCGCTGGGCGGTCTCGGCGCCGACCAACTGCTTGACTGTCTCGAACTCGAGCTGGTCGTCGTAATACTTCGTCGCGACCAGCTCCTGGAACGTTTCGCTGTCGGCGGTGTCTTCGATGTACTCGCGAATCGCCTCGACGAGGAGGTCCGTCCGGTCCGTGTCGAAGAGGTCGGCGATCGCGTCCAGCCGGTCGACGAGGTACTCTGGCGACTGGAAGTGCACTCGTCGGGGGTCGTCGCTGGCACTCATTCTATGTGCACGTTCTGCACATAGGTGTATAACGGTTTCGGCGGATGCACAGAGCTTGCACATCGTCGCCGGTGGGAGAAGAACCGCCCAGCTTACGTCTCCGCCTGCAGTTCGCGGAGCGTCGCGACGGCTGTCGTTCCGATCCGGACGCCGTCGACGGTCCGAACCCCCAGGTCAGCGGTTGCCGTGCGAAACGGCTGGAATGCGACGAGGACACGATGCGTGACCGTGCGAACAGCCTCCTCGTCGTAGCGCTCGAGGACGTCAGCCATGATCTCGTCGAAATGCGCATCCGGGTGGTCGACGCGGGGATGCTGCCCGCGCTCACACAGGAGCGTCCACACCGCCTCGAACGACGGATCGCCCGGGTTCCCCGTCGCGTCTTCCACCGGGTAGGTGGCGTTCGCTTCGGTCATATTTTCTCACCCGGAGTCTCTACACTTTGAGCTACCGCTGCGGGATTTCGAGGACAAGCACTACACCGGACAGGGTGGGGTGATGGGGTACGGGGCTGTCCACCCCAAGGGTCTACAGCGCGCACTCCGAACACTCGACTACATGGAGGATTCGTGGACGCCGCTGACGTCGGCGCAACGTGAGGTATTGGACCTCATCGTGACACACGTCGAGGCTACAGAGGAGGCGGTTACACGCGACGCGGCTGTCACGCAGCTCGTCGAGGAGGGAATCGAGCGTGCAGATGCTCGCGACCGAATCGAACAACTCCTCCTGAAGGGCTACCTCTACGAAGTCGGCGACGAGATTCGGATCCCACCCTACGATTCCGGGTCACCCGTCCAGTAAGTCGCTGGCCCGCCGGGCGCACACTTGAGGCAGAACCGGGGCGTGCCCTCGAGTCGCCTCGATCTCCACGCGGAACGACGTCAAGACGGAGAGGGACTCGACGACGTCGCCACAGCCGTCACAGGCGAACTCATCGCGAGCATCGGTGTCAGGACGGGCTTGGATCGCCCAGTCTACACACTCGGGTGCGTCACGAGTTCGTCCGTCCCCCACGTTCGCGCTTCGCCAAGCGTTCGTCTCGGGTGCCGCATCAGGAAACGTGTTCGATGGAGATCTCGGGAAGTGAGTTTGCGGCTGGCTCGAACGCAGCGAACGATTCGTCGTTCGTGAGAATCGTCGGCTCACGATCACGGTGCTCGAACGCCAGCACGAGAATTGGAACGTCTTTAGCCTGAATCTCACAGACGCGAGCAAGCGTCTGTACGGCAGCCGCTGATCGCTGCTCTCGCAGGAGCGACTCCCGCACATCGCGACTGGACGGCGCTTCGATGAGGCCCGTCATCCGCGTGAGTCGGGTCAGAAACCTGGTTTTGACGGCATCGCGATCTGCCGAAGAGAGACTCTGTGTGCGGTCGAATGCGGCCAGCGCTTCCTGGACCATGTACGCATTGATCGCTGACGTCGTCTCACCGCGGTCGATCTCGCCAAGTATGTCAGCGGCCTGCTCGTTGGTTTGGAGTGTCCCGAAGATCCAGAGATTGGTATCGAGGATCTTCACGCATCGGAGCCGTAGACCTGTTCGGACGTCTCGTCTCGTGCCGCTTCGACGGCTCGCTCGAGGTCGTCTGCATCGACTTTCTCGCCGAGCGCCGCGAGCTCGGCGTCGACCTCACTATCGGACTCGCGGCTCTGCTCAGCCTGCGCGAGTAGCTGCTCGAGGCGAAGCGCAGCGATTGCCGTGTCGTCGTTGAGTTCGTGGAGATGGGCGCGGCAGGCCTCTTTGATGAACTCACTCTTGTTGGTGTAGATCCCCGTTTCGTCGAGGAATCGCTCGATCTCGGTGTCAAGCTCGACCGGGAACTTGACACTGACACTCGCGTACTCCATGGTAATACCATCGTGCTACACCAGTATAAAGAGCATGCCCAGGCGCCACTCCAATGGGCGAGTGGGCGACAGTCGGTACCACCCCCTCATTCGACGAGATGCTCTTCGATGTCACGCGTCCAGTACGTCGCGAGCCCACCCGGACTACAACGGGCGCACAACTGCAACGGGCCTTCCAGATGCCCCAGTTCAACGCGGAACCGCGTCAGTGCCGCGAGCGTGTCGACGACCAGCCCACACCCATCGCAGGCGACGTGATCGCGCTCGTCGGGATCCGGCTCCGCCTGAATCGCACAGTCGACGCAGATAGGGTGAGTAACCCGTTCGTCCTGTCCCCACGTATGCGCCTCGCCAGTCTCGGTACCCGGCGGAGCGTCGCAGAACGCACAGCCGACGAGCGTTTGCTGCATTACTCAGCCCTCCGTGTCGGTGTCGCGACCGGCCGTCCAGCCACGGTGGAAGACGGCCAGCTGCGTCGATGAGTCGAACGCGGTACCGCTCGGCTCGTGAACCAGAACTTTGTCTTCGGGAACTGGAGTGACGACGTCCGCGTCGATGAGCTCGCTGACCAAGTTCTCGGCCGTCGCGTCGTCGACGTCCGTCGTGTCGATTCCGACGGCGTCGCGGTCCTGGGCGAGCTGTTCCTTCTCGAACTGTTCGTAGTCGGCACTCGTGTCGTCGTGCGGATCGGGACCAGGCATGGTGAGTCACGGCGCGCACTGTCGCGCGCTGCACGCCTCTTGGCGCAGATAAACAGTCAGGAGTGACAGCGTCAGTCCGGTCGGGGGTCGTGATAGCCGATGACGGCGACATCGTCGATGAACAGGACGCCCTTCATGAAGTCGAGCTTGGTCAGGCTGTGCTGATAGAGGTTATGTTGTCCGAGATAATTCACCGGCACCACCAGACAGCCGAACTCGACCTTCGGCCGGCCGTCCTTCTGGGTGCGGTACCCTTTCTGGAACTTGAGGAGGTCGTCGCTGACGTTGTTCCGTTTACTCTTCTCGACCTCGATGGCGATGCGGGCGTCGGCGTCGTAGAGGTCGACGCTGTAGTGAAACCCCTGATGTGACCAGAGTTTGCAGTTCGGGTTGTAGCCGCCGGCGGCGTCCCCCTCATACTCGTACTGCGAGAGCTCATCGGCGATTGCAGCATCGAACCCGCCGACCTTTGTGTGCTTCGTCGAACCGTCGAAGACGCTCGTCGGGACGGCTTCGATGGCCGTCTGAATCGACGCCAGTGCGTCGTCCGGAAACGCCTCGGACGAGGTCTGGGTGCGGCGCTCACTCAGTTTGGTGACCTCCTCGACGACGACCATACTCGCTATCGACGAATAGCGACCCGATAAAACCCGTCGCGACGGCCATTCGAGCCGACCGGCCGCTAGGCTTCACTTACTCGAGTATCAGGGCGGCGGGCGGGGGTGAGGGAGTGGACCCACCCTCAACGTTAACCAACACGGTGCCGGTTGCGGCCGGAAATGTTGGTTAAGTCTAGCCGCTACGGCGTTCGGAGTTCTCGAACTGGCTTCACGACGAAGGTGTCTGGCTCGCTGGCTGCTCCCTCACCTGATCGTTCCGCCGTCGTCGAGGGCGACCGTGTGAGCTGGGTGATGAGCTCGTCGCGAACGATCCGTCGAGGGATGGTGGTCTCGTGCCAGCCCAGCCGGTCATCGAAGTGCCGCTTTTGGAACTGCTTGCCGACGTCGTCTGCCGCGACGTACTGCGTCCGCGTCGACTGCCCGACTTCCCGGGCGACGAAGACGGCGCCCACGGCCTCGTGCGTGAGTTCGACGAGAGCACACTCCACGAGGGCAACGACCGACGTGTGATCTCGGTCGGTCGGGACCACCACCTCGAGGTCTGCCCACGGTGCCTGGCCGTCCGGGGTACTTGCCGCTTGATGCGCTGATCGTGTCTCGCTGCGTCGTTCCGAAGCCATCGTCTATCGGGGGCACCTGATGCCCCCCATCACCCCCTCGTGGGGGCAACAGACTCCACCTGAACACACCTGCCCAAACTATGCGCTAATTCTGATACGTCTCTGAATCCAAGATCCCGATGGCGGCCCCTCGGCCTGAGAGAGCCGGCGGCCTTCGCACATTGCATATCGCCTCTTCCTTTGGACGGAATCCGCGATATGCAAGACGATATGACGGTCTCAAATCGCAGAAGAACCCCGTCGGGCCGATTTGAGGCCGTAGAAAGTACCTCGACGAGTTCGGGAATAATTCTGTGATTTCTAAAATTGCTCGACGAGAGAGTAACGATGGCGATATTGGTCGTATCTGGATTTCTTTGGGTCGCTGCTCCACCTACTCTGGATCTCTCGAAGTTCCTCAACTCAGTGCCTCGAATCTTGAAATACCTCTATTCCCCGATTATGGTCGTGTTAGACGCTGAAATTGCTCGACGGGGAACCAGAAGGATCTGGTATTAGTCTGTAACACAGTTATCAGAGTCCCGAGAAAAGGCTATGAATTAGAATTGCTCAGTAGGCCCAGCGGATTCCTTCTCAACCTGCTCGTACATCTCATCTGGGAACGGAAGACTCCCCCAGATCGAGTAGGGACACTGGTCTTGGCCGATGCAGTAGCGCTGGAGATCGTCGTTATCGCAGTTCATCGGCAACGGCGTGTCCCCGTCGATGGTGTTCGAGAATTCGTAGCGAACCTGGTACTCAGTCTCCTGCTCGTCGTACCACGGCCACCGAGAGAAGACGTCCTTGAGGTCCGCGACGATCTCGTCGAGGCTGCTGTCTTGGTACTGCGGCAGCCACATCACCATCCGCGCGAAGTTGTAGAGATCCTTCCGGACGGGCTTCTTCTCGTGTAGTCGCTCCTCCATATTCGCCATACAGGGGAGTTCGAAGAGGTCCTCGATCTCCCGGACCTCGATCTGTTCGGCGCCGGTTCCGGCTCGCCCGATTCGGTACGTATTGACGCGCCCGTCGCGATCGATCGTGACGGCCGAGTGTGACTCGTGGTCGGCCAGCGTCTTCGCGAGACTGCTCGGACTCGAGATCCAGTCCGTTACAGAGGATTCCCACTCGTCCTCGGAGTCGTACGCCGTAACCGCTCGATAGAGCTCCTTCGCCGTGTGGAACTCACCCTTTTGCGCCACGTCATCGGGCGCGTCACTCAGGGCTCGTCGGAGGACGCGGATCGTCCGTTCCCCACGGTCCCAGTTCCGCCAGATCCGCTCGTGGTGGCCGGTCTCGAGGAAGCGGTCGATCCGCTCCGTAATCGCCGACTCGTTCGTAGTTAGCCACGTCAGCTGATCGTCGGAGAGCCCGTCTTCTTGCACCCGGAGGAGCTTCTTGAACGCCCGCTCAGCATAGTCCCGATACTTGCTGTCGAAATCACCGACCGGGACGTACAGCTTGTTGTCTTTCACTCGCGTCAGTATCTCCCCGCCATCGTTACTCCCCGTCGACGCCTCGTCCTCCCGAACGAGACATTTCCGTGACGCCGCCGCCATCGGGATTTCGAGGTAAAGACCATCCCCGAACTCCGGCATCTCTGTGATGTCCGTACAGACCCGACCTGGGTGTGGGCCATCCTCACCGGGCTCCTTGCTGTACAGCACGTCGGCGATATCCTGCTGGAGCGAGCCATCACCGTGGGCACGGATGAGTGAGGCGAGATTGTTGACGTACAGCTCCCGGATGTCGTAGAGGACCTGGATGTTCCGGGGCGACGCGTGCTCGAACTTCGGGTGCTCTTTCACACAGATCGCACTCAGCGTCGCGAGCACGGCGAGCGTGCCCGGCTCGTCGACGAACGGCTCCTCGGTGGCGTCGGCACGAACCTGCTCTTTGAACGCCGCCGTCCCGAACCGCTCGACGTCGTTCACGAGGTCCTCGGGCTGGTCCTGGCCGTCGACGACGTATCGATTGTAGCCACGCGTAAACAGCTGGTTGATGCGGGTTTCACCGTACTCCAGCGGGAGTGCCGCAACTCGATACGCCATGCCCTCGTCGTCGGTGGGGGTACTCGGACTCATTCGTCGATCACCTCGGGTGTCGCCGACCGAACGTCGAATGCCGGGCTCTCGATAGGTTGAACGATGCTACAGACGTCGGCGTGCAGCGAGTAGGGCAGGCGGGCGACCCGCCGGCGGTCGGCCGTCACGACGGGGTCGATTGGGATGTCGTACGTCTCGAGGAGGAGGTCGTTCAACACTTCACGGCTCTGCTCGTCGTACCGGTGCGCCGGGTCCGTATCGAGGAGGTAGACGTGGACGCCCTGCCCGCTGTACACGACCATCGTCTCCTCGGCGTCGAAATCGTCCTCGAAGATGTCGCACACCTCGAACCCGTACTCGATAGCGCGGTCGACATCTTCGAAGGCGTACGAATACCCCTCGGGAGCGGCGTCGAGGATACCCGCAGCGTCGAGGAGCGCATCGTCGTCCTGGTCGTCGCCGTCCGCTGAGACCATCTCGTCCGCTCGGTCGCGGGCGATCTCTTTCGCGTCGATATCGACCAAGAGGACCCACGGCCGTTCCCAGTGATCCAGTGCGTAGTAGACGGCGTCGGGCCGTGGGTCCGGTTTCTCCAGCACCTCCGGATCAGCAAGTGCGAATTTGCTCCGCCCCAGCGGGTCGTTGCGGGCTGGATGCCGAATGAACTCGACGACGTCCTCGAGGTCGTCGAACTCGGGCGTCGTTCGGCCGCCCGACGCATCTGTTTGCCACGTATCCCGCCGGATGAAGTCCTTGTCCGGCACCTCGTCTTTGCGCACCGGGTGGGACTCGCGAAAGGCGACGGCGTACTGTTTCGGGCCGGTCGCCGTGATGAATTCCGGCAGGTCGTCCAGATAGCGGGGGAACTCCTCGGCGTAGTAGGCGTAAATCTCCTCGCGGGTCGCCTGTCGCCAGGTCATTGGTTGAGCTCTTGATCGAGATTTTTGAAGCCCCGAACGGTGGTCAGGCCCGCAGCATCGAACTCGCCGACGGCGTCTCTGATGGTCGCGAACGACCGTGCCGCCCGCCCGCTGACCCGCTCGTCGATCCGATCGGCGTCGGCAAGGCTCTCCAGGACGTCGAGGGCTGTCTCGCGATTGTTGAAGGCCCAGATAGCGTCAGCATCCACCGTGCTGAGTTTGTCGTAATCCTCGACCGGGGCGTGCCGATTATTACTCGCGAGCTCTGCTTCGCCGGCCCAGACGAGATCTCCGCCCTCGTCGAAGCCGGCCACGTCCAGTACCGTGCCGTCGTCGGTTTCGTAGTACGGTTCCACGCGAACGGCGTCGTCCCGCTGCTGGAGCCACAGCTCGAGGAGGCGGACGCCCACCTTGTGTGGCGTTTTCTCGCCGAGATCGCCCGCTCCTGGCCCCGCTTTCAATTCTCTCCTGAGGAGGTCTCGGCCGTCCGGGAGGACGGTGTAGTACTTGCGACCTGCCGCGGAGTCTGCTTCAAGGAGGTTCTGCTCCGTGAGCCGCTCTATGTAGAGATCGTCGTATTCGTCCCGAAGCTGGCTCATCCTGTCCAACAGCGTGTACTCGTCGTCCGCTCTGTTCATCACGTCGAGGACATGATTCAGAAACCGGACGTCGTCTCGACTGAGGCCGCGTTGTCGGAGCTCGTCATCGGGGACGGGCACGCTGCTTTCCTGAACGGGCGTTGCCCCGTTCTCCGGCTCCGCTGCTTGGTCACCAGCTGATTCCCCGTCCGTCTCGGTAGCCTGCCCGAACAGGGGGCTCATCTCTGACTCGTCTGCACCTGGGGCACTGTCCGTCTCTGGCTGCGTAGTCGACGTCGATACGTCCTCGGTCGTCGACTCGCTGATGAACGCGGATTGCGTCGGGTCGGTCGCTGTATCGCCGTCGGCAGCCGAGCCCGTCGTGTCGGCTCCCGTACTACCCCAGCCAGTCTCCTCCGGAGCAGTGTTCGACTCAGTCGTCTCTGTTAGCCCGTACTGGGCCTGTGTCCGCTCGACCATCCGTGGCCGGGACACGGACTCGAAATGGTCTTCCTGGGGCTCTGTGAGCGGCTGGTCGCTTTCTGGATGCCCCGGCGCAATCGGGAGCGGCTGCAGCGAAAACGGCGGCGGACCAGTCTCTCCGAACGACGGGCTCGGGAGCTGGGCGATCCACTCGCCGCTCGGCAACGTGTTGATTCGGTTGCGGAGTTCGGTCGGGCTGAGGTCCTCGTGGGCAAGCGACTCCGCGAGATCGCGCTCAATCGAGATGTTGCCGATGAGCTTTGTCTTGATGTTGTTCAACACCTCGTCGTAGGCTCGCTCGTTCCGGTTCCGCACCTGCTCGGGGAACTGCATCACGAGCCCCATACTCAGGCCGAACGACCGGCCCTGCGGCAGTAGCTGCTCGGAGACGAGCTTCGTCGACGCCACCGGTGCGGCCTCCTCGATGATGAGGTTCGTCAGCTTCTCGTAGTCGGTCTGGCCGTCGCGCCGGCGTACCTGAACAGCATCCCAGAGGTTGCTCAACAGGAGCAGGGTGATCGCTCGCTGTGCCTCCGAGCGAAGGTCGCCCAGATCGAAGATGATGGTGGCGTCTTCATCGAGGAACGCGCGGAAGTCGAATCGGTTGTCGACGTACTCGCCGGCGTCGTTCTGCTCGGGAACGTGGCTGAAGATCCGCCGGAGATGTGCGTCCTCGTTGAGCTTGTCGAGACGGTTCCCGACGGCGTCCATCGACACCTGGAACTGGTGGTCGTCCTTCGCGAAGTGGCGTGTCAGCGATTCCTCGATGGTCTGGTTGTCCGCTGAGACTGGCGGAATCGTCTGGTCGCGCTGCATTCGGAGGGCGGCGGCGAAGAGGTCGTCCAGCCCGAACACGTCGCTGCCGTACTCCTCGTCGAACAGCGCCTTGATCAGGTAGCTGAGGATCTCGTTTGCGACGAACGCCTGGCCGTACTGCTCGCGGCCCATAATCATCCGGAGGATGTCGTGGAAGTGGTCGACTTTGTCCTGAATCGCGTCCTCACGGTTGCGACCCGCCTCGAGGGCGGGGCGGATGTCGAAGAAGGAGAACGCGGGGATGGTCTCCGGAACGCGGAAGTGGTAGACGTCGTCGAGGCCCTCAAATCGCTCGTAGTGGCAGCGCAGGTAGTTCTCACACATCCCGTCGCCCTTCGGGTCGACGAGGACGACGGGGCCACCAGTCGTCTCCCGGAGCGAGAGGGCATCGTTGATGATGGCCTTCGACTTCCCACCGCCGGTCGACGCGAACCGTCCGTAGTGCGTCGGCAACCGCTCTGTTGGGATCCGGATGGGGTCTGGTTGTGGGTCACCGTTCTCGTCGAGCGCGTAGCCGATCGCCATCCCGTCTTGGAACTGCTGGATCAGATCCGGATTGGGCCATGGGAGTGGATTTCGGCTCTGGTGCTCGGCTCGGGTCCCCCGCGTTCCCTCGACGGAGAGCTGTTCGGACGAGGGGACGAGGACGAAGTTCGCGAGCTCTTGCCCACTTAGGACGAAGTCGGGACGAGTCTTTCCACGCCCCGTCGTGATCTCGCGGTCGAGCAGTCGTTGGAGCGCTGCTCGCGCGTTCTTCTCCTTCTTCGCGTCACGGAATCCATCATCGCGGAGGCGCTTCGCGGTGACATCGTAGAACGGACCATCAAGAGGGTCGAAGACCGGTGCGAGTGAGTCTAACCGCGAGTCGAGGGCCCCGGGATCGTCTTTTGGGACACCGATGACGCGGGCGTTCACCGTGAACGAGCGTTTGGGGTTCTTCGCGTCGATCGCGTCGAGGCGCGCCGAGACGGAGTCGCTGAGTTCACGCTCGTCGTGCTCGTGCTCGATCTCGGAGTCGAGAAGGTCGCCGATGATCTTCTGCGAGAGCGTATCCCGGCCGTCAATCAACTCCTCCTTCCGGACCTCGGCGTCCGACTGCCAGCTCGCATGGCACTGGAAGACGACCTGAAACGCCACGGGCGCGCTCGCGTCCATCAGATGGTCGATGAGCGACGCGAGCGTACGCCCCGGTTGGTCAACCGACGTAAGTGACTCCTCACTCTCGGCGTCCGTGAACGGCGTGAGTGAGGTCATCCAGTCCGCTTTCCGCGTCGCTGCCCCACACCACCGAACGCCGAGCGGTGACACCGCGTCGACGGCCGGTCGCGCGAGTACCGTTCCCTCGTCCGTGACCGTTGGTTTGTCGAGCGTGGTCACCGGCTTGTCGTCCGGGAGTGTCCTCGACGGCGCGAGTTCGACAGCGGTCTCTCCGACGCGAACGATCCGGTCGGTGTCGAGGTCGACGTCGACACCACCATCTGCGACGGATTCCGCACCGTTTTCCGCTGTGTCATCGTTCGTGAGGTCGTAGCGCTCCTCCACCTCGAACTCGTACCGGAGATTCCCGGCTGTGTACTCCTCGACGAACTCCTCTCGGGTGTACTCGACCGGCTGGATGAGTCGTGATGCAACGTCGATGTCGACGCGTTCGATGTCGAAGGTCTCCGGATAGATCGAGCGGAGCCGTTCCTCGACGGTGTCGAGGTGCTCGTCGGCGCCGTAGTAGAACTCGACGGGCTCGTCCGGGCCCTCGCTCAGCGCGAGGAATTCGAACCGCGGCGGCGTTGAGGACTGGAACGGGTTCAGTTTCGCGCCAAGTCCCGATGATTCTGATGACGTGAGCTTGTGCAGGCTTTCGAGTACACGAGGTATCCCTGCCGGATCGAGTACCTCGGACGTCGGCGTCACGCGCAGATACTCACGCATCGTCCATCCCCTCCGTTGTTCCGCCATCAGCTTCTGCGTCCGCAACGTCTCCGTCTACAGGCTCCTGTGCTGTTGATCGCTCCTCCAGTTCCGCTCTGAATTCGCCGATCTCGGATGGCGTTTCGTCAATGTCGACTCCGGGCAGTTCGTCGCGAGTCTGTGCGGTGGGGTCAAAGTCGATGACTTGCTTCTCCTTGGGCATGGCTTCGACGCGAATGCCACGCCACTCGCCGTCGACACCCACGAGGGCTTCGGAGAAGCCGGCGTCCTCGTTCCCCGGAACCGCCTCTTGGACGTAGCGCATCTGTGCATAATTCAATCCGAACTCGTCAGCCCACGCCTCGTCCATCCCGTCGAGGCGGTGGAACTGCTTGACGGCGCACTGGTCGAGGATCGCCTCGGACTCGGCGTGCTCGAAGAACTCGTCGACCGTCTGCGTCACGAGGCGAATGGAGAGATCGTGATGGCGGTGGTGGCGGAACACTGTCTCGAGGAAGGCGAGACTCGCGGCGTCCTGCATCAGATAGCGTGCCTCGTCGATGACGAAGACGACCTCCTTCTCCGTCTCCTTCGCACGCTCGTAGACAAGCGAGATGAGGAGTTGCATCGTGAGCGCCGTACTGGAGTCGACGCTGCCCTCTTGCTGGGCGAGGTCGAGATAGATCGTCTTCTCGTCGCGAATGTCGAACGCGGACTCCGTCCCGAGATTCGCGTGCCGACCCTCTTCCTCGAAGGGCCGGAGCTGGTCGAGGAGCCACGTCGCGTCCGCCTGAATCTTTTCGGCTTCGGATTCGGAGCGCACGACGAACTCCTCGGGGTCGTCGACCATCTCCTCGAAGACATCCATCATATCTCGAATCGTCGGACTCGGATTGTCGTGCGTCGTGATGTCGTCGGTGATCCCTTGGCGGGTGTAGGCGGTCCGCAGGCCGAGTTCGAGCGTCGTTCGCCGATCACCGAGGGAGATGCCCCTGAGAGCGAAGAAGTTGGTGAGGAAGCTCATCGCATCGTCGAGTTTCTCGTTGAACGGGCTCGCGTCTTCACCCATCGCGCGCTGGGCGTGCTCGGGTGTTTGCCGAATCTCGAGGGGATTGAGGCCGAGCGTCCCACCGACCGTGATGCGCTGGGCGTCGAGGGCTTCGGCGACGCCCATCCAGTTGTTGAGCGGTTCGAGGATGATGCCGATCCGGTCGCGGTCCTGCTCGATCGACCGGATGAAGTTCTGCTTCGAGCCAAACGACTTCCCGGAGCCCGTGTCGCCGACGGTGAACATCGCGTAGCCGTTGTCGCGACTGAATGGATCGATGACGACGGGGCTTTGCGTGTCCTTGTGGATGCCGAACTCGACGCCGCCCTCTTCGAGGATCGTTGCGTTGTGCGGTGACGCGAGGAGTGCACCGACGGCGCCGCCGAGGGCGATGGACTCCCGGCCGAATGGATTGTCACCGATGGGTGCGGCGGACTGGAGGGCGACGTCCTGCCGACAGATGGCGGTCTTCGGCGTGAGGTTCGCCGGGTCGTCCCGGAGCGTGCTCTTCACCGTACGGACGGCGTCCTGCAGGTCGTCCTTCTCGTCGGCGCGCACCGTGACGAAGACGCCCTGGTCGAAGACGTTCGCACCGCTCTCGACGGCCTTGTACGTCGCCGCCGCCTCGTCAGCGCGCTCTTGGAGGTAGGCGCCACGGACGCTCTGCTCGAGGTCCGCGTCCACTTGGAGGTCGTCGGCGATCTCCTCGAGTTCGTTCCGGGCACGCTCTTGGTTCTTCGGCGTGATGTGCGCGGTGAGGTCGAACTGGATGTCGGTGAGGTTGAAGAGTTTGCTGAGGTAGCCGTCGCTCGGATGGTCGGGGTACTCGGCGATGTAGAGCGTGCTCGTCCACTGCTCGCCGACGCGTGCGGCCCGCGTCTCCCACTCGATGGCAGCCGGCGCGATTGCCGTCTTGTGCGACTCCGCGATCTCGTCGAGGAGACGGCCCTCAGCCTGCCCCTCCTCGAGTGTTTCTTCGTCGAGGACGTCCGCGAACTCGACGGTGGGTTCGTCGTTGCGAGCCTGATAGCGCGTCCATGCGACGACGCCGACTGCGACGACGACCACCGCGAGGAGGAGGTAGAGCAAGATGCCACCGGGCGTCGTCGGATTGAGTGCCCACTGTCGGATCTGGGCGCCGAAGCCGGCCGCCGCCGGCAGGAGGACACTATGCATCGGTATCCTCCCGTCGTTCGTGATCAACGACGGATTGCTGGCGGACGATCGAGTCGGGGTCGTCGTAGTCGTGTTCGTGGCCGTTCCAGAAGTCCATCGTGAGCGTGAAGAGTTCGACCGTGCTGAGGCGGCGCGCCGACCAGCCACTCGCCTGCTGGACGAATTCGCTGCGGACCGCGGCGATTCGGTCGTCGAGTGTCTCGAACATTCGTGCGCGCTGCTCAGCCGCTTGAAAGTTCTCGCGGCGGGTGACGAACGGATTGAAGAGGAAGCCGATGACGGGGAACTGGGTGAGTTTCTCGGCGGGCGTGGCTTCGTCCTGGAAGCGGTCGTAGACCTCGATCGGGGCGACCTCGACGCCGATGTAGAATCGGAGCTGCTGGATGCCACGTTCGCGCATTTCCCGGGGCCGCGTCTCCTGGTACTCTTCGAGAAGCTCGCGGAAGATCGGGTTCTCCGTGACGTCCTCGTGCGTGAGTCGCTCTTCGATGTTCTCGACGATCCGCTCGACGGGGAAGGAGCGCGTTGTGACGTGGAATTTGAGCTTCGAATCGAGTTCCTTGTTCGCGAACTCCGCGCCGGCCTCTTGGAGTTGGGCCCAGTCGTCTGACATCGCGAAGTCCATGTTGTCCGGAGTAACCTCGACGAAGGCCTCCATTGCGCCGTCGGAGCGCTGGATCGCGCCGGCGCCGGGCCAGGCACGCTCGACGTTCGTGAGGTCTTGGGTGCGTTCGTCGGGCTGGAAGGGCGTGTAGTTCGCGAGCCCGCCCTCGTTGCGCACACTCTCGTTTGTGCCCGCTGCTGGGTCGTCGGGTGCACTGAAGGTGATTCGGGGGCGTTTGAGGTACTGGGAGACGTCGGTGGCCCACGTCCAGGCGTTGAGGTGACTCGGTGAGACGTAGATGATCGCGACGCCGAGCCCCAGGCCACCGGCGACGAACGGGAGGGCGAGTGATTGAATTCCGGTGAGCGCAGCGAGGAGCAGCCCCATGATCGGGAAAGCGATGAGGACGCCGACGTCGCCCTCCTCGATATTGAAGTAGGGGATGCGGCTCTCCTCGCCGAACTGATTCATGATGCGTCTCGCGGCCGCGTCTGGATCTGTTGCCATGGATTAGTAGCTCCCTGGATCGTTCTCAGTGCGCCGGTACGACGGGGTCGAGTCCTCGTCATCACTTGAGCCTCGCATCGCGGCGCGTTGCGCGACGGCTTGGCCTGCTGCGGCCTTCGGCCCCCACCGGGCGGCGGTCGTCGCGACGCCAGCGCCACCGATGTATGCACCGGCCGTAACACCACCAAGAAGTGCCGCTCCTCGCGTTGCAGTGCCAACGATCTTCGCGGTCAGCGGCGACGCGTACGTGAAGGTCTTCCACGTGACGACCAGTGCGACGAGGGGAAGCGAAACAGCGACTAGATAGCTCAGGAACGGATCTGACGGGGTGAGAGAACTCTGCGTATAGATCAGGTCGTAGCCTTTGAACACGATCGCTGCTGGCAGCGGGAGAATTGCGAGTGGGACGAAGCGCTTGGCGAATCCCATCGCAACATCTGATAGAACGGGGATGTTCCCGTACGCAAGGGCGACTGCGATTGGCATTCCGTAGATGTAGACGTAGAGAAGAATCTCTCGGATGTAGTAGAGCGCTTCAAGTGCCCACATTGAAACCCCTCCAAGAAGTCCGAATATGAGCGAGAGTGCTGGATTCGAGAGTGCGGATCCGATGAGACGGACCATTACTGTGCCAAGGGTAGATAAGCTCGGCAAGAGCGCAATCGTGAATCCGTTTACCAGATAGAGCACGACGACCCCCAACCAATACCACGTTATGATGAGGAACGCACCGACCCACGCGGTCCGTTTGGTCTTCCGTGACTCGTAGGCACTCCCGATATTGAAGATCCGGATGAGGTGTCGGCCCTGTACGCAGATTACGAGGAGGAGAAGCGAGATCATCATAATCTGGCCGCCAACCAGCGCATGACGGATCGCTTGCCACGGCGCGTTTGTCGGCTGTCCGAAGACAAACCCGCTATGCGTATTCGGAGTCGGCGTACCGAAGGTATCGACCGTCAGGGTGTGATACCCGTGTCGAAGGCCTTGCATGAACAGGCCAGTGAACCAGTTGACCGCGTCCTTGAAACTCTGGAGGACGACATCGATTAGATCAACCATGACTACTGCTCCCCAATTTTGATTGAGCAGTTGTTGAACGATTCAGACGCCGAATAGTGTATCTGGTAGGTCTGGGAGGTCGATGAATCACGAACGCTCCCCGTGATACTAACTGTGAACGTCCCGTTTTGCGGATCGCTCTTACAATTCGTTCCGACACCGGGGACGAACCCGAATGGAGAACGATCGCTGTAAATCGTCTTCCGCTCTCCCGGTGGCACAACGACTTGTTGTGTCTCAGCGTCGGTCGATGGATCATAAATCCCGCTCACACTGGGGTCGTCTGCGTAGTTCGTCCCGTTCTCCCCGCTTGGATACGGGACTGCACCCTGGAAGAGGAGCTTTGTAACTGCGCTCGGGCCGCTCCCGTTGTTCTTCACGACGACAAAAGCCTCATCACCTGACTTGTGAGACGTTCCGTTCCACATCTTCGACGGATGGTTCCGTCCGACACCCATCTTCTCGATCTCGAGGTTCGGCCGAAGAGAACGCTTGACCGTCGCGATTGATTTTCCCTTGTTGACCGCGACGACCTTGTACGTTCCCGGCGAGTAGGCTGTTCCGACGTCGAAGGAGACACGGTGGGCGCCGGCAGCGAGTGACCGCTTGCCGAACAGCGAGTCGTTCGGCTTCACGAGATTCACGTGGTCGACGTCAGCCGAGGCATCCACCTCGACGACGAGTGTCGTCCCCTGCACACTGATCGACGTGAACGGCCCCGTCGCAGTAGTCGTCGATGTTGGTGACGTCCCCGACGGCGTTGTACTCGTAGATGTGCCATTACAGCCTGCCAGACAGACGAGTGTGCCGCTTCCGAGTGCTTTCAGGGCGGTGCGTCGGTCGATCGAAGTGGCTGTGTCGTGTGTCATGGGTCACTAAAGTAGCGTTCGGCGCCGAGCATCCGGAGGAGTCGCAGGCCGGCGTAGAACATCACGGCGAACGGGATGAGTCGCCAGCCGACGGCGACAATAAAATCGAGCCATCCACCGAGCGTGCCGAGTGGGTGCCAGCGCACGGTCGCCCGGTCGCTCACGTACGCGGGGTCCGTCCCGAGCCACGACTCGGGGTGATAGCGAGCCGTGTAGATGCCCGGCTGGTGGAGTGTCACCATCGCGACGCCTGATTCGTTCGTCGTTACCCGCTTCCCGCCAACCGTGATGTAGCCGTCACGGGACCGTTGGAAGATCGGATACCGCCCGCTCTGGTTGAGGACGATCGGTGCTCCGGTCTTGTTGTCGTGGAGTTCGACGCGAACCGTCGCTTGCGAGGCGTTCTGCGAGACAACGTGGGCGGTGAGGTTACTCCGGCGGAGCTGGCGTTTTGACCCTTGCTGCGGTTGGACGATGCTCGCATTCACGCCGCGGACGATTCCTGCGACGTGGAGCGCCTGCCGGTCGACGTGGTCGGCGCGGACGGCGAGGCCGTACGTCGTGGTATAGGAGCGGTTGACGATGTCGATGTGGATGTTCGGGCCGAGCGTCGCGCTCGGAGAGGATCGATTCGTCCCCCACGTCGTGATGATTGAGGGTCCCGTCCGAACGGGCTCGGCGACCGGTCCGATCCGCGACGGATAGGCGTGCACGAAGACCGGAATCGAATCGGAGGCTGTCTGCCTGTCTCCATCGCGGGTGGACTTGACGAGGGTATCCCAGCTCGTGTTGCGGGCGGTGTAGAATCGCCAGACGCCACGAACGCGGGCGCTGCCGTTCTTCGTGAGCGTATACCCCTGCCACGGCGCGGACTGGAAGATCGCGACGCCGGCGTCACCGTTCGGATACGTGGCGTAGTAGGGGGACGCCGAGAGGTTGTAGACTGACCCCGCCAGCGAGTCCGAGACGGTGAGTGAGTCGCCCTTTGTCGTGACGTCGACAACCGTTCCGTTCACACGGACGGTCTTCTGGACGCGCACGTGGATCGTTGCGTGGAGAGTCAGTTTCGTCTGTTGGGCGTCGTCGAGCTGGTAGTGGAGGACGGGCGTGTGTGATCCGGGCGCCGTCGCGATCGTCTGGCCGTCCTGCGTGAGGGTGACGTTCGTGATCTGGTGGCTGGTGAGCGACCAGTCGACACTCCGATTGCCGTTCGTCGTCGTGTTCGGGTAGCGGACGCGGTAGTCGACGAAGCCGCGGAGTGTGCCGTTCGGTGCGAGATAGCGGGTCGTCTGATTCTTTGAGAGATGCGCTTGCGTCGACGGCTGGGCAGCGAAGATCGTCGCGTGAGCATCCGCGATGAACACGCTGCTCTCGAGGTCGGCGTCGGGTGTGTGGATGGAGGTGTGCGGTCCGCCGGCGTGGAGGTCGGTGAAGTCGTGGCTCGTCCAAGTGGAAGCAGTGGCGGGCGGCCGCGTGAACGTGATGTCCGTTCCGTTCGCGAGCTGACCCATCGCGGTCCGATTCTCGCCGTAGCGCTGTCAATAGGCTGTTTGACTCGTGTAGTTGTCTGCGTCACGCGACCAGAGCGTCGCCGACTGGTTTTGCGTGAGGCCATTCCCCTCGCTTCCAGGTCGGGGGTGGCTGGCTGTCACGAGTCCCGTGACTGTCGCGACGGCGATCGTGACGACAGCGAGTGCGCGGAGGGCACGTCGATCGGGGGTGGTCACGGGTGGAGGCCGGGAGTTGGCTTACCAGGGGACGAGGTTGACGCACTGTGCGAGCGGGAGGTTCATCATCGATCCCGCGACGGTATAGAGTGGGCCGAGGACGACGAGGATGACCGTAGATTTGAGCGCGGAGCGTTTGTGCCGCTTCAATCCCTTCTTCTGCTCGGGATTGAGGGTGAACATATCGATGAGGGAGTCGGCCTGCCAGACGACGGCGAGACCGACGATTCCCAGCGCGGTGGTGAGCTGGAAGAACCCGGAGATCATGCTCGGCAGTTTATCTGCGCTACAGACCGCGTTGTTCTGGGCCGCGGCAACGGGTTCGACGGCTACCAAGCTGAATAGTAGCAGCGTGACACCGATCCGAAGAGGAACGCTGTTACGGAGCGTTGACTGATTATCAGACTGGTCAGTGGCTTCGTCTGAGGGAAGTTGCGTGAGGGAGGTCATGGATGATCAATCGGTCTGCGAGTTTCGCGGGGCCGATGAGCCGGGCCAACTGTTCTACTTAACGGTTGCCATCATGTGAAGGACAAGTGTCATTCAACGCATTCTCTCGGAGAGAACTACGGATAAAATAAATATCTTTTGAGAGTATTGAGTGTCGAGGCACAACATGGCCGGGGGTATACTACAGTGGGACAATCTTAGAGAATAGGTTTGATATGCGTAATACATACTAGATCTCGAGTGTGAATTGACAATCTACTTCTGTAGAGCTATTTTACACTTGGCGATAAATTCCAAACCCGATATACCATTACGATAAATTCGGCATCTCGGGAGACCCTTATTTAAGCACTCGCTGTGCACATACCCTGATATGGCTACGGCACGGTGGTCGTCCGGATTCGGATTCATACTCGCGACAGTCGGCGCCGCCGTTGGACTCGGGAACATCTGGCGCTTCTCCGCGGTCGTCGGCCAGAACGGCGGCGGTACCTATCTCATCCCCTACCTGATCGCAGCTGTCGTCTGTGCTCTCCCGATGCTTATCCTCGAACTCGCCATCGGACGACACCTCCGGACGGACGTCGTTTCTGCATTCCGCTCGATACAGACGGAATACACGGCACTCGGGTGGCTCATCCTCGGTGGCGTCCTCCTCATTCTGAGCTACTACCTCGTCCTCACCGGATGGGTGCTCGGGTTCTTTCTCTCGTGGCTTGCCGGGTCACGTACGAGGAGTAGCGGTCCGGCGTATGAGCCCTACGGTTGCCTCTCTGAATCCGGGCGCCAAGATGTGTACTTGTTAGAACAGCGACCGTGGGGACTCAACCACTCGTATCGGGGGAGTAACTAAGTCTATCAACATCGAGTCTCTCGCATATCCGTTCTATGGTTGCCGATTCCGCAGACGTCTCGGATTCGACCCGGTGGTATTCGATGTCTCACGACGCTGTCTCTGAGAAGCTAGATGCGTCTGCTGACGGCCTCACCTCTGCCGAAGCAACCCAGAGACGCGAGGAGTACGGGCTGAACCGACTGCCGAGAGCGAAACCTCGAACGTGGTGGAAGATCGGGCTAGACCAGTTCCAGAATCCACTCATCTATATTCTGGCTATCGCAGCGACCGTCTCCGTTGCAATCGGTGAAGTTACTGATGGTGTCTTCATCGTCGCCGTCCTGCTCCTGAACGCGATCATCGGTGGCGCACAGGAGTGGCAAGCCGAGCGGAGCAGTCAAGCGCTCCAGCAGCTGCTCCGCACCCGGGCGACCGTCTTCCGAGACGGGGAGACGCGCGAAATCGATAGCGAAGATGTGGTCCCCGGGGACGTCGTCCTGCTGGAGTCAGGCTACCGGGTTCCTGCGGACGTCCGGCGGGTGCGCACGAGCGCGAAGAACGTCGTCGAGATCACGGAGACGGCACGGGACTACATGCGGACGCTGGCGAGCGAAGACGACCCCACCGTCGCGCCCACACCACTCCCGCCGGCGATCGAATCCGAGATCGAACGCCGGCGCGAGCTCTTCCCGTACGCCGAATTCCGCCTCGAAGGCCAGGTACCGGACGTCACGGTGACCGCCAACGAGATGCTCGGGACCGTGTTCAGGAACCTGCTGAACAACGCCGTCCAGCACAACGGTTCGGCCGATCCGGTCGTGACAGTCTCATGCGCAGCTACTGACGGATACGTCGTCGTACGGATCGCTGATAATGGTTCCGGTATTCCGGACGGGCAGAAGGACGCGGTCTTCCGGAAAGGCCGCAAAGGAGCCGATAGTTTCGGGAGCGGGATCGGGCTCTATCTCGTCCGACAGTTGGTCGAGCAGTACGGGGGAGCCGTCGACATCGAGGACAACGAACCCGAAGGGAGCGTGTTCAGGGTTCGGTTGCCGACGGCCGACTGAGCGCGCCGACCGTCTCGCCCATGGGCGTCGATCCCGACGGAAGGCACGCGTAGCGTCGGGGCGAGCGTGACGGCCACGCGCGGGAGAGGGCGTGGAGGGCCGATGCGGAACACGCGTCGCTCCGTAATGGCGGATTCCGACATCGTTAAGCACGATCTATGGTAATGCTACCGTATGATCGATAGTCACACTCACGCGTGGGGGTATCCGAGCCGGGAGCACCCGTGGACGACCGGCCCGATACTCGATCTCGTCGACTCGTTCGACGTCCACACCGTCTACACCGCCGAGCGGTTGCTCGCGGACATGGACGACGTGGGCGTCGACGAGGCCGTCGTCGTCGGCTACCCGATCACCGAGTGGACCGACAACGGGTACACGATCGACTGCGTGGCCGAGCACGACCGACTCCACGGCGTCGTGATGCTCGACCCGTTCGCGGCCGACGCGGCGGAGACGCTCCGCGACGCGATGGCGGTCGAGGGGGTGCTCGGCTTCCGACTCGGCGCCGCGTGTCCGCGCGACGCGATGTGGGAGTACTTCGATCCGACGGTCACGTGGCTCCGGGACGCCATCGACGAGACCGCGTTCTGGGAGGCCGCCCGGGAGACCGACGCGCTCGTGCAGATCCTCGCCGACGAGACTCAACTCGATCAGGCGCTCGATCTCGTCGAGACCTACCCCGACCTCGATTACGTCTTCGATCATTTCGCGCACGCGGACCCCGGCGTCCCGCCCGACGAGGGGCCGTTTTCGGGGTTCGCGGCGCTCGCCGAGCACGACGCCGTCGCGGTGAAGGTCTCGGAGATCGTGCACCGGTCGGCGGACGGCTATCCCTACGCGGACATGCACGACCACGTCCGCTGGTTCCTCGACGAGTTCGGACGCGAGCGCGTCGTCTGGGGGTCGGACTTCCCGAACGTGAGCGACGCCGCGTCGTACGACGAGGCGTGTTCGTGGCTGGCGCACGTCGACGGGCTCTCGCGGGCCGACCGCGAGTGGCTGACCGACCGCGCGTTCCGCCGGCACGCCGGTCTCTGAGGGAAGGGGGTGTTCAGCGCGGCGCGATCAGCTCGATCGGGTGGGTGACGTCGCGCGGGAGGAGGTCGCGGAGCTGTTCGACGCACGACGTCCCGCTCGCCGCGACGAGCGCGTCGTCGCCCGCGAACTGCTCGCGGAGGTCCTCGCCGACGTCCATCGAGAGCTCGTAATACTCCGACTTGTAGCCGAACGACCCCGCCATCCCGCAACACTCCACGTCTGAGGTCGTGACGTCGAACCCGCAGGCGCCGAGGACGGAGACGGTGTACCCCTCGAGGCCCTGGGTGCGCTGCTGGCAGTGGCTGTGGTAGTCGACGGAAGCACCGTCGCCGTCCCGGAGCGCACCGACGTCGCCACCGTGCTCCAACAGCCCGTAGACGTACTCGAGGACCTCGTAGCTGTGTTCGGCGAGCGCGTCGTGTTCGTCCGCCGGAAGGAGCTTCTCGTACTCGCGTTCAAACATCGCGAGGTCGGAGGGCTCGACCACGACCACGTCGTAGCCGTCGTCGACGAGCGGCCCGAGACGGTCGCTGACGCGGCGCGCGTTCGCCTCGGCGGTCGAGACCATTCCCTGGGAGAACGGCGCGCGCCCGCTACTCGGAACCGAGGGGACGCGGACGTGGACGCCGAGGGCTTCGAGCGCCCGGACGGTCGCCTTCCCGCGCTCGGTGAGCACGTGATTCGTGTAGACGTCGGCGTAGACGACGGCCTCGCGCTTCGCGGACTCGCGCGCGACGCGGGACCCGCCGCGGGCCTCGAACCAGTCGACGAGCGTCTCGCGCTCGAAGGCGGGGAGGTCGCGCCGGCTGTCGACGCCCGCGACGCGTTCGAGGAGAGAGCGAACCGGGCGACTGGAGGCCAGCCAGTTCGAGAGGGGCGCGCTCGCGCTGCCGAGTTTCGCGAGCGTCTCGAAGTTCCCGAAGAGGCGCTTCTGGACGTCGACGCCGCCCGGGTCGTCGTCCGGCGTCAACCCCTCGACGAGGTGGTCGAAGGCGTCGGAATCGGCGCCGCGATTGAGGCGGTCGCGGACGACCGTGTTGATCCACGGGATATCGATCTTCACCGGGCAGGCGTCCACGCAGCGCGAGCAGCCCGTACAGAGGTCGTTGAAGTCACTGGCGGCTTCCTCGCCGCCGATACCGGCCTCCCAGCCGGTGGCGATCCCCCCCGTGTACGTCTCGCCGCCGAAGGCGTGCCCGCCGACGTGCTGGAAGTTCGCACAGGAGTTCGCACAGGCCGAACAGCGGATGCAGTAGAGCGTCTCCTTCAACTGGTCGTCCTCGCGCATGTCGAGGCGGCCGTTGTCGACGAGCACGAGGTGGAACTCCCGTTCGCCGGTCTGCTCGGAGAGCGGGACGTCGGCCGCGTCCGCGAAGTCGAGCGTCGGGGAGTCGACCGGGGGCGTGAACAGCGAGATGTAGGAGGTGACGTCCTGTCCCGTCCCGGAGCGGCCGATGAGCTCCATGAAGGGGTGGAAGTCGCTCACCGAGGGAACGAGCTTCTCGACGCCGGCGACGGCGACGTGCGTGTCGGGAACGAGCGCGGACTTCCGGGCGTTCCCCTCGCTCGTCACTAGCATCATCGTCCCCGTCTCGGCGGCGATGAAGTTCGCGCCCGTCATGCCGACGCCCGCGGTCCGGATGTCCTCCCAGAGACGCTCGCGGGCGAAGCGCGTGAGGTTCTCCGCCGACTCCAAGCGCTCCTCGGGGTCGAACGTGCCGTTGAGGAGATCCGCGATGCTCTCCCGGGACTTGTGGATCGCGGGCGCGACGAGGTGCGAGGGCGCTTCGTCGGCGACCTGCAACACCCACTCGGCGAGGTCGGTCTCGACGGGCGTGACACCGGCCGCGTCGAGCGCCTCGTTGACCTCGAGTTCCTCGCTCGTCATCGACTTCGACTTCACGACGGTGTCCGCGTCCTCGTCGGCGCAGACCTCCGTGATGTAGCGGTTCGCGTCCGCGGCGTCGTCCGCGATGTAGACGGTGCCGCCGTTGGCCTCGACGGTCTCGCGCACCTGCTCGACGAGCTCGGGGAGGCGCTCGATGGCGTCCTCCTTGATCGCGCGCGCTGCGTCCTTCGTCCCCTCGTAATCGTCGAGGTCGGCGACCGTCTCGTACCGGCCGGCGTTGAAGCCCTTCGTGTTGGACTCGACGGCGTCGCCCTCCGTGTCGAGGAGGTGGCGGATCCGAGCCGCCTTCTCCCGACGGCTATCCGTGCTCATCGGTCGGAGAGGACGACGACGTGGACGTTTCGCGGGCCGTGCGCGCCGTAGACGAGACCGCCCATGTCCGCCGTCGCGCTCGGGCCGGTCGCGATGACGGCGCTCGCGCGGGCGGTGTTCACCGCGCCGTCGAGCGCTTCGAAGGCGGCTTCGGCGTCCGGTTCGATGTCGCTCTGCGCAACGACCGCGACGTGCGTCTCCGGGAAGAGGCTCACCGGCTCGGTGCCCGCGGTGTCCATCCGAAGCACCACGGAGCCGTAGTCCGCGATCGCGAACTCGGCGGCCGTTACGCCGAATTCGGCGGCCTCGAGTTCGGCGGGCGTCGGATCGAGCGTCACCGGCAGGTCGTCGAGCGACGCGCCCGCGAACGGCAGGGGCGTGGCGACGGCGGGCCCGTCCAGTCGCTCGGCGAGGGCGTCGGACAACGCCGCGGTCTCGACGACCGACGACGTGGCGCTGTGCGCCGCGAGCGAATCGCGGAACTCGCTCGTGAGAGCCTGTGGCATACGCCATTATTTTGCCCGATCGCAGATAACTGTTCCCCACTCGTCGCCCCGCGTCGGCGGAGCGCCGGGCCGGGGTTCAGGTCAAAAGCGCGATCCCGACGGCGCCGACGAGGCCGAAGACGGAGAGGATCGCCTCACCGAGCGTATACGTCTTGATCCCGCCCGTGACCTCCAAGCCGGTCAGTTCGGTGACGACCCAGAACCCGCTGTCGTTGATGTGGCCGATACTCATGCCCCCGGACAGGGCGGCGAGCGCGAGCGCGGATCCGGTGACGCTCGTCTCGATCCCGGCGACGATGGTCATCGCCGTGATCCCGGCGACCGTTCCCGACCCCTGTGCGACGCGGAGAACCATCCCGATGAAGAACGCGAGGAAGACGATGGCCAATCCGTCGCCACCGACGCCGATGAGGTCGACGAGCGCGTTCGCGGCCTCCGTCTGCTGAATGACGTAGCCGAACGCGCCGCCCGCTCCGGTGATGGCCAACACCATGCCTGCGGGACGTGTGGCGTCCGAGAGCGTCTCCGAGAGCTCTGCCTTTCCCACGACGGAGACGAATATGGCGATGGCAGCGAGGAGGCCGGCGAGCATCGCGATGATACGTGTTCCGAGGAACTGCACGAACGGACTGGCACTACCGAAGACGGCGTTCGACGTCGTTGTCAGCAGAATGAGGACGATCGGTGCGGCGATGGGGAGGATCGAGGAGAGGAACGATGGCTGTTTCGTACCCTCGTCCTCGGCCTCCTCGAACGGTATCTCCTCAATGTCTTCGTCGGCGTCCCAGACGAGCGCGACAAGGCGAACGTAGACGGCGGTAGCGATGAGGACCGCGGGGATCCCGAGTCCGAGCCCGGCGAGCATCATCTGTCCGAGAGGGAACCCGAGTATCTCCGGCGCAGCGAGGGGGTTCGGTGTCGGTGGGATGAAGGTGTGTGCCCCCGCGGCGCCGATGACGAGAGAGCCGACGACGACCGGGTAGTCGATGTCCGTCTCGCGCCAGAGCGCGACGACCATCGGCGTCAAGACGAGGAACGCGACGTCGAAGAAGACGGGAATGGCGACGATGGCCCCGGATAGCGCGAGCGCGTACGGGATGAAGCGGTGCGGGACGACGCCCGTCAGCGTCACCGCGATCTTCCGTGCCCCGCCGCTCTCCGCGAGGAGCATCCCGATCATGATGCCGAAGATGATAGGGAGGCCGATGCCCGTCATCAGGTTCCCGAATCCGGTGCCGATACTCGACACCGTCTCGTTCAGTCCTAGCCCGGACGCGATACCCATGTAGAGCGACCCGACGACGAGGGAGACTGCAGGGTCGAAGTCGACGTAGATGATCAAGAACAGTGTCACCGCGACGGCGATCACTATGTTCGCTGCAAGGAGTGGTGTGGTAACCATACCGGCGAGTATATAATGTTCTTTGAAAGTTCTTTTGGTGGCCCGCCGTCCCTTGATTCCGGCATTACCGAAATATATTCGTGAAGTATGTCCCGATGAGACTGGTATCCCGGTCACGATTTCACGTGTCCGGCTCGGTTTGGACATTCGAATATAGCTCATTTACGCATATATATTCGTAAACCCCCTTGGTCGAAGTCCCGTCCGGTATTACCCAACTCCCGTGATCTACCGCGGGTCGACGGTGACGGCAAGGTATATGTACGGAGGCACAAATGGTGCGGGTATGGCACGAGTACGATTCCGTGACCACGCCGGTTCGATTCGCAACGGTACGTGGATGTCGTCGGGCGAAATCACGTTCGGGGGCGAGACGTACGACCCCGAGAGCGTCGACGTTCTCCCGCCGTGTGAACCGACCAAGATCGTGTGCGTCGGGCTGAACTACGCGAATCACGCCGCCGAGGAGGGGATGGACGTCCCCGATCGCCCGCTCCTCTTCCTGAAGCCGCCGAACGCGGTGTCGGGACACGGGGATACGGTCACGCTCCCGGCGGGGAAGGAGACGGTCGAGCACGAAGTCGAACTCGGCGTCGTGATCGGCGAGCAGTGCCGGAACGTCGACGCGGCGGACGCCGACGACGTCATCGCCGGATACACCGTCGCGAACGACATCTCCAACCGCGACGACCAGCGCGTCGAGCAGAACTGGGTGCGCGGGAAGGCCTTCGACAACTCCTGTCCCCTCGGTCCGGTCCTCGCGGACCCGCAGGACGTACCGACGAACGCCGACGTCGAACTGCGCGTGAACGGCGAGGTGCGCCAGTCCTCGAACACCGAGGAGTTCATCTTCTCCGTCCCGGAGCTCGTCGAGGAGATCACGCGCTACATGACGCTCGAAGAGGGCGACGTCATCATCACCGGCACGCCCGCGGGCGTCGACGCGCTCGAAGACGGCGACCACGTCGCGGTCGAGATCGAGGGTATCGGCATCCTTGAGCACGACGTGGCGCGCTGATCGCGACGCCGCCTCGCGCCCGAACACCTATGAGGCGGTCCCGCCACAACGACGCTATGGCACGGATCGCCTTCCACCTCGAGATCGAACCCGGGAAGCGAGAGGAGTACCGCGAGCACCACGAAGCCGTTCCCGACGCGCTCGAGTCGGCGTATCTCAAGAGTGATGCGGGACTCGAGACGTACAGCGTCTTCGAGGCCGACGGCCACGTCTTCGGCTACATGGAGGTCGACGATCCCGACGCGATCCGCGACGTGATGGCGGAGAGCGACGCCCAGGCGGCGTGGGACGACGTGATGGACGGCATCATCGCCGAGGACAGTCAGGTCTGGCTCGAGGAGGTCTACCGGATGCGCTGAGCCGTCGCCGTCAAAACATTTATTATAGATGCTGATGGTTTCCTGAGTAGGAACGCGGCAGCGACGATGTCCGCGTCGTACCACTATGACCGACAAGCAATCTATGCCCGACAGGACGACTCGTCGAACCCTCCTCGCCGGACTCGGCACGGCCGCGGCGGCCGGACTCGCCGGCTGCGGCGGTGGGGGTGGAGGCGGAGGCGGTGACGGATCCGGCGGCGGTGGCTCCGGGCCACAAGACCTCGACTTCTGGCTCTTCGGTGGCATCCCCGCCGAGCGGCAGTACATCAGCAACAAATACCAGGAGTACGAGGCGAACGACGTCACGTACGAGCACAAGTCGTGGGGGAACAAGTACCAGATCATCGCGTCGGCGGCCGCGAACCAGAACCTCCCGGACGTGATGGCGGGCCAGACCCAACAGATCCCGGACTACGTCGGCGCGGGCGCCATCCAGCCGGTCGACCAGGATCCCTATCAGGACCTGCTGAGCGAGCTGAACGAGCCCTTCATCGACGCGAACGTCCAGACGCAGATGTACGAGGGGCTCGGCGACTACAGCGGGGAGCGACAGTGGGGGCTCCCGGGCGGCTACGCCGACCTCGGGCCGTTCATCGACATCCGGACCGACTACCTCGAACAGACGAGCTTCGATCGGCCGCCGCGCACGTGGCCGGAGCTCATCCAGATGGGCGAGGAGATGCAGGACATCGACGGCGTCACCGCGCCCATCACCGCGCCCGGGACGAACTTCGGGCTGACGTCCTCGTACTTCATCGGGTTCGTGTACGCGAACGGCGGCCGGTACTTCGACCCCGACGGGCTCACCGCGACGATCGATCAGCCGGGCTTCGTCGACGCGGTGCGGCTCTACCAGGACATCGCGGGCGCCGGGCTCTTCCCGAGCTCCATCGCCGAGAACAACCACATCGCCGCCGGCCGCCTCCTCCGACAGGGGCAGTCGGGTATCTTCATCACGCTCTCGCACGCGAACGCGATCTATCAGACGACCGGCGCGCCCCAGGAGTGGCTCAACGGCGAGGGTCACGTGGTCACGCGCGCCCCGCTCCCCGACGAGCCGTCCGGGCAGTTCGAGCCGCAGGACCTCCTCATGCAGAACGCACAGGGGTTCATGCTCGGAAACGGGACGGCGAACGACGCCGAGCGGGACGCCGCGTTCGACTTCATCGAGTGGTTCAACCAGCCCGAGCAGCTCGCGCCGTGGACGTACAAGCAGGACATCGGGATCCGCGGTCGCGTCCCGACGCTCCGGAGCGCCTTCGAGGAGCCGGCGGATCTGTTCCGGAGCCAGTTCGGCGACCTGCTCACGCTCTATGACGACGACAGCCTCTTCACGACCTCGCATCGGTTCCCGTCCTTCTCGGGGCTCGAAGCCGTCCACAACGTCCTCAACACGGAGATCCTCCAGCCGGTCATGCTCGGCGACAAGACGGCCGAGGAGGCGTGTGCGGACGCGCAACCCCAGATGCAGCAGGTCATCGACGAGAACCTCGGCTAGGGCGGCGCGGCGTCGAAATACTTTTTACACGCGGAGCGAAACCGGCTACGTAGTTCACGGATAATACAATGAGTTACGAATCAAACGCACACTCCCCGTACGAGCGAGCGATACAGCGAGTCCCGGAGGGACTCCGGGTCTACCTCGCCGTGCTCCCGGTGACCGCCCTCGTCGGGCTGTTCATCCTGTACCCCATCGCACGAGCGATCTACACCAGCTTCTTCGAACGCAGTCTCCTCCACCCCGACCAATCGACGTTCATCGGGATGGGGAACTACGCGAACATCTGGAGTAGCGCCCAGATCCACCAGGTCATCGTCAACACGGTGCTTTGGGTCGTCGTGGGAAGCGGGATCGCCATCGTCATCGGGTTCGTCCTCGGGTGGCTGCTCTACGAGAAGCTCCCGTACGTGAGCGTCGCCAGCGCAATCGTCCTCATCCCGTGGGTGCTCCCGCGCGTCGTTGGGGCGTCGATTTGGCAGTTCATGTTCAGCGGCTCGCAGGGCATCATCAACGAACTGCTCGTCCAACTCGGCGTCGTCGACGACTACGTCGTGATGCTCGGCGACCCCTCGCTGTCACTGTGGCCGGCCATCGTCGGGATGATCTGGCGACTCGCTCCCCTGTTCGCGCTCCTCACGCTCACGTCCTTCCAGGGCATCGACGAACACCTCTACGAGGCGGCGCGGATGGATGGCGCGACGCCGTGGGAGGCGTTCCGGTACATCACGCTTCCGCTGATGCGGTACAACCTCGCCATCGGCTTCCTCCTCATGCTCATCTACAATATCCGGAACTTCTCGATGGTGTGGGTGATGACGAAGGGCGGCCCCGGTTACTCGAGCACGACGCTCCCCGTGATGATCTATCGCTCGGCGTTCGTGGACTTCAACATCGGCTTCGCGTCCGCGCTCTCCGTCATGCTGTTTGTCGTCCTGCTCGTCTTCTCGTACTACTACATCAAGGTCTACGACCGCGTCCAGGGTGAGTTCTAATGAGCACCGAAACCACCGATCCGACCGAGGAGTTCCGCGAGAATCAATCGTGGCTGTTCGACACGACCGCCGGCGTCTACCTCCGGAAGACGCTGGTCGGCCTCGTGACCGCCGGCGCTGGCCTGTTCGTACTCTTCCCGCTGTACTGGCTAGTTGTGACCGCGTTCAAAACGACGGCCGAGATCCAGCAGATCCCGCCGACCATCGTCCCCCAGAACTGGTCGCTCCAGGGGTTCAGCGTCGTCATCGAGTCCTCAATTCAGGCGGGCGGCTACCAAGTCTTCTTCGAGAACACGCTCGGCGTCACGATCACGTCGGCGATAGACATCAACGTCCTCCAGCTCGTCTTCAACAGTCTGAAAGTGTCCGTCGGCGCGGGTCTGATCGCGGTGGCGTTCGGGACCGTGGCGTCCTACGTCCTCTCGCGGCGTGACTTCCGCGGGAAGAACGTCCTGATGAGCCTCTTCCTCGCGTCGCTAATGTTCCCGGGGACGGCGATCATGGTCCCGGAGTGGGAGCTCATCAACATGCTCGATCTCTACAACACCCACGTCGCGCTGGTGCTCATCTACGGTGCGATGACCGCGCCGTTCGTCGTCTGGCTGATGAAAGGGTTCTTCGACGACTTCCCCGGCTCCATCATCGACGCGGCGCGGATGGACCAGTGCTCGCCCTACGAGACGTTCCGGTACGTCGTCGTCCCGATGGCGCGCAACTCGCTCATCGCGTCGTTCATCTTCGCGTTCCTGCTCGCGTGGAACGAGCTCGTCTTCGCGCTCACCCTCCTCGGGAACGCGAAGTACACCGTTCCGCCGGGCCTCCTCACGTTCGTGCAGGGGTTCAACACACAGTGGAACGTCGTCGCCGCTGCGTCCATCCTCGTCTCCGTCCCCGTGCTGCTCGGCTTGGCGTACATCCAACGCTACTTCGTGCAGGGGCTGACCGGCGGCGCGATCAAGGGATAGCCGTCGGTCACGTCGCGGCGCGAGACACTAATTTTAATATATGCGGGATAGTGGGTTACCTGTATGACGCGGCTGGAACTCGAACACGTAACCAAGCGATTCGACGGGCCGAGCGGTGACATCGTCGCGGTCAACGACCTCTCTCTGGAGGTCGACGACGGCGACTTCCTCGTGCTCCTCGGGCCGTCGGGCTGCGGGAAGACGACGACGCTCCGAATGATCGGCGGCCTCGAAGAGCCCACGGAGGGCGACGTCACCTTCGACGGCGTCCGGGTCAACGACGTGAAGGCCCGGAACCGCGACGTCGCGATGGTGTTTCAGGACTTCGCACTCTACCCACACATGACGGTCGGAGAGAACCTGGGGTTCGGTCTCAAGCGCGAGGACAACGGGCTCGCGGAGAACGAGATCGACGAGCGCGTCGCGGAGGTCGCGGAGATGCTCGAAATCGGCGATCTGCTCGACAAGAAGCCGTCGTCCCTCTCCGGGGGGCAAAAACAGCGCGTCGCGCTCGGCCGCGCAATCGTGCGCGAGCCGCGGCTGTTCCTGTTCGACGAGCCGCTCGCGAACCTCGACGCTCAGCTCCGAAAGACGATGCGAACGGAGATCGACGAACTCCAGTCCCGCATGGGGATCACGTCCGCCTACGTCACGCACAATCAGGAGGAAGCGATGACGATAGCGGACGAAATCGCTATCCTCAACGACGGTACGCTCCAGCAACACGACACGCCGGCGCGGATCTTCAACTCCCCGAACAACCTCTTCGTGGCGCAGTTCGTCGGGAGTCCCGACATGAACATCTTCGACGGGACGATGACCGAGGAGGGCGAGCGTTATCGCGTCGAGTTCGCCGGCCGCTCGTTCCACGTCCCGCGCGACCTCTTCGAGGACGTCGCCGAGGACGTGAGCGACGTCACCATCGGATTCCGGCCGCAGGACCTCTTCAGGGAGGCGAGCACGGAGGGCCGGCAGGGGCACGCCGGACCGGTCATCGACAGCGAGATCCGCGTCATCGAGCCGCTCGGGACGGACGCCATCGTCCACGCCGAGATCGACGAGGGGACACTGACGTCGACGCTCACGCGGTTCCACGAGATCGACGAGGGCGACGCCGCGACGTTCACCATCGCCCCCGAGCACATCTACGTCTTCGAGCGCGACACGGAACGCCTCATCAAGGGTCGCGTCGACACCGAGACGGACGAGGTCGGCGCCGTGATGAGCGACTGAGGGCCGACGGCGGGCGACGGCGGTCCGGAAAAGCGGGGTGGCTCGGCGTCGGGTGCGACGCGCGAACGGCCGAGCGGAGGAGCTCGGGGGTGGCGTTACTGGAACTGCGGCATCACTTCGTCGGCGAACAACTCCATGCCCTCGAAGTCGGGGTAGTCGACGAACCACCCCTGGAACTTCGTGACGCCGGCGTCAATGCGCGCTTCGATAGCGTCGGCGCACTCCTCCGGCGTCCCCATGATGAAGTAGTCGCGGGCGTCCGCCTTCGTCGTGATGTCCGGTTGGTCCTGGTACTCCTCCTCGAACTGGATGGGGAGCATCACGTCGAGGAGGCGTTCGAGTTTCTCCTCGTCGCGCGTGCAGATGACGTGGCCGTCCCACGAGTACGTGAGCTCGTCGGGGTCGCGCCCGACGGTGTCACAGTGGTCCTCAATGACGCCGATCTTGTGTTCGAGCGTCTCGACGTCGCCGTTGAACACGTCAGTGTTCCAGACGTCCGCATGCTTCGCGACGAGCTTCAGCGTCACCTGCTCGCCCTGCCCGCCGACAAGGATGGGCGGGTGGGGGTCCTGAACGGGGCCGGGCGTGCAGTAGGCGTCGTCGAGCCGATAGCGCTCGCCGTCGAAGCTGACGCCGCTTCCGTCGTCGTCCCATAGACGCTTCACGAGGCGAATCGACTCGTCGAGGCGCATCAGGCGCTCGAAGCCGTCGCGGTACTCCCAGCCGTAGGCCTCGTATTCGGGTTCGTGCCAGCCGGCACCGAGGCCGAGTTCGAGGCGGCCCTCCGAGACGACGTCGAGCGTCGCGGCCATCTTGGCGACGAGCGCGGGGTTGCGATAGTCGTTGCAGAGGACGAGCGATCCCATGCGGACGTCGTCGGTCAGCCCCGCGATGGCGCTGAGGAGTGTCCAGCACTCGTACTCCGCGTGGTCGCGCCCGAGCATCAGGTGATCGGGCGCCCACACGGCGTCGAAGCCGAGTTCCTCGGCCTTCAGGATGCCCGCTTCGGTCGTCTCCCAGTCGAGCGACTCGTACATCGGCGTGTCCCGATGGACGGGCTCGGTGGCTCCCTCGTCGGGCGCACCGGCGAACACGGGGACGTTGTACTCGAAGGATACCTCGGACATGGTCACTCGACGCGGAAGTGTTCGAGCGCCTCGCGGTTCAGCTCGGAGTTCGTCCCCGGGCCCTCGGGGACGGGGATGGCGCCGTTCTCCGCGTTCGGCGGGTTCGCGTAGATAGCGTCGGCATACGTCGACTCCTTCTCCTCGTTCTGCCGCTCCTCGTACCACTCGGGGATAGGGAAGTACTCCGCCATCGGCGCGTTCGTCGACGCCGCGATGAAGTGGAGGTGCGGGTTCGTCCCCGAGTGCGGGATGACGGGGACGTCGTGCGCGCTCGCCATGCTGTCGATCTTCAGCAGCTCGGTGAGCCCGCCACAGCGGTGGACATCGGGTTGGAGGATGTCGAGGGCGTCGCGTTCGAGGAGTTCCTTGTGCCCCCATCGGGTGAACTCGTGTTCGCCGCCGGAGATGGGCATCGGGGCGGCCTCACGGACCTCCGCGTAGCCGTCGATGTCGTCGGGGATGACCGGCTCCTCGACCCACTCCATGTCGTAGGGTTCGAGGCGGTCGAGCATCTTCTTCGCGTACCGAACCGACCAGCCCATGTAGGCGTCGCCGGCGATCGCGATCTCGTCGCCGACGGCGTCGCGCACCGTCTCGACGATGGCCTCGTTCTCCTTCATCCCCTTGCGGCCGGCCTCGGGTCCGTACCGGAAACGGAGCTTCATCGCTTCGAAGCCCGCCTCGGCGTACTGCTGGGCCTCCGATGCGAGTTTCTCGTAGTCGACAGGATGGAGGTTGCTCGCATACGCGGGGATCTCGTCTTTCGTCTTCCCGCCGAGGAGTTCGTACACCGGCTTCCCGGCCTCCTTGCCGGCGATGTCCCAGAGCGCGAGGTCGACCGCGCTGATGGCTTCGATGGCCGCGCCCTTCCTCCCGAAGGGGATGGTGGCGCGATACATCATGTCCCAGAGGCGCTCGCGGTCCGCCGGGTCCTCACCGACGACGAGCTTTGACAGCGTCTCTTCAACGATCGTGGAGATAGCGCCGGTCGCCCAGTTCCCGGCGCCATATCCCGTGATGCCGGCATCGGTCTCGACTTCGACGACGACGTCGCCGACCGGGCCCATCCACTTCCGTCGCGCCTGTGGGTTGTCGCCGTCGGCGTTGTTGTACTCCTCGTACCCGCTCATCACCGTGACGAGCGGGAACTCGACGAACTCCCCCCACGAGTCGGTGCTGACGTCGGTCGTCCGGATTTCAGTAATTTCCATGTCTGGCCTCCAGTGGCGTCGCGTCTCCTGCAACCATACATCAGCCGCAATGAGGTGGACTATTATAAATGTACGTAATGGGCGGGCGCCGCGTTCGGGGCGGACCCAGAATTATAAATAGCCAGGATAGGTAGAGCCAGGTAGTTCGTCGGCAAGCAGTCAGTCGACGGTGAAGCTACAAATGGATGCAATCGTCCAAACCGGTGCGGAGAACGTAGAGATACAGGAACGAAAGGTGCCGACACCCAACGCGGACGAGGTGGTAGTACGCGTTCACACGGCCGGGATCTGCGGCAGTGACGCGCACGCCTACAAGTACGACGAGAGCTATCACTGGATTCCCATCCCCCGGATCATGGGCCACGAGTACTCCGGGACCGTGGAGTCGGTCGGCGCGGACGTCACGACCGTCGAGCCGGGCGAGAAGGTCGTCGAGGAGCCGATCCACGACTGCGGCGAGTGCTTCCAGTGTAAGAACGGACAGCCCAACGTCTGCCAGGATTTCTCCATCACGGGGATGCACCGCGACGGCGCGTACACGGAGTACGTGACGGTCGATCCCGAACACCTCCACCGCGTCCCCGAGGGCGTCCCGCTTCGGGACGCGGCGCTCACGGAGCCGACGAGTATCGCGGCGCGCGCGGTGCTGACGCAGTCGGCCCTCGAACCGGGCGATGCCGTGCTCGTACAGGGACCCGGACCGATCGGCGTGCTGACCGCCGCGATCGCCGATTCGCTCGGCGCGAACGTCGTCGTCTCCGGGCTCGGGAAGGACACCGCGTATCGGCTCCCGCTCGTCGAAGAGCTCGGCATCGAGACGGTCAACGTCGCGGAGACGGAGCTGTCCGACGTCGTCGAGGAACGCACCCAGGGCGGTGGGTTCGACATCGTGTTCGACGCCACCGGCCACCACTCCGGCGTCGAGATCGGCGTCGAACACGTCCGAAAGGGCGGGCAGATCGTGATGGTCGGGATCCCGAACGGCGTCAGCGAAGTCGGGCTCGCGGACTCCGTGCGCGGCGAAGTCGACATCAACACGTCCTACGGGTCGACGTGGCGCAACTTCGAGCAGGCGCTCCGCTTGCTCGAGGACGGCGCCGTCAACGCCGCGACGATCATGGACACGTCGTACTCGACGGACGATCCGGCCGCGGCCTTCGAGGCGTTCCTCTCCTCGGAGACGTGCAAGCCGGTCTTCTCCTTCGACGCGTGACGTAGGCCGTCGCTCGACCCGCCCCGACTCCGCGCACGAACGAGTCGGGTGGTACACGCGTTCGGTAATACCGGAGCGTCGAGCACCGGCTACCGGGCGGGGAATTACAGAGATATAGTCGTAAAATCGCCGGCGGAAAGCGTTCGTCCACGCCGCTCGACTCGGGTAATACCGAATCACGGGCCGCTACGAATACTTCAAGTTGACCTCGATGACGTTCGCGGCGCTCTTCACGCGCTGGGGGAGGTCGTTCTTCAGTCGGTCGTCGTGCATCCGGCTGGCGGGCCCGGAGACGCTCACGGCGGCCAAGACGTCGTCGTTCTCGTCGAAGATCGGGGCCGCGACGCACCGCATCCCGTCGACGCGCTCGCCGTCGTCCGTCGCGTACCCGCGCTCGCGGATCCGCTCGAACTCCTCGTAGAGCGTTTCGCGATCCGTGATCGTGTTCTCGTTGATCCGCGGGAGGCCGTGCTCGCCGACGATCGCCTCAACGTACTCCCGCGAGTGATGGGCCAGGATCGCCTTGCCCATCGCCGTCGTGTGCACGGGGACGCGCATGCCCGAGTGGGTGTCGATGGTGACCGCGTCCTCGCCCTTCGATTTGTACAGGAAGACCGCGAGGCCGTGTTCCTCCATACCGAGGTTCGCGTGCTCGCCCGTCTCGGTGGCGAGTCGCTTGACCACGGGTCGTGCGACGCGGAACACGGGCATGTTCTCGCGCGCGTAGCCGCCGTATTCGAGGAACCGGGCACCGATCCGGTACCCGTCGGCGTCGGCGACGGCGAGATCGAGGTCCGTGAGCGTCGTCAAGTGATCGTGTGCGGTGCTCTTCGGCACGCCGATGTGCTCGGCGATGTTCGTCACCGTCGGCTCGTCCAACTCTTTGATCGCATCAACGACGTCGAACATCGTCCCCGCCGACTTGACACGCAGTTCCTCGCTCGACATACGAGTACAGAACCATCTAAGAATCATTAATCATTCGGTATTACCCAACGCCAGACGGCAGGCAAGACGAAGCGACCCCCGGTCGGGTGTGCTCGCGGCCGGCGTCGCGGCGTCGAGTCGGGTCGCCGTCAGTCGAAGGGTGAGGCGACACCGGACCGATGACGGGACGCGATAGCCGGGTCGTTTTGAGGGCACTGTCTAGTTAAGCCAGTTTGAGGAACGAGCAGGTCGTTGAGTAACTTGTCTAGAGATGCTCGCAGACCTGTTCAGCGAGTCCTTAGAACCAGATTTAGAAGAAGCTTGGGAGCGTGAGCGAACGGCGACGCCCGTCAGGGCGTTCGCCGTCCGGCTCCACGCGACCGATTGTTCGCTTCGAGAGCCAAAAGAGATTCTTCGGCTATTCGGCGTAGAACGCTCGCATCAAGCGATCTTTCAGTGGGTACATCGCGTATCTGATAGCGTTGGCGACCCGCCTGAGGCGCAACCGAAGCGGGTCGCCGTTGACGAAACCGCTATCAAAATCAACGGCAAGTGGTCTTGGTTGTACGCTGCAATTGACCTCGACACGAAGCTGATCCTCGACGTCAAGTTATTCGGACGGCACGGCACCGATCCGGCGGCTGCGTTTCTGCACGATCTCCGCGAGAAACACGACCTCTCCGACGCGGTGTTTCTCGTCGATCAGTTTGGTTATCGGACTGCCCTCGTTCGAGTAGGATTGAACGGTCGGGTGGACTATACCGACCGGAACCTTATCGAACAGTGGTTCCATACCCTCAAAATGCGTATCGACCGTTTCCATAACTCGTGGGTGGGCAGTCGGTTGAGTGCACGCGAATGGCTTGAACAGTTCGCGCATTACTACAACCACCAGAGACCGCATCAATCACTCGATGGAAGAACGCCTGTCAAGGAGGTGCTAAACTAGACAGTGCCGTCGGTGGTATTCACGCGGAATTATAATAGTATCTCATATTATGTAATTATTAATAATATATAACACATACTAATTTGGCCACGTCGACATCGAATATCGTCGAAAGCCGGCCGAAAGCGCACGCAGTCCACCGGAAGTCGCATCTCTGGCTATCTCGGAACTACCCAAACAATTAATATAGACAACAGTTCGTTAGAGACATGGACGAGACCGATGGCGAGCCGAAGCGGTACGATGCGGATGATATAACGTTCATTGCGGAGGAGTATCGTCCGCGGCCGACACAGATCGATCCGGAGGCAGCGGCGGAGTTGGGCGACGTCACGAACGCGTATTTTGATGGCTACCCACAACTCGTCGCAGGAGAGCCGCCTAGCACTGACCTCGACACCGACTACGACGGCCCGAGCGACGTCGAGGCCGGCTCGGACGAAGCACGACTTGACGCCGGTATCGACATCGAGCGCGACGTGATGGTGTCGCTCCATGACGACGCGGAGCTCGCGGTGAACACGTATCGGCCGTCCGAGGTTGGCGACGACGGCGTTCCAGCCCTTCTCGCGTGGGGTATGTGGGGGAAAGACGCACAGGAGGCGGTGTTCTGGCTTCGGGATCATCCCCAGCCCTACCAGGAAGCACCGTTCTGGGACGGAAGCCTCGAAGCGGGCGATACGCCGTATCTCGTTGAGCAGGGATACGCTCACGTCGTCCCCGACCCCCGCGGGATCGGTGAATCAGGCGGCGGGCCCGTGAAGAACCTCTTCGACCTCCACGACGCTGCGGATATCACCGACCTCGTCGAATGGATCGCCGACCGATCGTGGTGTGACGGGACGGTCGGCATGATCGGACCGTCCTCGTTCGCGTTCTCCCAAGCGATGGCGGGACAGGACCCACCGGACGCGTTAGAGGCTCTCTTCCCCATCGCGTTCTGGTTCCCGGGCGACTACACGTTCACGGGGATGCGGGACACGAGCCTCTACAACATCTTCCACGGTGGACATATGTACGACAGCACGCATCCGCTGTCGCTCGACGAATACGACTCGCCGATGACGAAGGACGCCCTCGACGACGACGAGTTTGATGCCCTCATCGAGACCGTGACGAGCGATCCGGACGTGAAGTACAACCCCAAATACCTCACAGCGTTCCAGTATCCGGAGAAGGATCCGATGGCCTTCGACCTCTTCGTCAACGAGTGGTTCCAGCCACACGGTGCGCCCGGCGACATCTCCGAACTCGACATGCCGACGTACGTCGGCGGTGTCCTCCCCGGCGGTGCCCACCACCGCCTTTACTGGAGCGCGTTCGAGGCATGGGAGCGCATGGGAACCCCCGACGACGAGAAGAAGCTGATCGTCCTCCCGCCGGGCGAACTCGCGCGACCGTGGGTCGACTACCAAGACGAGGTGGTTCGCTGGAACGATGAGCTACTGGGTGACGGAGAGACCGGGATCCTCGACGAACCGGCAGTGAAGACGTACGTCATGGGGGTCGATAAGTGGACGTTCGAGCACGACTGGCCGCCCGAGCGGACTGAGTGGACTGAAAAACACCTCCACGCCGACGGTAGTCTATCGAATGACGAACCCGACGGCGGCGACGTGAGCTGGTATCAGCCGCTTCCGCTCGACGACTCCGAGGTCACTTGCGTCACGTTCTCGGAGACGATGGACGAGCCACTCGAGCTCATCGGCCCGATCGCGCTCCATCTCGAAGCGGCCATCGACGACGAGGACACGAACTGGATCGTCGATCTCGTGGACGTCGGTCCCGACGGCGAGCGCCAGCTCGTCAGTCAGGGATGGCTCCGGGCATCGTATAGCGGTCTCGACGAGGATGCGTCGATGCGAGGGTGGCCGATTCACACGACCGAACAGACGCCGGTCAACGCAGGCGAGATCCGGCAGTACGACATTGCGATGGCGCCTACGGCAGCCGTTATCGAGGAGGGCCACGAGCTGCGACTCGTCGTCCGCAACCAGGACGACATGACGAGTCAACTCGCTGATCGGGGGGTCTACTTCCTCCCGCTGATGCGCGACGTCACGCATACCATCGAGACCGACGGCGGCTCCTACCTCGACCTCCCGGTCACCGGACGGGGCGACGAGATACGGGATCGACTCGACAACGGCGCCGCCCTCGACTGAGTGCTTCTCGGCAGCTACCGGCGGAGCTAGCCCCGTACGCTCTCTTGGTGTCGCCACCTCGCTCCCATTCTTGCTACTACCTGAAAATTTATGATAGTATTTGGTCAATGATACGGTGAATCATCAATGGCTGACGGAAACGTGTACACGGGACGTCGAACGTTCCTGAAAGCGACGGGTGTGGGATCCGGCGCAGCATTGGTCGGGAGTGGAACAGTGAGGGCGGACGAACGCGCAGAACAGACGGGGCGACACGACGACATCGAACTCCACGGAACGTACTGGACGCTCGCCGGGGACACGAACCCTGCACCGATACCGGGCCGCGAGTGGAGTCGGTTCAGCCTCGAGGAACGCGTCGAACTCGCCGCGGAAGTCGGCTTCGAGGGGTTCGGTCTCTGGCACGCCGACCTCCAACACATCATGCGGGAAAAGAGTCTCGCCGAGATCGCCGCGATATTCGACGACTACGGTATCGACTACATCGAGCTCGAGTTCCTCGGGGCGTGGTTCCTCGACGAGAGTGACGAGCGGCGCCAAGCGGCGGAGGAACGATGGCAGCTCCTCTTACAGGCAGCCGAGGCACTCGATGCCCACCACATCAAGGTCGGCAACATCCGCGGCTTCGAAGCACCGCGTTCGCAGGTCGCCACCGCCTTCGAGCGCCTCTGTCAGGAGGCAGCTCGCCACGGAACGAGTGTCGGCCTCGAAATCATGCCTGTCGACCCGAACGTGACGTCCCTCGACGAGGCCGCCGCGGTCACCGGCGCTCCGAGTAACGGCGGTATACTGCTCGACACGTGGCACATCAGTAAGATGGAGATCTCGATGGAAGACCTCACGCAGATCGACCGAGACAACCTCGTGCACGTCGAGCTCAACGATGGCTACAACTCCGGGGAGAGCATCACCTACCAGACGACACGCCAGCGCATGCTCCCCGGTGAAGGAACGTTCGACGTCTCCGGGTTCATCGACTCCGTTCAGGAGATCGGGTACGACGACCCGTGGGGCGTCGAAGTGCTCTCCGACTACCTCCGCGGACTCCCAATAGAGGCCGCGTTCCAACGCACCTACGATCAGACGATGGCCCAATTCTGACGCTGAAAAGTACTCGAAGTGCCTTGACCTCGTAGTGGACGTCGTCATCACGACTAAGTGACGCGTCGAGTGAGATCTTGCGCCCGTCCGAACCGGTCTCGTCGCGCGACGCTAGGTAGAGAATGCACGCGCTGTGAGCGGGATAAGAGACCGAGTAGCGCGAGCGACACCGCACGTGTGTCGTAGCAGAACGCCTACGCGAGGGTCTCCCGGGTGCGTCGACCCGTGACGTGGGCGACACCGAAGCGCGTGGGACCCCGAATTTTATATATCGAAATATGATTCATCAAAAACCAGCTCCACCATCCCATCTTTTGTGTTGTTTGGTTGTCTGACCCAGACAACAACGCACCACAAAAATTAAGCGAATAGATTGTATCGCTCTATCCACTCAGAATCGTGCCCTTAGAACGCCATACCACCGAGCACGCCGTTTTCTCCGTAATCAACGGCTGATCGAGGAAAGATAATGACGACGAGCGTGTATTCGGACGTATGAGTGGTAAGACCACGGACGAAGCGCTCCCAGACGGCGCCACGAGGCGACGTCGATGAACTCGTCGAGTTGGAACTGGGCAGTGGTCTCGGTCCCTTGGTAGACAACGGCGTCGTCTCGATCCCGAAGTGAATGTTGGGCGAGCTGGGTCTTACCGAGACGGCGCCGACCATAGATGACTGCCAGTTCCCCCCGATCGGATTCGTAGCACTCACGCAGTCGCGAGAGCTCCTCATCGCGGTCCACGAAACGCTCCATAGGCACCCGGCGTGCCCGACCGCTAAAATACTCTTGAATAGCCTAATTCAGAATTGGCTATTTCAGAATTGTCTAAAATATAGGTGGGGAGGTTCGTCTTCTCTCGCGTTTCATTTATTCGGACACCGTTCCGTCTCGCGCAACGAGAGAAAAGCGAGGTAAGTCGACCTCGCGGTTACCGAAGCTCTTCAGTCAGTCGTACCGCTCCGTCATGGCTGCGACAGAATCGTCGAGGTCGTCGAAGCGGGCATAGATTGCCCCCATTGGCTATTCGGGCTGATAGGGGTTGGTCGCGGTGTCGAGGCGGTAGACGTCGGCAGCGGCGTCGAAATCGTCGTCGAACGCGTAGAGGTAGCCGAGTCCCTCAGTCTGCATGTAGGCGACGATGCACGCGTCGACGAACGAGAAGCGTTCGTACTGCCGAAAGAGCGCCTTCGCGGTCGCGAATGCGTCACTGGACAACGACTCGAGGTGGAAGCGGGCGTTCTCCTCGATGCGGTCGAGGAAATCCGTCGCCGCGTTGTGGCTCGCATGCGTCGTGAGTCCGTTCAACGCCTCGGCGAGCACGTAGTCGAGGACGACTGCCTCCGGAAGCTCCGCAGTATCGACGCCCCGGAGGATCGGGAGGGCGGCGTCGTGATGACTGTCGCGTCGATATGCGGCCGCGAAGAGCACGCTCGTGTCGATGAGTGCGCGCGGCATCTACTCGACGTCGACGCCCCAAGCGTCGTGGTCAACTACCACGTCAGTCTCTTCCTCGCCCTCGTAACCGTCGAAGTCGCTGAACGTTCCGTTGCGCTGCTGGACGACTTCGACCCGCAACGCTCCGTTGTCTTCGACCTGCCAGCGGAGCCTGTCGCCGTCGTCAATGTCGAGCTCGCGGCGGATGCGGGCAGGGATGTTCGCCTGATTCCCCGAAACCGTGCTTTCTGAATCGACGCACTCACTCATACGAGAGACGAGGAGTGCAACGTCCATAAGTATAGTGTGCCACCACACTACCCTTCGCCTGCATCGTTCTTTGGCGCCACGACGGTGGCTTGTTCTCTTACAGGAACAGCGTCGTAACCGATTCGCTCGGTGGCCTGGTAATCCTAAGGGTACGACTCTATGAGAGTAGCGCGATATAATTTGAGATATTAGTTTTTGTTGTGCGTTGACGTCACGTCTGGACAACTAAACAACACTCTACCGCGGCCAAAACCATCTGTTAGTCTATGAATTATATATCGATATATCAAATTTTCGTCCTATCGTCTCTCGTACTTCCTCGTTTAGCAATAGTTTCAGCCACACCAATCCAGATACCGCAAAAACATGGCCGCAGGCCTTCGTCGTCTGGTGGAACTCGCTTAACTAAACACGATGGACGGTTTCTAGCGAAGCTATTTGTACAGTCATAACGCAGTTTACGCCGTCTATGCAGTTCACAATGTGGGCGTACCCATGGGACCTTCGTGATGAAGGTGTTGATTCCGCCGCTGCTCGCCTCCAGCAATGTGGCGTTGATGAAATCACTCTCGCGACGAACTATCATACCGTACAGGCGTTCACGCCACGTAACCCGAAGCGCCGTACGTTCTTCGCGCGTTCTAGCGCGTATTTCCAGCCAGAGGAAGACTATGGGTTGCTTGAGCCGGTTCCCTATGAAGGTATGGCTGGTGACTGGCTTGCTGAAATCGCTGTAGAACTTGCTGAGACCGACATCTCTCTCTCCTCATGGACCATCGGCTGTCATAACTCTCGGCTCGGGATGAAGAATCCGGAGGTCACACTTGAGACAGCACATGGAGACGACCTGGTCTTCGGTCTTTGTCCGTCTCAACCCGCTGTTCAAGAATATCTGTGTATGCTCGTCCACGACCTTGCCACGCGTGGTATCTTCGAGCGCATCGAACTGGAGACGTTCGACTACTTCTACGGAACAGGTTTCGGCTGGCATCACCAGAAGATTCATGCCGAACTCGGAACTCTTGGTGAGTTCCTCTTCGGTGTCTGTTTCTGCGAGCACTGTCGTGCGAACGCAGCTGATGCAGGTGTTCCCGTCAAGTCGGTTCGTGAGACCGTCGCTACGACTGTCGACGAGATCATCACTGGGGACGTGCCATCTACCCTCTCGCCCGAGCGGTGGGTCCGTGCTCACCCTGCTGTCGCGGACTATCTCGCTGTTCGCGAGCGGACTCTCGAGTCTCTCTACGCGGATCTTGCGTCGGCAGCTGGGGATACGCCGATCGGGTCTTACGTCGGGATGCCCGAACCCGGAAATGAGTGGCTCTGTGGTGTCGATCTCAAGCGTCTCGGGACGCACGTTGATTACTACTGCCTCCCGGCGTACGAGTCATCGCCGGACGCCGTTCTCGAGGCGTATCATACCGTCGAGGCGCTGACATCGGATGTGCCCGTCCATGTCGGTCTCCTACCAGGCCAACCGGCCGTTCACGACGGTGAGACACTTGAGACAATGGTCGTGGCGCTCCGCTCCGTCGACGTCCCCCGGGTCTCCTTCTACAACTACGGGCTTCTTCCTGAACAGTCACTCGACTGGATCGAAAATGCGAGTGAGTAACAGCAACCCATGACTGAAGTCGTGTGTATTTTCTCGGCTACTATCTACAATCGTTGAGGAGACCCGCCACACCCAGAGGCGTATGATATTGACTATTCGATGCGCGGATCGTCTACATGTTCGTGCCGCTACATCGAAGCAACGACTTCGATTTCGACACCAATGTCGATGGGAAGATCATCAACTTCGACGGCGCTTCGCGCTGGATATGGCTCACTCATATATTCGCCGTAGACCTCGTTAATATCGTCGTAGTAGCGCATGTCGCGTACGAAAACCGTCGTCTTGACCACGTCGTCGAGCGACGCTCCCGCTGCTTCGAGAACGGCGGCAACGTTCTCAAGGGTTCGTTCGGTCTGTTCAGTAAGTGTTTCGCCGACGATGTCCCCTGTTTCAGGGTCGACGGGTCCCTGCCCGGAGACATAAATTGTCTCACCGTCGATGATTCCCTGTGAGTACGGTCCGATACTCGCGGGCGCGTCCGGCGTTGCTATCTCTTCCATCCTATCGGTGGTATATCGGCGGAGGCCAAAAGTGTTCGGCTGCGTCACTCACCAGTCTGGTAGCGGCATGTTTTATGGTCACGTCTAGCGAAGTATATGCCGTACGCATGAACCAGCTCCGCCCAGCAGTTCACCAGCTGCGTCTATCGCCACCCGTATCTCCACCTGATTCAACCGACCTCATAGTGGAGGACGATAGATGATCGTAGACCTTGATGATGACGTGGCTATCGTCACCGGCGCTGCGTCCGGGATCGGGCGCGCAATCGCGGTACGGTTCGCTGAAGCCGGTGCGGACGTCGTTGTAGCGGATATCGATGCCGATGGTGGCGCCGATACTGTCGCCCAAATCGAGGACACTGGTGGTACTGGCGTCTTCGTCGACGTTGACGTGAGCGACGGTGACGACGTCGGTGCGATGGTTGAAGCGACGTCGGAGCGCTTTGGTGGCATCGACATCCTCGTCAATAACGCGGGCGGTTCGCTCGCTGGTGACGATAACCTCCACCGGATCGACGAGTCGACATGGCGGACAAACATCGATGTCAACCTGACCGGGTCCTTCCTCTGTTCGAAGGCTGTTCTCCCTGAGATGGCTGCAGGCGGCGGTGGACGCATGGTTCATATGTCCTCAGTGAACGCTCTCATGGGAATCGGGCTAACATCCTATTCGTCCGCCAAATCCGGGCTCTTCGCTCTTTCGCGGACCATCGCGACGCAGTACGGCCGCCACGGCATCCGGTCGAACGTTATCTGCCCAGGAACTATCGAGACGGAGAATCGGCGCCGCGAGATGGAAGCCAGCGGCGGGTCAGACGTTCGTGACGAGTGGCTCGAACAGTACGCGCTCGACCGTTTTGGCACACCAGATGACGTCGCTGATGCGGCGCTCTATCTCGCATCCGATATGTCCTCCTTTGTCACCGGAACTGAACTCCTCGTTGACGGCGGTCTTACGACCGGACTCGATCATAGCCTCGAGCAGGCCATCTACGGTGTCGACGAAGTCCCAGAATAGCTACCCGAGCCCCCCATCTTCGATATCGACCCCTTGTCAGTCCCGACATAGCCAAACGGCGAGTGCGGGGCTTGCAGCCGACGCAGAGTGCTCAGTGGGACGGCCTACTGTCGCGTCGGGTTCGCTATTCAGTCCCGATGGGAGCCCTATATCTGGAACCGTTCTACAGCGTCCTGGTCAACATCGATACCGAGGCCGGGCTCGTCAGGGACGCGTATTCGGCCGTTGGTGACCTCGAACGGGGACTCGATGACGTCGCCCTCCCAGGCGTAGTAGGTGGTGTCCGGGGGGAGCGAGAAGCCAGGGATACCGTGGGCTGCATGCAGGATCACAGCTGTTCGGATTCCAAGGTCGAACGCGCAGTGATGCGTGAACGGGATACCGGCATCCTCGACGATGGCGGCCTGCTGGCGTAGACCCCCGATGCCACCTGCTGGCGTGAGGTCGAGGACGGCGATATCCATGGCACCGGCTTCGATGAGCGAGCGGAGGTTATGGGGGATATACGTGTCTTCGTTCGGTGCAATAGGCTGGCGGAGCCGACTCGTAAGATTCGAGAGCTGCTGGTGGGCGTTGGTTCGGATCGGCTGCTCCATATACTGAAGGTAGATTCCAGAATCTTCGAGGGCAGCGCCGACACGGATCGCCTGATCGACAGTCCACCCCTGATTCGGATCGAGTCGGAACTCAAGCTCACCATCGACCTCGTCGTGCATCGCGCGAATCCGCTCGACGTCCTGCTTCCAGTTCTGTCCGGCTTTCGTCTTGAGGACGGAAAAGCCAGCGTCGAGCGCTTCGCGAGCCTTCACCCGGGACTCTTCCGGCGGAAGAATGCCGAGGCAGAACGCGAACTCTATTTCCTGTTCAGCCGCCGGTTCCGCGTCGGCGGCGTCTCGGTTCCGTGCCGTCGTTTGCTCGGGCGCGCTCCAGCCACCAAGGAGTTCGTAGACTGGTTTGCCGACCGCCTGCCCGACGATGTCCCAGCAAGCGGTTTCGACGGCAGCGAAGAATAGCTCGATGTTGGTGTATTCGATGAACACCTGTCGACGGAGGCGCTCTGTCTCGAAGGGGGATTGACCGATAACGAGCGGACCGATACCGTCTTCGATGATGGCCTCGGTCGCGCGCGGTGAGAGGAAGACGCGCATTTCACCCCATCCGGTGAGGCCCTCATCGGTATCGACGCGCACGAGAACGCGTTCCATCGACTCGACCTGTCCGTGGTTCGTTACGTAGGGGCCGATGCCGAGTGTCTCATCAAGTTCGCGCAGCGGTACATCGACAGTTGTGGCTGTAATGTCTGTGATTTCCACACAAGATATCGTGTACGCGAACAGCATAAAATCCACCGTTGGCTGTCGAATCTTCGACGTTCTCCAAGGCTAGAATCTGCCTGCAATGAACGGGAGAACCGAGAGCGGAAGGCCGCTCAGTCTTTGACCGCGCCGGCGGTCATTCCAGAGACGATATACTCCTCAAGGACGGCAAAGAGGATCAAGAGCGGGATGATACCGATTACCGATGCGGTAAGCATCATCCGCCAATCCGTCTGGAGCGCTCCAACCATTGAGAAGACACCACGTGGCACGTTGTACTTCGATTCCTCGGTGAGGAACGTGAGCACGAAGAGTAGCCGGTTCCACGCGTAGAGGAACGTGTAGGTGACGCTGGCAACCAGTGCCGGCTTCGTCAGCGGCAGGATGATCTTCGTCAGGATCTGGAGCATGCTCGCGCCGTCAATGCGTGCCGACTCCTCCAACTCGATCGGGATCGTCTTGAAGTAGCCGTAGAGCATCCAGACGTTGAACGGGAGCGTGAACGCAGCTGCCGGAATGATAACGGCGAGATATGAGTTGTAGAGGTTGAGAGCGACGAAGACATCGAACATTCCCACGATGAGCACGACGGGCGCGAACATTTGCACGACGAGCACCGCGAGAAGGAACGCACGCTTGCCGACGAAATCGTTTCGGGCACACGCATATGCCGCCGGAATTGCCAGCACGAGCGCGATTGCGACTGTTCCGAGGGAGATCAAGAAGCTGTTCCCAACCCAGATCAGGACGTCGGTCTGCGTCCAGACCGATAGATAGGCGCCAATAGTCGGGTCCGCCGGGATGAGCGTTGCTGGTGAGCTAAATATCTCCGACTGCGGCTTCAACGTGCTCGCGAACATCGTGTAGAACGGCAGCATGACGAGTCCGAGCAGGCCGATGAGGACACCGTAGATGCGTACACGACGGAGTGTACTCGGCTCGTGGCCGGCCATCGTCATAGCTCCTCACCTCCACTCGTGTAGACCCGGAGGTAGATGATGGCGAACACCGCCAGGATGAAGAAGCCGATGACGCTGTACGCCGCTCCCAGCCCGAGATTCCCCTGATCGAACGCCGTCTTGTAGATCCAGATGACGAGTGTTGCGGTCGTATTGACCGGGCCGCCACCCGTCATCGTCCAAATCACGTCGAAGCTCACGAACGTCCAAATCGTCGAGAGTAGCGTCGCAATGAACAGGACGTCCTTCAGCTGTGGGAGCGTGATGTAGCGAAACTGACTCCACTTTTCGGCGCCGTCGACTGCGGCGGCCTCGTATAGCTGCTCCGGAATGGACTGAAGGCCGGCTAGGAAGATGATAGCCATGAACGGCATTCCGATCCAGACATCGGCGACAACGACGCCGAGCCACGCTATATCTGGGCTACCGAGGATACCGATGCGTTCATGAATCAACCCGAGTTTCAGCAGGATCGAGTTGAGGTAGCCATACTGGGGGTGCTCGATCCATCGGAAGACCACAGCCGAAATTGCGTACGGGATTCCCCAGGGAATGAGGAATGCGGTCCGGAAGAACTTCCGGCCCTTTATGTTACCTTTCAGGTGGAGTGCGATGAGTAGACCGAGGATCGTTTTGAGAGCGACGGCAACGACGATCCAGCGGCCGGTTTGCCAGAGCAACTGGTAGAAGATATCGCTCGTGAATATCTGAGCGTAGTTCTGCAGACCGACGAACGTCTTGATTGACGACGACGCTGGCGCCTCGTAGAGCGAGAGCCGGAACGTCTGCAGGATTGGATACCCGACGACGGCTAGTAGGAAGAGCGCAACGGGTGCAATGAGCGCGTAGGTCCGATAGTTCTCCTGCAGGTAGGCGATCGCTTGCCCAGATCTCGTGTCTGGCCCGCGTTCGCTGTAATCTTCTGTGAGTCCCATATATAGTTACTATTCCGACATTAACTCTTCGAGGTCGGCTTGGGCGCTATCCAGTGCGGCTTGCGCGGACTTCTGCCCGGCAAGCGTCTCCTGAATCGCTTGTACCATCCGATTATTGAACTGTCCAAATTGCTTTAACTTCGGGCGAGCGCGTGCGTACTGACTCGCTTCGACGAACGGCGCCCAGTTCCCCGACTCGGTGAAGTAGTCCCGCTCACTGACTGCCTTCGTCACCGGCAGGAAGCCCTTCTGCTTGGAGTACTGGAAGCGGCGTTCCTCGTCGAAGTAGAACTTGATGAGGTCGTACGCGAGGTCCTTGACTTCGGTCTGGCTGAAGACAGTAACACTGTCGATAGTGAAGAGGCTGTAGCGGCCGGCCGGCCCCTTCGGTACTTGGACAATACCGTAGTTGAAATCGGCCTCGTCTTTCTCCTTCGCCGATTCGATATTAAGACCGGTGTAAACGTGCCCGATGACCATTCCGATCTCTCCGGCTTCGAATAGTTGGCGGATGTCCTGTCTCGTTGAGGAGAGCGGTGATGACTGCGTAACGCCGTATTCGGTGCTGAGGCCTGCGTAAAAGTCGAGTGCATCCGCAGCCTCGGACGTGTTAACCACGGGGTTGTTGTCGTCATCAACGAGGTCAGCGCCATACGACCAGTGGTAGTGGTAGTACTGAGATGCAGTCTCGATGGCATCCGCGCCGGCGAGCCCGAGTGCGGGTGTGCTCACGTTGTCGCTGGTTTTGATTTGTTTAGCGGCCGCGAGCATATCCTCCCACGAGTCGAGGCTCGGGTTTTCCGGGTCGAGTCCGGCCTTCTCGAAAACGTCTTTGTTGTAGTAGAGGCACTTGTTCGAGGCTGCCCACGGAACACCGTAGTAGTGGTCTTGGTAGCGAACCCCATCAGAGATGCCGGACGGGAACCTATCGAGGAAGTCCCCCTGCATGAGGTCGTCAAGCGGCTCGAGGGCGTCCTTGCCGACCATTTGCGGAATCCATCGTGCTGGCCAACGAGCGACGTCGGGGGCCTTTCCACCTTCAACGCGGTTGTTCACAGTGGATTGGGCATTCCCCCACGTGACGCTGGTGAACTCGAGGTTGACACCGTATTCCTCCTCAAAGGCCGTGTTGTTCTCCTCGAAGAACGACTTGATGTTGTCCCCAACGCCCATCGTCAGGAACTGCACCGTCTCCTTGTCTCCGTCACCGCTGGTGGTCCCGTCACTGTTGTTTCCGCCTCCGCCACAGCCTGCGATAGTGACCAAGCCACCGGCACCAAGCGCGCCGAGCAACTGCCGCCGGTCGATACTGTTCTCCGAACTCTCGTCTGTGTCGTGTGGCATCACGTCAGATGATCGCTGATCTACCATATATAGTTTATTGATTTTGTATTATTTTTTATGTTTATTGGGTGTTGTGCTCGTGAACCGCGACGAGAAGCGCACTGAACTCCTCCCGTATCGCGTCGTAGATTCGCTCGCCCTTCTCGGCATTCGCTAGCGATGGCTCTCCGATCGCTCCGGACTCCGAATAGTCCTTGAACGGACGATAGACGGACAACACTCCCCCCTCAAGCAGGTCCTGTCCGCTCCACTCGTAATGCTCATCCCACGGATTCGCCGCCATCTCCGTCGCGGACCCGACCAGGTCATCGCGAAGATGGAGCATGAGTGATGTCTCAAACTCACCCCCGTGGGCCATTCCACCTCGCTCGCTCTCGCGTATCTCCATCACCTCATCGGTCGCGAGCTGGAAGTACGTCGTTGCGAGTACCTCTGCTTCGGTCTGTTGCCCGACCGTGCTCACCGCCGCATCTATCAATGCGGCGTTTCCGCCATGCCCGTTCAGGAAGAGCACTGCGTCAAAGCCGTTTTCGAGGCCAGTCATCGCGATCTCTTCAAGCACGTTCCGCAGGTTCTCGAAGTTCAATGAGAGCGTCCCCCCGAAAGAGAGGTGGTGCGGCGAGAACCCACTCCAAACCGGTGGTGTTACCAAAACCGGCACCTCCGGGGAGGCAAGCTCAGCACCAGCGTGCGCCACTGCATCCACGAGCAGGGTGTCAGTCGCTACTGGGAGGTGAGGGCCGTGCTGTTCGATGCTGCCGACCGGGATTATCAGTACTGAACCGTCTGTAGCGGCGAGATCCTGAATTTCCGCGTACGATTTTCCTGCCCACTCAGTATCGGTCTTTCCGAGTTCTGTGTAGAAAACCATCCTCAGGCCTCGGAAACGAGCGGTTGATCGTTATCGGTCGAAATACGTGTTCCGTCCGGCGCGAAGAAATGAACGTCATTGGGGTCGAACGTCAAAGAGACCGAATCACCGCGTTGCGGACGGAATGTACTGTCTACCCGAGCAGTCAGCTCAATTTCATTCGGGCCGGTCTCCAAGTAGAGGAAGTTATCCGAGCCCATCGGCTCAACGACATCGACGACTGTGTTGAGGCGTCCGTCACCATCAGCGACCTCGAAGTCCTCTGGTCGAATACCCAACGTATACGACCCAGTATCAAGGTTGAGATCAAGTTCGGTCTCGAAGCCCGACCCACTAACCTGGATTCCGTCGCCTGTCGCCGTCACGTCGACATCAAAGAAGTTCATACTTGGAGAGCCGATAAAACCCGCCACGAACTCGTTGTTCGGGCGGTCGTAGCACCGCTCTGGGGGTTCCAGCTGTTGGAGTTCTCCGTGGTTGAGGATAGCGATGCGATCGCCCATGGTCATCGCCTCCGTCTGGTCGTGGGTCACGTAGACAGTCGTGACGCCGAGTTCTTCCTGAATCCGCTGGAGTTCGGTGCGCATCTGCGTTCGGAGCTTCGCGTCCAGATTACTGAGCGGTTCGTCCATCAAGAATACGTCAGGGTCGCGGACGATGGCGCGGCCGAGCGCCACCCGCTGCTGTTGGCCGCCCGAGAGCTGTTTCGGATGTTGTTCGAGGAGGTCCGAAATTTCGAGGAGCTCGGCGGTATCCTCGACCCGCTCGTCAATCTCCTCGTCTGAGTGTCCGCCAGAGAGCCGCAGCCCGAAGCTCATGTTTTCACGCACGGTCATATGCGGGTAGAGCGCGTAGTTCTGGAACACCATCGCGATGTTCCGATCCTGCGGGCGGACATCATTCACGACTTGATCCCCGATCTGAATCTTCCCATTAGTGACCGTTTCGAGACCTGCGATCATCCGGAGTGTCGTCGATTTTCCACAGCCGGATGGTCCGACCATCACGAGGAATTCACCGTCCTCGATTTCGAGATCGACGTCTTTGACCGCACGTACGTTGCCGTCGTAGATCTTGCCCACATTCGACAGTGTAACTCTACTCATCTTCGCACGCCAACGAAAGCCGTGTGGGGTATTAAAACTTGGCAGGAGGTGACATAGCTTCTCGGATCTATGTATTCCACTATCGTTGGAGACATTAGTCATTCGAGTACGTAGAAGAGCGAAACCGGGTGAAGTGAGATAGTCCCGGACGATTTTGTTCTACATATTGTGAAGAATGCCACTAGTAATTGTAGCGTAGTGAGATCAGATTGGCCTTCTCTTGGAGCATTCGGAGGTACTGCGAACACGTTGATGGTCCCATCCGCGTTTTCGCCGCCGCGATTCCAAGCGCTGCCCACGTGTTCCCCTCCGTATCGGTTAATGGGACTGAAATGCTCCGCATCCCAGGCTTTCGCTCCTCATCCTCGGTTGCGTATCCTTGCTCTCGGATCTGTTCAATCTCTTCAAAGAGGACGTCCGCGTCCGTGATGGTGTGTTCAGTTGCTCTGGGTAGGCCGTATCGGTCGATAGTTCGCTCGATTTCGTCGTCATCCATACTCGCTATCAGCATCTTGCCAAGCGCTGTCCAGTGCATGTATGTGTGTTCACCGACGTAGTTATCGTCGTACTCGGACTGCTCGCCATCGATCTGCCAGATTTGGACGCGATGGCCATTCTCCTCGACCCCTAGGCCAACGCGTTCACCGACTGTCCAGCAGAGGTCAAGCATCTCAGATTGGGCGTACTGAAAGACGCCGAGACGTTGCCGGATCTGACCGCCTGTGCGGAGAAACTGGAGGCTGAGGCGATATTCGCGCTCCTCCTCAATAACGTATCCAGTTTCAGCAAGAGTCTGCAAGTAGACGTACGCTGTGCTTACAGGCATATCGCGTGCTGCTGCAAGCTCGGAGGCGGTCATTGACCCGGATTCCTCTAACTCCTCAATGATGTCAAATGCCTTTATTATAGATGCAATCCGCCGCCCATTTTCTTTGTCACCTGCATCCATGCCTCTATAGTTGCAACATTAGTAAATATATCTTTCGAGGGTCCCCAACATTTCCACTATAGGTAAAATTTGAGCCGCCGCCGGGTCGATATAATCCACCGGCAAGGATTTACAATTATATGGTTGTAATTTCAGATGGCTGAATTCGTCCCTGTCTATGTTCTGGAGAGCGGTCTGTTTGACACGCCGACTTGGCCAATTCAATCCCAACTCAGCCGCCAGTGGCCAGATCCAGTCGGCCGGATCAGACGACTCCCCCGAGGGAGGGGCGCCGCCGACGGGGCCCGTACTTGCGTCCTTGTCAACCTCCTCACCTATAGCGGCGACTGCAGAGATAGGATCCTTCGAGACCACGGCGATACTCATTATACAGTATCACGGGGCTGCTCTCTATCTCGAGGACAGTATTCTCTCTGTTCCCGGAAAGGCTCAAAGGCACGGTGGATTGGCTCCCTATGCAAGCGCATCCTACGATTGAGCACACGAGCCGGTGCTTGATCCGTCGGTTGATCACTGACTGGTCTTCCCAACACGATACGTGCCGAGCCTCCACGCTCGCTCGTGACAATCCATCTCTAAGTACGTCAACGACTTGAGAGGGAAGTTGACGAAGACGGTTTGGAGACAGTGTTACGGAGCACTGTCTAGTTCTCCACCTCCTGCGCTGGCGTCTTTCCATCGAGAGCTTGATGCGGTCTTTGGCGGTTGTAGTAATGCATGAACTGCTCAAGCCACTCGCGTGCGCTCGGCCGACTGCCCACCCACGAGTGATGGAAGCGGTCGATTCGCATCTTGAGGGTGTGGACCCACTTTTCGATATGGTTCGAGTCGGTATAGTCGAGGTGACCGATCAACCCTAATCGAGAGAGGACAGTCCGATACCCATAGCTATCCACGAGAAACTCGGTGTCTGCGAGATCGTGCTTCTGCTGGAGGCGATGAAGAAACGCATCTGCCGGATCGGTGCCGTGACGTCCAAATAACGCGACGTCGGGGATCAGCATCGAATCAAGGTTAATTGCAGCGTACAACCAAGATTGTTCGCCATTGATCTCGGCAGCGGTTTCGTCAACAGCGACCCGCGACGGCGACGCCGTCGGCGGGTCGCGTTCGCTGTCAGCGAGTCGTGTACCCAATTCCGGACCGCTCCATGCGACCGGTCTACGCCGATTTCAGCAAGAATCGTTGTTGTCTCGCGGAGCGAACAACTGGTTTCGTGGAGGCGGACGGCGAACGCCCGGACGGGCGTCGCCGTCCGCTCATTGTCCCACGCTTCTTCTAAACCCGACTCTAAGCACTCGCTAAACGGGTCTGCGAGCATCCTTGAACGAGAAGGCCAACGGCCTGCTCGTCCCTCAAACGGGCTCAACTAAGTAGTGCCGTCCGTACGAATATATAGAGTATCAGCCGGTTGTATGCCGGGTCGAACAGTCACAAGTACCCCGTCACAGTCGCTTGTCTCCTCGGTCGTAACGTGGACTCGGTGGTCCGATCTACTACCGGAGGATGGAGAGTCTGTCCAGTCCGATTGGCTCGAGGACATAGAGGACGGGACACAGAACGAGAAACACCACTACCGACAGGCGATGATAACATCCCCATATTCTGTGGTACGTCATTGACTACAGTCTGGTTCGAACCACCGTTTAAGCGATGGCATCGAGGACTTCCTCGCGGACGACGCGCTCGTGTCTGGTTCGAACCACCGTTTAAGCGATGGATATCGCGGGCGACACCACGGAGTACGTTGACGTACCATCGCTAATCAGACCGCCCTCGTCCACCGCGGACCGGAGGCACGGTAGCCACGGCGACGACCCGGAGAGTAGGTCGATCGACGCGCCGGGGACCGTCGATCGGCAGCGTCGAGCTCCCCGCTGTCACGAGTCGGCGTTCGCCAGTGACCAGAGATGATCGGTATCGTCGGCGCTGGACTCACGGGCTTGTCCGTCCACCATTATCTTCGGGATGCGGGAATCGAGAGCGTCGTCTTCGAGGCGGCCAGCGAACCGGGCGGGGTCGTCCGGACGGTCCGTGCGGAGGGTCGGGTCTTGGAGTGTGGGCCTCAGCGGACGCGACTCACGTCCGATGTCCGCGATCTGGTCGACGCGCTCGCTCTCGGGAACCGGATGATGGAAGCCGCAGACGAGCCGTTATACGTCTACCGCGATGGTTCGCTTCGGCGCGTCCCGTTCTCGATTCGCGAGGCGGTCGAGACGGACCTCCTCTCCTGGCGGGGCAAACTCCGCGCGCTCTGCGAGCCGCTCACAGCCCCACCTCGTTCGGGGGAGTCCGTCGAAGGGTACCTCTCTCGTGCGTTTGGCCGCGAGGTCGCCGACCGGATCGGAGGGCCGCTCTACGCAGGCCTCTACGCGTCCGACCCCGCGCACATGCCCGTCGAGCACTCGCTCGCTCGCGCGCTCGATCGGTTCGACGTCGATGGCAGCGTCCTGTTCGCACTCCTCTGGACGCGACTCGGGGACCGAACGCCACCACCGGTCGTCTCCTTCGACGACGGCCTCCAGGTTCTCCCGGAAGCGCTCGCTGACGCTCACGCCGACTCAGTCCGCCTGGATTCGGCGGTCCGCTCGGTGCGTGCGACGAACGACGCGTACCTCGTGGAGACGGCGTCGTTCACTATTGAGGTCGACGAACTGGTCGTCACCAGTCCGGCGGCCGTGACGGCTGACCTCCTGGGCTCCCTCGACACCGCGGACATCGACGCGCTTCGTGAACTCTCGTACAATCCTCTCGCAGTCGTTCATCTCGCGGCCGACGGTCACCTGCGCGGGTCCGGCCATCAAGTCCCCTTCCGGGAGCCGTTCGTGACGCTCGGTGCGACCTGGAACGACACGCTCTTCGGTGAGCGAGTGCGGACCTCCGCGGACGACCGCACACGTCCGGACGCGTCGGGCCTCGGGCGCGACGGCGTCTACACCTGTTATCTCGGCGGCGAGAAGACGCCGGAGGCCGTCGAGTGGTCGGACGACCGCCTCGGTCACGTCGCGGCCCGAGAGTTCGAGATCGCGACGTCCGTCCCAGCGGAACCGGTCCGAGTCACGCGATTGACGCCCGGGATGCCCGCGTACGACTACTCGTGGGACGCTCTCGAGCGTGTTCATCTCCCGGACGACATCCACCTCTGTACGAATTACACGTCCCGGGCCGGGATCCCGGGGCGCATCAGGGCGGCGAGACGACTCGCTTCGAGGGTCATCGAACGCTGAAAACGGGCCGTCATCGCTCCACTTCGGTGTCCTGCCCGGGATCAGACGACCACGGTTACGCCCTTCATGCCCAGGGAGAGGTGCGGTTCGCAGTAGTACTTGTACGTCCCGGCCGTCTCGAAGGTGTACGAATAGGTGTAGCCTTCGTTCTTGACGTCGCTCTCGCTCTCCCAGGTTGCGCCCGACGGCTTGTCTTGGACTTGGCACTGTCTAGTTAAGCCAGTTCGAGAAGTGAGCAGTTCGTTGGTTTTGGTGTCTATGCTCAACCAAGAACTGCTCAGAGAGACGTTGTAGACAGCGAATCTTGAAGGTTGGGAGCGTGAGCGGCGCGGTGTTTAGTTAAGGCTGAAAAGTGAAGCGGAACTGATTTCTGCTGGTTAATGGCTGAAATCGCCCGCATCAGCGGTCGTAGCGACTGGATCGACTTATATTTTGTGGAGCGAGAGCGGACACCGAGCGAGCTGATGGAGCTCGGTATTCGACTCCATCTGTCCAGACTCTCACTTTCGAATACTATCTCAGAACTTGAGAAGCTCGGTGTCGAACAGTCACGGAAGGCCGTTCACGATTGGGTGCAAAAGGCCGATCTACAGCCCGCCAGCGACGCGAGTCCGGATCACGTCGCGCTCGACGAGACGGTGATCCGAATCAATGGTCAGCAGTTCTGGCTGTACGCCGCCATCAATCCCGAAGCGAACAAATTCCTCCATGTTCGGCTGTTTACGACGACTACGACGGCATTGACGCAGCAGTTTTTGCGGGAGCTTCGTGAGAAACACGACGTCTCCGACGCCGTGTTTCTCGTCGATCACGCCCAGCATCTAGCGGCTGCACTGCATCGAGCAGGACTCCGATTTCAAACGATTCGTCATGGAAATCGGAATGCTGCAGAACGTGTCCTTAGAGGAATAAAGCGTCGAACTTCCTCGTTTAGCAATAGTTTCAGTCACGTCGATCCGGCGACCGCCGAAACGTGGTTGCAAGCCTTCGCCGTCTGGTGGAACTCGCTTAACTAAACACGATGACGCAGAGACCATCGAAATTTAGTTGAAAGCTTTCACCTTTGCATGGAATCAGCTAATCTAAACATTACCCCGCCGGCCACCCGCACTTTTTTGCAGCGCTATCGCTGAGAGAGTGGCATGGACGCAAACACCGACTCGCTCTTCCGCTCGCATCTGGCAACGCCCGCGAACAGCCCGCAAACTATCAAGGATGCCGTTGAGAGCGACGCGGACCGCGTGTTCTTTGACCTCGAGGATTCTCTTCATGCGAGCGAGAAGGTCAAGGCTCGCGCTGGCCTCGTAGAAGCAGTGCGAGGCCACGATTGGAGTGAGACACCGGTGAGCTACCGCATCAACGGAGTTCGGACGCGCTGGTGGCACGAGGACGTTATTGACGTTACCGCAGCGGTCGGCCGCTCGCTTGATGCCATCATCATCCCGAAGGTCCAGGGGCCGGGAAATATTGAGACAGTGGAGACGCTCCTCCGAAGCGTCGAGTTGAACACTGGCCTCACGGTGGGAGATATATCTATTTTCGTACAGATAGAGGACGCAACCGGAATAGGAAATGTCGAGGATATCGTGACTGCGAGCGACCGTATCGCCGCCGTCATCTTTGGACCCGGGGACTACAGCGCCTCCATCGACTCAACAGGACACGTCCTCAACGCGGGCGGCGACTACCCCGGCCACTACTGGCATTACCCGCTCTCGCGCATCTCGCACGCCGCCGCGAGCTCGGGCGTCCCAGCCATCGACGGCCTCTACCCGGATATTGACGACATCGAGGGGTTCCGCGAGAGCTGCCGATACGCGCGAATGCTCGGCTACGATGGGAAGTGGGTCATCCACCCCGAGCAGACCGCGGCAGCGAACGAACTCTTCGCGCCGACCGCACAAGAGGCAGTCCGCGCCCGTGAGATCATTGAAGCTTACGAGGCGTGCGCGCCCGGCGAGGTACCGACGGTAAACGGCCGCATCGTTGACGAGGAGACCGTCGCGATGGCGCGCCGCATCGCGAGGAAGGCGGACCTCGCCGGCGTTGACGATTCGTAAAGTGATATATCTCGGACCGGAGAATATCTCTAGTAGCTTCTCAGGAGGACGTTTTCTCGCCGCTTGACCGGTCGGCTGCCGTTGAGGGCGCGGGCGGGCGGAGGGCGAGCGAGGCGACGCCCGCGATAACCGCGAGGGCGCCGCCGAGGAGGAATGTCTGGTTCCAGCCAAGCGAGGTGACGAACAGGCCGGTGACCGCCCCACCGAGGACGCCACCCCACATCTTCCCCGAGTAGAGGAGCGCATAGTTCGCCGACGAATGCTTCGAACCGTAGTAGTTCGCGACAAGCGTTGGGAAGAGCGTGTACTTCGGGCTCCAGAAGAAGGTCGCGACGACGACGGCTGCAACGAAGATGGCGGGCATGCCTTGGATGCCGAAGTAGACGACTGCGAAGAGGCCCAGCCCGCAAAGGAGGAATGACGTCGCCATCATGTACGCAGGATCGAAGCGGTCGCTAGCCTCGCCGAGGACGAGGCGTCCCACCGCGCTTGAGAGTGGGAGGAGAGTCGCGGCGAGCGTAACGATAACCGCGGCAAGGCCGAGGTGGTCCGCGTAGTCGACGATCTTCTCAGTGAGCATCAGCCCCGACCCGGAGACGGCGACGAACATCCCGTACATGAGCCAGAATTGCCAGGTGCGCAGCATCTCGCGCCACTCGTACTGTTTCCCGCGCTCGGTGAGCGACCCGTCGTCACTGTCACTGTCGCCACGTGCGGCGAGCCAATCGCTCGGCGGGTCGCGGATGATGAACGCGCCGGCGAGTACCACAAGGAAGATGAGGGCCCCGACGGTCTGTAGGACGTGCACGAAGGAGCTCGCAGGGAGCGCGGCACCGGTGTTCGCGCGGACGTACGGGACGAGCGCGGCGGGCCCCGCAGCGAACGCCATCGTACCGATGCCAGAGGTGAGGCCGCGGCGGTCCGGGAACCACTTGAGCGCGGTGTTGACGGCGATAGTATAGACGATACCGACGCCGATCGCGCCCAGCGAGTAGAATAGGTAGACCTGCCAGACGGTGTTCGCGTACGCGAGCGCGACGTAGCCGCCGCCCGCGAGGAACGCGGCGGCGACGCAGATGGCACGCGGGCCGTGTCTGTCGCGCCACCATCCCACGGGGAACTGTGAGCCGGCCTGGAAGATGACGAACAGCGTGAATACCGTGGAGAGGACCGCGGTGTCAACGCCGAGGTGGCGCGCGACGGGCGAGCGTAGACTTGACCAGACGTACTGGTACGGCCCGACAACAGCCATCATTCCTGCTGCTGCGACGATCAGCCACCACCGAGAGAATCCTAAGGCTTCTTTCGCTCGCGTGCCGTGGTCTGCATCTGTACTCATGCGAACCCCATAGATCCTACCATGCGGGGTGAAACTTAAATCCTCTGAATACTTTCGTGAGATCGTCCGCTACTAGCGTTCTACTGAGTGGAATGAACGCGTCGACATAGGCATGTTACCAATAAGTATTATACATCAATATGCGTGTAAAGCACGCTACTCGCCGAGCCACGAATGTTTCGCCGTCGCAAACGAGCGCCGGCGTTCCCCCTCAGGTGTGGGCACCACCGAAAGCGACGTGAGTGTGTCACGCACCTCCCCTTCGCCGTCGCTCCCGATGCCGTGCGGGAGCTGGACACCGACGCTGCCGACATCCCCGTCCACTTCGACGCCAACGGCTGCGATGGGACTAGAAGAACCCTTCGGCGTGTCGATAAAGACAGTGCGATCAAGCGCGTCCAAAGCAGGTTCGTCGTCGTCACACTCGTTGAGGATAGCGTCTCGATCCGCAACCGGAAGTTCGCCTAGGAGCGCGACGCCAAGCGGGGCGGCGGTCGGCTCAAGTCGCTCACCAAGGTCGAACGCGGCGTCAACGCCGCCACCATCGGCAACGTGCGTCACGACTCCCGTCGCGCCGTCGCGTTCAAGCAGGAAAGCGACCGCGTCGAATTGCCTCGCCACGGCGTTGACCCGGTGTTCCATTCGATGGAACAGCGCCGACTGCGAGCGGACTGCAACACCAGTCTCAAGAAATTGAAGCGAAAGGCGGTACGCGCCGTCGCGCTTGCGGACGTAGCCGAGTTCCCGAAGCGTGCTCACGTGGTTGTGCACAATGCTCTTCGGGACGCCGAGTTCGTCGCTTAACTCGGAGACCCCGGTCGGGCCGTGATGGCGAAGGTGAGCGACGATAGCGAACGACTTCGCCGTCGTCTCAACGGTGTAGTTGGCGGTGTAGGTCACACCCGAAGGCACGTCACGAGTGCACATAGCAGTTTGGGTGGCCAAAGTCGTTCCACTTAGTAGAACACGTGTCTGGGACGACGCTCAGAAGCGCCGACGGACCCGGGGTGATCTGCGCGAGCGCGGAGTTATCTTTTCACTGGCCATCACCCCTCACCGATATGTGCAAATATATCTTTATTAGATAAGCATTTGTATCTCGTTAGTGCGTTTGTCGTATGGGTTCTACACCAGACCTTGACCGATTCACCTCGCGTCGGTCAACCGTCTACGCCCGCGATGGCCTCGTCGCGACCAGTCAACCACTCGCCGCTGAGGCGGGCGCCAGCGTCCTCCGAGACGGCGGGAACGCCTTCGACGCCGCGGTCGCGACGGCGGCGACGCTGAACGTCGTCGAACCAATGAGCACCGGCCTCGGTGGAGACGTCTTCGCGCTCTACCGGAGCGCAGACGGCGACGTGGGCGCGCTCCGCAGCTGCGGCGGGGCGCCCGCCGATGCCACCCCCACGGCCGTGCGTGAACGCATCGACGGGAACGAGATGCCAGAACAAGGTCCGCTCGCTGTCACCGTCCCAGGGTCCGCACGAGGCTGGGAGCGCCTCCTTGAGGACCACGGTCGGACATCCCTTGGGACCGTCCTCGGGCCCGCGATACGGTACGCCGAGGAGGGGTTCCCCGTTTCCGAGGTCATTGCGGCGTCGTGGGCGGAGCACGTCGATACCTTCCGGACGGACGCCGACCACGAGGCCTTCACGATTGACGGTCGCGCACCCGATGTCGGAGAGGTGATGCGTCTACCCGACCTCGGGGAGACGATGCGGACGCTCGCTGACGGAGGCGCGGACGCCTTCTACGAGGGTGAACTCGCCGGGCACATCGCTGACACCGTCCGAGAACGCGGCGGACTGCTCGACACGGACGACTTGGCGGGCTTCGAATCGGAATACGTCGATCCCATCTCGACGACGTATGGCGGCGCGACGGTGTACGAACTGCCACCGAACAACCAGGGGCTCATCGCGCTTGAGGCTCTGAACGTCGCCGAGGAGCTCGACGTCGGGTCGTACCCCTACGATTCCGCCGAGCGGATACACTACCTTGCGGAGGCGATGAAACGGGCATTCCACGACGGTCACCACTACATCACGGACCCAGAGTACGAGACGGTGCCGTCGCTGGGGTCAAAGGCGTACGCAGCCGAGCGCGCGGCGACAGTGGACGACGCCGCGGGCGAGGTATCCATCGGCGGGCCGGGCGCGCCTGCGGAGGACGGTGACACGGTGTTGCTCACTGTCGCAGACGGCGAGGGGAACGTCGTCTCGTTCATCAACTCGCTGTTCGGTCACTTCGGAAGCGGCGTCGTCGTCCCCGACACCGGTCTCGTCCTCCAGAACCGCGGGAGTTCGTTCACGCTCGACCCCGAGCACCCGAACGTCGTCGCGCCGGAGAAGCGGCCGTTCCACACGCTCATCCCGGGTCTCATCCGCTTCGCGGAGGACGACTGGGCGGCGTTCGGCGTGATGGGCGGCTTCATGCAGCCACAGGGCCACCTGCAGCTGTTGACGAACCTCCTCGACTACGACATGGGGCTGCAGGCGGCGCTCGACGCGCCGCGCTGGCGCTACCAAGAGGACGGGTCGCTCGCCGTTGAGGAGCGTCTGGCGGACGGCGCTCTCGCGAAGCTCTCGCGGCGCGGTCACGATGTCCGAGTACTCCCGCCGAGCGAGTTCGGTGGGGCGCAGGTGACGCGCCGTCGGGAGGGCGTGCTCTCGGGCGCGAGTGACCCCCGGAAGGACGGCGCCGCAACCGGATTCTGAGGCGACTCGCGTCCCCGTTTTCGACCCACCCCGCCACAACGACTCAGAGTATATACCTTATACAGATGTAATGTGTATACATATGTATTTAGTCCTGTATCCACACCAGTAGAAAGATATAAGTGGTTGTTCGGGGATTGTTCAGGCGAATGTCTTGGTGAATGGCACACAATCCCTCCGTTTACAGTATGAACGTACAGCAATTACCGATAATCCCAACTGAAAGAACATTATGGTCATGGAATTCAACAAATCCGACCTCGAAGGACCACGCATCAATCGGCGGACAGCGACGAAACTCTTCGCTGCGGCTGGACTAACCTCGTTCGCGGGCTGTAGCAGCATCGGAGGCGATGGCGACACGACAAGCGACACAACAAGCAAGACGACGGCAGCGAGCGGCGGATCCGTCACGGCCGGCTGGAACACCGACACCGTCGAGTTCCTCGATCCCCACTATGTCGACAAGGGCCAAGAGATCGCCCTCCAGTCGAACATTTACAGCGGCCTCGTGAAGATCGGACCGGACGGTGGGATCGTCGGCGACTTCGCGAAGGACTGGTCGCTCCCGGACAGTTCGACGTACGTCTTCGACCTCCACGAACCCGGGACCTTCCACAACGGCGATACGCTCGACGCCGCCGCGGTGAAGGCGTCGCTCGAACGCCTGATGAGCCTCGACGACTCGCCGCACCTCGGCAAGGTCCAGTCGATCGAGAGCATCACTGTCGAGGACGAGACGACCCTTCGCATCAGCCTCTCGGAAACCATCGGGCCGTTCATCTCCTTCATGACGCGCGGGCCCGGTCGCGCCGGCACGATCGTCAACGCCTCCGTCGCGGAGGGGAACCCCGACGAGTACAATCGAATGCCCGTCGGCAGCGGGGCGTTCGAGCTCACGGAACGCGAGTCCGGCCAATACCTCCAGCTCGAGGCGTTCGACGACTACTGGGGGACCGACGGCGAGGGGAACGCGCTCCCGTACGTCGACTCCGTCCGGATCAACCTCATCCCGGAGCCCTCGACGATGTGGACGGCGCTCCGCGGCGGTGAGATCCAGTACTCGAATCAGGTCCCGGCGCAGAACGCCGCCCAGTCGGAGTCCATGGACTCGGTCGACATCGTCGGCGCGAACCCGGGCGCGTGGTACTGCGTCGCCCCGCTCTGTAACGACCCGGCGGAAGTCGAGTGGCAGCAGTACGCGAGCGGCAACCCGAACCCGACGGACAAGTGGCAGAACGAGGACCTCCCGACGACCGACCCGAAGGTTCGTGAGGCGATTTCCAAGGCCATCGACCGGGAGACGCTCGTCGAGCACGCACACTTCGGCTACGCGAAGCCCGCTCACTCGGTCTTCAACCCCTCTATCGCGTGGCTCTACGAGGAGGAGCCCGATCTCGGCCAGTACTACGACCGGGAGGCCGCACGCTCGCTCCTCGACGACGCCGGCTACACGGGCGACCCCCGGATGTCGCTCTCGCTCCTCGGCGTCCCGACTGACGAGCGCCGCATGACCGTCATCCAGCAGATGCTCTCCCAGGTCGGCATCGAGGTCGAACTCAACGTCCAGCAGGAGTCGGCCTTCTGGGACACCCTCTACCGCTACGAGAACGAGCTCGTGATGTACGACGGCTACGTCGACATCGACCCGTGGATGACGTTGTGGAAGCAGCTCAAGACGCCCGTGAAGGAGGGGTCGGCAGGCGCGTGGCAGGCGAACCTCTACCACAACGAGGAGTTCGACAGCCTGCTAGAGCAGGATTACCACACCTCGGACCAGGGGGAGCGCACGGACATCCTCCGGCAGGCCGAAGAGCTCTTCATCGAGGACACCGCGTGGGTCATGACGACCTTTCCCCTCATCCCGAAGGGGAGTGCCGCCTCTTTCACCGGGGTCGGCAACCAGGCGGGGCTGAGCAACTTCCACACCGCGCGCATGGGCTAAGATGGGGCTGGAGCGCTACGTCACGAAGCGGGTCTTGCAGTCGCTCGTCGTCATCTACGCCGTCGCGTCCATCGTCTTCGTCGCCGTCCGCTCGGTGCCGGGCGACCCCGCGCGACTCATCCTCGGTGGGAGCGCGGACGTCGACGCAATCCGGGCGATGCGCGCGAACCTCGGCCTCGACGAACCGATTCCTGTCCAGTACGCCAAGTGGATGGCGGACCTCGCGCAAGGCAATTTCGGACAGTCAATATATAGCGGCGATCCCGTCCTCTCGATGGTCGCGAACGCCGCCGAACCGACGCTCAGCATCGGGCTTGTCGGAATCACCATCGCCGTCCTCGTCGCCATCCCCGCCGGAGTCGTGAGTGCGACCCACTACAACGAGTGGGAGGACTACGCCGCGACTGGTGTCGCTTTCCTCGGTATCAGCATGCCGTCGTTCTGGATCGGCATCGTCCTCATCCTCACCGTCGGGAGCACTCTCTCCTTCCTACCGACGTACGGCTACGCGTCGCTGAAGGCGGGCGTCATCCCTTGGTTCACCCATACCATCCTCCCCGCGCTCGCCGTCGGCCTGCCCTACGCAGGCATCCTCACGCGAATGACGCGCTCCTCGATGCTCGAAGTGCTCGGCGAGGACTACATGCAAACCGCGCGCGCGAAGGGTCTCCCCGCCCGCACCGTCCTGCTCAAGCACGGCCTCCAGAACGCCCTCCTGCCTGTCGTCACCGTCGCCGGCATCCTCCTCGCACTGATGCTCGGCGGCGTTGTCGCCGTCGAGATGGTCTTCGGTGTACAGGGCTTCGGGCGGCTCCTCATCCGCTCCATCGAACGCCAAGACTTCCCGGTCGTCCAAGGCTCGGTCATTCTCATCTCCATCGTGTTCGTGTTCATGAACCTCCTCGTCGACCTATTGTACACGTTCGTCAACCCGAAGATCCGCTACGGCGGTGGTGAGTGATGGCGGAGTACGACGGCGCCGAACGTACCCTCGGCGTCCGCACGGAACGCCTCCGGCAGTTCCGCGAGACGATCCGCGGCGACTACCGCGCGACGTTTGGCCTCACGATTGTCGTCGCGTTCGTCCTTGCGGCGGTATTCGCGCCCGAACTCGCGCCCTACGACCCGATGGCCCAGGACTTCGCCATCATGCAGGCGCCAGGACTGAACGCTCACCCCTTCGGCACCGACTCGTTCGGCCGCGACCTCCTCTCGCGGCTGATGTACGGCGCGCGGATCAGCCTCGGCGTCAGCCTCGGCGCGGTCGCCATCGGCGGCGCCGTCGGCGTCACGCTCGGGCTCGTCGCTGGCTACTTCGGCGGTTGGGTGGACGACACGCTAATGCGCTTCGTGGACGTCCTCTGGGCGTTCCCGTGGCTCCTCGTCGCCATCCTCCTTGTCGCCGTCTTCGGGCAGAGCGTCTGGAACGTTGTCGCTGCCATCGCGTTCGCCTACATCGATGACTTCGCGCGCATCACGCGTGGCGAAGTGCTCTCCATCCGCGAGGAGGAGTTCGTCATGGCCGCGCGGAACGTCGGGCTCGACGACACCGCCATCATGTTCGACGAGGTGCTCCCGAACGCGCTCGCGCCCATCATCGTCCAGTTCACGGTGCTCGTTGCCCGCGCGATGCTCGCTGAGAGCACGCTCTCCTTCCTCGGCATCGGCGTGAAGCCGACGACGCCAACCTGGGGGGCGCTTCTTGGACAGGGCCGGGGGCTCATCACACAGGCGTGGTGGATCTCCATTATTCCCGGTGTCGCCATCATCATCACCGTCCTCGGCATCAATCTCTTCGGCGACGCGCTCCGCGACGCACTTGACGTCCGCGAACGGGGTGGGTCGCCGTGAGTGATCCCCTCCTCACCGTTGAGGACCTCGCAGTAACGTTTCCCGACCCCGACGGCTCTGACACGCGCGCCGTTGACGGCGTCTCACTTAGCGTCGAGGCCGGCGAGATACACGGTCTAGTCGGTGAATCCGGGTCGGGAAAGTCCGTCACCGCCCGCACTGTCCTCCGCCTCCTTGACGACGCGGATGTCTCCGCGAGCCGCCTCGCCTACCGGGGAGAAGACCTCCTTGCAAAGTCTGAGCGCGAGATGCGCGCGGTCCGTGGCGACGAAATCGGGATGGTGTTTCAGGACGCCCTCTCCGCGCTCAACCCAGTGATGACGGTTGGCGAGCAGATCGCCGAAGTCGTCCGCCACCACGGCGATGTCGACGAGTCCACGAGTCTGCTCAGCGAACTCCGCCGGAAGTACGTCACGGGAACAAGCAAATCCACGGCGTCGTGGCGTCGCGCCGTCGAACTCCTTGAGACGGTTGGCATCCCCGATCCCGAGCAGCGCGCGAGCGAGTACCCCCACCAGTTGAGCGGCGGACAGCGCCAGCGGGTGATGATCGCGCAGGCGCTCGCTGGAGACCCATCGCTCATCATTGCGGACGAGCCGACGACGGCGCTCGACGTCACTGTCGAGGCCGGTATCCTCACGGAGCTCAGAGAGCTCTGCGCGGATTTCAATGTCGCCATCCTCCTCATCACACACGATCTCGGCGTCGTCGCGCAGACCTGCGATCACGTGACGGTGATGTACTCGGGGTCAGTGATGGAGCACGGCCCAACGGACGACATCTTTGAAGCCCCTGCCCACCCCTACACGGAAGGCCTGCTCCGCAGCATCCCGGAGGGTGCCAAGCGGGGCGACGAGCTCGCTACGATACCGGGATCGGCGCCCGACCCCCGCGACCGGCCAGCAGGCTGTCCGTTCCGCGATCGCTGTCCGGAGGCGACTGAAGCCTGCACCGACTCTCTCCCGGAGCACGCGCTCTCGGCGGAACATCACACGTACTGCCACCACCGCCCGCACGAGGACGGCGGGCGCGACGACGTGCGGACGTCCCCACAACCAGAGCGATGAGCACGACTGACACCGATTCGACATCAGAGCAGAATGACTCAACCGCACCGCCGCGAGAACTCTTGCGGACGGCGGGGTTGAAGAAGTACTTCGCGCTCAACGACGGCCTCCTTGACCGAGTGTTCGGTGAGACGGCGCACGTCAAGGCCGTTGACGGCGTCAATCTTACGGTCCGCGCGGGCGAAACGGTCGGCGTCGTCGGCGAATCCGGCTGTGGGAAGAGCACACTCGGCCGGACACTGACTCGCCTCTACGACCCAACTGACGGGAGCGTTATTTTCGACGGCGAGCACATCGAGACCTACTCGGGGCGCGACCTGAAGGCGTTGCGCCGCCGCGTCCAGTACGTCTTCCAAGACCCGATGTCTGCGCTGAACCCGCGCAAGACCGTCGGGGAGAGTGTCGGGAAACCGCTCGAAGTACACGACATCGCGAGCGGGACGGAGAGAACCGACCGTGTCGCCAATCTCTTTGAGGAGATGGGGTTGATGCGCTCGCAGCTCGACGCCTACCCGCACGAACTTTCTGGCGGCCAGCTACAGCGCGTCGGCTTGGCGCGCGCGCTCATCACCGAACCCGATCTCGTCGTCTTCGACGAGCCGGTGAGCGCGCTCGACGTTACTCTGCAGGCACAGATACTGAATCTCATCAACCGCCTCCAAGGCGAGTACGACCTTTCATACGTCTTCATCTCACACAATCTCAACGTTGTCAGGCACGTCTGCGATCGCATCGCCGTGATGTATGCGGGCGAAGTCGTTGAGCGCGGCACCACCGAACAACTCTTCGAGAACCCGCAGCATCCCTACACGCGTGCGCTTCTCCGCTCCGTCCCGAGCGTCCGCGAGCGCCACGAGCGAGAGCGCGAGGAACTCCCGGGATCGCCGCCGAGCGCGACGAACCCGCCGAGCGGCTGCCGATTCCACCCGCGCTGTCCCGAGTTCATCGACGGCCGCTGCGTCTCCGAAGCGCCGGAGACGCGCTCCGTCGCGGGCGACCAGGGACACGAGGTGGCCTGTCACTGGGCCGAGCTGTCCGTCGAGAAACGCGAAGCGCACACGCCACCGGACGGCGCCGCCAGAGAGACCATCGAGCGCGAGGGCGCGAGCGGCGAGAAGTGACGGCGCAAGGTCGGCAGACGGGACGACGCCGAACATCCGTATCGCGGACCACTCGTCGAGACAGTCCGAATGGACAGAGGCTGCCTTTCTCCCCAAGCGAACGGTCGGTCTCAATCGAGCCGCGCTGGATCGGCACTCTTAGAGATGGAGGGCTATCCCACCCAGAGACGCGGATCGAGGCGGTCACAGACCCGACGTGTGCACAGAACGAACGGTCCGTTAGCCACTCTCTATCTTTGCGAGGGAGCCCATCGACGTGGTCCAGCCACGTTATCGCGTCCTCGTACGTCGCCTCGTCGCTAATGTTTGGATAGTCCGACCCCCACACGACGCGCTCACGACCGAACTCGTCCAAGAACCAACGGACGTGGTCGTGCATGTCGCCGTATGGGAATCCCTCCGCAGAGCGGTGGACCACCTCCGAGGGTTTCACCGCGGCGGACTCGTATTCGGACAGCGACGCGAACGCACCGTCGGAGGGCGAGCCGCCGGGCGCCGCGTGAGCGAAGTGGTCGAAGGCGTACATGAGGCCGGGGTACGCCTCGACGAGTGCGATCGATTGAGGACGGCGCCCTCCAGCCCGTGCAGGGCTAGGTGCTTGAGTGGCGCCATAAACAGACTATCTGAGGGTGTCGCCGGTGGAGGGAGAGATCTGAGCATCCCTTGAGGATTGAAAGTAGGATGAACGACATTTATACGAGCTTCATCCAAAAGTGTTCCATATATCCAGAATTTGTATCGACCGTTTCTATAACTTGAGAGTCGGCATTCGGTCAAGCGTCCGTGAATGGGTTAAACAGATTATGTACTACCACTCCTTAAGGAGAATTTTTATATATCCGCTCCGGAAATGGACTTCGTAGATACAATATGCGCTTGAAGATAACGAATGTCCGCAATATCCAATCAGAACAGTACAAGCTATCGGTCCGTTCGTCCGGTGGTGTCACGTGACTGGCACGGTGGACCGTCGCCAGTTCCTCGTGGGCGGCGCGTCCGTTGCGGGGACGGCGCTCGCGGGGTGTATCGGTGGATCGAACGGAGGGTCGAATGGGACGACGTCCGGCGGGACGTCAAGCGATTCCATCAACATCGGCGTGTTGGAGAGCCGGAGCGGCAATTTCGCCATCAACGCGAAGCCGAAGTGGAAGGCCGCAAAACTCGCCATCGAGGAGATCAACGACAACGGGGGCATCCTCGGGCGGCAAATACGGATCTTCGACCCAGACCCGCAGTCAAGCGACCAACGCTACACGCAACTTGCGCGCCGCCTCATCGAGAAGAACCACGTCGACCTGCTGAGCGGGGCGTTCGCGAGCAGTTCACGCGAGGCCATCCGTCCCACTGTCGATAAGAACGAACAGCTGTACTTCTACCCGAACGAGTACGAGGGGGGCCTCTGCGACAGCTACACGTTCGCGTTCGGGTCCGTCCCGATCCAGCAGTACAGCACGCTCATCCCGTACATGATCGACCAGTTCGGGCCGAAGGTGTACACCATTGCGGCCGATTACAATTTCGGACACATCTCCGCGGAGTGGATCAAGCGCTACGTCAAGGCGGCTGGCGGGTCGGTCGTGGAGACCGAGTTCGCGCCGCTCTCGGTGTCGGACTACGGGTCAAGCGTCAACAAGATCCAGAAAGCCGATCCAGACTTCATCGCAACCGTGATGGTCGGGTCGAACCAGTCGAACTTCTTCAAGCAGAAGGCCACGGCCGGCCTTGACCTCCCGATGGCGTCGGCGGTGAACCTCGCTCAGAGCTACGAACATGTCCGCTTCGACCCGCCAACAATGGCGGGGATGCACTCGGCACCCTACTACATGCCGGAGGTTCCAACCGACCGCAACCAGACGTTTGTGGAGAAGTTCCAGAAGCGCTGGCCGGATACACCCTACATCCCGGAGATGGCAGAGTGCGCGTACCTCAGCCCGCACATCTACAAGCAGGCAGTCGAGGCAGCGGGGGCGACGGATCAGGCGGCGGTCATCGCCGAACTGGAGAAGGGACTTGATGTCAACGCACCCGAGGGCAACATCCACCTGAAAGGGACGACCCACCACATGAGCCACGTGATGCGGTTGGCACGCGTCGAGGACGACCACTCGATCACGTTCCTTGGAAAGCAGACGATCGAACCGAGCTTCCTCGAAGAGATGGGCTGTGACCTAACGAGTGAGTCGAGCACGAAGCAGTACTCACCACCAAAAGACTACACGCCGCCGTCGAACTACGACTCTTCGAACTACTCCGCATCCGGGAGTTCCGGCGAGTACCCAAAAAACGTCGACCGCTACCAAGCCTGAAATGACCGACGCAAACATCGATCACCAGATCGAACGCACCGACACGAACGTTCGGCACGACTGGAGCCCCGACTATGACCCCATCGCGCGCGTCGAACCCGGGGACACCGTCGCCTTCGAGTGTCGCGACTCGATGGACGGGCAAGTGACGCCCAAGACGACGGCCTCGGATGTCGCAAATACCACCTTCGACCCCGTCCACCCGATCACTGGGCCGGTCGCCGTCGAGGGCGCAGAACCCGGTGATGCCGTCGCGATCGAGATCCTTGATCTCGAACACGAGGGTTGGGGATATACGGCGTTCTGGCCGGAGGACCGCGGCTTGCTTCCCGAGGAGTTCGATGAGTGCGGCATCCACATCTGGGACCTCAACGGAGACGTCGGGCAGTTCGTTGACAGTATCGGCGTTCCCCTTGATCCCTTCCCAGGCATCGTTGGTCTCGCACCGGCTGAATCGGGCCGTCACTCAACGATCCCGCCGCGCGCGACCGGCGGCAACCTTGATGTCAAGCACCTCACGGAGGGCGCAACACTCTACCTCCCTGTGGAGGTGGCGGGCGCCATGCTCTCTGTCGGCGATTGCCACGCCGCGCAGGGCGACGGCGAGGTATGTGTTAATGGTATTGAGGCGCCAATGACGGCGACTGTCCGCGTTGACCTAGTGAAGGACGCGCGCTTCGAGACGCCACGCTTTGAGACGACCGGCCCGTACGCGCCGGCCGGCCGCGATGGGGGGACGGCGTACGCGACGACCGGCGTCGGGGACGACCTCATGGTCGCCGCGAAGGATGCGATCAGCGGCATGATCGACTATCTGAACTCCGAATACGGCCTCTCACGGTCGAACGCGTACGTACTCTGTTCGGCCGCCGTTGACCTGAAGATCAACGAGGTGGTGAACGCGCCGAACTGGGTGGTGTCGGCGTATCTCCCTACGAGCCTCTTCGAGTAACGCGAGAACAGTCACCCGCGAGGACTTCCCCTCGAAGGACGCCCTCAATGAGCTGTCGGCAGAGTTAGCAGCGGAGAACGAGGCGGACGAATCCCCTAGAACCGACGTCAACGACGAGACTGTGGAGCTGCCGGAAGCGAAGGCTGGTATCCGAGCAGTCGACAGTACGAGCGATTCCGAGGTCCATGGGCCCACTTGAGGCTACCAGTAGGCGGACGCCTCTTGGGGGTATGAGCTTGGAATGGATGGCGGGCGTTTTCTGTGAGGCGCAGCAGCAACACAGGCGACGATCGGGACGTATTCAGTCGGGTAGCTGAGGTCGACGACAGTGTGATAGATGGTCGTTGTGGTCACAGGAGAGTAGAGCGGCGTGGTTGAGGAGACATCCGAGTCGGTGTCGAACGGAGTGTTGGTCGAGGGGTCAGCCATGAGCAATCGGTTTAGCCGCGTATTGGTATTTAAACTCGAGTGAGGTCCTGTCGGTCGTGTTTAGTTAAGGCTGAAAAGTGAGGCGGGATTGATTCCTGCTGTCCATGGCTGAAATCACCCGCCTCAGCGGTCGTAGCGACTGGATCGACTTGGAGTTTGTGGAGCGAGAGCGGACGCCGAGCGAGCTGATGGAACTGGGTATTCGACCTCATTTGTCGGGACTCTCACTTGCCAATACCATCTCGGAACTTGAGAAGTTCGGTGTCGATCGGTCGCGGAAAGCGGTTCACGACTGGGTGCAGAAAGCCGATCTACAGCCAGCCAGCGATGCGAGTTCGGATCACATCGCACTCGACGAAACGGAGATCCGAATCAACGGACAGCAGTTCTGGCTGTACGCCGCCGTCAATCCCGAAACGAACAAATTCCTCCATGCTCGGCTGTTTACGACGACTGCGACGGCATTGACGCAGCAGTTTTTGCGGGAGCTTCGTGAGAAACACGATGTCTCCGACGCCGTGTTTCTCGTCGATCACGCCCAGCATCTAGCGGCTGCACTGCATCGAGCAGGACTCCGATTTCAAACGATTCGTCATGGAAATCGGAATGCTGTAGAACGTGTCTGTATAGAAATAAAACGTCGAACTCGGCACTGTCTAGTTAAGCCAGTTTGAGGAATGAGCAGGTCGTTGAGTTAGTTGGTCAAGATGCTCGCAGATCTGCTCAGCGAGTGCTATGACGCGGATTTAGAAGAAGTTTGGGAGCGTGAGCGGGGCGGTGTTTAGTTAAGGCTGAAAAGTGAGGCGTGATGACTTTCAGCTGATCTATGGCAGAAATCACACGCCTCAGCGGTCGTAGCGACCGGATCGACTTGGAGTTTGTGGAGCGAGAGCGGACACCGATCGAGCTGATGGAGCTCGGTATTCGACTTCATTTATCTGGACTCTCGCTTTTGAATACCATATCTATACTTGATAAGTTCGGTGTCGAACGGTCGCGGAAGGCCGTTCACGACTGGGTGCAGAAGGCAAATCTACAGCCAGCCAGTGACGCAAACCCGGATCACATCGCGCTTGACGAGACGGTGATCCGGATCAATGGACAGCAGTTCTGGCTGTACGCCGCCGTCGATCCAGAAACAAACAAATTCCTGCACCTACGGCTGTTTACGACGACTACGACAGCATTGACGCAGCAGTTCCTGCGGGAGACTTGCGAGAAACACGACGTCAAAGACGCCGTGTTTCTCGTCGATCACGCCCAGCACCTAGCAGCTGCACTACATCGAGCAGGACTCCGATTTCAAACCGTTCGCCATGGAAATCGGAACGCCGTAGAACGTATCTTTCGAGAAATAAAACGCCGAACTTCCTCGTTCAGTAATAGTTTTAGCCACGTCGATCCGGAGACCGCAGAAACGTGGTTGCAAGCCTTCGCCGTCTGGTGGAATTCGTTTAACTAAACACGATGATATCGGTGCCGTTGTTAGTCTCGTACTGTTCTTCGTCGGCGCGTTCCTAACTGTTCACGGTCTCCTTACTGGCATCGAGAAGTCATTACGAGACAGTGAATGGGAATATACAGAGGACTGATCGGGTTCAACCGACCAGCCACCCTAGAAGCGCCTATTGAGCCATTCCACGTCCAAATTATTTTTGTGCTCGCCACATCCTCGATGAGTCACGATCGACTGGACGTACGATCTCGAAACCCACCTCGTACGGGAGAGATAACATGATGAGGACTAATTGGCTCACAATGTACACACGACAATCGCTAAGTAGGGGGATGTACAATGTACATATCATGAGCGCTGAGAAGAAACGCGTCCAGTTCCGCGCCCCTGACCGACTCATCGACCGAGCGGACGCACTCGCGAACGTCCTCGGTGAGGACCGAACCGATATCCTCGTCACCGCGCTCCGAGAGTACCTCCAAGAGGCAACGCACGACGATGCACTCGTCCAAGAGATCGCCGCCGCCTACTACGACGATGAGATCACCTACGACCAGCTCAAGTCACTCGTCGGCGCCGAGGAATCCGCGAATCTCCGCGTTCTGAAGGAGCAACTCGACGACGACTACATCGACGACGTCGCTGACCACTAAATGACGGTTCTCGTCGCGGATACTTCCGGCCTCGTCAGCCTCGGAACAGCGGTCAACCACGCTCCGAACCCACTCGATCTATGTCTCGACGTCTACGACGTCCACGTCCCAACGATCGTCGTCGACGAGCTCCGAGAGAGCGCCTCCTATGCCGACGCCCACGGTAATGCGGCGACCGCAGTCCTCGATCGTGAAGATGCAGTCTCTGTGACGGCGGTCACGCTCGATGCCGATTTCCCACTTGATGATGGTGAGAACGCCGCCGTCACGCTCGCGAACGACCTCGATGCAGCGCTCTTCCTCTGTGACGAGTTCAACAGCGTCGGGCTCATACACGCCTCGCTCGCTGACACCCGGCTCGTGACGACGCCGACACTCCTCTCGGTCTTCGTCCGGACCGAACAGCTTCCCTCGATGGACGCGATCGAGATTCTCGAAGCGATCAGCGCCGCTCGCAGTTGGGAGTCGAACAGCTATGTGCAGCGCGCTCAAGCACTCCTCAACGACGAGTAAACCGGGCGTTCGGCACGGTACCGCGGTAGGTCTGTTGGATACCCCCAGAGAGTACGCTACCACCAGTCGAGGGTGCCGTTCCGCTCGTCAAGGAACGCTTCACCGACGGTCGCACTATTCGGGAACTGCACCGGCTCGCCAGCACGTTGCGTGAGTGTTCTCTCGAAGAACTCTGTCTCCGGTTCGAACTCCGGATGAACATGTAGTCCATGGTCGCCATCGAACGTGAACAGGCCCGCGTCGAACGCCTGATGGTGCAGCCAGTTGAGAACCATCACGTTATCTGGATGTTCAGCGACCTGTAGGTCCTTGGCGCGTGGCACGACGTGGGAAAGCGTCACAAACGGCGACCCAGTGAATTCGGTCAGGAGACACTGGTCGTCGTACATGCGGAGGACGCGATCACGAAATCCCGCGCTCACCTCGACCGTCTCTACCTCTCGACGCGCGTCCGCGCCCGTGACCGGACGGCACTCCTTACGACTGCCGAGGAACTCATCGACGCGAACGTCCCGTTTGTCCTCGTCTCGACGCAACTGATCGAGGCGGGCGTCGACGTGAGTTTCGACCGCGTCTTCCGTGACCTAGCGCCCCTCGACAGCGTCGCACAGGTCGCCGGCCGGTGCAACCGCTCGTACGAGCGCCACCCGGACCACGGTCGCGTAACGGTCTGGCAGTTGGACGACCCCGACGAGGACCCCCGGACGCGGACGCCACCGAGCAGTGCGGTGTACGTCCGCGGTACCGGCAGCGGCCTCGACCTGCTCACGCGAACGCGAGAGGCGCTCGCCGACGCCGGCGTCGAGACCGACACGTGGCACGGCGAGGACCGCGTAACCGAAGACGCCCTCGACGTCTATCAGGAATCGGTCGGCGAGTCGATGGACGCCGTCAGCGACGACGACGAGTTGCTGGAGGCCTACACGGACGCGAACGGTCGGCGGCTCCGCGGCGCGTCCGTCATTGACCAGACGTACAGCTTCGAGGTGTACGTCTGCCGGACCGAGGCGGACTACGAAGCGGTCGAACGGCTCCGCGATGCGATCGAATCCTACGAGTTCGGCGACGCCGCCGCGCTCCGGAAAACGCTCGCCGACATCCGCGTCTCCATACCCGTCTATCGCCCGGACTCGGATGTCGCCGGACGTCTCCGCGGTCTCCCAGCCCTCGTCCCGGCGGACCGGAGACCGAACGACGCCGCCGAGACGGAACGCGTCTATCCACCCGGCAGCAACGACGCATACTTCGACGTCGAAACCGGCTTCGAGGCCGCCGAGGTGAGCCAGTTCTTATGAGCGAATGCGACTCCGATCCCGACGGTCCAGAGGGCCCAGTAGAGCGACTACTGGCGACCGCGCGCGGCGAGCCGCTGGCAGACCCGTTCCGCGTGACGGGCGTCATGATGCAATACTATCACGTTTGTGAGCGCGAACTCTGGTTCGAGGCCAACGACGTCGAAATCGACCGCGACAACCCCGCTATTGCGCGTGGAACGCTCATCGACGAATCCGCGTACAGTGACCGCAAGGGTAGCCTTCACCTTGGGATGATCGCCCCCGATCTACTCCAAGACGGCCGCGTCGTTGAGGTGAAACCGTCGTCGTCGGTCGTCGAGCCCGCGCGAATGCAGCTCAGCTACTACCTCTGGTATCTCGAACGGGTCGCCGGCGTCGAACGCGACGGGGTGCTCGCACACCCTCGAGAACGCCGCCGTGAGCCCGTCGAACTAACTCCTGAAGTGCGTGAGGAGGTTGAATCGGCGATCCGGGGTATCCACGGCGTGGTAACACGCGATACGCCGCCCGACGCGATCGAAAAACCCGTCTGCGACAGCTGTGCGTACCACGATTTCTGCTGGTGTTGACAATGGACGAGAACAGACACGTCTTCTCCGACGGCACGCTCGAACGGCATCAAGATACGATCCGCGTTCGGACCGACGACGGCGAGACGAAGCCGGTTCCGATCGAGAACACCAACGCGGTGTTCCTCCACGGCCAGATCAACTACAACACTCGCGTCGTCTCGTTCCTCAACGACCACGGCGTCGCCGCACACGTCTTCGGCTGGAACGACAAGTACGTGGGATCAATCCTCCCAGAGCGCGGCCAGACATCCGGACAAACTGTCGTCGAACAGGTCCGCGCGTACGACGACCCTAACCACCGGCGTCGGCTCGCCGCCGCGTTCGTCCGGGGAAGCATCCACAATATGCGCCGAAACGTCGCCTACTACGACAACCGCGGACGTGACCTGTCGGACGCACTCGACGGACTCGACGACGCCGCCGCGAGCCTCGACGCCACCGCCGACATCGAGACGATCATGGGACACGAAGCGACGGCACGCCGCGCCTACTACGGCTCGTTTGACGCCATCCTCCGCGACGGCTGGGGATTCGAATCGAGGGAGTACAACCCCCCGCCGAACGCGGTGAACAGTCTTCTCTCCTACGGCAACTCACTCGTTTACACCAGTTGCATCTCGGCGATACGCAAGACCGCACTCGATCCGACCGTGAGCTATCTCCACGAGCCCGGGGAGCGTCGGTTCTCGCTCGCGTACGACATCGCCGACCTGTTCAAGCCCGTCATCTCCGACCGCGTCACCTTCCGGTTACTCAATCAACGACAGCTCTCCAGCGACGACTTCCGAGAGGACGTCGGCGCCGTCCTCCTCACCGACGACGGACGAGAGACGTACACACGTGCGTTTGAGGATACGCTCGCTCGAACCAAAGACCACGAGAAACTCGGCCGATCCGTTAGCTACCAGTATCTACTCCAGATTGAGGCGTACAAACTGAAGAAACACCTCCTGACTGGTGAGAACTACGATCCGTTCGAGAGGTGGTGGTAAATGTACGTCGTGTTCGTCTACGACGTCGCTGCCGATCGCACCCGTAAGCTCCTCAAACTGGGCCGCCGCTACCTCATCCACGTCCAAAACTCGGTGCTCGAAGGCGAGATCACGGAAGGAGATTTAGCGCAGTTTGAAGCCGAAGTCGACGCGCTGCTCGAACCCGGGGAATCCGCGATCATCTATAAATTCGCCTCTGAGACGTACGTCAATCGATCCACGTTTGGCGACGACCCCGCAGCGGACGCGAAATTCCTATAGTATCCATCGACCCCCCGGGGTTCTGAGGTGGATTAAGGAGCGATGGTAGCTTCTTTACGACAACGGGCAAAAGATAGGATGCCTACGGCAAATAGGGGATGGTTTCAGACGAACGCTAGTGCGGTTGAAGCGTCTAGCTCTCGCGCCGGGACGAACCGAACCATCTCGTTTCAGACGAACGCTAGTGCGGTTGAAGCTCTCCGTCCGCGTCGGCGGTCGTCGAATAGACGCGGTTTCAGACGAACGCTAGTGCGGTTGAAGCAGTTTCGGTCATCGAATCACCGAGCGAGGATACCGGTTTCAGACGAACGCTAGTGCGGTTGAAGCCGCTCGTCCGCGACCGGATCGCGGGGGGTCGAGTGTTTCAGACGAACGCTAGTGCGGTTGAAGCTTCTTGGGGGCGATGGTCCATATCGGGCGAGATAGTTTCAGACGAACGCTAGTGCGGTTGAAGCTCGTCACCGACTCCGTCGCCGGCATCGTCAAAGGGTTTCAGACGAACGCTAGTGCGGTTGAAGCACCCTCTTTCCGACGCGATAGGCGGCGGCTCCACCGTTTCAGACGAACGCTAGTGCGGTTGAAGCGGACTGAAAGGTGTCGACGGCGCGAGCGACCTCACTAGTTTCAGACGAACGCTAGTGCGGTTGAAGCTCGACCGACGATAAGCTCGAAGCCGCCGAGACAGGGTTTCAGACGAACGCTAGTGCGGTTGAAGCACGATCGGCATTGGCGTGGGCTCCGGCGACGACGGGTTTCAGACGAACGCTAGTGCGGTTGAAGCTCCAGCCCACCCCCCTGCGACTACGGCCGAGGAGTGTTTCAGACGAACGCTAGTGCGGTTGAAGCGAACCGGGGCGTGAAGGCGTGCCGCGACCCAGAGGAGTTTCAGACGAACGCTAGTGCGGTTGAAGCCTGCGTGCGAGCGCGCAGTTGGTCCCGTCGAGCGAGTTTCAGACGAACGCTAGTGCGGTTGAAGCCATAAGGACGTGAGCGGCTACGAGCCCGAGATTCGGGTTTCAGACGAACGCTAGTGCGGTTGAAGCCCGGCCCCGACCGCGAGGATCACTACCTGGAGCGCGAGGTTTCAGACGAACGCTAGTGCGGTTGAAGCGACGTCGAGCCGCACTACGTCGGAGTCGCGTCACACTGTTTCAGACGAACGCTAGTGCGGTTGAAGCCTACATCCTCCTCGGCCGGATCGGTGACCGGTCGATGGTTTCAGACGAACGCTAGTGCGGTTGAAGCCGGCGTCGATGGACCTGAAGTGTCCGAAAGCGTGGTTTCAGACGAACGCTAGTGCGGTTGAAGCTATCGCACCGTAGATAAGTGCGAAGATAACCCCCAGTTTCAGACGAACGCTAGTGCGGTTGAAGCGACCCACCGCCGGAGGGTCCGCGTCGTCACGTCGATGAGCGTTTCAGACGAACGCTAGTGCGGTTGAAGCGCCCGGAAACGCGTTGGTCCGCTCGTCTGCGACCGGATCGTTTCAGACGAACGCTAGTGCGGTTGAAGCGAAACAACAGAGACGGTCACCCCAAGCAGTGGGTCGAGTTTCAGACGAACGCTAGTGCGGTTGAAGCGTCCTGCACTGGGAGGAGCTGCCACGTCGCGCCGTGTTTCAGACGAACGCTAGTGCGGTTGAAGCGTGACGCCGCACGATCTCCGTCGGACGTGGGGCCAGGTTTCAGACGAACGCTAGTGCGGTTGAAGCTGCATCCACGCTGGAACAGTGAGGGGATCGGCGTGGTTTCAGACGAACGCTAGTGCGGTTGAAGCGTGAGTGAGAGTGACGGGATGAAGACGACGCCGAGGTCGTTTCAGACGAACGCTAGTGCGGTTGAAGCGACCACCCGCCGCGTCAGTCCCGACCGGAGGGAGGGTTTCAGACGAACGCTAGTGCGGTTGAAGCCCGTAGACCTCCGCGATCTGCCGTCCACCCGACCCGCTGGTTTCAGACGAACGCTAGTGCGGTTGAAGCACCGCGTCGTCGCGCCAGACGGGCTGGTACTCGCGGTTTCAGACGAACGCTAGTGCGGTTGAAGGCCGGGTGGGCCGAGGTCGTCGCCGTCCGCCTCCATAAAGCTGGGTGTTCGCTCCGCGAGACAACAACGACTCTGGACGCACTCGGCGTTGATCGATCGCATGGAGCGGTCTGGAACTGGGTACATCGGCTGGCTGACAACGAACGCGACCCGCCGACGGCGTCGCCGTCGCGGGTCGCTGTCGACGAAACCGCTGTCCGAATTAACGGCGAACAGTCTTGCTTGTACGCTGCAATTGATCTTGATTCTATGTTGATTCTTGACGTCACGTTATTTGGACGGCATAGCACTGATCCAGCAGCTGCGTTTCTTCACCGGCTCCAGCAAAAACACGATCTCGCGGGTACCGAGTTCCTCGTTGATGGCTATCGGACTGCCCTCTCTCGATTAGGGTTGAGCGGTCATCTCGACTATACCGACTGGAACCATATCGAAACGTGGGTCCACACCCTCAAGATGCGTATCGACCGCTTCCACCACTCGTGGGTGGGCAGTCGATCGAGCGCACGCGAGTGACTTGAACAATTCATACATTATTACAACCGCCAAAGACCGCATCAAGCTCCCAATGGAAAGACGCCAGCGCAGGAGGTGCAGACCTAGACAGTGCCAGTTAGCTATAGTAATCACCAGAAGTATCTACACACTTCCCTCGCTGGATCTTCGAGAACCAGCGCATACACCAGTCTCTAGCGGCCGCCACTGCAAAGGGTTCTGGATTTTACTATAGCACAGACCAGCTCGGCGTACGCGCTCTACGGGAGCGATCCCATCTACTAACCCGCCTTGGCCCATCAACGGGGCCTGAACTATTGGTGCTGGCGGTCAGGTGGTACCGTCAGGATCGACACGATTGGTTCCTAATCAACTACACCGACCCGAACACCGGCTTTCACGCTGGCTGGCACCAGGATCAGGACTACCCCAATCTCGGGCGAACGCACTTCCAGTACTCGGCCGCCGACGAAGAGGACCGCTGGGGCATTAGGACTGCTAGGGCATTACCTTTGAACACGAGACCCCCTCTCTGATTCTCTGGGAGATTATCGAAGAGCTCCTCGAGGACGTTGGCCTGACTTACCAGTATATGCAGGAGGGCACATGAACCCCCGATTATACCCACTGAGCGATCTCTCGCGAGTTCTTTCAAACGCTATTTCAGGATACGGAGAACGTGGTGACGGCGAGAACCATCGATGCAACGTCGCGCGCGAGCTCAAGCGGTTCGCCGAGTGGTCCGACGACGACCGCTGTGACGACTGGACCGGGATCGGCCCCGACGACGTCGACCGAGAGCCGACCTGCGACGATTTCGACGAACGCATTTGGGAATACGCCCGGTATCTCGACGGCGATAGCTAGCTCAAGCAGAATACGGTACAAACTGCTCTGTTGAATAGCGGTGATTGAATACGAGGTCTGAGATTGAGTCGCCGTATGGATAGCAGAGACTGGTTGTTTCAACACCGATCTCGCCTCTACCCACCTCAGAGATCGCTATTCGACAGAGCAGTACAAACAGGGTGGCGTAGTTTACATGGACTACTCTATCATACCGATCAATGGGAGATCAGCTCTCACAGGCCTTGCATTCGAGGATGTCTCGGCTGAACTTCTGTGCGGCGTTCACGCTGTGTTGGTAGTAGAGACTCTTCACCCCCTTCTTCCAGGCCTCGATGTAGAGCTGGTTGATCTCCTTGACGCTCACTTCGCTCGGATCAATCGAGATATTCAGGCTCTGTGACTGATCGATGTGTTTCTGCCGCTGCGCTGCCTGGTTGATGATCGCCATCTGTGGAATCTCAGCGAAGGTCTTGAACACCTCCTTCTCCTCGTCGGTCAGGCAGTCGAGGTGTTGCACGCTCCCGTCGTTCTGTGCGATGCTGTCCCAGACCTCGCGCTCATCTCTTCCTCGCTGCTTCAGTATCGCCTCGAGGAACCGGTTCTTCTGCGTCGATTTCAACTTCGCACCGTCGCGGACGAAGTAGTTCGATTTGAGCGGTTCGATGCTCGGACTGACCTGCCCGAGGATGACACTGCTGGATTTCGTCGGGGCCACGCTCATCGTCGTCGCGTTCCGGCGACCGTAGCCCTCAAGCACCTCCGGCTCACCGAACTCCTCGGCGAGCCGACGACTCTCCTCGTAACTTCGCTCCTTGATGGTGCGGAAGATCGCCTCGTTTTTCTCCATCGCCTCCATGCTGTCGAACGGAATCATCTCGCTCTGGAGGTAGCTGTGCCAGCCGAGGACGCCGATACCGATCGCCCTGTGCCGTTTCGCAAACCGCACTGGGCGTTCCATGAACTGCGTCCCCTCCGCCTCTTGGATGAACTCCTCCATGACGGCGTCGAGGAACCGCGTCAGCGTCTCGACTGCGTCGGTGTCCTTCCACTCGTCGTAGTGGAGCGCGTTCATCGACGAGAGACAACAGACGAAACTCTCGTCTGGTGTGGCCGGCAGCGCGATCTCGGTACACAGGTTGGAGGCGTTGATCTCGTAGCCCTTGTCCTTGTAGACCTGCGGCTTCCCGTCGTTCATGTTGTCGCGGAAGATGATGTACGGGACACCGATGTTGATCCGCGTCTCGATGATTTCTGCCCACGTCTCTCGCTTCTCCTCGTCACCGTCGACCATCGCCTGGAACCAGTCGTCACCGATGATGACGCCGTAGTAGATGTCCTGTATGGGGTCGCCTTCAGTCTTGATGTTGAGCCACTCGTCCAGGTCGTCGTGTTCGACGTCGATGTACCCCGCGAACTGGCCGCGTCGCGTCTCCCCCTGGCTGACGACGTTGATGATCGTGTCGAACAGCTCGGTGAAGCTGTAGCTCCCGTTGCTCTTGCCGTTGTTCGTGATCGGACTGCCTCGGGGCCGGATCTCGCCGAGGTAGCCGCTGGTCCCGCCGCCCAGCTTGGTCATCTCGCCCACTTCGGCCTGCGTGTAGAGGATGCTCTCCATGTTGTCCTCCATGTAGCTCCCGAAGCAGCTGATGGGCAGGCCGCGGTCCAGACCGAAGTTCGACCAGATCGGACTCGCGAGGCTGTAGAAGCCCCGACTCATGTAGTCGTAGAACTTGTCCGCGAAGCCGTCGTCGTCGAGGATTTCTTCCGCTCGCTCGCCGATCTCCCTGACCCGTTCCTCGGCGGTGACGCCCTCGAGCAGGTACCCCTCGTCGAGGAACGCCCTGCTATCCTCGTTCAGCCAGTAGAACGGTTCGTCGTGCTGTTCGTGTACGTCGTCGAGTGCTGTGTCTGCTTGTGCCATCGTTAGAACATGTCCTCCGCGGTGACGCTCTGCGCGTGCTTATTGTACGTGGTCGATCGCTTGCTGAAGAAGTCGTTGTCCTTCGTCATCATGATGTCCTCGTCGAACCACCGCGTCTCCTCGAGCAGGTCGTCGTCCGGGTCGAATATCGGCTCGACACCGACGTTCTCGAGGCTCTGGTTGAACCGATCCCGCAGGAACGCATTGACGTGCGCCCGGGGAAGAAACTCGAGTTCGCCCTCACCGAAGATCCAGTCGAGGATCTTCATCTCCGCCTCGAACGCCTGCTGACAGGCCGCTTGGATCTCTGCTTCGAAGTCCTCGTCGAAGAGCTCCGGATTCTCCTCGCGGATCATCTCCACGAGTTCAACACCGAAGAGGCCGTGAATCTGCTCCTCCTTGCTGGTCGCTTCGACGGCGTTCGCGATCCCCTTGAACTTCTTCTCGTGTTTGTCGAAGCTCGTCATGATGAGGAACTGCGAGAACAGCGAGACGTGCTCAACGAACGTGGAGAACAGGAGGAGACTCATCACGTACTCCTGTGTGTCGTCGCTCTCGGTCTTCTCGAGGTATTCGTCGAGGTAGCCGATCCGCTCCTCGATCGCGGGGACGTCGGTCACCTCCTCGAAGTCCTCCGCAATTCCGAGGATGTCGAGGAGGTGGCTGTACGCGTCCATGTGTCTGACCTCACTCTCGGCGAAGGTCATGCCGACATTCCCGATCTCTGCTTTGGGCATCTCGTCGTAGATGTCTGCCCAGAACGTCTTGACCTGGACCTCGATCTGCGCGATGGCCAGCATCGTCCGCTTGATGACGGTCTTCTCGGCGGGAGTCGTGTTGACCTTGAAGTCTTGAACGTCTCCTGAGAAGTTGAACTCCGTGTGAACCCAGTAGCTGTTCCGTATCGCGTCTTTGTATTCGAGGACGTCGGGGTATTCGTACGGTTTGAGATGCGTTCGTTCGGAGAAGATGTCGGGCTCTGGATCCCCACCTGTGGTCTCGTTTTCAGTCATTGGCACGTACTCCGGAGGAGTCGTCCTCTGTTGGTTGGTTTCTGTTTCCGCCGTTCGCTGTACGTCTGGACGTGGGCCATGCTCGCCCGGTCGAGAATCGACCGAACATTCGTTTGATTTGCGTGTGTTTGTGTCATAGTGAACCGTTCGAGGCTTCGAAGTCATCGAGTTCTGCATCTAGGACTGCATCAAGTTCTCTCAGGAACTCCTCCGGCTCAGAGAATGCTTTGTAAACGGAGACGAATCGAATGTAGGCTATCTTATCGAGCGTGCGGAGGTTCTCGGAGACGAGTTCACCGATGAGACTCGAAGAGACGATACGTGCCTCTCGACCTTGCAGTTCGCTCTCGATATCGTCAACGAGAGCAGTCACTGTTGTCTCGGTCACATCCCGCTTCTCAACGGCTCGCTCGATGCCTGCGCGGAGTTTCTGTCGGTCAAAAGATTCGATGGTTCCGTCGCGTTTTTTCACTTGGAGGGACTCCCACTCCGGACGTTCGTAGGTCGTAAAGCGGAACGAACAGCGTTGACACTCGCGGCGCCGTCGGACAGAGGTTCCGTCGGCACTAGCCCCTGTATCGATGACGCGTGTTCGCTCGTTCCCGCAGTCCGGACAGTTCATAGTTGCCACTGCTTAATCCTCCAGGGTCTTAACCCCATATGTGGTGTCTCTCGATTTTGACCGCAATATCTGGTGGTAGGAGCTGCCACATAAATCCTTCCCAACTCGATTGATGTAATACAACTAAACTTGAGGTACTCAAGGATTGGGATCATATGCATTGAGTGGCCCAGCCTCAACTACTGCGGTGCGCGTAGTGAGAATACGCTCGCGATCTACTGGTGGCACTCAATGAGGATATTCGGCCGCCGTCGATTACGACGGACGGCGCGGGATGGGCGAGATGTCTAGTGAACTGGTCACGTCGCAACTGACGCACTAGACGAGATTGAGACTGTCCGCTACATGGGCTTTTCCGCTGATAGGCTACAGTGCTGCGCCAGCACTAGATTCATCCCGCTAGACGGACTTCTTTCCAGTAGGAGTCTCGAAGAGACGGTTGACTACCTCGCCGAGGAACTCGCGGAGAAAGCCGAGGAGTATCTCCACGAAACATCCCTCACTCCCAGCGAATACGAGGCCCTCAAACAGAGTATCGCAGAACTCACCCCGATCTTCACGACTGAACGCGCCTACTTCGTCCTCGGAAGCTACGGTCGACCAGAGATTCACCGACTCCAACTCGTCAAGGACCGCCTCAATCGCCGCGCAGACACCTACGCCTTCCTGATAGTCGATATCCGAAGCGAATGGGTGAATACCTACCTCAAGTTCCGAATCTTAGCGGACTACACCGACTACATCGTAGGCGTCACCGAACACGACCAAGGTGGGTTCCTGATCGAACAGGGCTACTTCACGGTGCTCAAGGAGTACTTCGCGAAAACGTACGTCCTCAAGCGTGAGTATGAGTCCGTCAGCTCCGACGAGGTCGACACCGGCGTCAATCTCGAAAAACTATACAGCGGAATGCAAACTGCGATTTTCGACATGCTCTGGGACGTGGACCGCTCTACAGCTGGACTACCGAAGAAGAGCTGATCGAGTGTGTCAGAGAATTACCGTAGTGGGCCAAAAGAGCCGACTAGAGCCTCTGAGGAGCCAAATTCCAACGTATAGAGCGCCGGAGAGACATCCCGACCCAGTATCCGGTATTCGGTTAAATCCATAATTTTATCAGGTATTAGTAACGTTAATCAACGTTGTCTGTTCAGATAAGTACGTATATGGGCGAGTTCGCAATTGGAGACCAGACACTCTCTTATGAGCAGATTGCTCAATCTGACGCACAACATCGATACCTGCTCGAAATTGAGTTCCGCCCCTCTCCATCGAAGTAACGAGAAACCAAACGCCACTAACTCGATATCGAGCGGCGACAGGACGCGACCCAGGATCGAATTGAAACTGCTCTCCGTGAGTGGTTCAACCACAGATCTGAGAGTGTCGTGCTCGAATCCTACGAGGTCCTTGAGCAAATCGACTGTCGACGAGGAGGACTCGTCGAGACAGATTCGGAACTAGGTGAGTCAGGGGCTCCGAGTACGCCCTCGTCGAAGTATACCGAACCCGGTGTGGTGGCCTCTGAACTCGCTGAAGATGACCGTGTCGCCTACTCTACGTCAGAGGTCCAGATAGCAGCGTCTACGGCTACATCAGTGAGGGGATCGTCGAGAAGTCCCCCATGGGAAGAGGGACCGCCGTCGCGAAGTCCATCGGGATGGCGATGATCGAACCGCTGGAGACGCAGATCAACGCGACGCTCGACCAGACGGCGTTCCTGTTCGGTATCGAGTTCTCCGCGTTCGTTCTCGCCCAAGTCCTCTTCCAGGCCGTCATCGGATCGATGAGCGACCGGTACGGCCGCAAGCCGTTCATCCTCGGGGCGCTCGTCGTGCTCGTCCCGTCGGTGCTCGCGCAGGGAATCGTCACGACGCCGCTCGGCCTCGCCCTCGCGCGCTTCGTACAGGGAATCGCCGCGGCGGCGGTGTTCGCGCCAGCGATGGCGCTGGCGGGCGACCTGGCCCGCGGCCGGAACTCGGGGACGACGCTCTCCGTGCTCACGATGGCGTTCGGTCTCGGAACCGCGGTCGGCCCGCTCTCGGCCGGCTACCTCGTCGAGATCCACGTGCCGTTCGGCACGACGTACGCCGCGCCGTTCGCGCTCGGAGCGGCGCTCGCCGTCGTCGGGTTCGTCCTCGTCTACACGCAGGTCGACGAGACCGTCACGTCCGGCGCGGGCGGGTCGACGGAGCCCGAGTCGGTGGCGACCGACTAGCGATTGACATTCTCTCCGCGCTTCAGCGCAGGTGGGATGTCAACAAACAGGTCCGTCAATGGTTGTGCCAACCAGCCGTTGCTCCTATCCTCGGAAGGGCTGGGAGATACGTTCTGACAGATGACCTCAGCACCGTTCACACCTGCGGTCGCGTCACGCGTCAAAGCCACGTCGGACCGCGTCCCGATCGCCACGAGCGTTCGGCGTGCCTCACGACTCACCATGGAACGAGCGGAGCTGGTGGGCGTCGGTGAACGCGTAGCGCTCGACGAGGGCACCACAGGTAAGACTGGCGAGGCCGGCAGCGGCGAAGATCATCGCCATCACGACGAACTGGTACTCGGCCGCGTAGATCGGGTCTTCGCCGGAGAGGATCATCCCGGTCATCAGTCCGGGGATCCACACCCAGCCGAGGCTGCGCATCGAATCAACCGTCGGGATAAGCGCTGCCCGAACGCCACGCTCGACGTGCCGAGCGATCGCCCGCGAGGGCGTGACGCCGAGCGCGAGCGTCGCCTCAATCTCCTCACGGTGGGTCTCAACCTCGTCGCCGAAGCGATCGAGCGCGAGCGAACTCGCCTTCATCCCGTTCGCGACGATCATGCTCCCGACGGGCACGAGGTCGCGGACTCTCGCTTCGATGGCGCCGACAGCCGTCATCACGACGATCACCACGCCGGCGCCGAGAACAATGCCGGCCGTCGCGATTCGGAACGCACCCGGGATTTCACCCGCGCGAGAGTGAGCGATCCATGCGCCACCGAGCATCATCCCGAGGATGACGAACGCACTCGCGGCGACCGGAACCGAGAGGAGAAGCGCGATCACCGAGCCCATGAGCATGATCTGGACGAAGCCGCGCCCAATCGCGAGTCCCCACTCGCGTTCGAGCGCGAGACCGCGCAGCGAGACGATCCCGACGACGACGGCCGCGAGCACGAGCGCCGCGGCGACCTGCTCCAGTCCACGCATAAGTGCCGGATCAAAGAGTGGGGAGTCGATCACTCGTCGACCTCCGCGAGACGAGCGGTCGATTCGCGCTCAACGCCGCCATCACCGTCGAAGACGAGCGCGTCCGAAGCGAGCCGCGCCGCCTGCGCGATATCGTGCGTCACGACGACAGCCGTAAGCGAATGCTCGTCCACGAGGTCGGACAGAACGGTCTCGACGGTCGCCTCGGTGTCTGCATCAAGGCTCGCGGTCGGTTCGTCGAGGAGGAGCACGTCCGGGTCGTTCACGAGCGTTCGCGCGAGCGCCACCCGCTGTGCTTCGCCACCGGAGAGCGCATTGACGTCGCGCTCCATCGTGCCCGAGAGGCCGAGCCGCACGAGCAGTCGCTCCGCCGCCGCGTCGTCGACCGGCTCATCGCGGAGCCGCGGGCCGAGCGTGATGTTCTCGCGGACGGTGCCGTCAACGAGTGCTGACTGCTGCGGGACGAGTCCCACCCGCTCGCGGAGTGTCCGCGGGTCGAGCGTCCGATAGTCGCGGCCCTCGAAGCGAACGGTGCCGGCGTCCGGTTCGTCCAGTCGGACGAGCAAGCGGAGCAACGTCGACTTCCCGGCGCCGGACGGTCCGACGACCGCGAGCGTTTCGCCGTCCGCCACCGCGACGGAGACGGCGTCGAGCACGGTCCGGTCCCCGAGCCGATACGTGAGAGCGTCCGTCTCGAGGACGGGCGGGCGATCGGACGCGTCATCGGAGCGGGCCATCGTGGTCACGCACCCACACCCGAGTCGTCGGCCGAGCGGTCGCGGTCCACCAGTGTTTCGGAACCGGTGGTCTCGTCGTCCTCGATCAAGTGGAGCGAGCCGATCGCTCCCTCGGACGTGAGCTGGTGGGCGATCCCCCGCAGGAGCGTGCGCTTCCTGAGCTTGTTCGGTCCGATGAACGTGGTGAGAACAGTCGGTGGAACCCGGACGGGTTCGCCGTCGATGACCGGATCGGTCAGCCCAAGACAGCCGATGTCGAGGTCGGTAACGCTGAAAGCTGGGTCTGGTGTCGTTTCGGACGGTCGAGTGCGTTCGTCAACCTTGGTGTGCATGTATCGTATGAATGATGTCTGGAACGTGTCCCCCGTCAGACCGACCCCAAGTCCTCCTTTTTGCGCATGAGGTAGAGGAAGTAGGGGCCGCCGACGAGGCCCGTGATGATGCCGACCGGGAGTTGGATGGGGCTGAGCGCGAGGCGCGCGCCGACGTCGGCGCCGACGAGGAGCGCCGGCCCGAGGAAGAGACACCCCAGTAAGAGGCGCTTGGAGTCGCTGCCGACGATGTTGCGCACCATGTGCGGGACGATGAGGCCGACGAACCCCACCAGTCCCGCGACGGCGATGGCGGCGGCCGTCGAGAGGATGGCGATGCCCGCGACGGCGAAGCGGATCTTCTCGACCGGCATCCCGAGCGAGGAGGCTGTCTCCTCGCCGAGGAGGAGGACGTCGAGTTCGCGGGTGACGGCGAGCGCAAGCGCCATCGAGAGGACGGTGAACGGGAGCGCGATGCGCACCTGCCCCCAGTCCGTCCCGAGGAGCGACCCGGAGAGCCACGCTTGGGCGGACATGACGACGCTGAGGTCGTCGATGAAGAAGAACAGCGCACGCTGGACGGAGCTGAACACGGTCCCGACGACGACGCCCGCGAGGACGAGTCGAACGGGCGACGTGCCGTTCTTCCACGCGATCAGGTAGACGATGAGGAACGCGATCGTCCCGCCGATGGCGGCGAGCATCGGTAGCAGCGGCAGGTAGCTCGACATGAAGGTGAGCGTGACGAGGACGACGAGGCCGGCGCCGTCGCTGATGCCGAGCACGTACGGGCTCGCGAGCTCGTTCCGCGTGACGACTTGGAAGATCGCGCCGGAGACCGCGAGGTTCGCGCCGACGAGGACGCCGACGAGGATGCGCGGCAGGCGGATGTTCCAGACGATGAGCTGTTGGCGCGTGAACCACTCGGGGATGCCGCCGCCGAGGAGGAACGCGCGCCACGCGCTGAGGCTGAGGACGATCTCGGGGTCGAAGACGGTGTGCCACGCCTCGGCGAGCGTGAGCGGATAGGCGCCGAAGCTCACCTGTAACAGGGTCGCGCCGAGGAGGATCCCGAGGCTCCCGAGCGCGACGCCGGCGAGTTTCGAGTTCGCGTACCACTCGCCCCACTCCGAGCGGCGCTGTGCGAGGATGTCAGAGACCTTGCTCATCGAGGGTTAGAAGTCTCGGTTGACGATGTCGAGGAGGCGCTGGCGGTCGAAGAGCCGTTCGTCCTCGGCGAGCTCGCCGACGGGGCCAGGCCACTCGCCGAAGGTCTCGGGGTAGACCTGCTTCGCGACGGCTTCCGTCGAGAACATATCGACGATCGGGCCCATGTACTGGCCGGCGCTCCGGATGACGTTGCCGTTCTGGACGGCGCTGAGCTGCTGTCCGTTCCCGTTGTTCTCGAAGGGCTCGACGACGGTGTTCACGAACTCCTCGTGCGTGGAGGAGGTGAGCGCGCCGACGGCACCGATGTAGTCGGGATCGACGTCGAGGAGTTCCTCGTAGCCGATGGGGCCGTCGGGGTAGTGGCCCTCGAAGGCGTCCTGCATGCCGAGGCGGTAGTAGGACTTCGTGTTGTTCGCGAGCCGGTGGAGGGGAGCGATGCGGAACTGTCCGGAGTCGGGGCTGACGCCGCGCCAGATGGCGGCGACTGTAGGGCGTTCGTCCTCAGGGGGGAGGCCCTCCTCGATGGTGCTCATGAGGTCGTCGTGCATCGACTGCCACGCCGCAAACCGCTCTTGGCGCTGGAAGATCTTCGCGACCTTCTCGAAGGCCTCGTACATCGTGTACGGGTTCGGTTCGTCCTTGAACGCGATCTGGGGGGCGAATCGGAGTGTCGTGCCGAGGAAGGGACCGGTCTGGGACTCGATCTCCTCGAAGTCGGAGTCGTCCCAGTCGACGAAGCTACTGATGCTCTCTCGGGAGATGAGCCAGACGTCGGCGTCGGCGGCGTAGAAGTTCTCCTTGTCGTAGCCGGACTCGGCGCCGCTGGCGAGCTTGACGACCTCGCTCTCGTCGAACCCGAGATCGAGGAGGTCGTAGAACTTCAGCGGGGCACGTTCGAGGCCGGTCGTCGCGCTCGGGTGGATGCCGAGCGCCATCCCCATGTCGATGAAGGGGCTGGTGCCGACCCCGTACGTCTCGGGCACCGCCTCGAACGTGTAGGGATCGTTCGGCTCGATTTCGACCGTGTACGGTGTCGGCCCGCTCTCGGTCGTCGACGTGGTCGAGTCGGCGCTCGACGTGGTGGCCGCGTTCGTCTCGTCGCCGCCGCTGCTGCTACAGCCGGCGAGGGCGGTTGCGATGAGTCCGGCGCTACCTGCGAGTACCTGGCGTCTTCGTGCCATAAATGTTAGGCTCGCCTAAAAACACATAACCTCTTCGAACTTTAGGCGAGCCTAATAACGTGAGAGAGCGTGCCCGCTAGTCGTACCCCGGTGAGTAGCCGTACTCGATTCGAATAGACACAATAGCTGCATCAAACGCCTCGATAGGTACTTGCGGTACGCTTGGCGTTGGAACCGACACCACTATTACTATTTAGGCTAGCCTAAAAGTATGGACGGGACAGCGGATCAGGACGGTTCGACGCAGGAACGATATGATGTTGTCGTGGTCGGCGGCGGCGTCGCGGGACTCTCCGCCGCGACGTTCACCGGCCGGAACGATCTCACGACACTCGTCCTCGACGCGGGCGACTCCATCCTCCGCCGGAACGCCCACCTCGAGAACTTCCCCGGCTTCCCCGCCGGCGTGAATCCCCGACGGCTTCTCGGCCTCCTCGGCGAACAGGCGGACACCGCCGGCTGTACCCGCCGCACGGCGCACGTCACCGACGCAGAGCGCGACGACGACGGCTTCACGGTCCGAACGAACGGCGACGCCTACGCGGCCGACTACGTCGTCGCCGCGACGAAGGGCGAGACGGGCTACCTCGATGCGGTCGACGGCGTCTCGCTCGTCGAGCGCGGGAAGACGTACGTCGACGTCGACGAGCGCGGCCGCACGGGCGTCCCGGGCCTCTACGCGGCCGGCCGCCTCGCCGGGAAGCCCCATCAGGCGGTCGTCTGCGCCGGCCACGGTGCGGAGGTGGGCGCGACGATCCTCGAGGACGACGATCGGCCGTTCTACCACGACTGGGTCACGCCCGACGGCTACTTCACCGATCGCGGCCGCGACCTCCCGCCCGGCTGTGAGGAGCTCGACGCGGCCGAGCGAGAGCGCCGCGAAGCGCACTCGCGCGAGACGATGCGCGAGCGCTTCGCCGACCCGCACCCGGACGCACAGGAGACACATCCGAGCCTCCGAGACGACTGAACGCACAGCGCTCGTCACAGCATAGATCGCCCCGACAACACCGAGACCACCGCAACGACCGAATACGCCTCCTACACGGCTCAGTGGTACCCTCCCCGCCGCTCACGGAGAGGCCGCCCGTTCCGGGTTGGGAAGTTATGGTTTGCAGATGGTCGGCTGAGCGAACAGCCCCTGCCCACAGCTCGAGTCGTACTCTCCACGGCAGAACAGGTCGACTACCGTACGTGACACATACCTGATACTATGATCCACAAAGGGACTTAAAGTTCCTTTTCTGCGTGGTCTAATTCCCGACGGATGTTTTCCGTACCCTCGCATGTTACTCATCCAGTTCATTCGGTCTATCTGGCGGATATGTTTTCGGCACGAGTGCCTACTATATTCACAACCAGTATGGATACGGTTGGTAGGATTTCAGATAATGACCGAACTTGTAAGTGGTAAAACTCTGAATCTCCTGTAATGTCGCTCCTCCCATCACCTCGCCCCGATATTACGGGATCACAAGAAGGAGCAATCGAGATTCGAGAGTTCACCGACGAGAAAGCGGGAGACGTATTTAAGGCACTAACTGCGGAGAAAGCTCGGTTGCTATTAGAAGAGGTATACAGAGAACCGGGGACGGCATCTGATCTTGCAGAACGCGCCGAAACCTCGATACAAAACACATCATACCATCTGGATAAACTGCAGGAGGCAGAATTAATCCGAGTCGCTGGAACACAGTACTCAAATCGAGGGAGGGAGATGAAGATCTACGCCCCAGAAGAGAACCCGTTCGTCTTCTTCATTGGGCAAGAATCCAGGAAGCCAGGGTTGCTCCGTGTGTTCAAGCAGGCTGTTGGCGCAATCAGTGTTGCAAGTGGAGTGAGCGTCCTCGTCCATGCTGCTCTCACAGACTCCCTTCCTTTCTTAGACTACGCTGGGGGTGGCGGAGAAGCAGCACCAGAGTACGTATCTGCTGCTTTTATCGGCAGTCTCCTCTCACTCTTCGTGTACTCGGCTGTGAGGTATCTAATACGTCAGGGGCGACCGCGTTCTGACAGTTGGACAACTCAGGGATGGTTCTCGGAGAGACAAGGAATGTCTGACGAGAAAGCACTCATAATAGGAAGTACGTTCTTCACCGTCTCGCTCATTTTCTGGTTTGCACGGCAGGCACTCGGACTCACTCAATCTCTCTTCTTGTTCGATTTGTTGCCGTATCTATTCACGATCTCAATAGTGATCACGGCAGCTGTTTCATACCGCCGTGCTCGTCTTCAGATGTGTTGGTTTATCTCCACAGCCGGATTCGCTGGAACTCTCGGTCACGAGTTGAGTCTCTTGCCACTGGGATACGCAAATCCGTCCGGGTTTGCCGTCTGGGTCGGCTACCTAGTCCTCGGTTCTATCGTAGGAGGAATCATGTTCGGCTTCATCGGCTTCACTACCGGTCGGATTGTCAGAGGTGGTTGGTCTTCTCTCCAATCTCAGCTCCAGTCGTGACCCACCGTTCACTTGCGAGCGCGGCGACCCTTCTAAGAGCGGAAGTTCGTCTTACTAATGAGTTCAATCGAAGGTCATCCCATAGCCCCACTCCTCGAGTTCGGTTTCGACTTCGTTGAGATGGTCGAGGCCGACAATCATGAGCGCTTCCCGGAGGTCTGTGAGTGAGACATTACCATTGAAACGGCCTTCGAGTTCTCGGAGGGCATCCCGTTCAGCGTTCTTGGTTTCTGGCTGGAGGAAGAGCGGCACACGGTCACGGCCGTCTTGCACCCCGTCTCGCCGGAACTTGTATGGAATCTGCATCGGCTGTCCTGACTCACTCGCTGAAGACGCCGCACTTTCGGCGCTCGCGTTATCGGCCTCTACGGGTTCGGCTGCGTCGGAGTTAGAATCGGTGTCGGGTGTAGGATCATCGGCGAACGGATCATCCCCAGCACCTTCTTTCATCCCGGTCATGCTTGTAGCACCTCGTGCTCGACGTCACCGGGCTGCGGTGGGTTCGGTGCTTCCAAGCCAACCTGTTCCTCGAGATGCCGGGCAACCCGGTCGAACTGGGCGAGCGTCTCAAGTTCGTAGTCACGTCGCCGGTCACGGTGCTTCCGAACGTAGGTGAACGCCGAGCATTGTTCCATCCAGCACCCCTCCATGAGGGAGGCACGCTCGCCGATGACTTCGGGAATCGGGTAGTCGATTTCGTTCATGATGGCGCGCTGATCGCGCGTATCTTTGAAACCAATTGGAAGCGCAGCAAGGACACCAACTTCGATATCGAGTTGGTCTTCAAAGCCGGCGACGAGGGATTCAAGCCCCTCGACGGCGGCACGGCCTTTCGCACTGGGTTCGACAGGGATAACAAGAGAGCGAGTAGCGTGAATGGCATTGTAGAGATGGGGTCCTTCAGTTGCAGGGGGGTCGCAGATGAGGACATCGTAGTCCTCAGGGACGTTGGCTTCTTGGAGGACGCGGAGGAGTTGGGCGTGCATCCCGAATGCTTCGCCCATCGCTTCGGCTTGGTCCTTCTCGCGTTGGAGGTATTCGGAGAGGTCCGAGAGCATGTTGTGCTCGGGGATAATGTCGACTCCTTCAACGGTACGAACGAGGTCGTCGAACTCGCCCTTTGGGCGGCGAATCATGTGCCGGACGAGGTTATCGACGGACTCGGTGCGCTGGTCGTCGACGCCGAAGAGCCGCGAGAGATCGCCGTCTTGAGGGTCGAGGGGGACGACGAGTGGTTTCAGGCCAGCGCGGGCGTGCGCGACAGCGAGGTTTGCGGCAGTCGTGGTCTTACCAACACCGCCAGCCTCACTGTACGTCGAGTACGCTAACATACTCTCGACATGGAGTTCATTCATTATCAATCTACGTCACACACATTCATTTTTGAACTCCATGAACACACATAATGAATGTAGTGAACACAACCAATGAACACAATGTTCTAGTGTTGGTTTCGCTGACGATCCTTAATTGATGGTCTAATTCTCCAGAATCAAGCGATGCTGTGGGGATTCGGGGTGGGTTCCCTCCCGCTAGCTCACTTTGCAAATGGGGGGGTGGGAAGCGAGTATCACTTACCTACGTCTACATCGGAAGGCGGCCATCTGGACGGGGGACATGCCCCTGTTTGATCTCGTGGTCGACGCGACGGAGGTGCTTGCAGCCGCCATCAGGTTTGCGCTGCTGCCAGTCGGAACAGGTGCACGTCTCGGTGATGATGTCGACGTCGTAGACGCGTCCGAATGAGCGGACCTCGTACTGACCACCTTTTGCGAGGAGAGAGACAACCATCTCTTCGTTGAGTGCGCGCTGCGTCCGCGCTTCGAGACCTGCCGAATGTGTTTGGTCACTCACGATCTCGCGCACTCGGAGGTCGCCCGTACAACCCCCGTCGGGCGTGGCCCGCTAGTCGTCGCGGTCGAGACGGGCGTCGAGTTGACTCTCGATGGGGTGGCCGATCGGCCAGCAGTAATGGACTTCGTGTCGACCCTGGCTGTTGTAGGCGCCGACGTCGCGGGCATCACCCGACCAGACGCGCCACGCACCGCGCACATTCATCACGTCACTGACCGCTCGCGGGACACGTGCGATGTCGTCGGGGTAGAAGACACGGAAGCGCGTGCAGTCGTCCTGAACGGGCAACTCGTGCCACCAAGAGACCGTTGAGCGCCAGCTGTCCGCCATCGCTGCGTCCATCCCGTATCCGACAGTCACATCGACCGCCGGTTCAAGGCGACTGGTGGTGTCTCCTTCAAGGAGTCGGAGAACGGCGTACCGCAGGTATTCGTGGAGCGCGTCGTCGACGTCGTTCGTGATCGCTGGAAATTCGTTCGCGACGTGCACCGCTTCGCCGAGGACTCTTTCGAGGTCGTGTTCGGTCATCGTTCGAAAACGGGGTCTGTGCGCCCCGCCCTTCGTGGGCGCCGACAAACCCTAACCAACATACTCGCTCTCTTTCCAGACCGTTAGTTAATCATCGACACATCGGGGCTCCCACTCGCGTCGAGGCTCGAGTTCACGCCGCCCCCTCGTGTGAACGTGTCGCAGTTCGAGGGCTCGTCGATTGCGTCCGTTTCCAACATGCTCTGCCGGATGTATGGCGATGCCCCGACGACCGCTGCAGTCCGGGCTGGCTCCCAGAGCTAGCGTCGCCGGCGTGCCCGACCGCTTCGGCCTGAGAGTGGCCGAACAGATTCGGGAGAAATGTGACGATCGGGACGTGCGAGTTTCCACGTGATGGTCGCGACAAGCTTTGACGCAGAGCGGGCGTACGACGACGAGGCGTTCAACGCGGAGACAGTCTTCGAGAGCGAGCGACAGAAGGTCGTCCTCGGGTTCTTCGACCCCGGACAGTTCATCCCGGTGCACGCCCCTGCGAGCGACGTCGCGATTACGGTGCAGTCCGGACGCGGCATCGTCCGCGACGCCGGGGAGACGCGTCGGGTTGAACCCGGTGACGTGGTCGTCGTCGAGGCCGGCGCAGCGCGCGGGGTACGCGCGGACGAGGAGACACGTCTGGAAGCGACGCTCGTGACCGCGCCACCGCCTTCAGACGCCGAGCACGAACCGGTTCGTGAGGGCCTCCGCCGTGACGTCTTCGACCCCCGCGAGGCGTGACCCGCAGCCCGACGAACCAATGTGGCGGTCGCGGTCTCATCGCAGACGACAAACATGTCGGTCTTTCTCCTCTTCTTCGAGCGCCGTTACCCCACTCTTCGTCGGCACTGGAAAACTATTTAATCAACACCCGCATCGAACTATCACATCCCGTTGGTTAAACCTGCCACGACGTCGCGGAGCGCGGGCACAATCCCCGCCTTGTAGAACGCGGCCCACTCCTCAAGATCATCGAAGCGGACGTAGGTGGCTTCCATAGCTATGCGAGCTGGGAGAGGTCAGTCGCGGTCTCGAGGGCGGCGTCGTGGCGGCTGCCGCGTCGATACGCGACGGCGAAGAGCACGCTCGGTGTGAGAAGCGCGACTCGCGTAAGGATAGTACGCCACCACACGTCCCTCCCGACCGGTACCGAGTTCGGTGCCGCTGTGCCGGAGGTAGTCCGTTACCGGATCACGCCGAGAGCGAACGGCCAGTAGAGGAGCCAAGAGAGAGCGACGACGACGAGCGCCGAAATCGCGGTGACGAGCCCGAATCGGAGGACATCCATCGAATCGATGGGGCCGTGCGTCATCGCGACGAGTACTGCAGTCGTGTTAAACGGGAAAACGGTCGTCGCTCCGACCACGAGGACGGTGGCGAGTGCGAGCGGAACAGGGGCGATACCGACGCTCGTGCCGACGCGGAGGACGACCGGGAGCACGACTAGCAGCGCGGCCGAGCCGGTCGAGAAGACGACGCGCATGCCGACCGCGAATGCGAGCAAAACGACGACTCCCTCCCACTGCGAGAGCGCGTGAAAGGGGACGATCGCGGTGAGTGTATCGACCACGTAGCCGAACGCACCGGTCGCTTCCAGTCGATCGAGGAGAGAGAACATCGTTCCGACGAGGAAGAGGATCCCCCAGTTCACTTCTGCGAGATCGGCGCTCGAGAGGACAGGACGATCGTGAGGACGCTCGTGACGACGTACGGGAGCGCGTCGGTGAGCCAGAGTGCGAGCGCGAACGCGAAGACGGCGACGGCGTCCTGTATGGGTGGCGGGACGGCGACGGCGGGAACGAACGCCCCCCACGCGGCGGCCGCGGCCGCGACGCAGATTCCGACGGTCCGTGGAATGGCGGCACGTGACGGACGTGCCGATGTATCCCCGTCACTCATCGTCCGGTGCTCCGGGGGATAGGGCGGTATCGACGGCGACTATCGCGCCGCTGCTGGGCGTGGAAGCGGACGGCAGTGGGTCGGGGTGAGCGGGCGGGCACATCGGGAGTGGGTGGTGGCGAGCGTGTGTCTCAGTCGTCGGCCGTCGTACTCGACATCGAGTTGCTCTCCGTTCGGTCACTGTCGTGCGACTCACCGTCGACTGGGAAGTAGCAGGCGGCGCTGTGCGCGCCGTCGCCGGCTTCGTCGAGACCCGGCTCTACCTCTCGGCACTCCGCGGTCGCCTTCGGACAGCGCGGGGCGAACGCGCAGCCGCTCGGGATATCGACCGGATCCGGTGGCTCGCCGTCGAGGAGGACGCGCTCGCGGTCGCTCGTCGGGTCTTTCTCCTCTTCTTCGAGCGCCGTTACCCCACTACGCCTCACTCCCGCGTGCGTCCTCGACGTGGGCGATGAGGTCGTCAATCCATGTCTCGATCGTCTCGGTCATCGCCTCGTTTCGCGACTCCGATTCCTCGAACGAGACCGCTGACTCTATTTCTGTGTCGTTCATGGACTCTCTCGCGACGACGCGCCACTCGGGCGCGCACCGCACCCCTCCCGGGGCCGACAAACGGCCTCGTGACAGCGCAATCTTTTAGTCTATAGTTCGCGTACTATGAACTATCATGGCTGGGGCACCAATCGGAAAACGTGGGTGTGAGGAGTCGGGTGTCTCTATGTTCTTCGCCGTTCAGCGACTCCTGACGGACGCCGATCTCGCTTACTTCTATACCGACCTCCTCCTCAACTCGCCAACGACGGTTAAACGAGCGATGGATCGTCAAGGCATCGTGAAGAGTACTGCGTACAAGTATGCGAACGAACTGGCTGAACTTGGCGTCGCCGAAGAGCTCGATGAGTACGAAGACGGCGCCGCGCTCTGGACGGCCGAGCCAGTTGTTGGGACCTGGGAGACGGAGGCCGCCGAAATCGTCGTCTCACCGGTCGTTATCGCAGTTTATGGCGCGAGCACCGTCGACGATGATCTCGAGTATTTCCTCGAGCGCTATGGGGAAGCGACGCTACTCCACGCAATCGTCGAAACGGACGCATACCTACAGGGCGAGCAGACTCGCCGTGGTCTCGCGACTGCGCTCGATGTTCCGTCCGCTGCGGGCATCGCAGTCTCACAGGCCATCGAAGCGATCATCGGTCGTGTCAGTCCGGTCGACCCCGCATTTCCTGATTACTCTGGAGACGTCCACGTGCGAGCCATTGACGACGCTCCCTACACCGTCGACGCGTGAGTCCGGTGATGTCTCCGTTGCCAAGCGCGCTCGTTCTGGACACGAGTTTCCTGCGGACTCTCGGCGGTCCAGGACACGACCGCTATCAAGCGTTCGTCGACTACGTGAAACACGAAGGCATTCAGCTGTACCTGAGTCAGCGTGGTCGCGAAGAAATCGAGGAACAGCAGGGATGGATCAGTACTGACTGGCTGCACAAAGCACGGACTGAGTCGTGGATTAGTGTTTCTCAGCCTGTCCAAGAGGGTGTGAGTGTCTACAACGGTCCCACGGCGGCAATCGTGATGGACCGGATCCAGCAGCGCCTCGCGGACATCGAGCATGTTCCGCCAGACGAACTCCGAAAGACCGACGCTGGTCTCGCTGGCACTGCGATCATGCTCCTCGCCTCGACTGACCACGACTCCATCGGGATCGCCATGGACGACCGGAACGCGGAAGCAACGATCCGGGCCGTACTCTCCAACACCTACTACGAGAACTATCTCTCGGTCCTCACTATCTGGGACGTTCTGGAGAGTGTCGAGGAAGATGGCTAGAATCGCGAATTAACCAACACTCTCTCATCCGCGCCGCCAACGTTGGTTAACATCCTGATAGCTGCTGTTTCTCTATTGTACGGTTAGTCCTCGAAGAGATAGCGTGTCGCCGCGCGCTCGCCAGGGAGTATGTTCTGGTCCTCGTCGGTATCGGGGAAGAGTGCGGCCTGCTCGTCGTCTTCGACCGCGTCCTGCACTTCGGGGCGGTCGTCGACGCCGAACTCACTGGCTGCGGGTTGCTCACGTCGCGTTTCACGGTCGCGGTGGTCGACGTCGGCGCCGAAGTCCTCGAGGGATGTCTCGACGCTCGACTCTGTTACTTCGAGCTCGCCGTCGTCACTGAACGCTGCTTGATGGTGGACATCTAGGTCTGGTGTATCGCTCATCACTGAGAGCCTCCGCCCGCTCCGGGGGCTCGACAAACTGATCCGAGCGGACAGCACACCCATTCACCCGTACACTTATTCACCAGCACACCATATTACCGCGTATGCCGATCGACATCGACGAGTTCGAAGACGGTGAGGAGACGGAGCGGACGACCTCCGAGCTCGTCATCGAGTTTCTCCTCGAGAACCGTGATGCCGCATTCACTCGGGGTGAAATCGCGAACGCGATCGACCGCAGTCCGAACACGGTCGGGTCGAACCTCTCACGGCTCAAGGAGCGGGGGCTCGTTCGGCATCGGAAGCACCATTGGGCGCTCACTCGCGACCTGAGCCGCGTCGCGGAGGCGATCCGATTTTCCGATGTCTTCTCGAAACTCACGCTCGAACACGGCCCATTCATCACGAGCGAGGAGGAAGCGCAGGCGTGGGCGGATGCGCAACCGAACCAGCCACACCCCTCTGAGACGGACAACGAGGAGCAGTCCAGTGGGGGCCGCGCTGCCCACCAGTCGTCGGATCACTGATGCAGGTCGCTGGCCGCGACTACCAGCCGGGGGATGTCGTCTGGACAGTTGATCCGTTCAAGAGCGGGGCGAACGTCGCCCGGATATTCTGCATCGTTAGTACCCGAACACATCCGTTCGAAGATGAACAGTTCGTCAGGTGTACGCTCACGACGACGGATCACGCTGTCGCGCATCCACTCTACGACCACTACTGAGAGCTGGGTGGCACACCTGAGCAATCCTACATCCTCCCGCTCTCACTCCATACACCACGTGCTGCGAACATCCAACCACCACCCGACTACGACGTGATTGGCGACCCGTGGCAGGGTCGGCTCACCGATTCACTCCTTGACCAGATCATCGAGGAAATCGTCTGGACGCTCCGGCGGTGAACTCGTCCCTGTAGCGTCGGACGATGACCGACCAGCCACTCGTTCTCGGCCGTGTCGTCGTCTTTCACGGCCGCGATGTCCGCCGCGACTCCTTGACGTGCTGTTGGTGCTGCGCCGATGTGCCAACACTCTGCGCCGCCTCAAGCTGGTCGTCGACGACCGCGTTCTGCTGGGGCCCCCAGACCTCGGGTGGTTCGGATTTAATGTACGCCACCCAGCGCTTGACGGCCTCGATGCGTTGCTCACGGTTCCGCTCGTGCTTCTCGTCGAGAGCCTTACGCACGTTTGAGTCGCTCATATTCGATGCTGAATCAGAGGTGGTCGAATAGGTCGGTCCGGTCTTGGTTGGAGAACCGATATCCGTCCCGTTCTCGAAGTGCATCGATTACGGTTTCGAGTTCGCTCTCGGTCTCGATGTGTCCTTTGACAAGGGCTGCCTCAAGTAACAGCTTTAGGTCCCAGACTTCGACATCTCGCTGGGACGCCATCTCGGCAGCATGGCCGTCGTCGGTCAGCAGTCGCTCATCGCGAGCTGCTGCGACGGCAACGCACTCCGCATCAGTGAACGAAAGCGATGCATTGATGATGTCGTCGGCGAGCTGAACCTCAGACTCTGTTGGCGAGTATACCTGCAACCAGCCGCCACGATAGGATTTGACCGCATCTATCCGCTCGACGAACTGGTAGCCGGCTACTTCGTCGCGATGGAGTTCATCCAGAACAGAGGGAACCGTCCCGACCTGATCGAAAAGCGCAGGCAGGAGCTCAAGCCGCTCGATTTTCGCGAGCGGACTCAAGATATTGTTGTCGACGAGCACACTCCCTCCCCGCTAGAGGTTTTCGAGGCGGGCGGACCGCTCCTCATCGCTAAGAATTGCGATATCGCGGCTAACGCCGCGGTCGCGGAGAATCTCTTTGAATTCTTCTGGACTGTAGCCGGCGAGCTCGGCAGCGCGGTTGAGCGATACGCTTCCGGTTTTGTACTGCTCGACGGCGAGATCGACGCGTAGCTCAGGGCGCTTCTCCAGAAGGGCGCGGAACGCTTCCTCGAGGAACTCCTCCTCGGAGGAAAATCGCCCCGACTGCTGGAGGAGTTCAATGTTGTCTTCAACGTCGATCATATCGTGAACACTCCGTACGCTCCCTTGGCGAGCCATCCGTATAAATTCGGAGGTCCCCCCTCCCGATTTCGACGCATGTATCCTCCAACGACGTTCATTCATTTCGATCGAAGTTCCGCCGCCTGCTGTGAGATCCAGCGAAGCACCGGTTCACGATTCTGGTGTGTATTCTCGTAGGCGACGCACTCCCGAAGCGTCTCCGTGTCGTCGATCGTCACGATACTCGCTCTGAGTACGTGGGTGTTCGTCGGCGAGAGACGTTGTTCAGGAGTAAGTTCGCTCGACTCGGTAGGTTCGGCGTGCTCGGTCACGATCAGTCGCCTCGCCACTCAGCGGCGACGATAAACCACCTCGGCAATCAGGCCGATTTTCGTACCGCTGAGTCACTGGACACGGGCTGAACTCGAGATAGATGGACGACATCCTGTACTGAGTACGGTTAAGTCTGGTTCGTTCCGGCGTTGATGTTGGTCATCGACGCCTCGCCGAGTGCCTGTCGCCACAAGAGGTGAACTGCCCGGGCAACAAGATCAACTGAGGGATCTCCGAGGCATGACGCCTCGACGTCGGTATCCGTACTCGACGCATCCGGCGGTGGGTGGAAGTGTCGTTCGTCGGGCGGTGCTGGGAAGTCGTGAGGGTGAAGATCCCACCGGAGGTTTCGTTCGGACGTATCTGAGTAGTGGACGTTGTAGTCGTCCACCGTCGTCCATCGAACTGTGAATCTGGTTTTCTCTGCCTCGGCGACGCCGTACGGTATCGTGAGCCGGAGCTCTCGGGGATCGAGCCGGTCATCGATTTCGCCCGACGCCGCAGGCTCGATGGCAACGAACGCGTCTCGGAACGCATCGAGCTTCGTCACGTCGATAGCGCCTCGAAGCGTGTGTGAATCCCGGATTCCGTCGTTGTCGGCCATTAGAGTGCTTTTGCGGCCCCAGTGGCGTCGTCGACCCCACTGAGGGCGAGCGCGACTTCGGCGAAGGCGAGGTTCCGCCGCGTCGTTCGCCACTCCAGGAGCGTCTCAGTGTCGATATCCGTGTGGGCTCGAACGGCTTCGTCGGGTGAGTTTGCGCCGAATCGGTCGGCGTACTCTCGAAGCTCCTCGCGCATTTCTAGGACGCGCGTCGAGAGCGTCTCGGTGTCCGTCTCGTTGAGGATCCGCCGTGCCTGCTCGAGGGCGAGCGAGTCGTTGGCTCGCTGATAGAGCGTGCCCTTCGACTCCGGGGACGCGGTCTCTGCCACGTAGCCGTGGTCGACCAGCGAGCGGAGGTGCTTGCGGGCTGTCTGCTCCGACGTGAGGGCGTTCTCGGCGACGGTCGCCGCGCTCATGGGCTCGTACGCCGTGCGTATCACGGACTGCACGCGGTCGAATGGCGTGGTATCACGTTTCCAGTCCTCTTTGGCACGCTCGTTCACGTCCTCGAACGTTGGGGCGGGGTCTGGCATCGAATCAACGTACGATACGTTAGTATATCATTCTTTGGAATACTATTTTAACTTCACTGGATTGTGGGTACGTCTCGACACGCTCGAAAGCCAACGAACGGGTTTGGCTATTCGGTATCGACGAGTCGAGGGCTGCTCTTTCAGCTTCCATCTGGATTGTGAGCCCATCTTGGGTGTCCAACGTAGTTATTTAAACGGGGGTTCGCCAGTTTAGCGGCGTCAAAGCTGTCTATCCATTACTACCCCTGTCTCGCTATCGATGAGCAACCGTCTCGGAATCGTTAGGTGCCGTCGCCGTCTGGCTGGATGCGCCGCGTCTCCTTGGCGAGTCCGTGCAGGTATTCATGAAGTTCGTTCATGTCTTCCCGCGCCTCGTCCAGCGTTTCTGTCTTGACCTTCGCTTTGAGCTGGTCCTCGTCTCTCGTTCCGCTCCCGCGTTTGAGTTTCAGCTGATCGAGACGCCGACGTCCGTGCGCTCGATGCACTCGGTCGTTGTGTGCTGGTCAGTCGTCGCTTCCCTGTCGTTCTCAGTGGCTGGTTCGCGTTCGCTCATGGTATTTGAGAGGGAAAAACCCCCGCGCCTCTCTTGGGGCGACAAACTCTTCCGCGGTCGCGGTTCGACCAGTTTAACCAACATTCACCTGATTCACTTGCCACTGTTGGTTAAGACGCCAATGAACGCATCTCTATTCTCGTGTATCGAGGTCTGAATCGGTTATTACGGGGTGATTTACACTTTGCACACGGGGTGTATAGGCATCATTCCTCCCTCCCGCGGGACCTCCTCGAAGTAGCAATCAGCACGTCGAGAGTCACCTCGCGTAGACCTGCTCCGCCGGAACCTCTTCACAGCCATGCAGTAACCGAACACAGGTTGTCCCAGACCCAAATCAGATACACCCGCTAAGTCGAAGGGTGCGGCATGGAAGTCGACGAGAAGACGATCCGGAATCGGAGTACGGAAGCGGTGTTCGAACGTGGGAGGGACTATTGCGATGAGGGGCGGATTCAGCGTGGACTCCCGTTCTGGCCTCAGGTGAGGCAGGAGAATAGCCTCCGTTCACGTTCATTGTTCCGCTGTTCAAGCGCACGCCCATGGGTGCGCCTCCGTCGCCCCCGGTTTGGTTGCGACGGAGATACTGTAACCCGATGTTCTTCGCGGCGTTGTAATCCGCGTGATTTTCGCACCCGCATTTCAGACACTTGAAATACTCATCCTCGCGATTGTCTGGATGCGTGACCCCACAGTGTGAGCACTGCCGACTCGTGTTCTCAGGATCAACCTGCTCCACACTGATACCGTGTGCTTCCGCCTTGTACTCGACGTAGTCGTACACCCGTTTGAACGCCCACTTATGCCCCCACGACCCCCGGTTCGCTCACGGATGTTGGTCAAGTCCTCAAATGCGATAACCGTACACTCGTTCTCACGAGCCTCTGCCACGAGTTCGTTGCTGATGTGGTGCAGCATCAGTTTGAACCGGCCGTCTTCTTTCCGCCCGATAGACTGGATGTTCTCGTGCGCCCAACGCGTCCCGCACTACTGGAGTGATCCACGGCGTTTCTCGTACTCGCGTCGCCAATGGTCGAATTCGTCGCCCGTCCAGAACGACCCCGTACTGGTGACGGCGTTCGTCACGTCGATCCCACAACCGTCGAAATATAGCTGCTCGCACAAGCCTTCTACCAAAATCAGCTAATCTGAACAGTGCCCCCTCAGTCTGAATCAGTCTCGCCTCTCTGTTTATGATAGCGACGAAGGAAACCAGCAAGTGCTCGCGAGATCTCATTCGAATCTAAGTGGGCTTCAATGCCAGCGAAGTGAGGGCCAGAATTACATTCTAACAGCACGGTTCGGTTGTCGTTCTGGATGAGGTCAACTCCGGAAAATCGCATCCCTAATATCTCGGTTGCCTTGATCGAAATTTGGGCGAGGCGATCGGATATTGAAACAGATTCGACACCTTGTTCAAATCCGCGGTAGTCCACTACATCAGCTTCAGTTAGAATCCGGTAGCACCCAATTATTTCACCATCTAAAACGTACACTCGAAGGTTTTCACCCTCACAGAATTCTTGGAATGTTACTGGCGCACGTGTCAGAGTGTTTTTTCGAGATTCGAATTCCTCCAAATTGTGTAATCCCGCACGACCAAGACCTCCCACCGGTTTGTAGACGAGTTCATCGTGATGGTTAAACAGCTTGTGGACCGCTGCCGGATCATTTGTATGAATAGAATCGGGAAGTGGGAGGCCAGCGCGTCGGAGCTTAAATAGCTGGTACGGCTTCAGGTAATGGAAGTTCTTGATCTCGGGGCCATTAATTACTAATTTTCCGCGCTCCTTCTCAATTTTGAGGAGACTTCGAAGAAATGAATCTTTTTCGGAGGTTGCAAATACGAACTGGCGGTTCACTTCAATGTCAGTATCGTTCTTCTTATTCACCGGTCGTTTCACACTGGAATGATATGCATCGACATAATACGCCGTGAGTTTATCATCAGATTTTTGATATTCAATACCGTTGGATGTGATAGAGATCTTTGGAGATTCAGGAAAGGCCTCTGTATTGATATGAATGTAGATAGATTCCGGAAGGAACTGTTTTAGCCTGTTAATTTGACTATCGCTGGCTCCTAAGAGAGCGATCATGGGCAGATTTATCCATTGGAACATAATTACTATTGGCGTTTGAGGACCCCAAAATTGGGTTAAGCACCTTTGAACAACTAATCAATTAGGCATAATATTTATAAGTTCTGCCTTGATAATATCTCAAATGATGCCTGACACAGACAATCAGCCTCTGTACGTCGAGGCCGCGATTACAGAAGCTGCCACTGACAAGCGGGAGAAGGCTATTACCAAGATGGTACCGAAGATCCCATAGATTTAGTCAACAACCCCAGTTGTCAATAGTGCTCCAAGATCTCGATAGACCGTTTCTGCTTGGGTACGAGAGTCCCAACCCATCTGTTTACAAGACTCTTCAGACGGGATAGTTACTTCTGTATCTGGAATATGTGTCTGTTGAATTGAAGTGAAGCCGGAGGTTCGAAACGCTTTGCGAAACTCGTCTTTCCCCCAACAGAGTTGGATACCATCCCGGTCAGCGAGTTCGGGTTGGATATTAACCACCTCTTTATAAAAAAGATTAGCACAGTATAGTTGTCCCTCTGGCCTGAGCACACGATGAATCTCCCGGAGCGCTTGTTCTGGATCAGGACTATACTCAATCACATCCATCATGAAGACATAACCAAAACTATTATCCTTAAACGGATACGAATGCATCTCACCTATAATATATTCAATTCTGGATTCAGACTCGTGTGAATTGGCGCTTCGCACCATATTTGGTGAGAGATCTAGTCCATAGACCTGTGCATGAGGTTCTTGTGAGGCAAGCGTTCTAGCAGCGAACCCATTCCCGGTTCCGACATCAAGAATTCGATCGCCGGGTGAAAGGGGAATCCGAGAAAGTACATCGTTTGCAGTGCGCCGATGTACACTTGCCATTTCTTGCTCTAGGCCTTCCAAGGCCCACCGTTCAAATACTGATTTCAAGTCTAATATTTCTAGGTTCGCCATATTAGGATTCACTGAAGTCCTTTATTGTTAGACGTTCTTCAATTTTCTGTCTGTTGTTAAATTCTCTGTATGTGCAGTAGGAATCACGCATTTGATAGAGAACAATCGCTAGAATCCCAAGAAATGTTCCCGTGTTAATATTCATACCACCGATGTATCCCGAATTCGGAAAGAGGCTCATGATGATACCGACAACAAAGATCACGACACCCAACGTAATGAGCTTGAAAACATGGTGTACGAGTTGGGACTTAAAGTTAATTTCCCAATTATTATGTGCTATACCGACTGAGTAGTCGTTTAACAGTCGTAGATAGAATTCATCATCACTAGGGAACCTGATCTCATACTCATCAACATCCCATGATCCTTTTATTGGTGTCTGATTTGTGACCGATTTAAAGTTGAAGAAGGGTGAATCTTCGAACCCTCCATAATAGATGCCATTTCGGTAGCCTTGAGCAGAGAACCATGTTGAATAGATTAGTACTGCCACCGAAAGCAAAAGCCATGGCTGAAATAGCACGAACGCCATCTGATTATTGGGAGCAACTATAATATTGAAAACAGGGTATATTGAACCAATCATTAGAATAGTGTATTTCATTAAGGTAAGCAGTTCTTTGTCTAGGTTTTCTGTGACATCCATCTGACGTTCAACAAAACTACTCATCTCATCATACGCGGTCTCCATGCCCTTGCTCACGTCGTCGTCCATACAACTCATGTATTTTGCACTCCAAATATTCCTTGTTGTCTCTGGTAGTACAGTGATGGGTCTATGCTACATACGCACAGCAACTTAACGACGGATTTCAATTTCCGAGAAGCGAACTAAACACAGAATGCTGTTGACTACTCCTCTATATTCAGCAACCCCCTTCTGACAGATAAAGACCAAAATACGCCTCCAAACTGTCCCAGCGCTCTTCAATATTGACCAATCTACCTACTTCATCACGGAAATTCATTATCACCACGTCTTGCGTAAGTTTTCATTGTTTGCCGTTTAGATTGTTGGTGACCAGATCGAGACGGTGAGCTCCGTGAAATTCAGCACGACTGCACGGCCGTCTACACGCATTCCCGTGCCGTCCTCTTCGCTTTCTCGTTACGTCTCGCCGTCCGTCTCGACGAGTTTCGGTCCATGGTCAGAACGTGGGATCACCGCCCCCGCACCCCTTCTAGGGGTGAGAAACGACGTCGGTCTCGCCGCCCGGATTAACCAACAACTTCCCTACATCCCTGCTACTGTTGGTTAAGAACCTCACTTTGCACACGGGGTGTCTACCCCTCGTCGGCCGTGTTCGCGAGCACCTCCTCGAAGTAGCAGGCGGCACAGTACTGGTCACCGCGTGCGGCGTAGACTGGGTCCGCCGGCACGTCCGTACAGCTGACACAGTACCCGACGGCCGTCCTCGGGATTGGCTTCTCCCACGGCGGTCGCCGATGGCTCATCGCGCTGCCCCGTCCGGTGCAAGCCGCCAGTGAAGTCGAATCTCGTTCATCGACCCGCTAGAAGTGGACATCGGCCGGGATGATCCACGGTGCCTCGTATTGCTCGCACACTTGGTCGAGTCGTTCACGATGGCGAATGCCGTTCCCGTACTCGTCGTAGAAGAAGACCGACGAGCCTCGATACGCGCCGACGTTGTGGAAGGCGTGGCGCGCGAGGTTCTCGTCACGCATGATCGCCTCATCGTCGAGTTCGTCGAGCGCGTCCTTCACGCGGTCGAGATTCCGCTCGAACTCTTCCTTCGTCGCCTCCCAGCCACGCTCGAGGAGATCTTGGCCGTCATCGGAGTCGACGGGGGCCGCGGTCGGGAGTTCTCCCCATCGCGCTTTCCCCGCAACGGTGGTGTCCTCCTCGTCGAATGTGGCGTAGTAATCGAACACGCCAGCGGAATGTGGGTCTGCACCCACCAACCTATCGAACGCTGTCTTTCCGGTGGCCAGCGCGTCGTCGTGCGTCGATGCCTCTACCAGCGCGTAGATGATCATGTGCATCTCGAACACCTCGAAACGCCGACGCACCGGGTGTCGTTGCTCGCTCCAGCTGCGCCGGCACCCATCGCCGGCGCTCGAAAAACCTGCTCGTGACGGCGGATTCTCAGTCTTCGTCCGTTCGTTCGACAGTGATGGTCAGATCGCCCGATTCGTAGTCGGCCTCGAAGTCGACCGCGAACGCGTCCGACTCGTAGGCGGCGTGGTAGGCGCGGTGCCGTTCGAGCGAGCCAGTCGCCTTGAAGTGGAAGAATGCGGCCGCCGTGTAGGGCTTGCTCTGTGTTTCGACCTGCGACTCGACGGATGCGGGGAGCGCGATTTGGGGCGTCTCCGTGTCGATACTCGCAGCGAACTCCTTCGCTTCCTCGACGGTTGCTTGCGAATGTGCGGGCGTCTCGCCGGTGAGCACGTTCACCGGAGTTTCCGTCTCGTCGGTGAACAGGACGTCTTCGAAGGTGTGTGTCCCGAGGATCGCCTCGGGATCCAACTCGCAGTCGTGAAACGGGTCGTCCTCTGTGGTCATCGAATCCGAGCCTATGGCGGGGCTCACCCATTCCGGCCCCTGAAAAACAGCAGCTGCCACGAAGCAGATCGACCTAGGAGTGGTTCAGACTCGCCTTCTCGAAGGGTGATTCCCCGGTCGGAATCAGCAGCTCCTGTCGGTCTCCGACTCGCTCGGCCAGCTTCCGTTTCAGGTACTGCCTCGCCGTCGACGGCGTGAAGACGCCTTTGTCGAGCATATCGCCGACGACGTCTTTGAGGGCCGCGAACTGTCCCTGCAGGTGGCCATCACCGACCGGCTCGCCGTCGTACCAACGCACCGTCGCGAGCGCGCCATTCCCGATCGTCTCCCCCTGTTCGACTGTCTCCGAGTCGTACTGCAGGCCGAACCACAGCGTCCGATAGGCGGTCACCTCGAACGTCGTCGACACTACGAAGAACGCCTCGTGGTGGAGGTAGTCGAGATGGTCCGCGACGATCTCGTCGAGGGTGAGCCCGGTGGCGCGGGGCTTCGGCTCGACGACCGTCGACGGTCGATCCTCGTCGGCGAGGTAGCCGTCGACCGCATCTGCCTTGAGGCCATCGGCCAGCTCTGCGAGGAGTTGTTTCGCCCACGTGGAGTCGGTGTCGTCGCCACCGAACGGCGACTCAGCCGAGATTCGGTGCTTGAGCTTCAGGTTCGATGCGCCCCAATGGCTGTAGTGGAGCGTGTACTGTCCGTCTGTACGTTCGTACGCAACGAGTGCGCGGTGCCCCATCGAGCAATCACCTCACGGGGTGACCACGACTGGATCGCCCCGCACCCCTCCCAGGGGACGAACAACGCTACTCGTCGATCGGGTCGGGGGAACTGAGGTCCGCGTGGAGGACTTCGCCGTCGCGAACGAGGTACTGTTTTTTGAGTATGGGAAAGCGGCACTTGGTCAACCGTCTCTGGGTCAAGCCCTGAGACTTGTCAGTGGACTTCCGCTCTATCCGCGCAAGGCGGAAGGCGTGTACTCGCCGTTCACGTTCAGCGTCCCTGACTTGAGGGCCAGTTGACTGGTGGCCCATCCACCGCGAGACTTCTGCCCGCGATGGATATACCCGCAGTATCGGTTTGCAATATTCTTCGCCGCGTTATAATCGGCGTTCACCTCATACCCACATGACCGGCACTCGAACTGCTTGTCGTCGCGATTATCATCGTGGGTACACCCACAATATGAGCAACGTTGACTCGTGTACGCTGGGTTCACGAAGTCTACGAACAACCCAGTGGACTCAACCTTGTACTCAACGAGTTCCACGAACTTTGCGTAGGCCCACTGCTGGAACTTGCTCCCGTTCGCAATGTTCTCGCGGATGTGAGTGAGGTTCTCGAAAATAATCCCGTCTACATCCGCATCACCGGCTTCCTCGATGAGGTCGTTGGCCCGGTTGTGGAGCCAGTTTAATGACCACTCGCTGAACTGACTACCAATAGATTGAATCGTGAGGTGGGCCGATCGAGTATCCGTCTGTTGTAGGCAGCCGCGGCGTTGCTCGTATTGGTCGCGTTTGTGGGTGAGGAAGTCTGCACTGCCAATGAACTCGCCTGTGGAGGTGACGACGAACGCGCCAGTCACGTTCAAGTCCACGCCGAGAACCACTCCGTTCTCGGGGAGATCATCACATGACTCGCTTTCTTGGCGTTCCGGTCCGTCACTCCCATAATCGGGATTTTTCAGCGTAACGTGCAGGTAGAACGTGTCCTCGTTCTCGTCATATTGGAGCGTGGCACTTGACGTATTCCAGTTGTCACTCTCGTAGTACCGTCCGAACGGCGTGTTCTCTCGCTGATTTTCAGGTGGGAGAACGTATTCGGCGGTGACTCTTCCGTTCGGCGTCGAGAGGGTAGCGTGGTCGTCGTTGAACGTCGCGGAGCGTTTGTCGTACACGATGCTCCACGAGTCGAACTTTGGTTGGCTGGTCTTCTTGCCCTGCGTCAATTTCTCGACGCCGGCCCTGACGGCTGTGATAGCGCGACGAATACCTTTCTGAACGAGGTTAGCGGTGAGCTCGGTTTCCTCCTGTAACTCGTCATACAGGGCCTCTTCGGCCCTGCTCTTGCTGGTGATACAGTCGTCGTCGTACCGCCACGCCCACTCGCTCGTTCGGTTAGCGCAGTGGGGGAATTGAGTCTTGGTCTGATGGAGATCGCCACGACGTTCTCTGGGTACGTCGAGTTTGATTCGTACCGTACGTCGTAGCGTGTTGTCCATTTGTGATTCACCTTCGTTGTTACTTTTCGGTAATATGGAATTGTTCAGTGAGGTGGGTCATCTGTTGGCCTCGGGGTTCTCTCCCCCGCACCCCTTCTGGGGGGCAATAAACAGACTCTGGAACGAGATACCCGAATTCCGGCCTGCGACGTCGATCAGGACTTGATCTGTGTATCGGCGTCTCCGCTGTGTTGCGGTTGGGTGAGCAGACTCACGTCCTGCAGGAGGGCTCTCGCTGCCTCGATCCGCTCCTGATCTGCGTCGTCGAGTCCGGCCGTCTCGATGCGCTTGAGATTGGTGAGTGAGCGATGCAGTCGATATCCCGGTGTGTTGCGTGGGTCCATTTGAAGCGCCTCGCCGATTCACGGCGCAGAGAAACCTCTCCGGCTGCGGGTAGCTGTGGAACTGAGTGCGTCTATTAACCAACATTGAGGATCATATAGCCATTTTGTTGGTTAAGACGAACGGTGCGTCGATGGATTCGGCCCGTAGCGAGCCGAGCCACACACCCGGCACTCCCAGATCGGTTGGCCCGTCCACGCCGCATCCGGGATCGACTCGTGGGTCTTGAACCGATGGTCGGTCGCCCGTCCACAGGTTTGACAGTCGAGTTCCTGCGTCGTCGGTACCGACGACACCTGGCGATCAGCCGCAGCCTCGCCAGTGGATTCGGTCAGCGCCATCGCTGGAACCAGCCACACCGCGTCGTCGGCGTCGTCGAGGGCCGCGTCGAGACGCGACGCGTCGCGGATGCCGTCCCCCCCGCTGGTCGTAGAGCCGCGTCGGGGCCTGCTCCTGACGCTCCGACGCTCCCTGCCCGTGCCACTCAGCCCGGTCACGGGCGGCACTGAGAAGCCGCTCTCCCTCCTCTGAGGCCACCTGTACCGTGTCGGGGAGTGAGGGCCATTGCTCGGCCAACTGGCACGCCGGCGCCTCGTCGAGATCGTAGATGAGGGTGTAGTCGTCGACGGCCGGCTCCGCCTCGTTGGCGGAGAGGAGGTTCGCCGCGGCGCCGCCCTTCGACACGGCGCCGTAGAACATGGTCGACTCGACGATCAGGTGGACGATACCGAGGAACGTCGTCGACGCTGTCCCGTTCGTGCTTGTGGCGCCACTCTCGAGATGGTTGGTGAGACAGAACCGGCATTTCGTCTGGCCGTCTGGGACTGACGCCCCACAGGAACGGCACTCGCCGTCGGGTACCGTCGGCGCATCAGGGTAGCCACCAGAGCTCGTCGCGACGCGTTGCCGCCGGGGGTCACCTTCACACCCGTCGTCCAGCCTCGTGTCCGGAATGTGGGACGCCTCGCCGGTCGGCCGCAGTTCCTCAAAGTCAGAATATCTGTCGTGCATCGGTTGGCTCATAGCTTCTGTCGGTTTCGCATTTGAATGTCCGGACGCCTATGCTCGGAACAAATTCTCGATTATACGAGAAGGTACAAACATATATGGGGGTTAGGCGCCAACACTGTCGTAAGAGGTGCCAAACATGTCCGGACCCTCGCAAGATGGTGTCCGGTCGTGGGCTGAGTCGATGAGTGCCCGTGACCGCATTCGGGCGGTCGCCGAGACGCTCCGCGAGCCGCGGTCGGTCAACTGGATCAGTGAGCAGGCCGAGGCCGCCTGGAGTACGACTAACGAGGAACTTCGGGATCTCGTCGACCAAGGCCAGCTGCGTCGCGTCGTGGCCGGTGAGACGACGCGCTACCAGCCGGACTACACGCGATTGCTCTTCGAGGAGATTCGCAGACTCATCGAGGAGAACTCACGGGAAGAGCTTCGCGACGAATTGGCCGCGATCACCGAGGAGATCGAGGAGTGGCAGGCGACCTACGACGTCGAGACGTGGGAGGAGCTCGAACAGTCGCTCGCCGACGGCGACCTCACAAGTGACGAGCTCCGCGACCGCCGCGACGTGATTACGCGCTGGGAAGAGACCCTGGAAGATCGCCGTCTCATCAAGCACGCGTTGGTACTCTACTCGGATGTCGAAGCCGCTCGTGAACCGATGACTGACTACAGCAGTTCCCGGCGGCGGTAGCGGCGATCGCTGGAAGACCGATATCGCTTGACTGGCCGGCGTACTGGTAGAACCCGCAGCTAAGAGATAGTCCTACTCAGTCGCGAGTTCGTCGTAGATTTCCTCGTGTTCATCGAGGTCTTGGCGGCCGAGGAACCGGATGAGATACTGCCGTGCCTCCTCGGGGGACATCTCATCGGGAATCTCGGGCTGCTCACTTTCAGCGGCCATCCTTACTCCTCACTATGGGGGTCGTCGTCATAATCGTTCGGTTCGTGGGATTCCCGATTGACTGTGCCGTGGTCCGCCGGTAGCTGGTCTGTGCCTTCAATTCGTGCCAGCCACAGGTTGATCGTCGCCCCGTATTCCGGCGCCAGCGGCTCTGTGTGCTCCCGTAGATACTCGATCACGTCGTCCTCATCGACACTGTCCTCATCTGTCGCGAGCGCCTTCAGAATCTCTTTGACCTCCCGATCATAGTCAAAGCGGCGGCCGTTCAGCGCGTAGAAAATTCGGGTCGACATGAGGGCCGTTCGCTTGTTGCCATCGACGAATGGATGATTCGCCGCAATGAGCCGCAACAGCTGAAATGCCTTCTCGTGGAGCGACTCGGGAACCTGACCGAAATGGCCTTCCTGAATATGTTCAACAGTGTACTCAATATCGCCTGGTGAGGCGACCCCAGCGGTTGTCTCCGCATTTGACTCCACGATCAACTCGTGGATGTCACGGATATCCTCAGCCGACAAATAGCTGGTTGACTCCAGGTCCTCGTCCATTATCGATACCCTCTGTTACAACGCTTATCTAACCTCTGCTTGTGTAGATGCTTCTCGCTTCTCTGTATTGCCCTTGGTGCCCACCCTGTACTCTTCGTCCAGCTGTTGTAGTGTGTCTCGATGGTTCCGAATCGTTGTCAGTGAGCTGTTAGCGGCCCCTGCAACCTCGGATTGCGTCAGCCATCGCCCCTCTTCGCGACCGGCCTTGTAGAGGCAGGCCGCGGCGAATCCGGCTGGATGGACACCTGTTGTAACGCCGCGCGCCTCGGCCTGCTCCGCGAGAGCTCGGACCCGCTGTCGGATTTCGTCCGGACACCCGAGATCCGAGGCGAGGCGCGGCACGAACATCTTGGGGGAGACGGGTTCAGCGTTTTGTACGCGTTCCTGACTCGAGACTCCGCGACGCGGGGAATCTCGCTGACATCGTCCACCAACCGCGAGAGGCTGTTACACCGGCAAGCCCCGTACACGCTGGCCGCGGCGATGACCTCGATGGATCTGCCACAAAGCAGATCCTCGTTTTGGGCGCTTCGGAAGAGACGGCACGCCTGTTTCTGTTCAGTCCCGCGCGAATTCGGAGATCACCTCCAGGGGGGACAGGTCATCCATCGGTCTCTGATACGATCACGATCAAGGTGGCACCGAACCAAAGACACAGACCAAGTAGTGCAGCCCAACCCGTGAGGAACCAAGGTACGGTCTCAAAGGTGTGTTCGGCGACGAAAGCATTTGTGATGAATGCATTCAGTTCTGTAGCAGGCTCAAGCTGTTGAGTTGTGATAACTACCCCACTGCTTGAGCTACCGATCCCGTAAATCCAGTTCACACCGGCGATAAACAGTCGAAAGGGACTCAGCCGATGTAACAAAAAGTACAACGGATCCGATGGCGGTTGGAACGTATTTACTGGTGTTCCGGTGACAGTACCGTATCCGATATCTATGATTGCCTGAAAGAACAGTATTGAGCCCAGAACGAGCAGTGCCCCGACTCTCCCCCGCATCGATCGAGAGGTAACGATTCCTGTGACTACGCCAACTCCGACGCTGGTGGCGGCGTAGACTGGTGTCACGAGCAGGAACGCGATTGTGGGTAGTAGCGACGGAACACCGCGTGCGGGTACTTGTGTCCCTATCGCTAGCGCAATAAGCCAGCCAGAGATTACGATCACTGCAAGGGCTACGTCGGCATACATCTCGCGAGTAGTCTGTGCTGTGGCGTCGTCTTGGGCTGTAGTTGTCCGCCACCAGCCGAGCAAAAATCCGCCGATGAAAATCACCAGTGCGAGATCCCTTACCGCGTACAGTACGGCGATATCCGAACCGACAACCCCCACCACCTGGTCTGGTACGGCTGGTCCTCGTGTCTGCGAGACCACGAACATATACGCCGTTGAAACGACAGCGAAAGCCGCTACCGGGAGACGCATAAACTCTGTTCTGATACGCCTCTGGAGAGTCACTTGTGAACAAACCATGTGCTGGATGAGCGAATAAAACTCTGGGTTCGGTTCTGCTAGCTCTTATCATCGATCTTCCTTCCCGATGATGTTGTATTTACTGTAGGGCCACCTCACGGTGCGTCAGGTACATCAAGTAGGCTCGTGTGAGGAGACGTCTTGAGGGGCGGCTTAGCGGTGGCGGCTCGCCGTCACTCCGCGTGCACGTCGACGGTGTCGAGGAGGGCCTCGACGGAGTCATCGAGCGTCGTGAGCGCGCCGTGAATCATCGCGTTGAGCGACTCGCCGGACGCGAAGACGCGGTCGTCCGTCTTCAGCCCGAGGACGGGAATGTCGTTCTCGTGCGCGATACCGATCTCGATCATCACCCCCTCGTCGGGAACGCGACCGTCGAGGACAGCGACGACGGCGTCCGACTCGACGACGCCGTCGCGGTCGAGCTCGAAGATCATCTCCATGCGTTCGGCCTCCGAGTCGAAGTCGGGGTCCTCGAGCGTCTCGATCCCGTTGCGTTGTGGGAGGAAGACGTCGTGGCCGGCGTCTTCAAGGCGCGCGGTGAGGTCGGCGTTGAACGAGCGCTCCATCGGGTTGAACAGCGGCGCGGCGAAGTAGAGGCGCATACGCGACATTGAGTCTACTGCCGATTAACGGTTCCGCGCCACGCAGCCACGGGCGGTGTTTACTTTGAGGATTTGGCCGGCGAGCAAGTGCAATCACGTCGATCGGTCCGTACTTCTTTGGGTCCTAATTGCTCTCAGCGTATGCCTCTGCGCTCGTAGTCCGGGTATCGAGGGTTACATCGAAGAGTGGACTCAGCGTCCTGATCGTCCGCTCATCGTAGTCACGCGGATCGAAATGAACGTGCGCGTATGCTCCGGCCTCCGAGAGCTGGTGCATGAGGAGGTGAAGAAACCGAAATACGCGTTCACAATTGGCGAGGTCTAGAAGATCAGTGAGCGACTGGAAGCACACTATTGGAGGAGACTCTACAGAGCAGAGTACCGATAGTCGTTCGCTGATTCGAATTCCGAGCGTGCTGAGATCAGGCTTCCCAGTGATCGATTCGATATGAACCTCCTCTTGAGGGGACCCTCTAACATCGGTGCTTGGGGTTTCTACCGTAAAGTCGTCGACACAACTGATGATGTCGATCCGAGATGGATGGTGTGCATCGGCGGTTTCACAGCTATGAGTCCGGTCGTCACCAGTTGAGAGCAGTACTCTGAGCAGCGGTGCATGCTCGTGGTGGGCTGTCACTGAAAGATCTCGACAGGTCGTTGTGTCCGCTGTGCTTCCAGTTGGTGCCAGGACGAGTGTGCTCCTCGGTGATGGCGTCCGTTCCGGCCGTGACGCGGTGATCTTCTGGAGCCATATCGTACCGGTACTCCGAATCAGGATCTGGTATCCGTTGTAGAGAACGCTCGTTGAGAGCGGTGCTTCTGTTTCCGTACTGTATACCGTATCGAGTGCATCGACATCTACCGTCTCCTGTAGTGGGGGCAATTCTTCTTGCTCGACGCCTTCGAGTGCTGCAACTGCTTCCACGACGCGAATACTCGGCTGTTTATCGTAGGTGACGAACTGTACTCTCGATTCGGGTTCGATATTCATGGGTAGTGGCTGGTGAGTTGTCTGTGAGGTGTCCGTTAGGAGGGCCGGATACTGGTTCGATAGCAGTGCTACTCCCGACACTCTGATAGTCTTTTTGACTTGTTTGTTTTCCCTGACCGGTCTGGATATTCTATTATATACGTTTCATCCGACCGGTCAGAAGTCCCAGTGCTAATGGGTGGCCTCATCAGCGATACGAAACTCCGAATTCTCCGAGAACTCCGCGAAGAACCCCTCCACGGCTACGCGCTCGCCGCTGAACTCGGTTTGAGCCACGGATACATCTACACACATCTCGGAGAACTCGAAGACGCAGGTATGATCGAAATCGCAGACCGGCAAGACGGGAAGAAGATTTACCGGCTCACGCAGAGCGGCGAATACCTCGTTAAGGCCTTCGACTAGCGACCGCTCGGGATTGCGCTTCGGTTGTCCACCATCTCACTGAGAGTGTCCCGATGAGTTCGAACCGTGTTCGCCGAGACGCCAGCAGTTTCAGCGACCTGCAACTTGGTGAGCGGCCAGTCAGCTTCCCCTGCGGCGACGTACAGGCACGCGGCGGCGAATCCTGTGGTGACCCCACCAATGACGCCACGCTCTTGAGCGCGCTCTGCGAGACTCTCAGCACGACGCCGGATTCGTCCAGGCAAATCGAGGTTGGAACTGAAGCGCGCGAGGAACGCCCGCGGCCGCATCGGCTGCGCCGGCAACCCGAGTTCCTCGTTCAGGACCGAGTAGGCGTTCATCACGCGACTCTTCTCGACGCGGGCGGCGTCGACGATGTCCCCTTGGGGGAGCAGGTGACCGGTACAGCGACAGGCCGCGTAGACGCTCGCTGCCGCCATCGCCTCGATCGACCGCCCGCACAGCGGGCCTTCGTTTTGCGCGCTCCGGAACAGCCGACATGCTCGCTCCCGATGTGTCTCCGAGAGCTCGAGCACACTCACCACTCGCTGGACCTCGCCGAGACCATGTCCGAGGTTACGCTCCGCTTTCGAGCGGAACCGCCCGCGGCGCTGTTCACGCCGAAGCCGACCGAGCTGCCGACGCTTCGCCGTCGAGAGTGTGTTTCCCTTTGCGTCTGTCTTCCGTCCAATCGTCGTCGAGAGCCTCCGGTCGTGCCGCGACGCCGTGAGCGGTGCGCCCGTCCGTTCGTCTTCGTCGTCGTAGACGGGCTCGCCGCCGTGGTCGATCGCGTGTTCGTCGATCACGAGCCCACACTCCTCGCAGACCGTCTCCACTGCGTTCATCTCGACTCGACCCCCGCACTCCGGGCATCCGGACGTGGTCTCGTCGGTCTGTACGACTTCGTCGAAACCGCTCTTGTAGATGTCTCTGGTTGCCATCTGAATCACGAGGCGTCCGTCGAATGCGCCGTCTCACTGGACCCCTCACCCATCTAGGGGTGAAAAACGAACTGTGAGTGTGGAGGTGGCTAGTCGGTCCAGAAGCCGCACTGGCGGTCCTCGATTTCGTTCAACACCGTTGAGAGGACGTCCCGCCAGTCAGTGGGATGGTGCGCATCCTCCCCCGGCGTCGGCGCGTCCGGCCCTGGATGAATATGATCGAGCGCGTTGTGTGTCGAGGGATGCCGGTCCCAGCGATAGTCGAACTCGCTCTCGGCATGGCTCTCGTGGTAGTGGATCGAGAACGTCTCATTCTCGAACCAGACGACGTCGAGGCGTGCTTCTTCGACGCTCGCCGGATAGAGCGCAGGGTCGAACACACAGACGAGTCGGTCTGGTGCAGTGGGCGGCGACTCCTTAATTCGAAGGAAGCGAGTGTCGTTGCCGAGACGCTCGGCGATGAGCGAGAGCCGTTCGAAGTCGACTGGTGCGCCATCACCCACGTCGAGGTCGGGCGTCTCGTCACCGCTGCTCATGCCGGGGACTGCTGGCCAGCGAGACCGTCGTCTGCGCCGGTGAGCGCTCGTTCGAGGAGCGTAATCCGACGTTGCGTCGTCATCCAGCGTGAGACGTCCTCCCAGACGTCTTCCACGGGTTCGTCGTGCTCGCGTGCATACGCCGCGATCGAGACGTCCTCGGGTGCCTCAACGTCGAACGTGGTTGTGTATGCGTCGTCGCGTTCCGCCGCAGCCTGGAGGAATTCGAGCAGTTCGTCCTGCGAGTACTCCGCTTGGAGGCGCTGCACGCGCCGCCACTGGAGATATGCCTCGTTGCGCTCGTACGTCGCCGGCGACTCCGTCACCCGCGTAACGACACCCATTCGCTCGAACCACTTGAGATACTCACGCGCGGCATCCACGCCATGCCCGGCGCGCTCCGCAACCTCCTCGACGGTCGTCGGACTCCCGAGCGTCAGGATCGCGTCGAAGAAGTTGTCTCGCGTTCGCCCCCCACGAACCACGTCTTCGGGAGGGGTGAGCGCGTCGAAATCAGGAGCGTCCCGCCGCTCCACCGAGTCGGCTTTCAACTCGTCACGTGGCTCCTTCATACACGATTTCACGCACGCAGACGGAATAAATCTTCCTTAAAGTGGAATATCACCCCCATAGTTGTGGGTTGACACGTGGCGAGCGGAAGTCCACCCTTTAGGGGGTGTAAACGACAATACAGCCCAGCAGTCCACTCGCTACGACTTGTCTGGATGTTCTACCGCCTCAAGACCCGCCTCAATAATCTCCTGATAGGCTTCTTCGAGACTCTTGCCTTCCCGTTCAGCGTAGTCTTTCACGCGCCCATTCACCGTGTGCGAAATGTCGATATTCGGTCGCATCGTCTGTGTCTAAAAGACATTTAGACGTAGATCTACAAATGTCTGTTGTCGTGAGGCGAACCAATACGTTCGCGGTCAGGCCGTTCTCCACGCAGGACGAGCAACTGCTCCGTGAGCTGTTGGACACCTCCGCCAGCCTGTGGAACGAACTCACCTACGAACGTCCCAAAATCGCGTAGCGATTTTGTGTGCGAACGAGACCGTAGGTCTCGTTAACGTCGCCAGAACTTCTTCGACGGCGAGTCGGTGTGGAAGACCGCTGACTACCGCAAGCAGTACGTCGGCGTCCTCGGCTCCGCCACCGCCCAACAGGTCATCCGCAAGAACAGCGAAGCGTGGCGATCGTTCTTCGCTGCCCGAGAGGACGGCGGGGACACCGCCCCACCCGGCTACTGGGGCAACGAGGACGACGGCAGGGAATTGCGGACGTATATCCGGAACGACCAGTACACCCTCGAAACCGGCGAACGGAGTCGCCTCGAAATCCCTGTCGGCTAAGACCTCAAAGACGAGTACGGACTTGGCTACCACGACCGCCTGCGCCTCGAAGTCGCTGGCGACCCCAAATGGGAGGGCGAACAGGGCCGGTTGGAACTGTACTACGACGAGGTGGACGACACGTTCAGGGCCATTCAACCCGTTACCGTGCCTGATTCTCGACGGGATTCACGAGGAATCAGCTGCCTTGGACGTCGGCGCGAACAACCTCGTCGCCTGTACCACCACGACCGGCCAGCAGTGCCTCTACGAAGGTCGTGACCTGTTCGCCCGCTTCCGCGAAACCACCGAGGAGATCGCCCGCTTGCAGTCTAAACTCCGCGAGGGACGGTACAGTAGCCAACGGATTCAGCGCCTGTACCGCAAGCGAACACGGCGACGCGACCACGCACAAGACGCGCTCGTCCACGACTTAATCGAACGGTTGTACGAGGAGGGCGTAGCGACGGTGTACGTAGGCGACCTCACCGACGTGCTGTCGGTACACTGGTCGGCGCGAGTGAACGAGAAGACGCACCAGTTCTGGGCGTATCGATCGTTCATCGACCGTCTCGCGACGACGGCCAAGGAATACGGCATTGCAGTCGAAGTCGAGTCAGAAGCGTACACGACCGCGGAGTGCCCTGTATGCGGTGAGCGAGACGATACAGAGCGAGACGGCGATGTGTTCCGGTGTTCGTGTGGCTACGAAGGCCATGCCGACCTCGACGCTTCGCGGACGTTCCTCGAACGACAGGCCGGCACGAATCTGGAAGTCGGGTCGATGGCACGGCCCGTGCGCCTCAAGTGGGACGACCACAATTGGTCGGAGTTACCAAGCTCTCCCGAGAGGGCCAGTCCCAATGAGGAGCGCACAAACTGGAGTACCGGCGACGGGAAACTTGTCTCCATGGGTACGGCATAGCCAACATCCCCTCCGGAGGAATCCCACTCCCTCAGGGTGGGAGGATGTCAAAGTACTGTCCTCGCAGATCGTCTTCATTGTGCTCATCGTGACACGGCCGCCGTACTCCGGGCATCTGGACGTTGTCTCGTCAGTCTGTACACCTTCATCGAAGCCGTTCTACCAACTCCCTTACCCCTCTGGGGGAGACAAACCCGTCGTCCAGAGTGATCTCGAGTATTGACCAACGTTTGGCGTCCCCAGTGTGTAGTGTTGGTTAACCGATGTGCGCCCTCTAGGCTATGTGGTTTCATCCATAGGCTTTTGACTAGGGAGGGGGGTCCATAGGGTGACGGATGGCGTCCGACACCACGGTCGCAGATTGACGCGACGTCAGAAACGGCGATGTGGTGTCCATCACCACCCAGCAGACCGAGCACGACGAATACCCAAGTAGACGGGACTACAGCCTCCACTTCGGCGAGGTCGGAGGCGACACCATCCTCCGCTACGACAACGCCCACGAACGCACGAAGGGCCACGAGCGTCACATCCGCGACGACGTCGAGTACATCGACTTCCCCGGGATGCTCGAACTCTACGAGCGCTTCGCGCGCGAAGTCGACGAACAGTCGTCGACGTCGTGGGACTGGTCGCTTGAGTAGGACGCCACCCAAGGGGAACCACCATGCCAACGCGCAAAGTCACCGTCGGCGAACGCGAGACGCTCCACGAACACCGTCGGCGCCGCCGCACCCCAAACGCTCCGACACCCTCCTCTTACTGTGGGTTCTGAGCGTGGGTTGGGAAGGATACTACCGTGTCTGTATATCTTGATTAGTGTGGCTTCAGATCTAAACTGCTATAACCAATCAAGAGGTCCTGTATTGCATAATTCTACAGAGCCACAGTTGAAGCGGCACTAGCGTCGTTCATTTCAGATAACGACTACCTTACCGAAGACCGAGAACTCCTGCAACTCGCTGGTTTTCGTTTAATAACTACCCTGTGCCGGTGACGATGTATACGTCAGACGCGAAGGTGAAAACCGCGTATATGAGAGCGTAGAGAACGATGATAGTTAGCGTCTGAGTAAGTACAAACGCAAGAATAGCTCCGACTCTGAGGACGCCGAGGAACACAAGTGCTAGGCCGAATAAATAGTGAAACATTATACTGGGGGGAATGGGCTATAGATCTGCTACGTATTCTCCCGTTGTCTATTTTCCTCTCCAAACCACTGTCTAGTTAAGCCAGTTTGAGGAACGAGCAAGCCGTTGAGTAATTAGCTCAGATACTCGCATACCTGATTAGGGAGGTCTATGACGGTGATTTAGAAAGAGGTTGGGAGCGTTCACCGTCCGGCTCTACGCGACCAGTTGTTCACTTAGGGAGATGAAAGAGATTCTTCGGCTATTCGGCGTAGAACGTTCTCATCATGTGATCATTCAGTGGGTACCTTGAGTCTCTGATAGCGTTGACGACCCGTCTGAGGCGCAACCGAAGCGGGTCGCGGTTGACGAAATCGCTATCAGGATCAACCGCGAGTGGTCTTGATTGTACGCCGCGATCAATCTTGACACGAAGCTGATTTTCGGCATCGCCTTGTTGGGCGGCAAGGCACCGATCCGACGATTACGCTTCTGCATGGTCTCCGCGAGAAACACGATCTCTTCGACACGGTGTTTCTCGTCGATCAGTTCGGCTATCGGACTGCCCTTTCTCGATTAGGGGTGAGCGGTCGGGTGGACTATACCAACCGGAATCTCATCGAAACGTGGTACCACACGCTCACGATGCGCATCGATCGTTTCCAGAATTCTAGATGGACAGTCAGTCGAGCGCACGCGAGTGGTTTGGGCACTTCGTGCATTACTACAACCATCAGAGGCCGCATCAATTTCTCGACGGAAATACGCCAGCCGAGAAGGTGCTAAACTAGACAGTACCATCACGTTCTTCCTTTTATATTGTGGACAAGATAGCGTAGAAAAATGGTAATAGACCCTAAAGCAGTAGCTGTAAGTAGACTCTCCCAAAATGAATGCCCGTCCCACAGAAAAACCATTGTGAGAAATAACAGGACAAGTATACCCACAATAAAACTTTCACCTACAGGTCCAACTCGACCTCCAAAGAATCGTCGGTGTTTATTTTCGCTCATAATTCAAGTTTCATTCTGCATATTAAAAATAGTTCGGGTGCCACGCTTCGGTAGTGTTCAGATAAGCTGGTTCCATGCAAAGTCGAACGCTTGAAGACAATTTCGAGGTTTCTACGTCAGCGTGGCTGAAACAGTTTGAGAACTAGATTATTCATCATTTTAATTCTTGGAAGACACAGTTGACGCTGTTCTGATTGCCGTGTTTCTCGTATCGGTAATTGGGGCCATGCCGATAGTGCTGTTTGTAGCCACGATGCAGAATCGACAAGACAGGCGGTGTTTAGTTAAGCAAAAGCTAGTTGATCAGTCGCTCACGGGTCCGAAATCGAAAGGGATCAAGCGGTCGTGAGCCGAACTGACGCAAGCACGGCCGGAAATCGCGCGCGGCGAGATGCAGGCCACGAAGCGAGGAATTTTCGAAAATCCCGACATCGTCGTCTGAGTCGACTGAATATGTCTAAATAAACACTAGCCCGACCCGTGTGTTTTTCTGAGGCTCGTCAAGGCGTTCATGGTTGAACCCGTTACCAATCCTAGTCGTACTCGGTGAAGATCCGTTGAGATACGTTTACTGCCGCTAGAAGTACCTATATGACTCACAAATGTCTGTCCATGACATCCCTACATTATTCACCCCACGACGTATAAACATGTGCTACAATTGTCTTGATTTAATAATACGTTAGTATTTGCTACCGGAGTCAGGTTTTGACTCCGATTTATTGATTTAGTCCACACTCTGATTTTGCGCAGCAGATAATTCACTCGTTAGTTAGCTAGGCAGATATAATCATCCGATGATGTAATTATTCTCCTGAATGTTGATCTACCTGGTTGACACCATGACCAAAAGCGATCGAGATTCCCAACTTGAAGACGGTGGGGAAAAAAGAGACAGTATGAATAGTAACCTGTCGCGGCGAAAAATACTCCAAGCGGTCGGCAGCAGTGCAGTTCTAGGTGTCGGCATCTCTCAATTTTCAGCGTCAGCGACTGCAGAAAGTAGACAAGATCCAGATAAAATTACTACAAATCCTCTCTCAAATAGAAAGATGGGGCAGCTACGGGGAGAGGTTATGTCTTCAGCAGCATTCAAAGCTGTCCGCCAAGAGATCCGCGACCGCGGGTACTCCCCACAGCTTGGCGAAAGTGTTATTGGAAAAAAGGTGACAAATGAGAAGACTAGCACATCATGGTCAGTTTTCAAGGTTGAGTGCACCCCGAATGACCCTCCAAAATCCAACCAAAATGCCATTCTCTACGCAAAGAAAAAATTCGGTGATATATATGTTAGAGGAATATATCAACGAGAATCTGACCCAATCAAAATGATCGACTGTAGTGCCCCAGCTGCGCAGAATGGTGCTGCGAATGAGGATCAGCTAGTTACATACTCCATCGCAGTTAACAGCGAGGAAAAATAATATGCCTAGCACTATTCCCGGTTACAACTATGTAGGCTCCGTACAAATCGATGAGCTATGTGGTCTTTTCGACGACCCAAATAGCCAACTGAACCAGTGGTTAAATAACAGAGGAGTGGACTATTCTGCAACCGATGTTGGTTGTGCTACTCTCTCCGTCGCTGGTGGCCTAGGTGCTGGTGGTGGAGGTCTGGTGGTTGGTGGAGTTATCTGTGGTTCTCAAGTAATCGGATGTGCTGCAAATGATGCTATTCGCGAGAACACCTCTTGCGATGATCAATATGTGGATGTATATATAACTAAAAACTCTGATAACCTGTCTTCTCCCGGGGCAGTAATGCTGAGCGTACATTGTTCGGGCACAGATCTGTCTGATGACGCAGAACAGATCGCAGATGATATTGCGGATACGCTTGAGTCAGATATTAGTGATGCATATGACGTTTCCGTTAAGGTAGGGTCTGATGTTGTCGACGAAATTGCAAATACTGCTGAGGACGCAGCTGATGCTGCAACAAACATATACAATATGGGATCTGATTTGATATTCTGAATATGTAGATCTCGGCTGTATAATAGGAGGGAAAACTAGTTCACCTCTATTATAATTCGGGATTATTAGCACTGTCTAGTTCTGCACCTCTTGTGCTGCCATCTTTCCATCGAGAGCTTAGCGTGGTCTCTGCCGGTTGTAGTAATGCACGAATTGATCAAGCCAATCGCGTGTGCTTGACCGACTGCCCACCTACGAGTGATAGAAGCGGCCAATGTGCATTTTGAGGGTGTAGCACCACGTTTCGATATGGTTCCGGTCGGGATAGTCGGGATAACCGCTCGGTCTATTCGAGAAAGACAGTCAGATAGCTATAGCCGTCAACGAGGAACTCGGTATCTGCGAGATTGTACTTCTATTGGAGTCGGCGGAGAAACGCAACTGCTGAGTGAGCCCTGCTATGCGACCGATCCACGCCAAGTACGTCAAGAGTCGTTGTTGTCTCACGGCGCGAATAGCCGACTTCGTGGCGGTGGGCCACGGTGCCGGTCAAGGCGTTCGCCGCCCGCTCATTCTCCCAAGAATCTTCTAAACCCGTGTCTAAACCATTCTTAGGCAGATCGGGAGTATAGATAGGTTATCTACTCAACAAGTTTTTAAATTGATATCAGAAAATATGTTTGGGAATTTTACTGCCTACAAACGCGCCGTCCCCCATCTAATATCGACTTTATTTCCACTCATACTCGATAATTACAGATAGGTTTTTCAATGCGGGAAAATATACCTAATTGACACGATGGAGTCTCTACCTAAAGACCTCGTTGCTGCCCTCCAAACCCGGCACGACATGCTCACTACCCTCTGTACGAACTCTCACACCAAGGCAGACCTCGAAGACATCCTCGACACCTCGCGGTCGACGGTGAATCGTGGGATACGCACACTCCAAGATGTGAACCTCGTCACCCGTAACGACGGCTGTTGGCAAGCAACCCCACTCGGACACTACATCGCTCGCACCCGAACCCAGTATCTCGACCAGCTTAGCACGTTCGAAGCAGCAGCCCCATTATTCGAACAGTTCGATCAAGGCGACCTTCCACCGGACGAATTCTTCAGAGGAGCCACCGTCTACAGAACAGAGACACTAACTCCAAGCAAGGTGATGGCGCAGTTCATCGACCACGCAACCGATGGTCACACTCTCCGTTTCGCCACGCCCTCCGATGTACTCGGACACACTCGAGAACTCTATGACCAGCTCCGGGAGCGCGATGGGTACGACTTCGAACTCATCGTTCCGAAGTCACTCTTCGAGCCGGCCATGGAGGTTTTCCCAGAGTTCACCCGGTCACTTGTTCACGACGATGCCACTGGATTCTATCAGGGAGAGGTTCCGTTCTCGTTTGCGGTTTGGATCGTTGACGATGCCTGTGCTGGTGTCCTTATGTTCACGGACTACGGCATCGCCGGCCTCCTCGTAAGTACCACTTCACAGGCAGTCGCGTGGGCGAACGACCAATATCAATCCGTGAAGGACAATGCAAGTGAAATCTTCTTTCGCGGTGAGTCCTCAGCGATGACTCACACCGGGTCTGCGATATCCCACTAATCCTCGAAGACACTTCGGGAGTCTACCGTTGTTCATTTTCGGGCTGCATCGGGCCCGCCCTTCTCCTCGGCTAATCGTTTTCTGCTCGAACCTCTTCCGTATCTAATTTTTTGATGTGCTTGACATGCTCTGCAATCGCGAATTTACTGTTGGACGTTTCACACCGGACCCCACTGTTGACGATCATTTGGGATATCTACAGGCATCAAACACCCACAGTCACTCTTGGCGACGACAACCAGCACGGTCGGACAAGTCAGGATACATTGCACTCAGATGTCATCAGATAATAGATAGGTCGTGGCTGCGCGCGCAGCGACCCTGTGGAGGCGAGCACGGAGGGGAGGGTGGGGCGGCGGGGCCTGGGTCTGGTCTGGCAGACAAAAAAGAAAGAGCCCGCGATGGTCGTCTTACTCCCAGTACCGCCCGCGCTCAGGGAAGTGGAGGTGGGTCCAGCCGGTGAACGCGATGGACACCCGACCTTGGTACCAGTTCTTTGAAGCGCCCCGAACGCGCACGCGCTCGTCTTCTGCAACCTCGCGCATCCCGCTCTTCTCCCAACTCGTGAACTTGATCCGCCCCGTCTCGTCCTCGAGCAACCCAACTTGAGCGATCTTTGCGGAACTTGGCTCCCACAACTCGCGGACACGACCGTCGATGCTCACCTCGCCACGATCGACGTCTTCAACCCGATTGATGGGGATGACCTGTCCAGGCGCCGCTTCGAGTTCGTCCTTCACGTCGAGGACGGCACGCGTGATGTCCGCGCCGTCGAGCACCGCCTGTGCGAGCCGCCGACTGATCGCCGCCCGCGACCACCCACCGAGTTCGTCCGCCAGCCGGCCTGCCTGCTTGTTCACTGCCCCGAGTTCCTCTCGGGAGAGCACCTCCCGGGCATCTCGGTCCGGACTACACGACCGATCCACGCTCGCCGCCCGCCGATCGAACTCCCTGTTCCACTCGGCGCTCCGCGCCGCCGCGACGTCACGCGCCCGCTCAGCACGTCCATCCTGCTCGCCGAGTTCCGCCTGTGCACTGATCCGATCCAACTCCGCCTCACGCGCCTTAATGCGTTCCTCTTGTGCGAGCGTCACACCGGGAATCCGCTCCTGATCCGCGTCTGCGATTCCCTCCGGGTGGTTTGCATCCACCTTCGCTTGCGTCTCCTCGTTGACTGTCGCCTGGAACGCCGGCGTCTCCGCCACGACCGTGAAGCTGTCTTCGTCGACCGTCTCGCGCTCGACGTCCTCGAATGCCTGTTCATCCACCGAAACGACCTTTCCGCTAGCGTTGTTACTGGACATTGGAGTTCACATACTCCGAAGGCGCTCACGCGCTGACACCGCGATGCCCAAACATCGCGGTTTCCTCACTGACGACGACCGACAGGACTCTGCGCGCTCTCGCTCGCGCCTTCGCGAGCGCCCCTTGGGGCGCGAGCGAGAGCGCGCCCTCGACGGAGTACTCATCTAGCACCGCGCGCCGACCCGCCCGGAGCGAGCGGCCAGCGCATTCCCCGTTCGCCACGACGCAACTACGTCCGTCGCGGTCGGCTTCGCCGAGGTCCGTAGGACCCGAACGGGAGAAGCGCTGGCGCCGAGGGCACATGCACTTTAGCCCGGAACGGGCGCGGGCGGTGCGGAGAGCGCCCGCACGCCCGGAATGGTCGGTCGCAAGCGAAACGAGCCGCGACCGTAGGGAGCGGCTCGACGCGAACGGCGAACAAAGTGAGCCGTGAGCAAGCGGAGGGCGGCAGCGGCGAGCGGGGCGGGCCGGTACGGACACACCTGTCCAGCTGGTTACGTCGCTCGATGGGCAATTGACAGAATTGGTGGACTCAGAAAGGCCTCGGCCGTTCAGGAGCTGTCGCAGGGACTGGGTGCTCGGCGAGCAGTTCGTCGATGGCGGCGACTCGGGGCCGATTATTCATCGAGGCGCTGGAGTAATTGCGTGACGTAGGGGCTGTTCTCCCAGCTCCGATGCGGGCTGATTATCGTGATCAGTGTTCGAGCCGCCTCGTGGCTCAGATACCCGTTTCGAGCGTACTCCACGATGAGCCGCGGCGTCGGGACGATCCGTGGGCCTTGTAGCACGGCGTGAATCAGCGGGAAGTTCGTCCCACCGAACTCGTCGGTGAGAAACCCGTCGACGTCGAGCGCGTTCGCAAGGACGATCCCGTCGGTTTCGCCGTCGTCGAGGCCGAACGTCGGCCGGGCGTCCGGTGCCTCGTCGTGCTCGTACGGATCTTCGACGCTGTAGTGGTTCCGGGCCGCGAGGACGTTGCTCGCAGCTGCGGCGTGGATATCCTGATACTGCGCGATATCGCGGAGTTCTGCGACCACTTCTGAGGAGACGACGACGTCACAGGAGGTGAGCAGGTACTGGAAGGGATCCGGAACATCGGGCCCGACCGCTGCATCCGCACGAGGTACGGCGAGACTGACGAGGGCGCTCGTGTCAGCGACGGCGGTTCGCAGTTGCTGACCGCTCATCGGTCGTCATCGCCCGCAGTGTCGACCGTCGTCACGTCCCCCTCGTAGACGTCGACGTCGTCGGGCGCAGCGAGATCGAGCGGCTCATCCTCGAGGTCCGCCTTGAGAAGGCGGAGCCGCTGGGCGGTCTCGGCGCCGACCAGTTGCTTGACCGTTTCGAACGCGAGCTGGTCGTCGTAGTACTTCGTCGCGACCAGCTCCTGGAACGTTTCGCTGTCGGCGGTGTCTTCGATGTACTCACGAATCGCCTCGACGAGGAGGTCCGTCCGGTCCGTGTCGAAGAGGTCGGCGATCGCGTCCAGCCGGTCGACGAGGTACTCTGGCGACTGGAAGTGCACTCGCCGGGGGTCGTCGCTGGCACTCATTCTATGTGCATGTTCTGCACATAGATGCATAACGGTTTCGGCGGATGCACAGAGATTGCACATCACCGCCCGTGGGATACGAACCGCCCAGCTTACGTTTCCGCCTGCAGTTCGCGGAGCGTCGCGACGGCTGTCGTTCCGATCCGGACGCCGTCGACGGGTCGAACACCCAGGTCAGCGGTTGCCGTGCGAAACGGCTGGAACTCGACGAGGATACGATGTGTGACCGTGCGAACAGTCTCCTCATCGTAGCGCTCGAGGACGTCAGCCATGATCTCGTCGAAATGCGCATCCGGATGGTCGACGCGGGGATGCTGCCCGCGCTCACATAGGAGCGTCCACACCGCCTCGAACGACGGGTCGTCCGGATTCCCTGTCGCATCTTCCACCGGGTAGGTGGCGTTCGCTTCGGTCATTCCCCGTCTCCTGTATCTGTCGCCGCGACGTCCGTCGATTGACGTTGTCGGACGTCTCGGTGAATCGCTTTGAGTGTCTCGGTATCCTCGATTGCTTCGAGTTCGTTGACGAGTTCGGTGAGTCGTTGCTGGTGGGCGACCGTTTCCGGGTCGCCGTGCTCCGCCTCGATTTCCGTCACGGCAATCTCTCGGTCTTCGTGCCACCCACACGTCCAACACTGCCGGTGGAGCGTGATGCCGTCGCCCTCCTCTAGATCGACGAATACGTCGACCAGCCGTGTTGACGGCGACCACCCTGGGCCAACCTCTCGGGAGATCTGTGATCCGCCGCAGTCCGGACACTCCATACGTCGAGATCGGGTGGTAGGCCCCTAAACCGTCCGGGTGGTCGTCCATCTGGGCCTTCAGGTTGTTGTCGACGGCGACGGCAATGTCCGAAGTCTCATATAATACTATGTAGACACAGGAATACGTAAATATTGGGCGTGTCGCGTTAATGTAGGCGTGATCACGCCGATACCGACCGGGAGACTATACGTTACGTTCGCGGAGCATCCGGTGTCAGAGTCGGGGAAGCCACCGTCACGCGACCACTGGCAGATGGCGGAGGAGTAGTACGACTCCGATTCCCGCAAGCATTGAGTAGAGGATGTTTCCGGAACGCCACGCGACGATGAGCGCAGCGAGGCCAGCAATCCACTTGGCGGGGCCTCCGTGTGCAAGTTTAGGCACGATGAGCGACACGAAGATTGCACCCGGAACGTAGCTCAACCACGCTTGGAACCGGGGAGTCAGCTCAAACTGGCTTACTAACCAATACCCGCCGACCCGAGTAAGATACGTTCCGACTGCCATCCCGGCGATAGCGGCGAGTGAGACTGTACTCATCTGTATCTTAGACATATTCATCTCGGACGACGCCAGCGATGCTTCCTGTTAGTCCGCCGATGATGATATACCAGTTCCCCGCAATCACGACAGACGTAGCGAGCGCAGCCAACGCTGCGATACCGACGGGAATGGCGTCTTCGCGTCCATTCCACACACCGGCCAAGAGGGTGAGGTAGATAGCGATGAACGCCATGTCTAGGCCGTATTTGGCAGGGTTCTGGATGAGACCGCCGATTGAGACGCCGAGGGCAGTTGCACTGATCCATGCAGCGAATACGATGAGGCCACTTCCGAGAAGAAATGCGGCGTCGTTCTCGCCATTCGACCGGGCACGCATCGTCAGTCCCCACGACTCGTCGTTCAAGAAATAGAGTATCCCGTAGGTTTTGCGGGGGGTGAGCCGTTTGAGCCATGGCTGAATCGACGCACCCATCAAAAGGAGGCGAAGATTTACCGCGACTGTTGTGACTACGATAGCGATGACTGGGAGGGGTGACGTCCAGAGGTCGAGGACGACGAACTGCGCAGACGCGCCAAAGACCGAGATGCTCATCAACACTGTTTCGAGCGGTCCAAGTGACGACTGCCGTGCGAGAATCCCGAAGACGATACCGTAGGTGAATACACCGAGCGCAATTGGGATGCTTTGTCGGACTCCTGCGACCAATCCCGTTTTACTAAACTCTGTCCTCTCTGGCTCGTTGTACTCTAGCATAGTTCATGGTCTCTCTCGTCCACAAACGGAAGTGGTTCCGACGGCATCGGGGGCTTTTCCTGGTTCGTGTTCTTCTGATACAACTCAGTCCACTGCTTCCCGATATCTTCTGTCATGAGTACGATCTCGGTCTGTTAGTTAGTTCAGTGAGCGAAATGCTCCAGACCGTAGTAGCAGACAACGGAAGAACTACGAAGAGTTTCACCTTACTATACTCGGGTGAGCCGTCTATCCGACCGAGTCTTGCGCTTCAGGTGGGTCAAGAAGATGGTTCTCAGCCGAGCGTAGATGTTCGAGGAATGTCGTTTTCGAGACACCGAGATCGTCAGCGAGCTCCTGAACACTCGTTTCTCGCGGCCACTCATAGTATCCGTTCTGCCGTGCCAGCTCGTAGGCTTGATGCTGACGTGGTGTAAGTTCGTTTAGCCGGTCTTCGAAGGAGGACTGGAATCGGTCTTGGTCAGCCGGTGTAACGTGCTCCATAGTAATTTTCGCATCGTACTCCGTCTGGATTTCGTCCATTCGACGGCCGAGGCTGCAGCGATCCATCTGGACCAAGAGCGGCCAAGTCTCCTGTCCGCCTTCCATCTGGGACGTTCCATTGAGTACGAACCCCCGGGAAAAGAAGGCCGGACCGATGCCCTCAGTAAACTCATACTCGATAAATACGTCCTGTGAAAACGTTCCAATAGCTGACTCTGGGGCGATGCTCTCTGTTGGTGTTGGTTGCACTTCTCGAACGTGGCTTATCCGAGTGGATTCCTTCGCGGTCTGGACGGCTTCGTCCACGTGATCCGGCGTATCTCCATAGATAGTACACCGCTCGTAAGCCCGCCGGCCGTCCATCACGCACCCATATCCGAGAACGCCGGCACCTGTCTCGTCCATAACCTCGGAAGACCAACAGCCTGGATGCCACAGTTCCAATTTGACGCTAAGAAGCTCGCGTCTCGGTGATGGCATGCTGTTAACATTACTACGGTTAGTCAAAAAGCATCTGTTTTGAATCCAATCATAGTAGGCTAAGACTTGAGTATGTATTTATCCCGAGGGTACTCCTCTCGCCAGCGGGTGATTCCCGGAGAACACCTTGCTCAATAGCTTCCTTGGGAATTCCTCGGCTAGCCGTGTACAATCTCGGAGGTGGAATTGTTGCGTGACTTAATTATGCGGGTGTTCTCCCGGAACACCCGTTTAGTAGCTGTGCGCACGGAAAGACTATCAACAAGTATGAGTGACGACACGTATGAATCGTAGTCTCCCCGTCGCGCTCGGTGTCGGCGTGCTTGCCGCTGCCGCCGTCTACGCGCTCCTCGTCCCGTACTGGTACGTTGCCGCCTGTATTGGCGGGACGTATGCGGGCGTCGCGTACTTCGCGCAGGCGTATCCCGTCGCTGTCTTCCGGTATCGCACGAAGTTCAACGAGCGCACGGACACGGTCGGCGAATTCATCGGTATCATGGGCGTCAACCTCGGGCTTCTCTCGTTTATCGCCTACCTCGACGTGCCCTCTGGGGTGACCGCCGCCCTAATTGTGTGGTACATCGGTGCTGTAGTGTTCATCCTCTTTGCAACGCGTGCCCGCCACGAAGTCGGCGCGTAACTGAGAGTCTCCCGTTAACGACTCGACCACCTACTGTGACGGTGTGAGACTGGTTCTATGACGTCCTCTAGGAGTTACTTGCCCCCGACCTTCGTCGTCACTCGGAACGTCTCCGGCGGCTTGAGGATCCCCATGACCGTTCCCATCGAGTGGATGACGGTGATAACCGGCGCCAGCGGGAGTGCGAGCACCCAATACCGGTAGTCGTCTCCGTAGTAGAAGACGCCGAGGAGGAACCAGCCGAGCGTACACAGCCCCAGTCCCATCGACGCCACGAAGAACAGGCCGGGATAGACGATCGTCACGCTCAACAGCGACAGCGGGACGACGAGCAGGGTGACAATCGGCGAGAGCGCCCACGCGTAGTTTCTCACGCGAGTGAGGAGTTCGTACCGCCGGGGGAGCATCGTCGACGCCTGGACGTTCCCGGCCGCCCAGCGACGGCGCTGCTGGAGGATCTCGTACAGCGACGGCGGGGCTTCGTTCCGGCAGACCGCGTCCGAGAGCGCGAATGTCACGTCGAACTCTTGGAAGGCCGCCCAGACGAACGCAGTGTCCTCGACGAGCGTCTCCCGATCCCACGTCGTCTGCTCCTCGACCTCCGTTCGAACCGCGATGCCGCCACCCCACGCGAAGAGGGGAATCGAGAGTCGCGCGAACGCGCGCTGCTCGAACTGGACGCCCATCCGGTAGATGTCCGCCAGATAGCTCAGATTCGACCCCGTGCGGCGCGGCTTCTCACGGAGCTGGACGATATCGGCGTCCGGAAGCCCCTCGAATGACTCAACGACGCTGTCCTCGTCGAGGTAGAGCACGAACTCCCTCTCACAGGTCAGCGCCTGGCGCGCCCACTCCTGAGCGCGTCCCTTCCGGACGGCACGACAGGAGAACTCCTCCGGGACGACGTGAACGCTGGCCTCGGAGACGTCGATGGGCGACTCCGCGATCACGTGCACGTCGTCGAGCCCCTCCGGGAGGGAGTCGACGGTGTCCTGGACGACGTCGGCGGCGTCGACGGTCAGGATGCGAACCTGGATCTCGTCGAGGCCGTACTCGGTGGGCGGCGTCTCGTAGCCCGCCCCCATGACGGTCGTGAGGACGAGCCAGCTGAGCGCGGTCGCCCCGAAGAGGAGCGTCACGCCCCAGAGCGCGATTCCGAGTAGCGGCGCGAGCCCACCGCTGTCGACGATGGTGGTCGTCGCCGCGGCCTGACTCGGGGCGCTTCCCGGCCCGGAGACGATGGACGGTGCGAACACTGTCGCCACGCCACCGACGAGGAGTGCGACCGTGACTGCGAGTAAGGCGATTCGTTCGGTGTTCATCGTACCTCCACATTCCCCGCCACTCGTATGAACTGTCCAGACGCTATCGCCGAATTCGAGTGACTTTCGCGTGCGCTCCCGGTGTTAATCCCATCTAATCCGAGTTAATCGCACGACTGAACCGCGTTGATGACTGCTACCGTGTGACGCGATTGCGTGTAATAAGCTGTCGGTTAACCGGCCGGTCACGCCGCGCGACTGTAGCGTGCGCATCGGGTTGCGTTCCGATAGACGAGGGAACTCACGCTGCTTTTCGTTTAGGGGGGACACAGTCGACTGAGGGCTGAAATGCCGAACGGGATATCCTCATCCGGAGAGTTATACCACTGTCTTCAGTGGCTGATGGCCTCTTCGGAGGGAAGATAGCCATCGGAACCACGCCGAGGACAGTCCTGTTGACCGAGCACACTCCTGTCGTGTAACCCTCAGCCGCGCTACGACGTGCCTTGGGGCTACCAATAGGAGTCGATGGGTCCAGATCTGCTCTGTGGGAGTATGATCCGAACGATTGTCCCCTGTGGCTCCTTATCTTTGATTTCAACACGGCCGTCCGACATCTCTGCCACCCAGTAAATGACCCATAGCCCAAGTCCGAGGGTGTGAATGAGTGGGGTTTCTTCAGAGGTGTTGATCGCTTCTTGATCAACGCTCGGTATTCCCTCGCCCGTATCCTTGATCTCAATGACAACCTCACTATCGCGGTCCTCCTTCACTACTACTGAGACGGCGGTGTCAGCTGGATTGTGCTCGAATGCATTCTCGATCGCCTCCTCAATGGCTAGAGAGAAGGCTGAATTCACCCGCACACGGCAGGACTCCGGGAGGTCCGTAGTAAGGGTACGGTCCGGATACTCCTCCTGGACTCGTGCTTGTTGTGCTTCGATCACCTTCGTCAGATCGAGTTCCCGCTTCTCTTTTTCCTCCCAAATCGAGACGAGCTGCCGGGTCCGCTCGGCATTGTCAAGTAGGGACTCTAGACGTTTGCGGATGATTGTGAGCTTCTGCTCTCTCGCTGATGCAGTGGTGTCGCGTTCAAGCTCGTCCAGGTAGCCCAACACGATCGACAATTCGTTTCTGACGTTGTGCCGCATCACCCGTTGATTGATCTGCAGCAGCTTAGAGAGTTCTTGGGCTTCTTTGAGTGTCTCTTGAGTCTCGATTGCGTATAGACTGCCTCGAGTACCGACTGCTACTCCGAGAGTGCTGGCAAACGATACTAGAAAGGACAGCTCAGCGGGACTCCCCTCAAGATGCCAGATCAACCAGACAATAACTGCTAGGAGAGCAAACGAGAGAGAGACGCCGATTGAGAGATAGAATGACCGCCACTGTCCAGAGTGGGAAATATTACTCTCTGAAAGGGTGTATGCTGTGCGTAATACGACGATTGCAAGGATCCAGATGATCAGTGACTCCAGCAGCGTCCCTATGCCATCCCCCTCAAACACAGCATGCTGTAACCCAAGTGCTATGCAAAGGCCACCTAACCCGTAAAACCCATAGCGGGGAGAGATATTGGGGGCCATCATCAACCGTCCTAAGTGTATTTGCTTCAGCCCGCCGTAGTAAAAAACATAGGACGCCTCCTCATACATTATGGACGGTCGTCTCAGGGCGCCCTGTCGTTTCGCTACACGTTGTCTCTCTATCGTGCCGTTCCAACTCTTGTCCGTCTCCGAGAACCCCGTGGGATCGCGTCCCCCTAGTCAAGTGTGGTTTCGGTGACGCGGAAGGTGCCGTTGGCTTCGTAGAGATAGCCACGATTCAGCAGTCGCTCGACGGCGTACTCGCTGTCACTGTGTTCGGTGGAGAACGTGTCGGCCTCCTCAGGGAGTGCATAGGCTTCCTCGTAGGTGAAGTCGCTCTGTGAGACATCGGGAGTGTCGCGAAGAATCTGGCAGGCCTCCTGCACCCACTCCGGGAGTGGTGCTCGTGGGTCGGATGGGTCAGAGAATCGCGTCATTGAGGCTTGAAGGTCGTAAACAAGTGTATGACCGTATCGCTTGTGAACCGTCCCACCAACGACTGCATCCTCTCCGGGAGATCCGGATTTAACCAACAAACCTTCCAATAGTCCTCTTGTGTTGGTTAATAACCCGTCTAGCGAGTTCGGAGGACATCGATGGGGCGAACCCGACACACGTCGCGGCGTCGCGCCCACTGTCCATCCTCGACTGGTTGATCGAGCGTGAGTCGAGCGACGAGATCATCCTGAACGGTGAGTTGGCGGACGGACGTCTCCCGCCACCCGAGCCGTGGATCATACATCCGCTTCTGGACGGTCGTTCCATCTCCCTGCGCGAGGTACTGCGTACGCTTCACGCCGAAAAGCGTCGTCGACGTATACTCGACGCCGACTCGTTCACGCTTCAGCGTCGAAATGACGCCTTCGACGAACCGCTGGATCGCGACCTCCCCGACGTCGTTCGGCACGTGGAGTTGGAGTGGTGTTCGTGGGTGCTGTTCGGTTTCCAGTTCCGTGTCGGGACGTCGTTGATTGTATCGCTTGTTGTGGTCGAACATACTGTTTGAGAGGGACTGTATCGGCCCCTCCAGCCCTCACAGGGGCGAGAAACACGACCAGCGGAGACGCCCACCGTGAATATCTGATCCGAATCGCCGGCATCAACTCCATAGCAGATTGGTAGTGTAGCGTCGTCGGCGCCGTCGCGACGACATGCCATGCTCAGCCGTGCCCCCTCCCCGTCGTCATCGTAGCCGTCGAAGTCACTAACTGACCACACGTGCACGCGCACCATTGATTCCGGAAAGACTAAATTCACGAACGGAGTAGGGGAATGTACGATGCACGAAGACGCCCAACGCCGCATGAATCGTGATGTGGCGGACAATGATGACCTATACGAGGCGTTCGCGGCGACACCCGATGACGACGAGGAGTGACTCCGTCTGCCGGAGACTACATTATCGAGCTGGGTTCCACAGGACGATTTTGAAGTAGAGGAGTCAGACCAGGAAGAGTCGGTCGTGCCGATAGAGCGTATCTAGCCGGACTGGTGGGAGCTGTCGACGTACTCGATGGGAGTGCAGGACGGTTTCTCGCGAGACGGACGCTGGCCACCGTCCCGGCGAGAACTCGTTCTGACGCAGAAGTTCACGGAGGAGGACGAGTGCTGTCCGATGGTTCGCGTCTGGAAAGAAGTGCTTTCCAGCGATTGCATGCATCCAGCCAGCACACTGCTCGTACAACGGTGCATCTCGGGGGAACTCGTCGAGTACGCGTTGAACATCCCATTTCGCGTCACCCAGATCCGATGCCGGAGCACATCGAACTGTTCTGCGCCAGTCTGCTCGTACTCCGCGTCGCCCTGAAGGAATTGTGTATTCTGAATTTTGAAGTCAATCGGATCGATGCCTGAAAGCTCGGTGATCCGTGGTTGCGATGCCGAGTCGGCAAACCCCATTACGTGGCATTTCTCCCCCGTCCTCTTGAGCACCCACGGTTGGCGACGAAGTTGAATCGGTCCACGAGGAGATCCAGAAGCCACGTGCATAGCTCCGCCATGACCTCGCGGCTGATCTCGGCGGTGACCCCGAGGACTACGACTCCGAGACGTACTGGCGGAACCGTGGCAGTCAGAGTAGTACTGGCTCCGTCTCCGATGAGAACTCCAAGTAGATTGTCGTCACCCCAGACGTCGTCACTCCAGATCGAACCAGCCCTTCGTTCGACCCCACACCGACGACTCTTCATCGCGCTCGGTCTCTGTATCCGTCTCTGCCTCTGCGGCATCGAGTTCGTTCTCGAGGCGTTCGATCATCGCTTCTAACTCCGCGATCCGGTCATCTTTCTCCTCGAGTGTCGCTTCGAGTGTTTCGACACGGTCGGCTAATACGCGATTTTTCTCCGCGAGATACGCCTCCCCTTGTTCACCACGCGACGTCGCGCTCTGCCCGTCCGCTTCCACGTCATCCGCGGTCTGCGACGTCTCGGGATCGTAGAACTCCGAAGTTCGTTGGACGGCGCGCTCGATGGTCTTCTCGCCGTACGTCGCACCGTCCGCGTAGTGGACCTCGTCCCACTTCTCTCGCATCAACCCCGACTCGCGGAACAGCCGGTCCATCTGCGACTCGTCGCCGCCCGTCCAGAACGCAAGCAAACAACAGAACGCCATATCCGCCTCCGACTGACTCTCGTACCCACCGAGACGACCGTTCCACAACCGCTCGAACTTCTCGCCATTCGACGCGTTCCTCGCCTTCTCAAGGAGCTCTTCGTCCTCAAGGTCGACGTCGTCCGGCGCCGCGGCCGCCGTCGCGGACGCCCCGGCGTCGGCATCGTTGCTCGCCTCCTCGTCCGGCTGGACGTAGTCCTGGTGAATGCCACGCAGCGCGTCCTGTCGGCGCGCGATTCGTTCCGGCGTTCCCTCACATAATCGCCGGTAACAGTGAAGAACCGCGCTGTCTCGTAGCACTCGACGCTCCCACGACGATTCCGGCCGTCCGGAAGGTCGCCTTCGACGAGCACGTGAAAGCCCGTTCCCGACGGCGACACCTCCGTGTATGAGTCCAACCGCTCGACGATGTCGGTCGCGACATCGTCGACGGCGCGTACTACCAGACGACGTTCGCGTACTGGCAGCAGCTGCTCGCGGCACGCGCCACGCAGGTCGGCGTTGAACCGACGACGCCGTCGCCCTCGACGCCGACTTCGGAGGGCGTCGGGACGGGCATCACCGCTGACGGTGAGACGGTAACAGCTACCCCGGATCCCTTGCTCGATGCGTGGACGGCAACCGGGACCGGAGGGCGATAACGATGGGGCGCACGAAGCCGACGTATCGGGATGCGCTGCGGGCCATCGAAGAAAGCTGGGCGGGGTTCCGGCGGGCACTGCGCCGTCGCGACCGAGCGCGATGACCACAGCCCACGCTTCTACGTCGGCGCTCGCGACCCAGACGCCGATCTCGACCTCTCGCGACTCCAGTCGGTGTACGACCGGCATCCGGACGTCGTCGCGACTGAACGGGTTGCGCGACGACCCGGCTTCCGACGGGAGGAGGAACCAGTCCTCGCCGTCGGCGTCACTCACATCGACCGCGTGACTTCGCTCGCCCGGCAAACGCGCCAGCTCCCCGACTATCCGATCGGAGAGCTCGCCTGCTTCAACGTCGACTTCTCGCGCGAGTTCCGGTACTGTCTGGAGACTGGCGTCGATCCGACGCCGACGAGCGAGCTGTCGACGCTCCGGCTCAGCGTCCCGGTAACCGAAACGAGCAACGAGGTCTACAGGGAGCTGTCCGTCGCCGGCGACACCGTCACCGGCTCGTCGACGTCCTCCAGCCGATCGTCGACGCCCGCGACGAGATCAAGGCGGCCATCCGTCGCGAGAAGGAACGGGACGATCCCGACGAGGACCGACTAGCAGAACTCGAGGGGCGGTCGGGAGCCCTGAGATGGATCCTCGTCGCCTGCTTCGGCTACCAGGGGTTCAGCAACGCGAGGCTCGGCCGCATCGAGTGCCACGAAGCGATCAACGCGTTCGCTCGGGAGATTCTGCTGACGGCGAAACAGCGGCT
>NZ_BMOQ01000007.1 GCF_014647155.1 Halarchaeum nitratireducens | reverse complement strand
ACGCCGTAGACCACAATATCCCAACGGCGGTCGGGAATCCTCGCGCTTCAGCGCGGGGAGGATGTCAAACGTACAACGCGTAGGCGGCGAGGGCGATGCTCGGGACGGCCACCGCGACGTAGACGGCCGTGCTCCACGAGCGGACGGTGTTGCCGTCGAGCGGCCCGACGGGGAGCATGTTGAACCCCGCGAGCAGGAGGTTGATCGTCACGCCGCGCCACGCGAGCGCGCTCCCGACGGCCGCGAACGGCGCGAAGAGCGCGGCGAGCGCGAGGTTCGTCACGGGGCCGGCGAGCGCGATCAGCCCGGATTGGCGGTCGGTGAGCCGACCGCGATGGACGACCGCGCCCGGCGCGGCGAAGAGGAAGCCCGCCAGCCCGCCGAGGACGGCGAGCGCGAGCAGGCCGTAGTCCGCGCGGAACGCCGCGACCTGTCCGTAGCGGACCGCGACAACCTTGTGGGCGAGCTCGTGCAGGAGGAAGCCGATGCCCGCCGTGAGGAGGCTGACGGCGAGCGCGACGAGGAACGCCCCGGAGGTGAGGACGGGGCCGAGCGTGGTGATCGTGATCCGCTCGTAGAAGAACGCGAACGCGACGCCGAGGGCGAGCCACGCGACGAGGAGGTCGCGCAGCTCACGCGCGCCGAAGGAGAGCCGGGTCACGCCACCAGCCCCCGGAGGAGTTCGAGGCTGTTCTGTGCGCCCTGCACGAGGACGGAGACGACCTCGCTCGCGCTCCCGAGGTCGCCGCCGACGAGCGGGAGGACGAGCGGGATGAAGAGGAAGCTGGCGACCATGCTCCCGAGGTTCGTGAGCGCGACGACGGCGATGAGCCGGAAGAGCGGCACCTCGGTCATCCGCGAGAACACCTCGCGGATGGGGAGCGCCTCGTCGTTGAGGATGTCGTTCAGCTGGCCGACGTCGCTGATGCGGACGGGCGTGTAGCGCAGTTCGACGTACCCCGCGAACCACCCGGGTGCGAGCAGGGGGTTGACGCTCGTCAGCCACGCCACCGCGCCGCCGACACCCGCGGACGTCCAGTGCGCGCCGCCGAGGAGCGCGAGACCCGCGGCGACGACGCCGTTGAACAGGAACCACGCGACGAAGAGCCGCAGGAGCGTCCCGTTGCTCACGCCCGCCATCAACACGAGCCCGAAGAAGGCGAGGAAGCCGAGCGTGAGGAGGCTGCCGAACGCCTTGAACAGCGAGAAGCGCTTCTCGACGCGTCCCGTCAGCGAGCTCATCGGCGGGAGCTCTTCGGGGTGGTCGAGGTACCGCTCGATCCCCTCCTTGTGACCGGCGCCGACCACCGCGACGACGTGCTTGCCCTGCGAGCGGAGGTCGTGGATGTTGTGCGCGAGGTAGGCGTCGCGTTCGTCGATGAGCGCCCGTGCGCCCTCCGGGCTGAACTGGCGGAACTCCGCCATCATCGCCGAGACCACGTCCGTGTCGGTGAGGTCGTCCATCTCCAGCTCCTCCTCGTCGCCGCCGATGCCGACGACGGCGAGGAGGAGTTGCCCGACGAGGCGGAGTTTTTCGACGAACCCCATCCGCGCCCAGAAGCGCTGGATCGTCACCTGGATGTCCCGGTCGACGAGCGCGACCTCGGAGCCGACGCGTTCGGCCGTCTCGACCGCCGCGAGCATGTCCGCACCGGGGTCGATGTCGAAGCGTTCGCCCATCCGCTGTTGGACGTAGGAGAGCAGCCAGTACGCGAGGAACTGCAGGGCGACGCTCCCCTGCAGGAGGTCGGCGGGCGCGATCTCGTCCGGCGTCCCGCCCTTCATCTGCCGGTAGCGTCCCTCGTCGAGTTCGACCGCCACCGCGTCGGGTTCCTCCTCCTCGATGACGCGTTCGACCTCCGCGACGCTGTCCGCGGAGACGTGCGCGGTCCCGACGAGTCGCACCGACCCCTCGCCGTCGCGCGCGCTGTCACTCATTGTCAGGAGCGTAGTCACCACCGGGCCTTACGTGTGTCGTCACCGCGCGCCGCACGGACCGGTCTCCGTGGGGCCGACCGGCATAACCGTTATGTCCTACGCCTCACGACGCAGCGCTCTCCCGACGACATCGAGACGGACCCGGAGCGGACCGCGAACGGTCAGTGATCCACGAGTGAACTCGTGGGTTTCCGCGCTGCTATTGTGTGAGCTGGAGCGGCTCACTTCGCTCGATGGCCGACCCGTCGCTCCCTCCCTCGTCCGCGGCGATGCGCCGTGACGCCCTGACGCCGTGTTACCCGTAGCCTTCGCCGCGGATGTCGCCCCCGGAGACGCCGACGCATGAGCACACGTCCTCGAGCGTCTGCACCATCGCTGAGACCCCGCAGGCGTACACTTCGAGGTCCGCGGGATCGATCCGCGCCGCGATGTCCGTCTCCGGCTCCGCGTCGAGGTACGCTTCGAGGTCCGGGTCGAGGTCCGGCGCGTCGACGTCCTCGGCGACGTACTTCAACAGCGTCTGCTGGACGTAGTCGGTCTCGCCCGTCCAGCCCGTGAGGTAGCGCTCTCTGGTGAGACACGGCACGAAGTGGAAGTGCTCGTGGGCGTCGTCGAGCGCCCGGAACTCCTCGCGGAACGCGAGGTCGTCCTCCCACGACGCCCCGAGGAACACCCAGATGTCGCGTGGTTCGCCCTCGTAGGTGTCCCGTCCCTCCTCGAAGACGTAGTTCACCATCGAGCGCAGCGGCGCGATCCCCGTCCCCGTGGCGAGGAAGGCCATGTCCGTCGGGGCTGGGTCCTGGAGGGTGAACTCGCCGTTCGGGCCGCGGAGCTCCGGGAGGTGATCACCCGGCTTCAGCTCCGCGCAGAGCTTCTCGGAGAGCCGCCCGCCGGGGACGCGTCTGACGCAGAGGGACATCTCCTCGGCGTTCGGCGACGACGCGATCGAGTAGGGCCGTGGCGTCCCGCGAAAGCGGATGGTGACGAACTGGCCGGGCGCGAAGTCGAACGGCTCCTCGGGATCGAACGCGACTTCGACGAGCGACGGGAAGTCCCGCTCGTCGCGCTCGCGGAGCGTCCGGAGTTTCTTCCGCGTGACGTCCGGCAGATCGAGCTCCGCGGTGGCGTCGAGGAGCGGCGTCCACGCGATGCTCTCCTCGCCGATGTAGCGCGTGACGTCCGCGCCGTGCTCGCGCAACAGACGGTGGACGGCGCGGCGGATCTCGTCGTGTCGCTGCTCGTCGAGCGCCTCGACTCGCGTCACGGTCGCCGTGTCCGTCAACAGGGGGAGTTCCTCGACCTGCTCGTCGAGGCGGGGGTGCGTGCCCTCGGTCATGCCTACACCCTCGGGGTCGAGCGCCGTAAGCGCGACGGGCGCGCTCTCAGGAGACGAGTGCGGACTCGACGATCTCCAAGGGGTGTCTGATCTCGTAGCCGGTGCCGTGCTCCATCTGCATCGCGCAGGTCGGACACTCCGTCATGCCGACCTCGCCCTCGACGTCCTCCATGTGGTCGAACATCTCCTCGCCGATCTTCATCGAGGTATCGTACTTCTCGGACTTCCAGCCGTAGGTGCCCGAGATCCCCGAACAGGAGTCCCCGACGTCCGCGGCGTCGACGCCCGCGAGGTCCGCGAACAGTTCGAGCGCCTGCCCGTCGAGGCCCTGATTGCGCGCGTGACACGGGGCGTGGTAGGCCAGTTGGGCGAGGTTCTCGTCCTCGACCGTCGCGGCCGAGAGCTCGCCGGAGAGGTCCTCCTGCACGCGGAGGTATTCGAGCGCTTCCCACGTGTTCTCGGCGAGCTCGTCGATCCCCTCGATGTCGAACAGCTCGGGGTACTCCTGGCGGAGCGCCATCGAACACGAGGTACAGGAGGCGATGGCGTCGTACCCCTGCTCGATCAGGTCGCCCATCGAGGAGACGTTCACCTCGGCGTGGCGCTCCGCGTCGTCGAGCATCCCGTTGGCGAACATCGGCGTTCCCGAACAGCGCTGTTCGGGGACGACGAGCTCGTAGCCGAAGTGCTCGAAGACCCGCACCATCGCCTTCCCGACCTCGGGGGTGTTGTAGTTCGCGTAACAGCCGTGGAAGTACGCGACCTTCTTCTCGGCGTCGGCGTCCTCGCCGCGTCGCTCGCGCGCCGCCCGCGCCCGCTCACGGGAGCCGTCCGCGCCGCCCTCGCGCTCCCACCACTCGCGGAAGGTCTCCGTGGCGAACGCGGGGAACTCGCGCTCGCTCGTGATGCCGAAGACGCGGTCCATCGCCCACCGCGCCGGCCCGAAGTTCATCGCGGCGTTCGCGATCCGGGGGACTTTGCTGGCGAAGAACGCGGAGGTCCGGTAGTTGGCGAGGATCCGGTTGCGCCAGTAGGTGAGACTCGTCTTCGAGAGCTCTTCCTCGACGTACTCGGCGCGCGCGGTGTTGTGCATCTGCGAGAGCGGCACGTCGCTGGGGCACGCGGAGTCACAGCGCATGCAGTTCGAACACTTCGAGATGGAGTCGTCCACCGAAGTGTCCTCCTTGCGCTTGAGACGCCACTGCTCGGGGCCCTGGAACTTCGGTCCGGGGAAGTCGTCGTCGACCTCCGCGACCGGACAGTTGGTATCGCAGGTCGAACACTTATAGCAGTCGTCGGCGCCCGGCCGGAGGTCGGGCGTCTCGTTCTCCGGGAAGACCTCGATCGGTTCGAACTCGTCGTTCGGGGATTCTGCGTCACTCATTGTGTATCACTGCCCGCGGCGGTTCCGGCGGCGTCGCCCGTCGCCAGACTGACGCCCGTCCCGGAGCACTCCGCGGCGAAATCGGCGCCGCCGACGACGCTGCCGGCGGCGCGGAGGTTCTCGAATTCGATACCGCCCGTCGCGTCCCGCGGTCGCAGATCGTCGTCGACGACGACGCCGAACCGGGGGTACGGCTGGTCGCCGAACGGGTCGTCGACGAACCACTCGTACCGGTCCGCGGGGTGTGGGACGTGACAGTCGAAGACCGGTTCGTGGACGCCCTCTCGGTCCGAATCGATGCCCTCGCCGACCAGGCCGCCGGTGGCGAGGACGAACGCGTCGGCGTAGTGGGGGACGCGCTGGCCGTTTCGCTCGACGAGCACCGCGGTCAGGCGGCCGTCCCCGTCCGTCTCGTAGCCGTCGACGGGCCGGCGGACGACGTTGACGCCGGCGTCGCGCAGCGCGCGCTCGTAGGCGGCCTCGAGGCGCATCCCGGGGAGGCTCGGCGGCCCCATCGGGACCTCGAAGACGTCCGCGTCGAGGGCGTCGGCGAGCGCCGTCCGGACGGCCGCGTGGTGCGACTCGCCGAGCACTGCGGGGAAGCCGACCCTCGGTTCGCCCTCGTGGACGCGCTCGACGCGTGCCGCGAGGCGCTCGCGTTCGTCGTCGTCGTTCTCGTCGAGGGCGTGGGCGTAGCGCGTGATCTTCGCGTCCGCGCGCGGCGCGCCGGGGAACGACACCGTCGCGCCTCGGACGTCGAACGGGACGTCGGCGGCGCGCAGGTGGTCGGCGGCCAGCGGCGCGTCGAAGTCGCTCAGCGTCTCGAAGCCGACGAGCAGGGCGTCGCGCTCGTCGCTGGCGAGACCCGCAGCGGCGCTCGCGGGGTAGCGCGCTGTCGGTTTCACCGCCCCGCCGTGCGTCGGCAGGAGGGCGTTCGCGTCGGTGTACCCGCCCCGGTAGAGGTCGCCGGTGACCGCGTCGAAGCGCGCGAGGCCGTCGCGGACCGCCTCGACGCCGACCTTCGCGTACGGGTGGTCGGCCGGGAGGTCCCCGATCGCGTCGAACGGGTCCGCGATCAGCTCCTCGTCCGCGTAGCCGAGCACGTCGACGAGCCCGCTCGCGTGCCGGAGCGTGCTCTGGCTCTTCGTGACGAGTCGAACGGACGCCCCCGTGTCGGCGGCCGCGAGCGCCGCGGTCATCCCCGCGACGCCGCCGCCGACGACGATGACGTCGTCCTCAATCGCCATGCGCGCCCTCCGCGTCGCCGCCCGCGGTCGATCCGCCCTGCGCGTCCTCGGCGTCCGCTCCCGCGCCGTCATCGAAGGCGTCCCACTCGACGGACGCGCCCGTCCGCGCGGGGTCGCCGTCCTCGTTGAGCGTCGCGCCGTGGAGCGCGTGGTTCAACATCGCTTGGGAGAGCTGCTCGCCCCAGAGCGCGTGGCGCTGGCCCTTCCAGCGCTCCGCGCGGAGCTCGTCGAGCGCCGCGCGCGCGCTCTCCTCGTCGTGTTCCGGGTGGAGCTCCGCCGCCATCCGGTGCGCGCAGCGGCCGCCTTGACAGTTGCCCATCGACGCGCGCGTCCGCAGGCGCACGGCGTTGAGGTCCGTCCCGGCCTGTTCGATGGCGTCCCGCACTTCCGCGCGGGTGACGCCCTCGCAGCTACAGACGACGGGGTTCGGGTCGCACGACGCGAGGACGTCCTCGGTGCGCGAGCCGAGTCGGTCCGCGCTCCGGCGCGCGACGGGCGAGCGCAGGCCGAAGCGCTCCATCGCGGCCTCGATGTCGCCCTCGCGCTCGCTCCCCGGGAGCGGGACGTCCGCGGTGTCGCAGGTCGCGGAGACGCCGAGCTTCTCGCAGACGTGATCGGTGATGGACTCGGCCATCATCCGGTAGGTCGTGAGCTTCCCGCCGACGATGCTCGTCATGCCCGGCACGTCGTCGCGCTCTGCGTGATCGAGCGTGAAGTAGTCGCGCGTGATGTCCGTGGGGTCTTGGGTGCCGGTCCCCGGCGGCTCGTACAGCGGCCGGACGCCCCAGAAGGAGCGGATCGTCCGGGCCTCCTGGAGGATGGGGACGAGCTCGCTCAGCGTGTCGATGACCAGATCGACCTCCCACTCCTCCTCGGGGTAGTCCTCGGGGTCGCCGACCTCCTCGTCCGTCGTGCCGAGGATGCAGGCGGTCTCGTGGGGGACGATGATGTCCGCGTCGCCCTTCGGTCGACAGCGGTTCACGACCGTATCGACCTGCCGGGTGTTCATCACCGTCATCACGCCCTTCGAGGGGCGGACGGCGACGTCGAGACCCGCGAAGTCGCCGATCCGGCCCGCCCACGCGCCCGCGGCGTTCACGACGTGGTCGGCGTAGATCTCCTCCTCCTCGCCCGGCGTCCCGTGCTCGCGGGGACCCTTCCCGGACGCGTGACGGACCGTCGCGCCGACGATCTCGCCCGACTCGACGAGGAGGTCGGTCACCTCGGCGTGCGTCTCGATCCGCGCGCCGTGGTTCTCGGCGTCGACGGCGTTGGCGACGCAGAGGCGGAAGGGGTCGACGGCGGCGTCGGGGACCGCGATCGCCTTCTCGACGTCGTGTGCGAGATACGGTTCGCGCGCGCGCGCCTCCTCGCCCGTGAGTACCTCGGCGGGGATGTCGCAGTCACGACACCCCTGCAACTTCTCCTGAAAGTACTCCTCTGAGTCCTCGGGACGCTTCACGAAGAGCCCTCCCGTCTCCTCGACGCAGTGGCCCGCGATGTCCCTGAGGACGCGGTTCTCCTCGATGCACTCGCGCGCGCTCGCCTGATCGGAGACGGCGTACCGCCCGCCCGAGTGGAGCAGGCCGTGCATTCGCCCGGTCGTTCCGTTGGTGAGGTTGCCCTTCTCGACGAGGGTCACGTCGACGCCCCGGCGCGCGAGGTCGCGGACGACACCACAGCCAGTCGAGCCCCCGCCGATGACGAGGACCTCGGTTCTCGTGCCCATACAGTTCGCCTCTATGTCTCTTCCGGGGCACCTTATGTTTATTCCCCCCGGTAGGGTGGGCGTAAACGGTCGCCGAAGCCAACGGCGCAACGTACTTCGGGCAGGGACACCCTTCACGGGGCATGAGCCTCGACGTCGAGACCCCCGATCCGCCGGAACTGGAGACGGACACCGACCCGAACGCGTACGACGACGTGGACGTCTCGGGCGCGAACGACACGCACCGATCCGATCTGGAGGCGTTCCTCCGCGAGGGCGCGTGGGACGAGGCCTTCGCCGAGTGGGCCCGGCAGAGCGACCTCGACGAATCCGAGTGGCGGATCGTCGTCGACCTCGGGCTGATCGAGCGCTTCGACTTCTTCTGGGACGACTTCGCCGACCGCGTGGGCTACCACGCGCCCGGCCTGCCGGAGGACTGGAAGGAGCGCGACCTCCACCCCGCCCTCGACTCGTGGAGCACCGTCTCCGCGATCAACGCCGAGCTCACCGAGCTCGGCCGGATCGTCTCCGACCGCATGAAGGCGGACTACGTCGACTGGGACGCCGACTACGAGGCGCCCGACGACCTCCCCGACTTCTGAGACGGGACGGGAGACGCCGTCGTCGCCCGCGCCCGACGCGCGTGCGAACGTTCACCCGACTCAGGGCGTCGGAGAAACCTTTATTATTGTTAGTATTTATCTATCCATAGGGCGGCGACATCGGTAAAGAATTCGTCGCCAGAGGGTATCTATGGACGACACATACGTCGGTTCGATCGACCAGGGGACGACGGGAACGCGCTTCATCGTCTTCGACCACGGCGGCGAAGTCGTGGCGAACGCCTACGAGAAGCACGAGCAGATCTATCCGGAGCCCGGATGGGTCGAGCACAACCCCGTCGAGATTTGGGAGAACACGCAGGCCGTCGTGACGCGCGCGCTCGACGATGCGGGTCTCGACGCCGATCAGTTGGCGGGAATCGGCATCACGAACCAGCGCGAGACGACGGTCGTCTGGGACGCCGAGAGCGGCCGACCGATCCACAACGCGCTCGTCTGGCAGGACCGCCGGACCACCGACCGCGTCGAGGAACTGGAGGACGCGGGGCGCGCCGAGGACATCCGCGCGAAGACCGGTCTCGAAGTCGACGCGTACTTCTCGGCGACGAAGACCGAGTGGATCCTCGACAACGCCGAGCCGCTGAAGCTCCAGTCCTCGCGCTCGCAGGACCTCCGCGATCGAGCGCGCGATGGCGAACTGCTGATGGGCACCATCGACAGCTGGCTCATCTACAACCTCACCGGCGAGCACGTCACGGACGTCACGAACGCCTCGCGGACGATGCTCTTCGACATCCACGAGATGGAGTGGGACGACGAGCTCCTCTCGGAGTTCAACGTCCCCCACGAGATGCTCCCAGAGGTCCGACCCTCCTCGGACGAGGACTACTACGGCCACACCGACGCCGAGGGATTCCTCGGCGCCGAGGTGCCGGTCGCGGGCGCGCTCGGTGACCAGCAGGCCGCGCTCTTCGGGCAGACCTGCTTCGACGCCGGCGACGCGAAGAACACCTACGGGACCGGCTCGTTCTACCTCATGAACACCGGGAACGAGGCCGTCGAGTCCGAGCACGGCCTGCTCACCACCGTCGGCTTCCAGATGTCCGGCGAGCCGGTCCAGTACGCCCTCGAAGGGTCGATCTTCGTCACGGGCGCGGCGATCGAGTGGCTCGAGGACGTCGACCTGATCGACAACGCCGCCCAGACCGCGGAGCTCGCACGCTCCGTCGACTCCACCGACGGCGTCTACATGGTCCCGGCGTTCACGGGCCTCGGCGCGCCTCACTGGGACGGCCGCGCGCGCGGCACCATCGTCGGGATGACCCGCGGGACGAAGAAGGAGCACATCGTCCGCGCGACGCTCGAATCCATCGCCTACCAGACCCGCGACATCGCGGAGGCCATGGAGGCGGACTCCGGCGTGGAGACCACCTCGCTGCGCGTCGACGGCGGCGCGGTGAAGAACAACTTCCTCTGTCAGCTCCAGGCGGACATCCTGGGGACGGAGATCGCACGTCCGGTCGTCGACGAGACCACGGCGCTCGGCTCGGCGTACGCCGCCGGACTCGCCGTCGGCTACTGGGACACCATCGAGGAACTCCGCTCGAACTGGCAGATCGACCGCGAGTTCGAAGCCGAGATGGATTCGGAGGATGCCGATCGGATGTACGGCCGCTGGGACGACGCGGTCGAACGCTCGCTCGATTGGGCACAGGAGGAATGATAGCATGTACGCACCACTCCAGACGATCCCGGTCCTCGACATGGGCGTCGAGCCGTTCCTCGTCCTGCTGGTCACCGCCCTGGCGGGCGGCGCGTTCGGCGCGGCGCTCGGCGCGCTCCCGTCCTTCGTCTTCACCGGCTTCGTCGTCCTCCTCGGTGAGGGCGTCGGCATCCTACAGGGCCAGTTGAACGGCCTCGACGCGATCAACGGGAGTCTCGCCGCGGGGATCACCGGCACGCTCGGCTTCGGGATGGTCGTCGGCCCGCACGTCGCCTTCGCGGGCGGCGTCGCCGCCTCCGCGTACGTCGGCAAGAAGTATCCCGAGATGAACCCGAACGGGTGGGACTACCACCTCGGCAAGGACATCTCCTCCGCGTTCGGCACCAAGCCGGACATCCTCGCCGTCGGCGCGCTCTTCGGCGCGCTTGGCATGCTCATCACGCAGATCGCGGGCGGTCTCGGGTTCCCGACCGACAACATCGCGCTGTCGGTCTTCCTGACCGCCATGATCGCGCGCGTCGTGTTCCGCTACCCGCTGATCGGCTCGCCCGCGGGCGACGGACTCCTCGACATGGGACCGTTCGAGCGCAACGAACCCCGTGAGCAGCCCGACGACGTCCCCGAGGGGAACGCCGGTCGACTGGCCGTCGAACCGTGGCTCGGCCACCAGTACAAGTGGCTGAACGTCACGGTCATCGGCGTCGTCGGTGGGATCCTCGGTGGCTACATCTGGCTGGAGACGGGGAGCGTCTTCCTCGGCTACGGTATCTCGGCGGCCAGCCTGCTGTTCCTCAACCTCGGCGTCGCCAAGATCCCGGTCACGCACCACCTCACGCTGATCGGCGTCGTCGGCGCGATGATCGCCGCCCCGATGGTCGGCGGCGAACTCGTGCCGCTGCTCGCCGCCGGCGTCTTCGGCGCGCTTTCGGGCGTCGTCGGGGAAGGAGCCCAGCGGATCTTCTACTCGCACTCCGGGACCCACGTCGACCCGCCCGCGATGGCCATCGCATCGATCATGTTCGTCGTCGGCGTCCTCTACCTGCTCGGCCTGCTCCCGAACGCCGGCTATCTCGGCCTCTGAGGTCGGATCCGTCGGCTTTTGAACACGCACGCAGTACGAGAGAGACGACCACACTCACCATGGACATCGACGCGCGAATACGACGACGGCGACACCGGGCCGACTCGCAGCGGCTGATCCGCGAGTACGGCGCGCTCTCGCCGGTCGCACACGTCGAGGACCCCGCCGGACGCGGACCGGTCGTCGAGCGCCTTCTCGATCACCTCGACCCGGTGTTCGACAGTCGCCTCCCCCGGAACGCGTACGTTCACGGGCCCTTCGGCGCCGGAAAGACCGCCGTCGTGACGGCGTTGTTCGCGCGTCTCGACGACCTCTCCGTACAGAGCCACTCCACCATCCACACGAGCACGCGCGCGAGCGCCTCGACGACGCCACGGTTCGTCTACGTCGACCTCCGCGAGACGGCGAGCGAGTTCGCGTTCTACCGGCACGTGCTCGACGCCGTCGTCGACGAGACGATCCCGGAGCACGGCATCGGCACCGAGGAGATCCGCGCTCGCCTCCACGACGCCCTCACGCGCTCGCCCGGCGGCGCCGTCGTCGCCGTCGATCACGTTGGCTCGCCGCGCGTGGACGCGAACGCGATCCGCGAGCGCCTCGACGCGCTCCCGGACGGCGCGCGCTGGCTGGCGGTCGGCCGCCCCGCTCCCACGGAGTGCCCGCTCGTCACGGCCGCCGTCGACGCCATCCGGATCGACGCCTATCGACGCCGCGTGCTCATCGACGTGCTGATGACGCGCGCGTCCGCGGGACTCGCACAGGGCGCGCTCGATCACGCGCTCGCCCGTCGGATCGCCGACTGGGCCGACGGGAACGCCCACGACGCGCTCGCGGCGCTCTTCGCGGCGGCAGAACACGCCGCCGAGACCGACGAGGCCCGCCTCAGCGAGGCCGATATCGACGCGGCCTGTCGCTCCGTCCCGCGTCCCGCGGTCTCGCTCGGCGAGATGCTGGCGCTCTCGACGAACAAACAGCGCGTCCTCCGGGCGCTCGTCGACTTGGACCGCGACGAGGGAAGCTCGGTCACGGAGACCGCGGAGGGGATCGCCGACGCCGACGCCGTCGACCTCTCGACCGGCACGATCGAGCGGTACCTCTACGAGCTCGCGGAGACCGGCGTCCTCGAACGCGTCCGCATGACCGACGGCGGCGGGAAGGGCCGTTCGCCGAGTCGCGTCGAGCTCCGCTTTCCCCCCACCGTCTTTCAGAAGCTATACGACCTCCGGCAGTGATTCGGCCGGCCGTCTTCGGCGGCGGATACCGCCGTATAGACGCTTCTAAACGCCGAAATTCCGGACTTTCGGGGGAAGCGTTTTTACTCCACGATCGTGTACGTCTGCCCATGTCACACTCACCGGAGAACGTGGCGCGATACGTCTGTAGCGACTGTCAACTCATTCACGCCGGGGTACCGCGACGGACCGCGACCGGCAAACGAAGCTTCGATCCGCCCGAGACCTGCGGCGGGTGCGGGGGAGACGACCTCATCCCCATCCAGAACTGGGTCCACCACCACAGCGCCGAGTAGCACCGCTCGCGACGACCTCACTCCGTTCTTTCAGCGCCGGAGAACGAGCGCACCGCCGTCGTCACCGTCGCCGACATAGCTCTCCTCGTCACCGCTGAGCGCCGCGGCGAACGCGCGCTCGTGGGCAGCTCGCACGGCCTCGCGGACGGCCGCGTCCCAGTCGAGACGCGACGCGAAGTCTCGCCAGACGCGCTCGTCCACCGCGAGGTAGTAGGCCTCGGCCGTCCGCTCGACGAGCGGGTCGTCGCGGAACGCGTTTCGCCACTCGTAGACGAGGTCCTCGACGCTCTCGACGCCGGGCGAGTCGCTAGCGAGCTTCTGGAGTGCGGCGAGCGCCGCGTCGAGCCGGTCGGCGGGGACATCGCGCTCCGCGAGTACCTCGTCGATCTCGCTCGTCGACACCGGGTGATCGTGATCGTCGTCCATACCGGTCGTCGGTCCCGCGACGCCTTCAGGGATGCGCCCCGGTCAGTAGCCGACGGTCCCGCTCGCGCGTTCGAGGGCGACGAGGACGACCGCGCCGACGAGCGCGAGGAGGACGAAGCGTCCGACGACGGCGACGTCGAGCGCCGGAACGTCCCCGAACGCGAGGCGGAGCGGCGCTCGCAGCGCCCCGGCCATCAGCGCGACGAGGAACGTGAGCGTCGCCGTGCGGTAGTGTTCGAACGCCCACGCGACGACGCGCGCGGAGGAGAGCAGTCCGACGAAGGCGCCCACCGCGAAGACGACGAGCGTCGTCACGTGCTCACCGAACGCCCCGACATCGCCGGCGAACGCCGCGGCCGTCGCGCCGTGGACCGCGCCGGTCATCCGATCGTACTGGCCGAGCGTCAGGAGGATCAACGAGCCCGAGATCCCCGGCAGGACCATCGCGCAGATGGCGAGCGCGCCGACGAGAAACGTCGTGACGGGGTTCGCGGGGAGGTGGGCGCCCGCGCTCCCGCTCGCGACGAACGCGAGCGCGAACCCACCGACGGCGGCGGCTACGTGACGCGGCGTCCCGAGGCTGACGTCGCCCGCGAGCACGAGCACCGAGGCGAGGACGAGCCCGAAGAAGAAGGCGTACGTCGCCACCGGATCGGTGGTGAGGAAGTACTGGACGACGTTCGCCACCGTGACGACGGCCGAGACGACGCCGATGCCGAGGACGCAGAGGAACGGCACGTCCATCCCGACGAGTTCGTCGCGGACGGTCGCGCGGGCGTCGGCGTCGATCGGCGTGCGAACGGCGGGGCCGAGCAGCGCGAAACACGCGCGCGGGTCGAGGCCGGCGATCGCGTCGATCAGCCGGGTGTAGATCCCGGTGATGAGCGCGATCGTACCCCCGGAGACGCCGGGGACGGCGTCCGCGGCGCCCATCGCGGCACCGCGGAGGTAGACGCCGAGCCACGCGCGCACACTCATGTCGTTCAGGCTGCCCGTGCGGTCGGCTCCGTCACGGCCGCGGTGGTGTCGCTCGCGGTGCCGTCAGTGCTGGTGCTACTACCGCCGTCGCTGCTACCGCCGCTACCACTCTCGCTACTGCTACTGCCACTCGAACTACCGTCGCCGCTCTCGCTACTTCCGCCGAGGAGCGACGAGAGGTCGAGCTCGCTCATCGAGACCTGCGTGGCGGAGTCGTTCGCACCGTTGACCTGCCCCTCGGTCACGTCCGCGGAGCCCGTCCAGTAGGTGCCGTTCGCCGTGGCGCTGAACGTGTAGTTCCCGGTCGAGCGGACGCTGACGTTCGTGTAGCCGTTCTCCGGGCCGTACTCGTCGTAGCCCGTCGTCGAGTACGGCAGCGTCATCGTGAACTCACCGTTCGGCCCGGTCTGGGCGCGCTGCGTGTAGGTGAAGTTCTGATTCTCCCCCTGCTGGGTCGAGTACATCGTCACTGACGCCGTGACGTTCGCGTTCGCGGGGCCGCTGCCCTGGACCGTCGCGCCCGGCACGCGCTCGTAGAGCTTCGCCCACGCCGGCATGTTCGAGAGCTGCTGGCTCGGTGCCTTCGAGCTCAGTCCGACGAGCCGGTAGTGCTCTAAGGCGGGGACGTACTCGCTCGGGTAGCGCCCGACGCCGCCGATCTGCGACGTCGAGTCGTTGGCGACGTACGCCTCCGCTTCGGCCGTCGTATTGAACTGCCGGACCGTCGACGACGACCCCTGACCGTTGGAGAGGTAGTACGGCCCCTGGCTCCGGTCCCAATCGACCACGATCGGCTCGGGCGACATCGCGGAGCCCTGATAGCGGAACAGCCGGACCAGCATCGTCTCGTAGTAGTCTTGGGAGTGGACGTACGCCTGGAGCTGGTAGCCGCCGTTCTGCGTCTGACTCAGCAGCGGGCGGTAGAAGTCGTAGCGGTTCACGCCCTCCCGGTCGTCGTAGAAGACCGTCGGCGCGCTGAACTTCGAGTTCACCGCGGCCATCTGCCAGTCGACGGCGACGTAGCGCGTCGTCTCGTTCGCGTCGCCCTTCGAGTCGAGGATCTCGTTGGCGTGCGTCTCGTTCTGCGCGAGCAGGTAGTTCGCGGCGTACGTCGCGCCGCCCTGGAACGGGTTCGCGTCGGGGATCCGCTCACCGAGCACGGTGATCCAGTGGCCGTAGTCCCACCAGCTCATCACGCCGTAACTCCCCTTCGGGTAGTCGTAGTCGTCCGTCTGGTGGTACGTGCCGTAGTAGTCGAGCTGATCGGCGTTACCCGCGCCACCGTAGTTGCCCTCTGCAGGCGTGTTGTTCTGCATCCAATCGAGCATCGGCGCCCATCCGGTCACGCCACCGGGGCCGGCGGACGCGCCCGTCTGGACCGCCGTGGTCGTCTGGAAGTTGCCGCGATCCGTGCTGAGCGTCACCGACGCCGCGAGCGGCGCGATCAAGACGAGCAACACGGCGACGACGGCGATGACGTGGATCGCCTCGACGTTCTCTGCGGACTCGCGGACCGCAGCGATGTCGACGTAGTCCGAGCGGAGCAGCGTCGCGCCCGCGTAGCCGCTGATCACTGCCACTGGCACCGCGAGGTAGTAGTTGAAGCGCACCTGCGTGAACGCCGCCGCGATCAGGAACAGCGTCCAGACGACCACGAAGGCCTTCTCCGCGTCGTGATCGCCGATGACGACGGAGGCGAAGAGGAGACCGCCGACGACGACGATTCCCGTCCACGTCGGGTTCAGCCCGAGGGTGCCCGCGATCGTCGGCAGCAGGCCCGGGAGAAGGGAGACGATCGCCGTGACGACGAGCGCGACGACGGCGAACCAGCGCTTCCGACTGCTCGCGTCGATGAAGGGCCGCCAGAGGAGCCACGCGAGACCCGCGAGCATCGCGAAGAACGCGAGGCCGTACTGGCTGAAGAACAGCGCGAAGCGCGACCCGCCGTAGTTCGAGAGGCTGCCGAGCCACGGCTGGGCCTCGCCGATAGTGCGCTGTGACGCGCTCGCGTCGAACGCGACGAAGCGCTGGAGGTTCGAGAAGATCATCGCAAAGACGTCGGGAAGGAGGACGGCGACGAGTCCGGCGCCGACGGCCGAGATGAGGAGGACGACGACGGGATACGCGCGCCGATCGACGTCGCGCGACTCGAAGGTCCGCGAGAGCCACGCGAGGAAGAGACAGGCGACTGCGACGGCGAACGCCGCCAGTGGTTGTAGGAGGGAGAAGCGCGACGCCGAGAACCCGATCGTGTCGAAGGGCAGGAGGAGGAGGGCGCCGGTGACGACCGAGCTCGTCACGCCGACGAAGGCGAGGTGATCCGGGCTCGTGCCGTTGTAGTGGTTGCTCGCGAGCTGCAGGAGGAAGAAGACGCCGACGATGCCGACGAGGAGGACGCCCGGCGGCCACGTCCACATGTAGAGGGCGGTGGCGATTCCTGCGAGTGTACTCCACCCGAGAACCGGTTTGAGTGCGTCCCACTCGCGCGCACGGACCTGCTCCCAGACCGGGCTGTCGCGCTCCGCGACGTGGAACGCGACGAGGAGGGCGAGCACGGCGAGCGACTGGAAGAGCGGCTCGACGATGTTGTGGTCCGCGGTGCCGACGAGGCTCCGCTGGAGGAAGACGCCCGGGATAAAGCCGAGGACGGCGACGGAGAGGACCCCTCCGGCGCGGCCAGCGAGGCGCTTCCCGAGGTAGTACATCGGAATGGCGACGAGCGTCCCGACGACGACAGGCGTGAAGAGGACGACCAGACGGATGAGGTGATCGCTCGGGCTTCCGAGTCCGATGATCAGGGCGACTGTCGCCATCACTTGGTCGAACAGCGTCCCGAACTGGCCGACGCTCGTTCCGGTGGGGAATTGCGTCCAAATTTCGAACGGTCTCGTCGCCGGCCAATGGTGGACGACGTATTCCGTGCTTCGGAGATGGTACCACGGGTCGTTCCCGCTGAGGAGGATCTGTCCGTCTTGTACGAAGTTCTGCCACGACTGCCCGCGCACCCACAGCATGAACGCCATGAGGAGCGCGACCACGGGGACTGGATACCAGTCCGCTGCGATGTCGAGGACTGAGCGTCCGCCGCTGGAGGGACCGGCGGACTGGTCAGTATCGTCGCTCATTGTGTGCGTGGAGACGCAAAGTGAGGATAAGCCTTGTCATATACCCACGGCTGAGCGCGCGTCTCGCGTCCGTCAGACGGCGAACCCTTTCGTCAGTCGGCCGCCGGTAGCAACCCCTTTGTCGCCGCTCCCGCTAGGTGGAGGAAACGATGCGCGTCTCCGTCGTCCTCTGCACCTACACGCTCGACGAGTACGACAACTTCCGCGAAGCCGCGAATAGCGTGCTCGCCCAGACACACGACGACGTCGAGCTCGTCGTCATCGTCGACGGCTACGAGGACGTCTACGACGTCGTCACGGACGACTACGGCGACCACCCCGACGTGCAGGTCCACTGCAACGACGAGAACGAGGGCCTGCTCGTCAGCCGCAACCGCGGCGCCGAGCACGCCACCGGCGACGTCGTCGCGTTCATCGACGCGGACGCCGTCGCCGCCCCTGACTGGGTCGCCGAACTCGTCGAGAGCTACGAGACGCACGACGCCATCGCGGCCGGCGGGAAGATGACGCCGCGCTGGGTCGCCGGCCGGCCGTCGTTCCTCCCCGAAGAGTTCTACTGGCTCGTCGGCGTCACCCACCGCGGGTTCGCCGACGGCGAGGGCGAAGTCCGCAACACCTTCGGCTCGAACATCTCCTTTCGGGCGGACGTGTTCGCAGAACTCGGCGGCTTCGACCCCGAGATCGGCGGTCGGAAGGGCGAGAAGAACCTACAGGGCGGCGAGACAGAGCTCTGCGCGCGAATGCGTCAGGAGTACGGCGAAGGCGTCTGGTACGACCCCGACGCCGTCGTCGAGCACAAGGTCTTCGACTACCGCACCGACCCCCGCTGGCTCGCCGACCGGGCGTTCTGGCAGGGCTACTCGAAGCGGGCGATGGAGACGATTTTGCCAGATTCGAGCAGTGAAGAGACCGCTTTCTTCAACCACCTCCTCACTGACGCGACGCCCGCGCACGTCCATAATGTCGTCCGGCAGCCGTCATTCGCGAGCGTCGCGCAGTTCGTGATGCTCTATGTCTTCACCGTGCTGGTCGGACTCGGCTACGTCTACGGCTTCCGGAAGTGGTAGCGGCACGCTTTTCCACAACACCCCGCTTCTCAGGGGTATGGAGCGGTCAGCCCGAGACGACACCGAACCACCGGACTTCGACGACCTCAACGTCGCCGTCGCCCACTGGCACGTCAACGCGTGGGGTGGCGCGGAGTACCTCGTCACGAAGCTCGCCGACGCGGTCGGTGTCGACACCGTCTACACGCTTGGCCCACCCGACCCCGACGACCCGAACCCCTACGGGGACGTCGCGTTCGTCGACGTGACCCCGACGCTCGACTACGCGCCCGTTCGCCGACTCCAGCGTCGCGCCGGGCGGGTGTTCGAGTACGCGCAGTGGGAGGACGTCGACTGGCGGGCGTTCGGTAACCCGGACGTCCTCGTCACCTCGGGTGCGACGACTCGCGCCGTCATTACGCCCGTCGACACCCTGCACGTCAACTACTGCCACTCGCCGCCGCGGTGGTTCTACGACCTCTACCACGACCGCAAGTCCTCGCTCGCCGGCATCGCCACCCGCCCGCTCGTGCGGTATCTCCGGATGCGGGACGCGACGCTCAACAGCCGAGTCGACCACTACTTCGCGAACAGCCCCATCATCGAGCGCCGCCTCTGGAAGTATTACAAGCGCGGCTCGGAGGTACTCTACCCACCGCTCGACCTAGAGAAGTATCACGAGGACGGCGACGGCGGTTACTTCCTCCACCTCGGCCGCCTCGACGAGGAGAAGGGCGTCCCCGCCGTCGTTGAGGCGTTCGAGGGTCTCGACGAGCGTCTCGTCATGGCCGGCGGCCGTGGTGACGTCGACGACGACGTTGTCGAGCGAGTTCGACGCGCCGACAACATCGACTACCGAGGGTTCGTGAGCGAGGAGGAGAAACTCGACCTGCTCGCCAACTGCACCGCAGTCGTCTTCAACGGCAAGAACGAAGACTTCGGTATCGTGCCGATAGAAGCGAACGCGAGCGGCAAGCCCGTGCTCGCACGTGACGAGGGGTTCCCAGGGGTGTTTGTCGAGGACGGGACGAACGGCTACCGCCATGACGGGACGGCCGAGGATATTCGGGACACCGTCGAGCGAGTACAACAGGACACGTACTCCATCGGTGGGGCGGTCGTCGCAGAGTTCGCACTCTCCACGTTCGAGGCGGAGATACAACGGTCGCTCGTCGACTGGTACACCGACGTCGTGACCGGGAAGACCCATGACTGAGGTCGCGATAGTCGCCACGCCCGACGACGGGTCGTGTGGTGTCGGAACCTACGCCGGCGACCTCCGCAGCTACCTCGACTGTGACGTCGAACACGTCGAGCTACACACGAACAGTACAGATCCCACCCATTTCGCGCGGGTCGCGGTCTCCGCCGGCACAACGGCTGCCGACGTGGTCCACGTCCAACACGAGTACGGCCTGTTCGGAGCGAAGACGCTGTATTGGTGGGTTTTCTTTCCGCTCCTCTGGGTGAGCGCGCGTTTGACGTCGGCCCCGGTCGTCCTTACAGTTCACGAAGTATGGGACGCGGAAACTGCCGGCGACTCCCTGCGATGGCTTCAACTGCTCTACATCCGAGTCGTGAACCTCAGTATCACACTGGTCGCCGACCACCTCGTCTTCCTTTCGGAGACGAGCGAATCGGCGTTTCACACGGCGACGCCGGTCGCCGTCCAGTCCACGAGCCGGCTTCCACACGGTGTCAACGTCGGGGAGACGAAAGACGTAGCACCGGCGGAGGCGAAGTCGACGTTCGGGTACGAGCCGAGCGATACTGTCGTCGTAGAGCCCGGGTACGTCTCCCGGCAGAAGGGTGTAGACGTCTTCGTTGAGCTAGCCGATCGCTTCCCGGACCACGAGTTCCTGCTAGCTGGTGGACCCCGTCAAGCGGCCGACGAGGCGTTCGTCTCCGACCTCCGCGACCGCAGCCCCCCGAACGTCCAGATAACCGGTGTTCTCAACGACGACGACTTCCACGACGCCTTCCGTGCCGCCGACCTCGTCGTGCTCCCCTACCGGAAGAACGGACAGAGTGGCGTCTTCAACTGGTGTGCCGCCTATAGTCTGCCGGTCGCCGGGAGCAGCTGTGACTATTTCGAACGGGTAGCTGCCGAGTGGGGCTGTATGCAGCTATTCAACCCGAGCGACCTCGACGACACGGAGTCGGTGACACGGACGTTGCTACACGACGACGAGCAGCGTAGAGCCCTCCGTGAACGGATGAGCGCGTTCAGGGAAGCAAACCGGTTCGAGCGCGTCGCGGCAGAGCATCGGTCCTTGTACCGTGAGTTGGCGGAGAGAAGAGCCGGTTAGGCGTAGCCCAAGTCTTCGAGCTGCTGGCGCGTCTCGGCGTCGAGTTCGCCTTCACGTGCCTCCACTGCGTCACGGTCGGCGGCGAACTCGTCGACCACGTCCCGATCGTCGCCGACGAAGCCGTCGAACGTCTCGTAGTGGTACCCCGATTCGGTAACGACGCCGTAGAGCGGGCGGTCGTATCTCTCAGCGTCGTATCCACGCTGTTCCATTCCTTCGATGTGCTGCGAGGAGAGCCCGTGGTACTCCACACCGACGGTCCGACCGTCCGTCTCGGAGAGACGACGGAGGTCCGCTCCGTGTGACTCAGTCGAGACACCGGCGATTTCCGAGACTGTCCGGTGGACGTCGAGCAACGAGACTGGCGAATTCGTCGACTCGAGCGTCTCGTCGGGCGCGTAGACGGAGAGTGGGACGTTCGTCACTTCGGGTGGGATACCATACCAGTGTTGCCACACTCCGTCCTCCCCCAGCGATTCACCGTGGTCGGCACAAGTGACGACCACGTCGAAAGACGACTTGACCGCCTCGAATAGGTCCTGGTACAGATCGGAGAGATATCGGACCTCGTCCTCGTAAGCAGTCCGAATCCAGTCCGGATCGTCGTAGCCGTCGCCGAGTGTCGCGTCGAGCCAGCGGAGCCCTGGCGCTTCGACCCGCCGATACTCCTCGGGAGCACTGTACGGCCAGTGGGGCTCAACGAGGTTGATGAAGAAGAACTCCTGGTCGCCGAACGACGTCGTCGTGGCCATATCGAGTGCCTCTCGTGCACCGTCGTCGGCGAACTCACCGCTCCTGTCGCGATACTCGTTGAGCTTCAATCGCGCACCGTACTTCAGTGACGGAAGGGTGTCGCAATCACTCCGTAGACACTCCCACAGGGCGAGCGGGAATCGTTCAGGGCCGTCGTCGCTATGGCGGGCGATGAACGAATTCCAGTCGAAGAGGTCGCCACGCGGGATCTGGCGAACTCGCCAACTCCCCTCGAACTCGTCGAACCCTTGGTCGAACCCGAACTTCCACGAGAGGTACGCGTTCGCGCTGAACGCCCGTGTGGTGTATCCCTCCTGTTGCAGTTGGGTGGGCAGCCACGGTACGGATTCGGCCGGAAACGAAGCGGCCTTCTTGGTCGCGGGCACGTCACTACCGTACTTGCCCGTGAACATTGACGCGTGCGCCGGGACGGTCCAGTGACTCGTGCTCCACGCGTTGTCGTACGAGACGCCCGGTAGCCAGTCGAAGTAGTCATCGAACGAGTCCTTTCGTAGCGTGTCGAGGACGATTACGGCGATATTTGTCATCTGGATTCTCTCACTTTCGACAGTGTGTTGGGCAGGCCATCAGTGTTCTCCACGGTACCGGATGTCGTCAACTCGGTCCCAGAACCCGTGACGCCAGAGCCAATCGTTGATCCGACCGAGTATCGTATCAGGAACGATGATGTCCGAATACTTCTCGGGATACTCTCGTTCAAGCCGTCGCTCGTTCTCTTCGATGATCTCCGCTCGGGGGCGGTCCTTGTGGACCATGTACATTCGGTCGTCGTATCGGGCGGTGCCCTCCGCCTCGATACGCCAGCCGAACTCGGTGTCTTCACGCCAGTATTCGTACTCCGGTCTAAATCCACCCGCACTCTCTATCGCCGAGCGGCGGACCGCGAGGTTGCAGGTGGGATATTTTCGAGTTCCGTCGTAGTTACCGTACCCACCGACCGGTCCCTCGAGTATGACCAGGTCAGGGTCGTCCCGGAACGCTTCGGCGATGACGCTGAGCCATTCTGATGGTGGCTCGCAATCGTCGTCAGTGAACGCGATGACGTCGCCGCTCGCTTCCTCAACCCCCCGGTTCCGGGCTTCACACACGCCAAGACTCTCATCGACGACGAAGATGGCCTCAAATTCGTCGAGCTGTTGGTTGCGGAGAGCGGAGACAAGCGCCGAGAGATCGTGGTCCGGAAGGCTCGGAACGACGACGGAGAGATACGGGTCGGGGTGGGTTATCCGGTGCTCGACAGTCATATCTGGAGATTATAAGGGTGAATAGCTCGACCGTTCGATTCGTTGGTCTTTTCGAATATTAAGTCCGTCGCTGGAGACGTATGAAATCGAACAGCGTATATGACCACCCGTTGAATAAATACGAGAACGATGATTTTGCGTCCGGTGACTCTGTTCTACGGTCGCGAGACTAGTGTGAAGGTCCAGTCCGGCGGATGGCGGCTATTCCGGGGCGAGCGTCACGTTACCGGCGGCCACCGACTTGCGGAAGCGATGTTCAAGTCCACACGGCGTCCCCAGTCGCTATAATGAACGAGTCAGACGGGTACTCGATAACGGTCGGTATTCCGACCAGAAATAATAGTGACACCATCGAGCACACGCTTCGGATGCTGGTCAACCAGACCCGTCCACCCGACCGTATTCTGATCGTTGACGCGAGCTCCGACGAGACGCCGCGTATCATCCGTGAGTTCGCAGAAGGAACTACGGTCTCGATCGACTGCTACGAGCAGTCGTCACGAGGACGCGGTGTGGGCGCCGCCCGACAAGATATCTACGAGCGATTCACCGGCGACTTGCTCGCCTGTCTCGACACGAACCGCCACGTCGCCGACAACTGGATCGAGCGGCAAGTGGCGTTCCACAGGGCTAACCCGGAGTACGATGTCCTCTCCGCGACCTATTTGTCGTCGTGGGACCAGCAGGTAGACAGCCCGAAGAGTGGTTTTTTCTTCCAGCAGGCGAACTGCAGCATCAAGAGGGAGGCGCTGGACCGGGTCGAGGGATGGGACCCGTGGCTTCCGCGGGGTGAGGATTGGGACATGCAGATTCGGCTGTGGCTGTCAGGAGCGAAGGCGTACGCTAAATCCAGTCTGCATGGCGACGAAATAGCTGAAACCGAGGAGAGTACACTCAACAAGGCACTGGGACGGCCGAGCTCGGTCGCGTTTCTCCGGAAGTACGGCTGGTGGTACGCGCGGTTCCATCCGGAACATCCGACGGGTGATGCAGCCTCGGTCTTCTCGGTTTTGGCCCTGCTCGCGACGCCGCTTCTCCTGCTTTCCGTGCCGGTCCTCGGTGTCCTATCGCTTCTCACGGTCGTCGCGCTGACCGTCGTGTTCATCTACATGAAGGCCATCCGCTATCGTTCGACGTTCGAACTCCGAGCCAGGGATTTCCGGTTGGCGCCGCGCTTTTTCGTCCTCGGATACACTGCACTCCGCGAGTTCCGATCCGGCGATTTCTCGTGGAACTACGGCGGCATGAACGATGGCGATGAACGCGATGGGGCGAGCCCTGGCCCGCAGAGATGACTGACGAAGACGGTTTCGCGACTATCCGCTCGCTATTCAAGGGCGGAGGTGTCGTCCTGCTGGGTCTCGTTCTCGAACTCGCGATCTCGTTCATCGCGAAGGTCCTCATCGCACGCTCGCTGGGCCACGTCGATTACGGGGCCGTCTCGCTCGGCATTACCACGGCCGCAGTCACCTCGACGCTAGTCATACTTGGTCTCCACAGTGGTATCGGTCGGTATCTCCCGCGATACGAGAGCCGGGCAGATCGCCGGTCGGTCCTCGTCTCCGCGTTTCGAGTGGCTTTTCCACTCTCCCTTCTCGTCGGGGCCGCTCTATTCGTGCTCGCCCCCTTCCTCGCGACACGGGTATTCGACGACCCGTCCCTAACATTCATCTTTCGAATATTCGCCGTCGCGATTCCGTTCGGCGCAGTGATGAAGCTCGCGCTCGGGTCCGTGCAGGGCATGCAGGAGTCGCTTCCGAAGGTCGTGGTTCAGAACGTCACGTTCCCTGTCGTCCGATTCCTGGGCATCGTGGTCGCCCTGCTGTTCGGCCTCGGCGCAATCGGCGTCTCGTACGCCTATCTCGCGTCGTATGCGGCGGCAGCGCTCGTCGGGCTCGTCTATCTCTCGCGACGGACGCCTCTCTTCGACCGTACCGTGTCGACGGTGAGCCGTGAACGCGAGCTACTGTCCTTCTCGCTCCCGCTCGTGGCGAGCGGAGCGATGACAATAGTCATCTCCGATATCGATTTCTACATGCTCGGCGCGTTCGGTGGCACGGGTGCTGTCGGCGTCTATAACGTCGCGTATCCGCTCGCACAGCTCCTGATGACTGCGATGACGGCGTTCGGGTTCGTCTTCATGCCGATCCTCTCGGAGCTCGACGCGAGCGGCGAGCACGACCAGATGAAGCGCCTCTATCAACTGGCAACGCGGTGGGTGGTACTTGCGACACTCCCCCTCTTCTTGCTCCTGTTCCTGTTCCCGGAACAAGCGATTCGCTATACGTTCGGAGCCGAGTACGTCTCCGGTGCTGCGGCCCTTTCAGTTCTGGCTGCCGGGTTCTTCATTCACACCACATTCGGCCTGAACAAGGGTACGTTGACCTCGCTCGGCCACACGCGCCTGATAATGCTCGACGACATCGCGGCCGCGGTACTCAACGTCCTACTCAATCTCGTTCTCATTCCGAAATACGGCCTCCTCGGTGCGGCGTACGCGACCACGGCGTCGTACCTCCTGTTGAACCTCCTCTACTCGATACAGCTCTATCGGCGCACGCGCATCCAACCGTTCACGCGCTCGCTCCTCCTTGCACCAGCAATCGGTGCTGCGACGTTGCTCGCACTAACCGTGTTCGGCCCGACCGTCGGGATGTCGCTCCCGAGACTGGTCGGGATATTTACCGTCTTCCTCCTCGTCTACGGTGTCGCTGTCGTCCGGTATGGTGTCGAACCGGAGGACATCCGTCTCCTCCTCAGCTTCGAGGAGCGCTTCGGCGTTGACCTCGGACCGCTAAAAGAGATCGCGAAGCACTTGATGGGCTGACTACTCCACGGTGACGCTCTTCGCCAAGTTCCGTGGCTTATCTATCGCGCGCCCCTTTAGGTTCGCGACGTGGTAGGCGAACAGCTGCAGGTAGACGTTCGCCACGAGCGGACTCATCTCCCCGATTTCGGGAACGTCGAGCGTGTCGTCGAGGAGTTTCTCGCCGCGTCCGTCCGAGAGGCAGCCAATGACCGGCGCGCCGCGTGACTCAGCCTCTTTGACGCTGTTGAGCGTCGCGTCTGCGTTCGCGCCGTCGGTGAGCACCGCGAGGACCGGCGTCTGCTCCGTCACCAACGCGAGCGGGCCGTGCTTCAACTCCCCCGCGGGGAAGCCCTCGGCGTGGTCGTAGCTGATCTCCTTGAGCTTGAGCGCGCCCTCCAGCGCGACAGGATGACCCAGGTGCCGCCCGATGAAGAAGAACGCCTCCGAGTCGGCGTATTCCTCTGCAACCGCTCGCACCTGTTCGTCGGCGTCGAGGGCCTGCTGGACAGCACCCGGGAGTCCGCGGACGTCGCCGAGAATCGCGCTCGCTTCGGTCGCGCTGAGCGTGCCGCGCACGCGCCCGACGTGCACCGCGAAGAGCGCGAGCGTGGCGACTTGCGAGACGAAGGTCTTCGTGGCGGCGACGCCGATCTCGGGGCCGGCGCGGATGTAGAGCGCGTCGTCGGCCGCCCGAGTGACCGACGACCCGACGGTGTTCGTGACGGCGAGCGTGCGGGCCCCGGTACGCGCGGCGTCGCGGAGCGCGCCGAGCGTTTCGGCCGTCTCGCCGCTCTGCGTGACGGCGACGACGAGCGTCCGCCACGGGTCGCGCCCGCCGCGGAACGCGTACTCGCTCGCGACGTGGACCGTCACGCGGACGTCCGCGTGCGTCTCGATCAGGTGGGCGGCGTAGAGTCCCGCGTGGTAGGACGTCCCGCAGGCGACGATCTGGATCTCCTCCAGCGAACGCAGGTACTCCGCGGGGAGGTCGAGACCGAGGTCGACCGTGCCCTGTAGCTCGTCGACGCGCCCCGAGAGCGCCTGGCGTAAGGCCTGTGGCTGCTCGTGGATCTCCTTGAGCATGTAGTGCTCGTAGCCGCCCTTCTCGGCGGCGTCGGCGTCCCACTCGATCTGCTCGACGGGGCGCTCGACGGACTCGCCGTCGTGCTCGACGGTGACGCCGTCGAGCGTGACGACCGCGAGGTCGCCGTTTTCGAGGTACGTGACTTCGCGGGCGTGTTCGAGGAAGGCGGTGACGTCGCTGCCGACGAAGGTCTCGCCGTCGCCGTGGCCGACGCACAGGGGGGAGTCCTGGCGCGCGAGGTAGATCTCGTCGCTGTCGCCGACGACCATCGCCAGCGCGAAGCTCCCCTCCAAGCGGTCGAGGACCGCGCGGAACGCCTCTTTCGCGCTCTTGCCGTCCGCGAGTTCGTCCTCGACGAGGTGCGGGACGACCTCGGTGTCCGTCGCGCTGGCGAAGGTGTGGCCCTCCCCCTCTAACTCGGCTTTCAGCGCGTCGTAGTTATCGATGATGCCGTTGTGGACGACGGCGACGTCGCCCGTGCAGTCCGTGTGCGGGTGGGCGTTCTCGTCCGTGGGCTTCCCGTGCGTCGACCAGCGCGTGTGGCCGATCCCGACCGTCGCCTCGGAGGATACGGGGACCTCCGCGCGGAGCGCGTCCACCTCGCCGACGGTCTTGTAGACGGTGACGCCGTCGCCCTCGCGGAGCGCGACGCCCGCGGAGTCGTACCCGCGGTACTCCAGGTTGAAGAGCCCGCCCGTGAGCAGCGGTAGCGCGTCGCGGCGGCCGGCGTAGCCGACGATTCCGCACATCGTCAGGCCCTCCGTACCAGCGCGTCGCTCTCGATCCGACCGTCGGCGTGACTCCCGGTCTCAACGTCGACGCGATTGCCGAGCACCGTCCCGGGTGCGAGCGTCGTCGCACCCCCGACGTGCGCGTTGTCGCCGACGACGCCGCCGAGGCGCACGTCCGCGTGGACGCGGCCATTCACGGGAACGTCACTTTCGCCGCCTTCGACCGTGACATTCGGGCCGACGGTCGCGTTCTCGCCGACGACGGCGTCGCGGACGACCGCGCCCGCGCCGATGGTCGCGTCCGGCAGGACGACGCTGTTCGCCACGACGGCGTTCGCGCCCACGGTGGCGCTGTCGCCGAGCGCCGTGCCCGTGAGGACGCGCGCGCCTGGACGAACACGGACGTCGTCGCCTACCGCGACGTCGCCGAGGACGCTCGCGCTCGCGTCGATCTGCGCCGATTCAGCGGTCTCGGCCGTCACGATGGAGGCGTTGACGCGGAGGAGGTCCCAGAGATACGAGACGTCGATCCACTGCCCATTGAGCATCACCGCCTCGACTTCGCCCGCGCCCACGAGCCGTTCGAGCGTGTCCGTCACGGCGAGCTCACCCTCGGCGGTCGTCTCGCGGAGCGCGTCGAAGATCGAGGGGCTAAAGCCGTAGATGCCGGCGTTCACGACGTCCGACGGCGCGGCGTGCTTGGGGGGTTTCTCGACGATGTCGACGACGCTGTCCCCCTCCAGGCTGACGACGCCGTAGTCGCTCGGCCGCGAGGCGCGCGAGACCGCGAGCGTCGTCTCGCCCGTCTCGCGGAGCGCGTCGACGACGCGTTCGATGTCGTCGCTCTCCACGATCCGGTCGCCGTTGAGCGCGACGAACGGCCCCTCGACGAACGACTCGGCCTGCAGGACCGCGTGACCGGTCCCGAGCTGCTTCTCCTGGATCGCGTACGTGACGTCGACGCCCCAGTCGTCGCCGTCGCCGAAGTAGCTCTGGATGCGTTCGCGCCGGTAGCCGACGACGAGGACGATCTCGTCGATCCCGGCGTCGCGGACCGCCGTGACGACGTGTTCGAGGAGCGGTCGGTTCGCCACCCGGAGCATCGGCTTCGGCCGGGACTCGGTGAGCGGCTGGAGGCGGGTGCCCTCGCCGGCCACGAGAATCACGGCCTTCATTCCGCCAACAACCCCCTGACCGTCTCCTCGACGGTGTGGTGTGCCTCGAAGCCGATGGCTTCCTGCGTCGCGCTGGTGTCGACGGTGAAGTCCTCGCCCGCGGCCTCCGAGCCGCGCGGGTTCTCGACAATCTCGACGTCGATGTCCGCTCCGCGGACGTCGGCGGCCGCTTCTCGAACGATCTCGGCGATCTCGAGGATGGAGTGCTCCTCGCCGCTCGCGATGGGAAGCGTCGTCGCGCCCACCTCGGCGCCGAGGAGGACGTCAAGCGAGCGTGGGTACGCCCGCGCGACGTCCTTCACGTGGATGAAGTCACGGGACTGCGTCCCGGGCGCGTGGACTTCGAGGTCTTTCCCCTGCTTCGCACGGTCGACGAAGATGTTGATGACGGTGTTCTTCCCGATCGTCTCACCGTCGATCTCGTGGTGGCCGTAGAGGTTCGACTTCATGTAGACGTGTGCGGGGAACTCGTCGCGCGCGAGATCGTGGACGTCGGACTCGCTCATTTTCTTCGTCAGCCCGTAGTGGTTGACGGGCGCTCGCGGATGGTCGGCAGTGATGGGAAACTCGGTCGGTTCGCCGAGGATGGCCATGCTGCAGGGGAAGACAAGCGGGAGGCCGCGTTCGCGTGCGAACCACGTGACGGTCTCAGTCCCGCGGACGTTCACGTCGAACGCCTCACGCTCGTTCTCGGCGCAGGACTGGACGCCGCTCACGGCGGCAAGATGCATCACGGCGTCCACGTCGTCGAAAGCATCGCGGAGCGCGTCACCGTCTCGGACGTCGAGTTCTCGGACTGTGCGGCCGTCGATTTCGGTGACGTCCCCGTAGCTAAAGTCGTCCACGGGGACGACGTCGTGGCCGTCGGCGAACAGTTCGCGTGTGACGCGCGAACCGATGTAACCGGCGGCGCCGGTGACGCCGATGGTGTGCGTTTCGGTCATGCTTGGAACTGTGCGGCGAGGGCTGAAATACCTTCGCGCAGGTCGTGCATCGGTTCGAAACCGCGCTCGTGCATCCGGTCGAAGTGGACGTGATAGGACGGACCGGGGTCTCGCTCCGCGAGGTAGTCCGTCTCGATGTCGCGTTCGGCGACGTCGGCGACGGCGTCGGCGATCTCGTCGATGCGGAAGTTATCGAGGCCGACGTTGTAGGTTCCGGCGGGCCAGTCGAGCGCGGCCTCGAAGGCGCGCGCGGTGTCCTTGACGTGGAGGAACGGCCGCCAGTTCGTCCCGTCGCCGTACACGGTGAGCGGTTCGCCGGCGAGCGCGCGGAAGACGAAGGAGTTCACGACGAGGTTGAAGCGCACGCCCGGCGAGTAACCGAAGTTCGTTGCGAGCCGTAGGTTGACGTCGGTGAAGTCGCGCGCAGCGACGATATCTTCGCAGGCGAGTTTCGACTCCGCATAGGGGTTGCCGGGCGCAGTCGTCGACTCCTCGTCGAGTTCCTCATCGTGGGTGTCGCCGTAGACGTTACACGAAGAGGCGAGGACGAACGTCTCGACGCCGGCGGCCTCCGCGGCGTCCGCGACGACTTCGGTGCCGTGAACGTTGATGTCCTCGACGCGCTCGCGCATCCCGTGGGACTGCGCAGCGCCCGTGACGGCGGCGAGGTGGATCACGGCGTCAACGTCCGCCATCGCCACGTCGACGGCGTCACGCTTGCGGATGTCGCCGCGGTGGAAGTCGACATCGGAGAGCGACGATCCCATCAGATTGCGGGGGGTGGAGAGGCTGAAGTCGTCGAGGACGCGGACGTCGTAGCCTCCGGCAAGGAGGCGCGGGACGAGCGCGCTCCCGACGTAGCCCGCGCCGCCGGTGACGAGGATGGTGTTGCTAATCGGAGAGCACCCCCGGCAGGAAGCGGTCCTCGTGGGCAGCGATGCGTTCGTCGTGCTCGACGAGCGTCGAAAGAACGTCACGGATGCCCTCTTCGAGGCTTGTCTCGTCGTCGACGAGCGAACGGAAGCGCTCGTTATCCATCTCCATCTCGTGCTCCTCGTCCTCGTCACGCGGATTCTCGAAGTGCTCGACGTCGGCATCGAGATCGAACTCTTCGCCGACCTCGGCGATGGTCTCGGCGAGTTCGACGATGGCGACGGGACGATTCACCTGATTGTAGACGGTGACGTCGTCATCCGCCGCAGGACCAGCCTCAACGAGGGAAACGAGGCTCTCAACGGTGTCCTCGAGCGTGACCATCGGCTTGCGCTGCTCGCCCTTCCCGTACACGGTAATGGGATAGCCTGCGACGGCCTGCGCGCAGAAGCGGTTCACGACGGTGCCGAAGTAGTAGTCGAAGTCGAAGCGCGTCGGCGAGGCGTGCTCGCGCGTCTCCGCCGTCTCGGTCCCGAAGACGATGGCGGTGCGGACGTCGCTAATGGGCATGTCCCACTCGCCGCTTGCGAGGCGCATGTTCCCGGCGTCGAACGCCTTCGTCTGGTGGTACCAGGAGCCGCCCATCGCGGGGAACGGTACGTCGTCGCTCTCCCCACTGTTCGACATCTCGGTGGGGCCTTCAGGAATGGGGAACTCGGGCGCGCCGTAGACCCCCGTGGTCGTCGTCTCGATGAAGTGCGTGTCGTCGAGGCCGGCCTCGTGCAGGCAGTGGAGGAGGTTGAGCGTCATCGAGACGTTGTTCTGCTGGGTGAAGAGCGCACGCTCGCCGTTGATTCCCGCATAGACGGCGGAGGGCTGGGCGGCGGCGTGGAGGACAGTGTCCGGCTCGTACACCTCGATGAGCTGCTCGACGAACTCCCGATCGGCGAGATCGCCCTCGACGTAGGAAAGACCGTCAACGGCCGCGAAGCGCTCTTCGGGGGAGTCGATGGGCACCGCGGAGACGCTGCCGGATTCGGCGACCCACTCGCGGCGATAGCCGTTGTCGACGCAGACGACGCGGTCGTCGAGACGGTCGGCGAGTCGGAGGGCGGTCGGCCAACCAACGTAGCCGTCGGCACCGGTGAGGAGCACGGTCATAGTTACTCAAATTGTGAGTAACAGAAGGCATAAGTCTTCCGTCCGCTCGCGTCACAGCGTTCGAAGCCCGCGTAGGAACGACCTACTCGTTGATACTGTCCGCGCTCGCCGCCTCGTATTCCCAGACAAGGTCGAAGAAGCGTTCGAGACCCGCGACGAACGAGCCGTTCTCCGTGACCGCCGCCTGCCGCATCGAGAGCGGGACGTCGCGTTCCTCGACGAGGAGGATGGCTCGGCCGGTCTCGTAATCCATGCTCGGGTCCACGAACGTCCCGCGCCACGGCAGCTGCTCGCGACTGAATCGTACGTCAACCGAGGGATAGGTCTCGCGGAGATACGCGACGATTTCGTGCTGGATCTCGCGGTTCGTCTCGGTAAGATGTGAGGGGTGGAGAAAGAGGACATCGACGTCGACGCCGCGAGAGAGCGCGTCCGCGAACGCTTCCTCGACGCGCTCGAAGTACTCGAAGGACTTCGTGATCACCGACACTGACTCTTCGGCCTCCCGATAGAGCGAGCGTGTCTCCTGCTCGGAGGGATCCCCAACGTCCACGACCCAGAAGAGCTCTTCCGTGGGCGTGACGCCCTCGCTCGCCCCCTCGTACATCGGCTCGAACGTGTCGAGAAACTCTTCGCGCATTGCCTCGACGTCCTGCCGGTAGCGCTCGAACGCTTGGCGCTCGTTCTCGACGGCGCGCTCGAGGATGCGCTCGGGTGGCTTCGGTTGGTAGTGCTTCGGGCGGCCCGGAATCACCTTCACGTAGCCCCGGTCGGCGAGCCCGTCGAGGACGCCGTAGATGCGGGCCTTCGGGATGCCGGTCGCCTCCGAGAGGTCGGGCGCCGTCGTCCGCCCGAGCGCGAGGAGTTCCGCGAGTGCTGTCGCCTCGTACTCGGTGAGGTCGAGACGTTCGAGCACGTCCGCGGGTTCGTCGTCTCCGATCATACACGAACTTCGGGTGGTGGTGCGCAATAGCGTGGCGGTCGATTGGCACAACTCTTATCTCGACGCGGAGAGTTACTCGAAGTATGAGTAACCAAGATGGTGCACACCTGGACGATGTCGAAGACGGTGCCGGTTGCACCGAGATCTGGGAACGCCTCAGCGAGAGCCGCGAAGAGTAGGGCAGTCTCCCGCGACGCCGTGAAGTTCGTGAAGACGACGCAGTAACCGAACACGCAATCCTTTTTCCCTCTCCGCGTCGCGTTTCGAATCGATGCCGGACTACTCCGAGGTCTGCGTGCTCATCCCGACGCTCGACGAGGCGGAGACCGTCGGCGACGTCGTCGACGACTTCCGGGCGGAGGGGTTCGAGTCGATCCTCGTCGTCGACGGTCGCTCGGACGACGATACCCGGGAGATCGCGCGCGAGCACGGCGCGGACGTCATCACGCAGTCCGGGTCGGGGAAGGGCCAAGCCGTCCGCGAGGGCGTCGCCCACGTCGACGAACCGTACGTATTGATGCTCGACGGCGACGGCACCTACCGGGCAGAAGACGCCCCCGCGATGCTCGACCCGCTCGTAGAGGGCGACGCCGAGCACGTCATCGGCGATCGCTTCGCGGACATGGAGGAGGGCGCGATGAGCACGCTCAACGGCCTCGGGAACTCGGTGATCAATCGCGCGTTCGCGTTCATCCACGGCTACGACTACCGGGACATCTTGAGCGGGTATCGCGCCTTCAGCGTCGAGTCCTTCGAGCGGATGCACCTCACCGCGGACGGCTTCGCCATCGAGACGGAGATGGCCGTCAAGTGCGCGAAACACGACATCGAGACCCGCGTCGTCGACATCACGTATCTCGCGCGCCCGGACGCCTCGGACACGAACCTCCGACCGTTCCGCGATGGGGCGCGCATCATCTTCGCACTCTACAAACTCGCCAAGACGAACAACCCGCTCTTCTACTTCGGGAGCGTCGGCGTCGTCTCGACGCTGGCCGGCGCCGTCACCGCGATCTACGTCGCCGTCGAGTGGTTCACCGCCGGTGTTTCGCACAACATCATGGCGCTCTTCTCAGCGTTCACCGTCCTCCTCGGGATCCAACTCCTCATGTTCGGCGTCCTCTCCGACCTCCTCGTCACGCTCCACCGCGAGCAGCTCCGGCGACTGGAAGACGACTGAGGGCGAGTCGACAACCGCTGTCGCCGATCAGTCGGTCGATAACGCTCGCCCCAGAAGTTCGAAGATGTGGACTGATTCGCACTCCTTGTTTTTGTTGTTCCCTGTGGTTTCGCCGACTGTCCAGCCGACGACGGTCGGACTTGACCCCATCAATACGGCCGCGACGCCGTCGTGAGTACCCGATATAGAAAGGGCACCACACTCTCGCGGACCACCACACAGCCGTTCCCCTCTCCCAGCGGTGCAGACTCGGAGTCGCCTACTGGCTTCCGATGCCTCGGACACCACCGCCAGATTGTTTTGGTGAGCAATTGATCGGTGGACAACGAACACACGCACACCACCGTCAGATTGCTCCGCGATATACTGCTATCTGGGATTCTAAGATCCACCTTCAGAATGTATCCTCAGCCATTAAATCCTCAAACATCTACCAGTGTCCTTTCCACATACCACCTATTGTTGTTTCAGACACCACCGTCAGATTGTTAATGGTGGTCTCTGTAGGAGAAGTAACTACCATGGGAAAGGCAGAGAATCCATTCACATCGCTTAACGAAATCTGGGCAAACAGAGACGTCCTACACGAGGATTACACGCCAACCGAAATTCTCGAGCGAGAGTCGGAACGCGACAAGCTTGCTGCACATCTCGCACCCGTCGCAAACGGAAATCGTCCCAACAACATCTTCCTCTATGGGAAGACGGGCGTCGGCAAAACCGTCGTGACGGAGTATATGCTGGGGAAGCTCGACGAATTCAAAGATCCAACCGTCGATCTCTCCGTCGTCACTCTCAACTGCCAGAACTGTTCGTCCTCCTATCAAGTCGCGGTCGCACTCGTCAACGAACTCCATGACGAAACCGATCAGATCAGTCCCACTGGCTATCCAGCGGAAACGGTCTACCAGTACCTCTATGATGAACTTGATCAATTAGGGGGCACTGTCCTCGTCGTCCTTGACGAGATTGACGCAATCGGTGATGACGATGGATTGCTCTACGAACTCCCACGAGCACGATCGAAAGGCGACGTTGAAAACGTCAAACTCGGCGTCATCGGTATCAGTAATGACCTCGAGTTCAAGAAGAACCTCTCCTCGAAAGTGAAGTCGACTCTCTGTGAGAAAGAACTCGTCTTCACACCATACGACGCCACCGAGTTGCAGACTATCGTCATGGACCGCGCTGAGTCAGCATTCCTCGATGACGTCGTTCAAGACGGTGTTATCGAGCACGTCGCGGCAATCGCCGCAAAGAACAGTGGTGATGCACGCCAAGCTATCCGGCTGCTGCGAGAAGCCGGTGATCTCGCGAAACAATCTGAAAGTGGGGCGGTCGTGACCGACGACATCGTCGAAGCAGCAAAAGAGGAACTCGAAGCGAGTCGAATCGAGCGCGCGGTTGACGACCTCCCACTCCAGACGAAACTCGCAACACTCACACTCGCCTTCCGTACAGAAGCAAGCAGCGGCCCAATCCGAACAGCGGCCCTCCACGACACCTATTGTCAAATAGCGCGTGAAAACGGTGTCGAGCGGCGTTCACACGATGCGTTCCGTGATCAGCTTGATGACCTCGATATGCTTGGCATCGCACTCAGGCATCGACACAACGAGGGACGCGGTGGCGGAATCTACTACACCTGGGAGAGTGACATCGCGTACGGGGTCGTTCGTGACGTTCTTGATGAGTTGAACACCCCCTGAGAGAACATCCTCGCCGGTATCGGACCCCCACTCGACGCTAACAATCTGAGGGTGGTGTCTCTGCTGGAAAGTGGTGCCCCCAAGCAGGCGACGAGATGGAACAATCTGAGGGTGGTGTGTCTCCCTCAATTTTCGTCTCGCGTAAGCAAAACGATGACCTCGAAACGAAGACACACGAGTTCAAAGAGAGGCGCTCGCGGCTACGCGACGACGTTGAGGCGGAGGCTTCTGTACGAGGTCCGCTTCACGCACAGTATCCTCCAGATCTCCATTCGCGTCGGTCGACGTGGTAGAGTATCGACGCGGTCACGCCCGCGGAGTCCGATACGCCTCCGTTCTGAGGCGAACCGTCACGGAGACCGACGACGGCCAGATACATATATATCGACCGACCAGACTGCGGTATGCAGAACCAGCGGATCCTCGTCACCGGGGGTGCGGGCTTCATCGGGTCGAATCTGGCAAACCACCTCGCCGCGGACAACGACGTCCTCGCGCTTGACGACGGCTATCTTGGCACGCCCGAGAACCTCGACGACGACGTGGAGTACGTGGACGCGAGCGTCCTCGACGACGATCTCCCGACGGACGTCGATGTCGTCTTTCACCTCGCCGCGCTCTCGTCGTACGCGATGCACGAGGAGAACCCTCAGCGCGGTGCGCGCGTGAACGTCGAGGGATTCGTCAACACCGTCGAGCAGGCCGTCCAGGACGGCTGCGAGACGATCGTGTATGCCTCGACGTCCTCCATCTACGGCAATCGGACCGAGCCGAGCCCCGAGGACATGGACGTCCACGTCAACACGGGCTACGAGGCCTCGAAGCTCGCCCGCGAGAAGTACGCCGAGTACTACTCGAACTTCCACGACATCACCTGTGCGGGCATGCGCTTCTTCTCGGTGTACCAGGGCTACGGCGGGAGCGAGGAACACAAGGGCGAGTACGCGAACGTCATCGCGCAGTTCGCCGACGACATGGCGCACGGCGACGCCCCAGTCCTCTACGGCGACGGCACGCAGACCCGGGACTTCACGCACGTCTCCGACATCGTCCGCGGCCTCGAACTCGCCGCCGACGAACGCCTCGACGGCGTCTACAACCTCGGCACGGGCGAGAGCTACTCCTTCAACACGCTCGTCGAGATGCTCAACGACGGGCTGGGCACCGACATCGAACCCGAGTACGTCGAGAACCCCATCCCCGAGGACGTCTACGTCCACGACACCATGGCCGACATCACGAAGATGACGGAGGCGACCGGGTGGGGACCCCGAATCTCCTTCCAGGAGGGCATCGAAGAGGTCTGCGCTCAGTATCAGTAGAGTCGCTCAATCGAAGAGTTGCACCGCTTCCTCAGTGGAGAAGTCAGCACGAGCAGGGAAGCGGCCTGCCCCTCCGTTCAGCAACGCTGCTTGAACACAGACGGAAACGTCTGATTCCACCGAAGGAGCCCGACTGTCGCTTGGTCCCCCCTTCTTCGCCGCGGTATAGCGTGGGAGAAAGAGCGAGCACGACGCGGGGCCGGCTTGAGGAGCAGCGAGACGTCCTCGATGCGCTCGCTGGTAGTGACCAGTCAGATGAAGGCAGCAACAAATAGTACTATTGGCTATTAGCCAATAATCTTATTGTATATTGGGTTGTACCCTCTAGTATCGATGGCTGAGGGCGACGTCCACGTCGATGAAGACATCATCCTCGCGGATGGGACACGAATCCGGCTCTTCGCCGTCGAGAGCACGGACTATCCCGGAGGGTACAACTACCGGTTCCAGTACTATGACCCGGAGACCGGCGACGAGTTCCTTCGGTACGATAGCTCTCAGATCCCTCTTCACGACGCTGGCCATCACCATCGCCACGAATGGACCAACGGCGAAGAAGACGTCAACGGCATCAAATTCGAGGACCTCAACGCCCACCTCGCCAACTTCCGGGAGGAAGTAACCGACTATGAACGATAACACCCATTCCGACGACCCCGAGGCCGACGCAGAGAACTACCCCAGCACCCTCCGTATCACCGTCGGCGGCATGGACGATGTCTTCGACCGCGCCATCGACCAAGCCGGCTCCGAGGGCGTTGCGGACGAAGCCGTGCGGACGTTCGAGAGCGTCGCCGAGATCCGCAAGCTTCTCACCGACCGTCGCCTGGCGGTCATGCGCGCTATCATGACCGAAACACCGGACAGTATCAGCGATCTCGCCGACCGCCTCGACCGCAACTATGCCGATGTCCACGCCGACGTCCAGGTTCTCGCCAACCAACACATCGTCTACTTCGAGCAGGACGGCCGCGCAAAGCGCCCCATCATCCCCTACGAACGCATCCACCTCGACATCGAGGTCGTCGGCGAGCCGGGCAGTGAACGCGCTCACGCATGACGTCGTGAAATGATGTCCAAACGGCATTGAGTCGCCCCGTCCTAGTCGCTTGGGGTCGAAGCGAAAGAGAAAGAGCCGTTGGTAGTCGCTTGAGTGACTCTGTCTGATTGGACGGACGATGTCGATCTCGGAAGCGAAGAACCAATGCGGCATCGAGAACGACAGCGAAGAGTGAGGGTCGACGTGTGGCCCACGATGTCGGTCTGAGTCGACACTCATCTCGTCGTAATACCGAGAGCAGAACGAGAGGTCGCACTCAGCCCACACCGAAGCGGATCGAGTCGACGGAAGGATTTTGCGCCCGCTCCGCGAATCGGAGATACCTATGGGGATGTACGACCCGCTCGTCGTCGAAGACGAGATTGACCTTCCGAAGTTCCCCGCAGACCGACGGCCGAGCGAGATCGAGTGGCAGACGAAGGACATCGGCTACCCGGCCGGACAGCAGTACAAGCTCACTACGGATGGACGCCTTCTCCGCCACGAAGAGGAATTCCGGGAGAAGACGGAGTCGGAGAAACGAGCTGAGGCGGAATCGCACGGCTTCGACTCGTGGGCGGACTACGTCGCGTTCTGTGAGGACGCGACTCTGAGCGACTGCCTCGAACGGGGGCTCTCCCCGGCGGCACCGCGAACGCAGACCGTCGCCGAAGAGTTCTGGCTTGACCACAACATGCACGGAACCTTCGAGTTCCACGGGTCGCGCGACGACATCAGGGACGGATTCTTCTGGTCGTACGAAGCCCGTTTTACCCGCGGCGCCCTCGACGCCATCGTCTTCCTCGGCCGCCGTGGTGGCGATGGTTCCGACTCGTTCAAACCCGACGAACCTGACACAACCCAGTTCTAGAAGAGAGAGGGCGCCATGTCCTACACCGCGATAGTCGATAGTCAAATCGTTAGGTCACGACGAATGCACTGCTCAACAGTAGTGGGGGATTCAGCGAAGCCCGATTCTGGACGACGAAAAGGGTTACACCGACTCAGCTTGGAAGTACAACCGAATGGCTGAGTCGTTCTGGTATCCATCCGTGGGGAACGTTCTTGCCATCTACGACGATATCGTCGCAGAATACACAGACACAGCGTCCGGTATCCAGAACCAGGGAGACATTGCGTTCGCGCTGACCTACATCGAAGAGGGGGCGTTTGGAGCGGTACCTGAAACGATTCACGAGAAGGCGTTTCACCTGCTCCGCCTGTTGGTGACTAACCATCCGTTTGTCGACGCCAACAAACGGACTGCACTCAACACGACGTCAGTCTTCTACTTTCTCAATGGCTACCAATTCGACTACGACGACGAGATCATCTCGGTCCTCAAGCAGTTCGGAACCGATGAGGCAACCGTCGACGAAGGAGAGACGATCGATTACCTGCGATCACAGACCGAGAACATAGACTTGGCGGGAGAAATCGAACAGTGGCGTGACGACATCATTCAGTACGGACTAGCGGAACTAACCGGTGACTCAGCAGACCCGAACGATTAACGGCACTCGGACCGGGATCTCAATCATGGCGACTGAGGAAGGAGCTGAATCAGCCACTCCGCTTGACGACGTGATGGAAGACATTCGAGGAGAACTCGTGCGTCGAGTCGCAGCAGCAGACCGGGACGCGAACCGCGGGATCTACGACGCACTCGAACACGAGTGAGAGGCAGTACGTTTCGTATGCTTTTGGAGAGCAGCAGAGAGTGATCCGTTGTGCTGTGTCCTCCAACACAGTACGTTTCGTATGCTCTCCACATCGGACGACACGAGAGGACAGCACTGTTCGCAGGCGTCTTGAAGACGGATCAAGCAATCTGTTTCGATGCTCTCGTCACGTATTCAGCGAATATCGGCTCCCTCGATCGTCTGGCGCGTCTCCAAAACGAGATCCGCGTCAAGGTCGAGCTCGTACTCGTAGTGTTGTCCACCACTTAGGCCATCGTTTTTGTCGTGACGGGTAAGGAAGCCAAGCATGTGGAGGTCCGCGAGGTGATCCTGAATGCTCTTGAGCGTGGTAAGGGGATCAGAGGCCCATGACTCTGCAACGCCCTCGTAATGCTCCTTGATCTCCTTGGAACGTGTCGGTGCACGATCCCTTTGCTCAAGAAGTGCGATCGTCTCAAGGACGTATTGGGCATGCTGCGTCTGATCGCGAATTCGGTTCTGCAGACGCCCACGCCGTACCCGCTCTTGAGCATCGCTGATGTGGGCGTCGGTGACTTGTAAATCGCCGTTCTCCTCAGCAACTTCAGCGCCAACCCGGAGCATATCGATCGCTTGGCGGGCGTTCCCCATATCGCGTGCCGCGAGAGCTGCTGCTTTCGCGATGGCTGCCTCGTCGCATGTCCCCTCAACGAATGCGCGTTCAGCTCTATCCGAGAGGATTGTCCGCAACTCCTCTGCATCGTACGATCCGAACGAGATTTCCGTCTCCATCAGGGTGTCTCGAACCTTCGACGAGAGACTCTTCCGGAACGTGTAGTTGTTCGAGATTCCGATCACGCCGACCTTAGCGTCGGTGAGCTTTCCGTTCGAGGGCGCTCGCGGGAGTTCGTAGAGTAGGGTGTCGACGTCGTCGAGGTGATCGATCTCGTCGAACACAAGAAGATGTGTGCCGCCCCGTTGATTGAGTTGATCGTAGAGTTCTTCAAACGCGTCAGTGACCCCAAGGCCACGTTTCGGAAACTCACTCGCGTTCGGCGGGAGGAGGTCGTTGACGAGATAGCGGAGCGTCTGGTAGAGGGTCATTCCGTTGCAGTTAATCTGGTGTACGTAGAGGTCATCCGCTGCGGGGCGCTCTGCGACTGCCTCTTGAAGCTCAGCCATCATGTAGTTCGTGACCGCAGTTTTTCCAAGTCCGGCCTTCCCGTAGAGCATGATGTTCTCCGGATCGCGACCAAATAGAATGTCTCGGAGGGCGTAGTGATATTGCTCAATCTCGTCATCGCGTTCGAGAATCTCGTCAGGTTGGTGGCGCTCAGTGAGGACGCTCTTGTCTGCGAAGAGCGTATCTGTGAAATCATCGAACGACGTGACCATGTGCGTAACAGAGCCATCGGCGAGTTAACATATAAAACTACCTTTCGCTTGCTTCGATTGCTAATATCGTCCGCCTCATATAGTTCTAAGACCGCATTTATGGGCAGATAACATACGAAATGTACTGTCCCCCGCCGATATATTGTCGGCCCATCGGGACGAACGTGGGGAAAGCATACGAATTGTACTCCCCCGATGAGGGGACTGGAGAGACCACCTGCGACAAAGCATACGAAACGTACTGTCTCCGTACGATCAACCAACGACACGACACAAAGAAGGGAGACGCGGTTGTCCCGAGATGGGTCAGCGGGACTTCTGTGCATCTGGCAGGGTAGTCTGCAGGAACAACATCCAAGTCATTACCAAGATGATTATTTTCCAGATCATGAGCTTCTACTACATATAGGAGAGTGACATCGCGTACGAGGTCGTTCGTGACGTCCTTAGTGAATTGAACACCCCTTGAGAGAACACTCCCCGCAGGTATTGGACCGACTACTCAACGCTAACAATCTGGAGGTGGTGTGTCTCTCTCAGTTTTCGCCTTTCACAACGTCCCTGTCCATGAGGCCGGTCCACGACGCCGCGCTCGCGTGGTTCACGAGGACGTCCACGGGGCCGAATTCCTCGCGGACGGTCCCGAAGGCCTCGCGGATCGCCTCGACGTCCGCGAGATCGACCGTGACCGCGAGTCCCTCACCCGGATCGGGGGGGTCGTCGGCGAGCTCCTCGATGTACGCCGTCGAGCGCGCGAACAGCGCGACTCGACAGCCCTCCGCGGCGAACGTTCGGGCGAGTGACGCACCCAGTCCGGGGCCGACACCGGCGATGACGGCGGTTCGTGTCATAGCGACGCGTTGGACTGCCGATCCGAAATGCGTTCGGACACCGGCGACACGGGACGAGCGCGAGGAGCGCGGCGTAGACGTGCCCTCGGTGCGTGAAGGGGAGACGCTCCGTCGATCTCCACTTCTCGCCGCGAGAGGACGAGTCGATCAGCCGTCGAGGCGCGACTCGTCGCCGGTGGCGCTGTCGACGATGACGTCGCCGTCGTCGCGCTCGGCGAGCCAGAAGAGCTTGCGGGCGTCGACGCCGCGCCCGAGGTCGACGTCGGGAGCGCTCCCGAGCGCGAACTTCCGCGCCGTCCACTCGAAGACGGTGTCGTGGGCGCGCTCGCGGCAGAGCTCCGCGGGGAGGTCGGCGGGGAGCACGAGCACGTCGTCGACGTCGTTCGATTCGACGTCCGGGACGGTGTCGGCGCGGAGGACGAGGTTGCGTGCGCGGTCGACGCTCGCGACGTACGACACCTCGCGCTCCGGGAGGAACGCCCGCTCGATCGTGGCGTTCGCCTCGTAGACCCGGTAGGGGTAGGCGACGGCGCCGACGCGGCCGTCGGCGTCCACGTCACCGCGCTCAACGTGCGGCGGGATGACGTCGAGGGTCGCGGACGCACGACGCGTGCCGGTTCGCGGGTCGGGCGCGTCGTCGGTGGGTTCGGCGGCCATCTACTCCTCCCAGTAGTCCGCGGCGTCGACGTGCGCGCGGATGGTGTCGGTCTCAGTGACGGCCTTCGGGGCGTAGTCGCGCCCGCCGTCGGTCGCGTACTCCGGGGTGTCCTCCTCGACGACGGCCGCGAGGGGTTTATCGAAGACGTCGAAGTGCTCGTCGACGCCCTCCGGGGGCTGGGTGAGGAGGGAGACGACGACGAGGACGAGGACGGAGAGGATGAACGCGGGGAAGAGCCCGTAGACGCCGAGGAAGTTCGCAACGAAGCCCGAGCCCTCGGTGAGGCCGCCGAGGCCGAGCGCGCCGAGGACGGTCGAGAGCTGCGTCCAGAGGATCATCGTCCCGGCGCCGACGATCATGCTCGCAGCGGAGCCCGTCGCGGTGACGCGCTTCCACCAGAGCGCGGCGATGAGCGTCGGGCCGATGGCGGCGCCGAGGCCGCCCCAGGCGTAGTCGAGGACGAGCGTGTAGATGGGAGTGTCCTTCGCGACGTACGCGAAGACGATGCTGCTGGCGCCGAGCGCGAGCGTGACGAGCTGGGAGTACCGCACGAGGGTCTCGTCGCTCGCGTCGGGGTCGACGAAGCCGTGGTAGACGTCCTCGACGACGGCGCTGGTGGCGACGAGGAGCTGGGAGTCCGCGCTCGACATCATCGCGGCGAGCGCGGCGGCGAGGATGATGCCGGCGAGCCAGCCGGGGAAGAGGTCGAGGGTGAGCATCGGCATGACGTTGTCCGTGTTGGAGATACCGCCGCCGAAGACGACGAGGCCGTAGAGGCCGACGAAGCCGGCGCCGATGTACGCGACGAACATGAAGAGCTGGGCGACGACGGCGGCGAGACGGATGTTCTCGACTTCGTCGATGCCCATGAAGCGCACCATCACGTGCGGGTTGCCGGGGATGCCGAGGCCGATCGCGGCGTAGCTGATGATGCCGAAGACGGCGGCCCAGCCGGTCATTCCGGCGGTGACGCTGGAGAGGCCGCCGCCCATCGCGGCGAGGTCGTCGAAGGGGAGTCCGTAGGTGGTGAACGCGAGGACGGGCAGGAGGATGAAGGCGGCGAGGATGATGGCGCCCTGGAAGTAGTCGGACCACGCGACGGCGAAATAGCCGCCGAGCATCGTGTAGCCGACGACGATGACGCCGCCGGCGAGGATCCCCACGAGCGGGGAGACGCCGGTGAGGACCTGGAGGAGGGTGCCGGCGGCGACGATCTGCGCGCCGACGTAGCCGCCCTCGAAGAGCATGAGCAGCACGGCGGAGATGCCCTTCACGAGGCCGGTGTCGTCCTGGAGGCGCGTCGCGAAGAACGTCGGGAGCGTGACGGCGCGGACGATCTCGGAGTACTTGCGGAGGCGCTTGGCCATGCCCGCCCACGCGAAGAGGTCGGCCGGGATCATGCCGAGGCCGTTGTAGAACGCCATGACGCCGGTGTTGTAGGCGTCGCCGGGGACGCCGAGGGTGAGCCAGCCGCTCATCTCGGAGGCGCGCTCGGAGAACCCAGTGACGACGGGGCCGACCTCGCGGCCGCCGATGACGTAGTCGTCGACGGTGTCCATCAACTGCGAGGAGTAGAGGCCGATCCCGAGGAGGACGAGGAGGTACGCGGCGAACGTGCCGAGCACCCACGTGCCCGCGGCGCCCGCGATCCCACTAGGCATGCTCGCCCTCCGTCTCGTACGTCTCGTGGAGGCGACGCTCCCGTCTGCCCTCCCAGACGTAGTAGACGACGAGCATCGCCAAGTACACGGCGAACGGCCCGAACAGGTATAACAGGGTAGTCGAGTTTCCGTCTGGCATCGTTCACCCGTCCGCCCCATCTATGTATAAATGCTTTGAATAAAAAGCCCATGTGGCGTGTTAGAGCGGGATATTTAGGATATAACTACACGTATGTCTAACTTCGACGCGGGGTACGGCGCGCTTCTCCGACGCGTACCGGATAGAGCGCGGGCTCGAAGACACAGACGAGTCGGTCTGGTGCAGTCGGCGACGACTCGTCGATCGCGGAGCGAGTAGCGTCGCCGAGACGCTCGGCGATGAGTGAGAGTCGTTCGAAATCGATCGGGACACCATCACCCACGTCGAGTTCGAGCGTCCCGTCACCGCTGCTCACGCGGGGGACTGCTGGTCAGCGAGACCGTCGTCCGCACCGAGGATGTGGTGGCCCGATCGATCGGCTCCATCTCTGCGTAGTGCTACCGTTCTCTGTCGCCACCAGTGCTGTTTTCGAGACTGTTTCTGATGTGGCCGCACGTACCGCTCGTTGATTTCCCCCGACTACTCTCGAATTCTGCTACCGCTTTCAGTGGGTGATTCGGAGTTCTCGTGGTCGTGGTCAGTGTCTCTTCGGCGCTCGCGAGTGTTGGTCCCCCAAAGGGATGAGGGATTCGAGACGACCAACGTCCAGTCCGACAGCGGCGAATCGACACCGACCACACCGATAGTTCCAGTCTCAACGCCCCTGAGGCGGTTCCTGCCCCCGAGCGCGAGCCCGTCAGCGTCGCGTGCAAGACCGGCGATGGACCCGAGTTCCGCACGTCCGACCACGACCCGCATAGCGAGACCGGAGCGTGCACGGCAATCGTCTCAGCTCGTTGCACTCACACTGTCAACGTATTCCCGTTGACACGCAACCACCGCCGACGGTCCGAGTAGTCCGGGAGCACCGTTCCAACGGCGTTCCAGAACCGATCCGAGTGGTGTGGATGCTTCGCGTGAACGAACTCGTCGACGAGGACGTAATCCTGGATTCGGACTGGGGCGAGAACCAATCGCCAGTTCACTCGAATCACTCCGTAGGTTCACCGCTCGGGGCGACGCTGCGCGTGTTCGACACCCGCCGAAAGCAGAACCGCACTCAATGCAACTATTCGACTTCCCAATAGAACTATTGCAATCTGTCTCGTCGTTCGTGTATGGTCTCGGATGTCGGTGTCGAGCGGTGGAAAGAACACCAGAGCGCGTTCGACCGCGTGCGCTCTGTCGCCGTCACGGTTTCCGAGCCCGAATCGGCGGACCGGATAGCCGAGCGCTCACACGTCGCGGAGAATACCGCTCGCGACCACCTTCAGCGTCTCGTCGAGATGAACGTTCTCCAGACCACCAACGGGGAGAGCGCGACCCTGTACGCGCCCGACCCGCTCTACACGCGCATGCAGGCGCTTCGCGACCTCCTCGATGGCCGCGACCGAGACGACCTGCTCGAACTACGCGGTGACCTGCAAGAGCGGGTCGAAGTCTGGCAGGACGAGCACGGCGCCGACTCCCCCGGCTACCTCCGCGAGCAGGCCGCCCACGCGGACACCGCCGAGGGGACCCGCGAGATGCGCCGAGCTGCCAACGACTGGGACATCATCGCCTACCGTCTTCGACTCGTCGAGGACGCCATCGAACACTACTCCGACTACACGGGAAGCACTCCCGCTCCCGCCTGACGCGATGTTCGCGTTCGACGGCGGCTACGACCCCGGTGAAGCTTCACATACCGCCCTCCTCGAACTTCGACGCACGGTCGAGCGCCACCCCGCCGTCCGGCACGCCACCGGCGAGCCGCCCGGCCAGTTCATCCACGTCGCCGCAACGCTCGACCCCACTGTCCTCGGCAGCGACGCCGATGCGGGAACACTGACGATCCGGTGGTACGCGGGCGAAACCGCCGACGCTGAGCCGGCGTTCGCCTTCCACTACAGCGACGCCACGGGATTCGACTGCGGGTGGCATCACGAACCCAACCCTCACGTCGAGGAGCGGGCGCACTCTCAGGAACGTCCGATAGCCGACGATGACTACGAGTACGACGCGGTCGAGTTCGGGAGTTTACAGCCAGTTCCGCTACTCTGGGCGATTCTCGACCGGCTCGAAGCCCGCCTGACCGACCGCTGAACCAAGTTGGATGCACTTAGCGAGGGGTGAGCGGCTACGTGTCTTCGCTCACGCGGGCCTTCCCCGTGAGGAGGTCCTGCATCAGACCGCGCTTGAGGTCTTGGTAGGCCCGTTTGGTTTCGCGCTCCTGCTCACTTCGTCGTTGCACGTAGTCAAGCGCTTCCACGATTGTCCGCTGCTCCTCCATCGGAGGAACCGGGATCCGAATGTTCTGCTCGAACGTATCGGATGGGACCCGTTGGCGGCCCGTCGAACCCTCCATTAGGGAAACCGTGACGGCACGGAACTGCGGGAGGCTCAAAAGGTAGTAGGCGTACTTGGGGAGCATCAGTCCCTCCCGGGCACGGAAAACGAGAAACTCTGTCGAGCCGAAAGCGAGGCCATCGGGCTGTTCGATGAACGCGATCCTCCCGGTCTCGGTACAGGGCGTGGTCTTCGCGTACACCGTATCTCCTTTACGGAATCGAGGTCGTGTGCAGTCCTCGGCGTCGCGTTCTTCCCAGTAATCGACGGTACGGGTGTCTTCATTCACCGCGTCCATCGGGAGGAATGGGAACGAATCCTCGTTTGGCACGTCGTCGTTGGGATTCAGTTCGATCACGTCGTCGAAATAGTCCACCTCCCAGTTGTCGGCAATCTCGACCGGCATCGGCCCGATCCTCGCTTCTGTCGTCCCCACGTTGTCCCCGGGACCGGTCGTAAGCAAGCCCTGCATCAGGCCACGCTTCAACGCCTCCGTTTCCTCGATGATCTCGTCCGTCCGCTGAATTTGCTCATCAACTGTCGAGAGGATGTCGGCGATGCGGTGCTGTTCGGGGAGAGATGGGAGCGGGACGTGTAGACGCTCCTCAAATACGGCAGTAGCAGACACGCGACACCGGGCTGCCGACTGACAAAAAGCGCAGATGAGTGATGTCTCCTCTCTAGGTCGCGCTCTCGCTAGTCTCTCTCGACATCAGTGCCCGGGTTTGGCTTTGCGGTCGACTCCAGTCGCCGTTTGTGGGCCGCCCCTGACGGGCGCGGGGCGGCCCGGAGAGCCGTCCCGGACACGACCATGAGTAGCCGTATCTACGAGCGACAGTTCGACGAGGACGACGGACAGACACTGCCGACCGATCCGGGGTGCCCGGAGTGCGAAGGCGACACGGCGACCGACGGCGGCGAAACGGCGTGCGTCGAGTGCGGGCTCGTCATCGATGAGTACCGGATCGACCACCGTGGACGACTCTACACGGGGTTCGACGAGGAGGAGACCGTCGAGCGGACGGGCCCACCGCTCACCGAAGGCCGACACGATCGCGGGCTCTCCAGTGAGATCGGGTGGAAGCGGGATGCACGCGGGAACACGCTCACGTCGCGCAAACGTCGCCAGCTCGCGCGCCTCCGCACCCGGCATCGCCGCGGTCGACTGCCCCCGCGCTGTCCGCGAGTCCGCGTCCGCCCTCTATCCGGAGCGTCTCGCCGCCCACGCGCGCGCGGCGTCGACCCGCTCTTCCACGTGCCGACGGATAGCTATGCGATCATCAACCCCCACGACGTCTACACGCCTCTCGAAGCCGTCGTCGCCGAGAAGACGATCGACGGCCGGCCGCTCGGCGACGCCATCTTCGGCGCGATCAGACAGTACCGTGGTGGCGGCGAGGTCCACATGGACGTCCTCTTCGACGGCCTCTCCGTCACGCTCCCGGGGCGCGAAGAACCGATCGCGGTCGGGTTCTCCTCCGGCTACGACTTCTTCGGCGGCCACGCGGTCTACGTCGAGGGGTTCGCACAGGACTCCTACTGCGCGAACTCGATCCACGCGCTGACGGATCGCCGAACCGTCAAGCACGTCGGGGACGTCCAGTCCTTCGAGACCTGGTGGGAGCGCCTCCTCGGCCAACTCCAGATCGTCGCTGACGACCTCGCGGCCTTCATCACTGATGCCCGCGAGATCACGCTCGACCTCCGCGAGGTGCCCTTCGACGTCGAGACCTTCTACGCCCTCCTCGACTTCCCCGACTACCTCGCTGAGCGCGCGGCCAGCGACGCCCGTGCCGAGGCCGACGATCCCTTCGAGATCGACATGTGGACACTCCACACGGGCGCGACGCACGCCCTCACCCACTTCTACACCGGTAAGGAGGGCGCGGCACTCGACCGGTACGTTCGGGTTGCTAACGACATCCTGTTCAACCCCGCAGGCACGCTCGATCGACTCACGCGGACGTACCGACAACAGGTGAGTGAGGCGACGAGGGACGATGGTCAGACTGGTCTCGACGACCACGCCGCGCTCGCCCAAGTCGAACGCGTTGAGCGCGACCTTCGGGCCGACATCGAGCAGTTCGAGACGCGTGAAGCCGCACTCCGAGAACGGTTCGCCCAGGGTGACTGAGAGGCAAGGTCGGGCCTCAGCCCCGTGGGATTCTACCACGTCGCGACACGAACCCTCCGTCGGGCCCGGGCGGTTAGTCCAATACGACCTCTCAGACACTGTACCTCTCGTTGACCAATTTGGCTATCGGACTGCTCTTAGTCGATTAGGATTGAGGGGTCGGATCAACTATACTGAGCGGAACTTCATCGAGAAGTGGTTTTACACCCTCAAAATGCGCGCCGACTACTGCCATAGCTCGTGGGTGGGCAGTCGGTCGAGTATACGCGAATAGCTTGAACGATTCCCGCACTACTACAACCGTTAGAGACCGCACCAAGATCTCGACGGAAAGACGCCAATCGAGGGGGTTCAGAATTAGACAGTGGCAATCTTCTGCCAATCCGCCATCGGATAATAAAACAATTCACTGAAAGCGTCACTCGTCGAGGCTTCAGGGGAGTGCAAATCCCGGTCAGTAGAACCGGCACCGATTCAACCGCACTCCAGCAAACCCCAGTGTGCGCTTGACACGCCTGATCGACGAGTACCTCATCGGGTGGGTCATCCTCGCCGTCCTCCTCGGTGTACTCGTACCATCGCTGCGCGTGGTGACGCAGGCGACCACACCGATTCTCGTCGTGATGGTCGGAAGCACCTCACTCCTCCTCTCGATCGAGGACGTCCGTGCGGTTGACCGACGCGTCCTCGCAGGCGTCCTCCTCGCACATCTCGCAATGCCGCTTCTCGCGTTCACCATCGCCACCGTCCTGGGACTCTCACCTACGCTTACGGCGGGGTTCGTTCTCCTCGGCGCGGTTACACCCGAACTCGTCTCCCCGACGATGACCGCGCTCGCCGACGGTGATATTGCGCTCTCCTCGATTTCGCTCGTCGCTATCGGCGTCGTGAGCGTCCTTTACACGCCCGCTTCCGTCATCACGCTACTTGGTAAGGCGGTCCACGTCGATAGCGGGCGCCTCGTCTCCGAACTCCTCGTCGCCGTCGTCCTCCCGATGGTGACCGCAGTACTCGCCCGCTCGCGCTACGAGCGCGTCGTCGTGCACTACGACGACTACTACACGAGTATCGCGTCCGTGATGGTCGTCCTGATCATCGGCGGGGTCGCCGCCGCGAATGCCACCCATCTCCGTGCGGTCACTCCCCATCTGGCGCTCGTCGTTACCGGCGCGTTCACGCTGAACCTCCTCGGCTACGGCCTCGGGTGGAGCGTCACACGCATCGCGGACGCGACGCACGCCGAACGCCTCGCCGGGACGTTTTCCGTCGGAATGCGCGACTTCGCCGTCGCCGCCGCGCTCGTCGTCGCCGCCGGCTTCCCCGCAATTGCTGCGCTCCCCGCAGTCTGCTTCGGCATCGTCGAAATGGTGACCAGCGCCGCAATCGCGCAGTTGGCGACGCGCAACTGACCCGGAATTTGCAGAGGGTCGGAGTATCTCTTGGGGTGGACCGTCTGCGTCTCGAGACCATGGGGTCGTTGCACTCGGCCTGAACTTCAGCCGTGGGATTCCGAGAAGCGCCCTTGGAAATCATCCGCGGAGCGAGCGGCAGCTAGTGAGGCTGACAGTCTCTCGGAAGCCGAAGTCAATGACGAGACTGTGCGCTGCCGGAAGCGAAGGCGGGTGTCCGAGCGGGCGACGGCACGAGCGATTCCGAGATCGACGGACCTACTCGGGGTTCCCGGTGAGAGATGCCGCTAGAGGGAGTCCCCGCAGATTCTCACTCACCGTTGCCACGGTAGCCGATGAATGTCCAGTGGACGTGGTAGTCCCCGCCATCAAGTGCGTTGGTGATGTCGACTTGGTAGAGTGCTTGCTTGATCGCACCCGTCTCGTCTTCCTCGAAAAGAATGACTTCTGCTTCGTGGCGCGTGCGTTCAATGATGCTGTATCGCTCGACGTTGTCCCTGCCCCCGATTTCGTCGTCGAGGATTCCCTCGATAGAGGGAAGGGTATCCTCCGATTTATCATCTGTTCCCATATCACAGTATACCAGGTCCCCGCACATGAGATTTGCTGATTGCCAAATATGGGTGGTGTATTTTTCTCTCAGAGAAACCAGGCATATATAGGAGTTGTGTACTGACGACCGGCATCGGTAGGTATTTGTTTCGGCTCTTAGTACGGACGGGGCATGCAGGAGTCCTCTGCGACGATCGGCCGGGATCTCGGCCGAATCTTTCAGGCGTTCTCCGTGATGCCGCTGCTGTCGCTCCCGGTCACCCTCGTCTGGCACGAGCTCTACGCAGTTCCTGCACTCCTCGTCTCGGCGGTCCTTCCACTCGGAATCGGAACCGCACTCACCCGTCGGTTCGCTGGCGCTGCCGAGCCGGGGAAGCTCCACGGGATGATGATCGCGGCGAGCGGTTGGTTCCTCGTCGCCATCTTCGGTGCACTTCCGTTTCTCCTCGTCGCGTGGACACAGCGATTTGCACTCTTCGGGGCGCCGCTCCTCTCGGAGACGACGGCGGCACACCTCTCCGCGCTGAACGCAGTCTTCGAAAGCCTTAGCGGCTTCACGGGTACGGGACTCACGATGAGCGTGAACGAGTCCGAACTCCCGCACGTCCTGCAGTGGTGGCGGTCGTTCATCGAATGGATCGGCGGTGTCGGCGTCATCGTGTTGACGACGGCGATTCTCGCACGCCCAGGGTCGGGGAGCCTGACGCTTTACGAGTCGGAGGCACGCTCCGAGAAGATCCACCCGAGCATCGTCTCGACGGTCCGCACCATCTGGTGGATCTTCCTCCTCTTCACCGTCTTCTCCATCCTGGTGTTGTGGCTGGCGGGAATGCCGATGTGGGACGCAATCAACCATGCGATGACTGGGCTCGCCACCGGCGGGTTCTCGATCACGGACGGCTCTATTGCGACCTACGACAGCCCCCTCATTGATTTCGCACTTCTTCCCATTATGGTGCTCGGGAGCATCGCGTTCCCCGTCCACTACCTCGTCCTCCGTGGCGACCTCTCCCAGCTGTACGAGGACCTCCAGACGCGCTGGGTATTCGGTTTCTTCGGACTCCTGTCGGCATTCCTCGTCGCCATCATCTACAGCCAGGGCGTGTATCAGTCGACGGAGACGGTCACCTTCCTCGGTACCACGCTCACCGGGAACGCGGCGGCGCTCTTCCAGTCGGTCCGGTACGGCGTCTTCCAGTTCGTCTCGGCGGCTTCCTGTACGGGCTTCCAGACGGCCAACTCGCTCGGAACGCAGTGGTCGATGGCCGCGCAGGTGACGGTCGCAATCGGGATGGTAGTCGGGGCGGCTGCGGGGTCGACCGTCGGCGGCATCAAACTCGTCCGTCTCGCCACGCTCACAAAGGGGACCGCCTACCGCATCCGGAACGTCTTTCTGCCACAGACCGCCGTGACGCACTTCGATCTCGGGAACCGGAAGCTCGACGATCAGGAAGCCGCCCGGGAGTTCGAGGAGGCCGCCATCATCACGTTCCTCTGGTTCATCTTCCTCGCCGTCGGTGCGTTCGTCCTCATGCTCACCGTCGACTCGTCGTTCACGCTTCCGAACGTCCTCTTCGAGATCGCGAGCGCGCAGGGGAACGTCGGACTCTCGGCGGGCATTACCGGCCCCGAAATGCCGACGCCCGCGAAGGTGACCTTCCTCTTCAACATGTGGATCGGCCGCCTCGAAATCATCCCCGTGCTCGTCTTACTCCGCGGCCTCCTCTACCGCGAGGGTGTCTTCCAATGAGCCTCCGAAACTGGCCGGTCATCCGGCAGTTCCGCGAGTTCGGCGGTGACGACTCCATCGTGGACGCACTCATCGTCGTCGGTCTCGCACTCGTCGCCGCCGGCGCCACCCTCGGCCGGCATCCGGCCATTCTCGGTGCCGCAGCCCTCTACGTCGTCGCCGTCGCAACCTACCCCGTCTACCGTTGGGTGCGGCGGCCCTGACAGCATCGACTACGACTAACTCACAACCACACAATCCATGTACGTCATCATCGTCGGCGCGGGCAATATCGGCTCGCAAGTCCTTGAGCTAGCTGAACAGACACAGAACGAAGTCGTCGTCATCGAACGCGACCCGGACGTCGCAGACCGCGCCGGTCGCAGACACGACTGTCTCGTCATCAACGCGGACGCAACGGAGAAGGAAACACTCGAAGATGCAGGTGCTGCACAGGCCGACGCGATCATATGCACGACCGACGAGGATGCGACCAACATCATGTGCCTCCTGCTCGCGAAGGAGTTCGAGATCCCCTCGCTCGTCACCGTCGTCCAGAATCCCGAGCACATGAACGTCTTCCGCCAGATCGGCGCGAACGTCCTCGAGAACCCCCAGCGCCTCATCGCCGAATATCTCTTTCGAGCCGTCCAGCGTCCCGCGATCAAGGACTTCATGTCCCTCGCCGGTGGGGCCGAGGTGTTCGAGGTCACGGTCACCGACACCGCACCCATCGCCGGGAAATCCCTCCACGAAGCCGACGGCGCCGACCTCATCCCGGAGGATGTCCTCGTCGTCGCCGTCGAGCGCGGTGAGACCGTCGTAACACCCCGGGGCGGGACCATCGTTGAGGCCGGTGACCTCCTCACCGTCTTCTCACGGGAAGGCGCGACAGACGGGATCCTCCGGACGTTCACCGGGACGGACACCGAGCAGTAAGCCGACCGAACGTGACGATGAAAACCGATAGACTGCACAGCGATCCGTCCCATCGGATAGATAACGATACCCACAGAGTACTTACTGGTAGGTGTGTCTCATGAGGGCCCTCGTACGGCTGTGGGAACTGGGCGTCCGACTCGACGAAGACGGGTTCTACGAGTGTCGTCACTGCGGAACCATCGTGGAGTCCGCGAGCGAGACGTGTCCGGCCTGCTGTTCCGAGGAGATCGCGAGAATCGACCTCCGCTAGTTCGATGCTGGAACCTCAGGCGTCCGCCTCGAACGGCTCGATGGCGACGCCGTCCGTACTGTAGCGTGAGAAGATGGTGACGAGATCGTCGGCTCGGATCTCGGTGAACCCGCGTGGAGTGATGATCTCGTCGTCGCGCTCGATGGCGATGACAAGCAAGTCCTTATCGAGGAGCCCGGATTTATTCGCCTCGGAGAGTGTGAGGCCGGCGATCGGTGAGTTTTCGTCGACAGTAAGCTCGATCACCTCGGCCCCTCCGGTGAGGCTGAGGAAGTCCCGCATCGGCGAGTTCCGCGGTCCGTCGCCTGGCCCGAAGTGGTCGAGCGGAACCGTCTCCTCCATGTGGACGATGTGTTCGTCCTCGATGTCGAGCCCGATGTCAGCGAGTCTCCGCGAGATGACCGTCAGCTCGTCGGAATTTGCGCCGATCGCGGTGACGTGGAGGTTTCGCCGACCAGCGAGTAGTTCACGGACGTTGACGACGCCCGGGATATTCGACACTTTCTTCGCTTGTTTCTCGCGGTCGGCGACCGGCGCGGTGCAGATGAAGAGGTTCTGCATCCAATTATCGCCCCGCTCGTAGTTGATGGCTGCGTGATAGCCAGTGATAACGCCTCGTTCCTCAAGCTGCTCGATACGGTTCCGAATCGTCGCACCCGAGACGTTCACCTCGTCGGCGATCATCGGTGCGGACGTGTTCCGTGCGTCCTCGACGAGACGATAGAGGATACGCCGATCGACTTCGTCCAACCGCTCCATATCGACGGTACGAGCCCCGAAGCTAACAGTCTTCGCATACCACCTCGGGGGCTCGTCTAGCTCGGCTTGGCTCGGCCACGCCGCGACGTTCGCGTCGTCGGGCGACTCGCGCCCTATCGACCACCGACATATTTCCTGAAACGAAACTAAACACCTCTTTTGTGCGTTATACGCAACTATCTGCTGTTTTTATATGGGTCGAGAGAAACGTCCGTATATGAGTACGTCGAGGCTCGGCGCGTTGGGCTATCGGTCAGACCCGATCTGTGAAGCCCGTATCGGGAGAGCCCACGAACGAACTCGCAATCTCACGCATCGAATAGACGTCGGAGCCTGCCCGGCACCCCGCTGTCTGAGCGGCCAAACTAGACAAGTCTCTCAACTGGGGGGACTCACGTGAGCGACGCGGCCTCCGGAGGGGCGACCACGGAGCTGTCCCGGGACATGAGCCTCTTCGACATCACGTTCATCGGTGTCGGCGCGATGATCGGTGCCGGCGTCTTCGCCCTCACGGGCTTCGCCGCCGGTATCGCCGGTCCCGCGCTTACCATCGCGTTCATCATCAACGGCTTCGTCGCACTCTTCACCGCCGTGAGCTACGCCGAACTCGGCGCCGCGTTCCCCGAGGCGGGCGGCGGCTACCTCTGGGTGAAAGAGGCCCTCCGGGACCCCAACGGCTTCTACGCCGGCTGGATGAGCTGGTTCGCCCACGCCGTCGCCTGCTCGCTCTACGCGGTGACGTTCGGGACGTTCTTCACTGTCCTCGCCGTCTACGCCATTCCCGGTCTCTCCAACCACTTCGTCCTCTTCGGCGTCCTCTCCCAACACTGGGCGGAGAAGATCGTCGCCGTCCTCGTCGTCATCGCGTTCGCGTACATCAACTATCGCGGCGCCGAGGAGACCGGGAAAGCCGGCGTCGTCGTCACGGGACTTAAGCTCCTCATCCTCGGTGCCTTCATCGTCTTCGGCGTGCGCGCCACGCTCACCGCCCCCCAGTGGGCTGGCAAGTTCCTCTCTAGCCCCATGTTCGCTCCGAACGGCGTCTTTGGGATCATCGGCGCGATGGGCTTTACTTACATCGCCTTCGAGGGCTACGAGATCATCGTCCAGTCCGGCGAGGAAGTCGTTGACCCCGGAACGAACATCCCGAAAGCCGTCTTCTACTCGCTCGCCATCGTCATACCCATCTACGTTCTCGTCGCCTTCGTCTCGATCGGCGGCATCACCGTCAACCAGCACATCATCGATCTCGCCGGTGTCGCGGGTACGCCCGCCGACTGGACGACGTGGCAGATCCTCGGCGAACTCGGTGAGCTCGGCATCATCCGCGCGGCCGGCCAGTTCGTCCCTTACGGCGTCCCGCTCCTCCTCTTCGCTGGGCTCGCCGCCACCGTCTCCGCGCTCAACGCAACCGTCTACTCCTCCTCGCGCGTCTCCTTCGCGATGGGGCGCGACCGCGTCCTCCCGCCCGTCTTCGACAACGTTCACCCGGAGAAGCGCACGCCACACATCGCGATCGCCATCTCGGCGGTGATCATTGTCGTGATGGCCATCGCCCTCCCGATCGAGTCCGTCGCCGCCGCGGCGGACATCATGTTCATTTTGCTGTTCGTGCAGGTGAACTGGACGCTCATCCGGATGCGCAAGACCCACCCGGACCTCCCACGGACCTACGAAGTCCCCTATATGCCGTGGCCGCCACTCATCGGCATCGTCCTCCAGTTCCTCCTCACGCCCTTCCTCGTCTACGAACTCGGCCTCCAAGCCATCGGCATCGGCACGAGCAACGAGGGATTGATCGCGCTCGTCACGACCATCGTCTGGATGGGGCTCGGTCTCGTCGTTTACTACGGCTACTCGCAGGCAAAGGAAGAAGAGCAACTCGAAGAGGAGACGCCGACTGTCGTCGTCGAGCAGGAACCCGCCGACCGGGAGTACCAGATCGTCGTCCCGGTCGCCAATCCGGAGACCGCAGAACAGCTCATGCACACCGCCATCGACATGGCGCGTGAGAACGACGGCGAAATCCTCGCGCTCAGCGTCGTCACCGTTCCCCAACAAACCCCGCTCGACGAGGGGCGCGAGTTCGTCGACGACGAACGCGAACTGTTGGCCCAGACGATGGAGATCGCCGAGGACGCCGACGTTCCGGTCAGCGGCACGATCAAGATCGGCCACCAGGTCTCCACAGCGATCCTGAACACGATCGAGCAACACGACAGCGATGCCGTCATCCTCGGCTGGCGGGGGCGCTCCCGGCGTCGCGACTTCGTCCTCGGGAGTAACGTCGACGACGTCGTCACGGGCGCGAAGTGTGACGTTCTCGTCGAGCGCATCGACGAGACGGTCCAAGACATTGAGCGAATCCTCGTGCCGACCGCCGGTGGTCCGCACGCCAAGCTCGCAGCCGAAGTCGCACAGGCGATCTCACACACCACGCACGCGCACGTTGACGTCGCCCACGTGGTCGAACCGGATGGCTCAGAGGCTGACCACGCGGACGCTGAAGAGCTCGTGGATACTCTCGTATCGACGCTCGCCGACGACGTCACGGTCGGAACGCGCGTTCTTGAAGGCAACGTCGTGGACGAAATCGTCGACGCGTCGGGAGAATACGACGTGACCGTGATCGGGTCGTCACGAGAAGGCCTCCTCCAACAACTCGTCTTCGGGGCCGTTCCCGAAGCTGTCGGCGAACGAGCGAAGGGCACGGTCATCATGGTCAAGCGCCACGGGACGTTCCGCTCGTGGCTCTCACGGTGGTTCACCTGGAAGTAGCGAGAATATCACGTCCACCAGCACGGTATCGGAAAACGAGCGACGGCATCATACGGACGCATCGCGCTCGTCCGCCTAGGCCAACTCGGCCCCGGAGCGAGCGTTATCGCCTTCGTTATCTACCTCGGATATGCATTCGTTTTGGGTGATCTCTCAGTCGGAAGCCGATCTTCTCACTCAGTCAGTCAGTTCCTGCCAACGTCATCCTTGGCGTGTCCGGAATGTCGGTGTACGTCCTGAACGGCGGTTTCAATCCCGTTCTGGGTTTCTACCGCGCTTCGACACCCCGTCAGGACGACGAGGTCGCCCGGTCCGACGGGTTTCAATCCCGTTCTGGGTTTCTACCGCGCTTCGACCACCCGCTTCCGAACCTCCCAGACCGGGAGGTGCGGTTTCAATCCCGTTCTGGGTTTCTACCGCGCTTCGACCCGTCGGGACCGACGACGTCGACGTCGCGCGTCCCGTGTTTCAATCCCGTTCTGGGTTTCTACCGCGCTTCGACGGTTCGGCTCGTCCGGGCCGAACTCACCCGACTACAGTTTCAATCCCGTTCTGGGTTTCTACCGCGCTTCGACTCGGTTTCGCGATCCTGGCCGAGCGTCTGCGCCCCACGTTTCAATCCCGTTCTGGGTTTCTACCGCGCTTCGACAATAGTCCTGATCGCCGATCGACCACGAGAGATAGTGTTTCAATCCCGTTCTGGGTTTCTACCGCGCTTCGACGCCCTCCACCGACGTCGTCGAGCCGCCGATGCGCCCGGTTTCAATCCCGTTCTGGGTTTCTACCGCGCTTCGACAGGCCGACAACGACAACGAGGACGGTGCGCCGATGTGTTTCAATCCCGTTCTGGGTTTCTACCGCGCTTCGACAGCTCGCTCGGGTGCGTGAGGCGGCGAGCCAGTACGGTTTCAATCCCGCTCTGGGTTTCTACCGCGCTTCGACCGCATCCTCATGTCCAGCCGTCAGGGCCCCGGCAAGTTTCAATCCCGTTCTGGGTTTCTACCGCGCTTCGACCGAACCCGGCGGCTGACCAGCTCGTCGTCCGGTCGATGTTTCAATCCCGTTCTGGGTTTCTACCGCGCTTCGACGTCGGCGTCCTCGACGTCGTCGGCGTCGTCAAGCGGTTTCAATCCCGTTCTGGGTTTCTACCGCGCTTCGACCCGGCCCCGTCATCAACGGGGTCGACTACGGGGTCCGGCTCGGGGTGTTTCAATCCCGTTCTGGGTTTCTACCGCGCTTCGACTCGAACTCCCGCCGTCGTCCTGGGGGTCCTCCCCCTGTTTCAATCCCGTTCTGGGTTTCTACCGCGCTTCGACGACCATCCGAATCCCCCACGACCTACAGGGAATCCTGTTTCAATCCCGTTCTGGGTTTCTACCGCGCTTCGACCCAGCGAGCCGGCTACGTAGGACTACTCGAAGACGTGTTTCAATCCCGTTCTGGGTTTCTACCGCGCTTCGACACGTCGAGGTTGTCGAGACACCGCAGAGTGGCACGTTTCAATCCCGTTCTGGGTTTCTACCGCGCTTCGACCGCTCGCGGCGGTCGTCGGCCTCGACGATGATGGGGGGTTTCAATCCCGTTCTGGGTTTCTACCGCGCTTCGACGCGTGCAGCGGACTCTCTCGTCGATTATCGGGGGGATGTTTCAATCCCGTTCTGGGTTTCTACCGCGCTTCGACCGCACTTCCGCCGTTCAGCGGTGTCGGAGCCCACTGTTTCAATCCCGTTCTGGGTTTCTACCGCGCTTCGACCGGCGCTCGCGTGGACGGTGGCTTCCTGGATATCCGGTTTCAATCCCGTTCTGGGTTTCTACCGCGCTTCGACGCGACGACCGCGCAGGACGATTGCGGCGATCCTCTCCGTTTCAATCCCGTTCTGGGTTTCTACCGCGCTTCGACAGGGGGTGTTTTGTCGGGGATAGCACCTATAGTTTTCTCTGACGGTAGGAGAGAGCGGCGGTTGTTCGTGGACCCCTGCTGTACACGGCTTTGAAAAAGGTCCACGAAGGGGGGACGTCAGATAACGTTCGACTGCTCGTCCGGTGGCTCCGTTCCGAGGTCGGTCGTCGCCTTCTGACAGGCCTCACAGAGTCGATACAATCGAATACGGTCGCCATCAGCTGGCTCGATGTGGCTCTCGAGTTCGTCTTCGAGTTCGACCCGCTGGCTCTTCGAGACATCGACTTCAAAGACGCTGTACTGTCGCCACGCGCCGTATCGTTCGAGCGTCCGATAGACGCGCCGCCGATTCCCGTCGTCGCTGACGTCGTACGTCACTGCCAACCTCATCTCGATACCTCCAGCGCGTGGTAGTCGTCGAGTTCACCTGTGATCGCTTTCCGCAGGAGGATCACTTGCTGTCGGATCGCCTTCCGACGGCTCACGCGATAGTCGAAGTGGGGATGTGTCAGCTCCTCGTCCATGTAGTCGTCGAACTTGTCCAGGTACGCTTGGAAGCCGTCGTCGGTGAGACGGTTGTCGGTCCCGAACTGGTCGTGCGTGATCGTCCCGCGGTTGACCAAGCGGGTGACGAACGCGTCGCAGAAAAGCGGCCGGAACTCCTCTTCGAGGTCGAGCGCGAGCGACGGCCGGCCGTGTCGATCAGCGTGGAGTACGCCCAGGAAGGGATCGAGATTGTAGCAGCGCAGCGCGCTCAACACCTCGTTCTTCATCATCACGTACGTCAGCGACAGCAGGGAGTTGATGTGGTCTTCGGGCGGGCGCTTACTGCGCGTCTCGAACGTCCAGTCGTCAACGAGCGTCTCGTCGAGTCGGTCGAAGTAGCGCTCGGCGGCCTCGCCTTCGATGCCGCGGAGATCGTCCTTGTTCGATGCGGTCGAGACGTGCTCGCCAAGGTCCTTGAGCACGGTCGTCCCGCGAACGCCCTTCCGCGAGAGGATTGTCCGCGCGTTCCGAATCTTCGCCGCGATCATGGCCTTTGCGATGGCGAGCTCGGCGTCGTCGTTGAGTGCGTACTGCGCGCGACGGACTTCTGCGATGGTGTTCCGCTCGGGCACGAAACTCCCCCGGTACTGCCCCTTCTGCGTGAAGTAGTTGAGCACGATTCCGTGTTCGTTCGCCGTCGCGACGAACGGCGTCGAGAAGTTCACGCCGCCGAAGACGTTGATCGTGTCGAGTTTTTCGACGGGGAACGACGCGAGTTCGCCGTCGTCCCCCTCGACATCGTAGACGACGACCTGGCCGCCGTCGATACGGACCTGCGAGCCCTGCGTCGTCACGTAGACGACCGAGTCGTCGAACATTCCCTGGCTCTCTTTCACGTCAGGTCACCTGACGACGTCCCCTCCCATCCAGTTCCTTCTGCTTCGGATGGGGAGAGAACGGCTGTTTCACCGGGCATACAGTACGCTCTCGCTGAGCACGCCTCGCACTTCGAGGGAGTTTGAGTCAGCGGTGGAATCGAATCGACGGACATGGTCTGGATTCGCTGTAGTATCTCGCGGACTGTGTCGCGGTGGTCCTGTGTGATACGGACCGAGTGTCGGGTATCAGTCGAGTAGAGGTAGATGTACCCCACGTTCACGGGTTCGTCCATGGCGTCTTCGAGCAGCATACAGTAGCCGGCGAGTTGGACTTCGTCACTCGGATAGTACGATCCGCTCTCCGAGCGCTTCCGCTCGACCGGAGTCGGTGTCCCGCTCTCGGTGTCCACGAGGTCGATCTTTCCGTGCATCCCGAGGTCGTCCGAGCGGAAGTACCGCTCTGTCACCCAACTCCCACGACGGGACCCGTGCTCGTGTTTCGAGCGACCGTCGACGAGTTCGTACGGTTCGCCGATTTCGTCGTAGTACCGCTGGTAGTAGTATCGACGGGGACAGTAGACGAACTCGTTCAGCGCACTCACGTAGACCAGTTCGTCCTTGAAGCTCGATCCCGGCATCTCAGAGATCGATCCCCAAGCTCTCGAGGTCGACGGCGTTCTGCGACTCCTGTACCGCGCAGTGAAGATAGAGCGCGTCGAGACCGAGTGCGACACACCACTGCTCGTCGCCGAGGGTGAGTGGGTAAAGGAAGAGGAACGTCCCAAGATCGTATCGGTTCTTGACCTTCGAGGGATTCCCCTTCAGGGCGTAGCAGAGCACGTCGAGGTCCTCGTCCATCTCGTCGCGGAGGTGGGCGATCGACGTGATCCGATCCGCTCCGTCGGGATCGACGTCAATCCCGATTCCATCGAGTTCGCGAGGTTTCCGCGTTCCCTCGTCAGCGCCGTCGCCGCGAAGCCAGCTGTATATCTCCGGGATAGCTTGGAGACGTACGCTCCGTCCGTATCCGTCGTCGTTCGTTTCGATCGTTCCGTCGTACGTGCAGTATCCCGTGACGTACGGCGCGAGGTGGGAAACGTCGTCAGCGTGATCCTCCGGGACGAGTTTGTCGAAGTCAGATCGTGAGAAGAACTCGACGTCCCCGTAACGAAGGAGGTAGAACAGGTCGTACGTCTTGATCGGCTCGTCGGCGCCCGGGTCCCTGTCGTAGACGAGGGCTTGTAGCGAGCCGCCGCGGTACCACTGGAGCGTTCGTTCGGCCGCACTGTCGATGACGTCGGCGTGCGTTTCGACGTCCGATCGAGTGAGCGGTGGATCGCCACCGCTGAAGTGTCGGAGGATACGCGCCCACCCTTTCTCGCGGATCTCTTCGGCCCGTTCTGAGTTGGCATCGCGAGCACGCCGCTCGACGTGGTAGTATGCTTCGGCTGCCGAGTACCGCCAGTCGAACGATTCGAACTCCCGAGGGTCGTGATAGGCGTCCTCAAGCACCTCGATGAGACGCACCCGCGGGACACGACCGTCGTGTTCGATCTCGGAAATCGAAGCCGCGACGGTCGATGGAACGTAGCAGCGGGCGGACTGTCGCTCGGATTTCGTTCGGAGACGACCGAGGCGCTGGACGAAACTCGCCCGGTCGGGAGCCGAGAACACGAGACGGTCGACAGAGAAGTCGATACCGACTTCGACGGCGGAGTTACTCACGAGCACGTCGAAGTCGTCGAGTTTCTCCTCGGCGTCGCCGCGATGGAACCCGTCGATTCGAACGACGGTCTGTTCGTCGAGCGCGCTCGAGAGGCGAGTATACACCTCGTCCACTTCGTGTATCCCGTCGAGGATGAAGACGGTCCGTCCAGACCGCTTGGCGAATGCTTCCGTGTCCTCCCAATCAGCACCGAGGAGTTCACTCGCGGTGTCGAACGTCGACGCCGAGCGGACGTCGAGGTCGACGGGCGGCATGACTGCACTCCATCCGTCCGTCGGCGTCTCGTCGAACGGGCGCTCCTCGACGGTTTCGCGACGCGCGGTCACGCGGTGGTACGAGGCGCTCATCGCTTCCTCGAAGCGGTGTTCGAGACGCGTCGTCGGTGTCGCGCTGAGGAGCACGACCTTCGAGAGCGCGCACTGGTACTCGGGGAGGTCGTACATCTCGTCGAGCGCGAACAGGAGCGTGTTCTGCTCTTTTCGATCGGCGCGGTGGAACTCGTCGACGACGACCGTCTCGAGCTCATTGAGCTGTCTGATTCGTGACCCCGGATCACCGGACCGTCCGTAGATGTGCCGCCGCATCATCACGAGTATGTCGGGATTCGTCAGGACGAGAACTGGGCCTTGACGCTGGTGCACGTACGTTCGAAGGAGGCGTTGTAACCGTTCCCCGTTCGTCTCCGCTTTCGGGTACTCGGTTGCGTACCGTGTCCTGAGTGTCTCGGCCGTGATCGGGAGCACTTCGACGTCCGTTCCCACCTTCGGGAAGCTCTCCTCGAGTTCGTCAGTGAGCTGGTCGTACTGGTCGTGGATGAGTGCGTTCGTCGGGTAGACCGCGAGCGCGTGCTCGCCCCGTTCGACGACGGGAGCGAGCCACGACATCGTCTTCCCACCACCGGTCGGACTGTCGTTCACCGCGAGGAACTCGTCCGAGGTGTCGAACAACTCTCGGAGGTCCTGTTGATGGCCGTACGGCTCGAAAGTGTCCCCTTCGACCGGATACGTCGGGTCGTCGTGCCGTCGTAGTTCGACGCCCGAGAGGGGAAGCGTAGCGTTCATCGCTTGGTCTCGAGGAACGTCGCGTCGGCGGGGAGGCGGATGCCGTCGTCGTCCCCCCCGTTCTCTTCGTCTTCGCCGTCCGGATCTAGTACCTCGAGTTCGAGGTACGAACCCTCGTACGATGCCTGCATCACGAGCGGCGTCGGTCGCATCCGCTTGGTTACGAGGTTCCCGACCGGCGTGAGGCTCGTGTCGTACGCCCCGATCGGATGACCGAGATCGAACTCCCCGGATCCTTCCGAGACGGTCAGCGGTTCGGTTTCGATGCGGGCTTTGCCGCGTTTCTTCCCGAGGCGAGCGTAGCCGGGCACCAGTTCCTCGAGCTCGGCCGTATCGAAACCGCGCCCGACGACGTAGCACGTGAGTTCGTTCCCGTGGCCGAGCACGCGACGCCGACCGTACGTCGGGAGATTCCGTTTCGCGTCCGGGTCTTCCTGTGCCGAGTAGTTGATGGTCGCGTAGTCGTCGCTGCTCGTGTTGTACGTCGACGTGATCCGGTTCGCGAGTCCCACCCCGGGGGAGTCGGACGGCGTCGCCGGTGTCACGTACAGCTCGTCGGCGATCGCGTCGGTGTCGTCGAGGTACGTCGGTTCGAACGAGCGATCGACGTAGCGGCCGGAGGCGAATCCGAGCGCGTAGTAGAGCGCCGTGTTCAGGAAGTAGGGTTCGGTGTCCGCGAGCCGGCCGACCTCGCGGCTCGCGAACCAGATCTCTCCCTGCGTCCGGAGCGTCACTTCGAGTGCTGCCGTCATCCCTCAGTCGGTCTGTTCGAGGAACGCGCGTGAGGCGTCCAGTTGCGTTTCGAGGACGTCGGCGAGTGAGTCGCCCGTTGCGGCGTCGAGCAAATCGTCGACGGTGTCGTCCGGGACGCGCTCGAGGTCGAGGCCGCCGCGCTCCGCGTTGACGCGCTCGTCGAAGGCGGACTGAAGCAAGTCGCCGACGAGCTCAGGGTCGTGTGCTGCTGCCGTGATGACGTCCTGGATCGAGTCGGCAGTCGTCTCGTCGGTATCACGGAGGCGCGTGAGGACGTCCCGGGTCAGCCCGAGGTTCGCCGGGCCCTCTTCGCTCCCGGTGTAGACGCCGAGGACGTGATTCTTAACGCGGCCGAGGCGGGACGTCGCGGCGCCGTAGCGTTTGTTCTTCGCCGTGATCCCGAGGACGAACGCGAGCTCCTCAGGCGTCGCGTCGCGGAGCGTGATGACCGAGGGGAACAGCGTCCCGGGTTCGAAGAAGTCAGGTTCGCGGATCGTCGCCTCCGCGCTCTTCGCGTAGTCGTCACCGGGTGCGTTCTGGAACTTCTCGTCGATCACCGCAGTCGCGTCCCGCAGCGTGTAGGCGGTGTCGTACATCACGCGAGACGTGATCGAGAGCTGTTGGTCGGCGTCGTCGCTCGCGGCGCTCCCGTAGAGGATGCACTCGACGCACTCCTGACACATCTTGTTGACCTGCATCGTACACTCGGTGTCAAGCAGGTCGCGCTGGAGGGACTTGCCGAAGCGCCGATCGCTCCCCGTCTGCTTGCGCATGAACATCAGTCCTGGCGAGTACGTCTCGCGGTCGTCGCCAGACCCGACCGCGACGTTCGCGAGATCGGCGCTCTGCCCGTCTGTCGTGAAGACCGCGTGGCTCTCCAGCTCGCGGAGGACGAGCACGTTCGTGAAGTTGTTCTCCGGGGCGATCGTCATCTCGTCTCGGGAAACGGTGCCGCGCTCCAGTTCGGGGTAGGTGTCGTAGTCGAACATCGTTAGTTGGTCTCCGTGGTGTCGTCGGTCGTCTCGCGCTGTAGCTTGATCGTCGCCGCGTAGAAGCCGTCTGCGAGGTTGTTTGCCCGCCGCTTCAACAGCGACGGCTTCCCCTCGCAACGGTCGACGAGTAACCGCCGGGCAAACGCCTCCGCGTAGCGCTCGATACGTTCGTTCAGCTGGTCACCGCTTCGGCTCTTGTCCGCGGGTACCGGCCACACTTGTTCGCTTCGCTGGTGAAGTTTTTCGAGCCGACCGGCGACGAGAAGCGCAGCCTCGTCTGCACTGAGTCGAAACTCGTTCGAGTCCTTCACTGCCTTCACCGATTCGCGGAACACGCGCTCGATCGCATACGGGCTGTCGTTCCCGTAGACCGGACGCACTGCATCGTAAGCCAGTTCCGCGAGTTCAGTGACGGTGTCTTTCGTCGCGTTCGTCATCTGTTGATAGTCTCCGTTGTAATCTGCATGTCGTTCGTGAGATTCCCGTGGTGGTCGAGGTAGTCCGCTTCCTCGAGCAGGTACCGTGCGGCCCCGCCGTCATCGGAACCCTGGACCGCCCGTTTCAGCAGGTACGATCCGGGAAGCGGCTTGTTCCGGACGATCCGAAGGTACTTCGCGAACCGTGCGTCGTCGAGCGCGAGCTCGTAGCCGAGTCCGATCAGCGCCGCGGCAGAACCGAGGCGCTCCCGGAACTTCGAGAGCGGGATGTCCCGACCGTAGAACCCGCTCACGGTCGAGAACCCCGCGTCGAGTTTCGCCATCTCCGGGAAGTCACGACCCCTGAGGTCGGGAATCGGGGACTCCGAGACGTACGCCCGGAGCCCCATCGCGGACGCGACCGAGAGGCCGACGAAGACGCCGAAGAACTGGAACTCCGTGTCGTTGTCCCTCGGTTTATAGAATGAGAGGGTCTGTGTTCCGAACCCGGCGTCCGACTCGAAGTCCTGTTGGATGCTTTCGACCATCGAACGACCACCCCCGTCGTCGGCGCGTGTCGACTCTCGAAGGACGGTCGAGATCAGCTCAGCGCACGGGGCCGGGCTGGACCGGTCCGCGTCGCTGGTCGCGAGGTCGAACATCGCGGAGGCGAGGTGTCCGACCCGCGTCATCGCCTCGCCAGTGAACTGCGCGAACACCTCCTCGGAGTAGAACTCCCACATCGTCGGCGTGTAGAAGTAGTCGGGGACGAGGTGGACGAAGATCCGGCCAGCGTCGCGACGACTCGAGCCGGTCTCCCGGAGGGAGAACTCGATCTGACACGGCGTGCAGACGAGGAGTTTCTCCGGCTGGCCGGCGTCGGCGGAGATCCGGTTCGAGTACCCCGCTTGGAACGTCGTGAGCGACTTCGGCGCCTCCATGTCGCTCTTCCGCGTGCTCGTCGTGCCCCGGTTGCAGAACGTGCACGTCTTCCCGCGTCGGATCGCGTGATGTTCCTCGAAGGAGTCGGTGAGGCCGTTCATCTCCTCGGTCGGCGGGGACGCCTGTCCATCGACGCGGAGGACATCGCCGATGTACGCGCGGAGCTCGGTCTCGAAGCGGCCCGTGTGTGCGGCCATAACGGCGTCTTCCCACTCCTCCTCGAGCGCGTCGAGGTTCGTGACGAGGAGTTTCGCGACGTGCCGGGGCACGTTCCCGGTCCAGCCGTCGCGGCGGGCGCGGTCCGCGACGTGTTGGCCGATCGCGTACGCGTAGTCCCACTTGCCGCCGGCCGTGAGGTCGATGTCGTCGTCCTCCCGTAGCTCCCGGAGGCCGTCGAGGACGCCCTCATCGACCTCGAAAAGCCGGCACGTGAGCGTGAGCGAGTCCTCGTCCGTCGAGCCGGCGTCCACGATCGGAGCGACGAACGACCGTTCGAACGTGTACACCAGACGCGCGTATCCCGGAGCGACGCGCGTGGTCGTATCGATCTCGATGGGGAGCCGGTCGTTCAGTGTCTCCATCGTCTCCGCCATGCTGTCGGTCGGATCGGCGTCGGGATCGGCGTCCTGCGTCGCCTTCACTGCGACCGCATAGAGGAGGTTCCGTGCGCCCGCGTAGAAGAAGTCTTGATCGTTGATTGTGTAGAAGCCCTGCGACTGCGTCGAGAGGTTCTCAGCGAGCGCGTCGTGGTCGTCGTACGCGGGATGGGAGTCACCGATCGTGGACTGGAGCCGGTTATACACGTCCCCGATCAGTGCGTCGTCGACGGTCACGTCGGGAGCGTCGCCGTCTGTCAAATAGACGCAGCCGTCCTGATAAACGAGGAGCGGCTCGTAGCTCACGCGATCACCGAGGGCCTCACTGACGGCTCCGTTGAGCAGGTTCGTGAGCATCCCCTTGACGTCGTCGAGCGTGTGCTGGCGGAGTTCGAGGTCGGTATCGGGGTACGCGACGTCGAGCGCACGCTGGTTCCGCTCGACGACGGCTGACTCCGGCGTGGGACAGGACGCGAACGCGTCCGCGAGGCGAACGTACGGACGAAGCCGACCGTACGTTCGAGTGGAGTGCTCTGGCTTCGAGTTCCACGTGTTCGCGTGGTCGACCGCGGACGCGTGGAAGTCCTCGATCCGGAGGTTTGGTCCGAACTCGTCGACCCCGAGCGCGTCGACGAGCTCTTCGACCTCCTCTCGTGGGATGTCGTACTCCTCGTCCATCGACTGCTCGCCGCGTAGCTTGTGAAGGTCGTGGACGGCGAACAGCGCGATCACCCGACGGAGATCGTCGTCGTCCAGCTCGTACGCGTCGAACGACGGCGCGACCTCGTTCAGCCACGTGATCGCGAACACGCCGTTCCGCACGTGGTTGAGCATCGACTGGTCGGTGAGATCGTACTTGACGCTCTTTGCGGACTCGAACGCCCAGCCGACGTCGAGGAGTCGTGGGTCGACGTCCGCAAGGTACTCGGCGAGGGCCGGGTGGACGTCTCGGTCTCCCCAGATGGAGTCGTTAACGGGCATTTTGTACTCGAACAGCGCTTTGCGATCGTAGCACGACCGAGCTGATCGGGGCGTACCGAATTCTACCGTCGTATTCGACGGCTCTATATCTCTGTGGGCTGTTTGTGGTTTCCACGTGCCTTTCCTCGATACCAGAATACGTATCCCAAGGGCAAAATTCTAGGGTGGCGTCTGTATAGGTTGTACTATACCCAACATTCGAGTGTACTCCCGACCATATAGACCAGTGCGACCCCCGAAGAAATCCAAGCGGAATTGAAACTCTGTCCGGGTCGTACGAACAACCGTTCATTCTTTCACCTCCACAGAGGCCGTCCCGCACCCACGAGAGACGAACCCGCCCACGCCCGCGTACTCGCTGAAGAGCGCGAGCGCCGTGACCGCTGTCCGGATGGCTTCGCTTGAACCCTTGAATCGATAGGTGCAGTCGGCGGTGAATCCCTGGCGGAGGATTGGGCCACCGTCTTCACCGCGATTGACGAGAACGCTGTGCGTCTCGTACGTGTTCGCGTCGGGCTTCTCGATGAGGTTCGTCTCAAAGTCCTCGCGAGTCATCGCGAGGTCGAGTTCGTCGGCCCGCTCATCCGGGATCGTCGACGACCATTTGCGGAGGAGCGAGCGGAAGACGCTGCCTCGATGGGGAAACATCGTCGTAATCTCTCCACTCTCCTTGATGCAGGTCGGCGTCTCGAAGCGCACCTCGATTTCGAAGGTGTCGTGGTTCCGCTTGACGATCTGCGAGGCTTCGGTGAGGAGCTCCTCGTGCGTCGTGTTCGTACTTGCGAAGTCGCGCACGCGGAAGTTGCCGTCGGCGAGTTCGAGCGTGTCGCCGCTGAAGACGAACGCGTCGGCGAGCGCTTGGAAGACCGACTGATCACGTGGGTCGGCGACGCCCAGCTTGAGGTCGTAGGTCTCGTCGCGGATCACGCGTTTGTGGTGGTCGCGGTGGCTCCCGTCGAAGCTCCCGAGGAGGCCACTGTTCGTCAGGCTCCCGATCGGGGAGTCATGGACGCGCATGCTGACGTCCTCGTCGACGTCGTCGAGCGCCGAGAGCACGGCCCCGTAGATCTGGTAGCCGTTCGCGGTCGGCACCGGGAATGACCCCTTCGGCTCAAGCGTTAAGTCGACCCGACGCATGACACCTCACGAAGCAGGGTAATCGTGTGTCGATTCACGATCACATCTGTACCGGTCACCCTATTGAATCTTTTCGTGGTTATGCAAACGTATTTGTGTATGTGAAATACTAGACGTTCAGTTGCACTATATCGAAGCCAAACCGTTTAGTCACACTCGACTGCAAGCGAACGTATGCGCACATACGTCTCGACGATCGGGCATCACAGCCCACGCGTGATGCGCCCGATCCTCAACAACGGCCTCAATGCGGACGACGTTGTCGTTCTCCTCCGACCGCACGACGACACGAGCGACCGGGCGAAGAACGCAATCCGAGACGTCGAACAGACCGTCAACGAACTCGGCCCTGGATCGGATATCGTCGTTGAGGAGATCAGCTACGGATCGTTTCAGACAGCCGTGTTAGAGTGTGTCGACATCCTAGAGGCGGCAGATGGAGCTGTCGTACTCAACTTCGATGGGGGGCCGCGAGAAATCTTCCTGCCGTTGACCGTCGCTGCGATTGCTCGACCGACCGTCGTTGACCTCGCTCTTCAGTTCAGAGACGTGGACGAAGAGATCGAGGAGCTCACGATTCCGAATCTAATGAGTCGTCCATCGGATGCGACCCTTGATACGCTCCGCTATCTCGTCTCTACTGCTGAAGAAATGACACTCCCCCAGCTCTCCAATGAGACTGATAAATCTCGGAGTACCGTCGGCCGACATCTCGATGCACTTGAGGCCGATGGCGCTGTCGAGACGTGGATGGAGGGGAAAACGCGCCACGTCTCTCCGACGCTCGCCGGTCAACTTCGCGTATGAGCACCATCTTCGTGGACCCTTTTCAAAGCCGTGGACAGGTGGGGTCCACGAATCAACTCTCCTCTCATGCGTCTTCAGAGAAAAGTATAGGTGCTTTGCACCGAAATAAGACCCCTGTCGCAACGCGGTAGAAACCCAGAACGGGATTGAAACTCCCCTGTTCGGAGAGGAGGAGGCGTTTCAGCTCGGGTCGCAACGCGGTAGAAACCCAGAACGGGATTGAAACTGTTCACCGCACGCCCGCCCGACCATGTGAATTCAACGCGAGTCGCAACGCGGTAGAAACCCAGAACGGGATTGAAACAAGGTCGTCCTGGTCCGCGAGCCACTCCCGAACGTCGCAACGCGGTAGAAACCCAGAACGGGATTGAAACTCGGCCTCCTCGTCGCTCGGCGCGTCGTCCACCACGTGTCGCAACGCGGTAGAAACCCAGAACGGGATTGAAACATGCAGATGGGGGTGTTTCGGCGTGAGTCGTATGCAGGTCGCAACGCGGTAGAAACCCAGAACGGGATTGAAACACGTCCGCGACGCGACGCTTCAAGCGCACCACTACCGTCGCAACGCGGTAGAAACCCAGAACGGGATTGAAACGAACCTCGCACGTGGCGAGGACGCGCCGGGGAGGACCGTCGCAACGCGGTAGAAACCCAGAACGGGATTGAAACGGTCGTCGACGAACTCCTGGGCTTTCTCCCGGATTGTCGCAACGCGGTAGAAACCCAGAACGGGATTGAAACGCTGTGGTGGTCCGACGCAGATCAATATGGACTTGACAGTCGCAACGCGGTAGAAACCCAGAACGGGATTGAAACACCCCTGCTCGTCGATCGAGTCCGCGACCTGCTCGGTCGCAACGCGGTAGAAACCCAGAACGGGATTGAAACACGGATCGACGACGTCCTCGACGTCGGGCTCGTCGTGTCGCAACGCGGTAGAAACCTAGAACGGGATTGAAACGATCGACGGTGCGATCAGTAAGGGCGCGATCGGGTCGCAACGCGGTAGAAACCCAGAACGGGATTGAAACTATTGATCCGCAGCCAGTCGAGGGCATCCGCGTCACTGTCGCAACGCGGTAGAAACCCAGAACGGGATTGAAACAGCGCGGTGTGGTACCGGAAGCAAACCGCGAACGGCAAGTCGCAACGCGGTAGAAACCCAGAACGGGATTGAAACATCCTGGGGGCCGTGCTGTGCGAGTTCCGCGACCTGTCGCAACGCGGTAGAAACCCAGAACGGGATTGAAACACCCGGTCGCCCTCAAGGAACTCCGACACGCTCACGTCGCAACGCGGTAGAAACCCAGAACGGGATTGAAACGGCCGGACGCGATCGTTGTCGACTCCGACTACTTCGTCGCAACGCGGTAGAAACCCAGAACGGGATTGAAACCGAGGAGCGCGGTCTGATGAACGTGAACGACGTCGAGTCGCAACGCGGTAGAAACCCAGAACGGAGCAGTGGATGCGTGCGTTCGAGGTGTAACACGCTAAACGCGATTCCGAGGCCGGCGCTGGCGCTCAGTACGACTTGTACGCCGCTTACCGATCGACCCACCCTTGGACGGAGCACGCCGACTGGGGAGTTCGGGTTCCCGAGCACGCTCGCCGTTAAGACGAAACTTCCGAGAGCGAGACAGCCCAGACCGACCTTCGGGACGAAATCAACGGCCAGCGAGAGCAAACTCATGACTCGGGCGTGATCCGAAAGTGGTCGATGACCTCGGCGAGGAAGCCAGATGCGAATATGAATACGAAGGCGGCCGTCGAGATGTCCGTGAGATCAAGGCCGAATATCTCACGCGGGATCGGAGTAGCGGCGTAGATGATGTGTAAACACCACAAGGAGAGCGGTGTGAGGACGAACACAGAGAGGGCGATCGGAGCCTGCGCTGACGGCTCTTCGAGACTCGCGCCGAGTGCGAGGGCTACTGCCGAGCTCGTGAACAACCACGTTCCGAGCACGTAGTAGACCCCGAAAGTGTCGAAAAGAGTCACTACAGCGTCCCCTACGGCATCAATTATCAGGTGGGGCGTACCCGACTGGATCCGTTAAAACTACCGCCGTAGTGGCCTTCGTAGGACGACGTCTGGTTACGCCACCGAAATGGCGTGCCCTTTTGCTAGGTCCACTTCTCTCGCTGACCGACGGGTCTACCGGAACAGTTCGCGCACCATCCCCGCCCACACGCCGGGCGCGTTCGAGCGTGAGTGTTCCAAGGCGTAGCGGAGGCTGTCCGCGGCGGCCTCGTGGACGCCACGACCGTGGCCGACGAGGATGCGCTCAGGTCGGAGGCCTCGAAGCGTCGAGGGCGGGGTGAGTCGGAGCATCGGGTGGACGCCGAGTTGCTCGTCGGCGCCGTGGAAGAACGGGGCGGTGCCGACGGCTTCGGGGACGACGAGCGTCTCACCGTCGAAGAGCGCGGCCTCGTGCCATCCCGGGACGGCGAGCGTCCGGAGGAGACCGTAGTCCGTGCCGGGGAGCGACCCGTCGAAGCGCTCGGTGGGAGCGTCGACCTCGCGGGTGAGAAACGACGGGAGGTAGACGGGGACGTCGTGGCGACGCGCGACGGTCGCGGCGTCGCGTTCGTGGCGATTGAGCAGGAGGACGACGCCCGCGACGTCGCCGGAAGCACCCGCTTCCGGCTGGCCCGCGGGAGCGTCGCTCCCGCGACCGTCGCCGAACTCGGCGGCGAGGTCGTCGATCCCGGACACGTCGATCGGGTCGACGAGGAACACCCCCGCGTCGGTGTCGAGGACGTGACTGACGCGTTGCATCGCCTCGTCAGGGTGAGCAAGCCAGCTCGTCCCGCCGTCGAATCGGTTCAGTTCCTCGTAGGTGTCGTCGCCGTCGGCGCTCGGCATACGTACGACTTCGTCCGGTGGTCACCTAAGTACTGGGTGGGGGAGTGTGGCCCGCGTTCGCCCGTGGATTCGGGGTCCCGGGAGCGAGTCGGAAACACGACCGTCGACGGCGGCGGGGTTTTTCGTCACGTCGTCCGTGGGGCCGGACATGGGATTGGACGAAGACGCGTTGGAGTACCACGAGCGCGAACCGGCGGGGAAGGTGGCGATCGCGACGACGAAGCCGACGAACACGCAGCGCGACCTCTCGCTGGCGTACTCGCCGGGGGTCGCCGCGCCCTGTCGGAAGATCGACGCCGACGAGACCGACGCCTACCGGTACACGGCGAAGGGGAACTTAGTGGGCGTGGTGTCGAACGGGTCGGCGGTGCTCGGCTTGGGTGACATCGGCGCACAGGCCTCAAAGCCGGTCATGGAGGGGAAGGGCGTCCTCTTCAAGCGCTTCGCGGACATCGACGTCTTCGACGTCGAACTCGATCAGACCGATGTCGACGCCTTCGTCGCCTCCGTCGCCGCCATGGAGCCCACTTTCGGGGGCATCAACCTCGAAGACATCAAAGCCCCGGAGTGCTTCGAGATCGAGCGACGCCTCCGCGACCAGATGGACATCCCCGTCTTCCACGACGACCAACACGGCACCGCCATCATCTCCGGTGCCGGACTCCTCAACGCCCTCGACGTCGTCGATAAGGACGTCGAGGACGTCGAGGTGGCGTTCTCCGGTGCGGGGGCGGCCGCCGTCTCGTGCGCGAAGTTCTACGCGTCGCTCGGCGTCCCGCGCGACCATATCACGATGTGCGACATCGACGGGGTCCTCTCACAGGAGCGCGCGGACGCGGGCGACCTCAGCCGGCACGCCGAACCGTTCGCGCAGGGCGTCGAGCCGGGCGACCTCGCAGACGCGATCGAGGGCGCGGACGTCCTCGTCGGGCTCTCCGTGGGCGGGATCGTCTCGCCGGAGATGATCCGCTCGATGGCCGACAACCCGATCGTCTTCGCCATGGCGAACCCGGATCCGGAGATCGGCTACGAGGAGGCGAAGAACGCCCGCGACGATCAGGTGATCATGGCGACGGGGCGCTCGGACTACCCGAACATGGTCAACAACGTCCTCGGATTCCCGTTCATCTTCCGTGGGGCGCTCGACGCCCGTGCCACGGAGATCAACGAGGGGATGAAGGTCGCCGCCGCGGAGGCGCTGGCGGATCTCGCGCGGGAGGACGTGCCGGATCAGGTCGTGAAGGCCTACGGCGACCAGCCCCTCCAGTTCGGCCCCGAGTACATCCTCCCGAAGCCGCTCGACCCGCGCGTGCTCTTCGAGGTCGCGCCCGCCGTCGCCGACGCCGCCATGGAGTCCGGCGTCGCGCGCGAATCGCTCGATCTCTCGGCGTACCGCGAGCGCCTCGAAGCCCGTCTCGGGAAGTCCCGCGAGATGATGCGCGTCGTCCTCAACAAGGCCAAGAGCGACCCGAAGCGCGTCGCCCTCGGCGACGGCGACCAGGAGAAGATGGTTCGTGCGGCCTACCAGCTCCAGGATCAGGGGATCGCGGAGCCGGTCCTCCTCGGCGATCGGGAGACGATCGTGGCGATCGCGGACGACCTCACGCTCGACTTCGAGCCCGAGATCGTCGACCCCGGGACCGCCGGCAACGAGGCGTACGTCGATCGCCTCCACGACCTCCGCAAGCGCAAGGGGGTGACGCGGAGCGAGGCTTCCGACCTCGTCTCGCGCGACTCGGCGTACTACGGTAGCGTGATGGTGGAACAGGGGGACGCGGACGCCCTCCTCACCGGCCTCACGCATCACCACCCGACGGCGCTCCGCCCGCCTCTCCAGGTCGTCGGCACCGCCCCTGACGCCGAGTACGTCGCCGGGATCTACATGCTGACGTTCAAGAACCGCGTGCTCTTCTGCGCCGACGCCACTGTCAACCTCGATCCGACGGCCGAACAGTTGGCGGAGATCACGCATCACGTCGCGGAGACCGCCCGTCGCTTCGACGTCGACCCGCGCGTCGCGCTCCTCTCCTACTCTGACTTCGGCAGCGTCGAGAACGAGGGGACGGCGAAGCCCCGCGAGGCCGTCGAGATGCTTCACGACGATCCGAGCGTGGATTTCCCGGTGGACGGCGAGATGCAGGCTGACACCGCCGTCGTCGAGGACATCCTCGCGGACACGTACGGCTTCGCGGAACTCGATGGGCCCGCGAACTGCCTCGTCTTCCCGAACCTCGAAGCCGGTAACATCGGCTACAAGCTCCTCCAGCGTCTGGGTGGTGCCGACGCGATCGGCCCGATGCTCGCGGGCATGGACGAACCCGTCCACGTCATCCAGCGCGGCGACGAGGTCAAGGACATCGTCAATCTGGCCGCCGTCGCGGTCGTGGACGCCCAAGAGGAAGAGTAGCGGCCGCGGTGTGGTCGCGGCTCGGTCACGGTCTAGTGCGCTGGGTCGCGGTTCGGCCACAGTGGGGTCGCGGTTCGGCTCGCCGTCGCGGTGTGCGATTGCGGTACGGTCACCGCCACCGAGTCGTACCGCGAGCGCGGCGCGCTCGCGGGCTTTTTTAGTGGAGGTTTTTGCTGCGAGCGGTCGCCGGAGGCGGCCCGAGCAGGAAAAAGTCCGTTAGTAGTACCAGGCGTCGTCGTCGAAGTCCGGGTCCCGCCCGTCGAGGAAGGCGTCGCGGCCCTCGGCCGCCTCGTCGGTCATGTAGCCGAGGCGCGTGGCTTCGCCGGCGAAGACCTGCTGGCCGATCATGCCGTCGTCGGTCGCGTTGAACCCGTATTTGAGCATCCGCATCGCCATCGGGGACTTCGCGCACATCGTCTCCGCCCACTCAAGCGCGACATCCTCCAGCTCATCGTGCGGGACGGCCTCGTTGGCCATCCCCATGTCGACGGCCTCCTCAGCACTGTAGGTCTTCCCGAGGAAGAAGACCTCGCGGGCTTTCTTCTGTCCGATCTGTTTGGCGAGGTAGGCGGAGCCGAAGCCGGCGTCGAAGGAGGCGACGTCGGGGTCGGTCTGGAGGAACTTCGCGTGCTCCTCGCTGGCGAGCGTCAGATCGCAGACGACGTGGAGGGAGTGGCCGCCGCCGACCGCCCAGCCGGGGACGACGGCGACGACGGGCTTCGGCATGAAACGGATGGCGCGCTGGACTTCGAGGATGTGAAGTCGGCCGGCCTCAGCCTCGTCGATGTCCGCGTCCCCGTTCTCGTCTCGCGGCTCCGCCGCTCGACTGTCCCCGTCGCTTCGCTCCGGGTTCTCGTCGCCCTCGTCGCGGTACTCGTACCCTTCGTTCCCGCGGACGGACTGATCGCCGCCGGCGCAGAAGGCCCAGCCGCCGTCCTTCGGACTCGGACCGTTACCGGTGAGGATGACGCATCCGACGTCCGACTTGCGTTTCGCGTGATCGAGCGCGGTGGCGAGTTCGTCCACCGTCTGCGGGCGAAATGCGTTGCGAACCGCGGGGCGGTCGAAGGCGATGCGGAGCGCGCCGACGTCCCGGGCGCGGTGATAGGTGAGATCGTCGAAGTCGAAGTTCGCTACCTCCTCCCAGCGCTCGGGGTCGAAGGTCTCCGAGACGGTGTCCATACCGGGTGATCGGGCCGGGTCGCGCTAAAGGCTTCCCTCAGCGCCGCGGGTCGTCAACGCGTCCGTCGCGCCCGTGGGAGTCGGTGTCGGCGGTGTTGATCCCGGGGCGGCCGGCATCGTCCCCGTTCGCTGCGGCGTCGGATACGGGTAGGATCGTCGTGTCGGGAGCGTCGAGGGGGCTGTCGGGACCGGTGAGCCACGCGGTGAGGTAGACGACGCAGGCGGCGACGACGGCGGCCGGCAGTTGGAACGAGACGGCACCGTAGACGACCGTCACGGCCATCGTCGCTCGGGCGAGCGTCTGCCGGTCGGCTCCACCGTAGTAGACGATGGCGGCGAGCGCCAGCGCCGCGATCAGGACACCGACGCCGAGGAGGACCTCTTGGACGATGAGCATGCTGTACACGAGCGCGAGGACGCCGAGGAGAACGACGACGCCCGCGGCGACGCGGTGTGTTGAGGGCATCGTTCGGTGGTGTCGCGTCCGGACGCAAAACGGTACCGCTCGGTACCGCTTGGATCACGCGAGAACGGTCTCGTTCGGGTCGGTGTCTCACGCCCGCGGCCTCGTGGCACCGCGGCGCGTTCACTCGCGCTGATCGAGGATCCGGTCGATGATCGCGCCCGTCGAGAGCAGTTCGTCGTCGTATCGGCGTTCGCGTGCCGACGCTCGGCGGACGGCGCAGTCTAGGCCGCGCTCGGCCAGTTGCGCCGCGATCGCGTCGGCGTCGTGGTGTTGGTCGTAGCCGAGTGCGATGACCGACGGCTCGATCTCCTCGATCGGCGCGAAGATGTCGTCGGGGTGGCCGACGCGCGCCTCGTCGACGGGGTCGAGCGCGGCGACCATATCGCGGCGCTGGCGGTTCGGAAGGATCGGCTGTGCTTTGTGCGTCACGTTCTCCCGACGGGCGACGATGACGTGGAGTTCGTCCCCCATCGCCTTCGCCTCGCGGAGGTAGTGGACGTGGCCGGGGTGGAGGAGATCGAAGGTGCCCTGCGCGACGACGCGCGCCGTCATCGTCGGTCCTCCTCTTCGAGCTCGGCGTCGATGTCGGCCTGCGTGAAGTCGAAGAAGTCCTCCGGGTCGGGAAGCGAGACGTCGTAGACGTCGAGCGTCGCCGGTTCGCCCTCGCGGTCGAACGCGCGCCAGCAGTCGCGCTCGTAGGGCGCGCCGAGGATCACGTGGACGTTCCCCTTCGTGAACATCTGTCGGTCCTGATCGCTCGGCCGGAGGACGCCGTTCGGGTGGGAGTGGATGGTCCCGACCGTGTGGCTGTCGTTCGGCACGAGGTCGGACTGGAGGGTCGCCTGCACGGGACTTGACGTCGTCTTCGGGATGAAGAGCACGTCCGTGATGAGATCGCCCTCGCCGTCGAGGTCGTACTCCGCGGCCGGCGTCCCCCGAAGGACGCCGAGGTACTCGTTCGGGTGGGAGTCCTCGGCCGCTTCGAGGGCGAAATCGAGCGTCTCCCCGGCGATGCCGACCACCGGCCGCGAGCGGAACGCCATACGTCGTCGTGGTCGCCCGCGCGTGCTAAACCTTTCGAGGGCGGGACGAGCGGCGCCGGTCGGCGGACGCAGTGGGCGCGCGGGAACGCCGCTGTGCGCGGAGCCGACGCCACGCGACCTATAAAGTCTTAAACGCGCCGGTGCCGAAACTCGATCCATGACTGACGGTTCTTCCGACGACGACGCCACGCCCGTCGTCTATCGGCTCGCCCCCGAGTGTACCGTCGAGGCTACCGACGTGGGCGAGCGTTACACCGCGACCGTGAACGGCGTGGTCGAATACGGCGTCTTCGTCGACCTCTCAGCGAACGTCTCGGGACTCCTCCACGAGTCCGTCCTCCCCGCCGAGGCCGACTACGATGTCGGTGACGACCTCGTCGTCGAGCTCACCGAGATCCGCGAAAACGGCGATCTCGGCTTCGAGCTCTACGAGGGCGACGACTACGCGATCGAGGAGCGGATGTTCGCCTACGACCGTACCGCCGCGGGCGCGCTCGCCGGTCGGACCGGTGACACCGTCCACGTCGAAGGCGAGATCGTCCAGATCAAACAGACCGGCGGCCCGACGGTATTCCGCCTCCGCGACGAGAGCGGCACCGTCCCCTGCACCGCCTTCGAGGAGGCCGGCGTCCGCGCCTATCCCGAGATCGAGATCGGCGACGTCGTCCACGTGACCGGCGAGGTCGAGGAGCGCGAGGGCGCCCTGCAAGTCGAGATCGACGCGCTCGAAACGCTCGATGCCGGGGCGGCGGAGCACGTCCGCGCCCGCCTCGACGCCTCCGCGGCCGAGCGCGCGACGCCCGCCGACGTCGACCCGCTCGTCGACTGGTCGGCGATGCGCGAACTCTACCCCGACCTCCAACGGGTCGCGCGCCGCCTCCGCCGGACCGTCTTGGAGTCGCGTCCGATCCGGATGCGCCACCACGCCGACGGCGACGGGATGTGCGCGAGCGTTCCGGTCCAGCTCGCCTTGGAGCGCTTCATCGAGCGCACCCACGAGGACCCCGACGCGAAGCGCCACCTCCTCAAGCGCCTCCCCTCGAAGGCCCCCTACTACGAGATGGAGGACGCGACGCGGGACCTCAACTTCGCCCTCGAAGACCAGACCCGCCACGGGCAGAAGCTCCCGCTCCTCCTCATGCTCGACAACGGCTCCACGGAGGAGGACACGCCCGCCTACGAGACGCTCAGTCACTACGACATCCCGATCCTCGTGGTCGATCACCACCACCCGGATCACGACGCCGTCGACCCGTTCGTCGACGAGCACGTCAACCCCTACCTCCACGGCGAGGACTACCGCGTGACGACGGGCATGATGTGCGTCGAGCTCGCGCGCATGATCGCGCCCTCGATCGCCGACGACCTCGATCACGTCCCCGCGGTCGCCGGCCTCTCCGATCGCTCGAAAGCCAGCGCGATGAGCGACTACCTCGATCTCGCGCGCGAGGCCGGCTACGACGAGGAATTCCTCCACGACGTCAGCGAGGCGCTCGACTACGAGGCCTTCTGGCTCCGCTATAGCGCGGGTCGGAACCTCATCAACGACGTGCTGAACGTCGGGGGAAGCGAGGAGCGCCAGCGCGAACTCGTCCCGTGGCTCGCCGAGCGCGCCGAGCGCGACGTCGAACTCCAACTCGACGCCGCACTGCCCCACGTCGAGCACGAGACCGTCGACTCGGGCGCACACCTCTATCGGATCGACGTCGAGAACTACGCCCACCGCTTCACCTACCCCGCGCCCGGGAAGACGACGGGCGAGATCCACGACCGGAAGGTCGAGGAGACGGGCGAGCCCGTCATCACCATCGGGTACGGCCCCGACTTCGCCGTCCTCCGAAGCGACGGCGTCCGCATGGACATCCCGCAGATGGTCACCGAACTCAACGAGGAGTTCCCCGGGGCCGGCGTTTCGGGCGGCGGCCACCTCGTCGTCGGCTCCATCCGCTTCGTCAACGGGATGCGCGAGGAGGTCCTCGACGCCCTCGTCTCGAAGATGGCCGACGCCGAGATCGACGAGGAACTGCACAGCACGCTGACGCGCTAGCGCGTCACGTCGCCAGCGAACGCACGGGCGCTCACTCCCACTCCTCGCCGCGCCACCCGACCACGTCGGTCTCGGCGGCCGCACCGCCGGCGCCGGCGTCGGCGCGCACGAACGCGATTTCTCGACGGAGATACGCACACGCGCCCCCGACGCCACAGAGTACCGCGATCACCAGTGCGACCGGGAGCGTCCAGACGCCGCCGCGCCAGTCCGCACCGAAGAGTCGCGCGTAGTAGCGCCCGACGGCCGGGTCGTCGACGACGAGTTCCGTCTCGCGGTTGGCGGTCACGGCGTTCGCGTTCCAGTTGACGCTCCCGACGAGGACGCGCTCGCCGTCCGCGATCGCGCCCTTCACGTGGAGGTGCCCGTAGCGTCCGCGGGAGTCGGCGAGTTTCGCGCGGAGGTCGAGGCCGTCGCGTCGCGCGCGGTCGTTCAATCGCGCAACGAGGGCGGCGTTCTCCTCACGAGCGTACCACGCGCCGCTCAACAGGACGCGGACGCGGACGCCGCGTCCCGCGGCCGCGAGCGTCTCGTTCCAGAGGGCGGTGTCGGGACTGAACTCCATCTGTTCGACGGCGAGCATCTCGGTGGCGTTGCGGACGAATCCGACGAGCGCGCGCTTCGAGGTGTCCGGTGAGACGACGAGCGAGACGCGATCGGCGGTCGTGGTCAACGGCGCGAACGTCGACGGATACGTCGCGTTCGCGGGATGGGGCGGCTGGAACGTCGCGTTCGCTCGGTAGCTCGGCCACGCGACGCCGTCGATCCACCCGCTGTCGGCGCGGTGGACCGCGGCGAGGGCGTCGGCGAGCGCCGCGTCGTCGACGACCGCCCCCCAGCCACGGGTCGCGTGCCCGCCGACGCCGCTCGGATCCCAGTTCTCCGAGGTGACGAGCGCCGCGTCGTCGACGACGGCGTACTTCGCGTGGTGGAACGGGTAGCGCGCGTGTGGGCCGTCGAGAACCGTCACCGTGACGTTCGGCGCCGCGGCGAGGCGATCGAGGACGGTCGCCTCCCGTGCGGAGACGCCGCCGACCGGTCCGCCCTCGACGAGGACGTGCACGCGCACGCCGCGTCCGGCGGCGTCGCGGAGGGCCGCGGCGACGCGCGTCGACGTGAACGTGTAGCCGCCGAGGAGCACGCGACGCTCGGCCGCCCCGAGGGCGTCCGTGACCACGTCGGGAGCGTCGGGGAGCGCGAACACCGTCGTCGAGGCGTCCGTCACCGATCGTACGTCGAACGCCGTTCGGCCGGGCGAACGCCACTCGCCTCGCGCGTACACCTCACCCGAGGGAGCGTCCGTGTAGCTCGCGGCGTCGACGACGCGCCCACCGCAGACGAGGACGAGGCGCTCGCCGGCGTTGGCGAGCGACGGGAGCGCGCTCTCGATCACGCGGCCGGAGACGAGCGCGCGCGTCCGGTTCGGGGCGGTGCTGAGCGTCACGCGCCCTCGGACCGTGACGTTCGGGAGGCTGACGGTTTTTTCGTCATCCGCGAGCGTACACCGTCCGAGGTGCGTCTCCTCGGGGAGCGCGACGGTGACAAACTCGCCGGCGTCGTTCGGGAGAACCGGGTTCGGGTAGAGCGCGACGACGGTCGGGGTTCCGCCCGCGGCGACCGGGTCGCGCTCGCCACCCGCGTCCGTTCCGGCGACCGTCCCGGAGACGCAGGCGACGAGCAGGAGCGCGCAGGCGAGTCGCGCGGCAAGGCGTGTCCGTGGCGTCACGCTCCCGAGTGCGCCCGCCATCGCACAAGAAGGCGCGCTGACGGCGGCGCGGTCGGCACGCTTTAGCGACCGGCGACCCGAGGGCGGCGTATGGTCGCGTTCACGCTGATCGAGGGCGTCCGCATGGCCGGCTACGCGCTGGCGACGCTCGGGATGTTGCTCGTCTTCCTCGAATTCTTCCAACAGCCGAGCTACGTGAGTTACGATCCGGAGTTCGAGAACTACACCGTCGACATCTCTCCGAGGGCGGTCCGCGAGCACACGTGGATCGGCCGGATCGGCGCGCTCTGCGCCGCGGCCGGGTTCGCCGTCGAGTTCCTCGCCTTCTTCCTCTAGTCGAGCGCCGCCGCCGCCTTCTCGGCCTCGGACTGCACGAGGAACGACCGCGTCTCGGCGTGTTCGGCGGCCGTTTCGAGCGCCCGCGCGGTGCCGATCTGGTAGAGCGCCCACGCGGCGCTCGCGCGCACGCCCTCGCTCTCGTCGTCGGCGAGGACGTCGCCGAGCGGGGCGATCGCGCGCGTGTCACCGAGGAGGCCGAGGGCGCGCGCCGCCGCGCTCCGGACGTCCTCGCGCTCCGCGACGAGCCACTGGGCGACGTCCGCCGTGTAGTCGGTCGCGCCGAGCTCGCCGATCGCACGCAGCGCCGTCTTCTGGAGTTGGGGGTTCGAGTCGGAGTCGATGTAGTCCGCGACGCCCTCGACGGCGTCGGGGTGCCCCGTCTTCCCGAGCGCCTCGACGGCTTTGAGGGTGCGCCGCTGGGCCTTCTCCTTCAGGACCTCGATGGCCTCGGGGTTCCCCATGCGGACGAACGCCTCCAGGCAGTGCTTTTGCATGTATTCGGAGTCCCCGAAGTGCTCCATGCAGAGCGCGACCATCTCGGCGTCGTCGCGCTTCGTCCACTCCTTCACCGCCGACCACTCGGGCGGGTAGTCCTTGTGTTTGCCGAGGACGTCGTAGAATCCCTCGTACTGCAGTTTCGCGCGCGAGGAGAGGTCGGCGAACGCCTGTGAGTCCTCAACCCCGGAGTGGAGCGCGTCCGCGAGATCGAGGAGCGCGGCGATCGTCTCCTCGTCCTCGTCGGCATCGAGGGCCGCGTCCTCTACGGCTGCGACCGTCGCGTCGAGCGCGTCGGCGTCGTCGCCGGCGAGATCGGTCCCGAGCTCTGCGGCGACGTCCGTCACGAACGTCTCGATCGCGGCCGCGACCTGCCCGTCGCCCGTCTCCGTCCAGCGCGTACCCTCGACCGTCGATTTCGCCGCCTCGATCTCGCTCACCACGTCCTCGGCGTACGGGCCGCGTTGCTCTTCGAGTTCGTCCTGGAGGTCTTGGAGTTCGTTCGTCAGCTCTTCTTCGAAGTCGAGGAGCTCCTCGACCTCCTCGTCCTCATCGAGTTCCTCCTCGTCCGGCTGGAACGCCTCGGGGTCGGTGAAGTCGGCGGCCTCGATGTCGGCCTCGATCTCGTCCAGGGTCGCCTCGACGCCGTCGAGGTCGGCCTCCGTCTCGGCGGCCACGAGCGCGTCCTCGGCCTCGCTCAAGCGGGCGAGGAGCGTCTCGTAGCGCTCGCGCTCCTCGGGGCGGGGACCGTCGTCTTCGCTCTCGGTCGCCCCGTCGCCGGCTGTCTCGGCCGCGTCGGGTTCGTCGGCCGGCGCGTCCGTGCTCTCGGACTCGTCGGGGGCCGGCTCGTCCGCGGCGTCCGCCGGCTCGTCGTCCCCGTCACTCATACTCCAGCGTTCCGCCAGCGCGCCTATCAGCGTTTCCCTTCGCCGGTCCGATAGAACCACGGTCCGAGAACCGTGTAGGCGAGCGCGAACGCGAGGAGCGCCCGAGGAAAGAGTCGCCCGAGGACGGTCGGCGCGAGGACCGCGAGCGCCTGCACCGCACCCATCACGAGCGCGTCGCGCACGCGCAGATCCGGATACGGGAGGCGCGTCACCATCGCGGCGGTGAGCACCGCACCGAAGCCGACGAGCGGGGCGGGCGCAGCGACGCCCGCGAGCACCGCCGCGGCGAGCAGCGTTCCCGCGAGCGTCGTCGGGACGCCCTCGGTGTGACCGTTGCCGACGTCGTCGGCCGTGTAGAGGCCGAGACGGACGACGGCAGCGCCGACGAAACACGCGCCAACGGCGACGGCGACGACGAGCGGCGTCCCGCGCCACGCGGTGTGTGCGACCGCGACGAGGAGCGCGGCGGGCGCGACGCCGAAGGACGCGACGTCCGCGAGCGAGTCGAGGTACGGCCCGACGGTCGACCCGCCGTATCGCCGTGCGAGGATGCCGTCGACGGCGTCGACCATCGCGGCGAGGAGGAGGACGCGTGCGGCGAGTGCGGGCGAGACGGCCGCGGCGACCGCGGCGCAGAATCCGAGCGCCGCGTTCGCGACCGTGGCGACGTCCGCGACGCCGAGTCGCCCCGTAAACCGGGGGCGGAGGCCGCGCAGACGTGCGCGGCGGCCGTCGTCGGACCCGGGAGGCATACCCCACGCGACGACCAGCGCGTCCTTACGTGTTTATATCCGTCCGAGCGGTGGCGGCGGAGAGCATCCAACGGGGGCGCGTCTCGTCGCCGGCGCCGTCGCTGGCGGGCCGTCGCGCGCCGAAAGAAGGGCGAGAGTCGTTACTCCTCGGTGTCCACGGCGGAGGTCTCCTCCTCCTCGTGGACCTCCTCGGGGTGGGCTTCGAGCGTCGCCTTCTCCACCTCGACCCGGCGGAGCGGGTAGATGGTGTTGGCCTCGCTGTAGATGGCGCTGGAGAGGCGGCCCTCGATGACCGAGTCGATGAGCCCCTCGAAGGTGCGCTCCTCCGCGGCCTCCTCGACGAGGTCGATCATGAGGCGGCGGATGGCCTTCTGCTGGCTGTCGTCCGCGCTCTTCGTCGTGTACGAGACCGGCTGCAGGCGCACGCGGTAGTCGTCCGTCGTCTCGACGGTGATGACCGACGCGATCTTCGAGGAGCCCCGGCGGACGAGGCTGCGCTGGTAGTCGCGGGTCAGCTCGGACTCGACGAACTCGGTGTACGCCGAGTCGCTACCGACGTCCGTCACCTGGAAGGTGAGCTTGAGGTTGTTCTCGCCACCCGACTCGCCCGTGACGTCGTCGAGAGTGGCTTCGATGGTGCGATCGAGCACCTTTTCCGGTTCGTCCGCGAGGGTCTCGCCGAGCTCCGCCCGGTCGAACTGCTCGGGGGCGAGCACGGTGTACCATCGCTTCTGCTGGTTCTGCTTGGATACTGAACGTTCGCTCATGTGTCGTGTGTCATGTGTCGTTTCGCGTGCTGTGCCACGTCCGCTGCCACCGTGACGTTCACCACGTAGTCGTCCGTCGTCGCCCGCAGGCCGCCGGTGTCGTCGCGCCGGATCGTCGTGACCACGGCGTCGCCCTCGACGCGCGTCGTCATCGACTCGGTGTTGTCCGGCCGGATCGCGCGCGCGATCAGCCCGGCGTCGTCGTGCGTCGTCCGGACCGTCGCCGTCCGCGGGGCGTCCTCGGTCATCCCGAGAGCACCCCTCGGACGGCGTCGATCACGGCCTCGGCGTCCGACTCATCCGTCCGCGCGTGCGTCGACGCGCCCGCGACGACGTCGTCGCCGAGCGCCGCCGCGATCGTCGCGTGGGCGTCCGGACCGTCCGGCGCCGTCGCCAGCGCCGCACCGGCGTCACCGACGACGAGCACCGCGGGTTCGTCGGCCCGAGTGTCGCGCAGGAGTCGCGCGAGCGGCCACGCGGGCGCGTCGGCCTCGGCGGCGACGAGCCCGCTGTACCGCGCGGGGTCGGCCGTTCGGAGCGCCGCGTGGGTCGCGCTCGCGTGCTCGCGCCACGCGTCGAGCGCCGTCGGCCGGTCCGCGACGCCGAGCGCGAGCGCCGACGCGAGCCCCGGGTCGGCGACCGCGAGGCAGTCGAGGACGTCCGCGTGGCCCTCGGCGGTCTCGAACGGCCCGTCCGGCGTGACGTGCGGCCGGAGGACGCCGTCGAGCGCCCCGACCGCGCGGGGCGCGGCGTTCTCGGTCGCGTCGAGCGCGACCCGCGACGCCAGGCGGCGCCGCGCGTCGTCGTCGAGTTCCGCCGGGAGGTCGAGCTCCGCGAGCAGCGCGCCCGCCTGCCGGTCGTCGCCCGACCAGTCGGCGTGCAGCCGCGTCGCGTGCGCGAGCCCGTCCGAGAGGTCCGCGACCGGCAGGCCGACGCCCGGCCGGCGCTCGAACGCCTCGGCGAGGTCGCCCGACGGGACGCTCCCCGCCGCGCGGACGCCCGCGAGTGCGAGCGACGCCGCCGGCTCGTGGAGTTCGCGCGCGGCCGCGAGCGCTCCCGTGGAGAGGGTGTCCCCGGCGAGCGTCGCGTCCGCGGGCGTCCCGTCGAATCCGAGCGCGAGCGTCGCGTCGTCGTCAGCGGCGAGCAGGCGATCGCTCGCCGCGCCGCGGGTCGCCGCAACGCTCACCTGATAGGGCGTCCGGATCGCCGCGCAGGCCCGCCCGAGCAGGCCGGCGGCCGCGATCGCGTCGCCGTCCGGTCGCGCGACTATGCGGACGAACGCCGCCTCGCGGCAGCGCTCGGCCAGCGTCGCGGCGTCACCGGACGACTCCGAACGGCCCGTGGTGGACATCAGGGGTTACTCTTCGAGGAGTTCGACCGCGGCCTCGTACGAATACGTGAAGTCCTCGTCGAGCTGGTCACCGCGGTAGTAGTCCGCGAGCCGGCGGATCTTCGACTCCGTGTTCTGGAGCGAACGCCGGTTCTGGTGGTCCTGGCCGTTCTCCTCGACGTGACGGCGCAGGCGGATCGCCTTCTCCAGGAGGTTACGGAAGTCCTCCGGGAGCTCGGGGTCGGCGTCGTTCTCCTCGAGGATCTCGGTGACCTTCTTGTCCGTCGCGAGCTTCACGTCCGGGATCGGCGTCCCCTGGACGCCCTCGTCGCGCAGCTTCATGCCGATCTGGCTGGGGTCGTACCCCTCTTCGGCCAGTTCGACGACGCGCTCCTCGACGGCGTCGGCGTCCACGTCGCTCCACTCCGGGGGTTCGTCTGCCGCCGGCTTGTCCGAACCGGACGAGCCGCGACGGCGGGTGTGCATTCGTGCCATAGTGTGAATTGGAACGACACGAACCGCTGTGCGGCGCTGGGCGCGAAAGGCGCCCGAGCACTGCCACACTCCCAAGCCGCCCAAGCGGACGGCGCGTCGGATATGCGGCCGTGCAGTTCCCTACGTCGTTGTGGGCATCTCGGACGCTAAAGGGTTTCCACTTCCGCCGGCGTCGAGAGCGGATCGAAGGGTTCAATTACGTCCCCCGGATACGAAGAATTGCGTTCGCGGGCTCGTAGATCAGTGGTAGATCACTCCCTTGGCATGGGAGAGGCCCCGGGTTCAAATCCCGGCGAGTCCATCCAGTTTTCGCGGTCGCTCCGATTGGACAGACGGCGGTGGGTTACTTATAAAGAACTCCCTCGTACAGAACGCCGGCGTTCCCGCCGCACTCGACGCTCCCGGTTAGACGAGGTCGTTGTATTTCTCCAGTACCATCTCGAAGTAGTCCTCGTCCATCAGCCGGGGGTTCTGCACGCGGTGGAAGTCGTCGAGGACGAACGCGGTCTGCTGGCGGTCGAGCCCGTAGGCGTGGAACGCGGCGGCGTCGAGTTCGGCCTGAACCTCGCGGCGCTCGTCCATCTCGGTCGCCGGCTCGATCCCGCCGAGCCGGTCACGCATCTCCGCGAACTCCTCGCCGTAGCAGTTCAGGCGGGCTGCGCGGGTCGAGATGTAGTCGAACCACTCGTCGCCCTCGGTCAGGTGGGGGACCTGTGATTCGGTGAATTTGTACATCACGATGTGGGTGTCTACCTTCGTCTTAAGCAGGAAGTCGAACGGGATACTGTTAATCAGGCCGAGAGCCGCAAACAGTTCCTCGTCGGTGAACAGTCGCTCGTAGGCGCTGTGGAGCGGATAGTCTTCGAGGTCGCCCTCCGTGGGGACTATCTCGTAGGGGCGTAGCGTGTGGACCGTGTTCGTACAGACGACACCGGGTGGAATGATGGCAGCGAGAATCGACCTCTCGTTCGTCGCGCTCGTCACGTCGCGGATGGCGATTCGGTACTCCGTACAGTCGAGAAGAACGTCCTCCTCACTTAGCGGCTCTCCACGGTGTTCTTCGAGGAGATCGTTGACGAATCCGACCTGTGACCCAGTTCCGTCGAAGGCGTCGTAGACGGCGCGTTTGAGGTTTCGAAGATTCTTCTCTCGTACGCGGTGTTTGGCACTCTTCTCGGGCGGTGATTCGACGCTCCAGAACTCGGGCTCGGCAATGTCGAAGTACGTCGAGTCGTGAACGAACTGGTAGACGTTCTTCCCGCCCAGTACAGGATACTCACCATCGGATTCGGACTCGACGAAGCGGTCGGTATCGTTCGTTCGGTCGAGTTCCCGATAGGGGTCCGCGTACCACTCGCCTCGTTCATCCTCACCGATTGACTGGTGCGTAATAATCCTCCGTAGGACTTCGCTCTCTTGTTCCGACTTCAATAGGGGGAAGATGCGCGCTTCAGGAGAGTATTGCTCAAGTACCGGTCGTGGCGTTATGAAGGCCGTCTGACCAAGGTTACGCAGTACGTCGGCGTCACCTTCCCGGTATAGGCTTCGAATTTCTTCGGTATGCCCTTGGTTTTCGAAGGTGAGCACGGTGAACTTGTACCGGCTGTCGATGTTGTCGAAGATGCCGTGGTTCATGAAGTGCGCCAGCACGTCTATTCGAGTCTCCTCAAGAAGATGTAGGCGGAGATCCTTACCAGAGGATCCGGTGAAGATCGTACCGGGGAGAATCTGCGCGACGTAGCCGTCGTCGCGGGCAATGTGGAAGACCCGTTCGAGGAAGAGTGCGGAGAGGTCGTTCTCCGTTCCCTCTGTCCGCCCTGCGACGGTCGGTCGTTGGAGTTCGTAGGCGTCCGCGTTGTTGAAGTATTCCGCTTGGATCTGGATTGCGCGTTTGTACTCCTCCCAGCCGTCCGCTATCTCGGGATCGTCCAGTAACTCCTCTTGGCGTTCGTTCTTCTTCTCCGGGAGGTACGTTCGGAAGTCCCGGTCGTAGCGGACGAAGTAGTCGTCGCGGAGCGGCTTGATACGGTCCCACGGCGGATTCCCGACGACCACGTCGAAGCCGCCGTCCGCGTACACCTCGGCGAACTCCAGCACCCAGTTGAACGGCTCCATCTCGGCGACGGTCTCGGGCGTAATGTCCTCGATGCCGGCGTCGACGAAGTCGCCGTGTATGTCCTCGATCAGCTCCTCGCGGGCCGTCTCCAGTTTCTCGTTCGCTCGTTCCCGGTGTTCCTCGGCAGTCTCGCTGTCGAGGGCGCGTTCGTGGGCTTCGATCTCCTCGATAATGTCCTCGTAGCGGTCCCGAACACTGTCCTCGCTGAAACTCCCGAGTTGGTACTGTGCGTCGTCGTCGGTCGTCTCGGGGAAGCCCGTGTACCCGATCAGGCTGTTCCCCTCGCGGAGGTTGAACGCGACGTTCGGGAGCGCGAGGGCGTCGTCGGCGGCGAGGTCGTCGACGTTCTCCGTTTCGAGTTCCGCGATGACGGAGAGCCAACACCGGAGTTTCGCAATCTCGACGGCTGGCCCCATCAGGTCCACGCCGTAGATGTTGTTCAGGACGGTCGTCTTCTTCAGCTTGTACTCGTCGGGGTAGGAGTCATTCCGGGCGTAGAGGGCCTTCCGGACGTTGACGATCTCCTCCAGCACGGAGGTCAGGAAGTGGCCGCTCCCGCACGCGGGGTCGACGACGCGGAACTCGTCCACTTCGGCGAGAAGGGCGCTTATCGTACTCCAGCGCCCCGGCAGTTCCTCGATGAGGTCGTAGACGGAGTCGAATCCCGTCGCTTCGTGTTCGGGCCAGTTGGCTTCCTCTACCAGCGCGGTCTCGAAGCGATCCAAGAGGGCCGGGCGGACGGTCTCCTCGGCGCTGAACCGGGTTATCTCGCTCGGCGTGTAGTAGGCCCCGAGTTCCTTGTTGGTGTCCGCGTTGTCGCTGGTGATGTAGTTGATCGTCTTCTCGAAGACGTTCCCGAGGATGCTGGGATCGAGGTCCGTCGGGGAGCCGCCGGCGGAGAAGCTGTAGCGTTCGAGGAGGTCGATGATGGAGATCAGCACGGAGTTCCGAACGTCGAAGCCCCCTTCCGAGAAGCCGTCGCCGTTGATCGTGGGCCGAAAGAGGCCGCCGTTGAGGTAGGGGATGTCCTGGAACAGGTCGATGTTCTCGACGTGATCGGGGCGGTTCCCCGGCTGTTCGTTCATCACGTCGTAGAACAACGGCTGGAGGAAGGATTCGTAGAACGACCCGGCGTACATCCCGTCCTCGTAGGTGTCGACGAGCGTCTGTAGGAGGTCGGGGTCGACGAGCGCCTTGTCTTCGAGGAACTTGATGAAGACGAGCCGGTTCATCAACTCGACGGAGAACAGCCGGGCGTCGTCTTCGGTCGCGCCGTCCGGAGCCACGACGCCGTCCCCAACGAGCGAGCGGGTCGTCGTCTCGTCCTCGCTAACGATCCCGAAGACGTACCGAATGTAGTCGTCGTAGAACTCGTCTGTGACCTCCTCGCGCTTCTCCTTGATGACCTGCCGAGCGTCACCGGCGATGGAGAGGAAGTTCTCGTACTCGAACGTCCGAATGAGTCGAGTAACCCGATCCCGGTCGGCGTCGAAGACGGCCTCGGTCGGGTCGTCGCGCTTCCCGACTTGGTTCTCGAAGACGGCGAGAAAGACGGGCTGTAAGTCCACTTCCTCGATGACGTTGTGGGTGTAGGAGTCGGGGTCGTACCGAACGAAGGCCCAGCGGAGACCATCGGTGGCGAAGCCGAAGTCCGATTCGAACTCGCGTTGACTCAGCCAATCCCGGACTTGTCCAATGCCGTGCTTCCGGCTGTCGAGGTCCTTATTGATGGGTTCGGCTTCGACGAGAAGGCGCGTCGAGTCGATCTCGGGGTGATCGCGGAGGGAGATCGTGTAGTCGGCGACTTGTGTCTGGCCCCCAGAGAGACCGCCGGCCTCGGTCCGGTAGTCGTAGCCCAGTACGTCGAGGAGCGGATTGATGACCCCGTCCTGCGTGAAGGATTCCGGTTGGAGGCCGTCCCTCGTCATGCTACTCTTGAGGACGTAGGAGCCGGCGTCAGCGCGGAGAATCCGTTCGAGGGTGTCGTCGTCTATCTGGTCGCGGAGGTTCGAGACAGCGCCGTCGATGGCCCCTATGAGCCGGTCTACTTCGGTCTCACCGACCTCAGTCTCGAAGGATTCGGCGACGAACTCGGCGACGACGGTAGAGGAGTTGGACGACATGAATGCGAGAGAGTCCGTTATACATGACAGGAACAGTTGAGTAAATAAAGATACGGAATAGGTGGCAGAGTGGGGGCCCAAGAGGGCGGGAAGGGTGCTTTCGGAGATCCGAGGTGGAAACCCCCTACAGAGATAGCTTCAAGACACCTGCCCCGAACAGAGGGGTGAGAGAATGCTGGAGTGATAACCGGCTGAATCAGATTTGGTCGCGTTCCTGAATCCTTCTTAGCGAGAAGCGTGCCCGATGCTGGTGTTCTCTCTCGGAGAAATCAATGTACGACGAGTCACAACCAGAGCCGTTGGAAGAGTGGGATACGGATAGCCACACGAAGTTTCACGCGAACGATGAAGACGCAAGGTATGATGGATGGTATCGGTTAGATCATAGCATCACATTCGAACGCCACCACTCGAATCTGACATTATACAATACGGGGGGTCTGGAATCGGGAATGGGTAGATAATGATCGGCAACGTCGGATAGATGATTTCATGATCTACGATTGCGTCGTCGACTCGCTTGAATTATCGGAGTTCCAGAAGCGGGTCGGCCGCGACGTATTCAACTCGATCTCACTCCGGGATTTAAGCTCGCCTGGCCCAGGAGGTATCAATGTATTCTTAGTCGCTATCATCGTCGCCGCCTTGACTGTTAAATGGGACACAGCCGGCGCTCGGTCAAAGACTACGCGAGCCTATCATCCGAACTGTCGAGAGAATGACGAGCTATTCGAGTCGCTCCTCGAAGGATTCGAATATAGCGATCGGATAATTAAGAGATGCTACCAGAAGATCCGCCGCCGGTACGAGGACCGAAGCGAGGAGATGCTGTACGGCCTCGGCGACGGGGAGACGCTCTGTCGGGCCTGTCACGCGAAGCGCCACCGCGAGCGCGGCGACGAGTCGATCGCGCGCCTCCTCAGGCACACGCCGAACTGACCCGCAGCAGCGCCCTTAGGCCTCGCTCACGCGGAGGACGGGCTTGATCGTCTCGCCGCTCTCGGAGTCGGCGACGGCCTGTTCGATCTCCTCGAAGTCGTAGTAAGTGACGAGTTCGTCGAAGGGGAACTTCCCGCGGCGATAGAGGTCGATGAGGTCGGGGATGAACTGCTGGGGGTTGGAGTCGCCCTCGGCGACGCCGACGATGTTGCGGCCGGTGAGGATATGGTCGTTGACGTCGTAGCTGGCCTCGGTTCCCATCGCGGGCGCGCCGACGATGCCGAGCGTGCCGCGCTGTCCGAGGGCGTCGGTGGCCTGTTCGGCGACGGCGGCGACGCCGCTCGTTTCGAGGGCGTAGTCGACGCCGCCGACGAGATCGTCCAGCGCCTCGACGACGTCGTCCACGTCGTCGGGGTTGACGACGTCGGTGGCGCCGAGTTCGAGCGCCTTGTCGAGACGCCCCTCTTGGAGGTCGACGGCGATGATGTCCGTACAGCCCTTGACGTCGGCGGCCATGACGGCGGAGAGGCCGACGGAGCCCGCACCGAAGACCGCGATGGAGGAGCCGGCCTGCGGATCGAGGGTGTTGATGACGCCGCCGGCGCCGGTCTGGATGCCGCACCCGAGCGGGCCGAGGAGTTCGAGCGGAACGTCGTCGCCGACGGGGACGACGTTCCGCTCAGTGGCGATCGCGTGCGTGGCGAAGGAGGACTGACCGAAGAAGCGGCCGCTGATGGACTCGCCGTCCTGCGAGATCGGTGACGTCTCGTCGGTGGGCCGGGAGCCGCCGAAGTTGTGCTCGAAGAACGACTCGCAGTACGCGGGATGGCCGTCCCGACACTGCTCGCAGGTGCCGTCGTAGTCGAAGCTCATCACGACGTTGTCGCCGGGTTCGACGCGCGTCACGTTCTCGCCGACGGCCTCGACGACCCCCGATCCCTCGTGGCCGAGCACCACGGGGAGCGGCGTCGGATACAGCTGATCGCGGACGGTCATGTCAGTGTGACAGACGCCGGCCCCGACGACGCGGACGAGCACCTCGTCCGGTCGCGGATCCTCGAGCTGTACGTCCTCGATCTCGAACGATCCGCCCTCTTCGCGTACGACTGCGGCTTTCGCGTCCATTGTGATGTACCCGTTCGGTGGGTTTCGCGGCGCGCTCGATATAGCTTGGGGAGCGATGAGGGCGAAAAAGCGGTGAGGATAGTGGACGATGAGAGTGAAAAAGCAATGCGGATAGCGAACGGTGGGGAGTAGAGAGCGATGAGAGCGGGAAACAACGGACATCGACGACGCGCACGCGATCGAGGCCGGCGAAAACGAGACGGTAGGTAGTCGGAAGACGGATGCCGAGACGACGGCAGCTACCGGAGCCGGGCGCCTCAGTAGCCGAGTTCGCCGCCGAGGTCGAGGGACTCGTCGCCGTCGAGGACGACGACGTCCGCGGTGCTACCGGTCGCTTCGACCTCGCGGACGAAGTCGTCGGTGTCCTGCTCGATCGGCGGGAAGGTGTCGTAGTGGATGGGGACGGCGTAGTCCACGTCGAGCCAGTCGACGGCGACGGCGGCCTGCCACGGGCCCATCGTGTAGTGGTCGCCGATGGGGACGGCGGCGACGTCCGGCTCCAGATACGGCGCGATGACGTCGCGCATCTCCGTCTGCAGCGCGGTGTCGCCGGCGTGGTAGAAGGTCTGGGACTCGTCGTCGGAGACCTGCGTGGGCTTGGTGTCGCTGATGACGTAGCCGGCGGGCATCCCGCCCGACGCGCCGTAGTCGGTGTCGAGGCCGTTCGTGTGGTCGGCGCGGACCATCGTGATGTAGGCCGATTCGGTCTCGAAGGTGCCGCCGAGGTTCATCCCGGTGGCGTCCTCGATGCCGTACTCGTCGGTGACGTAGCTGACGACTTCCGGGGTGGCGACGAAGTGCGCGCCGCGGAACCGATCGACGTCGGCGATGTGGTCGGCGTGGCCGTGCGTGAGCAACACGTAGTCGGGGTCGAGCTCCTCGGGGTCGGTCTCCGTCTTCGGGTTGTCGAAGAACGGATCGATGAGGAGCGTCTCGTCACCGATCTCGACGCCGAACGTGGAGTGGCCGTACCAAGTGATCTCCATGACGGCATCGACTACTCGCGGACGCGTCATAAAGCCTGTCGGCCGGGTGGATCCCGCCGCCTCCGCGCCGTCGAGCGCGCACCCGCGTCGCGGCGGCCGCGACGGCCGAGACCCGAACCGTTAGGGAGCGCCCGCCGCGAGGGCCCGTATGGACGAACGCACCCTCGGATCGACGGGGCTCGACGTGACGCCGATCGGTCTCGGCACGTGGGAGATCGGGAGCGACTGGGGCGAAGTCGGCGAGGCGGAGGCCCGCGAGGCGCTGCACGCGGCGCTCGACGAGGGGATCACATTCCTCGACACCGCGGACGTCTACGGCGACGGGCGCTCGGAGCGCCTGATCGCCGAGGTGCTCGCCGAGCGAGCGGAGACCCCGACGGTGGCGACGAAGGCGGGCCGCCGCCTCGATCCGCACGTCGCCGCCGACTACGACGAGGACCACCTGCGCGAGTTCGTCGAGCGCTCGCGCGAGACCCTCGACGTCGACGCGCTCGATCTGCTCCAGCTCCACTGCCCGCCGACGGACGCCTACTACCAGCCCGAGACGTTCGACGCGCTCGACGTGCTGAAGGACGACGGCCTGCTCGCCCACTACGGCGTCTCCGTCGAGCGCGTCGAGGAGGGGCTGAAGGCCGTCGAGTACGACGGCGTCGAGACGGTACAGATCATCTTCAACCCGTTCCGTCAGCGCCCCGCGGAGCGCTTCCTCGATCGGGCGGCCGCGGAAGACGTCGGCGTCATCGTCCGCGTCCCGCTCGCCTCGGGCCTGCTGACGGGCGCGATCGACGCGGAGTCGGAGTTCCCGGAGAGCGACCACCGGAACTTCAACGTCGAGGGCGAGGCCTTCGACGTCGGCGAGACGTTCGCGGGCGTCCCGCAGGACGTCGGCGCGCACGCCGCGGACGAACTCGCCGCGTACACGCCGGCGGACGTGACGCTCGCGCAGTTCGCCCTCCGCTGGATCCTCGACCACGACGCCGTCTCGACCGTGATTCCGGGAAGCACGTCGCCCGAACACATCGCGGAGAACGTCGAAGCCGCGGAGCTCGCGCCCCTCAGCCACCGCCAGCACGGGGCGGCCCGGGACGTCTACGAGGCGTACGTGAAAGAGTACGTCCACCACCGCTGGTGACGACGAACCCCAACGCTTAGCCTCCGCCGCGCGAATCGGCCACGCATGCGACACGTTCGCTTCCGCGACGAGGCAGGCGCGGTCCGAGAGGGCGAGTACCACGACGATGGAACCGTCAGCTTCGGCGGCCGGACGTACGCCGCCGACGACGTGGACGTCCTCCCGCCCTGCGAACCCTCGAAGATCGTCTGTATCGGGCGCAACTACGCGAAGCACGCCGAAGAGCGCAACGAGGACGTGCCGGATCGGCCGCTGCTCTTCTTGAAACCGCCGAACGCCGTCGCGGGCCACGGCGACGCCGTGACGCTCCCGCGAGAGCGCGAGAACATCGAGCACGAGATCGAGTTCGGGGTCGTGATCGGCGAGCAGTGCCGGAACGTGGCGGCCGCGGACGCGTCCGACGTCGTCGCGGGCTACACGATCGCGGACGACGTCTCGAACCGCGACGACCAATCGCGCGAGCAGAACTGGGTGCGCGGGAAGGCCTTCGACGGCGCGTGTCCCCTCGGGCCGGTGCTCGCCGACCCCGAGCACGTCGATCCGAACGGCGCGGCGCTCGAACTCCGCGTGAACGGCGAGGTGCGCCAGTCCTCGAACACCGAGCACTTCATCTTCGACGTGCCGACGCTGATCGAGGAGATCACGCGGTACATGACGCTCGAAGAGGGCGACGTGATCCTCACGGGGACGCCGGAGGGCGTCGGGCCGCTCGAAGCCGGCGACCACGTCGAGGCCGAGATCGAGGGCATCGGTACCCTCGAACACGACGTCCGTCGGGACTGAGCCGGATCAGGCCCCGAGAACGCCGATTCCGGTGACGGGGACGCCGAGCGCGCCGAGGACGAAGACGACGACGGCGGTGGCGATCCACGCGACGAGCGCGATCAGGATCGCGTTCACCCAGCCGCCCCGGTAGCGCCAGTTGATGACGGCGACGTACGCGATCAGGGCGAGGAGCCCGCCGAGCAGCGGGATCCACGAGAGCACCGCCCACGCGATCGCGCCGATGAGCGCGGTGATCACGGCGTGCGAGTAGTCCTCGACGCCGGTGATGACGCGTGCGCCGACGTAGATTCCGAGGCCGCCGACGAGGAGGCTGATCACGAACAACAACAGCGAACCGATCGCGCTTGCCATGGGGCGGAGAACGGGGCGGAGGACGAAAAGCGATCGGGTGGTCGCGGGCCGTTCGTCGTGCCCCGCGGGGATCGAACCGGGAGCCGCGCCCGATTCAGAGGCCGGCGGTGAGCGCGCCGGCGTCGAGGAGGAGGAGGAACGCGACGACGCTCGCGGCGCGGAGTCGCGTCGAGGCGTCGCGGGCGGGGCTGCGGACCTTATCGACGGCGATGCCGTCGCGGATCGTCGACGCGCCCATCTCGGTGAGGGCGGCGAGCGCGAGCCAGAGGACGACCATGGCGATGACGAGGTAGCCGCGCGTGCTCGACCAGTAGGCGGTCGTCGTCGCCACGCCCATCGGGCTCGACATGAAGGCGCCGGTGAGGAGCTGCACGACGGCGCTGACGCGTGTGACGGTCGTGAGTTTGCTCGTCACCGATCCGAGCGCGCTGGCCGAGAGCTCGCCCCCCCGTCCGAGCGGGAGGACGGCGTACGTGAAGTAGAGGACGCTCCCGGTCCACAGCGCGGCGAAGATCAGGTGGATCGCGAGGCTCGCGGAGAGTGCTGTCGCCATAGGCTCCCGTGCGGACGGCGGCACCTAAGGCGTAGCGGTCACGCGACGTGCTCGGGGAGAAGCTCGCGCGGCGTGCCCCCGGTGGATCGTTCCCCGGTCTCCGTCGCGCCGCTCCGTGGCTCCACGTCACGGAGCGGTGGTGCCAACGATCAAGGCGGTGCCCGCCGTCCGCTTACTCATGCCGACCGTCGTCCTCGCCGACGACCCGAAGCTCGACGCGCAGGTGTTCCGCGACCGCCTCGCCGCCGACGTCTCCGTCGCCCCGCTCGACACGCCTGAGGCGTTCCGCGCCGCCGTCCGCGAGCGCGAAGCCGACGCCGTCGTAGCGAAGGGCCGCCTCGCCGTGACCCACGACCTCCTCGCCGGCCTCGACGCCCTCGCCGTCTACGGACAGGTCTCGGTCGGCCTCGACAACGTCGACGTCGACGCCGCGGCCGCCCTCGGGGTCACCGTCACGCACGCGCCGGACTACTGCGTGGACGAGGTTGCGACGCACAGCCTCTCGCTCCTCCTCGCGTGCGTCCGCGACGTCCCCGCGCACGATCGGCGCGTCAGCGGGGGCACGTGGGACGTGTGGGCGGGCCCCGAACTCCATCGCCTCAGCGGCGACACGGTCGGTCTCGTCGCCTTCGGCGACATCGCGCGGGGCGTCGCGGACCGACTGGCGGGGTTCGGCGTCGACGCCGTCGCGTACGATCCGTACGTGGACGCCGAGGTGATGCGCGAGCACGGCGTCGAGAAGGTCGACGCGGAGGGGCTCCGCGACGCCGCCGACCACCTCTCGGTGCACGCGCCGCTCACGGACGCGACGCGCGGCCTCGTCGACGCCGCGTGGTTCGACGCGCTCCCCGAACGCGGCGTCGTCGTGAACACCGGTCGCGGCGGCGTCGTCGACGAGAATGCGCTACTGGCAGCGCTCGATGCCGGGTCGATCGCGGCCGCGGGTCTCGACGTCTTCGAGACCGAGCCGCCCGAGGGATCGCCGCTCGTCGAACGCGACGACGTGATCGCGACCCCGCACGTGGGATGGTACTCCGCGGAGGCACGCGCCGAGGCGAACGAGACGGTCGCGGCCGACGTCGATCGAGCGCTCGCCGGCGAGACTCCGGTCCACGCCGTCGGACCGGGCGACCGATAGGCGACGACACCGCGCATCGGCCGCTTTAAGTCCCGGCGGCGGCTCTCTCGGGACATGCGACCACGGGACCTCTCGGACCACGTCGAGTACCGCGCGGGCCGCGGCATCGAGGAAGTCGCCCGCGAGCTCGGCCGCGACCCCGAGGAGTTCGTCAAGCTCGCGTCGAACGAGAACATGTTCGGGCCGAGCCCCGCGGCCGTCGACGCCGTCGAGGCCAGCGCCGACGAGGTACACCACTACCCCACCGCGGACCACCAGGACCTCACGGCCGCCATCGCCGAGCGCTGGGGCGTGGCGGACGAGCAGGTGTGGCTCGCCAACGGCGGCGACGGCGCACTCGACTACCTCTCGCGGGCCGCCCTCGAACCCGGCGACGCGGTGCTCGTCCCCGCGCCCGGCTTCGCCTACTACGGGATGAGCGCGCGCTTCCACCACGGCGAGGTGGCCGAGTACGACGTGACGGGCGACGACGGCTTCACGCTCACCGCCGACGCCGTCCTCGACGCCTACGACGGTGAGCGGATCGTCCACCTCACGAGCCCGCACAACCCCAGCGGCGCGCGCTTCGCGCTCGACGCGATCGAGCGGATCGCCGAGGAGACGCGCGAGGAGACGCTCGTCGTCGTCGACGAGGCGTACGGGGAGTTCGCCGACGCACCGAGCGCCGTCGGTCTCGTCGAGGGGCGAGACGATGCCGACGCGTCGCACGCTACCAGTCACGCCCCGCGTGACGACGTCGCGGTCCTCCGCACCTTCTCGAAGGCGTACGGGCTCGCGGGGCTCCGCCTCGGCTACGCGATCGTCCCCGAGTCGTGGGCGGAGGCGTACGCGCGCGTGAACACGCCGTTCGCGGCGAGCGTCGTCGCCTGTCGCGCCGGCCTCGCCGCCCTCGACGACGACGAGCACGTCGAGCAGACGGTCGAGATGGCGCGGTGGAGTCGCACGTACATGGCCGAGCACGTCGACGCGCCGACGTACGAGAGTCACGCGAACTTCCTGCTCGTGGAGGTGGGCGACGCGAGCGCCGTCGCCGAGGCGCTGCAGGAGCGCGGCGTCATCGTGCGGGACTGCTCGAGCTTCGGGCTCCCCGAGTGCGTGCGGATCACCTGCGGCACCGAGGCGGAGACGGAGCGCGCCGTCCGCGAGCTCAACGAGGTGCTCGCATGAGAGCCGTCGTCACCGGGACGCCGGGCACGGGTAAGACGAGCGCGACGGAGCGCCTCGACACCGACCTCGACGTCGTCCACCTGAACGACGTGATCCGCGAGGCGGACCTGTACACGGAGCGCGACGAGTCGCGCGACAGCCTCGTGGCCGACCTCGGCGCGATCGGCGAGGCGTACGCCGACCGTGACGACGTGCTCGTCGAGAGCCACCTCGCCCACCACCTCGACGACGTCGAGCGCGTGATCGTCCTCCGCTGTGCGCCCGACGTGCTCGAAGACCGGCTCCGGGAACGCGGCGCCGAGGAGGGTGCGGCGCTGGACGCGCGCGAGCGCGAGGCGACGGAGAACGCCGAGGCAGAGTCCCTCGACGTGATCCTCGGCGAAGCGGTCCGAAAACATGGACAGGAGCGAGTCTACGAGATCGACACGACGGACCGGACGCCCGAGGCGGTCGCCGCGGAGATCGAAGCCGTCCTCGACGGCGAGCGCGAGCCGAGCGCGGGCGAGGTGGACTTCACGGAGTATCTGCTGTGACGCTCGATCAGTTCCGGCCGCTCGCGTCCCGCCTGCTCCGGCCGTTCGTGACGGTGTCCGTGCGTCTCGGGCTGACGCCGGACGCGATCAGCGTGCTCGCGTTCCTCCTCGCCGTCGCCGCGGCGGGCGTCTTCTACCTCGGGAGCGCCGCGGGGTACGTCGCGGGCGCGGTGTTCGTCTTCCTGAACGGCTGGCTCGACCTCCTCGACGGCGCGGTGGCGCGCGAGACGGGCGTCGACTCCGAGGGCGGCGATCTCCTCGATCACGTCCTCGATCGGTACGCGGACGTCGTCATCCTCGCCGGCCTCGCTGCGGGCGTCGGCTCGTGGCTGCTCGGCTTCGCCGCCGTCACGGGCGTCCTCCTCACCTCCTACCTCGGGACGCAGATCCAGGCCGTCGGCCTCGGCCGCCAGTACGGCGGCCTCCTCGGGCGCGCGGACCGCCTCGCTCTGGTGGGCGTCGTCGGCGTCCTCTCCGCCGTGATTCCGGTCGTCGGCGGCTTCAGCCTCGTCGCGTGGCTGCTCGGCTTCTTCGCCGTCGTCGGGCACCTCACCGCGCTCCAGCGGTTCTGGGGGGCGTGGGGCGACCTGCGTGGCGCCGAGCGATGACGAGGCGCCACGGTTCGGCGGGCGAGAGCGAAACGACACGGGGTCGGGCGTCCGAGGAGCGGTCCGCGGTGCGTGAGCCGAAATCCGTCGAATACCGGAGTACGGGCGCACGACTGGCCGACGGCGTGTGCTTTATACACGCGGCGGAGCTAGATTAGATATGGTTCAGTGCGAGATGTGCGGGGCCGAAACGGCGAACCCCAAGACCATCAAAGTCGAGGGGGCCGAACTCGACGTCTGCAGCGACTGCACGGAGTTCGGTACCGAGGTGAAGACCGAGTCGTCCTCCTCGACCTCGACGAAATACTCGACCTCGTCCGGTGAGTCCTCGGGGTCGTCGAGTTCCGGCGGGAACTCGTCGGGCGGGTCGCGCCGGCGGCGGCGCGACATGTTCGACGAGATGCAGGAGCTCGCCTCCGACTACGACGATCGCATCCGGAACGCCCGCGAGGGGGCGGGCTACAGCCAGGAGGAATTCGCCTCCGAGCTCAACGAGAAGGCCAGTCTCGTCCGGAAGCTCGAACGCGGCGACATCCTCCCGAGCGACGACGTCCGGGAGAAGCTGGAGAAGAAGCTCGGCGTCAGCCTGCTCGAGGCCGCGAGCGGCGACGAGGAGTGGGAGGGCGGCTCCGACGAGGGCGGGCTCACGCTCGGCGATATGGTCAAGCGCAAGGACTAGTCTCAGGTCGAGTTCTCGCGGCCACGCCGTCGTCACCCCATCGCTTCAGCGATGTGGCTGTAGTGGGCCTCGAGGCCCATGCCGAGGCTGGCGGCGGCGAGCACGACGGCGAACAGCACGCCGAGGTAGACGAGGGAACGACGCGTCCCGGAGCCCGTCGGGGCGTACGAGGCGGGTAGGACGACGACGGCGGCGAGGCCAGCGGTCACCCAGATGAGTGCCGATACGGCCGGCGAGAGCGTCAAGTCGAAGCTGACGATGGCGCGTGCGCCTTGGAAGAGCAGGAGGCCGCAGACGGCACTCATCCAGGCGAACGGCCGCGGATCGAGGTTGTGGTAGATGGTGAACGCCGCGGCGAGCATCACGACGGCGTAGAGCGTCTGTGCGACCCCGAACAGCTCGGTGTACTGACTCGCGGGGAATCCCGCCCAGTTCGCCCAGAATATCTCCCCGGAGACGAGGAGTGCGATGGCGCCGACGAGACCGAACAGCCACGCGAACGACTGCCTGTCCGAGGGCGGATGGCTGTCGCGCGCCTCCCGGAAGAGGAAGAGCGCGCTCAGGGTCGCCCCGGCGGCGAGGAGCACGAGCGCGACGACCAATGGGTTGTACGGGCTGATCGCGGAGGCTGGCGCGCCGACCTGTCCGAGGAGCGTGCGAAACATCAGCTCGGAGAGACGCGCAGACGGGTTATAAATCCGGACGGCCGGTCGCGTCGCGAGAGACGGGGTCCGTCCGTCGCTTCCGAAAGCGGTAATCCGGAGGTCCGCGAATCCCCACGCGCATGTTCGTTCTCGTCAATCTGAAGGCGTATCCCTGTGACCCGATCGCGGTCGCGGAGGCCGCACGCGCCGTCGCCGAAGCGTCCGGCGTCCGCATCGCCATCGCGCCGCAGGCCGCCGACCTCGCCGCGGTCGCCGACACCGGCGTCGAAACGTGGGCGCAGCACGTCAGCCCGAACGGCTACGGGAGCCACACGGGTAGCACGCTCGCGGAACGCGCCGCCGCCGCGGGCGCCGAGGGCACGCTCCTCAATCACTCGGAGAACCGGATGAAGCTCGCGGACATCGACGCGTCGATCGAGGCGGCCCGCCGCGCCGACCTCGAAACGTGCGTCTGCGGGAACAACCCCGCACAGATCGGCGCGGTCGCGGCGCTCGGCCCCGACTCGGTCGCGGTCGAACCCCCGGAACTCATCGGCGGCGACGTCTCCGTGGCGTCGGCCGACCCCGACATCGTCAGGGACGCCGTCGCGGCCGCCGAAGCGGTCGACGACGGCGTCGACGTCTACTGCGGGGCCGGGATCTCCACGGGCGACGACCTCGACGCGGCGGCCGACCTCGGCGCCAGCGGCGTTCTCCTCGCCAGCGGCGTCGCCAAGGCGGACGACCCGAAGGCGGCGCTCGAAGCCCTCGTCGAGCCGCTGGCGTAAGCGACGGCGCGACAACCGGTTCGCGCGTCGGTTTTCAGTGTGTCTATACTCCGTCGGGTCTACGTATCGGTATGACCGACATGGAACGGCGCCACTACGAGCTCGTGAAGCTGGTCCGCGAGCGCGCCCGCGGGTACTTCCGCACCGCCGTCCGGTATACCGACGACGACTGGCACGTCATCTATCGGCGTCAGGACCTCCCGGACGAGCGCTCGAAGCGCCGCTCGGGGCGGATCATCGCGAAGATCCGCGAGCGCGAACCGCTCCGCGAGCTCGACAGCCCGTTCGGCGAGTTCGAGTCCGTCGTCGAGCTCTACGAGAACGGCGTCTTCATCGTGATCCGGGAGTCGGAGACCGCGGGCGTCGTGCTGTCGCTCGAACGCGGCGCCGCGGAGAGCCTCGCCTCGTTCGTCGTCGAGTGCGAACGCGTCGTCGCCCCGACGGACGACTAGAAGTCGCCGAGCGACGCCTGACCGTCGGTCCCGGTCTCGGTCGCGTCGGTGACGTCGGCGTCGTCGTCGGTCGTCGTTTCGTCGGTCGCCACCTCGGTCGTCGGGCCGTCGAACCCCCCGAGCTGCGCTTGCTCGCCGGCGGTGAACGAGAGGTTCGAGACGCGCACGCCCACCTTCCTGACGGACGCGTCCGCGAACTCCGCGAGGAGGTCGGCGGCGACGTCGCGCACGAGTGGCGGGTCGTCGACGGGACCCGGGAGCGAGCGCGCCCGGGTGTGGACGTCGTAGGGCGGCGTCACGACCTTCACCCCGATGGTGCGGTAGAGGGCGTCCTTCCGGCGCGCGCGGTCGGCGACGGCGTCGGCGAGCGTCAGCGCCTGCTCCCGGACGCGCGCGTGGTCGTCGACCGCGCCGTCGAACGCCGACTCGCGGCTCAGGCTCTTCGGATCGTCGCGGGGCTCGACCGGGCGGTCGTCGCGGCCGCGCGCGCGGTCGTAGAGGTCGCGGCCCCGCTCGCCGAAGCGCTCCGTCAGCTCGTAGGGGTCGGCGTCCGCGAGGTCGCCCGCCGTCTCGATCCCTAACTCGCGGAGTTCGCGCGCGCGGACCGGCCCGACGCCGTGGACGTCCGCGACATCGATCGGCGCGAGGAACGCCTCGACCTCGTCGGGCGGGACGACGACGAGGCCGTCGGGTTTGTCGTGGTCGCTCGCGATCTTCGCGGTGCTCATGTCGGGGGCGACGCCGACGCTCGCGGGGACGCCGACCTCGCGCGCGATCCGCTGTTTGACGTGGCGCGCGAATCCCTCGGCGACGTCCCACGCGGTGCGGTCGGTGACGTCGAGGTACGCCTCGTCGATGCTGACCTCGCGGACGGTATCGGCGAGCTCGTGGAGGATCGCCTTCACCTCCGCGGCGACGTCCTCGTAGTAGTCGAGGTCGACCGGCCGGTAGTACGCGCTCGGGCCGTCGGGATCGTCGGCGCGTCGGGGCAGGCGATCGAGCGCCGTCGAGATGGCCTGCGCGCTCTCGACGCCGTGCGCGCGCGCCTCGTAGCTCGCGGTCGCCACCGCGCCCACGGTCTCCCCGGCCTCGTACCCCATGCCGACGACGACGGGTTCGTCGCGGAGCGCGGGTTCGCGTCGCCGCTCACAGGACGCGTAGAAGCAGTCCATGTCCACGTGCAGGACGATCCGCTCCGTGGGGTCGGGCGCACCGGGGAGACGACCGCCCGCAGTCATGGCTCCGCGAAGGCGGCCCGGGAAGGAATAGCTTCGGTTCGCGGGCGTCGCGGCGTCAGTGCTCGGTGTCGCGGCCCTGCTCGTACACGAGCCCCCAGAGGGCCTGCTCGAGCTCGTCGTCGCTGGGCTCTCCGAGCGCGTCGTACAGGTTGTTCGGGACGTCGATGGACTGCATACGCGATTGATAGGGGGCCGAAAGGAAAAGCGTGGTGTGAGTACCGAGCGAGTACAAAATCAGGGAGTACGCATCGAGTTAATCTACGCGCCTTCGACGGTCGTCCCCTCCTCGCGGCAGACTTCGAGGGCGTGTTTGGCGGCCATTCCGGCGTCCGTCGCGGTGCGGCCCGCGCCGACGCCGACCTTGAGCGACATGTCGGCCTCCGCGCGGACGCGCTCGATGACGTCGACGTAGGTGTCGCGGTCGAGGTCGGGAACGAGCGCGATGACGTTGTCGCCGCCGACGAAGAATGCGAGGCCGTCGTGTTCGTCGTGGAGCGTCCGCATCAGCGCCGCGTACCCCTGCTCGATGCGAACGAACGTCGAGAAGGCGTCGAGCTCGTCCGTGTACTTGCCGGTCGCGTCGTTCACGTCGAAGTGCGCGATGCGGACGTCGTCGTCGTCGCGGTCGTCCGGTGAAATCGGATCGCCGGCGAGGACTTCGCGGCGCTCGGCGTCCTGCGCGCTCCCGGCCGCCTGCAGGTGCGCGGTCGCGTCGACGAGGGCGTCCGTCGGATTCGCGCCCGTCCCGATGCCGAGGCTCACGGTGACCGGATAGCGGTTGCGTAGCGACTCCTGTAGACGGCGGTGATCGGCCCGGTCGATGCCGTTCGTCACCGCGATCATGTTGTCGAAGCGCGTGAAGAAGGCGTAGCCGTCGCGGGTGCCGAGGAACTGCGAGAGGTCGGCGTAGAGGCGCGACTGGAGGGTCTGGAGGTCGGCCTCACGTCGGGGTGCGGGCGTCACCGTCCACGGGCCGTAGTTGTCCAGTTGGACGAGAGTGACCTGAGCGTTCGTCACGGATACCGGACACTCCGCCCCGCCCTCGCTTATCGCTTTTGAATCGCGTCTCAGAACTGGGTGTCGTTCCGAGTCGACGATCGGTCGGCGAGCGCGCGCGCCGCCGACTGCCGGACCTCGTCGGGCGTCACGTCGTGGTCGTGCTGATAGACGTCGCCGTTCAGTACGTAAACGGCCTCGCGCTCGTTACAGAGGTCCGCGACCGCCTCGCTCGACAGCGACGAGGGCTGTTCGATCTCGGTGCCGAAGAGTTGGAACTGGTCGCACACGCGTTCGTCGTAGAGCGCCGTCACCCCACCGGCGGCGTCGAACTGCGTCCACCACGCGCGAACCCACAGCTGGTGGCTCTCGAGCGTCGTCGATCGGACGACGAGGTTCGGGATCGAGGCGCCACCGCCGACGCGGACCAGACACCCCGAGACGTCTCCGGCGAAGCGATGCGGGCCCTTCGCGCCCGACCACGCGACGGCGCGCTCGAACGGCGCGCCCGAGAGGAGACGTCCCGCCATCCGGCCGACCATACGTTCGCCGAGCGTCGTCGACACTACGCCGACGCGGGCCCCGCGTTCGACGAGGGCGTCGACGATAGGCCCACCAGTCTCCCGGTCGCCGACGAGCGACACGGCGCGCGCCGAGACGGACGACACACTCATTGGATCGAGGACGCCGTCGCGGCAGGCGAACCCCGCGTCGGTCAGTGGCGCGTCGACGTGAACGAAGCCGTAGTCGGTTTCGAGCGCGTCCCGAACGGCCGCCGTCGTTGGCGGCGCGGTGTCGACCGTGAACGGCTCGGCGACCTCCCGGTGCTCGCGGCCGATCAGGACCGTGGAGAGCGTCTCGCGTGCCGCGCTGCCGACACCGAGGAGTGCGAAACGCTCTTCCGCCACGTCGCGCATCGGCTCGGTGAGCGCGTGCTGGTACCCCGCGACCGAGAGTCGTGTCGCCCCGTGAGGCACACACTCGCCGCTGTAGCCGGTCCGGATCGCGCGGTCGTCGGGCACGTCGTGCCTATCGGTCGTCACCGGCACGAGGTCCCTGACGAGGAACGGGAGCAACGGGGCGTCGGCCGGATCGTCGCGCACCACGGCCACGTAGCGCGCGTCCGGAAGGTAGTCGACGAACGCCGCGCGCGGCGCTTCGAGGTACTCCATGAGCTGCTCGACGATCGGCCGACCGTAGAGCGCCGGCGGGTAGAAGGAAAGCCCACCCGCGACCGGCTCGTACTCCTGGCGCGGCATCTCGTAGTAGCCGGCCGTTCGCACGAACGAGTCGAGGAACAGACAGCGTTCGAGCAGGTTGGTCGCCGCCCGCGGCGAGACCGCGCCGTCGCCCAGCGACTGGCGATAGCCGTTGTCGAGGCGGAGTTCCGCTTCGGACGCCTCGACCACGTCCGCACCGAGGTAGTAGGCGAGCGGCGCGACCGCGTACAGCGACTCGTACGTCGCCGGGGTGGCGATCGTCACGCCCGTCTCGGGCCGCGAAATCGTCGACGGGATCGAGAGGGCGTCCCCGCGCTCGATCCGCGGTGGGTGGCCCCGGAGCGTCGGCCACGAGCGCTCCGGCGACCACTCCTTTACCGCGGAGGCGAGGAAGGGGAGTGCCTCGAGCAGCGCCCCCGGATCGTCGGGCACCGTGATCGTCGCGTGCGGACGCTCGTGGCGCGAACGGGCACCGACCGCGACTCGCGTCGGTTCCTCGAACGTCAGTGTCGTCGCCCCCTCGCCGTGGTGGTGTTCGGTGACGGCCTCGAACGCGGCGTCGAACACCTTCACGTAGAGCTTGCAAGCCGCCTCGATGTCGACGTAATACGTCCCGCGAGGAAACGACACCACGATATCGGAGAGTTGGACGTCGATGTCGCCGCGCTCGTCACGGACACACGACCCCGCGTTCGCGGGCATCGACAGCGTCGTCGCCTCGAAGGAGACTGCGGCGTCGACCGGGAAGAGGAACCGCGCGTCCAACACCCGCTCGACGTCGATCGCGTCGTCAGCGGTGATGCGACACGTCGCGTCCATCACCCGGTCGTGTATTCGTAGCGTCTTCCCCGCCGTCTCGAACTCGATCGGATCTGCCCGCGTCACGCCGTTCCGTACCCTGTCGGTGTACTTACGTGTCGCGGTCAGGGCGGGTGCTGGGAGCTATGCGGGTGTAAACGGGGACGACGGCGAGAGAAACCGCTTAGTGGTCGTGGGCGTCTTCGTAGACCCAGGTCGCCGCGTTGGCGTTCCAGTCGACGAGTTCGTCCCCGTCGAAGAAGAGGTCGATCTCGCGCTCGTTGGCGCCCTCGTCCTCGTGGTCGCTGCCGTGGATGACGTTGTGCCCGAGGTCGTTCCCGAGGTCACCGCGGATGGTGCCGGGAGCGGCCTCCTTGGCGTCCGTCGCGCCCATCAGCTTGCGGACCTGCCGGGTGGCGTCGTCGCCCTCCCAGACCATCGCGAAGACGGGCCCGGACGTGATGAACTCGACGAGGCCCTCGAAGAAGGGCTTGCCCTCGTGCTCGCCGTAATGCTCGTGAGCGAGCTCCTCGTCGATCTGCATGAACTTCCCGCCGACCATCTTGAGCCCCTTGTCCTCGAGACGGCCGACGATCTCGCCGATGAGACCCCGCTGGACGCCGTCGGGCTTGACCATGACGAACGTCCGCTCGTGCTCGTGGCTCATCTATTCGCCCTCGCCGGCGTGGCCCGCGTCGGTCCACTCGAGCTCGCGGGGCTCGCGGCCGAGATCGGCGTTCTTCTCGCACTTCGACGAGCAGAAGTGTACGGTACGTCCGTCGTTGTAGACGAACATCGTCCCCGTGCCGGGTTCGATGTCCGCCCCACAGTAGTCACACTCTCGGGTCTGGGGCATTACTGACCTCCGATGGAGTCGGCTTCGCGGGCCGTCTCGCGCAGCTGGAGGACGTCGCCGACCCGCGTGGGGCCGAGGACGTTGCGCGTGATGATGCGGCCCTGGTTGGAGCCTTCCTGAAGTCGACACTTCACCTGCATCGCCTCGCCGTGCATCCCGGTCTTTCCGACGACCTCGATGACCTCGGCGGACGTGGAGTCCTCCGTCTCCGATTCCTCGGCACTCATCGGTTTACTTCAGCTCCTCGATCTTTTCGCCGATGTCCTCGACGTCGTCCTCGGCGTCGCCGGCGTCGACGACGGCCGCGGCGGCGGATCCGACTTCGAGGCCGGCCGCGACGCCGAGTTCGTCCTGCGTCTCGACGAAGACGTACGGGACGCCCTTCTCCTCCGCGAGCTCCGGGAGGTGGAGGACGATCTCCTCGGGGGAGACGTCTTCGGCGATGATGACGAGGTCCGCGTTGCCGCGCTCGACGGCCTTGGTCGTCTCGTTCGTACCCTTCTTTACGCTGCCGGTGTCGCGGGCGACTTCGAGCGATTCGAGCGCTCGCTCCTGGAGGTCGGCCGGGACGTCGTAGTCGACATAGACTGGCATTTTTATGTTCACCTACTCCCTCGGGCGGGCTTGCGCTCAGTCGCCGACCGCGATTCCCGTGGCGACTCGAAGCATCATGACCCCCCGAAGGCTGTACAACCTATTCCGGATCCCGTGGTTAAAAACGCTTTCAAAGCCCGCCGGGGTGCGAACGCGGGACACGGGGTCACCGACGGCTACAGGGAACGATAACGCCCTTCGGGGTCGCGGGCGAACGACGAGCACATGACCGTCGGAGAGACCGCCGCCGCGCTCCGCGCGGAGGCCCGCGAGACGAACGAGCGCCGCCTCCTCGTCCTCGCCGACGAGACGGACGGGAACGAGAACCGGGACGCGAGAGGCGCTGGCGACGGCGGCGACGGGACCGATCGCGGGCTCGCCGCCGCCATCGATGCGCTCGACGACGCGGGGATCGATCGCGCCGAGACGACGGTCGTCGGTCACCGCGACGGCATCGGCTGCGAGCGCCTCGAACCCCGCGAGACCGGCGACCTCCTCGGCACGACGCGCGACGCCGTCGTCTACGACGCCCGCGATGAGTGTCGACCGAACGCCCTCGGCCGCGTCGCCGGTGCGGTCGACGGCGGCGGCCTCCTGATCCTCGTGACGCCACCGCTCGACGCGTGGTCCGCACGCCGCGACCGCTTCGACGCGGGCATGGCCGTCCCGCCCTTCGGCGTCGAGGACGTCTCGGGACGCTTCCGGACGCGCCTCGTCGACACCCTCCGCACGCATCGCGGCGTCGGCATCGTCGCCCTCGACGAGAGCGGGGAGACGGCGGTCGACGACGGACGCACGCGCCCCGCACCCCGTCTCCCGTCACCCGGTCCGTCGGTGCCCGACGATCACGCCTTCCCGACGGCCGCCTACGAGGCCTGTCTCACCGGCGATCAGGTCGCGGCCGTGCGCGCCTTCGAGGCGCTCCGGGACACCGGCCGCGCCGTCGTCTGCGAGGCCGACCGCGGTCGGGGGAAGACGAGCGCCGCCGGGCTCGCGGCCGCGGGGCTCGCCGTCGAGGGACGGGACGTCCTCGTCACCGCGCCGTCGTTCCGCGGCATTGAGGAACTCTTCGCGCGCGCGGCCGAGCTGTGCGACGCGCTCGGCGTCGCGTCCGAGCGCACCGAGACGACGCGGCTCGTCCTCGCCGGCGGGGGGTCGATTCGCTACGCGAAACCGCCCGAGTCCGTCGACGTCCTCGACGACTGCGACGTGCTCCTCGTCGACGAGGCGGCCGCGCTCCCCGTTCGGCTCCTCGAACGCTTCCTCGACGCCGACGCCGTCGGTTTCACCACGACCGTCCACGGCTACGAGGGCGCGGGCCGCGGCTTCGATGTCCGGTTCCGCGACGTCCTCGCCGGGACTGGCCTCGACGTCACCGACGTGCGCCTCGACGAGCCGATCCGCTACGCCGCCGGCGACCCCGTCGAGGTGTGGGCGTTCCACGCGCTCCTGCTCGACGCTCGGCCGCCCGTCGACCCGCTCGTCGCGGACGCCGACCCGGCGGGCTGTGCGTACGACGCCCTCGACGGCGACGCGCTCCTCGCGGACGAGACGCTGCTGCGCGAGGCGTTCGGTCTCCTCGTCGCCGCCCACTACCGCACCGAGCCGGACGACTTGGCCAGAATGATCGACGCTCCGAACCTCGACGTCCGCGCGCTCCGCGCGAACGGACACGTCGTCGCCGTCGCCCTCCTCGCTCGCGAGGGCGGCCTCGACGCGGCGACTCGGGAGGCGATGTACACCGGCGAGCGGGTGAAGGGCAACATGCTCCCGGACGTTCTCACGAGCCAACTCCGCGACGAGCACGCCGCCGCGCCCGTGGGCACGCGCGTCGTCCGCATCGCTACCCACCACGCCGCCAGATCGCGCGGGCTCGGCTCCGCGCTCCTCGACGGCGTCCGCGACGAGTTCGACGGACGCGACTGGCTCGGCGTCGGCTACGGCGCGACGCCCGCCCTCCTCCGGTTCTGGGCCCGCAACGGCTTCTCCACCGTCCACCTCTCGACGACGCGCAACGACGCCAGCGGCGAGTACTCCGCGCTGATGCTCGACCCGCTGAGCGCGGACGGGCGCGCGCTCGCCGCCCGCCACGAGTCGTGGTTCGCCGACCGGATCGCGGGCGTCCTCGCAGACTCCCTCCACGACCTCGACCCGGACGTCGCGCGCGCCGCGCTCGCCGCCTGCGACGCGACTCCCGACCCCGGATTGGGCGAGAACGCGTGGCGCGTCGTCGCCGGCTCCGCCTACGGCTCCGCGATGTACAGCGTCGATCCCGAGCCCGTCCGTCGTCTCGCCGTCTGCGCGCTCGTCCGCGACGACGCGCCGCCCCTCCTCTCTGACGCCGCGGGCGTCGACATCGACGGCGAGGCCGAAGTCGAGCGCCGCGAGCGCCTCTTCGTCCTGAAGCTCCTCCAGTGTCGCCCGTGGGACGCCGTCGCCGACGAGCTCGGCTATCACTCGTCCGGGCAGGCGATGCGGGCGTTCGGCGACGCCCTGCGACCGCTCTGCGACGCGTGGGGCGGCGAGGCCGCCGCGGCGGAGCGCGCGCGACACGGGGACGAGTGAGATGGACGCGCTCGTCCTCCTCGCGATCGGCCTGCTCGGGTTCGGGATGGTGGCCAGCGTCCTCCCGCTCCTCCCGAGCGGCCTCGTCTCGCTCGCGGGGCTCGGCCTCTACCGGTGGCACACGAGCGAACCCGGCGCGTTCGTCCTCGCCGCCCTCGTCGCGTGCTGTCTCGTCGCGCTCGCCGTCGACTGGTTCGGCGGCGCGATCGGCGCGAGCGCGGGTGGCGCGTCCCTCCGGACGACGCTCCTCGCCGCGGTCGTGGGCCTGCTCTGTCTCCCGCTCGGCGGCCCGATCGGCGTCCTCGCGGGCGTGGCCGTCACCGTCCTCGCGCTCGAATATCGTCGCCTCGGCGACGCCGAGGCGAGCCTGCGGAGCGCGGCCGCGGCGACCGTCGGCGTGCTCGCCGCCGCGGCCGTGCAGTTGGTCTGCACGGGCGTCGTGCTGGCCGCGGTGCTCGTGATCGAGTTCCTGTAGCAGGAGACGCGAACGGAAAGGCGAAGAGCAGAGGAGAGGGACCGCGCGCCGAGCTACTGGTGGGCGTAGTACGCGACCGTCTCGTCCTCGTCGGCACGGTCGTAGCGCGCGAAGCCCACGCGGACGAACTGGGTGAGGTCGTCCGGGTCGTAGTCCGCGTAGCCGGGTTCCGCGTAGCCGTAGACGTCGCCGTCCGTCCGGCGGAGGCGAACGGGCACGCTGCCCGCCGCGGGCACCCAGTGGATCACGTCGACGCCCTCCTCGCGGACGGCATCGATGTCGTCGTCGGTGTACGCGAAGCCGTCGCCGTCGTAGCGGACGGGACCGTACCCCTTGAGCCAGACGCGCTCGCCCTCGTCGGGGAGGTCGGCGGTCTCGACGAGCACCGCGTCGCCGACGGGGATGTCGCGCTCGCCGCGCTCCTCGTGGTTCGGGTGCACGGGCGGATGCGCGGTCTCCGGGCCGCCCGCGATGGGGACCTCGGTGGCCGCGTACGCCGCCTCGGCCCCCTCGCTGCGCGGCGCGAAGCCGTTGCGGACGAGGAAGGCGCGCGGCGTCTCCTCGTCGATCAGGTCGCGGTTGTTCGCGTAGATGGAGGACATGGCGAGGTCGACGTCGGAGGTGGAGGTGCCGAGTTCGACCATCGCGTCCACGATCGCCTGGCCCCGGATCCCGCGGCGGCGGACGCTCTTGAGCGTGGGCGCGCGCGGGTCGTCCCAGCCGTCGAGCTCGCCTGCCTCGATCTTCGCTTTGATCGTCGACGTGCTCATCTGCACGTCGTAGGCGTCGACCTGCACGTGCCCCCAGTGGACGACCTCGGGGTACTCCCAGCCGAAGTAGTCGTAGACGAACTGCTGGCGCTTCGCGGAGTCCTGGAGGTCGATCCCGCGGATGATGTGCGTGATACCGAGGAGGTGGTCGTCGATCCCGGACTGGAAGTCGAGCATCGGCCAGCAGCGATACGCCGCGGCCTCCTCGCGCGGGTGGGGCGTGTCGACCATCCGGAAGGCGACGAAGTCGCGCAGCGCGGGGTTCTTGTGCTCGATGTCCGTCTTCACGCGCAGCACCATCTCGCCGGACTCGTACTCGCCGTCGATCATCGCCTCGAACTCGTCGCGGACGACGCCGGGGTTCTTCTCGCGGTGCGGGCAGGCCTCCCCGTCGTTCTTCAGCTCGGAGAAGGCCTCGCCCGAACAGCTACAGGTGTACGCGCCGCCGAGCCCGATGAGCTCGCGCGCGTGCTCGTAGTAGGTCTCCATCCGATCCGAGGCTTTCACGACCTCGTCGGGTTTGAAGCCGAGGTAGTCGATGTCGTCGAGGATGCCGTCGTAGGCGTCGAGGTCGGGGCGCTTCGTCTCCGGGTCCGTGTCGTCGAAGCGGACGAGCATCCAGCCGTCGTAGCGCTCCTTGTACGTCCCGATGACCGCGGGCATCCGGGCGTGTCCGAGGTGCCACGGGCCGTTCGGGTTGGGGGCACACCGCATCCGGACCTCGTCGTAGTCCTCGACGTTCGGGAGGTCGGGCAGCGGGTGATCCTCGCCCTCGTCCTCCGCGTCGAGCTCTGCGAGGCGCTCCGGCGCGATCTCTTCGAGGCGCGCGCGCTTCTCGGCCTCGTCGAGGGCGTTCACCTCGTTCACGACGGGCGCGACGACGCCCGACACCTCGTCGCCGTGCTCGCGGAACTCGGGGTTCGCGCCCATCAGCGGGCCGAGGATCGCGCCCACCTGCGCGTCGCTCCCGTGTTTCAGCGCGTTGAACAGCGCGTTCGCCTCGGCCTCCCGTCGGATCCGCTCGCGGAGGTCCTCGTCCATACCCGAGCGCTTACCGGGGTACGAGGAAATTCGTTTGGGTTCGCCATCGCCGCGCGGGACGCCCAGCGGCGACGACGCCGATTCCGGCGACGGCCCGGCCGACGACGCGGGCGACTGACGACGTGGGCGCCAGCGGATCCGACGGATCCCGCACTGCCCGCCGCCTCCACAGCGCCTTAGCCGCTCGCCGTCGAACGACGGATATGGTCACGAACGAGAGCGACACGTTCGACATCGGCGGCGAGTACACCGTCCACCGCCTCGGCTTCGGCGCGATGCGGATCACCGGCGAGGACGTCATCGGTCGCCCGGAGAGCGAGCCGAACGCCCGCGACGTGCTCCGTCGCGCGGACGAACTCGGCGTCGACTTCATCGACACCGCGGACTCCTACGGACCCGCGGTCTCGGAGCGCCTGATCGGCGAGGCACTCGACGCGACCCGCGACGACCTCGTCGTCGCCACGAAGGCGGGTCTCCTCCGCAACCGCGAGGGCGAGTGGCTCGCACACGGCGGCCCCGACTACATCAAGAACCAAGCCCTCACGAGCATCGATCGCCTCGGGGTCGACTCGATCGACCTCTATCAGTTCCACCGCCCCGACCCGGACACCGACTACGAGGCGTCGATCCAGGCCTTCGCCGAACTGCAAGACGACGGCCTCGTCGATCACGTCGGCATCTCGAACGTCTCCGTCGAGCAGCTCGAGCTCGCGCGCGATCACGTCGACGTCGCCACGGTGCAAAACGAGTACAACCTCGGCGACCGGGAGCACGAGGACGTCCTTGAGGCCTGCGAGGAGTACGACATCGGCTTCATCCCGTACTTCCCGGTCGGGGCCGGCGGCTTCGACGACGAGGCGCGTGACGCCGTCGAAACCGTCGCCGAGCGCCACGACGCGAGCGTCTATCAGGTCGCGCTCGCGTGGCTCCTCGATCACAGCGACGTCACCCTCCCGATCCCCGGAACGTCGAGCGTCTCGCACCTCGAACAGAACGTCGCCGCGAGCGAACTCGCGCTCACCGACGCGGACCGCGCGACGCTGGACGTCGAGTAGATCCGGACCCCCTCGGTCGGAACCTATTTGCGGCGTGTGGTTAATCGTGAAGGTATGGTGATTCTCGCCGCCGTCGGCGAACAGCACGACCAAGAGGCGATCATCGAGACCGGGCGCGACCTCGCCGAGGCCTACGACGACGACCTCCGGGTGCTTCACGTCATCCCGGAAGACGAGGCCGAATCCCACTTCGAGTCGGTGCGCTCGATAGACCAGTTCAGCAACACCTCCTTCTCGATCGAGATCGAGCGTGCGGAGGACATCGCCGAACGGCTCGTGGAGATGGCGCTCGGCGACGTCCCGGCGACGATCACGCCCGCCGGTCGGATCGGCGATCCGACGGAGGAGATACTCGACGACGCCGCGTCGGTCGGCCCGCGCTACATCGTCATCGGCGGCCGGAAACGCTCGCCCACCGGAAAGGCGCTCTTCGGGAGCGTCACGCAGTCGGTCATCCTCAGCGCCGACCACCCCGTCGTCAGCGTCCTCGCGGAGTAGCGCAGTCGGACGGTTCGCGACGGTACCATATTTTAACAAACATAACTATTACTACTGTAGGTTACGGCCGTACGATATGGCAACACTCGACGACGTGTTCGTGGTGGACGCTGTCACCCACGCGTACAATCAGACCGAGGAGAACTACCGCGTGCCGCGCTACGCCGAGCAGGTCGCCAACGTCGGCGCCGCCTTGGAGGCGAAGATGCCCGACGGCTACCAGCGCACCCGCGAGGCCTTCCTCGGCGACTGGCCGGTCGAGAACACGGAGAACGCCCTCTTCCGCGAGAGCCAGACGGACTTCGCCGTCATGCACCCGCAGTCGATCACCGTCTTCGAGGACGGCCTCACCGCCGAGTCGAAGGCCCGCGCGTTCTTCGAGCGCAATCCGACGCGGACGGCCGCGTTCGCCAGCATCGACGCGATCGGCCTCGACGACCCGCAGGCCGACCTCACGCGACAGGTCGAGGCCTTCGACCCCCACGGCGTGAAGGTGTATCCCTCCTACTGGGAGCCCGACGGCACCCATCACGAGTTCAAGATGAACGACCCCGAGGACGCCTTCCCGCTCTGGCAGCACGCCGTCGACCTCGGCCTCGACGTCGTCGCCGTCCACAAGGCCTTCCCCTTCGCCACCGCACCGATGGAGTCCTACAAGGTCGGCGACGTCGAGGAGGCCGCCAACAGCTTCCCCGAGCTTACCTTCGAGATCGTCCACGGCGGGCTGACCTTCGCCGAGGAGACCGGCTGGCAGATCGCCCGCCACCCCAACGTCTACGTCAACCTCGAACTCACGCTCACCGAGCTCGTGACGACGCCGACGTCCTTCGTCGACTCGCTCCAACAACTCCTCTACGCCGGCGGGAAGCAGGCCGTCGACAAGATCATCTGGGGGACCGGCGCGCCCCACTTCCACCCGCAGCTCCTCTTGGAGCGCTTCTGGAACTACGACTTCCCGGAGATGGAGAGCTTCAGCGGCCCCTTCCAGCTCACCGAGGACGACAAGCGCAAGATCCTCGGCGAGAACTTCGCCGAGGCCCACGGCTTCGATCTCGACGAACTCGAGGCGGGTACGGCGGACGATCAGTACAGCGACGTCGAGATGGCCGACGACCCGTGGTCGACGACCGACTTCGAGGTGGTCGAATGAGCGCGAGCACCGACCCGACCGACGCCACCGACCCCATCGAGGAACGAGCCCGCGACGCCCTCCGGGACGTAGTGGATCCGTGTAGCGCCGCCACCGGCTCGAACTTGAACATCGTCGAGATGGGGCTCGTGAAGGCGATCGAGGTCGACTCCGACGACGGTCGGGCGCACGTCGAGATGCGCCTCACCACCCCGATGTGTCACATGATCGGCTACTTTATCGATCAGGTCGAGGACCGCCTCACGGGCCTCGAACCCGTCGAGCGCGTCGAGCTCGACACCGACGACGGGATGGAGTGGAGCGAGGAGCTGATGAGCGAGGCGGCGCGGGCCAAACGCCGAGACGTCCTCGACGGCTACGAGGAACGCTACCGCGAGGAGCTCGGCGACGACGGCTCGACGGACCGATCGGTCGACGTCGAGACGGGCGACTGAACGAGCGGGCGGACGGGGATCGACACACCCCACCGTTGCAAGTGTTCCGTCGGTTCCCGCTGGGGACGGCGTCCCCGCCCACACGTCGCCGAATCGGAGTCGGAAACGGCCGTGCGCCGTGCTCGCGGTGGTCCGTGAATCACGACCACAGGACTATCAGCGTGGAGGGACAACGCTAGAGGATGGCAGACGATAAACGCGGCCGAGAGAAGCAAGCGCGGGACGCGGAGCGACGCCAGCAAGAGCGCGACATCGCCACGGAACTGGATCGAGGGGACGAGTCGGAGCCACCGGTCGAGGCGGCGGCGCTCGACGACGTCGAAGCGGCCCTCGAGTCGGTGCAGTTTCCCGCGACGGGGGCCGACGTCGTCGCGGCGATCGGCGACCGCACGATCGAATCCGACGGGGAGCGCTACGCGATCGAGGCGCTCGTGCCGGAGACCGACCGGGAGGCGTTCGACTCCCCGGCGGCCGTTCAGGTGGCGGTCCGGCGCCCGACGGTCGCTTCGGCGATGAAACGTATCGTCGAGTCCATCGAGACGCGGCAGGACGCGGAGTTCAGCTGGTCACAGCGCAAAGCGTACGAAACGACGTTCCGAGCGCTCGGCTCGATCGACGCCGATGACGACGACGAGGGGATCGCGGTCATTCGCGACTGGATCGTCGATCGGGTCCGCGAGACGGGGGATCTCCCGTCCTCCAGAGCGGTACGCCGGGAAGCGGCCGAGTTCTGTCGGACGAACGGGTATCAGGTCCGGGCGGACGAGTGGCTCGGTATATAGACCGACGGACGCGGGCGGCCGTCGAGGAGGGCGGACTCCGTGTATCGCAAACGGCCGGTCAGTAGCCGCGTTCGATGAGGTAGTCGGCGATCTCCCGGAGGAGGTATCGTGCCTCGTTGTCGGGGAGGACGTCGAGTTCGGCCTTCGCCTGTGCGGTGAGATCGGCGGCGAGATCGCGAGCGTAGTCGATGCTGCCAGCGTCCTCGAGTTCGGCGACGGCGGCGTCGATGTCGGCGTCGGTGACGTCCTCGGGGTCGTCGGCGTCCACGAGGTCGTCGACCGCGACGCCGTGGTCGCGGGCGTGGACGGTGATGATCGTGCGCTTGTTCTCGACGAGGTCGCTCCCGCGCTGCTTGCCGAGTTGCTCGGAGGGGACGGTCAGATCGAGGACGTCGTCCTGAATCTGGAAGGCCTTGCCGGCGTTGACGCCGTACCGGTAGAGCGCGTCGACGACCTCGTCGTCGGCCCCCACGACGATGGCGGGAACGCTCGCGGCGGCGCCGTAGAGGACGGCGGTCTTGCGCTCGACCATGTCGAGGTACGCTCCGGTGTCGACGTCGGGGCGCGTCTCGAAGTCCACGTCGAGGGATTGGCCCTCGCAGATGCGCGTACAGGTGCGAGCGAGACAGTCGATGGCGTCGAGGCTCGCGGTCGGCTCGGCGTCGGTCCGGAGCATGATCTCGAAGGCCTTCGAGTAGAGCGTGTCGCCGGCGAGGATCGCGGTCTCGTCGTCGTACTCGCGGTGGACGGACGGGACGCCGCGGCGGAGGTCGTCGTCGTCCATGATGTCGTCGTGGATGAGGGTGAACGACTGGATGATCTCGATGGAGACGGCGGCCGCCATGACGTCGACCGTCGTCTCGTCGAGCGCCGGGAAGTCGTCGTACGGCTCGCTCAGCGGTTCGACGTCGGCGAGCGCCTCCGCGACGAGCAGGGAGACGGTCGGGCGGAGGCGTTTGCCCCCGGCCTCGAGGAGATAGCGCGATGCCTCGTAGAGCCGTTCGGGTTCGGCCATGGGTAGCTCCTCGTCGATCGCGTCGTTGACGCGTTCGCGTCGGTCCTCGATGGCGGACAGCACCGTGTCTTCGCGCGTGTTCTGGTTCATGACGAGAGTTGGATGATGGTTCCGTTTCGAGCGACGTGGACGTCTTCGCCGCGCTCGTATCCGTCGGCTTCGGCGAGGGCGACGTACCGTTCGATACCTCCTACTGACTGGTGGGCAGGGATAAGGGTACGGGGTTCGAGCGTGCGGCGCATCCGGCGGTGGCCCGCGGCGCTGAGGTGACCGGAGACGTGGACGTCCTCGTGCACCTCGACCCCGCGCCGAGCCAGCCGGCGATCGAGCGTCGCCCGCTGGCGGCGGTTGACCGGGTCGGGGATCACGCGAGCGCCGAACACGACGACGTCGCCCGCCCCGAGGGCGAGGGCGCCGTCCCCGCGGGCGAGACGGGGGAGGACGGCGTTCGGCTCGCCCTGATGGCCGGTGGCGAGCAGCAGAAACGAGTCGCGGCCCTCGGTACGGACGCGACGGAGGGCGCGCTCGATACCGACGCGCGTCCCGTGCGCCTCGACGTCCCCGAAGCCCGGATAGTCGAAGTGCGCGGCCGTCCGCGCGTAGGTCGCCATCGATCGCCCGAGGAGGATCGCCTCTCGTCCGATCTCACGGGCGGCCTCGACGACGCTGGAGACGCGCGCGACGTGACTGGCGAACGTCGAGGCGACGATCACGCCCGGCGCGTCCGCGACGCTCCCGAGGACGTCACGGACGCGAGCGCGGGCGACGGCCTCGCCGGGCGTGCGACCCGAACGACCCGCGTTCGTGCAGTCCTCGACGTACGCGAGGACCCCCGCCTCGCCGAGCTCGGCGAAACGCACCATGTCGATCGGCGCTTCGAGGACCGGGTCGTGGTCGAGGCGTTTGTCGAGTCCGTAGACGATCGCACCGCGGGGCGTGTGCAACACGGGGTTCACCGCGCCGACGGTCGAGTGCGTGACGTGGACGAACTCCAAGTCGAGGTCGTCGCCGAGCGGCGTCACCTCCCCGGCCGCCATCGTCACGAGGTCGCCGTCGTATCCCGGGTCGAGTTCGCCCTTCAGGATCTCCATGGTGAACGGCGACGCGATCAGCGGGGCGTCGTAGCGCTCCGCGAGGACGCCGGCCGCCCCGACGTGATCGAGGTGGCCGTGCGAGAAGACGATCGCACACACCTCTCCGTCGAGGTCGGCGACGACGCTATCGTCCGGAATCGCGCCGGCGTCGATCAGTTCGCGTCGCCCGGCGTGCTCGACGTCGATCCCCTCGCGGACGACCGGCGCGACGTCGAGGCCCATGTCGAAGACGACGACGTCGTCCCCGACACGGACCGCCGTCATGTTCCGGCCGACCTCCTCGTACCCCCCGACCGCCACGATTTCGATGTCCATTCGGTTGCTCCTCGTCCGGCGCGAGCGTCTCGCTACCGTCGGTACGTAGGACCGACCGCGACAAAAGCGCCGGGGTCACCGGCCGGTGTGGTCCCGTCTCTCGGCGGCGCGTTTCGGAAGGGGCTTTGCGTCGGCGGCCGGTACGGGTCGGCGTGTGCCGCTCTCCCCACGCGACCCGCATCGACGCCGCCCGAGCGGCGGTGAGACGCCCGTGACGCTCCTCGGTGCGTTCGTGTCGGCGATCCTCCCGATCGTCGCCATCGCCGCCGTCGGCTACGCCATCGGACGCGCCACCGACGTCGCCGTCGGCCCGCTCAACACCGTCGCGCTCAACTTCTTCCTCCCGGCGCTCGTCTTCCACGGCATCGCCACGACGACCCTCGGCGGGGACGCGGTCGTCTCCCTCGTCGTCGCCGTCGTCGCCTACCTCCTCGGGCTCATGGCGCTCGCGTTCGCCGCCGGTCACCTCCTCGACGTCCCCGAGACGCTGTTCTCCGGCGTCGTGCTCGCCAGCGCGTTCCCCAACTCCGGGTTCGTCGGGATCCCGCTCTCCGCGTTCGTCTTCGGCGACCTCGGGCGGACCACCGCGACCGTCTTCCTCACCGTCCAAAGCGTCGTCCTCTACACCCTCGGCGTCTACGTCGTCTCCGCGCGCGAGGGGGACGCCGCCGGCGCGACGAGCGCCCTCCGCGAGGTCGTCCGCCTCCCGCTCGTCTACGCCGTCGCCGCCGCGGCGCTCGTCCGCGTCCTCGGCCTCGTCCCCCCCGTCGATGGGACGTTCATGACGACGGTCGACAGCGTCGGTTCGGCCGCCGTTCCACTCATGCTCACCGTCGTCGGCATCCAGCTCGCCGACGTCGACCTCGGTCACCTCCGTCCGACGGCGCTCCCCACCGCTCTCAAACTCGGCGTCGCGCCGCTCGTCGGGGTCGTGATCGCGCTCGCCGTCGGATTCACGAACCCGGCGGTCGCCAACGTCTTCGTCCTCGAATGTGCGACGCCGGCCGCCGTGACGCCGCTCGCGCTCGTCATCGCCTATCGGAGCGCGAGCGCCGACGAGGCCGTCGACGTCGCCGAGTACATGAGCACCGTCATCTTCGTCACGACGGTGGCGAGCGTCGTCGTCCTCACCGGCCTCGTCGCCGCGATCCGGCAGGGGCTCCTCTTCTGAGCGCTGTCGCCCTTAGCGGATCACCGTCCCCGGCGTCTCGCCGTCGAGGAAGTCGCCGACGGCGTCGGGGCCGAAGACGGACGCGGGCGCGCGGAGCCCGAGGAGCGCGCGGACCTTCGCGGCCATGCCGCCCGTGACGTCCGTGTCGTCGCTTCCGCCGAGATAGCGCTCGACGTCCGCGTAGTTCTCGATCGCGGGGATGACCGCCCCCTCGTCGTCCAACACCCCGGAGACGGTCGAGCAGACGCCGACCCGTTCGGCGTCGAGGCCGTCCGCGAGCGCGACGACGAGCTCGTCGCCGCTCACGACCGTCGCGCCCGCGCCGACGTGCGTCACGACGTCGCCGTGGAGCACCGGGACGAACCCCTCGTCGCGTTTCGCGGCGACGGCGTCCACCGAAAGCGAGAGCGTCCCGTCCGCGTCCCGGACGCCCGCGGAGTGGGGGTGGTGGGGGACGGCGGACACGCCGCGATCGCAGAGCGCGTCACAGACGGCGTCGTTCAGCGTCCGCATCGCCCCGTGGATCTCCCTGATCGCCGTCGCCTCGCGCGTCCCGTCGGCCCGTGACACGCCGTGGGCGGCCGCGTGGGGGTGGCCGAACGACCCCCCGCCGTGGACGAGGACGAGGTCGTCGACCCCCGACGCGGCGATCGCGTCCGCGGCGTCCGCGAGCGCGGGACCGTCGACGGTGTCGGGCGTGTCCTTCTCGGTGACGACGCTCCCGCCGAGTTTCAGGACGACGGTCACGGCGATCCCCCCCGACGCGGCGAGTGCGGGACAGCGCGCTCGACGCCGCTCATTCGGCGCGCACCCCGTCGGTGGCGAGCTCGGCGCGGAACGACTCGTCGCACGCCGGCGTGAGCGAGAGTGCGGTCTCCGCACCCGCGCCGTCGTCGAGCGCGACGATACAGCCGCCGCCGCCCGCGCCGGTCAGCTTCGCACCCGCCGCGCCGCCCTCGCGGGCCGCCCAGACCATCTCGTCGAGCGAGCGCGCGGAGACGCCGAGCGCCGCGAGCAGCCCGTGGTTCACGTCCATCAGTCGCCCGAGTTCGGCGACGTCGCCCTCGCGGAGCGCCTCCTCACCCCGGCGAACGAGGTCGCCGATGGAGCCGACGGTATCGCGCGCGAAGTCGTACTCCTCGCGGAGCGCGCGCACGCCCGCGACGAGTTCGCCCGTGTCGTGGCTCGTCCCGTCGTACCCCACGACGAACGGGAGATCGGGCGTCGCCAGCGTCCGGCAGTCCGACCCCTCGACGCGGACGGCCCCGCCCACCGCCGAGCAGAAGGTGTCCGCCCGCGAGGCCTCGCCGCTCTGCACGTCCCGCTCGACCTCGTACGCGCGCTCGGCGATCGCCTCCGGGGCGAGGTCGACGCCGAGCTCACGCGTCGCGGCGTCGATCGCCGCGACGACGACCGCGGCCGAGGACCCCAGTCCCGCGCCCAGCGGGATGTCGCTCTCGATCGTGACGTCGAGGCCGGCGTCTGGGCGGTCGGCCGCGTCCCGTGCCGTCGCCATCGCGGCGTCCACGTACCCCATCGCGGCCTCGACGAGCGGCGTCGGCACGTCCACGTCGGGCGCGTCGTCGCTCGCCCCGTACTCGACGGTGAACCCGTCGAGCGTGAGGTCCGCCGCGCTCACGCGCTGTCGGTCGTCGCCGCGCTCCGCGACCGTCACCGTCGCGCGCCGCTCGATCGCACAGGGCACCGCGGGCTCGCCGTAGACGACCGCGTGCTCCCCGAAGAGGTACACCTTCCCCGGGGCGCTCGAACTCGTCGGCATACCCGAACACGCGGCGGCCGCGCGTAAGTACCCTTTCGCTTCGGGGCCGGTCACGCCACCTATGCCCGACGGCGGCCAAGCGGCGGTATGCGACCCGTCATCGACCACGTGCCGTTCGTCGCCCCCGACCTCGACGCGCTCGTCGAGCGCTTCGAGAACGCCGGCTTCGCCCCCCAGTACGGCGGCGAGCACGCCGAGACCGGGACGGAGACCGCGATGATCGTCCTCCCGGACGGCTCCGCGCTCGAACTCCTCGCTCCCGCCGGCGCCGACATCGATCCGGACGACGGCCACTGGCCCGCGTTCGTCGCCGCCGACGCCGGTCCCTGCGCGTGGGGCGTCGACGCCGGGAGCGTCCACAGCGAACTCCAGCGCGCGATCAGCCACGACGTCACCGTCCGGGGCCCCCTGCGCGAGCGCCGCGAGACCGACCGCGGCGTCGCCGAGTGGGACGTCGGCTTCCTCGGCGGTCCCGACTCCCCGCTCCCCTTCGTCGTCTCCGATCGGACACCGCGCGAGTACCGCGTTCCCGACAGCGCCCTCTACGGGTCGCCGCTCTCCGGGATCGGCCGCGTCGTCGTCGCCGTCGACGACCTCGACGGCGCGATCGCGCGTTTCACCGATCTCTATCGACTCCCCGCACCCGAGCGCGACGACGACGACACGTTCGGCGACCTCGCGGCCTTCCCCGGCCAAGACGTCGTCCTTTGCGAACCGAGCGGCGGCCCCGTCCGCGAGCGCGTCGAGCGCTTCGGGGCCTGCCCTGCGACCGTCCTCCTCAGCGGGGACGTCTCCGACGCCGCCGCCCACCACCCGCTCCACGGCGGGCGCACCCTCTTCGGCAAGCGCGTCCGCTTCGTCGACGGCTTCGACACCCGACTCGGCGTCCTCGAGCGCTGACGACCGACGCGGACACGCGCGACAGCGTCGCCACTCTCGACCGGGAGTCTTCGAAAGGAAGAGTCGTCGGCGTTAGATCTCGCTCTCGAAGTCCTCGAGGCTGTAGGACGGCTCGGCGCCGCGCTTGTCGAGGACCTCGTTCGCGAGCAGCCAGTAGACGACCGAGAGCGCGCGTCGACCCTTGTTGTTCGTCGGAACGACGAGGTCGACGTTGCTCGTGGAGTTGTTCGAGTCGCACATCGCGATGACCGGGATGCCGACCGTGATCGCTTCCTTGACCGCCTGGCTGTCGCCGATCGGGTCCGTGACGACCAGCACGTCCGGCTCGATGTAGCCGTCGTACTGCGGGTTCGTCAGCGTCCCCGGGATGAAGCGACCCGTCCGGGCGCGCGCACCGACCGCGTCCGCGAACTTCTCCGCGGGGAAGCGACCGTACTGACGCGAGGAGGTCACGAGGACCTGCTCGGGGTCGTAGTTGGCGAGGAAGTCCGCGGCCGTGCGGATGCGCTCGTCCGTGCGCGAGACGTCGAGGACGTAGAGGCCATCCGTCCGCACGCGGTGGATGAACCGCTCCATGTCCTTCGTCTTCTGCTGTGTGCCGATGTGGACACCCGCGGCGAGGTAATCCTCGACCGGGATGAGGAGGTCGGCGTCCTCGTCTGGCATTACGTCTTCCGTCCCTGCGGCCGGCTCGGGGGCCTCCGTGGCGTCGGCGTCGTCGGCGGCGTCCGCCTCGACGTCGACCTCGACGTCGGTCGCCTCGGACTCCGCGTCCGCCTCGGGGGCGTCCTCGAGTTCGGCCTCGCTGTCTTCGTGCTCGCTCATAGTGCCTCGTCCGCGATGCGGATGAGTTCGTTCAGCTTGGCAGTGCGCTCGCCTCCGACCGCGCCCGTCTTGATGAACGGGGCGTCGGTCGCGACGGCGAGGTGTGCGATCGTCGTGTCCTCCGTCTCGCCGCTCCGATGGCTGACGACCGTCTCGTAGCCGTTCCGGGTGGCGAGTTCGATGGCGTCGAAGGCGTCGCTGAGAGTGCCGATCTGGTTCGGCTTGATGAGGATGCTGTTCGCCGCATCGACGTCGATCCCCGCTTCGAGGCGCTCGACGTTCGTGACGAACAGATCGTCGCCGCAGATCAGCGTCTGCGAGCCGACGCGGTCGGTGAGGTCCGCGAACGCCTCGTAGGCGTCCTCGTCGAGCGGGTCCTCGACGTACGCGAGGTCGTACTCGTCGACCAGTCCGGCGACGTAGTCGATCTGCTCCTCGGTAGAGCGGACCTCGTCACCGTAGACGTACTCACCGTCCTCGAAGGTCTCTGCCGCCGCCATGTCGAGACCGAACTTGATGTCGAAGCCGACGTCGTCCGCGACCGTCTCGACGGCCTCCTCGACGAGCTCGAACGCTTCCGCGTCCGAGATCGAGGGGGCCCACGCGCCCTCGTCGCCCTTCGCCGCGGGCGTACCGCGCTCCTCCAGCAGCGAGCCGATCTCGCCGTGGACCCGCGCGTTCGCGAAGACCGCGTCCTTCACGCTCGGCGCGCCGACGGGTGCGCTCAGGAACTCCTGGATCGCCGTGGCCTCCTGGGCGTGCTCGCCACCACCGACGACGTTCCCCAGGGGAATCGGGAAGTTCCCGCCCCGGAAGGCGCCGCCGAGGTGCTGGTAGAGCGGTGCGCCGAGGACGTCCGCCCCGGCCTTGGAGGCCGCCATGCTGATGGCGACCGCCGAGTTCGCGCCGATCTCCGAGAAGTCCGCGGTGCCGTCGGCCGCGCGCAGGGTCTCGTCGACCTCGCGCTGATCGCCGGCGTAGACGCGCCCTTCGAGTCGGGGGACGGCGTGCTCGCGGGCCGCCGCGATGGCCTCGTTCACGGGCAGCTCGATGGCTTCGTACTCACCGGTGGACGCCCCGGAGGGCGCGGCCGCGCGGCCGAAGCCGCCGGACTCGGTGAGCACGTCCGCTTCCACGGTCTTGTTGCCGCGCGAGTCGAGGACCGCGCGCAGGCGAACCGTTTCGATGCGTGTCATTACTGTTCCCTCCGGACGGTGAACGGGAGCGCGTTCGCGTCGTACTCCTCGGCGGCGATCAGGATCGGCTCCGTCTGGTCGGTGTCGACCAGTACGGGCGCGCCGTAGGAGACCTGGAGCGCTCGCGCCCCGATGATGCGTGCTTTCTCGTAGCGGTTGAAATCGGGCATTACTGGTAGGGTGAGACCACGTCGACGAGGTCCTGGTGCGAGACGAACATGCGCCGACAGCAGTGTCTGTCGAGGCCGAGGTCGTCGAGGACCGCTGCGGGGTCCTCGTCGCCCTCCTTGCTCGCCGCGCGCGCCTTGAACTCCTCCCAGTGTTCACCGATGACGGTGCCGCACGTGAAACACCGGACTGGTACCATCATGATCGATCCCTCAGCGGTAGGACTTCTGGTAGCGCGCCCGCGCACCGGGCCCGCCCCACTTCTTCGGCTCCTTACGCCGCGCGTCGTTGACGAGGAGCTGACGGTCGAACTCCATGAACGCGTCGCGGAGCTCGGCGTCGTTGCGGAACTCGACGATGCCGCGAGCGATGGCGGTGCGGACGGCGTCGGCCTGACCGGCGTAGCCGCCGCCGCTCACGCTGACGTCGACGTCGATCTCGTCGCGGATGTCCTCGCCCGCGATGCGGAACGGCTCCAGCATCTTGAGACGCGACATCTCGGGATCGACGAGCTCGACGGGCGTCGAGTTGATTCGCACGCGACCCTCGCCTTCGGTGACCGTCGCGCGGGCGACGGCCGTCTTCTTCTTGCCGCTCGTGTTGGTTACCATGTCTTGTTAGCACCCAGCTCCTCGGAGATCTCGCCGAGGGAGACGAACTTGATGTTCGAGAGGCGATCGAGCGAGGTGCCATCGAGCACCTCGCCCTCCTCGTCGAACTGGTTTCCGACGTAGAGGCGGACGTTCTCGAACGCCTCGCGCCCGCGGTCCGTCTTGTACGGGAGCATCCCGCGCACGGCGCGCTTGAAGATGCGGTCGGGGCGTTTGGGGTAGTACGGCCCGCTGTCCGAGCCGAGCTCGGCGCGCTTGCGGTACGTCCCGAGGACGTCTTCCTCGGTGCCCGTGATGACCGCGTCCTCCGCGTTGACGACGGCCACCGTCCGGCCGTCGAGCGCGAGCTCCGCGACGTTCGATGCGACGCGGCCCATGATGCAGTCACGGGCGTCGACGACGACGTCCGCGTCGAACTCTGCGGCGCTCATCGGATCACCCGGACGTTAGATCCTTCGGGGTTTTGTTCGACTGCCTGTGCTAGCTGGACGACGTCGCCGTCCGCGTGCTCGATCTTCGTCTCCGCGCTGGACGAAAAGTCCACCGCGGCGACGGTCACGGACTTCCGGAGGGCGCCCGAACCGAGCACCTTGCCCGGGACGACGACCGTTTCGTCCTCGTTCGCGTACCGTTCGATGCGACTCAGATTCACCTCAGCGTGCGTCGATCGCGGCTTCTCCAGCCGGTCTGCGACGTCATGCCACACGTCCGCACCCGAATCGCGGGCGACGGACTTGAGTTGGGCGATGAGACTACTGAGTCTCGGGCTCGTCTTGCTCATGCTTCTGGCTCCTGATGAGAGTATAGGGGTGTGGAGTGCAGGGAGCAGGATTTGAACCTGCGAACTCCTACGAGACAGCGCCCTGAACGCTGCGCCTTTGGCCAAACTTGGCTATCCCTGCACGCCCACTGAGAAGGCGCGGTCTTACCGACGACACATGGTTCCCGCCGCCCCGTAAAGGGACTTTCGATCCCCCGGCGACCCGCACCCGTCGCTACGGGCGTCGAGCGCGCGTCGGTGGTGGGGTGGCGGGACATGTGTCGTCTTACAGACTGACCTTCTCGCGTAGTTCGTCCGCGCGCGTGGACAGCGTGTCCACGGCACGGAGGACCAGTTCGTCGACGGGCATCGACCCGTCGGACTCGACGTGGAAGACGAAGGCGTTCGGGACGTCCTCGACCGTGACCTCCTTCCCCGGATACCGGTTCGTGAGGTCGTGGCCGAACTCCGAGGTGGCGACGAGCTCGTCGCCGTCCTCGATGACGCCGCGGACGATCTGCGCTTCGTCTTCACCGTACTCCGAGGCGTCGTCACCGACCTCGACGTGCTGGAGGTGCCGGTAGCCGACGGCCACACCGCCCTGGAACTTCGCGTGATCGCGTCCCCGGCCGAGTTTCGCCTCGGCCTCGGCCTCCAGACGCTGTCCGTCCTTCAGCTCGATGAGGGGGATGTTCTCGTCGGCGGGTTCGACCTGGGGGTCCGGCGAGACCAGGTCGCCGCTGTACGCGGTGGCCGGGCCCTCCACGTCGATGGCCAGGGTGACGGTGTCGTCCTCGTCGAACTCGCCCTCGGGGGTCGTCAGCGGAACGAGCCCCATGCGGAGGGCGAGCACCTCGTCGAACAGGACGCTCGAGTTCTCCACGAACCGCACCGTATCGATGGAGAGCGTCGGGACGTCCGCGAGGATGGCCCGGCGGATGCCGTTGGCGAACGCGGGCGTGATCCCTCTGACGAGGAAGCGCGCCTCGCGCTCCGTGTCTTCGATGAATTCGACGTCGAAGTCCGTTGCCATGTGGTGTGGTTAGTATCCGCTGTTCTTCGGCGGGCGGGTCCCGTCGTGGGGGATCGGGGTGACGTCCTCGATGCGGCCGATCTCGAGGCCCGCGCGAGCGAGCGCTCGGATCGTGGCCTGCGCGCCCGGACCCGGGCTGCGCTGGAGGTTGCCACCGGGGCCGCGCACGCGGACGTGCACGCCCTCGATACCCTGCTCTTTGAGGTCTTCGGCGAGCTGTTCGGCCATCTGCATCGCGGCGTACGGCGAGGCCTCGTCACGGTTCTGCTTCACCACGGCACCGCCGCTGGACTTGGCCAGCGTCTCGGCGCCCGTCTCGTCGGTGACGGTGAGCAGCGTGTTGTTGAACGAGGCGTGCACGTGTGCGATGCCCCACTTGTCGTCGGCTTCGTTCTCTGCCATTGGATTACTCCTGGTTGTCGGCGCGAGCCGGGTGGAGCTCGTCGTCCAGCGGGCTCGTCTCGTCGAACGCGACGTCGTCCTCCTCGGCGACTGCGACCTTCCGCGACGGCGCGGTCACGCGGCTCTCGCCGACAGTGACGTGGCCGTGGGTGACGAACTGCCGCGCCTGCTGCGGCGTGTTCGCCAGCCCCTTGCGGTAGGCGACCGTTTGGAGGCGGCGTTCGAGGACGTCGGTGACGTCGAGCGAGAGGACCGCGTCCAGCTCGTCCGCGTCACCGAGGATCCCGTAGCGCCGGAGGCGGGCGACGAACTCCTCGCCCTCGTCGCCTTCCTCGGTCACGCGACCGAGGAGTTCGCGGGCCTCGCGGCGGTAGGAGCGCAGTTCAGACTGCGCGCGCCAGAGCTCCTGTTTGTTCTTCAGGCCGTAGCGGCTGAGGAGATCGGACTCCTCGGCGATCCGCTCGCCCTGATAGGGGTGGTTCGGCGTCTCGTAGAACTTGGTGTTCTCACCGGGAAGCGCCATTATTCACCCTCCCCCTCGGCTTCTTCTTCCATCTCTTCTTGCAGGGCCTCGACGTTGACACCGATGGTGCCCTCGGTACGTCCGGTGGACTTCGTGCGCTGACCGCGGACCTTCTGTCCGCGCTCGTGGCGCACGCCCTTGTAGGATCGGATCATTCGCATCCGATTGACGTCCTGATTCCGTGTGAGGGAAACGTCGTTACCCGTGATGTGTTCTGTCTCGCCGGTGTAGAAGTCGTTCCGGCGGTTCGCCAGCCATTCTGGAGCTTCGTCGGCGAAGTTCTCCACGGCCTCGACGATGCGCTCGATGGGCTCGTCGTCGAGACGGCCGAGCGTGGCTGTTCGATCCACGTCGGCGTTGGCGGCGACCACGCGGGAGACCCGGCGGCCGATGCCGTCCATCTCGGAGAGGGCACGCTCGACGGTCTTCGTCCCGTCGAGGTCCGTCTGCCCGATCCGGACGAAGTATCGGATGTCCTCCTCCTCGTCCGGCTCCTCTTGTTGTTCTTCGCTCATGATTGTCTCGTGTGGAGAGGCGTCGTGGCGGGGATTTGAACCCCGGAGGCGGTGAGCCACAGAGTTAGCAACCCTGCGCCTTGACCAGGCTAGGCTACCACGACCCGCTCGGTGGTTTACTGTCGCCCTCAGCGGACTCGGGACCCGGCGTCCCTACAGTGACTACACTCACACCGAGCCCCCGACCCTACTTAACTATCACGAAACGCCGGAACCGTGTGAGCTAGCGACGGGGGAGCCAGTAGACGGCGAGGACGACCGCCCAGATGGTCGCGACGGTGGCGAGCACGTCGGGATCGGTGCGGTGGAGGTGCCAGAAGAGCGCGATCAGCGCGACGGCGGCGCCGAGCGCGCCGACGGCCGGAACGACCGAGCTCACGAGCGAGTCGCGTCTGGTGTACGCGACGGCCGAGATCACGCCGAAGATACTGATGAACGCCCCCGAGGCGAAACTCGTGATCGACTGGAGGCTCCCGTAGACGGTGAGAACTGCCGTGAGCGTCCCGAGAACGAGAAGCGCACGCACGGGCGACTCCGTCCCCGGGTCCGCGCTCCGCTGGTGGCCGACCGACGCTGCCACACGCTCGTCATCGCCAGTCTTGGGGACGTTGTGCGCGGCGTCCGCGACCTGCTGGCTGAGGCGGGCGGCGGAGAACAGCGTCGCGTTCAGCGCCGAGGCCGTCGAGAGCACGGCGGCGACGGCGATCAGGGCGAAGCCGACCTCGTGGAAGACCGGACGCGCTGCGTACGCGAGCGCCGTCTCGGCGTGTGCGGCGATCGTCTCCGCGGAGAGCAGGTTCGTCGTGACGACGGCGACGAGCACGTAGAGGAGCGTCGTGAACACGATGCTCACGTAGATCGCCTTCCGGACCGTCGCTTCCGGGTCCTCGATGCTGTCGAGGTCGAAGGTGAGGAGCTCCCACCCCTCGAAGGCGACGAACGAGAGGGCGGCCGCGGAGACGACGCCGCCGCCGACGTGGTGGAGCCCGCTCCGGAGGGTGCCCTGCGTGTAGCCGTAGTAGACGCCGGCGACGCCGACGACGAGCAGGATGGCGACCTTCGTGGCGACGAGCGCGTCCTCCGCCCGGCCCGAGGCCCGCGCGCCGACGACGTTCAGGCCGACGAAGGCGACGACGCCGAGCGCGGACACGAGCGGTCGCGCGGGTATGCCGAGGACGGTCTCGACACCGACGAGCTGGAGCGCGTAACTCCCGAAGGCGTAGGCGTACATCGCCATCGTGCCGACGTAGCCGAACGTGAACACCCACCCGATCACGCCGGCGAGCCACCGCTTCCCGGTGAACTCCGCGACGTGGTCGACCGGACTGGCGACGGCGTCGTCGCTCTCCGCGATCAGGCGGACGAAGGAGTAGCCCGCACAGAGCGCGAGCGCGCCCGACGCAACGAACGCCAGCCACGCGGCCGTGCGCGCGTTCGCCGCGACGACGCCGAGAACGGCGAAGATGCCGCCCCCGACCATTCCGCCGACGGCGAGCGACACGGACTCGGAGAAGCCGATCGTCTCGCCCATACTCGCCGACGCGTCGGCGGACACCAAAGAACCCGGGGTCGTCGGGGGTGCGAAACGGCGGAGGCGGTCGTCCGGCGGGGCGCCGACCTAGTCGTCCGCGATCGGGACGTCCGCGGGCGCGTCGATGTACTCCTCGTTCACCGTCCACCCGCCGTCGCCGTCCTCGATCATGTACTCGCCGTAATAGGGGACGCGGTTCCGCACGGTCTCGCGGAACGTCGATGCGATCTCCCCGCGCGTCATCTCGCCCATCGAGCGCAGGTCGTCGTTGCGGTTCAGACACCCCTTCAAGTATCCCTCGTGTGTCACGCGCACGCGATGGCAGTTCGCGCAGAACTCCTCGTTGCCGACGGGGTCGACGATCTCGATCATCCCGCCGTCGACCCAGTAGCGCTTGCGGTCGTGCATCTCCCGGCTCTCGACCCGGTCGGCCCGCCCCGCGAGCCAGTCGTGGACGGCGTCGATGTCGACCGCCCACTCGGGCTTTCCCACCAGTTCGGGCATGAACTCGATGAGCTGGAGCTGGAGCCCGTCGTTCTCGGCGACGTAGTCGACCATCTCCGGGACGTACCCCTTCGTCTCCTCGAAGAGCACCATGTTGAGCTTCACGGGGTCGAGACCGGCCTCGACGGCGGCCTTAACGCCCTCGATGACCCGGCCGTACGCGCCGGATTGAGTGACTTCGCGGAACGCCTCCTCGTCGAGTGCGTCCTGCGAGACGTTCACGCGATCGAGGCCGGCCTCGACGAGCGCGTCGGCGCGCTCCGGGAGGAAGGTGCCGTTCGTGGTGAGCGAGACCTCCATCGAGTCGGGCGTCCGGCGGACGATCTCCTCGAGGTCGTCGCGAAGCATCGGCTCGCCGCCCGTGAACTTCACGGCGTCGACGCCGAACCCCTCGACGATGTCGAGGAAGCGGACGACGTCGTCCGCGCTCATCTCGTGGTCGCGCGCCGCCATCGGGCCGCGGGTGTCGCCGAGCCCCTCGTTGTGGCAGTAGACGCAGTCGAAGTTACAGCGGTCCGTCAGCGAGACCCGGACCCCGGTCACTTCGCGACCGAACCCATCCTCGAGCATGCGGGGATATGGCACGTCCGGACGGATAAGGACGCGGGTAGGGGCGGCGGTGCGCGCTATGTCCCGGTGCGCGCGCCGGCGTTGCGAACCGCTTATGCTTTTAGGTCCGCCTAAGAAACGCATGGGAAACGGGACCGAATCGTCCGTCGACGTGGCCGTGGTCGGCTGCGGGCCCGCCGGCTGTGCGGCGGCGCTCTGCACCGCACGCGACGGCCTCGATACCGTCGTTTTCGACGGCGGCGACGCCTCGATCGAACGCTGTGCGTACGTCGAGACCTACCCGGGGTTTCCGGCGGGCATCGACGTGCCGACGCTTCGCGCACTCCTCCGCGCGCACGTCGAGACGGCGGACGCGCGCCTCGTGCGCGAGCGCGTCGCGGACGTCACGGACTCCGAGGGCGGGTTCCGGATCGAGACCGCGGCGGGGCGCACCGTGGCGAGCGAGCGCGTCGTCGCGGCCACACCTCTCGACGCGGACTACCTCCGCGGCCTCGACGACGAGGTGGCGATGTTCTCCACGCACGTTCGCGAGACGGGGACACACCAGCGCTTCGACGGCACGTACGCGGACGCGGACGGGCGGACGCCCATCGATGGGCTCTCCGTGGCCGGGGGATTGGCGGGCCGGGGTGATCAGGTCCTGCTCGCGGCCGCGGACGGGATGCGCGTCGGCCGGCGGCTCGTCCACGAGGCGCGCCGCGAGTTCGGTTACTGGGAGGCCGCACTCCCGCACAAAGACTGGTTGCGCCGGATACCGGACGCGGACGACGACTGGGAGGAGGAGCGCGACTGGGACGAGTGGTTCGACTATCACCGCCTCCCGGACGGCGAGCACGGGATGGACGCGGAGCGCGTCGAGCGCGTCCGCGAGCGCGAACTCACGCTCGTCGCGGCCGCTCGCCTCGACGACGCAGCGATAGAGGCGCGCACGAAACGCGGACAGCGTCGACTCGCCGCGCACCTCGACGACGAGGCGCTCCTCGCGACACTGGACGACGACGTCATCGACGTATACGCTCGTGAGCGTGGGCTCGGCGCGATCGAGTGAGAACGAGTGTCACAGAAACACCTATAGTGTTTTAGGCTAGCCTAAAATCATGGGGTGCGGAAGCGACACCAACCACGCACCGACGCGACGGGACGCTATCAAGGGCGGGAGCGCCGTTCTCGGCGGCGGATTGCTCGCCGGGTGCAGTTCGAGCCGTCGCGAGCCGGACGCGACCGCGACGGCCGAGGCGACCAGCGACGGCGCGACGACGGAGGACGTCGACCCCTACGAGGTGACGGTCCGACCCGGCGGGACCGGGACGTTCGACGACCCGCCCGAGACGTACGCCACCATCCCCGGCGTCTGGATGGATCTCGCGATGGGGTTCGGCATTCCGCCGAAAGCGGTCGCGTCGTTCAATCGCATCTCCCTCGACTACTACGACGCCCTCCCCGGTGTCGAGTTCGACGCCGACGACGTCCTCACGTTCGGCACCGAGGGCGAGAGCGGGAGCTACGACAAGGAGGTGCTCTACGAGATCGACGCCGATGTCCACCTCATGGACCCGCGACTGCTCAAGCGCTACTCCGGGTGGGACGAGGGCGACCTCGACGAGATCGAGGCGAACGTCGGCCCGATCCTCGGCTCGTTCATCCGTTTTCCCTACGGGGGACGGGACCCCTACTACTCGCTCTACGAGGCGTTCGAGAAGGCCGCGGAGGTCTTCCAGCGGCGCCAGCAGTACGAGCGTGGGTCGACCTCAAGGAGGAGGTGTACGCGACGATCCGGTCGCGCGTCCCCGATGAGACGCCGACCGTCGCGGCGTTCAACTTCCAGTTCGCCCCCGACGACGGGAAGTTCCATGCGGCGAACGTCTACGCGCCGCGTAACGATACGCGGAGCCTCCGTCTGCTCGGCGTCGAAGACGCGCTCCCGGCGGGCGAGTACGTTCCGAACGCCGCAATCGGCCACGAAGAGCTTCTCGAACTCGACCCCGACTACATCGGCTGTATCGGTGACCTCTCTTACCGGAGCGAGGCGGAGTTCGAGCAGATGATCCAGAGCGCGCAGAGCCACGAGACGGTCGGGACGCTTCGCGCGGTGCAGGAGGGGAACTTCGTCCGCACCGGCGGGAAGCGCATGGGCCCCATCGTGGACCTCTTCTCCGCGGAAGCCACCGCGAAGCAACTCTACCCCGAGGAGTTCGGCGAATGGCCGGGCTCCATCGACGAAGTCCCCGAGGACGAGCGCCTCTTCGACCGTCAGCGCGTGGCGGACGTCGTCAACGGTGAGCTCTGAGAGCGGACACGAGCGATCGCGACCGCCGGCGCCTTCGCGGCGCGTCGCGGTCTCGATACCGTCGTCTCGAACGGCGAGGAGTCCTCGCCGTTCGGGCTGACGACGGCCACCGGGAGTCGCGCGCCCGACCTCGACGTAGTCTATCGACCAGACTCCCGAAAGCGGCGGCGCGACCGGGCGTCACAACCCTTATTCACGCGACGGCGCCTAACGGCCCCATGAACGAAGCGGACGTCGAGGAGGCGCTGGGCGGTGTCGCGGATCCGGACCTCGGTGAGGACATCGTCACCGCGGGGCTCGTCAACGAGGTGTCGGTCGAGGACGGCGTCGCGCACGTCTCGCTCGCCCTCGGGACGCCGTACTCGCCGGCGGAGTCGACGATCGCCGATCGGGTCCGCGAAGCGATCCGCGACCTCGGCCTCGAACCGGAGCTCTCGGCCTACCACCCCGAGCAGGATTCGGGCGCCGAGGACGACGTCCTCCCGAACGTGAAGAACGTCATCGCGGTGGCGTCCGGGAAGGGCGGCGTCGGGAAATCGACGGTCGCCGTGAACCTCGCGGCGGCGCTCTCGGATCGCGGGGCGCGAGTCGGGCTCTTCGACGCCGACGTCTACGGGCCGAACGTCCCGCGGATGGTGTCGGCGGACGAGGCCCCGCAGGCCACCGAGGAGGAGACGCTCATCCCCCCGGAGAAGTTCGGGGTGAAGCTGATGAGCATGGCCTTCCTGACGGGCGGAGAGGACGATCCCGTGATCTGGCGCGGCCCGATGGTGCATAAGGTCCTCACCCAGCTCGTCGAGGACGTCGAGTGGGGCTACCTCGACTACCTCGTCATCGACCTCCCGCCGGGGACGGGCGACACGCAACTCACCGTCCTCCAGACGATGCCGGTGACGGGCGCGGTGGTCGTGACGACGCCGCAGGACGTGGCGATCGACGACGCGCAGAAGGGCCTGGAGATGTTCGGCACGCACGACACGCCCGTGCTCGGGATCGTCGAGAACATGAGCACGTTCGTCTGTCCCGACTGCGGGTCCGAACACGACGTCTTCGGGAGCGGTGGCGGCGAGGCGTTCGCCGCGGAGAACGACCTCCCCTTCCTCGGCGCGATCCCGCTCGATCCCTCCGTCCGCGCGGGCGGGGATCGGGGCGCGCCGGTCGCGCTCGACGAGGAGAGCGACGTCGGCGCGTCGTTCCGCGATCTCGCGGGTAACACGGCCGACATGGCCGGAATCCTCAACCGCCGGGCGCTGGACTGACGGCGTCGGCTAGCGGCGGATCTCGCCGAGAGGGTATCTTTCATAATTTTTCCTTGGTAATGGATAGCAAACGATTTAGTGAGTGCCGTGCGAAAATTTTCCTAGCGTCCCACGCAGGGGGCCAGGATATACACTATGACTGACGACGAACTCATCTGGCGAATCGCGGGCGGTTCCGGTGACGGAATCGACTCGACGAGCCAGAACTTCGCAAAAGCTCTGATGCGCTCGGGGCTCAACGTATTCACTCACCGGCACTACCCCTCGCGCATCCGCGGCGGCCACACGTACGTGGAGATCCGCGCATCGTCGGAGGAGGTCACGTCCCGGGGCGACGGCTACAACTTCCTCGTCGCGCTCGGCGACTCGTTCGCCCGGAACCCGAAGGAGAACGCCTACTACGGTGAGGAGGAGGTCAAGCCCCTCGCCGAGAACCTCGACGAGCTCCGCGAGGGCGGGGTCATCGTCTACGACTCCGGGCTCCTCGACACGGACGAGATCGAGAACTTCGACCGGCGGGTCGAGGAGAACGACTGGCACGTCTACGACGTCGACCTCCGCGGCATCGCCAAGGAGCACGGCCGCGAGATCATGCGGAACACCGCCGGCGTCGGCGTCACCGCCGCGCTCACCGGCCTCGACACCACGTACATCGAGGACCTGATGGGCGAAGCGATGGGCGGCGACATCCTGGAGGCGAACCTGAACGTGCTCCACGACGCCTTCGAGCACGTCCAGGAGGAGTACGACGCGGACGCCCACGACGTCACCGTCCCGACCGGCGAGCACGACGAGGAGCAGGTCCTCGTCTCCGGGAGCCACGGGATCGCGTACGGCGCCCTCGACGAGGGGTGTCGGTTCATCGCGGGCTACCCGATGACGCCCTGGACGGACGTCTTCACCATCCTCACGAACCTGATGCCCGAGGTCGGCGGTATCAGCGAGCAGGTCGAGGACGAGATCGCGGCGGCGGCGCTCGCCGTCGGCGCCTCGCACGCCGGCGTGAAGGCCATGTCCGGGTCCTCCGGCGGTGGCTTCTCGCTGATGAGCGAACCCCTCGGTCTCGCGGAGATGACCGAGACGCCGCTCGTGCTCGTCGAGTCGATGCGGGCCGGCCCCTCCACGGGGATGCCGACGAAGCCCGAGCAGGCCGACCTCGAACACGTCCTCTACACGAGTCAGGGCGACAGCCACCGCGTGGTGTTCGCGCCCTCCGACCCGGTGGAGTGTTACGAGCAGACGCGGACGGCGTTCCAGATCGCCTACGACTACCAGATCCCGGTCATGGTCATCTACGACCAGAAGCTCTCCGGGGAACACCGGAACGTCCCGAAGAGCACCTTCGACGAGGAGCCCAACCCGGACCTCGGGAGCGTCCTCACGGAGGAGGAGCTGAAGGACCAGCCCCACGGCGAGACGGGGATCTATCACCGCTTCCAGCACGAGGGCGAAGACGGCGTCAGTCCGCGCTCCATCCCCGGGCAGAAGGGCGGGCGGTATCTCGCCACCGGGAACGAGCACACCCCCGAGGGGCACATCAGCGAGAGCCCCTCGAACCGGAAGGCGCAGGTCGATCGGCGTAACGAGAAGCTCGCGGCGATCCGCGAGGCCCTCGACGCCGACGAGCGCCAGGAGGTCTACGGCGACGAGTCCGCCGACTACGGCGTCATCTCCTGGGGCAGCCAGTCGGGCACCGTCGAGGAGGCCGTCGAGCGTCTGAACGCCGACGGCCACCCGGTCAAGGGGCTCAGCGTCTCCGAGATGGCACCCTTCCCGACGGACCTCCTGACGGAGTTCATCGAGAGCGTGGACGACGTGCTCGTCGTCGAGATGTCCTCGACGGCGCAGTTCCACGGCGTGATCCAGAAGAACCTCGGGCAGTACGGCGAGAAGCTCTCCTCGCTCCTGAAGTACGACGGCAACCCGTTCGAACCCGCCGAGATCGTCGAGGCGGTCGAAGAGCACGGGAGCGGCGAGGATCTCTCCTCGAACACGCGGTTCGAAGCCGCGGCAGGTAGTGATTAAATCATGAGTGCGTTTAGCGCAATCGGCGAGGAACGAGAGGTAGAACAGGACGAGTTCACGCCCAGCATCGAGCCCCAGCCCACGTGGTGTCCGGGCTGTGGTGACTACGGTGTGCTGAAGGCCCTGAAGGGCGCGATGTCGGAGCTCGGGAAGAACCCGGAGGAGATCCTCCTCGCGACGGGGATCGGCTGCTCGGGGAAGCTCAACAGCTACTTCGACAGCTACGGGTTCCACACGATCCACGGCCGCTCGCTGCCGGTCGCCCGCGCGGCGAAGCTGGCGAACGACGGCGTCGAGGTCATCGCGGCGGGCGGTGACGGCGACGGCTACGGCATCGGCGGGAACCACTTCATCCACACGGCCCGGGAGAACCACGACATGACGTACATCGTGTTCAACAACGAGGTCTTCGGCCTGACGAAGGGCCAGACCTCGCCGACTTCCCCGAAGGGCCACAAGTCCAAGACCCAGCCGAACGGCAACGCGAAGACGCCGCTGCGTCCGCTCTCGCTGAGCCTGACGGCCGGTTCGTCCTACGTCGCCCGGACGGCCGCGGTCAACCCGAACCAGGCGAAGGAGATCATCAAAGAGGCCGTCCAGCACGACGGCTTCAGCCACGTGGACTTCCTCACGCAGTGTCCGACGTGGAACAAGGACGCGAAGCAGTACGTCCCGTACGTCGACATCCAGGACTCCGAGGAGTACGGTCACGACCTCCACGACCGGCAGGCCGCCCAGCAGGCGATGTACGAGACGGAGAACGCCCTCTACGAGGGGACCGTCCTCACCGGTCGCTACTTCGTCGACGACGAACGTCCCTCCTACCAGGAGGAGAAGCGCGCGCGCGGCGACATGCCGGAGGGAAGCCTCGCGGAGCGCTACTTCGAAGACGGAGAGTGGGAGCGCTCCTACGACTTCATCGACCGGCACGCCTGATCTTCGGATTCGGAAGATATTTTTTCCGCGGTACCAAACGATACTGCGTGAGCAGTGACTCGACCGAGAAACGGATACTCGCGGCGCTGGAGGAGGACGCGCAGGCCTCGTACGCGGAGTTGGCCGAGCGGGCCGACGTCTCGAAGCCGACCGTCCGGAAGTACGTGAACGAACTGGAGGAGGCGGGCGTCATCGTCGGCTACTCGGCGGAGGTGGATCCGAAGAAGCTCTCCGGGCAGTCCATCGCCATGGTCGGCATCGACGTCGAGTCCGAGCGATACGTCGAGGCGACGCGCGCGTTGAAGGATCTCGACTCCATCCGATCGCTCTACACCTCCTCCGGCGACCACATGCTGATGGCGGAGGTCCGCGCCGAGGACGGGAACGCTCTCGGCGACGTCATCAGCGAGGACATCCTCGACATCGACGGCGTGACGGCCGCCCACCCCTCGTTCCTGCAGGAGCGCCTGAAGTGAGCGACGCACGCACCCTCGCCGAGCGATCCGATACGCCGACGACGCCGGTCGCGGTGGAGACCGGTGCGGACATCGACGCCTTCGTCGCCGCCAACGACGTCGCGCTCGTCGACGTCTACCGGCCGGGCTGTACGCTCTGCGACGCCATCGAGCCGATCGTCGGCGCGGTGGCGAAGGCCTCGGGCGTCGCCGTCGCCACGTGCAACCCCCAACGCGACCTCGACGTCGTCGACGACTACGATATCCGCTCGGTCCCGACGCTCCTCCTCTTCGTCGATGGCGAGCTCGTCGGCCGCCTCGCCGAGGGGTTCCAGGGCACCGACGCCGTCTTCGCGTTTCTCGCCGAGCACCTCGATGCGAACCGCGACGTCCTCCCCGATGAGTACCGCTAGCGACCCGAGTGGTTTTCCACTCCCCGCCCGTACGCACCACATGGCCGTTTACGAACGCGAGTCGTGGGTGCGTGCGCCGCTCGATCGAGTGTGGTCGTTCCACTCGGGCGTCGGCGGGCTGGTCGCGCTCACGCCCTCGTGGGTGAACATGCGCGTCGAGCGCGTCACGGGACCCGACGGCGAGCCCGACCCGGACGTCCTCGATCCGGGATCGCGGGTCGAGCTCTCGGTCCGCCCCTTCGGCGTGGGCCCCCGGCAGGCGTGGACGTCAGAGATCGTCGAGCGGAAACGCGGCGACGGCGTCGCGTACTTCCGCGACGTCATGACCGAGGGGCCGTTCCCGGAGTGGGAACACACCCACCTCTTCTACGCGGACGGCGAGCGCACGCGCTGTCGCGACCGGGTGCGCTATCGGACGCCGACGGGGCCGCTCGCGCCGGTCGCGGACGAGGCGGCGAAGGTCGGCCTCGATGCCTTCTTCCGGTACCGTCACCGCCGCCTCCCGGCGCACGTCGAGTAGGCGGGCCGTCCCGGCGGGAACGCTTATCCGGTATGCGAACGCACGTCGCGACATGGCAGAGACGGACGTCATCGTCGTCGGTGGCGGTCCCGCCGGCCTCAGCGCCGCGCTGTTCGCGTCGAAGAACGGGCTAGACGCCGTCGCGTTCGACACCGACGCGACGTGGATGCACAAGGCCCACCTGTTCAACTACCTCGGCATCCGCTCGATGGACGGCGACGTCTTCCTCGACCGGGCGCGCGAGCAGGCGACCGCCGACCACGGCGTCACGCTCCACGAGGAGACGGAAGTCACGGCGGTCGAGGCGGACGAGGAGGGGTTCGTCGTCACCGCGGACGAGGAGCACACCGCGGACTACCTCGTGTTGGCGACCGGGGCGAACCGCGACCTCGCCGAGGAGCTGGGGTGCGACTTCACGGACGAGGACGTCGTGGACGTCGACGTGACGATGGAGACGAGCGTCGACGACGCGTACGCGACGGGCGCGATGGTGCGCGCCGAGGAGTGGCAGGCCGTCATCTCCGCGGGCGACGGCGCCGCCGCCGCGCTCAACATCCTCACGAAGGAGAAGGGCGAGCATTACCACGACTTCGACACGCCCGCCGGCGTCTGAGGCGCCGGCGTCAGGCGAGGAGGAGACGATAATCGATTGCGACTGTTCGCGCACGTACCAAGAGAGGCGTCGAATAGGATGGCCTCCATCCCCGGAACCGTGAGCAGTGTCATGGCGACGATGCTGAATCCGGGGTAACACCCGTCGAGTGGATCTGACCGTCATACGGACCGTCTGCTTCTTCATTCGGCCAGTGAAGCGTCTGCGTACCGGATCGCACGGTCTGCTTGATAGAGCGGCAGGCGGCGCATGCATACGGTGGTGTAGTGTCATAGGAATCGACGTCGGCGAGGAAGTTCGCCGGGCACACATCATGACAGATATCCGACGTACACGTCGGTATGTCCTCATCGCAGTCGTCGTCGTCGGCCTCGTCGCCGCGAGTACGGGTATCGGAACGATGGCACTATCCAGCGATCAGGAACGGAGCGGGAGCAACACGATCCAGGTCAGGACGGTCGAATTCTCGATGGCCAGTTCGGGTGGCGGCGTCGTCGACGGCAGCAACGGAAGTCTACGGCCGGGCGCGTCAACTAGCGGGAACGTGACGATTTCGAACCTGGGGGACCTCGACGGCACCGCTGACCTGAACGTCACGTACACGGAACGTGACGCGAACGGGTCGACAGCCGACGGGACAGACATTAGTGCCGATGAGACCGCGAAACTACTCGACATCACGACGTTGCAGTACGGCGGGTTGTCGATTATAAAATACATCAACGACAGAGATGGTGACGGCACGAAGACACTCTACGATCTCGCACAGTCCGAAGTTAACCTCGGCACGCTTGACGCAAGTGAGAGTCAGCGCTTCAGCGTGACGCTGACGGTGAACGAGAGCTCGGAGAACACGTTTCGGAACGACGGCCTCAACGCGACGTTCAACGTTACGGTGACGCAGACGTATTGAGTGACGGGCGGAGCACCTCGTGTACGGTCCTCGGCAGCCCCGTCACGCTCGGTGCGGCGTCAAGTGTAGGACTGGTCAGTCATTGAGAGCGCCACACTGCGAACAAAACTCCGTTGGGAACGCGTTTGATGATAGCTGGCCCCGTAGCCTCCGGTCGTAGAACCAACTGAAGGGGGCGCTTTCGTCGGTGGTAGTTTACCCGTTTCCAAGGTGGGAACAGTCGTTCGTTTCCCCGACAGTCGCGTGGATGGTCGCGTCGATGCCGTCACCGGATGCGTGCACTGTCACGGTATCCCCTTCCTGCGCTTTTAGGTTGAAGTGCCGTTGGCCGCCAACGGCAACAATCCGGGATTTGCCAGAAACGGTTACGTCTACGCTGTCTGTGTACTGATTCGTCACGAACACCTTCGCAGGGATACTTCCGTTGCCGCTCGAATTGTTGTTCGGCGTCTCGCAGGCCTCCACGCCGATGTAGGCGTCCTCACTATCGGCGACGGAGACGGAGACGTCGCGACTCGCGCTGACGCTGCTGAACCCCATCGAACCGACAGTCATCGCGCAGACCGCGGCGACAGCGAGCGTGAGCGCAAGCGCGCGACGGCTGTTCATCGATAGTCGAGCTCGGGGGGTTCGTCAGTCGCACTCATCTCTGTCGTCTGGGCGTAGTACGTGTGGATCGCCGAAGATGTCGCAAACGCGGCGACGATGACCACCGCCCAGCTGACGTCCGAGAGAACGCTGAATAGGGGAACGTCTATCCAGATGGCGGCGAGAAGGGAGGCGCTCACGGCCGAAAGTCCGAGGTAGTACTCGCTCCACGGGAGTTCGCGCCCGCGTACGACGTCGAGATAGACATCGACATCCTCGAGCACCTCCGTCGGCTCGACCGTCCCCCGATCCTTGTCGTAGTCGACGACGCCGGCTTCGTCCATCTTCGGTAGATGCGACTGCTGGAGAGCGGTGTAGACGCGCTTGCGTTCGTCGTAGGAGACGGCCTCGACCTCCGTGTCGTACTCCCAAGCTGCGACCTGCTCGGCGACGTCGCCGATTGTAGCCCCTTCTTCCTCGTCTTTGAGTGCGTGGACGGCGTATCGGCGGCGTCTGTTCGAGAGCACCTCAAACAGGTCATCCTCCGTCAGCTCCCCGGACTGCTCCTCCCCCATTTGCCCTGAAGCAGATGCCACAACGGTTGATTCACTGATATTACTCAGCATAAGTGTTGCTCAAAAATGCATTCTAATCAACCGGTGAATATAGCTACCGCGTCATCCAGACGCTCACGGAGGTGGTGGCACACGCGAGGCCGGGCGTCGCGCTCACACAGTCAGCACTGCGATGGCGTCCGATCGCTCCGTTTACGCCCTATTTAGGTTCTCAAGCCCACCTTTCGGTCCAAAATCACCGTTTTAGACCCTGCGTTCCGCCCGCGAAAGCCTCCTCTTCCGCCCGCACAGCCACCGCCTTCGACGCCACCATCGAGCGCAGGCCATCGCTGAGGGCGTGTCAGGTCACTCATTACCACAGGGGGTACGCCCTAAGGGGTGAACGTCGCCGGGGTGACCCGGGACACACCAACTATGCAACGACGCAAGTTCCTCGCCGCAATGGGATCGGTCACCGCCGCCGGGGCGGCCGGAATCGGTACGGGCGCGTTCACGAGCGTGAGCGCGAGTCGTTCCGTTTCGCTTGAGACCGCGTCCGACAACGATGCGTACCTAGCGTTCACGACGACAGACGCCAAGAATAGCGCGTACGTTAGTAACGCAAGTAGCGGCGCTGTCTCGTTCAATCTGGATGGCGATGCTACTCCTGAGGGAGACGGTAGTGGCCTGAACCGCAACGCGACCACCCAGATCAACGACATCGTTAGGATTCAAAACCAGGGCACCGAGCCCGTGCTGGTGTACGTCCCCCCGAGCTCCATCGATAACGCCAATTCGACTTGGAAGGGTGATTCCGAGAACCTCCGTATCGACCCGCAGGCGACGAACCGCCCGCACGGTGACTACGAGAAGGAAGCGACGGGGAATCTCGATGGTGGAGTGGCAGACGACCAGATCAGCCTGACGGGTGGGTTCCACAGTCCCCCTTACACCTACAGCGCGTATGGTGAGAACGAAGACGACCGGAAAGAAGAGTTCCTCCTTGACACGGGAGAGGAGCTCAGCTTCGGTCTCTACGTGAAGACTCCCGATTCGGATAAGGACGTAGACATCTCGATGGAGATCGTCGCAGACGCGACCGCCGTTACAGACTCCCTGAAGGCGGAATTGAACTCCGAGGAAGAATAGACCGATGAAGCGGCGCACCCTCATCGCCGGCCTCGGTAGCCTCACTGCGAGTGGTGTCTTTGCCGTCGGCTCGGGTGCGTTCACCAGCGTCAGCGCTAAACGAACCGTCTCCATCTCGGTCGCTAACGATTCTACGGCGTTTCTCAAGCTCAATGAGCAAGGAAACGGCCGTCGATCGTATACTGACGGAGGTACCATTGGCTTCGACATTCCGGGTCCGGGCGAGGACGACTACGGTGGAACCGACCCCGAAGGTCTCGGAACGGACTCGGTCTACCGCTTCGGCGGCGACGCGGATAACGCTGAACAGGGCTTGTTCGCCGCCGAGAACCAGGGCACGCAGCCGGTCAAGCTCTACAGCACGCAGGCCGAGACCGACGGCGTTCCGACGGTGACGATGTACGACGTCGATACTGGCAATCTCCTAACTGAGGAGAGCCCCTCAGACCCGATGGACGTCGGCAACCAACTCCGCTGCGGCCTCGAGATCGACACGCACGGCGTGCCCGTCCGTGAGGACGAGTACGACGTGACGCTCACGATCCACGCCGACGCGACGGCGGACTGAGCGGTCGCATCACACCCATCTTCGGTATTTGCGACGGTTCGACTCCGTCGGTGGGCATCTTTATGAGGCACCTCGCCGTCGCGGTATTCGCCCTCTTCTTGGCGGGAACCTTAGCGTTCCCGTCGCTAGGCGCACCGCTGTTCGCGGGTGGCGATCACGTCTCGGAGCACGTCTCGCTCGCGCCCGCCGACTCACCGCACGGTGACTACGCCTACATGCGTGACGGCGACCTCGTCGTGGACCTCACGGCGTCGAACCCGGACGTTTCGGGCGCGGGTATCAATCCGAACGCCGTCACCCGGTTCGACCGGGTGTTTCTGATCCGACACAACGGCTCGGAGTACGCGGACGTCTGGGTGACGGACGACTCGCCGGACGTGACGTTCTACGCGCGTGGGCACGCGATCCAGTCGGTCGGGGAGAACGTGACGCTCGCGCCAAACGGGACGGTGGCGGTGGGATTCACTGTTGATACGCGCGACGGCGCGACGGACGGATTGATCCAAGACCTCACCGTACACGCGCGAGTCGGAGGGCCCTCGCCGTCGGACGGCGGAGACAAGGGCGGGAACGGAGGTGAAGGCACGAGCGCGCCGCCGACCGTGCAGTCGACGGCCGGGGACGACGGAACGCTCGACTACGCGGTCAACGATGCGGCCGTCGGGGAATCGGTGACGCTGGACGGGAGTCCGCTGACCGTCGCACAGGACGGCCAAGGGGAAACGGTGACGCTGGATGGGATTGACGTGAACGCACAACGGTCGTCGTTCGACCTCTCGGTGTCGCGCCGGGATAACTCTCTCAGAGTCGGCGGACGGGGCGTCGACGAACTCGGGGCGTTCGGCGTGGACGTCGCGGACGGCGCGACGGACGGGGGGCGCTTCCAGTTCAGCGTCTCGCAGGCGTACCTGGAGCGTGCCGACGTCTCGCGGGATCGCTTCGTCGTCTATCACGGCGCGGATGATGACTGGCGCGCGCTCGAGACGACGGTGGCCGGCTCACGCGACGGTCGGGTGCGCTTCGTGGCGGAGACGGACGGCTTCTCGCCGTTCGTCGTCGGGGCGCGCGTCCCCGCGTTTGCGGTGTCGAACGCCTCGCTTGCGACGCAGTCCGTCCCAGCAAACGAATCTGCGTCGGTGCGCGCAACGGTCAGGAACGAGGGCGCGGCACGGGGGACTGAGTCGGTGGCACTCCGGGTCGACGGTGCGACCGTGGCGACTCGTTCAGTCTCGCTGGCGCGCGACACGATGACGACGGTGACGTTCACGCTGAACGCGACGCCGGGCGAACACCGCGTCGCGGTCGGAAACACCTCAGCGGGCACGCTCTCCGTCGGCGCTGTCCCGTCGGGGACGATCGCTGGAACGAGCGAGAGCGAGACGACGACCACGACGAGCGGGACGTCGACGGAGTCGACGCGGACGCGCGAAGCGGTGGCGGAACCGGCGGCGATCGAGTGGCGAGCGCTCAGTGGACTGCTGGGCGCGCTCGTGCTCGTGGCGGGACTGCTCGCCGCGTGGCGGCGGTGGCGGTGAGAGACGTTTTGGGGTTCGCGCCCGCAGTATCGGACGTGTCGAGACCACCGGATACGGGAGCCTCGGTCCTCATTGTGCTCCACGAACGGGGGCGGCTCCGGGACGCCGTCGCACTCGCCGTCGTCCCCGTCGCGCTCGTGGGGGTGTTCGCGCTTCCCGCGTCGCTCCGGTCGTCACTCGTGTTCTCGTACCGGGAGCCGACGCTCGTGACGGCCTACGGGGCGAATGTCGTGCACTTTCGTCTTGCACACCTTCTCGCTGACGTCGTCGGCTACGTGCTCCTCGCGGGCACGGGCTACGTATTGGCGGTGCTCGCCGAACGTCGACACCTGTTCCTCGCGTCAGCACTCACGTATCTAGTGGCGTTTCCACCGATACTCTCGGCGCTCAATCTCGCCGTTCCCCGGAACGCCGTCACCTACGGATTCTCGGGTGTGGTGGCTGCGTTCGCGGGGTTCGTACCGCTGGCGCTCGCAACGTACGCGAAGCACCGGCTGTCGGCCGGCGCGTGGGTGCGACAGGCACCCGGGGTGTTTCTCGCGTCGCTCGTTGTCGTTGTTGCAGTCGCGCTCCCGGATTCACGAGTAGCGATGGGGGCCACCGCGTTCGTGGTCAGCGCGACCGCACTCTACGGTGTCTCGACGCTCCGGCGTGGGCTGATCACGACGCTCGCCCGTTCGGTGCGTGACCGACGGGGATGGGGAGACTGCTTCCTTCTCGGCGTTGTCGTCGTGTTCGGGTTCCCGTTCGCGGGATTCCCGCAGCCCCGGGTCGGCGGTTCGGTAGTGAACCTCTATGTCCACCTTCTCGGGTACTGTCTGGCGTTCCTCGTGCCGTACGTCGCGTTGCAGACGGATGCGTTCGCGCGGATGCCCGAACCGCGATCGTCGTAACGTGTCACCCCGGTGGGTTTTTGCCTGACCACGCCAATGATTGGCCGAATGACACCGCGACGCGTGCTCAGTCTCGCGGGCCAAGCCTTCGTCGCCGTCGTCGTCCTCTCGTTGATTGCCGGTCAAGTCCTCGGCTATCCCGTCCTTCTCGGCTACGTCACGACCGGGAGCATGACCGGAACCATCGACCCGGGCGACGGGTTCATCGCGGTCCCGTCGGCCGTGAGCGGCGACGTCGACGAGGGTGACGTCGTGACGTTCCAGGCGCAGGAGTTACACGGCGGCGGCCTGACAACTCACCGGATCGTCGACCGGACCGGCCGTGGCTTCACCACGAAGGGCGACGCGAATCCCTTCCCGGATCAAGACGGGGGCGAACCACCGGTAAAGCGCGCACAGATCGTCGCACACGCCCTCCAGGTGAACGGCCACATCGTCACCATCCCGCATCTCGGCACCGCTGTCATGGGCGTTCGTGACGCCGTTTCGTCGACGCAGCGCCAACTCGCCGTCCTCACTGGCTCGCGCTCACTGCTCGGGTCGAGCGGATTGACGTATCTGTTGTTCGCACTCTCATTCGCCCTCTACCTCTTCGATGTCGTGGCTGACCGCGGGGCCGAGAAGGAACGTGAGCGCGAACGAGAGCGCGAGCGCAACGCGGCGGTATCCTCACGCGCCGTAATCGGCGTGCTCGCCGCGGTCCTCGTGGTGACCGCGACGGCGGCGATGGTCGTCCCCGCGGGCACGCAACAGTACGGTGTCGTGAGCGCAGAGTTCCAGTCAGATCGACCGACCGTTATCCCCGCCGGTGGGTCGTCAACGCTCACCTATCCCGTCGACAACGGCGGTGTCGTCCCCATCGATGTGTACTTGGAGCCAGCGAGCGACGGTGTTACGGCCGCGCCCGCACAGGTACACGTGTCCTCGAGGTCGGTCGTGAACGCCTCCGTGACACTGCACGCACCGCCCGACACCGGCTACTACCGGCGCTACGTGACTGAGTACCGCTATCTCGCGTTGCTCCCACGCCCTGTCCTGGCGGTCGCACACGACGTTCACCCCTGGCTCCCGATCGTCCTCGTCGACGCGGAGCTCGCGGCGATGATGGTGCTACTTGGATCCGTCCTCCTTGATGACGGCCGGATTCGTGCCCGAACGCGCGACTCTCGCCACAACCGATCGCTCCTCGCACGCATCCGTCGCGCGCTCACCCGGTGACCGGTAGTAGTAACCTGACCGACAGGACTTTGAGCGGTGATCGCACAACGCCAGCCAATGGCCGAACGCTCTCGGCGCCTCCAGGTGCGGGCGACGCTCGGAAATTGTCTCGCCGCCCTCGCTGTCGTCGCACTGTTGCTCGCCGTGTTCGGCGGATATGCGACCTACGGTGCCTACGCCGCACCCGGAACGACCGAGACACAACGCACCGTGGAGGCGTGGGCAGTTAGTGGAGGGTTCGAGCAGAACGCGACCGTCACCGAATCGAACCCTGTCTTCCCGGTCGGCACGCAATTGGAAAACCGTTCGACGTACTTCGTCGGCGTCTCTCCGATCATGCACGGAGCGTTCACGCTCCGCCAGCGTCCGCCCGCCGACACACCGGTATCGGTGACGCTCGACTCTCGCCTCCGAACGCGCTCGGTCGGCGAAGAGGACGGCACCGTCTACTGGCAGACCACTAGGCCGCTCGACGCCGCGACGGTCGAACGCCTTGGCGGTGACGACACCGCTCGCGTCAGTTTCCGGGTGAACACCAGCCGAGTCCTCGCACACCGCGATCGGATTACCAGCCAACTTGGCAGTGGCCCCGGAACGCTCGAGACGGCTGTCGTCGTCGACGCCACGGTCTCCGGTCCCGTTGAGGGAGCGCCGACGACGCTCGCGTTCACGAAAACGCTCCCCCTCTCGTTCTCGGGGTCGACGTACACTGTCGGTTCGCACGATTCCGTCAGGCAGGCCGCAACCCGAACCCGAACGGTGTCTGTTCCCCGAACATACGGCCCGCTCCAGCGCATCGGCGGCCCGCTCGCCTTCTTCGTCGGTGTCATCGCACTCGCTGCGCTCGTCGGTACCAAGCGGAGCGGCATTCTCGAGTTGGACGACGACGAACGCGAGCGTCTCTCATTCGAGCGTGACCGATCGGAGTTCGACGACTGGATCGTCCGTGCGCGCCTTCCCACCGCCGTTCAGAATCGTGACCTCGCGTTCGCCGACACGCTTGCGGACGTGGTTGACTTCGCTATTGACGCCGACACGGGAGTCGTCGAGAACATCGACGACGGACGTTTCTACGCGCTTTCAGATGATCTCACGCTCGTGTACGAGCCGCCGCGTCCATCGGAGGTGACCGCGGACGTGGCCGACGCGGAGCACGGCAGCGACGAGACTGACAGCGATGATAGCCCCGCCGAGAGCGAGGCGACGTGACACAGTTTCACGGAAGCTTCAGCGTCGCTCGTCGGGGTCGCTGAACCGGCCGCCGAAGGCGCGCGCGACGACCTCGTTGAGCGCGGGGTGGACGTGGATCGTGTCGCGGATGTCGGCGACGGTGCCGCTCCCGGCCCGCATCGCCACGCAGACCTCGTGGACGAGTTGGGAGGCGTGGGGGCCGACGACGTGCGTCCCGAGGATCTCGCCGTCGGGCGCGACGAGGACCTTGACGAAGCCGGGCGGGTCGCCCATCGCCGACCCCATCGCGGTGTCGGCGTACTCGTAGCCGCCGACGCGATACTCGCGCGATTCGGCGCGGAGGTCGGCCTCCGTGACGCCGACGGCGGCGACTTGGGGGTCCGCGAAGACGGCGTGGGGCATCGCGGTGTAGTCGACGGCGTCGCGTTCGTCGCGGAGCACGTTCGCGATGACCGTGCTCGCCTCGTGATTCGCGGCGTGCTTGTAGGGGTAGCGCCCGACGATGTCGCCGAGCGCCCAGACGTTCTCCGCGCTCGTTTCGAGGTAGCGGTTCGTCGCCACGTACCCTCTGTCCGTCGTCTCGATCCCGCCCGCCGCGGCGTCGAGGCGATCCGTGTTCGGGACGCGGCCGGCGGCGACGAGGAGCTGATCGCCGCGGACGGTCGCGGTGTCGTCGCCGTCGACGGTCTCGGCGTCGAGCGCGATCCCGTCGCCGGTCTCGCGGACCGCGCTCGCCTCGAAGCCCGTCCGAACGTCGAAGCGCCGCTCGTAGCGCTCGGTGAAGTGACGAGCGACCGCGGGGTCCTCGCCGGGGAGGAGCGCGCCGCGGCGACCGACGATGGTCACGTCGCTTCCGAACGTCCCGAAGTAGTGGGCGAGCTCCGCGGCGACGTAGCCGCCGCCGACGATCACGAGGTGCTCGGGGGGCGCGTCGGCGCGAAGCGCCTCGGTGCTCGTCCAGTAGTCGACGTCCTCGATGCCCTCGACGTCCGGGATCGCGGGTCGGGTGCCGGCGGCGACGACGACCGCCTCGCCGCGGATCGTCTCGTCGCCGACCGCGAGGGTGCGCTCGTCGACGAACCGACCGGTGTCGTCGAAGAGCGTGTGGTTCTCTGAGGCCTCGATCCCGCGGCGGATCGACGCGCTGTCCCGATCGACGTGGTCGGAGACCTCCGCGACCATCCCCGAGAAGTCGACGTCCTCGACGGTGGCGTCGATGCCGAACTCGTCCGCGGTGTCGACGCCGCGTTTCACGTCGGCGCGGTGGACGAGCATCTTCGAGGGGACGCAGCCGCGATTGAGACACGTACCGCCGAGCGGGCCGTCCTCGACGACGGCGACGTCCTGTCCCTGTCGAGCGGCGACCGAGGCGACGTCCAGTCCGGAGCCCGAGCCGACGACGACGAGATCGAAGTCCTGCATACGCGGCGCTTCGACCGCCGGCGGGGAATAGCTTCGGAGACGTCGAGCGCGACGCCCCCGCCCGAAGCGAGCGCCGACCGAACCGAGAGGCGCGAGCGGGGGGAGAGGACGAGGGTGGAGGGGGGACGGCGTTCAGGAGAGGTCGACGACGACGGGGAGGTGATCGGAGGGATAGCGCCCGTTGGCGTACTGATCGCTACAGACGGCGCGGGCGTCGACGGCCCACGCGTCGCTGAGGAGGACGTGGTCGATCGTCCAGTCGGCGTGGAGGGTTCGATAATCGTTGCGCGTGGTGTTCGGGCCGTGGTCGTACGTCGCGGCGGCGCGCGAATCGCGGAGCGACTCGGTGAGGGCGTCGTGGGCGGGGTCGCCCGCCTCGCAGTTGAAGTCGCCGAGGACGATCGCCGGGGCGTCGCTCGCGGCGACGCGCGCCCGGACGAGTTCGGCGCCGCGCTTGCGGGCCGTCCGGCCCTCGTGGTCGAGGTGGATGCAGTAGACGACGAACTGCTCGCCGCTCGCGCGCTCGCGGAGGCGCGCGGACGTACAGACGCGGGGGTGAGCGGCGTCCCAGCCGACGCTCCCGGCGACGGTCGGCGTCTCGGAGAGCCAGAAGGTCTCGGACTCGACGAGCTCGAAGCGGTCGTGGGCGTAGCCGACGGGGACGTACTCGTCGGTCGCCTCGCCGGCGCCGCGCGAGCGCCCGACGAACCGGTATCGATCGAGGCGTTCGCGGACGTCCGCGAGCTGACCGGCGAGGAGCTCTTGGAGGCCGAGAACGTCCGGGTCGTGATAGCGGATCGTCCCGGCGACCGCGTCGCGCCGGTACGGCCAGCCGTCCTCGCCGTCCTCGGGGGTGTCGACGCGGACGTTGTACGTCATGGCGCGCACGGGATCCATCACCACAGCGTTCGCGCGCGGCGGGTAAAAAAGGTTGAGACGAGCGACGAGTATCGATCCGCGGGCTCTTATTCGTCAACGGCCTACGGGCAGCGATGACGCTCGTCGCCACACTACACCTCCACTGTGCGGACTTCTCGCTCGTCACGGCGTTGGCCGCCGCCCCCTCAACGACGGTCGAGGTGGAGGCGACGATGGCGGCGGATCCGAGCCGTCCGGTGTTGTTCGTGTGGGCGAGCGGTCGGGATCTCGAGCGCTTCGCGGACGCGCTCGCGTCGGCCGACGACACCGCGCGCGTCGACTGTCTCGACGACGGTGACGATGTCGGTGGCGACCGGCGACTCTATCGGGTCCAACTCGCGCCGTCGACGCCGTCGATCTACGAAACGGCGCTCGACGTCGGTGCGCCCGTCCTCGACGTGGGCGCGACCCCGGAGTACGCGTCGTTCCGTCTCCGGTTCCCCGACCGGGACGCGCTCGTCGCGTTCCGCGAGGCGCTCGTCGACGTCGGCATCGACGTCACGACCCGCTCCCTCGGGGCGAGCCGCGACGCGGAGGCGGAGCGACTGACGCGAAAGCAACGCGAGACGCTGGCTGCGGCGGTCGACGCCGGCTACTTCTCGGTCCCGCGTGAGGCGACGCTGGCGGACGTCGCCGGGGCGCTCGACGTCTCCCGGCAGGCCGCCTCCGAGCGGTTGCGCCGCGGGCTGGAGTCCCTCGCGCGCGACGCCGTCGACTGCGTCGACCCTCCCGGCTGACGATCAGCGCCCGAGTCGGGATCGCGCGCCCGCACCGACACGGCTCACGCCGCGTCGAAGCACCCGAAGCCCGACGTACAGGAGCGCGTAGGCCGCGCTGAGCGCGAGCGCGAGAGCGGTCGTGGCGGCGACGACGACGGACGAGCCCGCGCCCGCGGTGATCGTCAGCCACTCCTCGCTCAGCGTCGGACGCTCCGAGTAGGACTCGTGGAGGTACGGCGCGAGCGCGTCCGCGGGGCGACGGACGAGCGACGCGAGACAGCGGCGGGCGAACGCGGCGGGACCGGGGAGCGACATGGGTCGTGATCCGCGCGGCGCGGACAAAAACGTGCCCACCGCGGCGGGCGGTGGCGTCGTCGCGCCGTCCTCTCGCCGTTCCCTCGCCGTCGCCGCGACGCGAGGCTATTTGCCGGCGGCGGGCGACGCCGGTGACGTGAACGCGATCGCCACCGCGGATCTCCGCAAGTCGTACGGCGACCTCACGGCGCTCGCGGGGCTGACGCTCGACGTCCCCGCGGGCGAGCTGTTCGGCCTCCTCGGGCCGAACGGCGCGGGCAAGAGCACCACGATCCGGATCCTCACCGGTCAGCTCCGCCCCGACGCGGGCACGGCGTCCGTCCTCGGTGTCGATCCCGCCGCCGATCCGATCGGCGTCCGCGAGCGCGTCGGGATCCTCCCCGAGCAGGAGTCCCCGCCGAGCTTCATGACGCCGCGCGAGTACTTCGACTTCGTCGGGTCGGTGCGCGACCTCGACGCCGCGACGGTGAACGAGCGCGTCGAGACGTGGGCCGACCGGCTCGCCTACGGGGCGAAGCTTGACACGATGCACACCGACCTCTCGCGGGGCCAACAGCAGAAGGTGATGATCACCGCGGCGTTCCTCCACGACCCCGACCTCGTCTTCATCGACGAGCCGCTGGCGAACCTCGACCCGATCGTGCAGGAGGCCGTAAAACGCTTCCTCCGGGAGTATCGAGACGCCGGGAACACGGTCTTCCTCTCGACGCACGACATCGACGTCGCGGCCGACCTCTGCGATCGGGTCGAGATCGTCCACGAGGGCGAGCTGGTGGCGACGCGCCGCCCGGCGGCGCTCGACGGCGACCGACTGCTCGACGTCTTCCTCCGCGAGGTCGGTGCGGACGCGAGTGTCGGGGCTGACGCGGGCGCGGGACGATGAGCGCCGACCGCGCGGTGCTCGCGGCGATGGTCCGCGAGGAGTGGCGACTCCACAGTCGGCTGTTCGGCGGGCGGCGCTTCGCCGCGTTCCCCGTCTTCGTCGCGCTCGTCGGCGGGCTGACCGCGTGGGCGCTCGGGACGACCGGCGCGAGGACGGAGACGGTCGTCGCGGGCGCGCACGTCCTCGTCGCGCTCTTCGGCCTCCAGACGGGCACGGTCGGCCTCGTCGGCCGCGACGCGATGCGCGGGCTCTTGGGCGAGACGACGCTCGTCGTCTTCAGCGCGCACACGCTCCCGCTGCGCCAGCGCCGGCTCCTCGGGCTCTTCCTCCTGAAGGACGTCGGCTACTACGCCGTCCTCCTCCTCCTGCCGCTCGCCGTCGCGTTCGCGCCGCTCCTCCCCCTCGCCGAGCTCGCGCTCCTCTGGCTGACGCTCGTCTGGACGTTCGGGCTCGGCCTCTGCGCGACGGTCGCGGCGGTGTCGCTCGCCACCCGCGGCCGTCCCGGCAAGGTCGTCGCGGCGCTCGTCGCGTGCGCGCTCGGTGCGGCGGCCGTCGCCGGTCTCCCGGTCGCGGCGGCGACGCCCTACGCGCTCTTCGTCGCGCCCGGCATCACGAGCGCCGTCGCGGCCGCCGTCCCGCCGCTCTGTCTCCTCGCCGTCGCCGCGCTCGCCTACGACCCGGAGCACGAACCGCCGGCGCGCACCGCCGAGAACGCCTACCGCGCGTGGCGGCGCCGCGTCCCCGCGTGGGACGACCCGGTCTTCGTCAAGACGATGCTGGACGTCTCGCGCTCCGCCGGCGGCTACTGGAAGGTGCTCCTCTCCGCGGGCATCCTGGTGGCCGTGAGCGCCTTCCTCGTCTCCCTCGCCGAGTCCGTCGTCGGCCTCCGCGTCCTCCCCGGCGTCGCGTTCGGGTCGATCCTCGGGCTGACGGCGTTCACGACGTACAACTGGCTCACGCAGTTCGACGACCCGACGACGTACGCGACGCTCCCGATCGATACGAGCGCGGTCTTCGACGCGAAGCGCCGCGCCTTCGCGGTGCTCGGTCTCCCGACCGGGGTGGCGTGCTACGCCGCCGCCGCGCTCTGGCGTGGCGCCGCCATCCTCGACGCGCTCGCCGGCCTCGCGCTCTGCGTCGGTCTGCAGGCCTACCTGTTCGGCCTCACGGTCGCGCTCGCCGGTACCCGGCCGAACGAGTTCCTCTTCGACACCGTGTTGTTCGCGGGCTTCACGCTCGGCGTCGCCCTCCCCCTGGTTCCGGTACTCGTCGTCGGCTTCGTCGCCGCTCCGCTGAGCGCGCCGCTGGCCGCGGCGCTCGTCGTCGCGGGACTCGCTCTCGCCGGCGTCGGTCACGTCCTCTACGGCCGCGCCGTGCCGCGCTGGCGCGAACGCTATCGGGAGTGACCGCCCGGGTCGCCCTCGCCTCGACACGAGCCGTCGTCCCGAGCCGTCGTCACCCCTAAAGCCGCGGCGCCCCTTCGAGCACGCATGAGTGACGCCGAGGAGGGCCTCCCGCAGAGCGACGCCGAGTGGCGAGAACGCCTCGACGACGAGGAGTACCGCGTCCTCCGCGAGCGGGGGACGGAAGCGAAGTTCACCGGGGAGTTCATTGGCAAGGACGACGACGGCGTCTACCGCTGTGCGGGCTGCGACGCCGCGCTCTTCGACTCCGAGACGAAGTTCGACGGCGAGGGATCGGGGTGGCCGAGCTTCGACGACGCCATCGAGGGCAGCGTCGAGCGCCGGGAGGACACCAGCCACGGGATGGTCCGCACCGAAGTCGTCTGTGCGAACTGCGGCGGTCACCTCGGGCACGTCTTTCAGGACGGCCCGACGGAGACCGGCGAGCGCTACTGCATCAACTCCTGCGCCCTCGACTTCACCGACGAGGACGGCGACGCCGACCGATAGGGAGGCGTCGAAGACCCGATCGGGCGTGGCGCGCCCCGTGAGGACGTCGGTGCCGCCACGACGAACGCGGCGGCGACCGGAGCGGGACGCCGCGGTGACCCGCCACCCCTATCGTCGTGCGCGTCGACTCCCGGACGTGACGAGTGAACGGGAGAAGATGGTGGCCGGCGAGCGGTACGACCCGAGCGATCCCGAGCTGGTCGCGGCGCGCGAGCGGGCGCGAGAGCTGACCGCGCGCTACGACGACACCGCCCCGGGCGCCGACGGCGAGCGACGCGAGATCCTCGAAAGGCTGCTCGGCTCCGTCGGCGAGGACGTGTCCATCGAGCCGCCGTTCCACTGCGACTACGGCGAGCACGTCCACGTCGGCGACGGCTTCTACGCGAACGTCGACTGCGTGATCCTCGACGTCTGCCGGGTCGAGATCGGGGACGACTGCCTGCTCGGGCCGGGCGCCCACGTCTACACGGCGACGCATCCGCTGGACCCGGCCGAGCGCGCCGCCGGCGAGGAGTACGGGGAACCGGTGGCGATCGGGGATCGGGTGTGGCTCGGCGGGCGCGCCGTCGTGAACCCGGGCGTGAGTATCGGCGACGACAGCGTCGTCGCGTCGGGAGCCGTCGTCACCGAGGACGTCCCGGAGGGCGTCGTCGTGCGCGGGAACCCGGCGCGCGTCGCGACGGAGATCGAGTAGCTACTCCAGCCCGACGGGCGGCAACACCACGCAGGGGACCTCGACGCGGCCGACGAGCGCGCGCGCGGTCCGGCCGAGGCCGGACTCCGCGCCGGGGCCGGGTTCGTGCGCGCCGACGACGAGTTCGTCGACGCCGCCCCGTTCGAGTTCCTCCCGGATCTCGTCGACGGCCTCGCCGTCGCGGACCGCGGTCTCGACGGTCGGCGTCGTGAGGCGCGCCGACGCGACGTTCACGGCGTCGCCGGCGTCGCGCGAGCCGTCCTCGGTGACGCCGACGACGCGAACGGAGTCGCCGGCGTCGAGTCGGGGACCGAGGTAGTCGCAGGCGGCCGCGGTCGTGTGGACGGAGTCGGTCGCGACGAGGAAACGCGTCATACCGGCCACTCGCGCGCCGCCGGGAAAAACCCACGCGAACGCTACTCGTCGTCCGCGTCGTCGCCGCTCGCGGCGCGATAGCGCTCGAAGAGCGCGCGGGCGCGCTCGCTCTCGCCGGCCTCGGCCGCGACCGCGGAGTCCTCGACGGCCTCGAACTCCCGGTCCTCGTGGCCCGCCCACTCGCGGAGCGCCTCGTTGGCGGCCTGCGCGTGCTCCTCCGCGGCCGCGACGACGCCCTCGGCGGCGGCGCGCTCCTCGGGGTTCGCTGCCTCCTCGAAGGACTCGCTGTAGACGACCGTCCACTCGTCCGCACCGAGGTCGTAGCCGACGCCCTGCACGATCCCGTCGCGCACGAGCACGAGCGCGGAGACGAGGCGTTCGTCCTCGCCGCGGGCGGTGTGCGCGCTCGCGGGCGCGACCATTCGGAAGGCGTCGCTGCGGTGGAGCGCGCGCCCCTCCGCGATGGTGAGCGGCCGACTGGGGAGTGAATCCATCGCCATGGTTCGGGGGACGCGTTCGACGAAGAAGAACCGGGCGATCCGTCGCCGCCGCTCTCAACGCGGCGTCTCGAAAAAACGTGTTCTCGTGTTCGTGCCGGAGTTAGACGCGCGTGACGTTCGTCGCGCGCGGGCCCTTCTGGGCCTCCTCGATGTCGAACTCAATCTCTTCGCCCTCGGTGAGGTCCGCGCCGCCGACGTCCTCCATGTGGAAGAAGACGTCCTCGTCCGCGTCGTCAGTCTCGATGAAACCGTAACCGCCAGTTTGGTTGAAGAAGTCAACCGTTCCGCGTGCCATTACAGAGGGTACTACGCCGAACGCGACGATAAGGGTTGCGCGACGCCCGGTAGCACGGGTGTCACGCGTCCCGCGTCACTCGCTCGCGCCGGGCGTCGGGTCGAGCGGGACGGTCTCGCCCACCGTGAGCGTCGCCGTCTCCCCGCCGAGTTCGACGGTGAAGTCGCCGGCCTCGACGACCGGGTCCGCGTCGCCCGGCACCTCGCCGGGGACGACGGCGAGCGCGGCGAGCGGGAACTCGACCGTCACGCGCCGCGAGCGCCCGGGCGCGAGTTCGACCTTCTCGGAACCGAGGCGTTTGCGCCGCGGGTACTGGACGGAGCCGTACGCCTCCGTGTAGAAGGCCTCGGCGAGCGCGGTACCCGTCCGGTCGCCGGTGTTCGTCACGGTCACGCTCGCCGTCGCGGTGCCCGTGCGCGCGGCGTCCGCGACCGTGGACGGCGAGACGGTGAGATCGGAGAACGCGAACTCCGTGTAACTCTGCCCCGCGCCGAAGTCGAAGAGCGCGTCCGCGTTGTCCTTCGCGGGGTGGTACTGGTTGTAGTAGTTCGGCACTTGCCCGACGCCGTCCGGCCAGCGGAAGGCGAGGCGTCCGCCGGGGTCGGCGTCGCCGTAGAGGACGTCCGCGACGGCGCCGCCGGCGCTCCCCGGATAGTACGCCATCACGAAGGCGTCGAGCTTGGCGAGCGTCTCGCTCGTCCCGCGCGGCCGGCCGGCGACGAGGAGACCGACGACCTCCGTGTCGAGGTCGGCCACGGCGTCCACGAGCTCACGCTGGGCGGCCGGGAGGGCGAGTTCGTCCGTGTTCCCGAACCCCTCGGCGTACGGTCCCTCGCCGAGGACGAGGACGACGCGGTCGGCGGTCTTCGCGTCCGCGACGATCGCGGCCTTCGTCTCGGCGTCGAGGGACCACTCGTCGTCGCTCCAGCGGTTGAACGCGTAGCCGGTCTCGTGGACGGCGACGCCGCCGATGGCCCGCGAGCGCACGCCGTCCGCGATGGTCGTCGCCCACGGTTTCGCGTCGTCGGCGTGGAGGCCCTGCCAGCCGATGGTCCACCCGCCGCACTGCGCGCGGACGTCGTCGACGTTCGGGCCGGCGAGCACGACGTTCTGCGTCGGGGCGAGCGGGAGCGCGTCGCCCTCGTTCTTCAGGAGGGTGAGGGACTCGCGGACGGCCTCGCGAGCGGCGTCCTTCGCGCCGCCGACGACGTCCGGGGCGCGCGTCGGGTCGACGTACGGGTCGTCGAGGAGGCCGAGTTCGGCCTTCAGTTCGAGCGAGCGCCGCGCGGCCTCGTCGATGCGCGACTCCGGCACCTCGCCGGCCTCGACGAGGTCGCGAAGCGCCGCGTGGAACTCATCGACGTGCGAGAGATCGGAGAGCATCGCCATGTCGACGCCGGCGTTGACGCCGGCTTTCACGGCCGCCCGGAGGTCCGGGGCGTACTCGTGCATCTCGACCATCCGGTGGAAGTCGTTCCAGTCGGAGACGGCGAGGCCCTCGAAGCCCATCCGGTCGCGGAGGACGTCGGTGAGGAGCCACGAGGAGGCGTGCGCGGGCACGCCGTTGACGGAGCCGCTGTTGATCATCACCGTCAGGGGCTCCTCCTGGAGGCCCATGTGGTGGGGGACGAGGTGGTTCTCCACGAGGTCGCGGACCGGGATGCGGGCGGGACTGCGGTCGTCGCCGTTCTGCGGCTCGCTGTACGCGGCGAAGTGCTTCACGCTCGCGGCGACGCCGCCGTGTTCCGCGTCGCCCTCCTGGAGGCCGCGAACGGCCGCCGCGCCGAGCTCGCCCGTCAGGTGCGGGTCCTCGGAGAGCGTCTCGTAGAAGCGCCCCCAGCGGGGGTCGCGGGCGATCCCGCTCGTCGGGGCGAACCCCCAGTGGGCGCCGATCGCGGACGCCGAGTCACCGGTGTGTCTCGCCGCGGCCGCCATCAGCTCGGGGTCCCGCGTCGCGCCCATCCCGACGTTGTGCGGGAACGCCGTCGCCCCCTCGACGGTGACGTTCCCGTGGACAGTGTCGAGGCCGTAGACGAACGGGACGCCGTTTCCCTCGCCGATCGCGTACTCCTGGAGGGCGTTGACGCCCTTGGCGAGTTCGACGGGATCGCGCGACGGCGGGTAGGCCGAGCCGGTGAGGAGCGAACCGACGTGGTAGTCGGTGAACAGCGACGCAATCTCGTTCGCGTCGACCGTCGAGACGTTCGCCTGGATCATCTGCCCGATCTTCTCATCGACGCTCATCTCCGCGAGGATCGCCTCGACGTCCGTCTCCGGCGGCGCCGGGCGCGACCCGTCGCCGTACGTCTGCATCTCCTGGGCGCTAACGCCCTCGGAGCCGCCGGCGACGGCGGCCGCACCGAGCGCGCCCGTCGCCTGGAGGAACCGTCGACGCGAATGCGTGATCTTTTCCGACATGTTTCACCGCGAATTGATCGTACGTGATGTAAAAACATTACTATATATGTACGTAACGATAGTCAAGGATACCGCGGCCGTCGCCGGCGCGCCGGCGACGGCCGGTCGGCGAGCGTCGTGCGCGACCGCGAGCGCGTCCCGAACGCGTTCGCTACGGAGCGCGAAGAGTCGGGCCGCTTCTCGTCCGCGTTCAGGTCGTCCGTCAACCGACGACGGCCGGGCGAGCCGGCGTTACCGGCGTCGCGTGAGGGCGACGAGGAGCACGAGCGCGCCGAGGAGCGCGAGCGCGCCCGCGAGGAGGCCGAACCCGGGCGACGAGCCGCCGGACGTCCCCGGGGAGCTCTCGCTGCCCGCGAGCGACGGACGGATGTCGTTCACCGCGGCGACGTCCGGGCCGTTCACGACCGTCACCGTCTCGTTCGCGTGCACGACGCGGTACGCGCCCCGATAGCCGTCGTCCCCGGAGACGATCCAGACGCCGTCCTCGCGGGTCGCGCCGTGCGCCTTCAGCGCCGCGACGTAGCCGGCCGCGAAGTCGCCCGCGTCGGTCTCGGTCTCCCACGCGGTCTTCCAGACGAAGCCGTCCGCGTCGCCGTTCCGGTAGGGGAGCACCGCGTCGCCCGCCCACCCCGCCGAGGCCGGCGCGGCGTAGCGGAACGTCCGATAGCCGTCGTCCGCGCGGATGTCCGTCGGCACGACGCCCGCGTCGTAGCGCGCGCTCTGCCACCAGAGCCCCATGAATATCGAGGCCTCGCCGAGCGTGTCCGTCCCGTTCACGCCGACGCTCGGATACGTCCGCCAGCCGTTCGTCGCCGCGTCGCGATCGACGGCGACGTCCGTCACCGCGGGGGCGTCACCGTGGATGACCTCGCTCGTCGTGGTCGGCGGGTCGCGCCACGCGGCGTCGACAGCCGCCCAGCCGCCGCGCTCGATGAGCTCGTTGACGTATCCCGGCCCGCTCGCGTACGGGAAGTAGAGCGTGTACTGCAGGCTCTGAGGGGGCGACGGGCCGGTCGACGCCGGGGAGTCGGACGACGAATCGTCGCTCGACGGCGTGGCGACGCAGCGCCACGTCCCGTTCGTACAGCGCCGGGTGTACTGTCGCTGGACGTATCGAGCCTCGCCCTCGATGAGCCCGCTCGTGGCGAGTTGCGCGTCCTGCGTCTCGCCGCCGTACTTCGCCGCACCGAGGTCGTAGGTCTGATCTTGGAGGGCGTGGGTCAGCTCGTGGGCGAGCGTCGCCCGGTCGATGTACGCCCGCTTCCCGGAGGGGACGATGATCTCGATGGCGTCGTCGCTCGGCGAGTAGAACCCTTGGACGCTGTTCGAGTAGTACGAGGACGTCGCCGAGGAAAGGTTCGTCTCGTCGCCGACGATCAGGGCGGCCTCCCACACCTGTTGGTTCCACCGCGCGTACGTCGCGTTCGTCGGCGCGTTCGATCGGTTCGCGCGGTACGCGTCCCGCGACATGACGTTCACGGGGACCGGCGTCTCGAAGTCGTGCCCGCGGAGGCGTTCGACGCGCGCCATCGTCCGCCGGACGTACGCGCGGATCTCCGCGTCGCTCAGCCCGTCGGACTGATCGACGTCGATCGCGGTGTCGTACCGATAGCCGTCGACGTAGCCGATAGATCGGTTCGAGTCGGTCGCGTCGTCGGCCTGTGCGGGCGCGGGAGTGTCGGTCGCGGGCGCAGTCGCGCTCGCGCTCGCGCTCCCCCGATCGACGCCCGACGCGCCGGCGGCTGTCGCGTTCGCCGTCGCCGCGCTCGACGCGACGAGGAGAACGACGACGAGAAGCGTTCGCAGTCGTGTGCGCATCTACCGGTTCTTCGGGCGGCCCGGCAAAGTCCCTGTGGGTTACGAGCGCGGCTTCACGACGGTATCGCACGACGGACAGGCGGCGTACGCGGCCTCGCCGTCGTCGTCCTCGTACTCGATGAGCACCGCGGTCGCGGGGACGTCGGCCCCGCACTCCGGACAGCGACCCAGCGCCCCGTCGGTCCCGTCGGCACCGTCGGCGTCAGTCATTCCCGTATCGAATACGAGTCACCGAACGGCCATAACTGTTCGGCGGGGAGGGGAAGGGTCTTCCGTGGCGGTCGCCTGCCCGCGGGTATGCACGGCGTGGAGGTGGTCGAGACGGCGGCGGCGTTCCGCGAGGCGCTCGCGGTCCGATACGCCGTCTTCGTCGACGAACAGGGCGTCCCGGCGTCGGTCGAGGTGGACGACCACGAGGCCGAGGCGACGCACTTCCTCGCCCGCGTCGACGGCGCGGCCGTCGGCACCGCGCGCTATCGGACGGCCGAGTCGGGCGCGGCGAAGATCGAGCGCGTCGCCGTCCGCGACACCCACCGCGGCGAGGGGTGGGGCGCGCGCCTGATGGACGCGGCCGAGGCCCGCGCCCGCGAGGCGGGACACGACCGCGCGGTCCTCGACGCCCAGACGAGCGCCGCGGGCTTCTACGCCGCGCGAGGCTACGAGCGGGTCGGCGACGTCTTCGACGAGGCGGGGATCCCGCACGTCACGATGGAGCGTCCGCTCGACGAGTAGGGGGCCGCGCGAACCGGTCGCCGGGCCGCGGACCGTCTGCCGCCGCGCTCGCCGCCGGGACGGATCCGACACCCGATCCCCGCGTCTCAGAGTTCGACGTCGGTCGCGGAGTCGACCGCGAAGCGGGTCGCCTCGGGGTCGCCCGCGAGGACGTCGGAGAGGCCGGCGACGAACGCTCGGAAGTGCTCGCTCTCCTCGTGGGCCTCGACGGCCGCGGCGTCCTCGTAGCGTTCGACGAACCGGAGGACGGTCTCGTCCTCGACGTCGACCGCGGCGTGGTAGTCGATGACGCCCGGTTCCTCGGTGGACGCCGCGACGACGTCGCGGGCGAGGTCGAGGGCTTCCTCGCGGTGATCCGGGTCGATCGGGAAGGTCGCGTGCACGACGATCATCACGGGCGCCTAGGACGACCCACCGCAAAAGCCGTCGGGTGGCGGTAGTCGTAGCCGTCACCGAGTCCGGAGGGACAGCACTAAGAACGGACGCGACGTGCGGGCGAGTATGGACGACGAGCGCAGACGCGTCCTCGACCTCCTGTGCGAGGACGCCCGGTACACGGCGGAGGACGTCGCCCGACAACTCGACCTCACCCCGGAGGACGTCGAGGCGCACGTCGAGGCCCTCGAAAACGCCGGGGTCGTGCGCGGCTACACCGCGGTCGTGGACTGGGCGGCGCTCGACGACGGAATCGTCGAGGCGAAAGTCGAGTTGAACGTCGAGCTCGACCGCGAGACGGGATACGAGGACATCTCCCGTCGCATCGCCAAGTTCCCCGAGGTGACGGCGTTCCAGCTCGTCAGCGGCGACTACGACTTCGCCCTGGAGGTCCGCGCCGACACGATGAACGCGGTGTCGCGCTTCGTCTCCGAGGAGATCGCCCCGATCCCCGAGGTGACCCAGACGGTCACGCACTACGTCATGGAGACCTACAAGGACGACGGGATCGAGTTCGACGACGGCGAGACGGACGACCGGCTCTCGTACTCCCCATGAGCCGCCTCTCCGAGCGCGCGGAGCGAACGCCGCCGTCGGGCATCCGGCGGTTCTTCGAGATCGCCGAGGAGATGGACGACGTCGTCTCGCTCGGCGTCGGCGAACCCGACTTCAGCGCGCCGTGGCCCGCCCGGAAGGCCGCCATCGACGCCCTGGAGCGCGGACAGACCTCCTACACGTCGAATCGCGGCCGGCGCGACCTCCGCGAGGCCATCGAGGCCCACGTGACGCGCTACGGGCACGAGTACGACGCGGACGAGGAGATCCTCGTCACGACGGGCGTCAGCGAGGCGATGGACCTCGCCATGCGCGCGCTCGTCGACCCCGGCGACGTCGTCGCGGTCGCCGAACCCGCCTACATCTCCTACGGACCGGACGCCTCGTTCGCCGGCGGGGAGGTCCTCCGCGTGCCGACGCGGGCCGAGGACGAGTTTCGACTCACGTACGACGCCTTGGAGCGCGCCGGCGCGGAGCGCGCCGACCTCCTCGTGCTCTGCTACCCCAACAATCCGACGGGCGCGGTGATGGACGCCTCGGGGTTCGCGGAGGTCGCGACGTTCGCGCGCGAACACGACCTCTTCGTCCTCTCGGACGAGGTGTACGCGGCGCTCACCTACGAGGGCGAACACGACAGCATCGCCACCCAGCCGGGGATGCGCGAGCGCACCGTCGTCTTCAACGGCTTCTCGAAGGCGTACGCGATGACCGGCCTCCGATTGGGGTACGCGATGGGTCCCCCCGAGGTCATCGACGGGATGAACCGCATCCATCAGTACACGATGCTCTCCGCGCCGACGACCGCGCAGGCCGCGGCGCTCGAAGCCCTGCACTCCTGCGACGACGCCGTCGTCGACATGCGCGAACAGTACGACCGGCGTCGGCGCTTCGTGCTCTCGCGCTTTCGGGAGATGGGTCTGGAGTGCTTCGAGGCGCGCGGGGCGTTCTACGTCTTCCCGTCGGTCCCCGGCGACGACGAGCGGTTCGCGGAGGAGCTCCTCCGCGAGGCGGAGGTCGCCGTGGTCCCCGGGCGCGTCTTCGGCGACGGCGGCGAGGGTCACGTCCGCGTCTCGTACGCGCGATCGCTCCCCGAGCTCCGCGAGGCCACGAACCGCATCGAGGACTTCCTCGCCGAGCACCGCTGAGCGCGGGCGCGAACCGTCGCGGCGACGGCCGATCCGGAAAATCCGGTGAGCGCGACGCGAACCGATCAGAACTCGTATTCGTCGCCGAGCGAGCGCTCGCTCGTCTCGCGCATGTCCGCCTCGAACTCCCCCATCTCGGCCTCCTCGTCGCTCCCCGACGTGGCGTCGTAGACGTTCAACCCCGTCGAGAGGAGCTCTTCGACCGCCTCCTTGCGGTTGAAGAACTCGCCATCGTCGACGAGGCGGTCGATTTCGACTTCGAGATCGCTCGGGAGGTCGACTTCGGCGGTAGGCATCGTGGGGGGTGGTTTCCGCGCGGGACGTTTCAACCCTGCGGCCCGGCGCTCGCGTCGCCCGCGTTCCCGTAGACGGTGCCGACGAGGACGGCCACGACGCCCACGGCGAGGACGGCGCCGAGGACGAAGGGCGGCCACGGCGAGACGACGTAGAGCGCGGTCATCGCCGGCGGCCCGACGGTCCGTCCGAGGCTCCCCGCGCTCTGCGTGATACCGAACGCCGCGCCCTGCTCGTCCGGCGGCGCGGCCGCGGAGACGAGCGTCGAGAGGGCGACGTTCAACAGGCCGTTCCCGAACGACAGCACCGCGAGGACGACGAGGAGGGCGACCAACGCGGGCGTGAACCACGGTGGCGCGCCGGCGAGCAGGGACGGCGGGACGACGGCCTCGCCGATGACCGGGGTGAACGGGACGGCGGCGAGCGAACCGACGAGCGCGAGCGCGCCGACGACGGCGAGCGCGTCGTCGCGGTACCGACGGGAGAGCCGTCCGACGACGACCGCCTGATTCACCACGCCGAGCACGCCGATGTACGTGAGGAGGAGCGCCGTCTCGGCCTCCCCGTAGTCGAAGGTGTCGGCCGCGAACGGGACGAAAACGACCTGCATCCCGGAGAACGCGACCGAGACGAGGAGGAAGGTCGCGACGTACGGGCGCAGCGCCGCCGAGCGCGCGGCCCCGAGGAAGCCCGAGACGACACCGGTGCGGCGCGCGGAGCCGCGGTGACGCGCGGGCTCCGGGAGGAAGGCGTACGCGGCGACGCAAGCCAAAGCGGAGAGGCCCGCGGCGGCGAAGCTCGGGAGGCTGAACCGCGTCGCGGGGACGAACGCGGGGAAAGCCGCGCGGGCCGCGGCGACGACGGGGTCGCTGGCGAGGAGGCCGCCGAGCGCCGGTCCGAAGACGAAGCCGAGGCCGAAGGCCGCGCCGATGAGGCCGAGCGCCCCCGCGCGCTCCTCCCGCGTCGTGACGTCCGCGATGTACGCCTGTGCGGTGGCGACGTTCCCCCCCATCGCGCCGGCGATCATCCGCGCGACGAAGAGGGCGCCCACGCCGCCCGCGACGCCGAACAGGGCCTCGAACTCCGCGCCGAGGCCGAACACGGTCCACGCGACGGCGCTCCCGGCGACCGAGAGCATCAGCACCGGCCGGCGGCCGTGCTCGTCGCTGAGGCGACCGAGAAGCGGCGCGAAGACGAACTGCAACAGCGAGTACGACGCCGCGAGCAGGCCGATGTAGACGTCGCTCACCCCGAAGCTCCGGACGTAGTAGGGGAGGATGGGGATGATGATGCCGAACCCGAGGAGGTCGATGAAGACGATGGCGATCACGGTGGCGAGCGCGCGCCGCGGCCGATCGAGTCCGGTGGGCGCATCACCGTCCGATTCGCCGCCCGCGTCCGCGCTCGTCGCCTCGGGGTCGCTCACCGCGGTCCCCCGTCCCGGTCGTGCATACCGCGCCGTGCAAGCGCCGGCGGCAAGTCGGTTGCGACCGCGGCAGCGCGAACCGGACGATATCTAAGGGTCGAGCGCATACGCCCGGTGACGACCCGCACGGGGACAGCATGAGTGCATCCGACGACGACCTCGACCTCGCGCGCGTTCTGGATGCGCTCAACGACGCGGACTGTCGGGCCTTCCTCGATGCGCTCGAAGAACCAATGACGGCGAACGAACTCTCGGAGGCGTGCGACGTGCCACTCTCGACGACTTACAGGAAACTCGAACTGCTCACCGACGCGACGCTCGTCGACGAGGAGACGGAGGTCCGATCGGACGGCAGACACCGCTCGCGCTATCGGGCGGCGTTCGACTCCCTCGAAGTCGCGTTCGACGACGACCACGACCTCGACCTCGACGTCGAGCGACCCGCGCGCGGCCCCTCCGAACGCCTCGCGGACATCTGGGCGGAGGTGCAAAAGGAGACGTGACCCCGATGGGAATCGGACTCGCGACCCTCGTGACGATCCTGAAGACGGTGACGCTCCTCCTCGGGGGTGCGATCACGTACTTCGCCTACGAGGCGTCGATCCGCACGCACTCGCGCTCGATCCGCCTGCTCGCGCTCGGCTTCGGTGTCGTCACCCTCGGTGCGCTCTTCGCCGGCTTCGTCGACACGCTCCTCCACGTCGACCCGATGCTCGCGCTCGTCATCGAGAGCGGGTTCACCGGCGTCGGCTTCGCCGTCATCCTCTACTCGCTCTACGTGGAGGACTGAGCCGGACTGGCCACGTCCGTGCCGGAATCGACGGCTTCTCACCGGCGAAGGACGAACGCGGCACAACGCGGACGCCACGGACATGACCGACGGAACGCCCACCCACGACGAGAGCGACGAGACGGACGACGAGCACGACGGCCCGGTCGACCGCGACCAACTCGCGCACGCGACCCGCCTCCTCCTCGACGCCATCGGCGAGGACCCCGGCCGCGACGGACTCGTCGAGACGTGGGAGCGTCGCGTCCCCGCCGCCTATGAGGAGCTCACGCGCGGCTACCGCGAGGACGAGCGCCCGACGATGCGGACCTTCGACACTGACGCCGACGACCTCGTCGTCAAGACCGGGATCCCCATCTACTCGCTCTGCGAACACCACCTCCTTCCGTTCCACGGGGTCGCACACGTCGCCTACCGACCGGACGGAGAAGTCGTCGGGCTCTCGAAGCTCGCGCGCTACGTCAAGTGGGCGTCCCGGAAGCTCACCGTCCAAGAGCGTCTGACCCGCGACATCGCGGAGGGCCTCGATGAGGCCGTCGCGGCCGACGCCGTCGCCGTCGAACTCTCCACGACCCACCTCTGCGAGGCGATGCGCGGCGTCGAGGCGCACACCACGACGACCTCGCGGGCCACCGTGGGCGACCTCAGCGCGGACGAGCGCGACCGGTTCCGCGACGCCATCGCCGCCGAGCACTGATGCAGCGAACGGTCGCCGGGACGACCGTCCGCGGCCTCGACGTCGGCCCCGAGACCCGCTGTGCGCACTACGACGCCGCCCGCGACGTGATCGCCATCCGCGCGGCGTGCTGTGACGCCTACTATCCCTGTCGCGCCTGCCACGATGCCGTCGCCGACCACGAGCACCGGGCGATCCCGCGCGACGCCTTCGACGACCCGGCGGTCCTCTGCGGGGCCTGCGGGGCGGCGCTCACCGTCCGCGAGTACGCCGACTGCGACGACGCGTGCCCGTCCTGTGGCCACGCGTTCAACCCCGGCTGTAAACGCCACTGGCGCAGGTACTTCGCCGAGCGATAGCGACACGGCCGGCTCTACGAGCGGAGAAAGTCGATGAAAGTAGGGGTCGCGCTCGCCTCGTCAGGCCTCGGCGAGAACGTAGGCGGGACCGGAGGTCCCGCTCGCACTGACTTCGGCTTACGCCTCAGCCAGATTGCGTGAGACGCTCGCGCGTCTCACTAATGCTTGCCTCGGCTTACGCCTCGGCAAGCACAACGCAGGACGCGTAGCGTCCTGCTGGCTCTCACGTCGCTTACGCCTCAGCCAGTACGTCGTCGAACTCGCCGTCGTCGACGCGGGCCTTGAAGCCGCGCGCGTCCTCGCCCTCGATGGTGACGCCGAGAGAGGCGCAGGTGCCCGCGACTTCCTTCGCGGCGTTCTTCGTGTCGTACGAGAGCAGGTCGGACTTCTTCTGCTCCGCGATGGACTTCAGCTGCTCGATGGAGAGGTCCGCGACGAAGTCCTTCTGGGGCTCGCCGGACCCGGTCTCGAAGCCGGCCTCGTCCTTGATGAGCTCCGCCGTCGGCGGGACACCGACGTCGATGGAGAAGGAGCCGTCCTCCTCGTACTCGACGGTGACGGGGACTTCCGTGCCGTCGAAGGCCGCGGTCTGGTCGTTGATCTCCTCGACGACCGCCTGCACGTCGACGGGCGTGGGACCGAGCTCCGGGCCGAGGGGCGGGCCGGGGTTGGCCTGCCCGCCGGGGACGAGCACTTCGATGGTATCAGCCATGCGTGGACGCAATCGCGCGGCGGATTTAAACCGTTCGAAAGCCGGCGATCGCCGCGGCCCGCGGGCCGCCCCCTCACGGGAGACTGATGCCCTGTCGGGCGAGGTAATCACTCGCGGCCCGGATCTCGACCGGACTCCCGATGATCCGAACGACGCCGTCGCGCTCGAACAGCGTCACGGTGAACCGCTCGTCGAGCGGCGCGTCGAGGCCGTCGAGCGCCCCGGCCGGGAGGACGATCTGCGTGCTGTCCCGGTAGCGCGACGGATCACCCATACCGATCCTGTCTCCCGAGCTGCTGAATAAACGTGTCGAAGATCGTGAGAGACGCGCGCGACGCCCGGACGAAAGTGATTTCCGGCGAGACGGCCCACGTTCGGCCAATGGGACTGGAGGCGGAGATCGAGGAGCTCGAAGAGGAGATAGCGAACACTCCGTACAACAAGTCCACGGAAGCGCACATCGGCCGGCTGAAGGCGAAGCTCGCGGAGAAAAAGGAGAAGCTCGAAGCCCAGCAGGCCGGCTCCGGCGGCGGCGGCGGATACTCCGTCAAACAGCAGGGCGACGCGACCGTCGCGCTCGTCGGCTTCCCCTCGGTCGGCAAGTCCACGCTCGTCAACGCGCTCACGAACGCCGACAGCGAAGTCGGCGCGTACGAGTTCACCACGCTCGACGTCAACCCCGGGATGCTGAAATACCGCGGTGCGGACATCCAGATCCTCGACGTCCCGGGTCTCATCGAGGGCGCCGCGGGCGGGCGCGGCGGCGGGCGCGAAGTCCTCTCCGTCATCCGCTCGACCGACCTGATCGTCTTCGTCCTCTCCGCCTTCGAGATCGACCAGTACGATCGGCTCTACGACGAGCTCTACGACAACAAGATCCGCCTCGACACCGAACCGCCCCACGTCCGCATCTCGAAGAAGATCAAGGGCGGCATCGACGTGAACACGTCGGGCGACCTCGAACTCGATCACGACACCGTCCGACAGGTCCTGCGCGAGCAGGGGTACGTGAACGCGGACGTCACGATCCGCGGCAACCCGAACGTCGACGAGCTCGTCGACGGCGTCCTCGACAACCGCGTCTACCTCCCCTCGCTCACCGTCGTCAACAAGGTCGACCTCATCGAGCCGTCGTACGTCGACACGGTGAAGGAGAACCTCCGCGCGCGCGACATCGATCCAGAGGAGGACGCCGTCTTCATCAGCGCACACGAGGAGAAGGGCCTCGACGCCCTCAAGGAGCGCTTCTGGGACGAACTCGATCTGATCAGGGTCTACATGGACAAACCGGGCCGCGGCGTCGACTACGACGAGCCGCTCATCCTCCGACGCGGCGAGACGGTCGACGACGCCCTCGACAAGCTCGGCGGCGACATGGACGAGCGCTTCCGGTTCGCGCGCGTCACCGGCCCCTCCGCGAAACACGACGACCAGCAGGTCGGCCGCGACCACGGGCTCGAAGACGAGGACGTCCTCCGGCTCATCGTCCGCAGATAGACGCCCCGACCCGTCTCGTTCGGTTCGATTCGGTTCGGCGGCGGGGCGTTCGAGAATGGGAGATCGACGACGAGGGTCGCGTCGATCGTCTCCCCCGACCGAAAAACCCTCGACGGGCGCGCCCGAAGGCCGCGTATGTCGCGTCGCCGCGCCGTTCGTATCCTCCTCCTCTGCGTCGTCGGCGCGCTCCCGTGGACGATCATCCGCTGGACCGGAAGCGCCGGGGTACAGTACGGGGCGTTCTTCGCGTACGGGCTCGGCCCGCTCAGCGGTCCGCTCGGCGAGCGGTTCATGCTCCTCCCGCGCTACCTCGCGGTGGCGGTGGTCGACACCTACTGGCGACAGGCGTGGCCGACCGGGGCGTTCCTCTTCGCGTGTGCGCTCGGGAGCGCCGCGCTCGCGCTCGTCGGCCGCGAGGACCGCCGCGTCACCGCCGGCCTGCTCGTCATGAGCGGCGGGGCCGAGTTGCTCTACGCGGTCGGGCTCGCGGGGTCGCGCTCGGACCTCCTCGTGCTCCCCGTCGCGCCGCTGCTCTGTTGGGGCGTCGCCCTGCTCTGCTATCGGGACGGCCTGCGACGCCTCGTCTACCTCCGCCCGGCAGAGGCCTGATCCGCCGACGCCGGTACGCTTAACGCCTCCGCGATTCACATCTCAGCCATGAGCGAGAGCGACTACGTGCTCGATCACGTGATGATCCGCGTCGGCGACCTCGAGGAGTCCCTCGACTGGTACACCGGCCACCTCGACTACGTCGAGTACGGCCGCTGGGAGGCCGAGACGTTCACGAACGTCTACCTCGGCCCCGAGGACCGACAGGAGGAGGACGCCGTCCTCGAGCTGACGTACAATCACGACACGAGCGAGTACGACATGGGCGACGCGTGGGGCCACATCGCCGTGCGCGTCGAGGACGTCGCGGCGGCCTACGAGGAGCTGATGGAGGAGGGCGTCGAGGACTACCGCGATCCCGAATCCTGCGGGGGGTCCTACGCGTTCGTGACGGATCCGGACGGCCACGAGGTCGAGATCGTCGAGCGCGACCACGGTCAGAAGTGGAGCCTCGATCACACGATGATCCGCGTCGAGGACGCCGACGAGGCGCTCGGCTTCTGGACGCGGAAGTTCGGGTACGAGCCCGACGGCCGCTGGGAGTCCGATACGTTCGCCAACTACTTCATGAAGCCAGCGGGAGCGAGCGAGCGCGCGATGACCGTCGAACTCACCTACAACTACGACGGGCGCCGCTACGAGGACGCCGACGGGTGGGGTCACCTCGCGGTGCGCGCCGACGACTTGGGTGAGGCGTGGGACGAACTGATGGAGCGCGAGGCCGCGGAGTACCGCGACCCCGAGTCCTGCGACTGGAACTACGCGTTCACGAAGGATCAGGACGGTCACGAGATCGAAGTCGTGACGCCCGACACCGACGTGATGGACGACTGACGGTCGCGGTGGCCGGCGATCGGCGACCGACTAGCTCCCTTCGTCGAGTGGGGCCGGGCCGACGTGTTCGGCGACCCAGTGGCGCTGGCGTTCGAGCCAGCGGCTCCCCGCCTCGGTGACGACGTAGGCGTTCGTCCGACCGTCGGCGTGGCGTTTTTCGACGAAGCCGCGTTCGCAGAGCGAGTCGAGGTGGTGGTAGAGTTGCTCGCTTCTGATCTCGGCGTCGTGGTACGCCTCCAGTTCCCGTTTGATGTCCTGCCCGCACGGATCGCCGTAGTCGACGACCAGCACGAGCATCTCACGTTGCAGGGCGTGGAGTGTCCGCATCGGCTGCCAGTTTTGCGGGAGGTGTTATCAACTTATTGTGATCCGGGTCGGGGTCGACCGATCCGCACCCGCTCGTCACTCGGGCGTCGTGAGGTCGTCGGGCGCGCCGGCGAGTCCACGGAGGGCGTCCGCCTCGACGTGGTGGAGGTCGCCGGGGACGATCAGCATGTGGAGCGGGCCGCCGAAGTCGGCGTCCGCGAGCGCGGAGAGCCGATCCGCACGCACCACGGGGTCGGGGCTCCCGGCGCGTGCGACGACGACGCCGAGCGCGTCGGAATCCCACGCCTCCGCGAGCAGATCCGCGGCGTAGTCCGCGCTCATGTACGCCTCGAAGTCGGGGTCGGGGCCCTCGGGACCCCGGCCGACCTTGATGTCGAGATAGCACAGCGTGTGCAATCCCCGGGATCGGTTGTCCTCGATGGTCTCGATCACCGAGCCGGGCACGACATCCGCGCCGTGCGCCCACTCGAAGGGGAGCGTCGTCGCCTTGCCGAAGCGGTAGTTCTGGAGCCCGGTCAGACTGGAGGCGGCTGATTCGGCCGTCGGCGCGTGGACGACGCGGGTCTCGACGCCGCGCTCGTGCGCGCGCAGACGGAGGTCGACGTGGGTCGTCGAGATCATCGTGTCGCCGGCGGTGAGGAAGACGGCGTCGCCCGACTCGGCGGCGTCGAGAATCGGCTCGGGGCGCTGTTCGACGCCCGCGCGATCCCGCACGTCGATCTCGACGCCGTGGTACGCCTCGATGTCGGCGACGTCCGCGCCGACGAGGTGGCTCGTGTAGAACTCCGCGAAGACCGCGCCGGCGTCCGCGTCGGCGATCGCCTCGCGTCCTTCGACGGTGATGGAGGACTCGTCGTAGAGGCCGAGTCCGACGAACGTGAGCATGCGTACGCGTGGGGCCGCGGCGTGGATACGGGTTTCGTTGCGCGCGGTCGTCGGTCGACGGTCCCGCGGCCCGCCGAAACGCCAGCCGTAAGGCCGCACGGCGCGCAGTCCCGCGTATGCACGCGCCCTGCGTCCGCGTCCCGACCGAGGAGGGCGAAGCGACGCGCCGCCGACTCGCCGACGCCGACCTCGTCGACGAGTCGCTCGACATCGTCGTCGAGGACGGCGCGCTCTACATCCCCGTCACCGGTCCGGACGCCGTCCCGGACGGCCTCCGGGTCGTCGAGCGCGACGTGCCCGAGCGCGAGACGCCGACGTCGCCCGCCGACCTACTGGGGTTCGAGCCGTCGTACGAGCGCCTCGGCGACATCGTCATCCTCGACGAGGACGACCCGGCGCGCGCCGCGCGGATCGCCGACGCCATCGCCGAGTCGAACGTCCGCGCGGAGACCGTCGTCAACCGCGCCTCCAAGGTGAAAGGCGAGACGCGCGTCCGCGACTGGGACGTCCTCGTCGGCGAGAGCACGGAGACCGTCCACCGCGAGTACGGCTGCGAGTTCGCCCTCGATATCGCCGAGGTGTACTTCTCTCCCCGCCTCGCCACCGAGCGCCATCGCGTCGTCCAGCAGGTCGCGGACGGCGAACGCGCCGTCGATATGTTCGCCGGCGTCGGCCCGTACGCGATCCCGATGGCGAGAGCGGGCGCCGAGGTCGTCGCCACCGATATCAACGACCGCGCGATCGACTACCTCCGAGAGAACGCCGAGCGCAACGACGTGGCCGACCGGATCACCGCGTACGCGGGCGACGTCCGGGAGATCGCCGACGACTACACGGGGTGGGCCGAGCGCCTCGTGATGAACCTCCCGCACACGGCACAGGAGTTCCTCGACACCGCCGTCGCGCTCGCCGGTGAGGAGTGCGTCCTCCATTACTACGACATTCAACACGAGGACGAGCGCTACGCGCCCGGCGAGGCCGCGATCCGCGACGCCGCCGAGCCGGCGTACGACGTGACGATCGAGACGCGCCACACCGTCCGCTCGTACGCGCCACACGAGTACAACGTCTGTCTCGACGTGCGACTCACGCGGAACTGAGTAGGGCCGAAACGGGAGCGCGGAACCCAGTGAGCCCGCGGGCCACGCGGAGCGAAACGGGCGAAGCGCCCCGATCGGACCGACGTGACGCGAGCGCGCCGGGGCGCGGAGCCGCCGCGGTGCGACCCCGTAGCGTGAGAACGTCCCCGCCGACCGCCCCCGATTCGCAAGCCTTATTCCTTCCATGCGGCTACGAGAGAATGAGTACGAGCGCCCGACCCGGGCGACGTGCGCCGGAGTAGCTCAGCTGGCAGAGCGATTCCTTCGTAAGGAATAGGTCGAGGGTTCAAATCCCTCCTCCGGCTCTCCTCTCGGCGTCCAACTTCGTAGCGACGTCCGTATTTCACTTTTCGGCCTGGTCATCGAGCGGCGATCCCCGCTCGTACCGTCCTGAGCGACGGGACGGGAGACCGGACCGTCGTTCGTGCCCCGCGGGGCGTGTCACGGACGTGACGACGGGCAACGACCGAAGGGCCGGTGCGGCCTGGCCTGGCCGAGTGGACGACGGACTGCGTCCAGCCCGCATCTACAACTGTCGGGACGCCGTTGTCCCGCGCATGGAACGCGTGAACCCGGCGACCGGCGAGGCGCTCGATCCGATCGAGGCGGACGACGAGACGGCCGTCGAGGAGGCCCTCTCGACGGCCGAGGAGACGTTCGCGTCGTGGCGCGACGCGCCGCTCTCGGAGCGCGAAGAACTGCTCGCGAACGCGGCTGACGTGCTCCGGGAGAACCGAGACGAGTACGCGGAGCTCATGACGACGGAGATGGGCAAGCCGCTGGCGGCGGCGCGCTCGGAGGTGGAGAAGTGCGCGTGGGTGTGCGACTACTACGCCGAGCACGCGAGTGAACACCTCCAAGACGAGCGTATCGGGGCGGAGCCGGGCGTCGACTCGTTCGTCGCGTACGAGCCCCTCGGCCCGATCCTCGCCGTGATGCCGTGGAACTTCCCGTTCTGGCAGGTGTTCCGATTCGCCGCGCCGCACCTCACGTCGGGGAACGTCGGGCTCCTCAAACACGCCTCGAACGTCCCGGGCTGTGCCGCGGCCATCGAGAACGTCTTCCGCGAGGCCGGCTATCCGGACGGCGTCTTCCAGGCCCTCCTCGTCGGTTCGGACGCCGTGGACGACGTGATCGAGGACGAGCGCGTGAAGGCCGTGACGCTCACGGGAAGCGAGCACGCGGGACGAGCCGTCGCGGAGACCGCCGGTGCGGAGTTGAAGAAGACCGTCCTCGAACTCGGCGGGAGCGATCCGTTCGTCGTCCTCGACGACGCGGACATCGCGGCGGCGGCCGAGACCGGCGCGCGTGCGCGGACGATCAACTCGGGGCAGTCCTGCATCGCCGCGAAGCGCTTCATCGTCCACGAGGCCGTCTACGACGAGTTCGTCGACGCCTTCGTCGCGGAGATGGCGGCCCTCGACGTCGGCGATCCGACGGACGTCGTCGACCTCGGTCCGCAGGCCCGCGCGGACCTGATGCACGACCTCCACGACCAGGTGGAGCGAAGCGTCGCGGCGGGCGCGACCGTCGAGCTCGGCGGCGACCCCCTCGATCGGGACGGCTTCTTCTATCCGCCGACGGTGTTGACGGACGTCCCGCGCGACTCGGCGGTCGCCGACGAGGAGGTCTTCGGGCCGGTCGCGCCGGTGTTCGAGGTCGCCGACGAGGCCGAGGCGATCGCGCTGGCGAACGATACCGACCTCGGGCTCGGGGGATCGGTCTGGACGGCGGACCGCGAGCGCGGGACGCGCGTCGCCCGCGAGATCGAGAGCGGCGCGGTGTTCGTGAACGAGCTCACGAAGTCGGATCCGCGCCTGCCGTTCGGCGGCATCGACGACTCCGGCTACGGGCGCGAGCTCGGCGAGATGGGCATCCACGAGTTCGTCAATCGGAAGACGATCTGGGTGCAGGACGCCGAGATGCCGGAGGACGGGCCCGCCGGGGAGTAGCGAGGGCGACGGACTCCCGCGGGAGGACGGACTGTCAGCGGAGGAGACGCCGGCGGGCGTGCGGTTTTCCCGCCGCTCGCGGAGCCGTCCGTTAGAGGAGATCGCGGCGGTCGACGATGATGCCGTCGACGCCGCGTTCGGCGAGGCGTTCGGCGTCGGCGACGGTGCGGACGGTCCAGGCGTTCACGTCGAAGCCGCGTTCGTGGGCGCGCTCGACGATCGGGGTGGCGAGACAGCGCGCGACGGACGGGTGGACGGCGGTGCACTCGATTTCGGCGGCGACGTCGAGCGGCGTCTCGCGGTCGTCGTCGAAGAGGAGCGCGCGGTCGAGAGCGGGCGCGACGCCTCGACTCTCGTGGAGCGCGTCGACGAGGAACGAGGAGACGAGGACGTCGTGATCGTGCCCGCCCGCGAGCGCCGCGACGTCGTCGGCGAGCCCGGTCTCTTTCAGCTCGACGTTGAGCGCGAGGTCCGACGGGACGGCGTCGAAGACGGCTTCGAGGGTCGGGACGCCGTCGCCGGTGTCGAGGACGTCGCAATCGGCGAGGTCGGCGTAGGTGAGGTCGGCGACGCGACCACACCGGTCCGCGACGCGGTCGATCGTGGCGTCGTGGACGACGACGAGCTCGCCGCTGGCACAGCGGCGGACGTCGACTTCGACGGCGTCGACGTGAGCGGCGACCCGTCGGATCGCGTGGACGGTGTTCTCCGGGTACTGCTCGGCGCAGCCGCGGTGGGCGATGGTCCGAACGGCACTCATGGGCGCACGCGCGCTCCGGGTCGGGTGTGATCGGGGTCGCGGGACGGACACACGGAGATTACGGTGCGCATATCGGCCGGGAGTGGCCCGCGACGGTTGACGGTTACTAGGAGCGCTCCGAAGCGATAGGGAGCACTCGGGAGTGCTCGGGACGGTGGACAGTCGCGGGACCGGCTACGGTTCGCCCCGCCGCGATCGGGTGAGGACGGCCGGGTCGGCGGCCCCCACACACCACTACTGCAAGTGTTCTCGGGAGGTCGGGGGGATGGGGACGGGGGTACGGTAGGGGAAGTGGAGTAGATCGAAGGGTGGACCGAAAAGGGGCGACCGGGTGGAGGGGCTGACGTCGCGGGGCGGGCGAGACACCACCCCCACACACCACCGTTGCAAGTGTTTCGGCGCGGGGAGTGGAGGTGGGGGCGGGGTGGACGTACGGTGGGAGAGAGTGAGTAGAGCGGGGCAGGATAGGTCGAGTGGGCCCGGGGGAAGGGGAGGGAGTGTGTATATCGATGGGAAATGAGTGAGTGAGTGAGTGAGTGGGAGGGTAGATGAAGCGAGGAAGCACGGACGGAGCGAGGGACGGCGGAGGTGAAGCGAATCGGGGAGTCGAGAACGGACGAAACAAGTGCGACACTTGTAACAGTTGCATCGGTGGGTTTTAGCCGACCGGGTGATTCCGTCGTGGCATGACGGTGTTCGAGCGGACTCACGCGATCTTCGACGACGAAGACGTGCTCCGCGATGACTATCAGCCGGAGCGGATCGAGGAGCGCGACGAGGAGTTAGAGGAGTACAAGGCGTACTTCCAGCCGGTGATCAACGGCAAGCAACCGCGGAACATCTTCCTCTACGGCAAGACCGGCGTCGGGAAGACCGTCGCTACCAAATACCTGCTCTCGCACCTCGAACGCGACGCCGAGCGCTACGACGACCTCGACGTCACGACCGTCTACCTCAACTGCGAACACCTCACCTCCTCCTACCGCGTCGCCGTCAACCTCGTAAACGAACTCCGCGAGGAGGGCGAGGAGATCTCGACGACGGGGTACCCGCGAGACGCGGTCTACGACATGCTCTGGGCGGAGTTGGAGAACGTCGGCGGGACGATCCTCGTCGTCCTCGACGAGATCGACTACATCGGCGACGACGACAGCCTCCTCTACCAGATCCCGCGGGCGCGCTCGAACGAGAACCTCCACGAGGCGAAGGTCGGAATCATCGGCATCTCGAACGACTTCAAGTTCCGCGAACAACTCGATCCGCGCGTCGAGGACACGCTCTGCGAGCGCGAGATCCACTTCCCGCCGTACGACGGGAACGAACTCCGGAACATCCTGGAGAAGCGCTCGGCGCTCGCGTTCGAGGACGGCGTGCTGTCCGGCGACGTCGTGCCCCTCTGCTCGGCGCTCGCCGCCCAAGACCGCGGGAGCGCCAGACAGGCGCTGGACCTCCTCTTCGAGGCGGGCGACCTCGCGCGGCGAAACGGCGACGAGAGCGTCACGGAACACCACGTCCGCAACGCCCGAGCGCGCTTGGAGAAGCGCCAGATCGAGGAGTCGATGAAGGACCTGACGAGCCACGACCACCTCACGCTCTACACGATCACCGCGCTGACGGTGTTCGGCGAGGAGATGCCGGTCCGTCGGCAGACGATCTACGATCGCTACGAGGACGTGGCGACGAGCACGGATCACGACCCGCTGGCGATGCGGAGCCTCCACGCCCACCTCTCCGACCTCGTGATGCTCGGCATCCTCGAACGCCACGAGCGCAACGAGGGACGCAGCGGCGGCGCGTACTACGAGTACGAGCTCGGCGTCGACCTCGACGCGGTTGTCACGACGCTCGACGGCCTCGCCATCACCGGGAACCTCGATACCGACCGACTCCGCGGCGCCGCGGTGCGACAGGGCCTCATCGACTCGTCCTGACGCGACCGATCGGTACGGCGACGCCGAGCGGTGAGCGACGCCCAACCCACGTATCCCGTCGAGACCGACCGGCGTACGGCCCGAAGAAACGGCGTAGCTCGTCTTTCGTCCGTATCCGAGTCACTCCGACGCGACTATGAGTACGAATATTCCTTGTGATAGGATCAATTGTTACTACTACTAGCTCTAGCTAGCGTCTAGCTAGAAGTGAGAGGGAGAGTTCGGGTGAGTCGAGGGAAAGAGCGCGTGACGAGACGGGGGGGTCAAGAAGGGCGACAGAGAGGGTCCGGACGGAAGATGGAGGGTCGAGAAGGGAGGCTGAGGGAGTCAGGCGGAGAGTCGGGAGCGCGTCGTCGTGGCGTTCGTGTCGTCACGGCCCCTCGTCTCGACGGCGTTCTCGTTGCCGCGCGTCCCTCCGTTCTACCCACGTGGACCGTCGCGTACCGGCTGTACGCCCCGTGAGGCGACACGGTACCGATGGTGGATCTACACGGAGCCACCGGCGACGCCGTCATCGGTCCCGTCCCCCCTCCCCCACGCCGCTTCTCGAAACACTTGCAGCAGTGGTGTGTGGGGGATCGCAGACCCGCTCGTCTCACCCGTCGCTGATCCACGAAACACTTGCAACGGTGGTGTCCCCCCGTCGACTCGGATCGCCACACCGCTCACGGACGCGGAGCGACCCGGACCCGAGAACACTTGCAACGGTGGGGTGTGTGCGCCACAACACCACCCGACGATCGTACCGCCCGCTTCACTCGCACCGTCCGACTCGAACGCGCTTCCCCTCCCCTCGACCGCGCCGTCGACGCGTCACTCGTACGTGCGGGTGGCGAGCACTGTGCCGTTCGCGGCACGGACGGTCACCGTGTCGCCGCCGTTGTTCCAGACGGGGCGTCCGGCGTTCCAGTAGTAGTCGCCGTGTCCGTCAGTGCCCGCGCCCGTGTGGAGCCTGAGGGACGCGTCGGATGCGAGCGTCACCCCGTCGGGAACCGTGTACGCGTGGTCGGCGGCGTCGCTCACTCGCGTTCCGCCGAGGTCGAGCGTCGCGTCGCCCGCGTTCCGCAGGACGACGTACTCGTCGTTCAGGTTCTCGGTGTCCGGACCCGCGGCGTCGGCGTGGACGTCGACAGTGATCGGGCCGTCGGTCCGACTCGTCGCAGTGTTCGCGTCGTGACCCGTTTCGCCGCCCGTCGCGCCGGCGTTCGCCCCGCTCGCCCCGCCCGTCGCGGTGGCCGCGCACGTCCACAGGCCCGTCCGGTTCTCGTAGGCGGCCGTCTCGGCCCGCCGGAACGCGGGCTCGCGCGAGAAGTCGCTGTCGTCGTAGACGCGCGCGAGCCCCCGGTCGATCAGCGCCGCGTTGTGGTTCGTCCCGTTCACGTACACGTACGCGAGCAGACGACCGTAGTACCCCCGACGGTCGGTGTTCGGGTCGAACGCGAGCGTGACGTTCGCCCCCGCGAGCCGCGAGGTCGTGTAGTCGCTCGCCTCGTGCCCCCACCCGCGGAGGCAGTCGCGGGTCGCGGACGTGTTCGCCAGCCCGCGGAACTCCCCGGGCGTGTTCGTCACCCACACCTCAGGGGTGTCGACGCCGACCAGTCGGATCGTCTCCTCGGTGCCGTTGGCCAAGCGGACGTCGACGGTGTCCCCGTCCGCGACGTCGACGACAGTGGCGTTCAGCGTCTCCGCGAACGCCGCCGCACTCTCCGCCTCCGACGGTCCGCTCCCGGTGTCGCCCGCGCCGGCGGTCGTCGCCTCGCTCGCGTTCCCGCCGATCGCCGTCGTCCCCGCACCGCCCGCGCCACCCGTCGCGCACCCGGACAGCACGCAGAGCAGACAGAGGGCGATCGCGAGTCCGGTTTCGCGTCTCACGGCGGTCGTTTCGGGCCTCGTCCCTTAACGTCCTCGGCCGCTCGGACGACCCCGATCACCGCCGCCACCTCACTCGGCCGACGCCGACGTCGTGCCCGACCGGCGGAGCGCGTCGGCGACGAGACCCCGGACCGCCGCGTGAGCGTCGTCGACGATCACGGTTTCGTCTGCGACGGCTACGAGGCGCGCGTTCGCACCGACGGCCCGCGCGTCGTCGGGGACGACTACCACGTCGGCGCCCCGGCAGTACGCGGCGGCCCGCTCGAACGCGTCGTCGCTCACGGCCCCGAAGGGCGGCGTCGTCACCGCGGGGCGATCGAGGCGACGCGCGGCCTCGTGATCGAGGCCGCCGTCGACGACGGGGCCGACGGTGACGCGATAGCCAGCGGTGACGAGCGGTTCGAGGAGTCCGACGGCGGCGTCGCCGGCACCGAGGACGTGGACGTGCGCGTCCCGATCTGCGGGATGCGTGAGCGGCGTGACCGAGGGGGTACCGGTCACGGGATCGGTGCCGACGGCGGTCGTCGCGTCGAAGGCGTCGCGGAGCGCGTCGCGGGTCACCACCTCGGCCGGCGGGCCGGCGGCGTGGACGCACCCCCCCGAGAGCACGACGAGGCGATCGCAGTAGCGCGCGGCGAGTCCGAGATCATGGATCGCGGCGACGGCCCGCCGTCCGTCGTCGACGAGGTCGCGGATCAGGTCGAGCGTGCGGATCTGATGGTTGACGTCGAGCCCCGCGGTGGGTTCGTCGAGGAGCGTCACGAGCGTGTCCTGCGCGAGCGCGCGGGCGAGGAGGACGCGCCGGCGTTCCCCGCCGCTGACCGCGGTGACCGGTCGGTCCGCGAGGTCGGTGAGCTCGCAGCGTTCGAGCGCCGCCTCGACGCGCGCCGCACCGTCCGCGTCGTCCGCGGGGCGCAGGCGCGAGCGATACGGGTGCCGACCCATGGCGACCACGTCGTGGACGGCGAAGTCGAAGGAGAACGCGCTCGACTGGGGAACGACGGCGACGCGGCGGCTCGCGGCCTTCGACGTGAGCGCGTGGACGTCGTCGCCGTCGACGCGCACCGACCCCGCGTCCGGGGTGAGGTAGCCCGCGAGCGTGCGCAGGAGCGTGGTCTTGCCCGCGCCGTTCGGTCCGACGAGACCGACGAGCTCGCCCGCTTCGACCGAGAGCGAGACGCCGTCGAGGATCGTCGTGCCGCCGAGGGAGACTACGAGGTCGGTCGCGTCCATTTAGAGCTCGTGCACCTCGCGTTTCCGGAGGAGGTAGAGGAAGAAGGGCGCGCCGACGAACGCGGTGGCGACGCCGACGGGGAGGCTGGTCGCTCCGAGGCGCGTCGCGGTGTCGACGGCGACGAGGAAGACGCCGCCGGCGAGCGCGCTCGTCGGAAGGAGGATGCGATGGTCGGGGCCGACGAGGAGGCGCATGACGTGGGGGACGACGAGGCCGACGAAACCGATGATGCCGACGAACGCGACGCACGCCGCGGTGACGACCGCCGAGACGGCGAGGAGGACGCGCTTGGTGCGCTCGACCTCGATGCCGAGCGCGTGGGCGTCCTCCTCGGAGAGCAGGAGGACGTTCAGGTCGCGGGCGTAAGCGAACAGGACGACGAGGCCGACGAGGACGACGGGAAAGGCGACGGCGACCTCGCTCCACATCGTGTTGCGGAGGCTCCCCATCAGCCAGACGATGGCCTCGCGGAGGCTGTGATCGTCGGTGCGGACGAGCAGGAGGCTGACGACCGCGCCGAGGAAGGTCTGGACGGCGACGCCCGCGAGAAGGAGTGTGGCGACGGGCGTCCGGCCGCCTTCGGTGGCGATGGTGTAGACGCCGAACGCGGCGATGAGCGCGCCGCAGAAGGCCGCGAGCGGAAGGCTGAGCGGGAGCGCGACGCCGGCGGCGATGACGAGCACGGCGCCCGCGGCCGCGCCGGAGGAGACGCCGATGATCGCGGGGTCGGCCATGGGGTTGCGGAAGAACCCCTGCATCACGGCGCCCGCGCTGGCGAGGCCCGCGCCGACCACCGCGCCGAGGGCGACGCGGGGCATTCGGAGGAACGTGACGACGAAGGGGTACGGGTCGGGGACGCTGACACCCGTCGAGACGCCGACGGCGTGGAGGACGCTGGCGACGACGAATCGCGGCGGGATGTCGATGATCCCCATCGCGGCCCCGGCGACGCAGACGGCGACGAGCAGAACGGCGAGGGCGCTCGTCCACGCTGCGACGCGGAGCCGACCCAGGGGCATCGGTGACAAGTCGACTTGCAGTAGGTAAATACTTATTGAACAGGCGGTGACGGGAGAACGTGAACCGAGCACCGTTCCTCGTCGTGCTCGTCCTCGTCGCGGCGCTCGCCGGGTCGACCGGCGGAGCGCTCGCGGCGACGCCGGACGACGCGCCGTCGGCCATCGACGTCCCGACGGCCGCGACGAACGACAGCACGACAACGACGACAGACACCACGACGACTACTGACACTACGACCACGACGACGGATACCACGACAACGACGACCAACGATACTACTACGGACAACACCACCACGACGACGGATACCACGACAACGACGACCAACGATACCACGACGACGAACGACACCACTACGACGACTGCGGACAACACCACCACGACAACGACGAACGACATCACTACGACGACTGCGGACGACACCACCACGACGAGCAGCACTACGACGACCAACGATACCTCTACTTCTGACGACACCACCACGACGACGAACGACAGCACGACCGACACCAATACGACGTATTCGACCGTTCCCTCGACGTGTTCGTACCCGTTCACCTCGACGGACGCGACGGGGACGAACGTCACCGTCGAGGGCGCGCCGGAACGCATCGTCGTCGTCGGTTCGAGTACCACGCAGACTCTCTGGGAGATCGGTGCACAGAACCGCGTCGTCGGCCTCTGGGACTCCTCGTACACGGCGTACCTCGACAACGCGAGCGCGAAACCGAACGTCGCGAATGCGCGCGGGTTCGCTGAGGTCGCGTCCGTCGTCGAACGGTCGCCCGACATGGTGTTGTTGGCGAACATCCAGGACGACGAGACGGCACAGAAGCTCCGACAGAAGGGTGTCACCACCTACAAGTTCGAGGCCGCGTCGAGTGTGAGCGACATCTACGCGAAGACCCGACTGACCGGGCACCTCACCGGGAACTGCGCGGGCGCGGAGGACACGGTGAGCTGGATGCAGGATCGGCTCGACACCGTCGAGGAGGTCCGCGATCGCGCCGACAGCACGCCGACGATCTTCTACCCGATGGCGGGGAGTTTCACCGCCGGATCGGGGACGTTCGTCTCGGACGTGATGCGCCTCGGCGGCACGCGGAACGTCGCGCTCGACGCGGGGATCACGGGCTACAAACCGTACAGCGAAGGATTCATCCTGAAGCAGTCGCCGGGGTGGCTCCTCGCCACGTACTCCCTCCCGGAGCACGGTGAAGCGCAGAGCCTCCTACCGAAGACTCAGGAGATAAACCAGTCTTCGGCCTACCGCGAGGACCGCGTCGTCGCGGTGAACGCGAACTACCTGAGTCAGCCCGCGCCTCGAATCGTCTACCCAATTGAGGACATCGCGGAGGCAGTCCACCCCGATGCGTGGGCGGCCGTCCACGACACGGGGAACGCTCGTGACAGCGACGGTGATGACGACGATGACGACATCGACTGGGAGGACCTCGAAGACGGCGGTTCGAGCGACGCGACGTCCACCAACGGGAGTGCCGACGAATCCGCGGCGAACGCGAGCGGCTCCCTCTCGATCACCCGCGCGAACGGGAGCGTCACCGCGACCGTTCGTAACGTCACGGGGACCGTCTCGTTCGCCCTCGTGAACCACACGGCGGCGAACGTGACTGCGGTGAACGCGACTGCGGTGAACGCGACCACTGATGGGAACCTGACCGCGACGAACGCGACGGCAGCGAACGCGAGCGCTACCGCGGATGCGAACGCGAGCGCGGCTGCCACAGGACTCACGAGTGCGACCGTCTCCCTGCGTGCCGGCGTGAACGCGAGCGAACTATCGTTCACCACGAGCGACCCGAGCGCGACGGCGCCGAACGCCACACCAGCGCTCAACGCATCGAACGCCACGCCGATGCGGTATTTCACCGCGAACGTCACCGGCGTTGACGCGGATGACGTCGATAACGCGACGATCCGCTTCCGTGTCGCGCCGGTCGACCTCCCGAACGGCACCGAACCCTCGGATGTCGCGCTCTACCGCTACCACGACGCGTCGTGGGGCGCGCTCCCGACGGAGCATCTGAACGGGAGCGCGTACGCGGCGACGACTCCCGGCTTCTCCGCGTTCGCCATCGGGTCGACGAACGCGACGGCCGCGGAGAACGCGAGCGAAACGACGGCGAACGAGACGACGAGCACGTCGTCGGAGTCGCACAACGGTACCGCGACGGTCACGACCGCGACGACGAGCGAGACGACCACGTCGACCGTGACGAGCACCGCGAGCTCCACGAGCACGTCGTCGGGGTCGTCGCCCGGCTTCGGGCCCGTGGTCGCGGCGCTGGCGTTCGCGCTCGTCACGTGCCTGCTGCGGCGGCGCTGACGCGCGACGCGCGCCTCCGACACGTTTTACCCACGGCGTCGACTAGCCCCGTGTATGGTCGAGAACGTCATCTGGCCCGCCTACTTCGACGCGACGCTCTCGCGTCGCGAGGGCCGCCGCGTCCCGCGCTCGCTCGCCGTCGAGGACCCGACGGTGGACGAGGTCGCGCAGGCCGTCGGGCAGGTCGGCTACGACGCCGTCATCGAGCGCGAGAAGGCCTACCCCCGGCAGGGATGGACGGAGTCCGGGCGCGTCCTCGTGAAGGACGCGGACGACGCCGGGAAGTCCGACCTCCTGCAGGCCGTCGGCGCGTACGTCGCCACCCTCCGCGAATGAAGCGCGCCGGCGACGTCGTCAGGAGCGCGCAGGGGCTGGCCATCGTCCGCTGTCCCGACAACGAACATCCCGACATCGGCGCGGAAGTCGTCGACGAGCGACTCACCGACGTCGGGCGCGTCGTCGACGTCTTCGGGCCGGTCTCGAAGCCCTATCTCGCGGTGACGCCGGACGACGCGACGCCCGCGGAACTCCTCGGCGCGAAACTCTACGTCCGGTAGCGAAAGGGCGAAGGACCGGGCGCGGGTTTCGCCAGTATGACTCAGCGACAGGGCGTGCTCGCCGCCTGCGCGGGCATCGTCGTCACCTTCCTCGCCGTCCAGCTCGGCGCGCTCGCGCTCGTCGAGCCGTTCAAGCAGGCGGGCTATCAGACCGTACCGGACCCCCAGAACCCCGTCAACAGCGTCGTGTACGTCGGCGTCCTGCTCGTCGCCACGGCCGCCATCCTCGTCGCCCTGAAGTACGGCGGCAAACGCATTCTCCGGGCCTTCATCGTCCTCACGGGCGGGATGATCACCGCCTACGTCGTCGGCATCTTCCCCGGCGTGGTCGTCGGCGGCGTGAACGTCCTCCCCTACGCCGCTGCCGGCGTCCTCGTCGTCGCCCTCTACGCCTACCCGGAGTGGTGGGTGATCGACCTCGCGGGCGTCGTGATGGGCGCGGGCGCGGGCGCGCTCTTCGGCATCAGCTTCGGCGTCCTCCCCGCGATCGTCCTCCTCGGCGCGCTCGCCGTCTACGACGCGATCAGCGTCTACGGCACCGAACACATGCTCACGCTCGCCTCCGGCGTCGTCGAGCTCAAAGTCCCCGTCCTCCTCGTCTACCCGACCGTCCGGGGCTACTCCTTCCGCGAACGTGCCGCCGAGGTCGCCGCGCGCGACGACGACGTGGCTGCGGAAGCCGACGGACAGAGCGACGAGGGCACGGCCGCCAGCGAGCGCGAGGGCGAGGCCGAGACGCACGGCGAGGAGGGCCGCGACAGCATCATGATCGGCCTCGGGGACGCCGTGATGCCGACCGTGATGGTCGCCTCCGCGGCCTTCTTCGTCACCGACGTCCCGCACGTCGCCGGCGTCCCGCTCCCCGCCGCGACCGCCATCGTCGGCACGACGCTCGGCCTCCTCGTCCTCCTGCGGATGGTCCTGCAGGGCCGCGCGCACGCCGGCCTCCCGCTCCTCAACGGCGGCGCGATCGGCGGCTACCTCGTCGGCGCGCTCGCCTCCGGGCTCTCGCTCGTCTCGGCGCTCGGCCTCGGGCCCTACCTCTAGCTCTCCCGTCTAGCGCGTCGGCCCGATACCGTGGAGTCCGTCCGCGGCGTGCACGTACACCGCGCTGTCGACGGGCGTGACGCCGTGGATCCCGCGGACGATCGTGTCTCCGTCGGTCGCTGACCCCGTCGCGTACCACCACCGTTGGCGCCCGTCGCCGACGTCGAACGCCCGAAGCGTGTCCCCGTCCACGGCGTAGAGTGTGTCACCGCGACGTCCGACTGGGTCTCCTGACTCCTCGAATTCGGTAACGACGCGCCCGTCGTTCGGATGGAGTGAGACGAGACGATCGCCGCCGACGTGTACGGCGTCCTCCGCGGCGACGGGCGGGTCGACGATGTCGCGTTCGCCGAGCGCCCGCCACCGTTCCTCGCCCGTCCCGGCGTCGAACGCGACGAGGCCCGCAGTGTCGTCGACGACGTACACCGAGCCGTGCGACACGACCGGTGTGCTCCATCCGACACCTGAAAGTGCGCGATGCCATCGTGTCTCAGCGTTCCGCGTATCGAGCGAGTGCAGTCCGTCACCGTCCGTGAGGTAGACGGTGGTGTCCGACACGGCGATCGGTGCACCGGTCTCCCCTGCGGTCTCGTGACGCCAGCGCGTTTCACCCGACTGGGCGTCGAGCGCGCGAAGGTGCGGGTGGGTACGCTCACCGCCGCCGGTACGGACGTAGACGACGCCGCCGGCGACCGTCGGCGGCACCTCGATCCCGGGCATCGTGGGGCCACGCCATCGGGTCGCATCAGCCGTGATATCGAATCGGTATGCCCGTTCCGCATCCGTTCCGTAGACACCACCGTCGGCGACCGTCGGAGAGCCTTTCGCGCCAGCGCTGGCGAGAGAAACCCGACCGGTCGCTGCGGCGGTCCCCGGCCGCCGCCGCGTGAGTGTCGTCCGCGATGCATCGGGTGTCCAGTTGTAGAGCGCGTCGTCCGAGACAACGGGCACGCCGCCCGCGTCGAGTATCCAGTACGTCTCGATGTCGAGTAGGCCGGTGCCGTCCGCGACGACGGCGGCGTTCGTGGCGTCGTACCGGTGACTCGGCCACGTTCCGTCGGCATCGAGGGCGGGCGACCCGGGAGGCCCAGTTGAGCCACTCTCGTCCGTCCGGCTGCCGTCCCCACCACAGCCGGCGAGGGCCGCGGCGAGACCGGTACCGAGCGCGTGGAGGGCGCAGCGTCGCGTTCGGGAACGTGTCACGTATCTGCCTGCACTCGGCGTGGACAAGTGTCTTCGGGTGCGCACGGCCGGCACCGAATGGTTTCCTGACCCGGGAGAGACCGCTCGCCGCCGGGCTCTCGCTCGTCTCGGCGCTCGGCCTCAGGCCCTCCCTCTGACTCTCCCGTCTAGCGTGTCGGCCCGATACCGTGGAAGCCGTCCGCGGCGTGCACGTACACCCCGCCGTCGACGGGCGTGACGCCGTGGATCGACTGCGAGAGCACGTCCGTCACCTGCACTCGCTCCGTCTCGTGCGACCACAGTTCGCCGCTCCCCTCGCGGTCGAGCGCGCGGAGCGTCCCGCGATCGGCCGCGTAGACGACGTCGCCGGCGAGCGCCGCCGGCGTGCCACCGCCACCGAGGCGCGCGGCGACCGATCCGTCCTCGGGATCGAGCGCCGCGACCCCCGACTCGGTGCCGACGTAGAGATACGACGCGTCCGCGACCGGCGGGGCGTTCCCCATCCGCGGGAGCGCCGTCCGCCACCGGATGTCGCCGCTCGCCGTATCCACCGCGACGAGCGACTCGTTCTCGTCGCCGCCGAACGCGTACACCGCGCCGTGCGCCGCGACCGGCGTCGACCACGGCTCGGAGACCGCGGGCTGGCGGAAGACCCGCTCGCCGCTTTCGGCATCGACGGCGTGGAGGCCGTCGCGCGCCGCGACGTACACCGTCCCGGCCGCGACCGCGGGCGTCCCCTTCGACTCCGCGGCGGTGTCGTAGCGCCAGCGCTCCGCGCCGTCCGCGGCGTCGAACGCGCTGAGGTGTGCGGGCGTCCGCTCGAAGCCGCCGCTGTTGACGTAGACGACGTCGTCCGTGAGGGCCGGCGGACACTGGATTCCGTCCATCTTCGGGCCGCGCCACAGCACGGCGTCGCGCTCGGCGGCGAGGCAGAAGGCCTCGTCGAAGGTCGTGACGTGGACGCGGCCGTCCCCGACGACGGGCGGCCCGTTCACGCCGTAGTCGACGAGCGACGTGCGCGACGAGACGGCCATCGTCGCCGGGTCGCGCCGCGTCAGGTCGGCGCGGTCCTGGTCGCGTCGATAGGTGTTGTAGAGCGTCCCGTCGGCGACCACGGCGGCGGTCCCGGCGTCGAGTCGCCAGTACTGCTCGCCGTCGCGCAGGCCCGTGCCGTCGGGGTTCGCCGCGGTGTTCGCGGCGTCGAAGCGCGGTCGCGGCCACGCGCCCGTCAGGGAGAGCGCGGGCTCGCCGGGCGGCGTCGCGGTCTCGCGTTCGTCGATGCCCGCACCGGTGCCGCGGGACGTCGTTCGCGTCGTCTCGGTGCTCGTCGTCTCCTCGCTCCCTCCGCCGTCGAGACAGCCGGCGAGGGCCGCGACGAGACCGGTACCGAGCGCGTGGAGGGCGCGGCGTCGCGTTCGGGGCCGTTCCATGTCCGCCCGCTTCACCCGGATTGGGTAAGTGTCTTCGGCCGGCACGCGCCGACGCGCGGAACCAAAGGGTGTATGAGCGCTTCGGCGCGTGGTTCGACGTAATGACGCACACGGACCGCACCGACGCCGGGGTGAGCGGGCGTGTCTAACGCCGTCGATACCGGGCCGGACGCGACGACGGCGCGCCGGCTCGCCGCGGACGCCGAGCGCGTCGTCGTGAAGGCGGGGACGAACTCGCTCACGGATGACGATTCGAACCTCGACGACGCGAAGCTCGACAAGCTCGTCGACGACATCGCGGCGCTGCGCGAACGCGGGAAGGAGGTTCTCCTCGTCTCCTCGGGCGCGGTCGGCGCGGGGATCGGGATGCTCGACATCGACGAGGACCGCGAGACCGTCGAGGAGTCGCAGGCGCTCTCCACGGTCGGACAGGGCCGTCTGATGCACCGCTACACGGAGAGCTTCGGGCGCTACGACACGCAGGTCGCCCAGCTCCTCCTCACCCAACACGACCTGGAGGACCCCGAGCGCTACACGAACCTCCAGAACACGATCGAGACGCTCTTCGAGTGGGGCGTCGTCCCGGTCGTGAACGAGAACGACGCGGTCGCCACCGAGGAGATCCGCATCGGCGACAACGACATGCTCTCCTCGTCGCTCGCGGTCGGCATCGACGTCGACCTCCTCGTGACGCTCACGGACGTCGGCGGCGTCTACACCGGCAACCCGAAGCGCGACGACGGGGCGCGACGCGTCGCGGCGGTCGGAGAGAACTACGACGAGATACAGGACCTCGTCGAGGACACCTCGACGGACGCCTTCGGCGGCATCCGGACGAAGGTGCAGGGCGCGAGACAGGTCGCCGAACACGGCTCGCCCGCGATCATCGCGGCCTCGGACGCCCCGGACGTCCTCGAACGCGTCGCCCGCGGCGAACCCGTGGGAACGATATTCCTCCCGGTCGACGGTGACGACGATGCGTGAGAGTGAGCCATCCACCGAGACGAAGGTCGAGGCCGCCGAGGCGGCCGCGCTCGACCTCGCGAACGTCTCCGACGACGACCGGAGCGCCGCGCTCCGCGCCGTCGCGGACGCCATCGAGGACGCCGCGGACGAGATCCTCGACGCGAACGAGACGGACGTCGCCGCGGCGGAGGAGAAACTCGCGGCGGGGGACTACACCCAGTCGTTCGTCGATCGGCTGACGCTCGACGCCGCGAAGGTCGAGAGCATCGCCGAGATGGTGCGCAGCGTCGCCGACCAACGCGACCCGCTCGGTGAGACTCTGGAGGCCAGACGGCTCGACGAGGCGCTCGAACTCTACAAGGTCGGCGTCCCGATCGGCGTCGTCGCCACCGTCTTCGAGTCCCGGCCGGACGCGCTCGTCCAGATCGCCGCGCTCGCCCTGAAGTCCGGAAACGCGGTCATCCTCAAGGGCGGCAGCGAGGCGACGCACTCGAATCGCGTCCTCTACGAGCTCATCCGCGACGCCACCGACGAGATGCCCGACGGCTGGGCCCAGCTCATCGAGGCCCGCGAGGACGTCGACACCCTCCTCGGGATGGACGAGTCGGTCGACCTCGTGATGCCCCGCGGGAGCTCGGCCTTCGTCCAATACGTCCAGGACAACACGAAGATCCCCGTCCTCGGGCACACGGAGGGCGTCTGTCACGTCTACGTCGACCGCGACGCCGACCTCGACACGGCCGCGGACGTCGCTCTGGACGCGAAGGTCCAGTACCCCGCGGTCTGCAACGCCGTCGAGACGCTGCTCGTCCACGCGTCGGTCGCCGACGAGTTCCTCCCGGACGTGCTCGCGCGCTACGACGACGCCGGCGTCGAACTCCGCGGCGACGACCGAACCCGCGAGATCGCCGCTGACGCCGACGTCGACGTCACACCCGCCCGCGAGGCCGACTGGACGCAGGAGTACGGTGACCTCGTCCTCGCCGTGAAGGTCGTCGACTCGCTCGACGACGCGGTCGCGCACGTCAACGCCAACGGCTCGAAGCACACCGAGTCGATCCTGACCGACGACGCCGATCGCGCCGGCGACTTCATGCGCCGGGTCGACGCCGCGAGCGTCTTCCACAACGCCTCGACGCGCTTCGCCGACGGCTACCGCTACGGCCTCGGCGCGGAGGTCGGCATCAGCACGGGCAAGATCCACGCCCGCGGTCCCGTCGGTCTCGACGGGCTCACCACCTACAAGTACTACCTCGAAGGCGACGGCCAGCTCGTCGCCTCCTACGCCGGCGAGAACCCGAAGCCGTTCCTCCACGAGGAGTTCGACGGCGAGTGGGTGCCCGGACACCTGTCTGACTCGTAGCGTCGCGCCGCGTCGGCCGAGCCCCTACTCCTCCGTTTCCGCCTCGCCCTCGACATCGCTCAGTCCGAACGCGTCGGCGAGGCGTGCGACGACGACCGTCTCGACGAGATCGCAGAGGGTCTCGCCGTCGGCGGCGGGGTCCGCGAAGATGCCGAGCGGGATCTCGCCGCCCGCCATCTCGCGGTGGCCGCCGGCGTTCCCGACGTCGTCGAAGGCGTCGGCGAGCGCGTCCCCGACGTGCACTCGGGAGTCCGTCGAGCGGGCGCTGAGCTGGACGCGCTCGTCCACGATCCCGAAGACGACCGCGGTCTCGACGCCTTCGAGCGTGGCGAGGTAGTCGGCGGCCTGCGGGAGGGCGTCGCGCTCGCTCGTCCAGCCGACGTTCGAGAGGAGGGTCGACCCGCGGATCGAGCGGTTCTCGATCGCGGTGGCGATGGCGTCGGCGGTCGCGCCGGTGACCGCGGGGGAGGCGAGACGGCGCAGGAGATCGGCGTCCGCCGGCTCGTGGAGGAACGCCGCGCCCTCGTACTCGGCGCGCGTCACGCCGCGGAGGAAACCGAGCGTCTCGCGGCGGATGGCGAACAGGAGCGCGGTGGCGAGCGTCGCGTCGAGTTCGACGTCGAGCTCGCGGACGTACTCGGTGAGGATCGTCGCCGTCGCGCCGACGTCCTCGCGGTGGTCGACGAAGCGCGCATCGAGCGCCTCGTGGGGGTGGTGATCGATCACGATGTCGACCGGCGTGCCCTCCGGGACGCGGTTGTTCCGTCCCGGGACGCCGTGATCGACGAACGCGAGGAGCGATCCGGTCTCGCGGTCGAGGACGGTCGCCGGATCGAGCGACGCGAGGTCGACGTCGAGGAGGTTGACGAACGCCCGGTTCTGCTGGTGGGAGATATCGCCGCTGTAGAGGATGCGCCGCTCGTCGACCCCCGCCGCGGCGGCGATGCGCCCGAGCGCCAGCGCGCTCGCGAGGCAGTCCGGGTCCGGGTTGTTGTGACAGACGATCGTGAGGTCCGTCGCCTCGGCGAGCAGGTCGCGGAGATCCGCGGCGGTCATGCGGGTTCGTTCACGGCCGGGACGCATAGTGGTGGGTGGCCGCCGGGCGGTGTGGGCGCGGGAGACGGCGGTCGCTCGCCGCCTCGTCGGTCACTCGTCGTTCGCCCGTCAGCGCGAGTCGAGCGCCCGATCGACCGCCGCGCGCGTTCGCTCGACGCGCTCGCTCTCCCGCGCGATCGCCGAGAGGACGGGGTACGTCGTCCCCGTCTCGCCGTAGACGTACTCCTCGAAGCCCGGTGCGTCGAACGACGCGGGGACCTGTCGCTCCGGACGGAGGTCACCCGCCTGTCGGCGTTCCGCGAGCGACTCGCAGCGCGCCGCGAGGTCGTCGAGGTCGTCGCGCAGGCGGACGAGCGCTGCCCGCTCGCAGGAGGCGAAGGGCCGGGAGTCGACGACGGCGCGCTCCGTCTCGATATCGGCGAGGGCGGCCGCCGTGTCGCCGAGGGCGTCGCGCTCGCGATCGAGCGCCACCACGACGGTCGCGCGGCTCTCCTCGGCGTCGCGAGCCGCGGCGACGACCTGCTGTTGGAGGAAGGCGGGGAGACCCGGCTCGTCGCGGAGCGCGGCGGCGAGCGCGGGGCCGAACTCCGCCGCGAGGTGCGCGCGATACGACTCGCCGTACTCCGCGTCGTAGTGCGGGACGGCCATCACCGTCTCCGCGTACGCCTCGCGGACCCCCGAACTCGCGCGCCCGTCGCCGCGGTCGGCGAGCAGTCCGCCGTAGGGGTCGCCGGCGGTGTCGGTCGTCCCGAGCGCGTCGACGCGCCGGGCGAACGCGTCGAAGGCGTCGCGCTCGGCGTCGAGGACCTCGCGTTCGCGATCGAGCGCCCGCCGCGCGCTCTCGAACACGTCTCCAGTCGGCTCTCGGCCGCCCCCCGTCCCGCGTCTGTCTGCGAGCGTCGCCATACGCCGAGCGACGACGGTGGCACCCGTGTACCTTACTAGGAGGAGTATAGCGGTCTCAATAGCGCTCACGAGGGGCGGGTTCGCGCCCGCGCGAGCCACGCATCACCGTCCCGTCTCAGCGTCGCGCCGCCGCGTCCGGCTCGGCCCGGAGCGCGGCGAAGGCGTCGAAGAAGTCCTGCCCGGTGTCGATCAGGGCGTGGTCGGCCCGCATGTCACGGGCGCGCTGAGCGACGGCGGCGACGTGCTCGTCGAGGCGCTCGCGGTACTGTGTGGTGCGTCGCCCGCCGAAGTACGCCCGCTCCGTCGACCCCGTTTCGAGGTCGCGGAAGATCGTGTCGCCGGTCGGCTCCGGGTCGAGCTCGGCCGGCGAGAGCACCTGCGGGAGGACGACGTCGTTGCGCGAGAGCGCGGCGACGCCCGACGCGACGGCGTCCGGGTCGACGAGGAGGTCGCTGACGACGATCACGAGGGACTTCGAGCCGATCGTCGCCGCGTAGTCGTCGAGGGCGTCGACGAACGCCGTCTCGCCCGCGGGCGTGGTGTCGTTCAGCCGATCGACGAGCGCGAGGAGTTCGCTCCGCGTCGAGCGGCCCGTATCGATTCGTTCGGGGCGCTCGCGGAAGAGCGAGAACCGGAAGTCGTTGTGCTCCTCGGCGGCGAGATAGGCGAAGCCGAGGCCGAGTTTCGCACCGAAGTCGAACTTGCGCGCGTCGCCGTCGCCGTAGTCCATCGACGCGCTCGCGTCGAGGAGGACGTGGACGGTGAGGTTGCGCTCGGCCTCGAAGACCTTCACGAACAGCTCCTCGGTGCGCGCGAACAGCCGCCAGTCGATGAGGCGGGTGTCGTCGCCGGGCGCGTAACGACGGTAGTCCGCGAACGTCAGCCCCTCGCCAGCGTACGGCGAGCGCTGTTCGCCCTGCCGGCGCGCCGACGTCTCGCGTCGAAGCGACGCCCGGAAGCGCGCGAGTTCGTCGAGGAAGGCGGGGTCGATCATTCGCGCTCGTCCAGTAGACGACCGACGGCGTCGTCGGGCGTCACGCCCTCGCGTTCCGCGCGGAAGTCCAGCCGGATGCGGTGGCGGAGCACGGGTCGGGCCATCGCCTCGACGTCGTCCCAGCTCACGTGCGCGCGCCCGGCGAGGAAGGCGCGGGCCTTCGCGGTCCGAACGAGCCCCATGCTCGCCCGCGGGCTCGCGCCGTACTCGATCTCGTCGGCCTCGCGGGTCGCGCGAACGAGGTCGATCGCGCGATCGCGGAGGTCGTCCGCGATCGGCACGCCGCGGACGAGCGACTGGATCGCCCGGATCTGCTCGTCCGTCAGTACGCGCTCGACGGGGTCGGGACGGACGTCGCCCGTGTAGCGTCGGACGATCTCGCGCTCCGCTTCGCTCTCCGGATAGTCGACGACGATCTTCAGCAGGAAGCGATCGGTCTGCGCTTCCGGGAGCGGATACGTCCCCTCCTGATCGATCGGGTTCTGCGTGGCGAGCACGAAGAACGGCTCCGGGAGGGCGTACGTCTCGCCCGCGGCCGTCACCTGCTTTTCCTGCATCGCTTCGAGCATCGCCGCCTGCGTCTTCGGCGTCGCGCGGTTGATCTCGTCGGCGAGGACGACGTTGGCGAAGATCGGCCCCTCCTCGAAGACGAACTCGCGGCCCGTCCCGCTCTCGCGGATGATCTCCGTCCCCGTGATGTCGGAGGGCATCAGGTCGGGGGTGTTCTGGACGCGCGAGAAGGAGAGGTCGCTCGCCGCCGCGAGCGCCCGGACCAGCGACGTCTTGCCGAGCCCGGGGTTGCTCTCCAGGAGGGCGTTGCCGTCCGCGAGCACGCAGACGAGCAGTTGGTCGATCACCTCCCGTTGGCCCACGATCTGCTTCCCGATCTCCGCGCGGACCGCGTCGATTCGGTCTTGGAGGTCGTCGATGTCGGTCTCGATGTCGGGGTCGTCCTCGGTCATTGGCTCTGGTTGGATCGGATTCGGAGGGTGTACTCGCGGATCAGCTCGGCGTCCTCGATCCCCGTCGGGTCGTCGTAGCCGGCCTGCTGGCTCTCGATCGCGGCGTCGGAGCCACCGGTGTAGCCGCCCGCGTCGTACGACTCGGGATCGTCGCCGCCCGGGCCGCCGCCGCTCGCGTCCACGGAGGCGTTGAGCGCGTCGTCGCCCGCTCGGGCGTCCGTCGGGTCGCCGAGCACGCCCGAGCCGTTCTGCAGGCCGCCGTACTCGTCGCTCGTGCCGCCGCCACCGCCTCCGCCACCGCCGCCGGAACCCGCGGTCGCGGGACCCGGGCCGCCGCCGACGTCGAAGGCGATGCCGGCGATCGCGGCGTGGACGCAGAGCAGGCTCACGACGACGACGGCGACGACCGTGACGGCGACGCGGCGGGCGTCGAGGAGCGCGACGCTCGACGTCTCGCGGAGGTCGTCGAGCACGCGCTCGTAGAGGCGCGCGGCCATCCGCGTGTCGCTGCCGGCGTCGACGGCGTCGCGCGCGGTCCGCAGCGCCTCGCGTACCCCGGGGTTCGCGGCCTCGAACTGCTCGACGAGCGGCCGACGCGTCCGGTAGCCGTACTCGGTGGCGAAGACGAGCGCGCCGACGACCGCCGCGGCGAGTGTCGGCACGGGAAGCGCGGCGATCGGGGCGGCCGCCGGGAGCGCGACGCGCGCCGGAACGGCGGCGATCGTCGCGCACGCGAGGTCCGCGAGGAGTCCGAGGAGGACGGCGTCGACCGTCGCGTAGATCGCCGCGACCTTCCGGCCCTCGCGCCGGACGGCGCGCAGGGCCGCGGCCATTCGCTCGCGCGCTTCACCGCGCTCGTCGCGCGGCCGGTCGCTCGCCGCCGCGCGATCTCGATCGGCACCGTCCGCGTCGGTGTCGGTGTCGGTGTCGGGAGCACGCGCCGCCTTGGGTTCGTCGCGTCCGTCGGCGGCCATCGTCACGTCGCCCCCGCGGGGGCGCGGAGCCGCGCCGTCCGCTGGCTCTCCAGTTCGTCGATGCGGTCGTTGAGCCGCTCGATCTGGTCGTTCAGCGCGTCGATGCGGTCGTTCAGCTCCTCGACGCGCTCGCGGAGGTCCTCGTTCTCGGCCCGGAGGTTCCGGTTCTCCGCGCGGAGGTCGTCGTTCTCGTCCGCGAGCTCCTCGTTCGTCTCCTCCAGGTCGTCGACTTCGTTCCGGAGGGTGTTCACGCGCGCGTTCGCCTGCTGGAGGTCGGCGCGCGTCTCGGAGAGCTGATCGCGCACGTTCGAGAGCTGCGACTCCGTGTCCTCGAGCTCGCCCGAGACCTGCTCGACATCGCCGCGGGCGCGTTCGACGCTCTCGTTGAGCGATCGGAGGCGCTCGCGCGTCTCGCCGAGCGCCGCGCGCGTCTCGCTGAGGTTCTCACGGAGCTGCTCGTTCTGCGTTTCGAGGCGGTCGTTCTGCGCCGCGAGGTCGGCCGCGGAGTGCTGGAAGAACAGCGTCGCCCCGCCCGTCCCGGCGATCGAGAGACAGAGCAGCCCGACGAGCGCGACGTTGAGCGTGCTCCCGATCGCCGTCACGGCAGCCCACCCCGGTTCGTCGCGGCACCCCGGTAGACGAGCAGCCGGCGGACGACGATCTCGCCCGTGAGGACGAGGAGCGCGCCGAGGAGGCAGAGCCACCCCCACTCCGTCCGGACGGAGCGGACCTGCGTGGACTGCTCGCGGGCGAACGACGCGATCGCGGCGGCCTCGTCCGGCTCGAAGGTCCGCCCGCCGGTCGCGTCGACGGCCGCGGAGAGCGCGGGTGCGGGCCCGAACGCGCCGTACTCCGCGGGATAGTTCGCGGCGTACGTCGCGCCGAGCACGCTCTCGTACCCCGGTTCGCTCGGCGTCACCGTCGCGCGGTAGACGCCGTCGCCGACCGCGCGGAAGTCGAGGCCGTCGGCGCGCGGGCGCTCGGCCCCGCGGTAGGTGACGGTCGTCGGCTCGCCGACGCGCGTGTCCGCGACGTCCGTGACGCCGCCGCGCTTGCGCTCGGGATCGCCGATGGCGTAGTTGACCGATTTCGTCACGAGCAGCGAGTCCGGCCGGGAGAGCAGGCCGTCGAGGCTACTGTCGGCGTCGTGGGCCGTGATCGTGAGCACGCGCCCGAGGCCGTATCGCCACGCCGCGACGGCGGGCGTCCCGTCGGCCGTGGCGACGAGGTAGTCCGCGCCGGGCTTGACCGAGACGGCGTTCGCCCGCCCGGGGTTCGAGCGGAGCGTGACGCCCGCGGTGACGAACGAGTTCGGATCGACGACCGTCAGCCCCGAGCCGCGGTACCGGCGGGCGGCGTCGCCGAACTGGAGGCTGAGCCGGTTCGTCTCGTCGGCCCGGTAGTACGTCCCGCCGGAGGCGTCCGCGATCCCGCGGAGCGTGCCCTCGTCCGTCGACTCCCCGACGCCGACGCTGATGACGCGCGTACCCGCGTCGCCGAGCGCCGACGCCGCGCGTACCGCCGCTTCCCGGTCGGCGAAGCCGTCGCTCACGAGGATGACGGTGCCGCGCTCCTCGCCGAGCAGTTCGTCCGCGCCGCGCAGTCCCGCGGCGATGTCCGTCGCGCCGCCCGCGGTGAGCCGTCGGATCAGCGTCGCCGTCTCCGCGCGGCTCTCCCCGAGCGGCCGGAGGTCCGCGATCCGGTACGCCCGGCTGTTGAACGCGACCACGCCGACGCTATTCGAGTCGCCGAGCTGCGAGAGGGCGTCGAGCGCGATGGCCTTCTGGGTGCCGAGACCGCCCTGCGCACTCCCGGAGACGTCGACCGCGAGCACGACGTTCGCGCTCGATCCGCCGGCCGCCCCGGCCGTCACGGGGAGCATCGACCCGAACGCGCTCTGGGCGTAGTCGCCGTGTTCGAAGGCGCGGTCGCCGCCGGCGACGACGAGGCCGCCGCCGTCGATGACGAAGCGCTGGAGCGCCTCCGCGTCCCCCAGATCGTCCGCCGCGAGGTTCTGCACCACGACGGCGTAGTAGGGGTCGAGGTTCGACGGCACCGACGAGGCCGTCTGGACGTCGTAGAGCGTCCCGAGGTAGTCCCGGAGCGGGTAGTCGCCCCGCGAGACGTAGAGCACGCGGGGGCGCTCGACGACGGACACCGAGCGCCGGGAGGCGTCGTTGACGTCGTAGACGTCCTCTCCATCGATCGTCGCCGTGACGCGGTGCGAGCCCGTCGTCTCGAAGGTGTGCGAGAACGAGACGGTTCCGGTGCCATCGAGCGTCCGCGAGACGACCTCCGTCCCGTCGACCGTGACGCGGAGCGCGACGTCGCCGTCGGTCTCGACGCCGTCGACGCTGGCGAGGAAGCTGTTCTCCACGCCGACGCTCGTCTTCGCCGGACCGCTCACTCGGACGTGGCGCTCCGTGCGCGTCGGCGTGACGTCGACGGCGCTGATCGTCGCGTTCAGCGATCGGGCGAGCTCGGCGGTGGCGGCGAGGCTCCGCCCGCCCGTCACCTGCCCGTCGGAGACGACCACGACGCTGCCGTTCGACTGGAGGTTCGCGGCGACCCCGTCGCCGATCCGCGAGCGGGTGCCCTCGCCGACCGTCGCGGTCGTCACCGGCACGCCCTCCCGTTCGATCGCATCCGTGAGCCCGTCTACGGGTTCCGTGACGTTCATACTGTCGGAGCGGTCGGTCAGCAGCGTCACGTGCGGGTCGCCCGGGGTCTCCGCGCTCGCCACGGTGTACGGCCCGGCCGCCGCGCCGACGAGGAGGACGACGATCACGGCCCGGGAGGTCAATAGCGCGAGACGACTCCGCCGCGACGCCGTGCCGTCCGTCCGGTAGGCGACGATGCCCCAGAGCGCGACGAGCGCGACCGGCGCGGTGAGGAGCGCGAGCGGCGTCGTCAGCCCGGCGGTGACGCCGGCGACCGTGACGGTCACAGATCGCCCTCCCGCCGGAGGTAGGCGAGCTCACCGAGACAGACGAGGAGCGCGGCGAGCGCGACGTACCCCGTGAGCGGTCGCGGGACGGGGCTCCGATCGGTGCGCGTCGGCGGCGCGGCGTCGTCACCGCTCCGCGCGTCGAGCGGCGTCGTCGCCACGGCGGACTCCGACTCGCTCGTTAGCGCCGCGCTGTAGCGCCGGTCGCCGACGACGTAGTAGCCCGCGCGGTCGAGACGCACGCTCGTCGCGTTCACCGTCCCCGTCGGCGTCTCGACCGCGGTCGGCGTCTCGAAGGCGAGTCGCGTCCCCGTCTCGCGGTTCGACGCGGCGAGGCTCTCGCGGCCCGCGAGGTGCGCGATCGCGCGCTTCCAGAACACGGGGTACTCGTAGTCGTACTTGAACGCCGAGGCGTCGGACAGGTAGCCGTCGTAGAGGATGCGGCCCGGGCCGCGCTCGGCGGTCGCCACGAGCGGCGTGCCGTCGCTCGTCGCCACGAGCGCCCGCCCCTCTCGGAGTCCCCCAGTCAGATAGCGCTCGGGTGGCGGGAAGGAGAGCCCGCGCGTCAGTTCGCTCTCGGCGGTCGGCGCGAGCGTCGGGTTCCGCGACGTCCCGTTCGGGGCGAGGAGGAGCAGGTCGCCGTACTTCTCGACCGGCATGTTCGACGACTGCGCGCGGACGACGACGCCGCCGCCGCGCGCGAGCGTCTCCCGCCCCGCCTGAACGTTGCCTTCGAGCAGACGCGAGGGCTGGAGACCGCCGTAGATCACGACGTCGTAGGTGCCCTCGATCGCCGTCGGCGGCCGATCGACCGTCAGCGCCACCTGATCGTTGACCGAGAGCGCCGTCGTCAGGTACTCGTCCTCGTCGTTCGTCAACAGGAGGACGTCGATCGTCGGATCGGCGGGCGCGGCGATCGGCACGGCGTCGTCGGTCGGAAAGGAGTCACCCGGCGTCAACGCGAGCGTCCCGCCGCCGCCCGGTACGGCGAACGTCGCGCTCCGCACGTCGCCGGGCGCGAACGTCAACGTCCGGCGCTGGTCGCCGAGCGTCAGCGTCCGCTGGACGGTCGCGTCCGCGTAGTTCTTCACGGACACCGTGACGTTCTGCCCCGAGAAGGCCCGCTCGACGATACCGACGTTCGCCTCCCCGCCGCCGCCGAACTGCCGGAGGTCGACCGCGAGCCCGCGCGCACGCGCCGACTCGACCGCGTCCGCCCACTCCGAGTCGCCCGCGAAGTCGCTGTAGACGACCACTCGGGCGTCGGCGTCCGCGATCGCCGCCGCCTGTGAGATCGCGCTCCGGAGATCGCCCGGGGCGTCCGTGACCCGGAGGTCTCCGAGGCTCCGGCGTGCGGCCGTCGATCCGCCGTGGCGGAGCTCGACGCGACTCCCGCCGCCGGCGACGACGAGCGACGTCGTTTCCGTGACGTCGGCGCGGGCGGCCGCGACCGCGCGGGCGAAGCGCGTCGACCCGTCCGTCTGGGTCGCCATGCTCGCGCTCGCGTCGACGACGAGCACGGTCTGCTCGACGGTCGCGTCCGCGGGGACGGTGACGTACGGCGCGGCGAGCGCCACCGCGATCGCGACGAGCGCGAGCAGTTGGAGACACAGGAGGAGGTTGCGACGGAGACGCTCGAAACGCGCTCGCGTCTCCGCGTCGCGCTCGCCCGCGACGAGAAAGCGCAGCGTCGGGAGATCCCGCTCGGCGGGATCGGGCTTGATGAGGTAGAGGACGACGACCGGCAGGAGGGCCAGTAGCGCCAGCAACCCCATCGGGGCGAGGAGGACGTCCGCGAGGGCCATACGGACACGTCGGCCCGCCGGCTATTGAGCGTGTCCACTGTCCGCGTCGCCACTGTCCGCCCCAATCACAACTACCATACTCCGGGCCGCCGGAGTTGCGGTCACTAGGTGGATCTCGTGACCGAGAAACGCGAATACACGGGCGATTATCCCGACAAGACGCTGTACATCCCCGGCCCGACCGAAGTCCGCGAGGACGTCATCGACGAGATGGCCCAGCCGATGTTCGGCCACCGGATGGACCGCATGACCGACCTCTACACGACCGTCGTCGAGGACACGAAGGAGTTCCTCGGCACGGACAACGAGGTCATCGTCCTCACGGCCTCCGGCACCGAGTTCTGGGAGGCCTCGACGCTCAACCTCGTCGACGAGAACATCCTCGTGCCGACCTGCGGCTCGTTCAGCGAGCGCCACGCGAACGTCGCCGAGCGACTCGGGAAGAACGTCGATCGACTGGAGTACGAGTGGGGCGAGGCGATCAAGCCCGAGGACATCCGCGCGCACCTCGACTCGACGGACAAACACTACGACGTCGTCACCTGCGTGATGAACGAGTCCTCGACGGGCGTTCGCAACCCCATCGAGGAGATCGGCGACGTCCTCAAGGAGTACCCGGACACCTACTTCGTCGTCGACGCCGTCTCCGCGCTGGGCGGCGACTACGTCGACATCGACGAGCACGACATCGACGTCATCTTCGCCTCGACGCAGAAGGCCTTCGCCATGCCGCCCGGCCTCGCGGTCTGCGTCGTCAGCGACGCGGCGTACGAGCGCGAGCTGGAGAAGGACGAGGCGTCGTGGTACGGGGGCTTCCAGCGCTCGCTCGACTACTACGACCGGAAGGGACAGACGCACTCGACGCCCGCCATTCCCGTGATGCTCGCCTACCGCAAGCAGATGAAACACATGCTCGATGAGGGCCACGAGGCCCGCAGCGAGCGCCACCGCGAGATGGCCGAGTACACCCGCGAGTGGGCGATGGAGCACTTCGACGTCTTCCCCGAGGACGGCTACGAGTCCCAGACCGTCTCCTGCATCGAGAACACGGCGGACATCGACGTCGCCGCGACCATCGAGGCGGTGTCCGAGGAGTACGACTACGTCTTCTCGAACGGCTACGGCTCCGCGCTCGGCGAGAAGACGTTCCGGATCGGCCACATGGGCGAGCACGACGTCGAGAGCATCCGGGCGCTGACGGACGCCATCGAGGACGTCGCGGGCCTCTGAGGCCGCCCGCACCGCCGTCCCGTTCGTAGCCGTGCGCCGCGTCCCGCGAGCGCCGTCGCGCGCACGCTTCCCGCGCCCGCCCGGGAAAACCGGACGGTATAAACTCGCTTGTCGAGTAGCGGAACGTATCACGCGAGCGGCGATCGGGGCGGTGGGCCTCGATGCCGGCGCCGCCGTCCGACCGTCGACCATGTCCATCTCGAACGTCCTCCTCGTCACCGTCGACTCGCTGCGCGCCGACGCGATCGGCCCGTACGACGACCGACGGCATACGCCGGTTCTCGACGATCTCGCCGCTCACGGAACCGTCTTCGAGCGCGCGTTCGCCACCGGCAACTGGACGCCGTTCTCCTTCCCGTCGCTTCTCGCCTCGCGGCCCGTCTTCGCCGACACCGGGTCGATCGGCGTCACGGGGTCGCCGACGCTCGCCGCGACGCTCGCCGACGAGGGGGTCGCCACGGGCGGATTCAACGCCGCGAACGGATTCCTCACCGAACACTGGGGATACGACGGCGGCTTCGACGAGTTCGACGCGTTCGTCACCGGCGTCGGGAGCGGGCGATACAACCGCTATCTCGCGACGCACCCGACCGTCGAGGCGTGGATCCAACTCGCCACGTCGCCCCTCCGCCGCCTCCGGGCGTGGACCGCCGGCGACGCCGACGACCGGCCCTTTCTCGACGCCTCGCGGCTCTTCGCCGTCGAGGACGCCGCGACGTCGTTCATCGCGGACGCCGACGACCCCTTCTTCTGCTGGGTCCATTACATGGACACCCACACGCCCTACGTCCCCGCCCCGCGCTACATCCGCGAAGTGTCCGGCGACCGCGTCGGGACGCACCGGATGCTCCACGCGCACGTCCGCACCGGCCTCGGCCTCGACGTCGACGAGCGCACCCTCGCGGAACTCCGCACGCTCTATCAGGCCGCGGTCCGGCAGGTCGACGCCAGCATCGGCCGCCTGCGCGAGACGCTCGCGGCGACCGGTCACTACGACGACACCGCCGTCGTCGTCGCCGGGGATCACGGCGAGGAGTTCCAAGAGCACGGCCACCTCGCCCACTATCCGAAGCTCTACGACGAGCTCGTCCACGTCCCGCTCGTCGTCGACGTCCCCGGCGTCGACGGCGGGCGCGTCGCCGAGCACGTCGGTCTCGACGCGATCCCGCCGACCGTCGCGGACCTCCTCGACGCCGACCCCGATCCCGCGTGGACCGGCGACTCCCTCGTCCCGGCGGTCGCCGACGGCGAGTCGCCCCGCGCGGATCCGGTTGTCTCCGTCGCCGTCCGGAGTGAGGAGGTCACGAGCCAACCGATCCCGCGCTCGCTCGACGACGGCGACCTGCTCGTGAGCGCGCGCGATCGGGACTGGACGTACGTCCGAAACGTCGACGCTGAGACCGCGGAGCTCTACCACCGGCCCACGGACCCCGATCAGCAGGACGACCTGCACGGCGACCCGACCCCGGAGGCCGCCGACGCGATCGAGCGACTCGCCCCCGCCGTCGACGACCACGCCGCATCGCTCCGCGAGGCGACCGCCACGGCAAACGACGGCGGCGATGACGACGCCGACGCGGACCTCGAAGCGCACCTCGAAGCACTCGGCTACCGATAGATGCGCGCGCTTCTCCGCGCGCTTACGAAGGGGCCACGCGCCGTCCGCCTCCGCCGGTTCGCCGCCGTCGGCACGGCCACCGCCGGCGTCCAGTTGGCGTTGCTGTGGCTGCTCGTCGACGTCCTCGCGTGGCACTACCTCGCCGGCGCGACCGTCGCCATCGAGTGCACGATCATCCTCACGTACATCCTCAACAACGCCTGGACGTTCCGCGACCACCGCCACACCACGCCGCGCGAGTACGTCCGCGGACTCCTCACGACGAACGTCATCCAGGGAACGGCGATCCCGATCCAACTGGGCGTTCTCGCCGCGCTCGTCGAACTCTACGGCATTCCCTACCTGTGGGCGAACGTCGTCGCCATCCACGTGAGCGGCCTCTACCGCTACGTCCTCGACACGCGGCTGACGTGGCGCGGCGTCTGACGGGTGTCCGGGCCGGCGGTCTCGGCCGTGAACGATGTCCCGTCGGTCACTCAGACGACTGCATCGTCTCCTCGGCGTCGGTGCGGTCCGCGACGGGTGCGATCACGGTCTCGTCGAGGCGTCCGAGGACGGTGGGACTGACGATCCCGACGAGGTCGGCCGCCTCCTCGGCCGCCCCCTCGACGCCCAAGACGTCGTCGAAGAACCGGTTGAGGACCTCGTACTCCTCGTGGAGCGACGCCGCCCGCTCGCGGCCGTCGTCGGTGAGCCGAACGCCCTGATACGCCTCGTAATCGACCAGGCCGTGGTCGTCGAGGCGCTGGATCGCCTCCGTCGTCGTCGGTCGGGAGCGATCGACGGCGTCGGCGATCGCGGTCGTCGAGACGCGCTCGTCGGTCGTCTCCGCGAGTTCGTACACCGCCAGCAGATAGCGCGTCGAGACCGTCACGTGCACGCACCCGATCGAATCGCTCGGTCTCGACGCGCCGCGTCGGCGCCGATCGCACTCACTCGGCATCACCCGCGGTCGCTGCCGGCGTCCCGTCGTCGTCGCCGTCGCGCTCACCGTCGCCGAACAGCCGACAGAAGAGCGCGGCCCAGAGTCGCCCGTTCCGGCGGCGTCGCCCCATCATCCCCGTCGGAGGAGGTGGTCGCGGACGGTTCGCTGTCGCTCGTCGAGCACGGCGTCGAGTCGCGCGACCGTCGCCAACGCGGGGTAGTCGACGGACAGCGGCTCGTAGAGGGTCGCGGCGAGGGCCCGCTGTTCGACGCCGACGAGCCCCCGGTTCGTCGAGCGGGCGAGCACCGCCTGTCGCTCCTCGCCGACCCGATCGCACGTCTCGCGGTGGCCCGCGAGCGCGTCGTGGCGCTCACGCAGGCCGTCGAAGCCGAGCGAGGCCGGCGACGTCCCGTCCGCCCGGACGAGCGCCTCCGCGACCCCCTCGATCGCCTCGCGGCTCTCGTCGAGCGACCGCGCTTCGACGTCGAGCGCGCCCGCGAGCGTCCGTAGCTCCCGGCGGCGCTCGTCGACGGCGGACAGCACCGCCCGCTTGATCCCGGTCGTGAACGCCGTCGTCGTCCCCGGCGAGACGGCGCGCGCGACCTCCCAGCCCAATTCCTCCCGCATCGTCTCCGAGACAGAACGGTCCTCGTCCGGCGCCGTAACGGCGTCGTGGGCGGTGTCTACGAACGCCTCGCGGACGCGACGGCACTCCGGGGACGACGCCGGTTCGTTCGGCGTTCCAGCCGCGACAGCGGTCCCAGCGTTCGCAGAGCCGTCCGCCGCGGCCCGCGTCGCGGCGGCCGGCTCGATCGACTCGACGTCCTTCCGGAAGCGATCGAGGGCGGTCCGTTCGGCGTCGACGCGCTCGCGTTCGCCCCGGACTCGCGCCAGCGCGCGCTCGATGTGTGTCTCGTCCATCGGCACGCGCTCACCCGCCACCCGCGCAGTCGTCGGGTTGCTCCCTCGCGAGGAACACCTCGCCGGTCGGGGCGCGGCCGCGTCGTGTCGACCCGCTCCCCGCGACAGTGCCACACATAATTTTTAGGCTGTCCTAAAAACACATAATTACTTCGGTCATCCGGCGCGTTCGAACGACCGGGGTGCGGGCCGCGCGTCGCCGCGGCGCGCGGCGACCCGGCCCCGAACCGTTTTACCGACTGGGTTGGTACGTGGGACCGATGAGCAACGCGACCTTCGAGGTGTACACGGACGCGGCGGGACAGTGGCGCTGGCGACTCGTGCACGACAACGGGAACGTCATCGCGGACTCCGGCGAGGGATACGCCTCCCGGCAGAAGGCGACCCAAGGGATCGAGAGCGTGAAAGGGAACGCGCCCGACGCCGAGGTGGTGGACGTCGACGGGTAGGGAAGACTGGCGCGCTCGACCCGTCCGAGCGTCATCCCGCGCGGCGTCGGCGCTCGCGTCACGCCGCATGGGAACGGTTATCCTCGCTTTCCCCCAAAGGACGACCATGGCGGACGAGGATCGGATCACCGTCCTGTACGTGAACGACGATCCGCAGCTTCTAGAACTGCTCAGTACCCAGTTGCGCATGGAGGAGCCGCGACTGGACATCGTCACCACCGAGACGGTGGCCGGGGGGCGGGCGATCCTCGACGGCACGCAGATCGACTGCGTCCTCTCGGATTACCACCTCGAGGCGTCCAACGGCGTCGCGTTCCTGCGCGACGTCCGCGAGGAGTACCCGGACCTCCCCTTCCTGCTCTTCACGGAGACGGGCGACGAGACGGTCGCCAGCGAGAGCATCGAGGCCGGCGTCACCGACTACGTCATCCAAGAGGCCGTGGGGAACCAGGCGCCGCTGCTCGCGCGGAAGATCGTCACCTACGTTGATCACCGCCGCGCGCAGCGCCGGGCCGAGCGGACGGATCGACGACTCCGCGAGATCGTCTCCGTCACCGAGCAGGCGCTGTGGGTGTTCTCGGCGGATTGGAGCGAGTTGCAGTTCATCAACGACAGACACGAGGCGCTGTTCGGCCAGTCGACCGACACCCTCCGCGACGATCCGACGTCGTTCCTGGATCGGGTCCACGAGGGGGACATCGAGCGCGTGACGGTGGCGATGGAGCACGCGTCCGCGGGCGAACCGCAGGTCGTCGAGTACCGCGTCGACAAGTCCGAGGCCGTCCAGCTCTGGGTCGAGTCCCGCTGTCGTCCGATCAGGGACGACACCGGAGCCGTCACGTCGATCGTCGGCCTCTCGCGCGACGTCACCGACCGGAAGGTGTACCAGCGCGAGCTGGTCGAGAAGGTCGACCAACTGGAGGAGTTCGCGGGCACCGTCGCGCACGACCTCCGGAATCCGCTGAACGTCGCGGACGGGAACGTCCGTCTCGTGGCGAACGAGTACGATCACGAGCGCTTGGGAACGGTGCTCTCCGCGCTCGATCGCATGGACGTGCTGATCGAGGACCTACTCGAACGCGCCCGCGCGGGCGAACTGGTCGGCGAGCGGTCCCGCGTCGAGTTCGCGGAGCTCGTCACCGGGAGCTACGAGAACGTCCACGCGCCGGGGAGTTCGCTCGACGTCACGGGAAGCATCGGGCTCGAATGCGACGCCGCGCGGGTGATGGAGGCCTTCGAGAACCTGATCCGGAACGCCGCCGAGCACGGCCCGAGCGACGTGACCATCACCGCCGGTGTCCTCGCGGACGACCGCGGCGTCTACGTCGAGGACGACGGTCCCGGGATCCCCGCGATCGAACGCGAACGGATCTTCGAGAAGGGCTATACGACCGCGAAGAGCGGGAGCGGCTTCGGGCTGGCGATCGTCGAGCGGATCATCGACGGCCACGGCTGGTCGATCGACGCCCGGAAGAGCGCGTCCGGCGGCGCGCGCTTCGAGATCGTCGTCGGCGACGCGTAGCACGCCGAGCGGTGCGACGGCAACGGGACGACGACGGGGGGCGACGGCGGGAGCCGGCTCAGTCGAGCGGGTCCTCCAAGTTCCCCATCACGGTTTCGAGCGCGTCCGTGGCGGTGAGGAGGCCGACGACGCTCCCGCCGCGGAGGACGAGCGCGATCTCCTGATCTTCGGCCTGGAACTGATCGAACGCGTCGCTGACGCTCGTGTCCGCGGCGAGCGTCATCGGCGGTGCCGCGATCTCCTCGAACGACGTCGTCCCCGCCTTCAGCCCCTCGTAGTGGTCGATGATCGACGGCGAGTAGACGATCCCGCGGAAGTCCGCGAGGCCATCGCCGACGAGGGGGAACCGCGTGTGCGGGCTGCTGCGGATTCGATCGAGGTTCTCCTCCACGTCCGCCGACACCGAGATCGCCACGATCTCCGCCGCGGGCACCATGATCTCGCTGATCTCGAGCTCGTCCGCATCGAGCGCGCTCAGCACCTCCTCGCGACGCTCCTCGGGGAGCTCCCCGCGTGCGAGAAGCGAGTCGAGGCGATTGCGGAGGTCCGCCCGCGACTCCAGGACGTCCGCCTCGGTTTCGAGCCACGCGCCCGTCATCTCGACGCCGAAGAGCCGGAGCGTCCCCTTGGCGACCGCGTCACCGAGCGTGATGAGCGGCGAGATGAGCGCGTTGAACCAGTAGAGCGGCGTCGCGCCGTAGCGACAGACGGTGCGCGAGCGCTCGACGCCGAGGTAGGTCGGCGTCTGCTCGCCGTGCGTCAGGTGGAGGAGGTTGATGATCGTGAAGGCGAGGATCGCCCCGGCGCCCACCGAGGCGAGCCCCGTCCCCGCGAAATACGGCTCGAAGAGCGCGGCGAGCGCGGGCTCGGCGACGATCCCGACCGCGATACTGGAGGCGGTGATCCCGACCTGACAGGTCGTCAGATAGATCTCGAGATCGTTGGTCATCTCCCACGCGCGTTCGAGCGCGGGGTTCCCGTCGACGAACTCCGACTCGCTGAACTGGCGGGCGCGCGTCAACCCGAACTCGATCGCCACGAAGAACCCGTTCGCCAGGATGAGACCGACCCCGGCGAGGAGGCGTATCACGATCTCGGGGGGCGTCATCACGAGGACGTACCGGGAACGCGATCAAAAAAATCGGGGCCGACGCGTCCGCGTCCGCTCCCGGCCGCTTCCGACCGATCGTTCACCGACACCCGGGTACTGGGAGGTATATATCCGCCCGTACCGCTACATTCTGGGGGTTTATCGCGGTTCCGTCGCGAGGTGGACGCGAGGCACGAGATGACTGAGCCAGATCTAGCGGACCCGACGTACTATCTCAATCGGGAGCTCTCCGAGTTGGCGTTTCAAGAGCGTGTGTTGAGCGAGGCGCTGGACGAGCGGAACCCACCGCTCGAACGCTTGCGCTTTCTCGCGTACTTCACGAAGAACACGGACGAGTTCTTCATGAAGCGCGTCGGCGGTCTCGAACAACAGATGGACGCGGGCGTGACCGAGACGACGCCGGACGGACGCACCCCTGAAGAGCAGTGGGAGGAGGTCCTCGAAACCGCCCGTCCGCTCTTCGAGCGTCAGTCCGACTACTGGCTGACCGAGCTGCGCCCCGCGCTCGCGGACGCGGGCATCGAGGTCGTCGACTGCGACGACTTGGCGGACGACGAGCGCGACGCGCTCCGAGCGCACTTCGAGGAGTCGATCCTCCCGACGCTGACGCCGCTCGCGTTCGACCCCGCACACCCGTTCCCGTTCATCTCCAATCTCTCGCTCTCTCTCGCCGTCCTCTCGCGCGGGGCGGACGGCGAGGAGACGTTCACCCGGATCAAGATCCCGTCGAACCAACCCCGGCTCGTCGCCGTCCCGAACACGACCGGGCGATACGTCCTCATCGAGAACGTCATCGAGGCGAACCTCGACGTCCTGCTTCCCGACCTCGACGTCGTCGACGTCTCGAAGTTCCGGGTGACGCGCAACGCCGAGGTGAGACGGAACGAGGAGGTGGCCGAGGACCTCATCGACATCATCGAGGACGTCCTCGACCAGCGCCGGTTCGCCACCGTCGTCCGCCTCGAGGTCGACGCGGACATGCCAGAGCGCGCCGTCGACATCCTCAAAGAGAACCTCGACGTCAGCGAACGCGAGGTCTTCTACCGCGAGGGTCCCCTCGACTTCGAGGACTTCTTCGAACTCACCGAACTGGACCGCCCGGACCTCAAACTCGACCCGTGGACGCCGAAGCCGCACCCCCGACTCCGGCCGTCGGCCGGCGACGCGACCGACGACGAACTCGACATCTTCCGGGAGATCCGCGAGGGTGAGATCCTCGTCCACCACCCGTATCACTCCTTCGAGGGGACCGTCCAACGCTTCCTCGACGCCGCGGCGAACGATCCGAACGTCCTCGCGGTGAAGGCGGCGATCTACCGGACGGCGAGCGACTCGAAGGTGATCCAGAGCCTCATCGACGCCGCGGACAACGGCAAACAGGTCGCGGTGATGGTCGAGCTCAAGGCGCGCTTCGACGAGAAGAACAACCTCGAGTGGGTCCGCCGCCTCGAAGAGGAGGGGATCCACGTCGCGTACGGTACGGTCGGGCTGAAGACCCACACGAAGACCGCACTCGTCGTCCGCCAGGAGGCCGACGGCGTTCAGCTCTACTCGCACGTCGGGACGGGCAACTACCACTCGCAGACCGCGAAGGGATACTCCGATCTCGGGTTGCTGAGCGCGGACCGGGACATCGGTCAGGACCTCACGAAGGTCTTCAACTTCTTCACGGGACCGACGCTCGACGATCAGTTCCGCAAACTCCTGATCGCGCCCGTCACGATGCGCGAACGGTTCGTCGAGATGATCCGCCGCGAGGCCGCACACGCCCGAAACGGTCGCCCGACCCGGATCGTGGCGAAGGTGAACGGACTGGAGGACCCGGAGATCGTCGCGGAGCTCTACCGGGCCTCGATGGCCGGGGTCGAGATCGACCTCATCGTGCGCGACATCTGTCGGCTCCGGCCGGGGCTCGACGACGTGAGCGAAAACATCGCGGTTCACTCGATCGTCGGGCGATTCCTCGAGCACGCGCGCGTCTTCTACTTCGAGAACGGGGCGCGGTCTACGGACCCGCACGCGGCAGACGGCGCGGGCGAACCGGAGTGGTACATCGGTTCGGCCGACTGGATGACCCGCAACCTCGACTACCGCGTCGAGGCCGTCACGCCCGTCGAGACCCCCGCGCTCCGCGCGCAACTCCGCTTCATCCTCGAACTCTCGCTGCGCGACAACCGCCGTCGATGGGTGATGCAGAGCGACGGGAGCTACGAACAGGCCACGCCGGGGGCGGACGAAGCGGTGTGCGACCTCCAAGAGACGCTGATGCGAGCGGCCACCGACGCCGTCGAGAGCGGCTACGGCCCGGGGTTCGAGGTCGACGAGGAGCTGATCGACGGAGAGCTCCTGATCGAGCCGGCCCCCGAGACGCGGCCGGACGCGACGTCGGTCGACGACGGTAGCCGGGAACTCGACGGCGCCGACGGACCCGCCGCTACCGCGTCCGTCGCGGACCCGGACGACGTGGGACACGCTCCTGACACCGGCGTCGTCGAGACGACGGAGCATGCCACTGACCACGCCGAGGCCATCGACGCTGCGAACGACGCGGCGCGCTCGACGCGGCCCGAGACCGACGCCGACTCGATCTTCGAGCGACAGGCCGACCACTGGTACCGCCCCGAGAGCGAGACGTACCGGTGGGCGGTCCGCACGGCGGACGGCGACCGACGCTACTTCAAGACGCGCGAAGGTGCACGCGAGCGCCTCCGCATCGAGTACGAGTAGAACCCACGAGAGCGCCGCGATCAGCACGAGTCGGAACGCGACGGACCGGTGTCGGTGCTCGGCGGACGTCGACTACGCCGCCCCGAGGTGACGGACAACCAACCGTCACCCGGGGTTCGAAAGACACACGCTCCCGAGGATCGGTTCCGACCGCGATCGCTCGCCGCCGAGAGCGCTATGGCTCTCCGGGCAAACGAATACCGAATGAACGAGTCGGCGGAATCCGCCAGCATCCCACCAACTCTCCGATTATGAATAGCGAGGCGGCGAATCGGTGTTCCCAGAGGCTCGCGCACTC
>NZ_BMOQ01000006.1 GCF_014647155.1 Halarchaeum nitratireducens | reverse complement strand
CGCGTCGAGATTCGCCTCGAACACGAAGCCCACTACGACTGGGTGGCGTTCGTGCCGCAGCGCGAGAGCGACGCCGGCGCGTTGACGAAGTACTTCGGGAAGGTCGCCGGCGACGACGACTTCAAGATCAGAGGCATCGAAGCCCGGCAGCGATCGACCCCGCCGTTCATCGAGGACATCCAGCGGGACTGTCTCGAACGGCTTGACGCGACTCGATCTCCGGACGCGGTGCTCGGGCGTCTCGAACGAGCAATCGATGAACTGCAGGCGGGCAACGTAGCAGTGGAGCGGCTCGTCGAACGGAATCGTGTTTCCAAGCCGCTGGAAGGCTATTCACAGAATACCCAGAACGTGGCCGCCTTGAAGCGAGCCCGTGAGCAGGAACTGGCAGTCCACCCGGCCAGGATATCGAATATGTGGTCGTCGACGACGAGAAATCCTCGCGAGACCGTGTCGCCCTCGCCCACGAAGCGATCGAGACCTACGACGCCTCGTACTACGAAACGCAGCTGGTCAGAGCGGTCGAGAGCGTGCTCTCACCGCTCGGGTGGGACCGAACCAATATTCGTCGAGAGATCTCCGATGAGAGGGACGCCGTTTTGAGCTCGTTCGGAGCCGTCAACGAACTGTCGTAGTGGACCCCACCCCTGGTTTCCGTCGTTTCGATCTAACCCCACGTTTCCGACGTAATTTTCGACCCCCCTCGTTTCCGTCGTTTCCTCACGCCCCACCCCGGATTTCCGTCGTCCGTACCCACTCAGTAGTAGGGGGTCACTACTCGCGAGTCCAGTCCTGCATCCGGCTGTCCTCGAGGATCGTTTCGCGGACGACCTGGGCATCTTCGATGAGGCGGTTCTGGAGGTGGATGCCGCCCGCACTCCCCTTGTTGATCTTCTCGATTTCGACAACCCCGAGGAAGGCCTGCTCTTTCAGGATGTCGCGGAAGCGACGGACGGAGAGGATATCCATATCGAGATGGTTGCAGATGCGTTCGTACTGGCCGTACACCCGGCTCGTGAGGAACGCATCGTCGTTGCTGTTGACACTCAGTTCCGTGAGCGCCAGCAACGCCGCCTTCGCCTGGGTGGGTGCGCCGTTCACGAGTTCTCTGAACCGGTCCTTTTCGGCGTGTTGCTGTGCCTGGCGGACGTATTCCTCCGTCACTTGCTCTGCCCCGGCCTCGTAGGCGACCTCCCCGGCGTGGCGAAGAATGTCGATCGCCTTCCGAGCATCGCCGTGTTCCTGCGCGGCGAAGGCCGCCGAGAGCGGAATCACGTCCTCGGAAAGGACGCCGTCCTGGAAGGCGTCCTCGCGGTTGAACATGATCTCCCGGAGCTGGTTGGCGTCGTATGGCTTGAAGAACAGCTCCTTGTGCTGGAAGCTGCTTTTCACGCGCTCGTTCACGTTGTCGACGTACTGGATCTTGTTGCTGATCGCGATGACGCCGACGCTACAGTCGATTTTCCCCGCCTCCTCAGCGCGCGAGAGCTTCATCAGCACGCTGTCGTCGTTCATCAAGTTGATCTCGTCGAGGATGATGATCACAGAATCGTATTTCGTCCTCGGAAACTACGACCGGGAGCCGATTCGGCGGCTCAACCTCGTTGTCGATCGACTGAACCGGCGGGAGGATGCCTACGCCTTCCGGATGGTTGATATTCGTGGCGAGTGGGACAACAGCATCTAGAAGTTCTGCCTGATCGCGGATATCGTCACGACGCTCGTCGGCGTCACCAGAACGCGAAGCGTTCTGGTTGGCAGACGAGAGCTACGGCTCTCGTCAACGTCGCCGAGAAGAACCCGAGTGACTTCCTCGTCGGACAGGGACTCCTCGTCGGGACGGTCGAATACTTCTCGAAGAGTCACGTCCTCAACCAGGAGTACGACGACGAAGCGCACCCATTCGGTTGGATGCAGGACGGCGTCTTTGAACTCTTTGAGCAGGAGGAGCGACTCCACCGATGGACGACCGAAGAGGATCTCGTTGACGCAGCCGAAGAACTGCCGTAGTTCGGTATCGTTCAAGTGCTCACAACCCTTGACCGTGTTCTCCTTGAGAGGTTCAGTAAGCTCGTTTGGAGAACCCGTTGACTTCGTTAATCCGATTTACGAGACTTATAGATTCTCTCTGTCTCCCTGTGGACCACTCCTCGGCGTTGACGATGTACGCCTCGGCATTGAGGGTGATCAGTTCGTCTCTCGGACTGTCCTCGCTCAATTCGCATTGTAGTTATCGAGAGTATATATGTCCAAAAATAGTGACGCCTAGACTAGCGACGAGGACAAATACGACTATATCCGATGCGATTAGGTTAGTGACATCATCAAATGCAGCCACTAGCAGAGCAAATACTATCGAACCCAGCGTAACTCGGTTTCCTAATGACCATTTGCCACGGAGGAAAACAGCACTAAGTGATCCTGCTACTATCAAGTATGCCGCTGCCTCAATCATATCCCGTAATCTACAGCTAATCAGATAGAGCGTCATATCTCTTTTTCTGCCTCCGAGTTTGTCGAAGTCTTCAGCCGCTAACGGGGAGGTAAACTATTAGATATCGAAGGAGGCGATTAAACTACTCAATAAAAAACCAAGAAGAGTAATTGCCAACCCGAGATACGCTACCAGATCAACTCCGAAAACGAGACTGAATACGGTGAAATTCGTACCCAAGAGCATTACCTTCACTCCAAAATACGGGGGTGTTGAATCATCCTCAGCACCTTTTGCTGCTCGAATCCGGTTTAAAACGCTCATCTACACCCGCATAGTTTCTCTCAGAGAGTATATTCACCCCGGATAACAGTTCAATACACACCTCGATGGCGTCGTCCACCTCGGCGATGAAGCGTGTTCACCCCGGATAACAGTTCAATACACATATGCACTAACGAGTCTTTTAGATAGAGCAGTAACAAGTACGTCTTCAAAGAGTCGAAGTTTATGGATGTTACAAGGTAAAACCCCGCCGTTCAGGGCGGGAAGGATGTCAATTTCTAGTTGACCTTCTGATACCAGGAGGCATTATTATTCTCGGGCGCACACCCGCCTCTATGCCCTCCATGCCAGTCGCACGAGCCGAATTTCGACGGTGTATTCGTGGGAAGACACCATGGCTGATTGGCCTGTGTCTCGTCCTCGTCAGCCGCCTCCCGACAGCCTTCGACTCGAACGTCGTCCAGGGGCTCGGGACTGCCGTCGCGTTCCCGCGTGCGCAAGCCGCCGTCGCAATCGTCGTTCCCTTTGCTGCTGCCGCGCTCGGCTTCCGCTCAATCATCGGCGAACGCGAGACCGGCACCGCTCGCGTCCTCCTCGGCACCGAACTCTCCCGCGCTGATCTCGTTCTCGGGAAGACGATCGGTCGCAGCGCTGCTCTCGCCGGCCCCGTCCTCGCCACCACCCCGCTACTCGTTGGGTATAGTGTGTTCGCCTACGGCCGCTTTTCACTCCCGATGTTCGTCGGACTGCTCGCTCTCTCGAGTATCTATGTCTTCGCCTGGACAGCCGTCACCGTCGCGATATCGGCCGTCGAGTCCTCAACGACGCGTGCGGCCGCCATCACGTTCGGCCTAACGCTCTTTCTCAGTGTCTTCTGGAGCGATCTGACGACCGCCCTCCTCTGGGGTCTCATCACGGGCTCGTCACCGGGGAACGAAATGGCGAAGCCGGAGCTGTTTCAGGCTCTCAAATGGATCTCCCTTCCGAGCGCCTATTACGTCGTTACCGACTGGCTTTTGGGCGTCCCGGTCGGGCCCGGAAGCGCTGCGCTTCAGGTTAGCGACGCGCTCCACGAGCACGGGACACTCGCAGCGGCGACCCCACCGCTTCCAGCGTGGGTTGGTATCCCTATTCTTCTCGCGTGGCCCACGATCGCACTGCTCGGCGGCGTTGTCGGGATCCGGCGCGGCGATCTCACCCCGGGCGGCAACACTGGTCTCCTTCGACGGCTCTGGACGAAACGCCCGTCAGTTCGCCGATTCGGTGCGATCCCGCTCAGTGCCGTAACCGGCCGTGGGGGCTGGGTCGATGTGCTTCCTGGACGATGGCAACCGCTCGCGCGCCGTGAATTTCGGCGGCTCACCCATCGTCCTGGTATCTGGGTGCTCGGTGCGATGGTCCTTGTTGCCGGCGTGCTCAGCCTTTCCCCCTCGGCACTGATTCGTGACGCGCTCGGGCCACGCGTGCCACTCGCTGGCCTGCAGACGCCGCTCGGATTCCTTGGCGGGGTTGGGACCCTTCTGCTGACCTTCCGTGTTGTCGTCGCTGAACGCGACTCTGGAAGCCTCCGTGTGACTGCTGGAACCGCAATCTCTCGCGGAGAGACCCTCATCGGACTCATTATCGGCCGAGCGAGCGCGATCACACTTCCGCTCGTGCTCGCAGTGATTGGAACGTGTCTCGTCGCTGCACCCCGCTACGGTTTCGTGGCACCGGGCACGCTCCTTGCGTTTCTCGCGGCGACGGTCGTATTCTTCTTCTGTCTGACCGGCCTCGGCGTCGCCCTCTCGACACTGACGCGTCGGCAGTCGCTCGCAGGCATCATCATCCTCGTCTCGGGCGGCCTGTATCTGGCCTGGTTCCAACTCTCGAACGCACTCTATCAGGCACTCACTGGGACGGCAGTGAGTGGCTTTGCCCCACCCGCAAGCCCGACCTATCTCCTGCTTCGATGGCTCCCGCCAATCTCACTCTATCGCGTCGTGACGAACGCGATCCTCGATGTCCCGAACTCCGCCGGGAACGCGATGGGCGTCATTACCGATCTCCAACCGGACGTCTTCACCAACACGGTCGTCGTGAAGACGGCCTATGGCGCGGACGTCCCCGCGTGGTATCTGCATCCGGCTGTCGCGTTCGGGGAACTCCTCCTCTGGTTCGCGCTTCCGGTGGCCGTCGCGATGGTCGTCTATCAGCGACGTCCCCTCGACTGATTACGCGTCGTCGCGGCCACGTGTCGCTTCCCGCTGGGCGTCAGCCATCGCGACGAACGCATCCTCGATAGTGCCCGTGTCGACATTGAACGTCCGGATCGGTGCGCCCGCGTCGGCGAGTGTGTTGAGCGCGTGATAGCGACTCTCTGCACCGCACGCGATCTCGACGCCGGCGTCCGTTCGCGTGACGTATGTGACCCCGTCGACGTTTCGAACGGCCGTGAGTGCGGTGTCGTCGACGTCGGTATCGACGTGGAGGCGGCTCTCGACACCGGCGGTTGCACGGAGTTCTGCGGGGGTGCCCTCGGCGACGAGCTCCCCGTCAGCGAGGAGGCCGACGCGGTCACAGATGCGTTCGACCTGATCGAGGACGTGACTGGAGAAAAAGACCGTTGCGCCACGGTCGCGTTCGGCGGCCACCACGTCGCGAACGAGCCGAACTCCATAAGGGTCGAGACCGGAGAACGGCTCATCGAGGATCAGGAGGTCGGGGTCGCCGGCGATCGCCATCGCGAGCCCAAGCCGCTGTTGCATCCCCTTCGAGTAGCCACCCGCCCGTTGGTCGATTGCGTCACTGAGCCCGACGCGACCGAGGATGGTTTCGGGGTCGCCGGTGGCGTCGTTGGCGTCGAGGATATAGTCGAGGTGCTCGCGCCCGGTGAGCGATCCGTAGACGCCAAAGCGGTCCGGAAGGATGCCTGTGCGGGCGTGAATCGCGCTCGCGTCGTCGCGAACGTCCTGCCCGAAGATCGTCGCCTGGCCCGCGCTCGGACGTGTGTAGTCCATCAGCATGTCGATGGTGGTGGACTTCCCGGCGCCGTTTGGGCCGAGGAACCCGTACACTTCTCCAGTGTGAACGGTGAGATCGAGATCGGAGACCGCGGGGGTGCCATCGTAACGCTTGGTGAGCCCAGCTGTCTCAATGGCACTCATTGGTGCTCACCGCTGGAGTTCGAAGTGACTCGTGGAGTCTCGAAGCTGTTGATCTGGAGGGCCATGCGACTTGTTACTAGGCTGGTATGCAAAAGCGTTCACGGTCAGTACGATGACGCTGGACCGTTGCTGAGACTTCCAAACAGGGACTGGTTTAGTTAGTGCCACCGACTTGGGGCCGCGAGACGTTCAAGGACGGCGTCTGTGAGGACGATGACTGCGAGGAGCGTCCCGACAGCGAGCGTGAGGACGCCGCTCCACGCGACGCCGGGAGTGGTCGCGACCCGGCTGTATGTGGCCCAGCCAGCGACGAGGAGGCAGGGAGTGGCGAACGCAGCGAGGATGATTGTGGGTGTGCGCACGCTAACGGCGCGAAGATAGACTGTACCTGCGAGTACGAGCGGGAGTCCGACGAACAGGACTGTCGTCACCGCCTGATTGTTCAGTGTGAGTTCAGTGATGAGTACGCGGACCGCTGTCGCGACGGCTGGGGGTGGGTCGAGTAGTCCGACGACGAGTGCAGCTACTATCAATATACAGATCGCAAGCACGTACGAGCCATAACAGCTGCTTCGATACCACGTGGATCCCTCTCGGCCTGTCTTCTCTGATGTCATCGTTGGGCTACTGTCTGCGTACGACTACGACCGATAACTCTGGATGAGATACCGACAGAGGCCGCTCATCGTTCCGAGGACGATACCAGCCATGCTACTGAACTGGAGGGTGTTACCGTTTATGTATAAAACGGCTGTAAGAGCGGCTAATAGTACCGTCCCGATTAAGATGCTTTCACCGATGATTCCAATTCGACTTCGTAGTCCACTGCCGTTACTTCTTGACGTTTTCATAACAGTTTATTTCACCCGTTTACCATTAATTGGTCACGTTCTGTGGGGCGTGCCAGATTAGTGGAATGGATGGCCCGCAGAGACGACTCCCGATACGTCTGATGGTGAGACAAATTTACTTTCGTCTGTGACGCCGTAGCCAACAGCACCCACTATCTTCTGATTTGGGACTGTTCCGAAGACGGTGTCAACCTCGTTCACACCGACTGTAACCGAGTCGGTATCGGATATCAGTGCGATAACCGCACCGATAACTGTCACAGCGATCCCGATACCCGCCGACTCGATATAGATGGCGATGGCTGCGGCTGCGGTCGTAATTCCGATATCGTTGACTCGCTGCGTGAACTCAACAGTAACTCCCTTGAACTGATGAGAGTAGTCGCGGTATACCGAGCAGTTCCCTGTCGTTTCACTCACTTGTTTGTGACGCTCAACAACACCCTCGCTATCCATAGGTTGGACCGGCCCTGCTAACGAAGCCCCATCGTTTCCGCTTTCCAAACTCTCGTAGGTTGCCTTATTCACTTCTTGAATTGACAGCCCCTCGGTTTCGCTGGTGTTAGTACTCGTAGTGTCGATCGTCTTTGACCTGGTTTTGGTTTTCTTGTTCACACTCCCTTTGAAGTAAGTCGTATCTTCAACATTCCCTTCCCCATCGTATTCGACTACCTTAACGATGTACCTGATCTCCTTGACGTCGTTAGACACAGTCTGGTTGACCTTCTTGACTTCCTCTACAACTACAGGGGAGTGAGAATCCTCTGTCGCGGTAGCGAGACCCGTGAACCAGGCACCTGTCGTCCCGGTAGCGACTACGCCTCCAACCCCCCGGAGGATACCACGACGGGAGGCCTGGCACTTATACTGCTTCTCACTTAGTACCGACTGTTGTATGCGCTTACTCTGCACATTGTTGCTTTTCTCTTTCATACGTGACGAGCACAGAAAACAAATTGACCAGTTCATATGTTACCCTAATCATCACCGGTGTGCTCAACCTTCTCCCAATTCTGGCACTATGATAGATCACTCAAATATTGATTTTAAATCAAATGGTCTAATATCAAAATCCAGTCGAGAAGTACTATTATCGAGTAGGATAATCTCACAGCCTAATGGCTGATCGTCGTGGCCCGAATCTCAAAGAAAGGTTCATTCAATCCGCTACGGCGTTCTGGACAAGTAATTCGGGACCTCTCATATTCATCCGAGAGCTACTCAGCACCGCTCTTATCGTCGCATTCGTCGGGCTAGTTCTTTTTGCAGTTAGTGGCCTCTGGCCTTCCCTAGTTGCTGTTGAATCTGGGAGCATGCAGCCACACCTGGAGCGCGGTGATCTCGTCTTCGTTATGGAAGAACACCGATTCTCATCGTCGCAGGCGATCAACGGTACCGGAATCGTCACGTACCAGGCCGGCAAGCAGTCTGGCTACAGCAAATTCGACAAGCCAGGAGACGTGCTCATCTATAACCGATTTGGAAACCCGAATCGGACTCCCGTTATTCACCGCGCCCGGTTCTGGGTCAATAAAAGCGAAAACTGGTACAGTAAAACAGATCACGACTACACAGAAGGCGCACAAAGTTGCCGTCAGCTCGAATATTGTCCGGCTCCACACAGCGGCTTCATCACGAAAGGCGACCACAATTCGTATTACGATCAGGTCGGCGGAATCAGCTCTCCAGTAAAACCATCTTGGGTGAAGGGCACGGCAGAATTTCGGATCCCGTGGCTGGGGGAGATTCGACTTCTGGTAGCCGGCTAATCTGCTCCTCGGCTCTCGAAAAGCCACGCTTCAAGTGAACCTGGATCTTTCCCGTCCTCACGAAGCTCTTGCCCCTTCTCGAAGAGCTGTCGCAGCTTTCGTTCGTCCTCCTCTAACTCATCTTGGTCGAAATCTTCGAGACGTCTCTGTATTTCTGCGCTGTCGATGAAAACGTCAAGATCCCTCGGATCGAGGTATTCTACGGTTTGTTTAGGTGCTCCAAGTGCCCCATGCTGTCCTTCTTTGACAAAGGCCCGAACCAAAGTGAATAGCCCCTCTCTATCTTCAGCGAGCTCCTGGGCCCACTGGGTCGGTTTGTCCGAATCTGCCCACTCTGCCCATCGAGTGAGAACCATGTATACATTGGGCGTTTCCAGAAGAGCGTCGTTTGACACCCGCTCTTCAATCAAGCCGACTACATCCTCTTTTAAGTTCTCTACGTGTTCTCTGGCTAGCTTCCTGTCTTCCTGCTTGATCTCGTCACTATTGTACTCTCCGTGCTCCTGAAGCAGCACTCCGAGCAAATACGTGGCAAAGTAGGGGGCCTCTCCCTGCTGAATCGATCTATGCAATAGCTCGAAGCTCTCGTCTTTAGATCGTCCATCCAGAATCTGGAATATCGCTTGAAGAAGATACCCACGATTACCGTCGTCAAACGTATTCCGAGCGGGGTCCGTTTCAATAAGCTTGTCTCCCGCCAAGAACAACCCCTTGACTACCTCGTCGCCATCTTCGATATCCTCCATATAGTTGGGAAGTTGGCTCAAGAACGTATGAGCTAGTGACCGATCGGATTGCGTCTCTTGGGAGGCAAGGTCCCGGAGTTGGGTGGCAAACTTGTTTGCGTCGTCGGTGAGTTTGAGTATGGCTTCGATTTCTCCGATTGGTAGCTCTCCTCTGGGAACTGTTTGTCTGAAATAGTAGGGGAAGACATCGGGATGGCACACTCGCCTTTGCTTTCGATATGTGGCAGTGTCTCTGGAAAAGCTGAGTCCTATCGCCAGCCTCCCGGTTTTGACCTTCGGAAACAGATACCTGAGAAGGATTTGCAGCGGCTCTATCGTTTGTTCCTCTTCATCGAGGTGCTCCCACAGCTCGGAGTAATCCTCGTCCTCTGACGACCTGCTCGACCGCGTACTGACTGTATACCGAGATGGGTTGTCACGAATCTTCTCATAAGCTGGGTTGTGGAAGACCTGGAGTGCTTCTAATCCGACGATATCAATGAAGTTCGCATCGCGCCCCAATGCTTGATACGAGGTATCTATGGCGTTGATTAGCCTGATGACGTCCCTCGGCGTCTGAATCAATGGCTGAACCCCTCTCGGATAGACTGACTGCCACGTGGTGTCGTCGAAAATAACAGCGTCGTCCTGAACGATCTCCTCTAGTCGCTCGGTGAAGAAGTGGTTAAGCGAGCCTTCCGCAGGAGGGGGAACGCGCCGTTGCAGCTGGATAATCTTGTTTAGATACGCCCGTCCGTTTCCAACACCCTGTTCTCCGTCTAATGCCTCGACGACCACTTCTTGGTCAAACGCTAGTACGTAGGTGATGTTTGGGAAATCTGCCACCGCCTTTACGAGGCGAAACATCTGCCGTATCTCAGATTCAGTCAGGCGGTCGATGTCGTCGATAAACACGACGATCTGTTGATCTAATTCTCTAAGGCCCTCCGATATCTCTTCTTTGAGCCCCTCTAGGTCTGGATTTTCTGATTGGAGTGTATCTGAAAGCCAGGCAAGGAATTTTCCGGACGGTATCCCTGTTATCGTAGAAAGTGGGACTCAGGAGAGTCCATCAGCGAGCTTCGAAAGCTTATCGCGGATTTCGTCGTACTCTCCACCCGTGTCTAAGCCTGCGCTAAGCTGGGAGAAGAACTTCTCGATGAGATCTGATTGACCAGAAAACCACCACGGATTGAACTTTGTGATGACCGGTGGATTCTCTTTTTGCCGTAGCTCATACTCCACGAAGTTGAGAATCGTGCTCTTACCAGACCCCCACTGGCCATATATTCCGATGATGAACTCGTTTGAGGGGATTCGCGTATGCACTGTCTCAGCAAGATCCTCTGCGAAGTCGCCGTATCCAAGCCGGTCATATTCCGGCTTTTCTAACGCGGAGTCGGACCGCAACTCCGATTCTTCACTCGACATCTACCGTACTTCAAGCAATCCTATTGCATAGTACTGTGGCTCCAATATATACCGCCTTTCAGCCCCGAATTCACTACTGCCCTTCCCCTTGTACCGTTCCCCATCTATTTGGCGATAAATCATATTCACTTTCAGTGCTCAGCTAATAGCTGGGTTCGTCAACCTCAGATGCGGGATCCCTCATCAAATCCCATAGACGGCCGCCGATGGTACAGTCCAGCAACTACGGCACTTGGGTAGGCGCCAATGAGGCGTATTCAGAACGGGTGGACTGACCTTTAGCACCACTGACGACGCGTATCGGGCGTGCTGGCCGAACGGTCGCTTGGGTAGGGAACGAGACTACTGTAGCGAGTGTATACCAGTACTATCGCCGTAGTACACCGCGTCGCCGACGAGGGCGACCGGATACCCACCGAATGAGCCACCCGGAGAGCGCGTCCAGAGCCGTTCACCGGTGGTCGTATCGAAGGCGTGAAGCACGCCGAAGGTCGCTGGGTTCCGTCCATCGGAACAGTCTGCCGTCGCCTGCGAATCGGAGGAGAGACAGACGGTCGGAGAGCCCGGATCGGCACCGCCGGTGACGACGACGTCCCCACCGATGACCGGGCGTCCGAGCATCGCACCGTCGTAGCGCCACTGCACCTCGCCGCTCGCCCGATCGAGCACGACGAGCGACCCGTCCGGTGGATCAGTCGTCGCCCGATAGGGCGTCGCATAGACACGGTCATCAGTGACCGAGATCACACCGAGCCCGTCCCACGAGAACTGCGTGAGCCACTCTTCATCAGCGAACGTGAGATCGTAACAGCGGACCATCCCCGGCGTGTTACCCGTCCTGCTACCGTACTGCGCAGCGAACACCGTATTCCCGACGAGAGTCGCTGAGACGACGTCCGGATGCCACCCCGGCGACATCGTCTGCCGTGTCTGTGGTGCTGGTTCCTCGAGGAGGCCGTCCGTCTGCGCACCGGGGACGAGGCTCTGAACGCGGTCGCGGGTGACGATGACGACCCGTTCATCGTCAGCGACCAGCGCCGGATGCCGGGCTGTTTCAAGCTGCCAGCGGCGGGCACCCGTGTCGGCATGCAGGCCGACGACGTGCTTGTGGCCGGCGACGTAGACCGTGCCCGCCGCTTCGATGACTTGCGCCGCCGATCGTTCCGCGTCGGTCGCGCGCCAGATCTCTTCGCCCGTCGTCGCGTCGAGTGCGATCACTCCCCGGTCGGTACTCACGTAGAGGCGTCCCTCGACGTAGGTGGGCGCGCCACCGACGTCAGCGCACCACTCCCCGGTCCCAGCGCGTGTGATCGCCCGCGTCTCTTCGTCAGAGCTCGCATACACCAGCGTCGGGCCGACAGCGACCGACGACACCGTTCCCGAGACGGGGACGGACCACGCTGTCGTCGGCGAGGACCGTGGTGGAGTAGCGGTCCGGTTTTGGCCGGTGTTCTGGACGTCGTATCCGTTCCGTGGCCACGTGTCTGGTGCTGTAGTCGCCAGCGGGATCTGGCGCGCTGCCGTGCCTCGGGTGACGGTGAACGATCCGAGACATCCGGAGAGCGCGAGCGCACCGGTGAGCGCGCCCGTTCGGAGGACACGCCGCCGTGAGGCTGTCTCCGTGTCCTTCATCTACGTCACGAGTCGGGGAAGACGCTGTCGGGGTCGCGAGTAGCGAACGGACCGACGCGGCGGCCGTCAGTCGCATACTCGTAGAGAGCGGTGCGCGCGACCATCCCGAGGACCTGCCCCGCAACGATCGCGGCGACGACGACGAGAAGACCGAGGCCGCCGAGGAGCCACGCAGCAGCGCCGTGGAGACCGAGGTAGCCCGCCCCGAGCAGGACGATGCCGACGACTGCAATCGGTAGGACGACGAGTGAGACGCCGAGTGAGGCACTCACGCTCTCGCCCCACGTCTGTTTGAACGCGTGCCCGCTCTCACGGAGGATCGTGCGGAGGTCGGCGGTGTCCTCGACGGCGATGACGGGGACGACGAAGAAGGTGAGGAGCCCCCACGCGAGGTCGAAGACGAGGCGAGCGGCGCTCCCGAGGAATCCGAACTTCTCGTCGAGGACGTAGAGGACGGTCCCGAGGGTGGCGGAGGTGAGCGCCCAGATGGCGATGGCACGGCGCGAGCGCCACGCGGACTGCAGGCCGTCGCGAACAGTCGGAGCTTCGCCGTCGAAATACTGGAACGCGCAGTGTGCGACCGCGACGTTGAAGAACGCACCCAGACTCGACGTGAGCGCGAGTCCAACGAAGATCGCGGCGTACTTGATGAGGTCGTTCGTGAACAGCGATTCGACGAGGCCGTAGTGGAGGGCGATGCCGGCCGCGACTGCGAAGCCGCTCCCGACGAGCAGGAGACTGCACAGCGGGAGGACTGCGAGGCGGGGGTTCGCCCGGAACACGTTGAGACTCCCGTCAACGACGTCGAGCCCACGACTGAACCGTTCGAACATACGTCGGATGTGCCACTCAGGCATGATAAGCGTACTGATCGGTTACACGGAGTCTGAACGAACCGGACTTCACGCTGATCGGGATGCTCCCCCCGATTCTCAGTAGTCGCCGAGCACGCCCAGCCGGCGCGCGCGCCGCGTCGCGAGACTGAACGCGACGTATCCGAGCGCGAGGTAGCAGCCGGACGTTCCGACGAGAACCGCGAGGGTGAGTGGGTCGAACTCCCAGAGGCGGGTACCATCGACCATCGCGCGTTGGAGCATCGCGCTTCCCTGCACCAGCGGGAGCAGCCGCGTCCACGGGAGATCGAAGACGGGCGCGGAGATGAGGCCGACGAACGCGAACTGAAGGAGGTTGGCGACGTTCGAGATGCGCTTGTAGAGAACGCTCAGTCCGCCCATCACGAGGCCGAGGCCGAGCGCGCCGGCGAGGGTGAGCGCCGCGACCGGGAGTACCGTCACGAGGTTCAAATTGAGGGTCGTCCCGGTGAGGAGGAGCATGACGGCGAGGACCACCATAGAGGTAGCGAACGTCCGGAAGACGATGGCGATGGACTTCGCGACCACCACCGGGCCGAAGCCGAACGGCGTCATGAAGTGTCGCTCCAGCGTGCCCCAGCTCGCTTCTGACTGGATGTCGTTCATGATCCCCGAATACGCGCCCAGCGAGAGCGTCCACAGGAAGTAGCCGACGATCAACCCCTCGATGGAGTCCGAGAAGGCCTGTCCCGCGACGAGCGTCCCGCCGTAGAACATCAACGCGAAGAAGAAGACGCCCATGAAGAGCCCGAGCGCCGCGTTCAGCGGATACCGAACCCAAATGAGGAGGTCGCGGTAGATGACGGCTTTCAGCAGGTGGTAGTAGCTACCGGTTCGCTCGGGTGCACGGACGCGCGCGCTCCGGCCAGCGCCACCGCGTTCATCCCGCTCTGTCACCGCTCGCTCCTCGGCGTCCGTCACTGCCGTCCACCCCCCTTACCGTCGGGCGACTCCGCCGACGGAGAGTGGGTACTCAGCGGGTCCCCACTGCTCGCACGCTCGCCGTCCGAGGCCGCGGTCGTCATCTCGACGAACACCTCCGCGAGGTCCGGTTGGACCGTTTCGACGCTCGCGACGTCGAGGTCGTGGGCCTCCATCGCGTCGGTCAGCCGGTAGAACGTCTCCGTGTTCGCGGCAACCTCGAAGCGTACCCGATCGCCGGTGCGCCGGACGTCGGACAGCTGGAAGCGCGCTCGCAAGTCGGCGAGCGTCCCGTCGTCGACGCCGCGAGCGGTGATGCGGTAGCCTCTCGTCTCGAAGCCCGCGAGCAGGTCTTCGACGGTGTCGTCGACGATCACGTGGCCGTCGTTCATGATGACGACGCGGTCGCAGACGTCCTCGATGACGTCCATGTCGTGACTGGAGAGGACGAGCGTCAGGCCGCGTTCGTCGGCGAGTCGGCGGAGCTCGGTGCGGAGTTTCAGCGAGCTCTCGACGTCCAGGCCGAGCGTGGGTTCGTCGAGGAAGGCGACGGAGACGTCGCCGGCGAGCACGCTCGCGAGCGACACCTTCTGCTTCATCCCGCGCGAGAGGTCGCGGACCGCCGTGTCCGCTTTGTCCGCGAGGTCGAGGTGGTCGAGTAACGCCTCGTGGCGGTCGGTGACGGCGTCGGGGTCCTGTCCCCGAATCGCGGCGAAGTACCGGAGGTTCTCCCGAACGGTCAGCCGCCAGTAGTCGTTACGCGCGCCCTCCAGCATGGCGTCGACGTGCTCGTAGGCCGCGCGTGGATCGGCGTGGACGTCGACACCGTGGACGCGCACCTCGCCCTCGTCGGGGAGCACGAGGCCGAGAATCGACTTGATCGTCGTGGTCTTCCCCGCGCCGTTCGGGCCGAGCAACCCCACAACCTCGCCGGGCGCGACGGTGAAAGAGACGTCGTCGACGGCGGTCACGGCGTCCTCGCCGTCGCCGAACGTCTTCGTGAGTCCGTCGACGTGTATCGCGGCGTCGTCCGACCCGGGTGACGGCAACGCCTCGTTCGCGGCCGCCGACGTTTCGTCCGAGAGAAGCTGACTGGTGCCGGAGCGACTGGTCGCCATGGATCGTCTCCAGATATCGCGCTTCGGGATATAAACCCAGCGCCGGGCTGAAACGCCCCGGGTGCGACCCGAATCGGACTCACGTAGCCGTGAGACGGTTCGGTGCGGTGGACGTGTAAGCGCACGGGCGACGCACACGATTACAATGTTATGTACGTAAACCCTCTCGCGTACCAGCGGCTCTGCGTTCCACTAGTGCGAGGGATACATGTAGTGATGGGTCTAGCTCAAACGGCTATTGTACCGTCGTTCGGCGTTCCAGTACGCTGATTCGCCACGTCGTGCATGACTCTGTGGTCGGCAGACTGCTCGACCCGAGCGCCACTCCCGGAGCGGACAGACGGTTTACGGCCACGTCAGTGGCGACCGTGACGCAGTCGGTCTACAGCTCCGAGAAGCCACGTCGACCGGACGGTACGCGACATCGATCGGAATCACTATTGAGCGAAGCCGCGGAGTACGGTACGATGCAGTTCGAGCGACCACTCCTCGTCGCCGCGCTCCTCCTCGCCCTCTTCGTCGGCGGCGCCGGCTACGTCGTCCACCAGTACCAGTACGTCGACGCGACGGAGACGACACAGGGGACCGTCCTGACGGCGCAGGTCGATGAGTACACGCGCGTCGGCGGCATCCACCTCACTGGGAACACCGCGTACGACGCGAACCTCACCTACGCGTACACCGTCGGCGGCGAGCGCTTCGTGAGCCACGCGGTCTTCGCGGGGCCCTACACGTCGCTGGGAAACGGCAGGCACACCGCGAGCATCGTGAATCGATACCGAGAGGGCGGCTCCGTCACCGTCCACTACGCGCCGAACGACCCGTCGAGTTCGTTCGTCGTCGCGCGCTACGGCTTCGTCCCGGGATTCCTCGCGATGGCCCTCGCGCTCTTCCTCGCGGCGGACTTCCTCACGCCGGGAAGCCGGTGGCTCCGTGCCACCTGGCGCTTCCTCACCGATCGGTCCGGGAGCCGCCGGCGTCGACGCGACGACGAGTGGAACGACCCCGACGGCCTCCGCGAGCCGGCGGACACGACGGCGCAGTCGAGCGTCGACTCGGGATACGTGACCGGTCGACTCGAATGGGGCGTCTGGGCCGGGGCGTCCGCGGGGACGCTCGCGCTCGTCGCGCTCTATCGCCACCTCTCCGCACCACCGTACTCGCGGCTGGCGTGGGTCGTCGCACTCGTCGCCCTCGCCGCACCGCTCATCCGAGCCGGACTCGTGTACCGGGATCGTTCCTGAGACGCGGTCGTACACGCCGTCGAGCTCCGCGCTCCACGCCGGATCTCCGATGAGAGCGTCACCCTGTCGAACGCCGGTAACGACGTCACACTCCTCGGAGACGTCTCGAACGCGCGGACCATTCGGGTCGAGAAAGTCGGTTCCACCCGGTTCAGGGTGCGGACCGAAACGGAGTCGCCGTTGACGGCGACTGAACGCCGGCGGGCACGACAGATCGCGCTACGTAATCAGACCGTACGAACAGGGCTCGCGGCACTGGAGAACTACACCGTCACCGTGAAGCCGATTCACGAGCTCACTCTTCCATCGGAGCAGGCGGGCAGATATAACGCGACCGAGACCGACGAGTCTGCGGATACGGGCGATGTCTTCACGATCGCAACTGTCACTAGCGACGACGGGGATGGGACAGTTGTCGTCCACCGTGAGCCAGCGTATGTAACGGACCGAGCAGTCGTCCAAATCCGACAGCCCAACGCACCACAGCGACACGAACTCGCGTACTCAGTGCGGGTCGATTTGGCGAACGGCACTGTGACGATGGTTACGGACTGGGAAGCGATTCGCGCAAACTCGCCAGCGGTCGGTTCAAGAGGCGTTCAGAACGCGACCATCTCACCGTCCCAAGACGGCAAAGTCGGCACACGTATTGAACGCGCACACGGTCGTTCCGAATGGGGGTGACCCCGAAGAAGGTCCTCACGGTAGTCGGTTTCGTACTGCCACTCGGCTATCGGTTGCGACGAACTGGCGCCACGGATGGCACCGCCGATCGTATGCCGAGCGGAAACGACGCGTAGTCTACCCGCTCTACTCCGGGGTGTTCGACCGCCGTCGATGACCGACGTCATCGTCTGTGTATCCGGACCGGAAAGACCTACAATCGACACGATCCCTCGGTAACCCATGTTCCCCGCGTTCCCTCTCATCACCACCCTCGGTACGATACTCCTCTTGATCGTGTTCATCGCCGTCAGCGTGTGGGTCGCCCTCGATGCCCGCGCTCGCGGAAATCCACACCCGCTCTTCTGGGCCGTCTTCGCACCACTCTCCGGCGTCCTCCTCCTCTACTACGTCGGCTGGTGGCGCCGCAAACACGACCGGGAACGGTCGCCGTCCCGACGAGAGCAGTATGCGGCAGTCGTCGCCGTCGCTGGCGTGGGGGGCTTTCTGGTCTCCGCCGTAGTGCTTCCACCCGATCCTGTCTCGCAGATGCTGTTCTGGCCGGTCGCGTTCGTCGCGTGCCTGCCGGTCGCGTACTGGCTGATTGTTCGGCGCCACATCACGCCCTGACCGACGTCGTGACTTCCCAGCCCTCAACCACGCCGCGGAGGGCACTGCCGACGAGGGCTCTGTGAGGCACCGAACCGTGGACTCACCATGCCAGCCGTACCTGGTTCTCACTGATCACCGCAAACAGTCGAACCCAGCAGCGTCGGCGTAACTAGACAGGACCCAAATTTCATACATACGGGCGGAGACACTTCTCTATGGACATCGGTGAGGCGAGTAAGCGGTGTAACGCTGTGCTCTCACACCTTCAACAGTCGGTCGTCGCCGACGAAGCGGTCCTCGAAGACGTCCTCGTCGGCGTGCTCGCCGGAGGGCACGTCCTACTCGAAGACGTCCCCGGGACCGGAAAGACTCTGACCGCCCGCAGCCTCGCCACGACGCTCGGTCTCGACTTCGCCCGCATCCAGTTCACCCCGGACCTCCTTCCCAGCGACATCACCGGCACTTACGTCTACGACGAACACGAGCAGTCCTTCGACTTCCGCCGAGGCCCGATCTTCGCGAACGTCGTGCTCGCCGACGAGATCAATCGCGCACCGCCCAAAACGCAAGCCGCCCTCTTAGAGGCGATGGAGGAAGAGCAGGTGACCGTCGAGGGCGATACCCACCCCCTCCCTGAACCGTTCTTCGTGCTCGCCACCCAGAACCCGGTCGAACAGGAGGGCACGTTCGAGCTCCCGGAAGCGCAGGTGGACCGCTTCACGATCAAAACCGCTCTCGGCTACCCCGATCGCGACGGGGAGGTCGAGATTCTCGACCGGCGGCTCGGGCGCACGGCACAGACTCCCGACCTCGACGCGCTCCTCTCACCCGACGGGGTCCGTGCTCTCCGAGCAGCCTGTGAGACCGTCCGCGTCGGTGACGACGTCGTCGAGTACATCGCGGACCTCGCCCGCGCGACCCGCGACGACCACCGCGTCCACGCTGGCGTGTCTCCCCGTGGAACCCAGCGGCTTCTCGAGGTCAGTCGCGCGCGTGCCATCATCGGGGGACACGACTTCGTGACGCCCACCGACGTCAAACGCGTCGCTCAGTCGGTTCTCGCGCACCGTCTCGTCCTCACCTCGCAGGCCACCGTCGAAAACGTCGATAGACACCGCATCATCGCCGACATCGTAGATGGACTCGTCGTCCCGACTATCGAAGAGCCCGCGTGAGGAAACGACCGCGGTAACCGCTACCGCGCGGTTTCGTGCTCCAGTCGCGGCGGTGCAGTCGAGGAGACGGTTGGGAGGGTGGGCAGCGAACTGAGCGAAGATGTCCGACTGATGGCGTGACGTGTACGCCATCGAGAGGGGGATATCCGTCTCAGGTGTGGCCAAGTCGTTTTCGGGCGAGCGAAATGGGGCGCAGCCAGACGAGGCCGCCGGCGAGACAGAGTGCGACGACCCAGATGAGAACTCCGAGGGTCTGATCGGTCGGTGGGACGGGAAGTCCTGCGAGAGCCCAACCGACGTACGCGAGGAGCCACCCGGTGAGTGAGAAGGCCCACACCTGCGAGTACGAGACGGGGAGATGGCCGGTGGCGAGTAACAGCCCGACGATGGCTCCGGGGACGAGCGAGACGACGAACAGCCACGTCGGCTGGACGCTGTACCCGACGAGCGCGGCGCTCAGCTCACTCATCGGGAGTGAAAGCAGTATCGTAGAGCCGACGACGATCCCCGCCTGCTCGAATCAGTCCGGGAGGGCCATGGACGCGTCTTCCCTCTCACAGAAGATAGGTGTATCCCCTCAGTCGCGGGACCGGCTCCCCACGTTTATGGTGGTCCTGTGCGACTACGACGCCATGGAACGGTTCTACGTATTTTACACATGCATGGCGATCTACGGTACAGTCTTCGCAACGGGGGCAATCCTCACTCTCGTCAATGGAAGCGCGAGCCTCCCACTCATCTCGGGTAGCATCGCCGGTGTCGGGATGGTACTTGCGTCCATATACGAGCTGTTCACCGGCTCCCCGTCCGACTTCGAGATCGGCGACGTCGGGTTCTGGGCCGTGGTTTCGGGTGTCGTGGGGTTTCTCCTACTCCAGATCCCCGGGCTACTCTGATCGTGGAACGTGACTGCGCGAAAGAGATGGCGAACACGCTCTCCGAATCGCCCACGACTGATGCATCCCCACATCGGGTACGAGTGGCGGCGAACCCGGAACGGTCCAACCCTTATTACGGCGCGTCACTAAACGAGTCCACGTACGCCGCCAGACATGAATCGTTCCCACCTCGCAGCCCTCCTCGTTACCGTGTTCGGGCTCGCCGTCCTCGGAGCCGCAGCCGGTACGCTGCACGCGGCGCACCCCGCCCAGACCGCCGCTTCGAGCCCTTCTGGATCGCCGGGGACGAGTGGCTCGAACGGGACGCCCTCGAACGCGGAGACTCCGACCGGCACGCAGTCAGCAGGCCACTACCTCCTTCCGGACCTCAGCGTCCCGTCCGGGCTCGCGACCGGTTCGACCCACGCAACGAGTGCGTTCGCCCGTCTCGCAATCGCCGCGCTTCTCCTCCTCGTCGGTGGGGCCCTCGTCCTCTGGTGGCTCACCGGTGACGATGGGTCCGCGCCCGTCGAACCGACCGCGACGCCCACCGACTACTCCGACGACCCGACCGAGCACACCCGGTCGCCCGAGGCGACGCACGTCCCCGCAGATAACGACGTCTATCGAGCGTGGCAGACGATGGTCGCGATCGCCCGCCCGGATGACAGCCGCCACAAGACGCCGCGCGAACTCGCGGACGCCGCCGTCGACGCTGGCCTCCCCGCGTCCGCCGTTCGAACCATCACACGCCTCTTCCGAACCGTCCGCTACGGCGACGCGCCCCCGACTCCAGACCGAGAACGCGACGCCCGGCGCGCCCTCCACACGATACGACACGCCGACAACCGGGGCGAGACCGACGACGACCCCGAACGACCGGGCAAATGACGGGGTCACGCCGCCCACTCCTCGTCGTCGGGCTCGTCGCGAGCCTTCTCGGCGTCTGCCTCCTCGTCGCACCCACACTCGGGAGCGGATTCACTCCGACCGGGGTCGGCCGCACAGCACCGTTCGCACTCGGTGGCGTCGTCGTCCTCCTCCTCGCCGGCGTCTACTTCCTCACAGACGTTCTCTCGTCGTCCACTGACCAGGGAGACGACGCGGAGACGCAGCCCCCGGAGACGCCGACACCCGAGCGCCGTCCCCACTACGAATCGCTCGGCGAGTCCTTCGCCCGCCGCCTCGACGGCATCTCTTGGACGGACCGCCGCGAAGCGGCGCCCACGGCCCGTATCCGTCTTCGTGACGATCTGCGAGAGATGGCGAGACGGGCGCTCACCGACAGCGACCACCGATCGCGCAACGAGATCGAATCCCGCCTCGATACGGGTACCTGGACCGCAGACTCGGATGCGGCGGCCTTCTTCACCGGCGACATCGTCCCGGAACTCTCCATCCGGCAGCGGCTTCGCTCCCTGTGGTCGCCGGAGGCGGTGTTCGCGCGTCGCGCGCGACACGCCGTCGCCGCCCTCGCGAACCGCACCACGAACACACCCGTTGTCCCCGCCCTCCGTGAAGGAACGACGCCTGGGCAGTCGCCACCACCGGTTTCGGTACGAGAGTACTGGGGGCCGAACGATGAGACGGCGCGAGAGCGGCGGGCGAGTCGGGCGAGCGACGTCGTCGTCGCCGCGCTGGCGCTCGGCGGCCTCGGCATCCTCACGCTGACGCCCTCGCTGCTCTTGCTCACGACCTTCGGCGTGATCGTCGCCGGCTACGCCCGCGTCGCCACCCCGCCAACGGAATCGGTCAGCGTCTCCCGCGCGCTCGACATCGAGACACCCGCCCCGGGGACGGAAGTCACAGTCACGATCGGTATCGAGAACACGGGTTCGGAGACGCTCGCTGACCTCCGCGTCATCGACGGCGTCCCGCCCGGACTTCGCGTCACCGAGGGGTCGCCGCGATTCACGACCGCCTTACGCCCCGGAAAGAAGGCCACGTTCACCTACTGCGTCGAGGCCGTGCCCGGGCACCACGCGTTCGAGCCGATGCTCGCCATCACGCGCGACGTCACCGGACTCCACCGCCGCGAGTCCCTCGTCGAACCCGCCCCGACGACACTCACCTGCCACCGGCCTCGCCGGCCCGCCGCGATAGCGGGCCATCGCCGTCGCACGACGCCGCTCCCGGGTGCGTCGCGCTCGAATGCCGCGGGTGCGGGCGTCGAATTCCACTCCGTCCGCGAGTACCGACGGGGCGACCCGCTCTCGCGCGTGCACTGGAAGCAGCGAGCAAAGACGGGCGAGTTCACCACGATCGATTTCGACGAATCCCGGCTCACGCGCGTGCTCGTCGCCGTCGATACCCGTCGTGAGACGTATCGGACGGTGGGGCGTGACGCAGATACGCCCCTCGCTCGCGCGAGCATCGCGGCAGCGCACGACGTCTCGATGGCGCTCCTCGACGAGCAGATCCCGGTCGGACTAGTGGCGGTGTCCCCGCGCTCGTGCTGGCTCGCGCCGCAAGCAGGGGCGACCCACCGCGCTCGGATCCGGACGCTGCTCACGGAGGACGACGCCTTCGACTGGACGCCGCCCACGGCCGACTTCGACGCGGAGCACGCGCTGAGAGTGATCACGCGGCAGACGCAGACCGCGACGCAGATCGTGGTCGTCTCTCCGCTCCTCGACGATCAGGCCGTTCAGCTCGTCCGGTCGCTCGACGCGCACGGCTACGCCGTCTCCGTACACTCCCCCTTCCCGGCCGAGGAGTCCGCGTCGCTGTCGGCTGGAGAGGGATACGCGGTGTTGATGCGGGGGGTCCGTATCAAGACCCTTCGAAGCGCCGGGATTCACGTCCGGACGGCGGACACGCTCGAACCAACGCGGAGGGGAGAATCATCGTGACCCGGCGTCGATGGGGGCGAGTGCCGCGGGTGAGCGCTGGGGTCTCCCTGATCACCGGACTCGGTGCTCTCGTCGTGATCGCGGTCTCGATTCCGACGCTCGTCGGTGGCGTCCTCGGCGTCTGTCTCCTCGCGGCCGGCTTCTTTCGGCAGTCACGACTGCTCGTCGATGGCGGAGGAGCGGCGTTCGTCGGCGGACTCATGTTCGCGGGTCTCGCGGGGATGGCCCCGAGTCTCGTACTGATCGCGGCGGTCCTCACGGTGATCGCGTGGGACGTCGGACGGACCGCACTGGGGATCGCCGCCGAGGTCAGTGACCCCTCTGCTACCATCCGGATCGAACTCGTCCACGCGGTTAGTAGTATCGTCGTCTTCACCGCCGGAGCGACGATCGGCTACGCCGTGTTCGTGCGGACACTCGGTCAGGGGTCCGTGTGGGCGCTCGCGGCGCTCCTCGCCGGCGCGTTCGCGCTACTCATCGCCTTAGGCTCGTGACGGGTGGGTGCCCGTCCTCTCTCGACGGGTCGGGCCGCGGATACGGCGCTCGTCAGCGACGACGGTGGATTCGTCGGACGCAGTAGGCACGACGAGAGATGGCAGTAGCTGGTCTGTAAGCGTCTTCGGAGGGCGGATAGAGTGACTCTTCGAGACGAGTGAAGTCCACCGGCCGAGGTAGGTTTTGGCTGACCTAAGAACCGAAGCAAATATAGTTCTTTAGGCGAGCCTAAAACGCATGGCAGACGACGACGCGGAACACGAAGCACCGACGCGGAGGGAGTACGTGACGTACGGCGGGGCGGTCGTCGGCGGCGGCCTGCTCGCCGGCTGTTCGGGCGGCGGCGGGATGGACGAGACGACCACGACTGTGGGTGGAGACACGACCACAGAGGCGACGACTCCGAGCGATTCGTCGTACTCGGTGACGATGGCGCCGATGGGTGACGTCGAGTTCACTGAATCGCCGCAGGCGGCATTCACCATCCTCGCTCATCACGCCGACATGGCGCTCGCGCTCGGGCACGGTGATGACGTTAACGCCATCTTCAATCCCAGCCTGTTCGAGGGACTCTACAATCGGTTCCTGAACGGGCTCGATGGCGTTTCCGTCCAGTGGGCGGACCTGTACGGATCGTGGAATCCGGGAAAGGAGCAACTCTACGAACTGGACAGCGACGTTCATCTCGCCGATCCTGCGAAGGTCGCGACGATGGACAGCTGGACTACCGCAGACATCGACGAAGTCCACGAGAACGTCGCACCGTGGTTCGGAAATTCGTTCAGTGGCCAGCACGGTGAGCCCCCCGCTGAATGGGCGGATGACTACGAGTACTACGACCTCTGGGAGATCTTCGAGCGCGTCGCCCGGGTCTTCCAGGAGGAAGAGCGATATCAAGCCCTCGCAGCGGTCCACGAGGACCTGCTATCGACGATTCGGTCGAACCTCCCGCCCGCGGACGAACGACCCCGAACGGGACGGGTGCTCATCTCCCCGTCCGGTGTGAGTGAGGGAATCTGGGCGTACAGTATGAACGGCCCGGGATTCTATCGGGCGCACACGCGGGCCCTGGGTGTCGAAGACGCGTTCGCCGATATGCGGGTCGGCGCGCAAATCGACCTCGAAGCACTCGTCGAAGCCGACCCGGACGTCATTCTGCGAACGGGTGGCGTCTCACCGGGGGCGAACTGGACACAGGTCAAGACCGAACTCCGTACCGACTCGGTCGCCCAACAGATACCGGCCGTCAAGAACGACCGCATCTATCCACTCGGCGTTCGGTTCGGTGGCCCCATTATGAACCTCTTCCAGCTCGAGATGGGCGCCAAGGAGCTCTATCCCGAGCAGTTCGGCGAATGGCCGGCGTACGACGGTGGAGCATACCCCGACTTTTCCAAGGAGGACCAGCTGTTCGACCACCAACGCGTCGCGGACATCATCAAGGGAGAGTTCTGAATATGAGTGACAACACCGACACGAATACAACAGAAGCACCGACGCGACGAGATTATGTGACGTACGGTGGGGCGGTCATCGGCGGGGGGCTGCTCGCTGGCTGTTCCGGCGGTGACCCCAGTTCAACGACCTCAGGGGCAACGACGGCGGACGAGACAGAATCCACGACGACATCCGAAACGAGTTCGCAGAGCGGGCAGTCTTACTCGGTGGCGATGGCGCCGATGGGCGAGGTCAGCTTCGACTCTGTTCCAGAGGCCGTGTACACCGGGCTGCCGAACACGGCTGACATGGCGATCGCGGCCGGGAAAGCGGACGCCATCAACTCAATCTACTTCCCCGAGTACCACGGCACGTTACTGAACCACTTCTACGAGCGGCTGGACGGCGTCTCGCTCGACTGGAAGAACCTCGAAGACACGTGGGGGCTCGGGAAGGAGGGATTCTACGAGCTCGACAGCGACGTTCACTTGACCGACCCGGCCTACGCCACGACGTTGGACTCTCTCGATCAGGCGGACATCGAAGAGATCCGCGAACAGATCGCGCCGTGGTTCGGGAACTACTACAGCAACACGCATTCGACGCCACCGACGCAGTGGGCAGACGGGTACCAGTACTACTCGTTGTGGGAGATCTTCGAGAAGGTGGCCGAAGTTTTTCAGGCGAAAGAGCACTATCAGGCCCTCTACGAGGAACGCCAGCAGCTGCTTTCGACGGTGGAAGAAAAACGCCCGCCGAAGGACGAGCAACCGACCGTCGCGCTCACCTTCCCAGTCGAAGACCACGTCGGCGTCTTCCATCTGAACGCGCCCGGGTTCCTCGCCGCAAACACCCGTCCGCTCGGTGCGGTCGATGCATTCGCCGACATGGACTTCGAGCGGAACGCCCAGGTCGATATGGAGGCGATGGCAGAAGCGGACCCGGACGTCGTCCTCGCGCTGTTCCGACTCTCCTCAAGCTACAGTATCGCGGAGACGAAAGAGCGGTTCCGGGACGACCCGGTCGGGCAGACGATTTCGGCCGCGAAGAACGACCGCATCTACGCACAGGGCGTCAGATACCAGGGACCAATAGTGAACCTCTTCCAGACGGAGATGACTGCCAAGCAGCTCTACCCCGAACAACTCGGCGAGTGGCCCGGGTACGTCGACGGTGAAGACTACCCCGAGATTCCCGAGAGTGAGCAGCTATTCGACCGCGAGCGGGTCGCGGACATCGTTAACGGAGAGATCTGACCGTGGGTGACGACGACGAGAAGACGACTGAAACGCCGATGCGGCGTGCTTCGAGCGAGCGCCAGCGAGCGGGACGTCGTCGAGGAAGTGGGCGAATCGAACGGACTCGACGGGAGTACGTGAAATACGGCGGCGCGGTCGTAGGTGGGGGACTGTTCGCGGGATGTTCCAGCCAACCGACGGGTGAATCGACGCAGACAGCGGAGACGACTCAGGCGACCGAGCAGGGGAGCGAGACGACCTCGACGACGGAGTCTGATTACACGGTCGACCTATCGCCCGTCGGCACGGTCTCGCTGGAGGAACCCCCGACGAACGTGTTCACCCACTTCCCGTGGTTCCCGGACATGGCCAGTGCGCTCGGTCGGGGTGAGACCATCAACTACCTCTGGTGGGACGGGACCGTCGCGGGTCTCGAGTACTTCACCGCCGGATTCGACGACTTCGAGATCGAGTGGGCGGACAAGGCGGGGGAGTACGGCTTCGCGAAGGAGCAGCTGTACGAACTCGACAGCGATCTCCACCTCGTGGACCCCGCGTGGGTAACGACGGAGGACAATTGGAACCGAAGCGACATCGACGAAGTGTCGAACAACGTCGGGCCGTGGCTCGGCAACTACTACAGCAACTACCACGCCACGCCGCCGGAGGAGTGGGCCGACGGGTACGAGTACTACTCGCTGTGGGAGTTGTTCGATCGCGTCGCGACGCTGTACGGGGAGCGAGAACGGTACGAAGCGCTCGCGTCCGTCCACGACGACCTGCTCGGGACCATCGAAGACAGGCTGCCGCCGGAGTCGGAACGGCCGACCGTCGCGTACCTTTCCCTCAGGGAGGACCTGGCCGACATCTACCGGCTCCGACTGAACGCGCCCGGCTACTGGAACGCCCACACCCGGCCGCTCGGCGCGATCGACGTGTTCGGCGGTGCGGAGTTGGAGGGTCCGTTCAAGCGACTCGACACGGAGGCGCTGCTGGACGCCGACCCGGACGCGATTCTCACACTCTGGACGGTCACGGAAGAGGTCGATTTCGAACAGATGGAGCAGAATCTGCGAGACGACCCCGTGGGAAGCGAGTTGGCCGCCGTGCAGAACGACCGGGTGTACGTGCAGGGGACGCGCTGGCAGGGGCCACTGATGAACCTCTTCCAGCTCGAGATGACCGCCAAGCAGCTCTGCCCCGAGCAGTTCGGTGCGTGGCCTGACTACGAGAACGGCGACTCCTATCCGGCGTTCGGTCCCGACGAGCAGTTGTTCGATCACGAGCGGGTCGCGAACATCACCAACGGTGACATCTGACGATGACCGACGACGACGCGAACACGACAGCGGCACCGACGCGGCGCGACTACCTGAAGTACGGCGGCGCGGTCATCGGCGGCGGCCTGCTCGCCGGATGTGCAGGCCAGTCCGAGTCCGGGGCGACACCGAACGAAAGAGATGAGAACGAGACAGACACGTCGACGCAGGAGGGCGAGAGGTATTCGGTGACGATGGCACCGGCGGGAACCGTCAAGCTCGAAGAGCCGCCGACGAGCGTAATGGTGTACAACCTCCTGTACGCGGACATGGCCGTCGCATACGGCTACGGGGACGCGGTGAACTCCCTCGGATTCAGCACGGATGTCGGGAGCGCGCTCGATGCGTTCTACGCGCACCTCGATGGTGTCTCCTTCGATTACGAGAGCCTCACGCAGCTCAACACTGGATCGGGGAATCTCACCGTCGATATGGAGGTGTTTTACGAATTGGACTCCGACCTCCACCTCGTCGATCCCTCGCTCGTCGCTTCCTTTGACGGCTGGAGCGTCGACGACGTCGAGGAGATCACGGAGAACATCGCACCGTTCTTCGGGAACAACTATAGCCGCCGGAACGCCGAACCACCCAAACCCTACCGAGATGACTACGAGTACTACACACTCTGGGAAATCTCGGAGAAGGTAGCGAAGGTCTTCCGGGCACAGCAGCGATACCAAGCGCTCGCGTCAATACACGACGATCTGCTCGCAACGATCCGGTCAAACCATCCCCCGGAGGGTGAGCGGCCGACCGTCGGGTCGGTGATCTACATGGATGAGACGTTTTACCCCGCGAAAATCAACACGCCCGGGTTCGCGAACGCACACACTCGGCCGTTGGGCGCGACGGACGCGTTCGCCGGAGGTGACATCAGCTACGAGTCGTCCTACGATTTCGAGACGATGGTCGAAATCGACCCGGACGTCATTCTGCATCGCTACGGATACTCCTACTACGACGTCGAGTCCCTCCGCAAGGAACTGTCGAACCACGCGGTCGGCCAACAGCTCTCGGCCATTCGGAACGGCTGCGTCTACGCTGGCGGGAACCCACTTCAGGGGCCAGTCATGAACCTCTTCCAGCTAGAGATGACCGCGAAACAACTCTATCCCGATATCTTCGGCGACTGGCCGACCTACACGGGTGGATCGTATCCCGAGATCGCCGAGAGCGAGCAGTTATTTGACCGACAGCGGGTTGCGAACGTCATCAACGGAGGCATTTAAACATGAGTAACAACGACGAGACGGGTACGACGGAGGCACCGACACGTAGGGAGTACGTGACGTACGGCGGGGCGGTAGTCGGTGGCGGACTCCTCGCGGGCTGTTTCGGGCGTCAAAATGACGCACCGTCGAACGGAGAATTGACGCGGGGGCAAACAGAGACGCCCGACGGTGAATCGTACTCGGTAACGATGTCGCCGGTGGGCGAGGTCTCTTTCGAAAGCGTTCCGGAGAGCGCCATGGTGTACAGTCAACTGTACGCGGACGCCGCGGTCGCGCTCGGCCACGGCGACGCCGTCAACTCCCTCGGCTTCTCGTGGTACGGCGACATCCTCGACTTCTACCTCGACTCCCTCGACGTCGTCTCGCCCGACTGGGAGTCGCTCCCGCAGATCTACAACGACGGCCTCGACAAGGAGATCCTCTACGAACTCGACTCGGACGTCCATTTCATGGATCCGACGTGGGCTCAGAGTTCGTCGTTCGGGTGGAGTCAGGCGGACGTGGACGAGATCATCGAAAACGTCGGTCCGTGGTTCGGAAATTACTACAGCAGGCTCAACGGCTCCCCGCCGGACGCCTACGCGGGGTCGTACGAGTACTACGAGCTCTGGGAGATCGTCGAGAAGGTCGCGCAGGTGCTTCGAGAGGGGGCGCGCTACGACGCGCTCGCGGCGGTCCACGCCGATTTGATGAGTGAGATCGCCTCGAAGCTACCGGGGGAGCGACCGAGCGTCGCGCTCACCATGCACAACGAGGAGGAGTTCCGCGTGTACTTCCTCAACGATCCCGGGTACGCGCGTTCGTTCACCCGACCGTTCGGGGCCACAGACGTGTTCGCCGAGGCGGGTGGCCTCGAGGAGAACTCCGGTTGGCTCGATTTCGAAGGGATGCTGGATCTCGACCCTGATGTGATCCTCCAGTTCTGGGGAATCACCCCTGACACCAACATGGCAAAGATGCAGGCAGCACTGGAATCCCACCCCGTTGGTCAAGAGTTGACCGCCGTTCGAAACGACCGCGTCTACGCCTCTGGAGTCGGCGGGCAGGGGCCGATCATGAACCTCTTTCAGCTGGAGATGACGGCGAAACAGCTCTTTCCCGACGCGTTCGGCGAGTGGCCGGGCTACGTCGACGGTGAGCCGTACCCGGACATTCCCGAGGGGGAGCAGTTGTTCGACCGCCAGCGCGTGGCGGACATCATCAACGGAGACATCTAACAATGAACCACGACACCACTCGATACGAGGCACCAACGCGGCGTGACTACCTGACGTACGGCGGCGCGGTCGCGGGTGGCGGCTTGCTCGCCGGGTGTACCGGCAGCGCCGGCGAGTCGACGACGACCCCAGCGCCTGATTCGACGACCACGACGACGCAGGAGGACGAACCATACTCGGTGACGCTGGCGCCGGCAGGCACCGTCGAGTTCGACCAGCCGCCGGAGAGCGTGTTCACGATCCTCGTCCATCACACCGATATGGTCGTCGCACTCGGTCACGGCGACGCGCTCAACGCGATGTACAGTCCCGCCAACTTCGAGGGCAACTACGACAAGATCCTCGAACGTCTCGACGGGGTGTCTGTCGATTGGGCGGACCTCTACAACTCGTGGAATCCGGACAAAGAGATCGTCTACGAGCTCGACAGCGACGTTCACCTGGCCGATCCGGCGTACGTCTCAACGATGGACGCGTGGGATACCGCGGACGTCGAGGAAGTCCGAACGGGGGTCGCGCCGTGGTTCGGAAACGCGCTGAGTCGGAACCACAGCGAACCGCCGGCGGACTGGGCGGACCAGTACCAGTACTACACGCTCTGGGAGATATTCGAGCAGGTCGCGGAGGTGTTTCAGGAGCGGGCGCGGTACGACGCGCTCTCGGAAGTCAAAGCCGACCTCGACGCGACGATCGCGGCGAACGTTCCGTCGAACGACGAGCGTCCGCGAACAGCCCGTGTGATGATGTCTCCGGACCTGGACTCGATCTGGGTCTTCCACATGGACGGTCCCGGGTTCATCCGTTCGCACACGCGTCCGTTCGGCGTCGACGACGTGCTCGCGGACATCCCGGAGAGCGATACGATCGGCTTGGAGGCGCTCGTCGAGGCCGACCCGGAGGTCATCCTCATCGAGAACGCGTTCGCTCGGGCGAACGATTGGCGGGCGCAGAAGCAGAACCTCCGCGACGACCCGGTCGCCAGCGAGATTTCCGCGGTGAAGAACAACCGCGTCTATCCCCTTAGCGCCCGGTACGGCGGCCCGATTATGAACTTCTTCCAGCTGGAGATGGTCGCCAAGGAGCTCTACCCCGACCGGTTCGGCGCGTGGCCCGACTATACTGGCGGTCCGTACCCCGAGTTCCCGGCGGACGAGCAGCTCTTCGATCGACGACGCGTCGCGGACATCATCAACGGGGAGTTCGAAGCATGACCTCACGTGATACGACGACGGAGGAGGTGTCGACGCGCAGAGACGTCCTCAAGGGCGGCGGCGCGATCGTCGGTGGGGGACTGCTCGCCGGGTGTGTCGGTACAACGAGTAACGAACCGACTAACACAGCCGCGACGAGCGACGCGAGTACCGACACCGCCACGACGGCAACCGGGTCCTACGCGGTTACGCTATCGCCGGTCGGGGACGTGGAGTTCGACAGCGTTCCATCCGATTTCCTGACGTACTACCCGCTGTCGGCGGGTACTGCCGTCGCGCTCGGCCACGGTGAGTCGATCAACGCCATCGGATACGACAAACAGCTGTTCGGCAACACGGTCTCCTACTACTACGACCGCCTCGAATCGGTCACCTTCGAGTGGGAAGACCTCGGCCGAGTCACGTCGGCTGACGACCCGGGGGCGTTGGATATGGAAGCGTTCTACGAGCTCGATAGCGACGTTCACTTCCTCGATCCCGCGCTCCTGCGAAGTTCATCGTTCGGGTGGAGCGAGGAGGACATCGATGCGATTGCGGAGGACGTCGGGCCGTGGTTCGGGAACTACTACAGCCGAACAAACGCCGATCCGCCCGACGCCTACCGCGATGGCTACGAGTACTACACGCTCTGGGAGTACATCGAAAAGATCGCCGCCGTTCTCCGGGAAGAGGAACGCTACCAGGCGTTCAAATCGATCCGTGATGACCTCGTCGCTCGGATTCAGGCGAACCTCCCGCCGGAATCCGAACGGCCGTCAGTCGCTATCGTCGCCTACAGCGGTGGCACATTCTGGCCGTACGACTTCACGCAGGACGGCTACATCTGGGCGCATGTTCGTCCGATGGGTATCAAGAACGCGTTCGAGACGATCGAGGGCGGTCCGGAGGCCGACGGATCCTACGACTTCGAGGCGCTCGTCGAGGCACAACCGGACGTGATGCTTCGGTATTGGGGGGTCGCCCTCGGCGAGACGTTCATTCAGGGTCGCGAAGCGGTCCTCGACAACCCACTCGCGGACGACATTCCGGCGCTTCGAGACGAGCGCTACTACCCGTCCGGGTACGGGATGCAGGGTCCGATCATGAGCCTCTTCAATCTGGAGATGACGGCCAAGCAGCTCTACCCCGATCAGTTCGGAGAGTGGCCGGGATACGGCTCCGGTAAGCTGTATCCCGAGATTTCGGAGAGTGAACAGCTGTTCGACCGACAAGCCGTCGTCGACATCGTTAGCGGGGAAATCTAAAATGAGCAACGAGAACACCAACGCGAGTGCGGCAGAAGCATCGACTCGACGAGAGTACATGAAGTACGGAAGTGCAGTCGTCGCTGGGTCGCTTCTGGCCGGCTGTGTGGACCACGGGTCGGATCCGAGGCGCACGGCGACTGAGCCCGCGACGAACGCCACATCGGACGGGGCGTACGCGGTCACCATGGAACCGACCGGTACCGTCGCGTTCGATCGCGTCCCCGAGACGATCGCGGGGTGTGATCCCACGTACATCGACATGCTGGTCGCGCTGGGTCACGGCGATGCGGTCGAGTCCATCCGAACCCGCCGCCAGTACCTAACGACCCACTACGACGAACTCGACGGCGTGTCGATCGATTCGAGCAGCCTGACTCAGCTCGCAAGCAAGAACGGCGGTGTTTCGAAGGAGGTCTTCTACGAGATGGACGCGGACTTTCACCTCATGGACCCACACTGGCTGACGCGGATTCTCGACAGCTGGTCGAACGCAGACGTCGAGGAGATCGCGGAGGGAGTTGCGCCCTTCCTCGGGAACGTCATCTTCCGACGGACCGACCCGTGGCACGACTACCGATACTACACGCTGTACGAGGCGTTCGAGAAGGTCGCGGCGGTGGTCCGGGAGCGCGAGCGGTTCGAGGCCATCCGATCGATACACGAGGAGACGGTCGCGACTATCGAAGCGGAACTCCCGGCGGCGGACCAGCGGCCCGACGCACTGCTCCTCTATGCCCCAGACGACCCCGAGGAGTTCTACCCGTACCGCCTCTCGGGGGAGGGCGCGAACAAGGAACACTTCCACACGCTGGGCATCGCCGATGCGTTCGCTGACACCGACGTCAGCGGATTCTCGACCAGCGATAGCGGTAGTATTGACTACGAGACGCTTCTCGAAATCGATCCTGACTCGCTCCTGCTTCGGTATCGCGGCAAAGCGCGAACCCGTGAGGCGTTCGAGGAGTCGATCGTATCACACATCCGCGAGCACGAGGTCGGCGGCCAGCTATCCGCGGTGCAGAACGATCAGATCTTCCGTGGCGGGCCGATCTTCTGCGGCCCGCTCCACAATCTGTTCATGCTCGAACGGTACGCCGGCCTCTACTATCCGGACCGGTTTGCGGATGAGCAAATATTCGACCGCGATAGACTCGCGAGCGTGATCACGGAGCGGTAATCGTCGCGTGCCGTCGCCGGAGCCCGTGTCGCGGAGACGGGTTTCGACGGGTGATAGACCCGGACGGTATCGCGCTTCGTGCGTCTCGTGTTCGAGATTCCGATTCGAGAAGAGGACGTTCGGGCGCCCCGCCGCCTAACGCGACACTCACGTGATTTGGTCACCTGAACCGATACGCTTATTATTTTTTAGGCTAGCCTAAAAGTATGGCAGGAGAGAATAATGAGGAGGGTGAAACGAGTATGAGTAACGACAACGTCGACGTCGTCGTCGTCGGTGGCGGTCCGGCGGGATCCGCCGCTGCCCTATACACCGCCCAGTACGGCCTCGATACCGTCGTGTTCGACCGCGGGAGGTCGGCACTCAGCCAGTGTGCATACCTAGAGAACTACCTCGGGTTCCCGTGGGGCGTCGACATCCAGACGTTCTACGAGTTGATACATGAACACGTCGAGGAAGCGGGCGGCGCCGTCGTCTCGGATATGGTTCTCTCGGTCGACGAGCGCGAAACGGGTGGGTTCCGCGTCGAGACACAGGAGGGTCGGACCGTCGATACGGACCGCGTCGTCGCGGCGACGACGTACGACCGCGACTACCTCGAGGGACTGGACGACGAGGACGAGATGTTCGAGTCCCACCAGCACGGAGACGGGGACGTGCACGAACACGTATCACTGGACTACGTTGACGAGGAGGGACGGGCACCTGTCGACGGGCTGTACGTTGCCGGCGCACAAGTGGGTCGAGGGACGCAGGCGCTCACTGCGGCGGGGAACGGGATGGAAGTCGGAATGGCTGTCGTCGTCGACGTTCGCCGCGATCAGGGGTACTGGGAGAAGGTCGCGGCCTACCGGTCTTGGAACTGGCCCCGGTCGACCGTGGATCACGAGTGGGACGATGAGGAGGCGTGGAACGAACGGTTCCGAACCCACCGTGTGCCCGAAGACCACGACATCGACCCGGAACACCTCAGGGAGATCCAGGAGCAGGACGTCGAACGGATGAAGTCGTCGTACATGGATCGCGAGGAAGCCCAACGACGGGAGGAGCGCGCTAAACGGCGGTGGGCGGAGCGTCTGGACGACGAGCTCCTCCTCGACGTTCTCGACGACGAGCGCTTGCGTGAGTACGTACAGGAACTGGAGGAGACGAGCGTCGCTAACTGAACCACGACCCACGTCGGGCAGTCGGCTGGCTCGTGGCGCCGCGGCACTGACTCCCGCCACCAGTCCGGGGACAGAACCGTCGTACGGCGCGCCATCACCTCGACGGCGGCGCTAGTCGTGTGGTCACACACTAGGCTTATGCGCGTCGCGCTCCTCGTCGCGAGCGTGAGTGAGAGCGGCGGTTCGGAACGCACGGTTTCGGGGAAGCGAGCGAGCATTCCCACCCGTACCTGCCGCGAACTCGACATCGACGCCGCTGCCGACGTCTACCGACCGGATGCTGCGAGCGACCCCTCCCGGCCGGAATAGCCATGGAAGCGACGTACGCCCGCTTCGACGACCTCGACGACTTCGCCCAGTTCTACGAGGCGGAGATCGCGCCCGCGCTCCGCGCCGACCCGGACGTCGATATCGACCCCGACCGGGGGACGCCGACCTACGCGTGGCTGAAGGGCAACTATTCGGGGTTCGTCGAACGCCTGCGACGCGACTACGACCTCTCGCCGGGCGAGTTCTACGACGAAGTCGGACTCCCGCCGAACCCCGAGAAGAACGACGAGTGGGGAATCGACCACGAGCCCACGGTGCACGGCCTGGAGGACTACCTTGAGGAGCTTGAGCGCGACCGCGGGCGCGCCCCGACGACGGTGGGGCCGCGTCGCTCCCGACTGAAGACGTACGTCACGACCTACCGGGAAGTGAACGACACGAGTGACCTGCTCTCGCCGCTCCTCGACGAGACCGAGAAGCCGGACGAGATCGCCCGCGTCCGGGACACCTTCCGCGTCCTCGACGACGAGCTCGGGACGCTCGCCTCGAAGAAGAAGTACGTCTCCGCCGTCAAAAACTGGTACACGTTCCTCGTCGAGATGGGACGCGGCCTCTACAACCCCGCCGAGAGTCTGCTGAATCGCTTCGGCTGGGACGAAGACCCCGTCTACGACCATCCCGCCCTCTCTCGGAACGACCTTGTCGCGCTCCTCGACGTCGCGACCGACGAGGAGCGCTTCCTGCTGCTGGCGCTCGCCGGCTGGGGTCTCCGACCCATCGAAGCCTGCGAGTTGCACGTCGACCAACTCGAACTCGACCCCGGTGAGGGCGACGTCCCCTACATCGCCTTCGAGGCCGGCCAACGCAAGAACGCCCGCCGCACGCGCAATACGGTCGAGATCCTCGTCGGTGTCGACGCCATCACCGAACGCATCGACGTGCTCGCCGAAGATGGGGAGTGGACCGGCTACCTCCTCCCCGGTCAGTCGATCGAGCAGCCGATCTCCACGCAGACAGCACGGCGCTGGCTCCGTGACCTCGGCGAGCGCGCCGACGTCACGATCGACGGCGAGCGTCCCCTCCCGAAGATGGGACGGCGGACGTGGTACCGCCTCTACCGTCAACAGCGCCCGACCATCGAAGCGGGGACCGCCGCCGTCGCCGCCTCACAGGGGTCGCGGGACGCGTCGGTGTCGGAACGCAACTACCTCGACGAGCAGACGCGTCGCCAAGCCCGCGCCGACGCAATGCGAGAACTCGTCCAAGAGGAGTTGGCAGACATCTTCGAGGAGCACCTCTGAGGAGATGTAACACGAGTTGTAGGACTACGTGCAGAGACACTCGTGACGTTTGGACGACTGATTCACGATGAACTCGTGTGTCTCGGTCGCAAGCTCATAGAGGATTTCAGCTCGTTGACGGGCTGCAAGACCGTCCTGATAGTAGGTTTTCGCGCGGTGATCGCGCCACAGCTCTTGGATGTCCATCGCGCTGTATTCTGAGAGGATGCCACGCTGGGCTGCTTCGGTGTAGGCACCAGGATGCGTGCCGGGGAGGTCTCGTGGCTCGACTCCACTCTCGAGCAATCGAAACTCGATCACACGCTCTATCGCGACGAACGATGCCTCGATTACGAGCGTGTAGAATCCTTCCTCGAGAAGGAGGTCCGCACCGCGAAGAAGGCGACACGATTTCCGCAGCTGAAGGACGTCCGCTTCATTCGTCTCAAGACCAGCCTCAACGTCCTCCGGTCGTCGATCGAACGCGGCCTGCACTTCATCGACGAGTGACTCGATTCGACTACCGCTCACTCGCCATCACCTTCTTTCGGACCTCGTGGAACCGCTCCGTGCCGTACACCGTGATTCCGCCACGGAATATCTCATAGAGCTTTTCACCGGCACGTGTGGCGCTCTCGGGCGTTTCAACGAACGGTTCGAACGTATATCGGTCCCCGTCAAATGGTTGCTCCTCGAGATTAGCCGCAACTTGGGAGATACGGCGTCGAGCAGTGGTGCGGTCGCCATCAATGATAACGAAGATGTCGATGTCACTCTTCCGGTCAGCCTCACCGCGTGCGACGCTCCCGAAGACGAGAATTCCGAGGAGATCGTCGACGGCAGGTTCATCCGCAAGTGTGGACCGAACGCGTCGAATGAACGCTCGGATCGGCTCGCGGTACTCAGACTGCGCAATCGCGAGGATTGGGTCGTCCTTCTGGAGGTGTTCGGGATCGATTTTGACGTAGTTTCGCTGTGGTGTCTCACGAACGTGTGCGATGCCAATGTTCGCTAAGAAGTCGACGGCACGCCAAACCGTGGATCGGCTGTACCCCGTCTCGTTGACGAGGTCGCGAATCGTGAATTCCGAGTCGTGTGCGTCAACGAGAATCCGGGCGATGTCGTCCGCTGCTTCCAACCGGAAGACACGCTCATCGCTATCAGGATGCAGACTGATGCAAACGTTTATTCCTTGTTTCGATTTCTCGGACACTGTCCGATCATATGCAACGAGGTATAATAAGCCTACCCGTCAGTCAATCCATCGTGTTTAGATAAGCGAGTTCCACCAGACAGCGAAGGCTTGTAACCACGTTTCTGTGGTCTCGGGATCAACGTGGCTGAAACTATTTCTGAACGATGAAGTGCGTCGCTTTATTTCTTGGAAGATATATTCGACAGCGTTCCGATTCCCATGACGAACGGTTTGAAATCGGAGTCCTGCTCGATGGAGTGCAGCCGCTAGGTGCTGGGCGTGATCGACGAAAAACACAGCGTCGGAGACGTCGTGCTTCTCACGAAGCTCCCGCAGAAACTACTGCGTCAATGCTATCGTAGCCATCGTAAACAGCCGAACATGGAGGAATTTGTTCGTTCCGGGATCGACGGCGGCGTACAGCCAGAACTGCTGTCCGTTGATTCGGATCACCGTTTCGTCGAGCGCGATGTGATCTGGACTCGCATCGCTGGCTGGCTGTAGATCGGCTTTCTGTACCCAGTCGTGAACCGCTTTCCGCGACCGTTCGACACCGAACTTCTCAAGTTCCAAGATGGTATTCGAAAGTGAGAGTCCCGACAAATGAAGTCGAATACCCAGTTCCATCAGCTCGCTCGGTGTCCGCTCTCGCTCCACAAACTCCAAGTTGATCCAGTCGCTACGACCGCTGAGGTGGGTGATTTCAGCCATTGATAGCGAGAATCAATCCCGCCTCACTTTTCAGCCTTAACTAAACACGACCAGAACCTACGATACGGCCTGATTGTTGGGTACCGGGAGGCGGTTCTGGATTCGGACGGCGAGCGGCGTACAAACGACGGCCGTCGGCCACGCAATGATAAACGCGAGCACGACGGACGTGAGCCATCGCATCACGAACCCCGGGCCGAGACCGCTGAAGACGATCACTAACACAGTGGATGCAACCATTCCTATGAAGAACGACATGATACCCGAGAATACGACCTCACCGAGCATTTCGTTACGGTTCATGCGCCGTCTCCTCCTCTATCTGGCAGCATCCGAACCATGGGTGGTAATCTCAACCGTGGTAATATAGTTCTTTCGCCGTAACACGTTGGTACGGTCAGGATCCGACGAACCTCCCCCCCCCCGATTACGCGCGCGACTGCACAGTGAGCCGCTTCGCTCCCTCAATAGTGGAGACCATTTTTAATATTACGACAATATATATGTAATTCTTCTTGTGGTTATCTCCATTATAGGAGGGGTGCTCCCTCGTGAGGGAGGTTCAAACGCTAAGCGGTGGGGTGCCCGCCCGAAAACGAGAGAGAGATCCCCGGACCGGAGCGAGCGTACCGTTGTATCTACCATCCATGAATCCGGTGAACGCTAGAAAGCTCTCTCATATGTGGATCGAGCGCCTTCTGCCACTATCCGGCGCGGCGACTGGGCACATCGAACACCGATACCCACACCGGCGAAACGTTAATATTATACCATCACACAGGCGACGCATGGCAAATGTGACGCGGTCCGCGGTAGAACTGGCGTTCGACATCCGCCACGGTCGTCGTTCACCCGTTGAGGAAACTGATAAAACGTTCGATCGAATCGGGCAACGCAACGACGAACTCAACGCGTTCGTCCACCTCCGCGAAGACGCTGCGCGCGAGGAGGCCGCCGATGCGGAACGCGCGCTTGACGATGGAGAGCCGGTCGGACCGCTCCACGGGGTCCCCGTCGCGCTCAAAGACCTCGACTCACACGTCGAAGGGATGCCGTACACACTCGGCGGGGTGGCTCCGATCGGTGAACTTCTGCCCGATGCGACATCAGTCATCGTCCAGCGACTCCAAGACGCGGGCGCGATTGTGGTGGGCTCGACGAACAGCCCCGAGTTCGGGGCGTCCGGCGACACAACGAACCCGATGTTCGGTTCGACGGGCAATCCGTTCGATTCCAGCAAGACGGCCGGAGGCTCGTCCGGCGGCAGCGCGTCAGCCGTGGGATCCCAGATGATCCCGATTGCGCTCGGTTCAGACGTCGCGGGCTCGCTTCGGATTCCCGCGAGCGCGTGCGGTGTGTACGGGTTGAAACCGACGCCGGGAACCGTCCCGAACGCCTCGCTGCCGGACCTGTTCCGCGACGTCGCTCCGTTCGTCTCGTACGGCGGCCTGACGCGGACGGTCGAGGATACCGCCCTCCTCCTGGCGACGATAGCCGGCGAACACTCCCGCGATCCGCTCAGCGTCCCCGACGGCGGGATCGACTACCTGAACGCAGTCGAACGCCCGATCGATGAGCTCTCTATCGCGTTCAGCAGCGACCTCGGTGTCTTCGAGGTCGAGTCTGCGGTTGTGGACATCGTCGAAGGTGTCGCAGACACACTCACAGCCGCTGGAGCGACCGTCGAGCCGATCGACGTCGAGTTGGGGCTCTCGCTCGAAGTACTCTTGCGCAGCTATGACACGCTCATTGAGTCCAGCATGGCGTCGAGTTTCGAGAGCCTCAAACGAGGAATGAACATCGATCTGATGGCCGACCACCGCGACGAACTCTCGCCCCATATCGTCGAATACGTCGAGCGGGGGCGCGAGTACAGCGCGGTGGAGTACCACCAGGCGAACGTGCTTCGATCTCGCGCGTACGAATCCATTGCGGACGTTCTCGATGAGTACGACCTCTTGCTCACACCAACGCTCGCCACACCGCCGTTCGAGAAGGGGGAGCGAGCCCCAGGTGCGATCGACGGCACGCCGGTGTCGACGGACAAGGAGGCCTTCCTCACGTGGCCGTTCAACCTCACTGGACATCCAGCCGCGTCCCTCCCCGCGGGACTCTCCAGTGAGGGGCTTCCGATCGGGGCACAACTCGTCGGGTCCCGGTTCGCAGAGGACACCGTGCTGGCGGCGAGCGGCGCGGTCGAACGCCGGCGTCCGTGGGCGGACAACTATCCACCCCTCTCCTGACCCGACTCAGCCGGTGTTCTCGTCCTTGTCTCTGGCGCGGATCTCCGCCTCCAAGCTCTCGACGGTGTCGGCTAGTATCTCGGGCAGCTCCTCGTAGAGTCGCTCATCACTGACCTGATATAACGGCCCGAAAGCGTTGAATCCGCCGATAGCATCGTCGTACGGCGCGACGACCATTCCGATCTCTCGAAGGCCGTCGTCCCACTCTTCGTCCGTCGTCGCGTACCCGTTCCTGCGGATCGTCGTGAGCTCATCGAGCAGCGCGTCGATGGATGTTATCGTGTTTTTCGCTTGCTTCGCCAGACCGTATCGATCCGCTATCTCTCTGACTCGCCGATCGGACATTTCAGCGAGCATCGCTTTTCCGATCGCGTTCGTGTGGAGATGCGCCTTGCTCCCAGCGTAGTCTACGACGTCGCACCTCGGATCTTCTGTTAGGTCGTAGAATAAGCTCGAATTATAGTCAGTGGAGGGGATGTATCCAACGAGCAGTCCGTTCGATTCGACGCCGTACTCGACTTGCTCCGGGATCTCTTCTCGCAGTTCCGTGATCGTGCGGTTGATGAGCTGGTAGGGTTCGACAGTCTTCTTGACGTACTCACCGAGATGGAACAGCTCGAAGCCGAGCTCGTATTGGCCGTCTCGTTTCATCAGGTAGCCGTGCTCCAGTAGCACGTTTAGGTGCTTGTAGAGCGTGCTTTCCGCCATGTCGATCTGCTCGCGGAGTTCGGACATCGTCGCACCATTCATAGCCTCCACGACGTTGATGATATCCAAAGATCTCGCTGTCGTCTGTACAATTCGATCAGTTCTGTCTGGCATGCGGTTACAATACTAGCATGGGAACATAACCGTTACCCCGCGTGGACTAGTACCCCAGTGATGTGCCACACCGGTCGCTGAGAGAGACGTATCGAATTTGAATACGTATATATGGAGTATCATCTCTATCCTCCTCAGGTGCCGAGTGGCAACTCTCAATATGGTGGAATTGATATAGTTCAGGGCATATAGATCATTCAATTTTCATCTCAAAATGTGCATCATACTTTTGTCAGAAGAGAAAATATACCATAGTGTGTATTATCACGCTATGTTTCGCTGTTCCAGTCGGGCGAAGCGGGAATTTCTGCATAAATAGTAGAGTGTATCCAGCAACCTATTACGACGATATTGGTGTAAAAATATGGTCGTCAACCCTGTATACAGGGACTATCGAACGAAACCGTTCGACCAGCGGACGCATCGAACAGCATCAGACCTTGATCACAGAAGCATTTATTAGGCTTGATTCGAAAGACATTGCCTGTCATGGCGACAGAGCCAGAATCGGCGGTCGATCAGACTATCGATCATCCAGTCGATCCCCTCACACGGAGCGAGATCGAGGCTGCACGCGACATCCTCGAAAGCGAACGGGACATTGACTCCGCGACTCGCTACGTGAAAATCGTCCTCGACGAGCCTTCGAAGGACGCTCTCCGCGACTACGAAAAGAACGGCACCGTGCCATCCCGCAAGGCGTTCGTCATACTCCGTGACCCGATCGAGAAGGCGACGTACGAGGCGTACATCTCCCTCACCGACGGCGAACTCACGTCTTGGGAACACATCGAAGGGGTCCAGCCGTCCATCACACTCGAGGAGTTCGATCGTTGCGAAGAGACCGTAAAAGCGAACGAAGAGTGGCGGCAGGCCGTCGCGAAACGCGGCGTCGAGAACTTCGACCTCGCTATTGTTGACCCCTGGTCCGCCGGCCACCACCTCGTCCCCGACGACATCGACACCGACCGTCGCCTCTCGCACGCGATGTCCTTCATCCGGACCAGCGAAGACGACAACGGATACGCCCGCCCGCTCGACGGCGTCCACGCCTGGGTCGATCTGGACGACATGGAGGTGGTCAAGGTACTCGACACCGGCGTCAGCGAGTCGAACGTCATCGACGAACTCGAAGACGCGCAGTACCGCGAGGAGCACCGAGACCTTCGCACCGACCTGAAGCCGTACAACGTCGATCAGCCCGAGGGGCCGAGCTGGGACATCGACGGCCGGAAAGTTGAGTGGCAGAACTGGCACTTGCGCGTCGGCTGGACGCAGCGCGAGGGACTCGTCCTCCACAATGTCGGCTACGAGGACGACGGTGAGATTCGCTCCGTCCTCAATCGCGCGTCCTGCGCCGAGATGTCCGTCCCGTACGGGAGCCGCGACCCCAACGAAAACTGGAAGAACGCCTTCGACGTCGGTGAGTACAACATCGGCAGTCTCGCCAATCCGCTCACAGAAGGCTGTGACTGTCTCGGCTACATGCACTACTTCGACGGCGTCATGTGCGATAGCAGTGGCGATGTCAACGTCATTCCGAACGCCATCTGCCTCCACGAGGAGGACTACGGTACCCTCTGGAAGCACACCGACTGGCGCACCGAGAACACCGAAGTGCGCCGAAACCGCCGACTCGTCATCTCCTTCGTCGCCACCGTTGGGAATTACGACTACCAGTTCAACTGGTACCTCTACCAGGACGGCTCCATTGAGGGGCAGGTGCGACTCACCGGTATCGACAGCGTCGGCCTCATGGCTCCCGACGAGGACCCTGGTGGGTTCGCCGAGGAACTCGCCCCACAGGTGAAGGGGATGATCCACCAACACTTCTTCAATTTCCGCCTCGATGTCGACATCGATGGCGCAGAGAACGAGCTCTACCGCGTCCAGAACCAGGCTGTCCCTGCGGGACCGAACGGCGTGCAGAACGACTGGCCTGGCGACCCCGAACAGATGAATCCGGCTGGGCAGGCGTTCTACGCTGAGAAAACCCAGCTCGAATCCGAACAGGAAGCCCAGGAACTCACCGACCCGCACAAGGGCCGCTACTGGCAGGTCGTCAATCCGAACAAGACGAACTGCGTCGACGAGCCGGCCGGATACAAGCTCGCGCCCGGCGAGAACGTCGAAGCGTGCGCGCAGCCCGGCTCAAGCGTGCAAGCGCGCGCGTCATTCATCGATAACCACATCTGGGCGACTCCACACCGCGACGACGAGCGGTTCCCCGCCGGCGAGTACCCGAACCAGAACCCCGGCAGTGAGGGTCTTCCCGAGTGGACCGAGGCTGACCGCTCGCTCGACGGCGAGGACATCGTGCTCTGGTATACGCTCGGCGTTAACCACATCACGCGCCCGGAGGACTGGCCGATCCTCCCAGTACATATCGCGAGCTTCAAGCTCGAACCGGTGAACTTCTTCGACGAGAATCCCTCGATAGACGTCCCTCCCGAACACGCCATCAAGGACGTCCAGCAGCGCCGGGCGGAGAAGTACGATGATCCCGACGCGGTGAGCCAGACTGACGACTGACGACTGCACGCGACAGCGGACGATAGCGATCGATGCCCCAGTACGTACACAGACTCGAACGGACCGCGTTACGACTACTGCCCGATCGCCCGTCACGCTCTCGACTCGGGGCGTGTTCGCGCGAGGACCGGCGGCTGACCGCGCCGAAACGGATCGGGCGAGGTGGTGGTGCGTGAGCGCTGTCGTCGAAAAGACAACGGTCGAACTGGGAGTGTTTGCGCTCGTCGGACTCCTCGGCGGCGCGCACTGCATCGGGATGTGCGGGCCGCTCGCGTCGCTCTACGCGGAGCGCTACGACGACCGGCGGGGCGGCATCGAACGCTCGACACTCGTCCGCCAGCAGCTCACGTTCAATCTCGGACGAACGGCCGGATACATCGCGCTCGGCTTCACGTTCGGTCTGTTAGGGACGGTCCTCTACGGCGCAGCGGCCGTGAGTCGATATGGGACGCTCGTTCGGGCCCTATTCGGTGTCGTCGTCGGCACGTTCATCGTTAGCGTTGGTCTCTATCGGCTGTCCGGTCGGATGGGGAGCGTACTGGACCGCGTTCCCGGTGGACGGCTCGGCGGACGAGCGTTCGGTCGGCTCCATCGGTCGGTCTCGTCGGCGCTGGACGGTTGGGTCGTCCCGCCGCGCGTGCTCGTGCTCGGCGCGACGCACAGCGTGCTCCCGTGTCCGCTGCTCTTCCCCGCGTACCTCTACGCGTTCACGCAAGCAGATCCGGTGTCAGGAGCCGTCGCGCTCGGCGTGCTCGGGATCTCGACGACGCCGACGATGCTCGCGGTCGGCACGACGGCCGGGTCACTCAACGGTCGCCACGGCATGCTTTCGAGACGCGCGCTCGGGGCGGTGTTTCTCGTAATGGGCTACATCCCGCTCTCGCACGGCCTCTCGATGCTCGGTATCGCCGTTCCAACCGTCCATCTACCGTTCTACCATCCCCTTCTTTTGCCATGAGCGGCTGCACGCACTGCGGTGCGTCGCTATCGGGGTCGCCTGTGACGGCATCGGACGTCGAGGGAACGTTCTGCTGCCGGGGATGTCTGGAAGCGTACCGCCTCTTGGGGGGGAGCTAGCGGGCGGGCACCGGTATCGGTGGACGAGTTCCGTCGCCGGTGTCGCGATCGGTCCCCCACAACGCTGCTACCGGCCGATAGGTCGTGATCTCCTCCGACATCGGATAGCCGGTGTCGGCGATCCGCCCGTCGGAATCTGAGTAGTCCTCGGGTGCTGACGGAGGACGCACCTCGGGGGGGAGTCTCGACGGCACGGTGACCGGCGAGAGAAGTCACTGAGATAACAGTCCTCCGCCGGCGACCGGGTTCTCGAAATCACCGGGATGACGACGTCCATCGGTCGAACTGCCAACACGGGGTAACATGTTCGCCGAAAAGGTTGACTTCATCCAAAATTTTATGCTTGCCTGGTGGCTGGTGGCTATTGTCATACCTATGGGAGGCAAGAATACGGAGCTTAAAACCGGCCAGCTAGGGTATTGGACCGCGGTCGCGATCGGCTTCGGTCTCGTCACCTCTTCGACGACGCTGTACGTCGCAGGGAGCGCAGTCAGCCAGATCGGCTCTGGGTTGATTATCAGCATGGCCATCGCGTTCGTACTGATGATTCTCACGGCATTTGGACTCTCCGAGGTCGCCACGATGTTTCCCGTCGCGGGAAGCTTCACGACGTACGCGAAACGGAGTTTCGGATCGAGCGCGGGCGTCGTTATCGGGCTCGTCTACTGGCTGGTGTTCATTGCGCTGGCCTCGGAGGCGAACATCGTCGGCCACATTTTAAACTTCGTGTTCCCAAACGTACTCTCGTGGCAGATTTGGGGAACGATACTGGTGGTCGGGTTCGTCGGAATCAACATCCTCGGCATCGACTGGGTCGGCAAAACCGCCGCCGTTCTCTTGATCGCACTCGCGGGTGCCATCGTAGTCATGTCGCTGCTCCAGATCGGCGGGTTCGGTGTCTCGCCGTTTGAACCGTCGCAGCTCTCGTGGTCGCCCGGTGGGTGGACGCCCATCCTGGCGTACATTCCGTTCGCTATCTGGTTGCTCGTCGGCTGGGAGGTCCTCGGGCCGCTCGCCGAGGAGGTCGAAGACGCGAAGAACGTCCTCCCGAAGGCGATGTTCACCGTGCTCGCGCTCGTCTTCGTCGTTCGCATCCCGTTCATCATCGCAATGGACGGATCGGTCGCCTCGCAGGCGCTCGCCTCCTCGCCGTTCCCGCAGGTGACCGCGTTCGAGGTGTTCTTCGGCGCCACCGGCAAGTGGATCATGGCGATCATCAGCTTCGTTGCGACGGGCGCGACGTTCAACGCCGTACTCGCCGGGACATCCCGGCAGCTCTGGAACCTCGGCCGCGAGGGCTACCTACCGGCGGTCCTCGGCCACATCAACCCTCGCTTCCAGACGCCGGATGCTGCACTCGTACTCACGGGCGGTATTATTCTCGTCCTCCTGTGGGTCGTGTCCGTCCCGACTGTCCTTGTCAACGCCGCGGCCGACCTGTTCATCGTGGTCTACATCACGATTCTGGCGAGCGTCATCGCGCTCCGCTACAAGTATCCGGACGCCGAGCGCCCGTTCTACGCGGGCGGCCCCGACTCGACGCCGATCGTCGCGGTGGTCGGCATCGTCGGTCTCTTGATCGCGTTGTTCTACTCGGGGAACTCGGTCCTGGTGACGACGCTCGGAATCCTGGTCGCGCTCTCCGTGGTCGCCGTGGGCCTCACGCAACTCAAGGCGAGACGGGACGCGAAGGCCACGCCGAGCGACTGAACTCCGAGTCGACTCGCCGCCCGAAACAAGAATCAACGGAACAGACATTCTACCGGTTCCCGGGGCGTTTCGTCGCGGCGGGCCGCGGTTCAGCGTCGACGTCCGCCACGCCGTCCCGACTGGCGGAACAGACGTTCCGCGTGCCGACATGGCGCGCACCCGATTCCCCGGGGACAGCCGCGCCGTCACCTGGCCGCGAGTCGGAGTCCCGCGAGAGCGAACGAACTCCGGACGCGTCCCGGCCTCGCATCGAATCACCATGGCCGCCCCCCGCTGGAAAACGTCAAAAAACTATTCGGGTGGGGGTGGCGCGTCCAGCGCGTCGGCTATTCGATTCGAAACCGCTATTTGAGCCGGCGAAACCTCCTCTCACTCGGTTTTCGAGAGACGCCGCATATTGTCGGGAGATAGATTTATAATATTTTATCGTAATAATAGGGATATGGGTGACTCCACCTACGACTACGTCGTCGTCGGCGCTGGTTCGGCGGGCTGCGTGCTCGCGAACCGCCTGTCGAGCGGAGACGCTGACGTCCTCCTCTTGGAGGCCGGCGCGCCCGACGACGACGACGCGATTCACACGCCCGCGCGGTTCCCGGAGCTCTTCGAGACGGACGCCGACTGGAACTATCGGAGCGTCCCACAACCGGAGCTGAACGACCGACAGCTCTACCACCCGCGCGGCCGCACGCTCGGCGGGTCGAGTTCCATGAACGCCATGATCTACGTCCGCGGCCACCCGTACGACTACGACCGGTGGGCGGAGCGCGGCGGCGACGCCTGGAGCTACGACGCGATGCTCGAACAGTTCAAGTGCTCCGAGAACCACGAGCGCGGCGCGGACGACTACCACGCCACCGGCGGCCCGCTGAACGTCGCGGAACCGCTGGACCCGCACCCGGTCTCCGAGGCGTTCGTCGACGCGATGGACGCGGCCGGTGTCAAACACAACCCGGACTTCAACGGCCCGACGCAGGCTGGATCCGGATTCTACGACCTCACGCAGTCGGACGGCGAACGCTGTAGCTCCGCGGCGGCGTTCGTGAAGCCGGCGCTCGACCGGTCGACTCTCGCCGTCGAAACGAACGCGCAGGCGACCCGCGTCACCTTCGACGGCGACCGCGCGACCGGCGTCGCGTACGAGCGCGACGGGACCGCTCACGAGGCTCGCGCCGAGCGCGAGGTGCTGCTGTCGGCGGGCGCGATCAACTCGCCACAGCTCCTGATGCTCTCCGGCATCGGGCCGGCCGAGCACCTCTCCAAGCACGGAATCGATGTACGCGTCGACCTCCCGCAGGTCGGTCGGAACCTCCAGGACCACCTCAAACTCGGCGTCGTGTACGAGCGGACCGCCGGGCCGGCGAACCCCGCGCCCTCCTCGAACGTGATCGAGACCGGCGCGTTCGTTCGGACCGACCCCGACGCCCCGGCACCCGACTTGCAGTTGCACAACGCCCCGGTCTACCTCCTCGAGCACGGCCTCGATGCCCCGGACGACGGTCGGAAGTACTTCACGATGATGCCGACCCAGATCCGTCCGGAGAGCACTGGGACCGTGCGCCTCGCGTCAAACGACCCGCACGAGTCCCCCGTCATCGACCCGCAGTACCTCACCGAGGACGGCGACATCGAGCCCCTCGTCGAAGGGGTCAAACTGGTCCGAGAGATCGTCGAGACCTCGCCGCTCGACGACTATCGCGGCGCGGAGGTGCATCCGGGTGAGTCGGTCACGTCCGACGAGGAGATCGAGGCGTTCGTCCGGGAGCACGCGACGACCGTCTACCACCCAGTGGGAACGTGCCGGATGGGGGCCGAGGGCGACGGCGTCGTCGACGACCGACTTCGCGTCCACGGCGTCGAAGGGCTACGCGTCACTGATGCCTCGATCATGCCCGAGATCGTCGGCGGGAACACGAACGCCCCCACGATCGCGATAGCGGAGCGCGCCGCGTCCTTTATCGAGGATGCGCGATGACGCCGGAAGAGTGACACTGATCTGACCATCGGTCGTGCTACTCTGCGGGATCGCTGGACGGCAGTGCGTCGGCTGCGTCGTCCCGGTGGGGCGTGCGGACATCGTATGCCCGTTCATGGGCCAGTAGCGTGTCGGGCGGCTTCGACGGTTGTCGCGTGGTGGTCAGTCGAGGGTAGGGGTTACGTTGAGTTGCTCCGCGTGGGCGCCCATCGGGATGTTAACGACGCCCTCGAAGTCGTTCTTGTCGTCGCAAAGCATCTTCCCGGTGGTCTTCATCGCGTGGAAGTCGATCAGGACGACGCCGATGACGGGAAGGACGACCTCCTCCCAGACGATCATGTAGAGACCATCCGCGATTTCGTAGTAACTGCACGGAGACGCTTCCGCGAGGCCGCGTTCTTCGCCACGCAAGCAGTGCCAGACGTAGCGCTCTTCGTTCAGGTAGATGTGCTCGTAGACGCTGTTATCGCTGTAGGTGTACCGCATACGCTTTCCCGTAAGGTCGTCCGTGCGTTCGTGTACCGCCGACCCTTCGGTAAACGGCTGACCAATCGTCGCGCAGTCGAACGCCACGTCACCGGCGGACAGCGATTTGCCCTCGTTCGCGTTCTCGAGTAGCAACTGGGGCATCTCCGATTTGGACGCGGGAATGCTTGCGGTGACGGACGTGGCGATTCCCCGGTTGAGGTCGAGGACCAGCGACGTGGAGGTTCGAGGCGCGTCGTCTCGCATGTGATCCACGAAGTAGATGTCGTCGCGTGGCTTCGTCGCAGTGTAGGCCGCTTGACCGCCCACGCCCTCGTCCGATCCGGCCGTTACCGTCCACTCGAGCGTTTCGGGATCGCGGAGCTCGTACTCCACGACGCGCCCGTCCTTGAAGTTGAGCGTGTACGACGACCCGGACAGCGAGTCGGTCGCCGGCATCTGGTTCTTCTCGTACTCGTCGGCGATGTCGCCCATCGGCACCCACTCGGAGCTTCCAGTCATGCTAGCATAGGTCCATTGCGGAACATCGGATGATAAAGCTATCTCCTGGAGGAATGGGCGCGATAGTCGGACAGTCGTCCCAGACGGAGGAGTCCGAGTGTCCGCGGCGTGATCCGTGGGACCAGGGGCGGCTATTCCGCGTTGTTGGCGGTCACCCACGCGCGACTCCTCACCGTCTCGGTCCCCCTGTGGTGCACGAAACCACGCGAACCCCGCGGACGAGTCGGCCTGACCGTCGGCGACGCGTCAGCGGTCCACGACCGCACGCGCACCGATCCGGCAGAGCGCAATAATCAATAATTTTAAATCAGTAGGGTTCGATAGCTTCGTTCGAACTATGAGCGCAGGATCGGAACCGACCAGTGGAGAGAGTGACGAGATCAAGCGACGCCACCGCGACGTCGCCGCGGACGTCCTTCCCGAACACCATCGGCTCTACGTCGGCGGTGAGTGGGTGGAGAGCGCGTCGGGCGAGACGTTCGCGACGCGGGACCCGACCACGGGCGAGGTGCTAGCGGACGTCCCCGCCGGCACGGCCGCCGACATCGACCGCGCCGTCAAGGCCGCCCGGAACGCCTATGAGGAGGTGTGGTCGGGCTACTCGCCGGGTGATCGCCAGCGCGTACTCGCCGATATCGCGCGCCGGGTGGAGGAGAACCAGGAGACGCTCGCGAAACTGGAGACGCTCGACACCGGCAAGACCGTCACGGAGGCGATGGGCGACATGGGCCTCGTCGTCGACCACCTCACGTACAACGCAGCGTTGGCGCGGTCCGTGACCGGCGAGACAGTCCCGACCGACGACCTCTTCGACCGCGACAAGCAGGTGTTCACGCTCCGCGAACCGTACGGCGTCGTTGGCGGTATCGTCCCGTGGAACTTCCCCCTCCTCATCGCCATCTGGAAGCTCGGACCCGCGCTCGCCGCCGGCAACACCATCGTCCTCAAACCCTCCGAGGAGACCCCGCTCTCCATTCTGAAGCTCATGGAACTCGTGGACGACGTGGTGCCGGACGGCGTCGTCAACGTCGTCACGGGCTACGGCGAGGACGCGGGCGCACCGCTGTCCAGCCACGACGACGTGGACAAGATCTCGTTCACGGGCTCGACCGACGTCGGCAAGGAGATCATGCGGACGGCCGTCGAGGACGTGAAGAAGACGACGCTGGAGCTCGGCGGGAAGAGCCCGCTCATCGTCTATCCGGACGCGGACGTCGAGATGGCCGTCGAAACGGCGATGATGGCGATCTTCTTCAACAAGGGCGAGTGCTGTGCGGCCGGCTCGCGGCTCTTCGTCCACGAGGACATCGAGGAGGAGTTCCTCGGCGCGTTCGCGGAGGCCGCGAGCGGGATGCAGATCGGCGACCCGCTTCTGGAGGAGACGGATCTCGGGCCGAAGGTCTCGCAGGGGCAGGTAGAGCGGACGGCGTCGTACGTTGAAGCGGCGCGCGAGAGCGGCGCGACGGTCCTCGCTGGCGGGGAACGTCCCGACGAGGACGCACTTGCGGACGGCGCGTTCTACGAGCCGACGATCATCGACGGCCTCGACCACGATCACCGTTCGGTCCAGGAGGAGATCTTCGGCCCGGTTGAGGAGACGTTCTCGTGGAGCGACGAGGACAAGGTCGTCGCGCGGGCGAACGACGTCGAGTACGGGCTCGCGGCGGGCATCATCACGGACGACATCACGCGCGCGCTGCGCACGGCGCGCGACCTGGACGCGGGCGTCGTCTGGATCAACCACTACAACGACGTGTCGGCCGGCCAGCCGTTCGGCGGCTACAAGCAGTCCGGCCTCGGCCGAGAGAACGGCCGGGAGGCACTCGACGAGTACACGCAGATGAAAGCCATCAACGTCAACCTCGGCTGAACGGGCCAGGTCGGACAGCGGCGTTTGCTCGTGAACAGCGACGCGTCGAGATATGTCACCTTCATATTATCTCCTATCATTTTATATTTCACGAGCCGAGTGAGGATGGTGTATGACAGCAGACCTCTCACCAAGCGCGGACTGGAACGCGCTCTACGTGGACGGGGAGTGGCGGGAGAGCGAGAGCGGAGAGACGATCGACGTCGAGGACCCCTCGACGCGCGAGGTGATCACGCAGGTCCCCGCCGGGACCGAGGCCGACGTCAACGCCGCCTACGAGGCCGCCGCCGACGCCCGGCAGGCGTGGGCCGCCCACCCACCCGCCGCGCGCGAGCAGGTCGTCCAGCAGGTCCTCCGGACACTCCAGGACTATCGCGAGGATGTCATCGACCTGCTCGTCGCGGAGGCGGGCGGGACGCGCGTGATGGCGGAGACGTCCGTCCAACTCGCCTCGGATCAGGCGAGCGAGGCAGCGACGCTCCCCCGTCGCATGAAGGGCGAGCATGCCGAGTCGAACATCCCCGACAAGGAACACCTGGTCCGACGAACGCCCGCGGGCGTGGTGACGGTGATTTCGCCGTGGAACTTCCCGCTGAACCTCTCAATGCGCGCCGTCGCCCCCGCCATCGCCGCCGGCAACAGCGTCGTCCTCAAACCCGCCACCAACACGCCGATCACGGGCGGACTGTTGTTCGCGAAGCTCTTCGAGGAAACCGACCTGCCGCCGGGCGTCCTCAACGTCGTCACCGGGCGCGGGTCCGAGATCGGTGACCGCGTCGCCGGCCATCCCGAGAGCGACGTCGTCGCGTTCACCGGCTCCACCGAGGTCGGTCGGCGGGTGGGTGCGGCCGCGGGTAAGAACCTCGCGGAGGCCGCCCTCGAACTCGGCGGGAACAACGCGCACGTCGTCACTGACGGCGCCGACCTCGACGCAGCGATCGACGCGGGCGTCTTCGGGTCGTTCGTCCATCAGGGACAGGTCTGTATCAGCATCAACCGCCACATCGTCCACGAGGCCGTCTACGACGAGTACGTCGAACGCCTTACCGAGCGCGCCGAGGACCTCCCGCGGGGGAGCGCGCACGACCCCTCGACGGTGGTCGGGCCGATCATCGACGAGCGCCAGCGCGGGAAGATGCTCTCCTACGTCGAGGACACGGTCGACGCTGGCGCGACCCTCGAAACCGGCGGCGGCATCCACGAACTCGACGGCGTCGAGGATTCGCTGGTCGTGGAGCCGACCATCCTCTCCGGGGTGACGAACGAGATGCCGACGGCGTGTAACGAGCACTTCGGCCCGATCGCGCCCGTCATACCGTTCTCCGACGTCGACGAAGCGATCGAGATGGCGAACGACACCGAGTACGGGCTCTCCGGGAGCGTCCACGCCGGCGACGTGGGGGCCGGTGCGCGCATCGCGCGGCGGATGGAGACGGGGCACGTCCACGTGAACGACCAGCCGGTGAACGACGAGGCGCACGTCCCGTTCGGTGGCATCGGGGCGTCCGGCGTCGGGACGTACAACGGCGAGGCGTTCCTCCGTGAGATAACCGAGAAGCAGTGGCTCTCTCTCCAGCACGAGCCCCGCGACTTCCCGTTCTAACCGCGGGAGACGATTCGCATGGGCGCCGACGCGCCCGTGCGGCACGAATTTTTAACCCAGGAGTGCGAGGTGTGGCGTATGAGCGAACGGCGCGTGGGGTCGGACGAGACGCTCTTTCGAATCGTGGAGGGGCTGGACGCAGCCGGTGACGCGGGCGTGACCGAGTTGGCGGAGCAGCTATCCCTGAGCAAGAGCACGGTGCATCGGCACCTCCAGACGCTCGCCGCGTGCGGGTTCGCGGTGAACGAGGACGGCCGGTATCGCCTCTCGCACGCGTGGTTCCGACTCGGGACGCGCGTTCGCTTTCGGGGGGCGTTCTATCGGGCGGCGCGAGACGAGATCCGCACGCTCTCGGCGGAGACCGGCCACACCACGTGGAGCGCGATCGAGGAGGACGGGCGGCTGATGTTCGTAGACGGCGCGGGGTCGAATCCGACGCCGAGCCCGGAGTTGCTCGTGGGTGACTGGGCTGACCTCGACGAGACGGCAGCCGGGAAGGCGATACTCGCGCACCTCCCGGAGCCGCGAATCGAGCGATTCGTCGAGACGCGGGCAGCAGAGAGCGGCGACGCGGTTCGGAAGACGATACGCGCGAGCGTCACGACCACTCGCGACCGCGGGTACGCGGTCAATCGCGAGGGCCATATCTCGGGAATCTACGCGCTCGGGATGCCGGTTATCGTGGACAGGAGCGTTCGCGGGGGGCTGTCGCTCGCGAGCGCGTCCCCGTCTATTCTGAACGCGGAGCATGACGAACTCGTTGACGCGCTCGCGGCGGCGGTCAGGCGAGTCGAACGCGCGCTCACCGATCAAGACGACGGATAAGACGACTCCCGAACTTCGTTCCGCGTAGCGGGATGGACGGGTGGCAGCCGTCTCCGTATTTACGGACATATCGACGTAAAACGACAGCTGAGGTCCGAATCCGGCCCGCTATCGTCTATCCCGTGATGGCGAACGTCCCGGCTAATCGGCCGGTATATGCTCTTTCGGCCGGTAATACGAGGTTTTATTATCTACAATGATAGATGACTGGGTATGTCACAGGTAGACAGCGAGTCGAGGCGCCTGGACGAACTCGCGGAGTACCACGTGGTCGACTGCGACTGTCACTACATGGAGTCCTTCGAGAACGTCGCCGAGTACTTCGAAGAGCCGTGGAAGACGCGCTTCGAGGGCTCGAACTTCGACGAGAAGGGCGCGAAGCAGAACCTCAGCTCCTTCTTCCCGTTCTCCACGGGCGACCGGCAAGCCTACGGGAAGATCACGCGCGAACACTCCTCCTACCCCGACGACCCGGAGACGCCGGAGCGCATCCGCGAGGGGATGGCGTCCATCGGCGTCGACGACACCCTCCTCATCTCCCACCTCATCCTCGCCGGCGCCGGCACCACCGCCGACGACGAGCGACAGGCCGCCTTCGCGAAGGCGTACGTCGAGTACATGAGCGAGGAAGTCCTCGACCCTGACGACGGGATTCACGGCCTCGCCCCCATTCCGTACTACGACGTCGACGCCTCGCTCGAAATCTTCGACATGATCGAGGACCGCGAGGAGTACGTCGGCGCGTGCTTCGTCACCGCGGGCGCGACCCCGCCGCTCGGCAACCGCAAGTACGATCCGCTCTACGAGCGCTGCGAGGACATGGATCTCGCCGCCGTCTTCCACACGGGCGGCGCCGGCCTCGACGAGTACGTGCGTGGAGGCTACGAGGAGATGATCGAAACGCACACGCTCGGCTTCCTCGAATCGAATATGTCCCAGATCGTCAGCCTCGTCTGTCAGGGTGTTCCCGAAAAGTTTCCCGACCTCGATATCACGTTTATGGAATCCGGCGTCACCTACCTCCCGGGGCTCATCACTCGCCTCGACGAGGAGTACCTCAAGCGCCCGGAGGAGGCGCCACTCCTCGAGAAGAAGCCTGGCGAGTACATCACGGACTTCTACTACGGCACCCAGCCCCTCGAGGTCTCGGCTGATCCCGAATACCTCGGGAAGTGCGTGGAGATGGTGGGCGCGGACAGCCTGATGTTCGCCTCGGACTACCCGCACTGGGACTACGACCGACCGACCACCGTGCTCGACCTGCCGTTCCTGGACGAGGACGAGAAAAAGCAGATCCTCTCCGGGAACGCGGTGGAGGTGTTCGGCCTGTGAGCAGCGACTTGGTGGAAGTCGGCTCCGCAGACGAGTTCGAGGACGGAGACCGAGCGTTCGTCGATGTGGACGGTGTCGAGGTCGGTGTGCTCCACGTCGAGGGCGAGTACTACGCGCTCCGGAACTACTGCATGCACGACGGCGGACCGGTCTGCGAAGGCGAGACGCAACGTAAACTCGTCGGTGAGTTCGAGGAACCCGGCAAGCGCGTTGACAAATCCTATACCGATGAGGAGTGCATCGTCTCGTGCCCGTGGCACGGATGGTCGTACGACCTCGACAGCGGTGAGCACCTCGCGGATAGTGACATCATCCTCCCCACGTGGAACACCGTTGTTGAGGATGGGACGGTCTACGTCGGCGACCGAAAGACCTGATAGTGTGGTATAATAACGAAATCAAGAAAAAGTCATAAATGGGAGCTTTAATATATTTCTGGGGAATTATGGTACTATGTAGTCATATAGGGTTCGAGACAGACATAGTGTAGTTCTCAGTGTTGGTCCTAACTATCGACGGCGGCTGACCATAGACCGCTTAAGTGCTCTATCTTGGTGCGATACTACAAAGCCGTTCCGCCAGTGCAGATACCCTGTCTTCCGTGGCGTAGCCGCCTTATCGTCCGTATCACCATGACACATCGCTATGCTCGGAGCGTAGAACATAGCTATTCCGGGGACTACTCGTTTAGCGTCTCCTTGATGAGTGTGGTTTTATCAATCTATTGGTCAGATGTTCGGTTATTATAGTAATGTTAAAGCTATTCAATATTGTTGGCATCGTGTTTAGTTAAGCGAATTCCACCAGACGGCGAAGGCTTGCAACCACGTTTCGGCGGTCTCCGGATCGACGTGGCTGAAACTATTGCTAAACGATGAAGTACGTCGTTTTATTTCTCGAAATATACGTTCGATGGCGTTCCGATTTCCATGACGAACGGTTTGAAATCGGAGTTCAGCTCGATGCAGTGCAGCCGCTAGATGCTGGGCGTGATCGACGAGAAATACGGTGTCGGAGACGTCGTGTTTCTCACGAACCTCCCGAAGGAACTGCTGCGTTAATGCCGTCGTAGTCGTCGTAAACAGCCGTATATGCAGGAATCTGTTTGTTTCGGGATCGACAGCGGCGTACAGCCAGAACTGCTGGCCGTTGATTCGGATCACCGTCTCGTCGAGCGCGACGTGATCCGGACTCGCGTCGCTGGCGGGCTGTAGATCGGCCTTCTGCACCCAGTCGTGCACGGCCTTCCGTGACCGTTCGACACCGAACTTCTCAAGTTCTGAGACGGTATTCGAAAGTGAGAGTCCCGACAGATGGAGTCGAATACTGAGCTCCATCAGCTCACTCGGTGTCCGCTCTCGCTCCACAAAATCCAACTCGATCCAGTCGCTACGACCGCTGAGGCGGGTGATTTCTGCCATAGACCAGCACAAAATCACCACGCCTCACTTTTCAGCCTTAACTAAACACCGCCCCCCCAGTTGCCCCGTAATCGCGTTTATCGCCGTATCTCACGGAATCAAGCCGTCAGATCGGTGCCATCGTGTCTGGACAACACACCGATACGACTCAGCTACACACCAAAGTATATTGTTGTATTCTCACAATATTCATCACTGTTAAGATTCTGTCAACGGCGCCAAACGGCACTGTCTGGCTAAGCCAATTTGAGAAATGAGCAGGTCGTTAGTTTTGATGTCTAGGCGAAGCCGTCAAAGATCGCGGTTGACGAGACCGTTATCAAGATCAATGGCGGGTAGAGGGCAGCTCTGTCGAATGCCTATATGTATGCTCACTTAATCCGTTCCCAAGAGGGGTGTGTATCGAGGGTTCGAACGGCGGATTGGAGCTCCGACTGAAGTGCACCGTAAAATTGTTCGCGGCCGACCGGTGTCTGGACGCGGATCAGTGAGGTCTCGCTCGTAACCTCGAAGATCGACAACCGCCACTGCTCATCTTGAGAGCGCCATCTGCCGAGACGCGTCGCTTGCTCATCTCGAATGGAGGACGTGCCCAACTCCCAACTCTGTCGGGTCAGATGAGACAGTTCAAATGGGACGACATCGGGAAGCGTGGCGGAACATCCGCTCTTTCCTCGATTGTTATGAACTGCCATGTGTCTACGTGTGAATTAATCAGTAAAAAGTGTTTATTTCGATGACTAGTCCATGGTGCCGGTTGGCGCCCCGTCCGCAACGGACGTCTATCACGGCTCCCAGCTGAGTAGCGAAAACCCTCCGCTGCGGGCTCGACGTGGCGTCGACGCCCCTCGCGTGGAGCGTCAGTCGCGGGCGGTCGACTCGAGTCGGCGAACGTCGGCGAGCACTGCGGACGCGGTCTCCGGGCCGCCGGTGCCGCGACCCGAGACGTTCAGTCGGCCGGCGTCCGTCGTCCCGATCTGGACGACGTTCTCGGTGCCCGAGACGGCGAGCGGGGAGTTCGTCGGGACGGTCCGCGGGGCGACGCGGACCGACCCGTCCACGACCTCGCCGATGAGGCGCACCGTCCGACCGTCTCCGCTCGCCAGCCGAAGCGCGTTACTCGATACGTCGACGATTCCCTCCACGTCCGCGTCCGCGAGCGTGTACTCGCGTTCGCCCCGCGCGAGTACGTTCGCGACGATGACGCACTTCAGCGCCGCGTCGGTCCCCTCCACGTCGAAGGACGGGTCTGCCTCCGCGACGCCGAGGTCCTGCGCCTCCGCGAGGACGTGCTCGTAGTCGAGGCCCTCGACGGCCATCCGCGAGAGCACGAAGTTCGCCGTCCCGTTCAGCACGCCCCGGATGCCGGTCACGTGCGCCGGGCCGCAGTCCTCGATCGTCGAGAGGACCGGCATCGCACCGCCGACCGTGGCCTCGAAGCGGAGGCGCCCCTCGCTCTCGCGCTCCAGCGCCCGGACGTCCGCGTAGCGTTCCGCGACCGGTCCCTTGTTCGCGAGGACGACGTCCCGGTCGCGCTCGAAGGCGGCGCGAACGTGGTCGTACGCGGGTCGCGCGTCGCCGAGCGTCGTCGGCGTCGCCTCCACGAGACAGTCGTACGCTCCGTTCAGGGCGTCCTCCGGATCGCCGCTCCCGACGCGTCCCTCGTCGCGCTTGCGGGCGAGGGCGGACTCGACGTCGATACCGGCGGCGTCCGTGACCGCGCTGCGCGAATCCGCCAGCGCGGTGACGGTGTGGCCGTACTCGGCGGCCAGCTCCGCGACCGACGCACCGACCGCGCCGGTGCCGACGATCGCGAGCCTCATACGCCGCCCTCGTAGAGCGGCTCGACGACTTGCAGGTCCTTCTCGTCCGCGATCTCCCGGATCACCGAGAGCGTGTGCCCCGTCTCGCCCTCCTCGATCCCGAGGCGGAGGCGGCCGCTGGAGATGTCGCTCGATCCCTGCGGGGCGGAGAGTTCGAAGTCGGAGATGGTGCTGTTCGTGTTCTCGCGGATCCGCGTGAGCGTCTCCGAGAGACCGGTGTCGACCAAGTCGCCGGAGAGGAGAACGGTGAGGGACTCGCTGTAGCGTTCCGTCCCGGCCTGGATGACGTTGATGCCCTCGGTTCGGAGTTCGTCGACGATCGCCTCGTAGCGCTCGGGCGTGGCTTCGAGGTCGACCTCGACGGGGATGTGCCCGCGCGGGGTCTTGTCGCCGCGCTCGTGGAAGATCGAGAGGAGGTTCCCACCCTTCTCGCCGATGGGCCGGAGCGCCCGGAGGAGCTCGCCGGGTTCGTCGACCAGTTCGAGCCGGATCGTGTACGTGGTCGGCTCGCGGGTCTCACTCATCGGCGCTCACCGTCTGGCAGAGGCGATCAGGCATTGTGGGCTGATACGGAGGGACTGGCTTAAGCGCCCCGGTGTCCGATGCGGATCTATCGGCGTCGACAGGCCGGCTCGCGGCGTTTCCTGACGCCGAGCGGTTACCGCTTCGGGAGAGCGGTCACGCGGGCGTCTCCCGTTCGGCGAGCTTCTCGGTGAGCGAGTCCAGTTCCGTGACGTCCTCGCGTGCGATCTGGAGCGCCTCGATGAGGGCCGCGAGTTTCCGAACGGGGATCTGTCCCGGTGCGTACTCGCTCGTGTCCTCCGCGAGCGGCGCGTAGCCGAGTTTCGAGCCGTAGAGCGGGGCGACGACGCGACTGTGACTGCCCAGTCCGCCCATCGAGATGCCAGCGACGTCTCGCCCGTCGTTCGACGCGTCGTTGATCGCCTTCAGGAGACGCAGGACGTCGTCGTTACGCTGCGGGTACGTCGCGACCTTGGCGATGTCCCCGTACTGCGCGCACTGTTCGATGATCGCGTCGAGGACGTCCTGCTCCGGCGTCGCATCGAAGTCGTGGTGTGAGACGACGAGGTCGACGTCGTTCTCCCTGAACTCGTCGAGGACCCAGCCCGTTCCGCGCGCGGTCTCCAACTCGATGTCGACGAGCTCGACGGACTCGAATCGGGACGCCGCCGACAGCCGATCGAGTCGGCCCGTGTCGGTCGCTTCGCCGCCGAACCACTTCGCCCGGTTCGTCGCGAGGATCGGGAGGTCGCCGTCGTAATCGGACAGTTGGCCGATCGGGTCCTCGGCGCTGTCCATTCGGAACTCGAGTACGTCCGCTACCGCCCGCGCGTCGGCCTCCCGACTGAGGTCGTTCGTTGTTGCAGCGAGAGCGAACCCATCCAGATTCATGACACACTGTACCACTCCCTGCCGTATAAACCTTCTCAGGATGACTCGGGCGTGTTTCCGACGCTCCAGACGGCACAGTTCGATTCGCCACGATGCGGGTGACGGGAGCAGCGGGCGAGGCGAGTGTACCGTCCGTAGCCGCGAGCGAGACGAAGCGTCAGGACGGGGGCGTCGTCGCCCCGCCGACGCGGGCGAGTGCCGCCTTCACGCGGCCGCGCAGCGTGTCGCCCACGCTCCTGGACTCCGTGGAGAGGGCGCGCGCGCTGTTTGCGACGACGAGGAGGCTGCTCGTTCCCATCGCGGCCGCGGCGACGAGCGGATTGAGCAGTCCGACGAGCGCGAGCGGCACCGCGAGCGCGTTGTAGCAGAACGCCCACGCGAGGTTTTCGCGGGTCCGCCGGCGCGTCGCGCGCGCCACGCCGAAGAGGGCGGGGAGGGCGTCGAGGCTGTCGCTCGTGATGACGGCGTCCGCGGCGTCGACGGCCATCGCGGTGCCGTCCCCGATCGCCACGCCGAGGTCGGCGGCGGCGAGCGCGGGCGCGTCGTTCGTCCCGTCGCCGACCATCGCCACCGTCCCGTCCGTTCGCAGGCGATCGACGACCGAGGTCTTCCCCTCCGGGGGGACGCCAGCGAACACCTCGTCGACTCCCGGATGGTCGCGGAACCGATCCGCGGCGGCGCTCTCGTCGCCCGTGAGGACGATGACGCGGTGCGTCGCCGCGAGGTCGTCGACGACCGCCGTCCACTCCGTTCGGGGCTCGTCGCCCGCGACGGCGATGGCGCGTGCGACGCCCCCCGTCCCGACGACGATCGGCACGAGTCCGTTCGCGTCACCGCGGGTCGCGCGGGCGGCGAGGGCGTTCGGAAGCGTCCACCCCTCGGACTCGAAGAGCGCCGGTCGGCCGACGAGGACGCGCTCGCCGTCGACCGTCCCGCTGACCCCCGTTGCGTGGCGTTCGACGTCCGCGACGGTGTGGTCGTCCGCCGTGTCCGCGTACGCGCAGACGGCGCCGGCGACCGGGTGGTCGGCGTACCGTTCGAGCGCCGCCGCCGCGTCGAGGGCCTCCTCGTCACCGACGACGTCGCGAACGCGCATGTCCCCGGTAGTGAGCGTCCCCGTCTTGTCGAAGGCGACGACGTCGACGTCGCCGCCCCGCTCGAACACCGTGGGGCCCGTGACGACCACGCCGCGCGCGAGGGCGCTTCGGATCCCGTTGGAGACGGCGAGCGGCGTCGCGAGCCCGAGCGCGCACGGACAGGAGACGACGAGGACGGTGAGCGCGGTGAGGACGGCGGTGTCGACGGCGGAGCCGAGGACGAGGTACGCGACGAACGCGAGGCCGGCGAGCGCGAGGACCGCGGGCACGAAGACGCCCGCGATTCGGTCGGCGAGGTGTTGAACGCCGCCGTGCGTGCTCTGTGCCTCCCAGAGGGTCGCGACGATGCGGTCCATCGTGCTCTCCGTCTCCGTGACCGCGACGGTCACCCCACCGGCGACGAGGACGCTCCCGCCGACGACGTCGTCACCGGGGTCGACCTCGCGGGGGTTCGACTCCCCGGTGAGGAGCGACTCGTCGACCGCGCCGTCGCCGTCCGCGATCGTCCCGTCGAGCGGCACTCGCTCGCCCGTCGACACGACGACGCGGTCGCCGACTTCGACGTCGTCGAGCGCGCGCTCCTCGGTCCCGTCCGCGGTGACGACCGTGGCGGTGTCGACGCTGTCGGCCGTCAGCTCGGCGAGGCCCGCGCTCGCCCGCGATTTCACCTTCGTCTCCCAGTGTTCGCCCGCGGTGACGGCGAGGGTGATGACCACCGGGATGTCGAAGTACACCTCGACGCCGCCGAGGACGAGCACCGCGAGGCTGTAGACGAAGGCGGCGCCCGCGGCGAGGGCGACGAGGAGGTCCATGTTCGGACGGCGTGCGCGCAGGCTGACGAGCGCCCCGCGGAAGATGGGATAGCCCGCGAACGCCGTCGCGGCACCCGAGAGGACGGCGACGTTCCAGAAGAGGTACTGGCCGCCGACGCCGCGCGGGTCGAAGAATGGAACGAGCGGGTCGCCGCCGAGGTAGAGCGGGTAGAGGAAGACGACGTACCAGAGCATCACCATCATGCCGAAGAAGCCGCCGGCGAGCAGGCGCACGCCCGTGGTGAGCGTCTCCGTCCGCTCGGCGTCGGCGTCGGGATCGGCGACCCGGTACCCGTAACCCGAGAACGCGTCCGCGATCTCCTCGCGCTCGCTCGCCTCGGGGTCGTAGACGACCTTCAGCGCGTCGTTCGCGTAGCTCGCGGCGGCCTCGTGGACGCCGTCGGCGTCGGCCGCGCGGCTTTCGAGGAACGCCTCGCACGTCGCGCAGTGCATGCCCTCAACCGAGAAATAGGCCGTCTCGGCGCCGTCGGGGACCTCGCTCGCCGCGTCGTCGTCGTTCGCGCTCTCGCGGACCGCCGCGCGGACGTCCTCGGGATCCGCGTCCGCGACGGCCGCGTCGTCGAGAGTGCGCGCGACTTCGAGGCAGCCCCGACAACAGAACGCACCCTCGACGCCGTCGGCGGTGACGGGGGGGTCGGGCGTCGGGAGGTCGCAGAGCGTGCAGTGCGTCTGGTCGGACATCGGGGATTACTGGGTCGGGACGGGCGCGAGCTGGACGGTCTTCCGCGAGGGCTGGTTGCCGATCGTGACGGTGGTCTCGACGCTCGCGGGCGACGCGTCCGCCGGGAGGGCGTACTCTGCGGTGAAGGTCGCCGTCTCGTCCGGTGCGACGGGGTCGGTGGTGTAGCCGCCCTCGACGGTGTCGCCGCCCTCGGTGGTGACGGCGCCGAGTTCGAGGCGGTAGGGCGCGTCGGCGGTGTTGCGGACGGCGACCACGAGCCGGAGGCGGCGGCCGTCTTCGACCGATTCGAGCACCGCGTTCTGCAGCTTCTGCCGCGTGTCGAGGTCGGGGCGGAGGTCGCCGCCGATACCCACCGAGACGCCGGTCGGTTGCGTCCACGAGCTGTCCTCGCCGAAGTCGTTCTGCAGGAGACCGACGAGGGTCTCCGTCTCGACGACGATCGGGATGGCGATGCTGATCGGTGCGAAGTAGCGGACGAACGAGCGGCGACTCCAGACGTCGCTCTCCGTCTCGGCGTCGTCCGCGTCGTCGCTCGGGGTGGATGCGTGTTCCGTCATGGGTTAGGCTGGGATGGGGGCGCTTCCGGGTGCGAACAGGCCGTTCTGTACCATCGCCGCGAGCGGCGGGCCGTACGCGATGAGCAACAGCAGGAACGTGAGGACGACCCAGACGCGGAAGTTATCGAGGATGCTCGGGCCGTGCTCCGGGCCGGAGAGGGCCTCGGGAATGTGCCCGTTGACGGCGAGGGGTTCGGCGCCGCGGTCGCCGAGCCACGTCGAGACGACGACCGCGAGGAAACACAGCAGCGAGGCGAACAGGAGGAAGGCCCCGCCGACGGTCTGCAAGTGGAGCTCGCCGATGGTCGCGATCGGCGTGTTGAAGATCACCTGCTCGTACTGTGGTTCGGAGGTGCGCCGCGGGACGCCCGCGAGGCCGACGCGGTGCATCGCGTTCGACATGAACACCATGCCGACGAACCAGAGGTAGGGCTGGACGGCGGCGAGCGTCCGCAGCCGCAGACGCTTGCCGCTGAGCTGCGGGAGCAGCCAGTAGGTGATCGCCATGAACGTCAGCGCGACGGCGGTCCCGACGGTGAGGTGGAAGTGGCCGGGCACCCACATCGTGTTGTGGACGAGGGCGTTCACGTTCAGCCCGGCGTTCACCATCCCCCCGAACCCGCTCGCGGCGAACGCGAGGCCGGCGAGCGCGATGCCCGAGAAGGACGGCTTCTCCCACGGGAGCGCGCGCAGCCACTTGACGAGGCCTTTGCCGCCGCGCTGGCGGGCGCCGTGCTCCATGCTCGCGACGACCGTGAACGCGGTGAGGAGGCTCGGCAGGAGGATGAAGTACGTGCTCGTCATCTGCACGAACTTCAGGCCCTGCGAGAGGCCGGGGTCACCGTACTGGTGGTGGACGCCGACCGGCGTGCTCAACACGAGGAAGAGCACGAAGACGACGCGCGCGAGCGGGTCACTGAAGAGCCGGCCGCCCGAGAGCTTCGGGAAGATGGTGTACCAGACGAAGTACGCGGGCAGCAGCCAGAAGTAGACGACGGCGTGCCCGAAGTACCAGAAGAGCGTCCGCGTCAGGAGCGGGTCGACGCGGGGGATGAGCCCGAGCGACCACGGCAGGAGGAAGACGACGACCTCGACGGCGACGCCGAGCGTGCAGACGAACCAGAGCAGCATCGTCGCCACAGCCATGAACGTCTGTAAGGGGATGCGCTCGTCGGGGTTGTCCGCGCGCCACTCGCGGAGTGCGAGGACGTAGTCGACGCCCGCGCCCCACGAGCCGACGATGAGGAGCGCGAGGCCGAGGTAGAACGTCGGGCTCGCCTCCAGGGGCGCGTAGAACGTGTAGAGGACGGCGGCGTGCGTCGGGATCCAGCCGACGATCCCGCCGAGGACCGAGACGAACGCCAGCACGGTGCCGAGCGTCATGAGGCCGAGCCAGCCCCACGTGAAGCGCAGATCGCGAAAGCCCGTATCGAGGCTGCGCGTGACGCCCCACGTGAAGAGTCCGACGATGAAGAACGTCGTGAAGACGAGAGCCATCAACACCCCGTGTGCGGTGAGGATGGAGTAGTAGTCGACCGCCGAGAAGAGCGAGCGACTGTAGCCCGTGCGGAAGAGCGCCTGCAGGACGCCGAGCGCCCCGCCGAGCCCGATGGAGGCGAAGGCGATGGCGAACGCCGCGCGGACGACGCGCGCCTCACCGGGGAAGTCGTCGATGTACGTCACGCGCGCTCACCCCCCGAGCGCACGCGACTCTGCCGGGCGGCGCGGACGGCGTTCATGCCGACACCTCCGGTGCCGCGACGGCCGCGCTCGCGTTCGCCGCGTCGGCGGTCGCGTTGGTCGCCGTGGCGTTCCCCGACGCGGCGCTCCCGTTCTTCGGGAGCTCGTCGGCCGGGACGACGATGAGCTGGCCGGCCATGCTCTGGTGGCCGGCGCCGCAGTACTCGTGACAGACGATCCCGTACGACTTCGGCTCGTCGAACTCGGTGGTGAGTTTGGTTTCCTGTCCGGGGATGACCATGGCGTTCAGATGCGTGCCGACGACGTCGAACCCGTGGACGACGTCGGGGCTCGTGACGTAGAACGTCACGGTGGTGTTCGCGGGCACCATGATCGGCTCCTGGGTGCCCGGCTGGAAGAGGAACTGGCGGGCGACGACGTTCACGACGTAGTGATCGTCGTCCACCCAGTGGCCGCCGGGGTCGGCGAACCGCGTCTGATCGAGCCCGTTCGGGTCGAGTTGCTGTCCGGTGTCGCCGACGGTGCCGACGCCCATGCCGGCGACGCCGTAGACGATAGAGGCGACGAGCGCGACGATGAACACGAGCGATACGGCGAGCCAGATCTTTTCGAGGCGGTGTATCTCCATTGTGTTAGCCGAAGATGTGTGGGCCGTTTCCGAGGAATTCGACGAAGTACATCAGCGCCCACGCGACCGAGATGATGACGAAGTAGACGCCGAGCAACGTCGCCGTCCCCCACGGATCGTACTCGTCGTGATCGAGCTCGCGCTCGGGCGACGCCGGCGGTGCCTCCGTGGTCTCCGGGGGCGCTTCCGACGGTCCGCGATCGAGGACGCCGTCGAACGCGCCGGCGCGGTGGTAGTCCCAGAGGAGGTACGCGACGATGGACGGGATCGCGACGGCCGAGGGACCGGCGATCCACGCGATGTTCCACCAGTTGAGGTCCGGGATGACGCCGCCGCCACCACCGCCACCGCCGCCACCGCTGTTGCCGGTGACGAAGATCCCACCCTTCATCCCCATCGAGAGGTGGGGCGTACAGTAGTACGTGTACGTCCCGCTCGTCTCGAAGGTGTGCGAGTGAGTGTACCCCTCGTTCTTGATGGAGTCGACGCCCTCCCAGCTCGCCCCCGAGGGGGCCGACTCGATCTGGATGTCGTGGGTGTTCGACACCCACTCGAAGGTTACCTCGGTGCCCGGCGATATCTTCAGCGCCGGCGGGGCGTAAGCGTAGGAGCCCCCGTTGCCCTGTGCGCCGACTTCGACCGTAACCGAATCCTGACCGGTCTTGTCGACCGTCGTCCCGTCGTAGTTCCCGACGGCGCCGCCCCTCGCGGAGTCGGTGAACCAGTCGCCCCAATCCGCGCTCGCGTTGCGACCGCCGCTACTGCCACCGCCGCCGCTCCCACCGACGACGATGGCACCCTTCATCCCGAGCGAGAGGTGAGGCGTGCAGTAGTACTTGTAGACGCCGGCGGTCTCGAAGGTGTGCGAGTGGGTGTACCCCTCGTTCTCGATGGAGTCGACGCCCTCCCAGCTCGCCCCCGAGGGGGCCGACTCGATCTGGATGTCGTGGGTGTTCGACACCCACTCGAAGGTCACTTCAGTGCCCGGCGAGATCCGGACGGCGGGCGGGGCGTAGGCGTAGGAGCCGCCGTTGCCCTGTGCGCCGACCTCGATCGTGACCGAATCCTGACCGGTCTTGTCGACCGTCGTTCCGTCGTAGTTTTTCGTTTCGGCGCCTCTCGCGTCGCCCGTGAACCATCCGTCGTAGCTCGGGCTGGACGCGGCCGCCGAAACCCCGGTGCTCGCGCTCAGGGCCGCGGCGACGGCGGTCGTGTCGCGGAGGAACCGCCGCCGGCTGTACCGTCGGTCAGACACCGTGCTCACGGGTCGGTGGCGACCCCTGTCTCGGTGACGTCGCCGTCGCGGCGAGCGGTCGTGACGCTCCCATGTGTGCGAGTCAGATGACCGCCCACTTATCCCATCGGGAGTTTCTATCCTGATTGGAACACCCGACAGCCCTTACCCGATCGGCGAGGGACTGACGTCTATGGCCGACGTTCCGCTCCACTGGCTGACCGCACTGGTGCTGTTGGCGTTCGTCCCCACCGCGGTCTATCTCGCGAAAAACCCCGATCCGGTCGTCGTGCTCACGTTCCTCAACGTCGCCCTCATCGCGGGGCTCCTCTACCGGTGTTTCATCCCCGAGAAGCGCGCTTCGACCGGCCACGCCTGAGCCCGCCGTATCCGACGCGCGTCAGCGCGGCACCGGTTCGACGGGCGCCCCGCCCTCCGAGCGCTCACGGTGTGAGACGCGAACTCGGATCTCCCCGTCCGCTTCGATGTCGAGTTCGATGTCGTCCACTAACCGTCGGTATTCGTTGACCGGCTTGCGTCCGCATCGCGCCCGAGTCCGCTCCTCCAGCAGTCCGGCCTCCGTGAAGAGACTGAGCTTCCGATAGGTCGTCGAGAGCGGGATGTCGCACGCCTCCGAGATCTCGCTCGCCGAGCGAGCGCGCTCGTCGGTCGCGTCGAGGATCGCGTGCCCGTCGTCGGCGTTGAGCGCCGCGAGGAGTGATTGCACCGTCTCCGGGCAGTCGACGACCGTCGCGCCGTCGTCGGATTCCCCACCCGCGCGCGACACCGTCTCCGAGAGCTGAATCATACTCAGACGTATCGACGGGAGGAGAAACAATTGACAGTCCCAATAGTGGGGTGGTTTATATACGGCGCCGGACCCGCCCCGTCGCGCGCCGTTCTCGCGCTGTCGAAATAAGAGGGGGATATTTATTGTGATACGACGATCCACTCTCTACGATGGGTAGCGAAGAGGAAGCCGAATACACCTTCGTCTGTCCCGAGTGCGGCGAGTCGCTCGACGTGAACGCCTCGATGAAGGACGCGCTCCTCGACAGAGGGTGTGTTATCTGCGGTGCGTCCGTCTCTCGCTCGGCGTTCGCATAGTCTCCCCTGTACCGTCGGGACGCGCCCTGTCACCGTTCGGCGCGTGCCGAGACGGATGGACAGAGTAATATTCATTGCACCTCGTGCTTTGACCGGATACGAGCCGATGGCCCTGAACACGCAGACCGAACTATCACCCGACGAGACGGACGCGATATTGGGGCGTCACGAGACCGGCGTGATCTCCCTCGCCCGCGACGACGATCCCTACGCGATCCCGATCTCGTACGGCTACGACCCGGACGAGCGAACCTTCTACCTCCGCTTGGTCTCCTCTCCGGAGAGCGAGAAGCGTCAGTTCCTCGCGTCCGCCCCGGCGGCACGCCTCGTCGTCTACGAGGAGGAGGCGGATACGTACCGGAGCGTCGTCGCACAGGGCCAGCTTCAGGAGATCGATCGAGACGACCTCTCCGTCGAGCACATCGAACAGTACGGCGAGGCCAAACGCCCGCTCTTCGAGATCTGGGGCGAGGAGAAGCGCGATCTCGACATCAACCTCTACCGACTCGTCGCGGAGACCCTCTCCGGCCGCGAGATCATCGTCGAGCGCGATCACTGAGCGCCGTCGACCCCGCCCGCGCCGGGTCGGGTGCTTCACGTTCAAGTACCCCCGCGTCGAAGGGTCGCCCACGGCTATGCCGTCCGGGATCCGGACTACCGTCTCGTTCCTCGACGCGGACGTCTGTCCGCTCGGCACGCTCTCGAATCGAGCCGCGGCGACCCTCTCCTCGATCGCGGTGGCCGAGCGGCGAGCCGACACCGATCCCCCGTCTCGCGTACGCGTGCTCGAGTTCTCTACGGGAACGGCGCCGGACTCGCTCGCTGACGCCCCAAACGCGGACCCGGACCCGGTGCCGGTGCCGATCTTCGAACACGGTGAGACGATTCGCTACCGGCTCGACGTCGACGCCGACGTGGACTGTCCCCGGCGGCGGCTCTGCGAACTCGGCTGCCCGGTCGTCCGCCACGAGGTCCGCGCGGGCGTGCCGAGACTCACGTTCTACGCCGAGGATTACGACCGGCTCCGGGACGTCGTCGCCGACCTCCGCGAGCGGTTCCCCAGCATGGACATCGAGCGGTTCGTCCGCTCGCCCGCCGAGAGCACGTCCGGCGACGACGTCTTCGTCGACGCGGGTCGGCTGACCGACCGGCAACTCGAAGTCCTCGAAACCGCCTACGAGATGGGGTATTTCGAGCGGCCGCGGCGCGCGAACGCGACCGAGGTCGCGGCGGCGCTCGGAATCGGACCGACGACGTTCAGCGAGCATCTCGTCGCGGCGCAGTCGAAGATACTCGACGACCTCCTCTAAGTCGAACCGCGCGCTCGATCGCCCCGTGCGGCGGTCGTCGGGGCGGACACGTGACGTGGTCCGCGGATCGAACGCGCCGCGCTCCCGACAGCGTTTAACGGTGTTCGATCGAAGTGCCAGTGATGCGAACTCGGACGGCCGTCGCCGCCGTCGTGGTGTTACTCGCCCTCGGTGGCGTCGTCGGCGTCGGCCTCTTCACGGGCTCTTCCGGCGGGCTGTCCGTCGACTGGGTCTCGGATACGCCGCGGTCGAATCAGGTGAACCACCATCCGGTCACCGCCGCCGCGGCCGACGACCGCGTCGACGTCGTCGCACCGGTGAGTTCCGTCGCGGGGGAGGACGCGCGCTGTGCGGTGACGATGCTGAACGCGAGCGGCGGGATCCGCTGGCAGCGCGCGATCGATCCGGATCGGTGCGCGATCCACGGGATCGGCGATCCGGTGGTCGCCGACGCGACCGGCGACGGGCGCGCGGACGTGCTCGTGCCGACGACCGAGGAACGCCTGTACGTCTACGACGCCGACACCGGGGAGACCCAGTGGACGCAGAACCTCACGTCGTTCGGGTACGCCGGCCCCGTCGTCCTCACCGAACCGCGGCGTCTCGTCGTCCAGCCCGACTTCCGGGGGTCGGTGTTCGCGACCACCGCGAACGGGAGCGTCGCGTGGCGATACGACATCGACGAGACCGTTCTCGCCACGCCGAAGCGGATCGACGTCCCGAGCGTCTCCGGGCCGACTATCGCCGTCGGATCGAACGAGAACCTCACCGTCTTCGACGCGACCGGTCGCGTCGTCTGGCAGCGACCGACCCGCGGGACGTGGCTCGCCGCCGGCCGCCTCGACGGACAGAGCGTCGTCGTCGCGTCCGGCGGGTCGACGATCACCGCGTTCGACGCGGACGGCGCTCGACGCTGGCAGCGCACGAACTGGACGCGGCCGTCACTCGGTCACGTCGAGGACGGGGACGGCGACGGAACGCCCGAAGTCTACGTCGGCGGCGGCGGCGACGTCGTCGCCGCGTTGAACGTCAGCACGGGTGCGACCGAGTGGCGAACGACGCTCTCGACGGACGCGGACGTGCTGCCGCCGCCCGTCGCGGGCGACGTGGACGGCGACGGCGCATCGGAGATCGTCGCCGTCACCAACGGCGGCACCGTCTACGTGCTGTCCCCGCGAACGGGGGACGTACAAGCGTCGTACAGCCGGGACGTCGCCGTCTGGGCGGAGCCGACGCTCTTCGACATCGACGGCGACGGCCGCGACGAGATCCTCGTGATGTACGGTGACGGTCGCGTCGTCGCGCTCTCCGACGACACCGACACCTCGTAGCTCGCCCGCACGACGAGCGCCGCGAGCACGCCGCCGTCGACGGCACACGGACGGTCGGGCGGACCACGGTCGATGATGAGACCACATTAGTAGACGATCCCCGAACGGGGGAGTGAGATGACGGTGCACACTCTGGGGGGATCCGCGATGACTGACCAACGCGCCCGGATCACGTCGCGCGTCGCCGACCGACGCGGCGGCCGCTTCGCCCGACTCGCCGAGGACGCCTTCGACGTATGAGGGGACGCGCACTCCGCCGGGCCGTCTGGGCGGTCGTGTCCCTCCTCGTGACTGCCGGGACGGTGAGCGCGCACCAGATCCAGGCGTCGCGGTTCGCAGCGCCGATCCCGCTCGGCTATCTCTACGCGGGTGCGGGCGTGACGGTCCTCGTGACCGCCGCGGCGTCCGCGCGCCTCGTCTCGGATCCGACCGCGGACGAGCGGACGCACGCCGTGCTCGGGCGGCGGGCGACGCGTGCGCTCGTCGCGGGCGTCCAACTGCTCGCGGTCGCGGGGTTCGCGGTCGTGCTCTATCGGGGGTTCGTCGGCCGCCAGATCCGCGCCGCGAACGTCGCCACGCTCGTGACGTGGGTGCTCGCCGTCCACGGGCTCGCGCTCGTCGCGGCGCTCGTCGGCTCGCCGTGGCGCGTCCTCGCGCCGTGGAACGCCCTCTACGACTGGCTCTGCCGGCTCGAAGGGCGAGCGGTGGCGCTCCGTGAGCGGGACGTCGCGTGGCTCGGCGGCTGGCCCGCGCTCGCCGGATTCCTCCTGCTCGTCGGCGTGCTGGAGAACCTCACCGTGGTCCCGGAGTCGCCGTCGAAGACGGCGGCGCTCCTCGCGGCCTACACCCTCTGGATGCTCGCCGGCCTCCTCGTCGTCGGTCCGACGTGGCGCGAGCACGCCGACCCGGTCGGGGTCTTCCTCGCCCTCCTCGGTCGCGTCGCACCGATCGCCGTGCACCGACGCGACTCCCGACTCGGGGCGACGCTCCGCGCGCCGTGGGCGGCCTGCGCGCGGCCGGTGGCATCGCTCGGCCGCGTCGCGTTCGTCGTCGCCACCGTCTACACGATCAGCTTCGACGGCTTCACCAGCACCCCGCAGTTCCAAGCGCTGCTCGTCGGAGCGCACGGACTGCTCGGCATCTCGTACACGGCCACCGAGATCGCACTCTACCTCGCCGGCTTCACTGGCTTCCTCGCGGCGTTCGCGCTCACCGCCGTCCTCGTCGACCGACTCGGCGGCGGTCACGACGTCGTCGCGACCGCGCGGCGCATCGCGCCCAGCGTCCTCCCGATCGTCGTCGTCTACGAGGTCGCACACTACAGCACGGCCGTCGTCACGTCGGCGGCACGCGTCGCCGAGTTGGCGCTCGCCGGGATCGGCCTCGATGTCGCCTTCGCGCCGCTCGCGTGGCTCTCCGTCCCGACCTACTGGGGGTTCGAGGTCGTCATCATCGTCGTCGGTCACGTCGTCGCGGTCGTCGCCGCCCACTACGCGACGCTGCGGCGGTACGACGACCGAACGCGAGCGTGGCGGGCACACGGTCCGCTCGTCGCGCTGATGGTCGCCTACACCGTCCTCTCGCTCTGGATCGTCTCCCGCCCCGTCGTGTCGTGACAGGGGCGCTGGCGGCCGGATCGGGGTGCTTCGAGCACCGGCGGGTCGAATCGACGCCGAGAGCACCGGGTGCGTCGGGTGCGGAGTCATCGATCGCACACCGCCGTCGCGTCCTCGGCGAGCGGCCCGGCCCGGACCGTTATCCGGCGGTGGCGCGTTGATCGAACCACCGTGTACCGGTACGGTCACTACGGCGCCGCGCTCCTCGCGTACGCGCCGATCGCGTTCGCCGTGGCGGCGCTCGGGTTCGAGACGCTCGTGTTCGTCGGCGCGCTCGCCACGCTCGCCCTGACGACGGTCCCGGATTACGATCAGCGGATCCCCACCGTCACGCATCGTGGGCCGACGCACACCGTCTGGTTTGCCGCCGTCGTCGGGAGCGTCGGCCTCCTCGTCGGGGTCGTCGTCGGAGCCCGGTGGAGTGTGCCGGCCGCGGTCGGCCTCGGGAGCTTCGGGTTCGTCGTCGCCGCGAGTTCGATCTTCGCACACATCGCCGCCGACGCGCTCACGCCCGCCGGCGTTCGCCCCTTCGCCCCGTGGAACGGTCGGCGCTACACGTACGATATCGTGACGGCCGCGAACCCGATCGCGAACTACGCGCTCCTCAGCCTCGGCCTCCTCGCCGTCCTCTCGGCGTTCGGTGCCGGTACGGCGCTCGCCGACGCCGCTACGGGCGTGTGACGGACGTCGCGGAGGGCGAGTTCTCGCTCACGGCGGGCGGCGTCTTTATGCGAAACTGCGACGAAGGTTGGTATGAGATGTCTCAGCACGAGCCGCGCGAAGAGCTCTACGTCGATCAGTACACGCTGGGTCTCGTCGGACCGGATCAGGAGTGGGCGGGGACGGTCACCGACGGCGGGACGATCACCACGTACACGCCGCCGGGCTGTTGGGGCCCGATGATCACGCCCTCCTTTCGCGGCGGCCACGAGGTGACGCGTCCGATCCGCGTCGAGGGTGCCGAAGTCGGCGACGCCGTCGCGGTCCACGTCCGCGACGTCGAGGTGACGAGCATGGCGACGAGCACGGGTTCGATGGCCGAGCGCGCGGGCGCGTTCCAGGACGACCCGTTCGTCGACCACCGCTGTCCGGAGTGTGGCACCGCGTGGCCCGACTCGATCGTCGAGGGGACGGGTGAGGACGCGATCCGGTGTGCGGAGTGCGGCGCCAACGCCTCCTCGTTCGGCTTCGAGTACGGCTACACCGTCGCGTTCGACCACGAGAACGCCGTCGGCATCACGCTCGACGCGGACGGGGCTCACGAGCTCGCGTTGAACGCCGCGGAGGTGATGGACATCCCCGAGAACGCCCGACAGCATCCGATCCTGTTGTACGAACCGGACGGGATGCCGGGGACGCTAGGGCGCCTCCGACCGTTTATCGGCAACATCGGTACGACGCCGTCGGTCACGATGCCCGACTCGCACAACGCTGGCGACTTCGGACAGAACCTCATCGGGGCGGAGCACGACTACGGCGTGAACACCGAGGCGGATCTCGAGGAGCGCACCGATGGTCACATGGACATCCCGGAAGTCCGTGCGGGAGCGACGCTCATCTGCCCGGTGGACGTCGACGGTGCGGGGCTCTACGTCGGCGACCTGCACGCGAACCAGGGTGACGGCGAGCTCTCGTTGCACACGACCGACGTCAGCGGGACCGTCACGATGGACGTGGAGGTAATCGAGGGGCTCGAACTCGACGGGCCGATCGTCCTCCCCAACGAGGCGGACCTCCCCTTCATCAGTAAGCCGTACGGCGACGCGGAGCGCGAGGCGGGACTCGATCTCGGCGCCGAGCACGATGTCGACGTGACGACCGAGATGGGGCCGCTTCAGGTGGTCGGCTCCGGCGCGACGGTGAACGCCGCCACGCAGAACGCCTTCGACCGCGCGTCCACGCTGCTCGACATGAGAGAGGGCGAGATCCGCGCCCGATGTACGTTCACCGGCGGCGTTCAGATCGGCCGCCTCCCCGGCGTCGTCCAACTCGACATGCTCGTCCCGATGGAACTCCTCGCCGACCGCGGGATCGATGGGCTCGTGCGCGAGCAGTACGGCCTGTAAGTACTCCCTCGCCGGTCACACCGGCCGTCAAGGGCGTTACCGTTACCCCTCAGTATAATCAGGTCTCTCGGCGTACTCGATTGGGTCACGGACGCCGATATTCTGGAAGGCCTGGAGGCGGAAGGCGCAGGCATCGCAGGTGCCACACGCGGGTTCGTCGTCGCGGTAGCAACTCCACGTGAGTTCGTAGGGGACGTCGAGTTCGGTTCCCTTCCGGGCGATATCGGTCTTCGACCACTCGGTAAAGGGAGCCTCGACGTTGATCTGGGTGTCGTCCTTGGTGCCGACGTCGACGACCTGCTGGAAGGCGTCGAAGAATTCGGGGCGGCAGTCCGGATACCCCGAGAAGTCCTCGGAGTGCGCGCCCATGAAGACGGCGTCGCAGTCGTTCGCTTCGGCGTAGGAAGTCGCCATCGAGAGGAGGTTCGCGTTCCGGAACGGCACGTACGAGGTCGGAACTTCGTCGCTCTCCAAGTCCGCTTCCTCGACGTCCATCTCCGCGTCCGTGAGCGAGGAGCCACCGATCTTCGAGAGATGGTCGGTGGTGAGGTGGAGGAAGTCCGCCGCGTCGAAGTGCTCAGCCTGCGCCTTCGCGCACTCGTACTCCTTGTTCTCGGTACGTTGGCCGTAGCTCGTGTGAAGCAGGTAGAGGTCGTACCCCCGTTCTTGGGCGACAGCGGCGGCCGTCGCCGAGTCCATCCCCCCGGAGGCGAGGACGACGGCGCGTGTCGCGTCGCTCATTGCTGGCCCTCCGCGCGAGCAACCGCTGCGTGGAACTGCTCGCGCTCGACGTCGGTCGGGTCGCCGACCGTCGTCCGTGTCGTGGTCGTGCTCTCAGTCTCGATACCGCGCATCGCTTCGCAGAGGTGAGTGGCGTTCATTTCGACAAGTACCGTGGGCGCATCCAGTTCGTCTGCGAGGCCGGACGCGATGTCGTTGGTGAGGCGCTCCTGCATGGTGAGTTGGCGAGACTGCCAGCGGACGTACCGCGCGAGTTTCGAGAGGCCGACGACTTCCTCGCCGGGCCGATAGGCGATGTGGGCCGTCCCGTGGAAAGGGAGGAGGTGGTGCTCGCAGAGCGAGTAGAACGGGATGCCGGTCTTCACGACGAGGTCCTCGGAGTCGGCGTCGAAGGTGCGCATCGTCGGTTTCGCCTCGGCGCGATTGCCGTCGGTGAGCGTCGCAAAGGCGTCGGGAACGCGACGCTCCCAGGTGTCTTCGAGGCCGGGCCGGTCGGGGTCCTCGCCGAGCGCTTCGAGGAGGAGGCGCGTCGCGCGCCGGGCCTTCTCCCGGTCGATACTCTCGTGGTCGGACTGCGTGAGCTGTGAGTGGTCGGTCATCGTCTCAGGTACCGGGGGCGTCGTTCCAGAGGTCGACGTGGAGGCGGGGCGTGTAGCGGTAGCCGTACTCCATCGCGAGCTCGGCGACCGCGTTCCGCGAGACGTCTAACTGCTCGCGCGTCACTCCCTCGGGCATCAGGAGGACGGCCGAGTCGCGAACCGTCGTCGAAGTGGCGTTCCGGACGCGATCGAGCAGATTCTCGATCTCCGGGAGGTCGTCTTCGCCGGTGACGACGAACTTCAACTGTGAGTCGTAGGCGTCGACGAGATCCGCGAGCGTATCGATATCGATCCGACGTTCGTCGTGGCGCTCGGCCCACTCGCCGTCGCCCTTCGGATCCCGCGTCTCGGTAGGCGTGCTGGAGGCGAGCTTCGGGCTGATGCTCGCGAGGTCGATGGGTGCATCGCGATAGACGGTGCCGTTCGTCTCGACGGTCGTGTGGTAGCCCAACTCGTCGAGGCGTTCGAGGAGGTCGACCGACTGCTCGTGGATGAGCGGCTCACCACCGGTGAGAACGACGTGGTCGGCCTCCTCGTGAGACTCGACTTCCGCGACGACGTCGTCGATGCCCAACTGGCCATGCGTGGGCTCCCACGAGGTGTGGTAGGAGTCGCAGAACCAACACCGGAGGTTGCACCCGCTCGTGCGCACGAAGACGCTCGGAACGCCCGCGAGTGTGCCTTCCCCCTGGAGCGAGTAGAAGCACTCGTTGATCGGGAGCGTCGCGCCGTCAGACGTCTCCGCGCTCGACGGTTCGGAGTCGGCGGTCGAGTTGACCGGCATCAGTACCCCCCGGCGCAGAGCTCAGCCGTTTCCCGGACGGAAACAGAAATATCGGAGACGCGATCCGGGAGGGCGTCGTAGAGCTTCTCCTCCAACAGAATGCCCATCACTTCGGCCGTCGGGGGGTGTTCGAGGACGACGAGACCGTCGGCGTCGTCGCTGGCCTCGAAGGCCTCGACGAGCGGGTCGCCGGCCTCGACGAGGAAGCGATGATCCCACTCGTCGATGACGTCCGTGACGTCGCCCTTGTCGACGACCCAGCCGTCCGAGGAGAGCCTGCCGGTCACTTCGACGGAGAGCTCGTAGTTGTGGCCGTGGGGCCGACTGCACTTCCCGTCGTGATGGAGGAGTCGATGGCCGGTGCTGATCCGGATGGGCCGCTCGCCGCCGATGTGGAGGGTTCGTTCCCCGGCGTCGGCGAGTGATGACGCGGGTTGCTGTTCGAGAGACACGATGTCGTGTTCTCTGAGGGCACCCAAAGTAATATCGATAGAATATCTATCCGGTGGCCGACTACGTGACCGTCGTCCGCGACGACCACACCGGCATCCGTCCCGGTCACGTGGCTGCACGAGCGCGCCCGGCAGAACGACGACAGCCGCGCACCGGACGTCTGGCGACGCTGGGTCCAGACCGGCGAACTCGCACAGTGGCCGACCGGCGACCCCCTCGACGCGCAGGGGCGGGTCCGTCGCTACGAGACGAGGGACACCGTGGTGAGCGACGCGTTCCGCGACGCGACGTTCGAACGGTACGGTGGCGCGTGTGCGATCACCGGGATCCGCGAGGCGTCGCTCCTCGATCTCGCACACGTCCTCCCGCGGGGCCAACGCCCCGCCCTCGCCGAACACCCCGAGAACGTCCGCGTGTTGAACGCGCTCCACCACCGCGCGTTCGACGCCGCGCTCTTCACCATCGCCAGCGACTATCGGATCCGGACGAGTCCCTCGTTCGACCCCGCACACCCCTTCCTCGTGGAGACCATCGGCGAACGAGCGGGCGAACGCGTCGCACTCCCCGCGGATGCGCGCGTCCGAGACGCGTTCCTCGACCAACTCAACGCCGGTCTCTCGTGGCTGTGATCGGAGGCGGCGAGCGCTCCGCTCGACGGCTCCTCCCCCCGATAGCACCCCGTCGCTCTCCGAGCGCTTCGTCGGACGACATTGCGGGTCACGCCGATGACGAACTCGCGTAGGCGCTCGCGCAGTACTCACCGACCATGCGCCGCGCGTGGTAGTGAGCGCCGTTGAGCGCGATGCAGTTCCGCATGACGTCGAGCCAGCGGTCGCGGTCCGCGTAGTAGGCCGGAAGGACGTCGTCGGCGAGGCGATCGTAGAGCGCGGTCGCGTCGACGGCGTCCTCCTCGTCGTCGGAGAGCGCCTGCGTCTCCGGGTCGAAGGGCGGGGGACCGATGCGCCAGCCGGTGGCGTCCGCGACGTGTCCCTCGACCCACCAGCCGTCGAGCGTGCTGAGGTGGGGGACACCGTTGAGCGCGGCCTTCATCCCGGACGTCCCGCAGGCCTCGCGGGGGCGGCGCGGCGTGTTGAGCCAGACGTCCGCGCCGGCCGTCATTCGCCGGCCGATCTCGAGGTCGTAGTCGGGGAGGTACGCCATCGGCACGTCGCCGGCGAGGGCGTCGATGTGATCATGGATCTCACTGACGAGCGCGTCGCCCGCGTCGTCGCCGGGGAAGCCCTTCCCGGCGAAGACGATTTGGAGGCCGTTGACGTGCGCGGCGATCCGGCGGAGTCGGTCGGTGTCCTCGAAGAGGAGCGTCGGGCGCTTGTAGGGGACGGCGCGGCGCGCGAACCCGAGCGTGAGGACGTCCGGGTCGAGGTCGACGCCGGTGCGCTCGGCGACGAGTTCGAGGAGATCGCGCTTTTGCGCCTGGTGGGCCGCCCAGAGGTCGTCGTCGCCGACGAGCGTGGCGTGTCGGAGCCGCGAGGGCGCCCGTCGGTAGCCGTCGATGTAGGCGTCGAGGCAGTCCGCGACGTGTTCCCCGAGCCACGTCGGGACGTGGACGCCGTTCGTGACGGCGTCGATGTGCTCGCGGTAGTCGGGGAAGAGGTCATGCGTCACCCACTGGTGGCGTTTCGAGACCGCGTTCGCGTACCGGGAGAAGGCGAGCGCGACGCGCGTGGTGTGGTAGGCCTCCGCGCTCGTCCGCTCGCGGACGCATGCGAGCGCCTCGGAGAGATCGAGGAGCGCGTCGAGGCGGTCGTAGTCGTACGCCTCGTGGGCGGCCGCGACCGGCGTGTGCGTGGTGAAGACGCAGCGCTCGCGCACGGCGTCGGGATCGATCCCGGTTCGTCGCAGGAGTTCGAGGACGAGCGGACTGGCGTGGCCCTCGTTGAGGTGATAGGTGTGGACGTCGTAGTCGAGGGCGTCGAGGACGCGCACGGCGCCGATACCGAGGACGGCCTCCTGTGCGAGCGCGTCGTCGCGGTCGAGGCCGACGCCGTAGACGGATCGGGTGAGCGAGCGCGCCCACCCGGGGTTCTCGGGGCGGTCGGTGTCGAGCGCGACGAGCGGCACCGATCCGTCCGCCGTCTCGACCTCGTACCGCCACGCGCCGACGGTCACGGTATCGTCGCCGAGGCGGACGGTCGCGCTCACGTCGAGGGGGTCGAAGAACGCGGAGGGGTCCCAGTCGGCGGCCTCGTAGGTCTGCGTACCGTCTTCGAGGTGTTGTTCGCCAAGGCCGGCGTCGTTCAGCGGCGTGACGCCCACCGCGGGGACGTCGGCGTCGGCGAACGCGCGGAGCGTGTCGCCCGCGAGCACCCCGAGACCGCCCGCGTACGTGTTCGCGTCGTTCTCGATCGCGACCTCCATACTCACGTAGGCGACGTGCCCGTCCGCGTCCTGCCACGCGTTCATCGTCTCCCGATTCGACGCATCGCCGCATGGGTCTTTGGGACGCCGGTCGCGTCGTGTGTCAGCTCCGCCGCCGAACGGCCGAGGCCGTGGCGCTACTCGTCGAGGGCCGCGGCCATCGCCTCGCGTTCGGTCGTCCGGACCGCTCGATCGACGCCATCCGTCCCGTCGTCACGCTCGGTCACTCGCGGACGAAGAGGTCCGTCGAGAGGTAGCGCTCGCCGGTGTCCGGGAGCACGACGACGACGAGGTCGTCCTCGTGCTCGGGGCGCGCGGCGACGCGTGCGACCGCGTCGAGCGCGGCGCCCGAGGAGACGCCGGCGAGGATCCCCTCCTCGGTCGCGAGCTGGCGGGTTCGCTCCTCGGCCGCCGCCCCCTCGACGGTGACGACGTCGTCGAGGAGGTCCGTGCGGAGGACGTCCGGGACGAAGCCGGCGCCGATCCCCTGAATGCCGTGCGACCCGGGGTCACCGCCGGAGAGGACCGGGGAGCCGGCGGGCTCGACGCCGACGACCGTGACGTCCGCCCCGCGCTCCTCGACGAGGTGCTCGGCGACGCCGGTGATCGTGCCGCCGGTCCCGACGCCCGCGACGACGACGTCGACGTCGCCGTCGGTCGCCTCCCAGATCTCGGGGCCGGTCGTCTCGCGGTGGACGCGCGGGTTCGCGGGGTTCTCGAACTGCTGGGGGACGAACGCGTCCTCGGCGTCGGCCGCGAGGTCGTGCGCGCGCTCGACGGCGCCGTCCATGCCGCCCGCGCTCGGCGTGAGCACGAGGTCCGCGCCGAACGCGGCGAGGAGGCGGCGTCGCTCCTCGCTCATCGACTCGGGCATCGTGAGCACGAGGTCGTACCCCTTCGCCGCGGCGGCGGCCGCGAGGCCGACGCCGGTGTTGCCGCTCGTCGGCTCGATGATCGTCGTCCCGTCGTCGAGGCGCCCGCGCTCCTCGGCGGCCTCGAGCATCGCGACGGCGATGCGGTCCTTCACGGAGTGCGTCGGGTTCGTCGACTCGAGCTTCCCGACGACCGTCCCGGGGACGGAGTCGAGGCGGACGAGCGGCGTCTCTCCGACGAGGTCGGTGACGCTGTCTGCGATGGACATCACGCGTATCGACGCGTCGTCCGCCCTTCACGACCCGACCACGGTATCGGGGGCTTTCACGGCCCGTAAAGTGGCCCGCCATATCGGGGGCGAGCGACTATGCGTCGGACGCCGGTACCCGCCTGCACCGATGGCCGAGGCCGAATACCGGGTCCGCTGTCCGTCGTGCGCGGAGTCGTTCGCGGTCGACGCGGCCATGCGCGACGACCTCCTCGCCGCCGGGTGCGTCCTCTGCGGGGCGTCGCTCTCGGAGGCGGATTTCGCCCGGCTGTCTGGGTCCTCATCGACATCGTGACCCCCGGATCACCCCACCCCGGTACTTAAAACACCATCGCATACGGGGACCCTCTCTATCCTCGTTTCGCGTCGACTTCCTCCTGTGTCGAGACGCGACTGCGGCAGATGAACGAGAGCAATACATGAGACGAAAGACACGGCTCGGGATCGTATCGGGGTTCGTCGCCTCGGTCCTCGTCCCGATGTGGGTGGTCGCGCTCAACGACTACGGCCACGTCGAGGAGATCGCCATCGACCAGTCCGTCTCCCGCATCCGCCCCCTCTCGGGGTTCGTCGCGACGCCGAACGAGCTCATGCCGAGCGAGGTCGGCGTCGTCGTCTGGATCGCGCTGTTCGGATTGGTCGTCGCGCTCGTCGCCACCCACCGGTTCATGGACCGGCTCGTCCGGCCGGCCGACGGCGAGTCGTCGACGCCGCCGGACGAGGGGACGACGTTCCCCTGGATCGAGACGGAGAACCGATGGATCGCGGCGTACCACGCGCCGAGCGAGGACGTCACCGGACTCGTCGCGATGGGCGGGCTGACCGTCCTCGCGATCGTCTTCGCGGCGCTGTTCACGAGCGAGTACCTCACGATCGCGCGAACGCAGTTCTTCGGCGTCTACCTCGCGGGGATGTTCCTCTCGCTCGCGGGGTCGACGATCGCCTACTACGCGTGGTTCATGCCGCACGTCGAGGTCGCGGAGGAACGGAGCCATCGCGCATGACCCGATCAGATCACGACCATGACCACGACGACCACGACGAATCGGACGCCTGCGAGTCGTGCCCGCACGACGACGGGGGCGAGAGCGTGTCGCCGAGCATCTTCACGGCGGCGTGGCGATCGCTCCCGCGGCGGCGCTACGCGCAGGCGCTCGCGACCGTCGGCGGCCTCACGGCCGTCGGGAGCCTCGCGGCGCCGGTCGCGAGCCTCACGGAGGTCTTCGAGCAGGAGTACACGGGGCCGATCTACTCGGAGGGCGTCCACCTCGTCGACGGCGACGGGAACCGCGTGACGACCGAGGCGCTCGACTACGGCGAGGGGATGACGGTCTACCCCGCGACGCACCCCGGGATCGCGAAGGCACCGACGGTGCTCGTGCGCTACGAGGAGAGCGAGTACGGCGGCGAGACGCGGATGGACTCCGTCGTCGAGGGCTACGCCGCCTACTCGAAGGTCTGCACGCACGCCGGCTGTATGGTCGGGGGCGAGGACGAGAACCCGCTCGTCTGTCCCTGCCACTTCGGGAAGTACGACCCGACGCAGGGGGCGGCTGTCGTCGGCGGGCCGCCGCCGCGTCCGCTCCCCCAGCTCCCCATCACGCAGACGGAGAACGGCGAACTCATCGCGATCGGCGACTTCGAGGCGCCGGTCGGCGCCGGGGGTGAGTGACGATGGACCGCCTCACCGCGTGGGTCGGCGAGCGCTTCGAGACGGAGGTGTTCGAGCCCTACCTCGGGAAGTCGTTCCCGGCGGAGGACTCCTTCCTCCTCGGCGAAGTCGCGCTCTTCAGCTTCGTCGTCCTCGTCCTCACGGGGACGTACCTCGGGCTCTTCTACATCCCGTCGATCGAGTCCGTCACCTACCACGGGAGCGTCGTCCGGTACCAGGGACAGGAGCTCCCCGGGGCGTTCGCCTCCGTCCTGCAACTCACCTACGACGTCCCGTTCGGGATGTTCGTGCGGCGCTTCCACCACTGGGCCGCCCACATCTTCGTCGCCTCCATCGCGCTCCACATGCTCCGCGTCTTCTTCACGGGCGCGTACCGGAAGCCCCGGGAGGCGAACTGGGCGGTCGGCGTCGTGCTCGCGGCGCTCGCGATGCTCGCCGCCTACACGGGCTACTCGCTGCCCTTCGACGAGTTCGCGACCACCGCGACGTCCATCGGGTTCAACCTCGCGAGCTCCATCCCGCTCCTCGGGGACTTCCTCGCGCAGCTCGTCTTCGGTGGGGACTACCCGACGAACACCTCGATTCCGCGCCTCTACTTCCTGCACGTCTTCGTCGTCCCGCTGCTCATCGCGGGCTTCATCGCGCTCCACATGGCGATCCTCGTCCACCAGAAGCACACCGAGGCGGCGCGCGAGGACGACGTCGAGACGAGCCGCGGGACGGTCGAGCGCGACGACGGCGACGTCGTCATCGGCCTCCCTGCGGTCCCGAACCAGACGGCGGTGAGCGCGGTCGTCTTCTTCCTCACCGTCGCGACGACGTCGCTCCTCGCGGGGTTCCTCCCCGTGCACAACGTCGCCGAGTACGGCCCGCACGACCCCGCGAGCACCCCGGCGGTCATCATGCCGGACTGGTTCCTCATGTGGGTCTACGGCTTCCTGAAGCTCTGGCCGACGTGGCTGAACTTCAGCGTCGCCGGCCTCCACTTCTCCCCGGAGTTCCTCGCCGGCGTCGGCCTCTCGGGGCTGGTGTTCCTCGCGGTGTTCGCGTGGCCGTTCGTCCGGCCCCAGGAGCGGAGCGTCCACTTCACTGCGGACCCGCTCGCGCGCCCGGTCGCGACGGCGGTCGGCGTCGCGGGCGTCCTCATGGTCATGATCGCCTCCATCGCGGGGATGAACAACCTGCTCGCGAACCTGCTCGGGGTTGGCACCGGCCCCGTCAACACCGCGCTGACCATCGCCATCTTCGTCTGGCCGACCGCGGGCGCGCTCGCGACCTACTACGCGCTCCGCGGCGACGACCCCGCCGACCGAACCGTCGACGAACGACCTGCCGACGACTGATACGACAATGAGTGAGACCAACGACGCACCACGGACGGATCGTGACACGACCGACGACGGCGGCGGCCTCTCGCGCCGGAGCTTCCTCACCGGCGCGGGGACGGCCGCCGCGCTCGGCATCAGCGGCCTCTCCGCCGCTCGCGAGGAGGGACTGACCGGCCTCGAAGTCGTCTCCGACCCCATCGGGGACTACCCCTATCGGGACTGGGAGGACTTCTACCGGGAGAAGTGGGACTGGGACTCGATCTCGCGCTCGACGCACAGCGTCAACTGCACGGGCAGTTGCTCGTGGGACGTCTACGTGAAGAACGGGCAGGTCTGGCGCGAGGAGCAGGCCGCCGACTACCCGACGTTCGACGAGGACCTCCCGGACCCGAACCCGCGCGGGTGCAACAAGGGCGCGTGCTACTCGGACTACGTGAACGCCGAGCAGCGCATCAAGCACCCGCTAAAGCGCACCGGCGCGCGCGGCGAGGGGAAGTGGAAGCGCATCACGTGGGAGGAGGCGCTCACGGAGATCGCCGAGCACGTCGTCGACGAGGTCGAGGCCGGGCGCTACGACTGCATCAGCGGCTTCACGCCCATCCCGGCGATGAGCCCGGTCTCCTTCGCCTCGGGGAGTCGGCTCGTCAACCTCCTCGGCGGCGTCAGTCACTCCTTCTACGACTGGTACTCGGACCTGCCGCCGGGAGAGCCGCTCACGTACGGCCACCAGACGGACAACGCGGAGGCCGCCGACTGGTACAACGCCGACTACCTCATCGCGTGGGGGTCGAACGTGAACGTCACGCGCATCCCGGACGCGAAGTACTTCCTCGACGCCGGCTACGACGGCACGAAGCGCGTCGGGATCTTCACGGACTACTCCCAGACCGCCATCCACACCGACGAGTGGCTCAGTCCGAAGGCGGGGACGGACGCCGCGCTCGCGCTCGGGATGGCACACACCATCGTCTCGGAGGGCCGCTACGACGAGGCGCACCTGAAAGAGCAGTCGGACATGCCGCTGCTCGTCCGCGAGGACACCGGGAAGTACCTCCGCGCGAGCGACGTCGGGATGGGGAACGACAAGACGCTCCTCATGTGCGATCAGGGGGGCGACGTCCGGGTCGCGCCCGGGTCGCTCGGCGACCGCGACGGCAAGTACGACGCCGACTCGAGCATCACGCTCGACTTCGACCCGCGCCTCGACGCCGAGTTCAGCGTCGAGGGCATCCCCGTGACGACGGTGTGGAACAAGCTCACCGACCGCCTCGCCGAGTACACCCCCGAGGCGGTCCACGAGGAGACGCGCGTCGGCACGGAGACGCTCCAGCGCATCGCCCGCGAGTTCGCGGACGCCGAGAAGGCGAAGATCATCCACGGCAAGGGCGTCAACGACTGGTACCACAACGACCTCGGGAACCGCGCCATCCAGCTCCTCTGCACGCTCACCGGGAACATCGGCGAGAACGGCACCGGCTTCGACCACTACGTCGGCCAGGAGAAGATCTGGACGACGCACGGCTGGAAGAGCCTCTCCTTCCCCACCGGCGACGTTCGCGGCGTCCCGACGACGCTCTGGACGTACTACCACGCTGGCGTCCTCGACAACACCGACCCGGAGACGGTCGCGCGCGTCGAGGAGGCCCTCGAGAAGGACTGGATGCCGATGTACCCCGCCGAGCGCCCGGACGGCACGCGCCCCGACCCCTCGACGATGTTCGTCTGGCGGGGGAACTACTTCAACCAGTCCAAGGGGAACGTCGCCGTCGAGGAGACGCTCTGGCCGAAGCTCGACCTCGTCGTCGACATCAACTTCCGCATGGACTCGACGGCGCTCTACTCGGACATCGTCCTCCCGGCGGCGAGCCACTACGAGAAGTACGACCTCTCGATGACGGACATGCACTCCTACGTGCACCCGTTCACGCCCGCCATCGAGCCGCTCGGCGAGGCGAAGACGGACTGGCAGATCTTCCGCGAGCTCGCCGCGAAGATACAGGAGGTCGCCACCGAGCGCGGTGTCGAGCCCATCGACGACCGCGAGTTCGACCGCGAGATCGACCTCCAGTCCGTCCACGACGACTACGTCCGCGACTGGATCAGCGGCGAGCCCGGCGCGCTCGCCGAGGACCGCGCGGCCGTGGACTTCGTCCTTGAGCACTCCGAGGAGACGAACCCCGAGGAGAGCGAGAACCACGTCACGGTGGACGACATCGTCGAGCAGCCCCAGCGCTTCGAGGCGGCCGGCGGCCACTGGACGTCGGACCTCGACGAGGGCGAGGCGTACGCGCCGTGGCAGGACTTCGTGCAGGACAAGGAGCCGTGGCCGACCTTCTCCGGGCGCCAGCAGTACTACATCGACCACGACTGGTTCCTCGACCTCGGCGAGGAGCTCCCGACGCACAAGTCCCCGGAGACGATGCAGGACGACTACCCGCTCCAGTACAACACGCCCCACGGCCGGTGGTCGATCCACTCGACGTGGCGCGACCACCCGCAGATGCTCCGGCTCAACCGGGGCGAACCCGTCGTCTACCTCAACCCGAGCGACGCCGAGGAGCGCGGCATCGAGGACGGCGACGACGTCGTCCTCTTCAACGACCTCGCGGAGGTCGAGGCCGTCGCGAAGATCTACCCGGCGAGCCCGGAGGGGTCGGCGACGATGTACCACGCGTGGGAGATGTACCAGTTCCCCGACCACCAGAACTTCAACGCGCTCGTTCCGATGTACATGAAGCCCACCCAACTCGTCCAGTATCCGGCGGACTCGGGCGAACACCTCTCCTTCTCCCCGAACTACTGGGGACCGACGGGCGTGAACAGCGACGTCCGCATCGACGTCCGCAAGAAGGGAGGTGAGGGCCAGTGAGCGCCGAGGAGGCTTCGGAGACGCCCGACGGCGTCGACATCGCGGACGGCATCGACCACCAGGTCGCGATGGTGATGGACCTGAACAAGTGCGTCGGCTGTCAGACCTGCACCATCGCCTGCAAGAACCTCTGGACGGACTCCGGCGGCCGCGAGTACATGTACTGGAACAACGTCGAGACGAAGCCCGGCGAGGGCTACCCGCGCGGCTGGGAGGAGCTCGGCGGCGGCTGGCAGTCCGACGACCACACCGACCGGCAGGTCGGCGAGATTCCCGGCGGCGAGGACTACGGCGAGCCGTGGGAGTTCGACTACGAGAGCACGCTCTTCACCGGCGAGAGCGAGCACGTCGAACCAGAGCAGGACCCGCAGTGGGGGCCGAACTGGGAGGAGGACCAGGGCGCCGGCGAGTACCCGAACTCCTATCACTTCTACCTCCCGCGCATCTGCAACCACTGCACGCACCCCTCCTGCGTCGAGGCGTGCCCGCGCAGCGCGGTGTACAAGCGCGCCGAGGACGGCATCGTCCTCGTCGACCAGGACCGCTGTCGGGGCTATCGCTACTGCGTCGAGGGCTGTCCGTACAAGAAGATCTACTACAACGCCCAGCGCAAGAAGTCGGAGAAGTGCCTCTTCTGCTACCCGCGCGTCGAGGGCGAGGGTCCGGACGGCGAGACGCACGCGCCGGCGTGTGCGGAGCAGTGTCCGACCCAGCTCCGCCTCGTCGGCTTCCTCGACGACCCGAAGGGGCCCATCTACAAGCTCGTCGAGGAGTACGGCGTCGCGCTCCGCCTCCACCCGGAGTTCCGGACGCAGCCGAACGTCTACTACATCCCGCCGTTCGCGCCGCCCCAGCACTCCGAGGACGGCGAGACGATAGACGTCGAGCGCATCCCGCGCAACTACCTCGAGGACCTCTTCGGCGAGCAGGTCCACGACGCCCTCGACACCATCGAGCGCCACCGCACGCGCGTCGAGAACGGTGGAGAGAGCGAGCTCATGGAGATACTCCAGGACCAGAACCCGGCGCGACAGTACCGCCTCGACGTCTTCGAGGGGGGGGAGGGCCGTGCCGACTGAGCGCCGCCGTCAGGCGGTCGCGGTGGTCGTCGCCGCCCTGCTCGTCGCGATGGCGGTCGGGCCGGCCGTGGTCGCGAGCCGCCCGGCCTACGAGATCCCGGTGCGCGAGGCCGACGACGGCGCGCGCTTCGCCGACCCCGGGGCGGACGCGTGGCTGAACACCTCCAGCGTCGAGGTGCCGCTGGCGAGCGCGCCGAGCGGCGCGCCGAACGCCTCGGACGTCACCGCCGAGCGCGCGAACGTCCGCGTCGTCCGCACCGAGAGCGAACTCTACGTCCGCCTCGAGTGGGCGGACCCGACGGCGAACCGCTCGGCCGCCGGCCCGCGGCAGTTCCCCGACAAGGCCGCGATCGAGCTCCCGGTGAACGCGAGCGCTCGCCCGCCCATCTCGATGGGGTCGACGGGCACGCCCGTGAACGTCTGGGTGTGGAGCGCGACCGGGGGGACGGAAGAACTGCTCGCGGGCGGCCCCGGAACAACGACGCGCTTCGCGAACGCGACGGTCGCGGCGAACGCGACCCACGAGGACGGCCACTGGGCCGTCGTCTTCCACCGCGACCTGCACGCGAGTAACGAGAACCGGACCGACGTCGCGCTCGAGAACGACCTGAACGTCGCGTTCGCCGCCTGGGACGGCGCGAACATGGAGCGCGGCGGCCACAAGGCCGTCAGCGAGTGGTACTACCTGCCGTTCGCGCCCGACGACGGCGGTCCGCCCTACGAGGCCATCCTGTGGGGAATCGCGGGTCTCGCGGTCGTCCTCGTCGTCGCGACGACGATCGAGGGCGTCCGGCGAGCCAGAGACGACGACGGAGGAAACTGAGACCGATGACATCCACCGACGCCACCACCACGACGGACGCAGCCGACCGTATCGACCCCGCCGACCTCGACGCGGACGCCGCCGCGCGCGGCGAGCTCTACCGCCTGCTCGCGCGGGCGTTCGAGCACCCGGACGAACCCCTCCACCGCGACCTCCGCGACGGGACGTTCGAGGTGACGTGTCGCCGCCTCCTCGACCGGACGGCGCTCGACGTCGACGTCCCCGAGCTCACGACGAACGAGGACTACGAGGCGCTCGCCGCGCGCTACAACGACCTCTTCGCCGTCGGGTTCGCCGAGTACGAGGACCGCACGGACGGCTCGCTCGCCACGAGCGGCCCGCCCGTCCCCCTCTACGAGGTCGAGTACCGCTCGGACGTCTCGTGGGGCGACGTGAACGTCGACCTCGCGCGCGCCTACGACTACTACGGGCTCTCCGTCGACGAGGACGCGCGCGACAACCACGACAACCTCCGCCTCGAACTCGCGTTCGCGGGCTACCTCGCGCGACGCGCGGCGCTCGACCCCGACGAGGGCGCGGCGGGCGCCCGCCTCGACTTCCTCGACCGCCACCTCGGCGTCCTCGCCGAAGGGGTCGCGGACGCGCTCGACGCGGAGTACGACACCGGCGTCTACGGGACGCTCGGGCGCTTCCTCGACGCGCTCGTCGCCGCCGACGCCGCCGAACTGGGCGAGCGCCGCGAGCGGGGTGAGGTCCCGTGAGTCGCGCCGCCGTGCCCACGCGGTTCGCCGCCGCGCTGGAGCGGACGGACGGCACGCACGAGGCGTGGCGGCCCGCGCTCGCGGTCGTCGCGCTCCTCGCGGCCGCCGTCCCGTTCGCTCTCCGCGTCGCGCGCAACATCCCCGGGTCGCCGCTCGCGTCGCTCGCCGGCGGCCACGAGGCGGCCGTCGTCGTCGGCACGCTCGGCCCCGCGCTCGCCGCGCTCGGGTTCGCGCTCGCGGCGACGGACCGCGTCGAGCGCGTCGCCTTCCTCGGTCTCGCGGTGTTCGCGCCGCTCGCGCTCGTCGCGGACGCCACGTACGCTCCGGCGGCCGCCGGCGTCGTGCTCTCCGGTGCCATCGTCGCGTGGCGCCGCCTCGCTCGCGCTCGCCCGACGCGCGTCGTCCCGCTCCTCGGCCGCCCGCTCCTCGCGGCCCTCGCCGTCGCCGCGCTCATCGTCGCGCTCGCCGCGAGCGTCGGCGTCGCGTCGCCCGCCGGCCGACAGGTCGGGACGCTCCTCACGCTCGCGGCGGCGGTCGCGGCCGGCCTCGCAGCGGACGCCCGCGCGCTCGACTGGGCGCTCGGCATCGCGCTCGCGGGCGTCGTTCACGCCGCCGGCGCGAGCATGCCCTACGTCGCCGGCGCAATCGCGCTCGTCGGCGGCGGCGCGGTCGGTGCCTCCCTCGGCACGCTCTCGGCGGGGCTCGGCGGCCTCGCGGCGGCGACCGTCGCCACCGCCCGCCATCGCGCGCTCGTCCCCGCGTGCGGCGCGCTCCTGCTCTGCGTCGCCGCCGTCCCCGTGACGGTGTCGCGCGCGCTCGCCGCCGCGCTCGGGGTCGCCCTCCTCCTCGGAGGTGAGGCGACATGAGCGACGACTGCGGCGGGGACTGTGGCTGCGGCGGCCACGACCACGAGCACGACGCCGGGCTCGCCGACCCGAACCCGGACGGCCCCGCCGACCCGCAGCTCGACCCCGAGCGGAGCCCCGGCCTCGACACCGAGATCGAGGCGCTCGAGGACATCGAGGTCAGCCGCGACGACGTCACCATCGGCACGGCCGACCCCGGGGAGCTCACGGCCGCCGACACCGACCCGGTCGCCGACGCCGGCCACGACGGACTCGTCGCGGACCTCCGCGAGGGCACGAAGACGGAGCGGCGTCGCGCCGCGCTCGCGCTCGCCGACCGGTCGTTCGATGCCGCTGCGGTCGCGGCGCTGGCCGACGCCGCCCGCGACGACTCGGACGCCGACGTCCGGCAGTTCGCCGTCGAAGCGCTCGGCGAACTCGGCGGCGAGACGGCGCACGCCGTCGCGCGGGACGCGGCCGACGACGACGACCCGTGGGTCCGCGCCGAGGCGCTCGTCGCGCTCGACCACGTGGACCGCGCGGCGAACGCGGAGCGCCTCGAGGCCGCGCTCGACGACCCCCACCACGCCGTCCGGCGCAACGCGCTCGTCTCGCTGTTCAAGCTCCGCGGCGAGGCCGCGCTCCCCGCGCTCCTCGACGCCGCCGCCGACGACAGCGAGCGCGTCCGCGAGTGGGTCGCCCACCTCCTCGGCGGCATCGACGACGAGCGCGCCACCGACGCGCTCGAGGACCTCGCCCGCGACGACGTCGGCGTCGTCGCGAAGACCGCCGCGAACGCGCTCGACGTCGACGCCGGCCGGTTCCGCCGGCAGTTCGTCCAGTCGAGCGAGCGCGACACCGACGATACGACCAGCGACGACCGACTCAACCGACGCCCGAACCTATGACCCCAGACGACACCACGCGCGACGACGCGACCGCCGTCGACGACCGCCTCGAACCCGCACTCCGGCAGGTGCGCGAACCGAACGCCGACGTGGACGTCATCGACGCCGGCCTCGTCCAGCGCGCCACGCTCGACGGCGGCGTCGCGTGCGTCGGCCTTGACGCCGCGACGCTCGACGCGGGAACCATCAGGGAGGTCACGACCGCCGTCGATAGCGCCGTCCGCGACGTCCCCGCTGTCGACTCGGTCACCGTCCGCCGGGCGGCGCCGACGAGCGACCCGGGGGCGACGGGGACCGACGCGTTCGAGCGCGTCATCGCCGTCGCGAGCGCGAAGGGCGGCGTCGGGAAGTCGACCGTCGCGACGCAGCTCGCCTGCGCGCTCGCCGCCAACGGCGATGACGTCGCGCTCTTCGACGCGGACATCCACGGGCCGAACGTCCCCGCGCTGCTCGACGTCTCCGGGCCGGTCCACGCCACCGAGGACGGCGCCCCGCGCCCCGTCCGCTCCGAGGGCCTGGAGGTGATGAGTGTCGGCCTGCTCTCAGACGGGGCGCCGCTCGCGTGGCGCGGCGCGATGGCGCACGACGCGGTCAGCGACCTCTTCGCGGACACCGCGTGGACGAACACCGACACGCTCGTCGTCGATCTCCCGCCGGGGACGGGCGACGTGGTGCTCACGACGCTACAGGAGGTGTCGCTCGACGGCGCCGTCGTCGTCACGACGCCGTTCCACTCCGCGCTCTCGGACACCGAGAAGACGGTCGAGCTCCTCCGCGAGAACGACGTTCCGGTGCTCGGGACGGCCGTCAACATGGCGGGGTTCACCTGCGAGCGCTGCGACCACGACCACGACCTCTTCGCGGGCGACACCCCGCCCGCCGAGCGCCTCGACACGACGGCGCTCGCGCGCCTCCCGTTCACGCCCGCGCTCCAGGAGACGCCGACGCCGACCGCGATACCGGACCCCGTCGCCGACCTCGCGGCCGCCGTCGAGGAGCGCTACGACGCGGTCTGGTCGGTCGACCTCCCCGAGAGCGGCGTCGACCTTCGCGGCGTTCCGGCCGACGAGCGCCGCGACGCGGTCGCGGACGCGTTCGGGGCCCTCGAGGCCGGCGAGGAGTTCGTCGTCGCGAGCGACCGCGACCCGACGCCCGTCCGGGCGTTCCTCGGCGACCTCGCGGACGGCGACGCGCCCGAGCGCTTCGAGGTGCGCCGGCAGAACCCCGAGACGTGGCTCGCGCGCACCGTCCACCCGTAGCGCCCGGAGGCGAACACGTTCGGGACTGGGCCCATCCCGGGCGACGCAGAAGGCCCACGTATGAGCGCGGAACTCTGGGTCGAACTCGACGTCGGCGATCCGGGCGCGTGCCCGGTCGCGGACGCCTCCACGGACGCCACCGCCATCTCGTCCGTGACGCGCGCGTCCGTGACGGACGACGAGGGCCGCATCGCCGAGGAGTTCACCGCCGAGCACGCCCTCCCCGAACCGGGGGACGCGACCGAGGTCGCCGAACACGACACCGGCCACGTCTATCGCATCCGCCGTGCGCGCGACCGGGGCTGTGTCTGCGACCGCGTCGAGTCGTTCGGCACCCCGGTCGTGGACGTGCGCGCGGCGGCGGGGACGCTCTCGCTCTCCTTTCACACGGCGTCGCTCGACACCGTCCAGAACGTCGTCGCGGAGTTGCGTGACGAGTTCGGCGGCGTGCGCCTCCGCAAGCTCGTGCGCTCGGAGGGCGGCGAGTCGAGCGATCCCGTCTTCGTCGACCGGAGCCGGCTGACCGAGCGCCAGCGCGAGGTCCTGCGGACGGCGCACGAGCTGGGGTACTTCGAGCACCCGAAGGGCGCGAACGCGAACGACGTCGCGGACGCGCTCGACATCAGCCCCTCGACGTTCACCGAGCACCTCGCGGCGGCACAGCGCAAGGTCCTCGACGCGGTGCTGGAGCACTGACGCGGCGCTCCACGTCGCTATCGGGGACGAAAAGAACGGGTGGGGTGTGTGGCGGCTACTCCTTCGGGAAGTGCGCGGCGAACTCGCCCGGCCCGCGCTCCTCGACGGCGTAGCCGTCGGCGTCGAAGGACTCGACTTCCGCCTGGAACTCGTAGAAAAGCGGTTTCGGCTCGTGGTCGTTGACGATAGTCAGGACGTCGCCGGCGTCCAGCTCCTCGAAGGCGTCGTGGATCTTCGGGTGGCGCTCGGACGGCGGAACGTCCCGGACGTCGAGTGTCGTCTCGCTCATGCGTGTCGTACTCGGCCCGGCACCGAGGTTGCCCTTCTCCCGAACGTGTTCGCCTCACACCTCGTGCTCGATACGCACGTGCCACTCGTCCTCGCCCACTTGCTCCGTCTCGTGCGTGAACCCGCGCGACTCGAGGACGCCGTAGAGCGGCACCGGCTCGAAGCTGTTGACGAGGCGGAGCGAGTCCTCGTCGGAGAGGTCGTCGAGCGCCGCGGTGATCGTGTCGAACGGTTCGCCGTCGTGCTCGCGGACGTCGAGGACGCGTTCCGTCGGGGGCATCGTCGTGTGCTACGGACACGTGGGGCGTGTCGCTTCTCCCGAACGTGTTCGTCACCACGAAGTAATGCGGGGGCGACGAACCGCCGAACGAGATGCGCATACGCAGAGAGACGTTGGCGAAGGCCCTCGTGGTGGCGTTCGTCTTCAACTTGGTCGTGATGGGCGCGGGGGCGTACCTCGCGTACGAACAGTCGCCACAGCGGCCCGCGGAAGTCGTCGGCCCCGACGGTGACGTCCTCGCGACGAACGACGACATCGCCGCCGGGAAGGCGGTCTTCCAGCAGAACAGCCTCATGAATCACGGCTCGATCCTCGGGAACGGGGCGTACTTCGGCTCGGACTACACCGCCGACGCGCTCGACAGGCTCACCACGAACATGCGTGAGTACGTCGCGCGCGAACGCTACGGCGCGTCGTCGTACGACGCGCTCGACGAGTCCGAGCAGGCGGCCGTGAACGACGTCGTCGAGCGCCAGCTCTCGGCGGGCGAGTTCGGCAAGACGCTCGAACTCACTCCCGCCGAGGCGTACGCCTACGGTGAGGTCCGCGAGGCGTACGTCGAGCGCTACAACGGCGGCGATCGCGAGGCCGGCATCCCCGCCAACTTCGTCTCGACGCCCGAGGACGCCCGGCGCTTCGCGGACTTCGCGCTCTGGACGGCGATGTTCTCCTCGATCGACCGCCCCGGGACCGCGCACTCCTACACGAACGACTGGCCGTACGCCCCCGGCGCGGGTAACGACGCGCCCGTGAGCGCGCTGACGTGGAGCGTCGTCGCGATGGTGCTCCTCGTCGGCGGGGGCGGCCTCGGCATCTGGCTCTACAGCGCCGTCGAGCTCCCCGAGCCGGACGCGGCGGGCGTCGACGTCCCCGACCCCGCCGACGTCACGCTCACGCCGAGTCAGTTCGCGGCCGCGCGCTTCGTCCCGGTCGCCGCCGTCCTCTTCCTCGCGCAGACGCTCCTCGGAGGGTTGATGGCGCACTACTACATCGAGCGCGGCGGCTTCTACGGGCTCGCGAACGCGCTCGGGATCGACGCGCTCTCGGCGCTCCCGTTCGCCCTCACGAAGGCGTGGCACATCGACCTCGCGATCCTCTGGATCGCGACGCTCTGGCTCGGCATCGGGCTCTTCCTCCCGCCGCTGCTCACCGGCCGCGAACCCGCGAACCAGAAGCGCTACGTCCACGTCCTGCTGGGCGCGCTCTTCGTCGTCGTGGTCGGCGGCCTCCTCGGCATCTGGCTCGGCGCGCAGGGCTACATCGAGGGCGCGCTCTGGTGGATCCTCGGGAACGAGGGCCTCGAGTACCTGGAGGTCGGGCGCCTCTGGCAGGTCGGCCTCCTCGTCGGCTTCGCGCTCTGGACGGCGCTCGTCGCGCGCGGCTTCAAGCCCCTCCTGAAGCGGGAATCGCGCTTCGGCCTCGCGCACATGATCATCTACGCCGGCGGCTCCATCGGCCTGCTGTTCGCGGCGAGCATGTTCTACACGCCGCAGACGACGATGGTCGTGACGGAGTTCTGGCGCTGGTGGGTCGTCCACATGTGGGTCGAGGGCGCCTTCGAGTTCTTCGTCGTCGCCGTCGTCGCCGTCGCGCTCGTCGCGATGAACCTCCTCTCGCGCCGGAGCGCCGAGAAGGCCGTCATGCTCGAAGCCCTCCTCGTGATGGGCGCGGGCGTCATCGGCGTCTCCCACCACTACTGGTGGATCGGCCTCCCCGACTACTGGGTGCCCATCGGGAGCGTCTTCTCCACGCTCGAATTCGTCCCGCTCGTCTTCATCCTCTTCGAGGCCATCGGCGAGTACCGCGCGATGCGCGACGCCGGCGAGTCCTTCCCCTACACGCTCCCGTTCATGTTCATCGTCGCCTCGGGCGTCTGGAACTTCGTCGGCGCGGGCGTCCTCGGCTTCTTCATCAACCTCCCGCTCGTCAACTACTACGAGCACGGCACCTTCCTCACGGTCGGGCACGCCCACGCGTCGATGTTCGGCGCGTTCGGCTTCCTCGCGCTCGGCCTCGCCGTCTACGTCCTGCAGTTCACCACGAAGCGCGGCAAGTGGGACGGCACGAACCTCCGGCGCGCGTTCTGGCTGTGGAACATCGGCCTCGCGTGGATGGTGTTCGTCGGCGACGTCCCCGTCGGCTTCCTCCAGCTCGAGACCGTCTTCACGGGGAACTACGACGCCGCGCGCTCGCTCGCCTTCTACAGCCGCGACTTCGTCCAGACGCTCTTCTGGGCGCGCCTCCCCGGTGACGTCCTCCTCATCCTCGGGACCGCGCTCTTCTCCTACGACGTCCTGAAGAAGCGCTTCGTCCGCCGCGACCCGACGGCCGCCTCGTCCGACGGCACGGTCATCTCGCGGCGCATCTTCGACGAGAGCGCCGGCGCCGAATCCGACGACGACTAACCGTCCCGAACCCGTTCGGGACGCCGCTCTTCTCTCCTGCGTGCCTCCCACGACACGCATGAGCCACTCGCACGACGCCGAGGCCGTCACCGACGAGACGCATCGGAACTCGTGGTCGGCGAACCTCGAACACCCCGAGTACGAGTCGGACCGCGAGCATCTCCTCGCCGACGCCCGCGACGCCGTCCGGCAGACCGCCTTGGGCTACCACGTGAACCTCGTGACGCACGCCGAACAGGGCCACCCGGAGACGTACCTCTACGACGCGCTCGAGGAGGCGTTCGGCGACGCCGTCGACTACGAGTACGTCGAGCAGTGCGGCTGCGGCGGGCACGTCGTCCGCGTGCGCGTCGAGTGAGCGGAGTGCGACGCGCGTCCCGCTCAGAAGGCTCTGTTGAAAACCCCGATTTGTTCGATACCCCCGCCGCTGGAACAGCCGTCAGGTAGCGCGTGCTCGTCTCACGATAGATAAAAGTCTCTCGACGACGTTCCCGCAGTGATGCCCTCCAACGTAGACTCTCTGTCCCGCGATCTGTCTCGTCCGTACTACGAGGACGCCTTCCCTGCACACGATATCTTCCACGCGAAACGCGTGCATGACGTCGCGCTCCAGCTCGCAACCCAACATCCAGACAGCGTCGACCGAGACGTTCTAGCCGCGGCGGCCTGGTTTCACGATATCGGGCGGCCACTTGAACGCGTCGGGGACATCGATGACCACGGCGACTGGGCAGCCGACGAAGCCACGAGCCTCCTCGCAGCAGAAGGCGTAGCGTCGGACCGGATCGCGGCGGTCGAACACTGCCTGCGTACGCACAGCATCCGGGCAAATTCGCCCGAGCCCGAAACGACCGAGGCACAGTTGCTCTTCGATGCCGACAAACTCGACGCAGCCGGCGCGGTCGGGTTTGTTCGCCTCGCTTGTATCGTCGGTGAACGCTCCGGACGTATCGGCGAACAGTACGCCGTCATCGATGACGCAGCGACACTTACTGATGACGCCTCCGAGTTGCCGGATATCGATCTCCTGCGCGAGTGGGCGCGTGAACGCCTCAATGCGTTGTATACAGACCCAGGTCGACATCTCGGAGAGTCGCGCTGGGACGTGATGGAAGCGTTCTTCGACCGATTCGTCCGCGAGATTGACCCGGACATCGTGCAGTGAATTGACCGTATCGACCGCAACCGGGAACAGACCCGATCTCCTGACGAAGCTCTCAGCAGCGCGGCTCAGAACGGGAGCGCGTCGTCGCCCGCGCCCCCGTTCGGGTCCGGGGTCTCGGCGTCGGGGAGTTCGCCCGTCTCGACGTACGCCTCTTCGAGGGCGGCGAGGCGGTCGTTGACGGCGTCGGCGCGCTGGTGGCTGGGCGCGACGCGGACGCGAACGAGCTCGTAGTCGTGGCGCTCTTCGAGGCCGTTCCACGCGCGGAACGCGCCGACGGTGAGGGTGTCGCTCTGCGGGCAGAACTCGGTCGTCGGCGTGAACTCCGCGCGCAGGTCGTCGCCGTCCACGCCGTACCGGAACCCCGCGTTCGGGTGGCGCTGATCGAGGTTGAGGCGCGCGAGGTTGTAGCCGAACGTCACGTCGTAGACGCCGCGCTCCTCGAAGCACTCGCGCGCGGTCTCGTGGACGGCGGCGTGATCGTCGCCCGTCAGCACCTCGGCGTCGGCGAGGAACGGTCCGGGCTCGGGGAGGTGCGCGGGGACGAACGACCCGCGGTCGTCGAAGGCCTCGTCCGCGCCCCCGCTACCGAAGAAACTACGCATCGTCGCCCTCCCGCGGCGCGAGGACCACGAGCGCGGTGCTGTCTTCGCGGGCGCGCGGTTCGATCCGGTGCTCGCCCGCGACGCGGAGGACGTCGCCGTCCCGGAGGTCGTGGGGCTCCCCGTCAAGTTCGACGGTGAGGTGGCCGCCGAGGCCGACGAGCAGGACGTCCACGCCCGGGTGGTCGTGCTCGGGGAGCGACTCGCCGGCGGCGAGCGAGAGCCGAACGGTCCGGGGGCCGTCCGCGAAGACGGTGGCGTGCGGTTCCCCGCTCAGATCTGCGAGCGTTTCGGTTTGGACGTCGGACATACGTCGGCGAACGCGCCCCAACCCGTTCACCGTCTCCCCGAATGTGTTCGCGTACGGGGGACGGTCCCGAGTGGCGCAGGGTGGGGACGCTCCACCGATCGGCGTCAGGACCGCCAGACGACCGTCACGACGGCGTCGTCGGTCTCGACGGTCTCGTACGCCCACCCGCGGTCGTCGAGTTTCGGGTAGAGGTGTTGGGGCGCGCGGTCGTTCACCTGCACGAGGACGCGCTCGTCGTCGAAGTCGGCGAGTCGTTCGAGCGTCTCCGTGAGCGGCTCGGGCGGCGGGAGCTCGCGGGCGTCGAGGCGTTCACGCGGCCGGTCCGCGGGCGCGTCGGTCTCGCTGACGGCGTCGTCGACTGCGGTCGCGTCGACCATATCTACGATAACCGACTCCGGAGGGCAAACCGTATCCCCGAACGCGTTCGGGACGGGCTACTCGGGGACGGACGCCCATCCCACGAGTATGCGACCGAGCGACGTCGACACGAGCCAGCGGCCGTTCGTCTGCATCTGGGAGGTCACGCAGGCGTGCGAGCTCGCCTGCGAGCACTGTCGGGCGGACGCCCAACCGGCGCGTCACCCGGACGAGCTCACCACCGCCGAGGGGAAGGCGCTCCTCGACGACGCCCGCGCGTTCGGCGACGGCCAACTCGTCGTGCTCTCCGGGGGCGACCCGCTCGCGCGCGACGACACCGTCGACCTCGTCGAGTACGGCGTCGAGAACGGCCTGCAGATGACGATGACGCCGAGCGGTACCGGGTCGCTCACCCGCGAGCGGATCGACGACCTCGCGGACGCCGGCCTCCGGCGGATGGCGCTCAGCCTCGACGGCGCGAGCGCGGCGACTCACGACGCGTTTCGCGGCGAAGCGGGGAGCTTCGACTCCACCGTCGAGGCCGCGCGCGCCGCCCGCGACGCCAGCCTCCCGCTTCAGATCAACACGACCGTCTGCGCGCAGACGATCGGGGACCTCCCCGCCATCCGCGACCTCGTCGCCGACCTCGGCGCGGTGCTCTGGTCGGTCTTCTTCCTCGTTCCCGTGGGCCGGGGGCACGTCCTCGACCCCATCGACCCCGAGCGCGCCGAGGGCGTCATGGAGTGGCTCGTCGAGGTGGCCGACGACGCGCCGTTCGGCGTGAAGACGACCGAAGCGCCGCACTATCGGCGCGTCGCCCTCCAGCAGAAACGCGCCGAGGGCGGCACCGCGTCGCCCGCCCGCGACGGTATCGGCCGGCGGAGCGGCGTCACGGCGGGCGACGGCTTCGCGTTCGTCAGCCACGTCGGCGACGTCTACCCCTCGGGCTTCCTCCCCGAATCGGCGGGGAACGTCCGCGAGGAGTCGCTCGTCGACGTCTACCGGGACTCGGATCTCTTCGAGTCGCTGCGCGACCCCGACGCGCTCACGGGGAAGTGCGGGGCCTGCGAGTTCCGCCACGTCTGCGGCGGCAGTCGCTCTCGCGCTTACGCGACGGCGGGCGACCCGCTCGCGAGCGATCCGCTCTGCGCGTACGAGCCCGAGGGGTACGACGGCCCGATGCCGGATCAGTCGCCGGCGGAGGTGGAGCTATGAGCGAGGCGGCGTCGAGCGACGTCGGTGACGCGGGGACGACCGACGCCCGCGAGGCGACGCGGCGCGCCCTCGAAGCGCGCGCCGAGGCGGTGCGGAGCGAACAACTCGAGCGCGCCTACTCGCGACTGGAGGCCCGGGACGCCCTCACGCCCGAGCGGGCGCGCGTCCTCGACGACCTCGCCGACCGCCTCGTCGAGGGCTTGCTCGAAGCGCCCGAGCGCGCCGTCGAGGAGGCCGACGACGCCGACATCGAGCGGATGCGCGCCTTCCTCGAAGCCGAAGAGTAGGCGCCGACGCGGGATTCGGGTGTCTTCGAGCAGCGACGCGCCCGCTCGCGAGAGGGGGCGGACAGGATGATCCGTCACGTTGGTACGCGGAGTTAACGCGTTCTCTTCGACGCTACTCGGAGACGCACAGCCCGCCGTCAGAGGCGTTTCTCCACCGATCTGAACCCCGATTCGATCTCCGTCCGCTCGAAGTACACTCCCTCGACGAGGAGCAGCGCGGCGGCGATCACGACGACGAGCACGAACACGTGGAACTCCACCGTGTAGAGGTGCCACGCGAAGAGCGGGAGAAACAGGAGCGTTCCGACGAATCCGACGAGCGAGATCCACCGGTTCGGGACGGAGTCTTGCACGAGCGCGACTGCGTTGACCGTTCCGAACACGACGATGAACGACATCGAGGCGAACTCCGTGATCGCTTCCAGATCGCCGTAGACGGTGAACACGACGGTGAAGCCACCGATCAGGAGCAGGGCGTTCGTGGGCACGCCCCGTTCGCGGGCTGAGGCGATCTGGTCGGGGATCAACGCATCGGAGCGCAACCCCTTCGCGAACAGGGCCGCGCTGAACAGCGTCGCGTTGATCGCGCTCGCGGTCGACGCGACGGCCGCCACGCCGATAGCGACGTACCCGACCGTACCGGCGAACTGATCGGCCGCGATGGCGAGCGCGAGATCGGGGTGAGCGGCGACCTCCTGCTGGCTGACCAGGCTGAGCGTGACGAACGCGACCAGCACGTAGGCGAGCGTCGACACCGGAATCGACACGGAGACCGCCTTTCGAAGCGTTCGCTCAGGGTTCGTGATGCTCTCTTGGTCGTAGAAGAGGAGCTGCCAGCCCTCGAAGGAGACGAACGCGACCCCCGCGGCGATGAACGGCCCGACGGGATGTGCGAGCGACTGTGCGATGCCGAAGGAGAGCGTGTCGTGTGAGTGTCCATACCAGATGCCGATCGCGCTGAACAGGACGATGACGAGGAGCTTGAGGCCGACCAGCGCGTCTTCGACGAGGCCGGATTCGCGGACGCCGACGAGATTGAGCGCGATGAACCCGACGACGACGAGCGCCGAAATCACGGGGCGCGCCGGCAGCCCGACGACGGGCAGTTCGGAGACCCCGAAGATGGCGCCGAAGTAGGTGCCAAAGGCGTAGGCGTACATCGCGAGCGTGCCGACGTATCCGACGAGCAACGTCCAGCCGACCATTCCCGCGATCTTCGGCCGGTCGAGAAATTCGTCGATGAAGGTGACCGCTCCGCCCGATCCGTCGGTTCGCGAGCTGAGAGCGTTGAGTTCGACGTAGGAATAGCCGGTCGCCATCACGACGATTCCGGCGAGCAGATAGGCGATCCACGCTGTCGTCCCGGCGACGGCGGCGACGACGCCGAGAACGGCGAAGATACCCCCGCCGATGATGCCCCCGAGCGCGAACGAGACCGCCTCCCGAACGCCGAGTTTGGATTCGGTCATGCTGTCGCTGTCGAACGCGTTCCGGCACCGCTCGTCAGTGTGGTCCCGTGGGCCGTCGACGGTTCACTCGTCATGCGCGTGATGGCCACTGGCGGGGGGATCCGTCGGGGTTTCGACGGCACCCGCGGTGGCGAACCCGGGGTCAAGTGCCCGCCGCGTCTCCCACGCCGTCCCACCGGCGAGTCGGGGGCACTCGGTGGTGTTCCGGCTGTCAACTCTCCGCCCCGTCGGGGGGTGTGCTGTCGGGGGTGAGGGCGTCGTAGGCGCTCGCGACCGTCCAGCCCGCGAGGAACCCGTCGATCGCGGCCCACCCGATCCCGACCGCGATACCGCTGGTCGTCTCGTCGAATCCGACGTAGACGTCCGAGAGGAGCGAGCGCCATCGTTCCCCCCATCCGAGACGGGCCAACACCCCCACGAGGCCGACGTAGCCGGCCCAGACGAGCGCGATTGCGCCGCCGAGTGCGACGCGATCGATCGGTGAGTCGTCCGTCATAGGGAGTTGTTTTTGTTCAGTTAACAAATTATTTCCCCCGGTTCCAACCTGCTGAGAACCCGTTCCCCTCCCCTTCCAGTCAGTGACAGAGTCGCACTGCCGGCGTCGGGAGCGGCGGACGGACGGTGAGCACGACGTCGGCACCGCGGGCGGACAGCGTGTACGCGCGACGACGGCCGCTGGTACGATAGGTGCGAGAGCACTGAATGAGACGAGAGCGAGCGGTCGTTTCGATGGAGTGCGGCCATTACTCGCTCGCGAGCGACCCGAATCGAGCGCTCACGGCGGGCGCGACGGCGTGTCGGCAGACGACGAGCAAGAGGTTCGCGGCGGCGAGTGCGACGCCGCCCGCGACGAGCGCGTCGCCCGCACGGCTGAGGGGTGCGGGGAGCGCGACGCCGCCCGTGACGAGGACGAGGAGCGCCGTGCCGGCGAGGAGGAGCGCGAAGTCGACGTGGGCGACGCGCGCGACGTAGAGGTCGTCGATGGTCGGCACGGCCTCGAAGCCGAGGCGGTCGCTGTAGCGGTGCACCCAGACGATGAACGGGACGACGTGGTAGAGCGTGCCGAGGACGACGAAGCCGACGACGCCGAGGACGAGCAGGGAGAACGACCCCGGCGCGCCGACGGCGGCGTCGTAGGCGAGCGGGCGGGCGAGCCAGACGGGGAGCGTCCACGCCGCCCACGCGCCCATCGCGACCGGGAGGACGGCGTATCGGCGGAGCATCGGCCCCCACGAGACGGTGGCGTCCGCGAGGCGACGCGCGAGCACGACGGCGACGGCGAGCACGCCACCGACGACGAGCAGGCCGCCGAGGCGGGCGAGCGGTGCGATCCCGACGAGGCGCCCCATCGCGAGCAGGGCGACGCCGAGCGGGTAGACGGTCTCTTCGAGGCGCTGGAGGCGCCGGTCGAACGCGTCGAGGTCCGACTGGGCGAACATCGGGACGAGCTGGTAGAGCGCGCCGAACACGGTGCAGAGGACGGCGCCGAAGAGCGCGAGCGCGACGTGCGAACCCCGGAGCGCCACGCGGCTCACGGGGAGGAAATCGGGACGAGTGAAGCCGGCGGCGAGCGAGACGCCGAGCGCGGAGACGGCGAGGAAGGACGCGAGCGCGTACGCGAAGTGGCGTTCGGTGACGTCGAACGGGCGGGCGCGGGCGAGCGTCCGTGCGATGTTGTAGACGAAGATCCAGAACCCGAGGAGCATCGCCGCCGCGAACGCCGGGAGGGGCGCGAACGCGCCGGCGAGGAGCGCGGCCGCGAAGCCCGCGAGACCGCCCGCGAGCAGGGCGAGCTGGACGCCGGCGAGACGCGTCGAGTGGAGGCGGACGCCCGACCAGACCGGGACGAACTGCGTCATCGCGCCGGCGATGGTGAGGCAGACCCAGCCGACGAGCACGAGGTGGACGTGCGCGAGGCCGGCGGCGGGCGCGAACAGCGTATCACCGCGCAGCAGGCCGACGAGTACCGCGACGCAGAGCGCGCCGAGCGCGACGACGAAGTGGCCGAGCGGCAGCCGCATCGGCGGTTGGACGTCGGTGTCGACGTCGGGGTTCCCGGGGAGCATGCGCACGTCTTCGAGCGCCCGGCACCTACGCGCCGTCCCGAACGCGTTCGGGAAAACGCCTCTCGGCGCGGCGCGCCGAATAAGAACCGATGACCGCTACTGCCGCTCGGGTCCGCCGCGTCGCTCGCAACCGCCTCCCCGTCGCCGTCGGCGTCGTCGCGTTCGCGGCCGCCTGCGTGTTCGCGGACCTCGACGCCGGTGTCGTCGGGGGGACGATCGTGTTCTTCACCGCGAAGACCGTGGAGAGCCTCACGATGGCTCGCGGACCGTGAGCGCTCCCGGCACGCTGGAACGAGCGCTAGCCACTTAGGGCCCGCACGCAAACCGAGCGATATGCCGCGCGCCGAACTCACCGTCACCGTTCCCGAGGGCATCTGGATCGGCGACGTCTCGCGTCGATTCGCCGCGGACACGTTCCGCGTGCTCACCGCGTTCGCGGACGAGGAGACGGGCGTCGGCCTCCTCGAACTCGACGAGGGCGGCGACCCGGACGCGATCCGCGACGCGATGACCGCCCACGAGACGATCCGAGGCGTGACGACGCTCTACGACGGCGACGAGGACGTGTTGTTGCAGTTCGAGACCGCGGATCCGGTGCTCTTGCTCCCGCTCCGGGAGTCCGGCGTCCCCCTCGAATTCCCCTTCGAGATACGGGACGGCGCGGCGACGTGGACGCTACGTGCACCGAGCGAGCGCCTCGGCGCGCTCCGCGATCAGTTCAGCGCGTTCGGCATCGACTTCACGCTCGAACGCATCGGCGACGAGCGATACGAGCGCGACGCCCCGCTCACCGAGCGCCAGCGCGACGTCCTCGCGACCGCGGTCGCCGTCGGCTACTACGAGACGCCGCGCGACGCGACGCTCACCGACGTCGCCGACGAGCTGGGGATCGCGAAATCGACGTGCAGCGAGACGCTCCACCGCGCGGAAGCGGCGGTGATCACCGAGTTCGCGGAGCGCGCCGACCTGCTCGCGGACTGAGCGCGCCGTCGAGAGCGGGGCGCGTCGCCCCGAGACGGGCCGGCTCTCCGTCAGAGCGCATCGAGGAAGTCGAACTGGGCGTTCAGCTCCTTGCGACGCTGGCGTTTCACCACGGTGCCGTCGAAGACCGGACCGACGATCTTCGCGGCGAGCGCGTACTCGGTCGTCGCCTCGACGTGGGTGCCGTCCGCCGTTTCCTCGACCGTGTAGACGGTCTCCATCTCGCGGAAGATGCCGTCGCGCTGGTGGTACGCGAGCGCGGCGTCCGCGCGATCCTCGACGACGAGGTCGAGTTCGATTTCGAACAGGCCGACGTGGTTGGCGATCCGGAGGGCGTCCCCCTCGACGTCCACCTCGTCGAACCCGGCGGCCAACATGAACGACTCGACGTCGGAGATGGCGTCGCGGACTCGCTCGGGCGACGCCGAGACGTCACGGGCGACGGTCACAGTCTCCATATGCGATCGTTTCGGTGGCTCGATAAAGAGCCCGTCGGCCCCCGCCCCACCGCACGCCCGGCGAGCGGCGGGGCGAAGACTCCCGCTCTGACGCACGCCGACGGGGATACCGGCCACGACGCGAGTTACGGACCGGCCCGCCCGCGCCAGACGCTCGTTTTAATAACTACATACCAATATTTGGCAATAGACGGCATTTCGACGGCGTGTCGTAACAGTCGAATTAATAACTCTGCGGATCCTTCGATGAGCTAATGACGAATCGGTCGCACCCCCCGGACGGCGACCACGGTCACGCCCACAGCGACGACCACGGTCACGATCACGACCACGATCGGTCGGGCGCACCCGCGACCGATCTCGGTTCGGAGACGACGCTCCAACTGTCGGTGCCGGAGATGGACTGCGCGTCGTGTGCAAGAACGGTCCGAAACAGCGTGCAGTCGCTCGGCGCCGTGGAGACGGTGGACCCGCAGGTGACGACGGGGACGCTCACGGTCACCTACGACCCGGACGGTGCGACCCCGGCGGACGTCGCCGAACGCGTCGAGAGCGCCGGCTATACCGTCGCGTCCGGCGTCGAGGAGACGACGGAGACGTTCGGCGTGCCGGAGATGGACTGCGCGTCGTGTGCGGGAAAGGTCGAGAACGCCCTCGACGCCGTCGACGGCGTCGTCACGTACCAGACGCGGCCGACGACGGGAACGGTGACCGTCACCTACGACCAATCCCGCGTCACGACCGACGAGGTCACGCGGGCCGTCGAGAACGCCGGCTACGAGGTCGCCGACGCCACGGCGTCGGGCGACTCGGGCGGGCCCGACGTCGCGGAAGCGCAGAGCGTCTGGCGGAGCGCGCGCGCGAAGAAGACGCTACTCAGCGGCGGGATCGCCGCGCTCGGCCTCCTCGTCGAGTTCCCCCTCAATGGCCTGAACGCGCGCGTCCTCACGGGGCCGATCACGATCACGCTCGCGGACGCGCTCTTCTTGCTCGCGGTCGCGGTCGGCGGTCAGGAGATCGTCCGGAACGGCTACTACTCGCTGCGGAACCGGAACCTCGACATCGATCTCCTGATGACCATCGCCATCTCGGGGGCGATCGTCGTGAGCCTCGTCTTCGGCGAAGGCCTCTACATGGAGGCCGCGACGCTCGCCGTCCTCTTCAGCGTCGCCGAGCTCTTAGAGCGCTACTCGATGGACAAGGCCCGGAACTCCCTCCGAGAGCTGATGGACCTCTCGCCGGACGAGGCGACCGTCAAACGCGACGGCGAGGCGATCACCGTACCCGTCGAGGACGTGCGCGTCGGCGACATCGTCGTCGTCACGCCCGGCGAGAAGATCCCGATGGACGGCGCGGTCACGGCCGGCAAGAGCGCGGTCAATCAGGCGCCCATCACGGGCGAATCCGTCCCCGTGGACAAGACGACGGGCGACGAGGTGTACGCCGGGACGATCAACGAGGAGGGATACCTCGAAGTGCGGGTCACCTCGGCGGCGGGCGACGACACGCTCTCGCGGATCGTCGAGATGGTCGAGGACGCCCAGGCGAACAAGACCGAGCGCGAGCAGTTCGTCGAGCGCTTCGCCGGCTACTACACGCCCGCCGTCGTCGCGTTCGCCGTGCTCGTCACGCTCGGAACCCCGTTCGCGCTCGGCGTCGCGTGGGAGCGGGCCATCGTCTACGGCCTGACGCTGCTCGTGCTCGCCTGTCCCTGTGCGTTCGTCATCTCCACGCCCGTCTCCGTGGTGTCGGGCATCACGAGCGCCGCGAAGAACGGCGTCCTGATCAAGGGCGGGAACCACCTCGAAGCGATGGGCGCGGTCGACGCCATCGCCGTCGATAAGACCGGGACGCTCACGAAGGGCGAACTCACCGTCACCGACGTGATCGCGCTCAACGGGAACACCGAGGCGGACGTCCTGCGGTGCGCGCGCGGCCTCGAATCCCGCTCGGAACACCCGATCGGCGAGGCCATCGTCGAGCACGCCGCCGACCGGGACGTCGGGACGCGATCGGTCGCCGACTTCGAGAGCATCACCGGGAAGGGCGTGCGCGCGGACCTCGGCGGCGAGGCGCATTACGCCGGGAAGCCCGCGTTCTTCCAGGACCTCGGTTTCGACCTCTCGCACGTCCACGCCGTCACCGATGGGGGCGTCGTGACGCGGACGTCGCGGCGGCTCTGTGAGCGAAACGACTGTCTCGACCTCCTCGACGACACCATTCCCGCCCTCCAGTCGGAGGGGAAGACGGTCGTCCTCGTCGGGACCGAGGACGAGCTCGAGGGTCTCATCGCCGTCGCGGACGACGTGCGCCCCGAGGCGGCGCGCGCCGTGGCGCGCCTCCACGACCTCGGCGTCGAGCACGTCGTGATGCTCACCGGGGACAACGAACGCACCGCGCGCGCCATCGCCGAGACGGTCGGCGTGGACGACTTCCGCGCCGAGCTCCTCCCCGACGAGAAGGTCGCGGCCATCCGCGAGCTCGACGAGGCCTACGGGAGCGTGGCGATGGTCGGCGACGGCGTGAACGACGCCCCCGCGCTCGCCACCGCCACGGTCGGCGTCGCGATGGGCGCCGCGGGTACCGACACCGCCCTCGAAACCGCGGACATCGCGCTGATGAGCGACGACCTCTCGCGGCTCCCCTACCTCTACGAGCTCTCGCACGGCGCGAACGGCGTCATCCGGCAGAACATCTGGGTGAGCCTCGGCGCGAAGGCCGCCCTCGCGCTCGCCGTCCCGTTCGGCCTCGTCTCGATCTGGGCGGCCGTCCTCGTCGGCGACGCCGGTATGACGCTCGGCGTCACCGGGAACGCGATGCGCCTCTCCCGTCTCACCCCCGCGAGCGAGGACTGAGCATCGAACGTCTACCGGGCGCAAACGCGAAGTCCGTCGGCGCCCTGAGAGTGGGCTCGGCTGACACTACAAGCGGCCGGCGCACGCGGACCGCTCAGCCCTATGCTGGCACTTATTCGGCTCGGCATCCGTAGTAGCTGGTAAGACCCAGTAATGAGTGAGCAACCGTCCCCGATCCGCATCCTCCACGTGGATGACGAACCGGGGTTTGCGGATTTAGTCGCGACCTATCTCCAGCGAGAGGACGACCGGTTCGAGGTCGAGTTAGCGGCGAACGCCAGCGACGGCCTCGATCGACTCGCCGACGCCGAGTTCGACTGTATCGTCTCCGACCACGACATGCCGGGGCAGAACGGGATCGAGTTCCTCGAAGCCGTCCGCGACGACCATCCCGACCTGCCGTTCATCCTGTTCACCGGGAAGGGAAGCGAGGAGGTGGCCAGCGAGGCGATCTCCGCCGGCGTCACGGACTACCTCCAGAAGGGGGGTGGCACCCACCAGTACACCGTCCTGGCGAACCGGATTCGAAACGTCGTCGAGAAGTGGCACACGGAACGAGAGGCCGAGCGAATCAGGACTCGCCTCGAGGCGATCACCGCGAACTCGAACGACGCCATCCTCACCATCGACGCCGAGAGCACCATCCAGTTCGTGAATCGAGCCGCGGAGGAGCTGTTCGGCTACGAGCGGGACTCCATCGTCGGTGAGCCGCTGACCACGCTCGTCCCACCGCGTCACCGTGAGGCCCACCTCGACGCCATGGAGCGGTATCTGGAAACCGGCGAGCGGACGATCGATTGGAAAGCGGTCGAGTTCCCCGGTCGGCATCGAGACGGGCACGAGATCCCGCTCTCGGTCTCGTTCAACGAGTTCGAGGAGGACGACGAGCGCCGGTTCGTCGGCGTGCTTCGGGACATCTCGGATCGGGTTCGCATGGAGGAGGACCTCCGCGAGCGCGAACGGCGCTTCCGACAGATGGCCGAGAACCTCCAGGAGATCGTCTGGATGACCGACCCCGAGAAAGAAGAACTGATCTACGTGAATCGCGCCTACGAGGAGATCTGGGGGCGATCGGCCGAAGGGCTGTACGAGAGCCCGCGGTCGTTTCTCGACGCCGTCCACCCCGACGACCGCGACCGTATCAAGGACGCACTCGATACGCAAGCGACCGGCACCTATGAGGAGGAGTATCGGGTCAGGCGCCCGGACGGGGAGGTCCGCTGGGTCAACGATCGAGCCGTCCCGATCGAGAACGACGCGGGGGAGGTCTATCGGATCGTCGGTATCACGTCGGACATCACCGACCGGAAGGAACGCGAACAGGAGTACGACCGCCTCCTCGACCTGCTCGATCACACCGAGCAGATCGCCGACGTCGGCGGCTGGGAAATCGACCCCGAAACGGAAGACGTGTTCTGGTCCGACCACCTCTTCGAGATGCTGGGATGGGACGACGACGAGGAGCCCCCGCTGGGGGAAGCCCTCGACGTCTACGTCGAGGACGATCGAGCGCGCGTCGAGAACGCCGTCCGGGACGCCATCGAGGCGGGGGATTCGGTCGACGTCGAGGCGCGGTTTCAGCGACGTGACGGGGGCGTCCGTCGGTTCAGGATTCGCGGCGAGCCGACGCTGGACGGCGGCGAGGTCGTGGCGCTTCGGGGTGCCGTCCAAGACATCACCGAGCAAAAGCACCGCGAACAGGAGCTTCGTGACGAACAGCAGTTCGTTCAGAGCATCTATAACGCGCTCCCCGACCCCCTCTACGCGTTCGACACGGAGGGCGATCCGATTCGGTGGAACGTGCGACTGGAGGAGATCACCGGCTACACCGGCGACGACATCCGCGGGATGTCCGTGACCGACTTCGTACCCGCGGACGAAGCGGAGACGGTGGCGGAGAAGTTCCAGCGGGTGCTCGAAGACGAGGCGTCGGTCACGTTCGAATCCGCGATCCGGACGAAGGACGGTGAGCGACTCCCCTACGAGTTCACCGGCGGGCCGCTGAAGGACGCGAACGGCGAGCTCGTCGGCGTGACCGGAATCGGCCGGGACATCCAAGCGCGAAAAGAGCGCGAGCGGGAGCTCCAAGAGCGAAACGAGCGGCTCAACGAGTTCGCCAGCATCGTCAGCCACGACCTCCAAACGCCGCTGAACGTCGTCGAGGGGCGCGTGGAACTGGCCCGCGAGGAGTGCGATAGCGAGCACCTCGACCAGATCGATACCGCGCTCGACCGGATGACCCGCATCCTCGAGGACGTGCTCTGGTTGGCGCGCGAGGGCCGCGACATCGGTTCGACGGAGCCCGTGGCGCTTCGGAGCGCCGTCGAGTCGGCGTGGAACCTCGTCTCGGAGTCCGCGGACGGCGCCGAGCTACGATACGCGGACGACGAGGGCGGACTGCGGACGATCCGAGCCGATTCCGATCGGCTGTCCCAGCTCCTCGAGAACCTGCTCGGCAACGCGGTCGAACACGGCGGCGACGACGTGACCATCACCGTCGGCGGACTCGACGACGGCTTCTACGTCGAAGACGACGGCCCGGGCATCCCGACGGAGAAGCACGAGCGGTTGTTCGAGATGGGGTATTCGACGAACGAAGGGGGGACCGGCTTCGGGATGAGCATCGTCAAACAGGTGGCCGACGCCCACGGCTGGGACGTTCGCGTGACCGATGGCTCCGAGGGTGGAGCACGATTCGAAGTCACCGGCGTCGAGTTCAGCTAAGCGGGAGGGCGGAGCCGTCGACGGAATCGGTGCGAGTCGGGTATCGGACGGCTATGCCGTCCACGTCGTCACCAGCCAGTCGGAACGCCCGTGCGTAACCGCTCGGGTCCCGGAGTTTCTCCGCGCGAGCGGAGGGGAGTCTGTAACGATCAGGGTCGAGACTTCGCCGTTGGTGTCGGGCCTTCGAGTGAGTCGATCTCTCACCACAGACCGGCCACATGTGAATGCATATACTTAGTTAAATATGGCGTTGGAAAGTACAAACCGATACCAGATTAAACATCATACTGAAGCGACTCTATGGCCTTTCAATACCCCTCGTCAAAATCACTGAATATCGATAGTCGATAATTTATACTTCGATGGGAACATTCAGATGCGACGCCAATTTCCGGGGCGACCGGTCCGCAGTCGGAACGCGCCCGTTCCCGTGATGACGGGACACCGCGTGCGTCGACTAGCGACCGCCGCGCTCTCGGGGGCCCTTAGCTCGGCGTCTCGGCAGTCCCGCCAGACGACGCGTCCCGATCGCGCAGGGGGCGATCCGTTCGACTCGCGTTTCCAGCACGCCCAAGTGCCGCGAGGAGAGTGATCACCACGATGCCCTCCAGACGCCGCCTGCTGCACGCGGCGGGCGCGGCGACGGCCGCCGCGTTCGCCGGGTGCGCGAGCACGCCCGCCGAGCGGACCTACGCGCTCTCGATCCAGCGGATCGATCAGTCCCCCGTCGAGCACGCGCTCTACGAACCCGACGCGGACTCGCTCTTCGGCGACCCGGAGCGAACCGCGCTCGCCGACGTCCTGCCGGACGGGAGACACACGACGTACGGCTATCGCCCGCTCCCGCGCGATGCGTACGTCGAACGCGACGGTACCTACTATCAGACGAAGTACGTCGTCACCGGTCGCGAACGGGTGGATCGACCGCTCGTCCGCGCCACGCCCGTCCCGAGAGAGGACGTGCCCGACGATGCCGTGGTCGTCGACGCACTCGATCGACCGAGTGCGCGCGTCGTCAAGATCCTCCACACGCACGAACAGAGCGGCAGTACCTCGGACCTCCTCCGCGGCGATGCGTACGTCCTGCGACGGCCCGCGGAACTGGAGAGCCGCCTCGTCGACGGTGACCTCGACGGGCGCGTCGTGACGATGACCCCGGACGGGTCCTGGGCGTATCGACTCGACGTCACGCGGACGCGGATCCTCGAAACCCGCTATACGGCCTTCGCCGTCGAGGTCGCGGACTCGCGTGCGAGCTTCCGCGACGTCGTCTTCGGCGCCCGCATCGACGCCGAGCTCTCCCCGAGCGACCTCTCGTCGGACGCACGTCAGCTCCTCGAACGAACCATCAGGACGGAGACCAGCGATGCCACCGAACCGCTCCCGGACGCGTTCGAGGCGCTGTTGACGGCGCTCGGTCTCGAACGCGAGTCCGAAAACGGCCGACTGCTCTGGTACGACGGCGGGCTCTTCCGCTACGGCCTCTACGTCGATCGACCGTCGTGAGCGCCGTCGCTCGCCCCGTCCGTCGGTTTCGATCACGCGCGACACCCTCGACGCTGGACGCACAGCGCGAGGCCGGAGAGCCTGCGGATCGACGGCGCACAGCATCCGGGGACTGAGCGCGGCCGACGGTTCCCCGCTCATCCGTGTCTACCGGTGTGCGGGCCACGCGGCGAGCGCGTGCACTGCGCTACGAGCGCCCCGACCGAGAGTCTTCCTCACCGAAGGAGAGCGTTCGGTCACTGGCGAACAGTCCGAAGAGGGCGAACAGCGCGTAGAGCGCGGGCTCGTTCGTCCACACGCCGAGCACGCCGAGCACGCCGAGCGCGCCGAGACGGTTCACCGGGATCTCCATGTGCGAGGCTCGTCGGTCTCGTCTGAAAAGCCCACTGCTCGTTCCGAGCCGTCGGGAACGACCGGTCTCACGCTCGGCAGTCGGGTGCCCCGCTCGACGACGGTGCGGACGGCCGCGAGCGTGCGGTCGTCGTACCCCCGAGGGCGGACCACAGTCGAGGGCGCGACCGCCGCCGTCCGCACCGCTGATCGCGCCGCATCACGCTAGCGGCGAACGGGGTCGTCGAGGCGCGACGCGCGCACTTCCGGAACTGATCGGCGTGAGCCCGTGCCGAGTCCGATGTCGAACGGGCGACGGAGCGGGGGCGGGCCGAGCGAGTCGCGGGTCACGCCCCTACCGCCTCGATGACCGCTCGACACGCGGCCGGAGCGTTCCGGGCTCGTGCGGCCGCGGCGACGTAGCGGCGAACGGGGTCGTCGAGGCGCGACGCGCGCACGTCGCCGCTGTGTCGGGCGAGCGATTCGTCGGCGAGCGAGACGGCCATCGCGGCGTCCGCGAGCGCCGGCCGGACGAGCGCCGGACGCGGGCTCTCGTCGAGGGCGCGTCGAATCGCGCGCAGTGCCCGGGCACGCCGTTCGCGGACCTCGGACGCGTCGGCGATGCGATAGGCGTCCGCGCCGTCCTCCGCCAGTCGGGTGCGGACCTGGTCGTACGCTTCGAAGTTCGAGATGGCGGCGACGGCGGCGACGACGGCCCGAGCTGGACCGTCCGGCTCGCTGACTCGTTGCACGCTCGACTCCGCGTCGTCCCGGAGCCGATAGCGCAATCGCCCCCCGAGTCCGTCGCCGGACTCGGTCGGTTCGGGCGGGAGTTCCGCACGCCGGTCTCGGAGTCGCGTCGCCAGCGTTTCGGCCGCCGCGGCGAGCGTGTCCTCGACGTCGGGCGCGTCGCCCGAGAGGGAGTCGGTGTACCGGTCGTGCAGATAGCGGGTATCGTCGGCGAGCGCACGCGCTGTTTCGGCGTGTTCGCCCCACGCGGCGACGGTCAACAGCGGACTCGACTCGTTGGCGTGGGGTGTCGGGTCGTCGAGTGCGACGTCGAGGTTCCGTTCGAGGCGGGCGTAGACGAGCGCCGCGCGGATCGGATCGTCGCCGCGGTACGCGAGCGTCGACCGGAGCGCGCGAGCGTCGTCGACCGCGCGGCGACGTGCCGCCTGCAGTTCCGAGACGCGTCGGTTCCCCGCGGCGTACGCCCAGCCGGCGGCGGCGTATCGGGCCCGCTCGCGGGCTCGCGAGAGCGCTTGGAGGGCCGAGAGCCGCGTCCGTGCCGAACGCGCGCGTTGGCTGGACGTCGACGCGTCGTCGGCGGCGCGAAGGAGGCGCTCGCGGATCACGCCGTTCGGGATTCGCTCCCGGTCGAGGGGCGTGGGAACGCGCTGGAGGAGGGCGCTCACACGGCGCAGTCGTTCGTCGAGCAGGGACTGCTCGATCGGGACGGGGACGGACTCGACGACGATCGGGTCGGACTCGCCGTCCTCGGTCACGTCGCGGAGGTGGTACATCGGGACGGTCGTCTCGGAGCCGTCGCGTGAGCCGTCGAGACCGCTACAGCCGGCGAGCGCGCTCACACCGACCGCCGCGAGGAACCCCCGTCGCGTCGGGGTGGACTGCTCGGTCATTCTCGGGCCCCTCCCTCCCCGTCGCTCGTCGCGTTCGTCGACGTATCGCCCTTACTGGTCGCTTCGGCGCGAGCCACGCGCGAGTCGCACGTCCCGCTCCCGATGCTCGATCCGAAGGCGTTGACCGCATCGGCGTCGAGCGAGACCGGGAGTCGGATCAGCCGGGACTCGAACACCGAGCGATCGGCCTCGCACCGTTCGTCGTACGGCCGCAGCAGGCGGGCGTACTCCGTCTCGATCTCCTCGGGCCCCCAGGAGACCGAGCAGAGCCGAAGGCGGTAGCACTCCCCGACCAGCGCCGTCTCCAAGAAGAGCGTCTCCCGATCGAAGTCCGTCCCCGAGACGAACGCGGAGACCGCCGCCCCGTCGTCGGCGGTGAGCCCCGTCGCCTCCGACGCCGAGTCGAGGACGGCGTGTTCCGCCCTGAACGAGAGCGAGTCGCGGTCGAGCGAAGCCGACTGCTCCCGCTCGAAACCGGGCGGGCGGATCGGTGGGACCGCCGACTCGGTCCGGCGCAACACCATCGGCGGATCCGTCGCGGTGTCGGCCATATCGCCGCTCGATCGCTCCCCCTCGGAGGCCGAGCCCGAGGTCCGTGCGGATCCCGCAGTCAATTCGTTGCAGCCGGCCAATCCGCCGAGAGCGGCGGCGGCTACGTGGAGGACGCGTCGCCGTGTACGAGGTACCATCGGGGACTACTCGATGGTGTGCAAACCGACGACTAAAGCGTTTGTGTCTGTGGCGAACGAGCCCACGGTGGGGGCCGCCCCTCGGTGTCAGCACGCCCGTCGTTCTGTGTGGACGGAACCGCGACATCGAGGAAGTCGGACGGGTGGGTCACGCTTCCGGTCGAGAAGCCCGTCTTCGGCGGTTACGGTCGTACGGCCTCACCGTCCACCGTGGACACCGAATCCCGACCGATCCGAGACGGTTTCGAGTCACTCCGACGCATCGCACGCATCGTCGCCTGGCCGGTCTGGAACCTCGACACCGGACGCGTCCGCGCGCCGATCCGGGCCCTGCTCCCGCTCGTCGTGACGTTCCTCGGGTTCGCGCTCGTCCAGTCGCTCGCGCAACGCCGGTTCGACGGCCCGACCGGGATCGTCGCCACTGCGCTCGGCTTCGCGCTCGTCCTCGCGGTCGTCGTCCCCGCCAGTGCGCGACTGCTCGACCGGCGGCCCGTGCGCGATTACGGTCTGTCGTTCGATCGCGAGTGGTGGCGGTCGTTCGCGGCCGGCGCGCTCGCTGCCACCGTCGTCAACGGGGGGACGCTGCTCGTCTCCCTCGCCGCCGGCTGGGTGCGCGTCAGCGGGTTCGCCGTGAACTCCGGCGACGCGCTTTCCTTCCCGACCGCCGCACTCGTCGTGTTCACCTATATCGTGATCGTCAACGGAGCCTTCGAGGAGTTCGCCTTCCGCGGTGCGATGTTGACGAACCTCGCGGAGGGCGCGGGCGGCTACCTCCCGCGGCGAGCCGCGGTCGGCGTCGCGGTCGTCTGTAGCTCGCTCGTCTTCGCGTACATGCACAGCGGGAAGGTCGCGCACGTCGGCCAGTACGGCTACTATCTCGTCGCCGGCCTCGTCCTCGGCGGCGCGTACGTCGTGACCGGCGAGCTGGCGCTCTCCGTCGGCTTTCACGCGTTCTACGACTTCACGATGAGCGTGGTGTTCGGCCTCGGGGTCTCCCAGCGGACGCCCGAGCTCGTCCACCTCGCCCGCTCCGGGCGCTCGTTCTGGATCGGAGAGACCGGGGTCCTACAGGTCGTCTTCGCCGTCGTGGGCGGGCTGTTACTGGTGGGGTACGCACGCGTGCGTGACGGCCGACTGCGCGTCGACGAACGACTCACTCGGTGGCGGTCAAGTGACGCGACGACGGGAGAGTGAGCCGCGAGCGGGTGGCGGAGGACGGCCGCTGACGCGCCAGCGCGTAGTTGTCGATCGGCCGCACCGGACGAGAGCGCCGACAGCTCGGCCGACCTGGGGAGGGTTACAACAGTATCCGTGTAAACCACTGTCGCGTACCCGCGGCTCCGCGTGACACTGACGGGAGACGGACGTGTAGTAATAGGCCTCGCTCAAACGCCGGTTGTACCGTCGGTCGGCGAGACGGCGCTCGGGACGCACCGCGTGATCAGAGACCGGGACGGTCGCACGCCGCTCGACGGTCTCTCTCCGAACGGACAGCGGAGTGTTGCCCCGTCAGCCGGGGTCGTCGCGTCCCGGTCCGTCCCGACCGTCACGTCTCGCCTCACTCGGGGGCGGTCGAGCGTCCAGTCGAGGTCGGTTCGGCCCGTGGTTCCGCGAGGTCGAGCGTGTACGTCACGTCGACGGGACCGGTCCCGGTGGGCGTCGTCTGATCGGTGTAATCCACGGCGAAGACGTACGCTCCCCGGTCGAGTCGTGCCGTGAGGGACGTCTCCGTGACCGCAGTGCGGCTATACGACTCGGCGATCGGGACGTCGCGAGCCCCGCGTTCGTAGCGGTCGTAGGCGTCGCGCTCGAAGACGAGGCAGTCGATCGGCGTGTCGCCGGCGACGGACGCCTCGTAGTGGAGGACGTCGCCGCTCGCCTCCGGCGAGTTCGTGAGCGCGAACGCCCGGAAGTCACCCGGTTCGAGCGTCGTCGCTCCACCGCTGTCGGCGTGGAACGACCGAAACGCCCGGTCCGGGTCGTCGGGGTAGTCGTCGCCGCGATCCGGCACGCCGTCGCCGTCCCGATCGGACATCGTCGTCGTGGTCGATCGGCTGGTCACGTCGTCGAGACAGCCGCCGAGCGTGACCGCGGCGAGACTCCCGAGGAGGGCGCGGCGCGAGCGATTCACGCCCGGATCTGGGCCGCGGGGCGTGATAAGTGTTGTCCGAAACGAGTGGGCCGTCGAACGATCCGCCATCCGTCGCCGCTCGCGGCGAGAGACTGACGCCGATTCATCGGTCGTAGACGAGGGCGTAGAGGACGGTGCAGAGGCCGAGGACCGTGATGACACCGCGCGCGAGTAACACGACGCCGGTCGTCAGGAGGGTGATAGAGAGCAGTGAAAGAGCCAGCACGGCGATCCCGACGCAGGCTCGGCACCGGTAGTGCGGAGTTGGAGGAGCACGATGAACATCTCAGGATAACCCCTCGAAGAGATCCGTGAACCGATCGGACGGGTTCGTACTAATACGAATAACTGAGATGATATACTCACCATCCTCAAAGTAGGCGGACACTTCTTCGACGGTGGTCCTGATAGCGCTTGTAGTGATGGCCGTCCGGATCGAGAACCTACGTTTCGGTCACGCGATCAACCGCCTCTATTCGGTTGAGGAGCCGATCGGCGATCGGTTCGGGCATCTCGCAGGCCGTGCAGAGCTCGGAGACGGACATCGGTTCGGTGGTGAGTTCGCTGAGGATGGCCCGCGCGTACTCGTCGTCGAGCAGCGCGAGGAACTCGTCAGCATCCTCGTCCATATGTCGAGTATACAGAGAGAGCACTATAATCCCCCCCGCGCTTCTTGCTTAGAAGCAGTACATGGGAGATGTGACCCGCACACTGATCCGTTCGCGGCGTGCCACTAACAATCCTACAGACGTAGTTCACGATCGGGCCCGCTCCGTTACCTTAGGATTTGTTCTCTCTTATATACTATATATAAGTCAGATAGTTCTACATGATAGGGATCGGACGCCGAGTCGTCACTGTACCCGCCATGTACCGCGTCCACCCTCACCACGCAGCCCGGAGCACCGCCGTCAGCGCGTCGTCAGTGACGTCGATCCCCGCGGGGACGTTCTCGATCAGATCGTCCGCCGCGGTCGTCGCCGCGATCGCCGGGAGGTCCGCCTCCGCGACGTCATCGAGGTCGCGGAGTCGCGTCGGGAGGTCGAGGCCATCGCGGACGGCAGTCACGGCCTCGACGACGCCCGCGGCGGGGTCCGCGTCCGACGGGACGGCGAGCGCGTCCGCGAGCAGGTCCCGCCGGCAGTCGCCGCGCTCGAAGAGGTAGTCGAGGACGTGCGGGGCGACGATCGCGTGCGCCGCGCCCTGCTGGACCGCCGAGTGCGTGGTCAGGCCGTGGCCGAACGCGTGGATCAGCGCGAGCGTCGTCGCGTCCGGGCGCGCGATCCCGTACTGGACGAGGATCGTCCCCCGCACCGCCGCGCCGTACGCCGGGTCGTCGCCGCCGAGGGTGGGGAGCGACTCGCGCAGGACGCGGAGGCCGCGCGCCGCCGTCCCGTCCGTCACGGGCGTCGCCGTCCGCGCGTACAGCGACTCGACGCCCTTATCGAAGCCGTTCATCGCGGACGCGCGGAGGACGTCGCTCGGCGTCGTCGCCACGAGGTCGGGGTCGTAGACCGCCGCGTCGGGCATGAGCGCCGGTGCAGAGACCCCGCCCGCGACGGCCTCGTCGACGTGCCCGTTCGCCGGCGTCGCCATCAGACCGCCGACGAGCGAGAGATCCGCGCCCGCGAGCGTCGTCGGCACCACGACGAACGGCGGGAGGTCGTCCGGAACCGGGAGCGCGCCCGTCTCCGCGAACGACGCGACCGCGGCGTCGCGTTCGTCGTGAGCGACGAGCGCCCGGATCGCCCTCGCCACGTCGAGGCTCGATCCCCCGCCGAGCGCGACGACGCCGTCCGCGTCGAGCGCCTCGTACCGCTCGGCGCCGGCGAGTGCCGTGTCGAGTCGCTTCTCCGACGTCGTCTCCGCGAACACGTCCGCCGAGCGCCCGCCCGCCCCGTCCGTCACCGGGTCGATCACGGCCGGCGTCGTCCCGGTCGTCGTTCCCGCGACGACGAGCGCGCGCTCGACGCCGCACGCGGCGAGCTCCGCGCCCAAGTGGGCTATCTCGCCCGCGCCGTATCGGATCGCCGCCGGTCGATAGTCGAATCGGAACGCCGCGCTCTCCGCGCTCGTGTTCATACACGCCCATCGACCGCCGGGGATTAAACGCCGACGCGTCGGTCGCCGTCGCGAGCGTCGTCCACGCAGCACACGAGACGCCACTGGAAAACGGGTGAACGGAGAGCATCGATAGCCGTTGTGGCCGCGGTGACGAGAGCTACGGGGCAGAAACGACCGTTACTCGACCGCGGTTCGGATCCGCTGTTGGAGGGCGATATCGGCGATGTTCCCACCGTACTCGACGGTTCGTCGAAGACTGTCGAGTAACAATCCGAGCATATAGGCTTCGCCCGGGTTGTCGGTGTCGTATAGTTCGCGGTCAAATGCGTCCACGTCGTCAAGGACGCGATCGGCATCGTGAGTGACCGCGAGGATCTCGTCGAGGTCGGTGCTTTCGAGGAGGAGTGTCGCCGTATCGTCGACGACATCGCGCACGGCGTCACCGACTGTGGAGAGGCGATCGATGTATGCCGCAGAGAGTGAAAGGTCGGGTTCGAGAGAGAGAGTTGCGATCTTCTCCGCGTGGTCCCCGATCCGCTCGAACTGCCGGGCAGCGTAGTAATACTCGAAGAGTTCGTCTCGGCTGTATCCGAGCTTCCGGACTTCGCGAAGGTTCGTGAGCGAGCGCCGGAAGTGGCGCGTGATCATCGAGAACAGCTTATCCGCCTCGTCGTCGCGGTGGATCACTTGGCGGGCGAGTGCCTCGTCGCCCTTACAGACCGCGGTCAATGCGTCCCGATGCATCGCGAGGACGACGAGACGGAGGCGAAGGGTGCTCTTTCGGACGTCGACGTTCTCGGCGTCGATGAGGTTTGTGAGGCGAATTCGGCTCTCGGTCGTTTCGAGGACTTCGAACCCGGAGAGCCCCCGGACAGAATCTTCGACGACCGGACGGCGTTCGCTCGGGTTCCGTGACTGATCGATAAGTGTGACGGCGTCGACCCCGACGCTATATGCGGCCGGGAGTTGTCGTCGGATCGTATCGTCGTCGTTCGACACGGTGAGTTCGACGGCGCGTTCCGACTGGCCCGCGTTACCGGAAGCCTCAACGAGCAATGACCCATCGTCGCCAGTATGCATCCGGAGCACCGACCCCGCCTCGATACCGTGCTCTTCCGCCCACGTTTTGGGTAACGAGACGGTGTACGTAGTCCCTCCGGACAACTGGACTTTCCGTGTCTCCATATACGCGACGGTGGGGACGCACTCCACCTGATTATTGGTATGTGGATACTAACCTAGTATTGAGAGCTATACAGGTATATGGATCGACGGCGACTTCGCTCTCTCGCCCACCATCCACCTCGAGTCCGGACTCTCCGTACCCGTCCGGATAGTAAGGACGGTACGGTTATTTTCTCATCACGGCATCCACAAGTATGTCCAAGCGCCGCTGGTACCGGCCTCACGACTTCACACCACAGGGCCGAAACGCGACGCTCGTACAACTAATCGAGGTGATCGACCACAGCGCGCCGGAGACGAAAGCCGACCTCGCCGATGAGATCGGTATCTCAGAGCAGTATCTTTCCGAGCTTCTCCAACACCTCAAGCGAAGTGGCGTGGTGAAAAAAGCGTACGTGGTCGATGAAGACACGGCGTACGCCCAGGCGACCAAGATCTCTCCTGTCGTCGGTCAGGTCGACGGTCCGAATGCTCTCGCTGCATCCCCGGGCGACGAGACGGATCGGGACGCCTCGATCCGCGAGCCGTTACAGCGATTGAGCGACGTCACGACGGAGCAGTACGCGGCAGCACAAAGTGTGTTTCTCGGTAACACCCCGGAGCGCCCCGCGAGCGCCTTCGAATCGCTTGCGAACGAGCGGTACTCCCACGTCCTCAACGAACTCAAATCATACACGCTCACGACCGGATGGCCAGGGAATCGAATCGCATCCGATCTGGCAACCATCGCGACGAACCTCGAGATCATCGGCGATCGGGCGTGCTTCGTCGCCGACGTCGTCGAGAGCAACGACGTCACGACGACCGGCATCGTCGAAGACCGCGTCGCGGACATCTTCACTACCGGTGCGGAGATCGACGACCTCTTCGAGCGTATCGTGTTCGAGGGCGATGCCGATGCGTACGAGACCCTGTTGACGCAGGAAGAACGCGTCCACCGCGACCTCAACGAGTTGTTCGAACTCATCAGCGCCTACGATCACAGCACGTACGGCTATCTCGTCTCCGTCACACGAGCGCTCGAGCGAGCTATCTACTACTGGGTGCACTCAGCGGAAATCGCTGTTCGCCTTCACACGGGACTGCAGCCTGACCACGTGATTGTCTAGTTGGAAGCAGACTCCTCCCGCATTTGGGATGGGAGCGACGCGGGGGACGGCCGTCGGTCGCTCGGTGGCGCGGAGAAAATCGAGCGGTAACCAGTCTTAGGCTCGTTCGGGCGCGTGCTCAGCGAGGAATGTGTCGGTGTCCCGTAGCGTAGGCAGACGTTCGCGGAGCGTCTCGTGGCTCCAGTCCCACCACTCGGTCGCTTCGATGCGCGCCGCGGTCTCCGTATCGAAACGCCGGCGAATCGGTGTCGCAGGTGTGCCGCCGACAACGGTGTAGGGGTCGACATCATGGGTGACGACGGCGCCCGCGCCAACGACGGCTCCGTTCCCGATGGTGACTCCGGGGAGAACAGTCGCCCCGTGCCCGATCCAGACGTCGTGGCCGACAGTAACTGGTTGGCCGGCGCGCCACTCAAATACCCGTTCGTCGTCGTCACCGAGCCCATACTGCGCCGCACGGTACGTCACGTGATGGGCGGTCGGACGCTCAATCGTGTGATTGGGCGGGCCGAGTCGTACGTCGGACGCGATACTTGAAAACTTCCCGACACCGGCGTGATCGAGCTGGACGCGCCGCATTAGATAGGAGTACGCGCCGACCTCGGAGTCGTTGAGCCGACACTGCGAACCGACCTCCGTCCACGGGCCGAGTTCACTCTCCGTGATAACGACCGGATCATGGATCGTTGGTTCTTCGTCCAGAGTGACGTCGTTGTCATCGCCGTAGGACTCGTAGTACATCTAGCGTCGCCCCGCGGTCGACTCGATGATTTTCCTCGGAGCAGTGAGGAACGCCTCGATAAAGCCGGTTTGTTCGACCTCGTCCTCGTCGCGGAGGTAGGCCCGGACGCGTTGGCTCAGGAGTTCGACCGACCCGGCCATGAGGATGACGAGGATGATGCAGGCCATCATCTCCGTGTAGTGGAACGTCTTGCGTTGGATGTTCAACTCGAGGCCGAGTCCGCCGGCACCGATGAGGCCGAGTCCGATGGCGGATCGGACGTTGTGTTCGAGGTCGAACGCGATCCACGCGATGAACTGGCGGAAGACCTGGCTCAACATCCCAAAGGAGATGGTCTGTGTCTTGTTCGCGCCAGTGCTCTCGATTCCCTCGATGGGCCCGTCGCCGATCTCCTCGAGTTCGTCGGTGAAGAGACGACCGAGGTAGCCCGTGGTGTCGATCATGATCGCGAGCGCAGCGGTGAACGGTCCGACGCCGCCGAGCGGGATCAGGATGAGCACCCATACGAGCGCGGGGATCGCGCGGATGAAGCTCATCGTCCCCCGGAAGGCGAAATTGAACGGGTACGGGACGACACGCTCGCTCGCCATCACACCGAAGAAGAGTGCGGCGGGGAGGCCGAGGACGGTCCCGGCGAACGCGATGGCCATCGTCGTCGCCGACGCCGCGAAGAGGTTCTCTGCGACCATGAACTCCCAGTACTGCATCACGTCGATGAACGGGATGCCGTAGTAGGTAGTCGGCGGGAAGTACTCCGTGAGTGCCTCGAGGAACTGCGGAATCTGGTTGATCAGTTCGGTGATCGAGAACCCGATGACGACGAGGCTCGCGTAGAAGAGAGCACCCGCGACGACGACCCCGACGAGCGTGTAGATGCGTCGGATCGTCTTCCGGCGCTTGATGTCGGTCAGCTTCTGATCGACCGGCGTATCCCCGAGCTCAGTGAGCCCGAAGTACTCGCGAACGCCCTTGCGTGTGGAGTCCGAACTCATACCGACACCTGTTCGTTCGCCGCGAGAGGGGGGACCGTTTCGTCGTTCGATTCGTCGGGTTGCTCGTCGGTTCGTTCCGCGAGCCCGACCGTCTCGACGTTCCCGTAGAGGCCGTCAATGAGATCGGGCGTCAGTTCGCCGTTCTCGACGTCGAAGTACAGTTCGCCGTCGCGCAGGCCGATAAATCGGTCGCCGAAGTGCGCGGCGATGTTGACCTGGTGGAGGCTGACGAGCCCGGTGATGTCGTGCGTCTGCGCGGCCTTCTTCAGATACGCCATCACCGTCTCGGCGCTCGACGGATCGAGGCTCGCGACCGGTTCATCGGCAAGTAGCAGCGACGGATCTTGGACGAGCGCCCGAGCGATGCCGACGCGCTGTTGCTGGCCGCCGCTCATCTGCGAGGCGCGCTGGTGGGCCTCGTCGAGCAATCCGACCGTCTCGAGGGACTCGAGAGCGCGGCGCTTCTCGCTGCGATCCTGCCACTGCAGCAGACTCCGAAGGGTTGAGGTCCGGTTGAGCGAGCCGTTGAGCGCGTTTAGGTACGCCGAGACGCCCTCCACGAGGTTGTGCTGCTGGAAGATCATCCCCACCTCTGAGCGCGTCCCGGCGAGCGGCTCGCCGTTGAGCGTGACGGATCCGCTCGTCGGCTCTGTGAGGCCGTTGATACAGCGCAGCATCGTCGACTTCCCGGCGCCGGACTCGCCGAGTAACACGACGAACTCGTCCTCGATCTCGAACGAGACGTCCCGGAGCGCGACGACATCGCCGTACGTCTTCGACAGACCGTCTACTTTGAGTGTGCTCATAGTGAGAAGAGACGATGGTGGCTTACGCGCCGGGATCGATACCGACCGCGTTCATGCGCTTGATCACCGGCTGATAGTCCTCGACGGAGGTGTCGACCAGCGTCGTGAACGGGAGCTCGTCCTCGTTGTAGTCGTCCGGATAGTACTGCTGGATCGTCTCCTCGTCGGAGTTCAGGAGCGCGTCGCCGATCTCCGACTTCTTCTCGGAGTCCCAGCTCTTCCGGGCGTACATCGGCTGCTTCGGGATGGGGAACGACCACCAGATCGGCTTGAAGTGGGGCTCCTCGGTCCCGAGCGTGTCGAGGAAGGAGCTCTTGTTCTGCACGCGGTCCGGGAAGTCGGACTCGTACTTCTCCGGGATGTGCGGGATACCGTTCCCGCCCCACGTCGTCGCGCCATCCGCCTCGCCGTTCCCGAGTTTCTCCAGCGCGACGTCGTGGTTCGTCCAGCTCCCGTCGAAGTCCACGGGGTCGCCCTTCGGCGCGTCCCCGATGTCGAGACCGGCCTGCTGGAGCGTGTAGAGCGCGAAGATCGACCCGCTCGTCGAGAGCCGGTCCGCGAACGCCCACGTCTTCCCCTTCACGTCCGTGCGCTCGTCGATGTCCGAGTCGAGCGGGACGAGCATCACGGAGAAGTAGAACGCGGACCCGCCGGTCACGGTCGTCCCGTAGACGTCCATGAGGCTCGGGTCGGAGAGCAGGGTGACGTCGTCCATCCCGATCTCCGCCTGCTCGCTCTTGAGCGCGGGGCGGATCGCCGAGTAGTCCTGCGGGACCTTCATCTTCACGTCCACGCCGTCGACCTCGCCGTTGAGGAGGTTCTGCACCGGTTTGTACCGGCGTCGGGCGTCGGCGGGCGTCCCGGGTGTGAGGAGCATCGTGATCTCCTCAGCACCGCCACTACTCGAACCGAGGACGCCCGAACAGCCGGCGAGCCCGGTGAGGGTCGCCGCGCCCCCAGCAGCGAGGAAGCCGCGGCGACTCGTCGTGGAAAGCATACGAGTCGACGTTTCGATGGCGGCAGTTCGACCGTCGACAGGTGCGTCTGACATCGTTACAGATGTTCCCGGATGAGAGAATAATCCTTCTCTCCGTAGAGTACAGTAGGTCAACAACCGAAATCTCGGGCCCGGGGGAAGTGGTGCCCGATCGAGCAGCGTCCGGACGGGTATAGACTAGTCCGGACGGGAACGCGCGGGCGCGGTGTCGGGCCGCACACTCGAACGTGGCATAGAGAGTACCCAGCTCAGCCTTATGCGCGTGTTCTCGCATTTGAAGAGCGTATGGACACGGCTGACGACCGGACGGAACGCTTCGAGCGAATCGCCTCGACGGAGGCGGACGTGCTCGGCGATCTCGCCGACGACGTGCTCGCGAGCGACCCGTCGTTCACGGTACTCCAAGAACCGAACCCACAGCTACTCATGCAGCGCGTCCGCGAACCGGTCGAGCACCGACCGTTCAACCTCGGCGAAGTCGTCGTCACACCCGCCGAAGTCGAAGTCAACGGTGGTCGCGGATTTGCGATGTATCCCGGAAAGGCCGAACGGGCGGCGCTCTCCGGCGCCATCGTGGACGCAGCCGTCGACGCCGGGCATCCAGTCACGGGCCGTATCCGCGAGGAACTCGCGGCCGCCGCCGAACGCCGCCGGTCGGATCGAAACCACGAGTGGGCGGAAAGCCAGTACACAGCGGTCGACTTCGAGACCATGGAGGACGACCTGTGAGGGCCCTCAGTGTCGATCCGATTCACGACACGAGAGAAACGTTTCGCGCGCTCGTAGACGCGATGAGTCGCCCCGGGACCGTCCAGCAAACTCCGGCCGAACGAAGTGATCACGCCGTCGTCACGACTCTCGTCGATCACGAGGTCACGACGCATACGTTCGACGAGGCGGTGCGGCGCGCACTGGAGTCCCACGGCCGCTTCGATTCGGCGACCCCGGAGACGGCGGATATCGTCCACACAAACGGGAGCCCCACGTGGGACGTTCGTGACGTCCGCAGCGGGACGCTCGTCGAACCGAGCGCCGGCGCGACCGTCATCTACCGCGTCGACGCACTCGGACCGGACGCCACCGCGACGACCCTCCGACTCACGGGTCCCGGCGTCCCGGACGAACGCACGCTTCGGGTCTCCCTTCCGCCAACTGAGGTCGATGCGATCGCCGACGCACAGTCGGTGTACCCGCGTGGGGTCGACGTCGTGTTCGCCGCCGCGGACCGGATCAGTGCACTCCCGCGGTCGGTCACCGTGGAGGTGGTGTGACGTGGGGTACGTCGCCGTCAAAGCCGGCGAAGAACTGATCGAGCGCGCCGAGGAGCTCTTCGAGAAGCAGCGCCTTGAGGGAGAGACCGACCCGGTGAGCGTCGATCAGCTCGACGAGCAGCTCGGCCGATTGAGCGCACAGGCGATGAGCGAAGGGGGCCTGTACGCCCCGCGACTCGCCGCGCTTGCGGTTAAACAAGCCCAGGGCGACACCGTCGAGGCGTCCTTCCTGCTCCGAGCGTACCGGTCGACGCTCGAACGGTGGGACGAAACCACCGTCGTCGATCCCGCGGAGATGGTCACGACACGCCGCGTCTCGCCCGCGTACAAGGACATCCCGGGCGGGCAGATCCTCGGGCCGACGAAGGACTACACCCAGCGACTCCTCGATTTCGACTTGGACGGCGAGGACGACCCCGAAGACCCGACGCAGGAGTGGGACATCGGGGGAGAAGAACCGCCCGACACGCTCGACAACGTGATGGACGTCCTGCGTGATCAGGGTCTCGTTCACGAGCCCGACGGACCGACTGACGACGACCCAGCCGACATCACACGTGATCCCGTGACGTATCCGGCCGGCAGGGATGCCGTTCTACAGGCGCTCGCGCGCGGTGAGACCGGCGCAGTGACCGCGCTCGGCTACTCGGCGCTCCGCGGGTACGGGCAGGTACACCCGACGCTCGCCGAAGTCCGAGTGGGCCGACTCCCGGTGAAGATCGAACACCCGTACACGGGTGTGGAGGCGACCGTCACGTCGGTCGAGGTCAGCGAGAGCGAGGCGGTCGTCCCCGTGTACGCGAAACGCGACGACCCCCAGTTCGCCTTCGGATACGGGTTGACGTTCGGTCGGAACGAGCGGAAAGTGATCGCCATGACGATCCTCGACGCCTCGATCCAACTCGACACCGAAGACGAACCCGCAGAGAACCCCGAGTTCGTCCTCAACACGGTCGACGGGCTGGACTCGTTCGGGTTCATCGAACACCTCAAACTCCCGCATTACGTCACGTTCCAGTCGATTCTGGACCGCATTCGTGCGATCCGCGAGAACGAGAGTGTCGGGGCGGGGACGGCTGACGAATCGAGTCGCGACGCGGACGAGCAACTCGCGGAGGCCTCTGATGACTGATACGGAAACACCACGAGCGGAGACGTCGTACGAGTCGGTCGACGCGGTCCTCGACTCGCTCGACGACGAGGGACTCGACGGGTACAGCTACGCCTACTTGGACGAACACACGAAACGCGAGGTCCGCCGCTCTATCTTGAAGGCGGTCGCGATTCCCGGCCACCAGGTGCCGTACGCGTCCCGACCCATGCCGCTCGCGCGGGGGTGGGGAACCGGCGGCATCCAGGCGTCGCTCTCCATCCTCGGGCCCACGGACACGTTCAAGGTCATCGACCAGGGGTCGGACGAGTCGGTGAACGCGGCGAACATCCGACGGCTCGCTCGGGACACGGCGGCCGTCGAGACGACGACGGACACGACGGACTCGGACGTCATCCAGACCCGCCATCGGATTCCCGAAGAGGCACTCAGCGAGGACCAGATTCTCGTCTTGCAGGTCCCCGTGACTGACGCGCTCCGGAAGGTCGACCCGAGTGACGCGGCCAACCGGCGTCGGCACGCACACAAGAACTACGGGAAGATGTGGGTGCACCTCTACGAGAACGTCGTCGAGTGGGGGGAGATCAACATCGCGTCGCGGTATCCGACGATGGTGGCGGGCCGCTACCTGATGGATCCCTCGCCGATTCCGCGGTGGGACGTCCCGAAACTCGACGACGCCGACAACCTGTTCGTGTTCGCCGCTGGTCGAGAAGCTCGTCTCTACGCCGTCCCGCCAAATACGGACGTCGAGCCGCTCGCGTTCGAGGATCGCGAGTTCCAAGTCGAGCGCTTCGGCGACGCCACCTGTCAGTTCTGTGGCTCAGACGACACGTACCTCGTGGAGATCGAGGGCGACGACGGCGAGACCCGGTACGTGTGTAACGACACCTCGTTCTGCGAGAAACGCCAAGACGACCCGGAACTCGCGAAAGACCATCACCGCGAGCGCGACGTCTCGTGGGGCCCGGGGACACCGTCCGAGGGCGCCGACGCGACGGGAGGTGACGGCACGTGAGCCTTCTCAGCGCGGACGGTGTGACCCGCATCTACGGATCGGGCTGTGAGGCGTGCCGTGACCGAACGGGCGATGCGGCCGGCACGAACCAGTGTCCGGCCTGCGGAAGCGTTGTCGCGTGCGCGGACGTCGATCTCGACCTCCAGCCAAGGGAGGTCCTCGGGATCGTCGGAGAGTCCGGCAGCGGGAAGTCGAGCCTCGCCGAACTGCTCGCCCTCGAACCGAATCAGGACGGCCACGTCCACGGGAGCGTCGAGTACGCCAACCACCCTGGCAATCTCCTCGACGTCGACTACGAAACCAGACACGCGCTTCGGAACGGCCACATCAGCCTCGTTCACCAGCACATCCGGGACGGCCTCGATCTCGACTTCAGCGGCGGCGGGAACGTCGCGGAGAAACTCCTCGCGTCCGGCTGGCGGAACTACGAGGACGTCCGCGAGCGCGTCGCTAGTCTCTTCGAGGAAACCGAGATCCCGGTCGAGCGCATGGACGACCCCACCCACACGTACTCGGGCGGGATGCAGCGCCGCGTCCAGATCGCTCGCGCGCTCGCGATCAACCCCGAGATCGTCGTGCTCGACGAACCGACGACAGGTCTCGACGTGAGCGTGCAAGCCCGCGTGCTCGATATGTTCCGACGGATCCAACGAGAGGAGGACGTGGCGGCAATCGTCGTGTCCCACGACCTCGGCGTCGTCCGCTTACTCGCCGATCGGACGCTCGTGATGCGTCACGGCCGCGTTATCGAGTCCGGCCTCACCGACCGCGTTCTCGAGGACCCGCACCACGAATACACGCAGACCCTCATCAACTCAGCCATATGACGATCCTGTCGATCGACGGTCTCTCGAAGACGTTCGACATGCACGTGCTCGGCGACACCCAGGTCGTCGGGCTCGACGACGTATCGTTCGACGTCCAGACGGGCGAGTTCCTCGCCATCGTCGGTGAATCCGGGAGCGGGAAATCCTCGCTGTTGAAATGCCTCTACCGGACGTACGAGCCGAATTCGGGCCGCGTCGTCTACCACGGGCCGACGCGGGACGTGGACCTGGCGTCGTGTCCCGCCCGAACGGTCATCGGCTTGCGGCGGGACGTGATCGGCTACACGTCCCAGTTCCTCGACGAGATCCCGCGTGTCCCGGCGGTCGACGTCGTCGCCCGCCCCCTCGTCGAGCAGGGCCACAGTCGCGACGATGCCCGTGAAACGGCCCGTGACCTCCTCACTGCGCTCTCCGTTCCCCGAGAACTCTGGGAGGCGTATCCCGCGACGTTCTCGGGCGGGGAGCGCCAGCGCGTCAACCTCGCGCAAGCGATCGCACCGCGACCGGCGGTACTCCTCCTGGACGAACCGACGAGCGCACTCGACCCCGAAACCCGCCGCGCAGCGATCGACTTGCTCTCGACGTACCTCGACGGCGAGACCACCGTGATCGGCGTCTTCCATGATACGAACGTCGTCGAGGCCGTCGCGGATCGTGTCGTCGTGCTGGACGACGGCCGCCTCGACCGGGTCGTGCCCGTCGACGAGTACGATGGCGAGGTGGTCGTCGAATGAGTTCGACGGCCCAGACGGCCGACGAATCCGTCGCCATCGTCGGCGGGCGCGTCGTCACTCCCGACTCGGTCGTCGACGGCGGCGTCCGTATCGAGGAGGATCGAATCGTCGAAATCGGGACCGTCGACACCGACGCCGAGGTCGTCATCGACGCCGACGGCCGCCTCGTGCTGCCGGGCCTGATCGACCTCCACGGCGACGACATCGAACACCACCTCCATCCGCGTTCGGGGGCGCAGATGGCGTTGCCGATGGCGCTCGCGTCCGCCGACCGCGCGAACGTCGCAGCGGGGGTCACGACGAAGTTCCACGCCATCTCTTTCGAGATCGACGAGGAGGCAAACCGGTCGCCGGAACTCGCCGCCGATCTCACCGACGCGATCACGGGAACCCGCGAGTTACTCGCTGACCACCGTCTGCACGCGCGCTGTGAGGTCACCCAAGAGCGCTGTGTCGAGGCCGTCCTAGATGTCGTCGAACGCGGGGACGCTGACCTCGTCTCGGTGATGAGTCACGTTCCCGGGAAGGGCCAGTTCCGGGACGTTGAGGCGTTCAAAGAGTACTACGAGAACGCCTCCGACCACACCGCCGACGAGGCCGAGGAGATGATCGAACACCGGACCGACATCTCGATGGCGACGCTCCGCGAGCGTATCGACCGTGTCGTCGAGGCCGCTCACACCGCCGACGCGGTGACTGCCTCCCACGACGACGAGGATCCCACGGAGGTCGAACGCCTCGCCGCGACCGGTGTGGACATCTCAGAGTACCCGATCACGCTGGAGACAGCGGCGCGTGCCGCGGAAGTCGAGATGACGACGGTGATGGGCGCGCCGAATCTGGTCCGGGGTGAGAGCCAGTGGGGGAACCTCGCGACGGCGCAGGCAATCGACGCGGGTGTCGTCGACGCGCTCGTCGCCGACTACCATCCGCCCTCCCTGCTGGCGGGTGCCTTCGTCGATACCGGCGAACCCCTCCCGACGCGTGTGAACCGTGTCACCGCGAATCCCGCTAACGCCGTCGGTCTCAAGGACCGGGGGCGCATCGAACCGGGGGTGCGCGCGGACCTCATCGTCGTCGACCGGGAGCCGACACCGACGGTCGCTCGCGCGATCATCGCGGGCCAGCCCGTCTACCGTGCCGAACGGGGGGAGCGATGAGTCCACGGCTCGGAGCGGCGATGGACGTCCGGTTCGGGGTGACCGTCGAGGAGTTCATGCGGTACGTCACCGACGTCGGGCTGGACCACGTGGAGTTCAAACGCGAGTATCTCGCCGGCCATCCGAACACGCCGGATCCGGACGCAGTCCGCGAGCTAGCCGAGCGATTCGACGTGAGCGTCACCTATCACGCGCCGTTCCGTGACTGGAACGTCGGGAGTTACGACGAGACGGTTCGACAGGACTCCGTCGAACGCGTGAAACGAACGCTTGACGACGCCGCTACTGCTGGCGCGGAAGCCGTCGTCGTCCACGGGGGGTCGGTTCCCGAACGCTACCCCGAGTGGGTCCGCGAACGCGCCCGCGAGAACGCCGTGGTGTCGCTCGCCGAATGCGCGGAGTACGCCCAACTCGTCGACGTGCCGCTCTGCTTGGAGAACCAGCCGCTCGATACGGAGAAACGGCGACATACGACGACGCCGACGGCGCTCGCGGAGATGCTCGACGCCGTCGACGTTCCCGAGAAGTATCTCGGCGTCACGCTGGACGTGGGGCACGCGAAGGTCAACGGGGGGGACTGGCGGACGTTCGTCGACCGGTTCGGCGACCGCATCCGCGTCTGTCACCTCCACGACAACGACGGGACGGCCGACCAGCACGGGCCCCTCTCAGAGTATCGCTCGCTGGTCGAAGCAATCCCCGCGGAGTGTTTCGTCTTCGAGATGAAGGCCGTCGCGGACGTCGCGACCTGCGTCGGCGTCGAAGCAACACCACCCCGGCCGGACGTGGTGGGCGATGACTGAGTACGACGCCGTCGTCTTCGACAACGACGGCGTGATCGTCGAACCCAGCGACTCCGACGTGCTCCTCGACGCCGTCGTAGACGCGTTTGCGGCGTTCGACGTGACAGTTGATCCGAACGAGGTCGAGGCCTCGATCGGTGACGACCCGGTTCCACGTGAGCTCCTGCAGAAACACGACCTAGATCCGGAGGCGTTCTGGCACCAGCGTGAGCTCACTGCGAGCCTGTTCCAGCAGGCACATACCCGTGATGGCGGAAAAGCCGTCTACGAGGACGTCGACGCACTCGCTGCGCTGGACGTTCCGCTGGGATTAGTGAGCAACAATCAGCATGCGACCGTCGAATTCCTGCTCGCCCATCACGGTCTTGATTACTTCGAAACCGTGTACGGTCGACAGCCGACGCTCGCCGGGGCTGCTCGTCGCAAACCGGAAGCGCACTACCTCAAGAACGCGCTTGCGGACCTCGGCGCCGCTACCGCGCTGTACGTCGGTGATTCGGAAACGGACGTCATCGCGGCCCATCGTGCCGGTCTTGACTCGGCGTTCCTCCGCCGTGAGCACGTGCGGGATGCCGCTCTTGACGTCGAACCGACCTACGAGTTCTCGGACTTGCGGGAACTCGTCGAGACAGTGACCAACTCGCAGTAGTTCCCTCGCGGGCTACTGTATCCGTCATCCCCAACAGACTCCGGTGTACGGGCGGAGCACAGCCCACGGATCGCCGCCGGTCGATAGTCGAATCGGAACGCCGCGCTCTCCGCGCTCGTGTTCATACACGCCCATCGGCCGCCGGGGATTAAACGCCGACGCGTCGGTCGCCGTCGCGAGCGTCGTCCCCCGTCGCGCGACGCACCGGTTCGGGGGAGAACGAAGGGGGAGGCGACGACCGCGGTCCGTGTCGGTGGGAAGGTTCACAAGCGCACAGGCCGTACACCCGTACACGACCTTCGAGTCCCAATGTCGCCATTCTCTGATCCAACTGATCCACGACCGCCACTCCCGGAGTGGGTGCAGGAGGCCTACCGGATCCTCGTCGACGCCGCCGACGGGCCACGGGCGGAGTTCACCTACGGGGAGGCGTACGCGCTCCTCGATGCGGCCGAGACGTTCTCGCCGGAGCACAGCGACAGCGAGTACGCCGTCGAGCGACTGCTGAGCCGCGGGTACCTCTACGAAGCGAACGGCACGCTCCGCGTGACCGAGACGACGTTCGAGTGAGCGGACGCGGTGCGTGCCGTGCGAAGCCGGGGCGAACGGTCGCTCCGGCGTGTTCGCGCACTGCTCGACGACCCGGGTTCGCGTGCGGAGACGCGCGCAGTGTGGACGCGTCGCCGTCGCCGCCGGCGTCCGGAGATCACCACTCGACGAACGGGAGAGCCGGGGGATCGAGGGAGACGAACTCGGCGACGAAGTCGCTCACGGGGTTCTCGTAGATCTCGCGCGGGGTGCCGATCTGTTCGACGCGGCCGTCGTTCATGACCGCGACCCGATCGCACATCACCATCGCCTCCTCTTGATCGTGCGTCACGTAGAGGCCGGTGACGTCCAACTCGGCGAGGAGGTCCCCGACTTCGGTCTGGAGGCGCGTCTTCAGCTTCGCGTCCAATCCGGTCATCGGCTCGTCCAAGAGCAGAATGCTCGGCTCGATGGCGAGCGCGCGCGCGAGGCCGACGCGCTGTTGTTGACCGCCGGAGAGCGTCGTCGGGTCCCGGTCCTCGAACCCGCCGATGCCGAGCATCTCGAGGAGGTCGGCCGCGCGCTCGCGCCGGGTCGCCTTCTCGACGCCCCGCATCTTCAGGCCGAACGCGACGTTCTCCGCGACCGTCATGTTGTCGAAGAGGGCGTACTCCTGAAAGACGAGGCCGACGTTCCGGTTCTCCGGGGGGACGTTCGTGACGTCGGCGTCGTCGAAACGCACCGCGCCCGCGGTCGGCGTCTCGAACCCCGCGATGCTTCGCAGCGTCGTCGTCTTCCCGCACCCGGACGGGCCGAGCACGCCCACCACTTCGCCGTCGTCGACGGTGAACGAGACGCCGTCCATCGCGGTCGTGTCGCCGTACTCCTTGCGTACCGAGTCAAGTGTGACGCGTGCCATGATGTCAGTGTCCTCTCGTCTCGAAGCCCCGCCGCCCCAGCTGCTGGAGGAGGAGCGTCACTGCGGCGATGATGCAGAAGAACATCGAGACCGCTGCGGCGGCCTTCGTGAACGAGCTGTTCGAGATGTGGCGCTGGAGGAAGAGCGCGAGCGGCTGTGTGCCCTTCGCCCAGACGATGTAGGAGAAGTTGAACTCCGCCGCGGCGAGCGCCCAGCAGATGATCAAGCCCGAGATGATCCCGGAGCTCGCGTTCGGGACGATCACCGTCAGGAACGTGCGCGGCCACGACGCGCCCAGCGAGCGCGCGGACTCCTCGAGTCGGCGCAGCGGCATCGACTCGAACTCGCTCTGCACGGCCATCACCATGAACGGCGCTTTCAGCAGCGAATAGCCGACGATGAGGCCGACGCTCGTCCCTGACAGCTCGGGATACGCGCGGAGGAACGCGACGCCGAGGATCACGCCCGGGACGAGGGGGAGGATCGACACCGCGTTCACCCACTCCCGCCCGCGGAAGTCATATCGCGAGACCGCGTATGCGATGGGCACCCCGACGACGAGATTGATCAGCACGCCACCGAGCGCGAGGCCGACGCTGAACGCCAGCTCGGCGGGGACCATCACCGTCGTTCCACCGCCGATCGGGAGGGTGACGAGCGGGTCCCAGCCCATGCTCCGCTGCGAGCCGAAGGTCTCCGCGAGCCCGAGCACCTCCCGCCAGTTCTGGAGCGTGACGAACCCCGAGGGGAGGACGCCCGTCCAACTGCTGGCGAACGACGCGATGACCGTGAGGACGATGGGGCCGATGAGGAACGCGACCGTCGCGAGGAGGAGCGCCGTCACGACCGGCCGGCCGACGCGCCGGGAGACCGCGACCATCAGAGACCGACCTCCGCGCTCGTGTACCGCAGTCCCAGTACCGTGAACAGGAACGTGAAGAGGAAGTAGACGGTCGCCATCGCGCCCGCGACCTGGATGTTCCAGCCGTTCCCGAGTTCGCGCGAGATCTGGAGCGTCCAGACGACGAGCGTCTGGATGACGATAAGCGTCCCGAATATCGCGAGCGCGGTCCGGAACGTGAGGATGATCGCGCCGGTGATCCCCGGGCGGATCTGCGGGAGGGTCACGTGGCGGAAGGTCTCGAACGGCGTCGCGCCCAGCGACTGGGCGGCCTCCTCGGCGGCCTCGTCGACTTCCGCGTACGTCCCGCGCAGGATGAGCGTCGCGCGCGGCACCATCGAGTAGACGAACGCGACGAACAGCCCGGGCACGCTCACGGCGAACGCGACGTCGAGCGGCCGGCCACCCGTGATCGCGGCGACGACGGCCGTGACGAGGCCGTTGTTCCCGAAGAGCACGAGGATCATGAACGCGGCGACGATGCCGGGGAGGCTGATGGGGAAGGAGACGAGCGTCACGAGCAGGTCCTCGCCCGGGAGGTCGTACTTCTCCAGCGCGTGCGCGATGGGAACCGCGAGCGCGACCGAGACGGCGGTCGTCCCGGCGGCGAGCCAGAGGGAGTTGAACGCGACCGACCGATAGTAGGGGTCGCCGAACAGCGTCGCGTACGCCTCGAACGAGACGCCGAGCGACCGATACTGGGCGGTGGAGACGCTGATCCGCACGACCTCCGCGAGCGGGTAGAGTCCGGCGAGGAGCACCAGAACGGCGAACGGCGCGCAGAGCGCCGCGATACGTCGATACTCCCGGTCGCGCTCGGTGACGGGGTCGTAGAGCGCGCCGAGGACGTCGGCGACGCCGGCACCCAGCCTGCGTCCCGCCGAGGGGGCGTCTGTGCTGGCGTGTCCGTCCGTCATCCTCAGATGTTCGCGCCGCGCGTGATCTCCTGGATGATCGACTCCTGTCGCTCGACGAGCTGGCCGTAGTCCACTTGGAACTCGGTGCGCTCGTACTCCTCGGGGGCGATGAACTCGTCGGGGAGCTCGAGCTCCGAGGAGCGAATCGGCCGGACGTACGCGTCGAGGAACTGCCGCTGGCCCTCGAGGGAGAGCACGTAGTCCATGAAGAGCTTCGCCGCACCCGGGTTCGGGGCGTTCTTCAGGAGCGCGTAGCCGTAGGGCATGTTGAGCGCGCCCTTGTTCCCGTTTTCGCCGCCGAGGAGGGCGACGCCGACGTCCTCCTCCGGCACTTCCGAGTTGTTGTACTTCAGGTCGAGGCCGGAGTAGTCGTAGCGGATGAACGTCGCGTACTCGCCGCGGGAGAACTGCGCGAGGAAGTTGTCGGTGAACTCCGCGCCGCCCTCCTGTATCCGGTTGTAGTAGTCGATGACCGGCTGGAAGTCGTCCATCGTCCCGCCGCGGGCGTTGTTGATAGAGAGCGCCGCCGCGAGCCCGACGGCGGCCTGCGGTGTCTGGAGCGCGAGGTCCTGCGTGATCTCGGGCTGCAGCAGGTCCGCCCACGTCGTCGGCTTCTCGAGGCCGCGCTCCTCGTAGAGGTCCTTCCGATACGTGACGGCCGTCGTCACCCGCCGCGTCGCGGTCACGTGCCCGTCGCTCGTCTTCAGCGACTCCGGCACTTTGTCCCAGCCCGTCGGCTTGTACGCCTGCGTGAAGCCGTCGTTGTGGGCGACGATGCCGTACGTGTAGCCGCCGTTGTAGCCCGAGTGCGTCGTGTTGTTCGCGTGCGAACGCATGTGCTGGAGGGCTTCGCCCGACGAGCGGTCGTCGTCGTGGACCGCGACGCCGTAGGAGTCCTCGAAGGACTGCATCAGCGACGGCCAGTTCATCCACCCCGACTGCACGCAGTAGAAGTACAGCGTGTCGGGGAACGCCGAGGCCTCGACCGTCGTCCGTGAGTCCCCGTAGCCGACGTCGTACGTCTCCGATCCGCCGCTCCCGGTTCCAGCGGCGGACTGGTCAGTGGAGGCGGTCGTGTTACAACCGGCGAGGCTCGCCAGGGCGGCGGCGGAAGCGGTCCCGATGAACTTCCGTCGTGTCGACACCATCACGTGGAGGGGACGCGTCTCCGAAGAAAGCGGTTGCTATGAGTGCATTATAGCCGCCCGAATCGCTATGGAGAGATCCAGAGACGCTAGCACGACTCCCTGCGAACCGCCGTCCGACGAGTCAGACCCGCGTTCCCGACCAGCACGTCGCGTCGGCGCGCGCCGGAACGGTCGAGGGTCGCACAGGGTCGCCGTCGCCTACTCCTGAGACGGCAGGTCGGGGAGGGGGCGTCACGGTGGTTCCTCGGCGGGCGTAGCGTAGAGGGGCGTGGTACCTCGCCCCTCGGAAGTGTTATCCCTTACGTGGCCCTTCGTTTGGTCGTAATGGCACACGGTAAGGTTGATTTCTTCAACGACACTGGCGGTTACGGTTTCATCTCGACTGACGACGGCGACCTCGACGACGACGAAGACGTCTTCTTCCACATGGAGGACGTCGGCGGCGAAGACCTCACCGAGGGTACCGAGGTCGAGTTCGACATCGAGTCCTCCCCCAAGGGGCCTCGCGCGTCGAACGTCGTCCGACAGTAAGACGACGCACCCGTCGCACGCAGCGACGATCGATATTCTTCCGTTTTCGAGGCGACGACACGTCGGAGCGGCGCGATCTGCACGCGCTGTCGGTCACTCGTGGCCGGCGATCGGGAGCGGCTCGTAGGGCTCCTCGATGTACTCGACGTCGGAGTCGGAAAGGTCGATTTCGGTGGCCTCGACGGCGTCTTCGAGGTGTTCGACGCTCGTCGTGCCGACGATCGGCGCGTCGACGGCGTCCTGGTGGAGGAGCCAGGCGAGGCTGATCTGGGCCATCTTCACGCCCTTCTCGTCGGCGAGCTCCTCGATGCGTTCGTTGACCTCCTCGCCGCCGCCCCGGAGGTAGGGCATGTCGTGGAGGTACGAGTCCGTCTCCCCGCGCGTCGTCGCACCGAACTCCTCGTGGGGACGCGCGGCGACGCCGCGGGCGAGGGGCGACCACGGTATCACGCCGACGCCCTCTCGTTCGCAGAGGGGGAGCATCTCGCGTTCTTCCTCCCGGTAGAGCGGGTTGTAGTGGTTCTGCATCGTCGCGAAGCGCTCCAGTCCGAGGCGATCGCTGGTGTGGAGGGCGTCCGCGAACTGATGAGCCCACATCGAGGAGGCGCCCAAGTGGCGGACCTGCCCGCGGCGAACGGCGTCGTCGAGCGCCCGGAGCGTCTGCTCGATGGGCGTCTCGGGGTCCCAGCGGTGGATCTGGTAGAGATCGATCGTCTCCATCCCGAGTCGATCGAGGGAGTTCTCCAGTTCCTGCTCGATCGTCTTCCGGGAGAGACCCGTGGCGTTCGGATGCGGGTCGTCCTCGGGCGGGAAGAACACCTTCGTCGCGACGACCTGCTCGTCGCGGTCGTACTCCGCGAGGACGTCGCCGAGGATCTCCTCGCTCTCCCCGTTCGAGTACGTGTTCGCCGTATCGAAGAAGTTCACGCCGAGCTCGATAGCGCGTTCGATGAGGTCCTCACCGGCGTCGCGGTCGATCATCCACTCGCGGCCCGACCCGAAGCTCATACAGCCCAGACAGATCTGACTGACTTCCGTCCCGGTCGACCCGAGCGTCGTGTACTCCATACGCCACGTTTCGATACCGCCCGAGTTGTAGCTCCGGGCGTCGGCACGCGTCTCGGAGACCGATAGGACTTACACGAGAGCCATCGAGTTACGGACCGCAGATCCGCTTCCGGCCGTCTCCATTCCGGTGCACGCGCCGTGCGTTCGTCCGCCGAGCCGAACGATCGCCTTCGAGGAACACCGGGACCGCGAGACACCCGAGGCGTCTGAGCACGACGTCGGCGGCCGATCGAAACTTTTTGAGTCAGGTAGGCGCATCTATGCTTCGTGTATCGGAGTCGCTGGAAACGTCTCTCCTGTGGCGGGTCGGTCTTGCTGTTGGGTCTCACTTTTCTCGCGCTCGCGATCTACGACATCCCCGCCGACGTGATCGACGAGGGCGTCCCGCTGTATCTGACCCTCCTCGAGAACTCGCTTCCGATCGTCTTGAACCTCGCGCTCGTCGGCGCGGGCGTCGTGCTCATCACGTGCCGTCGACTCTCGGCACAATCCACGTACGTGATCGCCCGCTGGAGCGTTCTCAGCGCGGTCTCCGTCTCTGTTCTCCTCGGCTGGGTGTACACGCTACAACTCCTCGAAGGCGTCTTCAAGCCGTCGCTCCTCTTCGCACACACGGTCACGGTGGCCACTCTGGTCGGCCTCGGCGTCGGCGTCTACGATAGCCGGCGTCGCCATCACCGCCGACAGGTGCAAGTCGAGAACACCAAGATATCCGCCCTGTTCACGAACACCTCCGACTGCATCGCCGAGATCGAGTTCGTCGATCGGAGCCCGATCATCAAGTCGGTCAATCCGGCGTTCGAGCGGACGTTCGGGTACGACGAGGAGGCGGTGACGGGCGAGTCGATCGACGAGCTGATCGCGCCGCCCGCCGCTCGGGCGCGTGCGGCCGAGATCAGCCAGCGGGCCCGCGCCGCCGAACAGTTCGAGGAGTCGGAGGTGTTTCGCCGGACGGCGACCGGCGAGCTGCGGGTGTTCCGCGTGCAGTCGATCCCGTTGACGGCGGAGACGACGGTGACCGACGGCTACGCCGTCTACACCGATATCTCCGAGGAACACCGGTATAGTGAGCAGCTTACCTTGCTACACGAGACGACACGCGACCTCATGGGTGCCGATTCGACGAGCGAGGTTGTCGAGATGGCCGTCGACGCGACGACGGAGATCTTCCGCTTCGATTTCGTCGGTGTCTACCGGTACGACGAGGCGGCCGATCGCCTCGTCCCCGAATCGTACGCGACGGACGAGGAGGCGTTGTCCGACCCGCGACCGATCCCGCGCGGGGAGGCGGTCGCGTGGACCGTCTTCGAGACGGGAAAGTCCGAGCTCGTTCGGGACCTCGAAATCCGCTCGACGGCGTCCGATCCGACGTCGCCGATCGGGAGCGAGTTGCTCTTAGCGATCGACGAGTGGGGCGTGTTGGTGATCGGATCGACGGCGACCGACGCGTTCGACGACGCGGACTACTCGCTGGCGAAGATCTTGGCGGCGAACGTCGAAGCGGCGCTGGAGCGCGCGGAGCGCGAGGCGCAACTCGAGGAGAAGAACGAACGTCTAGAGCGGTTCGCCAGCGTCATCTCCCACGACCTCCGCAACCCGCTCGCGGTCGCACAGGGCTATCTCGACCTCGGCCGCGGCGGCGACGAGGACGCGTTCGAGCGCGTCGAGAGCGCGCTCGACCGAATGGAGCAGCTGTTGGACGAGCTGTCGACGCTCGCGCGACAGGGCGAGGAGATCGGCGCGCTCACGACGGTCGACCTCGGGGAGACCGCGAGAGCGGCCTGGGAACAGGTCGCCACGGGCGACGCCGACCTGCGCGTGGACGGGTCGCGCGAGCTCCAGGCGGACCGAAACCGGCTCCAGCAGCTCCTCGAAAACCTCTTCACGAACGCGATCACGCACGGCGGAGCGGACCTCACCGTCATCGTCACGCCGACCGACGAGGGGTTCGCGGTCGAGGACACCGGAGACGGGATCGAGCCGGCGGAGCGAGATCGGATCTTCGACTCCGGGTACACGACGGACGCGTCCGGCTCCGGCCTCGGACTCACGATCGTGAAGGAGATCGCGGACGCGCACGACTGGGCGGTCTCCGTGGCGGACGGGGACGACGGTGGCGCGCGGTTCGCCTTCGACGTGGACGGGCGGCGGGACTGACGTCCGCGCGGTTCTCCGGTGATCGCCCGAATGGCGCGAGGAGAGTGGCGCCCTCGACAGCGTGCGGCGGGCAGGTCTAGAGCCCGAGCGTGTCCCGCACGCGATCGGTGAGCGAGGCGGGGCTCGCGGGGGCCGCGTCGGAGTCGTCCGCGAGACCGAGTTCGACGGCGATCGCGTCGAGTTCGTCGTCGCCGAAGCGCTCGTCGTCGCGCGCGTCGGCGAGCCACGCACGCCACTCGTCGTCGGAGAGGACGCCGCGGGAGCCCTCCCACCGCGCTTCGAGTGCCGCTTCGTCCGGGAACGGCACGTCCATATCGCTCTCCCCCCAGTAGAGCGGGGAGAGCGCGAAGGCGTACTCGTCGCCGGGGAGCGGCCGGAACCGATAGGGATAGCCGCCGTAGCAGAAGACGTCCTCGGGCGTCACCGTTTCGCCCGTCGGGAGCGCGAGTCGTGCAGTCACGGCTGATCGTACGGCCTCCACGCATTTGAGTCGTACGCGACCCGACGAGACACTGAGAGAATCGGGGCGAGGACGCCTGTACCCCGGTCAGGATCGGGCGGTGGACTCCCGTCACCGGAGAGCGCCACAGTTCTGTGGCGCGACGAGTTGGACGTCGCCGGTGACGCCGGCACGATCGAGCGCGCGCTCGCCGGCCGCCCGGGCCGCATCGCGCTCGGCAGTGGTCGTCACGCCGTACGCGACCGGTCCCCAGGAGGACTGTCCGGCCCCGGTGATCGCGTCGTCGGCGAGGAGGGTGTCAACGAGCGCGTCGACCGGCGGGCGATAGACGCCGTCCTGCTCGTCGGCGTACCACGTTCCGTTGAGCCGACCGATCTCGGTCACGGCGGCGCCGAACGCGGCGGCGTCGCCCGCGACGATCGCCGGGAGGACGCGACTGGTGACGAGCCCGGCGATCCGCTCACCCGTCTCCGGGTCGGCATCGGCGATCGCCGTCTGCATGCTCGTCGCCTCCGCGTCGCCGCAGCGGCCGGGGTCGGCGTCCGGGACGACGAGCACGAACCGCCACGCCGGCGGGACGGGGTAGCGGGCGACGACCGGCGGGACCGTCCACGACCCGTCCGACGGTGGCGTCCGAGAGGGGGTCCCACAGGTATCGGTCGACCGGCCGGCGTCGAGGACGAAGCCGCCGCCCTCGAAGGCCGCGACGCCGATACCGCTTCGGCGGCCGCGGTCGAGGACCGGGGCGCGCTCGCGGACGCGCGGACGCCGGTCGTACACGCGAGCGATGGCCGCCGTCGTCGCGAGGGCGGTCGCGGTGCCGCTCCCGAGCCCGACGTGTCGGGGGAGGGTCTCGGTCAGTTCGACGCGTGCGCCAGACACGCCGAGGGCGTCGACGGTGCGGCGAACGGAGTCGGCGACGACGTCGGGGCAGACGACCGCGTCGGCGGGCGTCGCCGTCACCGTCACGCGGGGATCGGCGAGTGCGACGCCGAGACTGCCGTATAGGCGGTCGTGTTCGGTCGAGAGGGTCGTGAACCCGAAGTGGAGGCGCGCCCCGGCGGAGACGGACGCGCGCTCGGTGTCGGCCATCACGGGCGCTCCACGAGGTCGTGCACGCGGTCGATCGCGTCGCGTTCCGCCGGCCCCCCACACCGGCGAGCGACCGCGGTCGCGTGTTCCAGCCGGCGGCGGAGGACGGCGTCGTCGTAGGCGTCGACGCCGAGGCGCGAGGCGGCGACCGTCGCCTCGATCACGGCCGCGAACCCGCGGTTCGTGAGCGGGACGCGCTCCTCGCTGACCGTGACGGCGGTCGGTTCGAGCGCCCACGACGCCCACGGCGTCCCGTCGCGCTCGGCGGCCTCGCGGCGCGTCACGTCGACGCGGACCCGGGCATCGGCTTCCGGGAACGTCGGTTCGTCGGTCTCGCAGACGGCGAGTGCGGCCTCGACGAAGAAGCGGGGGTCCCGGGTGAAACACACGTTGCCGACGCCGGTCCGCTCGAAGTTGCGACGCGTGCGCGTGCGTCCCCACGTCTCCGCGGTGACGACGTCGCCCGCGTGGAGTCCGAGCGCGGCGACGTTCCACCGATCGTTCGGGCCCTCCGTGGCGACGACGCTCTCCGTCACGCCGCGGAGGGAAACGGGCCACTCGGTCATCGACGGAGCCCCCGAGAGAGCGCGACGAACAGCGCCGCGGCGACGACGTCGGCGGTCGTGCCCGGATTGATCCCCGCCTCGACGAGGCGGTCGGCCCACGCCTCGACGTCCGCGCGATCGGCGTCCACGAGCTCCGCGGCGCGGTCGCTGACGCGTTCCGCGACGTCATGTCCGTGTCGTGCGGCGACGAGTGCGTCAGGAGTGTCCGCGAGCAGTCGGAGGAAGGTCTCCGAGATGCGCGCCGGGAGCGGCGCCGTCCCCGTCCGCAGCGAGTCGGCGGCGTCGAACGTCCGCTCGAAATCGGTGGCCCACTCGCGGGCGACGCCGTCGGCGGGGGCGCTCGCCACGACGACCTCCGAGAGGGTGAGCCCCCGTGATCGGAGGGTCGGGATCGCGTCGGCCCCCCGTCTGACGTCGAGTCCGGCGAAGTCGTCGGGGGGATCGGCGACGCGAACGTCGGTGTGTTCGAACGCGCGGTAGAACCGAGCGGCGTCGTCGACGGTCGTCGCCTCGAGTACGTCCGCGGCGGCCGCACGCGTCGCCTCGCCGGCGACCGCGACCGCGCTGACGAGCGGCGTGAGCAGGAGGAGCGCGCCGAACTGCGTGTTGTCCCGCGCCCGCGCCGCCATGCCGGCGACGGCGGTCTCGAACGCGGTACCGACCGGGGCGCCAGCGGCCGCGGCGTCGAGACCGGGGCGAGCGCCGACGGCGCCGGCGAGGAACTGCTCGAAGCGGAGATCGGGATGGTCGCGTTCGCGGTCGACGTTGCCCGGTTTCGGTGTGGCGGCCAGTTCGAGGAGGAGGGCGAGTTGGGCGTCGTCTGCGATCCCGTGCGTCACGGCGCACGCACCCGCTCGAAGACGGTTCCCAGGAGATCGATCGCCGTCGAGCGGTCCGGGCCGAGGGGGGCGGCGGCGACGACGCTATCGACGTGCTCGAACGCCGAGCGGAGGCGGGCCTCGACGTCCGCGGGATCGCCGGCGATGCAGAACGCGTCGATCATCGCGGGCGACACGGCCGCGAAGGCGTCGTCGTACGCCCCGGCGCTGAGCGCGTCGCCGATGGCCGCCGCCCGCTCGGGGTCGAGGCCGTGTCGATCGAGGATGTCTCGGGGCGCACCCGCGGTGACGAACGCGACGGGTGGCCGGGCGGCGCGGCGCGCGGCGTCGGCATCGCGGGCGACGCTGACGCCGGCGAACGCGACGGTATCGAGGGGACCGCGCGCCGACGCGCGATCGGTGCGTCCCTCGTCGATCCGCGCTGCCGCGGCGGCGAGGTCGTCGGGGTGGGCGGCGTTTACCAACACCCCGTCGGCGTGCGCGGCGCTCATCCGGAGCATGTCCGGACCCTGCGCCCCGACGTAGACCGGCGGCGGGCTGACGTCGTAGTCGAGCGCCGCGTCGACGGCGCGAAACGTTCCGTCGTGATCGACGCGCTCGCCGTTCCAGAGCGCGCGTGCGACACGCGTGGTTTCGAGAACGCGTCGGAGGGGGCGCTCGCGTTCGATACCGAGGGCCGAGAGCGTGGACGCGTCACCGGCACCGAGTCCGAAGAGCGCACGTCCGTCGCTTCGCTCCGCGAGCGTCGCCATCCGCGACGCCAGCGTCACGGGGTGCGTTTCGTACGGGTTGACGATCCCCGGCCCGAGGCGAATCGTCTCCGTCGCGGCCGCGGCGCGCGAGAGCGCGAGGAAGGGGTCGCGGTTGTTGTAGTGCGCGGAGACGAAGACGCGGTCGAAGCCGGCGCGTTCGGTGTCGGCCGCGAGCGAGCCGACGGCGTCGGCCGGGACGTCTGGCGTCAGTTCCACGCCGATCGATCCGGTGGCGTCGCTCACCCGCGCCACCTCCGGACGGCCTGTGGACCGATCGCGTCGGCGATCGGTATCGCGCCGCTCCGTTGTCTGCGTCGGTTCACGTCCTCGGCTAGCTGGCTCGAGATATAAATAACTGCTAGGCATAGGCAACGGAGAAATTATTATCAAATGGCGTCCCATCGGTAGATGTACATGGATAGACTTGCGACGACGGTCGGCCTCTTTCCGCTTCCCGACGGGCAGCGCGAGCGGCTCGCCGAGCTGAAGGGCCACCAGAAATCAGATCTCATCGATGGCAACGAGGCACGGGCGACGCGCGACGCGTACGCAGCGACTCGTCGTCACTACATCGACCGACAGCGCGAGGCAGGCCTCGATCGGCTCGTCGAAGGACAGGGACGGTGGGACGACCTCCTCGCTCATCCGCTCTGCGTCCACGAGAACGTCCGGACCGGCGGAATCGTCCGCTACTACGACAACAATAACTTCTATCGCGAGCCAATCGTGACCGACGAGCTGACGCCGAGCGGGGACGTCCCGTCGGAGTTGTCGGCCGCGGCGGAGCGCTGTGACGACCTCGGGGCGGTGCTCCCGGGACCGTACTCGCTCGCCGGCCTCGCACGCGACGAACACTACGGCTCGTCCGCGGCGTTCCTCGACGGGGTCGCGGAGTTCCTCGCGGGCGAAGTCGCCGCCTTCCCGGACGCCGTCGAGACGCTCACGCTCCTCGAACCGGGATTTGCAACGGAGCCACCGGACGCAGAGGCGTCCGAACGGATCGGTGACGCGATCGACACCGTCGCGGCCGCGACCGACGCGGACGTGCTCGTCCACACGTACTGGGGCGCGCCCGACGACGGCCTCTACCGTCGCCTCCTCGACACCGACACGGACGGACTCGGCTACGACCTCGTCACCGACCCGGAGGCCGCGACGACCCTCGCCGCAGAGCACGGCACGCCACCGCGAGTACTCCTCGGCGTCGTCGACGGGCAGAACACGCGCGTCGAGTCGCGGCAGACGATCAACGATCGAGCCGACCGCTTCGCGAAGTGCGCGACGACGGACGTCGACGCCGCGTACCTAACTCCGAACACGGGGCTGTTCCATTTACCCGTCGGCAAGTTCGAGGCGAAGCTCGACGCGCTCGCCGCGGCCACGGAGGGTGCGCGATGACGGGCGACCGTGAGCGGTTCCGGCCCGCCGACCACCCGAACGACCACTTCCTCCTCACCACGGTCGTCGGCTCCTACCCGAAGCCCACGTGGCTGAATCGCGCGCGCGACCTGCACGACGACTCGTCCGCGTTCGACGACGAGGCGTGGGACGAAGCCGTCGACGACGCGAGCCGGCTCATCACGGGCGAACACGAGCGCGCCGGCCTCGACGTCGTCTGCGACGGCGAGATGCGCCGCGAGGAGATGGTCGAGTTCTTCGCTCGACGCATCGGCGGCTACGAGTTCAACGGTCCCGTGAAGGTATGGGGGCACAACTACTTCGACAAGCCCAGCGTCGTCTCCGAGGTCACGTACGACGAACCGTGGCTCCGCGAGGAGTACGAGTTCACCGCCGACGTCGCCGAGCGCCCGGTCAAAGTCCCGATCACCGGCCCCTACACCCTCGCGTCGTGGAGCTTCGACGAGGCGTACGGGAGCGATGAGACGCTCGCCTACGAGCTCGCCGACCTCGTCAACGAGGAGATCGCCGGCCTCGTCGCGGCCGGTGCGCGCTACATCCAGATCGACGAGCCCGCGCTCGCCACGACCCCCGACGACCACGCCGTCGTCGGCGAGTGTCTCGAACGGATCGTCACCGGACTCCCCGACGGCGTCCGGATCGGCCTCCACGTCTGCTACGGCGACTACTCGCGGATCTACCCCGAGCTCAACGACTACCCCATCGACGAGTTCGACGTCGAACTCGCCAACGGCGACTACGACCAACTCGACGTCTTCACCGGCGACGACTTCGAACCCGACCTCGGTCTCGGCGTCGTCGACGTCCACACGACCGACGTCGAGTCCGTCACCGAGATCGAGGCGAACATCCGCGAGGGCCTGCGAGTCGTCCCCCCCGAGAATCTCACCGTCAGTCCCGACTGCGGCGTCAAGCTCCTCCCACGCGAGGTCGCCCGAAGCAAGATAGAGAACATGGTTCGTGCGGCACGGAACGTCGAGAACGACCTCGACAGCGGCGCAATCGACGCCGGCGGGCGGACGACGTAGTCGAGCGGAGGCCGTCCGCACGCTCGGCCGGAAGCGGACGTCACCCGGATCGAACCATCGCAGACTCCCCGGCCCGTGACCCGTCGGAACACGACGACGCGCGACGATTCATTCGGCGGCCGCTCGATTGCGGCGGCGAGCGAGCAGCCACGCGAGGATGACGACCTCCTCGATGCGAGCGGCCGTGTACACCCGGTCGGCGAGCTCGACGTCGCCGTCCTCGCTCTCCGCCGTGGCGAGCGCGAACCAGAAGTCGACCACGCGTCGCGGCACGAGCACTTCGAGCGCCCCGAAGACGCCGAACACGGCGTCGTGAACAGACGTTACGGTTCGGTCCGCCGACGCAAAGGCGTAGCGGCGACGGGACCGCACCGTCCGCTGAGCGTAACCAACCGATCCGCGAGACGTACGACGGCTTCGCTACCCACATCGGATACGGTAGCTGAGGTAGCTGAGGTAGCTGAGGTAGATACGGTGGTTTGTTGCGCCGACACCGGAGACGAGGACCGAGATCGGCACCGAAGACGTCTCAGTCGATCAGACGGGGGTGATCGGCTCTCGCCGCCGCTCTCGACGAGCGCCGCGGCGTCGTACCACCCGGACGGATAGTCGCTCGCGTGGACCCGTCCGGCGGCGCCGGTGACCGACGGGAGCGCGTAGGCGATCGGGAGAAGGAAGGAGAGACGGAGGGCGAGGGTGACCGACGCGAGCCGGCCGACCGTGAGAGCGATTTGATCAGGATCTCCCGAGAGAGGGGATCGAGAGTGAAAGGACGTCACCATCGGAAGGGGGTGCGACAAGTATCAGATGTATTTGACAAGATTTAATATGTGGTGTAAAGATAACTTTACTGTAAAGTGAGCTTTCCACCATGGGATCGAAACGAAGCGGACCGGCCCTCACGCGGCGAACGTACAGACGGCTCGTCTACGGAATCATCGCCGTCGGTGTCATCGGATTGCTCGCCGGAATCGTACTCGACGAACGACTCCTCGGAACGGTCGTCTACCTGTGTGGTGCCTGGCTCGGGGCCGGTATCGCCTTCCTCGCACCGTGGTGGAGCGACACGACACTACAAGACGAACGCGACTACGACCTCCATAACCGCGCGAGCGGTCTAACGATGGGCATCGCGACGATTCTGGGCATCAGCATCATTCCGGCTCTGTACGTTCTCGACGCCGGCGGCTACGTCGAGATATCGGGGGCGATCGGTGGGGCGATCGCGGTCCTCTCGGCGCTCTTCCTCCTGTACGGCGTCTGCTTCGCGATCGTCCAGCGGAGCGCGTAACGAGAATGCAGAACGACCTCCCGAAACGACGACGAGCGGCGGAGTTGAGTCAGGGAGATCTCGCCGAAGCCGTCGGCGTTACCCGCCAGACCATCAACGCTATCGAACGAGAGCGCTACGACCCCTCACTGGAACTCGCGTTCAAACTCACGGCCTATTTCGATTGCGCGATCGAGGACATGTTCGACCCGGAGGAGCTGTCCGAGTAGTACTCGGGCGGGTCGGAGTTCGGGCAGTCGTCCCCCGGACGGGCCGCGGCGTCGAGGCGCGCGCGGAAGTCGAGCGCGCAGACCCCCTCGGGTGAGACCACGAGCGGGTTGATGTCGAGCTCGGTGATCGCGGGGAGGTCCGAGACCAGCTGTGAGACGCGCCGGATCGTCTCGACCACGGCGTCGACGTCGGCCGGCTCTCGGCCGCGCGCGCCGCGGAGCATCGGGGCCGCCTGGATCTCGCGCGTCATCTCGCGCGCGTCGCGCTCGCTCACGGGCGCGACGCGGAAGGCGGCGTCCTCGAAGACCTGCACGAAGATCCCGCCGAGGCCGAACATCACGAGGTGACCGAACTGCGGATCACGTTTCGCTCCGACGATCGTCTCGACGCCCGCTGCGGGCGTGACCGTCGCCTCGACGCGAACGCCGAGGACGGTCGCGTCCGGGTCGTGATCGCGCGCACGCTCGACGATCGCGCGGTACGTCTCGCGGACGTCCTCGGTCGGAACTCCGACTTCGACCCCGCCGACATCGGATTTGTGAACGACGTCGGGACTGGCGAGTTTCAGCACGACCGGCCCCTCGATCGACGCCGCGATCCGAGCGGCGCCCTCCTCGCTCTCCGCGAGACCGCCCGCTGGCGTCGGAATCCCGTACGCGTCGAGGAGCTCCATCGCCTCGACGCCGAGGTGATCGACGCCGCGATCGAGCGCGCGTATGACGATCCGCTCGGCGCGCTCGGTATCGACGTCGAACGCGGTCGTCGCCGCGTGCTCGCGGACTGCACCGTCCCGGTAGTCGGCGAGCACCGCGAGGCTCTCGACCGCACGCGCCGGGTCGAAGTAGTTCGGGACGCCGTGGGATCCGAGGACGGACTCGGCGGCCGCGACCTCCGCGCCGCCCATGAGCGCGGTGACGACGGGTTTGTCGACGCGCGAGCGCACACCGCCGATGACCGCACCGAGATCGTCGAACGCGAGCGGGCCCGTCGGAACGCAGAGGACGATCACCCCACCGACCTCGTCGGCGGCCGCGACGACGTCGAGCGCCTCGCGGAACCGATCGACGTCGGCGTCGCCACGGACGTCGAGCGGGTTCGCCGCCGCGATCGGCGTAGGGAGGACGTCCGCCAGCGCCTCGCGGGTCGACGCGTCGAAGTCGGCGAGTGAGAGCCGAGAGTCGCCCACGGCATCGGTCGCTAAGACGCCCGGCCCGCCGCCGTTCGTGACGATGGCGACATCGTCGTGGTCGGGGACCGGGAGCCCCGTGAGCGCGCGGGCGAAATCGAAGGCGGACTCGACGTCCATCGCGCGGACGACGCCCGACTGCGCGAAGGCCGCCTGATACGCCTCGTCGCTCCCGGCCATCGCCCCCGTGTGCGAGGCCGCGGCGGCACCGCCCGCGTCCGTTCGACCGGCCTTGAGCGCGACGATGGGCGTCTCTGCCGAGACCGAGCGCGCCGTCTCGATGAAGCGTCGGCCGTCGTCGACGTCCTCGAGGTACGCGAGGACGACGTCCGTCTCCGGGTCCGCGGCCCACTCCGCGATAAAATCGGTCTCGTCGAGCACCGCCTCGTTCCCGAGCGAGACGACGTCCTTCAGCCCGACGTCGTTACGCGCGGCCCAACCGATGGCGGCGGCGATGAACGCGCCGGACTGACTGAGCAGCGAGATCGATCCCGCCGGCGGCGTACCCCTGAGGAACGTCGCGTTCAGTCCCGCGGGCGTGCTGATGATTCCGACGCAGTTCGGGCCGACGAGGTTGATGTCGTGGGTCAGCGCCGTCTCGCGGAGGTCGCGCTCCAAGCGGCCGCCGCGTTCGCCCGCCTCGCGGAACCCGGCGGTGACGACGACGACGTTTTCGACGCCCGCCTCGCCGAGCTGTCCGACGGCGTCGACCACGGTCGCGGCCGGGACCGCGACGACCGCGAGATCGACCGTCGCCGGACGTGGGACGTCACCGATCGACGCGTAACACGCGTGGCCGAACACCGAGTCACGGCTCGGGTTGACGGGCACGACGTCGCCGTCGAAATCCGCGAGGTTCTCGAAGAGCGCTCGACCGACCGACCCCGGCCGCTCGGTCGCACCGACGACGGCGACGCGATCCGGTTCGAACAGCCCCGAGAGGTCACGCACCGTTGCTTTCCCCACTGTACGTCGATTCAGTACCGATGTCGTCGAGGAACGCGTCGCGCTCGCCTTCGTCCGACGCTACCGAGACGCCTGAGTGCACGTCACCTCGTTCGCGGTCCACCGATAAAACGACACAGGGCTGTTCATGGCGGCCGTCGGATCGGGAACGGTCACTACCGACGGCTCGAAGTGGGCGCGACGCCGCTCTACAGCGGCGCGACACGAAGATTAAGTCGAGCAGAGTAGTATTGTGAGTTGTGTCCTATACTCTGGACGCGGAGGTCGACGGATCGTTCGAGGACGTCGTCGCGCGGACCGAAGACGCGCTCGCCGAGGGGGGTGGTGTCCTCTGCGATACCGACGTGGAAGCGACGTTCGCAGCGAATCTCGACGTCGATTTCCGGAAGTACCGTATCCTCGGCGCCTGCGACCCGCCGCTCGCATACGAGGGCCGACGGCAGAGCCCGGCTTCGGTTCGCTCCTCCCGTGAAACATCGTCTACGAGGCCGACAACGGGAGCGTCGCCGTGCGCGCCGCCGATCCCGAGGCACTCCTCGAACCCGTCAACGATCCGGCACTCGGCGGGATCGCCACCGAGGTTCGCGAGCGCTTCGAGCGCGTCCTCAGCTCGCTCTCCGCGGCGACGGCGTGAGTGGGCGCTAGCCGACCGGGCCGTCAGCTCTCGGCGGCCGCGGGCTCCGGTTCGTCGCCGTACTTTCGCTCGAACTCGCCGATGAGCTGGCCCATCTTCGCGTACCAGTCGTTGAGCGTCCGCTGGAGCTCCTGGGCGATTGCCTCGCCGTCACGCGGCCGATAGACGTGGTAGTAGCCGCCCTGCTCGTAATTCACCTGCTCCTTCTGAATGAACCCCGCTTGGAGGAGGCGCTGCACCGACCGGTAGGCGGTCGAGCGCTCCCGGTCGACCGCGTCGGCGATCTCGTCGACCGTGAGCGGTTCCTCGCGCTCACACAGCACGCGGAAGATGTCCTCGTCGAGCGCTTTCAGCCCGTGGAAACACTCCAAGAGGCCCTCGCACTCCATGTCCTGTTGGAGCATCTCGCTCATCGAATCAGGCATCGTGTCCGATACGCGCCGTACGCTCAAAAGTATTTGCGTGGAGGATGCAATATTGAACCGCCGGGATCGCGGCGTCGAGGGTCACTCCACCGCGTCCGGCGCGCCGGCGGCGTCGTCCGCGGTGCGCGCGCGCCAGTACCCCTGGGCGTACGCGCCGAGGAACATCGCGGCGATGGCGACGAGGATCGGATAGTTCCCGATGCCGACGCTCGCGTAGCCCGCGCCGGGACAGATGCCGGAGAGCCCCCAGCCGACGCCGAAGATCGCGCCGCCGACGAGGACGTTCCGATCCATGGACGTCAGGCGACGACGGTAGGGCGTCCCCGTGAGGGGCGCCTCGCCGAGGAATGCGACGCCCGCGAAGATCGCGGCGCCGATGACGACGGCGGCGGCGACCATCACGAGCAGGAGACCGAAGTCGTCGAGTTGGAGGAAGCCGAGGACGACCTCGGGCTTCGCCATCTGGCTGTACGCGAGGCCGAACCCCTCGACGAGGCCGCCGAGGACGATCACGGGGTAGAAGAGGGGGTGGCGATCCGCCATCACGGACTCACCCCCGCGGCGGCGACGGCGAGCGCGGTGACGGTGGCGACGCCGACGAAGACGGCGACGTTCACCACCGAGACGCGCGACCCCGACCCGAGGCCGCAGACGCCGTGGCCCATCGTACAGCCCTTCCCGACGCGCGTACCGACGCCGACGAGGAAGCCGCCGATGGCGAGGCGCCACAGCCCGACGTCGGTCGTCCACGCGCTCCCAAGGAGGAACGTGTAGAGCCCCGCCCCCGCGACCGTGCTGAGCGCGAGGACGACGCGCCAGTCACGCGACGCGACGTACTTCGCCTGGTTGAACCGCGGGAGGTCGGAGACGTAGGAGAGCGTCGTCTCCAAGAACGTCGAGTTCCCGGCGGTGATGGCGGTGGCGAGATAGACGATCGCCACGCCCAAGCCGACGAGCGTGCCGCCGACGGCGTAGTGCGTGACGCCGTCGGGGAACGGCGTCGACTCGAAAGCACCGAGGACCGACGGGAACACGGGCGACGCCGCTACGAGTCGAGAGATCGGCTCGAAGACGCCGAGGGGCGATGCGAGCGCCGACACGTCACTCACCCGTCATCGCGTCCTCGCTCGCGGCGCAGTTGTTCGGCCCGAGTTCGAGTTCGAACGCCGACTCGTCGTCGTGGGACTCGCGGCCGAGGTTCGTCGCGATGATCGACTCGTGGTTCGCCGGACGAGGCGGCATGTCGCGCACGACGTAGTCGACGAACGCGTCCTCGTCCATGGAGAGCGCGTCCATCGACGCGACGAGATCGCCGAGGGCGGCGGTGTAGGTGCCGTCGGCGTTCGGCGTCGCGGCGTCCGAGTAGTGCGCGGGCGCGACGATCACGTTCACGTCGTCGCCGAAGCGCTCGATCAGGGCGCGGAGGCTCGCGTGGAGGGTGCGCGCGGCGTTCCGGGCGGCCTCGGGGTCTTCGAGGTCCGGACGCGCGACGCTCTCCGTGAAGAGGCCGTCGCCGGTGAAGAGCACACGCCCGACGCGATAGGTCGTCATGCCGGTCGTGTGGCCGGGCGTGTGGATCGCCTCGATCTCGACGTCACCGACTGTCAGGGTGTCGCCGTCCGCGACCGTCTCGTAGTCGACATCGTAGTCGACGCCGCGCGCGGCGGCGGCCGCGGGGAGGACGGGCGTCGCGCCGTTCCGGGTCCCGTCGGCACCGCCCGCGGTTCCGCGGTTGGCGAGCGTGCGGATCCCGGAGACGTGGTCGGCGTGGACGTGCGTGTCTATCGCGTAGACGAGGTCGGCACCGAGCGCGCGGGCGTCTTGGACGTACGCCTCGGCGAACGCGCGCAGCGGGTCGATCACGGCGGCTTCGCCGTCCGAGACGACGAGGTACGCGAGACAGCCCGAGGAGGGGCGCCGGTACTGCGCGATCGTGACGTCGCTCGCGGCTCCGCGGTGGCCGCTCGCCGTTCCGCGACTCTCGGGGATCGTCGCGCGGACGTCGAGCTCGTCGTACTCGTAGAGGCGCGCCCACCCCTTCATCCCGCGTTCGAGGTGGTCGACGTCGTACCCCTCGTTGGCGAGCGTCTCGGCGACCATCTCGCTGGAGCCGCCCTTCGCGCAGACGACCGTGACTCGCCGACCGTCCGGGAGGGCGTCGCGGAGGTCGTCGGGAACGCCATCGAGGAGCTCGAAGTACGGGTAGTTGACGCTCTCGACGGTCGCGCCGTCGATGTGCCACTCCGCGTAGTCGTCCTCACTCCGGACGTCGAGGAGGAAGACCGCCTCCCCGGCGTCTACGCGTTCTTTCAGCCGCTCGGCCGTGACCGTCCCGACCGTGTCGTCCGTCGCCGCGGTCGCGTCGTCGCTCATCACACCCCGCACTACCGTCCAGTCGAAAATAAGGCTTTGCATAGAAATACACTATATACACAATACTGAATCTCACTTTCCCCTATTGAGATTCGAACGCGGTAGTAAGTGTGGCTATACCGCCATCGGTATTGCCCCGTTCGTCCACGCCTACCGATACGCTTTTCATATCTGATACGGTATTGGGTTGTGAGGTCAATACCATGGAAGACTACGAGATCACCGAGACGCTCGACGTGACGGGACAGAACTGCCCGATGCCGGTCGTGAAGACGAAGCAGGCCGTCGACGAGCTGGATGCGGGCGCGGTCCTCGAAGTGCTCGCGACGGACCCGGGGAGCGTGAGCGACCTCGGCGGTTGGGCCGAGACCACCGACGGCGTCGAGCTCCTCGATCAGGATGCAGACGAGGCCGACGGGCGCTACACGCACTACGTCCGTAAGACCGAATGAGCACCGATACCCCATCCGCGGACGACGGCGCGGCGCCGAGTCGCGCGGAACTGGAGGCACGGGTCGCGGAGCTCGAAGCCCACGTCGCGGAGCTCGACGCCGCGACGGACGAGGACGACGGGCCGCCGAAGATGTCGATCATCGCCACGAAGGGCACGCTCGACATGGCCTACCCGCCGCTCATCCTCGCCTCGACGGCCGCGGCGTTCGGCTACGAGGTGACCGTCTTTCACACCTTCTGGGGGCTCGACATCCTCCACGAGGAGCGCTCGAAGGACCTGAAGCTGAGCGCCGTCGGTAACCCGAACATGCCCCTCCCGAACCTGCTCGGCGCGCTCCCCGGAATGGACCGCCTCACGACGCGCATGATGGAGAAACGCATCGCGGACAACGACACCGCGACTGTCGAGGAACTCCTCGGCACCGGCCTCGACATGGGCGTCGAGTTCCAGGCCTGTCAGATGACGATCGACCTCATGGGGTACGACGAGGCCGACTTCTACGACGGCGTCACGACCGGCGTCGGCGCCGCCACCGCCATCCAGGACATGGCCGAGGCCGACATCCAACTCCTCGTGTGAACCGGGGCCACCGATGACCGACGAGCACCCGGACGATCCGACGGACGAGGCGTTCCGCGACGTCGGGAAGGGCCTCCTCGACGAAGACATGGGGCCGAGCGGCGCGCTCGCGCACCTCTACCGCGGCGAAGTCCACCGGATGACGTACTGGCGCGAACGCCTCGATAAGACCACGGATTGGGCGGTCGTCGTCATGGCCGCCATCCTCACGTGGGCGTTCTCCAGTCCGAGCAACCCCCACTACATCGTCCTCGTCGGTATCGCGACGCTCGGCGTCTTCCTCGGTATCGAGGCGCGACGCTATCGCGGCTACGACATCTGGCGCTCGCGCGTCCGCGTCCTCCAAGAGAACGTCTGGTCCGTCGGCCTCGACCCCACGCGGGACGTCAGCGACCCCGCGTGGCGCGAGAAGCTCGGTACCGACTACCGAAAGCCCGTGCTCAAGATCACCACCGAAGAGGCCCTCGCACATCGACTCCGGCGCATCTACCTCCCGCTCCTCGCGGTCCTACACGTCGCGTGGTTCGTCCGGATCACCGCCTTTTCACCCGAGTACTGGCTCCGGACGGCGGCCGTCGGGATGGTCCCCGGCCCCGTCGTCGTCGGCCTCGTCGCGGCGTTCTTCGCCGCCGCGCTCGTCGTCGCCTACCGTCCCCGGACGTGGCACGCACGCGGCGAGCTCTTAGACGAACGCCTCCGAAAAGGGGAGTAGCGACCATTCGGCGACCGCCCGACGACGACGTCGATCACGTGTCCACACAACATCCCGGACAAAGAAAGGCATCAGCGTCTCGTACGTCGACTCACTAACCGAGTCGATACCACCGTCCGTCCGAAAGTTCCGACGGGGGTGTGGATGCCACAGTACGATCATCCACACGTTTTGGACAAACGCTAATACGGTTCAATCGTGTTGCTAGTAAATCACTGATAGCTATACATATTCGTGTAGTTTGGAGGTTGAGACTACAGCGGGTTTAGCGGTTTGTGGTGTGTGGTTTCGGCCAAATAAGTAATCGAGTACGGCTCCAGATTGGCTCTCAATCGTGCTTTCGTGTTGTATTACCAACTATATCGTCAACTTTCGAAGACGTCTGGTAGTGTAGCCACTCAGCCACCGCGCTAACTCAGGCCGAGTGTCTCTCTCCCCAATTCCGGTTTCCTTCTTCAGCAGCGTGGGCGTATTGTCTGCCATCACGATCGGTGAATGTTCATATCCACCCCTCAATTCGACCTGCACGAGCAGGTCCACTGCTCGCCAAATCGAGTACAGCAGGCAGGCGAACGCGAAATATAAGAATCGCAACCCGAAATCCTCCGACGTGGTGGCGGCCTTAAACCGCTTGATAGACCTGTAGGCGCTCTCGATCTCCCAGCGCTAGCCGTACTCCACGAGGTGTCCGCTCCCTCGATTCGTCATGAACACCGAGTACTGCCGGTGATCATCATGCTCAGCGTCTTCTTTCCGTCGGTATATCAGGGTTGTCTCGTGCCATTCGTTCTTCCCGAGATAGATTTTCCGGTCGGTTTCGTAACGGTCTTGATCCTGCTGGAGCAGGCGTTTGGCTTGTGCTTTCTCACTCGTCTGCATCCCCTTTGGCACGACGTAGGAGAGCCCACGCTGGCTGATCATCTCCAGAACATCTGACTATCGAACTCCCGGTCCATCAGCACGTTATCAACGTAGACCATCTCCTCAGCCGAATCTAGGAGGTCCTCAACGATTTCTAAGCGGGACTTACCCTTCGATATATTCTGAACCACATCAAATTATTTCTTCATTGAGGACGTAGACGGAGTCATGAACGACGAACCGAACCAAAGCTGGACTGACGGTCTGTCGGCGGCCGAGCGCGTCGAAGCAATCGCACTCGCCGTCAGTGAACCCCGAACGGCCAACTGGATCGCCGCAGAGGCCGAGGTAGCCCACGAGACGGCGACCAAGTACCTCAAACGTCTCACAGACGACGGCAAGCTGAACGCGGATACACGCGGCCAGCAGACCACGTATGAGCCTGACCCCGTCGGTCAGTACCTCATCGAGATGCGCGAGCTCTACGAAGAACACTCGCCTGACGACCTCGCCGCGAGTCTCGAAGAGATGAACGAACAGATTCGAGCATGGAAGGCCAAATACGACGTCGAAACCCCCAACGAATTACGCGCGAGCCTCGGGAGGACAGAAGACGTTACGGACGAGCGTGAACGTCGTCAGGCGGCCCGCGAGTGGGACCACCTCAAAACGCGCCGTCGTCTCGTCGAAGACGCGCTCCGGCTCTACGACCGCTTCCCCGGTGAGCGGCGCTCCGCCTCCGCATGAATCCTGGAGCGGAAAACCCGGCTCTCTATCGGACGCTCAAGGACGTACTGGAACGACAAGTCGAAGTCATCTCCGTCAGGTTCGAGCCAGACGCGATCCAGAAACGGTACCTCGCCGCTGAGATCGACCCACAGCGAGTCGTTCCACCGACCGGGCCTGAGTCACCACAGCTCGAGGTCCACTGGAAACTGACGCCGCCCCACGACGAATTCAGAATCGACTACGCCGATCCAAACTTGGAGTTCCATTGCGGCTGGCACCAAGATGAAGATCACGACGATCTCGGCGTAGCGCACTTTCAGTACCAGACGGCCTCAATGGAGACGCCACGCTACGAAGGGGCCGTGTTCGAAGCAGAGTCTCCTCCGAAACTCCTCTGGGAGTGCTGTAGCAATCTCTTCGAGACCGTAATCTCCGACTATACGGCAGAACTCTAATTTATGTCTCGGTTGATAGTTTGTGCATTACTACAATCATCAGAGACCGCATCAAGCTCTCGACGGAAACACGCCGATTGAGGAGGTGCTAAACTAGACAGTGCCGAAAACCCTACAGCAGCGACTATCGGCTATTTCTTCTCGCGGGTTCCTCAAAGTTGTTTCCGAGAGCAGATCCCACTCCATAGCCGGGTCATGCCCTAAGAACTCTCGCCCGAATCACCCTGATAATCTCGCTCACTCGTTTGTAGATCGGTCAAAATCCGAACCTCTGCAGCTTGAGTTTCGGCGGCAGGTGATCACACCCTCCCCCCGGATTGTAAGTGTTCTCGGGTGGACAGCGAGGAGGGGGTGGGTGGGTAGAATCCTCGATAGAATATAAAGAAGGACGATTAGATACGACCAGACACCCCAGATTGTAAGTGTTTAAACGCGTCTAAGACGCTGTATAGTAGGATAAACGCCTTTAGAGATATTTGACTGCACCACAAGGATTAATACTACTATACTAGCAACTAGGCTAGCTAGTAGTAGTGTCGTAGGACCGGTCGCTTCTACTGTTCGTTACTCATCACGTGCGCCCTCGTCTCGTGTACTATCTCCGCCCGTCTCTCCCCCACGCCTTCCTGAGTGGGAGAACACTTACAATCTGGAGGGGGTGTGTTCCCGGGTTTTTGGGAACACTTAGAACAGTTAGAACACTTGCAGGGTAGGGTTGATATGGATGGAGCGTAACGGGTTGGGTATGGATTCGCCGTTCAAGGGATCGAATCACGTCTTTCGTGATAAGGAACCATTCAAGGAGGGGTACACTCCGGACGAAATCCTCGAACGCGGGGAGGAGATCCAGGAGTACGCGGCCGCGCTCCAGGACATTCCCGACGGATTCGGCGCGCCCAACGTCTTCATCTACGGACAGACCGGTGTGGGGAAGACCGCGACGACACAGAAGGTCATCGAGTTCCTCGAAGCGGAAGCCGACGACGCCGACGTCGCGCTCACGACGCTCACCGTCAACTGTAACAAGCGCACGTCCACGTACAAGGTACTCCAGTATCTCGCCAACGAACTCTACCCCGAGGAACACTTCAAACAGGGAACGCATCCCGACACCCTCTGGGATCGGATTTACGACGCGCTCGACGAGATCGGCGGCTACGTCATCGTGATCCTCGACGAGATCGACAAGCTCGGCGAGGACGAAGAGCTCCTTTACGACTTCCCGCGTGCGAAGGCCATCGGCGAACTCGAGAACGCCGAGGTCGGTATCGTCGGGATCAGTAACAACTTCAAGTTCCGCGAGAACCTCTCTCAGCGAGTCAAATCCACGCTCTGTGAGAAAGAGATCCAGTTCTCGCCGTACGACGCGAACGAACTCCGCTCGATCCTCTCCTACTACGCCGATCTGACGTTCCGCGACGGCGTCCTCTCGGAGGACGTCATCCCGCTCACGGCGGCGCTCACCGCACAGGACTCGGGCGACGCCCGGATGGCACTCGACCTCCTCGAAACCGCGGGGGATATCGCGCGCCACGAGGGCGATACCCGCGTCCTCGAGGACCACGTCCGCATCGCTCGCAGTGAGGTCGACCGCGCGAACACGCGCGACATCATCACCGAACGGTTGACCAGTCAGATGCAACTCGTCCTGATGGCGACGACGCTCTTGGTGATCGATCCCGACGGCGAGGCGAAGGTGAAGACGATCTACTCGCTGTACAAAGACCTCTGCGATCGCGTCGACGCGGACACGCTCTCGGAGAGCCGCGTGCGTGATCACCTCGACACGCTCGAGATGTTCGGCCTCCTCGAGAAGGGCGAGCACAACCTCGGTCGGCGTGGCGGCCGATCGTACATCTACTCGCTCGTCGATGAACCCCGGATCATCGTCGAGACGTTCCGCGAGGACGAGCGTCTCGAACAGGGATTTCCCTCCTCCGTTGACAGCCTCCTCGGGTCGTTCGAGGACTCCACTCGATCCCACGTGCAAAGCGAGTTCAGCGTCTGACGGTCCCGAAAACACTTACAACACGGGGGGTCATGGTCGGGTGCCGGTGGATCGTCGCTTCGGTGTTCCACCGTCCCCCCCGTCACGCCCGCTCTCGCGGAGAAACACTTACAACGTGGGGTGTGGGTATGTTGTGAGTGAGTCGTCACTATCTCCTCTCTCGATATACTGTGCTCACCCTGCTCGGTTCGTCGAGGGTGGTGCTCCTCCGTGGCCTCGGCGTCGAACTCGTTCACCCGGAATTACGAGGGTACGTCTCCTCCCTCGACGAGCGACGTCGGAGCGTCGGACCCCCTTCTACCGAGTGGATGCGGGCGACGGAGACACGAGAGTGGATCGAATCGACGAAAGCGCGGTGGGTCCGATTCCGTCCCCGATAGACGCCGCGTGACACGTCTCGGTTCTCCCGGAACGCCCTCCTCGAATACCGTAGCTACGTCACCTACCTTAGGTGGCGTAGCTCAATTTGCGATCGGGGGCAGGTCCACTCCAGTGGATACGGTACGTCGGTCACTGCCTCACCGAAACCCCGTGCGGCGACCGCCACCCAGCGGATTCCGACGAGTCTCGATCGTCGCCGCGCGGTCTGCGTGATCGACGCCGTCGCGCAGCGTCGCAGAAATCGGTGCCGTCGTTATTCGTCTCTCTCCCGGACCGTCACACCGAGGACGCCGTCGCGCAGCGTCCGTTCCTCGATCGCCTTGAGCTCCTCGGCACTCGCGTCCACGGACGCGAAGTGGTTTCCGGCGAGTTCCCCGGCCGGGCTCTTGAAACAGGTCGGCCCGCAGGGGACGAGGATCTCCTGTTCGTTCCGATATCCCGGATACAGCAGGAGGTCGCCCCGCGACGGGTAGACGGTGTGATTCTCCCGGGGGACTTCGGGCAGATCGATCTCGTCGATGTTGATTCACGTCGCGATTCCGCTCCAACGGACGTGCATCAACTCCGATTCGAGGGGGAGGAACTCCCGGACCGCGGCGACGGACGCCGGGGCGTCGTCCTCGTGCAGTTCGGCCGTGAACGTCGTGTCGTCGATTTCGATCTCTAGCATGATGTGTGGTGTCTCGGAGCTCTGTGATCGTCGCGCGTTTCGCGATCGCGTCCGCACCCGTCTCGTGTCGTGTCCGTCTCCCCGTCCGGCGCCGTCCAGCCTGACTCAGTTCGAAGGGGCCACGCGTCTCGACGCCGCGGCCGCCGTTCAGTCCCCACCCCGTAGAGCCTCGAGTGCGTCTTCGCGGAGATTCTCGACGGTTCCCTCGTCGCCGCGGATCTCGTCCATAACGAAGCGCGAGGACGTCTGATTGACGCCGTCGATGGCGATGACTTCCTCGATGACGTCGTTCATCTGCTCGCGGTCCTGTACGCGAACCACGAGCACGAAATCGACGTCTCCCATCGTATAGTAGACTTGCTCGACTCCGCTGACCGCGCTGAGCCGCGCTCCCAAGGCATCCGAGTAGCCGCTCTCGTGGACGACCGTCACCTGCGTGAGCGCGACCATGTCGAGACCGAAGGCGAGCGGGTCGAGGTCGGCGGTCGTTCCGGTGACGACGCCGTCCTCCCGAAGCTTATTGAGTCGATAGTGGATCGCGGACTTCGATAACTCGAGGTGATCGGAGAGCGTCTCGAGGCTCACGTCGAAGTCGGATTCGATGTACTCGAGGAGTTCGAGATCCGTCTCGTCGAGATCGACGTCACCCGTCGTCTGTTTGGACACACCCCTCCGTCTCACTCATTCTACTTATAATTCCGTCGCCATTGGCTCTGTTGAAATCCTCAGAGGGTTACAGGTTCGTCCGGTAGTCTGACCGGATGGAAGCCCTCCCGAAGTCACAGTTACTCCGGTTTGTTGAGCGAGCATATCACTTGGCTCAGCGAACTGTCGCTCGCTACTCATCGAAATTCTCGAAACGGCGATACACACTTCATCAACACATCGTCCTCCTCTGTCTCAAGGTGCGGAAGAATACGACGTACAGGACGCTCCTTGACGAACTTATTGAGATGCCTCGGGTTCGGAGCGCCCTCAATCTTCAGGAAATTCCGTCTCCTTCGACGTTGTGTAAGGCGTTCAACCGCCTTGACATGGCTGTTTGGCGGGTTCTTCTCAATCTCTCAGTCACGCTTCTTCCGACTAACGGTGTCGTCGAGATCGATGCCGCTGTGTTCGACCGAAGTCACGCCTCGAAGCACTACATGAAGCGAACGAAGTTGACGATTCAGCAGTTGAAAGTCACGCTCCTCGTGGACACAAGGTCAAACGCGATTTTCGACGTACACGTAACGACGACACGTCCGCTTATCAAGCACCGCGAGTTCTCGTCTCTTCACGAAGCGTGGAATGCTCGGTTGGATGCCGATCTCTACGGTCAGCGCAGTCAGAACGAAACGGTGAACTCTCGCCTCAAACGGAAATACGGCGCATTCGTCCATTCACGTCACTGGTGGAAGCAGTTCCGGGAACTCGTTGTCGTCTGTCTCACTCACAACATCGACAAGGCACTCTGAACATTAGATATAGAGAACGTCAACACCAGCGGTTATCCTCCGATAATAAATCCGAGACCGAGGAACGGGGCAGCGACGACGCACAGCAATACGAGACCCGCCGTAAAACGGAGTACGCCTACCGCCTGTAGCTGGGTCTCTGGGAGAGATTCGGCGATTCCCGACAGCGCAGTTCCGACGATCATAAATAGTAACCATCGGGTTTCGCCAGCGTCGCCGACACTCCAGGCATACGCGAACATACACAAGAAGGTAAGCGACAGGCCGAACTGGAAAAGTCCGATTCGACGGCCTTGTGGCTCGTTGAATAACACTTCGCTGATATTGGGGACCATGAGCGACGTATTTCTACTCGAGATACAAAACAATGCTTCAGTGCGTCCCAGCAGAACGTCCCCCCCCGTGATACGCGATTCCTCTGCAAGGGGTGGGGATGAATACTATGAGATGCGCAATTCTAACTAACGGCTGTTTCAGCTGGAAAGGTGTCGAACCAATAGGATTTCAACACAGCCTCGCCATTCTAAATGTAGGCCGGTAGTACAGGAATTAACTGAACGGGCGTACATGGATCTGTCGAGAGATCAGTCCATCGCGTCGTCGGAGATATCGAGTGCGACGTCGAGGGCGGTAATCGCCTCGTCGATCTCGTCCTCGGTTATCGTGAGCGGGGGCGCGACGATGAGGGTGTTGATCATGTTCGCCACGTACGTTCCCTCCGCGAAGGCGGCGTCGGCCACCTCGTCGACGACGTTCGAGTCCTTCGAGAGCTTGTCCTCACGGTCACCGAACGGAACGCGCCGCTCCGCATCTCGCGTCAGCTCGATCCCGCGGAAGAGCCCGACACCACGCGTGTCACCCACGCTCGGGTGGGCCTCGGCGAGGTCATCGATTCGTGCTTCGAGGTAGTCACCGATCGCACCGGCGCGCTCGATGAGCCCCTCTTCCTGGTAAGTCTCGATAGCCGCGAGGCCGGCCGCGCACGCCACGGGGTGGCCGGCGTACGTGTGCCCGTGCGTGAGCATGGTGTCCTCGAAGTAGTCGGCGATCTCCGGGGTGACGATGGTCGCGCCGAGGGGCTGGTAGGCGCCCGTGAGCCCCTTCGCCATCGTCATGATGTCGGGCGTGACGTCGAAGACGTCGCAGCCGAACCACTCGCCGGTACGGCCGAAGCCGGCCATGACCTCGTCGCAGATGAGCAGTGCGCCGTGCTCGTGTGCGATCTCCTTGAGCCGCGGGAGGTACTCGTCGGGCGGCACGAGGATGCCGTTCGAGCCGACGATGGGCTCGACGAGCACCGCCGCGACGGTGTCGCCCTCGAGCATCAGCATCTCGTCGATGTAGTCGAGGCTCTGCATCGGATCGAGCGTCGATCCGTACGCGTACGGGTCGGGTGCCTTTATCGCCCCCGGAACGCCGGGCTCGGCGGCGAGACGCCTCGGATCGCCCGTGACGCTGATCGATCCGGCGGTCGCGCCGTGGTAGGAGCGGTAGCGCGAGACGATCTTGTCCTTCCCGGTGTAGAACTTCGCGATCTTGATGGCGGCCTCGACGGCCTCCGTCCCGCTGGTCGAAAAGAAGGTCTTCGAGAGATCACCCGGAGTGACCTCTGCGAGCTTCGCGCCGAGCTTCGCGCGCACCTCCGTCGTGAATCCGGGGGCGAAGTACGCGCCCTCGGCGGCCTGCTCGGCGATCGCGTCCGCGACGCCCGATGCCGAGTGACCGAGATTCGAACACATGAGCTGGCCGGAAAAATCGAGGAACTCGTGTCCGCTCGCGTCGGTGAAGCGGACCCCGTCGCTCTCGGTGATCTGACGCGGCTGGACCTGACTCTGATATGCCCACGTTCCGAACACGTGTCTCTTGTCGAGCTGTTCGATATCGTTGAGCGCTCGTCTATCCGACATCGGTGTCTCCATCTCTCCATCATGACAACATTAAACTTTCTACCGATACGGAGTGTAGGAATACAATACTCTGCTCTATCCGATCATCGGGCAAAGAAAATTTTGAAAACGCCATACTATCCATACATTGTTCAGATTCTCGGAACGCTTATATCGGTGGGGTCGTCACACAGTGCCGTGAGCGATTACGACGCGGTCCGGAACTACGTGAACGGCGAGTGGACCGAGCCAACCGGTGACGAGAGTCAAGACGTCCTGAACCCGGCGACGGGGGACCCCCTCTCACACGTCGCGTTCAGCTCCGCGGACGACGTCGACGAGACCGTCGCCGCGGGGCAGGCGGCGTTCGAGACGTGGCGGGCGGCACCCGTCGAGGAGCGAATCCAGCCACTCTTCAGGTTCAAGGAACTCCTCGAGGCGAACCTCGACGACATCGCGGAGACGCTGGTCGAAGAACACGGGAAGACGTTCGCTGAGGCGAAGGGCGAACTCCGCCGCGGCATCGAGAACGTTGAGGTCGCCTGCGGGATGCCGCGGCTCATGCAGGCCGGCCACGTTTCGAACGCCGCCCCGGACATCGACGAGACCGCGGTCCGTCAGCCCCTCGGGGTGTTCGCCGCGATCACGCCGTTCAACTTCCCCGGGATGATCCCGCTCTGGTTCCTCCCGTACGCCGTCGCCTCCGGTAACGCCTTCATCCTGAAGCCGAGCGAGCGCGATCCGCTCACCGCCGTGAAGCTCTTCGAACTCGTCGACGAGGCCGGCTTTCCGGACGGCGTCGTCAACCTCGTCCACGGCGGCGCCGACACCGTGAACGCCGTCCTCGAACACGACGGCATCGAGGGCGTCTCCTTCGTCGGGAGCACGCCCGTCGCGGAGACCATCTACGAGAAGGCCGCAGCGAACGGGAAGCGCGTCCAGGCGCAGGGCGGTGCGAAGAACCACGTTATCGTCGCCGAGTCGGCGGACTTGGCGTTCGCGGCCGAGAAGACGGTCTCCTCGGCGTTCGCGTGCGGGGGCGAGCGCTGTCTCGCCAACGACGTCGTCCTCGTCGAGGAATCGGTCTACGAGGAGTTCGTCGATCGCGTCGTCGCGGAGGCCGAGGCGCAAGTCGTCGGCGACGGCCTCGACGAGGAGACGACCATCGGCGCGCTCATCACGGCCGAACACGAGCGGCGCGTCCGTGACTACGTCGAAGCGGGGATCGACGAGGGCGCGGAACTCGTCGCCGATGGCCGCGACGTCGAGGTCGCGGGCTACGAGGACGGCAACTTCCTCGGCCCCTGCGTCTTCCGCGACGTGACGCCGGACATGTCCATCGCGCGTGAGGAGATCTTCGGCCCCGTCCTCGGCCTCATGCCCGCCCCCGATGTCGACGCGGCCATCGACGTCCTCAACGAGTCCGACTTCGGGAACGCGGCCAGCCTCTTCACCGACAGCGGGGCTGACGCGCGCACGTTCCGTCACCGCGCGGAGGCGGGCAATCTCGCGGTCAACGCGGGTACGGCCGCACCGATGGCGTTCTTCCACTTCGGCGGCCAGAAGGACTCGTTCTTCGGCGACCTGCACGCGCAGTCCGAGGACGTCGTTCGCTTCTACACGGACGAGACGGTGTACATCGAGCGCTGGCCGGACGCGTAACCACGTCGGACGTGGATGACGGCGATCCCGGTACTCCCCGTCCCCTCAAACGGGCATGCGCATCGACCGGCCCGCGGTCGTGACCCGGTATCGACCGCCTCGCCTCCGAACGGTTCGGGGCCCGACCCATATCTATACATACCGAACCGACGTTGCTACCTCATAGCATGGCAAGCGAACGGATCACACCGGTCGATCTCCCCGATCCACGATACGAGTACGGCGGGGACGATCACGTGTTCGTCGATCTCGCGGAGGAGATGAGCTTCACCGCCAATTTCAAAGCGATGGCGATCACCCAGCGGGTCGCCGAGCGCGACATCGACGGTGTCGTCGAGAACTGCCCGGGGAACGCATCGTACATGCTCCGGATCGACCCCGACGTCGTCCATCCCGACGATGTCATCGCCGAGCTGAAGGACATCGAAGCGTCGATCGACGTCGCGGAATACGCGTGGGAGTCCCGCGTTATCGACGTTCCCGTCCTCTTCGAGGACCCATGGACGCACGAGACGTTGATGGACTTCCGGGACCGCCACCAGGACCCGGACGCGACCGACCTCGAATATTCGGCGGAGCTCAACGGCTACGACGACGTCGAGTCGTTCATCGACGCCTTCGTCGGCGCCCCGCACATGGTGACGATGGTCGGGTTCGTCCCGGGTCTCCCGTGGTGCTTCCAGATGGTGCCCCGCGAACGCCAGCTGGAGGTCCCGAAATACGTCGAGCCGCGAACCGCGACGCCGAGCCGCGCCGTCGGCTTCGGCGGCGCGTTCTCCGTCGTCTACCCCGTCGCGGGCGCCGGGGGCTACCAGCTCTACGGGCGCACGCCGGTCGAGGTGCTCGACGTCGATCAGGAACTGCCCGCCTTCGAGGACTCGATGGTGCTTCCGAACCCGGGCGACATCATCAACTACCGGCGGATCGACCGGGACGAATACGACGCGATTCGAGACGAGGTCGAAGCCGGAACGTACGAGTACGATATGGCCGACGTGACGTTCTCACCCGAGGAGTTCTTCGAGGCACCGAACGAGTATAACGCGCAGCTCTTGGAGGCGGTCGCATGATCGAGATCGAAGCCGGCGGCGTGGCGAGCACGGTACAGGACGACGGGCGGACCGGCCACTACCACATCGGCGTGCCCCCTTCGGGGGCGATGGATTCCTACGCGCACGCGCTCGCGAACCACCTCGTCGGCAACGAGGAGAGCGCGGCGACGATAGAGATGACGTACCAGGGGATCACGGCGACGTTCACCGAGGACGCGGTCATCGCGGTCACGGGGGCCAATATGTCCCCGACGATCGAGGGCGAACCGATCGGCACTTGGGAGAGCGTGGCCGTCGAGGCCGGCGACGAACTCGATATGGGGTTCGCGACGAGCGGCGCGCGCGCGTATCTCGCCGTGGCCGGCGGTCTCGACGTCCCCGAAGTGATGGACAGTCGCTCGACGTACACGCTCGTCGGAATCGGCGGCCACGAGGGTCGTGGACTCGAAGCGGGCGACGAACTGCCGGTCGGGGCGACACCGACAGAGCGTCCGGCCGTCGGCGCGACGGTGCCCGACGAGTACGTCCCCGAATACGCCGACGAGGAGACCGTTCGCGTCGTCCTCGGAATGAACGATCACCGACTGACCGCCGAGAGCCGTGCGGAACTCTGCTCCGCCGAGTGGACCGTCACCCCCGAGGCCGACCGCGTCGGCTACCGACTCGACGGGCCGGACGTCGAGTTCGAGGAGCGCGATCAGCCCTTCGGTGCGGGGACGGATCCGTCGAACGTCGTCGACCTCGGCTATCCGGTCGGGTCGATTCAGGTCCCGCAGAAACCGATCGTCCTCATGCAGGACGCGGTCACGGGCGGCGGCTACGCGACCGTCGGGACGGTCATCAGCGCTGACCGTGAGCGCCTCGCCCAGCGCCAGACGCACGATTCGGTCTACTTCGAGGAGGTCGACGTCGATACCGCGCTCGACGCACGCGAGACGAGAGCCGAGCGACTCGATGCGGCGCGCGCCGCCGTCGAGTGAGCGGTCTCCGGAGCGCCGTCGAGGACACCCGAAAGGATATATGACCGGCACGAAATTCGAGAGATAGCCCACGCATGTCCGAGAAAACGACCATCAACGCACCGATGCCGGGCGTCTTCTACCGTCGCCCCGACCCCGAGGACCCACCGTTCGTCGAGGTCGGTGACAGCGTCGACGTAGGCGACCCCGTTGGCCTCGTCGAAGTGATGAAGAACTTCCACGAAATCGAAGCCGATCACGCCGGAACCGTCGCGGCGTTCCTCGTGGAGAACGAGGACGAAATCACGGCCGACCAGCCGCTGGTCGAACTGGAGTGACGGCCGGGGCGTCCGCCGTCCGTCACGCGGCGCGACGCCTGCCACCTTCGCGACCCAAGCTATATGCGAGGCCGTCCGTAACCACACGACATGGTACAAATTGACATAAACTGTGACATGGGCGAGAGCTTCGGGAACTGGCGGATGGGGCGCGACGAGGACGTGATGCCGTACATTACGTCGGCGAACATCGCCGCCGGCTACCACGCGGGCGACCCGCACGTGATGCGCGACACCGTCGAGATGGCCACCGATCACGACGTCGGCATCGGCGTCCATCCCGGACTGCCGGACAAGATGGGGTTCGGACGCCGGCGGATGGACGCGACGCCCGCGGAAGTCCGTGACTACGTCACCTACCAGCTCGGTGCGCTCGACGCGTTCGCCCGCCAGCGCGGCGTGCGACTCCAGCACGTCAAGCCACACGGAGCGATGTATTCGATGCTCTCGGAGAGTTCGGAGCACGCGCGCGCCGCGATGGAGGGGATCCTCGACGTCGACGAGGACCTCATCTACCTCGCGACCGACATGCACATCTACGAGGTCGCACGGGATGTCGAGGGGCTCCGCGCGGTCTTCGAGGGGTACGTCGATATCGACTACCGAGCGGATCGCTCGCTCATCGTCGAGCAGTCCGTCGCGGACAAGGACCCCGAACTCGTCGCCGACCGCTTCGTCTCCATCGCTACCGACGGCGTCGTGGAGACCGCGAACGGCGAGGAGATCGACGTGCCCGCGGAGAGCATCTGCATCCACGGCGACAACCCGGAGGCCGTCGAGTTGCTCCGCGCGATCCACGCCCGCATCGAGGAACACGACATCGAGCTCGCGTCCCTCGACGAGATCGCCTGAGCGCTCAGTCGCCGCCGTACGCCCGGTCGACGTATTTGGTCGTGTGTTCGTTCTCGATGAACGTCTCGTCTTCGAGGAGCTCACGGTGGAACGGGACGGTCGTCGGCACGCCCTCGATCTCGATCTCCGTGAGCACGCGGCGGGCGCGCGCCAGCACCTCCTCGCGGTCGGTCCCGGAGACGACGACCTTGGCGAACATGGAGTCATAGAACGGCGCGATTGCGTCGCCCTCGTCGACGCCGTCGTCGACGCGGACGCCGATACCGCGCGGCGGCCGGTACGTCGAGAGCGTCCCGGGGAGCGGCGTGAAGTCGTTCGACGGGTCCTCGGCGTTGATGCGAAACTCCATCGCCGTCCCACGCGGATCGACGTCGGCCTGCGCGAAGTCGAGTTCTTCGCCGGCCGCGACGCGGAGTTGCCACTTGACGAGGTCGATACCCGTCCTGCTCTCCGAGACGGGGTGTTCGACCTGAATCCGGGCGTTCGTCTCGATGAAGTAGATCTCGCCGCCCTCGTAGAGGAACTCGACGGTCCCGGCGTTGACGTAGCCGGCGGCGGCGGCCCCACGACAGGCGGCCGCGCACAGTCGCTCACGGGTCGCTTCGTCGAGAACGGGTGAGGGGGACTCCTCGACGAGTTTCTGCTGTCGGCGTTGAATACTGCAGTCGCGCTCCCCGAGGTGGCGGACGTTCCCGTGTTCGTCCGCGATGATCTGCACCTCGATGTGTTTCGGGTCCTCCAGAAACCGTTCGAGGTAGACGTTCGGGTTGTCGAAATACGCGTCCGCCTCGCGGACCGCGTCGTCGAACTGCGAGGCCGCCTCGTCGGGTCCGTGGACGACACGGAAGCCGCGTCCACCGCCGCCACCGTCGGCCTTGATCGCGACGGGGTAGCCGTGCTCCTCACCGAACGCGCGCACCGCGTCGGCGTCGTCGACGGGCTCTGCCGTTCCCGGAACAACCGGGACATCGGCGTCCGCCATGATCGCACGCGCCGTCGTCTTCTCGCCGAAATCGGCCATCACGTCGCTCGGTGGACCGATCCAGACGAACTCGCTGTCCTCCACGTTGGCCGCGAAGGAGACGTTCTCCGCGAGGAAGCCGTAACCCGGGTGGATGGCGTCGGCGTCGGCGTCCCGAGCGGCGTCGAGGAGGGCGTCTTGATCGAGATAGCTCGCCTTCGCTTTCGACGCGCCGACGTGATACGCCTCGTCGGCGAACCGAACGTGTTTGGCGTTCTCGTCCGCGTCGCTGTACACGGCCGCCGTCTCGATCCCCAGTTCCCCACACGCCTGCATGACGCGCACTGCGACTTCGCCGCGGTTCGCGATCAACACCGTATCGAACACAGTACCGGAGACTCGTCGGGTCAGTAGATAAATCCCCCGCCGACCGATTGGCCGCGTCTACGTCGCTCGGCTGAGCCCCGACGGCCTGCCGACGACCCGAATGGTTTACGGCAATATCGGTGTAATAAAATCCATAAGGACGTAATAGGATCAGATGCAACTATGTATCTGTAAACCCGAAAAAGTCAGAAACACGTTCAGTGAGTGAGCAGAGCGTAGATCATTGTTCTTCGATACGTAGTCATTCCGGGACAAACACTGAATACTTACTGGCGCGGCGATCGGGGCAGATACGACCGTCCCACTCTACTGCCTATACAGCCACTATACCTCGATATATGCGTTGTATACAGACTCAAATTCATCATACCTCACCGAATTTTTATCTACTCGCGGTGCAACCGAATGGTTGTGACAATCGATACCGTTATTCGAGGTGGCACTGTCGTGACGGCGAACGGCACCTACGATGCCGACGTCGCCATCGATGGCGAGAAGATCCACGCTGTCGGAGAACGGGACTCGTTCCCGGACGCCGACGACGTCGTTGACGCGACCGGCCGACTCGTCCTTCCCGGGATCGTCGACCCGCACGTCCACGTCGACGACCCCTTCTCCGCCGATAGCTACGAGACCGCATCGCGCGCCGCCGCCGTCGGCGGCACGACCACTCTGATCGGGTTCGCCTTCCAGCGCTGGGCGGGGGAGATGGGCGTCATCGACGGCGATGACACGCTTCCGGAGGCGATCGACGCCGCGAAGGAACGGGGCGAGGACGCGCTCATCGACTTCTCGCTCCACGGCGCGATCACGGCGGACGACCCAGCGGTGCTCGACGACCTCGATGACGTCGTCGCGGACGGCGTCACCTCGATCAAGATGTTCAGCACGTACGACCACGGACTCCAGAACGGCTTCATGCAGCGCGTTCTGGAACGGCTCGCGGAGCTCGACGCGGTCGCCGCCGTCCACACCGAGGACGATTCCGTCTGTCAGATGCTCACCGAGCGCTTCCGGGAAGCTGGGCGCGGCGACCCCGAGGACTACCCGCAATCCCGGCCGGACTATGCGGAAGCGATGGCCGCCGAGGACGCCGTTCGAATGGCCACCGAGGCCGGCGCGAAGTACTACGGCGTCCACACCTCCTGTCGGAAGTCCGCCGAGGTGCTCGCGGCGTTCCGCGACGACGGGAGCATGGTCCGTACGGAGACGTGCACGCACTACACGACCCTCGACGACACCGTCTACGAGGAAGTCGGGAACCAGGCCATGATCGCCCCGCCCATCCGCACGCCCGACGATATCGAGGCGATGTTCGAGCACCTCTCCGAGGCCACGATCGACGTCGTCTCCACCGATCACTGCGGCTACACGCTCGAAAGCAAGACCGTCGAGAACTGGTGGGACAGCACCTTCGGCGCGAACGCCCTCCAGACCAGTCTCCCGGTCTTCCATGACGAGGCCATCAACGAACGCGGCTTCTCCTACCCATTCCTCGTCCGCGCGATGTGCACCCGACCGGCGGAGACGTTCGGGCTGTCCGGGAAGGGGACCCTCGATCCCGGTACGGACGCCGATATCGTCGTCTTCGATCCCGAGGAGTCGTACACGATCACCGCCGACGACAACGAGTCGGTCGCCGACTTCTCCATCTACGAGGGCCGCGAAGTCACCGGCCGCGTGAAACGGACCTACGTCCGCGGTGAACTCGTCGCCGACGACGGCGACGTCGTCGGCGATCCCGGCCACGGTGCCTTCCTCGAACGCGACATCCCTGACTGGTCGCCCTGACACGATCGCCGCGTCCCGGTTCGCCGCGAAAGCGCACCGCTTCGTTCGTTTTCAGTTCGCTCGTCCCGCGAGCGTCAGGGCGGCGCGCGCGTACGTGTTCGCGGCCGCGTAACAGTCGTCCCAGCTCGTGTACTCCTCCTCGGTGTGGCTCTTTCCGCCCTCGCTCACGGCGAACACCATCGCGGTATCGCAGACCTGATTCGCGTACGTCGCGTCGTGGCCGGCGCCGCTGAACACCTCCATCGCGTCGTAGCCGAGCGCGTCGGCCGCGTCGGCGACCGCGCTCGTACAGCGCTCGGCGAAATGCACGGGATCGACGTCCATGCGCTCTTCCCACTCGTAGTCGACGCCCTCGCGTTCGGCCGCGGCATCGATCTCGTCGAGGACGCGCTCTTTCGCCTCGTCGATGACCTCGCGTTTCGGATCGCGGAACCCCCACGTGAACGTCACCTCGCCGGGGATGATGTTGATCGAGTCCGGCTCCGCCTCGATCGAACCGACCGTCCCGACCGTCCGGTCGCCGAGCGTGCTCGGGATCCGACGGACCTGTGTCACGACGTCTGCCGCGGCGACGAGCGCGTCCGAGCGATACTGCATCGGTGTCGATCCGGTGTGGTCGGCCTCGCCGTAGTACGTCGTCGCACCCCAGGTGAAGCCGACGATACCGGTGACGACGCCGACGTCGCTGTCGTTCTCCTCGAGGAACGGCCCCTGCTCTATGTGCAGTTCGAGGTAGGCGTCGTAGTCGCCTCGCGGCGCCGCCGGTTCGTCGCCTTTGTAGCCGATGCGTTCGAGTTCCTCCTCGACCGTATTACCGTCCGCGCCGGTCTTCGCGTACTCCTCTTCGAGGTCGAGTTCGCCGGCCCAGACGCCGCTTCCCTGCATCGCGGGCTGGAAGCGCGACCCCTCCTCGTTCGTCCAGTTCACGACCTCGACCGGGCGTTCGGTTTCGATGTCGCGCGCTTCGAGCTCGTGGACGAACTCCATGGCCGCGACGACGCCGAGCGCGCCGTCGTAAATGCCACCGTACGGTTGTGAGTCGAGGTGCGAGCCGAGCAGGAGCGGATCCGCGTCCGGGTCGGCGCCCTCGCGGCGCGCGAACATGTTGCCGAACTCGTCGACCCGAACGTCGAGGCCGAGTTCCGTGAGGCGTTCGTCGAACCAGTCCCGGACCGCCTTGTCGGCATCGGAGAGCGCGAGGCGATGGAGGCCGCCGTTCTCCGTGCCACCGATGTCCGCCTGCTCCCGCATCGTCTCGACTAGTCGATCCCTATCGAGGGTGAAACTCATACGTACGCTCTGTCGATAAGTGACCACATGAATGTTTGCGTCGGAAAAACACGCTCACGTGATTGGAATAGCGCGAAGAACCGCAGACGATCATCTGTACTTAGCGCTTCGAGCCGTAGACGACGAGCGCGCCCGCGCCGACGAGAAGCAGGACGGACACGATGGTCGTGAGACTCCCGAGTGCGAAGAGCTCCGGCGTCGCGCGCCGTGAGGACGCGATGGAGAAGATGCGGATCGGCATGGTCATATCCTGCCCGATGAGCAAGAGCCCGCGGGTCGCCTCGTTGTACGAGAGAGTGAAGGCGAAGACGGCCGCCCCGAGCACGGTCGGCATGATTTGCGGGAGCGTCACCTCGCGGAAACGGGTGAGGCGACTCGCGCCCATCATCTTCGCGGCGCGCTCGTTCTGCGCGAGGTGCGGCGGGAAGCCGGCGAGGAGCACGATGACCGCGAACGGGACCGTCCAGACGACGTGAACGGGGACGGCGAGCCAGAGTTGTTTCGAGAGCCCGAGCGTCTGATTGAACAGGAGCGTCGCCCCGACGCCGTACGTGATTCCCGGAGTGATGATACCGACGAGGAGCACGTAGAGGAGGGCTTTCTGCCCCCAGAAGTCGCGCCGGTAGGCGAGCGCCGTCGCGGTGCTGATGACGGTCGTGATAACGGTCACGACGAGCGCGAGCTGGAGCGATCGGACGATGGCGGCGATCATCTCCGGGCTGTTCAACAGCTCCGTGTACCACCGCGTCGTGAACTCCAAGAACGGGAACGTCAACCCTCCGGAGTTGAACGAGAACCCGATGACCGAGAGGAGCGGGAGGAAGACGTACACTCCGATGAGGAACGCGTATACCTTCAGTACCGTTCCGATGTGGATCCGTTGAATCCACTGCGACACTACCGTCGTATTATTACCATATTTACTGGACGACTGTTGACTCGTAGCCATTCAGACTGTGTTACATGAGAATATACTATAAACGTACCGGTGGTCGTATCGGATATTTTGTCCCGCTCTCGGGAATAGGCTTTTACCCGTGCGACAGAGTGTATCCCGTAGATGTCTCCGCCGACCGAAATCGCCGGACGTCAGAGCGACGCCGAGGACGTGCGGGTCGACCCACCGATCTTCCCACACGCGAACGTCGTCGCGGTCCGCGCCATCGCCGACGTGCTCGACACCACCTACGGGCCCGCGTCCCGCGACAAGCTCGTGATCAACGCTCTCGAATCGCGCCAAGACCCCGCTCCGGGGCAGGTCGCCGTCGACGACTACGTCACGACCAGCGACGGCGCGACGATCCTCGAATCGCTCCCGCTCGAACACCCCGTCGCGCCGGTCGTCCGCCGGATGGTCGGCCCCGAACGGCCCGGTGACACCGACGTCGAGGGCGAGGACGTCTTCGACGGTGTCACTACCAGCGTCTCGTTGGCCGCCGCTCTCCTGCGCGAGGCCGAATCGCTCGTCGATGACGGCGTTCATCCGATCGACCTGATCCGCGGATACCGGCGCGCGAACGACGTGGCGACCGAGGCGCTCGCCGACCTCGCCCGCCCGCTCGACGACTTCGACGATCCCGACGCCGCCGCACGGTCCGTCGCACGCACGGCCATGACCGGAAACGACGTCGGCGGACTCGCCGAGACGTGGGCAAAGCTGGCCTGTGACGCCGCTGGACGCGTCGGCTATCCGACCGCGAAGACGCTCCCCGTCCGCACGATCCGCGACGGTTCCCTCGGTGACTCGCGCCTCGTCCGCGGGACCGTCCTCGATCGGAGCGCGCGCGTCCTCGACTCGATGCCCGACCGCGTCGAGGACGCCTCCGTGCTCGTCCTCGGCGGCCACGACCGCGGTGGCCTCCGGACGCCCGACCTCCCGGACGACTACACCGCCAGCGTCGACGAGGAGACCGACGTTGCCGACCTCGACGCGGTCTTCGACGCGTGGCGCACGGACGTCTGGGAGACCATCCACGGCGCCGGCGTCGACGTCGTCGTCGCCGAACTCGGTATCGACGACGGCTTCCTCGAACGCCTCGCCGAACACGACGTCGTCGGCATCCGCGCCGTCAACCGCCTCAAGCTCTCGCACGTCGCGCGCGCGACCGGTGCGACCGTCGTCAAGGACCTCCACGACGTCTCCGCCGACGACCTCGGCCACGCCGGCGTCGTCGCGGAACGCCGCATCGAGCGCGCCGAGTCACGCGCGCGCCCCCGCCGCATGACCGTCTTCGAGGACTGTGCGACCCCGGACTCCGTCTGCGTCCTCGTGCAGGGCGTCCCGGCCGATCTCGGCGAGCGTGCGGCGACGTCGATTCGACAGGCCGCCGCCGCGGTCGCGCTCGCGCGCGGCGAACGCGGTTCGCACCCCGGCGTCGTTCCCGGTGGCGGTGCGGCCGAAGCGCACGCCGCCGCCGCCGTCCGGGACGCCGCACGCGCCGACGGATCGCGGGCCGCACTCGCCACGACCGCGTTCGCCGACGCGCTCGAACGGCTCCCGTTCACGCTCGCGCGCAACGCCGGTGTCGACCCGGTCGAGACGGTGGCGGACCTGCGCGCCGCGAACCGGACGGACCCGTGGCAGGGGTTCGTTCTCCCGGCCGCGGAGATCGGCGACACCGCCAAGGCCGGCGTCCTCGATCCCGTCACGCGGCGCACGGAGAGCTACCGGACGGCGACCGCGGTCTCGTCGCTCATCCTCCGCGTCGACGATGCCATCGACGCCGAGGTGGACGAGGACGCGCCCGACCCCGGGGACGCCATCTACGACGAGGCCGCAGAACAGCACATGGACTCCCTCACGGACGCGTGAGCACACGCGGCTCACCGCCGTCTCCGATTGCTCCGCTCCCGTGACGCCGGAACGAGTTCACGGAATCGTGCGTCGAAGAAACCGCGGAGATCGCGGTGCGTGTTAGCTCTGCGCGATCTCGCTGATGTCCACCCGCCGGAGCAGGAGGAGGACGACGGCGAAGATGACGAGGAGGAGCGCGATGGAGAGCGCCGACGCCGCCGGGTAGTTCAAACCGTTGTTGACGGTGAGGTAGATGAGCGTCGTGATGGTGGCTTCGCCCCCGCTGAGGAACTGCGGGACGGTGAAGTTCCCGATGGAAAGGACGAAGACGAAGATCGACCCGATGGCGACGCCGGGGAGGCTCAGCGGCCACGTGACGTTACGGAACGTCGCGATGTGGTCGCCCCGAAGCGTCTCGGAGGCGTCGAGGAGCCCCTCGTCGATCTGCGAGAGCGAGATGTAGATCGGTGCCGCCATGAACACGACGTAGTTCTGGAGGTAGCCGACGATCTGTGAGAACGGCGAGTACAACAGCCACGCTATCGGCTGGTCGATGAAGCCGGCCATGACGAGCAGTTGGTTGATGACGCCGGTCTTCCCGAGGATGGGGAGCCAACCGATCGTCCGGATGACGCCCGACGTCCAGAACGGGATGACGAAGAACAGCAGGAGGAGCGTCCCCCCGACGGTCGACGTGTAGAACCGGAGGAAGTAGGCGAGCGGGTAGCCGAAGACGAGCGTTATCGCCGTCACGACGACGCCGATGACGAGCGTCCGCGCGAACACTTCGAGGGCGTTCTGCGTGAACACCGTGTTCTGCCACGCGTCGAGCGTGATCTCGTGGACGACGCTGAAACTCCCGTAGGTGAGGAAACTGTAGTAGAGGATTATGGCCAGCGGGACGGCGAGGAAGGCCAGGAACCACGCGATCGACGGACCGGCGAGGACGTGGACTTCGCCGAACTCCCAGCGTGTGGGCAGCCAGCGGCGAACGCGAGACGACTGTGTTGGTTCTGTTGCCATGTGTACTGTGCTCAGGCGCTCGTGAACTCACGCCAGCGCTCGAGCATGTGCGAGGAGTTGTCCGGCCAGATCTGGAAGAAGCCGATGCGATCGATGCGCTCGGAGATCGGGCCGCTGTCGCGGACGCAGCCGTCGTCGGCGGGTTCGCCCTCCTCCATGGACCACTCGTACGACTGCGGGTCGAACAGCGCGTCGTTCTCGACGGACTGGTAGGTCCCGGTGCCGTTGTACGCCCAGTCGTAGTACTCGGGGCCCATACCCTGTCCCGAGTCGTCCGAACCGTCGCGGACGAGGTCCGTGTTCGGGTAGTGCGGGACCGAGTACCCCCAGTTCTGGATGTAGCCGGGGAACCACGCACCCCAGTGGACGTCGTTGATGAGCGACTGGACTTCGGCCATGTTGTTGCGGTCCTGCGCGCCCGGCTTGAGCGGGGCGACCCCGCCGTACCAGTAGCGGTAGCCTTGGATGCCCTCGCTCATCGTAGCGTAGTTACAGGGCGTCCCGGAGCGACGGACGTCGAGGCAGGCCGGCTGCCAGATGTCTCCGATGACGGCCTCTTCGCTCGACATGAGGTTGACCGAGTTTCCGTACGCCGTCCACGTCGAGCGGAACTGCCCGCTCTGTTTCTGGTCGATGAGGAAGTCGACGGCGGTGTCTATCTGCCCCTCCGTGGGGTTGTTCAGCGTCCCGATATCACCGTCGATCATGTCGTTGTCGAGGAGGTACATGATGGCCTCCGGGATGGTGATGGCGGCGGTCCCGCCCATCGCCACCTGCCCCTCGTACTGGTCGTCGAACAGAGCCCCCCACTTCGACACCTCGTCGACGTACTTCGGGTTCGACCCGATGGCGTCGAAGTTACAGATGGTCGGCGGGAACTTGAACTCCGTCTGCTCTCCGGGGTCGTCCCACAGGATCTCGTTGTACGTCTCGACCTGCTGTCCGAGGCCCTCCAGCGCGCTGCCCGGGTCGGTGAACAGGTCCGCCACCGCGTCCGGCGTCCAGTTCGAGAAGTCCGAGGTCGGAAGCGCGTAGGTCGCGTCGTTGTCGGTCGCGATCGCGCCGATGGCGCTCGTATCGCAACTCACCGCGTCCAGGCTACTCTGCCCGCCGCTCAACACGCGTTGTTGCGTCGTCGAGTTGGTCGCGGTCGTGATCTCGAGGTCGATACCAGTCATCTCAGTGAACTTATCAGACTGACCGCTGCGGGCGGCCCACGCCGGACCGATCCACTGCAGAGGCCGCGAGCCCGAGTCGAGCGTGTCGCTCGATCCCGACGTCGTCCCGTCTGAGTCCGATTCACCGCCGTCGCCACCGCCGCCACCGGAGCAGCCAGCCAATCCCGCGGCGGCGCCGACGCCGGCGTATTTCACGAAGTTCCGTCTCTTCATACCCGTGGTCATGCGTTACACTACCAACCGAACCACATAGAAACATAAAGCTTTCTAAAAATTGCATTCTGTAGCCAATTGGTAGATATTTGTCTACCAAAATACGATCCTAGTGCCAAACACGATTAACGAAACCCCGTTATCGTGGATCGTTCGTCGATGCGTATATGGCGTCGGAGCGTGACTCGCCTCCATGGAACGACTCGCAGATCGTGTCGCCCTCATCACGGGCGCGAGCTCCGGCATCGGGAACGCGATCGCGGCCGCCTTCGGACGTGAAGAGGCGTCGGTCGTGATCGCCGACGTCCGCCGAGAGCCGAAGCTCGACGACGAACGGTCGGTCTTCGACCGACTCGACGACGTGGACGCCGACTACGCCTACGTCGAGACGGACGTCAGCGACGAAGCGGCCGTCGAGACCGCCGTCGAAACGGCTATCGATGAGTTCGGCGGACTCGACGTCCTCGTGAACAACGCCGGGATCTACCAGCAGTACCCCGTCCACGAGACGCCGACGGACGCGTGGGACGCCATCGTCGACGTGAACCTCCGCGGCGTGTACCTCGGATCGAAGGCCGCATTGCCACATCTCGCGGCCAGCGAGCACGGCAAGGTGATCAACCTCGCCTCGATCTACGGCCTCGTCGGCGGATCGAACAGCGCCGCCTACTGCGCCTCCAAAGGCGGTGTCGCCAACCTCACGCGACAGATGGCCATCGATTACGCCGACGACCGCGTCAACGTGAACGCGCTCGCACCCGGCATCATCAAGACCGCGCAGAACGCCGAGTGGCGCGCGAACAACCCCGAGATCATCAGCGAGTGGGAGACGCTGACTCCGTGGCCGGGATTCGGCGAACCGGAGGACGTCGCGGACGCCGCCGTCTTCCTCGCGAGCAGCGAGAGCGACTTCATCACCGGCCACGTGCTGAGCGTCGACGGCGGCTGGACGGCGCAGTGAGGGTCCGGGGACGACTACTCCCCGAGGATGTCTTCGCTCAGGTCGATGCCGTCGACGACGCTCGTCTTCTCCAGCAGGATCGTGTCCGCGGGGTCCCACGAGACCGTCGTCTCGCCGGCGACGTCGACGCCGCTGTCCCGCGTCTTCGCCTGGACCTCCTTCGCCAGCCCGTCGCGCCCCGTCGCTTCGAGAATGACCTGCGAGCCCGACCCGGGGTTGTGTAGGACGTCCATGACGGTGCAGTCGAGGGTGTTCGGTTTCCCGTCGCCCAGCGTCACCGACTGCGGACGGACCGCGAACGGGATCTCCTCCCCGCGGAGATCGGCCGGCGACGAGTAGAGGTTTGACGTGCTCGCACGGAACTCCCCGAACACCGTATCGAGCGTCACGAGAGCGCCGTCGTCGTAGATATCGGTGATCGTCCCGTAGAACGTGTTCGAGTCCCCGACGAACGTTGAGACGAACGCCGTCGCGGGCGAGTTATACACCTCGTCGACGCTCCCGGACTGCTCGATCTGGCCGTCGTTCATCACGACGATCTGGTCGGCCAGCCGCATCGCCTGCACCTGATCGTGTGTCACGTACACGAACGTAATGTCGAGCTCGTGGTGGATCCGAAGGAGCTCGCGCTCCATCTGTTTCTGGAGCTTGTAATCCATGTCCCCCAGCGGCTCGTCGAGCAGCAGGAGCGTGGGTTCGAGGACGAGCGAGCGCGAGAGCGCGACGCGCTGCTTCTGCCCGGCCGAGAGCTCCGTCGGCTGGCGGTCGGCGAGATCCGCGAGGTTCATCATCTCGAGGACGTCGTCGACGCGCTCCTCGATCTCGTCGTCCTCGGCGCCGATGCGTTCGAGCCCGTACGCGGCGTTCTCCGCGACGGAGAGGTGGGGGAAGAGTTGGAAGTCCTGAAACACCAAACCGATGTCGCGCTCGTACGTCGGCGCGTCCGTGATATCCGCCCCGTCGAGCGTGATCGTCCCATCGGTGGCTTCGATCGTTCCGACCAGCGAGTGGAGCGTCGTCGACTTCCCACAACCGCTCGGCCCGATGATGACGCAGAAGTCGCCCGCCTGTACGTCGAAGCTGATGCCGTCGACGGCGAGCGTGCCGTCGGGGTAGATCTTCGTCAGCTCCGAGACGTCGAGTACGGCGTCCCGTCTCGCGTCGCCGGTCGTCGCGTTGGTTTTAGACATGAGTCACACCTCCAAGAGTTCCTCGATGGTCTCCTCCTCGTCTTCGCTGAGTCGATCGAAGAAGCGGGCGTCGTCGGCGTCCCACCCGACGAGCACGTCGTCTCCCTCTTCCCCGACGTCGGCGCGGTCGGCCTGGACGACCTGTACGGTCCGGTCGAGGCCGTCGATCGCGACGCTGGTCTCGGTCTCCTCGCCCGTGTAGGTCGTCCCGACGATCGTCCCGGTGTACGTGTTGTCCCGGCGCTCGTCGTCGATGGTGATGGCCTCCGGGCGGACGAGAACGAGCGACTCGTCGCCGACGCCGGCGTCACCGACGGCGGTCGCGCGCATCGTCCCGACGTCGGTGTCGACGTCGAGTTCGTCGTCACCGGTCGATTCGACCGTCGCAACGAAGGGGTTCGAGTCGCCGACGAAGCGCCCGACGAACGCCGTCTCGGGGTTCGAGTACACGTCAGCCGGCGATCCGACCTGCTCGATGACGCCGCGGTTCATCACGACGAGCGTGTCCGCGAGCGTCAGCGCCTGCTCTTGGTTGTGGGTCACGTATATGAACGTGCTCCCGAGACGCTCGTGGAGCCGGCGGATCTCCAGCTCCATGCGCTTTTGAAGCTTGTAATCGAGGTCCGCCAGCGGGTCGTCGAGGAGCATGATGTCGCACTCCCGGACGAACTGTCGGGCGACCTCGACGCGCTGTTGTTGCCCGCCGCTGAGTTCGCTCGGGCGGCTGTCTCTCGTTTCCTCGATGGACAGCAGTTCGAGCATATCGTCGATGCGCCCTTCTACCTCGGCGTCGTCGTAGTCGGTCGCCTGCTGTTCGAGGCCGAAGGCGACGTTCTCCGCGACGGTCTTGTGCGGGAACAAAGTCTCCTCGAACTCCTGGAAGACGAATCCGATATCCCGCTCTTCGACGGGGAGTTCAGCCGCGGGTCGAGTGCGTAGGTAGACGTCGCCGTCCTCGAACTCCTCGAGCCCGGCGATGCACTTCAACAGCGTGCTCTTCCCGCAGCCGCTCGGTCCGACGACGACGCAAAACTCCCCCTCGTCGACGGTGAGGTCGATACCGTCCAAGACCCGTTCGCGCGAGAAGCGCTTTGACAGGGACTCTACCCGAATCGTTTCCGTACTCATCGGTTCCGAGTCGGACACACACGAGGATAACGTTTGGGGTCTTCTGAATCTAAAACGTGTATGTACATATGCTAATAGGCGAAATAAGAGAAACAATGTGGGATAGAACGCCAGTTTCGGGGTAGCTTTTACTACCACGCCTTCCTCGTTGGAACCGATGTTTCGATTAGACGACACCCTCGCGCTCGTCACGGGCGCGAGCAGCGGTATCGGAGCCGGTATCGCGCGCGCACTCGCCGAAGCCGGCGCGACCGTCGCGGTGAACCACCCGCCGACGCCTGACGAGCGCGAGCGGGCCGACGCCGTCGTCGCCGATATCGAGGCCAACGGCGGCGACGCGGTCGCGCTCGCCGCCGACGTGGGCGACGAGGCGAGCGTGCGTGCCATGGTAGACGATATCGAATCGGCATACGGGACGCCGGACGCGCTGATCAACAACGCCGGGATCCTCACGCAGTCGCCGCTGGCGGAGATGCCGGTCGAGATGTGGGACGAGACGATGGCCGTCGATCTCCGCGGCGTCTTCCTGACGACGCGTTTCGTTCTCCCGGGGATGCTCGAACGGGGATCGGGGACGATCGTCAACGTCGCCTCGCAGCTCGGCATCAAGGGCGGCGCCGAGCTCGTCCACTACTCGGCCGCCAAAGCCGGCGTCATCGGGATGACGCGTGCGCTCGCGAGGGAGGTCTCGCCGACGGTGACGGTGAACGCCATCGCACCCGGCCCCGTCGAAACACCGCTCCTCGGCGACATCAGCGAGGAGTGGCAGAGCGATAAAGCGGCGGAGATCCCGATGCGGCGGTTCGGCCGCGTTGAGGACGTCGCGCCGACGGCGGTCTTTCTCGCTTCCGACGCCGGTGCGTACTACACCGGCCAGACGCTGAGTCCGGACGGTGGTGACGCGATGCACTGACGGCCTCTGACCACAGACTGGAGAACGCATGACTAATATAAAGACAGAAGAGTGAATAATTGCCGGATAAAATACCGATAAGACAGTCGGTAGTGGATCGGTAAACGCGAACAATGGGAGATGTAGACATCGCAATCGGCGTCGACGCGGACTGTGTCGCGGGTTGGCTCGGATCGTACGGCGGCGAGGATTCGCTCGCCGACCTCTCTCGCGGGCTGTGTGCGGGCGAGGAGGGGATCCCGCGGATGCTCCAACTCTTCGAAGACGAGGACATCGACACGTCGTGGTACGTTCCCGGCCACACCATCGAGACGTTCGAGGAGGAGGTCGGGGCCGTCGCCGACGCCGGCCACGAGATCGGTGTTCACGGCTACTCGCACGAGAACCCGACCGACCTCTCGCGCGAGCAGGAGGACTTCATCATCGGCGAATCGATCGACCTCATCCAGGACCTCACCGGCGAGAAGCCGGTCGGTCACCGGGCGAGCTGGTGGGAGTACAGCGAGAACACGCCGGATCTCGTGGAGAAGTACGGCTTCCTCTACGACAGCAGCCTGATGGAGAGCGAGTTCGACCCCGGCTACATGCGCAAGGGCGACAGCTGGGAGAAGATCCAGTACGACCAGCCCGCCGAGACGTGGATGACGCCGTACGAGAAGGGCGAGGAGACGGACGTCGTCGAGATCCCGATCAGTTGGTTCCGCGACGACATTCCCGCGATGCAGTTCATCAAGCAGCCGAACTACCACGCGGGCTACAAGGACCCGAAGATGATGTACGAACAGTACTACAAGCGCCAGTTCGATTTCCTCTACAACCGTCGCGGTGCCGGGGTCTACACGCTCACCATCCACCCGGACATCCACGGACTCCCGCACATGATCACGCACCTCGAGGACTTCATCGGCTACGTGAAAGAGCACGAGAACGCCTCGTTCACCTCGTTGGAGACGGTCGCGGAGAAATACGACGACGACCCGACGGTCTACGAGGCCGAGGGTGAATACGTCTAGCGTGAACCGTCGCGAGAGAGGTCACTGAGCGATCCGTTCCACAAAATTCGAATTTTGACGTACGATCGCGTTTCAGCGTTCGATACTCAGTACTAATTACTGAAACGCGCTCTACTGACCACCCATACATTTATTACCTATCTTCGAAGTAGATCGTGAGGTATGAGTGGGACGACATTCCCGAAGCGCGATAGCGTCACGACCACGACACCGACGGGGGCATCCTAATGGATTCCGACCGCGAGTTCACCCGCGCCGGTATCTGGAACTGGGAGAAGCCCGACATCACCGACGAACTGCACTACGCGCAGTACGCCGAGGAGGCGGGACTCGACTCCGTCTGGCAGGGCGAATCCCGGCTCGTCCGCGACGCCATGACCGTCATGGGTGCGTACACGCAAGTCACCGACGAGATCGACATCGCACCCGGGGTAACGAACTGCTACACGCGGAACGTGGCGCTGATGGCGCAGACGTTCTCGACGCTTCACGAGCTCTCGGGCGGCCGGACGAAACTCGGTATCGGCGCGTGGTGGGATCCGCTCGCCAGCAAGGTCGGGATCGACCGCGGGAACCCCCTACGCCACATGTGGGAGTACTGCACGGTCACGCGGAAACTCCTCGACCTCGAAAACGTCACCTACGACGGCGACGAGATACAGGTCGAGGACATCGAGCTCGACCTCGTACGCGCCGACGCGGAGCCCCGCGACGTCCCCATCTATATCGGTGCGACGGGCGAGACGATGCACCAGATGACCGGCGAGCTCGTCGGCAAGGGGATCGTCGACGGGATCTTCATGAACTACTTCATCCCGCCGGAGCACGTCGAGCGCGGTCTCGAGCGGCTCGAGGCCGGCGTCGAGAAACAGGGCGGATCGATGGCGGACGTCGATCGTCCGCAACTCATCGCCGTCTCGATGGACGAGGACGTGGACGTCGCACTCGACGAAGCACGCGGACTCGCCACTCAGTACATCGGCCAGCAGCCACACATCACGAAGGCGTCGGGCATCTCGGACGCGAACGCCGAACGCGTCGAGGCGGAACTCGACTGGCCGGCGACCGCTGCCGACATCGAGCGCGCGTCCGAGCACGTCCCCGACGAGGTCGTGCGGAACATCGTTGCGACGGGGACGCGCGAGGACGTCATCGAGCGGCTCGGCGACTACTGCGAGGCCGGCTGTACCGAACCGGTCGTCTATCCGCTGACGGACAACATGGAGGACGTCATCGACGCGGTCGCGGCCGCGAAAGCCGAGGGCGTGTGAGAGAGAGCGCCGGCGGAGAACGAGCGCCGCCTACGCGAACGCGTCGCGGACGGTCCCACCGTCGCCGTCCGAAGCCGCGAGCGCGAGCATGAGCTTCACGCGCGCCTTGTGCGCGGGGAGGTCGTCGCCGCTGATGACGCCGTGGCGGTGGAGGGTCTCCCCGCCGCCCGACGTCCCATAGACCGGAGCGACGGCGCCGGCGTGACAGCGCGAGGTGAGAACGACGGGGGTCCCGGCGTCGACGGCGTCGGCGATCGCGTCACCGAGCGCGCCGGTCGTGTTGCCGAGGCCGGTCCCCTCGACGACGATCCCGTCGACACCCGCGTCGAGGGCGGCGCGGAGCTGTCGCGCACCGACGCCGACGCCCGTTTTCACCATCTCGACGTCCGCCGACGTTTCGGTCACGTCGAGCGTGACGGAGCGACTTCCGGGGGCGCGGAGGACGCGTTCCCCCTCGCGGGTGAAGCGGACGATCGGACACGCGTCGGGCGAGACGAACGTCGAGAGCGCGCTCGTGTGCGCTTTCGTGACGTCGCGGGCGGCGTGGAGTTCCTCGTCGAACGCGACGTAGACCCCGCCCGCCCCGGCGAGGTGCTCGCTCGTCGCGGCGCGAACCGCAGTGAGGAGGTTGCTCGGGCCGTCCGGGCTCACCTCGTCGGGACGCCGCTGTGCGCCGGTGAGGACGACCGGGATGGGGAGATCGAGCACCAGATCGAGGTAGTAGGCGCTCTCCTCCATCGTGTCCGTCCCGTGCGTGACGACGACACCGGTCGCTCCCTCGGCGGCGGCGTCGCGGGCACCGCGTGCGACCGCGGCGATGTCGTCCGGATCGATGTCGAAACTCGGCGTCTGGACGACTTCCCGAACGTCGAGGTCCGCGTGGGTCTCGATACCCGGAACGGCATCGACGAGCTCGGTGCCGCTCCGGCTCGGTGTCGCGCCGTCGTCACCGTCCGTGCTCGCGATGGTACCGCCCGTCCCGAGGACCACCACTTTGGAAGACATTGTCATGTGGTACCGAACCCGCCCGTTAGGTTCTTTCGGAAGGCTAGATGCTAGATCCGTGTCCGCGCGCTATCTGCCCTCTCTCGTGCTCGAACGACCCCTACCGCACTCCGCCCGACCTGCCACTCGTGTGGAACCCCCGACGCTCACTGTCGATAGTAAATCGCATCTCGAACATCTCGTTCACATGCCGAACACGTCACAATATTTTTGACCGATTGGCTCAGTGTAGGCCTATAGATGAAAATATTGGGAATAGATATCGGTGGGACGTTTACCGATGTCTATCTCACCGACGACGACGTGAACGAACAGACGGTTCACAAGGTGAGCACGACGCCGGACGATCCCTCGGAGGGCGCGCTCCGCGGTGTCCACGAGGTCTGCGAGATGACCGACACCCCTCCGGGCGAACTCGACTACGTCTTCCACGGGACGACCATCGCGACGAACGCCGTCCTCAAACACGAGGGCGTCGAGGTCGGGATGATCACGACGGCGGGGTACCGCGATATCATCCACATCGGCCGTCACAAGCGACCACAGAACTACTCTATCCAGCAGGACGTCCCGTGGCAACAGCACCCGCTCACGAAGCGTCGCCACCGCATGACGGTTCCGGAGCGGATCGACGCGGACGGGACCGTCCGCACGCCGCTCGACGAAGACGCCGTCGCTGAGGCGGCACGTGCCCTCGATGACGCCGGCGTCGATTCGATCGCCGTCGCCTTTCTCTTCTCCTACTTGAACGACGAACACGAGGCGCGGGCGAAAGAGATCATCGAGGACGTCTCCCCCGACGTGTACGTCACCACGTCGAGCGAGGTGTATCCGCAGTTCCGCGAGTTCGAGCGGTTCACGACGACCGCGATGAACGCGGCCATCGGGCCGACCGTCGTCGAATACATCGAGACGTTCGAGCGGGAACTCCGGTCGCTCGGTGTGACGGCCGACCTCCACGTCATGCAGTCGAACGGCGGCATCGCGACCGAGGAGATGGTGACCGAGCGTGCGGTGACACTGCTGCTCTCCGGGCCGGCCGCGGGCATCCTCGGCGGCAAACGACGGACGGACGTCGACACGCCCGACTCGGAGGCGACGAACGCGATCACGCTCGACATGGGTGGGACGAGCGCTGACATCGGCATCGTCGCCGATGACGAGATCGTCAAGGCGAACGTCCGTGAGACGCAGGTCGGCGGCTATCCGGTGATGATCCCGATGATCGACATCGAGACCATCGGGGCCGGCGGCGGGAGCATCGCCTACCTCGACGATACGGGGGCGTTCCGCGTCGGTCCGAAATCCGCGGGCGCAATGCCGGGGCCGATCGCGTACGACCGGGGCGGCACCGACCCGACGGTCACGGACGCGCACGTCGCGCTCGGCCGTATCCGCCCCGAGTTTTTCCTCGGCGGCGAGATGGACCTGCTCGTCGACGCGCCACGCGAGACTATCCGCGAGCGGCTCGCCGATCCGCTCGGCATGGACGAGATGGAGGCGGCCGCCGGCGTGCTCCGGATCGTGAACAACGGTATGGCGAACGCCATCCGGTCGAAGACGGTGCAGAAGGGCCGCGATCCGGAGAACTTCACGCTCGTCGCGTTCGGCGGTGCCGGTCCGATGCACGCCGCGGACGTCGCACGCGAACTGGACGTATCGCGCACGCTCATCCCGGCGAGCCCTGGCGTCCTCTCTGCGGTCGGGCTCTCGACGACCGATCTGCAGTTCGATCAGATACACACGACCTTCGAGACGCTGAGCGACCTCGACCGCGAGCGCCTCCAGTCCGACTACGACGCCCTCGTCGCGGACGTCGAGGATCGCCTTCACCGCGACGGCGTCGCCGACGAACGCCTCGATCTCGAACTGAGCGCGGACTGTCGCTACGAGGGACAGGGGTACGAACTCACCGTCCCCGTCAGCGACGGCCGCCGCGTTCGCCCGATCGAGCGCATCGACGCGGCGTTCGACGCCGCCCACGAATCCGAGTTCGGCCACGGCTTCGACGGGAACGCAGTCGAACTCGTCAACGAGCGCGTGACCGCGTACGGCCGGCTCCCCACCGCGGATCTCGTCACGATCCCCGAGGCGACGAGTATGGTAGAGGAGCACGTCCTGTTCAAGGACGACGTCTACTTCGACGTCGACGGCGAGATCGAGGCGTACGTGACACCGTTCGTCGACCGCACCGACCTCCGCGCGGGCCACTCGCTCTCCGGACCCGCCATCATCGCCGAGAAGGATTCGACCATCATCGTCCCGCCCGACTTCGACGTCTCCGTCCTCCAGCACGGCGACATCGAACTGACCCGATAACATCATGACAGACACAGCCGACACCGCCGCGACCGTCAGAGAACAGACCGCGCCGCTGCTCGACGTGGACGACCCGGGCGACCGGATCGACCCGGTGACGAGCCGCGTCGTCGCCGGGAGTCTCACGAACATCTGCGACGAGATGGGGCACAAGCTCATGCGGACGAGCTACTCGAGCATCATCCGCGAATCGGAGGACTTCGGCTGCGCGCTGCTCGACGAGCGCGCCCGACAGCTCTGCGAGACCGACAGCACGCCCCTCCAGATGGGGCCGATCCCCGCGTACGTCCGGGGCGTCATCGACCTCTTCGCGGAGCGCGGCCAGCGTTTCGAGCCCGGCGACGTCGTCCTCCACAACGACCCGTACCACGGCGCGACGCACGCCCCCGACTTCGCCGTCGTCGTCCCGGTGTTCTACGAGGACGAGCTGACCGGGTTCTCAGTCACGACGGCGCACCACTTGGACGTCGGTGCGGACAAGCCCGGGACGTGTATCATCGAGACGATCGACGCGTACAGCGAGTCGATCCGGCTGGACGCGCTGAAGATCGTCGAGGGGGGCGAGCGCAACAAGACCGCGTGGCAACTGATCGCCGACAACATCCGGACGCCGGCCATGGTGATGGGCGACGTCGAAGCCCAGATCTCGGCCGCCCGCGCCGGCGCCGAGCGGATGGTCGACCTCTTCGAGGAGCACGGCCACGAGACGGTGAAGTACGCCGGACAGGACGCGATGAACTATTCCGAGGAACACCTCCGGCGGCGGATTGAGTCCCTCCCCGACGGGACGTACTCGGCCGAGGGCTATCTCGACGGCTTCCCGGAGTCGACCGACCCGGACGAGAAGGACGTCTTCCTCGCCGTCGATCTCACCGTTGAGGGATCGTCCGTCGACGTCGACCTTTCGCGCTGCGACGATCAACTCGACAACCGCCCGATCAACATGCCGTTCGAGGGGACGGTCGTCCCCGCGGTGCTGTTAGTGCTCCGCTCGACGCTGTTGGACACGGAGGAGCACGACCTGATCCCGCAGAACCACGGCATCACGCGGCCGGTCTCGGTCCACGCGCCGAAGGGCTCGATCGTGAACCCCCGCTTCCCGGCGCCGACCATCGCCCGCTTTTGCCCCGGCAATCGTATCGCCGACCTGACGCTGAAGGCGCTCGCGGAGGTCGTCCCCGAGCAGACCTGCGCCGGCACCGGGAACCTCAAGATCTCCACGTTCAGTGGCGTGACGGACGACGAGTACTGGGTCTACATGGACATCACGTCCGGGAGCTACGGCGGGCGGCCGGGGAAGGACGGCATCGACGCCGTCGACACGCTGTACGCGAACACCCGGAACAACCCCATCGAGGACATCGAGAGTCACTACCCGCTCCGCGTGAGCACGTACGAACTCCGCGAAGACGCGGAGGGCGCGGGACGAAACCGCGGCGGGGCCGGGACGATCCGAGAGATCGAGTTCACCTCGCCCGGCCGCGTCTCCATCGAGGGCGACGGCAACGAGTATCCGCCGTGGGGGTTCGCCGGGGGGAACGAGGGGACGACGGGCGCGATCGTCCGGAACGCGGGCGACGAGAACGAGGAGTCGCTCCCCTCGAAGCTCGAAAACCGCCCGATGGCGGCCGGACAGCGGCTCCGACTCGTCGGCCCGGGCGCCGGCGGGTGGGGCGATCCGACGGAACGCGACCCCGAGAAGGTCCGCGCCGACGTCCTTGACGACCTCGTGAGTCGCGAGCGTGCGCGCGAGATCTACGGTGTCATCCTGACCGACGACGGGTCCGTAGACGAGGCCGCGACGCGCGAGCGCCGCCAGGCGCTCGACGACGACTGAGACGATACGACACGATCATGCGAATCAAAGCCATCAATCCGAACACGACGCTTGAGATGACGGAGAACATCGGCGACGTCGCCGATCGCTACACGCGCGACGACACCGATGTCGTCGCCGTCTCCCCTGAGAAGGGCCCGATCAGCATCGAGTCCTACTACGACGACTACCTTGCGGTTCCCGGCCTCCTAGAGGAGATCCGGCGGGACGCGGACGAGTACGACGCGTTCATCAACGCGTGTTGGGGCGATCCCGGCCTCGACGCGTGCCGCGAAGTCACGGAGAAACCGGTCGTCGGCATCGCGGAGGCGTCGATGTACGTCGTGAACAGCCTCGGCGCGTCCTTCTCGGTCGCGACGATCCTCCCGCGCGCGAAGGACTTTCGAGGAGACGGTCAGGAAGACGGGACTCGCCGAGAAGTACGCGTCCGTCCGCTGCACGGAACTCACGGTCGTCGAGACGGAGACGGCCCGCGACGCCGCGGTGGGCGCGCTGTTGGAGGCGAGCGAGCGCGCGATCGAGGAGGACGGCGCGGAGGTTATCTGTCTGGGCTGTGCGGGCATGGGGAAACTCGACGTCGAACTGGAGGCCGAGCTTCCCGTGCCGGTTATCGACAGCGTCGGCGCCGCCGCCGTCCACGCGGAGAGCCTCGTGCAACTCGGGAAGACGACGAGCAAGGTGTTGACGTACCGCTCGCCGGAACCGAAGCGCATCCGCGGGTACCCGGACGTCTACCAGTTCGAGGAGTAACCCCGTTCGCACACGAACCCGACGCGGAGCGGACCGCGGCACTCGTTTTCGGATCGTCCGACGAAACCACCCTCCTGAGGTGTCGATGACCGGGAAAACACTTATAATCTGGTGGGGGAACGCGACTGGTCCGTGCGGGGCTCACCCGCCACTCTATATCTACCTTAGCTAAGGTAGCTACGGTAGGTAGCTTGCACCACTTTGTCACCGTGGGTAGTTTTACTATGGTGGGCACGGTAGGTAGCCCATGACCGACGACCCGGAACCGCGCGCGGTGACCGTCGCCCTGCAGAAGGGCGGGGTGGGGAAGACCACCGTCGCAATCAACGTCGCGGAACGACTCGACGCACGCGGCCACGACGTGCTCCTCGTCGACCTCGACCAACAGGGGAACGCCACCGAGGGCGTCGGCCTCGCGCACTGCTACGAGGCCGAGCACACCCTCGGCGACGTCTGGGACGCCGACTCGGACGTCGACATCCACGATCTCATCCGCGAGACCGAGTGGATGGACGTCGTGCCGAGCCACCGCGACCTCGACGAGGTCGAGAACCAACTCCGCACGAGCGCGTACGGCGTCACGCGGATCCGCAACTACGTCGTCGATCCGCTGCTCGGCGACGAGTACGACTACATCGTCGTCGATAGCCCGCCGAGCATCGGCCCGCTCTCCGACTCGGCGCTCGTCGGGACGCAGAACGTCATCGTCCCCCTGAAGATGCGCGAGGCCTCGATCTCCGGGTTCCAGCGGATGGTCGAACAACAGCTCCGCCCGCTGCGCGACGAGGGTGGGATCGACGTCCGCGTCCTCGCGATCGTCCCGAACATCCTCGAAGGCGACGGCGAGGAGAAACGCATCATCCGGGACATCGAGGACTCCCCGTGGGCGGATCGCCTCCCGGCGTTCGCGCGCTCCGCGCAGTTCGACGCATCGCCCGGCCCCGGCCTCCGAAAGCGCGTCGCGTTCGGTCGCGCGTACCGCGAGGGGAAGCCGCTCGCGGCCTACGACTCCGAGAACGACCAGCTCCCGCGGTTGGACGAGCTCGCCGACATCGTCGAGCGGGGTGCCGTCGATGCCTGACGACAACCGCTTCGCCAACATCGGCGTGGACGACGCGGACGCGGACACGGACGGGGACGCGGCACCGGACGACGGCCGCGACGACCCCTCCGACGCGTCCTCCGCGGAAGACGTAGCCGAGCCGACGGCGGACGACGAGGCTCCCGGGGAAGAGGCATCCGAGTCGACGGGCGACGCCGACACCACCGCGACCGATGACGCGGTCGCCCCGACCGTCGACCCCGCCGACTCGGGGCCGGCCTTCGAGTTCGACGCCGTCCGGCAGAAGGCCGTCTATCCGCGTCCCGACTCGTGGGACGCACGCGAGGCCGCCCTCGACTTCGAGGTCAAGCGGAAACTCCGCGACCACGGCGTGAAAGACGTCACCGGCCGCGAGCTCGACGACGCGATCGCCCGGACCATTCCCGACGTCACCGACCTGATCGTCGAGAACGTCCTCGAGGCGCGACGCCGGAAGTTCGAGGACGACTGAACGGTCGGTCGCCCGCTCTCGGGGGCACACGACCCGCTCGCATCACGCCTCCCTTGACTCGACGCCGCGCGTTCCGACCGTCCCGCTCGGAACCCCCGTTCGCCGCGCTTCGCCTCGTCGAACCGTTCACCTCCCGTAGGCTCCGTCTCCCCTCACGTGTCCCCGATAGCGTCGACGACACGGTGTCCCGTCCGGTCGCATGGCGCCGTGGAGGATTTAAGTCGGCTCGTCGAGACGGGCACCGTATGGTACGTGACAGCGTAGACGAGATCGATCGGGAGATCCTCCAGACGCTCAGCGAGGACCCACGGATGCCGTACTCGCGGATCGCCAGCCGACTCGAGGAAGCGGGCTACGAGATGAGCGCCGAGGGTGTCCGACACCGCGTCACCGACCTCCTCGACGAGTCCTCGATCCTCCTCCTCACGGCCCCCCAGGGCCACGACTGGCAGGTCCTCCGTGTCGACGTGACGGTCCGTGGCGGTACCGCCGCGGCCGACGCCGTCTACGAGCGACTGAGCGAACTCGACTTCTGGCTGGTCTGTCGTGGCTTCGGGTCTATCGACGTCCACGCAGTCGCGACCGCCGCCGGCGTCGAGGACGCTACCGACCTGTTGAACACCGTTCGCGGCCTCGATGACGTCGAGAGCGTCGATTATTTCCTCGAGACCGACCGCGAGACGGACGTCCACAAGTACACCGTCGAGTGAGGCGTCGCGCGCCGCCGGGGATTCCAGACCGAAGGCTGTCAGAGCCAAACTGACGATAATTTATCGTTCTTGTTCGCCACACAGCCGCCTCCGACACTTCTTCCCCAACCTCCCGCTTGTGTAAACTACGTGAATTTACATGTGTATGTCTGTAATTGACGTCTCGAACCCGCCTCGCTTCGCTGTCCACATCCTCGACTATCGGTAGACGAACGCTTATTTATCTACATATATTCACAGGGAATATGGTGACTAGACGAATCAGAGTACGATATCGTCAACTCCTGTCTCGCCGACTACTCGCGGGTGAGCACTGGTGAGTGACCTCCTCGTCACCAACGGCCGCGTCGTCACGCAGAACGCCGAGCGGGACGTCGTCGCGGACGGCGCGCTCGCGATCACCGACGAGCGCATCGAGGCGGTCGGTCCCACCGCGGACATCGTGGCCGACTACGACGCCGATCGCGTCGTCGACGCCGACGGCGGTGCGGTGATTCCCGGGCTCATCAACGCCCACACGCACGTCTCCGACGTCGTCCTCCGCGGCGGCGCGTTCGCTGCCGACCGCGGGCTCTACGACTGGCTCTACAACGTCAAGCGCCCCGCGTCCGTCGCGATGACGCCCGACGAGCACGCCGTCGCCGCCGCGCTCTACTGTCTCGAGGCGATTCGAGCGGGTGTCACGACGTTCGTCGAGAACGACACCGAGGTCGTCTGGGACGCCCCGGAGACCATCGAGGCGAAACTCGACGTCTACGACACCGCGGGCGTCCGGAACGTCTACGGCGCGGGCTTCGCGGACAGCCCGCCCGACGAGGCGTTCGAGGCGCTCCTGGCGGACTACCAGCTCCGCGATTCGGGGGTCGAGCACCCGCCCGCCGACCACTTCGCGATCGACACCGATCGGGCGGTCCGCGAGACCGAGCGCCTCATCGAGCGCCACCACGGGAGCGCCGACGGCCGCCAGTCGATCTGGCCGACCCCGATCGTCCTCGCATCCTCCTCTACGCGCGGCCTTCGGGAGGCCTCTCGGCTCGCCGAGGAGCACGATGTCCGGACGACCATGCACATCGCCGAGGCCGAGGTCGAGGAGGCGGACGCCGGCCTCTCCAGCATCGAGTACCTCCGGAACGCCGGCTACCTCGGCGAGCGCACCCTCCTCGGGCACTGCGTCCAGATCGACGCCGGGGACGTCCGCTTGCTCGCGAAGAGCGGGACGAGCGTCGCGCACAACTTCATGGCGAACATGCGACTCGCCACCGGGTTCGCGCCCGTCGTCGAGCTGCTCGACGCCGGCGTTACCGTCGGCCTCGGCACCGACAACGCGAACCTGAACGACACCGTCAATCCGCTCTCGGACCTGCGCGCCGTCGCGAGCGCGCACAAGGGTTACCACCGCGACCCCGGTGTCATCCCCGCGCAGACCGCCTTCGACATGGTGACGATCGACGGTGCGCGCGCCATCGGCCGCGCGGACGACCTCGGGTCGCTCGAAGCCGGGAAGCTCGCGGACGTCGCGATAGTCGACCTCGACCACCCCCACCTCACGCCGTGCCCCGACCCCGTCCACGCGCTCGTCTACGCCGCGCAGGGCTTCGAGGTCGAGACCGTCCTCTGTGCGGGCGATATCGTGATGGAGGAGCGCGAGGTCACCACGTTCGACGACACGGCCGCGATTCTGCGCGACGCCGCCGCCGTCGGCGCGGATGTCGTCGAGCGCGTCGGCATCGAGTAACCCGCTCGCGACACCCCCGCTCTCCCTCGTCGGCCGATGCGGTGACGCTCGACCGAACGGACTCGGAGTGTCCCGACGGACCCGACTGCGTCAGTAGTGCCACACGGCCAGCGAGCCCGGGAGCGGATCAGCTCCCGCGGTACGTCGTGTAGCCGCCGGGTGAGAGGAGGAGGGGGACGTGGTAGTGCTCCTCGACGTCGTCGATGACGAAGCGCACCGGTACCGTCTCGAGGAAGGAGGGCTCGGCGTCGAGGCCGCGGTAGTACGCACCCACCTCGAAGCGGAGGCGATAGGTGCCGGTCTCCATCTCGTCGGCGGAGAGGAGCGGGTCGTCGACGCGGCCGTCCGCGTTCGTCGTCGCGTCCGCGAGCATCGTCGCGTCGCCCGCGTCGTCGATGAGTTCCAGAGTCACGTCCACGCCCTCCGCCGGCCCCTCGCGGCTCGTGTCGAGGACGTGCGTGGTGAGGCCGGCGCTCATCACTCGCCCTCCAGGTCGCCGCGGTCCATCGAGAACTGCTGGAAGCCGGTCGGCCGCGCGGGCTCGCGCAGCACCGTCGCGTCGCCCTCCGGGTCGTCGCGCACCTCGATCCACGTGCGGTTGTTCGCCTCGAAGCTCACCGACTCGAGCTGCGGGTAGCGCTCGAGGACGCGCAGGCCGATCCGGTAGATGAGGTCCTGAATCGAGTTCGAGTCGTACTCGTCGAAGACGACGCCCGCGATGTCGCGCACCTGCTCGGCCGGGACGTAGCGCTCGGGGTCGTCACCGAGCGCGTCCGTCGCGTCGTCATACGTCCAGAAGACGTCGAGAGAGATGTAGAGCGTGCGATCCTCGCGTTCCGGGAGCGTCGTGTACTCGTCCTGCACGTAGTCGGTGAACGAGCTCCCGGACACCTTCACGAACTCGAGGTCGGTGACGCCGCTCGTCTGGCCGGTGATGGCGGTGTCGTCGCCGTCGCGCTCGAGCGCGATCTCGCCGTAGCCGGACTCGTCGTCGGAGACCCCGAAGACGAGGTCGCTCGCCTCGAAGCCCTCGCTGTCCTCCGCGGGCACGGGGCGCTCGTCGAACGGGATCTCGTCCGCGGACACCGTGACGGCCTCCATCTGGTCGTAGGTGTCGAGGAAGCGCGACCCGACGTACTCGAGGAAGCCCTCGAGCGTCGCGCCGTCGTACTCGCCCGCGTGGTGGAGGATGAAGTTCTTCATCGAGTCCGTCGCCACCACCATGCTGTTGTCGCCCTCGCTGAACGACGGGAGGAACTCCTCGCCCTCGACCTGCACGCGGACGTCCAGCCCGAAGAGCGTGTTCTCGCGGCCGTCGAAGTCCGACTCCGGGATCGTCCGGACGCCCTCGAGCGGCGTCGCGTACGTCCGGTAGACCGCGACCTGCTCCTTCCCGTAGTTCATCGCGCGTTCCGAGTCGCCCGTGTCGTCACTGTCCGCTAGGGGTTTGCGAGTCGTCATCGCTCATCCGATATCTTCTCACCTACGTACAAAAAACTTCGCGTCGGGACTGCACAACGAGAGCCGAAGTGGATACTTAGTGGACGAACGCCTCTACACACTCACTCGCTCGCGCGCACGCGCTCCTCGAGGCGGAGGCGCGCGATCTCGTGCACTTCTTCGAGCGCGGTCCGGAACTCCTCGGCCTCGGCGTGCTCGACGCGCTCCTCCATCGCCGCCCGAATATCGTCCGGCGACGCGCCCGTCACCGCCATGACGAACGGGAACCCGAACTTCTCGCGGTAGCGCGCATTCAGTTCCTCGAACGCCTCGTACTGCTCGCGGCTCAACTCGTCGAGGCCGGCCGACGCCTGCTCGCGCTCGGAGGCGTCCGTCATCTCCGTCTGCTCACCGAGGTCGGGGTGCGCGCGGAGCAACTCGAGCTTCCGCTCGCGCGAGGCGTCCGCGACCGTCTCGGCCATCGCGGCCGCCAGCTCCTCGACCGAGCCGAACGGCCGCTTCGCGTGCGTCCGCGCGGCCACCCACGGTGACTCCTCGTAGACGCCACCGAGCAGGTCGACGAAGCGCTCCTCGTCCGCGTCGTTCACCGCCGCCAGCGTCGTCGTGTGTTCGTTCATCGCGTACTGAATCCGTCGGTGGTCGTCGACTCGCTGCTCGGACTCGCTCGCGTCGTCCGCGTCGCTCGCGCCGCCATCTACGTCCCCCACTCCGGTATCTCGCGCTCGAGGAACTCGCCGTGGCCGGGCTCCGCGACGACGTCGCCGTCGTCCGCGACGAGCTCGCCGCGCACGAACGTCTTTCGCACGCGACCCGCCACCTCGCGGCCCTCGTAGATCGAGTAGTCCGCCTTCGAGGCGTTCTCCTCGGCCGTCACGGTGTGCGTCGCGTCGGGGTCGAAGACGACGACGTCGGCGTCCGTCCCGGGGTCGAGCGTCCCCTTCTCGGGCATCCCGAACGTCTCCGCAGGGTTCGCGCACATGACGCGCACGAGGAAGGGATAGGAGAAGCTTCGCTCGTTCACGGCCTCGTCGTGGAAGACGGGGAGACTGCGCTGGACGCCGTTCGCGCCGAACGGCCCCTCCCACCACGGCCGGTCCTCCTTGTCGGCGCGCGCCGCGGCGACGTGGTCCGTCGAGACGACGCTCAGCACGCCCCGCCGGAGGTACTCGAACATCGCCTCGACGTCGTCCGGCGCGCGGATCGGCGGCGCGATCTTCGGGAGGGTCCCCAGCTCCGCGTAGACGGAGTCGTCGAGCGTCGCGTAGTGGACGCACGTCTCCGCGCGGACCCGCGAGCCGTCCTCGCGGAAGCGCTCCATCACCTCCGCGGACGCCCGCGCGGTCGTGTGGATGCCGTAGTACTTCGCGCCCGCCTCGCGGGCGAGACGCACCGCGTCCTCGGCGGCCATCGCCTCCGCGTAATCGGGGCGCGACTCCGGGTACGCCTCGGGCTCGTCCCGGCCGGCCGCACGCAGGCGCTCCGTGCGCGCCTCGCAGACCGAGTCGTCCTCGCTGTGGACGAGGCCGACCGCGCCGTGCTCCGCGAGGCGCTCGAACACGCGCTCCATGAAGCCGTGCGAGAGGCCGTAGTCGTACGCGGTGTACATCTTGAACGACGTCACGCCCGCCTCGACGACGTCCTCCAGCTCCGCGAAGAGGTCGTCGTCCTCGCGGAGGATCCCGCCGTGGAGGCCGAAGTCGACGAGCGCCTCCGCGGCGTTCGCGCGCTTCTCCTCGACGCCGTCGAGCAGGGGCGCGGGCTCGTCCCACGGGCTCTCCGCGCCCGCGTACGCCTGCCACGCGAAGTCGACGACGGTCGTGACGCCGCCGAGCGCGGCCGCGCGCGTCGCGGTCTCGTAGCTGTCGATGGAGACGTGGTCACCGATGTGGACGTGCGGGTCGACGACGCCCGGCATGACGAGGCGGTCGGTCGCGTCGACGCGCTCGTCGGCGTCGGGGAGCGCCGCTTCGTCGCCCACGCCGACGATCTCGCCGCCGTCGATGGCGAGCGCGCCCTCGCGCGTTCCGGAGGCGGTGACGAGCGTCCCGCCCGCGATTACCGTATCAACACTCATTCGAGTGCACGTGTCGCCCCTATCGGGTTAGAACTTCTGGTACCCGCAACCGAATCGAGCGAAACGCGGACACGCGTTCGGGATATCGAATTCGACGGCACGAGTGCGTCAGTCGACGACCACGTTGACGTAGTCGAACGCCTCGACGTCTACGAGGCCGTTGTTCGTCAGGCGGTACTCGGGGATGACTTCGAGCGCGAGGAAGGAGAGCTCCATCAGTCCCGCCTCGCCCCGGAGGCCGAGGTCGCGCGCCGCCGCCTCTACGGCCTCGAAGCCCGCGCGGACGTCGGCCAGCGGCGCGTCCGACATCAGTCCCGCGACCGGGAGCGCGAGCGACTCGACCGACTCGCTCTCGGGGTCGTAGGCGGCGACGCCGCCCCCGACCTCGCGGAGGTGGTTCGCGACGCGCGCCATCGCGTCGTGGGAGGCGCCCGCGACGACGCAGTTGTGCGCGTCGTGCGCGACCGTCGACCCGACCGCGCCACGCTCCAAGCCGAGACCGTGCACGAACCCGCGGCCGACACTCCCGTCGCCGCCGTGGCGCTCGATCACCGCCAGCGGCAGGACGTCGCTCGACACGTCAGCGTGGAGGACGCTCTCCGCATCGTCGGCGTCCGCGAGCGAGCCGACCGGCACCGTCGCGGTCATCCGTCCCGTCTGTAAGCCGCCGACGGCGTCGACGACGCGGACCGTCGCCGTCTCTTCGCCCGGATGCGCGAGCGCCAGGTCGGCGGCGTCGAGCGCGGGGAACTCGACCGTGTCGATCGCGAGCTGTGTCGGGGGCGGGTCCGCCGCGTCCGCGGTCGGGTCGAGGACGCCGTCAACGACGACGTGCTCGACGTCCCACGACGCGAGGTCGGAGAGGACGACGAGGTCCGCGGGCGTGCCGGGTTCGATGCGGCCGAACGGGAGGTCGTACGCGTCCGCGGTGTTGCACGTCGCCATCTGCACCGCGGTCACGGGGTCGACGCCGCAGTCGACGAGCTCGCGGAGCGCGTTGTCGACGCCGCCCTCCGCGAGGAGGTCCGTCACCTCGCGGTCGTCCGTGCAGAGCGAGAGCCGGCGCGCGTCCACCGCGTCGACGAGTGGCGCGAGGTCCACGAGGTTCCGGCTCGAGGAGCCCTCGCGGAGGTAGACGCGCAGTCCCGCTCGCGCCTTCTCGCGGGCCTCGGGGAGCGCGATGCTCTCGTGGTCGGTGTCGAGGTGGCGCGCGACCTCGTGGAGGTCGTCGCCGCCGAGGCGCGGCGCGTGGCCGTCGACGGGGAGGCCGCGTTCGCGCGCCGCCTCGATCTTCGCGTGCACCTCCGCGTCGCCGTTGAGAACGCCCGGGACGTTCATCACCTCACCGAGCGCGACGACGCGCTCGGCGTCGAGCAGTTCCGCGACCGCGTCCGCGTCGAGGGTCGCGCCGCCGTCCTGTAGGTCGGACGCGGGCACCGAGGACGGCACGGTGAAGCGCGCCTTCAGCGGCGTGCGCGCGGCGTCGGCGATGACGCCGCGAACCCCCGCTTCCCCGAGGACGTTCGCGACCTCGTGGGGGTCGTGGACGACGCTCGTCACGCCGCGCGGCACGACCGCCTCGCCGTAGCGCGGGAGCGTCACCATCGAGGACTCGACGTGCATGTGCGCGTCGATGAGGCCGGGCGCGACGTACGCGCCCTCGACGACGCGCTCGGCGGGGCGCTCCGCGAGCGCGACGATCTCGCCGTCGTCGACCGCGACCGCGCCGTCGCGTAGCGTTCCCGTCGTGACGTTCACGACCGTCCCGCGGACGAGGAGGTCGACGGGGTCGGCATCCCCGCTCATACGTTGGGATGCGTGCGAGCGCGCATCTCAGTCGTCGTCGATGGGCGTCGGTGACGTCCCAGAGTCCGGGATGTCCTCCTGCATGTTCGTCGGGGTCTCGGGCGCGAGGCCGTCCGTGTACTCGGTCGGGCCGGTGCCGACGCCGCCGCCGGGGATGACGACGTTGAGGACGAGCGCGGCGATGCCGCCGGTCACGAGCGCGGACCCGAAGAGCGTCTGTACCTCCGTCGGGAGGTTCTGGAGGATCTCCGGGCGGAACGCGACACCGAGACCGAGCGCCATCGAGAGCGCGAGGATCGTCGAGTTCCGGTGGTCGAGCGTGACGTTCTGCGTGATGATGCGCGCGCCCGACGAGAAGATCATCGCGAAGAGAATGAGCGCGCCGCCGCCGAGGACGGCGTCCGGCATCGCGGAGACGACCGCGCCGACCTTCGGCACGAGCCCGAGGAGGATGAGGACGACGCCGCCGATGCCGACGACGTAGCGGCTCGCGACGCCCGTGAAGTTCACGAGGCCGACGTTCTGCGAGAAGGACGTGTTCGGGAGCGCGTTGAAGACCGCGCCGAACGCGCTCATGACGCCGTCCGCGATGAGGCCGCCGCGGAGCTCCTCGCGCGAGGGGTCGCGCCCGGTCGCGGAGACGGTGCCGGAGATGTCACCGATGGTCTCCATGCCCGTGATGACGTAGAGGAAGGCGACGGTGAGGACGGCGCTCGGTGGGAACGCGAGGCCGTACCGGAGGGGCGTCGGGACGGTGAGCCAGCCGGCGGACGCGACGGCGGCGAAGTCCACCATCCCCATCGCGATCGCGACGACGTAGCCGACGACGATGCCGACGAAGACACTGATGACGCGGAGGAACCCCTCGAAGAACTGATTGAGGACGACGGTGACGACGAGGACGAGGCCGGCGAGCCCGAGGTTGGCGAGCGAGCCGTAGCCCGCCGCGCCGGGACCGGCGGACGCCCCCGCGGCGTAGTTCATCCCGGTCGGAATCAGCGTGAGGCCGATGAGCATCACGACGATACCGGTGACGAGCGGCGGGAAGTAGTTACGGAAGCGATCGAGCGTGAGCCCCATCGCCATCTCGACGGGCGCGGCGAGCAGTGACGCGCCGAAGACGGCGGCGATGCCGAACTGGTTCCCGATGCCGATGAGCGGTCCGAGGAACGCGAAGCTCGTCCCCATGACGATGGGGAGTTTCGCGCCGACGGGGCCGATGGGGAACACCTGCACGAGCGTCGCGACGCCAGCGACGATGAGAGCCATCTGCACGAGGAACGTCGTCTGGCCGGTAACGCCGCCGACGGCGCCCGCGAGGATAAGCGGTGGCGCGACGTTCCCGAGGAACATCGCGAGCACGTGCTGGATGCCGAGCGGAATCGCCTCCCCCAGTGGTGGCTTGTCTTCGATGTCGTACAACACGACGGAGTCGCTCTCCGATCCGGTGGCTTCTGATCCACTCACGCTCACTCTGAGTGTATTATTCCTTTTCAATCTTCCCCTTACGCACCTATTATGTATTCATATGGTCCGTGTCTGGCGTAGTTAGGGGAAAGTTGAAAATAGAAATCATGGAAAAGTGGACGATGTTCGATTAAGAGAATCGACGCGCCCGCGAGTCGCGCGCCGTCTCGCGTCGCCACAGTCCGGTTTCGCCCGTCCGCGCCCTACCGCGGCGAAGCTGCTGGGAGGGAGTGTCAGCTCGCCAGCGTCCCGAGATGCAGAGCGAACCGTGCGTAGACGATCGCAGCGATACTCACGATCGCGAGGGCAGTGACGGCGTAGTCGTACGACGCGATGGTCAGACGGTCGACAGTCGTCCGGTTCTCACTGGCGCCGTATCCGCGAAGCTCGAGCGCGGTCGCGATCTCGTTGCTCTGCCGGAGCGACGTCGCGGCCAACGGGAAGAGCGACTTCTGGAGGCTTATTATCCGCCGGAAGACGTTCCGGGACCCGACGTTCGGGTCGCCGCGCGCCGCGCGCGCGTTCTGCAGTCGGCTCAGGTCCTCCTGCATGAGTGGGAGGAAACGGAGTCCCATCGTCGCCAGATACGCGTACTTGTACGGGACGCCGGTCCTGTTGAGTGCCAGCCCGACTTCCTTCGGCGTCGTCGTCATGGAGAACAGCATGAACGACAGAGCCATGGTCCCGAGTCGGCCGCCGACACCTGCGCCGCGGACGAGGCCGTCCGTCGCGACCCGGAATGGGCCGACCATGGCGAGATAGGTCGTCCCGGGCGGATGGTACGTCAGCGATTGGATGAGCGAGACGACGACGATCATCGGCACGAGGAATAGGAGGACACGCCAGTACTTCGCCGGGGAGAGACCACCCAGCCCCCAGATGAGCGCGACGATGATGCCGAGCGCCGCGAACATGTAGGCTGGCTGCTCGAACAGCATGACGTACGTGAGGGTAGCGATGACGACGAGGAACTTCGGCCGTGGATCGAGACGATGCAGGAACGAGTCCTGATCCGAGAAGAGGAATAACGATTTCATCGATCGACTACCTGACTTGGACTACGCCGGCCTCGAGGAGTTTCTTACAGAAGGGGTACGCGATGCCGAGGCTCAAGATAAACGCGACGAACTGGATGGTCTCGATCCCGAGACTCACGCGGAGCGGGAGCTTGAGGACGATCGTCTGGTAGAGGATGTACGGAACGACATTGAGGAGGCCGGCGATCGCGTTCGCGACGAACACCTCGCGGAACCGCAGCCCCTCGCCGGGCGTCTTGAAGTACCACGCGAAGAGGGCGATCGTCACCGCGTAGAGGGTGTTCGCCGGGAAGAACAGCGGCGCGAGCGGGCTAGACGCGGTGAGGTTCGAGACGATCGGATTGATGTTCGCGACGATCAGCCCCCCGGTCAGTCCATAGAAGATACCAGCTGCTATCAGCCATGGCGTGAAGAGGATCGTCCCCCATATCGGGGCGACGCCGCCGAACATGATCGTGTCGAGCCGCTCGGCGACCTGGAGGGAGACGATCAGTCCCAGTGCCAAGAACAACGAGGACATGATGACCTGAGTCGACTTCGGCCAAAGCATGTAGTTCCAGTCCGGCATCTGGCCGAACAGCCGATCTGGAAGCGGTCCCGGCGCGGTGTTCTGTTCTCGATGTACGGCGTCAGTCGTGGTGCTCATTTCGCTCATTGAAACCGTCTCACAACACGCCTTTTCGACGCGAGTCAATTAAGGGTTTTGGATACTAATACGATCTAGATAACCTCATATGGTAGCAGATCTGGTGAATATAGCGATGAATGTCTAAATTAGAGTCGATATGGTTGATTGTATACGATCGTGGAGAGGGCGTCGTCGCCTAGTCGTCGACCGAACCGAGTCCCCGCTCCGCTACTCCCGTCGGTGCCGGCTCTCGGCGGTGAAACGACTCGATATCGTCGTAGGCGTCCTCCACGGTGAGCCACATCTCCTCGAGGACGTCCGCCGGTGATTCCTCCTCGAGTTGAATGCCGACCTGCGTAATCTGTGGTGGGCGAATGTTCGACTCCTCTAAGACCTCTCCGCGGAGGAACACTTCTTCGGGCGGACCATCATCGATGACATCACCGTCCTTCACGACGACGACGCGGTCGGTGTATTCGGCGGCGAGACCCATGTCGTGCGTCACCGCGACGACGGTGTGCCCGCGGTCGTTGTAGTCTTGGAGGATGTCCATGATCTTCCGCGCTTCCGCGTGGTCCTGTCCGGTCGTCGGCTCGTCGACGCAGATCACGTCGGGTTCCATCGCCAAGACCGACGCGATCGCGAGGCGCTGGCGTTCCCCGATACTGAGACTGAACGGATTCCCGTATCGGTGTTCCTCGAGCTGCGTGGCTTCGAGTACCGATTCGATCCGCTCCTCGCGCTCGTCGGGTGGCACGCCGATGTTCTTCAGTCCGTACTCGATCTCCTCGTCGATTCGCGTGTGGAAGATCTGGTCGTCGGGATTCTGAAAGACGTAGCCGATGTGTGCGGAGAGATCGGTTATCGAGTCCCGCCGCGTATCGTACGACTCGCCCGTCCCGTCGTACAGCGTCACCGACCCCTCATCCGGTTCGAGCAGTCCGGTGAGGTGTTTCACGAGCGTCGACTTCCCCGAGCCGTTCTGCCCGATGACCGTGACGAACTCGCCGCGGTCGAATGTGAGGTCGACGCCTCGCAGGACCGTCGTTCCGGGGTCGTATCCGAACTCGACACTGTCGATTTCGATTATCGGTCGTGAGTCGCTCATGGCTCTCCGAGTAGCGCGTCGTACTCGACGACCGCTTCGTCCTGCGTCAGCGGGACATCGACGTCCGCGACGCCGGTCTCGTTCAACTGCATTCCGAGCTGCGTGACCTGGGGTCTGGCGTGCTCGACGGTCGTATCGGTGAAGAACGAGCGCGTCTCGTCGAGACGTGTCACCGACCCGTCCTCGAGCAGGGCGATGCGATCGGCGTACTCCGCGAGCTCCTCGATCTTGTGCTCGACCATGACGATGGTCACACCCTCATCGACGAGTCGGTCGATCGCGTCGAAGACCATTTCGGTCCCGATAGGGTCGAGCTGACTCGTCGGCTCGTCGAGCAGGATGATGTCCGGGTTCATCGCGTAGACTGACGCAATCGCGACCTTCTGTTTCTCCCCCCCGGAGAGGTTGTACGTGATTCGGTCACCGAACCCCTCCAACCCGAACAACTCCATGGCCTCCTCACCGCGGCGGACGATCTCCTCGCGGTCCATCTCGAGGTTCTCGGGCCCCCAGATGATCTCGTCGAACACGCGGAGGTTGAACAGCTGGCTCTCCGGGTTCTGCAGGATCATCGAGACCGTCGGGGCGAGCTGATCGACCGACTCGGCGTCGATGACGCGCTTGCTGTCGACGACGACGGACCCCTCACGCGTTCCAGCCTCCTGGAAGGGAATGATGCCACAGATCGACTTGAGCAGCGTCGTCTTTCCCACTCCGGTCTCACCGGCGATACCGAGGAACTCCCCGCGCTCGACGGTGAGCGAGACGTCGTCGATTGCGGGTTCGCTCTCGCCCCGGTACTGGAACGTGAGGCCGTCGAGTTCTATTGCTGGCATGGGCTATCGACACGCTCGTTCATTCCGTGCTCCGGGCGTTTCTGAACACCCAGATACCGCTGAGGATGAACAGGACACCGACGACCGCGAGCGCCGTCGTCGAGTCGACTACCTTCATCCCGCTCACCGGGAGCATGATCACTGCGTATCCGAGCGCAAGCAACGCCACCGCCGCCCCGACGATCGCGAGCAGCGGTTTGGTCCGTGCGGATTCCGTAGTCATTGTGTGTCAACCTTCATCGACTACAATTCAAAGGAAGTGCATAAAATTTTCCCTTATGAGAGGGTACGTCCAGTAATCTGTAGAATAAGCGGAACCATAGATCACCTCCGACATCTTGGCGATCGTGTGACGTCTGTCACGCCTGTCCGTCAGACTGACGCCGAGGCCACCCGCGTGGCTGGTCAGTCGTCCGCGAGCGCGGTGTCGCTCGCGGCGTCGAGGAGGATGTCGGCGCAGCGGTTCCAGTACTCGGGGGTGTGTCCGGCGTTATGCGGCGTGACGAGGCAGTTCCGCATCGTCCAGAGGGGGTGGTCAGCGGGGAGGGGTTCGGGGTCGGTGACGTCGAGGGCGGCGCTCCCGATGTCGTTGCCGCGCAGCGCGCTCACGAGCGCGTCCGTGTCGATGACGGGCCCGCGTGCGACGTTGACGACCATCGCGTCCGTGGGGAGCGTGAGGAAGGCCTCCTCGTCGACGAGCCCCTCGGTGGTGTCGGTGAGCGGGCAGGCGAGCACGAGGTAGTCGCTGCGCGCGAAGGCGTCGAGGAGCGCCGTCTCCTCGAAGCCGATGACGTCGTCTGCGTTCCCGCCCTTCGCGGGCGTGTAGCGCACGCCGATCGTCTCGACGTCGAAGGCCCCGAAGCGGTCGATGATCGTCTCGCCGATGGGGCCCATCCCGACGACCGTCGCGGTCGAGCCCGCGAGCTCGCCGCCCTGATAGTGGTTCCACTCGCCGCGCTCGTGTTGAGCCCACCCCCGACGGAGGTTCCGGACGTCCGCGAGGACGTACCCGAGCACCTGCTCGGCGATGTTCGGCCCGTGGACGCCCGAGGCGTTCGCGACCGTCACGCCCGCCTCCTCCAGCGCGTCGAGCGGGAGGTGGTCGGTACCGGCGAACGTGCAGACGAAGAGGTCGAGGCTGTCGGACGCCGCGACGACCTCCGGGTCGATCCGGAAGCCGGTCGCCACCGTCGCCTCCATCAGGAGCTCGCGCTCCTCGCTCGGCGTGCCCGCGAGCGCAACGTCCGCCTCGGGGAGGCGCTCGCGGATCGCCTCGGCGTAATCCGCCGGATCGAGCCCGTGGATCTTCTGCCGCAGGACGACCACGTCCGTCATCCCTCCACCTCCCGAATTGTGACCTCGAGCATGCCGTCGCGGAGGGTACGCTCCTCGATGGCCTTCAGCTCCTTGGGGGTGGCGTCGATGGTCGCGAAGTGGTTGCCGGCGAGTTCCCCGGCCGGGCTCTTGAAACAGGTCGGCCCGCAAGGGACGAGGATCTCCTGTTCGTTCCGGTAGCCCGGGTAGAGCAGGAGGTCGCCCCGCGAGGGGTAGACCGTGTGGTTCTCCCGTGGAATCTCTGGCAGCTCGATCTCGTCGATGTTGATCCACGTCGCAATTCCGCTCCAGCGGACGTGCATCAGCTCCGACTCCAGCGGGAGGAACTCCCGGACCGCGGCGACGGACTCCGGGGCTCGGTCTTCGTGCAGTTCGGCTGTCAACGTCGTGTCGTCTATCTCTATCTCTAACATTGTGTTCTCTCAGTGGTCAGTGTTCGTTGCGAGGTCCGCGAGCGCGTCCGCGAGCACGGCCGTCGCGGTGGTGCAGTCCGCCCAGTCCGCGCGCTCCTTCGGCGAGTGCGAGTGGCCGTTCTCGGACGCGACGAACAGGAGCGCCGCGTCGGTGACGTCGGCGACCTGCATCGTGTCGTGGCCGGCGCCGGAGTGGACGGCCGCCGTCTCGACGCCGCGTGCGCGCGCCGCGTCCGCGACGGTCCGCCGGCAGCGTTCGGAGAGCGTGGTCGGCGGGACGTCGTAGTCGCAGTCGAACGTCGTCCCGACGCCGCGCTCGGCTTCGATGTCCTCGAGTGCGCGCTTCACGGCGTCGAGCTGCGTCCGTATCTCCGGGCGCTCGACCGACCGGAGGTCGAGGCGGAGCGAGACCGCACCGGGGACGACGTTGACGGTGTTCGGCTCGACGTCGAGGCGGCCGACGGTGCCGACGGCGGTGCCGCTCCCGTCCGCGGCGGCGTCCGTCGCACGCTCCTCGACCGCGAGTACGAGCTCGCTCGCCGCCGCGAGCGCGTCTCGGCGCTCGCCCATCCCCGTCGTCCCCGAGTGGTCGGCCTCGCCCTCGATGGTGACGTGGCAGCGCGCCGTCCCCGTGATGTCGGTGACGACGCCGAGCGGCACGCCCGCGTCGCGGAGGCGCGTGGTCTGCTCGATGTGGAGCTCGAGCCACGAGTCCCACGCGCCCGCGTCGAGTCGGCCGGTCCCCCGGTAGCCGGCCTCCGAGAGCGCGGCGTCGAGCGTGACGTCACCGTCCGAGAGCGCGAGCGTCTCCTCGACGCCGCGCTTCCCGCTCGCGACCGTCGAGCCGAGGACGCCGTCCGCGAAGCGCGTTCCCTCCTCGCCCGTGAAGCAGACGACGTCGAGTGGTCGCGACGGTGCGACCGCGCGGCGCTGGAGCGAGCGCACGGCCTCGAGGGCGGCGTAGACGCCGAGGACGCCGTCGAAGACGCCGCCGCGCGGCACCGAGTCGAGGTGGCTGCCGGCGGCGACGGGCGCAGCGTCCGGGTCCGCGCTCGGCGGTGTCCAGCGCCCCGCGATGTTCCCGACGGCGTCCACGCGCACGTCGAGGCCGGCGGCCTCCAGTCGCTCGACGAAGTAGTCGCGCGCCTGCGCGTTCGCCGCGTCCGCGGGGAGCGCCGTTCGGCCGCGTCCCGCCTCGGACTCGACCGCACCGAACGCGGCGGTTCGCTCCACGTCGCGCCGGAGCGCGTCGCCGTCGACGGCGCTCTCGACGTTCACGTGTTCCCTCCCCGCGCGCCCCACTCCGGGACGTCCCGTGCGCGGAACTCGCCGTAGCCGGGGTCGACCGTGACGCCGGACTCGTCGGCGACGCGTTCGCCCCGAACGTACGTCGCCGTCACGCGCCCGGTGACCTCGCGGCCCTCGTAGATCGAGTAATCTGCCTTCGAGGCGTTCTCCTCGGCCGTGATGGTGTACGACTCGTCGGGGTCGAAGACGACGAAGTCCGCGTCCGCGCCGACGGCGAGCCGACCCTTCTTCGGGAGGCCGAACGTCGCCGCCGGCTTCGCGCACATCGCGCGCACGAGAAACCCGTAGGAGTGCCCGCGCTCGTTGACGGCCTCGTCGTGGAAGACCGGGAGACTCGCTTGGAGGCCGTTCACGCCGAACGAGCACTCCCACCAGTCATCGACGGTCTTCTCCTCGCGCGTCGAGGCGACGTGGTCCGTCGAGACGACGTCGAGCGTCCCCTCGCGGAGGTACTCGAACATCGCGTCGACGTCGTCGGCGCGTCGAAGCGGCGGCGACTGGAGCGCGAGCGTCCCCCGCTCGGCGTACGCGTCCTCGGTGAGCGTCGCGTAGTGCGTGCAGGTCTCCCCACGGAACTGACTGCCGTCCTCTCGGACGGCCGCGAGCTCCGCCGCGGCCGCGCGCGAGGACGTGTGGATGCCGTAGTACTTGCAGCCGGTCGCGTCGGCGAGCGTGACCGCGTCCGCGAGCGCCATCGCCTCCGCGTAGTCGGGGCGCGCGCCCGGGTAGTCCACCGGGTCGCCCCGCCCCTCGCGGCGCCGCTCTTCCCTGAGGGCCTCGCAGACGGCGGCGTCCTCGGTGTGGAGGACGGCGACCGCGTCGCGGTCGGCGAGCTCCTCGAACGCGAGCCGGAGGAAGCCGTTCGAGACGCCGATGTCGTAGGCGGTGAAGAACTTGACCGTCGGGACGCCGGCCTCGATGAGGGCATCGAACTCCTCGAACACGGACTCGTCCTCGGCCGTCACGGTCGCGTGGAGGCCGTAATCGACGTACGCGCCGCCGGCCTTGCGCTTCTGGCGCTCGATGGCGTCGAGTAGCGACCCCTCGTCCGCCCAGACGGAGCCGTCCGCGCCGTACTCGCGCTCGCCCGTCCACGTCTGCCACGCGAAGTTGATGACGGTGGTGACGCCACCGCGCGCCGCGGCGGCCGTCCCCGTCTCGTAGCTGTCGATGGAGTTGAAGCCGTCGACGTGGACGTGCGGGTCGACGACGCCCGGCATGACGAGGCGGCCGTCGACGTCGAGCGTCCGCTCGGCCGCCGGGAGTCGGTCCGGGTCACCGACCGCGACGATGGTTCCGTCGTCGACCGCGAACCCCGCCTCGCGGAGGCCATCCACCGTCGCGAGCGTCCCGCCGACGACGGTCAGGTCGACGCTCACGACGCGTCCCCCGGCGTGGTGTTCGCGGCGTCGAGCAACGCGTCGAAGCCGTCGGTGTCGTCGTCGTACGCGATGCAGTTGACCGCTACGTCGTTCACGTGTCGTGTGTCTGGCTGGCGCATCGAGCAGTCCTCGGTGGCGTGTGGACAGCGCGGGTGGAGGCGACAGCCCGACGGGACGTCCCGTGGGCTCGGCACCTCGCCGCGCAGCGGTTCGCTCTCCGGTCTGTACGCTTCGTCGGCCGCCGACGTCACGGGAATCGAGGAGAGGAGCGCACGCGTATAGGGATGGCGGGGGGACTCGAAGAGTTCTTCGGTCGGCCCTTGCTCTTGGATCTCCCCGAGGTACATCACGGCCGTCTCGTCCGCGAAGTTCCGGACGAGCGAGAGGTCGTGCGTGATGAAGAGGTAGGTGAGGCCGAGTTCCTCTTGCAGGTCCGCGAGCAGGTCGACGATCTTCGCCTGCACCGAGACGTCGAGCGCGCTCGTCGGCTCGTCGAGCAACAGGAGCTGTGGCTCGACGGCGAGCGCTCGCGCGATGTTCACGCGCTGCTTCTGGCCGCCGCTCAGCTCGTGGGGGTACTTGCGGAGGTACTCGTCCGTGAGGCCGACGCGTTCGAGCATCTCGCTCACGCGCGCCTCGCGCTCCTCGCGCGGGACGCCCGTCGCCTTCAGCGGGACGAGCAGCGTCTTCCGAATCGTCCGCCGCGGGTTCAGACACGACGTCGGGTCCTGGAAGACGAGCTGGATCTCCGAGCGAATCGTCTCCACCTGCCGGCGGATCGGGTTCGTGATGTCCTCGCCCTGATAGCGGATGAGGCCGTCCGTGGTCTCGTGGATGTCGATGATGGTCTTCGCGACCGTCGACTTCCCGCTCCCGGACTCGCCGATGAGCGCGAGCGTCTCGCCCTCGTCGATGCTGAACGAGACGCCGTCGACCGCCTTCGCCGGCGGCTCGTCCGTGAGCCAGCCGTCCGACGCGAAGTGCTTCTTCAGGTTCTTCACTTCGAGGACGGGCGCGCTCATCGCTCCACCTCCGACTCCGCGCGCTCGTCGTCCGCCATCAGTCGGCGCTTCGTCTCCGCGATCGTCGGCGTCGGGCCGCCGTCGACGTGGCGCACGCAGACCGCGTGCGCTTCCTCACCGAAGTCGGTACGCGGCGGCGCCGCGCTCCGGCAGTCGTCGTCCGCGTACGGACAGCGCGGGTGGAAGCGACACCCCGAGGGCGGGTCGGTGTACTCGGGCACCGAGCCGTCGATTCCGCCCGCCATCGGCTCGCCGGAGAGCCGGGGGATGGACGCGATGAGGCCCTGCGTGTACGGATGGCGGGCCTCGGTGAATATCTCCTCTGTCGGCGCCGACTCGACGATGCGGCCGCCGTACATGATGTATATCCGGTCGCTGATCTGGCGCGCGACGCCGAGGTTGTGCGTGATCATCAGGACGCTCATGTCGCGCTCGGCGATGACGTCCGTGAGGAGCGAGAGGATTCTGTCGTGGACGGTGACGTCGAGCGCGGAACCGGGCTCGTCGGCGATGAGGAGGTCCGGCTCGTTGAGGAGCGCCTGCGCGATGAGCGCACGCTGGCGCATCCCGCCGGAGAGCTCCGACGGATAGCTGTCGATGACGGCCTCCGGGTCGGGCATCTGCACCTCGCGGAGCATCTCGAGAACGCGCTCACGCGCCGCCGCCCGCTCCGAGCCCGAGTGCCGCCGGCGGAGGTAGGAGAGCAGCCCCGCGTCGTCGCTCCCACCGAACTGCGCGGTGTCCGTGAGCTGCTCACCGACGGTGAAGACGGGGTTCAGACTCGAGAGCGGGTTCTGCGAGACCATCCCGAGGCGGTCGCCGTTCAGGTCCTCGCGCTCCGCCTCGGAGAGCTCGCGCAAGTCCATTCCGTCGAACTCGACGTCGCCCTCGACGTGCGCGGGCGGCTCGTCGAGCAGGCCGGTGATGGCCTTCGTCGTCACCGACTTCCCGCAGCCGGTCTCACCGACTATCGTCACGACCTCGCCGCGCTCGACGTGGAGGTCGACGTCGCCGACGACGTCCGCGTAGCCGTCGAACCCCTCGAAGCCCACGGAGAGGCCGCTGACGTCGAGGAGGGCGTCGTCGCTCACTGTTCCACCTCCACGTCGAAGAGGTCACGCAAGCCGTCCCCGAGCATGTTGAACCCGATCACGAGGACGAAGATGGCGAACCCGGGGAAGACGCTGATCCACCATTTGCCCGGCAGGTACTGCGTCCCGTTCGCGACCATCGTCCCGAGACCGGGCTGTGGCGGCTGGACGCCGAGCCCGATGAACGAGAGCGACGCGCCCGTGAGGATGACGATGCCGGCGTCCAGCGTCACCTTCACGAGGATCGGCGAGAGGCAGTTCGGGAGTATCTCGCGAAAGAGCACGTGGGGCGTGCCCGCGCCCGCGAGCTCCGCGGCCTGCACGTACTCCTCGTCGCGTTGGCCAGCCGCGAGTCCGCGCGCGAGGCGGGCGTACCACGTCCACCAGAGCGACGCGACCGCGAACATCGCGACTTCGAGCGTCGGCTCGAACGCCGACGCGATGGCGAGCGCGAGCACGAGCGGCGGGAGCGCGAGGAAGGTGTCCGTCACGCGCATGATCACCGTGTCGACCCAGCCGCCGGTGTAGCCGGCGACGAGGCCGAGCAGCACGCCGACGGGGACGCCGATTCCGAGCACGACCGCGACGAGTAGCAGCGAGATGCGGTAGCCGTAGATGACGCGCGTGAGGATGTCGCGGCCGGCGCTGTCCGTCCCGAACGGGTGAGCGACCGTCGGGGGCTGGTAGGCGTTCGCGAAGTCGGTGAAGGAGCCGACCTGTGCCGGGTAGGGCGCGACGTACGGCGCGAAGACAGCGGCGAGCACGACGACGGTGACGATGCCGAGCCCGACCATGCTCATCGGCTGGTTCGCGAAGCGGCGATACGACCGGTACCAGAGTTCGCGTCTCGCCGGGGAAACAAGCCGGTCGAGGGCGTGTGAGTGGTCGGTGTCAGTGCTCATGTCGTATCACCCGTGAGGTCGATGCGGGGGTCGAGGACAGCCATGACGACGTCGACGAGGAAGTTCACGGTGACGAACGCGACGCCGATGAGCATCGTCACGCCGACGACGGCGTTCACGTCCGAGGTGAGGACGGACTGGACGCCGTACTTCGCGACGCCCGGCCACGAGTAGACGATTTCGATGATGAACGCGCCGCTGAGGAGCCACGCGTACTGGAGTCCGAGGATCGTCAGCGTCGGCACGAACGCGTTCTTCAGCGTGTACTTGTGCGTCACCATCCACGACGGCAGTCCGAAGCCGCGCGAGGCCACGATGTAGTCCTTGCCCTCGACGTCGATCATGCTCGAGCGCGTGATGCGGATGACCTGCCCCATCCCGCTGAACGACAGCGCGAGCGCGGGTAGCAGCAGGTGACCCCAGACGTCGACGTGTGCCGCGAACGCGCCGGCGAGCAGGGTGTCGAGCAGGTAGAAGCCCGTGACGCGCGTGAACTCGGCGGCGGCCGCCGAGGAGACGCGGCCCGTGATCGGGAACCACTGGAGGAAGTAGCCGAAGGCGAGCTGGAAGAGGATGCCGATGAAGAAGCTCGGCACGCTCACCGTCGAGAACGCGAACACGCGCGTGAGGTTGTCGAGGCGTCCGCCGTGGTTGACGGCGGCGAGCACGCCGAGCGGCACGCCGAGACCCACCATGAGCGCGAACGCGACGGTGATGAGTTCGAGCGTCGCCGGGAGCTTGAACATGAGGTCCTGCACGACGGGGTTCTTCGTCTGGAGGCTCTGCCCGAGGTCGCCGACGAGCAGGCGGCGCATGTAGTCGGCGTACTGGAGGGGCAGGGGCTCGTTCAGCCCCATCTCGGCGGCGAGGCGCTGGACCTGCTCCTCGCTCGCCATCGCGCCGAGCGCCATCCGCGCGGGGTTCCCCGGTAAGACGCGCGAGATGACGAAGATGAGGACGGACAGCCCGAGCAGGCTGACGACCATCCCCGAGAGGCGTTGTGCGACCTGCTTCGGGTCGATCATTCGGTCGCGTGGAGGTCACGGAAGGTGTACTCGAAGCCCTGTGCCGGGCGGAGCGTGAGCCCCTCGACGTCGTTCTGGAAACCGATGGTCTTCACCGTGTGGTAGAGGTGCATGTCACAGTAGAGCTCGGCGAGAACGCTCTGGAGCTCCCCGTAGATCTCGACGCGCTCCTCGCGGTTCGGCGTCCGGCGCGCCTCCTCGATGAGCGAATTCACCTGCTCGTTGTCGAGGTGCTCCATGCTCATCCACGTGTTCGCGGCCTCCGAGTGGAACTGGTTGTAAAACATCGAGTCCGCCGAGGGGTACGTCGGGACGTAGAACACCTGACTGGTGTGGGGCGTCTTCTCCGGCGTCGTCGCGAGCTCGGTGATCGTCCCCCACGTCTGCGGGTTCAACTCGACGTCGATGCCGATGTCCGCCATGTTGTCCTTGAAGAGGAGCGCGATGCGCTCCTGGAAGGCGTAGGAGGACGTGAACGTGTTCGTGATCGTGATGTCGCCCTCGGTGTAGCCGGCGTCCTCGAGCACCCGCTTCGCGCGCTCGGGGTCGTAGGACGGCTGGAGGACGTCCTCCTTGTGCGCGCCCCACGTCGGTGGGAGCGGCCCCTGCGCTTTCTGCATGTCGGGGCGGATATCCTTGACGACCTGCTCGTAGTCGAAGCCCCACGCGATGGCCTCGCGGACGGCCGGGTCGTCCGTCGGCGGCTTCTGCGTGTTGATCTTGTTGTAGAGCAGGCCGAACGTCGGAATCTTCTCGACGCGGGCGTGGTCCATCTCCTCGATGGCGCCGTACGTCTGGGAGCTCTGATACTGGCCGGTCATGTCCAGCGTCCCGTTCTTCATCCGGGTGAGGACGGTCGAGTTCTCGGTGATGATCTCGACGTCCACCGTCTCGAACGCCCCGTCGGGGAAGCTCTCGAAGTGGTCGTCGTACCTGGAGAAGGTGATGCCAGTGCCGCGCGTGAAGTCCTTGAGCGCGTACGCGCCGGACCCGGCGTCGTTGTCGTTGATGAACGCCTGTCCGTAGTCGCCGCGCTCGCCGTAGTCACCGTCTTCGAGGTTGTTCATCACGAGCTCCTCGTCGACAACGAAGACGAGGACGAGGATGGAGAGGAACGGCGTGTACGGCCGGTCGAGCTCGAACGTGATGGTTCGCTCGTCCTCGACGGTGATGTTCTCCGGCGCGAGCACGCCGGTCAGGAGCGAGGAGTAGCCCTGGCCGAGGTCCATGAAGCGCTCGACGGTGAACTTCACGTCCTCGGCGCTGACCGGGTTCCCGCTGTGGAAGGTGGCGTCGTCGCGGAGCGTGAACGTGTACGTCGTGCCGTCCTCTGAGACCGACCAGTCGCTCGCGAGGTGCGGCTGGATCTCCCCTTCGCTGTCCGGGAACACGAGCGGGTCGTAGAGGTTGACGAGCGCCATCGCCTGCACGTAGTCCGTGCCCTTCGCGGGGTCGATGGTGCCGAGGCGCTGGGAGATGTTCGCCGTGAGCGTCGAGCCGCTCTGCGACGTCGTCGTTCCGTCGCCAGTCGCGGTGTCGGACGACGTGTCCTCGGCGTCGCTCGAACAGCCCGCGAGGCCGGCGGCACCGACCGCACCGAGCCCGGCGAGGAAGTCACGCCGCGAGCCCCGCGACGTCAGGTCGCGCGGATCGATCCGGCCGCCGTCTCTACCGCCGCTCATCTCTCCGTCCCCACTATTCCGATCGGTGCAGCTGTCCGCGTATCAGATGCGGATTGTTCATCATTATGCCCAAATACTTCGACGATTGACTTCGTTCTGAACACATTAGACCACTTTCTACCAATAGTTGAAAAGTCTTACGCAGCGTCTGTCCCCCCACTCTCCTGGCTGTGTAGTCACCCGGTTCCCGATCGGAGAATCCGTCTCTCGTATACTGCGGATCACGCGCTCGACTGTCCCCCTGAACACGTCACCGTTCACATATCTCGGACCGAAGAGCGGACCGCTGATGACTCTGCGTCTGGACCCCATTCTACTTCGAGGTGTTTTTCTAACACTCCAGATAACCGCCTGTTTGTTTCGAACTCATTGAGATACGGTTGAAATAGCCGAACATTGATGTGGGTAGAGGCGTTCGAGTGGAATATGACCGCGGGTGATACGGATGACAGCCCACGAACGCTGAAGACCGTCTCAGTGGCAGCGGACGTCGTCGAGGCCGTGCGCGAGCACGGGAGCGTCGGCGTCACGGAACTGGCTGATCTCCTCGATCTCTCGAAGAGCACGGCCTACATCCACCTCAAGACACTCGAGAAGAACGGCTTTCTCGTCCAGCGCGACGGCGAGTACGAGATCGCGTTCAAGTTCTTCGTGATCGGTGAGTACGCCCGTCACCGGAGTCCGCTCTACCGCTACGGGAAGCCCGAGGTAGACGAACTCGCCGAGGAAACCGGCCAGTACACGCACATCGTCACCGAGGAGAACGGCTTCGGGATCAACCTCTATCAGGTGAAGGGGGAGACGAGCATCAGCGACGACTACCAGTCCGAGAAGCCCCAGCACCGCGACCACCTCCACTATACGGCGTCCGGGAAGGCGATCCTCGCCTACCTCCCCCGCGATCGTGTCGAGGAGATCGTCGAGAGCCACGGCCTTCCCGCGCGCACGGACAACACTATTACGAACCCCGACGACCTGTTCGCGGAACTCGAGGCGATCCGCGAGCGCGGCTACGCGTACAACGACGGTGAAGAAATCGAGGGGTTCCGCGCGATCGGTGCGCCGATCCGCAACCCGAAAGGGGAGGTGCTCGGGTCGCTCAGTGTCTCCGGTCCAGCGAGCTTCATGCGCGACGAGCGCTTTCACGAGGACCTCCCGGAGCGCATCACCCGCGCCGTGAACGTCATCGAGGTCAGTCTGAACATGAATAGCCACGCCTGAGAACCGTTTGCAATGTCCGAACGGCTCGACGCGGCTGGTGTCCGGACTCTATTACAAATATATCTGTGTAAACCCACCGTATCACACCGACCGTGAGAGCTAGTGACACAACAGCGGACGATATCTCCACCGACGCTCGCCGCGAATACGCGGGACAGCGTCGCGTTCGTGCATTGCGAACACCTGATCGCGCTCGGGGGAACGCGACCGTTAGCCTCTCGATACCTCGGCATCGCCTTTTCTACTGCTCGAACCGTCCCGTGACCGATATCGAATGCTCTGCGGTAATTCGTTGTCTGAACGTTTTCGTCTATTCGATATCTTGTCTTTTATCCAAAGTTTTAATCCGATCTAGCTCCACGCATGAGGAGTCATGGATGGAAACGACGGTTCGGCCGGCACCGTTTCGGTTCGAGTCAACGGTGAACCGGTGACTCTCGCCGCCGAGCGCGGTGAGACGCTCATCGAGAGCCTGCGGAACGCCGGCCACTACGAGGTGAAGAACGGCTGCGACGAGGGTGTCTGCGGGTCGTGCAACGTCCTCTGCGACGGGGAGTTAACGCGTGCGTGTCTCACACCGGCGTCGCGCTGCGACGGCGCGGACGTCACGACGGTGAAGGGGCTCCTCGACGACGATAACGGCCTCCACGCGCTCCAAGAGGAGTTCCTCGAACACGGCGCGGCCCAGTGTGGTTTCTGTATTCCCGGCGTCCTCGTCGCCGCCTATCACCTCCTCCAGCGGACTACCGATCCGAGCGACGCCGAGATCGCTGACGCCCTGAGCGGGAACGTCTGTCGCTGCACGGGCTACGCCCAGCAGATCGAGGCGATCCGTGATGCGGCCACCCGACTCGACCGGGCGGAGCCGATGGAGGTCGAACGGTGACGTCACCCGACAACGCGGCCGACGCCCACGCTCCCGTCGGCGAGAGCGTCGAGAAGGTCGACGGCTGGGGGCTCGTCACCGGGAACGCGCGCTACACCGACGACGTCCCGACCGAGAACGCGCTCGCGGGACACGTCCTCCGTAGCCCGCACGCCCACGCCCGTATCGAGTCGATCGACACCGATACCGCGGAAGCTATCCCGGGCGTGCGGGCCGTCCTCACTCACGAGGACGTCCCGGCGGGGCGATTCACGCGTACCGGCTTCCCCTATCCGGCGCCCGCGCCGTTCGACGAACGCGTGTTGAACGAGACGGTGCGCTTCGTCGGTGAGCCCGTCGCCGCCGTGGCCGCGCGGACCCCCGAAGCCGCCGAGCGCGCCGTCGACGCCATCGACGTCGAGTACGACGTCCGTAAGGCCGTCTTCGACGCGGACGCCGCGATGGAGCCGGACGCACCGACGATTCACCCTGACGAGTACGAGAACGAGCAGGACGGCGCGGACCCCGAGCGGAACGTCGTCTGCGCGGCCCGCCACGAGGAAGGGGACCTCGAGGCCGGCTTCGAGGAGGCGGACGCCGTCGTCGAACGAGAGTACGAGACGCAGGTCGTCCAACACCTCCCGCTCGAGGTGAACACGGCGATCGCGTGGATCGACGAACGCGAACGTCTCACTCTTCGGACGACGACGCAGGTCTCGCACATCTGTCGAGACACCATCGCGCGTGCCTTCGACCTGAACCGGACGGACGTCCGCGTCATCAAGCCCCGCGTCGGCGGCGGGTTCGGCGTCAGACAGGACGTCCTCCCGGTCCAGTTCCTCGCGGCCGCGCTCGCGCTCGAGACCGGCGAGAAGGTCCGCCTCCGAAACGAGCGTTCGGAGGACCTCCACGCCTCCCAGACCCGCCACGCCCAGGACGTCACAGTCAAGACCGGTGTCCGCGACGACGGCACGATCACCGCGATGCACGTCGACGTCACCTCGAACACGGGCGCGTACGGCTGTCACGGCTTCGCAGTGCTCTCGAACGCCGCGCACGAGCCGATGTCGCTCTACCCCTGCGAGAACCGGCTGTTCACCGGACGTGCGGTCTACACGAACGTCACGCCCGGCGGTGCGATGCGCGGCTACGGCGCCGTCCAGGGGACGTTCGGCATCGAGAGCCACGTGGACGAGGTCGCCGACGCGATCGGGATGGACCCCGTCGAGCTCAGGCGGCACAACCTCGTTCAGGCGGGCGACGAGAGCTTCGAGCCGGAGTTCAGCGAGAGCAAACGCCGCCTCGAGTCCGTCGGCGTCGGCGATTGCCTCGATCGCGTCTGCGACGCCGTCGACTGGGACGACGGCCCCGACGAGCCCGACGATGAGCGCTACCAGCGCGGCTACGGCGTCGCGCTCTCCATGGCGAAGTCGGGCGTGCCGAGCAGCGAGTTCGCCCGCGCGCACGTCACGCTCGAGACGGACGGCACGCTCACCGTCCGCGTCGGCATCGGCGACACCGGCCAGGGCTCGGAGACCGTGATGGCCCAGATCGCCGCCGGCGTCTTCGGCCTCGATGTCGACTCCGTCCACGTGACGGCCGACGACACCGACGCGACGCCGTGGGACAACGGTGCGTACGCGAGCAGCACCACGTACGTGAGCGGGAACGCCACCGAGAAGGCCGCACGCGACCTCGCAGTGCAGGTCCGCGACCTCGCCGCCGAGCGCTTCGACGTTCCCGCGGACGCTATCGAGCTCGTCGAGGGCGACCTCCGACTCCCGAGTGGTGAGTCGCTGTCGCTCGGCCAGTTCGCAGAGGAAGCGTTCATCGGGGAGGGGGGTCCGAAGCGTCGGCTCACCGCGAGCGGCCGGCACTTCACCGCGCTCTCGCCGAAGCCGTTCGCCGCGCAGCTCGCCGTCGTCGACGTCGACACCGAGACCGGCGAATTCGAGGTCGTCCGTCTCGCGAACGCCGTCGACTGCGGCACCGCGATCAACCCCGAAGGCGCGCGCGGACAGGTGATCGGCGGCGCCGTCATGGGGCTCGGTCAAGCCGTCTCCGAGGAGCTCTCGGTCGACGCGGAAGGCGTCCCCGAGCACCGCGGCCTCCGCGACTACGAGGTGATTCACGCGCCCGACCTCCCCGATCTCGACGTCGAGTTGGTCGAGACGCACGAGCCCACGGGGCCGTTCGGCGCGAAGAGCGTCGGCGAGGTCTCCGTCCTCGGACCCGCACCCGCGATCGCGAACGCCGTCCGCGACGCCGTCGGCGTCCGAATCGACGACCTCCCAGTCACGCCCGCGAAGGTCTGGGCCGGCATGGAGGGGGAGCCCTAGATGCCTGCACGCTACGCTGGTGAACGCGTCCGCGCGACCTCGGTCGCGGAAGCGCTCGACCTCCTCGCCGCTACCCGCGACGCGAGCGTGATCGCGGGCGGCTACAGCCTCCTCCCCGAGTTGAAAGACGGCGTCGAGTCGCCGGATCGGCTCGTCGATATCGCGGGACTCGACGAACTGTCCGGGATCACGCGTGGCGACGACGAGACGCGCGTCGGCGCGCTGACGACGCATGCCGAAATCGCGGATTCGGCGGCGGTCCGCACACACGCTCGCGCGCTCGCGCTCGCCACGTCTTCGGTCGGAGATCGCCAGGCGAAACACCAGGGGACGATCGCCGGGAACCTCGTGTTCGCCGACCAGAAGTACGACGCACCCGCGGCGTTCCTCGCGCTCGGCGGCCGCATCACCGCCCGCAGTCTCGACGGGACACGGACGATCGACGCGGACGACTGGTTCCGCGATTCGGGGCACACGGCGCTCGACGACGACGAACTCGCCACCGAGGTCGTGCTCCCCGACGCCGATCGGAGCGGCTACATCCGCACCTCCGAGTACTCCGGGTACGCGGTCGTGAGCGTCGCCGTCGCGCTCGACGTCGCGGACGGCACCGTGATGTCCGCCCGCGTCGCGGCGAACGGTGCGAGAGCGTATCCGATCCGTCTCTCCGCGGTCGAGGCGCGCCTCGTCGGTGCGCCCCTGCACGATCTCCCCGCGGCGGATGCAGCTGACGCCGCGCTTGCGGACGTCGATCCCGCGTCGCTCGTCGTCGACGACGCGGCCGCCGGGCGCTATCGGCGCCGCCTCGTCCGCTCGTACTGTCGTCGGGCACTCGAAGACGCGGTGGGGGTCCGTGAGCGATGACGGGACCAGCGACCGATCCGTGGAGTGCGACGCAGCGCACCATTCGGACGTCGATGCGCGAGCACGTCGACGCGGCTGCGGACGCCGCCGTCGCGACCGTCGTCCACGTCGAGGGCTCCGGATACCGGCGCCCGGGCGCGCGGATGGTCGTCGACCCGGACGGCGACAGTCACGGCGCCGTCACGGCCGGCTGCCTCGAGGACTCCGTCGTCGACGCCGCCCGCCGGACGATCGACGACGGACGCTCCCGTCTCCACACCTACGACCTCCGCGACGACGATGCCGATATCTGGGGCCTCGGGCTCGGCTGTAACGGGGTCGTCGACGTCCTCGTTGAGCCGCTCGACACGAGCTTCACGCCCGTACTCGACGCACTCGACGCCAACCGTCCCGTGACGGTATTCACCGTGGTCGCGTCTTCCGATCCTGCACTCGCCGTCGGCGACCGGCATATCGTCGGCCACGATACCGTATCGACGGCCCGCGACCCGCTTCCCGACACCGTCGTCGAACCCGTCGCGTCACGTCTCGACGACGCGACCGAGGACGTGGCGGTCACTACCGACGTCGAGACGGCAGCCGGCACGGCTCGCGTCTTCGCGAACCGCCTGCTACCCGCGCCCGAACTGCTCGTCTTCGGCGGCCAGCCAGACGTGAACCCCGTCACGTCGCTCGCCGCCCGCACCGGTTTCCGCGTCCGAGTCGCGACCGCCCGCGGCGCGTGGGCCGACGCCGATCGATTCCCAAGCGCGGACGACGTCGTCTCGACGCGGCCCGCCGACCTCGATGCCGTCGTCGACGTGCCCGAACACACGTACGCCGTCCTCATGTCACACAACGCTCTTGACGATCGACTCGCACTCGACGCCCTCCTCGACACCGACGTCCCCTACGTCGGCGTGCTCGGGCCGCGCTCGCGCTTCCGTGAACTCCGTGAGGCGATGGATCGGTCGCTTACCGCGGCCGACGAAGCGCGGATCGCCGCGCCCTGTGGGCTCGATCTCGGTGGCGACGAGCCGACTGCGATCGGCTTCAGCATCGTCAGCGAACTCCTCGCCGTCCACAACGACCGCAGTGGTGGCCGGCTCGTCGAGCGCCCTGGTCCGATCCACGAGCGCCCCGAGATCACGTGAGCGCGATCGGCGTCCTCCTCGCGGCCGGCACCGGCTCACGCTTCGAGGACGGAAACAAGCTCCGCCGGACGGTCGCCGGCGAGCCGATCGTCCGACGGGCCGCCCGCCGTCTCCGTGCCTCGCCGGTCGACGAGACCGTCGTCGTCCTCGGCCACGACGCCGAGCGAGTGCGTGCGGCGCTCGAGCCGGTCACCGATCACGTGACGATCGTCCGGAACGAGCGGTACCACGTCGGCCAGAGCACTTCCGCACGTCGCGGTGCCCGCGTCGCGCTCGACCGCGAGTGCGAACGCGCCCTGTTCGCGCTCGGCGACATGCCGTGGGTCGAGTCCCCGACGTACGCCCGTCTCCTCGACGCCGCCACGGACACCGACGCGCCCATCACCGTCCCAGTCACCGACGGACGGCGCGGGAATCCGGTCGTCTTCGACGCGCGCGCCCTCCGCTCGTTCGACGCGCTCAGCGGCGATGTCGGCGGCCGGTCCCTCTTCGACTCCTCGACCGTCGCTCGGGTGGCCGTCGACGACCCCGGAATCCACGCCGATGTCGATACAGTCGCCGACCTCGATCGATGACGTCCGGGATGCCGACAGCTTGGGTCGCTCGTCACGTCCGTGCGTCGAGCAGTCCGGGCGACTGGTCGACACGCCGATCTCCCGGCTCCGTCTCGACCCGGATCCGGTCGGTCGCAGATGTCGCCGACGGAATGACCACCCACCAGAAAGAATTGCAAATATGAAACAATACTAATCGGTCCGATATCGATCTCCGTCGCGCAGTTGCACCGTCCTCGACCGACCACCCAGACGACCGATTATTGCCCTAAATAGCCAGATACGTCGATTTCGGTCTCGAACTGCTCGTCTCGGCCGACTCGATTCCGGACGCCGATATATCGACGGAACACGGCGACGATCGGGCGAGTATACCGACTTTGCCGGCCGTATACGGCACGGGATCGTCGACTCGCTTGTCGAATCGAGCCGAGCCGTAGCCGTCGGTCCGTTGGATCGATCGCTCGCGGTAGAAATGCTTTTACCTAACAAGACTGTCGCCGAGGACGAGCCCATGTCCGCGAGTGGCGCCGATCGAGCGTGGCGCGGTCCGGTCCTCGCGCGGTGTGCGGCGTGGCTCGTCATCAAGCGGAAGCTCCGCGACCACGGCGTGAAAGACGTCACCGATCGCGAGCTCGACGACGCGATCGCCCGGACTATTCCCGACGTCACCGACTTGATCGTCGAGAAGATCCTCGACGCGCGCCGCCGGAAGTTCGAGGACGACTGATCACTCGACTCCGACCGGTCGACGCCCATCTCCTCGCCTCGACACGCCCGACCCTTCTGCGGGTTCCGCCGTGCCGCGAGAGTTTAAGTTAGTACGCCGCGTATACGGAGGCATGTGCATCTACTGTGGCGCCGTCTACGACGGGGGGTGGGGACAGTTACTCGAGTACGACGACCTCTACCAGGAGGCGATGGTCGGCGAGTCGACGTCGACGCACGGCTTTCAGGAGTCCTGGGACGACCTGCGCGAGGAACTCGACGTTTAGAGACGAGCCGTCTCGACGGGATGTCCACGACGCGGGTCGTACCAGCGCTTACAACGGGAACGGATACGTCACGGGGGATTCGTCGTCCGCGCACAGCGCCTCATCGAGCTCTGCCCGGAGGCGACGTTCGTCCAGCTCACGGCCGATGAAGACGAGTCGCGTCTCGCGCTCGTCGTCGTCCCACGCGCCGAGCGGGCCGGCCTGTACCGCGGTGCCGGCCTGACTAACGCCGAGGACGTCCTCGGAGCCGGCGACGTGGCAGAATCCCTTCGCGCGAATCACTTCGGGGTCGGGATCGTCGAGCCAGGCGGCGAGACGATCGGGGTGAAACGGGCGCTCGCTCCGGTAGACGAACGAGGAGACGCCGTGGTGCTCGGCAGCGCTCTCGCCGTCGTGCGCGTGTCCGCCCTCACCGGCGGCGTGTCGTTTCCACCCCTGCGAGCGTGACACCTCGGCGTAGTCGAAACGCCCCGTGTCGAGGACTCGGCCCGGATCGATCTCCGAGTGCGTGGTGCGTACGACCTCGGCGCGCGGTTGGAGCTCGCGGACGACCGCCTCGATCTCGTCGAGGGTATCGCCGGGCACCATGTCGCACTTGTTGAGCAGGAGGACGTCGCAGAACTCCACGGATTCGACGAGCACCTCGCTGAGCGGGCGCTCGTCGTCGCCGGCGTCCGCGCCAGCGGGGAGAGTCGCGCCGGCGTCGAATTCCTTCCAGAACCCGTAGCTGTCGAGCACCGTCACCATCGTGTCGAGCTCGAAGTGCTCGGCGGGATCGACGTCGCTCTCGTCGGTGCCCTCGAGGAAGACCCGCGCGACGGGGACGGGTTCGCTGATGCCCGAGGACTCGACGAGGAGGTAGTCGAAGTCGCGTTCGTCGGCGAGCCGTTGGGCCTCGGTGAGCAGGTCGTCTTGGAGTCGACAGCAGATACAGCCGTTGGAGAGGTCGACGACGCCGCGTTCCTCGTCGCGGTCGGCGACGAGCTCGGCGTCGACGTTGACGTCGCCCATGTCGTTGACGATCACCGCCACCTCGTACCCCTGCTGATTTGCGAGGACGTGATTGACCAGCGTCGTCTTTCCCGCGCCGAGGGTGCCGCTCACGATCGTCACCGGAATGGGACCCGTCATCACGAACGTCGTACACGGCGGCCGCGCTAAAAGGTTCGCCCACGGACTCGCCGTTCGGGACGCCGGTGTCCGACGGCGCGGGGACGACCTCCGCGCCCGGGAACGGGTTTCCCGCTCTGTGTAGCGAGCCCGGAGACGGTTCGCTGCCGCCTCTAGTATAACTAAGCTACCTAAGTTAGCTAAGGTAGTTACGATACTCACGGTAGTTACGGTACATAACGTAGATAAAGTGGCTATTGCAGGCCAAGTAGCTCCCACGCGAGACGACCGCCCTTTCATCCGCCGTCGCCCGCTCCGGTCTCGCCGCCGGCACCGATCGAGTGCTCGACGACTGCGAGCCCGTCGGTCGCATCGACGGCCGCGACGGTCTCGCGGAGGTGCGCGGGTCCGCTCCCCGCGAGCGAGACGGCGACCGGAGTCCGGTTCGGGTGGTCCGCACTCGTCAGCCGCCGGCGGGCGACTTCGTCGAGCTCGGCGCCGGCGTCGGCGATCACGTCGGTGAGCGCGTCGAGACCGTGCGGCCAGTCGGCCACGGCGACGCGCGCCTCGGCGTAGCGGCCGAGACGCATCAGGCCCGTCCGAACGAGCTCGCCGTGTTCGGTGAGGTCGGTGTTCCCGCCCGAGACGACGGCGGCGACGCGCTCTCCCGTGATGTCGAGGTCGTCGCCGAGGAGCGCCGCCACGGGCGCGGCGCCCGCCGCTTCCGCGACGGTCTTCACGCGCTCCGCGAGCACCGCGAGCGCGCACGTGATCTCGGCGTCGCTGACCGTGACGACGTCGTCGACGCGCTCCGAGACGACCGCCCACGTACGTTCGAGGAGACGGGTGTCGGCGATCCCCTCCGCGACCGTATCGACGCCGCCGAGTTCGCGGATCTCGCCGGCTTCGAGTGACGGAGGCACGTGGGCAGCGCCCTCGGGTTGGACGCCGACGACGCGGATGTCGTCGTCGTGGGCGGTCAGTGCGGTGGCGATACCGGCGATGAGTCCGCCCCCGCCGATCGAGACGAGGACGGTGTCGATGTCGCCGAACTCCTCGCGGAGTTCGAGGCCGATCGTTCCCTGCCCAGCGATGACGTCGCCGTCGTCGAACGGGTGAACGAACGCGTATCCGTGTTCTTCGGCGAGCGCGAGCGCGCGCTCGTAGGAGCGCTCGTAGATGTCGCCGTGGACCACGACGTCGGCACCGTATCCCCGCGTGGCGTCGATCTTCGCCGCGGGCGTCACCTCCGGGACGACGATGGTCGTGTCGATCCCGAGGTGCTCCCCGGCGTGAGCGACGCCCTGTGCGTGATTCCCCGCGCTCGACGTGACGACGCCGCGTTCGCGCGCCGACTCGGGGAGCTGGGCCATCGTGTTGTACGCGCCGCGGATCTTGAACGAGCCCGTACGCTGCATGTTCTCCAGCTTGAGGCCGACCGCGGCGGCTCCCGACCGCTCCGCGAGCGTCCGCGAGGTGTCGAGCGGCGTGTCGTTGATCACGTCGTCGATGCGCTCGCGTGCGTCCTCGATGTCCGCGAGCGTGACGACGCCGTCCGCGGTGCGGTCGCCGTCCCCGTGCTCGCTCATCGGTGATCCTCCGCCGCCGCGAGGACGGCGTCGCTGAGCACGCCGACACCCGTATCGAGCGTTCGTTCGTCCACGTCGAAGGTGGGCGTGTGGTGGTCCCCCGGGTGGTCGGTGCCGACGACGGCGTACGTCGCGAGCCCGCCCGCCTCCTGCACGTGTCGCATCAGGAAGGTCGCGTCCTCGCTCGCGCCGAACGGCGCGCTCTCGTGGACGGTGTCGACGTCGGCGCGACCGCGGGCGGCGTCGCCGACGAGCGCGGCCAGGTCGGGGTCGCTGTCGGCGCGCGGTGACTCGCTCACGACGTCGACGTCGACCGTACAGCCGTGGGCCGCGGCGGCCGCCTCGACGCGCCGCGTGAAGGCGTCCTGCATGTAGCGCATTAGCGCGGTCGTCTCGCCGCGCACCTCGCCCCAGACGGTCGTCTCGTCCGCGACGACGTTGCTCGCGCTCCCGCCCTCGATACGCCCGACGTTCACGCGCGTCGCCCCGTCGGCGTGCCGCGGGATGCCGTAGAGGTCACCCACCGCGCGCGACGCGGCCTGGATCGTGTTTCGCCCCTCCTGTGGCGCGTTGCCGGCGTGTGCGGCCTCGCCGTGGAACGTCGCGGTGATGTGCGCCATCGCCAGCGGTTCGACGATGCCCGCGACGACCTCGCCCGTCGGGTGTCCGAGACCGACGTGGACCGCGAAGAGGCAGTCCACGTCGTCCATGTGCTCGCTCTCCGCCATCGCCTTCCCGCCGCCGGACTCCTCCTCCGCGGGCTGGAAGAACACCTTGAAGGTCCCCGCGAACTCGCTCGCCTTCACGGCTTCGAGGACGCCGAGACCGACGGTCACGTGGGCGTCGTGCCCGCAAGCGTGCATCGTTCCGTCGGTCTCCGACCGGAACCCCTCGGCCGCGGGCGCGTGCGACTCGCCCGCCGCTTCCTCGATGTGGAGGCCGTCGATATCGACGCGGAGCCCGATCGTCGGTCCCTCGCCGCGCTCCAGCACCGCGACGGCGCCCGTGTAGCCGCCGACGAGTCGTTCGAGGACGCCCGGATCGACACCGGCCTCCCGCGCCCGCTCGTACCACCGATCGAGCGTGTCGGCGTCCGGGACGGCCATGCGCTCGTCCTCGGCGATCGCGTCGCGCCCGACGTGCAGTTCGTCGACGCCGATCCCCCGCAGTTCCTCGACGAGCCGACACGTGGTTCGGAACTCACACCACGCGGGCTCGGGGTGTCGGTGGAACGCCCGGCGGACCTCGCTCAGCCGGCCGCGAACGTGCTCGCTCGTCATCGGCGTGTCCAACGGCGTCGACCCAAATAAATGTACACGGAAACCGTATTCGCCATCTACGAGAAAGGCTTAAGACGTTCGTGACAGTCGGTACCGACGACACGATGAGCGACGTACTCGTCCTCCGCGAAGGCACCGAGGGGCTCTCGATGGCCGACTACGCCGACGAACTCCGCGAGCGTCTCCCCGACCACGATATCGGGCACGCCCGCACCCCGCACGAGGAACGCGATCTCGCCGCCGACGCGGACGTCATCACCGGTATCACCGTCGACGACGGCGTCCTCGACGCCGCGGGCTCCTTCGATCTCTTCGCGTGCACCTTCGCCGGCACCGATCACGTCCCCGTCGACGACCTCGTCTCGCGGGGTGTCGCCGTCACGAACGCCGGCGGCATCCACGCGCCCGGGATCGCCGAGCAAGCCATCGGGCACATCCTCACCTTCGACCGCCGCCTCCACGAGGCCTGGCGGCGCAAGGCACGGCGCGAGTGGCGCCACTTCCAATCGGACGAACTCACCGACAAGACCGTCACCGTCGTCGGCCTCGGGGCGATCGGCCAGTGCGTCGTCGAGCGCCTCCGGGGGTTCGGCGTCGACACCGTCGGCGTGCGCTACACGCCCGCGAAGGGCGGGCCGACCGACGAGGTCATCGGCTTCGACGAGCGCGACTTCCACGCCGCGCTCGCGCGCACGGACTACCTCGTGCTCGCCTGTCCGCTCACCGAGACGACTCGGGGCCTCATCGGCGAGGCGGAACTCGCCACGCTCGACCCGAGCGCCGTGATCGTGAACGCCGCGCGCGGCGGCCTCGTCGACACGAACGCGCTCGTCTCCGCCCTCCAGACCGAAGCGCTCCGCGGCGTCGCCCTCGACGTCACCGACCCCGAGCCGCTCCCCGAGGACCACGTGCTCTGGACGCTCGAAAACGCGCTCATCACGCCCCACACCGGCGGTCACACGCCGAAACACTGGACGCGTCTCGCCGACATCGTCGCCGAGAACGTCCGCCACCTCGATCGAGGCGGCTCGGTCGACGACCTGACGAACCTCGTTCGCGGTTCGGACTGATCCTCAGCGCTCGAAGAGCCGCTGCGGGTACGTCGAGAAGCGCTCGGCGCCGTTCTTCGTGACGTGAAAGGTCTCGGAGAGCTCGAAGCCGACGTCGGACGTCCAGATGCCGGGAATGAGGTGGAACGTCATGCCCGCCTCCAACACCGTCTCGTCCTTCGGACGGAGGCTCGCGGTGTGCTCGCCCCAGTCCGGCGGATAGCCCAGCCCCATCGAGTAGCCGATCCGGGACGTCTTCTCGATCCCGTGGCGTTCGATGACGTCCCGCCACGCCTTCTCCACGGACTCGGCGGTCACGCCGGGCTCGGCGGCGTCGAGCGCGGCGTTCAGCCCCTCGACGACGATGTCCGCCGTCTCGGTGAGGATCTCGGGCGGGTCGCCGACGAACGCGGTTCGCGCGAGCGGCGAGTGATAGCGGTGTCGACAGCCCGAGAGTTCGACGATGACCGGGTCGCCGTCCTCGAACTCCCGGTCCGTCCACGTGAGGTGTGGCGTATCGGTGTGATCGCCGGAGGGCATCAGCGGAACGATCGCGGGGTAGTCGCCGCCGTGGGCCTCGGTCCCGGCGACGAGCGTCTCGTAGATCTCGGCGGCGACTTCGGACTCGGGGACGCCCTCGGCGATCGTGTCCATCGCGGCGTCCATCGCGGCCGCCGAGATGTCCGTCGCCTGCTCGATGTACTCGATCTCGGCGTCGGACTTCCTCACCCGCACCCAGTTGACGAGGAGGGTGTGATCCTCGAACGTCGCCGCCGGGAGGTTCGACTGGAGGCGCGTGTAGGACTTCGCGGTGAAGTAGTAGGCGTCCATCTCCAGTCCGATCGTCGCGTCCGCGAGTCCCATCTCCTCCAACACCGACGCGACGAAATCCATCGGGTGCTTGTCGACCGGCGAGTGGACGTGGTCGTCGGAGTACGCGAGGATGTCGTCGTCGTCGAGCCAGACGGTGGCCCGCGCGCCGTTCGCGTCCTGTCCGCGGCCGATCCAGACGGGATCGCGCTCCGGCGTGACGATGAGACACTGATGAACGTAGAACGACCATCCGTCGTAGCCTGAGAGGTAGTTCATGTTCGCCGGATCGGCGACGACGAGCGCATCGAGGCCCTCCTCGCGGAGTCGCTCCTGCGTACGTTCGAGACGCCGATCGTACTCTGTCTGCGAGAACGGGGTTCGTGCCATGCGGTATCGTTCGTCTCCACTTCGACGATCCCGCTATTAAACATTTTGCGTGTCTCTTCGAATCGCTTTTCGTGTACGGGACTCTCTCTGTGCGAAGTATGTACGCAGAATCTGTGTATGATGTCTCTCGAATCTGTGGATAAGTTATTTGGTGTCGTACCGCGTGACAACGCGTATGGTCGGACCACCGATCGAGGACATCCACTTCGACGACGCACCGCACGTTGGGGAGTTCCCCGGCCCGAAGGGACGCGACCTGCTCGAACGTCAGGAGGCGATCGACTCGAACGCGGTCGCCTACCCCGACCACATCCCGCTCGTCCCCGACGCGGCGAAGGGCGCGACGATCAAGGACGTCGACGGCAACGTCTTCCTCGACATGTTCGCCGGTATCGGCGTGCTGAACGTCGGCCACGCCAACCCCTACGTGATGGAGGCGGTCCACGAGCAGGCCGACAAGCTCGTCCACACCGTCGACTTCCCGAGCGAGCCGCGTCTCGACCTCATCGAGAAGCTCGAGGCGCGCGCGCCCGGCGACCTCGCCGGCAACAGCAAGGTCGTCTTCGGCGGTCCCACCGGGAGCGACGCGATCGAGGCCGCGATCAAGCTCGCCAAGTACAACACCGGCGGCCACGGTCTCATCGCCTTCCGCGGCTCCTACCACGGCGCGACCAGCGGCGCGATGAGCATCACCGGCAAGAAGGACTTCAAGGAGCCCTACGCCCCGCTCCTCGGTGACGTCGAGTTCGCACCCTACCCCCATCCCTACGCGCAGGACCGGCCCCCCGAGGAGGCCGTCGCGCGCTCGCTCGAAGAGGTGCGCGCCATCGTCGAGGACCCGTACAGCGGCCTCACGAACCCCGCGGGCATCTTCGTCGAGCCCATCCAGGGCGAGGGCGGCGTCGTCACGCCCCCCGAGGGGTTCCTCGCCGGCCTCCGCGAGATCGCCGACGACAACGACCTCCCGCTCGTCGTCGACGAGATCCAGGCCGGCCTCGGCCGCACGGGACAGTGGTGGGCGAGCGACCACTACGACGTGACGCCCGACATCGTCACCACCGCGAAGGCGCTCGGCGGCGTCGGCTTCCCCCTCTCCGCGACGATCTACCACGAGGACCTCGACACGTGGGGCCCCGGCGATCACGCCGGCACCTACCGGGGACACGTCGTCGCCATGCGCGCCGGCTCGCGCGCCATCGAGTACATCGAGGCACACGACCTGCTCGCGCACGCCCGCGACCTCGGAGCCCACGTCCGCGAGCGCCTGCGCGACGTGAACGCCCCGCTCGTCGGCGACGTCCGCGGGAAGGGGCTGTTCGTCGGCGCCGAGTTCACGAATCCAGACGGAACGCCCGCCGCGGACGCCGTGAAGGCCGTCCAACGGTACTGCTACGAGCGCGGCGTCCTCGTCTGGAAGGCCGGCCCGCACGGGAACGTCCTCCGCCTCCTCCCGCCGCTCGTGCTCACCGAGGCGCAGGCCGACACCGCACTCGACGTCATCTGCGAGGCCATCGACCACGTCACGGCCGAGCGTGGCGCCACCGCCTGAGCGCCCCGACCTCTCGGCCGCTCTCGCCGTCCCCTTCTCTCTCCGCCGTCCTGATCTGCACTCTCCCTCGCCGTCAGTCCCATCCGGCGGGCGTTTTCTATCCTGCGTCGCTCTCCGCTCGTCCCGCACCGCACCCATCCCCCCGGACCCTCCGTGGCGGTTCGCGTCGCCCGTCGAACGAAAGAGACCGCGTCGCCGTCCGTGTATCGGCCGGCGGTGACCCCGCGAGCGAGCTTACTCGCCGTCGCCCCCGGGGAGGTAGGCGACGGCGTCGATCTCGACCGCGACGTCGCCCGGCAGGCGGGCCGTCTCGACGCAGACGCGCGCGGGCGGGACGTCGTTCGGGACGCGCGCCGCGTACGCCTCGTTGACCGCGTCGTAGTCGCCCATGTCGTCGAGATAGACGGTGAGTTTCACCGCGTCGGCGAGGCCCCCGCCCGCGTCCGCGAGCACCGCCTCGACGTTGTCGAGACAGCGGTGCGTCTGCGCGGCGACGTCGCCCTCGACGTCGTCCATCGTCTCCGGGTCGACGGGACCGAAGCCGGAGACGAAGGCGAAGTCGCCGGCTCGCACGCCCTGCGAGTAGGGGGTGTCCGTGTCCGGTGCGTCAGCCGTGGCGAGTGTGCGTCTCTCTGTCATATGTAGCGGCTCATTCCGGCGACGTACTCGACGACGATCGTCAACGCGACCATGCCGGCCATGAGCATCGTCCCGAGTACGGCTATCTGCGGCGGACTCTGTGCCTTGATGAGGTTGAACATGAGGAGCGGCACCGTCTGGATGCTCGTCCCGGAGAGGAACAGCGAGATGATGTACTGATTGAACGAGAGGATGAAGACGAACGCCGCGCCGCTGATGATCCCGGGGCGGAGTAGCGGGAGGGTGACGTTCCAGACGGTGTCGAGGCGCGTCGCACCGAGGTTGCGCGCGGCCTCGTCGAGTTCGTCGTCGTAGTTCTGGAGTCCCGCCCCGATGGTGCGGATCGGATAGGGGAACGTGAAGAGGACGTGTCCGGCGAGCAGCGTCGAGAACGACATCGAGATCCGGACGTCGAACGCCCCGCTCAGGTAGGACGCCGTCATCAGGATGGCGAGCGACATCAGGAGCCACGGGTAGACGAGCGGCGAGATCAGCACGGTTTCGAGCAGCGAGGAGTAGCTGAACTCCTTGCGTACGATCGCGTACGCCGCCAGCCCGCCGATGAGGAGCGACAGGATCGTCGTGACGACCGCGATCTTGAGGCTCGCGATCAGCGAGCTCGCGAACCCGAGCGAGGCGAGGAGGTCCGGGAGGTTCGCGTACCACGTCGTTGACGGCCACCCGGCCGAGAAGACCGAGTTCCCGTAGGGGTTCGGTCGGAAAGAGAGCAGGACGACGACGACGAGCGGTGCGACCGTGAACAGGAGGACGCCGTAGACGAGCAGCCGGTACGCCCAGTCGGCGACCGCGCCGACGCCGGCCGACAGTCGACTGCCGTCGCTCTCCTCGCTCGCGGTCGCCATCAGCGCTCACCCCCGGTCCCGCCGATCGCGCCGCCCGCGGCCTCCATCGCCCGCTGATAGCCGACGATGATGCAGACGGCAACGACGACCAGCAACACCGCGAGCGCGGAGCCCAGCCCCCAGTCGTTCGTCGTCGTGAAGATCGACGTGATCTCGGTCGCCAGCGTCTGCGTGCTCCCGCCGAGGATGGCCGGGGTGACGTACGCGGCGATGCTGTTCGTGAAGACGAGGAGCATCCCCGCGGCGATCCCCGGGAGCGCGAGCGGAAGGAGGACGTGCGCGAACACCCCGAGGCGGTTCGCGCCGAGGTTGCGCGCGGCCTCCTCGTACTCCCTCGGGATCGTGTGGAGGACGGTCATGATCGGGAACACCATGAACGGGAGGAGGACGTGCGTGAGGCCGACGACGATACCGGCGGTGTTGAAGAGCAGTTGCGGCGGGCTCTCGACCGTGCCAACTCTGAGCGCGACGAGGAGCTTCGGCACGGGTCCACCCTGCCCCAGCAGGATGTACCACCCGTACGTGCGGATGACGAGGTCGACGGAGAGCGGCGCGAGCGTCGCGACGACGATGGCGCCGCCGAGGAGGCGGCCCCCGCGGACCGCCGCGTACGCGAGCGGGAAACCGAGGGCGAACGTGAGGAGCGTGACGAGCAGTCCGATCCCGAGCGTGCGGAGGGCGACCGACCGGTAGTAGCCGCTCACGACGACGCTCGCGTAGTGCGTGAGACCGAGGTGCGAACCGACGCGGACGCTCTCCTGGAGGATGAACGCGGTCGGCGCGTAGAGCAGGCCGACGAGCACGAGCAGCGCCGGGGCGAGGAGGAGCCACTTCGCGTGGCGCGACCCCCCGTACGTACCGAGCATCGTCGTGAGGCGCTTCGAGACGCCCTCGCGGAACCGTTTACTCATGATCGACATCCGCGCTCACGCTCCGTCCGCCGGATCGTCCGTGACGACACGCGTGTCCGCGAGCGCCCACGTCACGTCGACGGCGTCGCCCTCGGCGAACGCCGCGTCGACGCGTTGGTTCTGCCGCTCGACGAGGAGTCGGCCGTCGACCGTCGACACGTAGTACTGCGTCGTTGATCCGACGAAGCGGACGTTCTCGACGGTGCCGGCGACGACGTTCGCGCCGTCCCCCTCCCCGCGAGGGGCGAGATCCATCCGCTCGGGACGAACGAACGCGCACGGCGTCCCCGCCGGTGCCGAATCGTACGTCACGTCGAGCGTCGTCCCGCCGGCGGTCGTGAACGACTCGCCGTCGGCGTCGAGGTCGCCCTCGAAGAAGTTCGCGTCGCCGATGAACTCCGCGACGAACCGCGTCGCGGGGGCGTCGTAGATCTCCGTCGGCGTGCCGATCTGCTCGATGCGCCCCTGACTCATCACGACGATTCGATCCGCCATCGTCAGCGCCTCGGACTGGTTGTGCGTGACGTACAGGGTCGTGATGCCGAGGTCGCTCTGGAGGTCCGTCAACTCCACTTGGAGCTGATCGCGGAGCTTCTTGTCGAGCGCGCCGAGCGGTTCGTCCATCAGTAGGACCCTCGGCTCGATGGCGACGGCGCGCGCCGTCGCGACGCGCTGTTGCTGGCCGCCGGAGAGGTTCGCGGGCTTCCGGTCGCCGTACCCCGCTAGGTCGACCATCGAGAGCACGGTCTCGACGCGCTCGTCGATCTCGTCGCCGTCGAAGCCGTTGCGCTTCAGGCCGAACTCGATGTTCTCTCGGACCGTCATGTGCGGGAAGAGCGCGTACGACTGGAACACCATTCCCGTGTTGCGCTCGTGTGGCGGGACGGCGTCGACGTCGCGCCCGTCGAGCGTGAGGCGACCGCCGCTCGTCTCCTCGAAGCCGGCGAGGATCCGCAGGAGCGTCGTCTTGCCCGCGCCCGAGGGCCCGAGGAGCGCGACGAACTCGCCGGGCTCGACGGTGAAACTCGCCTCCTTCACCGCGGTGACGTCGCCGTACTCCTTCACGACGTCCGCGTACTCGACGCGGCCCTGGCTGTCGGTGCTCATGCGTTCACCCGAAGATCTGTGACCAGCGGTTGCTCCACTGCGAGCGGTTCTCCGAGACGTAGTCGAAGTCCGGCCAGACGAGGTTGTCGAACTCGTCCGGGGTCGGCGCGCCGAACTCCCGGGCCTTCGGCTGGTTCTCGACCCCCTCGACGGCCGTACCGGTGCCCATGAACTGCGAGAGCCGGCGCTGGATCTCGGGATCGAACGCCTCGTTGACGTACGCGAGCGCGGCCTCCTTGTTGTCGCTCTCGGCGGCGACGCCGAGCGACTCCGCGATGGGGATGGAGAGCGGGTCGAGGTTCCGCGCGAAGGTGACGTCGTCGACGTTCTGCCAGACGTCGATCATCCCGAACATGTAGATGCTGGGGATGGTGTCGGCGTTCCCGGAGCCGATCATGTTCCGGAGCTGTGACTCGCCGGTGATGGTCGTCGTGTTCTTCCGCGCGAGCGTCTCTCGGAGGTACTCGAACCCCGCCTCGACGTCGACGTCGCTCGATTGGAAGTACTCCTTGCCGTTGTCCGTGGCGATGGTGGACGCGAGCAGGAGCGTGTACGGTCCGTTCGTCCACGAGAACGGCGTCATCGAGACGTCTCGACAGTTCCGGAAGATCGCGTCCTGCGTGGCGGGAAGCGACCCCGCGTCCCAGACGCCCGTGCCGGTGTTGAGCACGGGGCCGACTTCACCGATCTGCCACGAGACGCCGGCGTGCCCGTAGTCCTCGTGGCGGAGCTTCGGGTGGATGCTGTCCCAGTTCGCGAGCGCGTCGGCGTGTGCCGAGAGGTCTTCGAGCCACCCCTCGCGGTTCCCCGCGGCGACGCCGATGACGTCCATGTTGAACGCGTCCGGAGGGTTGTTCGGATTCGAACGCGCCTGCGACATCTGCTCGCTCGTGAACGCGACCGAGCTGTTGATCGTCATGTTGTACTTCTCCTCGACGTGCGGGATGACGATCTGCCGGAACCCCTCCTGGATCGGCCCGCCGTTGAGGAGGACGGATATCTCGGTCCCGCCGAAGTCCTTCACGCCCGACGCCGTGCCGGTCGAACTCGACGCCGTCCCGCCGGTCGTGCCGCCCTCGTCGCCGTCACCGCTACTCGAACCGCACCCCGCGAGACCGGCGATCGCACCGGCACCGATCGATCCGAGAACCGTCCGCCGTCTCACGGTCGAAGTCGGTCTTTGGTCACTCATTTCGCGTCACTGTGTTCGGTGTCGATACTATTCGCCGCCACTTCGCTGTCATCTTCAATCACAGCGCGAACCATGCTAGACGATATCATAAGTCTTACGGATACCGTAGGTATCGTCTACGAATTCCGTGTATTTCACGCGTCGCTGTCCGATGCCGTTCGCAGCGTCGTCGATATTCGACGCCCGCGACCCGGCTCGGCGTCGCCCGCGATCGTCGACCCCGAGCACTTGCTCGTCGATCCTCGCCTCGTTACGGGGCGTCGAAAACACGGCCCACCGCGCGAGGCGGGAAATGGGCGCTTACTCGCTCAGCTCTTCGACCTTCTGCTCGCGTCGCTGCGCCGCCGACTCGACCTTTCCGACGTAATCCTCCATCTGTGCGTGCAGGTTCTCGCGGGCGGCGTCCGGCGAGAAGTCGTCGCTCTCGGTGAGCAGACGGACGAACGCCCGGAGCTCCTCGTCGGTGAGCTGTTCGAACTCGTCGTTCTCGATCTTATCGACGACGTCGTCGACGTCGATCCGGCCGACGGGATCGACGTTGAACTCGACGTTCACCATCCGATAATCGGAGTCCGCGAGCTGTTGTTCGGCCTTGTTCACGCCTTCCGCGAGCATGTGCTTGAACGGCACGTAGTAGCCGATCGTCCCCAGATGGAGGAAGCCGAGCATGTTCGTGATGCCCCGCGTGTACGCCTCGCGGGCCTCGTCGTCCGGGTCGAACACCGTCTCCCGGTCGCGCTCTTCGAGGTGCTCGAAGAGGATCGAGAAATCCAGGATCGCGTTCCGGAGCCGTCGTCGGATCCGGTTTCGCTTCTGCTTCTTCGAGTGGTCCGTGTAGTCCGTCTTGTGTCCGAGCAGGAACTCCCGGTCGCTCGGCGTCAGAATACCCCGCGGCCGGCTCTCGTCTTCGGTCGGGTCGTGTTCTCCCATACACAGATTGCGTATACAGACGTGTTTAACGTTTGTGCAAACGGCGCTCTCGGAGGCGAACGACGCGCTCCCATCCCCGCGTCGGGGCGACCGTCGCTCACGACGCGGGGTCTCGGGGCCGAGAGTACTCAGAAATCGTTGACAGCCTATTCGAGACCGTCGGGCGGGGAGAGCCAGACGGTCTTCTCGTTGGTGAACTCCCGGATCCCCTGCGAGGAGAGCTCCCGGCCGTACCCGGAGCTCTTCACGCCGCCGAAGGGGAGTCTGGGATCGGAGGAGACGAGCTCGTTCGCGAAGACCGCACCGGCCTCGATCTCGCCGGTGAGCCGCTCGGCCCGGTCCAGATCGCTCGTCCACACGCTCGCGCCGAGCCCGTAGTCGGTGTCGTTGGCCAGCTCGACTGCGGCCGCCTCGTCGGGAACGCGAAAGAGGCTGGCGACCGGCCCGAACAGCTCGTCGCGGGCCGCCGGCGTCCCCTCGGGGACGTTCTCCAGGACCGTCGGCGCGTAGAAGTAGCCCTCGCGATCGAGCGGTTCGCCGCCGAGCAGGACGTCTGCGCCGGCGTCGACGGTCGCCCGGACCTGCTCGTCGAGGGTGTCGCGGAGGTCGTCGCGCGCCAGCGGGCCGACGTCCGTCTCGGACTCCGTCGGGTCGCCCACGACGAGGTCGTTCATCTCGGCGACGAAGCGCTCTTTGAACGCCTCGTAGACGTCGTCGACGACGATGAAGCGCTTGGCGGCGATGCAGGCCTGGCCGTTGTTCTTGGTGCGAGCGTCGACGCCGACGCTCGCGGCGCGCTCGATCGGGGCGTCGTCGAGGACGACGAAGGGGTCGCTCCCGCCGAGTTCGAGGACGGAGGGTTTGAGGTGTTTTCCGGCGGTCTCGGCGACGGCGCTGCCGGCGCGAGTGCTCCCGGTGAGGGTGACGGCGGCGACGCGGTCGTCGGCGATCGCGTCGTGGACGGCGTCGGGTCCGACGACGAGCGTCTGGAAGGTCCCCTCGGGAATGCCGACGTCGTGGAGGAGGTCTTCGATGGCCGTCGCACAGCCCGTGACGTTCGGGGCGTGTTTGAGGAGCATCGTGTTCCCGGCGGCGAGCGTCGGCGCGGCGACGCGAAGCACCTGCCAGAAGGGGTAGTTCCACGGCATGACCGCGACCAGCGGCCCCAGCGGTTCGTAGGACACCTTCGTCTTCACCTTGGGGTGGACGCCGACGCGCTCGTCTTGGAGGAACTCCGCGGCGTTCTCCGCGTAGTACTCACAGACCCACGCGCACTTCTCGAGTTCGCCGCGGCTCTGATCGAGCGGCTTTCCCATCTCGTCGGTCATCAACGCGGCGTACTCCTCCAGGTTCTCCCGGAGGCCGCCGGCGATCGAGCCGACGAGCGTCTGTCGCTCCGTGACGTCGCGCGCGCTCCACTCCTCGAAGGCCGTCGACGCGGCGTCGAGCGCCTCCTCGATCGCCTCCCCGTCGTGGTGTGCGTACGTCTCCAACTCCGCCTCTGTCGTCGGGTTCACCGTCTGCATGACACGTGATCCTCGCTTGCATGGCCGACCACATAACGTTTCCGTGCATGGTGTACACAGTATCCGTTTCTTCTTCGTCGGGTCCGTGTGACCCCTCGAAAGACGGACACTGGCCCGCTGTGACGTCCCGTCGCGTCCGCTCTTGACTCGTCGCCGACCCGCTCGTGACCGGTGTACACAGATACCGTATCTGACATTCACGAAAGTTATTTACAGTTCGTCGCCGATCCTCCACGCGTCGCTCGTATGGCCAGGACCACCCCCAGCGGCGACGGACGCGACCGACGCACCGGACGCACGAACACCCGACGAGTCGACGCGAGTCACGACCGCGGCCTCGACGGCCGCCGCGCCCGGCGCCGCGGTGAGGACGTCGCTCCGTTCGGCGTCGCGTCGCTCGTGACCGACGCGCGGACGCGATCCAGAGACCGATGACCGCCTCAGACCCGACCGGAACGCCGAGTAGCGGCGCAGCCGAATCGTCACCGAACACCGACGCCGGGGATGTCGCGGGCGAATCCGCGGTGGCGACGGCCCGCCGACAGTTGGGGCGAGCGGCGGCCCACGTCGACGTCGATCGCGGCGTCGTCGAACGCTTGAGACACCCGACGAAGCTCCAGCAGGTGTCGGTGCCGCTCCGCCGCGACGACGGGACGCTCGACGTGTTCACGGGATATCGCGCACAGCACGACGACGTCCGCGGGCCGTACAAGGGCGGAATTCGTTATCACCCCGACGTCGACGCTGAGGAGTGTATCGGCCTCTCGATGTGGATGACGTGGAAGTGCGCCGTGATGGACCTGCCTTTCGGCGGGGGAAAGGGCGGCATCGCCGTGGACCCCAAGACGCTCTCCGAGGACGAGACCGAGCGGCTCACGCGGCGCTTCGCGGAGGAAATCCGCGATGTCGTCGGGCCGAAACGAGACGTCCCCGCGCCGGACATGGGGACCGGCCCGCGGGAGATGGCGTGGTTCATGGACGCCTACTCGATGCAACAGGGCGAGACGACCCCCGGCGTCGTCACCGGGAAGCCAACCGTCATCGGCGGCTCGTACGGCCGCGAGGAAGCGCCCGGCCGGAGCGTCGCCATCGTCACGCGCGCGGCGATCGACCACTACGACCGGGACCTGGAGGACGCGACGATCGCCGTCCAGGGCTTCGGGAGCGTCGGCGCGAACGCCGCGCGCCTGCTCGACGAGTGGGGTGCCGATGTCGTCGCGGTCTCGGACGTCGACGGCGCGATTTACGATCCGAGCGGCCTCGACACGGCGAACGTCGAGGGGCACGACGAGCGACCCGGCATGGTCTCGGGATACGACGCCCCCGAGTCGATGTCCAACGCCGCTCTGCTCGAACTCGACGTCGACGTCCTGATCCCCTCGGCCGTCGGCAACGTGGTGACGGCGGAGAACGTCGACGACGTGCGCGCCGACATGATCGTCGAGGGCGCGAACGGCCCGACGTCGTTCGCGGCGGACGCGATCCTCGAAGAGCGCGACGTGCCGGTGATCCCGGACATCCTCGCCAACGCCGGCGGCGTGACGGTGAGCTACTTCGAGTGGCTCCAGGACATCAACCGCCGGCAGTGGTCGCTCGAACGCGTCCACGAGGAGCTCGAAGCGGAGATGTTGAAGGCGTGGAACGCCGTCCGCGCCGAGTACGAGGGATCGGAGATGACGTGGCGGGACGCGGCAATCGCGGTGGCGCTCTCGCGCATCGGCGACGCGAAGGAGATGCGCGGACTCTGGCCCTGACGATCGCCGCGTCTCGATCAGTGCGGATCTTTCGGGCGGCGCCGGTACGCCGTCGAGCGAGGCGCCACCACGCGTCGCCGACCGCCGGACGTGCACGGCACCGACGCGGCGCTACGCCACGGCGTCCGCCGTGACGGCGTTCATGGCGTCACAGAAGAGCTCCGCGCCCAGTTCGATCTCGCGCTCGGTGCTATCGAGCGGCGGGAGGAGGCGGATCGTCTTCTTCCCGCACCCGAGGGTGAGGAGACCGCGATCGAGCGCCGCCGCGACGACGGCGTCCCGGCGATCCCCGGTGTCGAACTCGACGGCGAGCATCAGCCCCTCGCCGCGCACGTCGACGGCGTGGTCGGGCGCGCCGTCGCGGAGGATCTCTCTCGCCTGCCGGCCGCGTTCGGTGGCGTTCTCGAGGAGGTCGTGCTCGTCGATCGCCTCCAGGGTGAGCGCACCCTGCATGGACGCGAGGAGGTCGCCGCCGCCGAACGTCGACCCGAGGCGGTTCTTCTCCGCGGGGAAGACCTCGGAGCGGGAGATCGTCGCGCCCACGCGGAGCCCCTTCGCGGCGGCGATGACGTCCGGCTCGACGGGGTAGTGATCCGCCGCCCACATCTCGCCCGTCCGCCCGACGCCGGACTGGATCTCGTCGACGACGAGCGGGATGTCGTACGCGTCGCAGACGTCGCCGACTTCGGCCATGAACGCCTCGTTCGGGAACCGGTAGCCGCCGACGCCCTGCACGGGTTCGAGGACGAGGAACGCGACCTCCTCGGGGTTGACGTGGCCGCCCTCGGGGGCGAGCGCGTCCCGGAGGCGCGAGCTCCCGCCGGCGAAGAAGCCACAGTCGCAGGCCGCCCGGCTCTCGCAGTCGCAGAACGGGATCGTCTGCACGCCGCCGACCTCGGGGTAGTGGCGGGTGTAGACCTCCTTGGACTTCGTGAGCGAGAGCGTCCCGACGGTCCGCCCGTGGAAGCTGTTCTCGAAGGCGTAGGCGTACTTCGCCGGCGGTTTGTAGTCGTGGCAGATCTTCATCGCGTTCTCGACCGCCTCGGCACCCGAGTTCGAGAGGAAAACGGTGTCCATCCCGTACTGATCGGAGACGTCGACGAGCGCCTCCATCAGGTAACTCGCTCCCGGGAATTCGGCCGTCTCGGGATCGGGGCCGGCGCCGAAGTACATGTCCTGTCCCGCGATCTTCATCGGCTCGACGAGGTCGAACTCGCGGAGCTTCGAGAGCACCTTCTCGTTGTTGTAGCCGAGCGGTGCCGCGCCGATGTGACACGTGAAGTCGAGGAGAACGTTCCCGTCGACGTCGGTCACGAACGGCCCGTCAGCCTCCGCCGTGACGTCCCAGACGAACTCGTGGGAGTACTCGCTCGGCGCCGCGTGCCGGGAGTGAAAATCGATCCACCGCTCGGCGTTCGGCCCGGGAAACGCTGCGGTATCGGGCTCCGCGGTATCCCTATCCATACACAGCAAACGTTGATAGTGTACATTAAAACTTGTTATAGGTTCGGTGATGCGTCCCCGAACGCGACGGAGAGCGGTCAGCGGCGGACGAGAGGGTGGACGAAAGGGGCGGACGACGGCGGGTTAGTCGTCGTCAACGGCGGAGGCCGCGTCCACCGACGAGCCGTCGCTCGCGCCCGGTCTCCCGACGAGCGACGTCTCCTCCCTGAGGAGGAGCGGCCCGAAGTCGTCGCGGAAGGTCCGGACGAGCCCGATCATTGCGAACAGGCAGACGATCGCGAACGGCGCGCCGGTGATGATGGCCGCCGACTGGAGGGCGCGAACGCCACCGACGACCATCAGGATGGACGCGACGACCCCCTGCAGGACGGCCCAGAAGATGCGGCTGACGGCGGACGGATCCTCTTTCCCGCCGGTCGTCATCATCGACACCGCGAGCGTCGAGGAGTCCGCCGACGTGACGAAGAACGTCGTCACCAGGACGAGGAACGCGAACAGGAGGACCGATCCGAGGACCGGGAGGTTCCCGAAGAGCACGTACCCCGACACCGCCTCGCCGTACTGCGAGACCGGCCCGAGGACGTCCGCCATGTCCGAGAACTGCATCAGAACGCCGGTGCCACCGACGATGACGAACCACGGGATCGTCGCCATCGCCGTCGCACCGATCCCCGCGAACGCGACCTCCCGTACGCTCCGACCGCGCGAGATACGGGCGATGAAGAGGCCGGCGAACGGCGACCACGCGAGCGGCCAGAGCCAGTAGAAGACGGTCCAGACGTTCACCCACTTCTCGGCGCTGTCCGCCGCGACCTGCGTGTACAGACTCATCTGGAAGAAGTCGCCGACGAACCCGCCGACGGCCTGCGTCCCGAGTTCGAGGATCCGGAACGTCGGTCCGAGCACGAGCGTGGCGACCATGAGGAACGCGAACAGGGTCATGTTGAAGTTCGAGAGACGGCGGATCCCCTTGTCGACGCCGAGCACCAACGAGACGGTGAAGATGACGACCATCCCCGTGATAACCGCGATCGTCCCCAGATCGCCGAGCTCGATCCCCCACTGGAAGTTCAGCCCCGTGATGAACTGCTGGCCGATGAACCCGAGCGAGGTCGCGACGCCGCCGAGGGTGGCGAACACCGCGAGGACGTCCACCGCCTGTCCGAGCGGACCGTCGACGTTCTCCGCTCCCACGAACGGCGTGAGGACCGCGGAGACGCGAAGCGGCGCGTCGTAGTTGTAGACGAAGTACCCGATGGCGAGCCCCATCACGGTGAAACACGACCACTGCGTGAGACTCCAGTGGAAGATGGCGTACTGCACGGCGGTCGGCATGGCCGCGGCGGTTTCCGCCTGTACGCCATCGAAGAGCGGCGGGACCGTCGAGTAGTGGAACAGCGCTTCGGCCGGCCCCCAGAAGACGATTCCCGCCGCGAGTCCCGCGGAGTACATCATCGCGAAGTAGGAGAGGTAACTGTACTCCGGGTCCTCGTCGCCGAGCGTCAGGCGACCCCACGGCCCGAAGATGACGAACCCGAGGAACAACACGAAGGCCAGCATGACGAGGAGGAAGAACCAGTTGAACTGCGAGAGGATCCAGTTGCGGATCCCGAGGACGACGTCGTAGGCGGCGTCCGGCCGGAGACTGAACGCGCCGACGAACAACAACGTGATGAGCGCGCCGAAGGTGAAGATGACGGGCTCGATCTCGTCGCGGAACGTCGAGAGCGGTCCGTCGGCGCCGCTCACCGACCGCTCACCCGGTTGTCCGCGTCCCGGACGCGATCGTCGATCGCCGAGTCGATACCGGGGTCGGGCCGGAACGGGCGTTCGTGCCGAGCGCTACGACGGAAGCCGTCTGAGTGTAGTGTCGTGGAACGCATCATATTCTTTGCCGTGGGCCGTATCGAGCCTCGTGGTGCCGCACGCCACGACATCGCGAACCATCAACAATAATTATTTCGGTTACTGAGTGTACTGTCAACGGATCCTGTGTACTCGCGAGGAGCGGTCGTGACGCGAACGGGCGTCTCGGCTACGAATCCTCCGTGACGTCCCGGTCCGGTCGAGACGACCGATATCTGTCGGCCATCTTCCGCTCGAAGTCGGCCGCGGCGCGTTCGAGGAGATCGACCTGAGTCGCCTTGGTGTCCGCGTCGGCGAAGTACTCCGGCCCGCTCAGGTTCAGCGATCCGTAGACGCCGCCGCGCGGGGACTTCACCGCCTTGCCGACCGCCCAGAACCCTTCGACCGCCTCGCCGCGGTTCTCGGCGTACCCCTGCTCGCGGACGCGCTCGAGCTCCGCGAAGAATGCGTCCTCCGTCGTGATCGACTCGTCGGTCGCCGCCGGGAGCCCCCAGCGGTCGAGGATCTCGTGGATCCGGCTCTCCGGGTACTCCGCGACGATCGCTTTTCCCGACGCGGTCGTGTGCACGTGAAACGGGCTGCCGTCGATGAGGAACCTCGGCGTGTTGGCGAACTCGAGGTTCCCGTAGAGCGAGATGACGCGACCGTGTTCCTCGACGGCGAAGTCCACTTCCATCGTCGACTCGTCGGCGAGCCACCCGACGACCTCCTCGGCGATCTGGTAGTACTCCTTTCGGGTTCGGACGTAGTCTCCGAGGTGGCAGAACTTCGCCCCGAGTTGGTACCGGTTCGCGTCGCTGACGACGTACCCGTACTCGGCGAGCGTGGTGAGGTGGCTGTAGACGGTGCTCTTCGCGAGGCCGGTCGCCTCGGCTAGCTCGGTGAGGCTCGCTCCCTCTCGCTCCAAGAGGACGTCGACGAGCCGGAGCGATATCGCCGTCGTCTGCAACACCCCGGACGACTCGTGGTCGGTCATAGTTCATCTTTCTCGCCGTCCGGTAAAGCATCACGCTTCCGCCTCGGGCGCCGATCGCGCACGCCCCGGAAGTGACCGGTCGTCAACACCGACGTGCTCGTCTCACCTTCGGACGTCATGTGCGACTGTTCCTCTCCCGTGAACGCATATAAGGCGTTCGGTGGTTGTGATCGTGTACCATATATATCGGTATTGTCCGACACGTCGTGCTCCTCAGACTTCTCCGGACACTGTCCGCTCCCCTGCACACGATCATCGCAAAAACATTCGTCCACACGGAACAAGAGCGACGCCGCGATTATCTATCTCGCAGGCAGAGGCGCGAATACCGAAAGATAGTGTGGAACTCTCCATACTGTTCCGCTACGAAGAACGTTCAAGCCTCTCCTCGGGTCGTATGGCCCGGCCGTGGCTCGATCGAGATGTGCGGAAACAGTCGGTCTGCCGATGCGGTGGACGGGTGGGAGCGTTCGGTGCTCGCGGGAGTGGTGCCGGTGTCCTGTCCGGTTCCGGACGTCGACTCGCGCTCGACCCAGATTTGTTTACAAGTATATGTATGTAAAGCACACGGTGGCAGTTCGCGGCGCGCATCGGTGCGCGACGGCGAATCACCACCCGGTCGGCGAGTCGTTTCGTCCCGCGGCCGTTCGGTCGCGCATCGTCTCTCGTGCGTCTCGCGTCGAACCGGCGGTCACCGGATCGACTGCCGCGTGCGGCCACCGGTGAGCCGCGGTGCGCCGACCGTCACGGCGAGCGCACCGTGAGTCCCCGTCGAAACGTCGAACGGAGGTACCGCACCGATAGCCGGTGTGCCCGTCGTACGGTGCCGGGTACCGGGCTACGCCGTAAGCTCGTCGAAGCGCTCGACGCCGGCTTCGGCGACGGTCATGTCCTGGGCGACCTCGCCGCCGCTGACGCCGATGGTCCCGACGATCTCGCCGTCGACTTCGAGCGGATAGCCGCCGCCGAAGACGACCAGCCGGTTCTCGTCGGTGGTCTGGAGTCCCCAGAGTGATTCGCCGGGCTGGGTGGGGTCCGCGAGCTCGTGCGTCGGCATCTGGAGGGCCGCCGCGGTGTAGGCCTTGTTGCGCGAGATGGAGACGCTCGCCAGCCACGCGTCGTCCATCCGGTGTTGGGCGACGAGGTTCCCCGCCGGATTCGCCACCGTGATGACCATCGATACTCCGATCTCCTCGGCCGCCTCTTCCGCCGCATCGATCAGTTCCTTCGCCGTCGACAGCGTGATTGATTCGCTCACGACGTTCACAGATACGAGCGGGCCATACTTAATAGTACGCGACGGATCGACGCGATCGTCTCACTGTCGATATACCCTAGTCAAACTCGAACGGAGACCGTCGACACCGATGACGGAGAGCCACGTCAGAAACCTCAGCTAAGCCACCTACGGTAGCTACGTGAGGTAAATTCGATAATCGCTTCGACGGCCGTGACCGACGTCGCGGAACCCGGTCGATCGTCGGACGGTCCCCACGACGAGTCGTCCCTCGGGTGATCGTCACGATCCACTCATTGATCACCCGGAGCAGCCCCTTCGTTCAATCGTGATGAACATTGATCAACCTGGAGAATGGATAGCGATGTATGGTCGACGAACAAAAACGGATTCAATCGAGCGAACGATCGCTCACCATCCTCGGCGCACTCGCCGTCCTCGGCCCGGCGACGGCGTCCGAAATCGCGGACCACCTCGACCTTGCCAGGAACACGATGCACTACCACCTCAAAACGCTCGCACATCAGTCGTACGTCGTTGAGATAGATGGACAGTATCGCCTCGGGATGCGCCTTTTGAACATGGGACACCGAGCGGTCGAAAACCTCGACGTCTACCGAGTCGGCAAGGCCAAAGTCGACGAGCTATCGCGGCAGACGGGAGAGCTGAGTATCCTGATGATCGAGGAGAACGGCTACGGATACTACGTCTACGACGCTCACGGCGACGATGCCGTCCGTTTCGACACGGTCGGTCGACGCAAGCATCTCCACGACAACGCGCTCGGGAAGGCGGTCCTCGCACAACTTCCGCCGGAACGCGTCAACGAGATCTTGGACGAGCGCGGCCTCCCGGAGACGACACCGCACACGATCACCGACCGCTCCACGCTCAAAGCGGAGATCGACACCATCCGCGAACGGGGGGTCGCGTTCGATCGGGAGGAACAACTAGAGGGGTTGTGCTGCGTCGCCGCCGCCGTGGAGAACCGTGGCGATGCTGGGGCGGATCGGAGGGTCGGCGCGATCAGCATCGCGGGCCCGACGAGTCGTATGAGTGACGAGCGACTGGAAGCGCTCGCGCCGCGAGTTTCGGACGCCGCGAACCTCATTGAGCTGGAGATGCAAGGGTACTGAGCGGTGCCCGGTCGTCGACCGCGTTGGACGGGGTCATGAGCCAGCGACGAGCGAATCCGACCCACTACTTGACAACTATATTTTCGTAAAAGTAGGTGGTACCGGCCGTACCGTCACTTCACTACTGTTGAACGAGCGCTACAGGCGGATGACGGCTCGGCCCTCGATTTCGTTGTGTTCGAGCCGCTCGGCGACCTCGTTGATCTCGTCGAGTCCGTATTCACTCGTGGTGAGGTGGATCTCGCCCTGTTCGACGAGCGCGACGAGTTCTTGGAGTTCGGTGTAGGTGCCGACGAGGTTGCCGCGATAGTCGAACTCACCGTCGACGAGGTCCTGTGCGGGGCGATGAATGTGGCCACCGTAGCCGATGATGTGGTGATCACCGCCGGGCGAGACGATCTCGGGTGCGAGGTCGGTTGTGACGTCGGCGCCGACGAAGTCGAGTACCTCCCGTGCGCCCGCGCCGTCGGTGATTCCAACGATGGCGTCCGTGACGTCCTCGTCGGCGGAGTTGACGGTGTAGTCGGCACCGAGGCGGTCGGCGAGCGCGAGGGCGTCGTCCTTGACGTCGACGGCGATCGTCTGTGCAGCGCTCATCGCCTCCACGGCCTGCAGGCCGATGTGTCCGAGCCCCCCGATCCCGAAGAGCACGCAGTACTCGCCGGGAACGAGGACATCGACGGCTTTCTTCGTGGCGTGGTAGGCCGTGATCCCTGCGTCCGCGTGGGGCGCGATGTCGACGGGATCGACCGTGTCGAGTTTGATCGCGGCGCGCTCGGAAGTGAGGAGATACTCGGCGAACCCGCCGTCCGTATCGAGCCCGGAGAAGGCGGCGTTCTCGCAGTACATGTCGTTTCCGAGGCGGCAGGAACGACACTTTCCACAGGTGCGAAGCGGGTGACAGAGCACGGCGTCGCCGACGTCGACGGTCGTCACTTCTTCGCCGACCTCAACGACAGTCCCGGCGTTCTCGTGGCCGAGCGTCATCGGGAGGTCCTGATCGGCGTAGGACTCCCACATCCCCTCGATGATGTGGTTGTCCGTCTGGCACCATCCCGCTCCTTCGACCTCGACGACGATCTGGTCCGACGCCTCGATCTCCGGCCGCTCGACCTCCTCGACGGTGAGAGCATCGTTCATGTCGTCCGTGTACTCGTGGAGTCGTGCTGCGCGCATCGTTCGATTCAACGCGGACAGGAAACGATACTAAAGACCGCCATACGGGCAAAATTTGTCACGAAAGACCGTTTGGTATGTGGGATCGATCGTGAATTAAACACTCATACTACGCCACGAACTCGGTCTAACCCTAACAATTATTATCACACATTTCCTTTGTCGAGTCGCAATGCTTCAGCATCAAGGTGAGGACATCTTCGTCATCGACGGTCACCTGCATGCGTGGGACGCGACAAAAGAGAACATCATCCATGAGGGCGGTGAGCAGTTCATCAAGTGCTTCTACGATTATCACACCGGATTCACTCCCGAGGAGCGTCAGTGGACTCTGGAAGAGTTCCGAACGTACAGCGACGAGAAGTTCCTCTCGGATGTCTTCGGCACCGGTGACGTTGACGTTGGCATCTTCCAACCGACGTACCTCAAGGAGTTTTACGAGGACGGATTCAACACGATCGACGACTGCGGCGCGCTGGCCGACGAGTATGGCGACCGGCTCATCACGAACGGGCGCTTCGATCCACGAGAGGGCGAGGCCGGCCTCGAGGACCTCGAACGACAGGCCCGCGAGTACGACATCCAGGGCGTCAAGGTGTACACCGCTGAGTGGCGCGGCGACTCGAAGGGGTGGCGACTTGATTCCGAGGACTCCTTCGAGTTCCTCCAGAAGTGCGCGGACCTCGGTATCGAGAACGTCCACGCTCACAAGGGTCCGACCATCCGGCCGCTCAACCGCGACGCCTTCGACGTCGCCGACGTCGACGACGCCGCCAGTAGCTTCCCCGAACTCAACTTCGTCGTCGAACACGTCGGGCTCCCCCGCCTCGACGACTTCTGCTGGATCGGCACTCAGGAACCCAACGTATACGGCGGCCTCGCCGTCGCCGCACCGATGGCGCGCGATCGCCCCCAGAAGTTCCGCGAGATCCTCGGCGAACTCCTCTACTGGCTCGGCGACGATAAGATCCTTTTCGGGAGCGACTACGGCATCTGGGAGCCCGACTGGGTGCTCGATGCCGTCGTTAACACCGAGTTCACTGAGGAGGAAAAGGCGGAGTACGGCCTCGAGTTCGACATGGAGACGAAGAAGAAAGTCCTCGGTGAGAACGCTGCCGACCTCTATGACATCGACATCGAGGAACGCAAGGCCGCGCTTCGCGACGACGACCTATCCGCCGAATTCGACACCGGCGCGCAGTACGAGGGGGCGGCCGACTGAGAATGCCCGTCACTGCCGATGCGGTCCGCGATGCCCTCGATGACGTTACCGATCCTGAACTTGACCAGCCCATCACCGACCTTGACTACATCGAGACGCTCGACGTGAGTGATGACGGCGACGTCCACCTCGCGTTTGTGCTCCCGACCGCGTGGTGTTCCCCGACATTCGCGTGGATGATGGCCGCCGATGCCCGCGACGCCGCCAGCGCGCTCGACGGCGTCGCCGACGTCCGGATCGAACTCCGCGACCACATGCACGCTGAGGAGGTGACGCGCGGCGTGAACGAGGACCTCTCCTTCGAGACGGCCTTTGACACCGCCGACGGCGAGGTGGCATCGACCCGTGCGACCCTCGACCGGAAGGCCCGACTCGCTCGCCAGTATGACGCGATGGAAGCCCTCGACGACGCCGGAGTCGACGACCGACAGCTCGCACGTCTCCGCCGCGGCGACCTTACCGTCGAGGAGGACCGGGTGACGATCGATCTCGACGGTCTCTACGTCGAACTCGACGCGCGCCCCCTCGAACGATACCTCGAGAAGGCGCGCGCTGTTGACCTCGTCACGGACGACGACGATCGGCTCTTCGCATCGCGAGACGAGGAGACGCTCTCTCCCGCGGATGTCCCGCGAGCGCGCCGCGCGTCCCGGTTGGCAAAGACGAATATGGGCGGTCAGGGCGGCGTTTGCGCCAGCCTGCACGCCTCGCGGAACCCCGAACTCGCCGACGACTGACGCGACCGGCCGCGAACCGCCCGGCGCGGTCCGCCGCCGGTGGCGGGTCGAACGATCTCGCCTCGGGTCTCCCGGGACGTCCGCCTCGATCACTGCGTTCACGACGTCGGCGTGGGCGTCGCCGCCGTACTCGCCGTACGGCTCGCCGGATCTCCTCCAGCCCCGCAGATCGGTGCCGTCCGCCGTCTCGACATGACACCTCAACACGCACATACACGAGAGGGGCGTGTATGATACCGTTCACTCCGGTGCCGAAATCGACGAGTCAGCCGATCTCGCGGTGGCCGGCGTGCGCTGCAGGGCGCACTTTGGCCGCGGGCCACCGACCGACGCCTGCTCACAGCAGCACTACGAACACCGGGTAGGAGGCGGCGACTGCCAACGACGGCGTCAACACCCACATCGCGACGGTCCGTCTGGCCGCGCCCGGGTCGAAGAGGCTCCGCTCGTCGCCGGCGTGAACCGGATCACCGGCACGATACTGCCCATCGTCGCGATGACGTTCCGGCCGCGGTCCACGCCCCGAGGAAGCCGAAACCGACGAAGAGGACCCCCGCAGTCGCCTCGCGGACGAGGCGCGAACCGACCGCCGGACCGACCGTCACGCCGGTCGACGAGCCACCGATGTTGAACCCGACGAACACGGCTACCGCGACGCCGGCGACAGTGAGTAGAGACACCGTGATGCCGGACTCAGCTCGGCGGTACGTGTCCTCCACAGATACCCTTCCGGCGCACGCTCGATCGCGGTATCCAGACATGATAGATCGATTGATAGTCGCGGTCAGTTTCACATCCTAGAAGGTATACGATGTGCCGTCTGGTCTCTGAGATCCGATTCTCTGTGCGGTACATCGCGGGTAGTCGGGTGGGCGACCGATTACGACGCTCGATGGTATCTGACTACCTGTCGGCTCGCGTTACAGTGTTAGATACACTCATTTCGGCCGCCGCCCAGACGGAGCCGTCCGCCCCTCGCGGTGCTCGCGCGGCGTCCTCGATCATCGCCCGCTCTCGCCATCTCCGATACGGTCAGGACGGCGAGGACGTGGCGTCGTCGCTCGGATCGACGTCCGCGACGCCGGCGCGGTGCTTCGCGAGGCGCGCGCGGAGGAGTTCGCTTTCGAGGTCGTCGTCGGTGAGGCGCGCGATGAACTCGAGGGACTTCGCGTGCGCGCCGAACGGCGTTCCGGAGAGCGACGCGAGCGGTCCGGTGAGACTCGTGGGCTCGTCGTACTTCTTCGAGTGGATCTCCTCGATTGAGAGGCCCTGTAGGCGTCGCTCGACGTCGCGTCTCGCGCCCGGAGAAAGCCACGAGAGGCGCTCGTAATGGCGCAGCGCGCAGAGCGCGCCGCCCGCGCCGAACGTCCGTCCGAGGTATTTCGCCCACTGGAGGAGCGTCGGCGTTGCGTCGCCCGGGATCGGCGTGTCGAGGTACGGCCGTTCGGTCGAGGCGTCCGTCATGACTCAGGCGACGGCGTTCCCCGGCTAAAAACGTGGGCTCGAATCGGGACGCGAGTCAGCCGATGAGTCCGCTGACGACCCGCTGGGTGGCGACGGCGACGAGGGCGCCCGTCCACGTCAGCAGCGTGAAGTGCGTGAGCGCGCTCACGAAGTGCCCGCGGTCGGTGATGCGTATCATCAGCGCGGAGAGCAGCGCGTTCAACAGCACGACGAGCAGGAGGAGGACGGTCATCGTCGCGATGTCGTAGCTCCCCGTCGAGAAGAGCGACTGGATGAAGGCGTCGTTCTGACCGGCGATGCGCGAGGTGATGTCGAGCATCTGCTCGGCGATGCCCAGACCGAGGAACGAGGAGAACATGGAGGCCGCCGTGATGCCGTAGATGACGCCGATGAGCGTCGTCGTCGCCTGCTGGCGCTGCTCGCGTACCCGGAGCACCTCGTTGAAGTTGGCGGAGATGACCTGGCCGAGACGCCGCGGTTCGCCGCCCATCCGGCGACCGACGACGTACATGCTTCCGAACTTGTGGATGAGGTACGACCCGGTCTCGGCGGCGAAGAACACCCACGCCTCCTCGGTATCGATGCGGGTTCGCAGGCGCTTGTAGAGGTCGTCGACGTTCGCCGTGAGCGCCCCGAAGTCCTTACGGCGAAGCGATTCGAGGACGTTCGCGCTCGACGTCTGCTTCACGGATTCGACGCCGCCAAGCGCGCGGATGAACGACGGGAAGCCCGCGTCGCGCTCGCCCACCGCGCGCTCCTCGCGGCGCATCGCGAGGCCGGGGAGGAGGAGCGGCGTCGTCGGGATCGCGAGCGAGATCGGATAGGGGATCCGCCCGGGATCGAGCGGCGTGTAGTCGAGGCCGACGACGAGGACGCCCACGACGGCGAGCAACGAGAGACCGACGCCCGCGTAGAGCGCGGGTCGCACCCGGTGTGCCGGGGAGTGGTGCGTCTCCGGCGTCAGCCAGACGGGATCGCGGGGCGCGACGGTGTGGACGACGACGACGAAGGCGAGTTGGACGAGCGCGAACATCACGATGACGGCGGTGATGAGGAGCGTCGGAGGCACGTCGAGGAGGATGGGCACGACCGTCGCGAAGACGAGGATGAACGTCGTCGAGAGCATCATCGAGAGGTAGAGTTCCTTCAGGACGTCGAGCTTGGCGAGCGCGGACTCGTAGCGGATGACGAACTCGCGGATGATGGACTCCTGCTCGTCGAGGAGGAAGTCGTCGAGCGCCTGCCCTGCGCCGACCGTGTAGGCGAGTCGCTCCAGGAAGTCCGCGAGCAGGTCTGAGGGGACGCGTTTCGCGCGGCGCCGGCACGCGTCGTCGAGCGACTGGTTCCACGTGTCCACGAGCGCGGTGATGCGTCCCATCTCCTCGGCGAGCGCCCCGTACTCCTCGACCTGCGCGAGCGTGCGGAATATCTCGACGCGGTCGATGTTCGTCATCGAGAGGACGGTGATGTGCGTCAGGAAGAGGTGGAACTGCTCGCGGACCTCGCGTCGCTTGCGGTCGGCGGCGATCTTCGGGTAGGCGAGCGCGCCGAGCGCGGGCAGGACGCCGAGCAGGACGCCGGGGAGGGCGATGGAGAGCGGGGGCGCGAGCGCGACGACCGCGGCCGCGACGCCGAGGGTGAGCGCGGCGCTCGGCAGGAGGACGAGGAGCGCGTAGCGGCGCGCCGAGATGTCCATGTATCGATACGCGCGCACGAACGAGCGGACGAACGCCCGCACGTCCACCTCGAAGCCGTCCGCGTCGCCGTCGCCCGCCATCTACGGACGCCCCTCGGTGAGGCCGGTGACGTCTATCGAGAGCGCGCCCACGCCGTCGCGCTGGACGGTCCGGATGGCGTCGTTCACCTCGTGGTAGCCGACGACGTCCGCGTCGATGAACCGGCGGACGAGCTCGGCGCGGCGGTCGAGTTCGTCGTAGATGCGGCGGGTGTCGTCGTAGCCGAGCAGGGTCGCGATCTGGTTCTCGAGGACGTGGCTGTTGTTCCGCCCCTTGAACGCCACGTCGTCCTCGCGGGGGTCCCACGAGAAGGCCTCGCGGGTGACGACGCCGCCCTCGTGCTCCGAGTAGCCCTCGATCTCTTGAACGCTCGTCACGCGCCGCAGGACGTCGTCGCCGCGCTTCACGCGGTTCTGGAAGAGCGCGACGTCACAGTTGTCCATGAACGTCTCGGGGACGTTGATGGGGTTGGAGGTGAAACGCTGTATCATCGAGACGATGTCGCTCGCGTGGAAGGTGAGGAGGACGGGGTGGCCCGTCTGGGCGGCCTGGAACGCCATCTGCGCTTCGGCGCCGCGCACCTCGCCGACGACGATGTAGTCCGGGCGCGAGCGCAGAGCGGCCGCGACGAGGTCGAACATGTCGACGGCGGAGCCGGCGTCGCCGCCCTCGCGGGTGAGGAGCTGCTGCCAGTTGTCGTGGGGCGGTCTCACTTCGGCGGTGTCTTCGGCGGTGTAGATCTTGTGGTCGCGCGGGATGAACGAGAACATCGAGTTCAGCGTCGTCGTCTTCCCTGACGCCGTCTCGCCGACGACGAACACCGTCTGTTCGTTCTCCATGCAGAGCCAGAGGTACGCCGCGAGCTCCGGGGAGAGCGTCCCCCACTTCGTGATCTGGAAGACGGAGAGCGGGACGTCCTCGCCCTGCCGGATGGTGAGCGAGGGGCCCTTGATCGAGACGTCGTCCGAGTAGATGACGTTGATGCGCGAGCCGTCAGGGAGCGTCGCGTCGATGACGGGATCGGAGTCCGAGACGGGCGTGTTCATCCGCTCGCCCATGTTCCGGATCCAGTTCCCGAACTCGTCTGGATCGCCGAAGTCCACCGTCGTCTCCACCATCCCGAAGACGCCGTGGTCGACGTAGCAGGCGTGCGGGCCGATGACGTGGACGTCCTCGTTGTGCGGGTCGCTCATCACGGGTTCGAGCGGGCCGAGACCGACGACGTCGCGTTCGAGGACGTAGCGGATGCGCGCCGCCGTCTCGGCGGAGACGACGAAGCGGTCACCGAGCAGCGACTCGCGGACGCGCGCGCCGAGCGACCCGCGACCGCTCCGAACGGTCAGTATCTCGTCGAGGAGATCGCCGAGGTGCGCGAGGAAGTCGTCGTCCTCCGCGGGCGCGGGCTTCGATACCGAGCGATCGAGCACCTCCGTGCGCACGCGCTCGTAGAGGTCGTGCTCGCCGTCGCGCAGCGTCGGCTCCAGACAGTAGTAGGTCGTGTCCGCGCCCGGGCGGCCGTGGACGTGGACGTAGATCGGCGGGTCGGCCGGGTAGAGGACGTTCGGCTTCCCGTCGGCGTGCTCGTCGCTCGGGTCTGTGACGAGCGTCGGGCGCGTCCCGGTGCGCGCGACGAACGCGTCGAGGTGAGCGGCGACGTGGTCGTGTTCTGCGGCGACGGCGCGCAGGGAGTCTGGCGTGTCGGGCATGGTATCTCAGGCGATGGTCCGGGATTCGATGACGAGGCCGCGGCCCTGCTTGACGGAGAAACCGATGGTGTCGTCGACGGGCCGTCGCATGCCCGTGAAGCGTCGCACCACCGCCTTCTTGCGGACGTCTTGGCCGACGACGTCGGTCTGAAGCGAGAGGTAGACGTCCGCGGCCGCGTGAAGCGGACGGAGCGCGGCCTCGGAGAGCGCGGCCGGGTCGACGGTGAGGAGGACGACGCGTCCGGCGTCGAGCGGCGCGTCGAGGCGCGCGACGACGCGCTCCATCGCGCGGTCGGCGGCGGGCGTCCCGAGCGCGGCCGCGAACGCCGGGTCGTTGCGACAGAGCGCACCGAAACCGTCGGCGACGACGACGTCCGCGTCCCAGAGCGCGCCCGGCCGGAGGAAGCGCTCGACGAGCGCGCGCTCGCGCTCCAGCGGGACGTGGAAGTAGCGCAGGCGGCCGGCGAGCAGGTGGTCGAGGACGTCGTAGGAGAGCGAGTGCATCTGCTCGAGGTACGACCCGACGTCCCCCTCAGTGGACGCGAGCGCGACCCGCGATCCCTCCTCGCAGAGGCCGTAGACGACGCGGGAGGCGAGGGCGGACTTCCCGGCGCCCGTCCCGCCTTCGAGGAGGACGAGGCTCCCCTCGGGGAAGCCGCCGCCGATGGCGTGGTTGACGCGATCGCGGTCTTCGAGGCCGATGGAGCGGTAGTTCACGTGTGGAAGCGTTCGGTGTCCCGGTCGCCGGTGACGACGACGGTGACGGTGTGGTCGCCCGCGGTGAGCGAGTCGTTCGCGAGGACGCGTACGACGGCGCCGTCGCGCCACTCCGATCCGTCGAGGACGGTGACGTCGTAGTCGTCGCGCGGGACGTAGCGACCGTCGACGAGCAGTTCGACGCCGGTGCCGTCGGTAGCGAGGGTGCGCTCGCCCGTGTTCTTCACGAGGACGCGGACGGTGCCCGCGTCGGCGTCGTACATCGCGCCGCTCGCGGGGTCGCTGATTATCTCGACGTCGGTGTCGATCTGCGCCGCGACGTCCGCGCCGTGGTCGTCGAGCGACGCCGCGATACCGCCCACCGTCGTCACCATCGTGCCCGCGACGGCCGCGGCGACGCTGAGCGCGGCGATGAAGAGGACGAGCTCGGAGACTGACGCGCTCGCCACTCAGACCACCACCCGCGCGCTCGCGGCGACGCCGGGCCCGGTGACGACGACGACGCGTTCGGGTGCGCTCGCCCGGGAGACGGTCAGCGTCAGCGTCTCGTTCGACGCCCAGACGTCGCTCTCCGGGCGCCCCGCGACGCTCGTGTTCGCGGGCGGGACGGACGCGTAGCGGCCGTCGACGACGAGGTCGGTCGCGGCCACGGAGAGCGTGCTCGTCCCGGCGTTGCGGACGGTGACGGTCAGGCGATCGCTCGCCGCGTCGTACGTCGCGCCGGGGTCGCCGACGGCCGTGTTCTGCTGGCGGAGCGTCCGGTCGTCCCGCGCTGTCACCGCGTCCGCGCGCTCCTCGGCGGTGCGTTCGAGCACGGGATAGAGGGCGCCGGCGCTGAGCAGGAGGCCGACGAGGAGGATCGCGCTCGCGCCGCTGACACTGAACCCCATCAGTTCTCCCGGAGGTGGCGCAGCGCTCGGAGGTAGTCGTAGGAGAGGGCGTGCTCGTCCGCGGACGGCTCGCGCGGCCGCGTCGGATCGACGAACACGTCGAGACCGGGGCCACCGACGATATCGAGGAGCGTCGCCTCGACGTCCGCGGAGATCCAGCCGACCGCCTCGTAGTGGCTGATGGCGCGCAGCGCGCCCGCCGGCCCGGAGCGCTCCATGAGCACGGAGAGCCACTCCATCACGAGGACGTCGCCCGCGTAGCCGCCCGGGAGCGACGACACCACCGGCATCTCGTCCTCGCCAACGCCACGGGCTCGCGTCTCCCCCCCGGCGACGTCGTGAGTCCGCGTCTCTCCTCTGGACGTGCCCGCGTGCGCGTCCGCACCGGGATCGTCCGGCCCGCCGAACGACGGAGACGCGACCCCGTCACCGACGTCGGTGTCCGCAGTGCCGTCGTCGGCGTCTCCGGCGTCGTCGCGGAGGTCGTCGAAGGAGACGACGGAGTCGCCGGCGCCGTCGGCCGTGACGCCGCGTTCGGCGTCGGAAGCGATGTCCACGCCCGTGCCCGCGGCCGTATCGACGGCATCCGGGGCGTCGGTGTCACCGGGCGTGCGTTCGAGCGAGCCGTCCACGAAGGGGTTCTCCGCGGCGGCGACGCGGTCGTAGACGCCGGCGAGTCGGCGGACGGTCTGGTGCATCTCGTCCACGGAGTCCTCGAGGTCGGACTGGGCGCCCTCGACGCCGCGCAGCGACGCCGCCGTCGATTCGAGGTCCTCTTCGAGGTCGTCGACGCGCGTCGCGAGCGTTTCCCGGTCGTCCGCGTCGCTCCCCGCCGGCGATCCCGCCGCGTCGCCGTCCGCGTCGCGAGCGTCGCCCTCCGACAGGTCATCGAGCGGCGGCGGGTCGGCGAACGGCGAGGGGTCGTCAGCGTCAGCGTCACCGTCGGCCTCGGTGTCGGCGTCCGATGTCCCGAACAGGTGTTTGATGCGCTGGAACATAGCGATTCGTAGTGTTCGCGTCACGCTACCGGCGGCGGACACATAGGTCGGCGCCCGGATTCACGGGGAGTTTCGAGGCTCGATTCGCGCGACGAATCCGCACGCGACGCCGGCTCCGATTCGCGCGGCGAGTCCGCCCTCGAAGCCGTTTTTCGTATTATGAACGGGGCTCACCGATAGCGGAGTGGGAAGCCCCCCGCCCTCGCCACGAGGGGGTACCCGACACCATGAAACTCCAACTACCCGAGAAGGCCGACCGCGGACAGGTCGGCATCGGCACGCTCATCATCTTCATCGCGTTGGTGCTCGTCGCCGCCGTCGCCGCCGGCGTCCTCGTCACCACCGCCGACCAGCTCCAGACGCGCGCCTCCGACACGGGCACCGACGCCCAGGCGCAGGTCTCGAACCAGATCGACGTCGTCTCCGCGACCGGAGCGGTGAACTCGAACGAGGTCGACACCGTGACGCTCGTCGTGAAGAAGTCGCCGGGCTCCGAGTCCATCGACCTCTCCGAAGCCACCATCCAGTACACGAGCGACAGCGACTCCCAGACGTTCACCAATCTGACCGTACAGAACACGGACGGCACGTCGGCGAGCGATACGGTGCTCGACGACACGAGCGACCGCAAGCAGATCGTCGTCACGCCACCGACTGCGCTCTCCGAGGGCGCGAGTGCGTCGCTGGACATCGTCGATCAGTCCGGTGCCACCACCACGTACGGGGTCAACGTCCCCGACGTCCTCACCGGAAGCTACGTGAAGGTCTGAACCATGTTCGACGACATACTCCCCGAACGGACTGACCGCGGACAGGTCGGGATCGGTACGCTCATCATCTTCATCGCGTTGGTGCTCGTCGCCGCCGTCGCCGCCGGCGTCCTCGTCACCACCGCCGACCAGCTCCAGACGCGCGCCTCCGACACGGGCACTGACGCCCAGGCGCAGGTCTCGAACCAGATCGACGTCGTCTCCGCGACGGGCGAGGACACGAACGACGACGACGCCCTCGACACCGTGACGCTGGTCGCGAAGAAGTCGCCGGGCTCCAAGGCCATCGATCTCTCGGAGGCCACCATCCAGTACACGAGCGCGAACACGTCGGCGACGCTGTCGTACGGCTCGTCCGGTGCCGACGACACCACGTTCACCACCAACCAGGTCGGGGGCGGCCCGACGACGGTGCTCTCGAACACCAGCGAGCGCGTCGAAATCGAGATCAGCACGTCGGCCCTCGAAACGAACGGCCTCGACGAGGGGTCGAGCGCGTCGCTGGACATCGTCGATCAGTCCGGCGCCACCACCACGTACGGGGTCAACGTCCCCGACGTCCTCACCGGGAGCTACGTGAAGGTCTGAAGCCATCCGTGCGACTCGCATCGACCGACAACGACTGCCCGACGCGATCGGCTATGAGCGACGACGCCGGGCGCGCCGCTAGCGATCCGGTCCGGCCCGCGGACCTCGAACTGGCCGACGACCGGGTCCGTCGCCTCGACGACGACCGCTACGTCGTCCGCGTGGACGACGACGCAGACGCGGGGACGGACGCGGTGCGCGAGTCGCGCGAGTCCACGTCCGACGGAACGAACCCGCTCGACGACCTCGATGGCGCGCACGCGCTGTGTGCGCACGCCCGAACGGAAACGGGAGAGGACGCGCTGCGGGTGGAGACGAACGACGTGTCGAGAGCGTTCGAGTCGTTCCTCCGGTGGTACGCGGGGCGCGTCGCGCCCGACGAGCCACCGGAGGTCGCGCTCGCCGTTCTGCTCTCGAACGCGTCGCTCGACCTCGCGGTCGACCCCGGAGGTCGGTGATCCGTCGGGCGGCAACATTTTACATAAGGAGATGGAGTGATAGGATAGTCAATTATAGATACCTAAGACGATTCAACGCGGAAAACGACACGGGGTTATAAGACAAAGAGACTATATTGTTATCGTATGAGACCGAAAGAATCGAACTCTACGGGGGAGAGAACGATTAGCGACGTTACGACGCGTGTAGGTACCGCCACGTCAGAAAAACCATCAGAGAACAGGACTGATAGAGTAACAATAGATCAACTATACTCCGAGATACAGGCCACGCTCCCGGACGCCGAGTTGAACGTTCGACTCACGCCGGAACAGCGCTCGGAAGTGCTCCTCTCGCGGGTCCAATCGGTGCTGTTCGACGACGAGGCCTTCCAGTTCCGCGAGTCCCTCGTCAAACAGAACCTCGACGAGATACTCCTCCTCCTCGTCGCCCACCGCTCCGCCGACACCCACGGGAAGGGGCTGATGACGGACCTCGTCACCGTCTTCGACACGCACCTCAGTCCCGGGACCGTCTATCCGCGTCTCCACGACCTCGAATCCGACGGGTACCTCGACGTCCAGGAACTCGTCCGCACCAAGGAGTACCAGGTCGCACACACCGACGCGCTCGTCGAACGCATCACGGCGGCGATGGAACAACACCTCGCGCTCGGCCTCTTCTTCCGCGCCGCGCTCGACGACCTCGACTGAACGACTCGTCACGCAAGGCGCGTCGCATCTCGGCGTCTGACCGACGCACCGGCGTACTCTGAAAACCACGCGGCTGGTCGGCTCGATGTCGTTCCCGTTACTGTGTGTGGGCTCGTCGCGCCCAGTGGTGGCGATTCTATTGTCTCTCGTACCTCGTTCCGATTTCGTCCACGTTCTCGAAAGGCGGCGGTTGTTTCGTGACGAGTGTGTTCTGATGACGTTGTCCCGCTCGACACCGTCCCTGTCCGCAATCTCGCCGTCGAGGTCGTTCCCGATGTCGAGTTCGACCTCGACGAGTCAGTGCGAGATCACCGTCGGCTCGTCCGAACTCCCACCCCGATCGCGGTGCCGTGGAAACTCCGCTGGCCGGCGAGGCACTCACCAGTCTTCGCACGCCAGTCCGGGTCGTGTTTAACATTTGGCCTTACGAACCAATGTTATTTACTTACTAAACTGTTATAGCAATTTATATTTTGAGAATATACGGCTGTAGAATGCCGTGTACGGCTGGGCACAAAGGTAGATCTACGGTCTATTGGAGATGTGAATCCGATCTACACCACGCTCGTCAAAGCCATGCTTCTCGCCAATAACGCTGAAATCCAGCCCTCGCCCACTCTAATAATTGGGGCTCCGATTTCAGACTGCTCGCTACAGAAACTGCATTGATTTAGAAAGTATACACGAGAGAATGAGAAAAACTACCTACCCAATCAGTATCATTTTTGAACACGTTAACTCGGAGAGTGCAGAAACGCGGCTACAAGCTTCGCGGTCAGATCGATCGCTTGACCGTCCTCGATGTGTTTCCGTCACCGAACATTTACGCACTCCAAGAGTAAACATACATTCAACTTTCGATATAATAGACAAAACTTTCATCTTGGTCCCGTATAGATATGCCTTCCGATCAGACACTGTCTAGTTCTGGACCTCCTGCGTTGGCGTCTTTCCATCGAGAGCTTGATGCAGTCTTTGGCAGTTGCAGTAATGCATGAATTGTTCAAGAGAGAGTCCGTGGCCGCGTGGGCTCCGAATACGCCGTTCGCTCCTTTAACCAACCGACTCGCTCTCTGCGTAAGTGCGTTGGTTAGAGCGGTTCACCTACTCAGATAGTCGGACATTCGGTCGGGGGACTTGCCCGTATTCACTCTCGTAGTCAACGCGACGGAGATGCTTGTAACCACCGTCAGGCGCCACCTGCTGGTCATCGTATGGGGTGGGGATTTGTGTGCCCCGCCCCTCACGGGTATCGACAAACCGTACCACCGGTTTCACGCTTATAGCGCGTGGAACGGGAACGCGAGCGACCCGTGCTGAAACAGCTAACGGATCAAATTATTATACTGGCACCTAGCTCTTGGTATGTATTACGCAGAAACCCGATCAGGCGGTTGACGTGTGTCTCGCGACGTCCGACGCGCCTGACGTGTTTGACACTAATATTGTTGTCAACAATTGTCTACCTGTCAGTTCGTTATGGGCGGTCACTTCTCCACGCAAGTACTGGGCGACGAACCGATTGTTGTGCCGGCCCTGCCGACCCCGGTATCCGCGACGGCTCCCAGCATGCAGTGCTATCGTCCCCTACGTTCAAGTTCGTCGCCTCAAAATTCCCGTAGACCAACGTAACCACGAAACCGTCGAACCGGACGAAACGATGGCGGAGCAACCGTCAGACGTCGATCCCCGTCTGCACTCGCGCTCCCGATCGACTCGCAGAGGTCCGTCGCGCACTTCATCTGATCACCTTCACGACCAGTTGTGCCCGCCAGCCCCCCGCGAACCCCGTCGGCTCGTCCGCGACCACCCGAACAGCTATGCCATTTCGGCGGTATTCCCTAGCAGTCACGCCGGTCCCCATCATGTCCATCACGACGAAACTCCGAATCGAGAACGATCGCCTCGCCCTTACACCGACGCTCCGGCGGCTCAACGGCGTCGACATGCGCGTCATCTCACACGGGAACACCGCACCTGGGGTGGATACCTTCCCGTATCTCATCGAGTACGACGACCGGGCAGAACTCGAGGCCGCGCTCACGGACGACACGACGGTCGCGAGCTACGACATCGTCGACTACTCCGAGGGGACGGGCATCTACTACATTTCCCACACGCCCGAAACCGAACTAATCAGTCCCGCAGTAATGGACGTGAACGGCTATCTAATCGATACCGAGACGAACGACTCCGGCTGGATTGTCCGTCTCCTCCTCCCCAATCGTGAGGCGCTCGACACCGTCTGGACATACGCGAACGAGCACGGGATGGACGTGGACATCATCGAAATCTACGGGAGCGACGCGAGCGGCGAGCAGACCTACGGCCTGACCGACGCACAGCTCACCGCGTTACGGGTCGCGTACGATCGTGGCTACTTCAACGAGCCGCGCGACGCCTCGCTCACCGAGATCGCGGACGAACTCGGGCTCTCCTCGACCGCGACGAGTGGCCGCCTCCGTCGCGGGATGCGGAACCTCCTCTCCGCGACGCTCTCCGAGAGCAGCGATACGTAGAACCCGAACGCGACGCGGTACCTCACCGTCATGGTCCGCGTCCGGGGTCGCGCGCCGCCGGCCCGCCGGACGTGACGGAGCCGAGTGAGATGTGCGGACGAGTACGCGCTTACGCGCGTTTACGACAGCGAGGCGGGCGCTCTCAGTTACCTCGCGTCCGCTGGAACGCGCTCAGTCGTCCTGCACTTCCTTTTTCGCGTTGAGCTTTGCTTGCTCGCGCGCGCTCGGATTGACCGACTCCTTGAACGGGACCTCCGCGATAGTCGCGAACACCGGCTCGCCGTCCTCGGTGTACTCGTCGGGGACGTGGACCTGGAACTCGGTGTCGAGGTCCGCGTCGTAGACGCGGTCGTCGAGCGGGGCTTCGAGTTTCTCCGCCGGGACGAAGCCGAGCGCGATGTTCGTCTCGAGGTCGGGACTCCACCACGGCGATGTGACGTAGCCACATTCCTCGCCCGTCTCTGGATCACTGATGATCCAGAAGTCGGAGGCGTAATCGCGGATCGGCTCGCCGGCCATCTTCAGGCCGACCATCTTCAGGTTGAACGGGTATTCGTCGTCCTCGATCTGTGCCTGCTGCGTCTCGAGGGCTTCTTTCCCGACGTAGTCGGCGTCCTTGTCGTCAGGAACCTGGTAGCCGAGGTTCACCTGGAATGGCGATGTCTCGTGGTCCATGTCTTGGCCCCAGGAGAGGATGCCGGCCGCGATGCGGCGGTGGTGGCCGGGCGCGATCTGCATCCCGCCGTGGTCCTCGACGCTCTCCATCACGGGGTCCCAGACGCGCTCGCCGTACTTCGAGGCCTCCTTCACGTATATCTCGAAGCCTTTCTCGCCGGAGAACCCGGTCTGACTGACGAGGACCTCACATCCGTCGATATCAGCCTCCATCAGGCCGTAGTAGGGGATCTTGCTGACTTCTTCGCCGACGACGTCGACCATGACGTCCTCGGAGAGCGGGCCCTGGATCTGCATCGGCGCGACGTCGATCTCGTCGATTTCGACGTCGTAGTCGCCGTTGACGTTGATTCCCTGGAGCCACTGCATCAGGGTGCTGTCGGAGATGGAGAACCAGAACTCGTCGTCCTCGACCCGGAGCAGGATCGGGTCGTTCAGGATGCCACCGTCCTCGTTGCAGAGGATGACGTACTTGCCCTTCATCGACTCGATCTCCGTGGCGTCGCGCGTGATGACGTAGTTCGTGAGTGCCTCGGCATCTGGGCCCTTCACGCGGATCTGCCGCTCGACGGCGACATCCCACAGCGTCACCTTGTTGACGAGGGCGTCGTACTCCACCATCGCACCGCCGTCCTCGGGTTCGACGAGGCCGCGCGGGTGATAGAGGCGGTTGTAGACAGTCGCGCGCCACGCGCCGTTCTCGTTGAAGGACTTATCGAAGAACGGGGACTTGCGGACGCGAGTCGAGACGAGCATCTCGATCCCGGGGTCGCCGGTCTGCCGGAGGTTCCGTGGGAGGGTGCGGTCTGACTGATCTATACTCGGATGGTTGGGGTGGTCTTCCTCACCGGACATGCTTGTGGACCAAGCCGACAAACCCGAATAAAAGAACGTGTTGATATCGCCCCCTGTTTATGTCATCGGTGTCGATCCGAGGTGACGACCGGCCGCGACGTCAGCCGTAGAGCTGGTGCTCGTCCGTCAGTGCGTCCACGCGCGCCGCGACGTCCTCTCCGAGGTCGCCGACGCCGACCTCAGTGATTCGGCGTTCCCGTTCTTCACGAGCCAGCAGTTCTTCGTGAAGAACGTCCCCCGTCACGGCGCTCCGTGTCTCCTACGCGGGCGAACTCGGCTGGGAGCTCTACACGCCAAGCGAGTACGGCGAGCGCCTCTGGGAGCTCCTGCTGGAGGCGGGCGAGGAGTACGGCATCCGGCCGTACGGGAACGGCGCGCTGGACGCGCTCCGCATCGAGAAGGGGTTCCGGCTGTGGGGCGAGGACCTGCACACCGAGCACGATCCGTACGAAGCGGGGCTCGGGTGGGCGGTGGACCTCGACACCGACTTCGTCGGGAGGGTCGCCGTCGCGGAGGCGGCCGCGCGTGACGATTCGGAGCGCGAGCACCTCGTCGTGTGTCTGACGCTGGACGACCCGGCGGCGATGGTGATGGCGGACCGGCCGGTACTCGACCCGGAGACGGGCGAGTCGCTGGGCTACGTCCACAGCGCTGAGTACGGCTACACGGTCGACGTGCGGGTCGCCTACACCTACCTCCCGCCCGCGTACGCGGAACCGGGTACGGACGTGCAGGTGCGCTACGAGGGGGAGTTGGTGGACGCGACGGTTCGCGAGGAACCGCTCCTCTAGGCCGGTGACGAGAGACATAATATTTCTTACGTTTTGTGGTTTCGCGGCGAACGCGCCGCCGCGCGGGGCGTCCGTCGAGAACCCCTGAATAGCCGCTATAAATCTTCTCCACGCCGTATCTCCGCGTTCCGCTCGCTGCACCCACCGTTGCACTTATCAGACGCTCTCGTGCACTCTACCACGAGACACATGAGCACGGAGCCACCCTCGCAAGCGGAGACCGTCGTCGTCGGCGCCGGCGCGGTCGGCTGTAGCGTCGCCTACCACCTCGCCGAACTCGGCGCGGAGGACATCGTCGTCGTCGACCAGGGACCGCTCCCGGTCACCGGCGGATCGTCCGTCCACGCGCCCGGCATCGTCTTCCAGACGTCGCCGTCGAAGACGCAGACGAAGGCCGCCCACTACACGACCAGACTGCTGAAGGACGCCGGCGTCTACGACGAGGTCGGCGGCATCGAGGTCGCGCGCTCCGAGGAGCGCATGGACTTCCTCCGGCGGCGCGTCGAGTGGGCGACCTCCTACGGGCTCCCCGAACCGCAGTTGCTCTCCCCCGAGGAGGTCGGCGAACACCTGCCGCTCGTGGACGAGGACGAGATCCTCGGCGGCTACTACTCGCCCACCGACGGCCGCGTCGACGGCATCGCCGCGCTCCAGTGGTACATGGAGGAGACGCCCGCGACGTTCGTCGGGAACACCGAAGTCACCGACCTCGACGTCGAGGGCGGCGAGATAACCGCCGTGGAGACCGACAGGGGCCGCATCGACTGCGATCGCGCGGTCGTCGCGACGAACAACTGGGGCTACCAGACCGGGCAGATGGCGGGCGTCGACCTCCCCATCGCGCCCGTCGAACACCAGTACGTCGTCACCGAACCGCTCGACGAACTCGCGGAGGAGGACAGCGACGTCGGCGAGAACACGACCGGCCTCGACGTCCCCGGCCAGCGCGACGTCGCCGAGCAGATGAGCGAGGGGCCGAACCGACCGGTCGGCCGCGACCAGGACCACTCGCTCTACTTCCGCACGCACGGCGACGCCGTCGGCATGGGATCGTACAACCACGAGACGCTCTCCGTCGACCCGGACGCGATGGGGAAGAACACAGAGGAGCACCAGGCCTCGGTCAGGGGGTTCTCCCGCGAGCACTGGGAGCGCGCGACCCACCCCGACCGGGACACGTCCGCGAAGGAGGCGTTCGACGGCCTCCTGCCCGCGACCGCGGACGCCGACTACGAGACGACGGAGAACGGCATCTTCGTCTTCACGCCCGACGGGATGCCCGCCGTCGGCGAGACGGCGCAGGTGGACGGCCTCTGGACCGCGCTCGCCGTCTGGTGGACGCACTCGGGCGGCTACGGGCGCATCCTCGCGGAGTGGATGGAGAACGGCGTCCCGCGCCTCCCGTCCGGCCCGGTTCCCGTCGGCGGCATCCACGTCCGGCGCTTCGAACCGCACGCCGGCGAGAAGGACTACTTCGTGGATCGGGGCGCGACGCGCTACCGGCAGGTGTACAGTATCGTCGAACCGCGCTGGCAGCCGGACGATCACCGCGGCCTCCGCACCAGCCCGTTCCACGAGCGCCAGCGCGAACTCGGCGCGGAGTTCTACCAGGGCGGCGGCTGGGAGTCCCCGCAGTACTACGAGTCGAACGCGGACCTCGCGGAGCGCTACGCCGACGAGATCCCCGAACAGGAGGGCTGGCGAGGGATCAACCGCTCGCCGATCGAGGGCGCGGAGCACCTGCACACGCGCGAGCACGTCTCGATGTTCGACATGACGTCGTTCAGCGCCGTGGACGTCTCGGGCGCCGACGCCGAGGCGTTCCTGCAGCGCGTCTGCACGAACGACGTCGAGATGGACGTCGGGGACGTGACGTACTCGCTGCTCTGCAACGAGGGCGGCGGCGTTTTGGCGGACGTCACCGTCGCGCGCCTCGGCGACGAGGAGTACGTCGTCACGACCGGCGGCGGGAACTCCCCCGGCATCCACGGGTCGTGGCTCGACGAGCACGCGCCCGAGACGGTCTCGGTGAACGTCGATGAGGGCGGGCGGTCGACCATCGGCCTCTGGGGGCCGAAGTCCCGGTTGCTCCTCCAGCGCGTCACGGACGCGGACGTCTCGAACGACGGCTTCCCGTACTTCAGCGCGAAGCGCATCTACGTCGGCGAGGTCCCGGTGATGGCGATGCGCGTCTCCTACGTCGGCGAACTCGGCTGGGAGCTGTGGACGCCGACCGAGTACGGCCGGCGGCTCTGGGAGGTCTTGGAGGACGCCGGCGAGGACCTGGACGTGCGGCCGATGGGCGGCGGCGCGCTCGAATCGATGCGCTTAGAGAAGGGGTTCCGGCTCTGGGGGACGGACATCGACACGGACGCCAACCCCTTCGAGGCCGGCCTCGGGTTCGCCGTCGACATGGACACCGACTTCGTCGGCCGCGACGCCCTCGAACGGGCGCGCGAGGACGGCATCGACAGCCATATCGTCCCGGTGACGCTCGACGACTCGACGGACATCGCGCTGAGCGGCCGGCCCGTGCTCGACGCCGAGGGCGAGGAGACGCTCGGCTACGTGCAGGCGGGCGACTACGGATACTCCGTCGGGGAGTCGATCGCGTACACGTACGTCCCGAGCGAGCACGCCGACCCCGGCACCGACATCCGAGTCGCGTGCGAGGGCGAGACGTACGACGCGACAGTTCGCGAGGAACCGTTGTTCGATCCCGGGCGAGAGAAGATCATCAGATAGGAGACAGACAACGAATGAGCGACGCAGTCGAACTCCCGGTGACGTACGGCGACATCGAACAGGCGCGCGAGCGGATCGACGACGAGACGGTGGTCAAGCAGACGCCGGTCGAGTACAGTCGGTCCCTCGGCGAGTTCGTGGACGCGGACGTCTACCTGAAGATGGAGCACCTCCAGTGGACGGGGTCGTTCAAGACTCGCGGCGCGTACAACAAGATCAGCCAGGACGTCGCGGCGGGCGCACAGAAGTTCATCGCCGCGAGCGCCGGCAACCACGCGCAGGGCGTCGCGCTCGCGGCGACGAAGTGCGGGGCGGACTCGACCATCTGCATGCCGACGAACGCCCCGCAGGCGAAGATCGACGCGACCAGGGGCTACGGCGCGACGGTCGAACTGGTCGGGGACGACTTCCAGGAGACGATGGCGCACGCCCAGTCGCTCGCCGCGGACGACGAGGACGCCTCGTTCGTCCACGCGTACGACGACGCGGACATCATCGCCGGACAGGGGACGCTCGGGATCGAGATGTACCACGATCACCCGAACCTGGACACGGTCGTCGTCCCCATCGGCGGCGGCCTCATCAGCGGCGTCTCGACGGCGCTGAAGCACCTCTCGCCGGACGTCCGCGTCGTGGGCGTGCAGGCGACGGGCGCGGAGACGGTCCACGAGAGCCTCGATAAGGGCGCGCCGGTGACGCTCGACGAGGTGGACACCATCGCGGACGGCATCGCGACGGGCGGCATCTCGGAGACGACGCTGTCGATCATCCGAGAGAACGTCGACGAGGTGGTGACGGTCTCGGACGCGCAGATCGCACAAGCGCTCCTCCTGCTCTTGGAGCGCGCGAAGCAGGTGGTCGAGGGCGCGGGCGCGGCGTCCGTCGCGGCGATATTGAGCGATGACCTGGACGTCTCCGGAGAAACGGTAATGCCGCTGCTCTGCGGGGGAAACCTCGACATGACGATGCTGCGGACGCTCCTGATCCACGCGCTCACGGAGCGCCGGCAGATCCTCCGCCTGCGCGTGCGCATCGACGACCGCCCCGGGACGATGTCAGAGCTGTCGGGCATCATCGCGGAGTACGGCGCGAACATCCACGACGTCCGCCACGACCGGTCCGTGGTGGACTTAGACGTCGGGGAGGCCTACCTCGTGTTCACCGTGGAGGCGAGCGGCGAGGAGCACACGGCGTCCATCCTCGACGGCATCGAGGGCGCGGGATACGAGGTCGAACTGGCCACGCACACCTGATCATTTTTTAAGCGATCGAACGGGTCGTGTGCACGCCGGGTCGGATGTCGCGGTTCCGGTATCCTCGCCGGTCGGCCAGTACCGCTATAAAGACTGTCCGTACCAAAGCCGAACTATTATGATGAATAACACCTATTACTTCTCCGCACCACGAGGTGTGCTAAGAGATGGCATTATACGATCCAGGCTGGTGGAGGCGCGTAGGGAGACAACGGTCGACGGGGAACGGCGGAGACGACCCCCGACGGACAGCACACACTCGGCACGCTCAGATTGCGGGGGTGTGGTATGGCGAGCAGTGACGGCGACGACGGCGAGACGCACGGACTCCAGGTGGACCTCTTCCACCCGGAGACCGAACGCGAGCCGGGCGACGGGAACATCGAACGGTGGGGCTTCGACATTCACCCCGTCGTCTTTCCCGCCGCGCTCCTGATAATCGCCATCTTCGTCGCCGCGACGCTCATCCTCGGCCCGGAGGCCGCGAGCATCTACTCCAGCGTCCGCGGCTTCTTCGAGGGGAACTTCGGTTGGTTCTACCTCCTCTCGGTGAACGTCTTCATCGTCGTCCTCCTCTTCTTCGCCATCAGCAAGTACGGGAAGATCCGGATCGGCGGCGTCGAGGCCGAGACAGAGTTCAGCACGTTCTCGTGGATGGCGATGCTGTTCAGCGCCGGCATGGGCATCGGGCTGATGTTCTACAGCGTCTCGGAACCGCTCTACTACGTCTCGAACGTTCCCGGCTTCTACAGCGCCGAAGCCGGCACCGGCGAAGCCGGCATCGCCGCGCTGACACAGACGTTCTTCCACTGGGGCTTCCACCCGTGGGCGATCTACGGCCTGGTGGGATTGGGCCTCGCGTTCTTCTCGTTCAACCGCGGGCTCCCGCTGACGTTCCGCTCGATCTTCTGGCCACTCCTCGGCGAACGCATCTACGGTTGGCCCGGCCACGTCATTGATCTCGTGTCAGTGTTCGCAACGCTGTTCGGCCTCGCAACGTCGCTGGGCCTTGGCGTCGCCCAGATCAACACCGGCCTCTCCTACATTCTCGGAAGCAGCATGCTCGGGGTCGCGAACGTCCCGACCGGGACCGTCCCGCAGATAATCCTCATCGCCACGATCACGCTGATCGCAACGCTCTCCGTCGCGGCCGGCCTCGACGGCGGCATCAAGCGCCTCAGCACGCTGAACGTCTACCTCATGTCCGCGCTGCTCGTCTTCCTCCTCATCATTGGGCCGACGCTCTTCATCTTCGGCGCTTGGGTGCAGGGCCTCGGCGCGTACTTCGGTGACCTCCTCACGCTCTCCTTCTTCACGGGCGCGCTCGGTGACGGCTCGTCGACCGTCCACGCCTGGACGGTGTTCTACTGGGCGTGGTGGATCGCGTGGTCGCCGTTCGTCGGGATGTTCGTCGCGCGCATCTCGAAGGGCCGCACCGTCCGGGAGTTCGTCATCGGCGTGCTCGTCCTGCCGTCGCTGTTCTCTACGGTCTGGCTCGCGGCCTTCGGTGGCAGCGGTCTCTTCAACACCCTCATGGGGAACGGCTCCGTCCTCGCGACGTACAACGAGGTCGGACAGACAGTCGCGATGTTCGCGATGCTCGATCAGTTCCCGCTCGGCGCGGTCTCGGGTCTGCTCGCGACGCTGCTCGTCGTGACGTTCTTCGTGACGTCCTCCGACTCCGGGTCGCTCGTCGTCGATCACCTTACCTCCGGCGGGAAGCACGACGTCCCGCGCGTCCAGCGCATCTTCTGGGCGGTCACCGAGGGCGGTGTCGCCGCGCTCCTCCTCTACGGCGGCGGGAGCGCGAGCCTCAACGCCCTCCAGACCGCCGCCATCGCCACCGGCTTCCCGTTCGCCATCGTCCTGCTCGTGATGTGCTATACCGTCTATCTCGGACTCAGGAACGAGTATCAAGTCCTCGCGTCCGAGGAGTTCAAAGAACGTATCGACGAGATAACCGACGAGGACTTCAACATCAACACGACGGGAACGGAGGTGGTGACGGACATCCGCGAACGGACCACCGGCGGCGATGACTGACGCCGCCGCACTGTGGTTCGGACGCACTCACGCCGTCCCGCATCGGTCGTCCGCGACGGCGACTGCGACCCGTACCTCCCTCCCAAGATGATCAACACCCCGTTCCGAGCCGGTACCGCCGCCATCGTCGTCGCGCTCTTCGGGGTCGGCCTCGTGCTGATGTCGCGCGGCCAGCTGATGTTCGCCGGACTCAGCTTCCTCGGCGCGAGCATCCTCATCTATCTGCGCGAATCGCGACTCTGAATGACGCGACGCGCGGCGTCACCGCGCGTCGGCGTCCATTCGCTTCGAGATGACGGGAATCGTCGTCGATCGAATGATCTTGTTCGTCGTACCACCGAGGACGTTGCCGAGTTTGCCGTAATAAGCCGACCCGAGCACGATTGCGTCCATCTCCTCATCTTCCGCGTAGGAGAGTATTTTCTCGCTAACCGAGCCGCTGCGCAACGCGGTGACACAGTCGACCCCGTGCTCGGCCGCCATCTCCTCGACATCGGCGAGGGTCTGCGTCCCGTGCTCGCGGTACTCCTCGCGTATTTTCTCCTCATTGTCGCGGATGGAGAGCGCGCGCGGTACTCCCGGTAGATCTACCACGTAAAGCGCGTGAACAGCCGATCCGAGCTCGGCCGCGAGCTCTACGCCGTGTCGCGCCCCCATCTCTCCCTCGTCGCTCCCGTCGTACGGAATCAACATCTCATCGTACATGCTCGACACCATCGGCCATTCACCCAGTGCTCGTAAAACGATTTCCCCCGAATCGGCCGATGGGAAGCGTTTCGAGCCATCTCAGAGCGATCCCGGGCGATGCCGAACGCTCGACGGGTGCGAACACCCGTGCGCGCCGCGCGGGCCGGGGCGCGCCGGAGACGTAAGACGGGGGCGAAGCGTCAGTCGCTCTCGGCGGACGCGGTCTCGCGTTCGGACTCGCGTTCTACGATCTCGTCGTGTGAGTCCACGGGGTCGTCGGGGAGCTGTCGGTTGAGACCGTTCGGGAGACCGAGTCGGGCGTTCGAGGCGTCCGGATTCCGGAGTTGCGTGCGACCGCGGTGGATGTAGAGGTCGTCGTTCAGATGGAGGTGGATCGCCTCTACGAGCACTTCCGCTTCGAGGGGTTGGCCCACCGCTCGAAGTTCGTCCTCGGTGGCGTCGTCGGGGACGTTGAACGCTCGTTGGGCGATGATCGGGCCCTGATCGAGGTCCGTGGTGACGTAGTGTGCAGTGACGCCGGCGACGCGCGCGCCGGCCTCGATGGCCTGCATGTAGGCGGACGCGCCGGGAAAGGCGGGAAGGAGGCTCGGATGGACGTTGATGATCCGGTGTTGATAGCGGAAGACGACCTTCGGGGAGAGGATGCGGATGTAGCGCGCGAGCGCGATCAGGTCGGTGTCGTGGTCGTCGAGGACGTCGAGGAGTTCGTCCTCGTCCGGGACGCCGTTCTCGTCACCGATGTCGTAGAACGGAATGTCGTGCTCGGCGGCGAGCGGTTCGAGGTCGCTGTGGTTGCCGACGACGACCGCGATTTCCGTTCCGAGTTCGTCGTTCTCCCACGCGTCGATGAGCGCCTCCAAGCAGTGGCTCTCCTTCGTCACGAGGACGGCGATCGAGCGGTCCTCGCTCCCGGGATACCGGATGTCGACGTCGACGCCGGTCTTCTCACCGAGTTCGGCGAGGTCGTGACGGAGCGTCTCGTGCGTGGTCACCATGTCGTCGGTGTCCACGCGCATCGTCATCCGAAACGTCCCCTCGCGGACGGCTTGATCGATGTCCTCGATGTTGACGTTGCGCTCGAAGAGGACCGAGGTGATCTCCGCAACGATCCCCGAGTCGTCCTCTCCGACGACTGTGATCTCGGTTAGTCCGTCACTCATACGACTCGCCTCTCGCTGACAGAACCACTCATTGTGTGATCATCGTAATCGACGCCGCTTCAGTTGAAAAGCGTGTATGTGTAGATGTGGTCTTCTTTTAATACGGGGCGCCGCGGCACGATTGCTCAACGCCGGTCGGGGCCGTGACGGTGGCCGTCGCGGAACCGCTCGTGTCGCCGTCAGCGAGCGTTTCGAAGCACTCATCCGGCGTCTCAATGCCATGTATCGCTTCGCACATGTGCGTGGCGTATATCGCCGCAAAAACTCCGTCGATCAGTCCTGACGCCGCGTTCGACGCGTCTCGGAACTGCAACCGCAAACGGGCAGATGGCTAATTGGTGGTGCGTTTCAGGGGAGGTCGACGGCGACGCCCGCCTGGTCGCCGGCGGCCTTCACAGTGTTGTAGAGAAGCATCGCGATGGTCAGCGGACCGACGCCGCCCGGAACGGACGTGATGGCGTCCGCCTTCGCCGATGCGTCTCGAACTCGACGTCCCCGACGAGCTCGTAGCCCTTCTCCGTGTCCGCCTCCACGCGGTTGACGCCGACGTCGATCACCGTCGTTCCCTCGGAGAGCATGGAGCTGTCCACGAGTTCGGGGACGCCGGCGGCGGTGACGACGATGTCCGCATGTCGCGTGTGCGCTCCGAGGTCGTCGGTACGGGAGTGGCAGATGGTGATGGTAGCGTTTCCGCCGTCATCGCGCTGCAAGAGGAGGTTCGCGAGCGGCTTCCCGACGATTTCCCAGCGCTCTACCACTACCACGTCCGACCCCGCGGGGTCGATGTCTTCCGCTTCGAGTATCTTCTCGACGCCGTGTGGGGTGCAGGGCTTGAAGCGGGCGTCGCCGGAGACGAGGCGGCCGACGTTCTCCGGGTGGAAGCCGTCCACGTCCTTCGCCGGGTCGACCCGGCGAATCACCGTCGACTCTTCGACGTGCTCCGCGAGGGGGTGCTGGACGAGGATGCCGTGGACGTCCGGGTCGGCGTTCAGCTCGTCGATCGTCTCGTAGAGTGCCGCTGCGGGTGACTCGGGGTCGATCTCGACGTGGATCCCTCAATCCCCCGACCTCCGCGCAGGCGCGCTGCTTCATCGAGACGTACGTCTCACTCGTGTCGTCCTCACTCATCAGGACGGTCGCGAGCCCGGGGCGTCACACCCGCGTCCGCCAACGTCCCGACGCACGACTCGAGTTCCCTCCTGATTCCGTCCGCGATCGCGTTCCAGTCGATCGTCCTAGTCATAGTTGTCTCCGTACGCGTGGGTCGCTCGCCGCCCAGTGCCGTCGTTCGCATGGGACCCGGGACACCTGGATAGTCGATGGCGCGGAATACCGCACCCGTTCAAGGAGGACGGTCCTCTCGCCCGAGGAAGTCGCGGAGAAACTCCCGCTCGTCGACGAGGCCACGATGTGGGGGGCGAGTCGTGGAGAACACTACCGCACGCGCATCGCGCCCTGGTGCGCTCACGTGACGCGCTCGACGTCACACCACGACTGATAAGGTCACCGACTGGTCGTGGCAGACGGCCGCGCGGCCGAGAGTTAAGCGCCGAGAGTCGCTCTAGGCAAGCGATGAAGCGGGCCATCAGCACGGACGACGTACCGGCGGCGGTGGGCGCGTACAATCAGGCGACAACGAACGGCGAGATACTATCACGGCCGGGCAACTCCCGCTCACGGCTGACGGCGGGTTGCTCGACGACGCCTTCGTCGCCGAGCAGACGTGCCAGTGTCTCCGGAACGTCGAGGCGATCCTCAAATCGGAGGACAGGTCGCTCGAGGATGTCCTCAAGACGACTGTCTTCCTCGACGACATCGACGACTTCGACGCGGCGTACAGCGGGTTCTTCGAGACGGCGCCGCCCGCTCGGAGTGCGGTCGGAGCGGGCGACGTCTCGAAGGGCCCCGCCGTCGAAATCGAGGCGATCGCGACGGTCGAGTAGGCGCCCGGGACCGCGGCGCTTGAACTCGGATTCAGGGCGAGATTGGCCGAGACGGTTCGAGGTGGGGTGAGACGGCGCGGACGCCGTCAGCGCGCGTTCGCGGCCCGGCGGATCCGGTCAAGTATCTCGTCGCGGTCGACCTCGCGGTCGGCCTCGGTGGAGAGTTTGCCCATGACGCACTCGAGCAGGTCGAACTCTTGGAGGAGCTCGAAGGCGTCCATACGTTCGACCCCGATGGCGCGGCCGACCTCGTGGATGGTGTTTGCGGCGTCCACGGCGTCGACGATGTCGTCAATCGTGACGGACTCGGAGAGACCCATCCCGTCCGTCACGACTTCGGACGTCGGGGCGTCCGCGTCGGGCGCAGGCGAGGGAGTACCGGTATCATTGCCCGTCTCTTCGGCGTTCGTCCGCGCCGTGTCGTAGGAGTTCGGTTCGTGAATCCCGTGCTGGATCATGTAGCGCCGCACGGTCTCCGCGGTGACGTCCATCTCGATGACGTCCGCCATCTCGGCGAACGTCTCGCAGGAGTCGTAGATGTCGGCGAGGAGTTCAGTGTCCTCGAACGGGGGGACGTCACGGTCGGTGCGCTCCGATCGGTCAGTTCCCGTCGCGGTCGCGTCGCGCTCGGCGGCGCCAGCGGTGTCGCTCGTCGTGTCGACATCGTCGGCGGTGACGGTGAGAAGGACGGAGAGCGCGCCGTCTTCGATGGTGAGGAACGTCGGCGTGACGTCGAGTCGGTCGTCGGTCGGGATGGTGGGGAGGTTCGCGTCGAGTGTGAGTGTGAGCGACTCGTCGTCGAGCGTCGCGTCGGCGAGCGCAATCTCCCCGATATCCTCAGCGTTCGGGCCGACATGGTACGTGACGGTCGCGCGCGCTTCCGTCTCCGTCACTTCGATACGGGGGTCGGACAGCTCGACGCCCGCGTCGTCCCGTCGCTCGCACTTCTCGAGGAACCGTCCCAGCCGACGAAGCGCGCCCCCTCGTGTCATGATCCATGTCCTCTACACACACAAAAATCATGAACAATGGCGTTGTATAAACAACATTTTTATAACTGGTGGCCGGAGCGGGCACGCGTCACGGCAGATTCGCCTCGACGTACGAGCGCAGGCGGCGCTCGACTGCGTCGTCCATCGGGGGGCGCTCGTACGCAGCCAACCGGTCCTCGACGTACTCGTGTGCCCGCTCGAACGTCGAGTCGCTCGTCCCGTCCGCCCACGCGCGATGCGGCCGACGCTCCGCGATCCGCGGCCGGAACCCCGTGTCGTCGTCCGACCCCGCCGCGCCCAAGTAGTGGCCGGCCGGGTCGACCGATGCGATCCGTTCGACGTCGATCCCCTCCTCCGGGACCGAGATACCCTCACGGAACCATTCCAAGGCGCGCAGTGTCTCACAGTCCAGCACGAACTTCTCCCATGAAACCGCCGCGTACGAGTCCAAGACACCGGCCGCGTGCAGGACGAAGTCGACGCCGGCGAGCGCTGTCACCGCCTGCGCGAGCGCCGACTCCGCGCCGCTCTGGTGGCCGACCGTCACCGCGTCCGTCACTCCACCGCCCGCGCGCGTCGGCACCCCGTAGTAGCGGCCGAGCTGGGCCGTCACAGACGCGAACAGCCCGGACGCCGGGCCGCCGATCGAGAGGGATTCGTGCCGGTCGTCCACGCGCGCCAGCGGGAGGCCGTACACCACCGGCGTCCCCGGATTGCAGAGCTGCGCGAGCGTGATCCCGAACAGCGTCTCTGCGTTCGCCTGCGCGAGCGACGCGGCGAACGAGCGCGGCCCCGACGCGCCCGGCATCGTGAACGAGGAGACGATCACCGGCTGGCCGTGCTCGGCGTACGCGAGCAACGCCCCGAGCATCTCCGTACCGATCCCACGCGGCGGGAGCGTGTTCACGAGCCCCGCAATCACCGGCCGCGACAGCGACGGCACCCCGGTCGCGATCGCCGCCATGGTACGAGGGGCGCGAGATGACAGGCGAGATGGTGACGACGCTTGTTCGCGGGAAGTCGTTGCCGACGACGGCGAGACCCCATAGTAGGTGACCTTGGTTGTACGCTGCAATAAACATTGAGACAACACTGATCCTCGACGTCGAGCTGTTTGGTCGGCATGGTACTGATCCAGCGGTTGCGCTTCTCTATCGACTCGACGAGAAATAGGATCTCTCCGACACCGTATTTCTCGTGGATCAGTTCGGCTGTCGGACTACCATTGCTTGATTAGAATGGGCGGTCGGGTCAACTACACCGAGCGAGACTTCATCGAGAAGTGATTTCATACCCTTAAAACGCGCATCGACCGCTTTCATAATTCGTGGGTGGGAAGTCGGTCAAGTACACGCAAATAGATTGAACAATCCATGTACTACTACAACTGCCATTGACCGAATCAATCTCTTGACGGAAAGACGCCAGCGCAGGAGGTGCAGCACCAGACGATGCCTAAATCCCCATCATAGCATTCGCTGAGCAGGTATGCAAGCATCTCTGGTCAGCTACTCAATGTCCTGTTCATTCCTCAAAATAGCTTAATTATACAGTGACTCGATACGATATTATCCAAGAATAAGTCTAAAGAGACAACGACACCTGCGGATGCGAAAGCCGACATGGAGGCCACATTCGTAGACTAATGCCGGATATAGGGACGGTAGGCGCTCGTCAGAAGCGGTTGCTGACGCACGCTGACGGTGTGTATCGAACTGGAGCAGTTGAGGCGAGAGTGAATATACCTTATCTATGTATTATGTGTGTGTCTGTGTCTTTTCCGTCGTGTGTATCGCGACTCTGGTGTTGCCCTGACCGGATTCGGGAGAACGACCCCGGGTGCGTACGCCCCCCGATCAGCGTCCTAAATCGGCTAACATTACATTTACACACCTATTAGTGTAATATGTTGTGTGAGGCACCCGGACGGCGGTGGGCTGCGACGACGCCGCGCTCCCCGAGTCGGTGCCAGCCGTCGGCCCGTACGGCGTCGAGGAATTCGCGGAGTGCCGAGGACGCGCCACGCGACGCTCCGGGTCCGGTGTCGACGGGAGCCATCGAGACGGCCCGCGGTCCACCGCGGGGCGAACGGTGGTCGCGATCTATGCGTCGTCGCCGAGAGTCCGCCGGATAGCGCGCGTGAGCACGTCTATTCCGATATCGATACTGGCTTCGTCGATGTCGAACGTGGGCGTGTGGTGACCGGTCGGGTGGTCGGTGCCGACGATGACGTACGTCGCTTCGCCGCCGCGCTCTTGTACCCGACGCATCAGGTACGTGGCGTCCTCACTCGCGCCGAACGGCGCGCTCGGGCGAACGGACTCGACGGCTGGAACGTTGGTGGCGACGGCGCCGACGATGTCCGCGAGGCCGTCGTCGCTGTCGACGCGCGGCGCCCGTCCGACGGTCTCCGTCGAGAGGGTACAGTCGTGCATCGCGCCCGCATGCTCGAGGACGCGGTCGACGCGATCCGTGAGGTAGTCGAGGACATCGTTCGTCCCAGCACGTGCCTCGAGTTCGAGGACGGCGTCGTCCGCGACGACGTTCGACGCGGTGCCGGCCTCGACGCGTCCGACGTTCACGCGAGTGAGCGCGTCAGCGTGCCGCGCGATCCCGTAGACGTTCTGCACCGTCGTGGCCATGGCCTGGACGGCGTTTCGCCCCTCGTGTGGTGCCGCGCCGGCGTGTGCGCTCTCGCCGGTGAAGCGGGCGTGCGTCTGGCGGATCGCGAGCGGTTTCTCGACGCCGGAGACGATTTCGCCCGTCGGGTGATCGAAGCCGACGTGCACCGCGAAGAGGGCATCGATGTCGTCGGCGTGCCCGCTCTCGGCCATCGGACGACCGCCACCGAGTACCTCCTCCGCCGGCTGGAAGAAGAGCTTGAAGGTTCCCGCGAAGTCGCTCGCCTTCACGGCCTCGAGGACGCCGAGGCCGATCGTCATGTGGGCGTCGTGCCCGCAGGCGTGCATGACGCCCGCGTTCTCCGAACGGAACTTCTCTGCCGCGGGCTGGTGCTCGTCGTCGTCCGCCTCTGTTACGGGGAGCGCGTCGATGTCAACCCGGAGGCCGACGATGGGGCCGGGTCCGCGATCGAGCACCGCGACGAGCCCGGTCGTCCCTCCCGCGGTCGCGTCGAGGACGTCCACGCGCGCGCCCCGGTCGGCCGCGCGCTCGCGCCACCGGTCGAGCGTGTCGACGTCCGGCACCCCAACGCGCTCGTCCGCGTCGAGCGCCGATGAGCCGACGTGCAGGCGATCGACGCCGATCGCTTCGACGGCGTCGACGAGCCGACTCGTCGTCAGGAACTCGCACCACGACGGCTCCGGATACGCGTGGAACGTGCGGCGCTGGGCGATCCGGGCGTCTGACTCGGCGAACGCCATTTTACGCGGTGTGCTCCCCGAACGCGTCGAGCGCGGCTTCGGCGACGGCCATGTCCTGCGAGACTTCGCCGCCGCTGACACCGATGGTGCCGATGGTGTCGCCGTCGCGTACGATCGGATAGCCGCCACCGAAGACGACCAGCCGGTTCTCGTCGGTGGTCTGGAGCCCCCAGAGGGACTCCCCGGGCGTCGACGCCTCCGCGAGGTCGTGTGTGGGCATCTGGAGTGCCGCCGCGGTATATGCCTTGTTACGCGAGATGGAGACGCTCGCCAGCCACGCGTCGTCCATTCGGTGCTGGGCGACGAGGTTCCCCGCCGGGTTCGCCACTGTGATCACCATCTCCAGATCCATCTCAGCGGCGGCTGCCTCGGCTTTCTCGATCAGATCCGTCGCTTCAGTCAGCGTGATCGTCTCGCTCATGACGTACGCTGATAGTCGAGTACGGCACTTAGTAGTACGTGCCGAGGACAGACGGATCCAACCACAACACATACACATACTGATGTGTTTCGGTCGGCGGGATCCGACGCCGTCGGCCACGGGTGCCGGGAGCACGACGCTGCCTCGGTGCGCGACCACGAGCGTTCGCCCGATCAGTCGTAGAGCGGGTACGCGTCGGTCAGTTCGTCGACCTGTGCGCTGACGCCCTCGATCACGTCGTCGTCATTCGGGGCGTCGACGACGTCCGCGATGAGGTTGCCGACCTGGCGCATCTCCGCCTCCTCAAAGCCGCGCGTCGTGAGCGCGGGCGTCCCCACACGGATACCCGAGGGGTTGAACGCCGAGCGCGACTCCCCCGGCACCGTGTTGGCGTTGAGGACGATCCCCGCCTCCTCCAGGGCCGCTTCGACGTCCTTCCCGGCCGTCTCCGGATGCGACGGCCGGAGGTCGGCGAGGACGAGGTGGGTATCCGTCCCGCCGGAGACGAGCGAGAGCCCGCGCAGTTCGAAGGTCTCCGCGAGCGCCTCGGCGTTCTTTACGACCTGCGCGGCGTACGCGTCGAACTCGGGGTCAAGGGCCTCGCCGAAGCCGACGGCCTTGCCCGCGACGTTGTGCATGAGGGGACCGCCCTGTATCCCGGGGAAGACGGCGGCGTCGACGTCGTCGGCGTACTCCTCGCGACACATGATGAGGCCGCCGCGACCTGAGCGGATCGTCTTGTGCGTGCTCCCGGTGACGAAGTCCGCGATGCCGACCGGACTCGGATGCTCGCCCGCCGCGACCAGCCCCGTGATGTGCGCGATGTCGGCGAGGTGGTAGGCGCCCACCGAATCGGCGCTCTCCTGGATCGCCTCCCAGTCGACCTCGCGGGGGTACGCGGAGAAGCCGGAGATGACGAGGTCGGGTTCGACGTCGCGAGCGAGCTCGTCGAGGCCCGCGTAGTCGAGGCGTCCGGTCTCGCTGTCGACCTCGTACTGCACGACGTCGTAGAGCTTGCCGGCGGCGTTCGCGGGATGGCCGTGCGAGAGGTGCCCGCCGTGCATCAGGTCGAGCGAGAGGATCGTATCGCCCGGATCGAGGACGGACATGAGGACCGCCATGTTCGCCTGCGACCCGGAGTGGGGCTGGACGTTGACGTGCTCGGCCCCCCAGAGCTCCTTCGCGCGCTCGATCGCGAGCTGCTCGACGTCGTCGGCGTACTCGCAGCCGCCGTAGTAGCGCCCGCCGGGGTAGCCCTCCGCGTAGTTGTTCGTCAGCTCGGAGCTCTGTGCCTCCATGACCGCCTGACTGACGTGGTTCTCGCTCGCGATCATCGCCAGCGTCTCGTTCTGCCGCTCGCGTTCGCTCGTCAGTGCCGACGCCACTGCTGGGTCGATCTGTCGGACCGTCTCGTACGTCATCGTGCGCACGTCACGGGACTCCCGTATAGGCCTTCGCCGTCCCCCGCCCGCCGCACCGCAAGAACACAATATTTCGGATAGTGTACCAATAGAGTTGACGTGTGTTTCGCGTCGCGGACGTCGCTCGACGAGCAGATCGCCGATCCGCCAACGCGCATCGATACCGGCTGTCTCACTGCTATTCGTCTCCCTCGTCGTTCCAGTCGGCGGTTCGTGGCGACGCGTCGATCGCGGGGCGACGATAGCTATATACTCCGTCGCTGTCATGGCCGCCTATCGCGACGACGCGGGCGAGTCGCGCCCGCACGGGCGACGAGGAAAACACGATGACCGACGCACCCCACCACCCGATCCAGTACAGCGACATCGAGCGCGCGCGCGAGCGCCTCCGCGACGACGTCGTCAAACGCACGCCGGTCGAGCGCAGCACGTCGATCGGCGAGCTCGTCGACGCGGACGTCCACCTGAAGATGGAACACCTCCAGTGGACGGGCTCGTTCAAGACGCGGGGCGCGTTCAACAAGATCAGCCAGGACGTCGCCGACGGCGTCGACGAGTTCGTGGCGGCGAGCGCCGGCAACCACGCCCAGGGCGTCGCGCTCGCCGCGACCGAGTGCGGCGCGGACTCTACGGTCGTGATGCCCGAGACCGCACCGCAGGCGAAGGTCGACGCGACGCGCGACTACGGTGCGAGTGTCGAGCTCGTCGGCGAGGACTTCCAAGAGACGATGGCACACGCGCAGTCGCTCGTCGAGGGCGCCGACGCCGAGTTTGTCCACGCCTACGACGATCCAGACATCGTCGCCGGCCAGGGGACCCTCGGCATCGACATGTACGAGGACCTCCCCGAGATGGACACCGTCGTCGTCCCGATCGGCGGCGGGGGGCTCATCTCGGGGATCGCGACCGCGATCAAACACCACGATCCGAGCGTTCGTGTCGTCGGGGTGCAGGCCCGCGGTGCCGAAACTGTCCACGCGAGCCTCGATAAGGGCGCGCCCGTGACGCTCGACGAGACGGACACGATCGCCGACGGTATCGCGACCGGCGGCATCTCTGAGCTGACGCTGCGCACCATCGACGCCCACGTCGACGAGGTCGTGACCGTCACCGACGACGAGATCACGCGCGCGATCCTCCTCCTTCTCGAACGCGCGAAGCAGGTCGTCGAGGGCGCGGGCGCGGCGTCCGTCGCGGCGCTCCTCGGCGACGACCTCGACGTCGCGGGCGAGACCGTGATGCCGCTGCTCTGCGGAGGGAACCTCGACATGACGATGCTCCAGACCGTGCTCGTACACGCGCTCACCGACCGCCAGCAGACGCTCCGGTTGCGCGTGCAAATCGACGACCGTCCCGGCGAGATGGAGCGTCTCGCTGGGCTCATCGCCGAGCGCGACGCGAACATCCACGATGTCCGGCACGTCCGCGCCGACGAGTCGCTCGACGTCGGGGAGGCGTATCTCCTCTTCCGCGTGGAGACGAACGGCGCCGAGCACGCCGCCTCGATCGTTACCACGATCGAAGGCGCCGGATACACCGTCGACGACGTCACCCGGGGCACCTAAGTAATCCGAGTGGTCGTGGTTCCCCCCGCGTCGAGCGGTTTTACTATCGATCGGGTAGACCGAATGCGTGTGACGCGAATTATCAGTACAGACGGTGCGGCAGCGGCAGTCGGAGCGTACAGTCAGGCGACGACGAACGGCGATCTCCTCTTCACCGCCGGGCAACTCCCGTTGACGGCGGACGGCGACCTCCTCGACGACGCGCCGGTCGACGAGCAGACCGCACAGTGCCTCCGGAACGTCGAGGCCGTCCTCGCCGCGGAGGGACTCGACGCAAGCGACGTCCTGAAGACGACGGTGTTCCTCGACGACATCGACGACTTCGACGCGTTCGACGCGGCGTACAGCGACTTCTTCGACGACGAGCCGCCGGCGCGGAGCGCGGTCGGCGTCGCCGACGTCCCGAAGGGCGCCGCCGTCGAGATCGAGGTCGTCGCCGACGCCGGCTGAACGCCCGGAGGCGGCCCCGGTCGGACGATCGACCGCCGCCAAGACGGTGACGCGTTCGGTGCCGGATCGCGGGGGCTACGCGACGGTTGCGACTGTGCTGCGGGGGCTAGGGGGCTATCACGACTGGACCGCGGTCTCCCGGAGGCGAGCGAGGATCTGTTCTCGGCCGACCTGGCCGTCGTCGTCGCGGGTGAGACGCCCCATCACGAACTCGAGGAGGTCGAGATCGGTGAGCAACTCGAAGGCGTCCATGCGCTCGATGCCGAGACACCGCCCGACCTCGCGGATCGTCTCGGCATCGTTCACGGCCACCACGAGGTCGTCGACCGTCACCGACTCCGGGAGGCCCATCCCGTCCGTCCGGATCGGCGGCGCGGTATCGTCGTGGGCGTCCGGTGTCGTGGACGGCGACTGCGCGGCGGGCGCGGTCTCCGGTGTCGTGGCGTCGTCCGCGTTCCCCGTGTCGTAGCTGTCCGGTTCGTGGATCCCGTTCCGGATCATGTAGCGCCGGACCGTCTCCGCGGAGACGTCCATCTCGATGACGTCCGCCATCTCGGCGAACGTCTCGCACGACGCGTAGATCTCGGCGAGCCGATCGGCGTCCCGGAACGGCGGTACGTCGGCGTCGCCACCGCCCTGTGCGTCGTCGGGCGTGGGCGTCGTCGCCGTCGGTGCGTTGCCCGCCGACGATCCCGATCTGACGGGCGTTCGCGCCGTGACGACGGTGGTCGGAGTGGGGGTGAGGGAGACGTCACGCACCGCGACATCGATGGCGTCGGCGTGGGAGGGAACGAGCGGACCGCTCAACGCGAGCGTGACCGCGAGCGAGCCGTCGGCGTCGAGGGAGGCGTCTCGGACGTCGACAGCGGCCGTTGGCGTCCCGTCGTCGGTCGCGAGCGCGATGTCGGCGTCGACGCGCGCTTCGTCGTCCGTGATCGTGACGTCCGCGCCACGGACGTCGATGCTCGACCGCTGTTCGCATTTCTCAAGGAAACACCCAATCCGTTGCAGTGAGTCTCCCACAGACATACTGGTCGTGACCACGGATCCGGCGTCCCTGAAACGCGGTGTGGAATAGTGAGAGGGTTTATACGACAGAATAATACGTTAGGGCTAAATTATAAATATATCCGCCCGATTCGTTCCTATAGTGAGTGGGTATAGACAATATTGTTCGGAGAAGAGGGGTATTTCTGAACGGAAGCCCGCGGATCGTCTCGGGTCGCCGTCGCGCGGGACGCGTCGCCGCGGCCGTCGGGAGGAACGGTGAGCCTCGTCACCGTTGCGGACATCAGACACGACGATCTGGCGTTGACGCCGACCATCGAGTCCCACGCGAGCGACGAGCTCAAGGTCGTCTCGCAGTCCGCGACCGACCCCGAGACGGGCCAGTTCTTCTTCCTCGTGAAGGGGATCAATGGCGACTTTGAGGAAGCGCTCGACGCCGACCACACCGTTAGCGAGTGGACGCGCATCGCCGAGGAGAAGAACACGCGCATCTATCGGATCGGCCACACGGACGACACCATCCTCCTGTCGCCGATGGTCACCTCCCTGGGCGGGCTGATGCTCGAGGCGAAGGGCAGCGAGCGCGGCTGGACGGTGCGTCTCCTCCTCACCGGTCGCGAGTCGCTCTCCGGGCTCTGGGAGTACTGCGAGTCCGAGGGGATCGACTTCACGCTCAAGCGGACCTTCCGACAGGACGGCTGGGAACACGGCGAGCCGAGCACGCTCACCGACGCACAGCGCGACGCGCTCGTCACCGCGTACGACGAGGGGTACTTCGAGGAGCCGCGCGAGGCCTCGCTCGCAGACCTCGCGGCGGTCCTCGACATCTCCTCGACCGCCGTCAGCGGGCGGATCCGCCGCGGCACCGCCCAGCTCGTCGAATCGACGTTGCTCGAAGAATAGGAGCGGTGTCGCTTAGACCACGAGGACGTGGTCGTCCCGCGGCTCGTAGATCGCACCCGCCATCCGGAGGTCGTAGATCGCATCGAGCGTCGCCTCAATGGTGACCTCCTGCTCGGAGAGCGCCGCCGTGAGGACGCCGAGGGGGACGCCGTCGGGATACTCGTCGCCGAGCGCGTCGAGCGCGCTCTCGACGTCGTCAGTGTCGAGTCCGGCGTCGAGTGCCGTCCGCTCCCACTTGATGTCGTGCCCGGTGACGCTACGGTGGCGTCGATAACGCTCGATCGCGTCGTTCGGCTCCGTGATGACGGCGTGGAAGTCGCAGGTCGCACACGTGATCGTGCCGGCGTGTGGCCGCTCGGCGTCCGTCGTCGACGCCATTGTCAGGCCTCGTAGGCTTCCTGCGCGAGCCGGTGGAGCTTGTGGACGGTGTGCTCGTTCGGGCCGAGTTGGGCCTGCGCGAGCGCGCCCGAGCGCAGCCCCTCGTACTGGCGCTCGACCAGCTCGAAGTCCTCTTCTTGGAGCTGACGGCTCGTCTGGACGAACTTCTCCTCCTCGTCGGTGAGTTCGGAGTCACGGAAGTAGTAGTCGGCGACGAGCTGGAAGCGACCCTCATCGATCGGATCGATGATGTACGTCCCGTACCCGTCGGCGGTGCCGTACATGTTTACAGTGAAGTTCGGCCAGAAGTAGTAGAACTTCGCCTCGTGTTCCTCGTGGATGCGCATTTCGTCGTCGACGTCCTCCTTATGCTGGTAGTGGAGGATCCAGTGGTAGTCGTTGACTTCGAGTTCGGACTCCATGAGTTCGAGGCCGCGCACCCAATCCTGGTGGTTCGCCTGACAGTGATCGCACTCGGAGTAGTTCCCGCTGAAGGTCTTCCAGTTGCACTCGACCTCGGAGACGTAGCGCCGCGCGTGCTCGTACTCCCCGAGCGGGAGGGCTTCGAGTTCGTCCTTCATCGAGCCGGCCTGCTCGGCGAGCGTGAGGTCGGGGTCGTCCTGGAAGTTGACGAAGACGAGCGGGCCGATCGAGTCCAGGTTCACCTCCATGAGGCCGTTCTCCGCGGGGTCGAGTTCGCGGACGGCGTCGTCGTCGAGGTCGGGGTTGAGGCTGGCCTCCTCGAAGCTCTTCGGCGTGCTCGCGAGGTCGCCGTCGAGCTCGTACGCCCACAGGTGGTAGGGGCAGGTGATGCGGCTGAGACTCCCCGGATCCGTCATCGGGGTGTCGTCGAGCATCTTCGAGCCGCGGTGCGCACAGACGTTGTAGAACGCCCGGACGCCGCCCTCGTCGTCCCGCGTGACGATGATCTGTCTGTCGCCGATCGTCCGCGTGAAGTAGTCGCCGCGCTCGGGGATGCGGTTCGCGTGGCCCGCGTAGACCCAGTAGCGCCCGAAGACCTTCTCCTTCTCCATCTCGTGGACGTCGGGGTCGGTGAAGTACTGCGCCGGGAGCGCGTTCGTCTCTTCGGTGATGTCAGCGCTGACCGCGCCGATCTCGTCGTGGCCGTCGTTCCACCGTGTCATGGGCGAATGGAGCACACACGACGTAAAAATGGTTCGCCGGGAATACGTCACCCGTATAAGTATTGGTCGGAACGACCACCGAACGGGCTCCGAGACGCCTCTCTCGGTGGACGGATAAGGAGTTCAGAGTGCAGGGTGAACAATCAAGTCGGACGCCATCGAAAGGCGGGAGACGATGACTGCGACAGACCGATACGACGCGATCGTCGTCGGCGTCGGCGGCATGGGGAGCGCGAGCGCCTACCACCTCGCCGAGCGCGGCCTCGATGTCCTCGGCCTCGAACGCTACGATGTCCCGCACACGAAGGGCTCCTCGCACGGGATCACGCGGATCATCCGGCGCGCCTACTACGAACACCCCTCGTACGTGCCGCTCGTCGAGCGCGCGTACGACCTCTGGGACGAGCTCGCGGCGGAGACCGGCCGCGACGTCATCCACCGGACGGGCTCGATCGACGCCGGACCCGCGGACGATCAGGTGTTCGCGGGCTCGAAGCGCTCCTGCGAGGAGCATGACATCCCACACGAGGTGTTGTCGGGCGCGGCGGTGAACGAGCGCTTCCCCGGCTACGACCTCCCGGAGGACTACCGAGCCGTGTACCAGGCGGACGGCGGGTTCGTCGTCCCCGAGCAGGCGATCGTCGGCCACACGGAGGCCGCCCAGGCGCGCGGCGCGGAGATACGCGCCCGCGAGCGCGTCGAGGATTGGGCGGAGACGAACGACGGGGGCGTCCGCGTCCGGACGGACCGCGGCGTCTACGTCGCGGACTCGCTCGTGCTCGCCGCGGGCGCGTGGACCCACACGCTCGCGGACGCCCTCGACGGGCTCGCGGTGCCCGAGCGCCAGGCGCTCGCGTGGTTCCAGCCGGACGGGGACGCGCTCGATGACTACCGGCCGGAGTCGTTCCCGGTGTGGAACCTCAGCGTCCCCGAGGGGCGCTTCTACGGCTTCCCCATCCACGACGTCCCCGGGTTCAAACTCGGGAAGTACCACCACCGCGAGGAGACCGTGGACCCGGACGACTTCGATCGGGAGCCGAATCGGGCGGACGAGGCCGTGCTCCGCGACGTCACGGAGAAGTACTTCCCGAGCGCGGCGGGACCGACGATGCGCCTCTCGACGTGCATGTTCACGAACTCGCCCGACGAGCACTTCATCCTCGATACGCTCCCCGACCACCCGCAGGTCGCGGTCGGCGCGGGGTTCTCCGGGCACGGCTTCAAGTTCGCGAGCGCCATCGGCGAGGTGCTCGCCGACCTCGCCGTCGACGGCGAGAGCGACCACGACATCGACATGTTCTCGCTCGACAGATTCGACTGATCGTCCATAGATACCACATATACCAACCAATCTAGGACGCTAGAATCCAATTTGGTCCCTTTCTGTCCCACTATGTCATAAACACCCTCGCATCTTCTGCCAAAGGGTTATGTGTCATGCTACCGACCTGCGTTCCGTACGCGTGACACCGACACGTACGATTCGATCGAGACGGAGTGCCGCCGAGACACGCCGGACGACTCAGTGAACACGACGAGGGACGAACCCATGATACAGTCAGCAGACAGCGACGACCAAGAGCGGAGGGCGTAACGATGTCGAACAGCGACGACGCGAGCGACGGCGTCTCGAAGGGACTACAGGTGGACCTCTTCCACCCGGAGACCGAGCGCGAACCCGGCGACGGGAACATCCAGAAGTGGGGCTTCGATGTTCACCCCGTCGTTTTCCCGGCCGCGCTCCTCATCATCGGGCTGTTCGTCGTCGTGACGCTCGTGCTCGGACAGCAAGCTGCGACCGTCTACTCCGACATTCGCGGCTTCTTCGAGGGGAACTTCGGGTGGTTCTACCTCCTCTCGGTGAACATCTTCATCGTCACGCTCCTCTTCTTCGCCGTCAGCAAGTACGGGAAGATCCGACTCGGCGGCGTCGAAGCCGAGACGGAGTTCAGCACGTTTTCGTGGATGGCCATGCTGTTCAGCGCCGGCATGGGTATCGGACTGATGTTCTACAGCGTCTCCGAACCGCTCTACTACGTCTCGAACGTCCCCGGCTTCTACAGCGCCGAAGCCGGCACCGGCGAAGCCGGCATCGCCGCGGTGACGCAGACGTTCTTCCACTGGGGATTCCACCCGTGGGCGATATACGGCCTCGTCGGGCTCGGCCTCGCGTTCTTCTCGTTCAACCGCGGGCTCCCGCTGACGTTCCGCTCGATCTTCTGGCCGCTCCTCGGCGAACGCATCTACGGCTGGCCCGGCCACGTCATCGACCTCGTCTCGGTGTTCGCGACGCTGTTCGGCCTCGCGACCTCGCTCGGCCTCGGCGTCGCCCAGATCAACACCGGTCTCTCCTACATCCTCGGGAGCAGCATGCTCGGGGTCGCGAACGTCCCGACCGGAACCATCCCACAGATACTGCTCATCGTCGCGATCACGCTCATCGCCACCGCGTCCGTCGCCGCCGGTCTCGACGCCGGTGTCAGACGTCTGAGCACGCTGAACGTCTACCTGATGTTCACGCTGCTCGGCTTCCTCCTCATCGTCGGCCCGACAATCTTCATCTTCAGCACGTGGGTGCAGGGCCTCGGCGCGTACTTCGGAGACCTCCTCACGCTCTCCTTCTTCACGGGCGCGCTCGGCGAGGGCGCAACGACCGTCCACGCCTGGACGGTGTTCTACTGGGCGTGGTGGATCGCGTGGTCGCCGTTCGTCGGGATGTTCGTCGCGCGCATCTCGAAGGGGCGGACGATCCGCGAGTTCGTCCTCGGCGTGCTCGTCCTCCCATCGCTGTTCTCCACCATCTGGCTCGCCGCGTTCGGCGGCAGCGGCCTCTTCAACACCCTGATGGGGAACGGCTCCGTGCTCGCGACGTACAATGACGTCGGGCAGACGGTCGCGATGTTCGCGATGCTGGACCAGTTCCCGATCGGCGCGATATCGGGACTGGTCGCGGTCCTGCTCGTCGTGACGTTCTTCGTGACGTCCTCGGACTCGGGGTCGCTCGTCGTCGACCACCTCACCTCCGGCGGGAAGCACGACGTCCCGCGCGCCCAGCGCATCTTCTGGGCGATGACCGAGGGCGGCGTCGCCGCGCTCCTGCTCTACGGCGGCGGGGAGGCGAGCCTCAACGCCCTCCAGACCGCCGCCATCGCCACCGGCTTCCCGTTCGCCATCATCCTCGTCGTGATGTGCTACACCGTCTACCTCGGCCTCAAGAACGAGTACGACGTCCTCGCCTCCGAGGAGTTCAAGGAGCGCATCGACGAGATGACCGACGAGGAGTTCGACATCAACACCTCCGGCACGGAGGTGGTGACGGACATCCGCGACACCGGCGCCGACGTCAGCGACGACTGACCGCACCAGACAGGCATCGACGCGGGTCGCCACGCGGCGCCCGTACTCGACTATCACCGCAGTACCTATCATTCCGCGCTCCGACATGACCGATACAGTAACCGTCCTCCGCGCCGGCGCGCTCGCCGTCGTCGTCGCGCTCTTCGGCGCCGGACTCGTACTGATGACGCGAGAACAGTTCCCGTTCGCCGGGCTCAGCTTCCTCGGCGCGAGCGTCCTCATCTACCTGCGCGAATCGCGCCTCTGAGCGCGGACTCGACTCCGGGAGACGGCGTCATCATCAGTCCAGCTCGGTGCGTGCACTAGCGCGCGTCGGCGTCCATCCGCTTCGAGACGACGGGAATCGTCGTCGAGCGCACGACCTTGTCGGTCGTGCCGCCGAGGACGTTCCCGAGTTTCCCGCGGTAGGCCGACCCCATCACGATGACGTCCATCTCCTCGTCCTCGGCATAGGAGATGATCTTGTCGCTGACCGAGCCGCTGCGCATCTCGGTCACGCAGTCGACGCCGTGCTCGGCGGCCAACGCCTCGACCTCGGCGAGCGTGTCGGCGCCGTGCTTGCGGTACTCCTCGCGGAGCGCCTCCTCGTCCTCCCGGAGGGAGAGCGAACGCGGGACGCCGGGGAGGTCGACGACGTAGAGCGCGTGGACGGTCGAGCCGAGCTCGGCGGCGAGCTCGATACCGTGTCGCGCGCCCATCTCCCCCTCGTCGCTCCCGTCGTACGGAATTAGCATCTCGTCGTACATACTCGGCTACGTGGGCGTTTCAGACAGCATTCGTAAAACGATTGTGCCGAAAGACTATCCGAATGAGCCCCAATACCTCACCGAATATTCTGTTCTACCACTCGCGGGCCCCGGATGTTGCTCGGGGTACGTATAGGGCACAGATTATACACCCGGAAAGATATACCCGGAGACGACCCTCGTCTGCATGGTACATGAACACAGGGTCTACGCTCCCGGAGCGCGCCGACACGGTCATCGTCGGCGCCGGATGCGTCGGCTGTAGCGCCGCCTACCACCTCGCAGAGATGGGGCGCGAGGACGTCGTCGTCGTCGACCGCGGGCCGCTCTTCGAGACCGGCGGGTCGACCTCGCACGCGCCCGGGCTTGTCTTCCAGACCACCGGGAACAAGCTCATGGCGAACATGGCGTCCTACACGCGCGACCTCTACGACAGCTTCGGTGACTTTCGCACCTGCGGCGGCGTCGAAGTCGCCTATACGGAGGACCGCTGGGCATTCCTCAAGCGCAAGCGCGAGTGGGGGCGCTCCTTCGGCCTCGAAGGCGGCGAGCTCCTCTCCGCCGAGGAGGTCGTCGCGGAAGTCCCGCAGGTCGACGAGGACGCGATCCTCGGCGGGTACTACCTCCCCTCGGACGGGAAGGCGGACGCCATCAGCGCCTCCGCCTCCATGGCCGAGTACGCGCGGGACCGGGGCGTCGAGTTCTACGGCAACACCGAGGTCACGGACATCGAGACGTCGGGCGGGAGCGTGGACGCGGTCGCGACCGAGAACGGCCGCATCGAGGCCGACGACGTGCTCGTCGCCACCAACATCTGGGGGCCGCTCCTCGGCGACGTGGTCGACACCGACATCCCGCTCGTCCCCTGCGCCCACCAGTACCTCGTCTCCGACGAGATCGATGCGCTCGAAGGCGCCGAGCGCGAGGTCGAACAGCCCCTGCTGCGCCACCAGGACCACTCGCTCTACTTCCGCCAGCACGGCGAACGCTACGGCATCGGTTCGTACAACCACGCGCCGCTCCTCGTCGAACCCGAGGACATCTACGGCCCGGAGAGACTCGACGACCTCGGCCTCGAGTACCCCTCCCTCCGGGAGTTCACCGAGGAGCACTTCTACGAGAACACCCACCCCGACCACGACCGGACGGCGTACGACGCCGCGAGCGAACTCGTCCCCGCGCTCGGTGACTGCGAGTGGACCTCGCAGATAAACGGGATGTTCTCCTTCACGCCCGACGGGATGCCCATCCTCGGGCCCGACGAGGGCACCGACGGGCTCTGGTGGGCGCTCGCCATCTGGGTCACCCAGTCGGGCGGCGCCGGCAGCATCGTCGCTGAATGGATGGAGCACGGCACCCCGCGTCTCGACGGCGACGCCGTCGACGCGACCGGCGCGCACATCTCGCGCTTCCAGCCACACACCGGGAGCCACGAGTACACCTACGGCCGTGGCGCCCAGCAGTACCAGGAGGTCTACCAGCTCATCCACCCGCGCGAGCAGCCACGGAGCCAGCGCGACCTCCGCCGGGGCCCGTTCTACCACCGGCAAGCGGAGTTGGGGGCGGAGTTCTACGACAGCGACGGCTGGGAGGTGCCGCAGTGGTACGAAGTGAACGAGGGGTTACTCGGGGAGTACGACGTCCCGGACCGCCCGGAGTGGCTCGCACGCAACTGGTCGAAGGCTCACGGCGCCGAGCACCAGCACCTCCGCGAGAAGGTCGGAATGGTGGACATGACGACGTTCACCCCCATCGAGGTCGAGGGGTCAGGTGCCGAAGCCTTCCTCCAGGGCCTCCTGACGAACGACGTCGACGTCACGTCGGGGCGGATGCGCTACTCCGCGATGCTCGACGAGGACGGCGGCGTGCTCGCGGACCTGACGGTCGCGCGCTTCGCGGACGACCGCTACGTGCTGTTCACCGGCGGCGGGAGCTCCGCCACCCTCCACTCGCGGTGGATCACCGAGCACGCCCCCGACGACGGCTCGGTCGACGTCACCGTCCACGACTCGAGTCGGACCGGCATCGGGGTCTTCGGGCCCGACTCGCGGAACGTGCTCGTGGACCTCGTGGAAGCGGACCTCTCGAACGACGCGTTCCCGTTCTACTCCGCCCAGGAGACCTACCTCGGGAGCATCCCGGTGACGATGCTGCGCCTCTCGTACGCGGGCGAGCTCGGCTGGGAGATCTACGCGCCGACCGAGTACGGGGGTCGGCTCTGGGAGGCCATCGCCGACGCGGGCGAAGCCTACGACATCGCGCCGGTCGGGTGGGAAGCGCTCGACTCGACGAGCATGGAGAAGGGCTTCCGGCTCTGGGGGACGGACATCACGCCCGAGTACAATCCCTACGAGGCCGGCATCGGCTTCGCGGTCGACCTCGACACCGATTTCGTCGGGAAGGACGCACTCCTCGACGCCCGCGAGGACGGTATCGAGGAGCAGATCGTCCCCATCACGCTCGACGAGGAAGGGACGGTCATCGACGCCGGCCACCCGATACTCGTCGACGACGAGGTCGTCGCGTACGCCTGCCGCGCCGACTACGGCTACAGCATCGACGCCGGCATCGCGTACGCCTACCTCCCAACCGAGTACACCGATGTCGGCCGGTCCGTCGAGATCGAGTACGAGGGCGAGCGTTACGACGCCACAGTTCGCTCCGGCCCACTCTTCGACCCCGAGCGCGAGAAACTGCTCCGATAGAATCCGCGGCCCGCGACTCACGGCCCCCGCCCTGATGGTACCCGTCCGTCTCGACGACCGTTACGACCCCCGGAGTGGACCCGGCCGACACAACCACAATTTGTGGAATAACGTATGAAAGGTATCTGGGGTGTCGAGTCGATAGAACCACGGTAGCGTGGGTTTCGAGGCTTGAACAGGAGGATTCCCCAATCCACTATTTATAAATTCACAAAGCTTTTTGCGAACACTGGAGAGTCATTACCCATGGGAGGAGTCGAGCGAGGTAGCGACGACAAGCGAGTGAAGGGTGTGTTACGGTGTCCGCATTGCGGGGCCCACAGGGAGGACCAGGCGGCCGGAAACATCCCGCAGACCCAAGTCGACGAGTGCATCCCGACGGACGAGGACTGGAGCGTCGATCTCGTCAAGACGAGTCGCACTCGGACGATCATCTGCCAGAGCTGCGGGAAACCATTCAAGTGCATCTGGCGGTCGCTGACGCACTGGTGAGTCGCCCGTGAGATACACGATTCGCTGTCCGGTCGTAGCCGCGACCCAACTGGCGGTCACCGTCCGAGTGCGACGAGATAGTCGGTGACGCCCCGACAGACGTCCACGTCAGGACGCGAGACGTTCGGATGCACGTGACCACGGTGAGGTCCTCGCGGACGACACTACAGCGGACAGCACGGGGTGGGGGACGGCGTCGACTCGACGGGCGACGTCGGACCGCATCAAGCGAAGCGAGCGTGCATTGCACGCGAGCGGCGCGCACACGCGACGCCGAAGCGACGGACGAGGTCCCACAGTCCGTCGCCCGATTTTGTCAACCACACATAATTCTCCATCTAACCGTTTAGACGACTCATTCTTATATTTATGATTTTGTATCGGTCGAGTGCATCGACGCCTGTACCGTGATCAGCGTCGATCCACCGAGTGACGCCGTCGATCGGATCCCGAAGCTGACGAACGATCGGTTTGACGGGGCCGCACGCGTCGTTTAGCACCGATTGTCGTCGATCTCGAGACTCCCGGTCCGACCACGGGGCTGCCCGAAGTCGCCTGGTGGTGGGCCGTCGTTTCACTCGCCCCACGCGACTCCAGTCGAGCGCTCATCTACGATAAACAACAGTACAGCTAGCATATATTTAATCTGTTTGAACCGGCGTGGTGAGTCGGATGTCGAGCCGTCGCTGGCCCAGAGCCGCTCCCCGAGTACGCACCGACACGAATCGGTGGCGGTACGGGACGAATGGGGGCGTCCGATAGCCGTCTCGGTTCACAAATCGATCCGCGTCGCAGCACGCATGATCCGACCGGGCCACCGACCCCGACCACGCTCGATCGACGCTTCGTTCACCCAAGATGAACACTATTGGTTTACATCTATATCTTCGTAATCGAATGGGTTCGAGAGTGTAGCAGATGCTCACTCGGCTCCTCGGCACGTCCACTGTGGGGCAGCGATCGACGGGGAGTCGGTCATTCGTCCCTTCATACTGAACGCGAGTTTCGTGGGTTGACGTCCCGCGCCCGCTCGTTGCGGGTGGCGACACGGCGGCCTCGCGTTCGATCGATGTCCGTCCGTCTACGCGCGGACCGTCGGGAGCCCGATGGGGCGTCGGTGTCCAATGCAGAAGATTTACCATGACCGTTACTGACTGGGTAGATGCAATGGTCGACTACAACCAGCTAAGCGACCCGAACGCGGAGTACACGATGCGGGATCTCTCCGCGGAGACGATGGGCGTGACGAACGACCGAGGTGGGGTCCGGGACGTCGAGATCACGGACGTGCAGACGACGATGGTGGACGGCAACTACCCTTGGATCCTCGTTCGGGTGTACACGGACGCGGGCGTCGTCGGGACCGGCGAGTCGTACTGGGGTGGGGGTGATGCCGAGATCATCGAACGGATGGCGCCCTTCCTCGAGGGTGAGAACCCCCTCGACATCGACCGACTCTACGAACACCTCGTCCAGAAGATGAGCGGCGAGGGATCCATCTCCGGAAAGGTGATCTCGGCGATCTCCGGGATCGAGATCGCCCTCCACGACGTCGCCGGGAAGCTCCTCGACGTCCCCGCCTACCAGCTCGTCGGTGGGAAATACCGCGACGAGGTCCGCGTCTACTGCGACCTCCACACGGAGAACGAAGCCGACCCGCAGGCCTGCGCCGCGGAGGCCGAGCGCGTCGTCGAGGACCTCGGCTACGACGCGATCAAGTTCGATCTCGACGTCCCGAGCGGCCACGGGAAGGACCGCGCGAACCGCCACCTCCGCAACCCCGAGATCGACCACAAAGTCGAGATCGTGGAGGCGACGACGGAGGCCGTCGGTGACCGGGCGGACGTCGCCTTCGACTGTCACTGGTCGTTCACCGCGGGCAGCGCGAAGCGACTCGCGCGCGAGCTCGAACCGTACGACGTCTGGTGGCTCGAAGACCCCGTCCCGCCGGAGAACCACGACGTCCAGCAGAAAGTAACGGATTCGACGTCGACGCCGATCGCCGTCGGCGAGAACGTCTACCGGAAGTTCGGCCAGCGGACGCTTCTCGAACCGCAGGCGGTCGACATCGTCGCGCCCGACCTGCCCCGCGTCGGGGGGATGCGCGAGACCCGCAAGATCGCGGACATCGCGGACATGTACTACATCCCGGTCGCGATGCACAACGTCTCCTCGCCGATCGGGACGATGGCGTCCGCGCAGGTCGCCGCCGCCATCCCGAACTCGCTCGCTCTGGAGTACCACTCCTACGAACTCGGCTGGTGGGAGGACCTCGTCGAGGAGTCGAACCTCATCGAGGAGGGACGCATGGAGGTCCCCGAAGAACCCGGACTCGGCCTCACCCTCGACCTCGACGTCGTCGAGGAGCACATGGTCGCCGGTGAGACGCTATTCGACGAGGAGTGACCCGACTCGCCGGGCAAGCGATGCCTCGCGTCGCCCAACTCGACGAGGCGTAGCGAAACGGTACCTCATCGACTACCCGACACGCCTCGTCCTCGGGGTCGGCGCAGGGAGCGGGGCCGGCAGAATCGCTGTACTCGCGTCCGCGATCGAAAACGAGCTCGGCGATCGCGGCGTTACGTTTCCTCCTTCTCGCGCGTCTGAACGGTGACGAACCCGCCGAAGCCGAGGAGGACGCGCTGGATCCAATCGCCGAAGATCGCCTTCCCCGTCGGGGAGCGACGCCGGCCGGTGATGAAGACGTGGTCGGCGCCGTGGTCGTCGGCGGCGGCGAGTGTCGCCGTCCCGTAGCCGCCGTCGATGACTTCGACGACGACGTCGTACGAGATCTCGGTGTCACCCAAGACTCGTTCGACGTACTCGGAGAGGGCGTCCTCCGCGGCGTCGATGAACTCCTCCTCGTCGTCGTAGGTGATGCCTTCGACGCCGCCGAGGGCTTCGAACTTCTCGACACCCTCGCCCACGTCCCGCTCGGTGGCGAACGTCATCACTGTGAGCGGTGCGTCGGCACCACGTGCGTGCTCTTCGGCCTCGCGGAGGAGATCCGCGTGTGCGGGCGTCTCTTCGACGACGATCAGTCCTCGCTGCATACCCTCACCATCATTTTCGTGGTTGATAAGTGTGTTCCCGTCGCCGGGGGAAGACGTACTACCATATCCATAGTGTTTTTATACCACCCTCATTATTGTGGATGATGTAGAACTCCCATGCCAGCAGCACTCCCCGCCCTCACGGCGTTGGCTATTGGTGTCATAGTCGTCGTATTGCTACTCGTCGTCTTGGATCTCCCGGCGTTCGTCGGCCTCGTCATCTCGGCGTTCACCGTCGGACTGGTGAACGCTCTCCTCATGCCCGACGTCGCGTTCGGATCCATACCCGGCGACGTCGCGACCGCGTTCGGGAACAACATGGCCGGAATCGGTATCCCCATCCTGATGGCCGCGATCATCGGGAAATCGATGACCGAATCCGGGGCGGCGAACCGCGTCGTTCGCTCGTTCCAGTCGCTGGTCTCCGATGACAACGCCGACTTCGCCCTCTGGGGAAGCAGCACCGTGCTGGCCATCCCGGTGTTCTTCGACAACGTGTTCTACCTCATGGCGCCGCTCGCACGCTCGATGCGTGCGCGCATCGGGGATAACTACGCCCTCTACATCGCCGTCGTCGGCGGCGGTGGCACGGCCGCGCACGCGTTCATCCCCCCGACTCCTGGCCCGCTCGCCGTCGCACAAAAGCTCGGCGCGGGAGAGTCGATCCTCGGCATGACGATCGTGGTCGGTCTCGCGACCGCCATCCCCGCTGCACTCATCGCCGGCGTCGCGTACGGTCGCTTCATTAACGAGCGCGTGGACATTCCGCTTCGAGAGTCCATGGGCACGACCGCAGAGGACCTCGAGAACCAGGCCCAGAAACCGATCGAGAGCCTGCCGGGCTTCTTCGAGTCCCTGCTCCCGATCCTCGTCGCCGTCCTCTTCATCGCCGCCGGGACCTTCGTCGATACCTTCTCCGGTAGCTACCCGTCGCTTCAGGCCCTCGATCCGCTCACGAACTTCATCGGGGACGCGAACTTCGCACTCACCGTCGCGGCGATGGTCGCCGCCATCACCTACCTCCGCATGGACGACTTCCCGCGCCAGATCTGGCAGGACGAGCTCACCGAGGCGCTCCAGAACGGTGGGAACATCGCCGCGATCACCGCGGCCGGCGGTGCGTTCGGTGCGATGCTCGCGGCCTCCGGCATCGGGATGGTGATCGCGAACGCGCTCAGTGGCCTCGGTATCGGCCTGCTCATTACGGCGTGGCTCATCGCCGCCATCGTCCGCATCGCGCAGGGTTCGGCCACCGTCGCGATGATCACGACCGGCGGGATCATGGCACCGCTGGTGCCCGAGCTCACCGTCCACCCCGCCTACCTCGTCATGGCCATCGGCGCCGGCGGGATCACGACGTCGTGGTACAACGACTCCGGCTTCTGGATCGTCAAGGAGATCGGCGGTCTGACGCAGTCCGAGACGTTCAAGACGTGGACCGCGGTCACCTCGATCCTCTCCGTGGCCGCCCTGATCATCGTCCTCGTCTACTCCACGATTCTCCCGCTCGCCTGACGGCCGTTCGCCCCCTCTTTGCTGACGCCGCTCGTCCCTCCACCGACGCCGCCTTTTACACTACGAGTCCGTCGGCCGGTGGCGTGCCGGCGATCCCGCGTCGTCTCCGAGCGTCCGACGATCGCCTATCGCGGGCGTCCCCGCACTCCCGGCACGCCGATCGTACTCGCACGTCCGTTACCGCGTGCGCGGACCGCCTCTCCCGCGCCCCGTCACGTTGCGGCTCGATCGTTCGACTGGAGTGAACCCCGTCGTCTCTCGTCCGCTGAGTTATTGACGGGAGTATACACGTAAGACCGGGCGATTTCCGCCCGTTCGGGAGACGGCGCGTTCACCGTCTACGGATCACCGGCGCTGCGATGGACTGGCCGCGTCGTCGCACGACGGCGCGAACACGTCGCTACCCCCACTCGACACTATCCTCACTCGTATCCCGTCTGACCGACATCTCGTTCATACTGAGTGAACGGTTTTCGTGGCAGGGCGACGCATGCCGAGACCGAAAGACCCCTTTGTAATGACGTCCAATGGGATATCGTATGGTAGATACACGCCAGAATTACGTCGGAGGGGAGTGGGTCGCAGCGAGCACGGGAGACACCGTCGACGTGACCGATCCCGCGAACCCGAGCGACGTCGTCAACACCTACCAGCAGTCGAGCGCCGCCGACGCCGCCGACGCCGTCGACGCCGCGGCCGCCGCCGCGGACGAGTGGGAAGCTACGCCCGCGCCCCAGCGCGGCGACGTCCTCCGACGGGCCGGCGACATCCTCGCCGACCGCAAGGAAGAGCTGACCGAACTCCTCACCGCCGAGGAGGGGAAGACGCACGCCGAGGCCGGCGGCGAGGTCCAGCGGGCGATCGACATCTTCCACTACTACGCCGGCAAGACGCGCGACATGGGCGGCGACGTCAAGTCCGCGAGCGGGACGGGGACGAACCTGTACACGGTCGACGAGCCGGTCGGCGTCGTCTCCCTCATCACGCCGTGGAACTACCCTATCGCGATCCCCGCGTGGAAGATGGCGCCCGCGCTCGCCGCCGGGAACGCCGTCGTCATCAAGCCCGCGTCCGTCGCCCCCGGGCCGGCACACGCCATCGTCGAGGCGCTCGACGAGGCCGGCATCGCCGACGGCGCGGTCAACCTCGTCACGGGTCCCGGAAGCGAAGTCGGGACCGAGCTCGCCACGCACGACCGCGTCGACGCCGTCTCCTTCACCGGGAGTAGCCAGGTCGGGAACACGGTCTACGAGCAGGCGACGGACGACCAGAAGCGCGTGCAGATGGAGATGGGTGGCAAGAACCCCACCCTCGTCATGGACAGCGCCGACGTCGCCGACGCCGCCGACATCGTCGCCGGCGGCGCGTTCGGCGTGACCGGGCAGGCGTGCACGGCCACGTCGCGCGCCATCGTCCACGAGGACGTCTACGACGACTTCGTCGACGCCATCGTCGAGCGCGCCGAGAGCATCGAGATCGGCCCCGGCAACGAGTACGAGATGGGCCCGCAGGTCTCCGAGTCCGAGCTCGAGGGGACGCTCGAATACATCGACATCGCCGCCGACGAGGGCGCCGAACTCGCCGCGGGCGGTAGTCAGCCCACCGGCGATCGCTTCGGCGACGGCTACTACGTCGAGCCGACGGTCTTCACCGACGTCGATCGCGACATGCGGATCGCCCAGGAGGAGGTCTTCGGTCCCGTGCTCGCCGTGATCTCCGTTTCGAGCTACGAGGAGGCCCTGGAGGTCTGTAACGACGTCGAGTACGGGCTGGCCGCCAGCATCGTATCGAACGACCACTCCGAGATCAACCGCTTCACGCGCGACGTCGAGGCCGGCGTCGTGAAGATCAACGAGGCGACGACCGGTCTCGAACTCCACGTGCCCTTCGGTGGCTTCAAGAACTCCTCGAGCGAGACGTGGCGCGAACAGGGCGACGCCGGGCTCGATTTCTACACGATCTCGAAGACCGTCTACGAGAACTACTGAGGCGCCCCTCTCGACGCCCCCATCGTCCGTTTCTCTCGATTTTTACCGAACGACCGACCTCGCGCGTCGCCTCGACGTTTCGTCGTCCCGATCGTCGCGGAGCCGAACGCGCGAGGCCGCCCCGTTAGAACGCGCTGTCCGCGAAGCCGCCGTCGACGGTGATGACTTCGCCGGTGACGTACGACGACGCGTCGCTCGCGAGATAGACCGCCGCACCGACGATCTCGTCGCGGCGGGCGACGCGACCGAGTATCGCGCGTTCGTCGATGCGTTCGCGCTTCTCCGTCCCCTCGGCGTACGTCTCCGCGTTCTGCGGCGTGATGACGAACCCGGGTGCGATGGCGTTGACGCGGACGTCGGGACCGAGCTCCTTCGCGGCCGCACGCGTGAACGCCTCGACGCCGCCCTTCGCCGCCGCGTACGCCGGGAGGTTCGCCATCGAGAGCCGAGCCGCCAGCGACGAGATGTTGACGATGCTCCCGCCGTCGTCGATCGCGGGCGCGAACGCCTGCGTGACGCGGCGGACGCCGTCGAGCGCGACGTCGGTCACGAAGTCCCAGTCCGCGTCGTCGATGCCGAGCACGGTCTCCCGAGAGATCGCGCCCTGTGAGGCGACGACGATGTCGATCCCGCCGAGGGCTTCGACGGCGGCCTCGCGGACGTCGGCGAGCGACTCCGAGTCGGTGACGTCACAGGTGACGCGGACCGTCTCGGCTCCGCGCGCCTCGATCGCGTCGCTCGTCTCCGCGACTTTCTCCTCGCTCCGACTCGTCGCGACGACGTCCGCGCCCTCGCTCGCAAAGCCGAGCGCGATCGCCTGTCCGATCCCGCTCGTCCCGCCCACGACGACCGCGCGCTTGTCGGCGACACTCACCGGTGTGTGCTCGTACTCGACCATACCAGTGCTGCGGAAACGTACTACATTATCGTTGTGGAATCCCGAAGATTGACGCGTATCCTATAGAGTTATGGTCGATGGTTACTGACCTGTCTGTATGCGAGGATTGGCGAAAGTAGAGCGGACAGCTGGCGCGCTAGAGCTCATCGACCGCGAGCGTCCCACGCCCGCCGCCGACGAGGCGCTCGTCGAGGTGGAGTACGCCGGTCTCTGCGGGAGCGACGCCGGTATTTACGAGTTCGAGTCGGCGTTCGAGCGCATGGACCTCCCGAACGTCATCGGGCACGAGTACTGCGGCACCGTCGTCGAGACCGGTGAAGACGTCACCGAGTTCGCCGCCGGCGACCGCGTCGTCGAGCGGCCGATCCGGGGCTGTGGCGAGTGTTATCAGTGTCGCATCGGCGAGTCGAACGTCTGCCAGGACGCGGTCATCACCGGCGTCGACCACGACGGCGCGTACGAACGCTACATCGCCGTCCCCGAAGACGCCCTCCACCCCGTCCCGGACGACGTGCGGTCGAAACACGCCGCCGTCGTCGAACCGACGAGCATCGCCGCGCGCGCCGTCATCGAGAACTCGCGCGTCGGCCCCGGTGACCGCGTGCTCGTCGAGGGCCCGGGTCCCATCGGGCAGTTGACCGCGCAGGTCGCGCGCGCGCAGGGCGGGGACGTCGTCGTCTCCGGCGTCGGCCCGGACACCGACTATCGACTCCCGCTCGCGTGCGAACTCGGGTTCGAGACGGTGACCGTCGGCGAGGACATGGCCGAGAAGCGCGCAGAAGTCACCGACGGCGTCGGCTACGACGTCGTCTTCGACACGACCGGGCACCCCTCCGGCCTGACGACCGCCGTCGAGCAAGTCCGGAAGGGCGGCCAGATCGTGCTCGTCGGCCAGACCGGCGAGACGACGATGCCGTACTCGCCGCTCGTCCGCTCCGAGATCGACCTCCAGTGCTCGTACGCGTCGATGTACGAGGACTTCGAACGCGCGCTACGCATGATCAGGAGTCGGGAGGTGGATGCACAGACGTTCATCGACGACCGCTTCTCGCTGCTCGACGCCGACGAGGCCTTCGACGCGTTCGTCGACGGCCAGACGGTCAAACCCGTCTTCGACGTCTCCGAGCTCTACGACTGAATCCGCCGAAGGACGCGCTGGCCCGTGGACGCGTCCCGTGACGCGCGTCGTAAGCGCGTCGTGAGAGAGACCACGTGCCGTCCCGAACCCCGAGGGACCCGACGGCCGCTCGAACGGACCTTCAGACCGTGCGGACGCCGTTCGTGAGCGTGCCGATTCCCTCGATGTCGATCGACACGACGTCGCCCGCGGTGAGGTCGAAGCCCTCGTCCGGCACGATCGACGTCCCGGTGAGGAGGACGGCGAGTTCGGGAATCGCGTTGTGCCGCGTGTAGTAGTCGGCGAGCTCCTCGCAGGTGCGGACCATCTCGATCGTCGACGTCTCGTCCGCGTAGATCTCCACACCGTCGCGCGTGACCGACATGGACATCGAGAGATCGTGTGGATCGGGGATGTCGCCGGTGCTGACGATACAGGGACCGATCGAACAACACCGGTCGTATACCTTCGCCTGCGGGAGGTAGAGCGGGTTCTCACCCTCGATGTCGCGGCTGGAGACGTCGTTGCCGATCGTGTATCCGACGACGTCGCCCCGGTAGAGGACGATCCCCAGTTCGGGTTCGGGGACGTTCCACTCGGAGTCCGCGCGGACGCCGACATCCTCGTTCGGGCCGACGGTCCGTGACGGCGTCGCTTTGAAGAACACCTCCGGCCGCTCGGCGTCGTAGACGTCGACGTACATGTCGGGCGTGTCGCTCTCCGCTTGCCGCGCCTGCTCGCTGATCTGGTACGTGACGCCCGCCGCCCACACCTCTTCGGGGACGACGGGGAGGTCGCGATCGGACGCGACGTCGCCGGCGTCGATCTCGGGTGCGTCGTCGAGCACATCGGCCGCGAGGGCGTCGATCGAGGCGTCGGCGACCGACGCGGAGCGAGCGAGATCACGGAACCCCTCGAGTTCGGGCTTGGCGGCTGTGAGGTCGTAGTAAGCCCCGTCGGTTTCGGCGACGAGGTGACTCTCGGAACCTCGCATTAGCTGCTGGTAACGCATGCTGGGTACATGTTCGGTCCCGGTCTTAGCTCTTGTGTTGCTGAGAGACGTCTCGGATACGGATCCAGTTGCCGTCGCCCGTTCGATCGGACTACGGGCCGGGCGCTGGGGCCGGATCGGGTCTCGGCCACCAAGCTTTATCGCGCCGCCGTGGGTGTCTCACGTATGGCACCCGAGATCACCCGAATCGACAGCACCGAATTCGCGTACGAGCTGGCGGACGTGGGGACGGACGAACACGGGTTCAATCTCGTCTACGAACCCGGGTCGACGACGACGCGCAAACTGTTCGCGCTCCGTGTGCACACGGACACCGGAATCACCGGCGAGTACGTCGGGGGGAACTCCCCGGGAGCGGCGCAGGTGAACATGTTCGCCGACTATCTGATCGGCGAGAACCCCCTCGAACGGGAGAAACACTGGAGCGAGATCAAACGCGCCCTCCGGAAGTACGATCGAATGGGAATCGGTCCCGTCGACATCGCGCTGTGGGACTTCGCCGGGAAGTATTACGACGCACCGATTCACGAACTCCTCGGGACCTATCGGGAGCGAATCCCCGCGTACGCCTCCACGTATCACGGCGACGAGCACGGCGGCCTCGACTCGCCCGCGGCGTTCGCCGAGTTCGCCGAGGAGGCGCGCGAACAGGGGTACGCGGGGTTCAAGATCCACGGCTGGGGCGGCGGCGACGCCGCGCGCGACCTCTCGCGCGAGATCGACGCGGTCCACGCGGTCGGGGACGCCGTCGGCGACGAGATGGACTTGATGCACGACCCGGCCTGCGAACTGGAGACGTTCGCGGACGCGCTGAAACTCGGGCGCGCGCTCGACGAGGAGGGGTTCTTCTGGTACGAAGATCCCTTCCGGGACGCGGGGATCAGCCAACACGCCCATCGGAAGCTCCGGCAGAAGCTCGACACGCCGATCCTCCAGACCGAACACATTCGCGGGCTCGAGATCAAGTCCGACTTCGCCGCCTCGGAGTCGACCGACTTCCTTCGCGCGGATCCCGAGTACGACGGCGGCATCACGGGCGCGATGAAGGTGGCACGCGTCGCCGAAGGGTTCGGGATCGACACGGAGTTCCACGCGCCCGGCCCCGCACAGCGTCACTGCATCGCGGCCACCCGCAACGCCAACTACTACGAGATGGCGCTCGTCCACCCCGACGCGGCGAACACGACCCCGCCGATCTACGCCGACGGCTACGAGGATCAGTTCGAGACGGTCGACGACGACGGAACCGTTCCCGTCCCGGATGGGCCGGGGCTCGGCGTCGCGTACGACTGGGACTACATCGAAGCGAACAGTACCGGCAGCCGTCACGTCTACGACTGACCCACCACGCCGTTTCGCGTCACCGTGAGTGAAGGCGGGCGAGCGCGTGTTCCGAACCGGGGGCAATTCGCCGTCGACTCCCGTTCACTCTGTCTGAACGACCGTGTTGACGGCGGGCGCGTCGGCCGCGTCTACGAGTAAGTCATGTTGAGCTCGACCACGTTGGCGGTGTCGCGAAGCGCGTCCGGGATCTCGGTATCGAAGCGCTCACCCTGCATCCGGCTGGTCGGCCCGGACACGCTGATCGCGCCGACGATCTCTTGCTCCGACGTCGTGATCGGCGCCGCGACGCAGCGGAGGCCGTCTAGTCGCTCCTGTCGGTCGTACGCGTACCCCCGTTCTCGGATCGTCTCGAGTTCCTCGTACAGCTCCCCGCGGTCCGTGACCGTCTGCTCGGTGCGCGAGGGCATCCCCATCATGTCGAGGATCTGCTCGACGCGCTCCTCCGGCGTGTGTGCGAGGATCGCCTTCCCGAGCGCCGTGCAGTGGAGGTGCACCTGCATCCCGGCGTGCGTGTCGAGATGAACCGCCTCGTCGCCCCGCGCGAGGTACAGATAGACGCCGCGGCCGTACTCCTCGACCGAGAGGTTGACCAACTCGCCGGTCTGCTCCGCGAGCGCGTCGATCTCCGGCCGCACGATGTCGTAGATCTTGAGGCGGTTACGGGAGTACTCGCCCAGCTTCAAGAACCGCAGGCCCACGTTGTACTCCCCGTCCGCCTTCACGACGTACTCGATGTCACGGAGCGTATCGAGGTGGTTGTGAACCGTGCTCTTCGGGAGGTCGAGTTCGGTCGCGAGCTCGGTAACGCCCGCACCGTCCAGTCGAACGAGCGCCTCTACGATCGCGATGCTCGTCCGGGTCGCCTGAACCGTCGAGTTCTGTGTTCCCATGCTCCGGGTCTTCTACGCATACCCACTTATGTCTGTTCACCCTAGTGGGACACCCGTTCCGACCATCGCGTCGATCGCCCCACCCGATCGACCGGGAGCGTGGCGGAGTCGTTATCGATACCGATGGCGGCATCGGCGCGTGGCGAGTCGTTCGCCGCCGTCTGCGTAGCGGGAGCGCGCCGTCCGATGGATCGACGGGAAGTCCGTCGATTCCGGGGGTGCGGATCGAAAGCGGAGGGATGGCTCAGTCGCGGAGGAAGATATCGATCATGACCGCACCGATGATAACCGCGCCGGTCAACGTCTCCTGAAACGCGACCGACATCCCGTTCAGAACCAGGAGAACGGGGATGACGGCGATGACGAGCGAACCGAGGAACATGCCGGAGATACTGCCCTCGCCGCCGAAGAGATTCGTGCCGCCGATGACGACCGCGGCGATGATCAACAGCTCGAACCCTCGTCCCGCGGAGCCGAACATCGACCCGAAGTACGTGATCGACGGGACGCCAGCGACGGCCGTGACGACTCCGGTGATGACGAAGTTCGTGATCTTGATGCGGTCGGTGTCGATCCCGCTCCGGTTCGCGGCTGACTCGTCGTCACCCGTCGCGTAGACGTGGTGTCCGCATCGGGTCCGTTGGAGGAGAAGGCCGAAGAGGACGACCAGACCGAGCATCCAGAGGACCATGTACGCGATTTCGACGCCCGCGATCGAAACTGTCCGAAAGGTCCGGACCTTCTCCCTCGAAAGTACTCTAATTTCCGCACTTGAAGAAGCCGCCGCGGGAGGCCGTCACCGACACCAGCGCGTACGCGCCAAGTTCGGTGTCTGTTGGCGTGAAGTGGCGGTGGCGTACCGCGCTCTCGGCACCGCCGACAAGGACCACCGGCCCACGAACGTCGCGCTCGGCCAGTTGGCCCGTGAGCGCCGCTTCGGCCGCGCTCGAACCGAGACACGTCGGCGTCCACTGAGTCGGCGTCGGATCCCGATCAGTGAGCGCGTCCACGAGGTCCGTCTCGTGCCATGGATAGTGATCGACGACGGCGTCAGCTGGGATCTCCCCCTCCGCGAGCCGGTCGGCCTTGATGTTCGCCGTCAGCACGCACAGTTCTTCGCGGATCAGACAGGCGAACCCGTTCGGCCGGGCGAACCAGACGGTCGCGAGGCCGCGGACGTCAAGGTACGTGTCCGGCCGATCGAGTCGTCGTATACGTGTCGTAGCGACTGCGAGAAATTAAAATCGCATCCCGGGACGCATCGGAGTCCCGCGGCGATCGCCTACTCAGACGCGCGGCTCGTCAAGCTGGTCGCTCGAACCATCGAACGAGACCCGCCGGTTGTGGAGGGCCACGCCGGTTCTCGCATCGAACACATGGGCGGCGTCGTGTGGCAAGTGGACGATAACGGACTCGCCCTCCTCGATGCGACGCATTCCGTCGGCGATTGCGGTGAGCGACTCCGACGCGTCGGCGGCGAAATCGAGGTGAACGACGTGCTCATTCCCCATCGGTTCGACGACATCCACTGTCATCTCGAACTCGCGATCGCCGAGTGACACCGCTTCCGGGTCGTCGTCGAGGATCTCGACCGACTCCGGGCGGACGCCGAGGACGACGTCATCCGCGTCCTCGACGTCGTCGAGCACCGAGTCGTCAAACGGGTAGGTGAAGCTGTCGGCGACGAACCGGCCGTCGTCGACCGTCCCGTTGAGGTGGTTCATGTTCGGTTCGCCGAGAAACTCGGCGACGAACAGGTTCGCGGGGGCGTGATAGAGATCCAGAGGTTCGCCGACCTGCTGGAGTTCCCCGTCGTTCATCACAGCCATCCGGTCGCTCATCGTCATCGCCTCGGTCTGGTCGTGCGTGACGTAGACGGTGGTGACACCGAGGTCCTCCTGCAGGTGTTGGAGCTCCATCCGCATTGTCGCGCGGAGCTTCGCGTCGAGATTCGAGAGCGGCTCGTCCATCAGGAACACCGAGGGGTCGCGGACGATAGCACGACCGAGTGCGACCCGTTGCTGTTGGCCCCCCGAGAGTTCGCCGGGTTTCCGGTCGAGCAGGTCGGGAATGTCGAGTAAGTCCGCGACGGACTCGACGCGCTCCTCGCGCTCCTCGTCCGTGTAATCGGGCTCCTCCTCCAAGCCGAACTTCATGTTCTCCCGTACAGTCATGTGCGGGTAGAGCGCGTAGTCCTGGAAGACCATCGCCACGTCCCGGTTCTGTGGGACGCGGTAGGTGACGTCCGTCTCGTCGAATCGGATCTGGCCACTGGACGGTGTCTCCAGCCCTGCGACACAGCGGAGCGTCGTGGACTTCCCGCAGCCGGACGGGCCGACGAGGACGAGGAACTCCCCGTCCTCGATTTCCAGATCGAGGTCGTTCACGGCGACAACGTCGCCGAATCGTTTCGTCAGGTTGGATAGGTTGATCTCTCCCATGGTTTCAGGCTTCCGTTGCGAGTCCTTTGGCGAACTGTTCGGCGAACGCGACGTAGATGATGAGCGTCGGAATCGCTGCGAGGAGCGACGCCGACATCCGAACCCCGAAGTCCATCCCGCTAACGGACGCCCCGAGACTCGGTAGGACGAGCGTCACCGTCGCCGCTGAACTCGACGCGTTCCCGATAAGCGTCAGAGAGAATAAGAACTCGTTGTAAATCTGCGTGAACTGGTAGATGAAGACGACGGCGAACATCGGCTTGCAGAGCGGGACGATAATGCGGTAGTAGATCTTCGTCACGCTCGCACCGTCTATCATCGCGGATTCAACGAGCGATGTCGGGAGCGTCTGCATGTACGACCGGAACAGCACCGTGATGATCGGGATGCCGTACGCGACGTGCGTGATGATCAGCGGCACGAGCACCGCATGGTTCTCCGTGAAGTACGGGAGCGCTGCGACGTACGGCGCGACCATTTTCCCGAGCGGCAAGATGTTGTTCCAGAACCGCGCGAGCGGCACGAGCACGGCCTGATAGGGGACGAACACGCCGACCAAGAACAGGCTGAGCACGGCGAGTTGGCCGCGCCAGTCCACCATCGTCAGCCCGTACGCTGCCATACTCGCGAACAGCACGGTGAACAGCGTCGCCGGGATGGACATCACGAGCGAGTTGAGGAGTGGACCGCTGAGATGGTTCCACGCGAACTGCGCGTTGTCGAGCGTGAACCCATCCCCGAACGGCGGCAGGAACGGGAGCGTGCGGATGACTGCGGCGTTCGACTTGAACGCCGTCATCAGCCCCGTCTCGAGCGGTGCGAGGAAGAACACGACCCCGAGCAGGACGAGCGCGTATAGCGCCGCGCGTGTCCACGTCAGATCGGTGTACCAGTCGGCGAGGTCGTCTGTCGTTGGTGTGGAAACGGACATCTCAGAGACTCCCGTGTTTGTGCTGGTAGTAGAGGTACGGTGCGATGACGCCGAGCGCCAACAACAGCAACATCGTGGCGATGGCCGCGCCGTACGCCCACTCCGTGTACTTGAACGCACGTCGCACCATCAGCGTCGCGAGGATGTCAGTCCCGTTCGGTGGCCGGAACACGCCCGTGAGCGAATAGAGGAAGGTGAACGCCTTCAGCGCGAACACCATCAGCACTACCGCGGCGCTGACCGAGGACGCGCGAAGTTGTGGGATGATGATCCGGAGATAGATCCGCGCGGTGCTCGCGCCGTCTATCTTCCCGGCCTCGAACTGAGACGTAGGGATGGATCGGAGTCCCGCGAGGTAGACGACCATCGCGTATCCGCTGAACTGCCAGACGAGGGCGAAGATCACCGCAGCGAGGGCGAACTTTGGATTTCCGAGGAAGTCGATCGAAGAGAGCCCGAGCGTCTTGATGGCGAGGTTCACGAGGCCGCTATCCGGGTTGTACATCCACAGCCAGAGCTGGGCGGTGATGACGAACGAGAGCGCCATCGGGAGGACGTATATCGTCTGGACGGACTCGGAGTACCGGATGTTCCGGTCGAGGAGCACCGCCAGCGCTAGCCCGAGGACAAGGCAGATGACAGTGAACGCGACGAGCAGGACGAACGTGTTCTGCGCGGCCGTCCAGAAGGTCGAGCTGCCGAAGGCCCGCGCGTACATCTCGAAGTCGAGCTGGGAGTAGCTCGCGGACGCCAACCCCTCGTAGTCGGTCAGCGAGATGAGGACGTTCCACCCGATTCCGGCGTAGACGGCGCTCCCCATGAGCAGGAACGGGATCCCCCAGAACGGGAGTGATCGGACGAACGTCCCGTTGACGAAGTGCTGGAGCCGCTCCGAGAACGGCCTCTCATCCGTCCGGCCCGCGTGATCGGTCGGGTTCTGTGTAACCATGTATTGTCGTGGGAGAAAGGTCTCAGCTGCTCACCGCGGAGACGAGCGCGTCCGCCGTCTTGTCGACGTGGAATGGTCCCATGAAGTCGTTCCCGAACGCGCTCTTGAGGTCGCCGAGCGTCTTCGGGGAGACAGCGAGTCCGTGAGCCGTCGTCGGCGGGAGCTGGTCCGCCGAGAGGAGGTCCTTGTAGGTCATCTTCAGGAACGGCGTGAGCTTCTCCGGGTCGATATCGTTGCGCGGCGGTACCGACCCCTTCGGGTTGTTGAACGTCACTTGGGCCTTCTTCGACCCGACGAACTTCTCCCACGTTTTCGTCGTGTCCGGGGACGGGTTGTTCGCCGTCGCGATGAAGGAGTCGAGGTGGAAGACGTACAACCCCTCCGTCCCGGGGAAAGGGATCCAGTCCCAGTCCTCTTTGTACTTGAAACTCTCGTCGGCGCGGTACATCCCGTACATCCAGTTCCCCTCGTGAATACAGCCCGCCTTCCCGGACATCACCTTCGAGTTCGCCGTGGTGTAGTTGATCGAGGAAGAGTCGTTGTTGATGTAGTTCTCTAGGATGGTCTTTTCAGTCTCGAGGGCGTCGGCGATATCGCTCCGGTTGGGGTTCCCGTTGATGAAGTTCATATACGACTTCACGCCGGCCTGCCCCATGAGAATCTCCGTGAACAGCTGAAGGTTCGTGAATGGCGCCTTCATCGCCTGTGCCATCCCGACGGCGTCCGTGTTCTTCTGGATCTTTTCGAGCGCGTCAACGAGCGATGAGGGGTCTGTGAGGTCTTCGGCGTTCACGCCCGCCTCCTCGAAGACGTGGACGTTGTAGAAGAGGTTGTTCAGCCGGTGGGAGCCGATGGGAACCGTCGGCATTATCCCGTTGAACTTACATTTCTCGACCGCCGGGTCGAATATCTTGTCCTTCAGACCGTTTGCGTCCCAGACGTCTTCTTCGAGGTCCATGAGTGCGCCCTCGTACCGCTGGAGGTTCTTCCCCGGCCAGTTGGCGAAGGAACTCATCGGATTGTTATTCGCGAGCCGGCGCGTCACCGTTGCGTTCAGGCTGACGTTCGCGCTCCCGCCGACCGCCTTGATATTGGTCTTGACCTCGGGGTGCGTGTTTTTGAATTCTTGCTTGAGCGCCTCGATCGCGTTGCTACCGTCTCCCCCGGTCCACCCGTGGAGAACTTCGAGGGTTCCGCCGGATGATTCTGATCCACTACTCTGACTACTGGACCCGCCACTATTGTTTTCGCCGCCGCCGGAACTCCCGCCGCAACCGGCGAGCGCGCTCGCGCCGAGCGCACCGAGACTGGCCATAACTTTGCGCCTGTTCGTAATGAAATCGGTGGATGGGATGTCGTTCGCCATCGTTCGTTACATTCGCCTCGGTAGACGCATATAGTACTTGTGGTGTCATATCTCTCGATCTTGGGGGATACGTCGCTGGCCAGCCCGCTGGCGCGTCGCGTCCGGACCGCGTTAGACTGCGACCATCCAACTGACCAGGCGTCCCATGTTCTTGATGTCGATTCTGACCTCGTCATCCCCGGTGAGCGTGAAACTGTCTGACGGTACGAGCCCCCGTCCCCCTGAGCAACACCACTCTCTGGAGGTCGTTGTGCTGGTCGAGGCACCCGACGAGTATCTCCAATCATGTTGTCATCTCACTCGTTGACGCCGTCCTCTCGTACACCCGTCTACCGTCGCGCGTCGTCGTGAGGTCATAGGCGTCGTCCGACGCGTCGACGGCATCAGGAGACGTCGCTACGGTACTCTAGGCCGTTCGTGGGCGGTAGTGGTATCATGTGCGTATAATACACTGAGGATGACAAGATAATATCACCGCGGGCAGGACGGTCGGGTGGCGGGCCGATACGCTATGGGGCCGACGACGGCGGATCGATCGTGCGATTGCGTTCACACCGTACAGGGCGGCGATGGCACGCCTGCACCCGCGGTGACGGCCGACTCACCGATCCGTTCTGAAATACAGAACAAATCACACGGATGTTGGGCCGAAGGCTTACAAAGATATTAATGTAAAATACCTCTGTACGACGGCGAAACGGGGTCCACGCTGTTCTCTATTTTCGACGCTACTGGTTGGGGTCGACCTCGATCATGTTCGCCGCACTCCTTGGCGAGGAGGGTAGCGAGTTCGCCGGTCCCGTCTTTCGCGGTCGTCCGTACCGTGTGTTTCGCTCCCCTACGTTTGTCTACGTACCCGAATGAATAAAGATTCTATATTTCAGAACGACTGACGACCGCTCCGAGTAGAACGCGCGATCCGCGACGCCGACGTCGATGGCCCCTCACCCGAGACAGACGAGCGCGGGCCGCAGCGCGCCGTCGGTAGTCTCCCGCAAGTCGTGGTCCGCGAACGAACGCATGCCTGTTCGACTTCTATGTAGGGCGCAGCGTCGACCGCGCGAGCATCCGTTCACGACCCGTTACCGCCGAGTGCCGTTCACGCGGTGACTTCGTGCTGGCCGCGTTCCTCGGCGAGGATGTTCTCGCCGTCGGACGCCCGAAAGAGGTGGATGTCGTCCTCGTCGAAGGAGACGGTGAGGGCCTCGCCCTCGCGGGGCTTCACGTCACCGGGGACGCGCACCCGACACTCCTCGACGCCCTCCATTTCGAGGTAGAGGTAGTTGTCGGACCCGACGGGCTCCCGGACGTCGAGTATCGTCTCGATGGCGTTCTCGGCGTCCGCCTCGGCGATGTGAATATCCTCCGGTCGAATCCCGAGCACGAGCGACGCGTCGTCGCCGGCGCGCTCGCGCACCCGCTCGGCGCGCGTCGACGAGACCTCGTACTCGAAGTCCGTAGCCGTCAGCGTCGTCCCGTCGAAAGTCACGTCGAAGGTGTTCATCGCCGGACTGCCCACGAAGTCCGCGACGAAGAGATTCTTCGGCTCGTTGTATATCTCGTCGGGCGTTCCGATCTGTTGGACTTCGCCGTGGTTGAGGATGGCGACGCGGTCGGACATCGTCATCGCCTCCTCTTGGTCGTGCGTCACGTAGATGAACGTGGTGCCGAGTTCCTCGTGGATGCGTTGAATCTCCGTGCGCATGTGCGCTCGGAGCTTCGCGTCGAGATTCGAGAGCGGCTCGTCCATCAGGAAGACCTCGGGGTCGCGGACGATGGCGCGACCCGTCGCCACGCGCTGCTGTTGGCCGCCCGAGAGGCTTCCCGGCTTCTTGCCGAGTTGGTCCTCGATGCCCATCATCTCGGCGGCCTCCTCGACGCGCTGTTGGACCTCGTCGTCCGAGAGGTCGGAGGTCAGCTTCAGGCCGTAGGCCATGTTCTTCCGCGTGGACATGTGAGGGTACAGCGCGTAGTTCTGGAACACCATCGCCACGCCCCGATCTTGGGGCTGGATGTCGTTGACGACGCGGTCGCCGATGCGAATCGTCCCGGAGCTGATGTCCTCCAACCCCGCGACCATCCGCAGGAGCGTCGATTTCCCCGACCCCGAGGGACCGACGATGGTGAGGAACTCGCCGTCCTCGATGTCGAGGGTGACCCCATCTACGGCGACGATTTTCCCCTCGCCGTCACCGCTGCCGTCGTAAAGCTTCGATACGTTCTCGATGCTAACGCGACTCATGGGAAGTGATTATTAACACTGTATAATAGTTCTTCGGATGGTCTGTGGCCCCCGACGACGCTGCTCGGTCGCCGTGTCGTCCACTCGGGAGACCTACGCCCAGACCGCGAACGCGGAGTTCGATCCGCAGGCGCGGTTTTGAGCAGTTCCCTACCTAACATTTATCATGGTGCAGTCGGCCATGATTAACCGGGACAATCATGACTGGCGACCGACTATCCACGAGTACGCGCCGTAGATTCATCGCCGCTACCGGAGTGACCGGGAGCATCGCACTCGCCGGCTGCATGGGCGGTGGCGGGTCCTCGGGCGGCGGTGGCGGATCCGACTCGTACACGATCACGTTCTGGGAACTGTTCAGCGGCGGCGAGGGCCCCGTGATGAAGGACATCGTCCAGAAGTTCAACGACGAACAGCCCCTCGACGTCGAGGAGGAGGTAACGATCAACCGCCAACGCACGCCGTGGGCTCAGTACTACAACAAACTCTACACTGCGCTGACCAGCGGTAGCGGGCCCGACATGGCCATCATGCACGCGGCGTACCTGCGCTCGTGGAACAACGTCATCGACCCCATCGGGGACTATCTCGAGACGAGCGACATCGAGAGTGACTACCTCGACAACCACTGGGACCTCGTCACCGTCGAGGGCGAGACGCGCGCCCTCCCGATGGATCTCCACCCGCTCGGCGGCTACTACAACAAGGACGTCTTCGAGTCCGCGGGTCTCGATCCCGAATCGCCGCCGACCAACTGGGAGGAGTTCCAGACCGCCGGTAACGCCATCGTCGACCAGACTGACAACGCGGCATTCAGCCAATCCCCGGCCAACGATGGGTTCGGCTCGTGGCGGACGTGGAGCAGCCTCGTCAAACAGCAGGGTGGTACCCTCTTCGACAGCGACTGGAACCCGTCGTTCAACAACCAGGCCGGCCAGAACACCTCTCAGTTGTTCTGGGACATGACCGGCGACATGGGCTGGTCGCCGCAAACGACCGAGGCCGACTGGGGCACCAACGCATTCTCGAACGGGAACCTCGGGATGACGATGAACGGCACGTGGTACGTCGCCTCGCTATCGGATGTCGAGGACCTCAACTGGGGGTTCTTCAAGCCGAACGTCGCGCCGAACCGGAGCCAAGAGGCGGTCTGGGCGGACGGCCACACGGTCGTCCTCCCCCGGAGTCAGAGTCGCGGCCAGCGCAAATCTGAGCTCGCCGCGAAGGCCGCCCACTGGATGACCACCGAAAACCCCGAGTGGGGAGCGCGCGCCGGCCACCTGCCCGCCGCCGCCGACATCCGCGAATCCGAGGTGTTCCAGAACTCCCCGTTCTACGACAAGACCCTCTCGAAGTACCTCGAAATGGCCGAGAACGACGTGTACTTCTACCAACCGAAGGTACCCAACGGCGACCCGACCTCTCAAGACTGGTACCAGTGGCTGCGCGACCTATGGGGCCACAACTACGAGAATCCGCAGGCGGCTCTCGAAGACGGCGTCTCGACCATCAGTAACGGCATCAAAGAGTGAGAGATGGGACTACGAAACCGCTTCACCAAGGAATCTGACCACGCCCGCCAGACCGTCTTCGGCGTCCGCAAGGAGACCGTCGAGGGCGTGGCATGGTCGCTCCCGTATCTGGCGGTGTTCTCGGTGTTCCTCGTCTGGCCGGCGCTGAAGGGGATGTACATGAGCCTCTTCGACTGGGACCCGTTCGTTCCCTCGCAGTCGGAGTTCATCGGCGTCCAGAACTACGTCCAGCTGTTACACGACCCCGTGTTCTGGAACGCGATGCAGGGGACGGTGTACTTCGTCGCGCTCTCGGTCCCGTTACTCGTACTCGTCGGGCTCGGACTGGCGCTCGGCGTCAACAAGAACGTGAAGGGCAAGCGCATCTTGCGGGCCATCTACTTCAGCCCGTACATCCTCACCGTCGCCGTCGTCACGCTCATCTGGTCGGAGGTGTACTCCGAGGGATACGGCCTCATCAACTACTACCTCGGGTACGTCATGGACAGTCCGCCCGGCTGGCTGACGTCGACGGACTTAGCGATGCCGGCGCTGGCGTTCATGACGGTGTGGTGGCTCGTGGGGTTCAACTTCGTCATCTTCCTCGCGGCCCGACAGGGCATTCCCGAGCGCCTCTACGAGGCCGCACGCCTCGACGGCGCGAGCACGTGGCGCGCGTTCAAGGACGTCACGCTACCGCAGATGCGCAACTCCATCCTGTTCGTAGTCATCATTCAGTTCATCCTCCAGTTCCAAGTGTTCGCCCAGCCGTACGTCCTGACGGGTGGCGGCCCCCGAGACTCGACTGACACGCTGGTGTACTACCTCTACCGGAGCGCGTTCTCCCAACAGCAGTACGGCTACGGCGCGGCAATCGGGTACGTGCTCGTGATGATTCTGGTGCTCATCGCGGTCATCAACTTCAAGGTGATCGGAACCAATGACTGACGCCGAACACGAGCGGTCCGGCCTGCTCGACGACGTGTCGCTGCGCTCACTGGGGACCCACGCGGTGCTGTACGGCACTGCCATCCTCATGGCGGTCCCGTACCTGTACACGATCTCGCGGTCGTTCCAGCCGCGGCGGTTCCTGACGAGTCCGAAGCCGTTCTGGATTCCGCCCGAGATCACCTTCGAGTACTACCGACACATCCTCACGCAGTCGCTGTTCGTGCAGTGGACGATAAACACGTTCATCATCGCCGGCGGCGCGACGCTCATCATTCTCGTCATCGACTCGATGATCGCGTTCTCACTGACGCGGCTGGACTGGCCCGGCCAGTCCGTCGTGATGGGCGTCATCCTCGCGAGCTTCATGGTCCCGTACTACATGAACATCGTCCCGCTGTACACGGTCGTCTCGGACCTCGGGCTGGTGAACTCCTACTGGGGGGTGATTCTGCCCGCGGTGGCGAGCCCGCTTGGCGTGTTCCTCCTCTACCAGTTCTTCAGGGACATCCCCGACGAGTACGAGGAAGCCGCGCGCCTTGACGGGTTCTCGACGTTCCAGATTTACTCGCGCATCGTCCTGCCGCTCGCGCGTCCGATTCTGGCGTCGCTGGCGCTGTTCATGTTCGTCTACAACTGGAACGCGTTCCTGTGGCCGCTCATCGTCCTCTCGGACCAAGCGGCGTACACGCTCCCCATCGGGCTCGTGAACCTCTATCAGGGCAACATCACGACGCCCGGCCTCCACATGGCCGTGACGGTGCTGGCGTCGCTGCCTCTGTTCATCGTTTACCTCTTCTTCCAAGGTGAGATCGTCCGCGCCGTCCAGATTCAGGGCACCGGCACCACCGGGTAACCCCCCGATCCCCACTTCCCGCCGCCCACGTCGGGGACAACACTCATTACGACCAACACGCGTGTTGACAACATGCACGCTCGACGCGACTCCGACGGTGCGCCGCGCACCGACCAGCCGACGCGGGTGACGCGATGAACACGGCAGACGACGTGCGATCGGTCCACGCCGGCCTCGGCGACGCGTTTCGGTCGGCGTACCACCACAGCGTCGCCGCGGTCGTCGTCAGTCTCGGGTGGTTCGTGGCGTCACTCCCGGTCGTCACCGTCGGTCCGGCGACGCTCGCCGCGTACGCCGCCATCCAGTCGCTGCGCGAGCACGGCCGCGTCGACCGCAGCGAGGTCCGCGAGGCGCTGGCCGCCAACTGGCACAACGCGGCGCTCCTCAGCGGCGTGTTCGTCGCGTTCACCGTCGTCACCGTCGCCTACGCAACCCAGTACTTCCAGACTGGCGGCGTTCAAGCCGGCGCGCTCGCCGTCGTCGTGGGCTACGTGACCGCGCACCTCGCCGTCGTCCTCGTCGTCGCGTTCGTCCGCCTCTCCGAGGGCGCATCGGTGTACGAGGCGGTCACCGGCGGGTACTCGTGGACCGTCTCCCGTCCCTTCGACACGGTGCTCGTCGGGTTCGTCAGCCTCGGACTGTTCGCCGTCAGCGCCCTGCTCACCGTCACCGTCTGTCTGGTCTTCCCGTTCCTGCTGTTCACCTTCCACGTCGCCGTCGTCGGCCGACACGCGACGTGACCGACGCGTTCTCGATGAGCGGCGTGTCGGCAGTCTCACGTGAAGAGTGCGTCGTCACGTGTCGGTCTCGCGGCGGACGAACGTGACCGGACACGGCGACGACAGCAGTACCGACTGGGCGATGCTCCCGAAGACCGCCTTCCCGGTGGGGCTACGGCTCCGCCCGCCAACGAACACCCGGTCGGCGCCCTCCGCCTCCGCGACTCGGACGATCTCCTCCGCCGGGTCGCCGATTGCGCCGCGAATCGCGTACTCGACGCCGGCGTCCTCAAACGCGTCCACGAGATCGTGAATCACCATGTCCCGGCGCGCAACGGTGCCCGGGTCGACGTCCTCCCTCGACGGGTCGAACTCCAACTTCCGAGCGGTGTCCTCAAACTCGTCCTCGGAGAACACGTGCAGCAACACGACCGTGGCGTCGGTCGGTTCTGCGACCGTGATGGTCTCGGCCGCGACGCGGGTCGTTCGGTCCCAGTCGCCCGGTCCGATGCCTACCAGTATGGTATCGAACGCCATACCGTCACCTGAACGCAGTCACCCATAAACATTGTCCCAGCAGGGAGCGACGGGGGAGCTCGGCAGTCCGGTTACGGTTCGCGGTCGACGTTCGGCGCGTCGTCGAGGTGCTCCAAGAGCACATCAAACTGGCGTCTCAGCGCTCACCGAGCACGTGGACCTGCCCACGAGTACGGTGTTCGACCACCACCGGACGCTGGAAGACGAGGAGTTCGTGACTAGCGACGACGACAGCTACCGCGTAGGTACACGATTCTCGAAATCGGCGGGTACGCCCGGAAGCGAGATCCCACCTACGACGTGGTCGAGCCCGAGATTTAGAAGATGGCCCACCAGGTCGGCGAGCACGTCAACCTCTCGACGACCTCCGCGAGGAAGGCGATTCTCGTGGAGTTCTCCGACGAGAAGATACACGATATTCTCGACGAGCGCTTCAAAGCGGGGATTCCCGACCTCGTGTTGCGGACCGCCAACGTCGTCGAGGTCAACGTGAAGTTCTGGTAGCGTTCGGCTCCCCTAACCGTCGGACGGCGCCGTCGGTGCCGCGGGTGTCGTCGGCTGTCGGGTCAACCCATTGATTTATAATCATCGATACTACAACCATGCAGTTGCATGGCAAACGCCCGCGTTACCGTCCACCCAGAGGCGCGTATCGACCGCATCGAACCGGAACTCCACGGCCACTTCTCCGAACACCTCGGCCGCTGCGTCTACGACGGCCTGTGGACCGACGACACCGCCGACGAGGACGGGTTCCGCGAGGACGTCCTCGGACTGCTCGCCGATCTCGAAATCCCCGTTCTCCGGTGGCCGGGCGGCTGTTTCGCCGACGACTACCACTGGGAGGACGGCGTCGGCTCGCGGGAGGACCGCCCCCGTCGGCGCAATCTCTTCTGGGCGCAGGGCCGCGAGGACGTGCCCGAGGAGTCGAACGCCTTCGGAACCGACGAGTTCTTGGAGTTCTGCGAGCGCGTCGGCACCGAGCCGTATCTCGCCGCGAACGTCGGCTCGGGCGACCCGCAGGAGGCCGCCGACTGGGTCGAGTACTGTAACTACGACGGCGACACCGAGCTCGCCGACCGCCGCCGCGCGAACGGCCACGAGGAACCCTACGGCGTCAAGTACTGGGGGCTCGGAAACGAGAACTGGGGATGCGGCGGCCAGATGACCCCCGAACAGTACGCCCGCGAGTACCGCCGGTTCGCTACCTACGTCGGGTCGATGGACAACCTGATGCTCGACCACGATCTCGAGCTCATCGCCTGCGGGTTCGAGAACCACGAGTGGAACCACCGTTTCATGGAGGAGATCGGGAACACGAACTGGGGCGTCGAGTTCCCGCTTGATCACCTCACGCTGCACCACTACTACGGCCGCACGATGTCCATCGCGGAGGCCGGCGAGGAGAAGTACGATCAGTTCCTCGTGGAGGCCCTCGAAATGGACTACCACATCGAGCGCATCGCCTCGGCCATCAACGCCGTGGCGACGACGCGGGACATCGGCGTCATCATCGACGAGTGGGGCGCGTGGCACACCGAGGCGGTCGCGGAGAACGGCCTCGAACAGCCCGGCACCGTCATCGACGCGCTGTCGGCGGCCGCAGTCCTCGACATCTTCAACCATCACAGCGACGTGATGACGATGTCGAACATCGCGCAGACGGTCAACGTCCTCCAGTGTCTCGTGGAGACCGACGGCGACGAGGCGTGGGCGCGCCCGACCTACCGCGTGTTCGACCTCTACGCGCCCCACAAGGGCAACGACGCGCTCACGACGACCGTGGACACGCCGTCCCGCGAGGTCGAGCACGGGGACGACGACCTGCCGTTCGTCGGCGCGTCCGCCTCGGTCGCCGAGGACGGCGAGACGTACGTGACAGTCACGAATCTGGACTGCCGCGACGGCCATACCGTCGAGGTCGCCATCGAGGGTGCGGACGCCGGCGACGCCGACGTGGCCGCACAAGTGCTGTTCGAGGGGCAGGACCCGGGCCTCGAAGCCGGCGCGTCGAACGCCGACGAGTTCGCGGCCGACGACCTCGGCGTGGACGTGGACGGCGACGTGCTGACCGTGGACCTCGCGCCGTCGACGGTCGCCGGCATCTCCGTCGAGTAACGAGTCGTCCTACGACTCTTCCCACGCGACGACTCCGTTTTTCGTGGTTCGTTCGAGATTGCCGCGGTCAGCCTGCACGTTAAGGTGCTCAGACAGCTAGTCGTCAACCGCGCCCGAGAATCGACGTGAGCACGCTTCCCACGGAGCGGCGATCACACCGATAACACTTGCGAAAGATTGTTACAATTTCCTGCCGACGATAGTGTTGCGGTGATGAATGCATGAATAAACCCACTCTCGGCGACGGCGCGACACGTAGAGACTACCTCCGGGTACTCGGGCTCCTCGGCGCTGCCAGCGTCGGCGCGACGGGATCCGTTCATGCGGCGACCACCGACCCCGGCACCAAACACAGTGGGGAGACGCTGTACGCACCGCCCGAGGGCGCACCGGCGCCCGGCGCGATGTACCCCCGCGTCGAGCGCCTTGAACACGCACCCGGCGGCAACGACACGCTGCTAGCGACCTTCGAGTACTACCCGTCGATGAGCGGCGGCGCGGAGCCGTTCTTCCCGGTATACCGGAGCACGAACGGTGGCCAGACGTGGTCGAAGTTCTCCGAGATTTACGACCAGAGCGGAAAGGACTGGGGGATGCGGTATCAGCCCACCCTCTACGAACTTCCCGAGGAGGTCGGGCCGTGGCCGGCGGGAACCGTACTCGCCGCTGGGAATTCGATTCCGATTCTCGACGACCCTAGCGACATCCCAGAGGGCGAAATCGGGACGCTCGGCGACTCCAGTATCGACCTCTACGCCAGCACTGATCACGGCGAGTCATGGGAGTACGTCAGCACTGTCGTCACCAGCGGGACGGCAGTTCCACAGGCTGGCAACAGCCCAGTCTGGGAACCGGAGCTCCAGCTCGACGCGGACGGCCATCTCATCTGTTACTTCGCGGACGAGCGGCAAGGCAGCGACGACGACTACAATCAGCTCGTTGGACTCAAGGCGTCCGCGGACGGCGGGCAGACGTGGGGCGACGAGCAGTTCGTGGCCGCGGTGCCGAACGGGGTCGACCGGCCCGGCATGCCGGTCGTCGTCGAACTCCCGGACGGTACCTATATGATTGCCTACGAGGTCGTCGGCTCCAACGAGGTGAACGGTGAGATACGTGTGAAGACATCCCCGAACGGCCGCGATTGGGGTGACCCGACCGACCTCGGCCAGCAGGTCGTTACCGCCGACGGTCGACGGTTAGTCAACGGTCCGTACGTCACGTGGACGCCGCGGGGCGGCCCGGACGGGACGGTACTGGTCTCCGGCAAACAGTTGGTTGACGAGAACCATCAACCCGCAGAGGGGAACGGCGAGGTCGTCCTTGCCAACACGAACCTCGACGGAAGTGGGGACTGGACAGCCGTCGAGGCGCCGCTGTCGTTCCGGACATCGGGCGAACTCGGCGGCCGAATCTTCGTCGGGTGGACGACTCCGATTCTCCCGTCGCCAAATGGCAAACACCTCCTCGAAATGACGTCGACCGCGATGAACGAGACGCTGACCCAGATTCAGTACGCCGAGCGGCCACTGAAACTGAACAAGCTCTGACTAGCGACACGAGCGCAACACTCGCTACCATCCGTCGAGTCACGCGTCCTCCGCCACCGGTTTCGATGTGTGCGGCGCACACACCGGAACCGGGGTAGTTCGTTGGAAGAAGGCCGTATGTTTTAGTCGCCAGCGTGCGCATGGTGACCTATGGCGTACGCGACCACGACGAAGCTCGAACGACTTCGAGCTGTACTCGCCGAGCGCGATCTTGACGAGCTGTGGCTCTGTCGGCCAGCGAACTACGGGTGGCTGACCGGTGGCGACCCGGTCGTCGACATGACCAGCGACGTGGGTGTCGGGGCGGTCGGCGTCGGGCACGACGGCGTGCGCGTGCTCGCGCCGAACAACGAACGCGGCCGCCTCCTCGACGAGGAGCTTCCCGGACTCGACGCCGCGGACACCGCTCCCGAGGTGACGGAGTTCGAGTGGCACGACGCCTCGCTCCGGGAGGCCGTCGCCTCACACCACAACGGCGTGGCCGCCGCGGACGTGGCCATCGCGGGCGTCGAGGAGCTCGACCCGACGCGCGTACGTTCGCCGATGCCGCCCGTGGAGCGCGACCGGTACCGGGATGCCTGCGAAGAGACGACCGCAGCCGTCGAGGCCGTCGCCCGAGACCTCACCAGCGAGACGACCGAGCGGGCGGCCGCCGGTGCGCTCTCGCAGGCGCTGTTCGAACGCGGCTTCCGCACCCCGGTCGTGCTGGTCGGCGGCGGCGACCGCTCGCAGCGATACCGCCACTACACGCCCAGCGGCGCGCCCCTCGGCGACTTCGCCCACCTGACGGTCGTAGCGGAACGGGGCGGCCACGACGTCGCCGTGACGCGGACGGTCGCCTTCGACGCACCGGCGTGGCTCCAGGAGCGCCACGACGCCGCCGGTCGGGTCGCGGCGACAGCGTTCGCGGCGACGCGGGAGGTCGGTTCGTCCGTCGGGTCGGCCGGCGAGGTCTTCGACGCACTCTCGGATGCGTACGCGGCGGTCGGGTTCGAAAGCGAGTGGCGCGCCCACCATCAGGGCGGCGCCATCGGGTATGCGACCCGGGAGTGGATTGCGACGCCGGACGCCGAGAACCGCGTAGCGCTCCCGATGCCGTTCGCGTGGAACCCGACCGTGCAGGGCGCGAAATGCGAGGATACGGCGCTGGTCACCGAGCGCGGCATCGAGGTCGCCACAACGACCGGCCGGTGGCCGACCACCACCTACGAGGCCGTCGGATACGACGAGTCGGTGTCGTTCCACGACCCGCTCGTCCTAGACTGACGACCGACGAGCATTTAGCTGATTGCCGAAAGAAAACGTGGCGTGCGTTGGACGTGTCCCCAGTGCAGCGGCGACGTTGAGCGAGACCACGGCTCACTCGTCTCGAATCCCGCCCGTACGTCGGCACCCCGCTGCGGCCGTGTCGAAAGCTAGTGCCCGGCGTCTCGGTTACGGGTCGAGTTCGACGCGCCGCCCGCTCTCGGCGGACTCGTAAAGGGCACGGATGGCGCGCATGTCGACCATACCGTGTTCGCCGTCGGGTTCGGGGTCGAGGCCGCGCTGGAGGCGATTGGCGAAGTAGTCGAACTCCTCGCGCATCTGGTCGACCGGTTCCGGACGGAACTCGCCCCCGATGTCCGGCCCGGATACCCGGAGCACTTTCTGGGTGTTCGGGAAGAACAGTCCCTCGATGCTCAGCTCGCCCTCGGTACCGACGAACCGGAGGCTCGACGTCACCGTCGCGCTGTGGGAGATCGTACACGAGGCGAGCTTGCCGTCGGGGAACTCGAGTTGGAAGGCCCCGTGTTCGTCAGTCCCATCGTAGGCGGGTTGCTCGGACTCCGTCCGTGCGTACACCGCCTGTGGATCCTCCTCCAGGATGAACCGGATCGTGTTCAGCGGGTAGATCCCGATGTCGTTGAGCGTCGTCCCGCCCGCCAAGTCGCGGTCGAACCGCCAACTAGTCTCGTCGACGGAGTCGAGAATCGTGTCCGACATGTGCCCGACTATCGAGACGACGTCCCCGATGGCGCCGTCCCGAATCAGCTCCCGGGCGCGGCGAGCCACCGGCTCGGTCTGGAGCCGGTACGCGACCATCAACGGGACGCCTGCCTCGCGGCAAGCATCGACGGTCGCCTGCGCGTCCTCGACGGTCGCCTCTAAGGGTTTCTCGCAGAGGACCGCCTTGCCGTGTGCGGCCGCGGCCTCGACGTGCTCGCGGTGGAAGCCGTTCGGCGTGCAGACATACACCGCATCGTACGCGTCGCTCGCCACGCCGTCGGCGTACTCGTCGTACGTGAGTGTCGCTTCGATACCCTCCAGGTCGGCCGCGACGTCCTCGGCCTTCTCCGTGCTGGAACTGACCAGAGCGGTCGTCGTGCAGTGCTCCGCGTTTTCGACGGCAGGGATCGACTGCTCGCGCGTCCACCACCCGAGCCCGACCATGGCGAACCGGACCGGAGCGGCGTCAGTGGGCGTCTCCCAGTCACGTCCGCTGAAGCTGTCGAGGTCGACTTCCATGCGCGACACATTCCACTCCCGACAGATAGTCTTCACGGACACTGCCTAGTTGAGTCAGTTTGAGAAGTGGACGAGTCTGCGCACATCTTTGGACGATACACGCATCGACCTGCTCACTTCTCAAACCTCGCCGGCAGCGGGCTGAAATCGGTGTCTCGCTTCGCTCCCTCTTCGGGCGTCTCAGCACGGCCTTTTCGCCGGGCCGTGGAGCCCGTCGGAACCGCGAGTTCAGACGGAGATCGTTCGGTTGACCAACTGTCCGATGTTCTCGATGTCGATACGCACTTCGTCGCCCTCTGTGAGTGTGAACCCGTCCGGCGGCACGAGCGCCGTCCCCGTGAGGAGCACCACGGTCTCGGGGAGGTCGTTGTGCCGGCTGAGGTACTCGACGAGCGTTTCACACGTCGTCGCCATCTCGCTCGTCGACGTCGACCCCTCGTACACTCGATCGCCGTCGCGTTCGATCGCGAGCGTCATCGTGAGGTCGTGGGGGTCCTCGACAGTTTCACCGGTCGCGACGCACGGGCCGATCGAACAACACCGGTCGTACACCTTCGCCTGCGGGAGGTAGAGCGGGTTCTCACCCTCGATCTCCCGGCTCGAAACGTCGTTTCCGACCGTATATCCGACGACGCTTCCCCGGTGGAGCACGACCCCGAGTTCGGGTTCGGGGACGTCCCACGCGGAGTCCGCGCGGACGCCGATCGCGTCGTTCGGGCCGACGGTCCGCGACGGCGTCGCCTTGAAGAAGACTTCCGGCCGCTCGCTCTCGTAGACGTCGATGTAGACCTCCGGCTTTCCGCTCTCCGCCTTTCGCGCCTCCTCGCTGATCTGATACGTGACGCCCGCCGCCCACACCTCGTCCGGCACGACCGGCCGAAGGGACTCACCGCGGAGGGTCGTCGGATCGAGCGGGTCGGCGTCACCGAGTCGATCCCGCGCGATGGCGTCGATCGATCGGTCGCTCGCGTTGGCCGCCCGAGCGAGCTCGGTGAACGAGCCCAGGTCGGGCGACGCCGTCGTGAGGTCGTGGGCGTCGCCCGACGTGTCGACGGCAACGAGAGAGGCCGTTGCGGTACTCTGCGCTGTGCGTGGGAGGCGGTAGTATCGCATACGGGTACGATACACCGAGGGTGATAAAATAGTACCGCCGCGAGCGGAACGGCTCGGTCGGCGGGTCGATACGCCGTGGGACCGACGACGACGGATCGCTCGCGCGATCGCGTTCACACCGCGGAGGGCGTCGATAACACGCGTGTACTCCGCGATGTCGGCCGACCCACCGGACCGTTCTGAAGGAGAGAACGGCCCACGCGGACGCTGGACCGATGGTTTACGATAATACTAGTGTAAACACTATCTGTGCGACGGCGAAACGGGGTCCGAACTGTTCTCTATTTTCGACGCTAGTAGTTGAGGTTGAGTTCGATCACGTTCGCCGCGCTCAGCACGCGCTCGGCGAGTCGCCCCTCCAACTCCTCGTCGCTGACCCGGCTCGCGGGGGCGGAGAGGCTGATGGCCCCGACGACGTCGCCGGTGGACTGCGTGACCGGGGCCGCGATACACCGGAGGCCTTCGAGGCGTTCCCCGTCGTCGATCGCGTACCCGCGCTCGCGAACCTCGTCGAGCGCCTCGTCGAGTTCTCCTCGAGTCCCGATGCTCCGCGCTGTCCGGCGTTCGAGTCCGTGGCGCTCGACGATCTCGTCGACGCGTGCCTCAGGGAGGTGTGCGAGGATCGCCTTTCCCAGTCCGGTCGTGTGAAGATACGTCCGGCGGCCCGCATAGGTGTCGAGATCGACGGCGTCCTCTCCCTTCGAGCGCATGAGGTAGACGCCGACGCCGCGCTCCTCGACGAGGAGGTTAGCGAGCTCGCCGGTCTCGTCCGCGAGCGACTTCACTTCGGGTTCGGCGATGCGGTAGAAGTCCATCGACTTCCTGGTGTGGCCACCGATCTCGAGAAATTTCAGTCCGAGTCGGTACTCGTCGCCGTCTTGGAGGACGTAGCCGTGTTCCTTGAGCGTCGTCAAGTGGTTGTGTACCGCGCTCTTTCCCATGTCGAGTTCGTCGGCCAGCTCGGTCACGCCACAGGCGCCCCTGTTGCGGAGCTCCTCCACGAGGGTGAGCGTCTTCGCGGTCGTCCGAACCGTGTGTTTCGCTCCCATACGTTCGACTACGTACTCACATGAATAAACATTCTGGATTTCAGAACGACTGATGACCGTCCCCGCGCTACGACTCGCCACTCGTCCGCGCCGAGGACCTCGACGCTCGGACGACCACCCCGGTCTTCGACGTCTCCGAAGTTCCGAGTGAGGTGCGTTCGTCGGACCCGGATTCCGTTTCGGTGGCTGGATCGACGAGCGACGCAGAAGACGACGTCCCGGTGTGAAACGGTGGGACGGCGCTCTGCGACGTCGATGAACTATGGACGCCGAACCGACGTCGTTTGCCCCGTCTCGGCGGCCTCGTAGATCGCTTCGAGCGCGTACATGTCGACGAGACCGTGCTCGCCATCCGCGTAGACCGGTTCGCCAGCGAGCACCTGGTTCGCGAAGTAATCGAACTCGTACTCCATCTGATCGACCTGCTCGGTCTCGACGCTGACGGTCGTTCCGTCCCGAGCGACTGTCAGCCCGGTTTCCATGTGGAACGCGGGGTGTAGTTCGATGCGTCCCTCGGTCCCCACGACTTCGAGGCGGGTCTCGTCGCTCCCGTTCTGACTCGACGTGAACGATCCGAGCGTCCCGTCGTCGTACTCGACGGAGAACGCGGCGTGTTCATCGGGGACGTCCTCGAACTCCTCGCGCGCCGAGCACATCATCGACTGCACGGCGACCGGATCGGCATCGAGGAGGAAGCGTGCCGTGTTCAGCGGATAGATCCCGAGATCCATCACCGAAGCTCCGTACCCGGTGAGGTCGGGGGCCAGACGCCATTGATCGGCGTCGGGAATCATGTCCAAGAGCGGCTGCGAGTTCTCACCGTTGAGCACCGTCGGCTCGCCGATGACCCCGTCTCGGATGAGGTCCCGCGCGTGGCGGACCGCGGGTTCGGTGTGCATCCGGTAGGCGACCATGAGCGTCACGTCAGTGCCCGACGCGGCCTCAACGACGGCCTCCGCGCGTTCCCGCGTCGCCTCCATGGGCTTCTCGCAGAGAACGTCCTTCCCGAGGTCGACGGCCGACCCGACGTGTTCGAGGTGCGTCGCGTTCGGCGTGCAGACGTACACCGCGTCGTAGGCCTCGGCGGCCGTCCCGTCCGCGAACTCGTCGTACGTCAGGCCGTGATCGATCGAGTCGTACGACTCGCGGACGCGCTCCGCTTTCGCCGCCGAACTCGTGACGACCGCCGTCGTCGTGCATAGCTCGGACGCCTCGATCGCGGGAAGGACGAACTCCTGCGTCCACCATCCGACGCCGACGAGGGCGAAGCGAACGGTGCCGTCGTGGACGGTCTGCCACTCCCGACTGTCGCGCTCCAAGAGGGAATACGTCGCCATCGTCTGTCGTATCACGGACGATCAGCATAAATCACGGGGACCGCGCGCTCTCGGTGACAGCGTCAGTCCGTCGGGAACGCCGATCGGAACGGCGCCGTCCCGCGAACGCCAGACGGCGCCGGGAACCGGAAGAGCGCGCCCGCACCGTCGCCCTCGCTCGCGCGGTCGTCGCCGCCGGCGGTCGTGACGTAGACGTCTCGATAGTCCGGTCCGCCGAAGGCGACGCTCGAGACCTTCGCCGCGGGAAACCGAACGCGCTCGCGCTCGGTCGCGGACGCGTCGTAGCGGACGACCGCCGACCCGTTCCACCGGGCGGACCAGACGTCACCGTCCGCGTCCACGGCCATCCCGTCCGGGATCCCCGCCTCGCCGCGCACGTCCAAGAAGGTCCGACGCCGCGTGAGCGCCCCGGTCTCCGGGTCGTAGTCGAACCGGTAGACGGTCTTCGCGTTCGACTCGGTCACGTACATCGCGTCACGCGCCGTGGTGTACCCCATCCCGTTCGGGATGTCGTACGCCCCCTCGACGCGCTCGATCGAACCGTCGGTGTCGAATCGGTACAGCCGCCCGAGGCGATCGCCGGTCGGCATGGTGCCCGCGAACACCCGGCCCTTCGGGTCCGCGACGACGTCGTTGAACCGGGTGCCCGCGGCGTCGCCGACCGTCGCGACGGTCGAGGGGGAGCCGCCGTCGAAGCGCTCGACGCGACCGCCCGCACGGAACAAGAGCAACGCGCCGTCCTCCTGTATCGTGACTCCGCTCAGCGCGTCGTCGCCGTCGAGCACGCATTCGTGTCGGTCTCGCTTCGGGTCGTACCGGAGGAGTCGACCGCTCGGGATGTCACACCAGAAGAGCACGCCCTCGTCGGGATGCCAGATCGGTCCTTCGCCCGTCTCACAGCGCGTGTCCGCGACACGCGTCACCTGCGTGGAGGACTCCATACGGTCGCCTCTACGCCCAGCGCCGTGAGTGTTTCCCCCGAACACTCGGGGCGCGCCGTCGAATTTCGTATATTAATATAGGATTTCCTAGATACCTAGTAGATCGCCCCATTCTCTGTTGTTTAGTTGTCTGGACCAGACAACACAAGGGATCAGTTGTCGACCTCTCGAAGGCGTCGCTCATGATGGTGGCTCACTGGCCGTGGCTGTACATCTCCGAGGTCGTCGTGGAGTCCTGGTGGCGGAGCGCACGCTGGGCAGCGGCCAGCCCCTTCAACCGATAGAGGACTTCCCCGGCGCCACGACGAGCGCCGTGTGGCTTCAAGTACTCGTGGTCGCCCCCCACATCGATATCGCCTGCTTCGCAGAGACGCCGAAAGATGCGGCGTGCAGACTCCTAATCGACGGCGTCCTTGATCTCGTGTCGCGCTCGAAAAAGCCCATCCAGGAGCTTGCGTGGGCGTCGATCGGGAACGTGCTCACGGCGATCCAAATCTGCGAGGCCAACGACCGCGGCGTTCTCGTGCCGTGGAACTCCTGGCGTCACGAGTTCTACAAGCCGATGGGGACGCTCCACGACGCCGACCCCGGCGGCTTCATTTCCGCGCCCGAGGTCGGCCTCCACGGGAACGTCCACGAACTCGACTTCTCCTCGTTGTATCCGAACATCATCTGTACCCGGAACGTCTCGCCGGACGGTATCCGGTGTAGCTGTCACAGCGACCGCGACGACGTCCCCGGCCTCGGATACTCGATTTGCGACGCCCGGGACTACCTCGTCGACGTCCTCCAGCCGATCATCGACGCCCGCGACGAGATCAAGGCAGCCATCCGTCGCGAGAAGGAACGGGACGACCCCGACGAGGACCGACTGGCGGAATTCGACGGACGGTCGGGAGCGCTGAAGTGGACCCTGGTCGCCTGCTTTGGTTATCAAGGTTTAGCAATGCGAAGTTCGGGCGCATCGAGTGCCACGAAGCGATCAACGCGTTCGCTCGGGAGATTCTGCTGACGGCGAAACAGCGGCT
>NZ_BMOQ01000005.1 GCF_014647155.1 Halarchaeum nitratireducens | reverse complement strand
CCGCAGGTGAACGCGGGAGCGTACATCGACCCTTCCCAGTCGCGCTCTCGCGGACTGGTGCATCAGTCTGACTCTACTCTTCGTTCCCCCGGAGCACACTTAACACGCACGATGTCGTTTCCCGGAGACCGGAGGGGCCGATCCCGCCTCCGCGTTCGGGTTCCGCGGCGTCCGCCTCTCGTCAACCGTGTGGCTCGTATCGGTCGACTCGAAGCGGTGCTGACGCCGTGGCTTCGAGGATGGGCCGTTAGCTTAACACACTACAGACCGTAGTTCGAGGCAGTTCTCGTGGAAGACGCGCACACGAATCCGGAACGTGGTCGGCGGGCTTTCCGAGAGGCCGTCGAGAGCACCGGTCACGCGATTTACTGGACGGACACGACGGCGACGATCGAGTACGTCAATCCCGCGTTCGAGGAGCAGACGGGCTACACGGCGGCGGAGGCGGTCGGAAGCGACGCCAGCATCCTCCAATCGGGCGTCCACGACGAGCGGTTTTACGAGCGGCTCTGGGACACGATCCTCGGCGGCGAGATCTGGGAGGGCGAGATCGTCAATCAGCGCGCGGACGGAGAGCGCTACGTCGTCGAGCAGACAATCTCCCCCATCGCCGACGACGGGGGCGAGATAGTCCGGTTCGTCGCGGTCAACGAGGACGTTACCGAGCGCCGGGAGTACCGGGACCGGCTCGAACGAGAGCGCGACCGGTTCGCGTCCCTCCTCAACGCCGTGCCCGTCCCGCTCGTCCTCATCGCGTTCGACCGCGAGGATCCGCGCGTCGAGCAGGTCAACCGGGCGTTCGACGAGACGTTCGGGTTCGCGGCCGACGAGCTGGAGGGGGCGGCGCTCGACGCGCACATCGTCGACGACGCGAGACGGGAGCAGGCCCGCGAGATAAACGAACGCGTCCGGCGCGGCGAGCAGGTTCGACGGGAAGTCGTTCGCCGAACGGCGGCCGGCGAGGAGCGGACGTTCCTCCTCACGGCGACGGCGCTCGACGGCGAGTCGTCCACCGAGTGCCTCGCGACGTACTTGGACATCACCGAACGGGAGCGCGCTAGGGCGGAGCTCGAGCGGCGGACGGAGGATCTCGAAGACTTCGCCAACGTCGTCAGCCACGACCTCCGAAGCCCGCTCAACGTGGCGAGCGGGTATCTCGATCTCGTCGCCGACGAGCACGACAGCCCCCACATCGACACGGTCCGGAGCGCCCACGAGCGGATGCGAGAGCTCATCGAGAACGTCCTCACGCTCGCTCGACAGGGAAAGTCGGTCGACGAGACGTACCCCGTCTCCATCGCGGACGTCGCCACGGACAGTTGGTCCACGGTCGAGACGGCGGACGCGACGCTCGACGTCGAGACGACGCGAACGATCGACGCGGACGAGGCCCGGTTGCGACAGCTGTTCGGCAACCTCGTTCGGAACGCGGTCGAACACGGCGGAAGCGACGTGACGGTCACCGTCGGCGACCTCGCGGACGGCTCGGGGTTCTACGTCGCCGACGACGGTCCCGGCATCGACCCGGCCGAGCGCGAACGGGTATTCGACCGCGGGCACACGAGTACCGAAAGCGGCACCGGCCTCGGGCTCTCGATCGTCCAGGAGATCGTCGACGCCCACGGGTGGGAGATCGTCATCACCGAGAGCGCGGCCGGCGGCGCGCGCTTCGAGATCGCCGGCGTCGAACGCCCGGACCGTTGACGGTAGTGACACCGCAAACGGAGTCCCTCCCCGACCCCTTCTCTCGATGACCCTCGAAGGACCACACTCGACGCGACTGCCGGGGGTTCATACGCCAGCGCGCTCCCCGATAGACGTCGGACGCTGTACGCGCCGGCTTACTGGCCGACGACGTCGTCTTTCAGGGCCGCGACCTCGTCGATGACCGCATCGATATCCTCCTCGGGCACGCCGTTCTCGGCCATCGCGGCGGCGAGGTAGTCGGCGACGCGGTCGAACGCCTCTGCGGTGATACCCATTCCCTCGTGCGCGGTCTGCATGTCCGCGCCGTCGTACTCGACCGGCCCGCCGGCGACGGCGCTCACGAACTGTACCTGGTGTGCGAAGAGCTCGTTCATGTCGGTGTCCTCGAAGTACGGTTCGAGAACCGGATCGTCGAGAACACGGTCGTAGAAGTCGTCGACGACGGACTCGACGGCGTCCTTGCCACCGATCTCGTCGTAGATGGATTCGGCCTCAGACATCACCCGGTCGTTGTCGCCGGTGATGCATCCGCTCTTGGGCGAACGTGTTCGCCTACGTTTTGGCCGGAAACGCACTCAGCGTGACGGTCGTCGAGACGCGACGGAGTCGGTACATCGCTCGTGGGAGCCGTGGCCGCGGCTCCGACGAAGGTGTTCGTGAGTAGATAGATGTCCTTTACTGTATCCCCGCAGTAATGCCACCGAACCGGAGATAAAGCTCCGGTTCACTGGCCGCGGCCAGCGTTCCGACGGTGCGTCAGCCCTCCCCCCAGAGGAGCTGATCGCGTGGCCAGATTTCCGATCCACCGGGCTGTCTCCCCACGCGGGGAGGTCCGGTGGTCGTCGCCTCTAGCCGTGGGCACGTTCACCTTCCCACGTGGGACATAATGACCTTACGGCCTGGATATGACCGTGTCTCCGATCGACGAACGGACGCGTCGCCGGCAGGCAATCGATCGGGAACGGCGTGGCGAAACGACGCGGGCCACGCGGGAGTATCGCTGAGTGGTGTGGACGTGCGAGACAGAGTACGAACTACGTGTCAATCACCGACGCCGAAGCGAATCGCCGCTGAGTCGAAGCGAGTCGCTATCGAATTCGCGAACCGAGAGAAGTGCTCCGGCAGGGATTCGAACCCTGGTCCTTGCCGTGAGAGGCCTCGCTTTTCCGACTGGCGACCGCACGACTGGAGCACCCCCGGGCCCGCTCGATCAGCGGTCTGGGCTGCTACTGAGAGATACTATGTGCTCCCATGTACATAAAGCATCCAGCGCGTTGGCCACCGGACAAAGCCGGTTCGAAGGATGATTCGCAACGATACGGTCGCATTCCGAGCTACGGGTACGATGGATCCCCTCGAACCCAGCACTAAAGAGGGAGCCGGTGCGCCATTCCGCAACCGAGAAGGTCCTGCCGGGGAGATAGCATCGTAGATGGCGAGCGACCTCCCGACCGCGCGTGACATCCTCGACACTCACGACGAGGTCGTCGACCACTGGGATCTGAAATATCCCGGAGCTCGCGTCGCAGCGCCGCGCCTGAAGTTCAAACGCCTCCTCGGAGACATCCCCGAAGCGAACACTGACGACGAGGCGTACCAGTCCGCGGCCCTCCTGCTGCGGAACATCACGACGTCGCACTACTTCGAGGACGGGAACAAACGGACGGCGTGGCTGACGATGCGGACCTACCTCGACCGGATGGGCCTGGAGCCGGCGGAGCGGGGTGAGCGCGCGGAACGCGTGATGCGACGCATCCGCAGGTTCAGTCCGTCCGAGCTCGCGGACTGGTTGCAAACGGGCGATATCGACGAGGATCGTCTCACACCGTGACGCGAGGGGAAGACTGAAGCGCCTGGTGGTAGTAGTAGTCAACATGAGTCTGGAGCCAGAGGCAGACGACGCCGACCGAGAGCGTCACCGCGAGCGGGTTCGCCGGTTCATCGAGGAGGACGGAGACCTCCTCGACGCGCTGCACGACTGAGGTCGCCTTCAGCAGCTGGCACGTTACCGATCTCTCGTTGAGAGAGTGTATCGACGACCCGGAGCGTCAGCCGTGAGTTTCCTGCGCTACCCGTGACACCGCCGACGCGATATCTCGACTGTGCTGACCGCGTCGGTCTGGTTCCTCGGCCACCGGTATCGGAGCAGGGAGACGAGCATGTACAGGAACCCGCAGACGATCACGAGCGACAGGACCATCATCACGGCCTGTACCGGCCACGACGCGTTGTCGAGCGACGACGCGCCGGACAGGACGCCGATGACCCAGAAGACGCCGAACAGGACGAGAACGAGCGCGCCCATCCCGGAGACTTTCTCCTCGACGTCCAGATCCTCGTTCACGGCGACGAGCTCGCCGATACCGACGGCCGCAACGCCGACGACGAGAAGAGATAACACCGGATGCGCTTGGGTCACACCGGCAATCGCGTTGAAGACGTCGCGGAGGAGGTAGAGGACGCCGACGAAGACCAGCAGCCCGCCGAACAACAGCGCGATTTCCGGTGGGAGTGACGGCCCGTCACCGCTCCCGCGGCCCCAGAGATAGCCCGCCCAGAAATCACTCACCGCGACCACCCCGAGCCCCGCTCGCTCGACGGAGACGCTTTTCGCCGATGAACGCAGTCTCGTACAGGGTTCCACGATGGCAGCCATACTCGATAACGAGAATGCAGACAGGGAACCGTTAACAGAAGCTGAGAGGGTCCGTCTTCGTATGCTACAGAGAGAGGCGGAGGTAGAGGTCCACCGCGCGTATGGGCATCGGAATAGAGTTACGCCGGAAACATCGAAACAAGCTCGCTAACGCGGTTTCAGACGCGATCAGTGCGCTCGGATCGATAGTTCCCTGGTGATGAGCTTCTCTGGACCTAGCTGATGGCAACGACGGGAAGAGGGACGGGCAGTAAAACCGGCTCCGCCCGTCACAGGAGGCCGTTTGTTAGCCCATCCGGTCCAGTGCGTCCTGGCGGTCCTCGACGGGTGCTCGGTCGTACTTCATCGTGGTCTCGGAGCTCTTGTGTCGGAGTTGGGCTTGTGCGGCGGCGAGGTCCTCCTCGCGGGTCATGTAGGTGCCGACGGAGTGCCGGATGGCGTACCAGCTCATCGAGCGGTGCGTCGTGTCGATGTCGGCGATCTCGCAGAGCCGCTGGAGGAGATAGCGGAGCGACGAGGTCTGGTAGCGATTGGAGTTCCGGGTGAGCCAGACGGCGTCCGTGTCGTCGTACGCCGGGTACGCGTCGCGCTCGTCGAGCCACTTCGACAGCGCCTCGGCGGTGCGCGAGGAGAGCCCGACGACCCAGTGATCTCGGTTCTTCGAGCTGTCCTCCTTCGGGATGCGGAGGACCTCGTTGTCGGTGTCGATCCAGCTAACTGTCGCCCGCTCGACTTCGACGGGGCGGAGGCCCGCGTCGAGACTCGTCCAGACGAGCGAGGGGGTCTTCCAGCCGTTTGCGCGCTCCCAGTCGGCGGGGGCGACGTCCGATTTGGGCTTCTCGAATCGCTGGGCGAGGTACTGCTTCCAGCGGTCGCGTTCGGCCGGCGCGAGGTTGTTGTAGTTCGGGATCGCGCCGTACTCTAAGGCGGCTTCGCGGACTTTCCCGCGCTCCTCGCGGGTGAGGTAGTCGTGGGGGTTCGTACTGGAGTCCGGGGAGAAGGTGATCTCTGGGTCCCACTCGCCGAGGCCGTGTTCGTGGTGTCGCCACTTGAACAGCATCTTGATCGACTTCTGGCAGTTGCGCTTGTGGGTGGCGCCGACGTCGCGCTTTGCGAGGTGGGTCATCCACGCGTCGGCGTGGTCGTGGGTGACGTTGGCGGTGTAGCCGCCTTCGAGTTCCTCCCAGACGTACCGATAGAAGCGGTCCATGCGGTAGCAGCGCGGTTCGACGGTGCCCTCGGCGTAGCCGGTGGCCGTGTCTGGGTCTTTCCCGAAGGTGAGGAGCCACTCGATGCAGGATTCGCGTTCGGCCTCGTAGTCGAGTCGTTGGCGCGGGTTGAGGAACTCGTCTGCGGGTTGGGTGACGAGCGGGAACTCGTCGAGGTCGATCATCGATCCCGCTTCCGTCTACGGGTTTCCCCGCTTTTGGTGCGTCCCTCGAACCGGATTGGTGCGACAAACGGACTAATCGCAAGACGGCGTCGGGGTGGCCGAGTCCGTCTGACTTCGTTGCCCTGGAGCAATGGTGATCACACTCATTGTTCACAGACCAGAATCGCAAGACGGCGGGAGGGAAGGAGTGCTCCGGCAGGGATTCGAACCCTGGTCCTTGCCGTGAGAGGGCAAGATGATTGGCCGGACTACACCACCAGAGCACGGTGGCCGACGCATCACGCGTCTGCATTGATTCGAAGGAGCGGGTCGTATAAAAACTCGTTGAACCGGACCCGTCGTGGGAACCCCCATCACACGGACCTCGGCACGGTACACGGACGTGACGACTGTCCGATCGGTCCGTCTTGTCGGGTATGTGTAGTGAACACCGACGAGCGCCGACGACGTGGGTCCGTTCGACGCCGACGATTCCCTCGGGGTCGACGAGTGACGCGGCGGCAGAAACGGATCGGAACTCCGCGCGGTCGGGGCACGTGCGACGCGATGTGAGAGAGCGTATCGATCGCTGTCGCGGACCGCGGTGGCCGAAGCCGTCTCAGGGCGCGAGTCGGTTCTTGCGGTTCTTCATCGACGACTCGTACTCCTCGAAGGTGATGGGGCACCACTCCGCGGCGCGATCGAGGAGGTCCTCGGTGAATCCGCGGATCTCCCACTGGGCGTCGGCGGCGGCGCGCATGTCCGCGACGTGCATGAGCATGCGGGCGTTGAGGCTCATGACGACGTTGACCTTCGTGCCGATGGGGAGGACGAAGCGGGCGTCCTCCGGGGGCATCCCGAGATCGAGCAGTTCCTGGTAGTCCGCGACGGCGCGCTCGACGGAGTCCGCGAACACCTCGCGGCGCTTCTCGACCGTCTCCTCGTCGACGGCTCCGCCCTTCTGATTGCGGCCGATCCAGTCGGGGTCGGTGGCGGAGGGCGGCGTGACGACGAGTTCGCCCTCGCGGACGTCCGCGGGGTCGACGTCGTCGAAGGCGACGTAGCGCATCGACTGCACGTCGAAGGAGACGTGTCGGTGTCGCGTGATCTGTGCCATACAGGACCGGCTCATCTCCTTCACGTGGAAGGTGGCCTGGGCGTGCTCGAACGGTCCGAAGTGGCCGTGCGCCATCAGATTCGAGATGAGGGTGCGCTGTTTCTCTTCGGTCGTCTCGCCCTCGATTCCCGCCATGACCGCTTCGAGGGACTTCTCGGCCCCGTACTCGCTCATATAGTCGTTTCGCGCGGCGCGGCAGATCACCTCCTCCGGGTTCGGCGTCGCCTCCAGCAACTGAACGTCCATGCGTGGGCTGAGGACACCGGGCGTCAAAAAGGCGTCGCGGGGCCGGTCGCGTCGCCCGCGATGGCGGACACGTTGAAGTGAGCGGCGACGCCACACTGACACGTGACGTACACGAAAGCGACAGCCGCCGACGCGGAATCGGTGCTCCCGGACAGCGTCGCGGGCGAGATGTGGATGATGCGCGACGTCCTCGACGCGGAGACCCTCGGCTTCACCGTGCTCGCCCTCGAAGCCGGCGAGGAGACGATGAGCCACGACCACGTCGACGACGACCTCGAGGAGGTCTACTACGTCGTCGAGGGCGGCGTGGACGTCGACTTCGGCGACCGGACGGTTTCCCTCGACGCCGAGGAGGCGATCCGCATCAGCCCGGACGAGGAACGGATCATCCGCAACCGCGACTCCTTCTCGAAGCTCGTGCTCGTCAGCGCGCCGGTCTGAGCGCCCCGCGACCGCGCGCTTTTCACCCTCGCGCGCCGAGAACGGGCATGATCACGAACTGCTCGGCGGGCGTCAGCGCGTTCACGGCGAACGCGTATCTCGTCACCGGCGAGCGCACGGTCCTGATCGACGCGGGCGCGAACTACGACGTCGCGAGCGCCGTCCGCGAACACGTCGACGGCCTCGACGCGGTCGTCCTCACCCACACCCACTCGGATCACGTCGAGAACGTGCCGGCGCTCCGCGAGGCGTTCGGCGTCGAGACGTGGGGGTTCGATCCCGGGCACGAACGCGTCGATCACGGGATCGCGGACGCCGAATCGGTGACTATCGGCGACCACGAGTACGACGCGCTGCATACGCCCGGCCACAGGGACGACCACCTCGTTTTTTGCTCTCGCACGGCCGGCGTCGGCTTCGTCGGCGACCTCGTCTTCGCCGGGGGCTCCTTCGGCCGCACGGATCTGGAGGAGGGAGACGCGGAACGGCTCGTCGAGAGCGTCGAGCGCCTCCGGGCCGCACTCGATGACGGGGAGGTCGAGACGCTCTACGCGGGCCACGGACCCGCGATCGACGACCCGATCGACGGCGTCGCGGCGTCGCTCCGCGCGGCCCGATTCGCGCGCTGATCATCGGGCATCGCCTCAGACGTCGTCGCCGGTCTTCAGCCCGTAGTAGCCGGGGTCCTCGTCACTCGGTGGCTCGGCGACGACGAGCTCGTCGCCGTGGTAGAGCACCCACGGGATCGCCCAATCGAGGAGGACGTCCTCCGTCCCGGCCTCCAGTTCGGCGTCCGGATCGAGGTCTTGGAGGAGACGGGCGATCTCGTAGACGGTGTACATCGCGTCGTCGTCGAGCAGTTCCGCCGGCGCGTAGAAGTCACAGGGGTAGAGCGCGTCGAACTCGCTCTTCGGGCGCGGCATACTCGAACGACGGCCGCGGAGGGCAAAAGCGCCCGGTCTCGGACACGGCGCTCGAAACGGACTCAGTAGTTATACCCGACGGCGGGGAACCGTGTGGCCGATGGCAGTAGAGCACCGCCCGGACGGAACGAGCGACGGGGACGCACTCGTCGAAACCGCCCGGGAGTACGGCGCGGCATTGCGGGGCTGTTGGACCTTCGATACCGAGGGGTACGAGACGCGATACATCCGCAGCGACGTCGCCGACGGGGTGACGGCCACGGACGTGGAACGCTACGTCGAGAACGAGCGCTACGCCTTCGTCACGCACGACACCTACGATCGCGTACACCCCGCCCCCTTTCGTTACACCGTCCGGGGGTACGACGGCTTCGAGGTGTTCCGACTCGTCTTCGACGATCACGTCGGCGTCCTGTGTAGTTTCGACGGCACGAGCGGGCGGGACTACGGCGCGCTCGCGGACGCCATCGACGCGCTCGCGGACGGGCGACGCAATCGGCTCCGGCCGGCCTGAGCGGTCGCTCCACGACGCGTTCGAAAGAAAAACGGACGATCGCTACGACGCGGTGCTCGGCTCGTCGGTCGTCTGGTGCGACTTACTCGAAGCGCGCCACGGCCTCTTCGTAGCGGTCGGCGGGCGTCTCCCAGTCGACGACGTCGAAGAACGCGTCGATGAAGTCGCCGCGGGCCGGACCGTAGTCGTAGTAGTACGAGTGCTCCCAGACGTCGAGTGCGAGGATCGGCTGGGCGCCCCAGAGCGCACCCTGGTCGTGCTTGTCCACGACGAGGTTCCGCAGCTGGTTGCTGTGCGTGTCGTAGACGAGGAGCGCCCAGCCACCGGCCGCGGACGCCGCCGCCTCGAACTCGCCCTTCCACGCCTCGTAGGAGCCGAAGTCCTCCTGGATGCGCGCGGCGAGCGCGCCGGCGGGCTCGTCGCCGCCGTTCGGGCTCATCGACTCCCAGAACAGCGTGTGCAGCACGTGCCCGGAGCCGTTGTGCGTCACGTTCCGGATCGCACCCGCCGAATCCGAGAAGTCACCCTCCTCGCGGGCCTCTTCGAGGGTCTCCTCGGCCGCGTTCCACCCGTTTACGTATCCCTGATGGTGCGTGTCGTGATGCCAGTTCAGCACCTGCTCGCTGATCGATGGTTCCAGTGCGTCGTACTCGTACGGCAGCGCCGGCAGCTCGTAATCAGTCATGGTGAATCTCCTCGACTGGAACTCCGGCCGGCGTACTGTTAAAGGTTGAGGAGGGGGCGGATAGCGCGCGACACGGTGGGGTTTACGAGGGCGGGCCGCGAACTCGGACGACGTGTCGTACGCCGCCGCGTTCGTCGACCTCGACGGAACCGTCTGGCGCGGGCGAAGCGCCATCCCCGCCGCGAACGCGGGCCTGCGCGCGCTCCGTGATGCCGCCGTCCCGATCGTCTTCCTCACGAACAACACCGGCGTCCGCCGCGACGAGGTGACGAGCCGGCTCGACGCGATCGGCATCGACTACGAGGGCGAACCCGTCGTGACCGCGGCGTGGGCGACCGCCGCCTACCTCGCCGAGCACCGCCCGGACGCGGACGTCCACGTCATGGGGCAGGACACCGTCGAGGCCGAGATCGAGGACGCGGGTCTGACGCTCTCGACGGAGGGACGGGCGGACGTCGTCGTGGCCGGCTACGACGACCGCGTGGACTTCGCGCGCCTCACCGGCACGCTCCGCGCGTTCGGGCCGGGGACGGTGTTCGTGGCGACGAACCGCGACCGGACGACGCCCGAGGAGGACGGTCCCGTCCCGGGCGCGAACGCGTTCGTGAGCGCGATCGAGGGGATGGTGGACCAAGAGCCGGTCGTGGTGGGGAAGCCGGAGACGCGGATGGCGGATCTCGCCGCCGCCGAGGTCGGCGCGGACGTCCACAACTGTTTGATGATCGGCGACAACCTCGAAACGGACGTCTTGATGGGCGAGCGCGCGGGGATGGACACCGCGCTCGTCTGCTCGGGCGTCTCGGCGCGCGAGGACGTCGCCGCCTCCGAGATCGAGCCGACGTACGTCGTCGACGACCTCGGCGACGTCGCGTCCCTCCTTTGAGCGCGGGACGCGGACGACCGCCCGAGGCCGGTGGCGCGGCGCGCTACTCCTCGCCGCGCGCGGTCTCGAAGGCCTCGATTGCGGCCTCGCGGCGCTCGCCGTGATCGACGATCGGGGCCGGATAGCCGGGCGCGAGGTCGGTGCGTTCCGCGGCGTCGAGTTCGGGCCACTCGTGGATTTTCGCCGCGGGAACGTCCGCGAGCTCCGGGACGTAGTCGCGGATGTACGCCGCGTCGGGGTCGTACCTCTCGCCCTGCGTCTGGGGGTTGAAGATCCGGAAGTAGGGCTGGGCGTCCGTCCCCGTCGAGGCCGCCCACTGCCAGCCCCCGTTGTCGTTCGCCGTGTCGTGGTCCACGAGGTGTTCGCGGAAGTGCGCGTAGCCGACGCGCCAGTCGGTGAGGAGGTCCTTCGTCAGGAACGAGGCGACGACCATCCGCACGCGGTTGTGGACGTACCCCTCCCGTTTCAGTTGGCGCATCCCCGCGTCGACGATCGGGTAGCCGGTCTCGCCCGCCTTCCACGCCGCGATCTCGTCGGCGTCGTTCCGCCACGGGATCGGGTGTTCGTAGTCGTCGTAGTTCTCCGAGACCACCTCGGGGTTGAAGTAGAGGACCTGCGCGTAGAACTCGCGCCACGCGAGCTGGCTTTGGAACTCATCAACGCCCTCGCGTTCGCCCTCGTCGTCGGCACCAGTCATCGCCTCGGCGGTCCGCGCGTACGCCTCTCGCGGGCCGAGCGTCCCGTACGCGAGGTCCTGCGAGACGCGCGCCGTCCCCTCGCGCGCGGGGTACTCCCTGCCGTCGGTGTAGTCGTAGACGTCCGCGTCGCAGAAGCGATCGAGGCGCGCCGCCGCGGCGTCGTGACCGGCGCGCGGGAGGTCGATGTCCGGTTCGTCGAAGCCGAGCGCGTCGATCGCGGGGAGGTCGTCGCCCGCGACCGCGGCGAGCGAGTCGGCCCCCGGCGCGTCGAACGGGTCGGGCTTGTCCCGATCGCGCCACTTCTTCCAGAAGTAGGTGTAGACCTGATAGGGGTCGCCCGCGTTCGTCCGGATGTCGCCGGGCTCGTGGATCACCGCGTCGTGGTGCCGGTGAGTCTCGACGCCCGCCGCCGAGAGCGCGTCCGCGACCGCCTCGTCGCGCTCCTGTGCCAACCCCGAGTAGTCCGCGTTCCAGTGGACCGCGTCGACGTCGCGTTCGAGTGCGAGGTCCGGGAGCACCCCGGAGGGATCGCCGCGGCGCACGAGCAGGTCGCTCCCGCGAGCCCGGTAGGCGTCGCGCAGTTCGGCGAGCGCCTCCAGCATGAACGCCACGCGCCGATCGCTCCCGTATGCGAGCACGTCGTCGTCGAAGACGAACACCGGAATGACCGCCTCGCCCTCGGCGGCGTCCGCGGCCGCCGCGAGCCCGCGGTTGTCGTGCAGGCGGAGATCCTGCCGGTGCCAGAACAGTTGCACGGGTGGGGAGTCGGCCGGCGTCGGCATAACGGTACTGTCCTCGGCTCAGCGATCGGGCACCTCGTACGTGTTCGGCGTCCCCGTGATGCGGACGGACTGGCCGTCGACGAACGAGGCCGCGTCGCTGGCGAGGAAGCGCACGAGGTCCGCGACCTCCGCGGGCGTCCCCCACTTCCGGTCCGCGTTCCCGCGATCGATCTCGGCGTCCAGCCCGAAGTTCTCACGGAGCTTCTCCGTGGCGATGAAGCCCGGCGAGACCGCGTTCGCGCGGACGTCCGCGTCCGCCCACTCGCGGGCGAGCGATCGCGTGAACGCGATGACGCCGGCCTTCGCGGCGCCGTACGGGCCCATGTTCTCGACGCCGTACTCGCCGGCCATGCTGGCGACGTTCACGACCGCGCTCGGTCCGCCCGCGCGCAGCGCGTCCGCGAAGGCGTGCGTGACGTTGTAGACGCCCGTGAGGTTGACCCCGATCGTCTCGTCCCAGAGTCCGGGTTCGTACTCCCCCGTGGGAGCCATCGCGGCGTTCCCGCCCGCGTTGTTCACGAGGACGTCGACGCCGCCGAACGCCCCTTCGGTGGCCTCGGCGAGCGCCGCGACGTCGTCGCGATCCGTTACGTCCGCCTCGACCGGTTCGACGTCGCCCGGGAGGGCCGCGAACGCGTCCGAGACGGCCTCGACGTCACCGAGCGTACGCGAGCAGACGACGACGTCCGCGCCGTCCGCCGCGAAGACCTCGGTGATCGCGCGTCCGATCCCCGCCGACGCGCCCGTGACGACCGCCGTCTTTCCGTCCAGACCGCTCCGCGATCGCACCGCGTCCGTGGTCTCGTTCACGTCCGAGTCGAAGCGCCGACCCGCGGTTAAAGCCCGAGACCGCGGAGAGGGTCACGGGTTCCGACGGTCAGGGGAGCCAGTCGAGGTCCCGGTGACCGTCGAGGATCGGATAGCGCTCGTCGCGGCGATCCTCCAGCCACGTGAGGAGGCGCGCCGCCCACCGGAGCTTGCGGCGTTTCGCGTCGTCCGGGGCGTCGTCGAAGTCCCAGCCGGCGAAGCGCAACCGCTCGGCGCCGACGGCGTCCGCGAGGAACGCCGCCCGGTCGCCGTCGGTGAAGCCGCCGAAGTTCCGGACGCCGTCGACGGGCCGGGCTTGCGTCGTGCCGAGGACGTTCGCGCCGTCGAGTTTCGGCACCCACTCGGCCACGAGGTCGCGGTTGTCGCCGTGGGCGTGCGCGGCGACCGGCGTCCCCTCGCGGGCGAGCTCGCGGCTCGTCTCGGGGTTCTTGTCGAGGTCGGTGACGTGGACGTCGACGGCGAGACCGCGTTCGCGCAGGACGTCCGCGGCGGTCGAGGCGGCGAAGACGCGATCGGCGTCCGCGACGGCGTCGAGGTCGTCCGGGAGCGCGGGCGCGGCGCCGACGACGGCGACCGTCTCGCCGGTCGCGTCGAGGCGCGAGACGTCGAAGTCACTCACGAGCGCGGCGAGCTCGTCACGCGCGGCCTCGTCGCCGTCGCGGTCGTAGCCGAAGTCGCGGAGGATCGCCTCGTAGGCGGGTTCCCACGTGTGGAACTGCACGGGTGACTAGTCGGCGTGGGGGCGCGAGAAATTTTTCGGGTCGCGGTGGTTCGAGCCGAGCCCCCGCAGTTTGTAGTGTACTCCTACCAGCGCGGGGCCTCGGCCTCCAATCCGGGGTTGCGGGGCTTCCGGCATAAGCTTTCTCGTTACTCCACGCTCGACCGGATCTCCCCGGCAATCCCCGCGAGCGCCTTCGACGCGCTCGTTATCCGGTCCGCGAAGGCCTCCAATTCCGTCGTCGTGCCGGCGACGAAGAGCGTCTCGTGGCCCGTGCAGACGACGTCCGTGTCAGACGCGGCGCTGACGAGCGTGTGACGCATGTCCGCGGGTGGCCGAACCTCGTAGGCGTGCGCGACCGCGTCCTCGGCGGCCGCGGCGTTCCCGCCGAGACGGGCGATGTGGCGCTCGGCCTCCCGGACGGTCGTGACGTCGAGTTCCTCGACGGCCCGGTCGCGGTGGCGCTCGCGGGTGAAGGCGTGGCCGACGAGGGCGGCGTCGCGGGTCTCCGCGACGTCGTGCGTTCGGATCACGTGCGCGCCGCGCTCGACCGCCATCGACGTCGCGGCGAGCGAGACGGGGAGGGCCTCCTCCGTCGAACGACCGGCGATGTCGCGCAGGAAGTTCTTGCGGTTGATCGAGACGAGGATCGGGCGACCGTATCCGCGGAACTCGCGGAGGCGCTCGAAGGTCTCCCGATCGTCGGCCAGCGTTTTCGCTTCGCTCCATCCACCGAAGGCCGGATCGAGGATCGTCTTCTCCGTGAAGCCGTTGCGCGCGAGCGCGTCGTAGATGTCGTCGACGTCCTCGATCGCGCCGGGGCGTTCGAGGTCGGGCGGCGACGCCATCTTCACGACCGCGGCGTCATGTTTCTCACAGACGGCAGGCATCTCGGGGTCCGCGAAGCCGCAGACGTCGTTGACCATGTCGAACCCCGCTTCGAGGGCCGCGTCCGCGACCGCCGCGTAGCGCGTCTCGATGCTGAAGGTCACGTCGTCGGCGCCGTCGACGCGCTCGATCGTCTCGATGGCCGTGTCGAGGCGTTCGAGCTCCGCCGCCTCGTCCAAGACGTCGAGGCGCTTGTTCGCGGATTCGAGGCCGACGTCCACGATGTCGGCCCCCTCCGCGACGAGCTCCGACTCGACGTAAGCGGCGGCCTCGTCGGGGTCGTCGAAGACGCTCGGCGAGTACGGAGATTCCTTCGAGACGTTCAACACCCCCATGATACGCGGGGGGTGGTCGTCGCCGATCCGCAGGCCGGCGGCGTCCACGGTGTGCATACGTGAGCCCGCGGCGGCCAACGCTATAGAACCCGCGGTCCATCGTGCCGGCGGTGCGCGCCCCTTTTGTCGACACGGCGGCTATCGGGTAGCGATGGGAGCCAGCCCCCCCGCCGTCGCCGTCGTGGACGCCGAGACGTCCGGGAACGTCGGCACGATCGCCCGCGCGATGAAGAACTTCGGCTTCGAGGACCTCTACCTCGTCGATCCGCCGGACCTCTCTCGGGAGTCGGAGGCCTACGGCTACGCCGGGCAGGCGCGAGAGGACGTCCTCCCCGACGCCGAGGTGGTCGACCTCAACTTCCTCGTCGAGACCTTCCACACCGTGGGCTTCACCGCGATCACGAACGAGGACGCGACCAAGCACGTCCGCTTCCCGTTCCGAACGCCGGACGAGCTCGCGGGGAGCCTCCGCGACGTCGAGGCCCCGACGTGTCTCGTCTTCGGACGCGAGCGCGTCGGCCTCCACAACCGCGAGATCGAGCGCTTCGACGAGGTGTGTTCGATCCCCGCGAGCGCCGACTACCCCGTCCTGAACCTCGGGCAGGCCGCGACCATCGCGCTCTACGAACTCCGCGACCTCACCGTGGACGAGACCCAACTGCCGGACGTCGCCGTCCACCGCGCGACGGAGGACGAGATCGAGGCGTTCTACGACCACTTCGACGACTTCCTCTCGCTCGTTGACTACCCCGACGAGAAACAGGCGAAGACCGGCCGGATGCTGCGTCGGATCCTCGGGCGCGCGCACCCGACGGGCCGCGAAATCAACACCCTCCACGGGATCCTGCGCCGCGCACGCTGGCACATCGAGGGCAACGGCCGGAAGGACTCCGTCGACGACGACGGTTACTGACGTCGGGTCTCGCGCTTGACGCGCTCGCGATAGACGGAGAGACACCCCCAGACGACGAGCGCGACGGCGAAGCCGTACGCGGCGATCTTCGGGACGGTGTAGGGGTCGGGGACGCGCTCGGTGGCGACGGTGCGGACGAGCGCGTAGCCGTCGTCCGTCCGGAGGACGGCCGCGGGGTACGACTGCCTGCTCGTCGCGTTCCCGTCGAGGGCGTCGCGGATCGGCGCGGGAGCGTCGGCGGGCGCGACCGCGAGGTCGGCGGCGACGGCGCGCGCCGAGACCGGCGTCGCGTTCAGCGTGAACGTCTCGCCGTCGATGCGGGCATCGAGGCGGTAGTACTGGTCACCACGGTCGTCAGCGAGGAATCGGACCTCGGTGAGACGTTCGACCTCCGGCGGAACCTCGTCGACGGGCCGGGTGACGGTGTCGTTCGCGGCCTGTCGGACGACGGTTAGCTGCGAGTCGACGCCGTACCCGACCGCTGGAAGGTGGTAGAGTGAGTGGACGGCTTCGCCGTCGTCAGCGCCGAACGGCGTCGCTCCGTAGGTGTACTGCGTGTCGAGGCCGGGCGGGTCGCCGACGACGGGCTGCGTGAGGATCGCGAGGCCCACGAGGAGCGCGAGAAGGGTACGTGCGGAGACCATACCGAACCGAACGGGCGCGCGCCCGATAATACGATCGGCGTCGCCCCACACCACGCTCCGTTCGCGTCTCCGTGCCTCCGACGGGGCGGACGCGTCAGTCGTCGGCGCGCTCGTAGCCGTGCCGGCCGCTCGACGGGACGTGCTCGCTGTGGACGAGGCGGACGTAGGCGAGCCGGGCGCGCTCGCGGGCGTCGTCGAAGACGGCGAAGCGGTCGCGTTCGACGACGACGAAGCCGGTGAAGACCGCGAGGAAGCCGACGGCGGTCGTGGGGCCGACGCCTTGACCGAGCAGGGCGACGCTCATCACGGTGGCGACGACCGGTTCGAGGTAGCTGACGAGGTGAACGGTGCTCGGACCGGCCCGATCGAGGAGCTCGAAGTAGAGGAGGAAGGCGAGCACACCCGAGATGCCGGTGAGGTAGGCGAGGGAGGCGATCGATCCGGGGGTCCAGTGGATCGCGGCGAACGACTCGCCGCGGAGGCCCGCGCCGCCGAAGAGCAGCGCGGCGCCGACGAGCATCGTCCACGCCTGCATCGACCGGAGGGGGAGCGACGTGGCGAGCGGGCGAGTGAGCACGCCGCCGAGCGCGAAGGTCGCGGTACCGAGGACGACGAGGCCGACGGGCACGAGGCCGACGCCAGCGAGCGCGCCACCGCCGGGTGCGGCGATCGCGACGACGCCGAGGATCCCGAGGCCGAACCCGACGAGTTCGACGCCGCCGATCGAGTCCTCCGAGAGGACGAGGCTGGCGAAGACGGCGGTGAGGATGGGTGCGAGCGAGACGATGACGGCCGCGACGGCGCCGGGGACGTGACGCTCGCCGAGGTAGAGGAGCCCGTGATAGACGGCGATGACGAGGACGCCGCCGATGGTCACTTGGAGCCACTCGGCGCGCGTCCGCGGGAACCAGCGCGCGGTCGTGTAGGCGGCGTAGCCGAGGACGACGAGACCGGCGATCCCGAAGCGGAGGGCCGCGAAGAGCAGCGGCGGGAAGGCGTGGAGGCCGGTCTGGATGGCGACGAACGACGTCCCCCAGAACGCCGCGAGCGCCACGAACATCGTGGCGGTGGTGCGGGGGCCGTGGAGGGTATCTGCGAGAGACATCTGTCTACGAACGGGTAGTGGACGAGCGGTGTTAAACTTGTCTACAAAGACTTCAGTATAACTGGGATATTCCTCTAACCTAATGCATTACGATGAGAAATGTACGGTATCACGGCGCACGTCGGTGGCGCCTCCGGTCGGGTCGAGCGGTCGCGCCGTCCCGGTGGAGTATTACGGCGGTCGCGCGATCGGTCCCGTATGGACGAACGGGACGTGCGCCTCCTGAAGGCCATCTCCGACCTCGGTACCGGAAGCCCCGAGCGGCTCCACGAGGAGACGGATATCCCCGTCTCCACCATCCACTACCGGCTGAACAGTCTCCGCGAGGAGGGAATTATCGAAAACGACCTCTACGATCTCGACCTCGACGCGCTCGGTCTCGGCGTCACGGTCGTCATCGAGGTGTACACCTCTTACAGCGGGAGCTACCGCGGCGTCGCGGCCGAGCTCGAGGAGATCGAGGGCGTCACGCAGGTCTTCTTCACGATGGGCGAGTACGACTTCATGGTCCTCGCGCGCCTCCCCGACTCGGACGCCGTCGAGCGCCTCATCACCGACTTCGAGGCCATCGAGGAGGTCGACCGGACGAACTCGACGTTCGTCACCTCGCGGACGAAGGACACGCCGCGGCCCCTCCAGGCCTACTCGCTCGACACGCTCGTCGACGCGCTCGTCGACGAGTCGGAGTGATCTCTAAAACGCCGTCGGAACCTCGGGCTCGGTTCAGCTCCGCTTCTGTATCTCCTCGCGCAGCACCTCGCTGACGAGATCGCCCTCCGCCTTCCCGCGGAGCGCGCCCATGGCCTCACCCATCAGACCGGAGAACGCCCCCATGCCCTCCGCCTCGATCTGCTCGGCGTTTCGCTCGACGACGTCGACGACGGCCTCGCGCACGACGTCCTCGTCCGCCGAGCCCAGACCCGCTTCCTCCGCGGCTTCCGCGGCCGTCCGATCCGGCTCCTCGGCGAGCGTTTCGAGCAGTTCGGGGACGCCCTCCTGGGTGATCTCGTCGTCGGCGACGAGATCGAAGACGCCGTGGAAGTGCTCGTCCGCGAGGTTTTTCACAGGTATGCCGTCGCGCCGGAGGCTCGTCACCGTCGACTCCACGGTGCGTGCCGCGAGGTTCGGGTCCACGCCGCGTTCCACCGCGTCCTCGAAGAGCCGCCATCGCCGCCCGTAAGCGACCTGCTCGGCGACGTCCTCGTTCAGGTCGAACTCCGCGACGTAGCGCTCGACCTTCTCCGTGAGGAGCTCGGGGACCTCGATCTCGCTCGGGTCGGGCTCGACGGGCGGGACGTCCGTCTCGGGATACATCCGCGCCGCGCCGGGGAGCGGACGGAGGTACTCCGTCGTCCCGTCCTCGTTCGCCCCGCGGGTCTCCTCCGGGACGCCCTCGATCGCGGTCCGCGCGCGGTCGGCCGCGGCCTCCGTCGCGCCGCGAGCCACGTCCGCCTCCGCGGCGACCATCGCCACGGCGTCCTCGGGGCCGGCGTCGACCGCCTCGCGCAGGGCCTCGACCTCGTCCTCGGTGACGCCGTACGCCGGCAGTTCGTCCGTGTGGAAGATGCCGCCCGCGCCGTGGCGTTTCGCGTGGTCGGAGAGCTCCGTCCCCAGCCGACGGTCCGGCTGGAGCTCCCGTCCGACGATCCCGTTGAAGCCGTAGAGCGGCACCGCGAAGACCAACCCACCGGCGTCGAGCGCCCCGCGGACCACCGAGGACTCCGTGTCCGCGAAGACGTCCGTGACGTCCTGGACCTCGCCGACCGAGGCGTCGCGTTCGTCGAGCTCGTCGGCGATCTCCAGGAGTCGGACCTGCCGTTGCACCTCGAAGCGCACCAGGTCGTCGATGTCGTCGAGGCTCTGGACGCCCTTCATCTCGACGCGCGCGCCCTCGGCGATGGAGACGTTCACGTCCTGTCGGATCGTCCCGAGGCCGCGTTTGACCTGCCCGGTCGAGCGCAGCAACATCCCGATGCGCTCGGCGGCCTCGCGGGCCTGCTCGGGGCTGCGGATGTCGGGCTCCGTGCCGATCTCGACGAGCGGGATGCCGAGCCGATCGAGCGCGAACGTCGCGCCCGAATCGCTCTCCTCGACGCGCGCCGCGGACTCCTCTTCCAGCATCATGTCCTCGATGCCGACGGGTCCCTCGCTCGTCTCGATCTCGCCGCCCTGCGCGACGAGCGACGAGCGCTGGAAGCCGCTCGTGTTCGACCCGTCGATGACGACCTTGCGCATCACGTGGGCCTGATCGAGCGGCGTCATGTCCATCAGCGCCGCGACCTCGAGGGCGACGTCGAGCGCCTCCCCGTCCATGCGGTGGGGGGGCTCGTCGTCCTCCTCGACGAGACACGTCGTGTCGAAGCCGAGGTACTCGAACTCGCGTTCGACCTGCGACTCCTCGAGGGCCGCCTCGTCGATCTCGCCGAGCTCGCTCTTCGTCGGGTGGAGGTAGCGCGTGAACGTCCGCGTGTGTTCTTCGGGTTCGCGTCGCGTCGTCGGGCACGCGCAGAAGAGCTTCGTCGCCGTATCGAGCTGCTGGTGGATCTCGAGGCCGGCGACCAGCCCCAGGTCCTCGTAGTCGAAGTCGCCGTCGGTCATTACGTCAGGATGTGCGGCCGAACCGTAAAAAACCGTTCAGTGCGAGTCGTCCGCGTCGCGTCGCGCACCGACGGCCGCCCACGCCCGTTCTACGACGCGATCCCGGATCTCCCTCGCGCGCGCGGCGTCGTAGTCGGGCGCCACCGCGTCGCCGCCCGCGGTGTCGATCGCCACCGACGCGAGGTCGCGCCGCCGCTGGAAGAGCGTCGCGCTCACCGCGGCCGTCTGAACCCGATCGTGCGGGAGGACGCGCGTCCGGCGCGTCCAGAACCCCCGACGGACGACCGCGTGGTCGTCGGTGAGGGCGACGCCGACGTTCCGCCACTGTAGGTGTGCGGCGACCGGTGCGAGGACGAGGAGGAGCGCGGGCGCCCACGCGTACGGAACCGGCGTGAAGAGCGCGTCGACCGCCGCCGTGAGCGCGAGGAGACCGCCGACGCCGAGCGCGTAACGGATCGCGTACCGCTCTCGCGCGCGCGTCGGCGGGCGCTCCATCGCCACGTCCGCGAACGGTTCGAGGTCGCGGGCGAGCGAGAAGACGTCAGCCCGAGTCGCCAGGGGCACCGCGGCCGCCGACCCGCCGGTCGTGTTCGACCCCACGGATCCGGCGGTCACGACCGACAGCGACGCGTACCCGAACGCGCGTTCGAGCGCCGTCTCCTCGACGGCGAGCGTCTGGAGCTTCTCCAGCGGGATCGTCCCCGTGTAGCGCCGGCCGAGCCCGCGTTCGTACCGGAGGTCGTCGCCGGCGCGCACGAGTCGGAACGCGTAGTAGCGCGCGAACGTCCGGGCCGCGCTCGCCAGCCAGAGTCCGACGGCGGTGAGGAGCGCCACGAGGAGCGCGACGACGGTCGTGACGCCCGCGAGGTCGCCGACGAGCGGGGCCAACAGCGGCTGGACGACCGGCTGGGCGACGAAGACGACCGAGAGGAGCCGCACGTCGAAGGAGAGCGCGCTGGCGAGCAGCAGCCGACGGTGCCCGAGATCGAAGATCACTTCGCTCGCGTCGTCCATCGCGCCCCCCACCACGTCGCCCGTCGAACCCGCCGTCCCGCCGGCGCGTACGCCGTCCGAGCCCTCGGTCACCTCGTCCGCATCCGCGGCCGCGCGCTTCAGCCGCCTGAGCTCGGTCTGGAGGTCCTCGGCCGCCGCGGCGCTCACGCACTCCAGCACGGCCTCCGTGTCCCCACCGCCCGCCGTCTCGACGCGGACGGTGGCGAGTCCGAGCACCCGCTGTCCGATCGTCCGCGAGACGTCCACGTTCTGGACGCGCTCGATCGGGATCTCGCGCTCGCGCCGCGACAGCACGCCCGATCGGAGTTCGAGCGTCGTCCCCGCGAGGGCGTACGTGAAGCGCCGGTAGCGCGCGACCTCGTAACCGACGAGGACGAGGAGGGCGAGCGCGAGCGCCACCACGATGAGTCGCCGATCGACGAACGGGATCGAGGCCGCGCCCGCGAAGCCGACGACGACCCCCCAGCCGAGGTTCACGGCCCGCCGGCCGATCCGATAGACGACGGTGAGCGGGTGGAGTCTCATACGGCGTCGGTGGGTTCGCTCTCGATGGCGAGATCGCGCAGGCGTTCCTGCAGGGTGGTCGCGCGCTCGGCGGCCAGCCCCGGGATCGAGACGTCCGCGCCGCGCGACCCCGCGGTGTAGACGACGACCGTCCCGAGCCCGAGGAGGCGTTCGAGGGGGCCGCGCTGGCTGTCGACGTGCTGGACGCGGACGTACGGGACGATCGTCTCGACGCGCGTGAGGACGCCGCGCTCGATGTAGAGCGTGTTCGTGCGGACCTCGTACCGCCACGAGCGATACCGGAGGCCCGCGTAGGCGACGCCGAGAACGAACACGACGCCGAAGACGGCGCCCGTGACGACGAGCGGTGGGAGGGCGAGCGAGAACGGGTCGACGAACGCGATCGCACCGGCGACGACGGCGACGACGGCCGCGGTGACGAGCGCGCCGGCCGACCACTGCGCGAGGACGCGGGTGTGGAGGCGCTCCATACCTCGGCGTTCGGGCGCGCGATGAAAGAACTCGGGGGTCGCGACCGAGCGCGCCAACCTGCTGTCGAGGTCGTCGTCCGTCGGCGTGTCACGCGGCCCCGCGCTCGGGTGATCCCCCCGCTATCACGCGATGACGCGGCCGTCCGACGGTCCGCGTGGCCGACTTCGCGCCTCCATTCGAGACCGCGCGTCGTTCGGTTCCGCGTTGCTCGCGTGCCGGTCGCCGGCGCTCCCTCCCGCTCTCCTCGCGCCGACGCCGCGCGTCGGCTTACTCCTCGTCGCCGAGGATCCCGCGGCGCGTCATCTTCTCCGGGTCGAGCACCTCGTCGGCCTCCGCCTCGGTGAGGTACCCCTCCTCGACGGCGACCTCGCGGACGGTCTTGCCCTCCGCGATGGCCGTCTTGGCGACCTTGCTGGCCTTGTCGTAGCCGATCGCGGGGTTGAGCGCGGTGGCGAGGGCCATCGAGCGTTCGACCTGCGCCTCGCAGTGCGCCTCGTTCGCCTCCAGTTTCGCCACGAACTTCTCCGCGAACGCCTCGCTCCCGTTAGCGATCAGCGTCGCGGATTCGAGGAAGTCGAAGGCGAGCACGGGCTTGTAGAGGTTGAGGTCGATCTGACCCTCCGCGGCCCCCGAAGAGATCGCGGCGTCGTGGCCGACGACCTGCTTGTGGACCTGATTGATCGACTCCGCGACGACCGGGTTGATCTTCCCCGGCATGATCGAGGAGCCGGGCTGATTCTCGGGCTGTTCGATCTCGCCCAAGCCGTTGCGCGGGCCGGAGGCGAGCAGTCGGAGGTCGTTCGCGATCTTGTTCAGGCTCCCCGCGACGGTGCGGAGGGCGCCGTGGGCCTCGTTCATCGCGTCGTGGGCGGCCTGCGCCTCGAAGTGGTTGTCCGCCTCGCGGAACTGGACGTCCGTCTCCTCGCTGATGTACTCGGCGGCGCGCTCGGGGAACTCGGGATGGGTGTTGAGCCCCGTCCCGACGGCGGTCCCGCCGAGGGCGAGCTCGCGGAGGTGCGTCTTCGTGTTCTCCACGCGAGCGAGCCCCTTCTCGATCTGGGCGCGATAGCCGCCGAACTCCTGACCGAGCCGGACCGGCGTGGCGTCCTGCAGGTGGGTGCGCCCGGTCTTGACGACGCCGTCGAACTCCTCCTCTTTGGCTTCCAGGGCGCCGACGAGCGTTTCGAGGGCCGGACCGACGTCCTTCTCGACGGCGACGAGCGCGGCGACGTGCATCGCGGTCGGGATGACGTCGTTCGAGGACTGCCCGAAGTTCACGTGGTCGTTCGGGTGGATCTCCCGCGTGCCGACCTCGCCACCGTAGATCTCCGTCGCGCGGTTGGCGATGACCTCGTTGGCGTTCATGTTCGTCGAGGTCCCGGAACCCGTCTGGAAGACGTCGACGGGGAACTGATCGTCGTGCTCGCCCGCGATGACCTCGTCCGCGGCCGCGATGATCGCCTCGGCCTTGTCCTCGGGGACAGTGCCGAGATCGCGGTTGGCCTGCGCGGCGGCCTTCTTCACGGCGCCGAGCGCGTGGACGAACGCGGGCTGAAAGCCCCGCCCGCTGATCGGGAAGTTCTCGACGGCGCGCTGGGTCTGTGCGCCCCAGTAGGCGTCCGCGGGGACTTCCATCTCGCCCAGGCTGTCCGACTCGATCCGGTAGTCTCCGTCGTCGCTCATGGGCGGTGGGTCGCGCGGCGGCGCGTAAAACCCACCGGTCCGCTCCGGCGTCGAAACCCACCGACGCGCTACGTCCGCTGTCATGACTGACTCGGACTGTTGTTAATAATAACTATTTTGTAGCTGAGCGACCCAGCTCCTAACGAGCACACCATGACAGAAAACGATTCGGACGAGCGGCTTTCGCGGCGACACTACCTGACGGCAGCGGGTGCGACGGGCGTGGCGGCGCTGGCGGGCTGTGCAAACGGCGGGGGCGGGGGCGGGAGCGGAGGCGGCGAAGGTGGCAGCGGCGGGTCGAACGAACTGGAGATCCTGCACGGATGGACGGGCGGTGACGGGCAAGCGGCCTTCCAGAGCATGCTGGAAGGGTTCAAGCAGGCGTACCCGGACGTCACGGTCAACGACAAGGCGATCGGCGGCGGCGGGAACACGAGCCTGAACACGCGTATCAACGTTCGGCTCGGCAACGACAACCCGCCGAGCTCGTGGGCGGAGTGGCCCGGGAAGAACCTCCTCCAGTTCACCGAAGCGGGCCTCCTCGGCGACATCGAGGAGTCCGTCTGGAGTCAGAACGACATGAAGGAGGCGTACGTCTCCGGGCCCCAGGAGGCCGCCAAGCCCGACGGTATGTACGTCGCCGTGCCGACGAACATCCACCGGATGAACAACCTCTTCTACAACCCCTCGGTCGTCGAAGAGGCCGGTGTCGACGTCAGCGCCATCGAGACGCCGAGCGACCTCACCGACGCCCTCGCGCAGGTCGAGGAGAACACCGACGCCGTCGGCATGGCCCAGTCCAGTCAGTCCCCGTGGACGACGCTGCAGCTCTGGGCGGCCATCTACCTCGGTCAGGCCGGCTGGGACACCTACCAGCGCTTCATGGCCGGCGAGGCCGACGTCGGCCCCATCGCCGACGCGTTCAAGACCCTCAACGCCTACAGCGACTACTTCAACTCGGACGCCGGCACCGTCGGCTGGCAGGAGGCCAACAACCTCATCATCAACGGCGGCGCCGCCTTCTTCCACCAGGGCGACTGGGCCGCCGGCATGTACGCCGGCACCGACGACTTCGAGTACGGCACCGACTGGGACTGCGTGACGTTCCCCGGGACGGACGGGCTGTACGCGCTGAACATGGACTCGTGGGTCTTCCCGTCGAACAACCCCTCGCCGGAGGCCACGGAGAAGTGGCTCACCTACGTCGGCACCAAGGACGCCCAGGTCCGTTTCAACACGGAGAAGGGCTCCATCCCGCCGCGCAGCGACGTCTCCATGGACGAGTTCGGCGAGTTCCAGACCAACCAGTACAGCGACTTCCAAGAGTCCACGGCCCAGCCCCCGAGCGTCGCGCACGGGCTGGCGACGACGGCGGAAGTCCTGAGCAACCTCCAGACCGCTATCAGCCAGAGCTACTCCGGCTACTCCGATTCGGCGGCCGAGGAGACCGCACAGGCCTTCGTCGACGCCTTCGACAACTGAGCGAGCGATGCGTGGAAAGCTCGCAGCGTATCTCGGCCGGCTCGTCCGCCGGAACCGGATTCGCGCCGACGGCGGCGAGGTGAACGCCACCCGCGACAGCGGGCTCGTGAGCGACGAGTTCACCTCGTCGCTCCCGTACTGGCTCCCGCCGTTCGTCGTGATGGGGCTGGCCGTCTACGGGGCGATCCTCTGGAACTTCTTCCTGAGCCTCACGGACTCCTCGGGGTTCGGCGCGCCGGACTACGCGAACCTCGACTTCGAGATGTACGCGAGGGCGTTCGCCGATCCCGTCTTCATCGGGGCGTTGCGAAACACCTTCGCGCTCCTCGTGGCGTTCACCGTCCTCTGTCTCGTCGTCGGCCTCGTCGTGGCCGTCCTCGTCGATCAGGGCATCCGCTACGAGAACACCTTCCGGACGATCTACCTGCTCCCGATGGCGCTCTCGTTCGTCGTCACCGCCCAGTTCTGGCTCTGGATGTACAACCAACAGAACGGGCTGGTGAACATCATCCTCGGCGTCGTCGGCCTCGGCCCCTACGAGTGGATCGGGAACCCCTCGCTCGTGCTCGGCGCGGTCGTCTTCGCGCTCATCTGGCAGTTCAGCGGCTACGCGATGGTCGTCTACCTCGCCGGCCTGCGCGCGATCCCGACCGAGCAGTTCGAGGCCGCGCGCGTCGACGGCGCGACCACCCTCCGCATGTACTGGCGGGTCATCATCCCGCAGCTGAAGGGTGCGACCATCTCGGCGTCCGTCGTCCTGATGGTGTTCGCGCTGAAGGCGTTCGACTTCCTCTACTCCCTCACCGGGAGCTACTACCCACCGAAGGGGTCGGACATTCTCGCGACGATGATGGTTCGGCAGGCGTTCGTCGCCAACAACCGGGCGTACGCCGCCGCGATCGGGATCATGCTGTTCGCGCTGGCGCTGGTCGTCGTCGCACCGTACCTCCTCTACCAGTACCGCGCAGGTGAACTATGACAGATACGAACACATCCTCCGGACGGAGTTGGCGCTCGACGGCGCTGTACGCCGTCCTCGTCCTCCTGGTGGTCTTCTACCTGCTGCCCCTCTGGACGGGGCTGATGACCTCCATCAAGGCGGACGTTCTCGCGACCGCACCGTTCCTCCCGCCCGCGCCCGCCGGTTTCACGAACATCCACTGGACGCGCGCGATCAACGCGCTCGCGGGCGGGTTGGTGAACAGTCTGATCCTCGCCATCCCGGCGACGATCCTCTCCGCCCTCCTCGGGAGCATGGCGGCCTACGGGCTGACGACCCTCGATTGGCGCCACCAGGTGCCGATCCTGATGCTGTTCATCGCCGGGATCTTCATCCCCTATCAGGCCGTCCTCATCCCGCTCTCGAAGTTCTGGGCGTCCGTCGTGCCCGTGAGCGACCTCGTCGGCTACGTCGGACTCGCCGGCTGGGTCGGCGATCTGATCGGCCTCATCCTCTCGCACGTCGCGTACGGGATCCCGATCTGTACGCTGCTCTTCCGGACCTACTACAAGGACTTCAACGGGGAGATGATCGAGGCCGCGCGGATCGACGGTGCGACGACGCACACGATCTACCGCCGGATCATCCTCCCGCTCTCCGTGCCGATGTTCGCGGTGACGCTCATCTATCAGTTCACCCAGGTCTGGAACGACCTCCTGTTCGCGCTGGTGCTCGTCGGCCCGGGGGCGGGTGCGCCCGTCACCGTCCCGCTCAGCCAACTCGGTGCGAGCCTCTCCGAGGTCGGCTTCGGGATCCGGATGGCCGGCGCGTTCGTCGCCGCGCTCCCCACGATCATCGTCTACGTCCTGTTCGGCGACCAGTTCGCAGAAGGGGTCTCCACCTAACACACTATGGCTAGACTCGAACTCGACGACATCACGAAGCACTTCGACGACGACGGCGAGACTATCGTCGCCGTCGACGACGCCAGCATCGACATCGACGACGGCGAGTTCCTCGTCCTCGTCGGCCCCTCCGGGTGTGGGAAGTCCACCACCCTCCGGATGATCGCCGGCCTCGAAACGATCACGGAGGGCGAACTCCGCATCGGCGGCCGACGCGTCAACGAGGCCAAACCCCGCGACCGGGACATCGCCATGGTGTTCCAGTCGTACGCGCTCTACCCGCACATGACGGTGCGGGAGAACATGAGCTTCGGTCTTGAGGAGTCCACCGACCTCTCCGAGGCCGAGATCACCGAGCGCGTCGAGTCCGCGACGGACACGATGGGCATCAGCGACCTCCTCGATCGGAAGCCCTCGGAGCTCTCCGGCGGCCAGCAACAACGCGTCGCGCTCGGGCGCGCGATCGTCCGCGAGCCCGAGGTCTTCCTCATGGACGAGCCGCTCTCGAACTTGGACGCGAAGCTCCGCGCGCAGATGCGCACGGAGCTCCAGCGTCTCCAGGAGGACCTCGACACCACAACCGTCTACGTCACGCACGACCAGACGGAGGCGATGACGATGGGCGATCGCATCGCCATCCTCAACGACGGGATCCTCCAGCAGGTCGCCACGCCGCTCGAAGCCTATCACGCGCCCGCGAACCAGTTCGTCGCGGGGTTCATCGGCGAGCCGTCGATGAACTTCTTCGACGTCGACCTCGAGGGCGACTCGGTCGTCGGCGACGGCCTCGACTACCCCGTGAGCGACGACGTCCGCGCCAAACTCGACACCGACGCGCTCGTCCTCGGCATCCGCCCGCAGGACATCGAGCTCGTCGACGCGGTCGAGTCGGGTCACGACGTCGCCGTCACCGTGGACGTGGTCGAGCCGATGGGCGACGAGAACAACGTCTACCTCACGTTCTCGGACACCGCGGGGAACGAGACGTTCATCGCCAACGTCGACGGCCGGACGCTCGTCGACGAGGGCGACGACATCGTCGCGCGCATTCCGGAGGAGGCGGTCCACTTCTTCGATCGTCGGAGCGGAGAGGCGCTACGCAACCGCGAGTTCGACGGCGACGCCGACGTCGACCTCTCGCTCTAAGCGCTCTCGTCTCCACGCGCCTCGACGGCCGGTATCGGTGTGACCTTGTACGGGCCGACCCGCGTCGTGGTTCGGAGACGACGCTCCCCGGCGCGTCTTGCCGACACATCGTCGCTTAGATCGGGAACGGTCGCCCCCGAGCCGACCCTGTTACCGTCCCGCACCGTGTGAGTAGACCGGGAGCCATCGCCGATCCGAAGACCTCATCAAGTGAGAAAGACACCCCGCGATGCGGTCGCCCTTTTCGATGACGTGTGGTTCGTTCTCACCGCGGACGAGCCGATCTCGGGACACCGGCGGGGAACGGTGGCGATGAGACCGGCGTATCAGTCCTCTTCGGTGACCAAGCCGTTCTTGATGCCGCTGACTATCTCTTCGAGGTCCTCGGAGTCCGCGTCGATGTCGATGTCCAGTGAGAGCGCGTGAGGTTCGGACGCCGGACCCGATTCGTTCGCGGCGCCGTTACCGGTGACGCGCGCTGCCGCGTCCTGTGCCTGCTCTGCCGCCTCGCGGGCCTCGCGAGCGGCCTCTCTGGCTTCCTCGGCCGTCTCGGCGATTTCCGTGACGAGTTCCCCGACAGACTCGACGTCCGAGAGGTCTTCGAGTCCGCCCGCAGCCGCCTCTGCGGCCGCGTCCTCGGTTTCCGCCGCGACGGCTTCGGCTTCCGAGGCCGTCTCTTCGGTCCCGGCGGCTCCCTCCTCAGCAGCCGCTTCGACTCCGTCGGTCGTCTCTTCGACTGCTTCGTCGCTCGCCTCATCGGCCTCTTCGCCCGCCGCCGGCTCTGCCTCGCCGGCTCTCTCCGTGGCTTCTCCCTCCGTCGTCTCCGACCCCTCCTCGGCCACCGCCTCTTCTGACTCGTCGGACGGCGACTCCGCAGTCCCCTCGTCGGATTCCGCGGTCTCCTCCGCGGGCTCGGTCGCGTCCTCCGGTTCCTCGTCGAGGGAGATCGTGATTCCCGGGCCCGCGCCGATGTCGATCCGGACGGTGTCGTCCTCCTCGGAGAGCTCGACCGAACCGCCGTCGGGAACGGGGTCCCCGACACCACCGTCGGCCTGTAGGTCGTCGGACCCGGACGTTTCGCCGCCTTCGTGGCCCGAACTCCCCGTGTCGATTTGGATCCCGTCGGGAAGGTCGACGTCCCGTAAGTCGGCGTCACTATCGAGGCTGATTTCGGTGCCGGACTCCTCGTCGACGGTTATCTCCACGCTCGGCTCGTCGCCGACCGAGATCTCGATCTTCCCGGCGTCCTCGAGGAGGTCACGCGTCACCTCCTCGGCTGCCTCCGCGACGTCCCCACCGGTCCCCTCCACGGCCTCGGTGAGCGCCTCTTCGGCCTGTGACGCGGGCTCAGGGACGTCCTCGGCCGCTGGCTCGTCAGCTTCGGCCTCCTCGGCACCGTCCTCCGCGGCTCGGGCGGCCGCCTCCGTGGCTGACTCGGCGGTCGTCGTCTGAGCGCTCTCGGCGAGGTCCTCGACGGTTTCGGCGGCGTTCGCCGCGGTCTCGGCGGCGCGTTCCACCTCGTCCGCGGCGTCCTCGACGACCTCGCGGGCGGTTTCGGCCGCGGTCTCCCGTGCCGACGTTCGAGCGACCTCACGCGCGGTCTCGCGGGCGGTTTCCGCCGCGGTCTCTTCGATCGACTCCTCATCGACGGTCTCCGACTCGACCCGCTCCGCGACCCGACGTGCCGTCTCGGCGGCCTCCTCGGCGGTCGTCGCGGTCGTCTGCAGGTCGTCGGCCGTCCTCTCGACCACGTCGGTCGCGGTTTCCTCCGCGAGGTCGCGAGCGACGTCCGTCGCCCGTTCCTCCGCGACGTCCGCGGCGGTGTCGGCCGCGACGTCCGCGGCGACCTCTTCGGCAGCCGACGCGGCGGTCTCTTCGACCACCTTCTCGGCCGTCTCCCTCGCTGCTCGGCTGGCCGCGGCCCGTGCGGTATCGGTCACGACCCGTTCGGCGATGTCCTCGATCGTCTGCTCGATCCGTTCGGACGCGTCCGCCGCCCCGGTTTCATCCGTCGCGTACTCGGCGGCAGAGGCCGCTCGATCGGCGACGCCGGCCGCCTCTTCGGCGGTTTCCCTGGCCGTCTCGACGTCGGCAGAGACGCGTTCGGGAGAAGCCTCCTCGGCGGACCCGACGGGCCCGTTCGCTTCGCTCCCGGCGACCTCCCCGCCGGGGGCTTCTCCGGACTCTCCCGTCGGCCGGTCCGTCGCCTCGACTGCGTCCTCGGACGTCTGGTCGGCCACCGCGGACGCGGAGGACTCAGGGAGTCGGAGCCGGTCGTCCTCGTCGCGCTCCACCAGGCCCGCCCACTCGTAGAGATCCAGTAGCGTCGTCACCCCCGTCCTGACGCGGCTGGTCTCCAGATCCTGACCGGCCAGGTCGGCGACGATCGGTACGAGCTCCGCTGCCGTCGTGGGGTTCCTATCGAGGACTCCCCGGACGTCCTCGGTGAGTTCCCAGTCGGACAGGAGATCCCGCATTCGCTCGCGGCTCCGCTCCCCCTCGCCCTCGGTCAGCGCTGCGGCGATCTCCTCGCCGGCGTCGGTCAGTCGGTGCTTCTGCCGATGGGGCTCGATGATCCCGAGCTCCTCCAGAAATCTGGTCTGGCGCCCGACTGCGTCGGAGACGCTGGTGACGTCCTCGACGTCCGAGGTGTAACGGGGCTCGTCGTCGGCGCCGGCCTCGGCCCACCCGCCGATGATCTCTCGGAGGGTGTCGAGACTGACGCCCTTCGGAATGTGGTGTTCGGTCATCGGCCGAACGTTTCTGAGGATTCATCAAAGATTCAACGGCCGGAACGGTCGGGGCGAATGGCCGGCCGTCGGTCCGCGAGACCGACACGGCGCTTCGAAAACGAAGCGCGGACCGGTCGCGTTCGCACGGAAGCGGCGGATCTGAACAGGCCCCCGCGTCTCGCCGCGGATCGCCGTCCCGCGGCCCTCGTCGACGCTACTCCTCGGGCGTCTTCGTCGTCAGTTCGAGCGCGTGGATCTCCGTCGTCATCGCGTCGCCGAGCGCGTCGTACACCTGCTGGTGTTGATCGACGATGGTCTCGCCCTCGAAGGACGGCGAGACGACGGTCGCGGCGAGGTGGTCGTCGTCGTGTTTCCCCCGCGCACGGGTGACGTCGGCGTCGCACTCGGGCAGCCGGTCCTCGATCCGTCGCTGGACTTCCTCTGGACTCATGGACGGAGAATGGGCGCGCGCGGACAAAAGGGACGCGGAGACGCGAGCGATCGGTCGTCGCCGGCCCGCGATCGCCTCAGGTCCAGCGGTCGAGGCCGGTCTGCGTCACGGACTCCTCGATACGCTCGAAGGCGCGCTCGATCTCGTCCGCGGCGATCCCCCAGTCGTCGACGAGGTAGTCGCGCGCGGCGTCGAGGTCCGGGTCGACGTCGTCGTCGTAGTCGTAGTCGTCGGTGACGTCGGGATCGAGGAAGAGCTCGCGGATGCGATCGGCGTCGTCGATGTACTCGTCTTCGTCATCGAGGACGGCCCAGAGGTCGCCGTGCTCTTTGACGGCCTTCAACGCGGTCTTCGGGCCGTAGCCGGGGAGTCCGTCGTTGAAGTCGGTGCCGCAGAGGATGCCGACGTCGACGAGTTGCTCCCACGTGACGTCGTGTTCGGCGAGGGTGGCCTCGAAGTCCATGCGCTCGACGTCGCCCGTGCTCGTGAGCTGGCGCAGCGTGAGGGGCGCGCCCAAGAGCAAGCAGTCGTAGTCGTCGCTGCCGACGTAGCGGACGTCCTCGTCCGTCCGGGCCATGTGGGAGGCCTGGGCTTCGCCCTCGGCGGGCGCCTCGATCATCGGGACGTCGAGCAGGCGGAGGAGTTCGCGCGTCGTCTCGTGGATGACGTCGGTGAGGCGCTGGGTCTGCGAGTCGAGGCGCGCGACTTCGAGGGCGTCGCCCGCCTCGCGGGCTTCTTCGAGTTTCGCCTCGCGTTTCTCGCGCTCCTCGCGGCGCGACTCGACCTCCTCGTCCTTCAGGCCGACGACGCGGCCGTCGAAGACGAAGACCGGCGTGAGATCGTTCTCGAAGAACTTCGGGAGGCCCCGCACGACGCCGATCAGGTTCGGGACCTCGGTCCCGTCCGCGGTCGTGTACGCGTCGTCGCGGGTGAACCTGACGGTCGTCGTGAGGTACTTGTAGAGCCAGTTGTGGGCGTCGACGGCGACCGCCCCGTCGAGCTCGTCGAATCCGACCTCCTCGATGACGGCGAGCTGCCGGAGGTCCGCGTTTCCCATACCCGCCCTATCGGCGCGCGGGCCTTAACGCTCGCCTTCGCCGGCCGGCGCGTCGACGATCGGCGGCGGACCGTCGCGCGAGTCGACGAAGGCCCGCTCGTCGTCGCTGAGGTCGCGTTCGCGGTAGACGTCGAGGCCGGCCGCGTAGCGCGCCTCCCGTTCCTCGCACGGCCGTTCGAGGACGAGCTCCGCCAGTCCCGCCCGCTCGCCCGTGTAGCTGAACCCGGCCTTGTGGAGCGCCTCGTAGGCGTAGGGATTGTTGACGTCGATGCGGACGCGGGCGTAATCGTCGCGGAGGCGTTCGGCGGCGAACGCACAGAGGCGCGCGCCGATCCCCTCGCCACGCCGGTCGGCCCGAACGGTGACGTAGCGGAGGACGGCGGCGTCGGGATCGGCGTGGTGTCGATTGAAGGAGACCGCGCCGAGCACGCCCTCGGCCTCGGCCTCCCGGGCGTCGGGCGGCCATCCCTCGCGGTCGAGCACCCCGTCCGCGACGGCGACGGCCGTCCCGGCGTCGCCCGTGACGAACTTCCCGGCGTAGGCGAAGCGCCGCCAATCGAGTCGGAGGCGGGGGGCGTCCGGGGGCCGTCCGAGCAGGGCGAACTCCATGCCCGTCGTGGGGGCCCGACGCCCTTGTGGGTGGCGTCGCTTCGGGCGAACCGATACGGGAAAGCCCCGACCGACCCAAGCGCGAGTATGTCGCTCCTCGACGTCGATCGCCGGACGGTCCGAGCGTTCGCCCTCGCCGACCTCGTCGCCATCGTCGCGTTCGTGCTCGTGGGCGAGTACCAACACGGGATGCTCGTCTACACCGCGACGCACCCGCTTCGCTTCCTCGGCGTCCTCGCGCCGTTCCTCGTCGGCTGGATCGTCGCGGCACCGCTCCTCCGGGCGTACAGCGTGCGGACGCACGACCCCCGCGGACTCGTCGGCTGGACGCTCGCGTCGTGGCTCGCGGCCGACGTGCTCGGGCAGGTCCTCCTCCTCTCGGGCGCGTTCCCGATCGGCTACGACCCGATCTTCGCGGTCGTGGTCGCCGTCTTCGGCTCGCTGTTCCTCCTGCTCACGCGCGGCGTGACCCACGCGACGCTGCGCCGCTGAGCGCGTGCCGCTTCTCGTCAGTTTCGACCGATACTATCGAATCAGCCGATCTATAAGTTATAGGTTGCGTACCCAGTAGTAACAGGTCAACTATGCAAAACACTTATATATGATCTCTGCATAGTACGAAATACATTATGACGAGTTATTACGACCACATCTTGGGCCTGATCCCCCTCGCGTTCGTCGCCGTCGCCGCGGCGGTCACCATCTTCGGCTACTCGACGACGGTCGCGATACCCGCGGCGGGTGGTGTGGGCGTCGTACTCGTCGGTCACGCGCTCTTCGTCCGCGGTCCCACGGACGAGTCCGCGGGCGTCTCCGCGAGCGCGAGCGCGAGTACCCCCGTCGGACCGGGCGCGTCCCCGGACGACCGATCCCCGATGCCGGCTGCCGAGTAACCCCTCAACCCTTTTCCGCACGGTCGTCTAACCGTCCCGTATGACCGACTGCCTCTACCTCGGGAGCGGCGACGTCGCCGACCTCGCGGAGCCCGCCGAGTACGTCGCCGCCGTCCGCGACGCCTACCGTCAGCGCGGCGAGGGCGCGCCCGCCGAGCCCCGAACCAAGCTCGTCAGCGAGGAGCCGCCGGGGATGTTCACGACGTACGCCGCGGTGCTCCCCGAGACCGGCGCGATGGGCGGCTACATGTACGGCGCGGGCTTCGGCGATCGCGACGCGTGGTTCGTGGCGCCGGTCTTCGACGCCGAGAGCGGCGAGCCGCTCGCGCTCCTCGACGGCGCGAGCATGAACCCCTTCAAGACCGGCGCGGTCGGTGCCGTCGGGACGGACGCGCTCGCGCGCCGCGACGCCACCTCGCTCGCCATCATCGGAAGCGGCGCGCAAGCCCGCGGGCAACTGCGCGCCATCGACACCGTCCGGGACTTAGAGACCGTGTGGGTCTACTCCCCGACGAAGGAGAACCGCGAGGACTTCGCGGGCGAGATGAACAAGCGCCTCGACGCCTCCGTCGCCGCCGTCGCCTCCTCCGCGGCCGCCGTCGAGGACGCCGACATCGTCGTCACCGCCACGAACGCGTCCGAACCGGTCTTCGACGGCGACCACCTCGAACCCGGGGCGCACGTCACCGCGATGGGACAGTACGACCCCGAGAAGCGCGAGCTCGACGCGCGCACCCTCGAACGCGGGACGTACGTCCTCGACCTCGCGGCGCGCGCCGAGACGGACGCCGGCTCGTTCATCCAGGCGAAAGCGGAGGACGCGGTCACCGACGCGGACGTCTACGGCGAGCTCGGGGACGTCCTCGTGAACCGACTGCCGGGGCGCGAGGACGACGAGGAGATCACGATCTTCGACTCCGGCGGCACCGCCATCGAGACCGTCGCGGCCGCGCACATGCTCTACGAGCGCGCCGCCGAGGCGGATCGCGGACAGACGATCGACTTCGCGCCCGCGAGCGAGGCGCTCACCGGCGAGTGACGGTCACTCGTCGAGGCGAGCGACGACGCGCTCCCTGATCGACTCGCGCGTCCGGTGACTCCGTTCGGCGTCCGAGGTCACCTCGATCACTTGCGTCCCGTCGCTCGCGAGGCTCGCGCGATAGGCGTCCGCGAAGTCGTCGCCCGCCCCGACGCGAACGTAGTCGAAGCCGTAGAGCGCCGCGGTCGGCGCGAAGTCGAGGCCGTGGGGCGTCCTGAACTGCCCCTCGAACGGCGGATCGAAGGCCTCGATGGGGAGCATGTGGAAGATGCCGCCGCCGTCGTTGTTGACGAGGACGATCGTGGCGTCGACCCCGCAGCGTTCGAGCGCGAGCAGTCCGTTCGCGTCGTGGTAGTAGGCGAGGTCGCCGATCAGGAGGACGAGCGGCTCGTCCGTCGCGCTCCCCGCGCCGAGCGCCGTGGAGGTGATCCCGTCGATCCCCGACGCGCCGCGGTTGCCGAGGACGGTGAGAGCGGCGTCGCGGGGCGCGGCGAAGCGATCGACGTCGCGGACGGGCATGCTGTTCGAGACGACCAGCGTCGCGGGGTCCGGGGCGTCCGCGACGACGCGGCGCGCGATCGCGCCCTCGAAGCGTCCCTCCGCGGCCGTGACTTCGGCCGCGTGGACGCGTTCGGCGCGCTCGAACCCCGGCCAGTCGGCGCTCTCCGTATCGAGGCGTTCGGCGAGTTCGACGGCGAGCAGTCCGGGGTCCGCCGTGACGAGATCGGTCGCGCGGAACGTCGCCTCGCGCCACTCGCCGGCGGGGTCGACGACGAACTGTCGCGCGCCCTCCCGAGCGAGATAGCGACGCAGGGGCTTCGAGGTCGGCGACGCCCCGGTTCGAACGACGACGTCCGGGGCCGGCCAGGCCGCCGTGACGCGCTCGTCGAGGTAGCCGTCGTACGCGCCGTAGACGGGAACGTCAGCGGTGTGCGGCCCGTAGCGGAGCCCCGAGAGCGGATCGGCGAGGATCGGGAAGCCGCTCGCCTCGGCGAGCGCGACCAGCGCGGGCGCGTACCCCCGGTCTGTCGGCCCGGCGACGAGCAAGCCGCGCTCCGCGTTCGTGATCGCCTCCGAGAGGGCGGCGAGCGCGCTCTCGTCGAGCGCCATGCGTCCCGCGGTCGTCGCCACGAACGGACCGTCGCGCCCGCGGGCGGCCAGCGGGTGGTCGTCCGCCCACCCCTCGGGGACGGCGTGTGGCGAGTCGTCCGGCACCGCGGTCGGTTCGAGGGGTTTGGCGAACGGGACGTTCAGGTGGACCGGGCCGGGGTGCGTCCCCGTCGCGGCCGTCACGGCCCGATCGACGCGGACGCGCAGCGAGCGCAGCGTGCGGTCCTCGACGGCGGGCTCGGGGAGGTCGTCGTAGTAGCGGACGGCGTCGCCGTAGAGCTTCTCCTGATCGATCGTCTGGTTCGCGCCGCTGTCGCGGAGCTCGGGCGGGCGGTCCGCGGTCAGGGCGACGAGCGGCACGCGGGCCTGACTCGCCTCGATCACGGCCGGGTGGAAGTTCGCGGCCGCCGTCCCCGACGTGCAGACGAGCGCGACGGGGTCGCCCGCGCGCTTCGCGCGCCCGAGCGCGAAGAACGACGCCGAGCGTTCGTCGAGGTGAGAGAAGACGACGAGGTCGGGGTGCGCGTCGGCGGCGACGGTCAGCGGCGTGGATCGGCTCCCGGGCGCGACGCAGACGGACGACACGCCGGTCTTCGCGAGCTCGTCGACGAGGACGCGCGCGTGGAGCGTCGCGCGGTTGGGCGCGCTCACGCGTCGCCGCCCCCCGAGCGCGCGTCCGTTCCGTCGTCTCCGTCGTCCTCGAAGACGTCGAGAATCGGTCGGTACTTCAACTGGACCTCGTCCCACTCGGTGTCCGGGTCGGAGTCGGCGACGATGCCCGCGCCGGCGAACGGACGGACGCGCGTCTCGTCGGCGAGCGCGGAGCGGAGCGCGACCGCGAACGTCCCGTCGCCCGACCGGTCGAACCACCCGACCGGCGCGGCGTACCACCCGCGATCGAACGTCTCGGTCTCCCGGATCACGCGGAGCGCGGCGTCCGGCGGGAGCCCGCCCACCGCGGGCGTCGGGTGGAGCGCCTCCACGAGGGTGAGGACGTGCGCGTCGCTCGATGCCGTGATCGGCGTGAAGAGGTGCTGGACGGTTTCGAGCTTGCGGACGCGGCGCTCGCCCGTCTCGACGGCCGTCGCTACGTCGGCGAGCTGGTCGCGGATCCGCTCGGCGACGACTTCGTGCTCGTGGCGGTATTTCGACGACGAGCGGAGGTCGGCCGCGAGCTGCTGATCCTCGTCCGGCGTCCCGCCGCGTCCGACCGTCGCCGCGAGCGCGCCCGTCCGGAGGGCGTCGCCGTCGCGGGTGACGAGGCGCTCGGGCGACGCGCCGAAGAACGCCGCGCCGTTCGTCGGCCGGAGCGCGAAGCGAAAGCACGAGGGATAGGTGTCTCCGAGGCGCGCCATCGCGTCGGGGAGCGAGAACGCCCCGGCGAGCGTCACGTCGAGCGCCTGGGCGAGCACCACCTTCTCCAGTTCGCCCGAGCGAATGCGGCCGGTCGCGGCGCGCACCTGCTCGCGCCACTCGGCGCGCGACGTCGTGCGCTCCGTCGCGACGACGCCGGGGGGCGACGCGGCCGCGCGCTCGTCGGGCGCGAAGCGCTCGGTCACGTCCCGAAGCGTCCGCTCGACGGCCGACTCGCTCGCGTTCTCCCCGTGCGCGTTCACGGTCAGCCACGTCTCGCCGGCCCCGGTGACGACCTGCACGTGCGGGAGGACGAACGCGGCGGTCGGGAAGCCGTCCCACGGCCCCGTCCCCGCGTGGCCGTCGTGAAAGGCGAAGCCGCCGAGGAAGCGCGGCCGGGCCACCGCGGGGGCGTCCGCGGGGCGGTCCGGCGACGCGAGCACGTCGTCGGCGCGTTCGCGGACCGCTCCGAAGCGTTCCGCGCCGTCGGCGGTCACCTGCGCCGCGGCCCCGTAGCCGACGACGCCGGGTTCGTCAGGCGCCGTCCACACGGCGTTCGGCCGCCCGAGCGTCCGCAGTACGCCCGTCAGCGACGCGTCCGGCAGGCGGACCGTCCGACTGACGAGCCGTGCGGTGTCGGCCCGTGCGATACCCTCGCGTGAATCCATCTACTACGGACTCGGAGTGCGCGCGCCTTAGCCCCTACGACCGACGACGCGTCGGCGCGCTCGACCGCGGGCGCCGCCGCCCGACGAACCGATCGAGGGCGGCAGCGTCACGAGTAGCGCTCCTCGCTCCACGGATCCGCGGTCACGGAGTACCCCCGCTGCTCCCAGTAGCCCCGCTCGGGCTCGGTGAGGAGCGTGACGCCGTCGACCCACTTCGCGCCCTTGTAGGCGTACTTGTGCGGAGTGACGACGCGCAGCGGTCCGCCGTGTTCTCGCGGGAGGGCGTCGCCGTCGTACCCCCACGCGAACAGCACCTCGTCGCGCGCGACGGCGTCGAGCGGGAGGTCGGTCGTATAGCCGTCGAGGGCGTGGAACATGACGTGCACGGCGTCGGACTCGACGCCGACGGCGTCGAGGAGCGACGTCGCGGTGACGCCCGTGAACTCGCAGTCGAACTTGCTCCAGCCGGTGACGCAGTGGAAGTCCTGCCGTTGCGTCTCGCTCGGGAGCTCGCGGAACTCCTCCCACGTGAACGATCGGGGCCGCTCGATCGCGCCGCCCACGTCGAACGACCACGTCTCCGGGTCCCAGTCGGGCGTACCCCCCATCGAGAGCACGGGGAAGCGTTCGACTTCGCGCTGGCCCGGCGGGAGGCGCTCGTCGCCGAACTCCCGATAGAGGGCCGTGACGTCGCGCACGTCCGTCTCGTCCATACCGACCGACACGTCCCGAACGCCCCTGAGCGTACCGGTACCGGGAACCAACGCAATACGGAGAGGGAACTATGTTTTCGGATACAGTAATGATAATTCCTCTAATAGTCAAATCGCCCCGCCAAGCTTATACCAAGCGACGCCAAACCTCGGAGTAGACGAATGCCAAAGGTCGAAATCAACATCCCCGACCACATCGAGATGCAGATCGCCCAGCTCGTCGAGCAGGGCGAGTTCCTCACGCGGGAGGACGCGATCAAGGACCTCCTCTCCGCCGGTATCAAAGCGTACAAGACCAGCGGGCCGATGGACGAGGACGAGCCGGGCCTCGAGGACGAGGGCATGATGGGCCACGACGACGAGTACGTCTTCTAACTCGCCTTTTCACGTGTGTGACCGGCTGGCGAGCAAGGTTTAACCCTCGCTGTGTCCAATTCGCGGTATGCACAAGGACGAACTGCTCGAACTCCACGAGGAGATGGTGGAGATCAAAGAGACGTTCTCGGGGTACGAGGGCGTCGACGCGAGCGTCTTCGAGCCGTACGAGGAGCTCGACATCGACCCCTCACACGTCCACAAGTCGAAGAGCGAACACAAGCACGCGGTCTTCGTCCTCGGTAACGCGCTGGCGGTCGCCATGAGCGAGGACGAGTTCTCCAACGCCGGTCGGATCTCCAAGCGCATGGAGGAGCTCGCGGACGACGCCGGCGGCAAGCTGTAGGTCTCCGGAAAACGTTTTACGTCGGTGCCGCCACGGGGGGCGTATGCAGACACGCACGGCCGAGCGCGTCGAGTCGTGGGACGCCCGTCCCTACGAGGGCGGTGCGGACGCGCTCGCCCAACTCGCGGCCGCGGACTTCTCCGGCGTCGTCGCCGCCGGCGGCGCGCACCTCTTCTTCGTCAACGGCCGCGCCGTCGCCGTCGCCGACGGCACCGTCGCGGACGTCGTCGAGGGGTCGGGCGAGGCCCGAAGCGCACCGGAACGGTCCCTCTCCCTCCTCTTGGCGATGCACGAATCGGACGGCGAGACGCGCGCACGCTACTACACGAACGAGACGCCGCTCGCAGAGACCGACGAGGCGCTCCGCGACGCGGGGTTCACGGGCTACGTCGAGCTCTCGGAGAACGTCCTGAGCGGCGACTATTACGTCGCCTACTACGGCGGTCGCTCGTTCCCCGTCGCCTTCGTCGGGAACGTGCCGACGGTGCTCACGGGCGAGGAGGCGTTCGAACGCGCGGCCGACGAAGTCGGCGTCTACGACGTCGTCTCGGTCGACTTCGACTTCCCGGACCTCCCGGAACCCGAGGAGTCGGTCGACGGGACCGACGGTGCGGCGGCCGGGGCCGGCGGCGACGACGCGACGAGGGCCGGAGCGGACACCGAGGTGCGCGGCGACGACGCGGCGACCGTCGGTGGCGCGGCGCTCGCGGACGAGAACGACAGGGTCGACGACGAGGACGCGCACGAGAGCGACGACGCCGGTGGAGAGGGAACTCGCGAGCGCGACGTCCCCGACGAGCTCGCCATCGCGGCCGCCGGACCCGCGGACGACGAAGGGGCCGACGCCGACGGTGGCGCAGGCGGAACCGGCGACGAGAGCCCGGGCGAGGCTGACGACGAGAGCCGGGACGGGACCAGCGACGAGGACGCGGACGACACCGACGCCGGGGATTCCGGTGGCGAATCGGACGCCGCGGCGCTGGAATCGCTCGGGGCCGGTAGCGACTCTCCGGTCGACGCCGACCGCGACGACGGAGCGAGCGATCGACGGGGGGACGTGACGAGCGAGCGTGACGCGCCGACGGCCGACGCCGAAGAGACCGACGCCGTGCAAAGCGACGGTGAAAGGACTGAGACCGCGGAAAGCGACGACGGGGTTGACGTCGGGGCGACGGCGGACGCGCGGACGACGGGACGCGACGCGCCGACGGCCGACGACAGACCCACGGGGGACGACGAACGCCCCGGCTCCGTCGGGGCCGACGAGACGTCTCCGGCGGATTCGGGGCCGGACGCCGATGACGCGGGCGCGGACGGCGACGGGGTCAGAACCGGAACGAAAGCCGACGACGACGCCGACGCCGACGCTGACGGACCGGCGCCGGAGAACGGGACGGAGCGCGTCGGGGTGGCCGAACGCGAGGTGCACGTCGCGGAACTGCGGGAGGCGATCGAGGAGCGAGAAGCGCGCATCGCCGACTACGAGGACCGCCTCGCCGAGCGTGCGGAGCGAGTCGAGACGCTGACGGAGCGGGCCGAGACGGCCGAGGCGGCGGTGGAGGAACGCGACGCGGAGCTCGATCGGCTCCGCGCGGAGCGCGACGACCTCCGCGAGACGGTAGCGACGCTGGAGGATCGCGTCGCGGAGCTGGAGTCGGCGCTCGACGCCGCGGGCGGGCGGGTCGATCCCGCGACCGAGCTCGACCCCGAGACGGCACTCGCGGGGACGAACCTCTTCGTGCGCTACGAGTCGAAGGCCGAGCCGACCCTGGACGCGCTCGGGGAGGCCGACCCCGAGGCGATCGACGCGAACCTCCGGCTCGAACACCACACGAGCTTCGACGCGGTTGACGCCACGGTGTCGGGCGACGACTATCGGACGTTCCTCGAAGCGTCCGCGCCCTATCGGTTCGTCTCGTGGGTCGTCCGCGACCTCCCGTTCGAGATAGACGAGACCGGGCACCGGACCGGCCTCGCGGAGCTCTACGAGGCGATCCCGGAGATCGACCGCGCGGAACTCGACGGGACGGTGGCGGTCGGGACCGAGAGCGGTGAGACGGTGACGGAGTCCTTCGACGTCGTGTTACGCGACGGCATGGGCGATCCGCTCGCCGTCGCGGCGCTGAACACCGGCCGCGGCCCCGTCGACGGCGACGAGATGGAGGCGTTGACGGCGGCGGCGTCGCGGATCAGCGAGGGCGTGGAGACGCTGACGGCGGCGTTCTACGTCACGGCGTCGTTCTTCGAACCGGACGCGCTGGAAGCGGCGAACGATGCGACGTCGGACGGCAGCTTCCTGCGGCGAAGCGAGAAGGAGAGTTACGTGAGAGTCGCTCGCAAACGCGGCTACCACCTCTGTCTCGTGGAGGATCGCGCGGGATCGTTCCACGTGACCGTGCCCGGGCTCTAGTTCTCCGCTTCGGCGGGGGCCTCGATCTTCATCGACTGGAGCTTCTGGACGGTCTCGTCGACCTTCTCATCGAGTTCCTCGACGAACTCGTGGGTGTGGTCGGTCGTGATCGCGCCCTGACTGGAGGGCTCGATGAGGTTCTCCTCTTCGAGGACGCGGAGGGAGTAGCGGACCTTGTGGTGCGGGTAGCCCGTCTCGTTGGACATCTTGACGATCCCGATGGGCTCGTTCTCGATGACCATCCGGAGCACTTCGAGATGGCGTTCGAGCATATCAACCTCTTTCTCAAGCCGGTCTATCATGGCATTTGTTAACTCGTCGGGACAGCGTTTAAAGGTTGTCCTACGCCCCGGAGAGTGCGGGCGTGTCCCGTGGTTTCACACGGGGAGGGCTTACGTCTTTCTGCCCCGATTAGTGGGCCCGTACGTGGGTAGCCAAACGAGCTCGATACCGCGACGTGTCCACGTCTGTGTACATCTCGGGAACGGGGACCGTAACGAGTTTCACCGAGGGGGCGAAACGTCCGGCGTATGACCGTCACCATCGTCGGCTCGCAGTTGGGCGACGAGGGCAAAGGCGGCGTCGTCGACATCTTCGGCGACGCCGTCGACGTCGTCGCCCGCTATCAGGGCGGCGACAACGCCGGCCACACCGTCGTGCACGAAGGCGAGGAATACAAGCTCTCGCTCGTGCCAAGCGGTGCCGTCCGCGGCAAGACCGGCGTCCTCGGCAACGGCTGTGTCGTCAACCCCGCCACGCTCTTCGAGGAGATCGACGCCCTCCGCGAGCGCGGCCTCGACCCGGACGTCCGGGTCGCGCGTCGCGCACACGTCATTTTCCCGTACCACCGCGTCCTCGACGGCATCGAGGAGGAAGCCAAGAGCGAGGACGGCGAGGAGGTCGGCACCACCGGACGCGGCATCGGCCCGACCTACGAGGACAAGGCCGGCCGGCGCGGCATCCGGGTGGGCGACCTCGTCGACCCCGACCTGCTCCGCGAGAAACTGGAGTACGTCGTCCCGCAAAAGCGCGCGCTCGCCGAGGACGTCTTCGGCGTCGAAGTGGACGAGGCGTTCGATATCGACGCCCTCCACGCCGAGTATTCCGAGTACGCCGAGCGACTCGTCGAGGAGGGCATGCTCGTGAACGCCGGCGACTTCCTCGCCGACCGCCTCGACGACGACGCGAACGTCATGTTCGAGGGCGCGCAGGGCACCCTCATCGACATCGACCACGGGAACTACCCCTACGTCACGTCCTCGAATCCGACCGCGGGCGGCGCGTCGACGGGGACGGGTCTCGGCCCCGGCGTCGTCGGCGGCGACGACGGCGACGTCGTCGGCATCGTGAAGGCCTACCTGACGCGCGTCGGAAGCGGCCCGCTCCCCACCGAACTCGGCGGCGTCGAGGGCGACACGCCGGACTACACGCCGGGCGAGGGTCGCGAGGAGGAGCTCGCCACGTACATCCGAGACGAGGGCGGCGAGTACGGCACCGTGACCGGCAGACCGCGCCGCGTCGGGTGGCTCGACCTCCCGATGCTGCGTCACGCCACGCGCGCGAACGGCTTCACCGGCGTCGTCATCAACCACCTCGACGTGCTCGCGGGGTTGGACGAGGTGAAGGTCGGACGCGCCTACGAACTCGACGGCGAGACGGTGTCGACGATCCCCGCGACGACGGAGCGCTGGGCGGCGTGCGCTCCCGTCTTCGAGACCTTCGACGGCTGGGAGGCCTTCGACTCCGAGGTCGTCGCCGCGGAGGGATACGACGCCCTCCCCGCGAACGCGCGCGCCTACGTCGAGTACGTCGAGGACGAACTCGGCGTGCCCGCCTACGCGCTCGGCGTCGGACCCGGCCGCGAGGAGACGGTCGTGCGGACGAACCCCTTCGAGGCGTAACGCGCGCAGCGAAGCGGCGGGCCGTCACCGACGACCGCGGAAAGTGAGGAAGGCTTTTGGGTGGCCGCCACCCACCCACGAGGCATGAAGCGGGACCTCATGGACATCATCTGCTGTCCGCTCGACAAACACGACCTCGACCTCGACGTCGAGTCCGAGGAGGACGACGAGGTCGTCGCCGGGACGCTGACGTGCACGGACTGCGGCGAGACCTACCCGATCGAGGACGGCATCCCGAACCTCCTCCCGCCGGACATGCGCGAGGAGACCCCGGCGTAGCCCGCCGAAGCGGACGAAGCTTTTTGCTGTCGGGCATCGTCTCCCCGGCCGCACGTGCCCCTGACGCTCACGGTCGACCTGAACGACGGCCGCGCGCACGCGTTGGCCGCCTCGCCGGTCCCGTTCGAGGCGGACGGGTCGTTCGCCGTCGAGATCCGTAACCACGGCGCCGGGAGCCACGTCCACATCCACACCGACGAGGCTCTCTCGCGGGTCGCGCGTCCGGCGGGCGGCAACTACTACGTCCCGCCCGAGTCGCGCGAGCGGATCACCGTCTCCGTCGGAGAACCCGGCCCGCGTCCGGTCGAGGGGACGCTTCGGATCGCCGCAGGCTACGGGGCCGAACGCCTCGAGATCCCCGTGCGGATCGTCGAGCGCGACACGCCGGACACGGTCGAGGTCGACGAGTCGCTGGGGGAGGTCACGACGCCGGAGGAGCGCGACGACGGACCGGACCCGCGGGCGTTCGTCCCCGCGGCGATCGCCGTGGTCGGCCTCGCGCTCGCGGTGCTCGCCGTGTTACTTCTGAGTGAACTCGTCGGGGTCGTGGTCGGCGCGCTCGCGCTCTGCTGTGGCGTCGCGGCCTGGTACGCGCTCCGCTAGGAGTCGATGCCGAGGTCGCGGCCGCGCTTCGCGCGCAAATAGCGCACGCGATAGCGGTTCGCACCGTCGTCGAGGTCGGCCTCGCGGACCTCGTCCACGCGGTCCTCCGCGACGGCGTCGACGAGATCGCCGAGGCCCTCGACCTCGCTCTCCGAGAGCGTCACCTCGTGGGTGTCCTCGGGCTCGCCTTCGAGTTTCGTGAACTCGCGGGCCGCCGCGACGAACAGCGAACACGGCTCCCGGCAGGGGAACTCGCCGTCGCCCCGCGGAACGTCGAGTTCGGTGCCGGCGTCGTGGTCCCACTCACGGCGCTTCAGACACTGACTGTCGACGCAACAGGCCTCGGCGGCCCACGTGAGCGCCTCGGTCGGGAGGTCGGAGACGAGGCCGTAGATGCCGGTCTGTCGCGCCGCCGTCTCGCGCCAGTGGGTGACGTCGAGGGCCCCCTCGCGCTCGCGGTGCCAGTTGGCCACCGTGGCCGGGTAGACGAAGTCGACGGTATCGACGAGGGCGTCGCCGTCGAGTTCGACGAACTGCCAGCCGTGCGGGAGCGAGGGCGCGGTGGAGAGCGGCCGGTAGCGCCCGCGGTCGTCGTACTTGACGAGGTCGTGGGCCGCCCCCGGATCGCGGAACGCGTCGAGGTCCCGCGGGTCGGCGGCGGCGTCGTCCCGGTGGCGGACGTCGTAGACGCGCTCGCCGCCCGCATCCGCGAGGCGAACGCGGATGCGGAGCTCGCCCCACGTCCGGGCGCGGCCGCCGTCGCGGAGAGCGGCGAGGCGCTCGCGGGCGTCGACGGTCGCGTCGTCGCCGCCTTCGTCCCCGTCGGTGTCCCCGCGCTGCGCGCCGTCGCCTCGTCCCGCGTCGCTGTCCCCCTCGGTGTCGTCGCCACTTTCGGCGTCGTCAGTCCCCGCGGCGTCCGCGCCCTCCAGCCACCGGAGGAACGCCCGCCGTGCGGTGCCGCGCCCGCCGACCGTCTCCGCCCAGTACCGCCAGTTGGCGACGTACGGATCCCCGTCGGCGAGCGCGGCGAGCTCGCTCGTGTCGATCCCGCGCTTCGAGACCTCGGGCGTCTCGAAGCGGTAGCCGTAGGCGGTGTCCTCGACGACGAGACCGTCGAAGTCGATCCCGTCGCCGGCCGCCTCGATCAGGGCGGCGACGTCGCCCGTCATCGCGATCGCCCCGTCGCCGTCCCGGTGGTCGCCTCCGGCCCGCTCCGCGTCCGTTCGCGCACGGCCGCGATGGCGTCGGCCACGTCCGCGCCCGCGTCGGCCGCGCGTTCGAGGACGACGTCCGCGACGAGCGGTTCGGTGCCGACCGCGCCGGCGTACCAGATCCGGACGCCATCGACGGCCGTCGGGACGTCGTACCCCCTCCGATAGTCGTCGGTGAGGCCCAGGTCCTCGGGGATGTCCTCCCGGGTGTGGAAGCCGTCCGCGACGAAGAGCGGCACGACGACGACATCGTCGGTCTCGAAGAGCGTCGCCACGTCGTCGACTTCGGGCTCCTCGTCCATGAACACGGCGCGGACCTCCGCGAACAGCCCGCTCCGGCGGAGGCGATCCGCGTGGTAGTGGATGGCCTTCGCGGAGTTCTCGTTTCGCTCGGTGCCGTGGCCGACGACGGCGAGGCCGAAATCGGCGAGGTCACGGTCCTCGGTGATCGAGCGCGCGCGCTCGACGATGACGTCGCCCATCGCGTCGTGCGTCCCGACCGGCCCGCAGTAGTGGACGGTCTTCTCGACGTCCGCGGCGCTCAGCGTGGCGTGGTCGGCGTCGGTGCCGTCCGACTCCCAGTCCGAGACGTTCCACCCCTCCAAGCGGAGCTCGCGCGGGATGACGCGCTCGGTGAAGTAGCCCTCGGAGACGAACAGCGGCACGACGTACACCTCGTCGGATTCGAGGGTTCGCAACACCTCGCGGAACGACGGTTCCTCCTTCCAGAACGCCTCGCGGACCTCGTCGAACGCGCCGGTGGCGCGAATCGTCTCGGCGTGCGCGAACGTCGGTTCGCTCGACCCCGGGTTGAGGTGCGAGCCGTGGGCCGCGATGACGAGCGCTTGCATGTCCCGCAGTTGGCTCGCGCCGACCTTAGGACCACCGTCTCTCCCGACCCTCGCCCGGGGACGTACCCGAGGCGGAATCGCCGCGGCGTCGTCCGGCGCGCGTCCGCACGAGAAGAGTTACCCCGTCGCCGTGTCTGCGGTGTGGGTATGACCGAGACGCTCGCCGAGCGCGCACGCGAAGCGCTCCGGGATCACCCGTTCCTCGTCACGGCGCTACGCGCCGGCGTCGTGAACTACGCCGCCGCGGCGCGGTTCCTCGACCTCGACTCCGACGCGGACGTCGAGGCGGCCGCGACGGCGCTCCGACGGTACGCCGACGACCGCGAGGCGTACGCCGTCGAATCGCGCGACGCCCGCGTCACCATGGAGAGCGGCCTCGGGCGCGCGGAAGACGCACCCGACGGCCTCCTCTCGGTGAACGGCGTCGGATTCGCGCCGGGGGAAGGGACGCTGACCGGCGTCATCGCCACCGGCGACGTGGACGCGGCCGCGCTCGGGTCCGTGCTCGGTCGTCTGGCGACTGACGGCATCGAAATCGAGGCCGCCGGCGTCGCGGGCGACGGCCTCCTCGTCGTCGTGAGCCGTCGCGACGGCCCGGACGCCCTGCGCGCGGTCGAGGCGGCGCTCGCCGCCGTACCGACGACGGCGTGACGGCAGCGAGAGCGATGGTTTAACCACCGGGGTCGCCCTATCCGGCGACCATGACGCTGCGCGTGCGCAACACGCTCTCCGGCGAGACCGAGGAGTTCGTCCCCCAGGACCCCGACGACGTCCGCCTCTACTACTGTGGGCTGACGACTTCCGACCCGCCGCATCTCGGCCACGCACGCTCGTGGGTGCACGTCGACGTGATGAGCCGGTGGCTCCGCCACCTCGGCTACGACGTCCACCACGTCGAGAACTTCACCGACGTGAACGAGAAGATCGTGGCGCGCGTCGGGCGCGACGGCGACGACGAGAACGACGTCGCCGAACACTACATCACGGAGATCCTCGACTCGATGCGCGCGCTCAACCTCGAACGCACCGAGGTCCGCCCGCGCGTCTCCGAGCACATCCCGGAGATCGTCGACCTCGTCGAGACGCTCGTCGAGACCGGCCACGCATACGAGTCGAACGGCTCCGTCTACTTCGACGTCACCACCTTCGACGACTACGGGAAACTCTCCAATCAGGACTTAGCGCACATCGAAGAACAGGGCGACCCCGACGAGCGCTCCGAGAAGCGCAACCCCGCGGACTTCGCGCTGTGGAAGGCAGGCGGCGTCGACACCGACGCCATCGAGCGCCACCGCGGGCACGACCACCCCGGGACGCCCGCTCACCCCGAGGGACAGACGTGGGAGTCACCGTGGGGCGAGGGCCGTCCCGGGTGGCACATCGAGTGCTCCGCGATGAGCATGACGCACCTCGGCGAGACCCTCGACATCCACGTCGGCGGGCGCGACCTCGTCTTCCCGCACCACGAGAACGAGATCGCCCAGTCGGAGGCCGCAACCGGCCACACGTTCGCGAACTACTGGCTCCACTGCGCGCTCTTCGAGATGGACGAGGAGAAGATGAGTTCGAGCCTCGGGAACTTCATCACGGTGCGAGACGCCGTCGACGAGTACGGCCCGAACGCCCTCCGCCTGTTCATGGTCTCGGGCACCTACAACAGCAGGCAGACGTACTCCGAGGCGGCCATCGACGAAGCCGTCGAGCGCTGGGAACGCCTCTCGCGGTCGTACGACGACGCGGTCGCCGCCCTCGACTCCGTCGACGCGCACACGAAGGCCGTCGACGACGAGCTTCGCGAGGCGGCCGAGACGGCGACGGCGGACTTCGAGGCCGCGATGAACGACGACTTCAACACCCGCGAGGCGCTGCGCGCGCTCTCCGATCTCGCCTCCGCGCTCAACGTTCACCTCGCCGAGCGCGACGACTACGACTATCGCGGACTCCGCGAGGCCGTCGAGGCCATCGAGACCTACGGCGGCGGCGTCCTCGGACTCTCCTTCGGCGACGAGCCCGGCGGCGACGTCACGCTCGCCGAGGACCTCGTCGAGCTCGTGGTGGACCTCCGGGAGGAAGCGCGCGACGCCGGCGAGTACGAGCGCGCCGATCGCCTCCGCGACGAACTCGACGCGCTCGGTGTGACCGTCGAGGACACCGACAGCGGGCCGACGTATCGTCTCTGACGGCCGATATCCTTTTTCCCGGATGGCGTGTAGGCGGGTTCGGACATGCGAGAACGTATCGTCGCGGTCGCGGGAGTGGTGTTGCTCGTCGCCTTCGCCGGCTGTTCGGCGCTCACCGGGGGACCGGTCACGTTCGGCGCCGATAAGGCCACGGTGAGCGAGCAGGCCCTCTCCCAGACCGGTTACGAGGAGCAGTCGGTGAACGAGTCCGTCATCACGCGGAACGTCAGCGCGGCCGACCAGTCGAAGACGGTGAAAGTGACGAACTGGATCGCGCAGTACGACCGGTCGATAGACCTCGGGCCGCTGGGCTCGCAGCGCGCCGCGGTGTTCAGTACCGTCGCCACCCCGCAGGTGAACGTCCTCGGCCAATCGTTCAACCCGATCGGCGACTACCCACGCGAGCAGCTCGTGATGATGCTCCAGTCGCGCTACGAGAGCATCGAGAACGTACAGCCCGTCGGGAACTACTCGACGACGATGCTCGGGCAGAACACCACCGTCGGGAAATTCAGCGCCGACGCCCAGCTCGTCGGCGGGGGGTCCGTCGACGTCTACGTCCACGTGACGCGCGTCCAGCACGGCGACGACTACGTCCTCGCGATCGCCGTCTATCCACAGCGTCTCGACGACAGCGAATCCGAGCACGTCCGGACGCTCCTCGACGCCGTCGAACACGCGACCGAGAGCGAGTAGCGAGGCGACGACAACGCTTTTGCTCGGCCCGGTCGACCCACGCGGTATGGATCGGATCGCCGGGGTCGGCCTCGCCCTCAGCGCGCTCGGCGCCCTCGGATACGTCGCGGGCGTCCTCTACGCCTACCCCGGCCGCGCGTTCACCATCACGGCGGTCATGGTCGGGATCACGCTCTGTGCGATCAGCGAGGGGCGTCTCGTCGGGGGCGGTGAATGACCGTCGAGGCCGTCGTCTACGCCGCCGGCGGGGTGACGACCTACGACGACATCGACGCCGCGAAGGCGGCCGCCGGGACGACGTGGGTGCGGTTGTTCGACCCGACGCCGGACGAACTCGAACACGTCGCGTCCGTCTACGGCCTCCATCCGCTCACCGTCGAGGACGTCCAGAAGGACATTCGACCGAAGGTCGAGGAGTTCGACGACCACACGTTCGTCCTCGTGAAGGCCGCCCGCCTCGCCAGCGGCGACACCTCGTTTCGCGGCGAGCTCCTCACGAACCCCATCGGACTCTTCCTCGGCGAGGACTGGCTCGTCACGTACGCGACCGACGACTGCGCGGCCGTCGAACGGACGTGGCGGTTCGTCCGCACCGAGGACGACCGCGTCCTTCAGCGCGGCCCGGACTTCACCGCCTATCGGATCGTCGACGCCGTCGTCGACGACTACTTCGGGGCGCTCGACGACGTCGAGGACCGCCTCGAATACGTCGAGGACACCGTGCTCGACGAGACGGAGGCCGACGTCCTGACGGAGATCAACGACGCCCGCCGCGAACTGCTCGCCCTCCGCAAGCTCCTGTGGCCGACCCGAGACGCCATCGGCGTGCTCTCCCGCGGTGACCCGCCACAGGTGCGCGCGGAGACGGAGAAGTACTACCGCGACGTCTACGATCACCTCGTCCAGCAGGTCGATCTCGTCGAAACGTACCGGGATCTCGCGGCCGGCGCGCGCGACATCTACCTCAACACGCTCTCGATGAGCACGAACGAGGTGATGAAGAAGCTCACCGTCGTGGCGACGATCGTCCTCCCGCTCACGCTCGTCGTCGGCGTCTTCGGGATGAACTTCGCCGACACGCCGTGGAACATGCCCGAGCTCGCGTGGCCGTACGGCTACCCCGCCGTCATGATCGGGATGGGACTCGTCTCCCTGATCCTCCTCTGGTACTTCCGCCGCGAGAGCTGGCTCTAAGCGACGAGGAGCGGGACGATGAGCACGCCCATCAGGTGGACGCGACGCGCGCCGAAGTGCGGCGGGACGAACCCGAGACCGGTCGCGCCGGCGAGCACCGCGAGTCCGGTGGGGCCGGCGAGAACGACGCTCAGTGCTGCGACGAGGACGCACGCACCCGCACAGACCCACGCGGTCGGGAGCGACGCCACGGCGGCGAGATAGCGTTCCCCGATAGCGACGACGAGGACGACGCCTACGGCGGCGGCGAGGAGGAGGCAGGCGACATAGAGCGAAAGGTCGAGCGGGGCCGCGCTCCGATCAAGCGCGACGACGACGCCGGTGTGCGCCTCGCCGAGGGCGACGAACGCGAAGAGAGCGAAGATCGTATTACTAGTATTGACGCCGCTCGTGGCGACGAGGAACGCCCGATCGCCGGTCTCCTCGTCGAGTCCGGGGAGCACAGCGAGCGCGACGACGGCCGCGACGGCGCTCGACACGCCGGCGACGTAGCTCACCGCGGCGCCGGCGACGGCCCCCGCGAGCGCCGCGAGCGACGTGATCGGTTTCGGTGCACGGATCGCGGCGTCCGTCTGCGCGGGCGGCCCGCGACCCCGCAGCGCCGCGAGCAGCACGGGCAGGCCGAACAGCCCCGCGAACGCCGGCATCAAGAGGTCCCCGTCACCGAGCAGCGGGTTCGTCTGGAGTCCGAGGGCGACGAGTCCGAAGGCCCCAGTGAGCGCGAACGCGAACGCGGCCCCGACCCGCCGGCGGCGCGTCGGCTCGGTGCACACGAGGAAGACGACGACGGCGGCGAGGAGGAGGGGGAGGTGCGCCCGGACGGCGGGCGCGAGCGGGCGAACGAGGAGCGTGATCGGCCACCCGAGGACGCACGCGAGCAGGGCGGCCGCGCCACTCCCGAGCGCCGAGAGCCGGAGCGCCTCGCGTCCCCGACCGTCGAGGACGAGGCGGTGACCCGGAAGCGTCGACGGCGCCATCGCGGCGTCGGGCACGCCGAGCGCGAGCGCCGGCACGACGTCGAGGATCGAGTGGACGACGCCGGCCACGAGTATCGCCACCGCGACGCCGCGTGCCGGCCCCGGTACGAGAGGCGCCGCGGCCGCGAGCAACACGGCGAGCGTGTTCACGTGCAGGCCGGGCGTCAGCCCCGAGCACGTCCCGAGGCCGATGCCGACCGCGACGCAGGCCAGCGCGGCCGCCGTCGACTGCGTTTCCAGACCGAGGCGGACGCCGAACGCGTACATCGGACCGGAGTGGGCGCGCCCTCGCACTTGAACGCGCGCCACCGCTGGCACCTTCGGGGCCGTAGAGCCGAGGTATCGCGCAGTCCCGTCGAGGTATCGATTGGACGCCGGGTACTCTCTCGATTGGACTGCACGACGCCGTCGCTACGCGGCGTGCCGTCGAAAGAAAGAACGTGATTCGAGTCGCGGACGGTTAGCCGAAGAGGTCGCCGAGACCCTCGCCGGAGGCCTCCTCGTCCTCTTCGTCGCCGCCTTCGTCCGCCTCGTCGGCGGCCTCTTCGTCCTCGGACTCCTCTTCGGTGTCCTCGGACTCCTCCGCGGAGCCGCCGGACGCGGCACCACCGGAGGCGCCGGCGGCCGGGACGGCCGCGGCGGACTCGATGGCCTCCTCGATGTCGACGTCCTCCAGCGCGGCGACGAGGGCCTTGACGCGGGACTCCTCGACATCGACACCGGCGGCCTCGAGAACGGCCGTGACGTTGTCCTCGTTGATCTCGTCGCCCGATTCGTTCAGGATGAGCGCAGCGTAAACGTATTCCATTGTTCTAGGGGTGTTGTGGGTGTGGTATAGTCAGTCGCCGAACATGTTTCCGAGGCCTTCCGCGCCGTCGTCCTCGTCGCCCTCGTCGTCGGGCTCCGCGGAGTCGGAGTCGGCTTCGTCGGTCTCGGTCTCGTCGGCGTCCGATTCGTCGTCGTCGGGCTCCGCCGCGGGCTCCGCGGGCGCTTCGACGCCGCGGAGCTCCTCGGGGAGCGCGTCCTCGTCGTCGATGTTGGCGGCGAGCGCGCGAACCTGCGCGTCGGCCGTGCTGACGAGGTCGTCCATCAGGTCGGGGCTCTCGATCGCGGCCTCCAGACCGACGCTCTTCGCCTCGCCCGCGGCCGTCTGCAGCATGGCCGGGACGGTGGCGGCGGTCGGGTACTCGGCGTTGATCGAGAGGTTGCGCGCCGAGGCGACGGCGGACTGGATGTCCGCGCGGTACTCCTCGACGTCGATCGCGAGGTCCTCGGGATCGAAGAGGACGCCCTCGCTGTAGACGCTCCGGAGATCGAGACCGACCTCCTTGGGTTCGATACCGAGCTCGCCGAGGACGTTGGCGACGTCGTCCGAGACGACCTCGCCCTCCTCGGTGACGACCGAGTCGGAGAGCACCTGAATGGAGCCCTCCTGGATGCGCGCGTCGGCACCGATCTGCTGGAGTTCGCCGACGAACGGACCCGGATCGATCCCGGTGTCACCCTCGGGGATGACGATGTCATTCGGGGCGACCTCGCCCGCGTTGATCGGCGCGGGCGTCTTCGAGGCCTCGAGCTCCTTGTAGAGACCGAACGGGTTGTCGTTCGTCCCGACGAGCCCGACCTGGCCGGTGAGGAACTCGGAAAGCTGTTCGAGGCCGTCGTCGACCTCGTCGAGCGCGCGAGCGAGGAGCGTGTTCCGGCTCATCCGGAGTTCGGCGCTCCCGTGGAGCTCGCGGCGCATGTCCTGGAGCTGGCGCGAGGGGATGCCCGCGACGTTGACGACGCCGACGGAGTCGTAGGAGCGGAGGAACTCGGTGAGTGCCTCGACCTCCTCTTTCTTCCACTCGGGGATCGTCTCGGTGGTACGCTCGGATGCGGACATTTAGGCCACCTCTACGGACGGGCCCATCGTCGTCTTCACGTAGATGGAGTCGACGTTGAGCGGGCCCTTCTCGAGGTTCGCGTGCAGTCGGCGGACGATCACGTCGATGTTCGACGCGATCTCCTCCGCGCTCATGTCCTCCGCACCCACGCGGGTGTGGAAGGTGCGCCGGTCGCGCGAGCGGAGCTGCACGGTGTTTTTCATTCGATTGACGGTCTCGACGACGTCGTCGTCGGGCTGGAGCGGGGTCGGCATCTTCCCGCGGGGACCGAGGACGGTACCGAGGTAACGACCGATGTCCTGCATGAGGGAGGCTTCGGCGATGAAGAAGTCCGTCTCATCGGCGAGGTCCTTCGCAGCGTCATCGTCGTCGCCGAGGTCTTCGAGGTCGTCCCCACCGAGGACGTCGTCTGCGACGTCCTCGGCGCGAACGGCCGTCTCGCCTTCGGCGAATACCACGATGTTCGTCTCCTGTCCGGTGCCCGACGGCAGCACGACGCTCTCGTCGACGCGGTTCGACGGGTCGTTGAGGTCGAGGTCACGAAGGTTGATCGCGAGGTCGACCGTCTCGCGGAAGTTCCGCGGCGGTGCCTCGTCGATCGCGTTCGCAACTGCCTCTTCTATGTTGTCTGCCATCTTTCACCTCCGTAGTGTGTCTGCCCCCGTCAGGGGAGCTGCTACGGGTCAGTGAAACAGGCTACGCCTGTCTCCTCTGAAGGGAAGCGGATGCGACGCATAAAAGCGTCGTTTCAACGGCCCCGTGGGCCGGTCTCACGTCCGCACGGGACGGCGTCGCGAGGCGGTGAGCCTATGCGTCGCACCCCCGTTCGACGACACATGCGAACGCGACGCGACGTGCTGGCGACGGCGAGCGCACTCGGCGCGGGACTGCTCGCGGGTTGTACCTCTAGCGGCGACGGCGAGTCGACCGGGTCGGGCGGCTCGACCACGACGCGGGACCTGCTCGACGTCGACGTCCCCGACGACCCGGACGTCGAGACGGTGGACTCGCTCCCGACGCCGGTTCGGGGCGACCCGGACGCCGCCGTGACCGTCCAGGCCTTCGAGGATTACGCCTGCCCGCACTGTGCGACCTACTCGAACGAGGTCGTCCCGCGGCTCGTCGAGTCGTACGTCGATCCCGGCGAGGTCCGCTACGAGCACCACGACTTCCCGCTCCCGGTGAACGAAGAGTGGTCGTGGGCGGCGGCGAACGCGGCCCGCGCGGTGCAGGACGCCCTCGACGACGCGGCGTTCTTCGAGTACGCGGCGACGCTCTTCGCCCATCAGGACGCGTACGTCGGCGCGGGCGCGACCGGCTACGACTACCTCGGGACGGTCGCGGACGACCTCGGTGCGGACGCGACGACGGTCGTCCGGGCCGCGAAGGGCGGCGCGTACGATCCCGTACTGGAGGCCGACCGGCAGGCCGGCCGCGACATGGGCGTCCGGGGGACGCCGACGGTGTTCGTCGACGGCACCGCGACCGACGACCCGGGGTACGACGCGATCAGCTCGGCGATCGACGACGCGCGCTCGGCCTGACGGGCCGGCGCGAGACCCGAGAGCGATCACCGACCGACACGCGTTTTCTCGCGCGCGGGCTAGGGCGCGTGTGCGACGACGAACGTATCTGTCCGGCGTCGGTGCACTCGCCACGACCGGACTAGCCGGCTGTGGTAGCGATGCGTCTACGGCGTCGACATCGACGACGCCGCTCCCGCCCGACACCGTCCGGTGCGCGCTCGTCGACTACGCCTTTCGGCCGGGGACCGACGAGCCGTTGGTGATCGACGCGGGGACAACCGTCCGTTTCGTCTGGCGGAGCAACGGCCACAACGTCGTGCCGACGGAGAAGCCCGCCGGGGCCGACTGGACGGGCGAGCCCGAACTCCGCTCGCGCGGTCACACGTACGACCACGAGTTCACCGTCCCGGGCACCTACCACATCGTCTGCGAGCCCCACGTCAACCTCGGGATGGTGGGGGACATCGTCGTCACGGAGTCGGGGGGCGCGGCGACGACCGGCGGCGCGAACGACACGCGGGAGTGACTCACACCCGCGTGATGGCGGATCGGATGCGGAGATATCTACCGGAGACGCCCCGTACCACCGTTGTGTGCCGAAAGAGACCTATATCCGACTGGGCAAAGGGCTTAAATCTATCGGTGTCATTGGTCATCATACATGGCACGCCGCAGCCGCCAGCAGGAGCGAGACGTCGAGGCGGAGACGACCGACGGGGAGCAGGAGGAGACGCGCACCTGTCCGGAGTGCGAGTCTTCCAACCTCTCGGTGAGTGCGGACCAGGGTGAGCTCATCTGTGAGGACTGCGGCCTCGTACTAGAGGAGGACAACGTCGATCGGGGGCCGGAGTGGCGCGCGTTCAACCACTCCGAGCGCCAGCAGAAGAGTCGGGTGGGCGCGCCGACCACCCAGACGATGCACGACAAGGGGCTGACGACGCAGATCGACTGGAAGGACAAGGACGCCTACGGTCGCTCGATCTCCTCGAAGAAGCGATCGCAGATGCACCGTCTGCGAAAGTGGCAAGAACGCATCCGCACGAAGGACGCCGGCGAGCGAAACCTCCAGTTCGCGCTCTCCGAGATCGACCGGATGGCCTCGGCGCTCGGCGTCCCGCGCTCGGTCCGTGAGGTCGCGTCCGTCATCTATCGTCGCGCGCTCAAGGAGGACCTCATCCGCGGGCGCTCCATCGAGGGCGTCGCCACGTCCTGTCTCTACGCCGCCTGTCGAAAGGAAGGCATCCCGCGCTCGCTTGAGGAGGTGGCCGAGGTATCCCGCGTCGACCAGAAGGAGATCGGGCGCACCTATCGGTACGTCGCCCAAGAGCTCTCCTTGGAGATGGAGCCCGTCGACCCCAAACAGTTCGTGCCGCGCTTCGCCAGCGAGCTCGAACTCAACGAGGAGACGATCGCCAAGGCCAACGAGATCATCGACATCTCCGCCGAGCAGGGCCTCCTCTCTGGGAAGAGCCCGACCGGCTTCGCCGCCGCCGCGATCTACGCCGCCAGCCTCCTCTGCAACGAGAAGAAGACCCAGCGCGAGGTCGCCGATGTCGCGCAGGTGACCGAGGTCACCATCCGCAATCGCTACCAGGAGCAGATCGAAGCGATGGGCTTCGAGTAACGGCGCGGTCGAAACGGGGACGACCGGACCGACGCGTACGATCCGCCGAACTCCACAGGACACGGTCCTGCGTGCTCGACGGCTCGTAGCGCCGTCGAACGTGGAGAGATCTATCGTTCTCGCGTGCCCGACGCTTACGCGTCGGACTCGGCCTCGACCCGCACCACCTGCTTTCCGACGTTCTCGCCCTCGAAGAGGCCGACGAAGGCGTCGGGGGCGTTCTCCAATCCGTCCACGACGGTCTCGCGGAACGCGACGTCACCGCTCTGCACCCACCCGACGAGGCGTTCGGTCGCCTCGGCGAACCGCGGGGCGTAGTCTCCGACGAGGAACCCTTCGACGCTCGCGCGCTTCTCGACGAGCGTGTGGAGTTTCCGCGGGCCGGTCGGGACGCCCTCGTCGTTGTAGAGGGCGATCTGTCCGCAGACGGCGACGGACGCGCGGACGTTCAGGTGGTCGAAGACCGCGTCCGTGATCGGGCCGCCGACGTTGTCGAAGTAGCCGTCGACGCCGTCCGGGACGGCCTCGGCGAGTGCGTCGGCGACGTCCGCGTCGGCGTAGTTGATCCCGGCGTCGAAGCCGAGGTCGTCTTCGAGGTGCGCGACCTTCCCGTCGCTCCCGGCGATCCCGACGACGCGACAGCCGTTCAGTTTCGCCAGCTGGCCGACGACGCTTCCGACGGCCCCCGCGGCCGCGGAGACGACGACGGTGTCGCCGGGGTCGGGGTCGAGCACGTCAGTGACGCCGAAGTACGCGGTGCGGCCGGGCATCCCGAGGACGCCGAGCGCCGCGGAGTCCGAGACGTCACCCGTATCGACGCCGACGAGGTCGTCGCCGTCGGCGACGGCGTAGTCCGCCCACTGGAGGTTCCCGGTGACGGTGTCGCCCGCCGCGAAATCGGGGTGGTTCGACTCGACGACCTCGCCGACGACGGCACCCTGAAGCACGTCGCCGACGGCCCAGGGGTCGGCGTACGACTCGCCCGCGCGCATCCGACCGCGCATGTAGGGGTCGACGCTGAGATAGCGGGTACGAACGAGCACCGCACGCGGGCCGGGGTCGGGGACGTCCGCCTCGACGAGTTCGAAGTCGTCGTCGGTCGGTTTCCCCTCGGGGCGACGCGCGAGTACGAACTGCCGGTTCGTCACCATACGTCGGTACTGGGTGTCGACCCGGACGTGCGTTGCGGTAGCGGCGTGATCCGTCGCGGGCCGGCCGACTCAACGCTCCGCGGGCCGCCAGGTTCCGCCGTCCCACTCGACGCGCCCCTGCGTTTCGAGGCGGTTCAGACAGCGTTCACAGAGCTGCATTCCGAATCCGTCGGTCGTCACGTCCGCGTGTGCGGCCAGGTCGCGCAGTCCCCAATCGTCCTTCTCGGCTACCGCGAGCAGCGCCTCGTAGATGTCGTCCTCGACGTCCGAGCTCGGCATGCGTGTAGGTGACACCCCGATAACACATAAACGATGTGCCTGCTCCGCGGCTCAGAGCGTGACGCGCTCTCCGGTGGCGGCCGCCTCGGCGAGCGCGTCGATCGCGCGCATGTTGGCGAGCGCGTCCGCGCCGTCGGTGCGAGGCGTCATGCCGCTCTCCACGCAGTCGGCGAAGTGTTCGGCCTCGCGGGCGTACTGATCGACCGGCTCGAACGTCTCCGTGACGGTGCGCCCGTCGCGGCCGTAGCGGAGTTCGGCGGACGCGTCCGCGGGGACGTTGAACGCCGGGGTCGCCTCGATCCAGCCGTCGGTCGTCTCGATCCGGTAGCGCTGGTGTTCGGGGGCGTCGAACCAACAGCGGAGGGTGGCGCTCGCGCCGCCCTCGTACTCGAACGTCCCGGCGAGGCGGGTATCGACACCGCAGTCGCGGCTGTCGTACGTCGTCGCGGTGACGGCGTCGGGTTCGCCGAGGAAGGTCCGGAGGGCGTTGACGGGGTAGCACCCGACGTCCATGAGCGACCCGCCGGCGAGCCCGGGTTGGAGTCGGACGTCCGCGGGATCACCGCGGAGGGGGAAGCCGAACGACGCGGACGCGGAGACGACGTCGCCCATCGCGTCGAGGAGGCCGTGGACGCGTTCGGTGCGCGGGTGGTAGCGGTACATGAACGCCTCCATGAGGGTGACGCCCCGGTCGGCGCAGTAGTCGACGACGTCGCGGGCCTCGTTCGCGTCGCGCGTGAGGGGTTTCTCACAGAGCACGTGGAGTCCGGCGTCGGCGGCGCGCGTCGTCCACTCGGCGTGGAGGGCGTTCGGCAGGGGGTTGTAGACGGCGTCGATGTCCGCCTCGAGGAGTGCGTCGTAGCTCCCGTAAGCGTCGGGAATGTCGTGTGCGGTCGCGGCCGCGGCGGCGCGCTCGGCGTCGCGCGAGGCGATGGCCGCGACCTCGTGTTCGGTCCGGGCGACGCCGGGGACGAAGGAATCGAGCGCGATGTCCGCGGTGCTGAGGATACCGAAGCGCATACCGGCCCGTCGCGGGGCCGACACGAAAAGCTGTCCGTCGCCCCCGCCCTCAATCGCTCCCGGCGTCGAGGGCGTCGACGTCGTCCGCGACCTCGACCTCCCCGTCCCACTCGTCCATGCCGCCGGCGACGCTGTAGACGTCGTCCGCGTCGCCGTACTCCTCGACGAAGCGAGCGGCCTGCTGGGAGGACTTGCCGATGTAGCAGAGGAACGCGACGGTGTCGTTCCACTCGCGCTCCTCGACGGTCTCTTCGAGTTCCTCGAGGGTGAGGTTCTCCGCGCCGGGGACGTGGCCCTCTTCGTAGGCCTCGGGGTCGCGGATGTCGACGAGCGTGAAGTCCTCGTCGTCGAGTCGCTCGCTGGTCTCGGCGGGGCTGAGTTCTGCGGGCATGATCAGTTCTTCCGGAGGTAGATGCGGTAGACGCCGTCGCCGCTGCGCCAGACGGTCGCTTCGGCGTCGTCGCCGACGGCCTTCGGGACGTTCTCCGTGCAGGGGACGTGGTCCGTCTCCTGAACGAGGAGTTCGTCCGATTCGAGCTTCTGGAGGCCCTTCTGCGCCTCGACCTGCGGGTACGGGCAGACCTCGCCCATCATGTCTTGGGTGCGGTCGGCGTTCTCGTAGAGTTCCTGTGCGGTCTCGTCGTCCAGTTCGTCGGGGGAGTCAACAACGTCGTCGATGGATGGCATTGGTGTGTCGTAGTCGGTGGAGGGGTGTCTGTCTGACGGTTCCGTTAGATCGCGCAGCCGACCTCGCGGTAGATCCAGTGGGTCATCACGTAGACGCCGGCGATGATGCCGACCGTCGCGATGAACGAGTGGACGGAGAGCTCGGCGAGCCCGGAGTAGATGTTCCCGATGTTGCAACCGGGGGCGAGCCGGGAGCCGGCGCCCATGGCGAACCCGCCGAGGACGGCGTTCGGGAGCCGGCGCTTGCGCGGCATGCGAAGCGAGAAGTCGCCGCTCCAGTACGCGGCGAGCGCGGAGCCGAGGATGAGGAAGGCGATCATCACCATGTCGACCGTGACGCCGACGCCGGCGCCGCGGAAGAGGACGGACCCCCAGTAGGCGAACGAGCCGGCGTCGACGCCGGCGAGCGAGAGCAGATAGCCGCTCCAGCGGGCCTCGGGACCGGTGACGCCGACGATCGAGACGCTCGTGAACCAGATGAGCGCGAAGACCGAGATGCCGAGCGCGGCGGTCCGCGGGTCCCACGGGCGCTTGCTCGCGGCGACCGGATCGGCCCACGCGTCGCGGAGGCCTGCGGCGTACGCGCGCGTGCCGGCGGCGAGGCGCTGGAGGCCGACGACGGGCGTCCCGACGATCGTCGCGGGACGGGCCTCGGCGGCCGTCGCGCGCTCGCTCCCGCCCGCGTGCTGGCGACCGAGGACGGTCGCGTAGGCGAGCGTGGCGACGACGGCGACGGCGATGGCGAGGAGGCCGGCCGGGACCGGGGAGATCTCGAACAGCGAGACGCCCTCACCGAACGTCAGCGAGGCGAAGTACGTTGACTGAAGCGACGGGAACGCGATCACGAAGGCGACGTACCCGACGCCCATGAACAGCAGGGTGAGCCAGTACTGGACGTACCCCTCGCCGGCGCGGTAGAGCGTCCCCGAGGCGCAGGCCCCGGCGTACGTCATCCCAACGCCGAAGACGAACCCACCGACGAGGCCGGTGAGCCCCCAGCCGGGGGTCCAAAAGCCTTGGAAGTAACCGAACTGATAGGCGGTGCCCCAGAACACCATCGTCACCAAGACGGCGGCGATGACGCCCTTCGTGACGCGGGTGTCCTTGTACGCGAAGAGGTCGCGGAAGGCGTTGACGAAGCAGAATCGGCCCTTCTGGAGGCAGGCGCCGATTCCGAGGCCGACAACGGCCGCGATGAGCAGTTGTGATACCACGGGTGACCTCCGCTATCGGTTTCAGTGGGATAACTGGCCGCATTACGGTACGACTGTACCGTCACCGGTGACGCTCCGTCGAGAGCGTCGGCAACGGATTCCGGTTATTCGATGACGATCGATGATGCGCTACGACGCCCGCGCGTGCCGGGCGTCCGACGCCGAGCGCGTCGCCAGCGAGACGACGCCCGCCGCGCCGCCACCGGTGCCCGCGGCGCGATCGGCGAGGACACCACCACTGACCGGGGTCACGTTGGCCACCGGAGTTAAACGGCGTTCGATCTTCCGTTCGGACACGCGATGCACGACCTCACCGGCTTTCAGCGCGACCTCCTCTTCGTTACCTGCGGGCTGGACGAACCCAACGGACTCGACATCAAGGACGAACTCGAGGAGTACTACGGGACGGCGATCAATCACGGCCGACTCTACCCGAACCTCGATACGCTCTGCGAGAAGGGGCTCGTCGATAAGCGCAAGCAGGACGAACGGACGAACGCCTACTCGCTGACCAGACGGGGTCGGCGCGAGATCATCGACCGCGAGAGCTGGGAACACCAGTACATCTCCGCACTCCTCGAAGAGGAGGCGGAGCGCGCCCGGTGACGGCCCGTCCCTCTTTTCAGCGTCGGCGCAGCCGGTCCTCGGCGGCGTCGAGCGCCGCTCGCGTGTTCAGGTTCGTGAACGCGCCCGGAGCCGCGTGCGTCCCGATCGCGGCCTCCCGGACGGCGCTCGCGTCGAGGGCGTCGAGCGCCGCGTCCGCGCGGCGTCGCCCCCCGTCGAGCGCGCGCTCGATCGCGTCGAGGGCCGGTTCGACCTCGTAGACGGCGTGGAGCGGTTCGGGGTACCCCTCGCGGTACGGCACCGCGGCCTCGCGCGCCGCCGCCCGATCGAAGAGGTAGCGGACGAACGCGGGGTCGACGAACGGCACGTCGCAGGCGACGACGAACGCGCGCTCGGCGTCCGTCGCGCGCAACCCCGCCCCCATCCCGGCGAGCGGCCCCTCGCCCGCGCGGTCGGGCGCGTCGAGGGCGTACGTCACCGGCCGCGGGTAGTCGGCGAGCACGTCCGCGATCACGGCGCGCTGGGCGGGCCGGCAGTTCACGACGAGCGACTCGACGGGGCCGGCGAGCCGGTCGGCGACCCGGCGGATTAGCGGCGTTCCGGCGAGCGACGCGACGGCCTTATCGCGCTCACCGAACCGGGTCGAGCGACCGCCCGCGACGACGACGGCGTGCACGCCACACCGTCGGTGCGCCGCGTACAAGAACGCTCTGACGGCCGAGGGGGTAAGATTAACCCCACGCCGCGTCACACGGACACGTATGAACGAGGAAGCCGAGGCGTTCGTCGACGCGCTCCGGGACGCCGACGTGGGTCGGATCCGGCGCGCGATCGCGTACGACGGGGAGGCGTACGATCACCTCTACACCCGCGACGACGTCGCGGACGCCCAGACGCCCGAGGAGATCGAGGAGACCACGAAGAACCTCATCCTCAAGGGCTTCGACGACGAGCTCGACCAGCCCGAGTTCTCCCGCTTCGGCCACCTCGACCTGAGCGTCCGGTGGTTCCACGAGGTCGTCGTCCTCCAGGTGCCCCTCGGGCAGTGGAGCGGCGTCATCGTCTCCTTCGATCGCGACAGCGTCGTCGACACGGGCGCGTTCACCGACATCGCGCTCGACTACATCGAGAATCCGGCGAGCGAGCTCCGCGAGTCCGAGGGCGAACCGGAGGGCGAGGAACTCGACGACGCCGTCGAGGAGCAGTTCTCCTGACTCAGTAGGGGATCCACTCGGTCGGCGACGACGTCACGCCGACGACGCGGAGCTGGCGCTTGCCGTCCTCGTTCGTCCGCGTCTGCACCATCCCGTCGAAGAGCGGCGCGAACCGATCGAAGGCCTCCCGGTCGCCGAGTTCGATGAGCGCGAACCCGAGCTGTCCGGCCGACTGGATCCGGCCGGTGTAGACGTGGAGGAACCGGAAGAGCCGGCGCGGCTCCGTGTACATCAGCATCGTCGGAATGGAGACGAACCCGGAGCGGACGCGCTCGACGCCCCCTTCGTCGAGCGCCTGAAAGAGCCCCGCAGAGCGGATCCCGATGTCGGTCACGTCGCCCGGAGAGGACGCGTAGCGGATCCACCGCTTGTCCCGGACGTCCTCGCCGCGCTCGCGCGTCACGCAGTCGACGACGCCCGCCCGTCCCTCCGCGACCGCGTCCGCGAGCGGTGCGGACTTATCGAGCAGCCGCTCCACGTCGTCGCGCATCGTGACGACGAGCGCGCCCTCGCCTCGACGGCAGCCCGACTCGACGAGCGAGAGCGCGAGGTCACGTTTCCCGGTCATCGGCGGCCCGCCGATCATCAGGTTCGTGCCCGCCGGGATCTCGTCGATCGGGAGGGCGTCGCCCACGTCGTAGCTGTCCCCCATCGGCCGACACGTTCGATCGACGGGCGTTAAAACGTACCGACCCCCGCGCCGGGCGCGACCCGTCCCCGCTCAGGCCTCGCGCTCCGCGCGTATCTCCGCCGCCAGCTGCTCGGCCGCTTTCCTGACCGCCTCGTCGCTCGACTGACTCGGCTCCCACCCCAGCGCCGCGAGCTTCTCGATCGAGAGGCGCATCTTCGGCACGTCGCCCGTCCAGCCGCGGTCCCCGCCCGTGTACGCGTAGTCGGGGTCGCAGTCGAGGACGTCCGCGACGACGTCCGCGATCCGATTGACGGACGTCGTCGTCCGCGTCCCGAGGTTGTACGTGTTCACGTCCCGGTCGGCGTGCTCGACGACGTACTCGATTGCCTCGACGCACTCCTCAACGTGCATGTAGGACTTCTGCTGGCGGCCGTTTCCGAGGATCTCCAGCTCCCTGGGGTCTTCGAGGAGCTTCTCGATGAAGTCCGGGACGACGGTCCCGCGCTGGCGCGGCCCGACGATGTTGGCGAACCGGAAGAGCCACACCTGGAAGTCGTAGGAGTGGCCGTAGACGGAGAGCAGTCCCTCGTCGGCGAGCTTCGACGCGCCGTAGATACTGATCGGTTCGAGGGGCGCGTAGTCCTCGGGCGTCGGCATCGGCGCCTCGCCGTAGACGGTCGATGAGGACGTGAACGCGATCTTCGAGGCCCCGACGTCCGCCATCCGTTCGAGGACGTTGTACGTCATCGCTTGGTTCTCCTCGAAGAGCGTCCGGTCGTCGTCGAAGTTCGTGTCCGTGTACGCCGCGAGGTGGAAGACGACGTCCGTGTCAGCGGGGATCGTGTCGGCGGTCTCCGCCGCGTCGCGGAGGTCGGCTTCGACGAAGTCGACGCCCTCGGGCACCGCCGCGCGCTCGCCCTTCGAGAGGTCGTCGACACCGATCACGCGGTTGTCAGCCGTCAGTCGCGCGGCGAGGTGCGAGCCAACGAGGCCCGCAACGCCCGTTACGACGACGGTCCGGTCCGTGAGGTCCATGGATCATCGAACGCGAGGCGGTGCAAGTGCCTTTTCCTTTCTCACCCCCCGCGCCGCGTTCCGTAAGCCGTTACCCACCCACGCCCCTCGAATGCGGTATGCAGGACGACCCCGAAGTCGCCGTGCTCCGGTTCGGCCACCGACCGGGACGCGACGACCGGATGACGACGCACGTCGGGCTCACGGCGCGCGCGCTCGGCGCGGACCGCGTGATCCTCCCGGACAACGCCGGCCAATCGCTGGAGACGATCCGCGACATCACGACGCGCTTCGGCGGCCCGTTCGACGCCGAACTCGACGACTCGCAGGCGGCGACGATCCGCGACTGGGATGGCCGGGTCGTCCACCTGACGATGTACGGCGAACGCGTGCAGGACGTCGAGGGCGAAGTCCGCGCGGCCCGCGAGGAGACCGACGAGCCCCTTCTGATCGTCGTCGGCGGCGAGAAGGTCCCCTTCGAGGTGTACGACGAGGCCGATTGGAACGTCGGCGTGACGAACCAACCCCACTCGGAGGTCGCCGGCCTCGCCGTCTTTCTCGATCGGCTCTTCGAGGGCGACGAACTCGAACGCGAGTGGACCGACGCCGAGCAGGTCGTCGTCCCGGAGGAGACGGGCAAGACAGTCGTCTCGCCCGACGAGCTAGAGGAGTGAGTACCGAAGGCGGGAGAGCGGGTCGGCGACGCGCTCGGCCAGTCGGACGGTGAGCGTGAACGGATCGAACGCGTCGCCCGCGAGCCGATATCGGCCGTCGTCGTCACGCTCGACGGTGCCGCGGGCGTCGAGGACGGCGAGCGCTTGCCGGACGCGTGCGGTCTCGACGCCGAGGCCGTCCGCGAGCGCGGCGGGCGCTCGGGGTTCGTCGCGGAGCGCGCGCAGGCACTCGCCCGCGAGGTCCGCGTCCGCGAAGGCGTCGGGATCGACGCCAGTCTCGTCGACCGCCCGGGGCTCGTGGGATCCGCGCGCGGTCTCGGTCGCGCGCGGCGTCGCGCCGGACCGCCGGGCGAGCGCGTCGAGGGCGAACCAACACGCGAGCGGGACGGCGACGAGGGCGACCCAGCGCGCGCCCCGCACGAGCGCGAGCGCGGCGAACGCACCCGATACGATGGCGAGCGTCGCGTGCCGGGCCGCCGTCGCGGCGTCGTACCGCTCGCCCGCGGCCTCGGCGAGGCCGACGGCGAGCGCGGCGAGGCCGACGGCGAGTGCTACCGGGTACTCGAAGCCGATGGCGAGCGCGAACCCGCCGAGGACGGCGGCCTCGGCGGCGCGCCAGCCGAGGGTGCGCGTCTGCATCACGGGCGGGTTTCGACGCGTCGCGCGAAAAGCGCCCCGGTCAGCGGCGGCGTGGCGTCACGCCGCGTCCGACCGGTCGCGGAGGGCGCGAACGGCGATCAGGGTCCCGGCGAGCACGAACCCGGCCGCGAGGAGCGTCATCAGCGGTGCCGACGAACCCGCGTACGCGTAGAGGCCGGCCGCACCGAACGCGACCGCACAACACCCCCCGACGACCGATCGGACCCACGCGGGAACGCCGAACGCGGCGGCGACGGCCGGTGCGATGGACGCCGCAATGAGGACGGTAAGGAGGAGAGCAAAGCCGGCGACGGACCACCCGATGAGGACGGTCAGCACGGCAGCCGTAACGACCCAGAACGCGACTCTACGGGCGAGTTCGCGTTCGTTCGCGGCCGTGCGGAACGACGGAGGGACATGTGAGAGACGTCTGCTCTCGAACGCTAAACCGTTTCGCCGTTCACACGGCGGTCCAGGTCTCGGAGGGCACGAAACAGCCCGCGCACGCCCACGACAGCGGCCCCGACGCCGACGAGCACCAAGAGGACGGCGTGCGCGTCGACCCCCCAGTCGGCGATAGCGACCCCGAGGGCACAGAGAGCGGCGCCACTGGCCGCCTTCCTGGACCGATACGGAACGTCGAACGCGTCCGCGAGGGCGGCCGAGAACGGGACGGCGACGCCCGACGCCGCGAGGACGGTGAAGCCGCCGAGCGACTCGCCGCTCCAGAACGTGACCGCGACGGCGACCACCAGCCAACCGGCGAGGACGCCCGCGTTCGTGTGCTCGCGAAGGGCGTCGGGGAACTCGTGAAGTGACACGGGCGAATGATTGGTCGCCTGACTGCTAAGCCGTTTTCGTCGGCGCCGTCACGTGGCGGCCACCGGCGAGTCGCGAAACGCGCTGGCGAGGCTCACGAGACCGAGGAGCACCAGCACGACGGAAGCGACCGTGGCGCCGAGGCCGGCGCTCCCCGCGTCGAGGAGGAGGGCGGCCGCGCCCATCGCGATCACGCAGATCCCGACGACCGCCTGTCGGATCCACCCGGGGACGCCGAGGACGACGGACGCGACAAAGAGGAGTTCGACCCCGAGCATCGCGGCGTAGCAGAGGACGAACCCGACGGGCGACCAATCGTTGACGACCGTAAGGGCGAGGGCGACGACCGCCCAGAGGAGGGCGTGGCGGACGAATCCGCGCTCGCGAGTGGCTTCTCGGAACTCTCGGAGGGACACGTTGACGAGTCGACACCGGGGCGTGATGAATCCTCGGTGCGCCTCGACGGCGTCTCAGGACTCGCGGCTCGGTCTCACTCCCCGCTCGTGTGTACCGAGACCTCGCTGCGCGCGGCTCACACATCGCTCACGGTCGTTCGCTCCCCGCTCGCTCTAAACGCGGCGTCACCGGAACGCACCGCGTTCCGGTTGGCGCACGAGACGCAGTGCGTCTCGTGAACGCCCTCGCCATCGCTCGGCCCCGCGTGCATCGTACCCGATGGTATTAAGGGTCGCTCGGCCCCGAGTTTCACGCATCATGGCTTTCGAGGGGTTGTTGGAGGACCCAGTCGTACAGAAATACCTCCACGAGCTTGTCGGACCGAAGGGGATGCCGGTAGCGGCGGCACCGCCGGACGGCGAGGTGACGGACGAGGAACTCGCGGAGCGCCTCGACCTCGAACTGAACGACGTCCGCCGGGCGCTGTTCATCCTCTACGAGAACGATCTGGCGACCTATCGGCGGGTGCGAGACGAGGACTCGGGGTGGCTCACCTACCTCTGGACGTTCCACTACGAGAACGTCCCGGGGAACCTCCACGAGGAGATGGAGCGACTGCGCGAGGCCTTAGCGGAGCGTCGGGAGTACGAGCGTGACAACGAGTTCTACCTCTGTGAGGTGGACTCGATCCGCTTCGAGTTCGACGAGGCGATGGACTTCGGCTTCGAGTGCCCCGAGTGCGGTTCGCCCCTGGAGGCGATGGAGAACGACGAGATGGCCGAGGCCATCGACGAGCGTCTCGAAGCGCTCGAAACCGAACTGGGTATCGTCTGAATGGTCGTTCTCGCGACGAAAGTCTACGTCGAGGGCGACGCCCGCGAGCGCGCGCTCGACTCCCTCGGATCGCTCGTCGGCAACGCCCTTGGCGACCTCGACGTCTCCTTCGACATCGGGCTGCGCCACGACGGGTTCCCGTCCGTGACGCTCGACGGGGACGACGCGCCCGTCGCCCGCAACGTCCTCCGCGAGGAGTGGGGGACGATCACGCCCGAGTTCGCCGACGGCGAGACGTACGTCGGTACCCTTGAGGCGTGGGACGACGACGGCTTCGTCCTCGACGCCGGTGAGGAGGTTCGGATCCCGGCCGACGGCATCGGCCTCGGTCCCGGGACGCCCGAGCAGGTCCGCACGCGCTTCGGGCTCGTCCAACACGTCCCCCTGCGCTTCGTCTACGACGCGACGGACGGCCACGAGCTCGCGGACGCGGAACGCGACCGACTCTACGACTGGACGCGCGCGGAGTCGGGGCGCGTGAACGTGAACTCGGCGACGCGCGCCGAAGTGCGCGCGACCGTCAACCGCGCGGGTCACGCCCGCGACATCGTGACCGTCGAGCGCCTCGGGCTCCTGGAGCAGAGCATCGTCTGCCGGGAGGACACGGACGCGCCGGGGCTGCTCGCCAGCATCGGTGAGTACGTCCCCGCGGAACTGCTCTGCGTGGTCCCCTGACGATGCGACGGCGCTGGCTCCTCCTGCTCGCGGCGGTCGGCCTGCTCGCGGTGAGCGCCGGCTGTCTCGGCACGAGCACGGTCAGCGATCAGCAGCTCAACCAGAACGCGACGTACGAGTGGAACGCGACCCAGGCGCAGAACGCCTCGGCGGTCGTGAACGCAACCGGCGGGCAGTACCGGGCGGTGTTGAACGTGACCGGAACGAACGGGAGCGCGATGCGCTTCTCGCAGACGAGCCAGTTCACCGGCGAGCAGCCGATCCCGATCCGCGCGATCCAGTTTCGCTACCCGAACGGAACGGTGGTGAACGCCACCGCCATCGACGTCTCGCAGTCGCGCGACGCGGTGACGGTGACGCCGCCCGGTGATCGCGGGCAGTTCGCGTACACCGCGCCGATGGGCGATCGGTCGCTCGACGTGCCCGTTGTCCTCCCGGAGCGATCACACGAGGTGATCCTCCCCGCGGGGATGCGCGTTCGCGTCCCCGTCTTCGGGAGCGTCAGTCCCGGCGGGTACGAGCGGACCATCGTCGACGATCGCGTGCACGTCCGCTGGGACAGCGTGGACGCCGAGTCGCTCAGCCTCCAGTTCTTCTTGCTGCGCGACGTCTACCTCTTCGCGGGACTGCTCGCGCTCGGCGGACTCGTCGCCGTCGGCGGGATCGTCTACTATCGGCGTCAGATCCGTCGCCTCGAACGCGAGCGCGCGGAGAGCGGCCTCGACGTCCGCGAGGAGTGAAGGCAGGGCAGACCCGGTGATCGCCGCCCGGCTCCCCGTCCCCACCGGCGTCGACGACGGGCGCTTTTTTCCCACCGCGGTGCGGTGATCGGCTCATGGACGTGGCCGTGTTGACCGTCGGCGACGAAGTGCTCGCGGGAGAGACGACGAACACGAACGCGGCGTGGCTCGGCCGCCAACTCACCGAGCGGGGCGCGACGGTGGCGCGCGTCGTCGTCGTCCCCGACGAGCGCGAGACGATCGAGACGACCGTTCGCCTCCTCTCGACGGGCTACGACGCCGTGATCGTCACGGGCGGCCTCGGGCCGACGCCGGACGACGTGACGATGGCCGGGGTCGCGGCGGCGTTCGACCGCGATCTGATCGCACACCCCGACGCAGTCGCGTACTTCGAGACGCGCGACGGCTACTCGAACGCGGACGCGGACGCGACGGCCCTCCCCGAGGGGGCGCGGTTCTTGGCGAACGACGCGGGCGTCGCGCCGGGTGCGGTCGTGGCGAACTGCTACGTGCTCCCGGGGGTGCCCGACGAGATGCGAGCCGTCTTCGAGCGCGTCTCCGGGGAGTTCGGGGGCGAGACGCGCGTCGTCGAGACGGTGTACGCCGCCGAGCCGGAGAGCGCGCTCGTCGATCGGATCGAGGGCGTCCGCGAGCGCTTCGACGTCACCGTCGGGAGCTATCCGGGGGACGGCGTCCGGGTTCGGATCCGCGGCGCGGACGCGGGGGAAGTGAGCGAGGCGGCCGCGTGGCTCCGCGAGCGCGTCGACGGCGGCGAGGAGTAGCGGACGCGGTCAGCGGACCTCGTAGGCCCACCAGGCGGCGGCGAGGACGATGCCGAGCACGAGGACGATCCAGCTCACCGCACTGAGGGGGAGCGCGGTCTCCGCGAGGGGTGCGAACATACGCGATCGGTTCTGCGGGCGCGCCCTTAACCGTTTAGCATCGCCGTCGCGGTCGTGGCGAACGGGCTTTACGCGGGGCGCGCGAAGCGGGGGCGAATGCGCACGATCGGCGTCGTCGTCAACCCGATCGCCGGGATGGGTGGGCGCGTCGGCCTGAAGGGGACGGACGATCGGGTCGAAGAGGCGCGCGAACGCGGTGCGGAGCCGCGCGCACCGGAGCGCGCGCTCGCGGCGCTTCGAGCGCTCGCGGACGCGGCCGACGCGACGGACGCGGGGGACGGACACGGAATCGCCCTGCTCGCGTACGGCGACGCGATGGGCGAGAACGCGGCCCGGGAGGCCGGCTTCGCCCCGACGGTCGTCGGTCGACCAGCGGGTGCGGAGACGACGGCCACTGACACCCGCGACGCGGTGCGCGCGTTCGTCGAGCGCCGCGTCGATCTCGTCCTCTTCGTCGGCGGCGACGGGACCGCGACGGACGTCGCGGACGCGATCGATGAAGCGGGGAGTGAGACGCCGATGCTCGGCGTCCCCGCGGGCGTGAAGGTCTACTCGTCGGTGTTCGCGCGGACGCCGCGCGACGCCGGGCGGATCGCGGCGACGTTCGAGCGGACGGAGCGCCGCGAGGTGAACGACATCGACGAGGACGCGTACCGCGCGGGCGAGGTCCGCGCGGAACTGCGGGCGGTGGCGACGGTGCCGGTCGCCCCGGCGCTTCAGTCGGGCAAGCAGCGCACCTCGGGGAGCGTCGACACCCTCGCGGCCGGGTTCGCCGCGGACGCCGAGGCGGGCGTAACGTACCTCTTCGGGCCCGGCGGGACGGTCGGCGCCATCGAGCGCGCGCTCGGAATCGAGGGGTCCCCGCTCGGCGTCGACGCCTGGCGCGACGGCGAGCTGCTCGTCCGCGACGGGAGCGAGGCCGAGCTCCTCGACGCCCTCGGGGAGCGCACCGTCGTCGTCGTCTCGCCGATCGGCGGACAGGGGTTCGTCCTCGGACGGGGGAACCAACAGCTCAGCCCCGCGATCGTGCGCCGATCGGAGCTCGCGGTCGTCGCCTCGCCGGAGAAGCTCGCGGCGACCGGTGTCCTCCACGTCGATACGGGCGATACGGCCCTCGACGCGGACCTCCGAGGCTGGATCGAGGTCCGGACGGGTCGTCACACCCGCCGGCTCGTGAAGGTCGAATAACGTCCTTAAGGACGTAAGGCGATGGTATACACGGAGAGCACCGCGGCCGTGAGGCGTCTCTACGCGCATCGGTGCGGAATCGTCGAGTCGTTCGGGAGCCCTGTTCGGCGCATCGGGTATTCGAAGCAAGTTCCTTAGAGAATATAATGTGTCGAGCGCAAGATTAAGGTACTGCAGTGGCTACGGTCGAGATATGGAGAGCCGAAAGGTGCAGCGACTCGGGCCGTCGACGCTGGCGATGACGCTTCCCGCGCAGTGGGCCCGATCGCAGAACGTCGAGAAGGGGGACGAGGTCACGGTCCGCGAGAGCGGGAAGGGGACGCTGACGGTGACGCCGGCGTCGGCGAGCGACGACGAGAGCGAGGCGACGATTCACGCCGAGACGTTCGACGCCGCGGCGGTGGAGCGCGCCATCGTCGGCCAGTACGTCCTCGGTCGACGCGTCATCCACGTCACGGACGAGGACACCCTCGACAGCGACCACATCAACGCCGTCTACAAGGCCGAGACGCAGCTGATGGGACTCGGCGTCGTCGAGGAGACCCCCGAGCGAATCACCATCCGCTGTTCGGTCGACCCCGAGGACTTCACGCTCGACAACCTCCTCCAGCGACTGGAGAACACGGGGAGCACGATGCGCGGAGAGGCCGTGAAGGCGCTCGCGCACGGCAACCCCGACCTCGCCGAGCGCGCGCTCAACCGCGAGCGGCAGGCGAACAAGATCTTCGTCCTCCTCCTCCGACTCATCTTCACGGCCTACGAGAACCCGAACCTCGCGCGCGCCGTCGGCCTCGACGACGGGTTCTCGCTCATCGGCTACCGGTCGGTGGCGAAGAACCTCGAACTCACCGCGGACAACGCCGAGGACATCGCGGAGATCGTCCTCGAATCCGACGGCCACACCCTCGACGTCGACAACGCGACGATGCGCCAGATCCGCGAGTTCACCGACGAGGTCGACGAGCTCACGCGCCTCGCCGTCGAGGCCGTCGTCGAGCGCGACTACGCGAAGCACGTCCAATGCCGCGAGCGCTTCGCGCAGGTCGCGGACCTCGAAACCGAGATGCTCGAAGCGCTCCCCGAGATGGAGAACCTCCGCCTGCTCCGCGTGCGGGACGTCCTCGTGAGCCTCCAACAGATCGCCGAGCTCGCCATGCGGAACGCGGAGATCGCCGCGAACCTCGCGCTCAACGAGCAGTCGGCACACACGACCCTGGAGTGATCAGGGCGCGCCGAGGGCGAGCAGGCCGTCGGTCGTCGTACCTCTCGTCGTCGTACTCGTCGTATCCCCTCCCGCCGACGTCTCTCCCGCCGTCGACGTCCCTCCCGTCGTAGTCGTTCCTTCCGTCGTCACCGCCGTCGTGTTCTCCGTCGTCGTTCCTCCCGTCGTGCTCTCCGATGTCGTCGCCGTGTCGGTCTCCGTCGTACCGCCGTCGAGAACGCCGCTGAGACCGTCGCTGGTCGTCGCGTTCGGTCCGTCGGAAACGAAGCCGTCGCGAGAACTCCCGTCGGCGGATTCGTTCGCGGACGCGTTCGACGAGTCGGGCGCGCCCGTCCCGCCGGCCGATGCGTTCGCGCTCGCGTTCTTCGTCCCGAAGATGTCCGTCTCGATCGTCTCCCGGTACGTGAGCCCGTGCAACGGCACGCGTACCCCCTTCGCCCCGTCGACGGAGAGGCGCGCGTAGAAGTCGATGGCGACGTCCGTCTTTTGGTTCCGTCGGAGGTGCGTCACCCACCACTCGTCGATCCGCTCGGTGTCGATGACCGTCTCGGCGCGCACGGTCCGCGTCCCCCCGGGCGGGATGACGACGGTGTGCTCCGTCTCGCCGCTCCCCACCGCGACGTCGTTCATCGTCACGTCGTACCCGATTCCGCCGATGGCGACGGGGACGGGCTTCGGGTTGTGGACGACGAACGAGGTCTCCAGGGGCGTCGACTCGTTCGTCACGTTCCCCCAGTGCGCGCGCGTCTCGTCGACGACGAGGACGGGATCGCTCACGAGCGGGAGGCTGGCGTTCACCGGCCGGTCGGCCGTCGAGTTGAACTGATCGCTGATGTTCGTGGTCACGGTCCGCGTCACGGGAACGACGTAGACGGTGCGTCCGAGGGTGCCCGAGGTGACGTCCGCGGCCACGGAGACCGTCGTCTCCTCGCCGTTCCGGACGTGGCTCGTCCACCACGTCGGGATGCGCTCGTTGCGGATGTAGCTCTCGAAGCGCAGGGTCGTGTTCCCGGTGCTGACCGCGACGCCGCGCTTCTCCCCGCGCGCCAACCCGACGCCGTTCATCGAGACGGTGTAGTCGACGCTCACGCCGCCCAGACGGACCGCGAGCGGGTTCGGGTTGCGGATCGTTAGCGCGGTGTCGACGGTCGTCGTCGTCTCGTCGACGTCCGCGAAGGTGTTCTGCGTCGCCGCGACCGACGGCGCACCGATCCAGCCGAGGGCGACGGCCGCCGCGACGACGCCGACGACGGCGATGAGACCGACGGCGACCGAGCGGCGACGCGTCCCGAACGCGAGCGCGCGGATGTCCATGCGCCGTGAGCGGCCGCGACCGTCGAAAGCCTTGCGTCACGGGACGGGGACCGCAGGCGCTAAGTCGCGGGCGTCGGTATGCGGACGCGTGACAGAGACGACCACTGATGAGGGAATCGGAGTCGGACTGGTCTGCGGTGCGATCGCGACGCTCGGCGCGCTCGGCGTGCTCACGGGGGTCGCCGTCTCGACCGGGTTCGCCGTCGCGGTCGCGTTCGCCGCCCTCTCCGTCGCGGCGTTCCACGCGTTCGCCTGAGGGTCCCGGGACCGGAAACGGTTAAGCACGCGAGCCGTTTACACAGACCCATGACGGAGTACACCGAGGACGAACGCCGCATCCTCGCTTACCTCAACGAGAGCGTCGCGGCCGGCGAGCGGTACTTCCGGGCGAAGACGATCGCCGGCAACCTCGGCCTCACCGCCAAACAGGTCGGGGCGCGCCTCCCCCGGCTCGCCGAGAAATCGGAGGACGTCGACATCGAGAAGTGGGGGCGTTCGAAGTCGACGACCTGGCGCGTCGAACCGGCGTGAGTCGAACCGGCGGTTTTTTGCTCGCGCTGCTTCACCTCCACGTATGACTGTCCGGGTCGAACGGACGTTCGAGTTGGACGTCCCCGCGGCGGACGTCTGGGAGTTCATCGCCGACCCGACGAAGCGCGCGTCGGCCATCAGCGTCGTCACCGGCTACGAGCGCCGTGGTGACGTCACCGTCTGGTTCGTCGAACTCCCCGTCGTCCGGCGGACCATCGAAGTCGAGACGCGCGACGTCGATCGCCGCGAGGGCGAATACGTCGAGTTCGTCGGGAAGTCCTCCGTGCTGAACGTCACCGGAGAGCACGAGATCGAGCCGACCGAGGACGGCTGTCTGCTCCACAACACCTTCGTCGTCGAGGGGAAGTTCCCCGGCGTGGAGTCCTTCTTCAAGCGCAAGCTCGACGACGAGCTCGACAACCTCGAACGGGAGCTCGGCTCCCGGGAGTCGTAGCCCGCGATGCGCCTCGCACTCGCCCAGTTCGACCCCGCGGCGGGCGACGTCACGGCGAACGAGCGGGCGGCACGCGACGCCGTCGCGGCGGCGGCCGACCGCGGGGCGGACCTCGTAGCGCTCCCCGAGCTGTGGGACGTCGGGTACTTCTCGTTCGACGACTACCCGAGCGCCGCCCAGGGTCTCGACGGCCCTCGACTCGACGCCCTCGCCGACGCCGCCGCGGACCACGGGATCGCGGTTCTCGCGGGGAGCGTCGTCGAGGACCTCGAAGCGAGCGCCGCCGCCGGGTTCGAGACCCCCAGCGCCGACGGCTACGCGAACACGAGCGTGCTCTTCGACCGGACCGGCGAGCGCCGCCTCGTCTACCGTAAACGGCACCTGTTCGGGTACGACTCGCGCGAGGCCGACCTGCTCGCGCCGGGCGACCGACTCGACACCGCGGACGTCGGCGGCTTCACCGTCGCGGCGACGACGTGCTACGACCTCCGTTTCCCCGAACTCTACCGCGACCTCCTCGATCGGGGCGTCACGCTCGTCCTCGTTCCGTCGGCGTGGCCGTATCCGCGCGTCGAGCACTGGCGAACGCTCTCGCGGGCGCGCGCCGTCGAGAACCAGTGGTACCTCGGCGCGGTCAACGGCGTCGGCGAGCAGGGCGAGTCACGGCTGCTCGGGCGCTCGACCGTCTACGACCCGTGGGGGACGCCGGTGGCGAGCGCCGGCGACGAGGCGACGCTCGTTGTCACCGACATCGACCCCGAGCGCGTCCGATCGGTCCGCGACTCGTTCCCCGCGCTCGACGACCGACGGTCGTGAATCGGCCGTCGGTAGATAACTTTTTACGCGCGGAGGGCGAATGAAGGGATGCCGACGCGAGACGCTTTTCTCGTCGCGTGTTGGCACTAACGCCCGCACCTCGTCTCCACGCCGACCCCGAGTCGTCCGGAATCCCGCGCCGGACGACCACCGGCCCCTGCCGACAAGGTGGGGCCACCCCCATCGCCTCCCACCGTTCCCCGCATCCGACAGCTCAGTCCGACTCCTCGTCTACGTTCACGTCGATGAGGAGGTCCTGTAGCGCGCTCCGAAGCAGGTAGCGCGTTCGGTCGTTCTCGGCGTGCTCTAAGGCCTCCTCGAGTTTCTCCTGTACCGTCACGGACCGCTCGTCCCCCTCCATGGTCGTCGCGTTCCGAATCGGGACGTATAGGTATGGCGGAGGCTGCGGGAACCGCCGGACCGAACGGGGGCACGTCGCTACCCGTCTCGATCGCTGGCCGCGCCTTCGAGTTCGCCGCGGAGCGCGGCGGCGTCGAAGTCGTGATCGGGGCGGATGGCGACGAAGTCGAGGAACTCCCGGGCGGCGAGCAGCGCCTCGACGTCGAAGGCCGAGCGGGCCGCGCGTACGGCGACCTCCGCGCCGACGAGCGGTTCGAGGACGGCGAGCGCGCACGCGAGGTCGTACGCCTGCGCGGAGCGTTCGACGTCCGCGTCCTCGCGGACCCGGGTCGCATCGATGAAGTAGAGGTCGCCGCGGTGGACGAGGACGTTCTCGGCGCGGAGGTCGCCGTGTGCGAGGCCGTGGTCGTGCATCGTCCGCAACGCGGCGAACAGCTCGGGCGCGCGGGCCTCGATCCCCGCGGCCGGGAGGTCGTCGAGGGTCTCGAAGTCCGGGAGGTACTCCATGACGAGGACGCCGAGGTCGTCGACGGCGAACACCTCGATCGGCTCGGGGACGTTGAGGCCCGCCTCGCGCATCCGTCGCGTCGCCGCCAGTTCGTGTTCGGCCATCTCCACGGGACCGTCGAACGGCTCGAAGAACCCCTCCGCGCCCGCAGAGAAGATGCCGAGGTTCCGCATCCCCGTGAACAGCGAGTGGACGAAGGCGTTCTGCGGGGAGACGATCTTACAAAACCACCGGTCGTTCACGACGGCGGGCGTGGAGAACCAGTTGTCCGCCTCCAGGAACGTGACGCGCACGCGCTCCTGGTCGTAGCGCTCGGCCATCTCGCGGGCGACCGCTTCGAGCGACGACCACGGGACGGTGCCGCGGACGAACTGCCGGAGGCTCATACGCACTGCAACGCCGCTCCGCGTATAGTCCCTTTCGCCCCACACCCGTGGCCGCGACGGCTCGTCCGCGTCGCCCCCGGACTTTTCGGTCGGGCGGACACAGCCGATCGGGTAGGCGTCATGTCGAGCGAACGGGGCGGCTCGGAGACCGGACCGGCGTGGGGATCGAGCGCGATCGGTGACGCGTTCGAGACGCTCGAAGCCGAGAGCGATCGCGCTCTCGCGTTCTCGCGACCCGCTCGAACGGGGTCGAACGCACGCTCAAGGAAACCGCGTGAGCGGCCTACCCGTTTTCCTTCCGTCGGGCGACTCCGCGGGCGCCGTGTCGGACTCCACCGACGGCGCTCGTGACGACGCGAACGCGGCCATCGACACGGTGGCCGACGGGCCGCGAACGCACGTCGACGAGGTGGCGTACGACGCGACGGTCCGAGTAGGCACGAAGAAGGGAGCCGCCGGGCACGTCGCGCCCGGAGATGGGGTTTCAGGGCCAGTTCCCGTTGCCCGTGTAGGCGTCGACGACACGCTGGATGGCGACGACGTACGCGGCGACGCGGAAACTCGGGAGGTCGAGCGTCTCCGCAGCCTCGACGAGGTCGTCGAACGCGTCGACGATGACGGTTTCGAGCTCGTCGTTGACGCGCTCCTCCGACCAGTAGAAGCGCTGGCGGTTCTGCACCCACTCGAAGTAGCTCACCGTCACGCCGCCGGCGTTGGCGAGGATGTCCGGGATCACCGGCACGTCGCGCGCTTGGAAGACGTCGTCGGCATCGGGAGTGAGCGGGCCGTTGGCGGCCTCGACGATGGCGTCGGCCTGCACGTCCGCGGCGAGATCCCCGTCGACGGCGTTTTCGAGCGCGGCGGGGACGAGGAGGTCGACGTCGAGTGTGAGCAGGTCCTCGTTGGTGATGTTCTCGCTTCCCGCGTAGTCGGAGACGGTCCCGGTGTCGTTCTTGAACTCCTTGACCGCCCGCGGGTCGAGGCCGTCCGCGTCGTGGATACCGCCCGATGAGTCGGAGACGGCGACGACGGTCGCACCGAGGTCGGCGATGAGTTCGGCCGCGACGGAGCCGGCGTTGCCGTACCCCTGCACGGCGACGGTGGCGTCGTCGACGGGCGTATCGAGGTAATCGAAGAGCTCGCGCGCGGCGAGCATCACGGAGCGACCGGTGGCTTCGACGCGCCCTTCGCTCCCCCCGTTCTCGATGGACTTCCCGGTGACGACGCCGGGTGCGGTGGTGCGTTCGAGCGTCTCGTAGGTGCTCTTGATCCAGTTCATCTCGCGCTGGCCGGTGTTGACGTCGGGGGCGGGAATGTCGCGGTCCTCGCCGACGAGCGGGCGGATCTCCTCGGCGAACGAGCGCGTGAGGCGTTCGAGTTCGGCGGCGCTGTACTCACCGGGATCGACGACGATGCCGCCTTTCGCCCCACCGTACGGGACGTCGACGACGGCGCACTTGTAGGCCATCCAGCCGGAGAGGGCCTTCACCTCGTCGCGCGAGACGTCGGGGTGATAGCGGACGCCGCCCTTGTACGGACCGCGATCGCCGTTGAACTGCGAGCGGTAGGCCGTGAACGTCTCGAGGGACCCGTCGTCCATGTCGACGGTGAGGTTCGTCTCGAGGACGCGCTCGGGGTGCTTGAGCCGCGTGAGGACGTCGTCGTTGACGGTGGAGGGGAGGTACGACGCCGCGTCGTCGATCTGTTCTTGGAGGTTCGTGAACGGGTTCTCGTCGGAGGCCATACCCGGACGTGTATCCGGTGACCGAAGAAAGATGCGGCCCGCCGATCAGGAGACGATGCGTTCCGCGCGATCGATGAGCGCGTCGTTGCCGAGGTAGATCGGCGTCCGCTCGTGGAGGGTGTCGGGTTCGACGTCGAGGAGGGAGCGCGTGCCGTCCGTGGACGCTCCGCCGGCGGCCTCGACGATGTACGCCATCGGGATGGCCTCGAACTGCGTGCGAAGCTTGCCCGTCGGCCGATCGCGGAGGCCGGGGTAAGCGAAGACGCCACCGTACGTGAGCACCTGATTGACGTCGGCGACCATCGCGCCGCTGTACCGGAGTTTCAGCTCGTCCTCGACGCGACGGGCGTAGTCGGTGAACGCCGCCGTCCAGTCGGGGACGCGACCGCCGAATCCGTAGACGGTCGGGTCGTCGGGGAGGACCGCGGGTTCGTCGTCCCGTCGCCCGTCGGAGGTGATCGCGTACCGCGTCGCGCCGTCGTCCGTTGCGGCCACCATCGTCGTGAGCGGGCCGTAGAGGACGTAAGCGGCGGCGACGAGATCGCGTCCGGCCGCGGGAAGCGGCGCGTCGTAGACGCCGACGATGGTGCCGGTCGGGTTGTTCGCGCTCAGGTTCGAGGAGCCGTCGAGGGGATCGACGCTGATCGAGAGCGGGCCGGATCCGACGTCGCTGACGTCCTCGGCCTCCTCGCTGGCGTACTGGCCGACGGCGTCGAGCCCGCCGAGACGCGCACGCAGGATGTCGTCGGCGTGGATGTCCGCGTGGAGCTGCCGGTCGCCGGTCGCGTTACGGTCGTCGGTCTCACCGGCGCGTCCCGCGAACCCCGCCCGTATCTCTGGCGCGGCCGCGGCGAGCGCGTCGAACACGTCCGCTACCGGCACCGCGTCGGACATCATCATCGGTTCACTATGGCCGTCCTATCGACTTAACCCTTTCCGACGAGACGGCGTTTTCAAGCGGTATAGCGCCCCATACGACGATATTGGAAACTACACTCCGAGTTAATCATATCCGGAGCAGTCACTCGTCCGGCCGATAGGAGCGCGCGGAGTTGGCGACGACGAGGAGACTGGACGCCGCCATGGCGATCGCCGCGAGCAGCGGGTCGACGAGGCCGAGCGCGGCCAGCGGGAGCGTGATCACGTTGTAGCCGAGCGCCCACGCGAAGTTCTGCCGGACGCGCGAGCGTGTCGTCGTGGCGATCCCGAAGAGCCGCCGAACGGAGCGCAAGCCGCCCTCGGTGACGGTGGCGTCGGCGGCCTCCGTGGCGAGCTCGGTGCCGGAGGCGAACGCCACGCCGAGGTCGGCGGCGGCGAGCGCCGGCGCGTCGTTCGTCCCGTCGCCGACCATCGCCACCGTCCCCTCCGCGCCGCGCAGTCGTTCGACGACGGCGGCCTTCGCTTGCGGGAGGACGCCCGCGAAGACGTCGGCGACGTCGGGGTGCGCCTCGAACTGCGACACGCGAGACTGGTCGTCGCCCGTCACGACGACGATCTCCCGGCCGTCGCGGGCGAGCGCCTCGACCGTCTCCCGCCAGTCGTCGCGGGGGGTGTCGCGCGCCGCGAGCACGCCGCGCGCCCGTCCGCCCCAGCCGACGACCGTGGCGATCGCACCGTCGTCCTGCGCGCTCGTGACGGCGCGCGAGACGGCGCCGGGGACGGTCCAGTCCTCGCCCGCGAACAGGTCGGGGTGTCCGACGAGGACGCGCGCGCCGTCGACGGTCCCGATCGCCCCGCGTCGCCGCTCCTCGAAGTCCGCGACGCGGAGCGAGTCCGCCGCGGCGTCACCGTCGTCCGTCGCCCCGTCGGTGACGGCCGCCCCACCGTCGCTCGCGAGCGTGCGCTCGCCGGACGTGCGCACGCCGCGCTCGTCTGCGTGGCCGACGACGGCGTCCGCGACCGGATGGTTCGCCTCGCGCTCGATCGCGGCCGCGTACCGCAGGACGTCGCGCTCGGTCGCGTCGTCGACTGCGACGTCGGTGACGCGCATCCGCCCCTCGGTGAGCGTCCCGGTCTTGTCGAAGGCGACGACGTCGACGTCAGCGAGCGACGCCACGGCGTCCGTGTTCGTCACGAGCACGCCGTCGTCGGCGGCGCGACTCACGCCCGCGGCGACGGCGACGGGGGTAGCGAGGCCGAACGAGCACGGACATGAGACGACGAGGACCGAGACGCCGATCGTGAGCGCCTCGCGGACGGGCGCGCCCGTGAGGAGCCAGCCGCCGGCGACGACGAGCGCGAGCGCGAGCACGAACGGCACGAAGAGCGCGGCGATCGTGTCCGCGAGGCGCTGCGTGCCGCCCGAACCCGACTGGACGTTCCACAGTTGCGCGAGCAGGCGGTCGTACGTGCTCGCCGCGCGCTCGCCCACGCGGACGACGAGGCGGCCGTCCGTGGCGACCGACCCGCCGATGACCGCGTCGCCCGGTCCCCGCGTTTCGGGGACGGATTCGCCCGTGACGAGCGCCTCGTCGACCGCCGCCTCGCCGTCCACGACCGTCCCGTCGAGCGGGACGCGCTCGCCGCGCTTCACGACGACTTCGTCCCCGGGTTCGAGGGCGTCCACGTCCACCTCGTGCGTGCCCGCGGCGTCGCGGACGCGCGCGCTCCTCACGCGGTCGAAGTCGAGATCGCCGATCGAGCCGAGCGCGCGGCGCTTCACGCGGCGCTGGACGAAGTCGCCGAGCGTCACGACGGCGACGATGGCGACCGCGACGTCGAAGTAGATGACGACGCCGCCCGTGGCGACGACGTACATCGAGTAGGCGTACGAGGCGAGCGCGCCGCCGGCGATCAGCACGTCCATGCTCGGCGTTCCCGCGCGTAAACTGACGTACGCCGATCGGACGATCGGATAGCCGACGAGGAAGACGACGATGGTCGAGAGCAGCGGGATGGGGACGAAGACGATCACGTGCGTCGCCGGTTCGTAGAGGAAGGACTCCGAGTAGATGCCGAGGTAGCTCGGGTAGAGGAAGAGGACGTAGATCATCATCACCGACATCGCACCGAGGACGCCGAGAACGGTGCGCAGTTCGTCGCGCCCGAAGCGTTCCTCCTCGGCGGCGGCCGTCCCGACCTCCGGGACGCTCGCCCGATAGCCGAGGCGGCTCACCGACTCGGCGAGCGCCTCCTCGTCCGTCTTCGAGCCGTCGTAGGACACCTTCAGCATCTCCGTCGTGTAGCTCGCTTCGGCGTCGTAGACCCCCTCGCCGGCCCGCGCCGTGGTCTCCAGGAACGCCTCGCAGGCCGTGCAGTGCATCCCGTCGACGGCGAGGAACGCCGTCTCGGCGTCCTCGGGGACGTCGCGTCGGTCCGCGTCGCCGTCGCTCGCGTCTTCGAGGTCGTCTGTGGACACCGCCTCGGGGTCGGCGTCGCCGAGCGTGCGATACACCTCGAGACAGCCGCGACAGCAGAACGTCTCGCCGGCGGCGTCGGTCGCGTCCGTCTCCGACTGGCTCGCGGCGCCGTCGCCGTTCGCGTCGTCGTCGGCCGTCACGGGATCGCCGCGGATCGGGAGGTCGCAGAGGGTGCAGGTATCGGTCGTGTCGGTCATGGTGTCGTGTTACGGCGTCGCGGTGTAGTGTGGGATGTGGAGGTGCGGGACGGGGACGCCGAGCAGGCCGAGGCCCGCGAGGAGCGGGATGAGTCCCAGCAGGACGAACGCGCCGCCGAGGACGCGATGGGCGGCCGCGCGCCGCGCGGCCGGAACCGACCCGAGGACCGTCCCGTAGAGGAACAGCGTCGGAACGGTGCCGACGCCGAGCGCCGCGAGGTTCAGCGCGCCCGCGACGGGCCGTCCCTGCCCGAGCGCGTAGACGAACGCCGGGTAGAGGAGCGGGCAGGGGAGGAAGGCGTGGATCGCGCCGAGGAGGGCGATCCTCGGGCCGGTGGCGTAGTCGTCGATGCGCGAGCTCGCGTACCCGGCGACGCGCGAGAAGACCGCGCTCGTGCCGAGCGAGACCGGGAGGAGCCCGTGGAGCCGATCGCTGCCGAGGACGCGCGTCAGGCCGACGGCGATCACGACGACGCCGACGGCGACGCCGACGACGCCGCGCAGGAGGTCGCCCACACCGCCGAACGCCGCGCCCGCTCCCGCGTAGACGGTCGCGCCGACGAGGCCGAGCAGGCCGCCGACGAGCGCGTAGCTCGCCGTCCGTCCCGCGTTGAACAGCGCGTGTTGACGGAGCTCGAACCACGACGGCCCGCGATCGTCCGAGGGCATCCGCTCGGCGTACGTCGTGACGAGCGGCCCGCACATCCCGAGACAGTGTGCGCCGCCGAGCAACCCCACGAGCGCGAAGAGCGCGAGTTCGGTCGGCGCGACGAGCGGGGGCATCTGTGTACGCGGACCTACGGCGCTCGGGCCTAAACCCTCACCGGGTTCGGCGTCGGCGGTCGGCCGCGATCCCCGCGAGCCCGGTGGACTTTACACCGCCGCCGGCGGACGGACGAGTATGGACGCACTCTGTGTCTACTGCGGATCGAGTCCGGGCACCGACGACGCGTACCGCGCCGCCGCGGAGGCGCTCGGGCGCGAGCTCGCCGCGCGCGACGCGACGCTCGTCTACGGCGGCGGCCGCGTCGGCCTGATGGGCGCGCTCGCGGACGCGACGCTCGACGCCGGCGGCGAGGCCCACGGCGTCATCCCGGAGTCGCTCGAAGCGAAGGAGATCGCCCACCACGGGCTCACCGAACTCGACGTTGTCGACTCGATGCACGCGCGCAAGGCCCGGATGGCGGAGCTCGCGGACGGGTTCGTCGCGCTCCCCGGCGGCTTCGGCACGCTCGAAGAGATCGTCGAGGTGCTCACGTGGGCCCAGCTCGGCTTCCACGCGAAGCCGTGTGGCTTCCTCAACGTCGCGGGCTACTACGACGAGCTCGCGTCGTTCTTCGATCACCAGGTGTCGGCGGGGTTCGTCGAGTCGAAACACCGCGAGATGGTGACGGTCGCGGACGACGCCGCGGCCCTCCTCGACGCCTACGAGTCGTACGACGCCCCGTCGGTGAAGTCGGTGCTCTCCGAGGCCGAGGAGACGTGACGCACCGGACCGCGTCGCGACGCGCGAGCGGCGAGCCGACAGCCTCACTTACCGGGCGCGAGAACCGCCGACGATGACCGACACGGACGCCGACACCGCGGAGGCCGACGGTATCACGGCGCGCTACCGCGAGACCGACGCGGAGCGCGTGCTGGAGTTCGAGCGCGACGGCCGGAGCGCCTGTATCGCGCAGAACCGTGAGGGGTACGCGATGTTGAAGGTGCGCCCGAGCGTCGACGGCGACGAGCTCGAACGCTACTACGGCTTCGACATGGCGCTCGACCACGCCGCCGAGCTCCTCGGTTGCGACCCGAACGACCTCCCGGTCCCCGAGCGCGCCGCGGACATGGGGATGTAGGCCGAGACGGGACGGCGACGCGGACGGGACGGCCGCGACGCGAAGCGTACAGGATAAGGCGCGCGCACGGCAATCCGACGTATGAACGTACGCGGCGCGGTCCGCGCCCGCCCACGGTGGGTCACGGCCGTCGTCTCCGTCGTCGGCTACGCGCTCGTCATCGGGACGTTCGCCGGCGTCGTGCCGATCTTCCCCGAGATCAGCCGGGACACGGTGTTGCTCTTCTCCGACCTCATCGCCGTCGTCAACACCTGCGCGCTCACCGCGCTCCTCGTCGGCTACTACTGCATCCGAAACGGCAAGGTTCGCGCGCATCGGACGGCGATGTTGACGGCGTTCGCGCTCATCATGGCCTTCCTCGTGCTCTACCTCTGGAAGGTCGGGGGCGGCTTCGAGAAGCGCATCGTCATCGAACAGGGGCAGTTCCTCTGGCAGTACGCGGACGTCGTGCACGTCGCCTACCTCGCCATGCTCGCCGTCCACATCCTCCTGAGCGTCGTCTCCGTCCCGGTCGTCCTCCACGCGGTCGTCCTCGGGCTCACCCACGACACGAACGAACTGCCGAACACGTCGCACCCGACCGCGGGGAAGATCGCCGTCGTCGCGTGGACGCTCAGCCTCGGCCTCGGCGTCGTCACCTACTGGATGCTGAACCACGTCTACTCGTGGGTTCCGATGGCGCGCTAGCGCTCGGTCCACGGGAGCAGCCACGCGCCGAGGGCGAACGCGACGATCGCGAGGACGAGCAACACCGCGTAGTCCGCACCGACGGAGCCCGGCCAGCCGGTGTGGTTCCCCGGGTAGGTCGCCGCGCGCACGCCGTACGCGAAGTAGCTGAGCGGCGAGAGGTCCGTCACCGGACGGAACCACGCGGGGAGCGACGCGGGCCCTAAGAAGGTGTTCGAGAGGAACAACAGCGGGAGCGCGACGCCGTTCGACGCCGTGATCGCGCCGTCCTGGCTGTCGGCGAGCGCGCCGAGGATCGCGCCGACCCCGCAGAACAACACCGAGCCGGTGAGGACGAAGGGAACGAGCCACGGGGAGAGGCGGAACTGCGCGCCCGTCGCGGCGAGGAGCGCGAGCAGCGCGGCACAGGCCACCGCGATGAGCGCGGTGTTGATGGCCGTCTGGGCGATGAGCCACTCCCAGCGGCGCATCGGCGACGCGGCGAGCTTCTCGAAGCGATTGCCCTCGCGGAAGCGCGCCACCTCGCTACCGAGGCGCGAGAGCGGCGTGAAGAGGACGACGACCGCGAGGTACGCGGGAACGTAGTAGCCCGGCGGCTGACTGAACAGGCCCGTGCCGCCCCCGCCGGTGCGGACGAGCCCCGCGAAGATGACGATCAGGAGGATCGGAAAGAAGAACGTGAAGAAGACCGCGACCCGCCGCCGGACGAACGACTTGTAGGCGGCGCGCGCCTCGGCGGCGATCCGCGCGGACCGACTCACGCGACCCACCTCGACGTGCGGGCGTCGGTCGGGTCGCGCGACGCGAGACGGCTCACGCCGTCACCTCCGTCTCGTCGGCCCCGGCGGCGCCCGGACCGTCGGCGAGCCGGAGGTAGACGTCCTCCAAGTCGGGCTCCGTCCACGAGAGGGCGTCGAACGGGACGCCGCGGGCGTCGAGCGCCGCGGCGACGTCGCCGATGGCCTCGGGCGGGACGCCCAGGACACGCAGTTCGTCGCCCGCGCGCGTGACTTCGTAGCCGAGGTCGTCCACCGCACCGGGGTCGGCGTCTGTCTCGACGGCGAGGTACTGCTCGCCGCCGTACGCGGCGATCAGATCGTCAGGCGTCCCGGTGGCGACGAGCGAGCCGTCGGCGAGGAGACCGACGCGGTCCGCGAGGCGCTCGGCCTCCGCCATGTAGTGCGTCGTGAGGAAGACCGTGGTGCCGGCGTCCGCGAGGTCCTCGAAGACGTCCCAGAGCGCGCGCCGCCCCGCGGGATCGATGCCCGTCGTCGGCTCGTCAACGAAGAGGACGTCGGGGTCGTTGGCGAGCGACGCCGCGACGCACGTGCGGCGCTGCTCGCCGCCGCTCATGTCGCCGTACCACGTGTCGGTGTCGGGGTCCATCCCGACCGTCCGGAGGAGGGAGTCGGGAGCGCGCGCGTCGTCGTAGAGCCCCGCGTAGTAGGCGACGAGCTCGCGCGCGCTCAGCCGATCCGGCGGGTCGAAGTCCTGCGGGAGCAGGCCGAGACGCTCCCTTGCGGCCTCGATCGGCGGGCTGCCGAGCAGTTCGACTCGCCCTCCGTCGGGCGTCCGCGTGCCCGTGAGACAGCGGGTGAGCGTCGTCTTTCCGGCGCCGTTCGGCCCGATCAGCGCGAACACCTCGCCCGCCTCGACGGCGAGCGAGACGCCGTCGAGCGCGACGGTGTCACCGTAGCTCTCGGAGACGTCGTCGGCGACCACAGCCGGAGCCATCACTACCCGAACGTGGGCGCGGCTGTGCGGTAAGGGTATCGCTCTCGCGTCAGCGCGTCGGCCGCCACGTCAGCGCGATGACCGAGACGACGAAGACGACCGTCGAGACGCCGTACGCCCGCGTCATGGCGATCGACGAGAGGGCCGACGCGCTCCCGAAGAGCCCGGTGGCGAGCGTGGCGAGCACCGGCCACGTACAGGAGACACAGGAGACGAGGCCGACGAGACCCGAGAGAGCGGACGCCGAGGCGTCCCGGACGGTGACGGAGACGAGGTAGGCGAGCGCGACGTACCCGACGACCTTGAACGGCATGAGGACGAGGGTGAACGCGGACGCGCTGTAGACCGGCGTCGGCCCCCACCCGGGCGGGAGCCAGTGCGTGGAGAACCCGAGCCCCGCACCCGAGAGGTGGTAGAGGCCGCCGGCGTAGCCGACCAGCAGGAAGTACGCGACGCCGACGATGGCGGCGGCCCAGCGGGCGCGCCGCGACGTCGGCGTCGGTCGGACGCGCAGGACCCCCCAAACGGCGACGTTCACCCACACCCACGGGTAGACGTAGATCAGGGGGTCCGTCGGGGTGTTCGGGGAGAGGACGACGTACGCGAGTGTCACCAGGATCTCCGCGTTCACCACCGCGGCCCAGCGGAGCAGCGTCGCGGCGTCGGGCGTCGGGACGGCGCGATCGATGAGCCGGTACATCGGTTTCAGAGTACGAGCGCGTCGACGAGGACGGCGACGAGCGTCGCGCCGAGGAACGCGTTCGAGGCGTGGAACGCGCGCATCGCGGCCGCCCGATCGCGCTCCTCGTGGAGACGGACGACCATCCAGAGGAAGACGCCGCCGAGGGCGACGACCGTCGCGGCGTACAGCCACCCGAGGTCAGTCACGGCGGCGAGGGCGGCCGCGCCGACGAGCGTCGCGCCGAGCCAGCCGACGATGTGCTTGCGCGTGACCGCGGCCCCGCGAACGACGGGCATCATCGGGAACCCCCCGCGCTCGTAGTCGTCGCGGTAGGCGAGCGCGAGGTTGTAGAAATGGGCGGGCGTCCAGAGGAAGATGAGGCCAGCGAGCGCGAGCGCGGGGAGCCCGATCGAGCCCGTGACGGCCGCCGAGCCGATGAGCGCCGGAAGCGCGCCCGCTATGCCCCCGATGACGGTGTTCTGGACCGTGTTCGGCTTCAGCACGAGCGTGTAGACGACGGAGTAGAAGACGATCGCGGTCAGCCCGAGGAAGGCGGTGAGGAGGCCGATCTGAGAGAAGACCGCGAGCGAGGCGAGCGCGAGGAACGCACCGAAGGCGAGCGCGTTTCGCTTCGGGATCGCGTCGTTCGCGAGCGGGCGGTCCGCGGTGCGGTTCATCTTCCGGTCGACGTCGCGCTCCAAGACGTGGTTGAACGTCCCGCTCGCGCCGATCGAGAGGACGCCACCGAGGAGGGTGAGGACGACCGTCCGCACGGTGAGCGCGGGACCGGCCGAGAGCGCCATCCCCGCCGAAGCGACGAGGCAGAGCAGCCACATCAGCCGCGGCTTCATCATCCGGAAATAGGCTCCCGCGAGCGCCCGCCACCCGAGGTCGTCGGGCGACGACGCGACCGACGCCGGCGCGGGATCGCTCCCGTCCTTCGGTTCGCCGTCCCACTCGGCGGAGGGCTTGTGCGCCGTCCGCGATTCGAGCGCCCACGCGAGCGCGACGACGAGCGCGGAGAAGATGGCGACTCCCAAGCCGAGGTGGATCGCCGGGACGTACGCGACGGAGTCGGTCGCGGCGAGCGCGCCGACCGCCACTTGGAGGGGATAGCAGACGAGCGCGACGCCGATCGCGGCGAGGACGCGGGTGTCGGCGTCTCGAACGTACGCGAGCCCGATCGTTCCCACGAGGAGGAGCGCGACGAGGGCCGCGAGGAGGCGGTGCGCCCAGACGACCTCCAGCGGGAAGGAGGTGAGTGCGAACCACTGACCGTCGCAGGCCGGCCACGTCCGACAGGCTGCGGCGGCGTCCGTCAGCGCCGTCGTCGCGCCGACGACGAGGAGTGCGTAGACGCCGAGGACGGCGACGACGAGCACGTGGGAGAGACGGGGGCGTATCGGTCGCACGATGACTCTATCGGAGGTTGGGTCGGGGCGTACTTATCCCCCCCGACTCCCGCCCACGGAGCCCGAGTCGGTAGTTACTTGTCCGGCACTTCCCAACGATCGGGTAGCAATGTCCCGGAAGCGGCTCTCGTCCGTCCTGACGATGGGGCTGATGGGGCTGGTGCCGTTCGTCGTCGCCGCACAACCGGCAGCCGCGGCGTCGTCCGTGACGAGCCAGTACATCGACAACGTCAGCAACCTGCTGCTCGCCGTCGCGCTCCCCATCACGATCATCGTCGAGGGGGTCCTCTTCTACGCCATCTGGAAGTTCCGGAAGGCCGACGAAGCGAAGCCCACTCAGGAGAACCGTCGCCTCGAGATCACCTGGACCGCCGCGACCGCGGTCGTCCTGCTGTTCGTCGGCCTCGTCGCCTACGGCGCGATGGGGTCGCCGTACGTCCTCGCCTCTCAGGAGGACTCCCAGCAGATGATGGAACAACCCGACACGACCGTCGTCCACGTCGACTCCTACCAGTGGTCGTGGCAGTTCCACTACCAGCACAACGGGACGAACTTCACGTCCGAGAATCTCGTGCTCCCCGCCGAGAAACAGGTGGTGTTACGAATCACGTCACGCGACGTCCTCCACGCGGTCCACATCCCCGCGCTGGGGCTGAAGAAGGACGCCTTCCCCGCCCGGACGACGTACATCGCCACGGAGATCAACGAGGACTCCGTCCGCGAGGAGCCGTACGTGCTCTACTGTGCGGAGTTCTGTGGGGCCGGCCACTCCAACATGCTCGCCGACGTCATCGTGAAAGACCAGTCGGAATACGAGCAGTGGGCGAGCGAGCAGGCCCAACAGGCCCGAGAAGAAGCGAGCGGATCGAGTAGCGACGAGTCCTCGAACGCGACGGCGACGGCCACGAACGAGACCGCGATGAACGCCACGGCGACCGACGAGACGGCAGCGCTCGCGGCCCCGTCTGTCTAACGCCGCTCCCTTCCGTTCTCACCGTTTCCACCCGAGTCCGTAGCGATCGGTCTCGACGTCGCCGGCGGAGCCAGTTGGGAGGTTTTTTATCGTATCCCGCGTTACCCGCCAGTATATGGCTACGGAGGAAAGCGAAGACCACGGACACTTCTTGCCCGCCGTCCGCGACTGGCCGCGCGGCTACGGCGAGGCGAGCTGGTGGCCGTTCGTCACGGCCATCGGGCTCTTGGTCGTCTACACCGGCGCATCGCTCTACGTGATCGGACGCGGTACTGACCTCGTCTCGTCGAGCGTCGGCCTCGGTGCGTTCGTCGCGGGCTGGGCCGTCACGATCCTCGGGATGTTCGGCTGGATCTATCAGGCGTTCGTCGTCGACTTCTGGGACCGGGGCTCGCACAACGGCGGCGCGTCGCTCCGCCTCGGGATGTTGCTGTTCCTCGGGACCGACATCGCCACGTTCGGCGCCGGGTTCGCGTACTACTTCTTCATCCGCACCGGTGGCTGGCACACCGAATACCTCCCCGAGAGCGGCATCCTCACGAGCGTCCTCGTGATCAACACGGTCCTGCTCGTGTTCTCCAGTTTCACCATCCACTGGGCCGAGGGCCACCTCCAGAAGGGGAACCACCAGCGGTTCGTACAGGGGCTCCTCGTCACCTTGCTCTGCGGGATCGTCTTCATCGGGGGGCAGATCTACGAGTACTACGAGTTCATCGTCCACGAGGGATTCACTCTCACCTCTGGGGTCTTCGCCAGCGGCTTCTTCGGGCTCACCGGCATCCACGGGATCCACGTGTCCTTCGGCGCACTCCTGCTCGCCATCCTCCTCGTGCGCGGGCTTCGCGGGCACTACGACGCCGATCGGCACGTCTCCGTCACGACCGTCTCGTGGTACTGGCACTTCGTCGACGCCATCTGGCTGTTCCTCGTCGCCGTCGTCTACATCGGCTCCGTCTTCGGGACGGAGTTCAGTCCCTTCTGAGACGCGGCGATCCCGGAGCGATACGCTTCTTACGTCCGCGCCCCAACGCATCGGTATGGAAGAGCAACCGGGCCTGAGCGAACAGTACACTCGCGCGAGCCCGTGGCCGGTGTTCGTCGCGCTCGGACTCGTCCTCACCGAGTTCGGCGTGTTCCTCGGCAACTACCTCCTCCCCGTCGGGGTCGGTGGCGTCCTCCTCTTGGAGGCGAGCGTCGTCGGGATTCTCCGGGAGTCCGGGTACGTCGACTCGCTGTGGCCGTCGTCGCTCGGTGTCGGGCTGTTCGTCGGCGGGGTCGGCGCCGCGCTCCTCACCGTCGGACGGTTCAACCGCGGGGCCGCGCTCGCCGGCGCGGGCGGGATCGCGGTCCTCGCCGCCGTCGGGTTCTGCTGCTACGAGCGGGGCTACCTCTGAGGGAAACCCTCAACATATATTTGCTCGGGGACCGCACGCTCACGCAATGAAGGCGAAATCCAGCGTGTTCGAAAAAGAGGTCCTCCTCGACATCGCGGTGAACATCATCCCGCTCGCCGTGATCGTCGTCTTCGCGGCCGTCTTCCTCGTCGTCAACCCGTGGGCGAACGACACGACGTTCAGCCGCGTGCTTCAGTACGCACTGCTCGTCCTCCCGTTCATCGGACTCTCGATCCTGACGTACGCCGCCGCGCGCCGGATCGAGGTGGAAGAAGACATCGAAGTCGGGCCGTAATCGGCGGACAGTTCGTCGCCGTGCGACGGGCGAACCCGTACCTTTCTTTACCGTGGGACCCCCACTGCCGAACATGGCAGTCTCCCCCGAACTCGTATTCTCGGTGCTGATGGGGCTGCTGCTCCTGGTCGTGGCGGGGTGGCTGACCCGCCTCGAAGACTGGCAGGCGTACACGCCTGTCGGCGGGGGCGGCTACGGCGAAAGCACCGGGCACGGGCACGAAGAGAAACCGGCTGGACTGACTCGGTGGCTCACCACCGTTGACCACAAGGACCTCGGCATCCTCTACTCGCTCTTCGGCATCGTCGCGTTCGCCTGGGGCGGGATCACGGCGATGCTCATGCGCGTCGAGCTCACGACGCCGGGGATGGACTTCTTGGCCTCGTTCGGCGGGGTCGGGCTCTACAACGCCCTGCTCACCACGCACGGCATCACGATGCTGTTCCTGTTCGCCGCCCCGCTCATCTTCGGCTTCGCGAACTACATGGTGCCGCTGCTCGTCGACGCCGACGACATGGCGTTCCCACGGATCAACGCCATCGCGTTCTGGATCCTCCCGTTCGCCACGATCCTGATGTGGGCGGGCTTCTTCCTGCCGCTCGTCGGAATCGACATCCAGGCCGCGAAGACGAGCTGGACGCTCTACACGCCCCTCTCCAGCACGATGCAGGGGACGGGCGTCGACGTCTTCCTCCTTGGGTTCCACCTCTCCGGGTTCTCGACGACGATGGGCGCGATCAACTTCATCGCCACCATCGTCGCCGAGCGCGACAGCGTGAACGTCCCGTGGAGCAAGCTCGACATCTTCAGCTGGACGATCCTCACGCAGGGTGGGCTCATCCTGTTCGCCTTCCCGATCCTGACCGCCGCGGTCACGATGCTGCTGCTCGATCGGAACTTCGGGACGATGTTCTTCGCCGGCGAAGGTGGGGGCGCGATGCTCTGGCAGCACCTCTTCTGGTTCTTCGGCCATCCGGAGGTGTACATCCTCGTCCTGCCGCCGATGGGGCTCGTTAGTCTCATCCTCCCGAAGTTCGCGGGCCGCAAGCTCTTCGGGTTCAAGTTCATCGTCTACTCGACGCTCGCCATCGGCATCCTCTCCTTCGGCGTGTGGGCGCACCACATGTTCACGACGGGGATGAACCCGCGACTCACCGCCTCGTTCATGGCGATCTCGTTGGCGATCGGGATACCCTCCGCGGTGAAGGTGTTCAACTGGATCACGACGCTGTGGAACGGGAAGCTGCGGATGACCGCACCGATGCTGTTCTCGGTCGGTTTCGTCCAGAACTTCATCATCGGCGGCGTCACCGGCGTCTTCCTCGCCGCCGTCCCGTTCGACCTCGTGATGCAGGACACCTACTACGTCGTCGGGCACTTCCACTTCATCGTCTTCGGCGCGATCGGCTTCGCGCTCTTCGCGGCGATGTACTACTGGTTCCCGATCATGACGGGTCGGATGTACGACCGGCGCCTCGCGCTCTGGCACTTCTGGCTCTCCATCATCGGCGGGAACGTCACGTTCATCGCCATGCTGATCCTCGGCTACGGCGGGATGCCCCGCCGGTACGCGACGTACCTGCCGAAGTTCATGACCTGGCACGCCGTCGCCACCGTCGGTGCGTTCATCATGACGTTCGGCGTGGTCGCCTTCGTCTGGAACATCTGGCAGTCGGCGCTGTACGGTAAGCGAGTCGACTCCGGCGACCCGTGGAACCTCAAGCAGTCCGATCAGTTCAGCAACGAGTGGAAGTGGTACGAGGGGAAGCGACAGACGATGCTCGCCGACGGCGGTGAGGAAGACGCGGACGACGCCGAGCGGAACGCGGCCGACTGACGGACGCGCGACTCGCCGTTTCGATTCCGGTCTCGGCTTCGGTCTTCAGTTCTCGAGTTCGACGTCGACTCGTCGTTCGTTACGTGATGACGACGAGGAACGTGGCGACCATCATCGCGGTGGCGACGCCGTACAGCGTGAGCAGCAGTTTCTCCTTCTCTTCCATACGGGGACGAACGGTCGGCGACGGCAAAGGCTAATCGCCTCCGGGACCGATGACGGGGTGTGAGTACGCTCGCGTCTATCGCCGGTCGTCGCGTCGTCTTCCTCATTGCCGCTGTCGCGGTAGTCGTCTCTGCGCTCTTCGGCTACATCCTCGGCTACGTCGTACAGCCGAACGCCCTCGACGGCACCGTCGGCTCGCTCGGGCCGATCACGTTCGCGCTGACGCCGCTGAACCTCGCGATCTACGGTGCGGTGATGGTCGGGCTGTCGTTCGGCGTGGTGTTGGCGCTCGTCGCGTACGCCTCCCGGTACGACGACGCGACGCCGGCGGACGCGGAGCCGAACGAGGAGGGATAACGGCGATCAGAGCACGTCGGCGAGCGCGACGAGGTCCTCGACGACCACGTCGGCGTCCCCGCCGACGCGCTCCGCGGGGTCGTTGTCGCGGTTCACCCACGCCGTCGCCATGCCGGCGGCGCTCGCGCCCGCGACGTCCCAGCCGTTCGAGGACACGAGCCGACAGGCGGGGAGCGGGCGATCGAGTTCGCTCGCGACGTGTTCGTACACCGCGGGGTCGGGTTTGAGCGCGCCGGCGTCGTCCGCACTCACGAGCCCGTCCACGCGCGCGTCGATCCCCGCGTTCGCCGCGAGCCGATCGAGCATCGCCGGCGTACCGTTCGAGAAGACGACGGCGTCGCGTTCGTCGGTGAGCCTATCGAGGGCGTCGAGCACGTCGGGATACGGATCGAGATCGTCGTACGCGGAGAGGAGGGCGTCCGTCGCGGCGACGTCGAGTCCGTAGTAGTCGAGGGCGTACCCGAGCGCGTCGCGCGTCACGACGTCGAACGGCTCGTAGCGATCCATCGCCCCACGGTGATACGCGTACTCGATCTGTTTCGAACGCCAGAGCGCGTCGACGTCCGCGGCGAGTCCGCCCGGAATATCGAGTTCGCGCTCAATCGCGTCCGCGACGCTGGAGACGTCGCAGAGCGTGCCGTACATGTCGAAACAGAGCGCCTCGTCGGCCATACTCAGAACAGTTGGACGGCCGGCTCCCTAAACCGTGTGGCCCGGACGGGGGCCGTGATCGCCGCGTCAGTCGTCGGACTTCGAGCGGATGTCGTCGACGATACCGGGGTTCTGAAGCGTCGAGGTGTCGCCCAGCTCCTCGTCGTTGGCGATGTCCTCGAGGAGGCGGCGCATGATCTTCCCGGATCGGGTCTTCGGGAGCTCGGGCGTGAAGACGACCTCCTCGGGGCGTGCGATGGGACCGATGGCGTCCTCGACGCCCTCGACGATGGCGGCGCGCATCTCGTCGTTTCCTTCGTAGCCGTCTTCGAGGATGACGTAGGCGTAGACCGCTTCGCCCTTCAAGTCGTGGTCGCCGCCGACGACGGCGGCCTCGGCGACGCCGTCGACGCCGACGATCGCGGACTCGATCTCCATGGTCCCGAGTCGGTGCCCGGAGACGTTGATCACGTCGTCGACGCGGCCGAGGACGGTGATGTAGTCCTCGTCGTCGACCTTCGCGCCGTCCTCGGGGAAGTAGACCCAGTCCTCGGGGTCGTCAGAGTCGGTGTCGGAGTACTCCGCCCAATACTCGTCGATGAACCGCTCGTCGTTCTTGTAGAGCGTGCGCAGCATCCCGGGCCACGGCTTCTGGACGGTCAGATAGCCGGCGCGGCCGGGCTCGACTTCCTCGGCGTTCGTGTCGACGATCTCGACGTCGAGGCCAGGGAGCGCGGGACCGGCGCTCCCGGGCTTCATGTCGTTAACGCCGGGGAGCGTCGTCACCATGTGACCGCCGGTCTCCGTCTGCCACCACGTGTCGACTACCGGGCACTCCTCGCCGCCGATGTGCTTGTAGTACCACTTCCACGCGCGGGGGTTGATCGGTTCGCCGACCGTCCCGAGCAACCGCAGCGAGGAGAGGTCGTTGTTCGCGGGGTATTCCGCGCCCCACTTCATGAACGATCGGATGGCGGTGGGGGCGGTGTAGAGTTGGTCGGCTTCGTACTCCTCGATGATCTGCCAGAGGCGCTCGCGCGTCGGGTAGTCCGGCGTCCCCTCGTACATCATCGACGTCGTCCCGAGGGCGAGGGGGCCGTAGACGATGTAGGAGTGGCCGGTGATCCACCCGATGTCCGCCGAGCAGAAGTAGGTGTCCTCGGGTTTGACGTCGAGGACGGCCTGCGAGGTCCACGCCGTCCACGCGAGATAGCCCGCCGTCGTGTGTTTCACCCCCTTCGGTTGGCCGGTGGTCCCGGAGGTGTACATGAGGAAGAGCATGTCCTCCGCGTCGCGCGCGACCGGCTCGACCGTCGCGCCGGCGTGGTCGGCCACGAGGTCGGCGTAGTCGTGTTCGTCCTCGTCGAGGTCGTGGCCGAAGTCGTCGCCGTTCGGGCCGAGGCGATCGACCACGACCGTCTCGACGTCGTGATCGACGTCCGCGAGCCCCTCGTTGGTCTTGTCGAGGTGATCGAGGGGGTCGCCGCGCCGGTAGTAGCCGTCGCAGGTGACGAGGTACTCGGAGTCGGCGGCGTTCATCCGCGTGGCGAGCGCCTCGGCCGAGAAGCCGGCGAAGACGACCGAGTGGGGCGCGCCGATACGCGCGCAGGCGAGCATGGCGATGGGAAGTTGCGGGATCATCGGCATGTAGAGGGTGACGACGTCGTCCTCGCCGACCCCGAGATCGCGGAGAGCGGCGGCCTCGTTGACCTCCCGGTGGAGCTCCTCGTAGGTGATCGAGCGATTGTCCTCCTCGACGGGCTCGCCGATCCATTCGAGGGCGGCCTCGTCGGCGCGCTCGGGCAAGTGTCGGTCGATACAGTTGTAGGAGGCGTTCAGCGTTCCGCCGGTGAACCACTCGTAGAACGGCGGGTTCGAGTCGTCGAGCACCTGATCGTAGTCGTCGTCCCACGAGAGGAGGTCCGCGGCGCCCTCCCAGCACTCGGGCCAGTTCTCCTCGAACTCCTCGTAGATTCCCGCGTCCGTGACGTTGGCCTGCTCGACGAACGATTCCGGCGGCTCGAAGACGCCCTGATCGGCCAGTCGTGCTTCGAGCTCCACGTCGTCCGCGGGATCCTCGTCAGCCATAGTTCGTGTGTACGATGAACTAATCTGAGTATAAAACTTACCAAAGGATCGTGAGGGTTTATAGGCCGTTTCGCGTCGCGGCTCGGGGAGCAGAAATGTATGATTATGGAGTGGTTGGAGACGGGCATACGCCCGCGGCCGCGGACCGACGGGGCTGAAGCTGTCGACGAGCATAGCGCGATCGACGTCCGTCCTCCGAGAAGAGACCGTCCCCCGCCGGGTGCGATGTGCACTGGACCGCGTCGTCGACAGACCGTAACTCGGCTCTCGACGCCCGCCGAAGTTACTGGAAGCGTTCGGTCGTCTCGACGAGCGGGTGGCGCGCGTAGTCGACGACGTTCACGTCCTCGACCGACTCCAAGCCCTCCTCGCTGGCCGTGCGCGCCATCCCGAGATCGACGCGCGTGCCGAGGACGATGACGTACGCGTCCATCGTCTCGACGTCCATCGTGTGTGCGGCCATCGCGCGGTGGTGGCCGTCCGCGAGCAGGAGGTCGCCGCCGTTATCGATGACGACGAGGGGTTCCGTGAGGCCGTGCTCGATCTCGTAGCGTCGCCCCTCCAGTTCGTCGGCGTACACTTTCCCCTGCGTCGGCACGAGGTCCGCGATCGCCACCTCGCGGCGCTCCTCGCTCGCGTCTACGTCGTGGATCGTCTCCAGCGTTCGCAGGAGCTTCCCGACCTTCTCGGGGGTCGCGCGTTCGATCTGGGAGCGGATGACGTCGGCGTTCGAGATGATGCCGACGAGCGTTCCCGCGTCGTCTACCACCGGGAGCTTCTGGATGCCCGAGCGGAGGATGACGCGCGCCGCGTCGTTGACGTCCATCTCCGGGTGCGCGACGAGCAGGTCGTCGGACATCACGCGGAACATCGGCGTGACGTCGTCGGCGAGGAGCAGATCGCGCGCCGTGACGAACCCCTCGACCTTCCGTCCCTGCGTCACCGGGAAGCCGTTGTGGCCGTCGCTCTCGACGATACGTCGCGAGACGTCGGCGACGGTGTCCTCCGGCGCGACGGTAGCGACGTCCCGCGTCATGTAATCTCGGACCCGTGGTTTCCCACCGGCGTCGACGTCGAGCGGTTCGTCCATCGTGTCGGTTCGATGCGGTCGACGGACAAAAACGCGTTGCCACATCGAGACCCCCGGCCGACCTCCGGCCCGTCGGCGTCGCCCGACGCTACTCCGCGGTCGCGTCGCCCACCGGCGCCAGCCCGTCCCCGCTCGCCGCGTCGCGCACCGCCTCGAAGAACCGCGGCGTGATCGCGCCCTCGAGCACCGACGCCAGCGTCTCCCCCTCGTCCTCCTGAACGGCGTCGAAGACGCCGAGCGGGAGCTGTGCGCCCGCCATGTCGGTGTGCCCGCCCGCGCTCCCGACGCCGTCGAACGCGACGCGGAGCACCTCACCGAGATCCACGTCGTTGCCCCGCCCGCGCGCCGAGGCGTAGATCGTCCCGTCCATGAAGCCGTAGACGAACGTGATCGTCACCCCCTGGATGGCGAGCAGGCGGTCGGCGGCCTGTGCGATCGCGTCCCGATCGGAGATCGCACCGACGCAGGACGTGAGCACGTCGCCTTCGACCTCGCGGTTCCGGATGCCGCGCGCGACGACCTCGAAGGTGTCCGCGCTGATCGACGGGCTCTCGATCCGCTCCAGGACGTCGACGGCCGCGTGGGGGAGGAGGGCGGCCGCCGCCGAGAAGTCCTGCTGTGTGATCTCGCGCTTGAAGTCCTTCGTGTCGATCCGGATGCCGTAGAGGAGCGCCGTCGACAGCGCCTCGGTGTACTCGATGCCGAACCAGTCGAGGTACTGCGTCATGATCGTGCTCGTCGCACCGATATCCTCGCGGATGTCCGCGAACGGCGCCGTCACGTCGCCCTTCGGCGGGTGGTGGTCGATCACGATGTCGACCGCGGTCTCGGGGTCGAGCTGGTCGTTCACACCGGGCGCCGAGTGATCGACGAGCGCGACCGCGTCGAAGTCGTGTGCCTCGTCCGGGTCGAGGCGCGTGAGATCGAGTTCGAGGAGATTGACGAACGCGCGGTTCTCCTGGTGGCTGATGTCACCGAAATAGCACGGTTCGGCGTCGATCCCGAGCGCTTCCGCGATCCGACAGAGCGCGATCGCGGCCGCGATCGCGTCCGGATCGGGATTGTCGTGAGCGAGCACCGTCAGTCGCCCGTCCACGGATTCGAGCGTCTCCCGGAGGTGACGCGCTCGGGCGTCCGTCCCGCGCTCGACGCCCGCCTCGACGTGGTCGACGACGGCGCCACCCGCCGAACACACCCGATCCGCGGCCGCCCCCAGCCGCGTCCGGTCATCGGCGGTCGCGCCGGTGCCGGTGTACGCGACGAGGTAGGCGTCGGGGAACGCCGTCGCCGCCGCCTCGGCCGCGCGGGCGTTCATCGCGGCGTCGTCGCTCGCGACGAAGACGACGTCGGGACCGTCCCCGTGTTCGAGGAGCGCGCCGGGGTCGGTGACGTCGGCCGTCTCCGCGGCGACCTTCTCGTTCCGTAGCGACTCGATGCGGCTCTCGTCGGGGTCGAGAACGAGCAGGTCGCCGGGGCGCTCGCGGATCGCTTCCAGGACGGTGTGCGCGACCGTCCCGCTGCCGAGCACCAGACGGGATACCATCTGCCCTAGCTCTGTGCCGACGGGCAGTAAAGCCTGCCGTCTCCGTCGCTTACGCGCTCACGAGCGCGCGTGCCGCCGCGTCCGCCCACGAGAAGACGAGGTCGGGGGCGACGAGGAGCACGACGGTGACGACGGTGGCGACGACGACGGCGGCGTAGATGCCCGTCGGGCGCTCGCGGGCGACGCCGGTCTCGTCGGGGGCGTCGACCCAGACGGCCTTGACGAGCCGACTGTAGTAGAACAGCGAGAGCGCGCTGTTGACGATCCCGACGGCGGCGAGCCACCAGAGACCGGACTGGACGGCGCCGAGGAAGAGCGCGTATTTCGTCCAGAAGCCACCGCCGACCGGGAGGCCGGCGAGGCCGAAGAGCAGGACGGCGAGCGCCGCCGAGGCGACCGGCGCGGAGCGCCCGAGACCGGCGTAGTCCTCGAAGGTGCGCCCGACGCCCCAGCGCTCGGCGAGCGCGACGACGAGGAACGCGCCGGTGTTCGTGAAGCCGTAGACGAACAGGTGAGCGAAGCTCGCCCCGACGACCGCGATGTCGCTCGACGCCGGCCCGGAGAGGGCCGCGAGACCGATGAGCGCGTAGCCCGCGTGCCCGATGCTGGAGTACGCGAGCATCCGCTTGACGTTCGTCTGCGTCGCCGCCGCGACGTTGCCGAGCGTCATCGTGAGGACGGCGAGCACGGCGAAGACGAGCGTCCACGGGATGCCGAGCGCCTCGAAGGCCGCGAGCGGGAAGGCGAGCAGGAAGACGCGGAACGCGAGCACGAAGCCGGCGGCCTTCGACGCCGACGAGAGGAACGCGCTGACCGGCGCGGGCGCCCCCTCGTAGGCCTCGGGGGCCCAGAAGTGGAAGGGCACGCTCGCGGTCTTGAACGCGAAGCCGCCGATCAGCATGACGACGCCGGCACCGAGCACGGTGACGTGTGCGTTCCCCTGTACGGCCGCCGCGAGCGCCTCGAAACCGAAGACGCCCGTCGCGGCATAGACGAGGCTGATCCCGTAGACGAGGATCCCCGAGGAGAGCGCGCCGACGACGAAGTACTTCAGCCCCGCCTCGGCGCTCCCCGCATTGCGCTTGAGGAACGCGACGAGCGCGTACGCCGGGAGGCTGACGAGTTCGAGCGCGAGGAACGCCGTAACGAGCGAGTTCGCGGCCGCCATGACGCTCATCCCGGCGGTGGCGAACAGGACGAGCGCGTAGTAGGCCGACTGATTGGGTTCGTCGCGGACGTAGTCGTAGCTCGCGGCGGCGACGAGCGCCGCGACACAGCCGAAGACGGCCGTGAAGAACGACGTCGAGGCGTCGACGGCGAGCGCGCCGTCGAAGAGCGTCGTCCGCCCCGTCCCGCCCGCGAAGAGCCACGCGGCGACGCCGGCGCTCACCACGCCCGCGAGCGCCGTGACGCCGGCGAGCAGGCCGTTCTTCCGCGACGTCGGCGCGAACGCGTCAACGACGAGGACGAGCAGTGCGGCGAGACCGAGGACGTACTGCGGGGTGAGTGCGGGAAGCGCCATTTAGAGACCACCTCCGAAGACCGCGACGAACGCACCGACAGCGTCCTGAATCGCCCCCATCAGCGTCCCGGGGGCGACCCCGAGGTAGATCGAGAGGAGGACGAGGGCGACCGCGGGCGCGAGGTCGCGCCGCGAACGCGGCGTGACCGTCGTCGGCGCCTCGAACGGACCCATGAGGACGCCCTGGAGGAGCCGCAGGAGGTAGCCGGCGACGACGACGATCCCGAACATCGCGGCCGCGGTGACGAGCTGCGCGTGCGGGTACGGCGCGGCGAACGAGCCCGTGAAGACGAAGAACTCGCCGGCGAAACCGGACATGAGCGGGAGGCCCATGTAGCCGAACGCGCCGGCGACGAGCACCGCCGCTGTCACCGGAAGCCGATCGGCGAGCCCGCTCAGCTTGTTGATCATGCGCGTGCCGGTCGCGTCCTCGACGTATCCGACGGCGAGGAAGAGCACGCTCACGAGCAGGCCGTGGCTCACCATCTGGAACGTCGCGCCGGCGAGCCCGTAGTTCGTCGCGGCGACGCTGCCGAGGAGCACGAAGCCCATCGACGGGATCGACGTGTAGGCGACGAGTCGCTTGGCGTCGCGCTGTGCGAGCGCCGCGAGCGAGCCGTAGAGGACGGTGAGAACGGCGAGGAGCGCGAGCGGGAGCGCCCACTGCCGGATCAGGTCGGGGAACATCGTGACGTTGAAGCGCAGCAGCGAGTACGTCCCCATCTTCGTGACGACGCCCGCGAGCAACACGGTGACGGGCGTCGGAGCCTCCGTGTACGCGTCCGGGAGCCACGTGTGGAACGGGACGAACGCGCTCTTGACGGCGAAGCCGAAGAAGAGCGCGAGGAACGCGACGCCGGTGACGGCGCTCGCGGAGAGGCCGAAGGCGCCCGTGACCGCGCCCGACCGGACCGCCTCGGCGACGGCCGCGAGGCCGAAGCTCTCGACGGGCGTCGCAACGACGAGCATGACGAAGCCGACGAACAACACGAGGCTCGCCACGTTCGTGTAGACGAAGAACTTGATCGCGGCGTAGCGCCGCCGCGGCCCGCCGTACACCGCGACGAGCAGGTACATCGGCACGAGGACGAACTCCCAGAAGACGAACCAGAGGAAGAAGTCGAGCGCCGAGAAGACGCCGATCAGGCTCGCCTCCGTGAACAGGAGGAGCGCGTAGAACAGCGAGCGCCGCCCCTCGATCTCGCCCCGGGCCGCGACGATAGCGACCGTCGTCAGAACGGCGGTGAGCACGACGAGCGGGAGGCTGATGCCGTCGAGGCCGACGTGCCAGTCGACGGCGTAGCCGCCGATGTCGACCCACGGGACGACCGTCTCGAAGGCGGGCGTCCCGCCGAGCAGCGCGTTCCCCGCCCCGTCGAACGCGGCGTAGGCGTAGAGGCTCCCGACGAGCGGGACGAGACTCAACACGGCCGCGATGCGACCGGCGTACCGTGCCGGTGCGAGGAGCACGGCGAACGCGGCGACGAACGTGACGGCGAGTAGGGCTTCTACGAGCATGTCAGAACCACCCCCCGAGGAGGAGGACGATGAGGAGCAAGACGACGAGCCCGAAGACGAGCTGTGTCGTGTACGTCGTCACGACGCCGGTCTGGACGCGCCGCAGGCGATCGGACGCGACGAGGCTCGTCGAGGAGACGCCGTTCACGACGCCGTCGACGACGCTCGCGTCGAAGACGTCCACCGCGTTGGCGAGCGGTTCGGTGACGCCGGTCGCGAGCCACGTCTGGAACTCGTCTTGGTAGTAGTTGTTGTACAGGACCGTCTTCGCCGGACCGAGGGCGTCCGTCTTCTCGACGGGCTCGGGGACGTTGTACCACGTCCACGCGAGCGCGACGCCCGTGAGCGCGAAGACGAGCGACACGACGGCGGAGACGACGGGGCTGACGGTCGCACCGTGGAACCCCGCGACGTCGACGACGAGCTCATGATAGTGCTCGGCCGTCGCACCGGCGAGACCCGGTAGCGGCCCGTTCAGCCAGCGTTCGAGGAACAGCAGGCGTTCACCGACGACGCCCTTCAGCGGGTCGACGTTGACGAGCCCGACGACCGCGGCGAGGACGCCGAGGATCGCCACCGGAACGCGCATGTTCGCCGAGGCCGCGTCGGCGTCGCGCGCCGTCTCGGAACGCGGTTCGCCGTGGAAGGTGAGGAACACCATCCGGAAGGTGTAGAACCCCGTGAACGCGACGGCGACGAGCCCCATGAGGTACGCGAACAGCACGAGCGGCTGGCCGCCGAGACCGACGGTGAGCGCGTGATGGAGCACGGCGTCCTTCGACCAGAACCCCGCGAACGGCACGATGCCGGCGAGCGCGAGCGACCCGGAGAGGAACGCCCAGTAGACCGTCGGCATCCGATCCTTGAGCCCGCCCATCTTCCACATGTCCTCGTCGTGGTGCATGGCGATGATGACCGCGCCGGCGCCGAGGAACAAGAGCGCCTTGAACGTCGCGTGGGTCAGCAGGTGGAAGACGCCCGCGACGTAGCCGCCGGAGCCGAGGCCGAGCATGATATACCCGTATTGACTGATCGTCGAGTAAGCGAGCACCTGCTTGATCTCGCGCTTCACGAGCGCCATCGTCGCGGCGAACAGCGCCGTGAACCCGCCCACGAGGGCGATGACGGTGAGGGCCGTCGGCGTGAGCGCGTAGAAGCCGTACAGCCGGGCGACGAGGTAGACGCCCGCGGCGACCATCGTCGCGGCGTGGATGAGCGCAGAGACCGGCGTCGGGCCCTCCATCGCGTCGGGAAGCCACGTCTGGAGCGGGAACTGCGCGGACTTCCCGATCACGCCGCCGAGGATCAGGAGGCCGAGGATCGTGAACCACGTCGCGGGATCGACGCCGAACGTGTTCACGCTCGCCTCGCCTTCGAGGGCTGCGTGCGCGAGCGCCGGGAAGGACGCGTCGCCCGCGAACGCGGCCGTTCCGAACGTCCCGAGGACGCCGACGAGGCCGACGAGCAGGAAGTAGTCGCCGAAGCGCGTCACGAGGAACGCCTTCTTCGCGGCCGAGGCCGGGCCGGGCTCGCGGAACCAGTGGCCGATGAGCCACCACGAGCAGAAGCCGACGAGCTCGAAGAAGACGAAGGCCTGCAGGAGGTTCGACGCGAGCGCGAACGCGAGCATGCTCGCCGTGAACAGTCCGAGGCCGGCGTAGTACCGCGCGAGCCCGGTCTCGCCCTCGTCGTTCATGTAGCCGAGGCTGAAGACGTGGACGAGCAGGGAGACCCCGGAGACGACGACGACCATCAGCGCCGACAGCGGATCGAGGAGGAGCCCGAACGTCAGCGCGAACGAGTCGTTCGCGGCCGGGACCCACGTCCAGACCTGCGAGACCGTCGCTCCGCCCGCGCCTACCGTGAGGAACGCCCACACGGAGAGCACGAGCGAGATCGCGGTCGCGGCGATCCCGGGAAGCGCGCCGCCCTTCGGAAGGGCGCGGGGCGCGTAGTGGCCGACGAGGAGCGCGACGAGGAACGCCGCGAACGGCACCAGTGGAATCGCGGTGACGGCTGCGGTTACGTCCGCCATCTTACCACCTCATACTCGTCGGATTCGTGATGTCGATGTCTTTGAACTTCCGGTACGCGACGAGGACGATCCCGACGCCGACGGCGACTTCCGCGGCGGCGAGGGCCATCGTGAACAGGCTGAAGACCTGCCCGCTGATCGTCCCGTAGTGCGCGCTCGACGCGACGAAGACGACGTTCGCGGCGTTGAGCATGAGCTCGACGCTCATGAGGTAGACGAGCGCGTTCCGGCGCGCGAGGACGCCGAAGACGCCGATGCAGAACATCGCCGCCGAGAACAGCAGGTAGTATTCGAGGGGGACCATCAGCGCTCACCTCCGTCCCTGCGCGCGAGCGTGATCGCGGCGACGACGGCCGCGACGAGCACGACGTCGACGATCTCGAACGCCGCGAGGAAGCCGTTCGAGAGGAGCGGCGTCTCCCCGGCGAGGCCGATGAGCGCGTAGCCGATCCCCTCGGTCATCGGGGCGTCCGCGGGGAACCACGCGGCGCTCCCGAAGTCGGCGGCGAGGAACGCGCCGGCGAGCACGACGAAGAGGGCGAGCGCACCCACACCGCGAGCGAGGTTCGCGTCCGTCGCCAGCTCGGGGCGAGACGTCATGCGACCACCTCCTCGTTCTCCTCGTCGCCCGCGTCGTCGGTGAGCATGACGGCGAACGCCAGCAGGACGAGCACGCCGCCGACGTAGACGAGCACCTGCATCGCGGCGACGAACGCCGCCTCGAGCATCACGTAGTGGACCGCGACGCTCAACAGCGCGCCGCCCAGCGAGAGCGCGGCGTGCCACGCGTGCTTCGAGAGGACGACGCCGGCGCTGAAGCCGAGCGTCACGAGCGCGAACGCCGCGAACGCCGCGAGTTCGAGCGTGCTCACTGGTAGTCGACCTCCCCGTCGCCCTCACCGACCCACGCGCCGCGATCCGGTTCGCGCGACGCGAGGGGGTCGATGTCCTTGTACCACGGGACGTTCCCGAGCTGTTCTTTGTTGTAGACGAGATCGTGTTTCGTGTCGCCCGTGAACTCGAAGTTCTCCGTGAGGAGGATGGCGTCCACGGGGCAGACCTCCTCGCAGAGCCGGCAGTAGATGCACTGCGCGACGTGGAGGTTGTACTGTTCGCCCTGCCGTTTGTCGTCGGTGACGATCTGGATGGTGTCGTTCGGACACACCTTCTCGCACTGGCGACACCAGATACAGCGCTCCTGGCTGAACTTGTGGATGCCGCGGAACCGCGGGGAGACGTCGGGGGCCTCCTCGGGGTACTCGACGGTGAACGTCTTGCCGTCCAGTGCGTGTTTCATCGTCGTCGCCATCGACTTGAGGAGTCCGATCATGCTATCACTCCCACGATGATGGCCGTGAGCACCAGGTTCGCGAAGGAGAGGACGAGGAGTCCTTTCCAGCCGATCTCGAGCATCTGGTCGATGCGGACGCGCGGGACGGCCGCGCGACACCACTGCGTGAAGAGGAAGACCGCCCAGATCTTCACGCCGAACCAGACGATGCCGAGCCACGCCGGGCCGGGCCCGGCGGGGCCGCCGAGGAACAGCGTCGTGAGCACCGCGGCGCTGAGGAAGATGTGGAGGAACTCGCCGAGGAAGAAGAGGACGAAGTAGATGCTTGAGTACTCGGTGATGTACCCGCCGACGATCTCGGTCGGCGCCTCGCCGATGTCGAAGGGGTTGCGCCCGACCTCCGCGAGGCTCGCCACGAGGAACAGCGCGAGCGCGAAGGGGTTGAGGAAACCGTACCACGCCGGGATGGCGATTGGGCCGAGCGAGACGAGCGTGCCCTGTTGGGCCGCGACGATGTCGCTCAGCCGCAGCGTCCCGGCGAGCAACACGACCGAGGCGGCCGTGATGACGAGGGGGATCTCGTAGGCGATGCTCTCCGCGACCGAGCGCATCGAGCCGAGCAGGGAGTACTTGTTCCCGGAGGCGTACCCGCCGACGACCATGCCGACGCTGGCGATGCTGGAGACGGCGAAGACGTAGACGAGGCCGATCTCCGGGTCCGCGAGCTGGAGGCCGCTCCCCATCGGGATGACGGCGAACCCGAGCAGCGCGGACAGCGGGAGGACGGCCGGCGCGATGTCGAACGCCGGCCGGTCCGCGCCGTCGGGGATGATGAGCTCCTTCGACATCAGCCGGACCGCGTCGGCGGCGATCGTGAAGATCCCCGCCGGACCGTTACGATTGATGGCGATCCGATCGGTGAACATCGCGGTGATCTTCCGTTTCGCCCACGGGCCCGCGAGCGCGGACGTCGTCAGCATGACCGTGACGACGACACCGGAGACGACGGCGGCGAGGACGATCTGCAGCCAGAGCGGCGCCGTCGCGTAGCCGAGCCACTCGGCGATCGAAACCGGCGTCGTCGCCATCAGCGGTCCACCTCACCGAGGATGATGTCGAGGCTCCCGAGCGTGGCGACGAGGTCCGGAACGTACTCACCGCGCGCCATCTCCGGGAGCGCCTGGAGGTTGCTGAAACAGGGGCTCCGGATCTTGAAGCGCGCGGGCTTGTCCGTTCCGTCAGAGCGGATGTAGATGCCGAGTTCGCCCTTCGCGCCCTCGACGGCGCGGTAGACCTCGGCGTCGGGTTCGGGGTTGAGCGTCCGCGGGACGTTCGCCTGGATCTCGCGCTCGTCCTCCGGCCACTCCTCTAGGAGATCGACGCACTGCTGGATGATGCGCGCGGACTGCTCGACCTCGCGCATCCGGACGAGCAGGCGCGAGTAGTTGTCGCCGCCGTCGTCCGTGATCACGTCCCAGTCGAGGTGTTCGTAATACCCGTAGGGGTCGTCGCGCCGGAGGTCGTAGTCGATCCCGGAGGCGCGTGCGACGGGACCCGTGACGCCGTACTGCTTTGCGGTCTCGGCGTCGAGGACCCCCGTCCCGACCGTCCGGAGCTGGAAGAGTTCGTTCTCCGTGATGAGGTCGTGGTACTCGTCGACGCGGCTCGGGAGCTCGGCGAGGAACTCCCGGACCATCTCGAAGAACTCCTCGCGGGACTCGGGGAGGTCCCAGACGACGCCTCCCAGACGGAGGTAGTTGAACATCATCCGCTGGCCGGTGAGCTCTTCGAGGATGTTCTGAACGACCTCCCGGTCCCGCATCGCGTACATGAAGATGGCGGTGAAGTCGCCGTAGATGTCGAGGCAGAACGTCCCGAGCGCCAGCAGGTGAGCGGCGATCCGACAGAGCTCGGCGCTCATCGTGCGGACGACCTGCGCGTACTCGGGGACCTCGATGTCGTTTAAGTCCTCGGCGACGCGCGCGTACGCCCACTCGTTCAGGATGCCGGCGGAGCCGTAGTCCCAGCGGTCGGGGTACGGCATGATCTGGTGGCGATACGTGCCAGATTGGGCCATCTGCTCCTCGCAGCGATGCAGGTAGCCGATGTCGGGTTCGACGTCGAGGACGGTCTCGCCGTCGAGGACGGTCTCGAGGTGGAGGACGCCGTGCGTCGCCGGGTGGTGGGGACCGATGTTGACGAGCATCGTGTCGGACTCCCGGTGGTCGTCGGCGAGCGGATTGACGTTCTCCTCGAACTCGACGATCTGGGGTTTGTCCTGGTTGTAGTCGCGCCCGAGCGGGTGGCCCTGCCACGTCTCCGGGAGGAGGATGCGACGGAGGTCCGGGTGCTCGTCGTAGTCGATTCCCACCAGATCGTACGCCTCGCGCTCGTGCCAGTCGGCGGTGCGGAAGACCGGCTCCGCGCTCTGACTCACCGGGTCGTCCCGGGGCGTCGGCACGACGACGCTCACCTCCTGCGTCGGGTCGTCGTACTTCTTCAGGTGGTAGATCGACTCGAAGCGGTCGTGGTACTCCTGCGCGGAGACGTTCGAGAGGTGATCGAAGCCCGCCTCGACCTTGAGCGTCGAGAGGGCGTCCTGCACGCGGTCGGCGCGGACGACGAACGCCTCGGCGTTGAGGTGGCTCTCGCGGCGCACGACGGCGTCACCGAGCAGCGCCTCGAGCGCGTCGTAATCCACGGCGCCGACCGGCTCGGTCGCCTCCGGCTCGGCGTCCTCCGCCGGCTCTTCAGTCTTGCTCATGGCGAATCGGCCCAATTGTACCGCATGACGAGGGTCTCCTCGTCGATGTCGTCGGCGAGCTTCTCCACGAGTTCGTCCTTCTCGAGGTCGCCGAACTGTTCGAGTTCGTACGGCTTCACCGTCACGGGCGACGTCTCGCCGTTCTTGACGCGCTCTTGGAGTTTGGCGATGCCGTAGACGAGCGCCTCGGGGCGGGGCGGACAGCCCGGGATGTGGATGTCGACCGGGATGACCTCCTCGGCGCCCTTCACGACGTTGTACCCCTGCTGGAAGGGACCACCGGAGGTCGAACAGCTGCCCATGTTCACGACGAACTTCGGCTCGGGCATCTGATCGTAGACGCGCTTCATCCGCGGGGCGAACTTGGAGACGATCGTTCCGGGAACGATCATCACGTCCGCCTGGCGCGGCGACGCGCGGGGGACGCCGGAGCCGAAGCGATCGAGGTCGTGTTTGACCGCGTACGTGTGCATCATCTCGATGCTGCAACACGCGATCCCGAACTGGAGCATGAACATCGAGGAGCCCCGGACCCAGTCCATGAACGCGTCGAACTTCGTGAGGACGAACGGCGTCGAGCCGAAGGCCTCACGCAGGGTCGAGTTGAACCGCGAGTCGACCTCGGACATGCGGTCCTCGCGGGTCTTCGTCTGCGGTGCGGTCGTGTCGATGATGTCGTCGCGGGGGTGATCGCTACTCATGTGTTGAACTCCGTGTTTGCGCTCGACACCCAGCGGATGACGCCGGTGCGCCACGCCCAACCGAGCCCGACTACGAGGACGGCGATGAAGACCAGCATCGGGGCGAGCGCCGACCCGAGGCCGGCGGCGCCGACGGCGTCCTGATAGACGACGGTCCACGGGAAGATCAGGACGGTCTCGATGTCGAAGACGACGAAGAGGAGCGCGACCATGTAGTACTGGATGTTGAAGTTGAGTCGCGTTCCGCCCGTCGGGACCTCACCGCTCTCGTAGACGGCTTTCTTCCCTTTCTCCGGCACGCTCGGCCGCAGCAGCCTCGACGCGCTCACCATCACGGCGGGTATCGAGGCGGCGACGACGGCGAACACGCCGACGGCGATCCATTCGTTCATCGTTCCGTATCACGCCGGACTTCACCCCCCACGCGTATAAGCGTTGATTCTTTACGATACTGCCGAAACCCGAGAATACGTGGCTTTCAGACTCTCTACTCGAATTTCTCGGTGCCGAGTTCGTGCAGGCGACGCGAGACGTCCGCGACGCCGTCGCGCCGGTCGTCGTGGAGGGCGACGAGTCGATCGCGCAGCTCGTCGTGTTCCCGTGACAACACTTGTGCGGCGGAGAGCGCGGCGTTGTAGGACTTCCCCGCGTCGACGGCCGTGAGGGGTGCGCCGGTCGGCATGCCGATGACGGAGTCGACGGACTTCTCCTGCACCGGCACGCCGATGACCGGGACCGGGAACGCGATCGAGGCCGTCATGTTCGGGAGGTCCGCGGACTTCCCGCCCGCGCCCGCGATGATCACGTCTAGGCCGCGCGCCTCGGCCGTTTCCGCGTACGCGTACAGCAGGTCGGGCGTCCGGTGTGCGGAGACGACGTACGACTCGAAGGTGAATCGTTCCTCGGGCGGGTCGTCGTAGTCCGTCACCTCGGCGAACCCCAACGCCGTGAGCGCCTCGGACGCGCCGCGCATCGCCGGGAGGTCGGAGTCGCTCCCCATCACGATTCCCACGTCGGGCGTCCGCTCGCGCTCGCGCTCGGCCTCCTCGTAGAACTCCTCGCAGAGCTGGGCCACCGCGTCCGTCTCGTCGTGGTCAGTCGTCGTCACGTTCGATCACTCGAATCCGAGGGCGTTACGCGCTTCGTTCGCGCGCTGGCTGGCCGCCTTGGCGTCCTCGCCGAGCGCGGTGACGTGTCCCATCTTCCGCAGCGGGCGCACGTCGTGCTTCCCGTACCAGTGGAGCGCGGCGGTCGGCACGGCGAGCGCCTCGGGAACGCCCAAGAGGTCCGCGGGCTTGGTCTCCGCGACGTCGCCGAGCACGTTCACCATCGCCGTCGGGTCCCGCAGGCTCGGATCGCCGAGCGGGAGACCGAGCACCGCGCGAACGTGCTGCTCGAACTGCGACGTGACCGCGCCCTCGATGGTGTAATGCCCTGAGTTGTGCGGGCGCGGCGCGATCTCGTTCACGAGCACGTCATCGTCGACCTCGAAGAGCTCGACGCCGTAGACGCCGCGTCCGCGGAGGACGTCGAGCACGTCGGAGACGATGCCGCGCGCCTCGGCCACGACGTCGTCGCCCGCCGCCGGGGGCACGCGCGTCTCCCGGAGGATCTCGTCCTCGTGGACGTTCTCGACGATCGGGAACTGCGTCTCCTCGCTCGCCCCCTTCGCGCCGATCGCGGAGAGCTCGCGCTCGAAATCGAGGAGCTCCTCGGCGACCAACCCCTCCAGGTCGTCGAAGTAGTCCTCCGCGTCCGCGACCGTCTCCGTGACGTGGTTCCCGCGGCCGTCGTAGCCGCCGTGGCGGGCTTTCAACATCAGCGGGGCACCGAGGTCGTCGAAGGCCTCCTCCAACGCCGCGGCGTCGTCCACGCGGCGATACGCGGGCACGGGCACGCCGGCCTCGTCGAGGGCCTCCTTCTCCGCGAGCTTGTCCTCGGTCGTCCGCAGCGTCCACGGCTTCGGGTGGACGGGGACGTCGACGTCGGCGAGCAGCTCCGGGTCCGCGAGCTCGATCTCGAAGGTGAGCGCGTCCGCGCGCTCGACGAGTTCGGCGAACGCCTCGGGGTCGTCGAAGTCGCCCAGGACGTGGTCGGCGGCGGGAGTCGCCGCGGGGCAGTCGGGCGTCGGGTCGAGGACGACCACGTCGACGCCGAGCGGCGAGGCGGCCTCCGCGAGCATTCTGCCGAGTTGGCCGCCGCCGACGACGCCGAGCGTGGTTCCGGGTGGCGTCTGCATACCCGATGGGTGTCGAGGGGAGTGCATAAGGGTTGCCGAATCACACGCCAAGTGTTCACGAACGTGCTGTCGTCGCGGCTGGCGACGTGCGCGTTACCGGCTCGCGGTCGTCGCCCTCGCCGGGGTCGCCTCGCCCGACGGCGACCGGACGGTCGCGGCGTCGACGCTCCCGGCCCCGCTCGCCGTGTCGTTGCGCACGAAGAACACCGTCGGCGTGTCCGTCGCGGTGAGCCGGTACGTCGTGGCCTCGTACCCCTCCAGCTTCGGGGCGACGACGTCGTAGTTCCGCGCACGCGTGACGACAACGGGCGCGGTCGTATCGTTCAGCGCGTCGGGATGACCGACGCTCGCCGTCTCGGCGCCCATGGCCTCGAAGTACCACGGGAGGGGAAGGCGTCGCGTCCAGTGGCCGGGCTCGGAGAACGACTCGTCCGGCGCCGCCGACGGCTCCGAAGCCGCGTAGAAGTGCCCGCCGTAGTAGAGGACGTCCGGACCCGCGGCGTTCGCGTTCGCCGCGACCGCGCCGTCGATCTCGGCGAGCGTGTCGGTCATCTCGGCGTTCGGCTGGCCGTACTGGACGAGCGGGCCGGGCTGTTGGGGGTGGACGAACGCCGCGCCGACGCCCGTGGCGACGCTCCAGCCGAGGAGGGCGACGATCAGGAGGACGGCGACGACCGCCCCGGCGTCGACGGCGCGCACCCGCCGCCTGACGTCTGCGTCCGCCGGCCACGAGAGCCCGGAGACGAGCAGGCCGCCGCCGACGGCGGCCGGGACGGCGAGCGGGACGACGACGTGAATCATCGCCCACGGCGCGGTGATGTCGGAGATGGCGGGGTAGATGACGAGCGACGCGCCGCCCCAGTAGCCCGCGAAGGCGACGAGCGGCCGCGGGCCGTCGCCCGTGTATCGGTCGTGGAGGAAGCCGACGACGGCGAGGCCGGAGAGCACGAGCGCGCCCCCGGCCAGCGTCCCGAGGTCGTGGACGAAGAAGTGGACGTAGCTGTGCGAGTGGCCGCCGACCCACGTGTCCGCGAACTTCCCGACGGACCCGACCGTCGCCCGCGCGATGACGTCGGGAAGCAACGCGGGGTTCGCGAGCGCGTGCCCGAACTCGGGGCGGGGGGCGTAGAAGACGACGAGGACGACGGAGAAACCGACGACGGCGCCGACGAGATGGCGCGTCCACGCCCGCAGGCCGCGCCCGACGGCGACGCCGCGCTCGGCGAGAACGGCGACGGCGCTCCGGTCGCGGACGCGCGCCCGGACGAGGACCCAGTCGAGCAGGAGGCCGAGCGCGCCGACCCAGCAGGCGGCGTAGACGAGGGCGTTCTCCTTGGTCGTGAAGGCGAGGCCCAAGGCGAGCGCGCCGGCGTACAGGTGTCGGCGCAGACCGGTGTCGTACGCGCGGACGAAGAACGCGAACGCGGCGAACGCGAACGCGGCGACGAGGACGTCGCTGCGCATGAACCGAGAGTAGTAGAGGAGGAGCGGGTTCGCGGCGAACGCGACGGCGAGCGTCACGGTCTCGGCCCCGGAGAGACGCTCGCGGAGGAGCCACGCCGTCAGGGGGAGGAGGCCGCCGGTGACGGCGACGACGGCGCGCATCGTGAGGTCGCTCGCGCCGAGCGTCTCGAAGACGACGCGGTTCACGTGGAAGAGGAACGGGCCGTGGACGATCGGGTGATAGGTGTACGCGCCGGTCTCGGCGTAGCGCAGCACCCAGTAGCCGACGCGCCCCTCGTCCCAGTGAGCGACGCGCGCGCCGAGCGAGGCGAATCGGGCGACGAGCGCGACCGCCGTCACGGCGAGGACGGTGACGGCGACGCGACGATCCGAGTCGGACATCTGTGCGGAGCCTCGTGGCGGGCCGGGGTAACTGTTTCTGAAGCCGACGGCGACGGGGGCGTGCGGGCGCGCCGCGCACGCGAGAACGGTACCGTTTTGCCGGCCCGGGTGGACGGTTCGCACATGGTGTCCCTGGGACTGGTCGTCGCCGAGTTCAACCGCAGCGTCACCGAGGGCATGGAGGAGGCCGCGCGCGACGCCGCCGCCGACGCGGGCGCGACGGTCGCGGAGACCGTTCACGTACCCGGCGCGTACGACGCGCCGCTGGCCGCGGACCGGCTCGCCCGGCGTGCCGACGTCGACGCCGTCGCGGTGCTCGGCGCCATCGTGACCGGTGACACCGACCACGACGAGGTGATCGGCCACGCCGTCGCCTCGACGCTCAGCGAGGTGAGCGTCGATCGCGACGTGCCCGTCACCCTCGGCGTCTCGGGCCCGGGGATGTCCGGTGCCGAGGCCAGAGAGCGGATCGAGAAGGGCGCCGAGGCCGTCGAGAGCGCCCTCGCACTCGCGGACACACTGGAGGACCTCTAACACATGGAATTCGCAGATCGAATCACGCGTGTCGAACCGAGCGCGACGCTCGCGGTGAGCAACCTCGCGAAGGAACTCGAAGCGGACGGGAAGGACGTCGTCGACCTCTCGGTCGGCGAACCCGACTTCGACACCCCGGCGAACATCGTGGAGGCGAGCGAGACGTCGCTCGAACGCGGCGATACGGGGTACGCGCCGTCGAACGGCGTGCCCGAACTCCGCGAGGCAATCGCGGCCAAGCTGCAGGACGACGGCCTCGGCTACGAGGCGGGGAACGTCATCGTCACGCCCGGCGCGAAGCAGGCGCTCTTCGAGACCTTCCAGACCGTCGTCGACGAGGGCGACGAGGTCGTCCTCCTCGATCCCGCGTGGGTCTCCTACGAGGCGATGGCGAAGATGGCCGGCGGGGACCTGACGCGCGTCGATCTCGCCGGACACGGCTTCCAGCTCGAACCCGCGCTCGACGACCTCGCGGACGCGGTGAGCGACGAGACGACGCTCCTCGTCGTCAACTCCCCGAACAACCCGACGGGCGCCGTCTACAGTCGGGAGGCGATGGAGGGCGTGCGCGATCTCGCCGTCGAGCACGACGTCACCGTCATCTCCGACGAGATCTACCAGCACATCAACTACGGTGCGGAGCACGTCAGCCTCGCCGGCCTCGACGGGATGTACGAGCGCACGGTCACGATCAACGGCTTCTCGAAGGCCTACTCGATGACCGGGTGGCGCCTCGGCTACCTCGCCGCGCCCGACGACATCGTCGACGAGGCGGGGAAGATCCAGTCGCACTCCGTCTCCTCCGCGACGCACTTCGTCCAGTACGCGGGCGTCGAGGCCCTGGAGAACACCGACACGGCCGTCGAGGAGATGGTCGAGGCGTTCAGCGAGCGCCGCGAGTTCCTCCTCGACCTCCTCGCCGAGCACGGCGTCGAACCCGCGACGCCCGACGGGGCGTTCTACATGATGCTCCCCGTCGACAACGACGACCAGTCGTGGTGTACGAACGCCCTGGAGGACGCGCACGTCGCCACCGTCCCCGGGTCCGCGTTCGGCGCGCCCGGGTTCGCCCGCGTCTCGTACGCGAACAGCAAGCAGCGCCTCGCCGAGGCCGTCGAGCGCCTCGACGCCGAGGGCTACCTCTGACCCCCGCGCTTTTGCCGCCGGCGTCCGTCCCCAGCGGGACGTGAGCCCCGGCACGTACACGCTTCTCCTCTCGCGTTCAGCACCCGCGACGATCGCCTTCGGCGCGGCCGGCGAGCGCCGCCTCGATCGGGGCTGGTACGCCTACACCGGCTCGGCGTTCGGCCCCGGCGGCCTCTCGCGCGTCGAGCGCCACCGCCGCGTCGCGTCGGGCGAGCACGACGTCCGCCACTGGCACGTGGACTACCTCACCGGCGACCCGGGGACGCGCCTCGACGCCGTCTTCGTCACCGAGGACGCGGACCGCGAGTGCGACGTCGCCCGGGCGCTGGCCGACGCGGGCGAGCCGGTCCCCGGCCTCGGGGCCTCGGACTGCGATTGCGGGACGCACGTCGCGTACGCGGCGGAGCGCGAGACGCTCGCGGCCGTCGCGAGCGAGGAACACGAGTCGGTGCGGTGAGACGCGGACCGGTGCGGTGTGCGGATCAGGACGGTTCGTCGGTCGCTCGACGTGACGCGGCGATCGCACTCGGCGGCAGAGAGGAGGAGAGAGGGAGTAGCCACGTCGGTCAGTCGAGCGCGATCCAGTCGGTGGGCGTGTCGGTGACGCCGCGGGCGCGTGCTTCGCGGCCGCCGCCGTCCGCGAGGCGGATCTCGATGATCCCGTCGAAGAGCTGGCTGATGGTGTTGACCTCCTGTTGGTCGTGGCTGTCCGGGTCGATGGCGAAGAGGCCGAGCCAATCGCGGCTCTGGATCTGACTGGTGAAGACGTGGAGGAAGCGGAAGAGCCGCTGGAGGTCGACGTACATGAGGAGCGGGGAGAGCGAGTCGAAGCCGACGCGGACGCGTCCGAGATCGGCCTCCTCGGCCTCGCGGGCGATCTCTGAGAACTCGATCCCGATACCGGTGAGGTCGCCGGGCGAGGAGACGTCGTGGACGCGTACGCCGTCGACGTTCGTCTCGGAGCCGACGCAGTCGATGATGCGGAAGAAGTCGTGGCCGTCGCTCGGTCGGACGCCCCGGTAGGCGTCGACGACGTCGTCGGCGGGGTTCCGCGAGGTGACGACGACGGAGCCCTCGCCCTCGCTCTCGCCGCGGGCGAGGAGCTTCAGCAGGAGCTGTCGCTTGCCCGACATCGCCGGGCCGCTGACGAGCAAGTTCGTGCCGGGTTCGACGTCCGTAAGCAACTCCGGCGGGAGGGCGCCGTCGATCTTGTATGGCATGTCTGCTGGGTGTACCGACATCTCCTCTCGATGCTGTCCTTGGGTCGTCTATGCCCAGCCAACATAAGTATGTGCGGGATAGCGGCCAAACGCTGGATGACTCAGTCGTCGACGATCGCTTCGGCGGCGCCGACGGAGCCGGCGAACTCGTTGAACGAGGCGACGTCCTCGTCGGTTCCGGCGACGATGAGGCGGTCGTCGGCGCGGAACTCGAAATCGGGCGGGAGGGCGGTCCGAACGTCGCCGTCGCGCTCGACGGCGATGACGGTGCAGCCGGTTCGATCGCGAACGTCCGCGCCGGCGAGCGTGCGCCCGGCGAGGTCGGGCGCGACCGTGTTGACGATCGTGACGCCGGTGTCGAGGCTCATGACGTTCTCGCCGAGAACGGTGTCCGCGAGCATCCGGCCGCTGACGGTGGCGAGCGCCATGACGTAGTCCGCGCCGGCGGCGTACACCTTCGGGGCGGCGTCGGCCTCGTCGACGCGGGCGACGATGTCGAGATCGATCTCCGCCTCGCGCGCGACGAGCGTGGCGAAGACGGTGTCCGCGTCCTCACCGAGTGCGAGAACGAGCGCGGCCGCCTCGTCGACGCCGGCCTCGTCGAGGACGCTCGGGTCCGAGACGTCACCGACGACGTCGACCGCGCGCGCGTCCTCGGCGTCGACGACGGTGTTCTCGACCCCGCGTCTGTCGAGGACGTTCTTGACGGTCGAGCCGACCTCACCGTGGCCGGCGATGACGACCGGGTTGTAGGCGTGCGATCGGTGCTCGGCGATCGTCTCCCCCTTCAGCGATTCGAGGTCCGACTCGGCGCCGGCGACCAGCAGGATCGTGTCGCGGCTGATGGACCGCTCGGGGTCGGGACCGCCGACGAACTCGCCCTCGAACCACGCGCCGACGACGTGGGCGCCGGCGCGCTCGCGGATCCCGCTCTCGGCGATCGTCACGCCGTCGAGGTCGCTCCCGGACTGGATCGGCATCTCGGCGATGACGAAGTCCTCCCCGATGGTGACGGTCTCGCCGAGGTCGGCGCTGACGGTCGCGGTCACCTTGTCCGCGAGCGAGCGCCCGAGGATGTCGTGCGGGCTGAGCACCTCGTCCGCGCCCGCGTATTCGAGGTACGTCTCGACGTCGGGGTCCTCGGCGAAGCTGACGATCCGCACGTCGTCGTCGACGGCGCGGACGGAGAGCGCCATCATCGCGTTCGCCTCGTCGGTGTCGTCGAGGACGACGCTGCGCGCGGCGCTGACGTTCGCGGCGTCGAACCCCCCGGTCGTCTCGGGGTCGGCGAAGACGACGGAGCGCCCGACCTCGTGGTGGCGGCGGGCGGCCTCACGGTCGTCGACGAGGAGGACGTACGGGACGCCGGCGGCGGCGAGCTCGTCGATGAGCGTCTCGCCGCGCGCCGAGAAGCCGGCGACGACGACGTGATCGGTGAGGTCGCTCGACGTCGGCGGATCGACTTCGAGGCGACGCTCGACCCACGGCGCGGCGAACAGCGGGAGCGTGAGCACGAGGAGGACGAGCCCGGCGAGCTGCATCAGTATGACGAGCACGTGCATCGGCGCTGTCGCCCACGGGGCGTCCTCGCCGTATCCCGTCGAGGTGAACGACTGGACGGTCACCTCGAGGGCGTGGATAAGCGTCACCGGGCGCCCCTCGAGGTACGCCATCCCCCACTGGTAGGCGAGGGTAAAGGCGACCGTGACGGTCACGAGCAGAGCGACGTAGCCCGCGGCCCGTCGCTGTTGGGCGTTCATCCGAACCGGAATAGCGGCGGCAGTCGTATAACTCCGTGCACTCGCCGCGGCCCACAACGCCCTAAGGGCTGCCGGTCCAAGCGGTGGTATGGTCACGAAACTCCGCGTCCGCGGAATGGGTTGCGACGGCTGTGTCGACATCGTCTCCGGCGCGCTCTCCGAGGCGTCGGGTGCGGGCGACGTCGACGTCGATCTGGCGTCGGGCGAGGCGACGGTCGAGGGCGACGTCGATCCCGACGAACTCGTCGGGAAGGTCGAGCGCGCCGGCTACGAGGCCGAGGTCACCGGCGCCGAGCCGGTCTCGGATGACGACGAGGAGTAGGGCGACCCGCGCCGCGACCGACCGCGATTTCTCGGAGGCACGACGCCCGCCCAGCGACGGCCATCCGGACCGCTCGATGCGGGGGTGGACGGGGGACGAGTCGCGGCGCGGCCGGCGGGACGCGCCACCCCAGTTACCTGCAGGTAACCCCCTCACGCAGGCGTTACCGAGGTACTATAGTGGTGGCGCACCTTCCATCGAATACGATGAACGAAGAGACGGTCCAAGACCTCCCGCCGAGCGCGAAACTCGTTCTGAAGGTACTCGAGTACAACGGTGGGCTGACGCAGAAGGAGATCGTCGAGAAATCCCGTCTCTCCCAGCGGACCGTTCGAGACGCCCTCGAACGACTGCAGGAGAGCGGCGTCGTCCAGAAGGACATCTACATCCCGGACGCTCGACAGAACCTCTATCAGCTCGACGTCGAGACGGAGGCGGACGCGGACGCGGCGGACGAACAGAGCGCGGCGCTCCTCGATTAAGGCGTCGCTTCGGTTCCGGCTTCGAGGTGCTCGTCGCCCCACTCGGCGAGCGCCAGCACGACCGTTTCGAGCGATTCGCCCGTCTCCGTGAGCGAGTAGCGCACGCGGACCGGCTTCTCCTCGATGACTTCCCGGTCGAGCAGGCCCTTCGCTTCGAGGTCGTCGAGGCTCTCGGAGAGCACCTTACTGGAGATCCCATCGACCTCGTCCTGTAGCTCGTTGAACCCCGCCGGCCCGTTGACGAGCAGGCGGTGGATGATGACCGGGTGCCACTTCTTGCCGATGAGCGTCGCGGTGGCGGTGATGGGACACCAGTCGTCCCCGGGACATTGGATCTCGAGCCGCTCGGTCTTGCTCACACGTACGCTGGAGACCCCGACGGGAAAAAAGGTTACCTCTAGAAAGGGGGTTACCCGTCCGTAGCCGACCGGGCGAAGCACATCGTTCTTATTCGCGCATCGCCACGTGTACGTATGGAGAACGTCACGGACCGGACGAGCAACCCGTTCGGGATGCGGCCGGACGCGGAAGCGTACGTCCCGGGCTACGGCGACGCGAACGCCGACTTCCACGTCGTCGGCGATCACCCGGGTGCGCACGGCGGCGCCGACACCGGCGTCCCGTTCACCGGGACCGACGCGGCCGTCCGCCTCCAACACGCCCTCGCGGCCGTCGACCTCGTCGCCGAACCGGGTGACGAACCGACCGTGGACGACCTCTTCGTCTCCTACCGCCACATGGGGGTGGTCGACGGCGAGCCGAGCGCCGCTGACTACGCCGAGATGGAGCCGTTCTTCGACGCGGAACTGCGCGCGATCACGGCCCACGTCCTCCTCCCGGTCGGCCGCGCGGCGACCGAGCACGTCCTCGCGGAGTACACGGCCCGCCTCGGGAAGGTGGACACGGACGACATGGCCGCGCGACACGGCGAGGAGATCCACGGTAGCGGCTTCCTCGTCGTCCCCGTCCGCGATCCCCGGGAGTGGGAAGAGGGGGACGACGAGGCGCTCGCGGCCGCGCTCGCTGACCTCAAGGCCCGCGACTACCGGCGCGAATCCGACCTCGGGCGCTTCCTCACCGGCCCCGACCCGTACCTGGTGCGATAGCCCGACCGGCCGGTTTTTTGTGCCGGCCCGCCGCAGGGCGTGGCGTGCAACGTGGGTACGCCGCGCTCTGTCTCGCCGTCGGCTGTGCGATAGCCGGCAGCCTCGCACTCGACGCCGGCGGCGCGCTCGCCGGCGCGATCGGCTACGGCTACACCTACGGCGAGCTCATCGGACGCGCGTTCCTCGCGTGCGCCGTCGGCTGCGGGTGCTATGGCGCGTACGTCCTCGTCGGCTCGTTCCTCGCCCACCGCACCGCCGATAAGGTCGAGCGACACAAGCTCCGCTCGATCCTCCGATTGGCCACCGCCGTCGTCGGGACGATCGCGGTGCTCGGCGTCGTCACCGACCGCTGGGTGCCGGCGCTCGTCTCACTCGGCGTCGCCGGCTTCGCCGTCACGTTCGCCCTCCAGCAGCCGCTGCTCTCGCTCTTCGGCTGGGTCTACATCATGGCGAAAGAGCCGTATCAGGTGGGCGATCGGGTCGCCATCGACGACGAGATGGGCGACGTGATCGACGTGGACTTCCTCGTCACGACGCTGTGGGAGATCGACGGCGGGCTCGTCACCTCGAATCAGCCCTCCGGGCGACACATCACCGTCCCGAACAGCGTCGTGCTCTCGACGGGCGTGACGAACTTCAGCCGCGAATCGTTCCCCTACGTCTGGAACGAGGTGTCGGTACAGGTCGCCTACGAGACCGATCTCGACTTCGCCAGCGGGGAGATGCGCGCCGTCGCCGAGGAGCTGCTCGGCGAGCAGATGGCGCGCGCCGTCGCCGACTACCGCGAACAGCTCGCCGAGACGCCGGTCGAGCTCGAAGTGAACGAGCGGCCGAGCGTCAACGTCGATCCGGAGGGGACGTTCGTCACGCTTCGTCTGCGGTATCTCGTCCCGCCCAAGCGCGGCCGACGGACGAAGAACGAGCTCTACCGGCGGATCATCGCGCGCTTCAACGAGAACCCGGAGCGCGTCGCGTTCCCGGTCGGTCGCAATCGCTAACGGGCGAGCGCGACGCCAAAAAAGCGGATCGGCGGGCGTTCGAGTCGTTAGCGCTCGCGGGCGGCGACGAGCGCCGCACCGGCGAGCGCGACGAGCGCGAGGCCGGCACCGAAGCCGGGCGAGGAGCCGCTACTCGTCTCCTCGGTGCTCTCCGTGGTCGTCGTGGACGTCTCCTCGGTCGTCGACGTCGTGCTGGTGGACGTCGTGGAGGCGTTCGTGGACGTCATCGTCGTCGTCTCCGTGGTCGTCGTGGACGTCTCCTCGGTCGTCGACGTCGTACTGGTGGTCGTCGTGGAGGCGTTCGTGGTCGTCGTGGTCGTCTCGTTCTCCGACGTCGCGTTCTCGACCGTCAGCGACGCGACGGCCTCGCTCCCGCTGGACTGCGGGTTGATGTCGGCCGTGACGTTGTGCGTCCCGGCGTCGGGGTTCGTGACGTTGCCGTAGACGAGGACGACCTCGTCACCCTCGTAGAGGCTGTAGGAGCCGCCGAGGCTGAACGTGACCGTGCCGCCGTTGTTGCTGACGGAGACGCCTTCGAGGTCGTCGGAGGCGTTCACGTCGACGGCCGCGCCGGAGCTGTTCCCGTCGCGGTCGATGCCGATGGCCTGCACGTCGGCGGCGCTGACGTTGCTCGCGTCGGCGCTCGTGTTCGTGTAGTCGACGGCGAAGCCGTTCCAGGAGGACGTGTTGAGCGTGCTCCCGACGGTCTCGGTGACGGTGTGCGTCGAGGCGTCGCCGGGCGTGCTCGGCTCCGCGGAGATGGTTGCGGTGTTCGCGGCGGCGGCGAGGCCCGAGGCCCCGACGACGACGGTGAGTGCGAGGAGCGCAGCGATGAGACTGCGTGAGATGCGACTAGTCATACTGTGAGTTACGTTGACTATCGGCCGTAACAAAGTCGTTTCGAAGTACGAAAGGCGAGCGCGCGGCCATCGCGCGTCCGACCGGCCGGAAGCGTCAGTCCCGCCACTCCGCCGCGAGCGCCAGCGCGTCCGCTTCCGTCTCGCACGTCTCCCGACGGTACGCCTCGCCCTCAGGGGCCTGCCGGAGCCGGTCGTACGTCACCGCCCACTCACCGGTCGCCGTCTGACGGACCGACACGACCGCGTGACCGTCCCCGCGCTCCCAGCGCGTGCCCACGTCGGGAGCCGTCTCGTGCCACTCCATCTAGTAGCGGTACTCGGCCTCGCGCAGTTGCGTGTACTTGCCCTTCCGGTAGCGGAACTTCGCGCTCTTGTAGTTCTTGTAGAGGCGGAGCCCGTCGAGACCGACGCTCGCGTTCTTGCGCGTGACGATCTTCCCGGAGTCCGCCGAGTCGAGCATCTGTCGGCAGACGCGAAACGCGGTGTCCCAGTCGTCGGGCCCGTACTCCTCGACGACATCGGCGATGGCGACGTTCCGCAGGATCTCGTCGCCGATCGCGTCCTTCCACGCGTCGTTGTAGGCCTCCAGCCGATCGAGCGCGGCGAGCTCGCCCGCGATCTTGCCGGTCCGAATGGCGACGTGATCGCCGCCCTCGTGGAACGCGGAGGTGGTACCCATCGCACCGCCGACGACGGCGATGCCGGCCGCGGTCGGCGAGTCGATCGGCCGCGTCGAGGAGATCGAGTACGTTTCGGTCCCCTTCGACTTCCCGTAGCCCTCCTCGACGACCGGGAAGTCCGACTCGACGTCGTACTCGTCGCCGTAGAGCTCCTCGAGGAGCCGCCGGATGTACTCGCCCCCGTTCGGGATCGACTCGTCGTCCTCGTTGAGGAGTCGGTAGTCGCTCGTCTCGATCCCCTCCAGATCCATCCCGATCGGCATCGTGAGCCCGACGCGCGCGACGTTATCCGCGTTCGGGAACACCCACGGGTAGGCCGTCTCGCCCGGCATCCACCCCCACCAGAACTTGATGCTGCGCGAGTCGAGGACCCCCTCCGGGAACCGCCTGTACTCCTGGTAGGCGATGTGGTTCGTCTTCGGCGGGCTCAGCCGCTCGCTCGCCGACTCCCCGGCGGGGAGGAACCGATCGAGAACGGGGATGGTGACGCGGCGCTGCGGGCCGTCCGCGAGGATCACGAACTCCGCCGTCCACTCCTCGCCGTTCGAGAGCGTGAGCGTGTGCTCGTGGCCGTCCGAGAGGTCCGTCTCGACGTCCGTGACGCTGGTCCCGACGCGGTAGTCGGCGCCCGCGTCCTCCGCGCGCTCGCGGAGCCAGTCGTCGAGCTTCGCGCGCTGGAACGTGAACCCGAAGCCGTCGTACGACGACTCGATCCCGGTCCGGTCGACGGACACCGACTCCTCGGGGCCGATGAACTCCGCGTCGTCGAGCTCGCACTGGACGACGTCCTCCGGGAGGGCGTCCACGTCGAGGTCGGCGATGTCCACCCAGTAGTCGAGGAATCCGGCGGCGTCTGTCGAGTCCGGCCCGAGGCGATCCCGGTCCGCGCGCGGGACGCCGGTCTCGAAGACGACAGTCGAGGCCCCCTCGGCGGCCGCCCGTTCGGCGGCCGACGTGCCGGCGGGTCCGCCGCCGACGACGGCCACGTCTACGTGGTTCATACGCACCCCCACTGTGCGCGCTGACAAAAAGGCTTCAACTCACGACGGACCGATCGACGACTCGCGGGCGCGCGCTGCGTAGCACTCATACGCGTCCGCGACTACGGACCGATATGCGCGTCGAGAACTCCTTCATCGCGGTCGACGGCGTCGGCGAGCGCACCGAGCGGTCGCTCTGGGCGGACGGCGTCCGTCATTGGGACGACTTCGACCCCGACCACCTCGGCGAGAAGACCGGCCGGGCGGTCGAGGCCTACATCGGCGACGCCCGCGACCGCCTCGCGGCCGGTGACGCCGACTTCTTCGCCGAGACGCTCCCCGACGGCGAGCTCTGGCGGACCTACGAGAACTTCGCCGAGGACGCCTGCTTCTTCGACATCGAGACGACCGGCTTGGACGCCGCGACGAACGACGTGACGACGGTCAGCTTCCACCGGGACGGCGAGACGACGACGCTCGTCCGCGGCGACGACCTCACCGCCGGGAACGTCCGCGCCGAACTCGACGACGCGGCCCTCCTCGTTTCCTTCAACGGCAAGCGCTTCGACGCGCCCTTCCTGGAGGCGAGTTTCGACCTCGACGTCACCACCCCTCACCTCGATCTCATGTACCCCTGCAAGCGCCTCGACCTCACGGGCGGACTGAAAGCCATCGAGGCCGAACTCGGTCTCGACCGCGAGGGGGTCGAGGGCGTCGACGGCCGCGAAGCCGTCCGCCTCTGGCGGCGCTACGAGCGCGAGAACGACGAAGGCGCCCTCGATCGCCTCGTCGAGTACAACCGCTACGACGCCGTGAACCTCCGCGCGCTCGCCGAGCGCGTCACCGCGGGCCTGCACGAGCGGGCGTTCCCGACCGAATGAGTCGACCGTAGCGCTTTCGGAAGTAGCGTCCGTCAGGTCACTCCATGGCTGCTCGCCCGCCCCCGAGCGACGACACCGACGACGAACCGACGGTCGTAACGTTCGGTATCGCGGCCGTCGAGGAGTTCCTCGCCGGCGCGGATCTCTCCTACCCGGTCGACCGGCAGACGGTCGTCAACGCGACCGGCGACCCCGACGTCCCGATCGACACGGGCGGACGCACGCTCGCGCTCTCGACGGCGCTCGAACGCACCGATCAGCGGCGCTACGAGTCGCGCCGCGACCTCCTGAACGCCCTGCATCCCGTCTTCGAGGACGCGCGGCAGTCGGGGCCCGGCGGGATCGTCGGCTTCGTGCGCTCGCTCATCCCCTCGTTCTGACGCCGAACGCTTCACCTCTCTCCGACGCCGTCCCGAATCGACCCCGCGGCACCACGCCCGTCGGTCGATCGCTCGATCGAACCGTGAGACGACGGTGTCCGGCGAGCGCTCACCGGGCGCACCGGAGTCGGCGGCGTCGTCGACCGCGGGTCGATCAGCGAGAGGGGGTCACGCGGGTCGCCCTCTCGACGCGGGGTCGAAGGGAGCCGGGGGCGTCGTCAGACGCCCGCGTCCCGCTCGGCGAGCCACGCCGCGAGGCGTTCGGTGCCGGCGGTCTCGGCGTGGGAGACGTAGAACGTCGCGCAGGCGTTGGCGAGCGTCAACGCCTCGCCGAGCGTCCAGTCGGCCGCGAGCGCGTACGCCAACCCCGCGCTGAAACGGTCGCCGCCGCCCGTGTACCGCCGCGCGTCGACGGTGAGGTTCGGACACCGCGTCGTCCCGCTCGCGTCGCGCGCCACGGCCGCATCGGCGGCGTGGACCACTGCGAGGTCGAGGGAGCCGCGCTCGCGGACGAATTCGAGGCGCGCGGCGCGGACGTCGGTCCCGGCCACGCTCCCGCGGGCCGCGTCCGTCCCGCCGTCGATCGAGTCCGCGAGAAAGGCGAGCTCGTCGTCGTTGATGCTCAACGCGACGTCGAAGGGATCGAGCGCCGCGAGCGCGTCGAGGAACGGGCCGACGGCGTCGCGCTCGCACGCCGTCACGTCGCCGGGGTCGACGACGAGCCACCGGCGATCGCGGCCGCGCGTCGCTCCCTCGTCCGCAGTCCCGTCTTCGGCCGCGCGGTCGCGCTCCGCGAGCGCCCGCAACGCCGCCGTTCCGTTCCCCGTCGACGCCCAGTTCGTCCACACGACCGCGTCGGCGTCGAACGGATCGCCGCCGGCGACGGCGTCGAGGTCGTCGAGGTCCCAGTCGGCGATGGCCGACGACTCCTCCGTGAACATCACCGCGTCGTCGTCGAACTCGAAGACGGCGACGTCGGCCGGCCGGCCCATCGAGTGCGCGGCGAACGGGAGGCCGTCGAAGACCGCGTGACCGAGGTGGCCGTAGAGCGTCGTCGTCGCGCCGAGGGCGTGAAGCTGTCGCGCGGCGTTCACCGCCTGTCCGCCGGGGGCGGTCCCCTCGTGCTCGACGCGGAACGACTTCGCGTGGCCGGCCGCGATCCGTCGGCCGAGGTCGCGGCGCGTCTCGACGTCGCCCGCGGCGTCCTCGACCGCGTAGCGCCGGTCGACGCTCCCGTCCGGCAGGCACGTCACCGAGACGGCCGCCTCGCGCGCGAGCGCGTTCGCGATGTCCTCCATCACCGACTACTCCGATCGCTCCGCGATGGCCTCTGCGGCCTCGACGAGCCCGTCGGCGTACGACGCCTCGGTCACGTGGTCGGCCGCGCCGAGCGCGTGCTCGTCCGCGTTCGCCACCGCGTAGCTCACCCCCACCTCCTCGAACATGTGCGCGTCGTTCCGCGAGTCGCCGACCGCCGCGAACGCCGTCACGTCGTAGCCGAGGCGGTCCGCGACGTCGCGCAAGGCGCGCCCCTTGCTGATGTCCGGGGCCTTCACGTGGTAGGCGTAACCCGTGTCGACGACTTCGAGACCCTCGGCTTCCGCGAGGCGTCGCAGGGGCGCGAGCGGTCGGTCGCGGCTCACTGCCACCTCCGTCTCGCGCCACCGGTTCGTCAGGTCGATGCCGCCCCACCCGAGGTCGTACCCCTCGTCTCGGTAGGCGTCCGCGACGCGCTGTGCGCCCGCGCGATCGCCGTGCACGACGAGGTCGTCGCCGACGAGCGAGACGCCGCCGTTCTCCGCGATCACCGCGCGCTCGATCGCCAGGAAGTGCGCGAGCGCCACCGGGTACGGGAAGGCCTTCCCGGTCGCCACGACGACCGGCGACGCCCACGCCTGCAGGACGTCGAACACCCGCGGGTCGATCGCGCCCGCCCCGTCGGTCAGCGTGCCGTCGATGTCGACGGCGAGGGGTGGAACCATGGTCGAGTGACGGGCCCGCGCCGACAAAACCCCCGCGGATGCGTCGACGGGAGAGCACGCCCACGGGTCGCATTCGTCGTACGGGCGACCCCTGAGTCACCCGTACGGACACGCGGGACCGCCGGTCCCGCACGGCTCCCCGGTCGCCTAACGCGGTTCCTCGCTGCCGCTCGGAGCCGCGCTACTCCGCTTCCTTCTCCAGCGCCGCCGCGCGCAGCTCCTCGTCGCGCCCGCTCTCGACGTCGAGCGCCGGCACCGACGTCGGCCGGTTCTCCTCGTCGACGGCGACGTAGACGAACGAGGACTCGGTCGTCTGCTCGCGCTCGCCCGTCCGTGGGTCCTCGGCGAACGCCTGCAAGCGGACCTTCAGGCTCGTCGAGCCGACGTCGTAGACGTACGCCCGAATGACGACGATGTCGCCGACGGGGACGGGCCGGATGAAGTTCATCCGATCGATGCTCGCCGTCAGACAGGACTCGCCGGCGTGACGCATCGCACTCATCGCGCCGACCTCGTCCATCCACTTCATGACGTTTCCGCCGTGGACGGCGTCGTAGTTGTTCGCGTGGTTCGGCTGGACGCGGTTTCGGTTCTCGATGTAGGTCTCCGAGACGGTCGCCATACCCGTGCCGAGGGCGCGGTAGCCGTAAAAGCGCGGTCGCCGGTCAGATTCGCCACCCGCGCGGCGTGTCGTTCAGCCGCTCGCATCCCGTCTCGGTGACGACGACGAGGTCCTCGACGCGGACGCCCCACGCGCCCTCGACGTAGATCCCGGGTTCGACGCTGAAGACCATCCCCGCCTCTAAGGGCGTCGCGTTCCCCGCGACGATGGTCGGGGCCTCGTGGACGCCGAGGCCGACCCCGTGGCCGGTTCGGTGGACGAACGCGTCGCCGTACCCCGCGGCCTCGATGACGTCGCGCGCCGCGGCGTCGATCTCGTGCGCCGGAACGCCGGGTTCGACGGCGTCGACCGCCGCGCGCTGGGCGTCGCGGACGGTCTCGTGCGCCGCGGCGTACTCCGCCGGGGGGTCGCCGGCGAAGACGACGGTCCGGGTCTGATCGCTCGGATAGCCGTCGACGCGCGTGCCGAAATCGAGCGTGACGGGATCGCCCGCCTCGATCGCCCGTTCGCCGGGATCGTGGTGTGGGTTCGCGGCGTTCGGCCCCGACGCGACGATCGTCGGGAACGCCGTCCCGTGCCCGCCGTGTGCGTCCAGGCGCGCCGCGATCCGGCGCGCGAGCTCGCGCTCCGTGCGCCCGACGGCCTCGTCGCCCCACCCGCGGACGTCGCGCATCGCCCGGTCGGCCGCCCGGCCGGCGCGCCGTAAGGCGTCGATCTCCGCGTCGTCCTTCCGCGCCCGCAGCGGTCCGAGCGCGCCGTCCGCGAGGGCGAACTCGCAATCGGGTCTGAGCCCCTGGAGGTCGAGGACGAAGCGGGCGGCCATCTCGGGGTCGAGCAGGACCTCGCCGCCCGCGACGCCGCAGTCGTCGAGCGCGTCGCCCGCGACCGCGAGCGGGTCGTCCGCGTCGCCCCACGTCCGCACGTCGGCGACGGCCGCGTCGGTACGGGCTCGGGCCCCGTCGAGCTCGGGCACGACGAGGATCGGCTCGCCGCGCGCCGGGAGGAAGAGGAAGGCGTGGCGCTCGCCGGCGTCGGCCGCGTAGTCCACGAGGTACGCGGTGTTCGCGCCCGGCGTGAGCGCGAACGCCGCCGCGCCGCGCTCGCGGAGGGCCGCCCGCGCGGCGCGCGTCCGCCGGTCGAAGGGAGATCGCATACGCCGCGCTTGGGCGGGTGCGGGCAAGAACCCCTCGACGCGCCCACCGCGCGAACCGCCCGACGACACCCGCTCAGGCGCGTCCCATCACGCTTTTGCTCCCGCCGGACCGATCGCGCACTGATGCGCTCTACGTTCGGCTCCCGGTTCTTCGAGGCGATCGGATCGCGCTCGCGCGAGTTCCTCGGCGGCGTCGTCGGCTGCGTCGGCCTCCTCCACTTCGCGGCGTGGGCCGCGGTCGGCGACGGGGCGGGCGCGCGAGCCGCGCTCGAAGCCGGCGACCTCGCGCTCGCCGCCGCCGGCGTCGGCGGGTACGTGAGCGCGCACCCCGCGTACGTCCTCGCGTTCGTCGCCGGAGTCGCCGTCCTCCTCTCGGCCCGGCGGTGAGCGACGAGCGCGGGTGGCGCGGCGTCCTCGTCGTCGCGCTCTGGCAGGTCGTCGCCAGCCTCTGTTACTACTCGGCGTTCCCCGCGACGGACGCCTTCCAGACGGACTTCCACCTCTCGGGCGTCGAAGTCGGGTTCGTCATCACGACGCTCACGCTCGGCTACACGCTCATGCTCTTCCCCGCGGGCGCGCTCGTCGACGCGTACGGCGACCGGCCGGCGATGGTCGCCGGCCTCGCCGGTCTCGCCCTCGGGGCGTTCGGCGTCTCCCTCGCCACCAGTTACGCGACGCTGCTCGCCGCCGTCTTCGTCCTCGGCGCGGCCTACGCGACCGCGATGCCGTCGACGAACGTCGCGGTCGCCGAGCGCGCCCCGCGGGGGTCGTACAACCTCGCCGTCGGGATCAAGCAGGTCGGCGTCACGCTCGGCTCCGCGCTCGCGGCGTTCGTCGTCGCCGGCCTCGCCGCGTACGCGCTCGGATGGCAACTCGGCTTCCGCGTCGCCGCGGCCGCCGCGGCCGTCGTCGGCGTCGGCTTCCTCGTCTCCTACGAGGGGAGCGGCGGCACCGGGTCGCTCTCCTTCCCGGACGTCGGCGCGCTCTGGGGGAACCGCCCCCTGATGGCGCTCGCCGCCGGCGGCTTCTTCGTCGGCGCCGGCGTCTTCACCACGACGGGGTACGCGGTCCCCTACTTAGAAGCGGACACGACCGCGACGGCGGCCGTCGCCAGCGTCGTTCTCGGCGTCACCCAGCTCACGGGGAGCGCCGGCCGGATCGGCGTGGGCGCGCTCGCCGATCGCGTGCGCGGGACGGCCGCCATCGCCTCCATCCGCGTCCTCGCCGCCCAGTCCGGCCTCGGTGCGGTGACGATGGCCGCGATCCCGTTCTTGGCGATGCCGGGCGCGGCCGTCGGGTTCGCCGTCCTCGGCCTCGGCGTCCTCGGCGTCACCGGCCTCTACCACGGCGCGCTCGTCGCCCTCGCCGGCGAGGGCGAGTCCGGCGCGGCGACCGCGGCCGGCCAGACGACGCTCAACTGTGGCGGCCTCGTCATTCCACCGGCTTTCGGCTACCTCGCGGACACGGCGGGCTACGCGGCCGGATGGGACCTCCTCGCCGTCTGCATCGCCCTCGGCGTCGGCTTCGCGCTCGTCGCCGGCCGCCTCGCCGCGGCGGAGTGACGCGCCGGATCGGACCCGGCGAGCCGCGCGACTTTTGCGCGTCGCCCCCGTCCCCTCGTCTGTGACACCCACGACGACCGGGACGTACCGCGTTCGCTCGCGGTCGTCCGACGGCCGCCTCCGCTGCGTCTCCCTCGACGACGGCGCGGTGGTCGACGTCGCGCCCACCGAGTCGCTACGCCCCGGCTACCGCTTCGACGGTGACCTCGCGTGGGACGACGGGGCCGCGCGCGTCGCCGCTCACGAGGTCACGGACCGCACGCTCTTCGCGTACGCGGACGGCGTCGCCAACCTCTTCGAGGCCGCCCTCGACACGTGGGAGGAAGCGCGTCACGAGAACAGCGGCGTCAACGCCCGCCCGACTTACGACCAGTCGGGCGAACCGAACGGCGCCGTCTACACCTTCGCCGAACAGGCCGGCGAGCGCGACGTCTACGCCGAACTCCGCGACGGCACCGCGCCGCTCGAACCCCTCCTCGAACGGTTCCGCGACGGCGAGGCGGGCTTCGACGCCCCGAACGAGGTCTTCGTCCTCCGCCCCGCGACGCACGGCTTCGTCCTCGTCTACCTCGTCGCCGAGAAGAGCGGCGTCCTCGCCGACACCGTCCGCGACACTTACGGGTGTCCGCGCTCCGACGCCGCCTGAGCGAGACGCACGAGATCCGCGAGCGTCCGATTCACCGGCGCGGGGAGGTCGTGCTCGGCCGCGCGCGCGACCACCGCGCCGTGGAGCGCCTCGATCTCCGTCTCGCGTCCCGCCTCGACGTCCTGGCGCATCGAGGAGACGTTCGACGCCGTCCGCTCGGCGACCGTCACCGCCTCCGCGATCGGATCGCCGACGTCGACGCCCTCGGCGCGGGCCACCCGCGCGGCCTCGGCGACGGCGCGCCGGAGGAGGCGACTGCCGGACGCGTGCTCCGCGAGCGCGCCGTTCTCGACGCGCGCGAGCGCCGTCGACGCGTTGATTCCGACGTTCACGAGCACCTTGTGCCAGAGCGCCGTCCGCGGGTCCGTGACGACTGCGGTGTCGATCCCCGCAACGGAGAGCGTCGCGGCGAGGCGAGCGGGCGCGTCGTCGGTGGGTCCGTCCCACCGACCGAGACGGGTGTCGCCGACGCCCGCGTGCCGGACGACGCCGGGGTCCGCCACGACCGCGCCGTGGCTCGTCGTCCCCGCGAGCACCGACTCGAAGCGGCCGGCCAGCGTCTCAGCGTTTCCGAGGCCGTTCTGGAGCGTGGCGACGTGCGCGTCCGCGAGCGCGCCGCGCCACTCGTCGGCGGCGTCGGCGGTCGCGTGGCTCTTGACGAACACCAGCGCGGCGTCGAGGGACGGCGCGGCCGCGGGGTCGGTGACGACCTCGACGCCGACGGCGTCGGACGAGCCGTCGACGCACTCGATCCGGAGACCGCGCTCCCGGATCGCGTCGACGTGTGGTCCCTCGTGGGCGAGCAGGGTCGTCGCCGCCCCGTCCGCCGCGAGCAGACCCGCGAACAGCGATCCCATCGACCCCGCGCCGAGCACCCCGACGTGCATACCCGTCACCTCGCGGCGTCGGCGGGTGAGCCTTGCGGTGTCGTGTGTCCGACACCGAGGTCGGGTCGGCGGCGTCGACGTCGGGGCGGGAAGCTATTTCCCGGCGGGTCGACAACGGAGTGCACGAATGGACGAACCGCGCGGCGACGAGCGGGGCCAGCTCATCCTCATCGCCGGCATCGGCATCGCCGTCGCGCTCGTCGCGCTCGCACTCGTCCTCAACAGCCTCGTCTTCACGCAGTACCTGGCGACGAAACCGACCGCCGACGGGAGCGACGCCATCGCGTACGAACGCGCCGTCGAGGACGGCGTCCGCGGACTCGTCTCCGAGGCGAACTATCGGGAGTACGGTCCCGGAGTCGACGAGACCGTCGAGGACGGGATCGCCGGGAACTGGTCCGACTCGCTCACGAAGCAGTACGGGGCGCACGGGACGCTCGTGAACGTTTCGGTGCGCACCGTCGAGGAGGGGACGAGCGTTCACCAGGACGACGCGCGCCGCTTCACCAACGCCTCCGGGAGCGGCAACTGGACGCCGATCGAGAGCGCGGACGGCGTCCGCGGGTTCCGGCTGACGGTCACGAACGCGAGCGAGACGAGCGCCGACCGCCCGCTTCGCGTCAACGTGACCCTAGATGGGGGACTGACGACGCCGGTCGAGATCTACGACGACGGGACCGGCGTCGTCCTCAACGACACCACCGAGGAAGACACCGTGTCCGACGGCTTCTCGACTCCCGCGACGATCAACTTCTCGAACGGGAGCGTCGACGGCCGAGAGACGGACGAGCTCGCGTTCTACGACGGCCCGAACGTCACGCAAGTCTCGATCGCGAACGGCGATCGGGCGGTCGGGAAGTACGTCGCCGTCGCGAACGACACGGGTGCGGGCGGCGTCACGTCGGCGGACGACTACCAGACGACGACCGATCGCTCGCCGTACGCCGTCGACGCCGTCTACGCGACGACGCTGCACGCGACCTACGTCGGCCCGGACGTGACGTACGAGACCGGACTGCGCGTCGCGCCGGACGCGTTCGGCGCGGGGCCGAACGGACTGGCGTCCGAGTACGGCGTCTTCGGGCCCCCCGGGGGCATCGTCTTCACGTACAACGACGCGCCGACGAACCTCGCGGTGACGAACGCGACGGGCGTCGATCCGCGACGCTTCTCGCCGACGGACGCGACCGTGATCGGTCCGCGCGAGTACGACTTCACGGGCGACGACGTCCTCGATACCCCGTACGTCGATAGCTCCGGCGCGCTCTCCCTCACTAACGAAAGTGGGACGACGAGAATCGCGACCGACGTCGATCACACCAAGTCGCTACTCGCCGTCGGCTACTGGAACGGTACCGGGCCGTCGATATTCTACACGAAGCCCGGCGACGGACGGGTGTACCGAGTCGCCCCCAGCGAGAACCCGACCGTCGTGCTTGACAACAGCGCCAACGGTGGCGTCGACGGCGTCAGCGGAATCGGCGACGTCGACGGCGACGGGGAGAACGAACTGGTGTTCGTCGGCGGTAGCCAAGAGCAGTACGTCTACCAGCCGGAGGGCGGGAAAGCGACGCAGATCTCGAACGGGAAGGCGGCGCAGAATCAGGGTGTCGGCGCATCTCAACCGACGGATTTCGACGGCGACGGGGTCGCGCGGGTGCCCCGCGTCGACGGCTCGGGTAACCTCAATCTCGTCGACGTGCGTGACGGAACGAACGAGAAAATAGTCTCGGGCGGCGTCGCCAAATCGCCCATAACTGCCTACGACATCGACGGCGACCGCGCGCTTGAGATCGTCTACGTGAACACGAACAGTCACCTGATGTACGCGGACAACGTGACCGGGACGGCGATGACAGAGCCGCTACGCAACGCGACCGGGGAGGAAGTCCTCGGAAGCAAGGCGACCGGCGTCGCGTAACGCCTACCCTTCGATCTCGCGGAACGCGTCCTCGAAGTCTTGGACCTCCATCAGCGCCTCGTCGACGGTGTCCTTGAGTTCGTCCTTGCGTCGTTCGAGCCGCTGGTACTCGTCGCTGTCGGCGCGTTCCTCCGGGGAGAGTTCGGCTTCGAGGGTGGCGATCTTCTCGGAGACGGCGAAGTACTCCTGCACCTCGTCGTCGTAGTCGGCACGCGCGAGCAGGCGCTCGACGACGTCGACGACGTCCTGGCGCGTGACCGGCTTCACGAGGTATTCGTCGAACCCCATGTCGACGATGTCGACGTCCGGTTCGACGGCGGTGAGCATTGAGACGCGGACGTCGTAGCCGGCGTCGCGGATCGATTCGAGCACCTCGCCGCCGGACATGTCGGGCATCCGTCGATCGAGGAGGACGACGTCGACCGACTCGTCGATCGTCTCCATGGCGCTCTCGCCGTCGTACGCGGTGCGGACGTCGTAGTCGTCGCGGAGCCAGATGGCGTACGTGTCGGCGAGGTCCTGATCGTCGTCGACGGCGAGAACAGTCGGAGGACCGCGCTCGTCCGCGTCGGAGTCGGCGCCGTGGTCCGGGTCGTCGTCGGATGACATGGTGGGGGGAGTGAGGACGGGGGATACTGCGGTGGCTCTAGTGTGGCAGTCCCGAAGTATAGTCTTTAGGCTTTGGCGCGTGGCCGCGCGAGGAGAAACCCGGGTGTGCGCAGGCGACGCACGCGGACGGCGCGTGAGTCGTCGGCGCGACTTCACCCGTCACCGCGGAGCCGAACGGTCGAAACGGGTGTGACACGACGGGCGCCACAGAATTAACTCGGGACCGTGGCAATACTGGGAGAAGTCGGTGCTTTATAGGGATCACGCCGCGGACTACCGTGGCATGGAACTACACGGACGGAGCGTTCGACAGGACGTCCGCGAACTCGGAGAGTTGCTCGGCGACGCCGTCGAGCGACACGCCTCGTCGGCGGCGTTCGAGGCCGTCGAGGACGCCCGAACGGCGGCGATCGCCTATCGACGCGGAGAGGCGTCGAGCCGGGAGGCGCTCCAGCGGATCGTCGAGTCGAACGACGAGGACGTCAACGCCTCGGTCGCTCGCGCGTTCACCACCTATTTCGAGCTCGTGAACCTCGCCGAGGAGCGCGAACGTGTCCGCTCGCTCCGCGAGGGCGAGGACGCCGGGACGCTCGCGGACGGCCTCCCCGCCGCCGTCGAGACGCTCGCCGATCGGGGCGCGAGCGCGGACGACGTCGCCGACGTCCTCGACGCGGTCCGCGTCGTCCCCACCTTCACCGCCCACCCGACGGAGGCCCGTCGAAAGACCGTGAAGGCGACGCTCGTCCGCGTCACCGACCTCCTCGAAGAGCTCGATCAACACCGTCTCACCGAGCGCGAGCAGGCGAACAAGCTCGCGCGCCTCGGCGCGCTCGTCGAGAGCGTCTGGACCACCAAGCAGGTACGCGATCGCCGCCCCGAGCCCTTCGACGAGGCCCGGAACGTCCACTGGTACCTCGCGAACGTCATCTTCGATCAGGTCCCCGAGGTGTACGCGCGCATCGAGGACACGCTCGCCGAGCAGTACGACGATCCACCGGCCGTCCCCGAGATCCTCGACTTCCGCTCGTGGGCGGGGAGCGACCGCGACGGCAACCCCTACGTCACCCCCGAGGTGACGAGCAAGACCTTAGAGCGCCAGCGTCACATCGCCGTCGAGAAATACCGCGAGACGCTCGACGACGTCTCCGGCGTGCTCAGCCAAGACGCCTCGCGCATGGACCTCGGGAGCGTCGAGGCGTCGCTCAACCGCGACGCGGAGCGCGTGCCGTCGCTCGTCGCCGAGACCCGCGAACGCTACCCGGACGAACCGCTCCGTCAGAAGGTGCTCGTCATGTGGCGCCGCCTCGGGCGCATCGCGGACGTCCGTCCCGGAGGGTACGACGACGCCGACGAGTTCCTCGCCGACATCGACGTCGTCGAGGACGCGCTGCGCGCCAACGGCGCTGACCGCATCGCCGACGAGTACCTCGATCCCCTCGAACGACAGGTCAGGACCTTCCGGTTCCACCTCGCCAGCCTCGACCTCCGCGACCACCAGGAGATGCACACCGACACCCTGGAGGAGGCCCTCGAACGCGAGGGCATCGATTACGCGGGAATGGACGAGGACGAGCGCGTCGAGTTCCTCACCGAGGCGATGCTCCAGGCGGACCCCGTCCTCGATCTGGCCGACACCGAGGAGCTCTCCGAGGACGCGACGCGCGTCTGCTCGCGCTTCGACGCGCTCGCCGACTGGCACGCCGAGTACGGCGAGGCCGCCATCGACACCTACTGCATCAGCATGACCGAGCGTCCGAGCCACGTCCTCGAAGTGCTCTTCTTCGCGGATCAGGCGGGCGTCGTCGACCTCCCCGAGCACTGCGGACTCGACGTCGTCCCCCTGCTCGAAACCGAATCCGCGCTCGGGAACGCCCGCGAGACCATGGAAACCCTCTTCGACAACGAGGCCTACAGCGCCGCCGTGGAGGCCCGCGGGAACGTCCAGGAGGTCATGCTCGGCTACTCCGATTCGAACAAGGAGAACGGCTTCCTCGCCGCGAACTGGGCGCTCAACGAGGCCCAGCGGAAGCTCGCCGACATCACGGACGACCTCGGCGTCGAGTTACGGCTCTTCCACGGCCGCGGGGGCTCGATCTCCCGCGGCGGCGGCCCGATGAACGAGGCCCTCCTCGCCCTCCCGCCCGAGACCGTCACCGGCGAGGTGAAGTTCACCCAACAGGGCGAGTCCATCGCCGACACGTACGGCAACCCCTACATCGCCGAGCGGAACCTCGAACAGATGCTGAACGCCCAGATCCGGGCGCGCTACGACGCGGTCGACCGGGGCGAGCGCGACGCCGCGTCCGATCGGGGCGACGCCATCGATCCCGACTGGATCGAGGCGATGGAGACGATGGCACCCGCGGCCCACGAGGCCTATCGGGACCTCCTCGACACCGAGGGGTTCGTCTCCTACTTCGAGCAGGCGACGCCGATCACCGTCATCGAGGAGCTGAACATGGGGTCGCGGCCCGCGAGTCGCTCCGCGGAGCGCAGCGTCGAGGACCTGCGCGCGATCCCGTGGGTGTTCTCGTGGACGCAATCGCGCTGCGTCGTCCCCGGCTGGTTCGGCCTCGGGACCGGCATCGAAGCCTATCTCGACGCGGGCGGCGACGTCGAGACGCTCCGCGAGATGTACGAGGCGTGGCCCTTCTTCCGCACGACGATCGACAACGCGTCGATGGCGCTCGCGCGCACCGAGATGGAGGTCGCGGCCGAGTACGCCGCGCTCGCCGAACCGGACCTCCGCGAGCGGATCTTCCCCACGATCGAGGCGGAGTACGAACGCGCGAGCGAGGGCGTCCTCGACGTGCTGGAGTCCGAGGAGCTCGTCGCGCGCGACTGGCTCGCCGAGAGCCTCGAACGCCGCAACCCCTACGTCGACCCGCTCAACGCCCTCCAGGTCTCGCTCCTCCGACAGACCCACCGCACGGACGAGGCCGAGCGGACGCTGCGCCTCACCGTGAAGGGGATCGCGGCCGGGATGAAGAACACGGGGTAGGCGGGACCGAGCGGAGGGAGGCCCCGCCGAACGGCGAGCGGGGGCGGGGAGCGGCGAGCGGAGAGCACGGCGACCCGCGATCGCCACCGAGCGCGGCGCGCGGTCCGGACGGTCCGACGGGACACCGTCTCGAACGCGACGGCCGAGTGCGTGTGACTCGGTCCCGCGGTTCTCGGCGTTATGCCCCGGGTTCCGCCGGTCTTAATCCGGCCCGTCGCCTCCATTCGGACACGAATGCCACCAGCCATCCGCGTCGAGGGTCTGGAGAAGGACTACGGCGACGTCCAGGCGCTCGACGGTCTCGACCTCACGGTCCCCGAGGGGTCGTTCTTCGGTCTCCTCGGGCCGAACGGCGCGGGGAAGACGACGTTCATCAACGTCCTCGTCGGCCTCGTCCGCAAGACCGGCGGCCGCGCGGAAGTCTTCGGCAACGACGTCGAGGAGGACTATCAGGGCGCACGCGACGCCATCGGGCTCGCCCCACAGGAGTTCAACGTCGATCGCTTCTTCCCCATCGAGGAGGTCCTCCACCACAAGGCCGGCTACCACGGGATCCCCGAGGCCGAGGCCGAGGAACGCGCCGCCGAGGCGCTCAAGCGCGTCGGCATCTACGACAAGCGCGACGTCCGCTTCGACTGGCTCTCGGGTGGGATGAAACGGCGCTTCATGCTCGCCCGCGCGCTCGTCACCGACCCCGACCTCCTCATCCTCGACGAACCGACCGCGGGCGTCGACGTCGAGTTGCGCCACGACCTCTGGGAGGTCATCACCGACCTGAACGACGAGGGGACGACGATCCTCCTCACCACGCACTACATCGAGGAGGCCGAACGCCTCTGCGACGAGGTCGCCATCATCGACTCGGGACGGAAGGTGACGGTCGCGACCCCGGACGAGCTCACCGAGAAGGGAAGCGACACCCTCACCGTCTACTGCGAGAGCGCGATCGGGGACGCGCCCGCCCTCGACGACGAGCGGATCGAGCGCGTCGCGGTCGAGGGCGACGCGATCCGCGTTCGCGCGACGAGCGCGAGCGAGGTTGTTCCGAGCGTCCTCCGGCAACTCGAAGCCGCGGGTCACACCCCGCTCGACATCGACATCGAGCGCACCTCGCTCGAAGAGGTGTTCGTCGACCTGACGCGCCGCGAGGCGGGCGCGGACGCCGACGCGGAGAGCCACGAAGCGGCGAGCGACAGCGCGGAGACCGGTGACGGCGACGACGGCGAAGGCGCGGGCGACCGCGTCACCGCGGAGGCGAGCCGATGAGCGAGAGCCGCCTGTTCTCAACGGGGACGAAGACGCTCACGAAGCGCGAGATCCTGCGTTTCCTCCGGCGGCCCTGGAACACCTTCCTCCCGCCCTTCATCACGAACGTCCTCTACTTCTCCGTCTTCGGCGTCATCCTCGGCTCGCGGATCCAGGAGATCCGCGGCGTCCCCTACATCCAGTTCATCCTCCCCGGCCTCGTCGTGCTGGGCGCGATCGGGAACGCCTTCGAGAACGCCTCGTTCTCGATCTTCCACGGCCGGTGGAACGAGTACATCCACGAGCCGCTGACGTCGCCGCTCTCCTACCGCTCGATGGTGTTCAGCTACGTCGCCTCCTCGGCGCTGCGCGGGATCATCATCGGCGTGCTCATCGCGGTCATCGGCGCGGTCTTCACGCCCGTCCACTCGCTCGCCAACCCCGCGTACGCCGTCGTCTTCCTGCTCGTGATCGCCACGCTGTTCGCGGGTCTCGGCGTCATCGGCGGCCTCGTCGCCGACGACTTCGATCACCTCACGGTGCTCAATCAGTTTATCCTCCGGCCGCTCGTCTTCTTCGGCGGGGTCTTCTACAGCCTCGACGCCCTCAGCGGCGCGGCGCTCACCGCCTCTTACCTCAACCCGATGGTCTACATGGTGAACGGCGTCCGCTACGGCGTGCTCGGCGTCTCTGACATCCCGGTCAACGAGGCGCTCGGCGTCCTCGTCGCCCTCACCGTCGTCGTGCTCGCCGTCGACGTCGCGCTGTTCAAGCGCGGATACGGCCTCACCGACTGAGGCGCGGCGCGACGCGCACCCGCACGCACTCGTCGTCCGCGTCGCCGTCGTCGCCTCTGGCTTCCTCCCCGATCGTCACGTCGACCCCGAACGCGTCGAGCAGGTCGGCGTGCGTCTCCAGGTGATCGCTCCGCTCGGGCGCGACGTACGCGCCGCCCGCGAGCGCCGCGAACGGGAGGAGCTGATCCGCGAGGTGGGCGTCGACGCTCGCCGCCGTCGCGTCGAAGCCCTCGAAGGCGGCGACGGCCTCGCGGGCGACGTCTTCGGCGGGTTTCCCCCGCTCACCGAGCGCCGAGAAGCCCGCGCGCGTCTCCGCGTACCGGGCGACGAGCGTCACCACCGATCCCGGGGAGTCCGTTTCCGCCGACGTGACCGTCGTCGAGACGTCGCCCGGCACCGCCTCGCTCGCGGCGTCCGCCTGGCGCTGCGCCACGTCCGCGTCGGCCAGCGACGCGCTCGCCACCGAGCGGACGTCGATCGCCCGCCGGGGACCGCGCGAGGGGAGCACCAGCGGGTCGATCTCGGAGGGGCGAAGCGTCAGCGTCGCCGCGCCACCGCCCGCGGGGTAGAAGCCGCGGCGATCGGGGGTGACCGTGGCCTCGAGGCCGTGCGCTCGGAGGAGCGGGAGTTTCACGCGGGCGAGGTAATCGAGCGGCGGCGCCCAGCGGACGTCCGTTCCGCCGGTGACGGTCAGCTCGAAGGCGGAATCGAGGCGCGCGGCCAGCGGGAGGACGGCGTCGAAGACGAGCGGGACGCTCCCCGCCGTTCCGATCTCGACGCGCGCCGCGCCGCCCGTCACGGGCCCGGGATCGATCGTCACGCGTTCGGAGCCGACGCTCGCGCCGTCGAGATCGGCGTCGGTGATCGCGGCGAGGGCGTCCAGCGCCGCGACGTGCTGGCGTTTCAGGCCGGGCGACTCACGGGCGGCGCGGACGTCCGTCACCTCGACGGCGTGACCGCTCAGGCAGGCGAACGCGGCGGCGCTCCGGACGAGCTGGCCGCCGCCGTCGGCACCGGAGATCGAGCGCACGTCTCGCCGCTCGCGCGGGCGGGACAAAAGCGCGCCGCTACCGCACGCCTTACCGCGGCGGAGACGGTACGGAGCGTATGCCCGAATCCGACTTCGACGAGCGCGCGTGGCGCGAGCGCATCGCCGAGTACCGCGCGGAGAAAGACGAGTTCCTCGCCGAGCATCCCCAGTCGCCGATCCCGCCCGGCGAGCGCGACGCCTTCGACGGCCTCGACTACTACGCGCCCGATCCCGACTACCGCGTCGTCGGCCGGATCCAGGTCCCGAGCGAACGCGAGGAAATCGAGTTGGCGACGACGGCCGGCCCGGATCGGACCTACGAGCGCGCCGCGACGATCGGCTTCACGCTCGCGGACGAACACCACGTCCTCGAAGCGTACGCCGCGCCCGCGCAGGAGGGACTCTTCGTCCCGTTCACGGACCCGACGAACGGCGAGGCCACGTACGAGCGGGGACGATACCTCGAACTCGACGTCGAGGCGTTCGAGACCGGGGACGACGTGATAGTCGACTTCAACACCGCGTACAGTCCCTTCTGCGCGTACGACGACGGGTTCGCGTGCGTCGTGCCGCCCGCGGAGAACCGCGTGAGCGTCCCGGTCGAGGCGGGCGAGCGCACTCGGGAGTGAGAGTGGCGGTGAGTGAGTAAGAGGGAGAGAGCCGTCGCTACGCGCGATGGCGTCGGGAGAAGACGAATCGAACGCGTGCGACGAGCCGTCACACGGCGCGGGGCCGCGCGGAGGACACCGGAGATCCGCTTACGCCGCGTTCTCGGCGGCTTCGAGGAGCTCCTGGTAGCGGTTGCGGATCGTGACCTCGGAGACGTCCGTCACCTCGCTGACCTCGCTCTGCGTGACCTTCTGGTTGGCGAGCAGGCTCGCGGCGTAGATCGCGGCGGCGGCGAGGCCGACCGGGGACTTACCGCTTGTGACCCCCTGGTCGCCGGCGGTCTTCAGGAGGTCGCGGGCCTGACGCTCGACCTCGTCGCTGAGGTCGAGTTCGCTGACGAAGCGCGGGACGTAGCTCGCGGGGTCGGCGGGGGCGACTTCGAGGTTGAGCTCGCGGACGATGTAGCGGTAGGTCCGCTTGAACTCCATGTCGTCGATGCGCGAGACGGTGGCGACTTCGTCGAGCGAGCGCGGGGTCTGCATCTGACGCGCCGCCGCGTAGAGGGCGGCGGTGGCGACGCCCTCGATGGAGCGACCGGGGAGGAGGTCCTCGTCGAGCGCGCGGCGGTAGATGACCGACGCGGTCTCCCGGACCTCCTTGGGGAGGCCGAGGGCGCTGGCCATGCGCTCGATCTCGCCGAGCGCCTGCTTCAGGTTCCGCTCCTTGCTGTTGCGGGTGCGGAAGCGCTCGTTCCAGGTGCGCAGGCGCTGCATCTTCTGGCGCTGGCGGCTCGACAGCGAGTTGCCGTAGGCGTCCTTGTTCTGCCAGCCGATGTTGGTCGAGAGCCCCTTGTCGTGCATCATGTTCGTCGTCGGGGCGCCGACGCGCGATTTCTGGTCCTTCTCCTGGCTGTTGAACGCCCGCCACTCCGGCCCCCGGTCGATGCCGTCCTCCTCGACGACGAGACCACAGTCGGCGCAGACGGTCTCGCCGTGGGTCTCGTCGGTGCGGAGCGTGCCGCCACACTCGGGACAGACGTCGACGTCGGTTCGCTCGTCGGTCGTCTCCTCGGTCGTGCGCTCTGTTCGCTGACTGTCGCTGGTGTACGTGCGGATCGTGGTGTCGCTCATGATGGATACTCCGGATCCGGTAGGAGAAGAATGTATAAGTTCCTCCGACCGGCGGTTCCTAACCACAGATAAGGTCGACAAGTACTTAAACCCTTCGGTAATGGCAGCGGACAGTGGTATCTACTAACACCCACTACAGGTCCCTTAGAGTCGCCTGAGAGGCGTTTCGTCGTCTCGACGATCGCTGTCACTCGACCGGTATTCTTATATGTTTATCGTGGCAGACGGTCCCACGGTCAGCCGCCGCGCGAGGGAGAGCGGTAGGTCTGTCAAACCGGAAATCGCACCGGTGGCGATGAGCCGTATAGGTACGCCGAAAACGGGTTCGCAACGCTGGTGCGAAGAGCGCAGCGACGACACGGGAGTGGCCGTGACCGCCGGGACGCGGCGATCGGCGAGCGACGGCGCGCTCTCGACGCCGTCGCCACCGAGCTCACCCGCGACGACTACCGCGCGACCTTCCGCGACACCCCGATCCCTAGCCGTCGAGGTCCCGCGCGATGCTCGCCAACCCGTCGTCGGGGGCCTCCGTCGCTGCGTACGTCGCTCGCTCGCCCGGCGCGCGGACCCCGTACTTGTAGTCGGACGTCACGACGTCGAGGTGGATCGTCCGACCGTAGTCGAGATCGAGCGCGTGCAGCCACGCGCGCAGGTGGTTCTCGCCCTCGCCGGGCGTCCGCGCGAGCCGCGGCGACTCGAACGCCCCGCGAAGCACCGCGCTCCCGGAGGCGTCCTCCGCCACCCGCGTGCGGTACTCGGCGTCGTCGACGGCGAGGCGGACCACCTCGCCCACCGGCACCGCGTCGGAGTCGGTGACGCGGAGCTGGGGACGGTTCGTCGATCCGTAGCGTTCGAGGACGGTGTCGACCGTGCGGACGCCCTCGCTGGTGACGCGTTCGACCATACCCCCGGTAGGGTGGCCGGACCGAAGAACGGTTCGGCGGCGGACGGGAGCTACGTGGTCGCCGCCCGGGCCGCGGCGACGCGGGTCGCGGCGTAGCTGACGACGCCGAGGACGATCGCGCCCACGACCGTGAGCCACGTGATCGTCGTCGGCGACCCGATGGCGAGCTTGGCGACGACGTTCTGCGGGCTCTCGGGGAGGAGGCTCGCCGCGCCGAACGCGCCCAGCGCGCCGAAGGAGTAGACGAGCTGAGCCTCGCGGTGTTTCGGGACGGCGAGCGCTGCCGCGACACCGCCGACGACGAGGAGGCCGGTCAGCGCGGTGACGAACCCGAGCGCGGCGAGGGGCGCGTGGATCGGCGTGCCGTTGAGCGCGAGGAACGCGAACCAACACGCGACCTGCGCGGGCGCGATGGCGACGAACGCGAGCGCCTTCCCGTCGACGATCTCGGGGATCGAGAGCGGTGCGCTCCGCAGGAGGTCCCACGTCTCGCGCTCGCGCTCCTCCGCGATGCTGTCGGCGGCGATGGAGCCGCTGATGAACGCCGGCAGGAAGGCGAGCGCGGGGATGAGCACCGTGTAGGTGAACCCGTGATACGTGCTCCCGCCGCGCTCGGGCGGGAGGTCGAGGGGCTGGCGATCGAGGCGCGTCGAGAGGGCGGCGCGGCGCTGGCGCTCGTAGCGCGAGAGCGCCGCCTTCAGCCGACTGACGACGACGGTGGTGGCGAACGAGCCGTCGGGGACGGTGGCGTCGACGTACGTGCGACCGCTGTCGAGGCGATCGGCGACGAGGACGGCGTCGACGTCGCCGCGCTCGAAGCCGGCGCGCGCCGCCCTCTCCGCGTCGTAGTAGGTCGCGTACATGGCGTCGCCGCGATCGACGACCGGCCCGAGGTCGTCGGCGGCGTCGCCCGTCACGCCGACGTCGACGGCCACGGCACCGCCCGCGGCGCCCGGCGCGTAGAGGCTCACGAGGCCGACGACGAGGACGGACGAGAACGCCGCGACGAACAGCTGGATGGCGAGCGCGAGGACGATCGTCTTCTCGCGGCGCAGGGAGGCGAGTTCGCGGCGCGCGAGGACGAGGCGACTATCCAACGGTGGTCACCACCGTGTAGTTGTAGCCGAGGTGGAGGAGAACCGCCCCGGCGAGGGCGATCGCGTACCCCCGCGCGCTCCGGCGCGCCCCGAGCGCCGACACCGAGGCGGTGACCGCGTGGAGGACGAGCGGAGCGGCGAGGAGCGCGAGCGATCCCGCGCCGAGTTCCGCGTTGCCGAACGCCGCGCCGCCGACGGTGAGATCCGAGAGACCGACGAGGCGCGTGAGGAGGAGGAGTTTCTCGCCGAGGAAGAAGCCGACGCCGGAGGCGACGCCGAGCGCGAGCGCCGCCCGCGTGGCGCGCTCGAAGCGCGCGTTCGTGAAGCCGGCGTAGACGTGGACGCTCTTGGCGACCTCCTCGATGACGGCGACGAGTACGAGGACGATCGGCACGGCGAGGTCGGGCGGCGCGACGAACAGCGACGCGACGGCGAACAGTTCGGCGATGAGGACGAAGGGGACGAGCGCCACGGTCAGCAGACCGACGCGCCGGACGGACGTGAGGGGGGCCGCGAGCGCGTCGAGCGCCTTCGCGGGGAGGCGTTTCTGGGTGAAGAGGTCCTCCTCGCGGTAGACGCCGAGGCCGAGGCCGTAGCAGACGACCGCCGCGGTGGCGACCGGGACGGTGGCGAGGAGGAAGCCCCCGAGCTGGAAGGGATCGCCGCGGATGTCGCGGACGACGACGGAGAGCGGGCTGATAGCCGCGATGGGGTGGACCTCGGTGAACACCGCGGGGACGAAGGCGTAGGCCATCAGGACGACCGTGACGGTCACCGTGACGAACGTGAGCTCCTTGTACGAGCGCGCGAAGAGCGCGCCGAGGAAGGTGACGCCGAGGAAGAGCGCGGCGAGCGGGAGGACGGCGAGCACGGACGCGACGCCCGCACCGACCGCGTAGGCGATGGGGACCGTGACGAGCGCGGCCGCGGCGAGATACGGGAGGGTCTTCCCGGCCACGATGTCGGCGCGCGTCGCCGGGGAGACGAGGAGCGGTTCGCCCCGGCGGTCGACCCGTTCGTCGAGCACGCTGGAGCCGTAGGACTGGATGACGACGTTCAGCGGGAGGACGAAGACGAACGCGAGCAACAGCGACTCCAAGGGGAACGGCGGCGTGAGACCGCCGGGCGTGTTCGCGGGCGCGCTCGCGTCGCCGCTCACGCTCGGTCCCGCGGTGCCCGCGGATGCGCCGCCTCCGACAGCCGTCGTCGTGCCGGTCCCGTCGCCCGTCGTTGCCCCACTGTCAGCAGTCGTCCCGCCGCCGACGGTCGTTCCGCCGTCGTCCGTCCGCGCGCCGGCCCCGTCGTCGGCGTCGATCGCTGCACTCCCGCCGGAGCCGCCGGCGACGCGCGTCCCGCGCTCGACGTACGAGACGTCGACGGTCACGGGGAACGCGGCGGCGACGTCGTTCTCCGTCGCCATCAGCCGGTCGTTGTACGCCTCGGTGGCGCTTCGCAGGGCGGCGAGCGCCGCGCGCCCCTTCGCGCTGTCGGCGACGACGAAGCCGCTCGTGCCGACGACGGCGACGTCCGCGCGGCCGCGTTCGACGGCGTTCGCGCCCGGCGGGACGGCGCTGAGTCGGTCGTTCAGCGCGACGGGCGCGCGGTAGGGGTTCGCGTCGTCGACCGCGACGCGGTAGACGCCCTGGCCGGGCGTCGGCGCGGACAGGACGAGCGCGGGCGCGACGAGCGCGACGACGAGGAGCGTGCACGCGAGGAGGATCGCCGTCCGTCGGTCGATCGTCCCGGCGTTGCGTCCCGCCTCCCAGCGCGCGATCCGGAGGACGCGTCGCGGGCTCACGCCGGCCCTCCCGTGACGGCGAGGAAGACGTCCTCCAGCGTGGACTCGCGCGTCCGGATGTCGAGGACGTCGCCGCCGGCCTCGGCGGCGCGCTCGCGGACGTCCTCGACGGCGGCCATCGAGTCGACGCGCACGCGGTACCGAGCGCCGTCCCCGCGCTCGGCGTCGAGGCGCTCCGCGCCCGGGACCCCGACGTCCGTGAAGACGCGGTACTCGACGCGGCCGTGCGCGGCGCGGATCTCGTCGAGCGTTCCCTCGGCCGCGATCGCCCCCTCGGAGACGATGGCGACGCGGTCGCAGACCGACTCGACGTGGTGGAGGTCGTGGGCGCTGAAGACGATCGTCTTGCCCCGCGCGGCGAGGTCGCGCGTGAACTCGATGACGACGTTCGTCGTCGTCGGATCGAGCCCCGAGGCGGGTTCGTCGTAGACGAGGACGTCGGGGTCGTTGACGAGCGAGCGCGCGATGGCGACCTTCCGCTTCATCCCCTTCGAGAAGTCACCGACGGGGCGGTCGCGGGCGTCGAGGTCGAGGCGGTCGAGCGCGGCGGCGATCCGCTCGTCCGCCGTCTCCCGATCCACGTCGTAGAGGTCGCCGAAGAACCGGAGGTACGATCGCGGCGTCATGTCCTCGTAGAGCGGCGACTCCTCGGGGAGGAAGCCGAGGGTGCGGCGCATCTCGGGATCGCCGGCGTCGTAGCCGTTCACGACCACCTCGCCCGACGTGGGTTCGAGCAGGCCGGCGAGGGTCTTGAGCGTCGTCGTCTTGCCCGCGCCGTTCGGGCCGACGAGACCGAACACCTCGCCGTCGGCGACCTCGAAGTCGATGCCGCGGACGGCCTCGACGTCGCCGTAGGTCTTCCGCAGACCGGACACGGAGAGCACGTTCGTCCGCGCGACCGGCACCGACAAGGGCGTTACGGCGCACTCGACGCGCGTGTCGCCCGGCCGGTGGACCGTAGTAGCTCGCGGTGATACGTCTCGGACGATGTCGTCACTCCCCTTCGATTGGTCGCCGAGCGGCGAGTCGGAAGTCGGCTTTCGCGGGTACGGAACGCGCGTCCGCCGACTCGTCGGGCGGTCCGTCGTCCTCGCCGCGGGCGTCGTCGCCTTCGGCCTCTCGGTCGGACTGACCTTCGTCGCGTACCTCACGGGCGTCGTCGCGGCGGGTCGGACGCGTCTGCTCTTCGCGCTCTACGTCGTCCTCGCGACGGTGTGGTACGCGCTGACGCTCGTGTGGGGGAACGTCGAACAGCGCCGGACGCGGCGCGCCGACGCCGCCCCCGAGATCGTCCTCGAAACGCGGGGCGGCACGCTCGTCGCCAGCAACGTCGGCGCCGGACCGGCCATCGACGCGCGGATCGCGGTGTCGGTGGGCGGCGAGCGCGTCTACGACGAGCTGTGTCCCGTCCTGCGCGCCGGCGAGCACCTGTCGGTCGCGTCGGCGGTTCGCGACGACGCGGCGGTCGCGCTCGGCGTCTGGTCGGCGACGCGGCTCTCGGACGTCGAGTACCGCGTCGAGCGGACGTACGAGGGCGCGACGCTCCGGACGTAGCCGCTCAGCGAAGAGGGCGGGCGGCCGCCGCGACGCGATCGAGGCGTTCGCGCGCCCACGAGAGGGCCTCGCGGGTGTCGTTGACGAGGAGGAGTGCGACACCGCGATCGCCGCAGGCGAGACAGACGACCCGCCTACCGTCCGGGAGGTGACAGAGCGCGAGGCCGAACGGGTAGGTCGGTTCGACCTCGAAGAGCGTGACCGTCTCCGCTTGGAGGACGGCTTCGATGGGCCCGCGGAAATCGACGAAGAGCGCGTCGAGGACGTCCGGGACGACGTACGCGTCGAGGACGAGTCCCGCGTCGACGCGCCGGCGGAGCGTGTCCATCGCCTCCGGGAGCACGCGCGTGGCGTACAGTTCGACGCGCACGGCCTCCGCCAAGAGGTCGGTCAGAACGGAGACGGGACGGTGCGGCGTCTTCGAATCGGCGTCGACGATCTCGGCGTTTCGCACGACGTCGAGCGTGACGGACGCGGTGGCGGGGAGGGCGGAGAGGGAGGCGGCGCCCGCGAGCGCGTCGACGTCGGCGCGGAAGGCGTCGTGCGCGGCGAGGCCGAGTCGCCCGATCAGCGTGAGAGCGACGGCGCCGTCGCGGCGCTCGACGGCCCCCGTGGCCTCCAGGTCGCGGACCGCGCGATCGACGGTGGAGCGTGAGACGTCGTGCGCGTCGGCGAGCACGCGCTTCGGGACGGCGCCGTCGGCCAGCGTCCGGAGGAACGGTGCACGATCGACGAGCAGTCGTGCGAACTGTTCGGGGTCGCTGGCCATACGCTCCGGTGGTGCGTTCTCGGCGTATAAGCTCGTTGGTACGATCGAAGCGCTGAACGGTATGAATGTACGAAGGATTTATTATCACGTATTGCCCGACGGGAGTCGATCCAACAGGTGAGTTAAACACCGGGCCGTCCCACTCGATACGTGCCGGTGGTTGTCACCGGTTGTGCCTCTGAGTCGTTCCGGGGTCACCGAGTGGTGACCGACGGAACGGCCTTCCGAACGGAGTTCGGCGGCTTTTTTACCACCGTTGCGGCGGTAGGGGGTGTGATCGATAACGCCCGCGACGTCCCGTGGTGCGTGACGAGCGCGAGCGACACGGGTGACTATCGGCCGGCGGCCGATCCCGCGACTGAGGGCGGCGAGGACGCGGACGACGTCGCCGCCCGCCTGCCCGAACGGCGTGACGTTGTTGGCGAACGACGCGGCCGCGTAGACGAGGACGGAGTCGCCGTAGGGGAGCGTCGGACCGATCGCGCCGAGGACGAGGCGGAGGGCGAACGCCCACGCGCCGAGCCACGTGAGCGCCGCCACGCCGACGAGCGCGATCAGACCGAGGTCGGCGGCCGCGAGCTCCGCGGTCACCTCGCCCGCATCGACGAACCAGAAGGGGCCGGCGAGGGCGAGCGCCGCGACGAGGAAGCCGACGACGGCCGCGCGGCGGCGGGCATCGAGCACGCCCGTCCCTCGGAATGAGGGACCTGAAACTCACGGCTCGGCCCGACGGCGATTGTGTATCGCGTCTTGTGGTTTACGACTTCGATAAGTGCCCGGCGCGCCTCGGTGCTCGCATGGCTACTCCCTTCGAGTACGGCGGCGGCAGCGTACCGCCCGGCGAGGTCCGACACGCGCGGTACGCGATCAGCGAGACGTTCCTCGGGGACCCCATCCGGGTGCCGGTGACCGTCGTCAACGGCGAGCGCGACGGGCCGAGCGTCTTCATCTCGGCGGCCGTCCACGGCGACGAACTCAACGGCGTGAAGGTCGCCCACGACGTCGCCGTCCGATACGACCCCGCCGACCTCGCCGGTACCCTCCTCATCGTTCACGTCGTCAATCCGCCGGGCTATCTCGCCCAGCAGCGCTACCTCCCGATCTACGATCAGGACCTGAACCGCTCGTTCCCGGGGAGCGAACGGTCGACGCCCGCCCAACGCATCGCCAACGAACTGTATCGGGGGCTCTTCTCGCACTGCGACTACGGGATCGACCTCCACACGTCGACGCGCGGGCGCACCACGATGTTCCACACCAGAGCGCAGACGGAACGCGAGGGGGCGGCCCGCCTCGCGGAGGCGTTCGGCGCGAACGTCGTACTCGCGGGCATCGGCGAGGAGGACAACTCGATCCGCTCCTCGTGTACGAACCGGGGGACGCCGACCATCACCGTCGAGATGGGCGAGGCCCACCGCTTCCAGCGGGCGCACGTCGAGCGCGCGAGCGCCGGTATCGAGAGCGCGCTCACCGAACTCGGGATGTACGACGGCGAACGCCTCGAACCCACGTGGCGCCGCGTCGTCAACGCGCGCACGGAGAAGGCGTGGGTCCGGTCCGACGCCGGCGGCCTCGTCGACCTGCACGTCACGCGTGCGAGCGTCGTCGAGGACGGCGAGGCAATCTGCACCGTCCACGACCACTTCGGCACCGAGCGACACGTCGTTCGCGCGCCGTTCACCGGCCTCGTCGTCGGTCTCCTACAGAACCCGGTCGCCCAGCCCGGCCACCCGGTCTGTCACCTCGTCAGCGTCGACGAGGAGACCCGAGCGGCCATCGACGCGGAGAGCGCTTAGACCGTCTCGACGAGGTCGGGACGATCGTTCGCCGGATCGTTCACGGCCCGCGAGACGGGACGTGCGACGAGGTCGACGTCGTTGGCACGGTCGAGGAGCCCCGCGTACTCCGCGGAGAGCCAGCGCGACTCCTCCTCGGGCGCGAGGAGGACGGACTCGCGGTGGTGGTAGTCGGCGACGGTCCCGGTCGCGTCGCGCGTCAGGACGGCGAACGACCGCACGGGGTCGGCCGCACGGTCCGGCGAGCCCTCCGCCCCGAACGCGTCGAGACCCGTCTGCGTCGTCTCGGGTTCGTACGTCGCCCAGATCCCGGCCATGGCGAACGGCTCGCCGTCGGGGCGGTGGAAGTAGTAGGGGCGTTTCGTCCCGCCCTCCTCGCGCCACTCGTAGAAGCCGTCACAGGGGACGAGACAGCGCCGCTCTTCGAGGCTCTCGGCGAACGTCGGTTTCTCGCGCACCGTCTCGACGCGGGCGTTGATCGGCCCGGGGCTCGCGTCGTCCGCCCACGGCGGCACGAGACCCCACTGGAACGCCCTGAGGGTCCCGGGATCGTCGTCCGCGATCACGGGCAGGGACTGCGACGGCGCGGCGTTGTACGTCGGTTCGTAGCCCGACGTCTCGACGTCGAAGCGTCGCGCGAGCGTCTCGTGATCGCTGAACAGCGCGTAGCGGCCGCACATACGTCGAGGGTGACGGCGTGGGGCCTTAACGACCGCCATCGGCGGTTCTCGATTCGAGGGCGCGATAAATCACATCATGCGATACGGAATCGCCTCGTGCCGGTGCGGTCACTCGGTTCGCGGATCGCGTCGCCTCGCGAGACATGCGGCGCGTAGAGGTGGCCGTGGGCGGTGTCACGCCGCGTCCAGCCGGACGCGGCGGTAGGCGAAACGGCATACTGGAGGAGACGAGGTCGAGCGAAAGAGGGACGACGGTGGCGGTTCGCGTTACTCCGGCCGGACGGTCAGCACGGGCACGTCGGCGCTCCGGACGGTGCGCTCGGTGACGCTCCCGAGGAGGACGCGATCCAGGCCGCTTCGACCAGTCGTTCCCATGACGATCGCGTCGGCGTCGACCTCGCCCGCCCGGTCGCTGATGACGTCCGGGGGCGACCCGTGCGCGACGTGACCGTCGGCCTCGATTCCGCGCGCCTCGGCCTGTGCGACGGCGCTGCCGACGGTCTCGTCGGCCTGCGCTTCGAGCTCGTCGAGGATCACCGTCGAGCGGGTGTCGAGGCCGAGCGACGCCTCGTTCACGACGGAGAGGACGTCGACGTCGGCGTCCATCGACTCGGCGAGATCGAGGGCGTGGTCGATCGCCGCGTTCGCGGTCGTACTCCCGTCCGTCGGAACGAGGAGACGCTCGTAGGGGAAGTCGTAGCGCTCGTCGCGGCTGCGCGCCGTGAGCACGGGAACGTCGGCGTCGCGGACGACGGACTCCGTGACGCTGCCGAGGAAGAAGCGCGAGACCCCCGTCCGACCGTGCGTCGGCATGACGACGAGGTCGTGTCCCCTCTCGGTGGCCTGTTCCACGATCGCGTCGGCGGGACGACCTTGGACGACGGCGGTCTCGTAGCCGACGCCGTGGGCGTCGAACGTCTCGCCGGCCTCCGCGACGACCTCCTCGCCGTAGCGGACGAGCGCGTCGATCACGTCGTCGCCGAGGACGGTGACGCTGTCGCGCGTCGTATCCGCGACGTAGAGGAGTTCGACGGTCGCGTCGGCCCACTGGGCGAGCTCCGCGGCGTGACGCCGGACGATCTCCGCGTGAGCGCTACGGTCGACCGGCAGGAGTATCGAGTCGTACATACCGTCTCGTACGATAGAGGGTCCCTAAACCGTTCCCCCGGCGGGAGCTGAACTGCCTCCGGCCCGCCGCGGTGACGAGCGGGACGGCTATACGGCGCGCTCTCGTACCCTCGCGCGTGCAGTTCGTCGGCTACCGCCCGCGCGATCAGCACGGCCCCGCGAGCCTCCAGCTCGCCGACGGCGGCGCGATAACGCGCGTCGCACTCGAACCCGGGCGCGAGCTCGCGTACACGCTCGGCGAGCGGCGGTGCGCGGGGACGATCACGGACGACGGTCACGTCGCGTGCGCGAACGCCGACGCGCCCTACTGCCCGCAACACACCTCGACGTGGGTGTGCGCGAAGTGCCGGGGGGACTGCCTCAAAGACGAGATGGACTGCCACGAGGCCCACGCCATCTACCTCGCGGCGTTCGCGCCCGACGTCGTGAAGGTCGGCGTCACTCGCGCGTGGCGGCTCGAAACCCGCCTGCGCGAGCAGGGTGCCGACCGGGCCGCGCACCTCGACACCGTCGAGAACGGCAGGATCGCCCGCGAGCGCGAGGCCGCACTCGCCGCACGCTTCCCGGATCGCGTCCGCGTCCCGACGAAGATCGCGGGGCTCGACGCGGCCGTCGACGAGGAGACGTGGCGCGACGCGCTGGCCGACTTCGACCCGGTGGACACGTACGCCTTCGACTACGGTCTCGACCTCGACGACCGGCCGGTCTCGGAGGTGCTCGCCACGGGGACGGTCGTCGGCGCGCGCGGCCGCGTGCTCTGTCTCGAACGCGGGGGGACGGTGTACGCGGTCGACCTCCGCGACCTCGTGGGTCACGAGGTCCGGGCCGAAGCGGACGAGCGCGACCTGCAGGCGAGCCTCGGCGCGTTCGCCTGAGACACCCGAAGGCACTTATCGGCCGAGTGAGAGGTGCCGGCGTGAACGTCGAACGAGCCCTCCTCGGCGCCGCCGCGGCGATCGCGGCGCTCGCCGTCGTGGCGGCGCTCGCCGTCCCCGGCGCCGTCGCACCCCCGGAGCCCGATCGGCCGCCGGCGTACGTGGAGTACGCGGAGATGACCGTCTCGCCGTCGAGCGTCGCGGGCGACACCGTCACCCTCGACGTGACGAACTACCTCACCCACGAGGGAAGTCCCGCGCGGAACGTCACCGTCCGCACGCGCGCCGTCGACACCGATACCGGCTTCGTGGCGACGAGCGCGCGGGCGTCGCTCGGGACGCTGACCGGCGACGGCGAGCGCGAGGCGACGCTGTCCCTCACGGTCGAACGCGAGGGCGGCTATCGCCTCGAAACGGCGGTGTACGAGAACGGAAGCCGCGTCGCCGCGGGCCATCGGACGGTGCGCGGCGTCGGCGCGCTCGTCCCCGACTACGCGCGGAGCCCGGTACGCTTCCACGCGTTCGAGAGCGGCGCGATCCCGTCGGTGCGCGTCGGCGTCGCGGAGGCCGGCGCGGAGCGGACGGCGCTGGACGTCGGCGCGTACGTCACGAACGCGGGCGGCGAGAGCGAGCCGGTCCGCGTCGAGTACGTCGCCCGACAGGTGGAGTCGAACCTCGTCGCCGACCGCGCGACGGTCGAGGTCGCGAGCGTGGCCGCGGGGCAGACGGTGACGCCGAACGCGACGCTCGACGTGCCGGCGGGGTACAACTACTACGTCGACGCGATCCTCTGGAAGGACGGCGTGCTGATCGAGACGACGACCGCGGCGGCGAACCTCGATCCGACGCGGACGATCAGCGTGAACGAGACGCGCGAGGACGTGGGACTCGACGTCAGCGACTTCGAGGGCGGGAGCACGGGCGCGTCGACGACGACGCCGACGATGTCGGGAGGCTCGCCCGGCTTCGGCGCCCCGGTCGCGCTCGCGGCGCTCGGCGGCGCCGCGCTCCTCGCACGGCGGTGGTCGGCGTGAGCGACGACGAACACCCGACGACGGACGAGGCGACGGACACCGAGGAGACGATGGACACGAACGAGAACGCGGCCGCCGACGGTGAACGAGACGGAGAGAACGCGCGAACGGAGGACGACGGCGTCGCACTCCGACGCGGCGCGCGCGTGCTCGGCATCGCGATCGCCGGCCTCGTCGCGCTCGTCGCGTGCGTCTCGCTCTACGGCGCGGTCGGCACGCTGATCGCGCAGTGGGTCGCTCCGCGCTATCAGCCGCTGTACGAGGCGGGATTCGACCTCGCCGTCCTCCTGCTCGCGGCGGCCGTCGTCGCTCGCCTCGCTCGTGGGACCGAGGCGTTCTGAGGCGCCGCGTGCGCGGGGAGGAGGACACAGGGCTTTTCACACCGTCACGCGAAACGTGGGGCATGGCAGACGACGAACCCAGCGAGGACGAGGGAGAGGAGGAAACGAAGTCCTTCCGCGAGCGCGTCGAGGAGATCCGCGCGGAGCGAGAGGAGCGCGAGGACGGCGAGGGCGGGTCCCGCCGCGAGGAGCTCGAAGAGCGGATGGGCGGCGAGGCGGGCGGGATGGGCGGTGGCGGCGGCAACCCGTTCGCGCAGATGATGGGCGGCATGATGGGCGGTGGCGGCGGCCCCGGCGGCATGGGCGGTGGCCCCGGTGGCATGGGCGGCGGTCCCGGGGGCGCCGGCCCCGGCGCGCGGGGCGAGGACGGCGACTCGGGCGCGCGAAAGAAGATCGGCCGCGAGCTCGAGGAGCTTCGCAAGGAGATCGAGCGCACGAACAACAAGCTCGATCGGATCGCCAACGCGCTCGAAGACCGCGACTGATCGGTTAGCCGAGCAGTCGATCGTAGACCGCGGCCAAGCGATCGACGGCCCGCGAGACGCTCACTTCTTCACGCCTGTCGAGACACGTCTCCGCGAGCGCGTCGCGCTCGTCGAGGGCGCGCCGGATCGCGTCGCGGAAGGCCGCGGCGTCCCCGACCGGGTAGTGATAGCCGGTCTCGCCGTCGTCGACGGTCTCGATCAGCGCGCCGGCGTCGGCACCGACGACGGGCGTTCCGCAGGCGTTGGCCTCCAAGGCGACGAGGCCCTGCGTCTCGACGGGACTGGGGAACGCGAAGACGTCGAGGGCGCTGTAGAACGCCGGGAGTTCCTCGCGGGGAAGGAACCCGAGGAAGCGCGCGTCGATCCCGCGCCGGCGCGCGCGGGCTTCGAGGTCGTCGCGGGCGGGCCCGTCACCGCCGAGGACGAGCGTCGCGTCGAGGTCCGCGGCGGCGTCGACGAGATCTGAGAGGCGTTTCTCGTAGCCATGCCGGCCGGTGTAGCCGACGAGCGTCCCCGAGAGGCCGTAGCGCTCGCGGAAGTCGCTCGCGTCGGTGGGCGCGAAGAAGTCGACGTCGACGCCGTTCGGGAGCGAGTCGGCGGGCGTCGAGACGCCGAGGTCGCGGACGCGGTCGCAGGCGCGCTCGCTCGGCGCGAGCACGAGGTCGGCTCGATCGAGGAACCACCGCTCCCACGCCGCGCTGACGCGCTCCAGGGAGGGCGTGAGCGCGTCCGGGGCGACGTACTCGACGTACTCGCTCGTCGGCGTGTGGTAGGAAACGACGAGCGGGGCGTCGTGGCGGCGGGCGTAGCGGTAGCCCGCGACCCCGACGGCGAACGGCGAGTGAGCGTGGACGACGTCGGGCGTCACGACGCCGCGCGGCGTGTGCGGGGCGGCGAGACGGTACCCCTCGTAGAAGGGGAAGTCGACGCTGGCGACGGGGTGCTCGCCGGGGTCGGGGTCGTAGTCGGCGTCCGGGTAGACGACGTCCATGCGGCCGCCGCGGGCCTGCCAGCGCTCGCGCCACGTGCGGACGGTGTAGGTCGCGCCGTTGACGGTAGGGAGGTAGGTGTCGGTGAACGCCGCGACGCGCGGGTGATCGGCCATTCAGGTCGCCTCGACGAGGTCGTGGTAGACGTCGGCGAGCTCCGCGCCGACGCGATCGAGCGAGTGTTCGCGCGCCGTCTCGCGGGCGTTCGCACCCAGCTCGGCGCGGAGCTCGGGATCGGCCGCGAGGCGGTCGATCGCGTCGACGTACTCGGCCTCGCTCCCGCAGAGGAGGCAGTCCTCGCCGTCCGTGAAGTACTCGCGGAAGACCGGGAGGTCGCTGAGGACGCAGGCCTTCCCGCACGCCATCGCCTCCAGAGCGACGAGTCCCTGCGTCTCGCTCTTCGTCGGGAAGACGAACACGTCGCCGGCCCCGAAGGCCCCGCGTTTGTCCTCGACCCACCCCGTGAACGTGACGCTCTCCGGGGGGTCGTTCACCCACCGCTTCACCGACTCCGAGGCGTGCGGGCCGGTGTCGTAGGGCCCGAACCAGACGAACTCGTACTCGGTGCGCTGGGCGAGTTCGCAGAACGTCGTCAGCCCCTTGCGCTCGAAGACGTTACCGACGGTGAAGACGACGGTCCCCTCCAGATCGAAGCGCTCGCGGTAGGGCTCGCGGAACTCCTCGACGCCCGCCAGGGAGTCGAGGTCCACGCCGTTCGTCAGGACGTCGATCGGCGCGTCGATCGGATACGTTTCGAGGCGCTCTTTCGCGTACGTCGAGGGTGCGATCACGCGGTCGGCGAGCGAGTAGAACCACCGGAGATACCGCTCCAGGGGGTCTGCGAGGAGTTCGACGCCGCGCCAACTCCCCATCGTGTTCTCGCGGAGCGTGTGCGCGTGGAGGACGAGCGGGGTGTCCGTGCGGCGGGCGTGGCGCGCGACGGCGACCGATCCCGGCCCGAAGAGGTGGCAGTGTGCGAGGTCGACGTCCGCGAAGACGCCGTCGCCGCGCGCGACGGAGAGCGCGGTGTCGAGCGGGTCGTCGCCCGCCCACGGCCGCGTTCGGACCGCGACGTCGGTCGGGGCGAGCGCGGCGTGCTGCTGGCGGGCGGCGGTGGCGATCCCGCTGCGTTCGAGCGGGCCCGCCAGCTCCAGATAGTTGAGCGCGCGCATCGGGTGGCGTCGACGGCCCGGGGGCGAAAAGGTGTATCGAAACGCTTTGCCCCGTCGGGCCCCGAGGGGGCGTGTGAGCGGAATCGCCGCGGAGCGGATCGATCGATTGGCGTCGCTGGCGGCGGCGGCCGCGCGCGACGGCGACGTCGACCGGGCGCGCGAGTACGTCCGGCTCGCCCGCCGGATCGCCGAACGCAACCGCCTGCGTCTCCCCCGGCGCCTCGTCCGGTTCACGTGCGACGACTGCGACGCCTACCTGATTCCGGGGCGGAACGCCCGAACGCGCCTGCAGGACGGTCACGTCGTCACGACGTGTGCGTGCGGTTCGCAGGCGCGACACCCCTACTGAGCCCCGTCCGGGGACAATAGATTCAAACCGCCGCCGCGAGATACGAGAACGTATGGCTAATCTACGTCGGAAGGCCCACGAAGCGGACGTAACGGTATGGGTCGGCAAGGGTGGCGTCGACGCCGTCGTCGACGAGCTCGACGACCAGCTCGCGGACAGGGAGGTCGTGAAGGTGAAGTTCCTCCGCTCGTCGCGGGGCGGGACGACGACCGAGGACCTCGCTGAAGAACTGTGCGACGCCGTGAACGCCGATCTCGTCGAGACCCGAGGGAACACGGCGGTATACACGCGATGACGGCCCTCCCGTTGCAGGCCGGCGGCGCGGGCGGCTTCATCGGCAACTGGCTCCAGTCGGCGATCGGTCTCGCGCCGAGTTACGCGGCCGCGATCGGCGCGGCCGTCACGTTCGTCGTCGTCGCGGTCGTCCTCTACGTCCTCGGGAAGGCGATCATCACGCCGCTCGCCAACCGCGTGATGGATCGCCGCGGCCTCGACAAACACGCAAAGGTACCGCTCCAGAAGGTTGTCTCGATCGGCATCGTCGCCGTCTCGGTCGGCGTCGCGTTCGCGTTCGCGGGCTACGGCAACATCCTGACGGCGCTGGCGACCGTCGCCGCGGCCGCGACGCTCGCCATCGGCTTCGCCATGCAGGACGTGATCGCGAACTTCGTCGCCGGCGTCTTCATCTACACGGACAAGCCGTTCCGCATCGGCGATTGGATCGAGTGGGACGGCAACTCGGGGGTCGTCGAGGACATCAGCCTCCGCGTCACCCGCGTCCGGACCTTCGACAACGAACTGCTCACCGTCCCGAACTCGAACCTCACGGACGGCGTCATCAAGAACCCCGTCGCCAAGGACAAACTCCGCGTGCAGTTCGAGTTCGGAATCGGCTACGACGACGACATCGACAAGGCGACCGAGATCATCGTCGAGGAGGCCGAGAAGCGCGACGACATCCTAGACGATCCCGGCGTCTCGGTCCGCCTCTCCGAGCTCGGGGGCTCCTACGTCGGCCTGAAGAGCCGCTTTTGGATCGCGGACCCCTCGCGCGCGGACTTCGTGAAGACCCGCGGCGAGTACGTTCAGGCGGTCAAAGAGCGCTTCGACGCCGAGGGCGTCAACATCCCGTACCCGACGCGCACGCTCGAAGGCGGTCTCACCATCGAGGGCGAGGCGATCAGTCCCGAAGCCTTCGACGCGGGCGACGAGCGGTAAGCGACCCGGATCGCTCGGTTCCGCCTTCTCGCGCTCCGGGGACGACGGCGCGCGCCGAAATCATCGAGGGACGAGTCGACGCGGCGCTCGAACGGGTCACGGTCGACGAGAACGCCGAGTGGGCGGAAACCGAGGGGCCCGTGAGACAGCGAGGAGCGCGGCCGCTCTCGGTGCGCGATCGGCGGTATGAATGGTGAACGGGCCGAGGTTGCCCGACCGTTCCGGACCGGATAGTCCCGGTCGCCTCCTCCACCCCGCGACCCTTCGAGCGACGGACGTCCGGTGCTCCGCTGCTCACTTCCGTGCCTGACGGGGTCGCACCGACGAGTCGCGCCGTGACGCCCCTGCAGGCGCACGAGCCGCGAGCCGTCGCCCCCGAAGGACGAGGTTTCTCTGTCGGCTTCCGGGGTCCGACCCGGGCGGGTCGGACGTCCTCGGTGTTCGGCCCCCGCTAATGACCGTGTCGCGGGTGAGGGCGGGGCCAAACCGCCCGGCCTAGTTCACCTCATCCTACTCGGGTGGGACGTAAGGGCCTTTCGTTAGGAAGTGCGAGGAGAACGCCCCGTGCTTTAGCGCGGGAATGAATCCGACAATCACTTACATAAACTACAGTCGATGGCATGGCCTGTTATTCCAATATATTTTTAAGATATCAATCAAATTACATTTGTAATGGTCACGGTGACTGTCACCGCGAAGTTCCACAATCCATCTCTCACACGGCGTAAAGAGTGGCAACACGCTACTCGCCTCTACCGTGACACCAAACAGTTCTGCATTGACGGATGGGAGAACGGCGACTTCGGCAAATCCGTGACCACCGCCAGCATCGACAACGACCTCTACTCGGCCATCCAGAACCAAGCCATCCGAGAGGCGAAATCCGACCACAACAAGGACGGAGAGGTTCAGTATCGAGAGAGCCAACCGTTCGCCGTCAACAACCAGAACTGGGAACTCGACACAACCGAGAACGGCACGGTCGTCGTCGGCTTCCCGTGTATCTCTCAATGGTGGTACACCCCGATCGTGGTGTACGACGACATTGCCGACCCCGTAGACCGACTAGTCGAGGGTGACGCGAAGAAGACGCGATTGCAACTGTACCGTCGTGGCGACGACTGGTACTGCACGTTCAACATTGAATACGACACCGACCTGTCGGGTAAGACGCCCATCGGTGTCGATATTGGTGAACGCCACATCCTCGCTGCGACGGCCTACGGCGAAGACGAGTCGATGCTGGTGTCGGGTGGTGAGGCGAAGTACGTTCGACGCAAATATCGTTCCCTACGCGATTCGCTCCAACAGGCGGGTGTGCTTCGCGCACGCAACCGTGTGGGTGACAAAGAACAGCGTCGAATAAAGACCTGAACCACAAACTCTCCCGTCGCCTCATCACGTTCGCGGAACAATTCGAAACCCCTGTCATTCGGATGGAAGGCCTCGAAGGCATCCGCGAGAACAGTTCGTGGTCGGGCGTCCACTCGTGGCATTTCCACCAACTCCAACGGTTCATCACGTACAAGGCTGAACGCGCTGGGATTCGCGTCGAGACGGTCGATCCAGAATATACCAGTCAACGGTGTTCAGCGTGTGGTTCGATGGGAACCCGTGATGGCGACCACTTTTCGTGTCCGGAGTGTGGTCGTGGACGCCACGCCGACCTGAACGCGTCGGAGAACATCGCACAACGGGAGGGAGAACCATGCACGGCGTAACAGTTCGGCTGACGCGACCCGTGCTCCCTCGCTGGGTGAAGAGCCAGCCATCTTTGATGCCCGCAGATTGCGGGGAGGAAGGCCCCTTTGACAGGGCTGTACGCGCTGGAAAGCACGTCCTTGGTCACAACTGGACGGCGACCTTCGACGGCCCACGCGAAAGCGTGCTTGAGGCCCGAGGAAACGCGCAACCTGAATATCCACTTCGTGGAATTCTCGCCCTGTAGGGCGGGGAGGATGTCAACCCGTGGGGAAGGCCTTTGCGTCCCGCCGTCCGAAGGAAAGCCATGGGACTCACGAGCACGGCGAACACGGTGAGCAAACTCTCCGATCTCGCGGAGAAGCTCTACAAGCGCGTCGAGGCCATCCGCAAGCGAGTCGAGGGGATGAGCGAGACCGTCGGTGACACGAACGAGCGCGTCGAGCGACTGGAGGGCGAACTCGCCGAGCAGCGCGCGCTCGTCGAGGCGCTCGCGGCGGAGAGCGGCGTCGACGTCGAGGCCACCCTGGAGGAGCTCGACGATCCGGGAGCGGACGTGGAGACCGACGACGCCGAGGCGTAAGCGCGGCGGAGAAGCGTCCGCGCTTCGGCGTCGCGTCAGCGCTTCAGTCGACCGTGTTCGACCTTCATACAGCGATCTTGGACGACGGTGAGCCCCGCGTCCGTCGCGCGCCCCGCCGCGTCGTCGTCGCGGATGCCGAGTTGCGTCCAGATCGCCGTCACGTCGTCGCGTTCGATCGCTTCGTCGACGATCCCCGCGACCTCCTCGCTCGGTCGAAAGACGTTCACGACGTCGACCTCCGCCTCGACGTCCGCGAGCGTGTCGTAGGCGCGCTCACCGAGCACCTCGTCGGTCGTCGGGTTCACCGGGACGATCCGGTAGCCGTGACGCTGGAGGTACTTCGGGACGTCGTGGGCGGCCTTCCCGGGCGTGCCCGAGCAGCCGACGACCGCGATGGTCTCGTAGTCGAGGACGCGTGACAACACCTCGTCGTCCGAGTCTGTCATACGCGAATCGACGAGCGCCACCGACAAAAAGCCGCCGCGCCGCTCAGGCGGCCGCGCGCCCGACGACGAACGCCGCCGCCGCGAGGAACATCCCGTACTTCAGGATCCCCTGCGCACGCGCCGGATCGTCGAACGCCACGTACGCCGCGTACGCCATCACGAGGTCCGCGGGGACGATGGCCGCGAGGTACGCGACGCCGAAGAGGTCGCGGAGGTACGGCACCGGACTGGCGAGCACGGCGACGACGAGCACCGCCGCCGCGAGGAGACACGCGTTTCGCTCTCCCACCGCGATCGGCAGCGTGTTGAGACCCTCCTCACGGTCGCCCGCGACGTCTTCGATGTCCTTGATAATCTCGCGCGCGAGCGTCGAGAGCGCCGCGAGCGCGAACAGGACGACCGCCGCGAGGGGTCGCCCGACCGCCGCCGCGCCGAAGAGGAACGTGCTCCCGCCGAGATACGCGACGACGGCGTTCCCCGCCCCCGGCAGGCCCTTGAAGACCTTCGTGTACGTGACGAGCGCGAGGAGGTTCACCACCGCGACCGCGATGGCGAACAGCGGGAGGGAGAGCGCGAGGACGATCGAGCCCGCGAAGAGGACGACGCTGAAGGCGAGCGCCCCCCGGGACGTGACCGCACCGCGGGGGATCGGCCGCTCCGGATTATTGATCGCGTCAATGTCCCGATCGAAGTAGTCGTTGATCGCGTTCCCCGCCGCCGTCGCGAACACCGTCGCGACCGCCGCGACGAGCGCCGCGAGCGCGAACGGTCGCCCCGCGACGTACGCCCCGATGAGCGTCAGCACACCCGAGACGACCGCGTTCGCCGGCCGACAGAGTTCGAAGAGCCCACGCACCCGCACACCGAGAGTCATACTCGCGTCACTCGCGCGCCGCCCGCAAGAAACGTTCGTGTCGCGGTCGACCAACGAATCGCGGGACTTAAGCGCCACCGCCGGGAACGATGAGTCGCGGGCGTTTAGCTCAGCTTGGACAGAGCACTTGGCTTCGGACCAAGACGCCGCGGGTTCAAATCCTGCAACGCCCACTCGCAAAACGCCCGAATCGACGCAAAACCGATTCTGTCGTCTCAGGGCTTCTTTATCGCCTCCATGGCGATTTAGCTTCGTTTGAGAACGGCGCATATTCTGATCTAAACAGCGTAGCTTTCGCGCCCCTTCGCTGTCTGGCGATTACGTTCGCAAAGGCTGGTCCCTCGATCTGCGCGCGCGGCCAGAATCTCGTCGATTTCTGCTCGGCCAGCGCGAGCGCTGCGCCGCGAGCGCGGACGGTACCGCCCGGCGGTAGGTGCTCGGTCCTCGACGATCCACCGTTTCAGTCCCGACCGAAGGGAGGGGCCCCTCGTCGCGGTTCGCGTGGAGGTGATTCGCGTGTCTAATGCCTCCCACGGGTCCCACGGTTCGACCACACCGAGTAACCCGGAGACGCGCGCTACCGCCGCGGAGTTCCGCGCAGAGCTCAAGGCTCGTCTGACTGCCGATCTCGACGCCGACCAACGCTCGTACCAATGTCGGAACTGCCGACAGCTTTGTCTCAACCCCGCCGGGTCCATCCTCTTCCGCGCACGAGTCTGCCTCGACTGTCACGCGCGCTATCTCGCCGGTGAACCCCGGAGGTCGTCGAAATGACTGACTGGGATACCGTTGATCTGCTCTGTCATCGGTTCGCGGCCTCCCCCAAGTGGGACGACGTGGACGCCGCCACGCTTGCGTGGCTCGAAGCTGCACGCCACACCCGGGAGGCTGTCACCACCGTCCTTCTCAACGAGCGCCCGACGGTGTTCTCCGAATCGACCGCGTTCGACCTTCGGGCCAAATGAGCACGGCTGACACCTCCGGCGGTGCGGCTTGGCCAGCCAACAGGACTAACTCTGAAAAGTCGTCTCAGGCGCTCAGGACGGCCATCCGGCGATACGGTTTGCACGATCTCGACGTTGACCCGACGCGCGACCTTCCGCATCCCGCGCACCGGCTCGCAGAGATCTGGGCCGCGTACGGTGGCCGGCTGATAACGCCGCTCTCGGAAACGAACGGGCGGACGCTTCGCTCGGAAGTCGTCGAAGAGGACTGGGTCGAGTACCGGGTGAACGAACCGGGCCCGACCGGTGATACGTTCGACGTGAGCGAGGTCGAGGAGCGCCGCGCCTCGACGTGGTTGGACGCTATCGCTGCGATGCTCGCGTGGTACGAACGTGCCCGCGGACGTCGCGGCCGTCTCGCTCGCGGCTACCAGGGAGAACCAGAGTACGAGGAGTTCACCATCGACCTCGAAAACTCATGGCAACCGAGCTACTGTAAGCGCGAGGTTGCCCGGTTGAAGGCTCTCGAACGCGAAACCGTCGGTGGCGAACGTCCGTCCGGCGGCGAAACGAACCCCGAGTACGAGAACCCGCATTCGGTGATACTCACTCTCTCCGGTACGTCCACACCGAACGGCGACCGGATCGGACCCGCCGACCACGACCGCGAGATCGCCGACTCGTGGACGGCCGGCGTGTACGATGCGCTTCGCTATCAGCTCGACAAGCTCGGTGTGTCCGACTACCTGTACCACAAGCAGGGAGAGCCACACCCCGGCGACGGACCGAACGTCGGGTACGGGCATCACCACGTGATGCTGATGGTCGATGCCGGCCCGCTTGGAGCGGGCGATCAGACGCCACGGCTTGAAGCTGCGTTCCGCGAAGTGATCGACAAGCACGTGGACGTGTGCGACCTCGCGGGATCGAGCGCGCACGGCGACGGCGCGATCTCGGTACGGCGTGTCGGTGACGACGACGAGGAGATCGAGTCGTGGTCCGCGTACGCCGCCGAGTACATCGCGTCCGCCGAAGAGGACTTGCTCGAACGCTCGGACCAGTACGTGATGTGGGCCGCGACCCAGTGGGCGACCGGCTCGCAGAAGGCGACGCGCTCGATGACGGCGAACAGCGCGATAGCCGCCGACGCCTGTAAGCAGCGACACGAGTCGGAGCGGTCGCACCAAGACGTCGGGCACGGCGAGCGTATCGTTCGCTCGTCTCGGCGCGGCGTCGATTTCGAGTGCGCGTGTTGTGGCTCGCCCTGGCAGATTCCACAGCACTACGACACGCTGACCGAGGCTCGTCGAGAAACCGGCGCGCGAGTTCTCGCAGCCGACGGGTCAGGTGGCGATCTCGACGACGACGGGGACACCGACCGGTGGGACGATGGAGACATTGGTAACCGGTGGCCGTCTGCACGCGCAGCGGCGTCATTTGGGACGAAAGTTGATCCACACCACGGCGTCTGTACCGAGTTCGAGTCGGCTACCCGCCCGCCATCGTGGCGGATGGACGCGATCATCGAGTCGTCCGGCAAGGAGAAGCCCGCGACTGGTTCCGGCGTCGATATGCGTGAGCTACAGTTTCAGACACTTCCACGAACGCGCGGTGAGATCGCGGCGTTTCTCTCCGACCCCGCGACGTACGTCGTCTGTACCTGTGACGTACTCTCTCGCTCCCTCGATGCGTGGCGAAACGGCGAGTGTCCGTCGCGCTGCGAATGTGACGGCGCTGAGCTACGGTTTGCGAACGCCGCTGAAAACTGGTCGCTCGGGTCGCTCTCGGTAGACGAGTGGCTATCGTTCCTGTCGCCCGATCCCGTCGTTCGGGAGCTGTCGTTCGAAGAGGAGCGCGAACTTGCGAATGCGCTCGACCGCGCTCGCCGGCTCGCGGAGAATACGCAACTTTCACCGATGGGCGTCGTCGCGCAGGCTGGTGTCCCACCGGAGCACTTGGAGACCGCATTTAAACAGATGGAGGAAAGATAAACCAATAACCGGCTGTTTACGGATCAAAGAATATCTCAAATGCTATTTTTATAGATGTCTGATTCAGAGAATATTATGTCAGTTATTAAGACGCAGATAAAACCAACTGTGCCAAAGAACAGTACCTCATGGACGATGCTATTCATACAGAAGCTCAGCCAGAGACGATACATTGAATGAATGAGTAGAATAATCCAGGAAACCCCACAGACCCAACCAATTACCGTCACGAAAAGTTCTACGTTCTTTGCCTCTTCAGCAGGAATACCGTCAATAGCATTATAAATGAATGCGGACGTGATCGCGGATCCGGTTGCCGCGACGAACATATATGGGTATGTCGTTGTAGCAAGAAGGTATGTGTCATTCACTAAAGGTAGAAAGAAGAAGAGCTTTGGCGTGTTGAGTAATTGCTCAAAATCACTTACTGACATTGATCAAGCGACTAAGTCATCCGTCGTTGTTGGATCAATTCTATAACAGCGTTCGTATTCATTCCTTCTTTCTTCAAATTCTGCCCCCGCTGTTGATTCCTTTACCTCTTCAACAACTTTTTCAGCGACCTCGATGTTTCGCTTTCCCCGCGCTCGTAGGTCAACAAATGGAACGGAATATTCATAGATATCATATTGTTTTAACTTCTTCACTAATTCTCTTAGTGTTTTCCATTCACTGTCGAACCTTCCAACATAAACAACAAACGGCTCTCCTATGACAACCTCATTATATAAGTATTCAATCTGTTCGCGCTGATCGTAGGTAGATGCGATTTGGCGGATAATTTTCCGCATCACGCGATCTTGATCGTAATAGCCAGAGCTACAGAGGTTCGGTACATTCTCACCTGGCTTACCGAACTTGTTCTCCAAATCTGTCTTCCACTGGTTAATCTGTTCGTCGGGAATATACCGATTCGATTCCCATGCAGTCCGGATGTATAGCGACCGCTGAAGCAGTTGCTTTTGGTTGCTACTAGTGTATTCCCCGAAAAAGTCTAGTATCTCTTGGTTCCTATCGTCTTCATTCGCATTTTGTATAATTTCTAGCTCTGGTTCTTGCTCTGTAGAAAGCAATCTACCCTGTTCCTGATAAGTCTTTTCAACCTTTTGTAAAATTCGATTTTTCTGGTCTGTGTTGAACGCATCCAGATTTAACTCAATAATCGACTCATTTCCACGACGGTCTTTTTTGAAAGGTTGTGTTTGACTCCCTTTTTGCACGATTTCAATCGTTTGGTCGGGGTCATCCAGTATATCTAAATTATACTGACGTGTGTCGCTCTCTGGCTTGGTTCGTGAAAAAGTCTTCCTGAGACCACGTCGTACCACTTCAACTACTTGGTTCTGATAGGCGATCGCCTCTTCTGACTGTAGTATACCTACTGCTGTGGCGAATATGTCTTCGTCTTCATCGCTGGACTGATCGTCTTTAGGCACTATTCATCATCTTGGCGATGTTGTTCGACATACGCCGAGAGAGAATTGAAGTCCTTCTTAATGAATACCCGTGAGCCCTTAGCTGCGCCAGCGAATTCTTCGAGAGTCATCGGCTCATCGCTATCGCTCGGGATTTCAGGCTTTTCAGATTCCTTATCAACGAGAACGCCATCTTTTTCCTTAAGCCCAAGCTGCTCCGCAACTGACTCAGCCGCACTCTCACCGAATGTAATTGTTGGTGCCATCTGTAGATGCACCGCGACGGTTGCTATCCTTGGGTAGCGATTCCGTGCATATAGACTTTGTTATCGTCTCTTTACATCTTCATTTTCCCACCCAGGCAGGACCTTCATGTTTTTCAATATATTTCAGCCGTGTTTCTGTGGTACATAAGTCTAATCCACCCTATCGGGGGGACCGGTAGTTCTAGCTGATTCCCCCTGAATGTTGCTACGTATGTCGCAAGGCAAACAGCCGAGTTGGGACGACCTCTCCGAGGTCTCCTCCGGTAACGACGACGAAGAGTACGACGACGTGCTGAACCTCGACCCCGGTGACTCCGTGGTTGCTGAGGTCCGTGCTATCGAGCGCGACGCCGACCGGTACGGGCGTGATCGGTTCCACCTCACGCGCGTCGATGGCGAGGAGCCGCGGTATGTCTCCTATTTCGCGTCCGCGTCGGTCACGCGGCCGCTCGACAACGCGGACGTCGGTCCGGGCGACGTGGTCGGTATCAAGAAGGACAACGACCCGTACACCTTCGAGGACGACGACGGCGAGGAGCAGGAGGCGTACGGGTTCGAGGTCCGCGTTCGGGACGGTGGTGAGTGATGGCGACCTCCTCCGGCGGGTTCGCCTCGACGATCCGCGCGTACAAGCGGATCAGTATTCTGTCCTCGGTCGGCCTGCTCGTGTTCGGGATCTGCGGACTCGTCATGACCGGGCTCGCACAGGAAGCCATCGACCTCCTCACGCGGTACAAGTACCTCCCGTGGGGCGCGTCGATGGCTGCTCTCGCCATCGTGTTCATGTCGTCCTCAACCCGCGACCCACGGTACTACCATGCGAGCGAGTGGTTCATCGTCGCGGCGGTGATGCTTCTTCTCGGCGCGTACGCTTTCCTGCCCGCCGTACAGGAGATGATGGCCACGTACTCGCCGTGGTCTGATGGGATCGTGCTCGGACTGCAGATCGTCGTCGGAGCTATCGTAGCGAGGTAACGATGAGTGAGCACACATCTTCCCTCGCTCGCGTCGGGCGTGTCGTCCTCATCGTCGCGCTCGTCTCCTCGATGGTCGCCGCGCCAGTCGCGGGCTCGATCGCCTCACCGGCCGCCCCTGACGGTCCCGCTGCTACCGGCTCCGGGACGTGTTCGTTCGCCAGCGTCCTCCACTTCTTCGGCGTCGCAGACGATTGTGTCGTCGGCAGTACCACCACCGAAGTGCAGCAGGTGAAGAACGCCGAGGACAATCAGACCGCTCTCCAAATCTACAACGCTGCGGCCGCCCAGCAGGCTAGCAGCAAGCAACTCCTCGCCTCCACCGCCAACTACGCCAACGACACACGGAACGTCGCCTGGTCCAAGGCTGAAGTCGCGTACTATCAGGCCCTCGAAAACGACTCCGTGAAGGAGGTTGCTCGCGAGAAGGCGATGCGCGCCATCGAAGACTACTACACGAAGCGTCAGATGTCTCTCGTGAAGTCCTGGGAAGTGAACGTACACGCTGCCTACGACCTTCATGAGCGTGGCGCCAACGAGAGCGGCATCCCCAACGACCTTGTAGACATCGTTCCACACGGTCCGCCTGCCTCAAACGCTGCAAACAATGAATACGGGAATCCCGGTTCTCCTGAGTGGAACAAGACCGTTACCGTCGATTACGTGAACGGCTCGACTACCCAGATGTTCACCTTCGGTGGATCGAAGCCGTACATCGACGCGTCTAGTGCCGGGCACTACTCGCACGCGAAGCGCGACATCGACGGTGATGATCACGCCTCACGCCAGTCAGGGAACTATCTGCGGATCGTTGTTCACTCGCCCGAAGGATCTGATATCGGCCAGTCTGGCGTGTTTAACTCTTCAAAGTACACTGACCGCTGGCAACAGTACGGCGATCTTTCCGCGGAGCTGAAGACCGAGTTCTCGACGTACGCGAACAACACCTACCCCGCCGTCGAAAGCGGCCGGATCAACGCCTCCGAGGTCGTTTCGCGCGAAACCCGGATGTTCCAACTCGGCACGCAGGCCGGCCAGTCCGGCTCGCTCTACGACTCCGTGGCCGCTCTCTCCATGATGGGCCTCGCTACTCCGAACCTGAACGGAACGGGGACGATGACGGTTAACTACCAGAATCGACAGTATCACGGCCTCCTCCTCGCTCCCGAAGTTCCCAACGGCACGTGGACGGCCGGCACCTCGTATAACGCGACCGCGCCCCCACTGAACGGGTCCGCGGTTCTCGCCACCACCACCGGCGAGACGGTTCCCCTGGACTCCGGGACCTTCCGCCTCGCGTCGATCTCCTCACAGAACGGCGAGTCCATGCAGTCGGTGAACGCCACCCGCTCACAGTACCAGACCACCAACGTCACCAAGCTTGTCGAGCAGCTGAACGAAACCCAACGGCTTATCGAAGACGTCGAGGCCAGACAGGCTACCGGCTCGAATCCGTCGGGTTCATCGTCGGGCTCACCGCTCGACGGTGACGGGCCGATCTACCTCGTAGTTGGCCTGTCGATCATCTCGCTGCTCGTCGTCGTCGCGCTCCAGAGGGATCGATAGCGATGGCTCGGCCACTCCTCTCGATCCTCCTGATGCTGTTCGCGGTCTTCGGACTCGTCGCCGCCGTCGGCATGGCGACGGGTGCGTTCGACCTCGGGCAGATTCTCACGAGTGCCCTCGGACAGACCGTACACGGACTCGTGGACGCGGCCGTCGGCGGTCTCAAATCCTTCCTCTCTGACGTGGTGTCGTCGAGCGTCCCCTGGTGACGCTCGGTAGCCATCCGTGGTCGGCTCGCGCTGGTTCGATTCCGGTGATGGCTCTATGAGACGTGTCCTACTGGTCGTCCTGTTCGTGGCTCTCGCTGCCACGAGTCCGGTAGCCGCAGCGAACGCGACGGCGAACAACTCGACAGCCTCGACGAACGCGACCTCGGCGAGCGAAACCGTTGTCTCTGGTGGTCCGGTCCCCGTCGATGGCGTCACGACGATCACTGGCTGGTCGTATCAAGACGGCACGATGAGGGTGACGCTTGAGGTGAGTCAGTACCACGTCGTCACGCTCTCCGGGTCGGCCCAACGCTCCGGGCGCGTGGCGCACTCTGCGTTCCGGCGCGTCATCCTCCAGAGTGGCGAGACGCGAACCGTCGCCGTGCCCGCGGATCGCGTCGACGGTCGCGCGTCCGTCGGTGCGACGACGAGCGCGTGTATCGAGTCGGGCTCGTGCCCGGCCGTCTACTCCCGCGAAGACTCCTCGATGTCGTTGCTTCCGGGTCGCCCGTCCGGGAGTGACTGGATCGTGACGTTCTTCGCTGCCGGCTTCGCCGCGCTACTCGGTGCGGCCGTCGCTGGCTTCGGCTACAAGCGGTACGTCGGAGGTCGTCGCCGTGTCTTCTGATCCCGAACCCAGCCCGACGCGCGAGGCCGCCGAGTCCACCTCGTCGTGGCGTTCGAGTGTCACGGACGTGCTGCGTGTCGCTGCGATTCCCATCGTCGTCGGTCTGCTCGGTCTGCTCGCCGTGATCGTCGTCTGGGTCGCTGACGTTCCGTCCCGCTCGCTCGCGCTCACGACGCTCGTGCTGTCCGGGTTCGTGCCGTACTTCGCTACGCTCGTCTTCCTCGTGCTGTACGTGCTCGCCGGACGGATCTCTCGTCCCGTGCTGTACGCCGATCCCGACAGCGAGGAAATCGGACTAGAGTTCTTCAGCCCCTCGTTCTTCGCCAGCACCGAGGTAGACGGGTCGCTCGACCGGCGGCACTCTACCCGCGACGGTCGAACCGTCCACATCGCCGAAGGCCTGCACGCCGAGTCCCGCGACCGCGTACAGGACGACGGATCGGTATCCCCGGAGAAGATCGTTGTCCTCGACGGGACGTGGTCGGGCTCGGTGAGCTACTGGCAGTTCCTCGAAGACAAGGACACGCTCGTCACCTGGCGCGACGAACTCGTCCCCATCGTGCAGTCCGCCCTCCAGGTGCGTGCGTCCGCCGACTCGAAGGTCGTTCGGAACTCCGTCTCCGTCGGTCGCTCGCTCATCGCCGGTGCCGAGGCGGACGAGTTCGCTGTCGGCCTGAAGGACATGAGTGACTTCGATCTTGGCGTACGCGAGGACACGCCGTCCCTAGACGACTTCGCGGACGGCGCGCCGTCGACGGACACCCAGCCGCTTGGCGACGATCTCGATGACCTCGATCTCTCCGTGGATCTCGACCAGGACCTCGACGGCGACGTCGGAGGTGACGACAGTGGACAGTAGCGCCGATGGCGTGACCGCTGCGGAGTTCCGCGAAGTGAGCGAGGGGAAGCTGACGAGCAATCGTCGAACACTCCCGCTCGCGCCCTTCCTCCAAGGCGAACCCCTGAAGCGGTACATCTGGTACAAGCAGCACTACGCACAGATCCGAGACTACCACGCCGAAGCCGACGACTCGACGGGCGTCGATCTCCCGCCGACATTCGAGACGACGGCCTACTGTCGCCGGCTCGTCGAACGGTACGGTTCGGAACTCGCTACGTGGGCCGTCCGAAACGGCCACCTCGAAACGCTGAACTACCTTTCCGGGCTCACCTCGCGCGATACCGACGTCTCCTCTCTGCAGGCGTTCGTCCGTGTCGTCGAGCGGATGCGGACGGACGGGTATCTCGCGCAGTTCGTCGGTGACACCGACGGCGGCAAGACGATGACCGCGCTCGTCATGGCCGAGCTCGGACTGCGCGACGACGATGATCTCGTCCTCGCCACGAACGTTACCTCCCTCGTCTGGCAAGACGACTGGCTCCAAGAGCGCACCGTCTTCGTCGAATCGAAGAGCGAGCTACGTCGCGTCCTCGATGACCACGAGAAGGTCGCCGTCGTCCTCGACGAACTCTCGACCGTCCTCGACGGGCAGACGAACAGCTACGCCGCGAACGAAGAGATGTACCCGCTGATCACCGGGAAGGCGAAGGACGGTGCGCGCTACATCCTGATCGGCCACCGGAAGGACGGTAAGGACATCATCAAGTCCGTCCGTGAGCACGCCGACGACTTCATTGTGCAACACCGCGAGCAGCGCCGCGGCGACGACGACGTCTACTCTGCCGAGTTCTTCGCCGAGCTCGGCGAGTCCGGGGCGCGCGATCTCAACTTTCCCTTCGGGAACGTCCCCGCAATCACCGGCACCTACGAACCTGACGAGAAGTCCGTCTTCGACCTCGATGCCTGACGTGTCGGTACACTCCCGCTCGCCCACTCGCTTCCGCGCGAGCGTCCGCGCCCGCGGCCCTCAACGGGCCCCGGCACGGACGCGACAAAACGATATCCTCAGAGAACAACCTTATCAGGATTGACTATAATCTATTGCTTATGGATACTAGCTTATTAGTTGCAATTATCGGCGTTGGTGGAACATTAGCTGCATCAATAATCGGATCGTATGTCAATCTAAGAAACACGAAGATACAAGAGAAGAGAGCTAGCTATCGGAAAGTCGCTGAATACACACTTGACAAGAAGATCAATGGTTTGGTTGAGATACATAGGTGTATTGAAGAAATGGGGGACTTCGGGACATTTGCGTACTTATCGAGGACTAATCAAGATATTACGGTTGACGAAGAAGAGTACCAATCATATCAAGATAGTGTAGATTCTTTTTCGGATGCTGTCAGCGAATCTGAGATATTTCTGTCAGAAAATCAGAAGTCTATCCTAAATAAATGTCTTCTTGTTCACAGAAGTACGGTATCTGCGATGGAGGAGACCGAAGATGGGTACAGAATTAATTGGGCCATTGTAGAGGACGAGCCATATATTGATCAACATGATATAGACCTAGACCACTTCGGCGTTCATGCAAGAATAGCGTCTGAGATGGTCTATAATGAGATTAATGCTCCATTAGATGAGATATTGGAGCATAGTGGTGAAAAAACAATGACAGAAGAAATGGAAGATTATCTGAATAATCATGGGTTTACAACATACAATATTGAACGCATAGCTGACGATTTCAACTCAAATTAGAGGGTGTCTCCACATTATATGAATTCCAGATTCGAGTGCTTGTACGTGTAGAGCTTGATATCCTGATCGTCGCAATACGACGCTAATTTTGCCGGATGAATCGTCTCCCAGTCTCCCGGTCCGTCCTCTAGGTGACCCGGGAACGCAACGTTCACGGCTTCCTCCTCCATCGTGTTTCCGTAGATGCTTGCCTCCGTCTCCGGTGGCAGCACCTCGACGACGACGGCGGGATCACCACGGTGCCCCTCGACCTTCTCGACGCGATCTCCTGGCCCGAACGGGTTCTCCGGCATCTGGTTCAGATGTGCGGTGTTGGGTCCGAGGTCGATCAGACCGTTCATCGGGCTCGCCGCAATCGGTTCGAGCTTCGCCGGTGTCTCGCCCGTGTATTCCTCTTCCATCTCGACTTTCGTCGTGAGGCTTTGTACCCACTCCCATCCGAGGAGGATCAGGGCGTCCTCGTTGTCACGGTGCCACGCCATCACGATGATGTCGTCCTCGTCGTCGTTCTCCGCGAGCGCCTGCGGTGTGAACGCCGAGATGTCGCGCGAGGTCTTTACGTCCACCTCGTAGCCGAATATCTCGAAGTCGTGCCCCGAGAAGCTCTCCGGGTTACAGCGGCGAATCGCTTCCTCGTTCTCCCACGTCCACATCTCTGCGGGAAGGTACTCACGACAGAACCGCTCGAACGCGATCTCCCCGAGGTTCCCGATGCGTTTCTGCTTCAGCTCCTCACCTTCGCACCCCTGTAAGAGGGCTTGGTGGTGCGCGCGTTCACTATCAATCTCGTCGGGTTCGAATCGGTACATGCTATCTGGAAGTGTACCCGGGCCGTTCGCTCTTCTTCGGTGGTGGTCCGACACGGACCGGACCTGGTGCTGGCACGTCCTCGGCGCACATCTGGCCATTGAGATATAACTGGCCGCTGGTAGTTATCTCATACATCCGTGAATTTAGCCAGAGGGGGCCGATAAGTCCCGAAGCCGCTAGACGGTGACATCGGCTCCTTACCTTCGCTCGTGACTCGGTCGACCGGAAGGCCGTGGTCATCGTTTCAGGCTCTGCCCATGCAACCTCGCTGAGGTGTTCGAGTATCCGCTCGTCGAGTTGAACCATCCAGGGAGCGGAGTAGCGCATGGTTAGGATTCCTGTTCCTCGGATGAACTCTTAGAGTCTTCGACCCCTGAAGTAGCCGATCCGTCGCCGTTATTGATATAGACCCAGTTCTGGGTGTCGAGACGCCCCTCAAGGTACGCCTCTCCCTCGTTGGTGATCATATAGACCGCGTTCCCCAGATGCTTGAGGAGACCCTTCTCCGCCAGTTTTCGGCAACGACGCGCGACGTGCTGGCGTGAGTACTGAAGTCGGCCCTCTTCCATGATCTCCTTTGGAGACCCGGATTCGTTCTCGTGGATGTACTCTAGGATACGGTCGTCCACGAGAGACATCCAGTCTCCCGAATAGCGCATACGACATAACCGAGCGTAGGGAACCTAATTCACGTGCTACGCTCCCTAGCGGTTCGGCGGAACATTGATGTTCCGAGAGAGTGATGGTGTACCTGCGAAGCCGTCGCTGGTCGAAGATGACTGTCGTCGGTCGGTGGAGAACGGGACGCGTCCTAGCGCGCCCCGAAGGCGGTTTCGCGGCACCACAGATGCCGGAAACCAGAATCGTGGGCCTGCAAGCCCACACGACGATTACCGTATCGGTAGCCGATAAACCCGCCGTCTCGCAGTGTGCCGTCTGCCGTGACGTTGCGGACGGACACGACGCGAGTCTTGACCTTCCAATCTGCCGGTCGTGCGCTCAACGTCTCGATGAAGAGGTGTGTGCATGACCGATCTGAAACCGATTCCTCCGACGAAGGCCGTCGAACTCCACTTAGAGGCGATGAAGCAGGATTCGGCGGAGTGGACGCGAACTTCGCACGAAAGCCACCTTCGCGCGTTCGTCGAGTGGTGTCGAGAGCACGGCGGCGTAGACAACATGAACGACCTCGATGGACGCGACCTCTACGAGTTCCGCGTGTGGCGGCGCAACGGCGGCTACTCGAAGGGGAAAGACGGTGAGATCGCACCGAAGACCATCCACTCGGTGCTGACGACGGTGCGCTCGTTCCTCCGGTTCTGCGCGCAGATTGAGGCGGTTCCCGAGGACTTGTACGAGAAGGTGCCGTTGCCAAACCTCTCGACGGCAGACGAAGTGAGTGATTCGACGATCTCGCCCGACCGGGTGCCCCCGATCATCGAGTACCTGCGTCGCTACGAGTACGCGAGTCGTGATCACGTAATCTGGGTCCTCGTCTGGCATACGGGTGCGCGGCTCGGTGCTGTCCGGGCGCTCGACCTCCACGACTGCGAGCTCGACGGCGAGAAGCCCGGTCTCGATTTCGTCCATCGGCCGAGTACCGGGACGCCACTGAAGAACGACGAAGACGGCGAGCGGTTCAACCGAATCAGTCGCGACGTCGCGCAGACGCTCCAGGACTACATCGGCGGTCCCCGGAAGAACGTCCAAGACGATACCGGTCGGACGCCACTGGTGACGACGAAGTACGGTCGCGTCTCGCATACGACGGTGCGAAACGCGTTCTACCGGTGGTCCCGTCCCTGCAAGGTCGGTATCGTCTGTCCCCACGACAAGGACCCGGACACCTGCGAGTACGCCCGAGACGACGGGATGACGAGCTGTCCGTCGTCGCGCTCGACGCACGATGTACGGAAGGCGCGCGTGACGAAGTACCGCGACGACGGCGTGCCGCGCGGCGTCGTCTCCGACCGCCTCGACACCTCCGAGTCGATGATCGACAAGCACTACGACCGCGCTTCGAAGCGCGAGAAGGCTGACCGCCGGTGGGAGTTTCTATGACTGCCACCTGCCCGAACTGCGGAAGCGAGAACCTTCACGAATCAGTCACTCAGCAGAAAGCCGCGTGGTGTGGTGATTGTGGACTACGCTGGGCTCGAAAATCTGAGTGTAACGAATGCGGTGCTGACCTCGACGCCCACCGAGACCTCTGCTTCAGCTGCTGGTGTAAGGAGAAAGTAGTCCCTGAAATGCTCCGGTTCCCATCAGGTGATCCGCGATGACCGCAGAAACTTCGCGCAGCCGGATGCGCGGCCGCTCCGGTTTCAGAGACCTGCAACGCCCACTTCTCTCCCCCGCGAATCGCCGCTAATCGAAAACCGGACAGAGACACCCGTTTACCGTCTGGTTTCTGGACTTCAGCACCTACCGAGTACCCCCGCTGAATCCGGATACCAACACGTCACGGCCGGCGGCCTCGCGCTGTCGGTCGATTCTGCGCGCCAACGGAGGTGGTCGGCGTGAGCGCGACCTACCGCTTCTGTCCGAGCTGTGGCGGGCGACTCACGACGACGACGACGCCGGGCGGGCTCACACGTCGCGTCTGCCTGCGGTGTTCGGGAGGTGACGATCGATGAGCGGGTATCTCGACTTCGACGACGAGCGTCCCGATCCTGACGATCCCGATGATGATGGGAGTACGTCGTGGCAGCGAGCTGATCCCGACCACGCGCTCATCGAGCGTCGCGGGCCCACGACGTTCGTCGTGATGCTCCAAGATGGTGCGGCCGCTCACGACGTGACGTACGGCCTCGAACGCGGGGCGCGTGTCGGCTACTGTGACTGTGACGGCTACAAGTATAGCGACGAGAGCGTGCCGTGCGCGCATCTCTGTGTCCTCCGTAAGGCCGAGTTCATCGGCGCCGAGAGCGTCGACGGCCAGCGCATCGAGGCGGTCGACACGGCTGTGCTCGCCGAGGCGGACCACGATCCCGGCCTTCGCGCCGACGGCGGCCCACGACGTGCGCCGAGTCATGATCCAGACGCACGCGATCGCGTTGCTCCGCCGGTTGATCGTGGCCCCGAACCGAGGTGGTCGGGTCGATGACTCCCGACACCCCCCGTTGTAAGTGTTGTTCCACAGATTTCGAGGCTGTTCCACAGACGCAAATGACGATTTCGAGCGCGACAGATACCAAGGCGGCGCATCGCACCCGTGTGGAAACACCCGTGGGGGGAAATCTGCTAATGCAACCATGTGTGCGGGCGCACCAGCGTGCGCAAATAGGAAACGCGCGCGTGCTGCAGCGCGCGGACATGGGGGCGGTCAGCGGGGGTGTCGTGGCGTGACGGATGCGCGGGCGCGGCTCAGCGGCGAGTTGGCGGAGTGGTACGAGGAGCGTGAGAACGGGTCGGAGACGGTGCGTGATGCGCTCCGGTTGTTGATGGCCCGTGAGGAGGCACGCGAGTTCGAGGGGCTGAGTGACGATCAGGAGGTGGCTGAGTCGTGGTTGCTTGAGAACGTCGGGATCGGGAACAACACGACGTTGTCGTGGGTGGAGAACCGGCTGGCGCAGCAGTTGTCGTTGGATATGGAGCAGATTCGGATGCAGGTGACGAAGCCGCTGAATCAGCAGGGGTATATTTCGGTGAAGCCGCGTCGGGAATCGGTGGATGTCGTCGTACAGCCGCCGACGGCCGGCGAGTCGGTATCGGCGTCACGTGAGGGTGTCGGAGAGGCGTCGAGTGGGCGCGACGGCGGCGGGCTGTCGGAAGCAGAGGCAGAGGTGCTGTCGGAGGCGCGTGAGCGTCTCGCGGATGCTGAGCCGGCGCGGGCTGATGGAGGTGGGTCGGCGTGAAGTCTTCGAGCGGGAACGAACACCGGATTGAACGGCAGACGTGGGTGTCCGACATCGAAGTCTTCGAGCTCGACGACGACGGCAACCTCGTCGTCCACCACAACGAGGGGCGCGGCCCAGTCAAAAACGAGGATACACTTCGATGCTCCTGTGGTCGAGAATTCGAGAGCAAGCAAGTCGCTGCCGAGCATCTTCGCTCGCGTGAAGTCTCTGCGGACACCGAACGATCCGGGGGTGACGACGATGAGTGAGTCGCTGATTGAGACTGCGGTCCGACGCGCTCGTGAAGCCGACGAGCGCGCTCAGTCGGTCGACGACCCTGAGCAAGCGGCGTTCTTCCGGGGAGTGGCGAGTGCCTATCGGTCAATCGTCGACGACGCCGGCGTCGAGGAGGGGTCACGGTGACGCTGGGGAAGCTCGTGGATTACGCGACGGCGACGGTTGGCGAGGTGGTGCTGGCGTATCTCGTTGCGTTCATCGCGCCCGGCGGGACGTTGACGTTCGCTAAGCTCGTGCTGGCGTTCAAGCTGAACGTGTTTGCGATCCCGTTGTCGTGGACGCCGGTGCTCTCGTTGCCGCCGTGGTGCTGGTACGTCGTCGCGGTCGTGTGGGTCCGGCAGTGGCTCTACCTCTCGCCGTACAGCGCACGTGACGTCGCCGAGCAACTCGAAGACGACTATGCGGTCCTCCGGAAATAGCGGCGACCGGCGTCGTCCTCTCGTGCGAAGTACGACGCCCTTTCACTTTCACTCCACTCGGATCACACTAAACATCCTGCGGAGAGTGGAAAATACTGGAAGATGAGAGGGAAGTGTCCACATTGCGATTCAACCCGGGGTGTCGTCTACGAGGTCATCGGTAAGGAGCAAGAGTGGGTTCAGAAACAATGGAAGTGCGACTCTTGCGGCCAAATTATTGGGGTGACTGAGTCTCCCTCAAAGAAAATCCGGAGGAAGCTGAAGCGCCTCTGATTCGTTTCTGCTCTCAATAGTCCTGTTTGTTAGATCGTTTCGAAGTGGTCGTACTCGCGTTCGGTGGTGAGAATCGTGGCGTGGCGTAGTCGGTTCCGAACATCGTACAGCGTGTTCCCTTCTTCTGCGCGGAGCATGCGCCACGCGACGCTGTGGCGGAGCGTATGGGCGGTGACGTCGTCGGGGTCGCCGCGACCGCCGACGGTGTAGGGGCGGACGTCGGCGCGGTCTGCGAGGCGCTTCACGACGTCGTTGATGGCTTTCCCGGTGAGCCGGTCGCTCTTCCGACTCGGGAAGAGCGCGGGCGAGTCGTCGTCTCTCGACTGAAGGTAGATGCGGAGGGTGCGGACGGTTCGGAGGTCTCCGCTCGGGTCGAGGGCGAACGTCGCGGCGCTCGGGGTGTTGTCGTTGGGGTAGTCCTTCTGGATGCTCGCCGGGATGCGGAGCTGGTCGTCGTTGAGGTCGAGCATGTCGCGGTTCACCTGCGCGAGTTCGGCGCGACGGAGCCCGGTGTCGTAGAGTGTGGTGACGATCGCGTCGTCGCGGGTGCCGTGGCGGCCTTCGTGTGCGGCGTCGCGCATGGCTTCGACTTGCTCGGGCTTCAGCCAAATGTTCGAGTTTGCAGAGTTGGCGGTCGGGGGCATGGTGTGTATATAAAGAAGGTTGGCCGGTTCGGGCTTGAATGTTCGGGTCTATTAGTAGAGTCGAACATTGGAACGGGTCTCGTGGACTCACGTCGAGACTGGGTTTACGCCGAAAGCTAATTGCGACTGCATGCAGTTCGTATACATATGAGCACGTCCATCCGGGTGTCTGACGGCACGAAACGGATGCTTGAGTCTCTGAAACAGGAGGACGAGACGTTTGACGACCTCCTTGAACGCCTTGCACAGAGCGAGAAACCGATCGATATCGGCGCGTGGAGTACCGAGAAGGCTGAGCGCGCCCGTGAGTCGGTGAAGCGCTCTCGGGAGAGCTTCGAGCGGTGACGTTCCTGGACTCTTCGGTCATCATCGGGATGCTTGAAGGCGTCCCGGATGTTGTTGAGTCCGTCGAGAGTCGGGGTCAGCCCTACCTGACGTCCGCGATCTGTGTGTTCGAGGTTGTGAATGGGGTGGTTGGGTCTGGTACTACCGATGTCGTTGCGGTTCGGCAGGACTTCGGTGGTGTCCGCTCTCTTGACTTGAACGAGCAGATTGCCTTGGAGGCGGGGCGGATGCAGGATCAGCTGATGAATGATGGTGAGCGGATGGCTGCGCGCGATCTTCTTATCGCGGCGACCGCTCGGTCTACCGGTGATGAGCTCATCGTCGCGGACGCTGATTTTGAGACGGGGCTGCTCACGGACGTGATGGACGTCACGAATCTACGTGGAGAAGACTGATTTCTCGTGGGCTCACGTCGAAACCGGTCTTGAAGATGACGCGGCGAGCCCGACATCGTACTGAGTGTGGTCGCGGCGATCGCTGACACCGCCTCCACAGGACCTGTTGTCGTTGAGTCTGTTGCTCATCGCTCGATTGGCCCGCGCGAGTAGTCGACAGAACCCTTTTGTGTGATACAGATGTATCACAAGATATGAGTACCGACGCCGAGGGTGGCGACGATCGAATGGAGAAGATCAACGTTCGTGTGCCCGAGTCTCTCCTCGCGGAGATTGATGAGGAGTGGCAGCGTCGCGGGTATGCGAGCAAGTCTGAGGCCATCCGTGATGCGCTTCGTGATTGGGTGAATCCGCCGGCGGATCTCTCTGAGGAGACGCTTGACGACCTAGAAGAGAGCCGCGAACAGCGTGAGCGCGGTGAGACGGTGTCGGGTGAGGATGCGCGCGAGCGTCTCGGTCTCGATGACTGACGTCGAATACACCGAACAGGCCCTCGAACACCTAGACGGATTAGACCCACAGGTCGCCGACCGTGTTCTCAACAAGGTTGAGGAAGCGACTGAGTGGACGGAACACCGCCTCGAACGGCTCTCGGGTTACCCGTACTACAAACTCCGCGCTGGCGACTATCGTGCGATTATTACGTGGGATCGTGACGGTGATCGGCTCGTTGTTGAGGCGGTCGGTCATCGTCGGAATGTCTACGACCGCCACCTGCCGCCGTAGCTACCCGAAGACGTCGGTGAGCGCGTCGGCGAGGGGGACGATGACGCCCATGCCCATGCAGAGCGCGGCGAGAAGCGTTTCGGCGTGCATCGTTAGAAGACGTCTTCGATGGCGAGCTTCGCCTGCTCGGTTCCTCGATGCTCGCCGCCGCCGTGCCAGCGGACGGTCGGGAGCTTCGAGGCGCGCCGTGTCGTCGTCTTCAGTACCTCGGTGCCCGTACCTCTGATTCGGTAGACGGCGAAGCCGTAGCGGCCACCCTCTTCGACGAGTCGACGATGGTACTCGCGGTAGATCTTGAAGTTGCCCGGCGTGTCGTCCGCGTGGCGGTGTGCGGTTGCTTTGAACTCCCACGGGACGCCGGCGCGCATGCCGTCGCGCCAGCTCGCGCGATCGAGCTCGACGTCGTACTTCTCGGCGAGGACGTATTCGCACGCCGTTCCGTGTGCGTTCGCTCGATGCGACGGCATCTACCGCCACCTCGCGTTACGCGAGCGCGTCGCGCGCCGATATATATACGCCTCCGCCGCCGTCTCTCCGAGTGCGCCCATCGGTCGTGTCGCTCCCGTGGAGCGACGCGACGTGGCGGATGGGCCAGCTACAGTAAAGGGGGGTTGGTTTGGTTTCGAGGGTTTGGAAGTCGGCGCTGTCATGCGGTTACGGCCTCCACTTCCCGAACCCACTCGGCTTTCTCGCCGCCCTCATCGTAGTCTTCAAGCCAGTTTCGGACAGTAGCGTCGCTATACGGGACGTAATCGGCGGTTTGGTACGGGGATATCCCCATATCTCGGCACTCGACCATCGTCCACATGGCGACCTTTTTGACGTCGTCTTCGGGGAGGACGACGTCGTCTTTCTCGCCGGACGGCGCCGACCACGACCAGTCGGCTTCGTCGTTCGTGTCGAAGCCCCAGTCAGTCGGTGGGATTCCCTCAAGCGGACGTGGGTCGACGTCTTGGAGTGACCCGCCGCTGATCCGGTCGGCGACGACGGCCTCCTTCTGTGAGGTCTTCTTGATGATGGTGCCGACCCGCCACAGGAGTGGGTGGATCGACGATTCGTCGTGGCCGATGTAGATGAGTGCGCCGCCGTATTTGCGGATCTTGAAGACGAGCGGTCCCATCTTCTGTCGGACCTTGTGGCCGTCCGCACCGGTTCCGCTCGCGTTCGTGGAGAACTCGTCGCCGATGAAGAGCTTCGGTTGTTGGTGGTTCTCGACGGGATCGCCGTCCTGTTCGACCCACTCGCGGAGGAGTGGATAGTGTGGGATCCAGCCGTCCTCAAGGCTGCCGTCGTCGCGCTCCCACGGATCGAGGCGGCCGAGTGTGCGGATGTTGGAGCCGACGAGGAGGGTGCCGTCGACCCAGCGCTCGCGGAGCTGGCCGAGGAGGCCGGCGAAGTCGGTCTTCCCGTTGCCCATGTCGCCGAGGAGGACGATGACGGGTGCGGGCCCGGCGACGATCTCCTGCAGGCGCGTGACGGCTTTGATGCCCGCAAGGTCGGCCTCCTGACTGGGGTCGCCGAGGTAGTGTTTGAGCGTGACGGTGTCGCCGTTGTCGAGGGCGTTGCGCGCCGTGTCGCCGCCGTGGACGCGGAGGATATCGCGGTTCTTCCCGACGCTCAGATAGTCCTTCGCGGGCTTGGAGTCCCAGCGGTCGGTGTCGTGGTGGATGGCGCGCATCGCGAGCTGGCGGTCGACGTCCTCGTCGCGGACGAACCCGGTGTGTGGAAACACCTCGTCGGGGTCGCGCTCTTGGTTGCCGTCCTGATACTCGCGGAAGCCGCCGACGGTGTAGTTGTCCTGTTCGTCGCTCATGTATCGCTCTCGGCTTGCTGTTGGGTCTGTGGGAGGCCGTCGCGGGCCTCGATGCTGTGCTCGTCGTAGTACTCTTCGACGAACGCGCTGGCGTCCTCGATGCCGTCGGTGGCGTTCTCCTTCGCGTCGCCTTCAGCGTCCTCGAAGCGTTCTTGCACGGAGGAGCCGGGGTTCATCAAGGAGCGTTCATCGGCCTCGGCCTCCTTGTTGATGACGTCACCCTGAATCTGGAGGCCCATCTTCGAGATCCGGGGACGGAGGCGGTTGTAGGCGAGCCACGTTTCGATCATGTCGCCGTGGATGTCTTCGAGCATCGCTTTCACGGAGACGAGTTTGCTGTCCGCTAACTGCGACATGTAGCAGCCACGAACGCGGAGGTCGCCGACGTCCTCGATGTACTCGAACTCGCGGACTTCGAAGGCGCCGGCGTCGTTGACGGGGTACGGGCTGGGGCCGTCGACGGTGCGGGTCTCCCAGACTTCGGGGGCGACGTAGTACTTCTCGCGGGTGTCGGTGACGCCGTTGATGTGGTGGACGGTGACCATTCGGGCGTCGCGGAGGCGGCGGACGAAGGTGATCCAGAAGCCGAGGAGCGGCGGGCCGAACAGCAGTAGCGACGCGAAGATGGAGATGGCGACCGGTGGGACGTTCGGCAGGTCGGGTTTGAAGAGGAAGAGGGCGGCGCCAGCGGTGAAGAGGACGCCGAGGACGACGAGTTGCGCTTCGGCGACGATGTGCGTGATGCGGTCCGCCCAGCCGCCGAAGGTGCTGCTGGTGTCGCTCACGCTTTCGTCACCCCCGTCTCTTCCTTTCTGAGGACGTACCACGCGCCGAGCAGCGAGGTGAGGATGGTGATGCCGATCCCGGAGAAGAGCCCGGAGGTGCCGCCGAAGTACTGTAGGGGGTCCTCTCCCTGCTGCATGTCCGTGCTGAGGCGGACGCCGGTGTCGCCGATTGCGACGCCGACGACGTGGCCGTCGAAGGCGGTGGCGACGGGCATGGTGACGATCGTCGTTTCGCCGCCCCAGACGCGCTGGGTGGTCTGCGGGATCCGCGAAGCGCCGGCTTCTTCGAGCCCGGCGGCGCCGTCGGTGATGGTGACGGTGGTCAGCGAGTCGGCTTCGATGGCGACGCGCACCGTGTCACCAGAGAACTCCCAGCCGGTGATGCGCGCGTCATCGGTCATGGTGATGTTCGCGTCGTTAGCGAGGGTGGAGCCGTCGCCGGGCATCGTCGAGGCCGCCGACGTCGTGGGCGCGGTCGTCGTTGTGTTCGCCGCTGTCGTGGTGTTCGTCATCGGTGCGTTCGCGGCGGCGGCCGGTCCGGTGGCGAGTACAGCGATGGCTCCGAGGGCGACGAGCACGAGAAAAATCGAGCGCATGGATTACGTCGTCCGGCCCTTGAAGTACGAGAGGCCGGCGATGCCGCCGAGGAGCACCGCGAAACCGCCGATCAGGCTCCCGGTGTCGCCGAGGCCGCCGAGCCCCGGGATCGAGAAGCCCCCGGAGTTCTGCGAGTCCTCGTACTTCTCAATCAGCTCTTGGTTCTTCTTCTGCATCTCTTCCCACTCGTCTTGGGTGATGTAGTTGTCGTCTGTCTGTGGTTCCGTCTGCTCGAACGTCGCCGACTCTGCGGATTTCCCGTCGCGTTTGATCGATTTGACCGTGAAGGGATCGTCAAGGATGATCGTCTTCGTCTTCGATTCGGTGACGCCTGACGCGAGTTGGACGGACTCCACCTCCGTGATCGGATTGGCGAGCTTCTCGGAGAGATCGACCTCCCAATGATCCGGCGTCGTCGAGACCGGATCAACCTCCGAGCCTGAGGAGTCGACTGGCGTGAAGTCGCCGCCTTGGACGGTCACGCTCTCGTTTGCCGCCGTACTGATTCGGTACGCGGTGCCCTCGGTCGGCGCGGCGGTGAAGGCGACGATCCCGCCATCCACCGCAGTCTGATACGCACTCCACGTTCCGCTCGCGGTTGACTGGTCGTAGGTGAAGTAGGCGACAGCGTCGCTCCACGAACTCGGGTCGTACGTCGTCCCCGACTGGATCGTCTTGTCGCCCGTGTAGGCGAGTGTCCCGGAGAGGGTGAGCGTCGCGTTCGTCTTCTCGATCTCGATCGTCGTCTGCTCGCCCGCCGTGATCGGGATGTTGAGGGCTTGGAGGTCCGCGATCGCGTTCGCCTCACCGCCCTTCTCGTCGGCCATCTGGTTCGCGCGCATTCTCGGGGTTGTCAGGTCGCCGAGTTCGAGGTCGCCGCTTTGGACTTGGCCGTAAACGCTGTCGACCCACGTCACGAGGCCGTCGTTGACGTCGGTTTTGACGGTTTGGAGGTCCGACCAAATCCCATTCCACAAGCCATATTCTAGATAAACAAAGTCCTCCTCTCTCAAGGCGATTTTATAGTTATCGGCCCCACTTTGAGATTCTTTATTAACAGGATCCCAAGTCGACTCCTCAAATCCCGCTTCTATCCGGGAAATATCGAAGTCCGTCCCATCGGAGAGAGTCAATGATGCAGAAACCTGAGCGATCGCGGGAGCCCGATCATCTTGCCCTCCTTTATACCACGCTGCCAAGACATCTTTCGGTGACGCGTCAGGATGGGATTTAAGAGCAGATGCGAGAGTGTTGAGTTCGTTGACGCTCTCGTTCCACGTCTTGAGGAGGTTCTTCTCCACCGTCGTCATGTGCGCTTCCATCGCGTTGATCGCGGCGCTCTGGACTTCATCCTGGGTTTTGCCGTTGTTCAACTGCTCGACGGCGGCGGTTTTGCCTTCGATGTAGAGGGTGTTTTCGAGGCCGGCCGAGATGATGTTCTGGTTGTCGATGATCGTTGAGGCGTTCGTGCTCTTGCGGGTTTTGACGGTTTGCCGGACGCGTTGTTTGAGGGCGTCGGCGGAGAGGCCGTCTGGCGGTGAATCGCCCGCGAATGGGTTCCAGTCCCGAAGCATCCATGCGACTTGTGCGCCGGCGAGGCCGGTGGCGGACCCAGCGGCGGCGAGGGCGGTGCCGACGTCGATCGCGGCGGCGTCGTCAGTTTGTTGGAGGCCGACGCCCCCGATGGTTGCGGCACCCACGCCCACGCCAACCGTCTTGATGAGGCCGCGACGCGTCATCTGCCGCGAACCAACGTCTGGCTGTTTGTTCTCGCTCATTGTTAGTTGGAGTAGGAGATGTAGGTGGCTGCGGCGGAGACGGCCATGGTCCAGAGGAGTTGGCTGATGCCGTTGATCATGACGAGGTTCTTGAAGGAGGGGACGAGGACGTAGAGGACGGGTGAGGCGAGCGCGAAGACGATGATCGCCCATTGCCAGTCTTCGTACGCGGCGCCGTCGATTTCGTTGGTGGCGAGGATCCATGCGAGCCCGCCGAGGACGACGAGGAAGGCGATGGAGATGTCCGCGCCCATGATCGTCCAGATTGGGGCGGTGAAGTCGAGGCCGCCGAAGATTGAGAGCGCGGACGTCATCACGCCGAAGAGGATCGCCGCGAACCACGGAATCCCCATCAACGCGATCACGTCCAAGATTATGTTCTGTTTGCCGTTCAGGTCGGCGTAGCCGCCGGTTGCGGTTGCCATTGCGCCTCGATAGTCGTGCGCTGGTGACTAGTGTCGGTCTAACTCCATTGGAGTTTCAGCGGTGGATCGACAACGCGAAGAAAAACGAGAACGGCCCGAGGGGTTGGTTACTGCGGGGTCGTCGACTGGCTGATGATCGACGACGAACCGCCCGAAGACTGCCAGACAATCTGCACGTCTGAATCATTTCCGAATGGATTCGTGCCACTCCCATTTTGCCACGTACTTAGCGTGTCACCTGCCGAGAGTTGTTCAGTGTCCCAGCCAGATGAAGCGTAACCTGCACCAGTACTTCCGTCTTGTGCCGAGGCATTCTCGTAGATCGTGGCATCTCCGACATTGACCGTCAGAGTGGAGGTTTCGATCGCGTCACCACCCTGGTCGGTGATATTGAGTCCACGATCACTCGTTGACCAGTCGTTGTAGTCGTAGTTGAAGGTGGCGCTGGGTGCGTTGTTGCCGACGTTACTGCCGAGGCCGAGAACGAACGTGCCGATGACGGCGGCGAGGATCACGGTGATGGCGACCATGAGGATCACGCCGATGACGGGTGAAACGCCACGATCGTCGTCGAGTAGCTGTGTCAAGTCCATTGTGAGTTAGTTGGGGGTCGTTGAGGAGCTGATGATCGACGAGGAGCCACCGGAGGACTGCCAGACGACCTGCACGTCCTCGTTGTTGTCGAAGACGTCGCTAGTGTCCTCCTTGAGGCGGAGGGTGTCACCGGCCGTAACCGGGTCCGACCACGCATCTGTGACATTGGCATTGTCTATGTCGGTCACGTTATCTAACGTGAAGTCGCTGCCGACTGAGACGGTGAGCGTGCTCGCTTCGATGGAATCCCCACCTTGATCGGTGATCGTGATCGTATCGGTCCCCGTACCGTCGCTAAAGTTGTCGTACTCGTAGTTGAACGTGGCGCTGGGTGCGTTGTTACCGACGTTGCTCCCGAGGCCGAGAACGAACGTGCCGATGACGGCGGCGAGGATCACGGTGATGGCCACCATGAGGATCACGCCGATGACGGGTGAGACACCGCGGTCGTCGCTAAGGAGTTGTTTCAGGTCCATTGTTTAGCCCTGGTACTCCCACTCACCAATGATTGAGGACGATCCACCGGAAGACTGCCAGATGACCTGTGCAGAGTTGGGCGACCCGCCGTACTCGATTGTTGCGCTGTCACCAGCAGTCCACTGGTCTCCACTCACGCTGTAGCTGATGTTGTCCTGCGCAGCGGTAGCCGGGTCCGACGTGATGTTGATCGTCGAGTTCTCGATCGCGTCCCCGCCCTGATGGGTGACTGTCAGGTTCCCGCCCGAACTGTTTCCGCTGTAGTCCCAGTTGAAGGTGGCGCTGGGTGCGTTGTTGCCGACGTTACTGCCGAGGCCGAGAACGAAGGTCCCGATGACGGCGGCGAGGATCACGGTGATGGCGACCATGAGGATCACGCCGATGACGGGTGAGACGCCGCGGTCGTCATTGAGGAGCTGTTTCAGATCCATTGTTTAGCCCTGGTACGTGGAGCTGCTGATAATCGACGAGCTACCGCCACTAGACTGCCAGACCATACTCGTCGTATTGCCCGACGAAACCTCATTCGCGTAGACTATGGTTGTCGTCTCACCGGCAGTCCATTGGCTATCGTCCCCAGTAGGGCCCGCTACGCTGTTGATCTCTCCATCCGATGTGTAGGATATCGACGAGTTATCTATGACGTCTCCCCCCTGGTGGGTGACATTGACGCTGGTGTCGTTGCCGTAGTCCCAGTTGAAGGTGGCGCTGGGTGCGTTGTTGCCGACGTTACTGCCGAGGCCGAGAACGAAGGTACCGATGACGGCGGCGAGGATCACGGTGATGGCGACCATGAGGATCACGCCGATCACAGGTGAAACGCCACGATCGTCGTCAAGTATGTGTGTCAAGTCCATGTTGATCTGCGTCGGAGTCCGCCGCAGCTGCCGGTGGTGGCCGTGGTAGGCCGTCCCGGCGCGGGCTGCGATGTTCCGACGTTACCGACTAGTCGGCTTGGTGATTACTTAAATTGGCTGGCCGAAACGAATCGTAAAACGGGGATGGCGGTTGCTCACTGGGTGGAATGTGGATCGCCGACGCGGTGTCGGCGAGTCCGACGCAGATGCACGGACCGGATTGGACAGCTACTCAGGCAGCCACTCCCGGAGTTTCACCGTATTACCCCGTGCTGGCTCTACGTCTAGGTTATCTGTTGTGGTACTTAGAATTTCTGTCTGTTCGGTCAGCCGAGGACGTGGCCGGGGCGTCGCGGATCCGGGCGGGGGATGTGGAGGTCGGCGCGGACGTCGCCGTCGAGATAGAGGCGACCCCAGACGGTGATGTGGTAGGTAACGTAGTCACGGCTTGATGGAGCGGCGTAGCCGGCCTGACTGAGGACGCGGAGGCGTTGGCGGGCGAGGTAGGGGCTGAGGGGATAGCGGATGGTGCGTGCGATCTCGCCGGGCGCGATGCCGCCGTCGTCAGCGTCGTCGCGGCCGTCGTGCTCGGCGAGGTACTCAAGGAGGGCTTCGTCGAGCCGGTGCATCCAGTCGCCCTCACGCCGCATGGGGTTACACCTCCGTGGTGTCCTCGACGCCGGCGCTCGCGCTCTTCCCGTTCGCTTGATCGACCCAGACCCCGGTCTCGACGTCGTACTCGCCATTTAGGTAGCCGCGGCCTTCGTCGGTGATTCGATAGACGCCCTGCTTGATGGCCTGCAAGAGTCCGTGGTCAGCGAGCTTTACACAACGCTTCGATACATATGCCCGAGAGTACCGGATGCGGTCGTCTTCGGCTATCTCACCGGGCTGTAGGAACTCTTCGTCACTCTCTACGAAGTATTCTAGAATGCGGTCATCGAGAAGAACTTGCCAAGACCCGGCTAATCGCACGACTCACTCTATATGATAGAGGAACAAAGGACCGTATGTTGTGTACGTATTAGATTCCAATTCTCTTTACTTCCTACCCAAAGCTATTTGTTACCGGCTGTAACAATACGAACAAGGAGCAACCATAGGAGAATCCCGTTGCTGTACGGGTTCTATGACCGGACGGCGGTGCAACGCCGCCCGGTGAAAAACGTGGTTGGTCCGTCAGAGACCATGACGGAAACCACCGATGCGGGCTCTGAGGCCCGCACGACGCTAGACGGATCGGCATCGGATAAATTCGCGCACCTCTCGGCGTTCCAGCGAGACCTGCTGCACGCGCTCGATCAGCGTGGGCCGGCGAAGGGGCTGGCGGTGAAGGACGCGATCGCGGACTACTACGGCGAGGAGATCAATAACGGGCGTCTGTATCCGAATCTCGATGCGCTTGCGGAGGGTGGGCTGATCGAGAAGCGGATTCGGGAGGCTGACGGGCGGACGAATGAGTACGAGTTGACTGAGCTGGGTCGTCGCGCGCTGTCGGCGCGGCGGGCGTGGACTGGGGGTGCGTCGGCGTGAGTGACGATCGTCAGGAGCGCCGCGAGTACGTCGGCGACGAGATGGACGCGGACGCGGCGGCGGCGATTGCGGCGTTGGAGGAGGCGCGTAAGAAGCTGGGACGGCTGCGTATTGAGCAGATTCCGGAGTCCGACCGGCGGTTCCTTCTGACGTTTCAGGGGCAGCTTGGGACTGCTCGGGATATCGTCGAGCGGGGTGATCGCGATGAGTAGTGTGGTCAGTAGCGGCTACTGGTGCCGTTCTCGAAGTCGTGGACGCGCGATTGCGGGATGTCGATGGTCCAGCCGCCGCTGGATGGGCCGTCGGTCTTGTGCCCGGCGACGGAGCGCTCAATCTCGACTTCGCTCGGGGGGAATTTCCGTTCGAATTTCTCGGTCTCCCAGAGGGAGTGGTGGACGCCGCCGGGGGTTCGTTTGGAGTCGACGCGGAGGTAGTAGTAGTCGCGTCCGGTGTCGGTGTCTTGGACGCGGTTTTGGACGGTGTATGTGTCGCCGTTCGGTTCGTGGATCGTGGTGTCGACGGGGTACGCGAACGACATCGGCCGTGGGTTCGCTCCGAGTTGGGATAGGTTCTCGGGGCGGTGTGTCTGCGGCGTCGAATGGGGGTGCGTCGGCGTGAGTGACGATCGTCAGGAGCGCCGCGAGAGGACGGCCGAGGCGCTTGATGCCGCCGCGGACGCTATCGAGGCGCTCCATCTCGGCGATGTTGGGCATGGCGATGATGGCGATCTGCGTGGGCTCCGCGACGGTTTGCGGTCGTGGGCGTGCGACCTTCAGGGTGGGGTGATCGGCGATGAGTGACGGGCATCCGACGATCGAAGACGTGTACGCGAACGCGACGGATGCTGAGAAAGAAGCGGCTCTCGCCGCCTGCAACCGTGCGCTCACGCAAGCACTAGCTGACGAGGCGGATGGCGATGAGTGACGCCAGCCCGCGCTCGGGGCATCCTGACGACCGGCATGGCCTCGGCGAGCTTCGTGGGGCGACCGTCCGTGAGGATCGCGTGCTCGAACTGCATGGCGCGTCGGGGTCCGTCGCTGTTCGCGTGCCCGTCGGGATGGTGGGTGCGCTCCTCGATGTTGTCCGCGATCTCGATGAGGACTCGTTGGGGCCGGAGCTCCAAGCGTGTCCGGTGTGTGGGGCTGTCGGGCTTCCTGAGCGGATTGAGGAGCACGACTGTCCCGTGGAGGGCGAGCGATGAGCGAACAGACGCGGTGCTGGTCGTGCCAGTGCTACCTCGCCGAGGCCATGCAGGATGAAGACGGCTACTACTGCCCGAACTGCCGGGACGAACCGAACGCCGTCGAACTCCGTGATAACGGATGGGCGTTCAACGGCCAGCGTTGGGTCCGTGCGGAGCTCGTGAGCGAGGGTGAGCGCGGCGTGGTTGGTGACGTCATCCACGACGATGATCGTGCGATGAAGGCACTGCGTGAATCGGTCGGACATGGCAAAATCGAGGGGTACAGTTACGCGATCACGCAGAACCTCGCAGATGCGACGATCGCTATCGAGTTCGACGGCGTGAGTGTCGAATACGCGATGTCTGATTTCGTCACGGACGCCTACGAGCGTGCGGTTCTCGCGGACGTCGAGAGCGAGGTGAGTGAGTCGTGAGCGACGACGGCTACCAGCGTCGTCGTCCCGACCTCCCCCGAACGCATCACGTGATCGGGCTCGGTGATGAGCGCCGGATACTCCTCGGCACACCGGTCGTCGACGCGCTCGGTGCCGAGCCGGGGGATGCGGTGGTTGTCGACCGGGACGAACGCGAGCAGGTGACGCTCACCGTGGAGGAGTCCCGATGAGCGACGAGTCGTATGACGTGAAGCTCGTGATGACGCGGGGGACGGGGTCGAACGACAAGGAGAAGCTGCAGGTGGAGGTGTCCGCGGATACGCTCGAAGAGTTGGACGAGAAGGTCGCGGGCGTGCGCGAGCGGATGGGTGAGTGGGCGGACGAGATTCGCCACATCCAGCCGAACGCGGACGATCCGCTCCCGGAGGATCAATCGACGCTTGGGCGGGGTGACGCATGAGCGACGATCTTGAACCGCTCGCGCCTGCGGACGCGGTCGACCTCTATCTCGACTCGCGGCGTGACGATGCGGCGGCGTGGACGGTCACGTCGCACGAGAGCCGCCTGCGGCCGTTCGTCGAATGGTGTCGCGTCGAGGACGTCGAGAACCTGAACGACCTCTCGGGGCGCGCGCTCTACCAGTATCGCGTCTGGCGGCGTGAGGGGAACTACTCGGGGGCGGACGTCGAGGAGCTCGCACCGGCGACACTCGAGTCTGCGCTCACGACCCTTCGGACGTTCCTCAGGTTCTGCGCGCAGGTGGACGCGGTGCCGTCGGATCTATACACGAAGGTGCCGATCCCGGACCTCTCGCGGAGTGATGAGGTGTCGGATTCGAAGATGGTGCCGGAGCGCGCGCCGCCGATCATGGAGTACGTTGAGCGCTACGAGTACGCGAGCCGCGATCACGTTATCCTCCTGTTGTTCTGGCATACGGGATGCCGAACGGGGGGTGTTCGTGCGCTCGATCTCGGTGACTGCGATCTCGACTCGGAGAATCCCGGGCTGTCGTTCGTGCATCGGCCGGATACGGACACGCCGTTGAAGAACGACGAGAAGAGCGAGCGGTTCAATCGCGTGTCGGGCGAGGTCGCGCAAGTCCTCCGGGACTACGTCGACGGCCCGCGCGTCGAGCAGCTCGACGATCACGGGCGTGCGCCGCTCGTGTCGACGACGTATGGCCGTGCGTCGCAGTCGACGGTCCGTGAGACGGTGTACAAGTGGACGCGGCCGTGTTTCATCGGTGAGGGATGCCCGCACGACCGGGATCCCGAGGAGTGTGAGGCGACGGCGTACAAGAAGGCGACCGGGTGCCCGTCGTGTCGGAGCCCGCATGACTGGCGGAAGGCGCGGGTGACGAAGTATCGGAACGACGGCGTGCCGCGGAGTATCGTTTCTGACCGACTTGATGCCTCGGAGCGCGTGCTCGACAAGCACTACGATCGTGCGTCGAAGCGCAAGCGCGCCGAGCGTCGCTGGACGGAGATTTCTCAAGCATGAACGCGAGCATGACGGTAGGTACGACGGGAGTGACGGAATTGATCGGCGGGCGGCGAGCGGGGTGTGAGACGCCTGCAACGCCCACTTCCTCGCGGCCCGGATCGGCGCAAAGCCGGTTCGTTCCGTTCATCGCTGCTACACCGTATCGCCGCCGCTTCCGAGTTCTCGAATCAGCGGCGCACATCTATCACGACGAGGCCTCCCCCTGTGGCCCCGCGCCTCGGTCGATCTGTCGGCAAAGACAGCCTCCGCTATCGGAGCGGCGACTCGTCCGGCGCGTCGCCGTCGTTCGCTGTGTCGGCGCGCGGGAGAGCGACGGTGAAAGTCGTCCCGCCGGGGCCGGTCTCGGTGAGCGCGACGTCGCCGTCGTAGCGATCGACGAGGTGGCGGACGAGGTAGAGACCGAGGCCGTGCGTGCTGCCCGTGTTGTCGCTCCGCTCGAAGAGGGAGGAGCGCTCGTCGTCGGGGATCCCCGGGCCGTCGTCGGAGACGGTGACGAGGACTTCATCGGGGTGTTCGTCGATGGTCACGTCGATCGCGACGTCGCCGGTGTCGCTGTGTTCGACGGCGTTGTCGAGGAGATTGGAGAAGACCCGCGGGAGGAGGGCGTCGGCGGAGACCGGGGCGTCGCTGGGGAGGTCGGCCTCGACGTGCACGCGCTCGGTGCGATCGCGGACGTCCGCGATGGCGTTCCGAACGATCGGGACGAGATCGACGGCGGAGAGTTCGTCGGGTTCCTCGGTGGCGTGGATGAGGACGCGGACGTCCTCGATGACCTCGGCCATCTCGTCGCTGTTGCGCCGGATGACGTCGAGACGCTCGCGGAGGACCGGATCGTCCACGTCCTCGGCGACGAGCGCGGCGTACCCCTCGATGACGTTGGCCTTGTTGAGCACTTCGTGGCGGAGGAGGCCGTTGAGGTAGTCGAACCACTGCTGTTGGCGCTCGGCGTACTCGGCGCGCGCGACGGCGCGTTCGGCGCGGCGAGCACGCTGGATGGAGCGGGCCTCGACGATACCGAGGAGGAGCCCGCCGAAGGCGCCGAGCACCGCGGTACCGCGCGCCCACGCGACGTTCGCGCGGGGCGTCGGTGCGGGGGAAATCATCATGATGAGGAGGTTGAAGAGAAGGAAGCCGAGGAGGCCACAGAGACACCAGCGTGCGATCCGCGGATAGAGATCGACGGAGTAGTCACGGGTCGTGATCCAGTAGCCGCCGTACGCGAGGGCGGCCGCGAGGGCCAGCGAGATGAGGAACTCGCCGACGAGCTGGCGCGGGGCCGTGGTGCCGTCGAGCATCCCGAAAGCGAGCCACTCGGCGACGAGCGCGACGAGCGCGAGCGCGCCGAGGGCGACGAGGCCGTGTGGGACTAGTCGCGCCGCGTCGCTGACCCCGTCCCGGTCTCGCTCACCGCGATCCATCGTGCGTGCCGGGTGCATGGTCCGTACATACATAACGTGAGGGGCGAATCGGTTCGCGGTCCGGACGCCACGGGACGGGACGCACCGGAACGGCCACGCCCCTTTTATCGACGCGTCGACAAGCCGGCGGCATGAGCGAGGACTACGATCCGGCGTCGCCGGACGGGACGTCGGCCGAGGGCGCGTCGCTGTCGCGGCGCGAGTACGTGCTGGGGGCCGGCGGCCTCGGCGCGCTGGCGCTCGGCGGCGGCGGTCTCTTCGGGGCGACGAACCGGGACGCGCCGAGCGGGTCGCGCCCGGACTCGTACGTCGTCCAGCAGGGCTACCTCCGCTGGGAGGTCGCGCCGCTCTCACACGACGGGGAGACGGTCGAGGAGTTCTACAACTACCGGGGGTCGTCGGCGAACCCGCCCGCCGACCTGACCGCGGAACCGGACGCGTCGCGGCTGTTCGTCTACGACGGTCCCGTGGGGTCGTCGCTCGTCTTCCTCCACGGGAGCGCGCGCGCCGAGCACGGCGGGACGGCGTTCCTGACGTTCTCGGGGCTCTCGCGCTCGAAGGGCGAGTGGGCGGTCCGGGACGACCCGCTGGGGGGCGACGACGACTTCGAGAAGTGGGAGGGTGGTAACGCGAAGGTGAGGTGGGAGTGGGAGGCCGGCGAGACGGACGGCGGCGCGTACTGGGGTATCGGCGACGGGAGCTCGACGATCGAGGTCACGCCGAAGACGTTCTCGAACGTCCCGGCGTGGCGCGTCCTGAGCGACGATGGCGACGCGACGTCGTCGTTCGACCTCTCGACGGAGAAGCCGGTGAAGATCAGGCCGGCGGGGAAGCGCAGCGTGAGGCGCGCGAACGTCGAGATCATGCCGTCGGACGATCCGAACACCTTCGACCCCTACGAGGAGGGCGACGTCACCGTCGTCATCCGCTCGCCGCCGGAGGGCGCGAACGCGAGCGAGTGGGTCGATCCGAGCGACGTCGACCCGGGGAACTACTCCGTCTACTTCGGGTCGCGGGACTACCTCGCCGGGCAGAACGGCGCGTCGCCCCAGAAGCACATCCGGCGGGACGGCGACCTCTACCTGAAGTACAACCGCACGTCCGCGAACTTCGCTCTCGACTCGGCGTACGGCTTCCTCGTCGGCAAGACGGGGTCGTACACGTGGTTCCGCGGGCGCGATACGGTGCGTCCGGGGGACTTCGAGAACGCGACGTCCGGGCCGTCGCTCGCCGTCACGGAGACGCACGTGGATCCGGACGGCGACGACGCCGAGAGCCTCGCGCGGGAGTACGTCGAGCTCACGAACGAGGGAAGCGAGACGCTCGACGTGGGCGGCTACACCGTCGCCGACGCCGAGGGCTGGGAGTTCCACTTCCCCGAGACGTTCGCCCTCGACGCCGGCGCGTCCGTCCGACTCCACACCGGCGACGGCCAGTGGAGCGAGACCGACCTCTACTGGGGGTTGGATCAGCCGGTGTGGGACAACGACGGCGATACGGTCCGCGTCACGGACGCCGACGGTACCGTCGTCCTACGTCACGAGTACTGATCGCGGCGGGTGCGACGCGAGAGCGTCGGCGCGCCGGTGCGGCGAGGACACTTATACGCGTTAGCGGCCAAGGGGAGGTATGACGGGAGGGGACACGATCTCGGTTCTCTGCGTGGACGACGAGCCGGGGCTCGCCGAACTCGTTGGGACGCACCTCGAACGCGCCGACGAGCGGCTGACGAGCGTCGCGGTGACGAGCGCCGCGGCGGCGTTCGACGCGCTCGACACGATGGGGATCGACTGCGTCGTCAGCGACTACGAGATGCCGGGCACGGACGGGATCGAGCTCCTCGAAGCGATCCGGGCGGACGATCCGGGGTTGCCCTTCGTCCTGTTCACCGGGCGCGGCTCGGAGGAGTTGGCGAGCCGCGCGATCTCGGCGGGCGTCACTGACTACCTCCGAAAGGCGCGCGGGGCCGAGCAGTACGCTCTGCTCGCGCGACGGGTGGTGCACGCCGTCGAACGCGTCCGTGCCCGCCGGGCCGCGGACGCCGCGGAGGAGCGACGACGGCTGATCTTGGAGGGATCACCGGACTCGATCGTCGTGATCGTCGACGGCGCGATCGCGTACGCGAACCCACCCGCGGTGGCGACTGCCGGCGTCGAGGACGAGTCCGGCCTCGTCGGCCGATCCGTCGACGCGTTCGCCTCGGGTGGAACGCGCGAGTCGGTGCTCCGCGCCATCGAGCACGCGGCGTCCGGCGACGAGCGACGCGCCCGGGTCACGCGGCCGTTCGAGACACCGGACGGCCGACAGTTGACGATGGAGGCGACCGGCCGACGGCTGACGTGGGACGGCGCGGACGGGGTCGTCGCGGTCCTCCGCGACGTCACGGACCGCGAGGCGCGCGACGAGGGGCGTGCTCGCTACCGCGCGGCGTTCGAGGAGGCCGCGACGGCCATGGTGATCGCCGACGACGACGGCCGATACGTCGAGGTGAACGCGGCGGCCTGCGAGCTGTTCGACGTGCCGCGCGCGGAGCTCGTCGGGAGCCGGGTGAACGACTTCGCCGCCCCGGGCTACGACGTCGAGGGCGAGTGGATGTCGTTCCGGGAGAGCGAGATCGTCCACGGGACGTTCCCGCTAGTCCGCTCGGACGGGGAGGAGCGCATCGTCGAGTACGGGGCGACGGCGAACGTCGCCCCCGGCGAGCACCTCTCCGTCCTCCACGACGTCACCGAGCGCGTTGACCTCGGTGAGCGCCTCGAACGTGAGCAGGCCGCCCTGGAGGAGATGTACCGGATCACGGCCGACGGCGAGGCGTCCTTCGACGAGAAGGTCGAGCGTCTGCTCGATCTCGGCCGCGACTATCTCGACGTCCCCGGCGGCTACTTCATGCAGATCGACGAGGGCCACCAGCGCGTCGTCACCGCGGTCGGAGACGACGATATCTCGCCCGGAGAGACGTGTCCGCTCGAAGAGGCGTACTGCAAGCGGACGATGACGCACGGCGAGCTCGTCACCGTCCAGAACGCCACGAGAGAGGGGTGGGCGGACGATCCGGCGTACGAGCGGTTCGGGTTCGGCTGTTACATCGGCGCGAAGGTGACCGTCGGCGGCGACCTCTACGGGACGTTCTGTTTCGCCGGCAGCGACCCCCGGACGGAGCCGTTCGGCGACGCCGAGCGAACGTTCGTCGAGTTGATGGCGCGCTGGGTGAGCTACGAGCTCGAGCGCCGTCGGACGACCGATCGCTTGGCGGAACAGAACGAACGCCTCGAACGCTTCGCGTCCGTCGTCAGCCATGACCTCCGATCGCCGCTGTCGGTCGCGCGCGGCTACCTCGCCCTCGCGCGCGAGGGCGACGACCCGGAGGCGTTCGACCGGGTCGAGGCCGCCCACGAGCGGATGGAGACAATCATCGCGGACCTCCTCACGCTCACCCGGGAGGGCGAGGAGCTCGGGTCGGTGAAGTCCGTCGACCTCGACGCCCTCGTGGCGTCGTCGTGGGACCTCGCGGTCGGCGAGGAAGCCGACGCGACGCTCGACGTCGCGGGTCCGCTGGGCACGGTGGCGGCGGACGACGAGCGCCTCCGCCACCTCTTGGAGAACCTCTTTCGGAACGCGCTCGAACACGCGGCCGACGGGGCGCTCACCGTCACGGTCGGGACGACCGACGATGGGTTCTACGTCGCGGACGACGGCCCCGGCATCCCCGCCGACCGACGAGAGGAGATCTTCGAGGACGGGTTCACGACACGTCAGGACGGCACGGGACTCGGTCTCTCGATCGTCGAGCAGATCGCCGATGCCCACGGCTGGGACGTCGCGGTCTCGGAGGGAGAGCGCGGCGGGGCGCGCTTCGAGATCGACGGCGTGAGCGGGGCGGACGAGGCCACCGCCAGCGACGCCGACGGAGGCGGCGGTGACGCAACCGACACAGACGACGATGCGGGCGACGCGCCCCGCCGGACGCGCGAGTAGTCAGAAACCGCGGTCCTCGCGGTCCGGGAGGACTCGATCGTCGCCGAGTTCGTCGCGGACGACCGCGACCGCGTCGCGGAGTGAGCCGTGTTCGGCGAGGTAGGTGAGGCCGACGCTCGTCTTGATGACGTTCGCGGCCGTCCCGCGGAACACCTCGGGGCCGAGCTGGGCGACAGCGTCGTCGCCGACGCTGATGAGCCAGCCCGGCGTCTCGAAGGCCCACTTCTCGAGGTGTCGAACGGAGTCGCCGGTGCGCGCGGCGTCGAGGACGCGTTCGACGTTCCGCGCGACCACCGGTGCGGAGCGGACGGCGGCCTGCGCGCTCGCGGGGACGCGCTCCCCGTCGGCGTCCACGACGTCCGCGGCGTCGCCGGCGATGAACGTCCGCTCGGAGAGGCGGAGGTCCGCCCGAACGGCCCGCCGCTCACCGCCGAGCGCGTCCGGGCCGCGGACGCCGCCGGTCCACGCGAGCACGTCGTACGGGACGTCCCGGTCGTCGGCGACGACGGTCGACGCCGTGACTTCCGTCACTTCGGTCCCGGTTTCGAGGCGGACGCCGAGGTCGCGGAGGGCGTCGCGCGCCGCCGTCCGGAAGTGCTCGGGGAACGAGGGCGCGACCGTCTCGGCGCGCTCGAGGAGCACGACGTCGACATCGGCGGCGACCCCCTCGCGGTCGGCGAGTTCGGCGAACTCCCCCGCGGTCTGGATGCCCGAGAGGCCCGCGCCGACGACGGCGACCGTGCCGGCGTTCGGGTCGACCGCGTCGAAGAAGTCGCGTCGGAGCGTCGCGGCGTGTTCGAGGCGCTTGAGCGGCGTCGCGTGCGCGGCGACGCCGGGGATGTCGTAGTCCGCGGTCTGGGAGCCGAGCGCGACGACGCCGGCGTCGTACTCGATCGAGCCGCCGTCGGCGAGCGCGACCGTCCCCGCGTCCGGGTCGAGGTCCGCCACGGTCGCCTCGCGGACCGTCGCGCGTGTGACCAGTGCGTCGAGGGGAACGGTGATGTCGTCGGCGAAACCGGGGTAGCGTATCGTTCGGTGGAGCTCGTGTTGGACGAGGTGGTCGCCCGTCTCGTCGACGAGGACGAGCTCGTCGTCGGGGGGGAGTCGCTCTTCGAGTTTGCGTGTGACCATCAGGCCGGCGTAGCCACCGCCGAGCACAGCGACGCGCATACTCGAACCGTCGTGGAGCGCCCCCTTTGAAGTTCGGGCCGTCTCAGAACAGCGCCGCGCCGTCGTCGAGGATCCGCGCGGGCCCGCCGACCTCCCAGACGCGCGTGTCGACGCCGGTCGCGGCGATCGCGTCCTCGACCGCCGCGGCGTGCTCGGCGTCCGTGTTCACGTACACCGTCGCGCCCGTGTCGGTCGAGAACCACGCGGGCACGCCGTCGGCGCGGAGGTCGCGCACCGTCTCGAAGACTTCGAGGGTCTCCGGCTGCCAGTAGACCCACCCCTCGGGGCCGGTCATCGTCGTCGCGGCGAGCGAGAGGGAGTCGTGTTCGGCGGTCTCGAAGACGCGCTCCGTGTCGCCGTTTCGCACCGCGTCGCGCATCTCCGCGAGTTGGTCCTCGACGTGGACGCGCCGCGCGTCGAACATGTGACTCTCCTCGGCCTCGTCGTGGGCGGCCTGCGTCTCCTTGTACGCGGGGACTTCGGCGATGACGATGCGGACGTCCTCCTCGAGGCGCTCGGCGGCGTCGAGGCGGTGGCTCCGACACTCCGCGTCGCTCAGCCCGCCCCCGAGGTCGGAGTAGCCGCCGGTGACGGCGCGCGCGGCGGACGCCGACCCGCGTCGGGCGATGGTCGACATCTCGGGATGCGAGAGGTCGAGCCCCGCGGCCTCGCAGGCGGCGACGGCGGCGGCGGCGAACCCCGACGCCGAGGAGCCGAGGCCGATGTTCGTCGGGAAGTCGTTTTCGCTGACGAGCCTCGCGCGCGTCTCGATGCCGGCGCGCTCGCGCACCTCGTCGAGGACGCTCTCAACGCGCTCGGCGCCCCGTCCCGTCACGTCCTCGCCGCCGATGACGTACTCGTCGGCGTCCAGCCGGTCGTCGAACGCGACCGTCGTCGTGGTGCTCGCGGGCGCGGTGCAGACGCTGATGCTGTCGTGGTACGGGTAGCGCGCGTCGTGATCCCGCATCCCGTGGTACTTCACGAGCCCCTGAATCGGATGGGCTCTCGCGGTGGCTTTCATGCCTGCACGCGGGACGCTCGCGCGCATAAACGTCCCGAAAGCCCGCGTTCGCGTTTCCATCCATTACTTCGGCTCGCCCCGCCCACGCGCGACGGCGCGACGGCGTTTCCGTCCTGCGGAGACTCGAACGCTCTCGTCCCCCCGCGGGGGTCCGCAACCCTGAAGGCCGCCGTCCGAGTTGCGCCGGCATGGGCGACCCACTCGACACGCGCGCGGCGCAGGCGTCGGAGGTCATCGAGCGCCTCCAGCGCGAATACCCGGATCCGGAGATCTCGCTCGATTTCTCGAACCGCTTCGAGCTCCTCGTCGCCGTGATCCTCTCCGCGCAGTGCACGGACGAGCGCGTGAACGACGTGACTGCCGACCTCTTCGAGACGTACGACGGCCCCGCGGCGTTCGCGGCCGCGGACGTCGACGAGATCGCGTCGCACATCGACTCGATCACGTACTACAACAGCAAGGCGGGCTACATCCACGACGCCGCCGAGCAGATCATCGCGGCGCACGACGGGGCGGTGCCCGACACGATGAGCGCGCTCACCGACCTCCCGGGGGTCGGGCGAAAGACGGCGAACGTCGTCCTCCAGCACGGACACGACCTGACGGAGGGGATCGTCGTCGACACGCACGTCCAGCGCCTCTCGCGGCGACTCGGCATCACCGAGGAGGAACGCCCCGAGAAGATCGAGGCGGACCTCATGGACGGTGTCGTCCCCGAGGAGCACTGGAAGAACTACACGCACTGGCTGATCGCGCACGGCCGGGACACCTGCACGGCGCGCAACCCCGACTGCGAGGAGTGCGTGCTCGAAGACGTCTGTCCGTCCTCCAAGCTCGATCACGCCGTCGATCTCGCGGACGGAAGCGAGTGGTAGCGCGGGGGCGCACATCGCGTGCGCCGCGGGACGGGGGACGGGGGACGACCCTCACGACGCCGGTCTCGGCTGACGTCGACGTCGGCCGTCGCCACGACCCGATCACCGTCGGCGCGGGGCGAACCGTCTACGTCGGGGGAGCCGTCCGTTTCGTCACCGCCGGTGACCCGATGCGCTACGACGGCGAGCGCCACGCCCTCCTTCGGCGGCCCGTCGAGCATCATCCGCACGCTCTCGTGCGTGCCCGCGTCGAGGGACTGGTCGTATCTGTCATCGTGGCGGTCGCGGCGGGACCGCCGTTCGCGTCCGCTCGCTTAGCCGGCGGCGAGTACGGGGAGCGCGACGCGGAGCACCACGCGGAGAGTTCTATCGAGGGTCGTCGTCCGACTCGCCGGCGTCGGCTGGTCGGCCGCTCGATGGATGACTGGATGGGGCGATTCGGCCGGTTCACGGCCGATAGCGCCGGTCGTGTCGGCTGTCGCGGTCGGTTAGCGCCGCCCGTCAGCGAGGTGTGGACCCAATCCTTACGGTCCCGTAAACTAGGGACTGGATCATGGTTTACGAGACCGGCAATCGAACGGTCGACGACGCGCTCGAACGCGTGTCGGCCGGCGAGACGCTGACGCGCCGTGACGCGCTCGCCCTCGTCGCGCAGCCGATCGAAGCGCTCGCGCCCGCGGCGGACGCCATCCGCGCGCGCTACGGAGACGGGACGGTCGACGCGTGCAGCATCGTGAACGCGAAGGCGGGCGGCTGCGCGGAGGATTGCGGGTTCTGCGCGCAGTCGGGTCGCTTCGACACCGGCATCGATACCCACGACCTGCTCGACCCCGACGCGATCCTCGAGGCGGCGAAGCGCGCCGAACGGGACGGCGCGCAACGATTCGGGATCGTCGTCGCGGAGCGCGGCGTCTCGAAGGAGCGCCGCCCTGACGAGTGGGAGCGAGTGCTGGAGGCGATCCGGCTCGTCCGCGACGAGACCGCGGTCGCGGTGGACGCCAGTCTCGGCGTTCTCACCGAGGCGGAAGCCGAGACCCTCTCGGACGTCGGGCTGAACCACTACAACCACAACATCGAGACCTCGCCGGACTACTTCCCCGAAGTCGTCGGCAGCCACGACTTCGCGGACCGCGTCGAGACGCTGGAGACCGCGAAGGCCGCGGGGCTCGACCTCTGCGCGGGCGTGATCCTCGGGATGGGGGAGAGTCCGACGGACCGGATCGACGCCGCGCTCGCGCTCCGCGAGGTCGGCGTCTCCTCGCTCCCCGTGAACGTCCTCGACCCCGTCCCGGGGACGCCGCTCGGCGAGCGCTTCCCGGACGGACCGGCCATCGACACCACGGCCGTGGTGAAGACCGTCGCCGTCTACCGGTTCCTCCACCCGGAGGCGCGCGTCCGACTCACCGGCGGGCGCGAGGTCGCGTTCGACGACGCGGACGCGCACCGCCCCTTCGAAGCGGGCGCGGACGGCCTCTTGACGGGCGACTACCTCACGACGGACGGGCAGAGCGCGGCGGCCGACCTCGACGTCGTCGAGCGGGCGGGGCTCCGCCCGAACCGAGCGGTGAACGAGTTCGACCCCGAGGCGGTGCGAGCGCGCGGCGGCGAGGAGTGAGGCGGACTCAGTTCTCGGTCGTCGCGGCGAGCGTCACGGGCTCGCCGTAGGAGAGATCGACGGGCGCGCCCGGCTGGACGAGGCCGACGTCGGCGTCGTCGATCAGGAGGACGACGTCGGTCTCGTCGCGTTCGACGGTGAGCGTTCCGGGGAGCGAGACGACCCAGTTCGGACACTCGACGCGGAACGGAGCGATCGGAACGACGGCGACGGCGTCGACGGTCGGCGAGAGCGCGGGGCCGTCCGCCGTGGCCGTGTACCCGCGGCTCCCGAGCGGCGTGGCGACGGCGATACCGTCGGCGCGGACCGTATCGAGGGGCGCGACGCCGGCCTCGCCACACGCCTCGATGGCGTACTCGGAGATCCGCGCGGCCTCCGCGGTGGCGAGCATGACGTCGGAGAGCGCGCGATACGTCTCGCGGCGCGCCTCGACGGCGATCGTCGGTCGCTCGCGCGAGTCGTACTCGCCGCGGACGAGGCGGCGAAGTGCGCGGTCGCGCTCCGTCGGGGTGACGGCGTCGGCCACCGGGTCGGCGTTGAGGGGGAGCACGGGCGTTTCGGGGGGGAGACCGGCGCGGACGAGGGCGTAGAGCGCGCGCTCGGCGAACGCCGCGACGGCGTCGACGTCGTCGGCGAGGACCGATCGGGCGTCTCCGACGGTCGCGGTTCCGCCGGCGTTCTCGACGACGGCGGCGGCGCTCTCGGCCTCCGGGCCGACGAGCCCGACGTGTGCCTCGGTCATCGTCGGAGGGTGGCCCCCCGCGGGCAAAAAGCTGCTGTCGGCGGTCGATCCGCCCGGGGATCAGTACGGCCAGTCGCCGGTGACTCGCATCCCCGCGGCGAGGTCTTGGGCCTCGCAAGCGGCCGCGATATCGGCCGGTGCGGCGTGCGCGACCGTGAAGCCGTCGTCGGCGAGCGCGACGGCGAGCGCCGTGAGGAGGATCGCCTGCTCCCGGAAGGTGCGTGCTTCGAGCTTGTCGAGTGTGTCCGCGGCGGTGTGGCCCCACCCGCGCCCGCTGTCGCCGGTGTCGCTCGCCACCATGTAGCCCGGGACGCCGTGCTGGACGTAGTTCCAGTGATCGGAGTGGGGCCCGAGCTCCGGGTCGATCGTGATCGGGTGCGAGAAGCGGTCGGCGACCTCACGGGCGACGCGACCGAGCGCGTCGAATCCGTGCGTCGTGCACTCGAGCGTGCGCGCGGCCGCGACGCCGTCGAGGTTCAGCACGGCGCGCACGCGATCGAGGTCGCGGGTCGCGGCGTCGTGCGCGGAGCCGACGAGCCCAACCTCCTCGGCGCCGAAGACGACGAAGCGAACCCGCGTGTCGAGTTCGTCCTCGCGCGCCGCGAGCGCCCGCGCGAGCTCGACGACCATCGCGGTCCCGGCCCCGTTGTCCATCGCGCCCTCGCTGATGTCGTGGGCGTCGACGTGCGCCGTGACGAGGAGCGCCTCGTCGGTTCGCGGTCCGAGTTCAGCGTGGACGTTCTGCGAGGTGGCGTCGCCGAGCGACGCCTCGACGTCGACGGTGACGGTCTCGTCCGCGAAGCGCCGCGCGAGGCGCGCGCCGACCTCCCGCGAGACGCCGACGGCGGGGATCTCGCCGACCGGCGCGTCGGCGGTACCGACGCTCCCCGTCGGCGCCAACCCTCCGGGGTAGTGGTTTGCGAAGACGAACGCGGCCGCGCCCGCCTCGACCGCGCGGTAATACTTCTCGCGGCGGTGGACGACGCGCTCGGCGTGGTCGGGGACGGTGGAGTCGACGAGCACCACGGCCCCCGAGAGGTCGCGGCCGGCGAAGTCGTCGGGGAGACCGTGATCGAGGTCGACGAGGGGGCCGGACGCCGATCCGGGGGGGCTGCGCGGGAGCGCGATACAGCCCTGCTCGGTCCCGCCCGCGACGATCGCGGACGTCCCCCGGTCCCACCCCTGGATCTCGAACTCGTCGAGGTGGGCGTTCCGGGCGTGCTCGGCGAGAGCATCGCGCGTGGCGACGGCGGCCTCGCGTTCGCCCGCGCTTCCCGCCATCCGGTTCCCGATGTCGACGAGCGTTTCGAGGTGCGTCCAGCCCGTCTCGCTCGTGAAGGTCCGGCCGATCCAGTCGGTCATGTGGTGAGTGGCGTCGCCGACCGGCAAAAGCGTGGGTGAAGTCGGTGCGGAGTGGGCGGAGCGGGCTTACAGTTCCCCCTCGGCTCGCAGGCCCGCGATGACGTCGTCGACGAGGGTCTCGACGTCGTCGTAGGGGAACTCCTCGTGACCGGAGAGGAGCTTGGCGAGTTCCATCGCGGAGAAGGTGCGGTCGCCGGCGTGGAACTTCGTCATCGGGCCGCGCGGGAGTTCGGGGACGAGGCTGGTCATGCTCGTGACGGGGTAGTCGGCGCCTTCGAGTGCGGCGGTGAGCTCCTCGCGGAGCTCGGCCTCGGCGTCCGTATCTGCGTCGCTCATGGGCGTTCGTCGCCGAGATAGCGGAAAAGGATTGCGTCTGCGGGGGGCGCGAAGGTGGCAGCTTTTTGCCCCGTGACCGCGAACTCGCTCGACATGTCCAAATCGCTCTCGGAATGGCGACCCGCGGTGGATCGCGAGATCGAACGCGTCCTCCCGCGCGAACTGACTGCCGACTACCTCCGCTCGTTCTTCGGGGAGGGTCGCTACGAGTACGACCCCGACGCCATCGAGGACGCCCTCTCGACGCCCGTCTGGGACCTCCTCGATCGCGGCGGGAAGCGCTGGCGCGCCGTCGTCTTCCTGATGCTCGCCGAGGGGTTCGGTGCGGACCCCACGGAGCTCCTCCCGTACGCGGTCATCCCGGAGATCCTTCACAACGGCACGATCATCGTCGACGACGTGGAGGACGGCGCGGAGATCCGCCGCGGCGAGGAGGCCGTCCACCACCGCTACGGGCAGGACATCGCGCTGAACGCCGGTAACGCGCTCTACTTCATCCCCCTGAAGATCGTCGAACGCAACCCCGCCGACCTCGACCCCGCGACCCGCCTCGCCGTCTACGAGATGCTCACGCACGAGCTGAACCGGACGCACCTCGGTCAGGGGATGGACATCCGCTGGCACAACAGCGACGAGGTGGCGATCACCGAGGCGGAGTACATGGAGATGTGCGCGTGTAAGACCGGCTGTCTCGGGCGGATCGTCGGCCGCCTCGCGGCGATCGTCACCGATCAGGACGACGACGTCGAGGCCGAACTCGCGGCGTTCATGGAGACGGTCTGCATCGCCTTCCAGATCGCGGACGACATCCTCGACGTCGAGCACAGCCTCGATCGCGCCGGCGACTTCGGGAAGGCCGTCGGGAACGACGTCAAAGAGGGGAAGAAGACGCTCATCGCCGTCCACGCCGTGCGCAACGCCGCGCCCGAGGACGCGGCGCGCCTCCAGGAGATCCTCGCCGCGGACGACACGACCGACGCCGAGGCGCTCGCGGCCATCGAGATCATGGAGGAGACGGGGAGCGTCGAGTACGCCCGCGAGCGCGCCCTCGCGCTCGTCGAGGAGGCGCGCGACCACCTCGACAGCGTCCCGCTCACCGACGACGTCGCCGCCGAACTCGCCGCGTTCGCGGAGTACGTCGTCGAGCGCGACGCCTGAATCGGCCCGCCGTTTCGGTCCGCGCGCACCGCCCGCGTCGGCGCTGATCGCGGGCGTTTATGAGCCGGGCGGCCGTCGTCTCCGGGCATGGACGCCGACTTCGACCTGCTGACGGAGCTGACGGAGGCCCACGGCGCGCCGGGTCACGAGGACCGCATCCGGGCGATCGTGCGCCGCGAGCTCGACGACGTCGCGGACGCGATCCGGACGGACGCGATGGGGAACGTCGTGGCGACGATCGAGGGCTCGACGAACCCCGACTACGAGGTCGCGGTGGCGGCGCACATGGACGAGATCGGCTTCATGGTGAAACACGTCACCGACGAGGGGTTCCTCCGACTCGACGCGCTCGGCGGGTGGGACCCGCGCGTGTTGCGCGCCCAGCGCGTCACCGTCCACGCCGCGGAGGGCGACCTGGAGGGGGTCATCGGGTCGCCGCCGCCGCACACGATGAGTGACGAGGAGCGCGAGTCCAGCGACGAAGTCGAGGACCTCTACGTGGACCTCGGGCGGGACGGCGAGGACGTCGCGGAGCGCGTCTCCGTGGGCGACGTCGTGACAATGGCGCAGGACACCCGACGCCTCGGCGAGACGGTGACGGGGAAGTCGCTCGACGACCGCGTGTGTCTCTTCGCGGTGTTGGAAGCCGCGAAGCGGATCGATCCCGACGTGACGGTGCACGTCGCGGCGACGGTGCAAGAGGAGGTGGGACTGCGGGGAGCGACGGCGCTCGGCGTCGACCTCGACCCGGACCTCGCCGTCGCGCTCGACGTGACGGTGGCGAACGACATCCCGCAGTTCTCGGACGCCTCGAAACACGTCACGGAACTCGGCGACGGCGCGGCGATCAAACTGAAGGACGGGAGCGTCATCACGAACCCCAAGGTGCGAAAACGCATGGAGTCCGTCGCGGAGACGGAGGGAATCGACTACCAGCGCGAGGTGCTACCGGCGGGCGGGACGGACACCGCGGGGTTCCAGAACACGCACGGCGCGAAGCCGGTCGCGGCGATCAGCGTTCCGCTGCGCTACATGCACACGGTAACGGAGACCGCGCACCTCGACGACGTGGACGCGGCGGTCGCGTTGCTCGCGGTGTTCCTCGACACGGAGACCGGGGAGCACGACTATCGTCTCTAAACGACCTTTTGCTGCGCGCCTTCGGCGCTGGCAAAAGCTCGGCCGAAAGCACTGCGAGCCTCCCGTTGGTCGGCTCTCGGCCCGCTCGCACCCTGCGGTCGCGCGCGGTAAGTACGCTGGCTGAGTCTGACGGATGCCTCGACTCGTTCCTCTCCGAGTCTCTCCCCCCGTAGAATCTGCACGGCTATCTCGCCCTCCTCGTCGTCGCCGTCGCCATCCACGACATCGCCCGGTGGGTGTATCGGGACGCGACGGCGCGGGGGAGCGAGTGGGCGCGGCAGTGAGCGTTCCTCACGGCCGTCGCGCTCTTCGCCGCCCTCGTTCCCGGCGTCGTCGTACTCGCGCTCTCCTCGTGGGCGTGACGGACCGCCCGCGTCCTTCTGTTCTCGCCCAAACGTCGAAAACGGCCCCGAGGCGTGCGTATTCAGCAACACTCATTAGCGAAACCCCGGTTCCGTACTGTATGACTGACCACTTCGACGTGGTTATCGCCGGCGCCGGGCCCGCGGGCGCGCAGTGCGCCAGGGACCTCGCGGCACGCGACTACGACGTGCTCGTCCTCGAGACGGAGACCGAGGACGACTTCCCGCGACAGAGCAACAAATCGACCGCCGGGACGTTCCCGGGGATGATGGGGGCGTTCGGGATCCCCGACGACGTCGTGATGCAGTTCACGGACGGCGTCGTCCTCGAATCGCCGTCGAACCACTTCACGCAGTCCCAGCCGGGGGCGGTGCTCGAGTTCGCGGAGTTCAAGCGCTTCCTCGTCCGCGAGGGACGCGAGAACGGCGCGGAGTACCGCTTCGACTCGCGCGCGACCGCCCCACTCACGGAGAACGGCTCCGTCGTCGGCGTCCGCTACGACGGCGACGAGGAGGTCCGCGCCGACATCGTCGTCGACGCTACCGGGCCCGCGGCGCCGCTCGCCAAGCAACTCGGCGTCTCCGACCTCGAACGCGAGAACCAGGCGATCGGCATCGAGTGGGAGATGGAGGGCATCGAGATCGATCATCCCGACTACGCCGACCTCACGGACGCGATGATGCTCCGCCTCGATCACGACCTCGCGCCGGGTGGGTACTCTTGGATCTTCCACACGGGCGGCGATACCGCGAAGGTCGGCCTCTGCTACATCCAGAACGAGAAGTACCACTCGAACACCGACGGGATGAGCATCGACGACTACCTCGAACACTGGCTGGAGAGCGACCCGCGCTTCGCGGACGCGGAGAAGCTGGAGGGCAAACAGCACCGCGGGTCCGCGCACATCCAGCCGCCGGGTCAGCTCTCCACGGACGGCTTCATGGCGATCGGTGACACCGTTCCGTCAATCGATCCGCTCTGGGGTGAGGGGATCCACAAGGGGATGAAGTCCGCGCGCGCCGCCGCGATCGCCGCCGATCACTGTCTCACGGGCGCGGTCGACACCTCCGCCGAGGAACTCGGCATCTACGACGAGCTCTGGCACCGCGACGTCGCGCCCGACGCCGGCGTCCGCCTCCTGATGACGCACCTCCTCTACTACGCGCCCAACGAGCGCTACGACCGACTCATGCGCGACATCAACGAGGTCGACCTCGACACGCTCGCCGCCGCGAACGGCGGCAGCGTTCGCGCCATCGCCGAACTCCTCCACCGCGAGGACCTCCCGATGCTCCGCGACTTCGCCCGCGAGAACCCGAAGATCGTCAAGTTCGGGCTGAAGGACGCCGTCCCGCTCCTCTGAGGGGCTACTCCAGCTCGAAATCTTCCATCTTCACGCGATAGATTCGGATCGCCTCGATCCTGTCGCGGGGGACGAGCTCGACCGTCATCGTGAGTCGTTCTTCGTCGATGTCCGGGCTCCCGACCCCGGCGAAACTCTTCTCTGCGAGGTCGTCGTACCGGAGTATCTCGATGTCGTCGTCGCTATACCCGTTTAGAAACCCGCGCTTGGTTCGTACTTCGCCGTCTACGCCCGGGACCTCCACTTCGACGTAGTACTCCTTCGTGAAATCGTTCAACCCGTCTTTGACGTAGCTTTGTACCGTCTTTTGCCACCGAGAGACGTTCCCGACATCGAGACCCTCAAGCCGTTCGGTCCGTCCGACGATGTACGATTGGTACCAGTCGACGCCGACGTTGATGAAGAGACGATGGCCGATGTCCGCGAGGATTCCCAGCACCAGCGGGAAGACGAAGTAGAAGAGGAACTGGTACGGGAGCCACGACATGAGACCTCCCGAGAACCCTCTCGCAATCTGGAAGAACAGCGTGAAGAAGAGGACGAGTACGACGTGACCCCGCTTCAGTCGGTCGTATCCGACTGCGCGAACGCCGACGTACACGAAGTACGTGAGGAACCCGGGGAAGAGGATCGTGAGCGACGCGACGACCGCGTCGAGATGCGTGAGGACGTCGGTGAGAACGCTGGCCACGACCTATTCGTCGTCGCTCGTCGGCTTCGACCCCTTCGCCATCGTCGCGGGCGCGTCCTTCGAGTCGTTCCCGCCGCTCTTCGAGTTCTTGCTGAGCTCCTCACTCTCTCGGTCGTCTCCCATGCGTGACGATAGGGCGTCACGTCGCAAAAAGATGCGGCCCGATACGGGGGTCTGACGGTCGCCGTCCGCTCCCGCGCTATTCGAACATCCGCATCGACTGGGCCTGCGTGGACTCCTCCTCGCTGGCCTGTTGCATCCGCTGGGCGAGTTGCTCTTTCTGGTCGCGGATCTGCTCGGCCTGCTCGACGAGCGTGTCGGTCTCGATCCCGACGTCGGCGATCGGCTCGATGCCCTTGTCGATGAGCTGCTTGGACGCGGCGGGATCGGGGAACTGGGGGTCCGATTCGACGACGATGCCGACGCCGGTGAGGTCGTTGACGTCCGCCCGATTGACGAGCGCACCGGTCGGCCCGCCGATGACGCCCTGCTCGGGAGGCGCGCCGATCCCGTGCTCGTCGAGGATTCCCGCGCCGTCGCCGGTAGCGACGCCGAACACGTCGGGGACGTGCGCCGGGTCGTCCTCCTGGTTCGGGAAGCCGCTGAGGTAGAGCGGCGTCGCGCCGACGTCGGTCACCCAGTCGGTGACGCACTTGGCGAACTCGGCGGCGGCGACGCGGTTGACGGGGATGTCGGCCTGCAGGGCGAGCAGGTCGTGCTCCTCGTCGGCGTAGAGGCGGACCGGCGGGCGCGCGGTGTAGTCGTCCGCGCCGTAGACGGCGACCTCGGGGAGCCCCTCGCAGTCGACGCTGCCGACGTACGCCATGTCGAACTGATCGACGAGGTGATCGGTGGCGATCTTCCCGACGAGACCGACGCCCGGCAACCCCTCGACCAGCACGGGGTCGTCGAGGTCGAACTCGGCTCGTTCTCTGACGCGTGCCATGGTAGCGACGACTCGCGCGAGGGAGATAAGTCCGGGGGCGAGACGGCCCGCCGGCGACCGGGAGAAACGCAACCCCCAAGCGCCGGGGGCGCGAGTGGACGGACACGAATGGACGCGCTCGAACGCTACGAGCCGATCGTCGACGACTACGCGGCGTTCCGCGAGGCCTGCGAGCGTCCGCTCCCCTCGGTCGTCCGCGCGAACGGGATCAAGGCCGACCCCGACCGGGCGGCCGCGGCCCTTGAGGACGAGGGCGTGACCGTGACGCGCCGCGCGTGGAACCCCTCGATCCTCGAAGTCGATACGGACAAACCCGGGAACACGTGGCCGTACTTCCACGGGTGGATCCACGGGCAGGAGGAAGTCTCGGCGATCCCCGCGCGCGTCCTCGACCCGGAGCCGGGCGACGCGGTGTGGGACGCCTGCGCCGCCCCGGGCTCGAAGACGACGCAGCTCGCCGACCTGCTCGACGACGCGGGACTGCTCATGGCGAACGACGACAACCTCGGGCGGCTCTCCGCGCTGCGCTCGAACGCCGAACGCCTCGGCGCGACGTGCGTCGCCGTCACGAACGAGGACGCGCGGCGCTTCACCGCGGACGGCTTCGGGATCGACGCCTTCGACGCCGTGCTCGCCGACGTCCCCTGCACCTGCGAGGGGACGATCCGGAAGAACGCGGACGCCCTCGACACCGTCGGCCGCGAGGCGAGCCTGAACATCGCCGCGCTCCAGACCGACATCCTCCGGCGCGCGATCCGCCTCACCCGCGAGGGCGGCACGGTCGTCTACTCGACGTGCACGTTCGCGCCCGAGGAGAACGAGGGCGTCATCGATCGCGTCCTCGACGACGAACCGGTCGCGCTCGTTGACTTCGATGTCGACCTCGCGCACTCGCCCGGTCTCACCGCGTGGAACGGGGAGACGTACGACGGCTCGCTGACGAGGGCCAAGCGCTTCTACCCCCACCAGAACGACACCGGGGGGTTCTTCTGCGCGAAGCTGGAGGTCGGTGCCTGATGGAGAACACGAGCCACCGCTTCGAGCGCCTGCCCGCGAGCGCCGACGAGCGCGACGTCGAGGGCCGGGCGACCCGCGAGGCGGTCCTCTCCTACTGGACGGATCGCTTCGGCGTCCCGCGTGACGTCCTCGCCCCCTACACCTTCTGGGAGAAGGGCGCGGGAAAGATCTGGATCGCGGCGAGCGACGTGCCCGACGGCCTCGAAGTCGAATCGCTCGGCATGACGTTCCTCCGAACGCGACAGGAGCACTGGAAGCCGACGACGAACGCCGCCCAGCGCTTCGGCCGCCACGCGACGCGGAACGTGATCGACCTCTCGCCCGCGGACGCCCGGGCGTTCGTCGCGGGCGAGGACCGGGAGGTCGAGTGGGACGGCGACTGGGGCTACCTGATCGCCGCCCACGAGATCGCGGACGGTGCGGCGGACGAGGCGCGCGAGGATGCGGATCGCGCGGGCGCCGAGTCGAGCGCGCGACGCGAACCGCTCGGCGTCGGCCTCTACCTCCACGGCGAGCTCCGCTCGATGATCCCGAAGGGCCGCCGTCGGGAGCTCTAGGAACCCTTCTCGCGCACCACGCCGCCCCCGAGGCCCTCCCACTCGACGCGATACCCCAGCGCGGCGAGCACCGCGCTCGTCTCGGTGAGCCCGTGATCCGCCAGCACCGCTTCGGCGGCGTCGAGCGCCATCCCCGCCTCGATCTCCGTCCCGAGGGCGTCTAGCACGGCGGGCCGGACGAGCGTCCGCCCGACCAGCTCGTGCTCGGGGACGGCTCGCGATTCGACCGCCTCGACGGGGACGCCGTACTCCGCAGCGACGTCGTCCAAGGCGACGACGTCCGCGGTAGGGGTGAGTTCCGCGGGGAGGTCGCGGCTCGCGTCGGCTTCGAGGGCGGCCTCGAACTCGCGGAGGGCGTCCACGACGTCCTTCACGCGCACCGACCCCGTGTAGGGGATCGCGCGGTGATCCCGCGTCTCGATCTCGTCGCCCACGCCGAGCGACTCGTCGACGGCGACGAGCAGTTCGACGTCCGTCGCGTCCAACTGCGCGAGCTTCTTCTCGACGTACTCGGGCGTCCAGAACCCCATGATCTCGAAGTAGACGCGCACGTCGGCGTAACGGTAGTCGAAGGCGAAGTCGGGGACCATCAGGTGCTCGCCGGCGTCGAGGAGGTCGGGTTCGCGCACGAGGTCCCAGTCGAGGTCGAGCGCGTCGAAGCGCGCCGCGAACTCGCGCTCGACGCCGCTGTCGTAGGAGACGTCGGCGACGGGGTCGGCGTCGGGAGCGCGGAGCGGATCGGCGTCGCTGAGCGTCATCGCCCGCTCGGTCCCGCGGTCGTCGATCGTCGCCTCGATGCGCCAGTCGTCCCGATCGACGACGGCGCGGAGGACGCGCGCGAAGCGGGTGCCGTACCGTCTGGTGCGACGGAAGAGCGCGTCCGGGCCGGTGAGGACCACCTCGCGGCCGACCCCGTCCTCGGTCGATCGCACCTCGTAGAGGAGGCCGAGGCGCTTGATCGCGAGGACGAGCGAGCGGGGGTCGTCCGTGCGGACGCGGACCTCGGTCGCGTCGAACAGCGCGGTCTGGGCGAGCGAGAGGTTGTACTGGGCGACGAGGCCGTCGGCGTCCCAGCGCGCGTCGGCGTCGACGAGCACCTCGCGCGACTCCCGGTCCGCGTGGAGGCTCGAGCGCACGTCGTCCGGCGTCGCGTCGAGGCGGTCGGCGGCGTCCGCGATGGCGGCGTCGCGCTCGGCCTCCGTGACGACGCCGACGTCCTCCGCGGCGGCGAACGCGACGTTCCGGGCCGTTCGGGGTTCGACGGGCGCGCGCACCTCGAAGGTCGCGTCACGCTCGACGAGCTTGGCGAAGCCGCGCACGAGCTTGAAGTCGGGCGAGTCGCGTTCGACGTCGGTGAGGGCGTCCGTCAGCGTCGCCCGCTCCGCGCCGACGGCGTCCCGATAGGCGTCGAGAACCCGATCGGCGACGGCGGCGTCGTCGGGGCCCGCGAACCGCGGCCGATAGCCGCCGCCGGCGCGCGACACCCGGAGGAGGTCCTTCGTGAGCACGACCGCCGGTTGGCGACCGGCGGATAAAAGACACCGGGGACCGACCGACTCGGTATGGATCGACGGACGTTCCTCGCGCGAGGCGCCGGCTTCGCGGGTCTCTGCGGGCTCGCCGGCTGTCTCGACGCGTCGGCCGACGCCGCGCCGGTGCTCGTGGCGAGCAGCGACGTCGCCTTCGACGAGGCGGGCGCGCTCGTCATCGAGGCCATCGTCTCGAACGTCAAGGCTGATCCGTACGCCGCGACCGTCGTCTTCCGCCCCGAGATCGACGGGGAGACGCGCGAGCGGACCGTCGGCGTGACGCTCGACCCGAACAGCACCCGGGTCGTGCGGGCGACCTACGGCGACGTCCGGCGCGCGAACGCGCCGAGCGTGACGCCCCACGTCTCGCTGCGCGACGTTCGGCGGGTGCGGGCGTAGCGGACGAGCTCGTGAGCGACTGCCGCCGACCGTCACCCGTCACCGCCGCCGGTCCGCGACGCGCTCCTCTGCGGTGTCGGCGCTCACGAGCTCGTAGAGCGTCGCGCGCGACCCGTCGTCCTTCGGCCGGAGGACGCGCCCGAGGCGCTGGGTGAACTCGCGCTCGCTCCCCGAGCCCGCGAAGACGACCGCGACGTTCGCGTCCGGGACGTCGACGCCCTCGTCGAGGACGTTCGCGGTCACGACCCGCGAGTACGTCCCCGCGCGGAACTTCCTCAGGATTTCGCGGCGCTCGCTCGCCCCCGTCTCGTGCGTGATCGGCGGGATCAAAAAGCGCTCGGAGAGCCGGTAGACGAGGTCCGTCGACGCCGTGAAGACGATCACTCGATCCCCGCGGTGGCGGCCGAGGATCGAGGCGAGCTCGGCGACCTTCGCGTCGGACTCCTGCACGATGGTGCGCGCGCGCTGTTTCGCCAGCAGGGCCTCGCGCGCCCGCGGATCGTTCCCCGAGCGCTTCACGAGCTCCTGGTAGTCGCTCCCGGAGGTGAACGTGATCGAGGACTGCTGGAGGTAGTCCGTGAAGGTGCCCTGCGCGTCCTCGTAGCGCTCGCGCTCCTCGGGGGTGAGCGGGACTTCGAGCCGGCGCACGTCGTACGCCGCGAGGTGCTCGCCCGCGAGGTCGTCGACGTCGAGGCGATACACCACGTCCCCGACGAGGTCCGTGAGGACCTCGTGCGCGCCGTCCGGGCGTTCGAACGTCGCGGTGAGGCCGAGGCGCGCGGGGGCGGCGAGCAGGCGCGCGACGTCGCGGTAGCCCTCGCCGCCGAGGTGGTGGACCTCGTCGAAGACGACGAACCCGAAGTGATCGCCGAGCTCGTCGGCGCGCAGATACGCGGAGTCGTAGGTCGAGACGGTGACGTCTCCGACGGTCTGCTCGCCGCCGCCGAGCTGGCCGATCTCGCAGTCGAACTCGCTCGCCAGCTCCTCGCGCCACTGCGTGAGGAGGTCGATGGTCGGGACGACGACGAGCGTCGTCTCCCCGACGGCCTCGATGGCCTTCAGCGCGAGGACGGTCTTGCCCGCGCCCGTCGGGAGTTCGACGACGCCGCGCCGGTCGTTCTCGCGCCAGGCGTCGAGCGCCGCGCGCTGGTAGTCCCGGAGCTCGTACGTCGTGGCGACGGCGAGGCGCTCCCACCGGGGGACCGAGTCTTCCACCGTCGTGCCGAGCGTGCGGAGGTGGGCGCGCAGCGGGCCGTACCGGTAGCCCGGAACCCGCCCCGAGTCGGTGCGATCGTCGCGCTCGACGTAGGGGAGGCGTCCGTAGACGTCGGCGTCGCCGTCCACCCGCACCGTGCCGTCCGCGTAGCCGAGCGTGACCGTCATCGCTCGGACGTTGGACGGACGCGCGTTTAGGTCCCTCGAACGGTCTTCTGAAACCCTTATGCCGCGTCGGGCGCTTCCTCCGGGCATGACAGACGACGCCGACGGTGTGGAGGTCGACGTGGAGGACCCCGAGGCGAGCGACGCCGAGGCGGACGCGGACGAGGCGGCCGATCCCGAGACGGTCGGGGACCCGCTCGCCGACCGCGTCGCCGAGTACGACGAGGACCTCGCCGAGGAGGTCGCGGACGTCGTTGGCGACCGAAACCGCCTCGCGGAGGACGTCGAGGACCTCGAGGCCGAGGTCGAGGACCACGAAGAGCGCCTGCAGCGCGTGCAGGCGGACTTCCAGAACTACAAGAAGCGCGCGAAGCGCAAGCAGGCGGAGACGGAGGAGCGCGCGACGGAGGACTTGGTGACGCGCCTGCTCGACGTTCGGGATAACCTCACGCGGGCGCTCGCGGAGGAGTCGGGCGACGTCGACTCGCTGCGCGAGGGGGTCGAGATGACGAAACGCGAGCTCGATCGGGTCTTCGAGGACGAGGGCGTCGCGGAGATCGCGCCCGAGCCCGGGAGCGAGACGGATCCGCACCGTCACGAGGTGATGCTCGAGGTGTCGAGCGACGAACCCGAGGGGACCGTCGCGGAGGTCTACCGGCCGGGGTACGAGATGGGGGAGAAGGTCCTGCGCGCGGCGCAGGTGACGGTGAGCGACGGGTCCGGCGACGCGAACGACGCGTAGGGGCGGCGCGTCGACGCGGTCGATCGCTTACCGGTTCATCATAAACCCAGCGTTCCCCGCGGCTCTCACGCCCCGAAACGCTCGTATTCGCGTTCGTTGACGGTCGTGTGAGCCGTCCACACTAGCAAGCTTTAAACCGAAACGGCGACTCATTACCTCCCAAGATGGCCAGTCAGAAGATTCTCGGTATCGACCTCGGTACCACGAACAGCGCGTTCGCGGTGATGGAGGGCGGCGAGCCCGAGATCATCGCCAACAGCGAGGGCGACCGGACGACGCCTTCGGTCGTCGCGTACGACGACGGCGAGCTCCTCGTCGGGAAGCCCGCGAAGAACCAGGCGGTGCAGAACCCCGACCAGACCGTCGCCTCCATCAAGCGCCACATGGGCGAGGAGGACTACACGGTCACGCTCGGCGACGACGAGTACACGCCCGAGGAGATCTCGGCGCGCATCCTCCAGAAGATCAAGCGCGACGCCGAGGATTACCTCGGCGACGACGTCGAGAAGGCCGTCATCACCGTCCCGGCGTACTTCAACGACAAGCAGCGCCAGGCGACGAAGAACGCGGGTCAGATCGCCGGCTTCGACGTCGAGCGGATCGTCAACGAGCCGACGGCCGCCTCGATGGCGTACGGCCTCGACGAGGAGGGAGAGAACACCGTTCTCGTCTACGACCTCGGCGGCGGGACGTTCGACGTCTCCGTCCTCGAGATCGCCGAGGGCGCCTACGACGTCATCGCGACGAACGGCGACAACGACCTCGGCGGCGACGACTGGGACGAGGCCCTCATCGACTACCTCGCCGACGAGTTCGAGGACGAGCACGGCATCGACCTCCGCGAGGACCGGCAGGCCCTCCAGCGGCTGAAGGACGCCGCCGAGGAGGCGAAGATCGAGCTGAGCAGCAGAAAGGAGACGACGGTCAACCTCCCGTTCATCACGGCGACGGACGACGGTCCCGTCCACCTCGAACAGGACGTGACGCGCGCGACGTTCGAGAAGATCACGAGCGACCTCATCGAGCGGACCGTCGGCCCGACCCAACAGGCCCTCTCGGACGCCGGCTTCGACGCGAGCGACATCGACGACGTCGTGCTCGTCGGCGGCTCCACGCGGATGCCCCAGGTCCAAGAGAAGGTCGAGGAAGTCGTCGGCCAGGAGCCCCGGAAATCCGTCAACCCCGACGAGGCCGTCGCGCTCGGTGCGGCCGTGCAGGGCGGCGTCCTGAGCGGCGACGTCGACGACGTCGTCCTCCTCGACGTCACGCCCCTGAGCCTGGGTATCGAGGTGAAGGGCGGGCTCTTCGAGCGCCTCGTCGAGAAGAACACGACGATCCCGACGGAGGCCTCGAAGGTGTTCACGACCGCCGCCGACAACCAACAGAGCGTGCAGATCCGGGTCTTCCAGGGCGAGCGCGAGATCGCCGAGGAGAACGAGCTCCTCGGCGCCTTCCAGCTCACCGGCATCCCGCCGGCCCCCGCCGGTACTCCGCAGATCGAGGTCTCCTTCGAGATCGACGCGGACGGCATCGTCCACGTCTCCGCGGAAGATCAGGGGTCGGGCAACTCCGAGGACATCACCATCGAGGGCGGCGCCGGCCTCAGCGACGAGGAGATCGAGCGGATGCAGGAGGAGGCCGAGGAACACGCGGCCGAGGACGAGGAGCGCCGCGAGCGCATCGAGGCCCGTAACGAGGCCGAAACCGCAGTCCAGCGCGCCGAGACCCTCCTCGACGAGAACGAGGAGATGGTCGACGACGAGACGCGCGAGACGATCGAGGCCGACTGCGAGGAGATCGAGGCGCTCCTCGACGACGAGGACGCCGAGACCGAGGCGATCCAGGACGCTACGGAGCAACTCTCCGAGGACCTCCAGGAGATCGGTAAGCAGGCCTACCAGCAGCAGGCCGGCGCGGGCGGTGCCGGTGCCGGCGCTGGCATGGGCGGTATGGGCGGCATGGGGGGGATGGGCGACGTGGACCCCGAGGACGTCGACGCCGAGGACTTCGTCGACGCCGACTTCGAGGACGTCGACGAATCGCCGAGCGACTCGTCTGCCGACCAGAACGCTTCGCGTTCTGGTGACGTCGACGAATCGGACGACGAGAGCTGAAGCCAACGCCTAACCGCACACACCCACTACCTCCGCCACCTACCCGATGAGCCAGGACTTCTACGACGCGCTCGGGGTCAGCCGCGACGCCGACGAGAGCGAGATCAAGAAGGCGTATCGCGAGAAGGTCAAGCAGTACCACCCGGACGTGAGCGACGAGCCCGACGCCGAGGAGAAGTTCAAGACCATCCAAAAGGCCAAGGACGTCCTCACGGACGAGGACAAGCGCGAGGCCTACGACCGCCTCGGCCACGAGCGCTACGAGGAGGCCGAGAAGCACGGCGCCGACCCCGGCGGTGACGGCGGTATGGGCGGTGCCGGCGGCATGGGAGGAATGGGCGGCATGGGCGGCGCCGGCGCTGGCGGGATGAACGACATCTTCGAGCAGTTCTTCGGCGGCGGCCGTTCGCAGGACCCGAACCGCCCCCAGCAGGGTCAGGACCTCCGGACCCGCATGGAGATTGACCTCGAAGAGGCCCACGACGGCGCGACGAAGCAGCTCACCGTCACCCGCCCGGAGGCCTGTCCGGCGTGTGACGGGAGCGGCCACCCGCCCGACGCCGACGTCCGCACCTGTCCGGAGTGCGACGGGCAGGGCCAGACGACGACCGTCCAGCAGACGCCCTTGGGGCGCGTCCAGCAGCGCCAGACCTGTCGGCGCTGCGGCGGCGAGGGGCAGATCTACAGCGAGCGCTGCGACGAGTGCAACGGCGACGGGACGGTCCGGCGCGAGGCGACGCTCACCGTCGAGGTCCCCGCGGGGATCGCCGACGGGCAGACCCTCCGCATGGAGCGCGAGGGCGCGCCCGGCGAGAACGGCGGCCCGAACGGCGACCTCCTCATCGAGATCTCGGTCGCCGATCACCCCGACTTCGAGCGCGATGGGGACGACCTCGAACACCGCCACCCCATCTCGTTCCCGCAGGCCGTCTTCGGTGCGACGATCCAGGTGCCGACGCTCGACGGTGCGGTCGAACTCGACGTCCCGAAGGGGACGCAGAGCGGCGAGCGCTTCCGCCTGCGGGGGAAGGGGATGCCGCGCCTCCGCGGCCGGGGGCAGGGCGACCTCTACGTCACCGTCCAAGTGGTGACGCCCGACTCCCTCAACGAGGAGCAACGCGAGGCCCTGGAGCAGTTCGCGGAAGCCGGCGGCGAGGAGGTCGACGTCGAGCAGGGCTTCTTCGAGAAGATCAAGAGCAGCCTGTAGGCGAAACCCCGTTCCGGTTCCTTTAATCGGGTGCGCACCGCCCTCTCACGCATGAGCGACTTCTCCCGACGCGTGGAGGCGATCGACATCAGCGGCATCCGGAAGGTGTTCGAGGCGGCGAGCGAGGACGCGATCAACCTCGGACTCGGCCAGCCGGACTTCCCGACGCCCGAGCACGCCCGGCGGGGGGCCATCGACGCGATCGAGGCCGGACAGGCCGACGGTTACACCTCGAACAAGGGGACGGCGAGCCTCCGCGCGGCGATCGCGGAGAAGCACGGCCGCGACAACGCGTTCACGGCGTCCCCCGAGGACGTCATCGCCACTTCGGGCGGGAGCGAGGCGCTCCACCTCGCCATCGAGGCGCACGTCGACGAGGGCGAGGAGGTGCTCTTCCCCGATCCGGGCTTCGTCTCCTACGACGCGCTGACGAAGCTCGCGGGCGGGACGCCGGTCGGCCTGCCGCTGCGCGACGACCTGACGCTCGATCCGGCTACGGTCGAAGAGTACATCACGGACGACACGGCGGCGTTCGTCGTGAACTCCCCGGCGAACCCGACGGGCGCGGTGTCGCCGCCCGAGGACATGCGCGAGTTCGCGCGTATCGCCGCGGAGCACGACGTGCTCTGCATCAGCGACGAGGTCTACGAGCACATCGTCTTCGAGGGCGAACACCGCTCGCCGAGGGCCTACGACGACGCGGGGAACGTCGTCGTCGTGAACGCCTGCTCGAAGACGTACTCGATGACCGGGTGGCGGCTCGGGTGGGTGACGGGCGACTCGGAGCGCGTCGAGCGGATGCTCCGCGTCCACCAGTACGCCCAGGCCTGCGCGTCCGCGCCGGCGCAGTACGCCGCCGAGGCCGCGCTCACCGGCCCGCAGGACCCCGTCGACGAGATGGTCGCGGCGTTCGAGGAGCGCCGGAACGTCCTCCTCGACGGCCTCGAAGACATGGGCCTCGACGTGCCGACGCCGAAGGGCGCGTTCTACGCGATGCCCGAGGTGCCGGCGGGCTGGGTCGACGCGGTGCTCGATCGCGGCGTCGTCGTCGTCCCCGGCGGCGCGTTCGGCGCGCGCGGCGAGGGGTCCGCCCGGATCTCCTACGCGACGAGCATGGAGAACATCGAGGCGGCGCTGGACGCGATGCGCGAGGCGACCGCCGCGGTCCGGTAGGCCGGTCGCCATCCCCGGGGTTTTAGCCGCGCTCGGTCGAAGTTCGAGGCATGTCCGACGCACCGCGACGCATCGAGGAGAAAGCGTACGCGTACGTGACGCGAGCCGGCGGCACGGAGTTACTCGTCTTCGATCCGCCGACCGGCGAGGGTCCACAGGTCCCGAAGGGGGGAATCGAGCGGGACGAGGACCCCGCGGACGCCGTCCTGCGTGAACTCAGCGAGGAGACGGGTCTCGCGGACGCGACGCTCCGGGACCGCGTGGCGACCGACGAGTGGCCACACCCCACGAAACCGAAGGCGTACCGGCGGCACTTCTACCACGTCCGCGCCGACTCGGCGCCGGATCGGTGGACGCACGAGGTCACGGGCGGCGGCGAGGACGACGGCCTCGTCTACGCGTGTCGGTGGGTCGACGTCGGGACGGCCGCCGCACGGCTCGTTCGCGATCAGGGCGCGCACCTCGACGACATCGTCGCCGACGGTCTCGACACCGGCGCGGACGATACCGGCGTTCGGAACGCCGACAGGACGCCCCCCTCGTAGACCGTCTCGATCGCGTCCTCTCCGACGTCGGCGGCGAGCGACGCGAGCTCACTCCCGCCGTGCCCCTCGCTCGACCGCGCGTAGCCGACCGCCGCCCGTGCTGGAAGACGCGCGCCGGGACGCCGTCTCTCGGAGCCGTGATCCGCCGGTGCCACACGGCTTAATCCGCCCGCGGTCCTGCGTCCTCGCATGGAAGTCGCGATCCTCACCGTCGGCGACGAACTGCTCGCCGGCGACACGGAGAACACGAACGCAACGTGGCTCGCTCGACAGCTGTCCGCTCGCGGCGCGTCCGTCAAGCGCGTCCTCGTCGTCCCGGACGAGCGCGACACGATCGCCGAGTACGTCCGCGAATGGCGCGACGCCTACGACGCCGTCATCGTCACCGGCGGCTTGGGCGGGACGCACGACGACGTGACGATGGACGCGGTCGCGGACGCCGCCGGCGTCGACCTCCACGTTCCCGACGAGGCCCGCGAGGCCGTCGAGCGCGCCGCGCGCGCCTACCGCGACGCGAACCCCGAGGAGGCCGAGCGCTTCGAGCTCGACCTCGACGTGGAGGCGTGGGCGACCGTCCCGGTCGGCGCGCGCGTCATCCCGAACGAACCCGGGCTCTCCCCCGGCGCGAAGGTCGGCGACGTCGACGAGGGGGCGATCTACGTCTTCCCCGGCGTCCCCGACGAAGTCCACGCGATGTTCGACCTCGTGGCCGAGGACTTCGGCGGCGACGTCGTCTCCGAGATCACGTACACGAGCGCCCCCGAGGGCGCGATCGGCCCGGACATCGAGGCGATCCGCGACGCGTACGACGTCGTCGTCGGAAGCTATCCCTCCGGCGAGGGCCCGAACCGCCTGAAGGTCACCGGTGAGGACCCCGACGAGGTCGCCGACGCGCTCCGCGCGCTGGAGGAACGCGTCGAGCAACCGTCGGACTGATCGGCCGCGAGGCGGGGCGCGACGGACGCCGGACGCGGGGAAACCTTCAATACGCTTCACCACAAAGTATATCAATGGGGAACCCACCATGCCAGTTCCGACGTACCCGAGCGACGAACCGGACCGTCGCGGTGGTGCCCCCGACCTGGACGACCTCGTCGGGCGCATCATCCGCGGGAACGACGAGGGCGCGCGGACGCCCCGCCCGACGGCCGGACCGTAGCGGGACGGTCCGCGCGTCGTCGACCGACGGGTCGTTTTTTCGCCCGCCGTCGATCGCTACTTCGCGGTGCTGATGATCTTGATGACGTCGCCTTCCTCCAGCTCGTACTCCTCCGCGACCTCCCGAGCGGTGCGGGCGTTCACCGCGTGGAGGTAGCCGTCGCCGATGTCCGAGTGGACGGCGTACGCGAGGTCCTTCGGCGTCGAGCCGCGGGGAAGCAAGAAGGCGTCCGGGAGGACGCTCCCCGTCCCGTCCGTCCACTTCGACGCGTCCTGCACCGGGTAGACCGTGAGGTGATCGAGGAGGTCGTACACGGCGGCGTTCAGCGACGCCTGCACGCCCGTTCCGCCGTACTCGCTCATCGTCTCGCGCAACTCGGAGAGGAGGGCCGCCTGCTCGTCCGGGAGCTCGCCCGTCACGGCGAAGGTCTCGTCGCCGGGATCGTAGTCGAGGACGCCCGCCTCCGCGCCGCGGCGGAGCGCGAGCTCCCCCTGTGCGGTCGCGGGGATCACGGGCTTATCCAGCGCCAGCAGTCGCTCGACGTACTCGTCGGGCGCGACGTCGATCTTGTTCGCCACGACGACGATCGGCTTCGTCCGCTGTCGGATGTCGCGCGCGAGCGCTTCGCGGTCGTCGTCCGTCCACTGGATCGGGTCCTCGGGGTAGTCGATCTCGCGCAGCGTCGCCATCACGTCGTACTCCGTCGCGCCGAAGCCCGTCAGGAGGTCCGTCACGGCCTCCTCGATGTCGAAGCCCGGACTCCGCGATTGGCGCTCGACGGACTCCCAGTTGCGCTCCACGATGCTCGCCAGCCAGAGGTCCATCTCCTCCTCGACGAAGTCGATGTCGGTGAGGGGGTCGTGCGTCCCCGCCTCGACGGGTTCGCCCTCCGCGTTCGTCCCCCCGGAGGCGTCGACGACGTTCAGGATCGCGTCCGCGTTCGTCAGTTCGTCGAGGAACTGATTGCCGAGCCCGCGCCCCTCGTGCGCGCCCGGGACGAGACCCGCGACGTCGAGCAACTCGACGGGCACGTAGCGCGTCCCGTCGCGGCAGTGCTCGCTGTCGCAGCGCTCCTCGCGGTCCGCACAGGGGCACGTCGTGCGGACGTGCGTGACGCCGCGGTTCGCGTCGATCGTCGTGAACGGGTAGTTCGCCATCTGGACCTCCGCCATCGTCGCCGCCGTGTAGAAGGTGGACTTGCCGGCGTTGGGCTTGCCGGCGAGCGCGAGGGAGAGCATACGCTAGGCTATGCGACGACGCGAAAGGCCGTTTCGCTTCCGCCCGCTCAGGCGTCGAGGATCTCGACCGGGTTCCCGTCCGGGTCGCGCACGAAGAGGATCGTCGTCCCGCTCTCGGTCGTGCGCGGACCGTCCGCGATCGTCTCCACGTCGTCGGGGAGCGACTCGTGGAACGCCTCGACGTCCGGGACGGAGAGCCCGAGATGTGTCGCCCCCGTGTCGTTCACCGTCCCGCCCCGACGGTCGTCGCCCTCGGGATCGTACTCGACGAGCTCGATCCGCGCGCCGCCCGCGTCGAGGTGCGCGAACGACGCCGACGCCCCGGCGACGCCGACGCCCTCCGCGAACGCCTCGCCACCGACGTCGAACTCAGCGAGGACGTCGAGGTCGAGGATGTCGCGGTAGAACGCCAGTGACTCGTCAAGGTCCGAGACGGTGATGCCGTAGTGGTGCGCGCTCGGCGTGACGTCGTTGCTCATACGCGTGGCGTGGACCGGCGGGCGCAAAACGACAACGACTGCGGACGCGACGCGCACGGGGTCGTCGGCTCCGCACGCCGCGCACGGACGCGGACGCCGCGGGGAGTCAGCGGGTCCCGCGGCGACTCTTCGTGCGTCCGGGCGCCCCCTCGGACGTGGCGACTACTCCGGGTCCCGCCGGGGCTCTCGATCCAGCGTCATCTCGCCGCGCGCGCGGATGCCGCCGTCGATGTCCGCGTCCGGATGGACGATCACGTTCTCACCGGAGACGTCCCCGAGGATCAGCGCGCCCTCGCGGACGTAGACGTCGCCACCGCGCGTCGTCACGTCGCCGTGGACCTTCGTGTCGACGCCGACGACGATGTCGTCCTGCGCGCGCAGGCTCCCGAAGAGGTTCGAGTCCGCGCCGACCTCGATCTCCGTCGCGCGGACGTTCCCGTGGAGGCGACACTCCGCACCGATCTCCGCGGGCGTCGACGCCCGCCACGCGTCGTCGCTGACGTGCGCCCCGCGCGGGATCGTGATCGGCGGGGCGTCGGCGTCGCTACTGAGCTCGTCGATGAGCTCCTGCGCTTCGGCCTCCTCGCCGAGCCGCAACAGCTGGGCGAGGTACGCCATGAAGAAGACGACGGTCGGCATCGGGTTGCGGATGACGATCCAGCCGTTGGCCTCGAAGCCCTCCTCGATGTCGACGTCGTCGCCGATGTCGAGGTCGCCGCCGACGACGAGCCGACCGGAGATGTGCGCGCGCTCGCCGAGGTAGGCGTCGCCGCCCGCGAGGACGTTGCCCTCGACGTCGCTCCACATGTCGAGGCGGACGTCCGCCTCGGCCTCGATGTCGCCGCCGAAGCGGGCGCGCTCCCCCGCGACGACGTTTCGCCCCCGGACGCCGAACTCGACAGTGCTCTGCCCGCCGACGAGGACGTCCCCCTCGTTCACGAGGTCGTGCTCCTCGACGGTCGTCCCGTCGGGGAGCCGCAACCGGTCGAGTGGGTCCGAACCGAACACGGCCGTACGGAGCCACCCCACCGCAATAAAGGGCTCGTCGGACGGGCCGCCGACGCGTCGCTTTTACGCGTCGATCGCCTCCGGGCGGATATGACCACGCTCTCCTTCACCGAGGACGGCGTCGACGTCGTCTACGAGGGTACCGAGTTCCGTCTGGAACGAGATCTCGTCGAGGACGCGACGCAGAAGGACTACTTCGACGTCACCGACCACGAGGTGTTGCGGATCGTCGAGACCGACCCCCACATCTCCGGCGAGGCCCGGCAGATCGGCGACATCGTCGACGAGCAGTAACGGCCGCTCCCACCTTTTTTCTCCCCGGCGCCCGACGGCGCCGGTATGGACGATTGGCTGAAAGCCGTGCTCGCGCTCGGCGTCCTGTTCGTCGCCGCTCCCGTCCTCGCGATGCTGCTCTTCGTTCCGGTGATGGGCGGCGGTGGAATGTACGGTGGCGGAATGGGCGGCTGGATCGGCCTCCTCGTCCCGTTCGGGATCCTGCCCGTCCTCGGCTACGCCGTCTATCGGGCGTTCGGTACGGCCGAGCGCGGGGACGCGGCGCTGGACGAGCTCCGCGCGGCGTACGCGCGCGGCGATCTCACGACCGAAGAGTACGAGGAGCGCCGCGAGCGCCTGGGGGAGTCGCGGGAGTAGGAGGGGACGAGCGAGCTACGCGAACGTCCGCGAGATGTCCGGCTCGTCGTCGTGATCGAGCTTTTCGAGGGCGTTGCGGAAGTCGTCCATCCGGACCTCCGTCCGATCGTCGCGGATGGCGTACATGCCGGCCTCGGTGGTGACGGCCTTCACGTCCGCGCCGGAGAGTTCCTCGCTCTCGCGCGCGAGGACGTCGAAGTCGACGTCGTCCGCGACGTTCATGTCGCGGGTGTGGATGCGGAAGATCTTCGCGCGACCCACCTCGTCGGGCTTGGGCACCTCGATGAGGCGATCGAAGCGGCCTGGACGGAGGATGGCGCGATCCAGCATGTCGAAGCGGTTGGTGGCGGCGATGATGCGGATGTCGCCGCGCTCGTCGAAGCCGTCCATCTCGGAGAGGAGCTGCATCATCGTCCGCTGGACCTCTGCGTCCCCGGAGGTCTTCGAGTCCGTGCGCTTCGAGGCGATGGCGTCGATCTCGTCGATGAAGACGACGGCGGGCTCGTGCTCCCGGGCGACTTGGAAGAGGTCACGGACGAGCTTCGCGCCCTCGCCGATGAACTTGTGGACGAGTTCGCTGCCGGCCATCTTGATGAACGTCGCGTCCGTCTGGGCGGCGACGGCCTTCGCCATCATCGTCTTCCCCGTGCCCGGCGGGCCGTAGAGGAGGACGCCGCTCGGCGGCTGGATGCCGACGTTGTCGAAGAGACCCGGGTTCTCCATCGGGAGTTCGACGGTCTCGCGGACCTCGCGGAGCTGATCGTCCAGCCCGCCGATGTCCTCGTAGCCGACCGCGGGCGACTCCTCGACCTGCATGACTTGAGCGCGGACGTCGGCCTCGTCGTTCAGCTGCTTGACGATGGAGAGGCTGTTGTTGACGGCGACGCGCGCGCCCGGTTCGAGGTCTTCGCGAAGCTCCTCGGTCACCTCGGTGAGCGCCTCTTGGTTGTTCCCGTGCTGTTTGATGATCGCGCCCCGGTCGTTCAGCTCTTGGACCGTGGCGACGAACAGCGGGGACTGCTTGAGCTTCTTGTTCTCGTGGGTGAGCCGCTCGAGCTTCTGCTGGTACTTGTTGTTCTCGGCGTTCGCGTCGAGGAGCTCGTCTCGCATCTCCTCGTTTTGCTCCTCGAGGACGTCGAGGCGCTCCCGTAGGGCCTCGATCTTCTCCTGCTGAGGCGCCCCCTCCTCGTACGGGAGTTCGACGTCGTCGACGGTGTCACTCATCGCCCATCGCTAGGGCGTTAGTTCATAAGAGGCTTCGGGTGACGTACCCACACCCCTGCGCGGGTCGAGAGTAATGTCCTACAGTAATCTAAGAGAAGAAAAAGTATTATCACTGTGTATCCCGTGGTCGATCGTATGAGCGCGATTCGGACGGCCGACGAGGCCACCGTCGAGCAGTTGCGTGACCTGCCGCCGAGCGCGAAGCTCGTCGCGAAGGTGCTGGAGTACGAGGAGTCCCTCACGCAGAGCGAACTCGCCGAGGAGACGCTGTTGCCGCCCCGTACCGTCCGCTACGCGCTGACCCGCCTCGACGAGGCCGGCGTCGTCGACTCGCGGTTCTCCTTCGTCGACGCGCGCAAACGCCTCTACACGCTCGCCGTCGACGAGTAATCCGACGCTGCATACTTACGACGGAGCGCGTAACTGTGGAGTATGACGAAGGTGATCCACACGGGGGACACCCACCTCGGGTACCGACAGTACCACTCCCCCGAGCGCCGACAGGACTTCCTCGAGGCCTTTCGCCAGGTCATCGAGGACGCGATCGCCGACGACGTCGACGCTGTCGTCCACGCCGGTGACCTCTACCACGACCGCACGCCGGGCCTCGAGGACCTCATGGGCACCATCGAGATCCTCCGCCCGCTCGCCGACGCGGACATCCCCTTCCTCGCCGTCGTCGGCAACCACGAGGGGACGCGCCACGCTCAGTGGCTCGACCTCTTCGAGACGCTCGGACTCGCAGAACGCCTCGACTTCGCGGGTCGCCGCGTCGGCGACACGGTCTTCTACGGTCTCGACTACGTTCCGGAATCCAAGCGCGACGCCCTCGACTACGACTTCGCCGAGCACGACGCCGCGCACGCCGCGCTCGTCTCGCACGGCCTCTTCACGCCGTTCCCGCACGGCGAGTGGGATCTCGAAGACGTACTTGAAGCCTCGCCCGTCGCCTTCGACGCCGTCCTCCTCGGCGACGACCACACGCCCGACACCGTTCGGCTCGACGGCACGTGGGCGACCTACTGCGGGTCGACGGAGCGCGCGAGCGCGAGCGAACGCGACCCCCGCGGGTACAACCTCGTCACGTTCGATGCGGGCGACGCCGAGCGAAGCGAGACGTCGCCGAACGAGGGAACGGGAAGCGAAGCGCGGCGCGAAGCGCCGCGAACGGCGAGCGGCGGAGCCGCGAGCGAAGCGCCCCGTGAGCCCACCGACGCCGAGCGCGCCACCGGCGAGGGCGTGACGATCAGTCGCCGGGGACTCGACACGCGCGACTTCGTTTTCGTCGACCTCGAACTCGGGGAGTCCGAGGGCGAGGAACGCGTCCGTCGACGCCTCCGCGAGGAAGCCATCGACGACGCCGTCGTCGTCGTCACCATCGAGGGCGCGGGCGGAGAGGTGACGCCCGCGGACGTCGAGCGCTTCGGCGACGAGCAGGGCGCGCTCGTCACGCGCGTCAACGACCGCCGCGAGGTCGACGTCGAGGCCGACTACGAGGTGTCGTTCGCCGATCCGGACGAGGCCGTCCGCGAGTGCGTCCGCGACCTCGGACTGAGCGAGGCCGCGCGCGAAATCGACGAGACCGTCCGCGAGGGATCGATCGCCGACTCGAACGTCCGCGACGAGGTGAAGGGCCGGATCGAGGAGATCGTCGCGGAGGACGACCTCGCGGCGTTCGAGGCCGCCGCGAACGACACCGCCTCGACGGACGTCGACGCGGCGGACGCCACGGGGGACGACGCGACGACCCCGGACGCGAGTGACGCGGCGACCGACGAGGCGGCGGCTCGTACTGACGAGTCGACGGACGCGACGACAGACGGGGCGATGGACCGCCCCGGCGCACCGACCGACACGGAGCGCGCCGACTCCGACGAGCGCGCACCGGACGACACGGAGACGACCACCGTGGAGGACTACCTATGAGGGTCGATCGCCTCCGACTCCGCAACTTCAAGTGTTACGAGGACGCGGACGTCTCGCTCGACTCGGGCGTCACGGTGATCCACGGCCTCAACGGGAGCGGGAAGTCCTCGCTCTTGGAGGCGTGTTTCTTCGCGCTCTACGGCGCGACGCCGCTCGATCGCACGCTCGACGAGATCGTCACCATCGGCGCTGAGGAGGCCGAAGTCGACCTCTGGTTCACCCACGCGGGCGGATCGTTCCACCTCCACCGGCGCGTCCGCCACGCGGGCGAGCGGGCGAGCACGGCCGACTGCACGCTGGAGACGCCCGACGACACGATCGACGGCGCGCGCGACGTCCGCGACTACGTCGTCGACCTCCTCCGGATGGACGCGGACGCGTTCGTCAACTGCGCGTACGTCCGGCAGGGCGAGGTGAACAAGCTCATCAACGCCTCGCCGGGGGAGCGACAGGACATGATCGACGACCTCCTCCAACTCGGAAAACTGGAGGCGTACCGCCAGCGCGCCGAGAAGGCCCGTCGCGGGGTTCAGGCGGTCCGCGACGGCCGCGCCGAGCGTCTCGACACCCTCGACGAGCAAGTCGCGGAACTCGAGGCGCGCGACCTCCACGCCGGACTGAACGAGGCCGAGACCGAGCTCGCGGCGGTCGAAGACGAGATCGAGACCTTCGAGGCGAACCGGGAGCAGGCGGCGGAGACGAAGGCCGACGCCGAGCGCGTCATCGAGGAGTACGCCGACCGACGCGCCGAACTCGACGAACTGACGGAGACCGTCGCCGACCTCAAAGAACAGATCACGGAGACGGAGCGCGAGCGCGAGGAGCTCGCCGACGCCGTCTCGACGGCGCGCGAGCGCGTCGAGGGACTCGACGAGCGGATCGAGCGCCTCCTCGCGGAGACCGACATCGAGGCGTCCCCGGACGACGTGACCGTCGAGACGGTGCGCGAGCGCCGCGCGGTCGTCGCCGACGAACGCGACGACGTGCAGGACGCCCACGGCGACTGCCGGACGACGATCCAGACGCGCGCCAGCGAGGCCGAGTCGAAGCGCGAGCGCGCCGCGGAACTCGCAGAGCGCGCCGCGGAGGCCTGCGAGCGCGCCGTGGCGCTCGACGGTGAGGCCCGGGAGGCCGCCGAGCGGGTCGCCGAGGCCGACGCGCGGATCGACGCCATCGACGCCGAGCGCGGGGAGTTGCGCGACGCGTTCGTCGACGCGCCCGTCGACCCCGGCGAGGCCGAGTCGTACCGCGAGTCGATCCGCGCGGACCTCGACGACGTCCGCGAGCGCGAATCGGACCTGAAGGGGGACCTGCAGGCCGCGCGCGCCGCCCTCGCGGAGGCCGAGGAACTCCGCGACGCCGGGAAGTGCCCCGAGTGCGGTCAGTCGGTCGAGGGCTCGCCGCACGTCGACGCGATCGACGAGCGCCGCGACGCGGTCGAATCCATCGAGGCCGACCTCGACGCCGTCCGCGAAGAGAAGGCGGCGCTCGAAGCCGACCTCGAACGCGCGAACGAGCTCGTGGACGCCGAGAGCGAGCTCGAAACGCGCACCGAGCGCCGCGCGGACGTCACCGACCTCCGCGACGGGCACGCGGACGCCGTCGAATCGAAGCGCGACGAGGCCGAAGCGAAGCGCGACGAGGCCGCGGACCTCGAAGAGCGTGCGGACGCCGCCCGCGAAGCGGCCGCGGAAGCCGACGCGGCGGCCGACGACGCCCGCGAGCGACTCGGCGAGCTGAACGGTCGGATCGCCGACCTGAAAGACCGCCTCGAAACGCTCGACGACCTCGCCGACGCGCTCGCCGACCGCGAGAGCGCCGCGAACGACCGAGAGAACGCGCGCGACCGGCGGACGGACCTCGAAGAACTGAACGACGAGCGCCGCGAGCGCCTCGCGGACGCCCGGGAGCGAAAGCGCGACCTCGAAGCCGAGTTCGACGAGGAGCGCCTCGCGGAGGCGCGCACAGAGCGCGACCGGGCGGCGGAGTACCTCGAACAGGTCGAGGCGAAACTCGACGAGCTGAGCGAGCGCCGCGACGACGTGCGCGACCGCATCACCGCCCTGAAAAAGGACATCGGGACCCTCGAGGACCTCCGCGAGAAACGCGACGCCGCGCGGGAACGCGTCGAGGCGCTCGACGATCTCGTCGCGGAGACGGAGGCGTTGGAGGCGACGTACGGCGACCTCCGCGGGGAGTTACGCCAGCGGAACGTCGAGAAGCTCGAACGCCTCCTCAACGAAACCTTCGACCTCGTCTACGGGAACGACTCCTACGCGCGTCTCGAACTCGACGGGAACTACGAGCTCACCGTCTATCAGAAGGACGGCGAGACGCTCCGGCCCGATCAGCTCTCCGGGGGCGAGCGCGCGCTGTTCAATCTCTCCCTGCGCTGTGCGGTCTACCGGCTGCTCGCCGAGGGCATCGACGGCGCGGCGCCGCTTCCGCCGCTCATCCTCGACGAACCCACCGTCTTCCTCGACTCGGGGCACGTCTCGCGGCTCGTCGACCTCGTAGAGTCGATGCGCGATCTCGGCGTCGAGCAGATCCTCGTCGTCAGCCACGACGACGAACTCGTCGGCGCCGCGGACGACCTCCTCCACGTCGAGAAGGACGCCACCTCGAATCGCTCGCACGTCTCCCGCGGCGTCGACGCGGCAGCCGCCGCGACGCTCGACTGACGGGAACTCTTTTTTCGTCCGCTCTCCACGGGGATGTATGTCTGATACGCCCTCCCGCGTGTCCATCGCCGTCTCACTCCTCGGGCTCGCCTGCATCGTCGCGGACGCCGCCCTCGACGTCGCGTTCCCGCTCGGCGTCGCCGGCAGCTTCCTGATCCCCGGTGGCACGTTCGCTCTCGCGTGGTGGCACTGGACGACCGCCGATCGCGGCTACGCGCTCATCGCGGCGGGGTCCGCGCTCTGCCTTCTCGGGTCGTACGCGTCCGACCTCCTCGATGGGCGGGGCGAGCCGTTCGTCGCCGCCGCGCTCGCGCTCTTCGGACTCGGCTGTATCGCCGTCGGCGCCCGCACCGCCTACGCGGAGCCCGGCGCCTGATCGAGGAGCACGCCGACGCCCGCTCGGCCCGCCTCGGTGAGCTCGTAGCCGCGTTCGCCGTGCACGTCGGCCTCGGTGACGAGGCCGGCGGCGCGGAACTCGGTGAAGAGACCGTGGGCGTCGCTCTCGCAGAGGTCGTACTCGGCGAGCACCGTCCTGACGGGGAGGGCGCCGCGCTCGTGGAGCTCGCAGAGGAGGCCGAGCGCGCGCTCGCTGCGCGCGACGGTGAGCACGCGTCGGACGGGATCGGGGACGGCGCGTGCGGCGGCTTCGAGGGGATCGACTCCACCCGCCGGCTCCAGCTCGTCGTTCGGCAGGTGGGTCTCCGTCCCGGTCTCCGGATCGCGGACGCGGCTGCTCTCCGCCGAGCGCTTCACGAGCAGGTAGGTGTGACCGTCGGCGTCGCGGACGGTACGCATACCCGATCGGTGGGACTCCGCGGTGGTAGGCGTGTCGCCTCTCACGCCGCCGGGTCGTCCGCCGTCGCGTCCGCCGGATCGGCCCCGTCGCTCGCGGCCTCTCCGTCAGCGCCGTCCGCCGGCGTGTCGTGTTCGCCGGCGTCGATGGCGCGCTGGACGCGCCGGTAGGTGACGAAGCCGTAGGCGAGGCCGGCGAACCCGACGACAGCGAGGCCACCGCCGAGGAGGAGCCGACCGCGGAAGTAAACGAAGAGCAGGCCGAGCGCCGCCGCGAGGACGGCGAGATTGAAGACGACGACGAGGTAGACGAACTGGCGCTGAAGCGGGTCGCTGAGGTCGACGTCGGGGGACTCCTCGTCCCCGTCGTCGCTCCCGTCCGCGTCGGCGCTCTCGGGCTTCAGCGAGTCGAACACGAACGGAAGACCGCCACCGAGGATAAAGAGCGTTGCTAGTTATCGCTGGTCGCCCAGCGGGACCGCGTGCGTCGCCTTCAGCCACGCGAGCGGGTTCTCCGAGTCGTAGAGCACGACCCCGTCGGTGGTGTCGTAGGTCTCGATACCGTCTCGGGGGTCGTGGCCTTCCGGGAGCTGGGGGACGTTGTTCCCGCGCTGATCGTCCTGCGTGGCGTTATCGGACACGTCGTTCACCTCTGATCTATGGTATGGAGTACCACGGTATATACCTTTCCCCCGTCCGGCGGTCGATCGACGTCACCGCGTCGGTCGCGGCTCGATCGAAGGAGCGGGCTTTTAGGAACGCGGGCGCAAGCAACGCGCAATGAGCAACGCGAGTCTCTCCGACTTCCCCTCGGGGACGAACGACGGGGGCGGCGACGGCGACGCGGCGGCGACCCCGCGGCCCGACGAGGAAGCGCGGTACGTCGCCGGCGACGACGACCCCCTCGTCAGCGAGGTGTTCGACGCCGAGTCCGGGGCCCTTCCGGACGTCGACGCCACCATCGACCTGTTGGTGACGCAGGTCGACTACACCGTCGAGGGCTCCGGCGAGCGCGAGCGCCCGGTCATCCACGTCTTCGGCCGGACGAGCGAGAACACGGTCGAGCACGTCCGCGTCCACGGCTTCCGCCCGTACTTCTACGCCCCCACCGACTCGCTCACCGAGGACGACCTCGCCAAGGACGTCATCACCGGTCACGAGGAGGGCTACGAGTCGATCCGCGGGGACGACCTCACGAAGATCTTCGGGCGCACCCCGCGCGACGTCGGGAACATCCGCGACGAGTACGATCACTACGAGGCGGACATCCTCTTCCCGAATCGCTTCCTCATCGACAAGGACGTCAACAGCGGGGTCCGCGTGCCCGCCCGCCGCGCCGAGAGCGACGGCGCGCTCGTCGTCCGCCACGACGAGGTCGAGGCCGTCGAGGCCGACGCCGAACTCCGCGTGAACACCTTCGACATCGAGGTCGAGGACCGCAACGGCTTCCCGGAGGACGGCGAGGAGCCCATCGTCTGTCTCACCAGCCACGACAGCTACCGCGACGAGTACATCGCGTGGCTCTACGACGCCCCCGACGGCGACGCGCCCGCCCCGGACGACCTCCCCGACTACGACCTGCTCGACGACGCGGCCGACGCGTCCCTCGACGTCCGGGTCTTCGAGGAAGAGGCGGCGATGCTCGACGCGTTCCTCGACTACGTGTCGGAGACCGACCCCGACGTCCTCACCGGGTGGAACTTTTCCGACTTCGACGCCCCCTACCTCATCGACCGCCTCGACGTGCTCGACTCGGGCGCCGACTACGATCTCTCGTACCACCGCCTCTCGCGCGTGAACGAGGTGTGGCGTTCCGACTGGCAGGGCCCGAACGTCAAGGGCCGCGTCGTCTTCGACCTCCTCTACGCCTACCAGCGAACCCAGTTCTCCGAGCTCGACTCCTATCGGCTCGATGCGGTCGGCGAGACCGAACTCGGCGTCGGGAAGGAGCGCTACGCGGGCGACATCGGCGACCTCTGGGAGGACGACCCCGAACGCCTCCTGGAGTACAACATCCGGGACGTCGAGCTCTGCGTCGAGATCGACAGAAAACAGGACGTGATCTCCTTCTGGGAGGAGGTCTCGACGTTCGTCGGCTGCAAGCTCGAAGACGCGACGACGCCGGGGGACGCGGTGGACGTCTACGTCCTCCACAAGGCCCACGGGCGCTTCGCGCTCCCCTCGAAGGGCCGCCAGGAGTCCGAGGACTACGAGGGCGGCGCCGTCTTCGACCCGATCACCGGCGTGAAGGAGAACGTGACGGTGCTCGACCTGAAGAGCCTCTACCCGATGTCGATGATGACCATCAACGCCTCCCCGGAGACGAAGGTCGACCCCGACGAGTACGCGGGCGACACCTTCCGCGCGCCCAACGGGACGCACTTCCGGGAGGAGCCGGACGGCATCATCCGCGAGATCATCGACGAGACGCTCTCAGAGCGCGAGGAGAAGAAGGGACTCCGCAACGAGCACGAGCCCGGGACGAACGAGTACGAGCGCTACGACCGCCAGCAGGCCGCCGTGAAGGTCATCATGAACTCGCTCTACGGCGTGCTGGGCTGGGAGCGCTTCCGCCTCTACGACAAGGAGATGGGCGCCGCCGTTACCGCCACGGGCCGCGACGTCATCGAGTTCACAGCCGACGCGGCGGGCGAACTCGACTACGAGATCGCCTACGGAGACAGCGTCACGGGCGACCGACCGGTCGTCGTGCGCGACCCCGAGGAACGCGTCCGCATCACGCCGATCGAGGACCTCTTCGAGCGGGCGACACCGTCGGAGAACGTCCTCGTCACCGCCGACGGCGGTCCGGTCGCGAGCGTGTCCGTCGGGAAGGACCGCCGGACGCTCGACGGGTGGGACGCGCTCTCGCTGAACGACGCCGGCGAGACGGAGTGGAAGCCGATCACGCAGGCGATCCGCCACGAGACGGACGGGTCGGTTGTGAACCTCCGGCACAAGCTCGGTGAGTCCACGACGACGCGCGACCACTCCTACGTGGTCGAGGGACCGGACAGCCTCGAAGAAGCCGCCCCGGTGGACGTCGACGAACCGCTCCGCGTTCCCGATATGCCCGACGTCGAGCGTGCCACCCAAATCGACGTCTACGATGTGCTACAGGGGTACGAACGCGAGTACGAGGACGGTCGCGGAACCGGCGGAACGACGGTGAAGACGAAGCGCGTGTACGCGGACGACGAACACGTCTGGTTTGGCCACGAGCACTACGGCGAGCTCGACTCGACCGTGAAAGTCCAGCGCCACATCGACCTCACCTGCGAGGACGGTGAGGCGCTCGTTCGCCTCCTCGGGGCGTACGTTCCCGAGGGGAGTGCCTCGACGGTCGAGACGAGCGACGCGAAGTTCGGCGCGAGCATCGCGGAGTCCCGTCGCGAGTGGCTCGAACGGCTACAGGACGACTATCACCGACTCTTCGAGAACGCGACGGCCAGCATCACGGCGAGCGACTCGTGCGAGGAGCGGACAGTCGAGTACGAGACGGACTCCGGTGAGGGGTCCGCGACGTACGACGACCGGACGCTGAAGCTCCAGATGATGAACGAACTCTCGGCGGTGTTCTTCCGGGAGTTCGCGGGCCAGACTTCGCGTGGGAAACGGATCCCCTCGTTCGTCTATCACCTCGACGAGGACCGACAGGCGCTCTTCCTCGACATCCTCGTCGAAGGCGACGGCTCACGCGAGTTCCCACGGTACTCCGAGGAGCACGCGGTGCGGAACTTCGACTTCGAGACGACGAGTCGCGAACTCGCCGCAGGACTCTCGATGCTCCTCACGCAACGCGGGGAGCAGCACTCGCTGAAGTACCGCGACAGCAAGGACTCCTACACGATTCGGACCTGCGACTCCTATCGTGGCGGGCGTGACCCCGTCCTCACCGAAGCCGAGCACGACGGTTACGTCTACGACCTGAGCGTCGCGGACAACGAGAACTTCGTGGACGGCCTCGGGGGAATCGTCCTCCACAACACCGACTCCGTGATGCTCGAACTCGGCGGCGACGTCGAGACGGAGGACGCCATCGAGCAGTCCTTCGAGATAGAGGAGTACATCAACGGTCGCTACGACGAGTTCGCGCGCGAGGAACTCGACGCCGAGGAGCACTTCTTCGAGATCGAGTTCGAGAAGCTATATAGACGGTTCTTCCAGGCGGGCAAGAAGAAGCGCTACGCCGGCCACATTGTCTGGAAGGAGGGAAAGGACGTCGACGACATCGACATCACGGGCTTCGAGTACAAACGCTCGGACATCGCGCCGATCACGAAGGAGGTCCAGAAGCGCGTCATCGACATGATCGTCCACGGCGAGGACACCGACGCGGTGAAGGAGTACGTCCACGGCGTCGTGGAGGACTTCCGGAGCGGCGACGTCGACCTCGACGACGTCGGCATTCCGGGCGGGATCGGGAAGCGCCTCGACAACTACGACACGGACACCGCGCAGGTGCGCGGTGCGAAGTACGCGAACCTCCTCCTCGGGACGAACTTCCAGCGGGGATCGAAGCCCAAACGACTCTACTTGGAGAAGGTCCACCCCGAGTTCTTCCGGGAGCTAGAGGAGGAGAACCCGACGCTCGTGGAGGACCCGCTCTACATTGAGTTCAAGCGCGACCCGGACGTCATCTGCTACGAGTACGCCGACCAGATCCCGGAGGCCTTCGAGGTGGACTGGGAGACGATGCTCGAGAAGACCTTGAAGGGGCCCATCGAGCGGATCACGGAGGCGCTCGGCGTCTCGTGGGACGAGGTCGAATCGGGGCAGACCCAGACCGGACTCGGCTCCTACATGTAGGCGGGCGAACGCCTAAGCCCGTGCCCGCCGTATATCCGTGCGGGTGATACCCATGGGAAAGAGACTCCTGATGATCGTCGGCGACTTCGGTGAGGACTACGAGATCATGGTTCCGTTCCAGGCCCTGCAGGCCGTCGGCCACGAGGTCGACGCCGTCTGCCCCGAGCGGGAGGCCGGGGAGGCGGTCAAGACCGCGATTCACGACTTCCGCGGCGACCAGACCTACCTCGAGGAGCGCGGGCACGACTTCGAGTTGAACGCGACGATGCGCGACGTCGATCCCACGGACTACGACGGCCTCGTCGTCCCGGGTGGGCGCGCCCCCGAGTACCTCCGGACGCACGAGATCGTTCTCGACGCCGTTCGACACTTCTTCGAGGCGGGGAAGCCGGTGGCGGCGCTCTGTCACGGCCCGCAGATCCTCGCGGCGGCGGGCGTCCTCGACGGCTACGAGATGACGAGCTATCCGGCGGTCCGCCCGGAGTGCGAGGCCGCCGGGTGCTCGTGGGTCGACGAGGTGACGACGGACGGCAACCTCGTGACGGGGCAGGCGTGGCCGGACCACCCGGAGTGGATCGCGCAGTACCTCGACCTGCTCGGCGACGAGGTGTCGCACGCCGACCCCGCCGCCGCGGACGACTGATCCGGCGCGCCTTTCTACAATCGAAAAATCGTTTTTCACTCAGAGAACTAGAGGGGGTAGGTTCCGAAACGTTAATCCCGCGCGCGGGCGTTCATACGAACGACCCAACCAATGGCCACGATCGAGCTTAAGAACGTTCACGCGGAAGTCGCCGAGGGGGACGAACAGATCCTTCACGGCGTCGACCTGGAGGTCAAGTCCGGCGAGATTCACGCCCTTATGGGCCCCAACGGCAGCGGGAAGTCCACCACGTCGAAGGTCATCGCGGGCCACCCGGCCTACGACGTGACCGAGGGCGATATCCTCCTCCACCTCGAGGCGGACGACTTCGACGGGATCGACGAGATCCCCGAGAGCGCACGCACTTGGGACCTCCTCGAACTGGAACCGAACGAGCGCGCCGCGCTCGGCGTCTTCCTCGCCTTCCAGTATCCGGCGGAGATCGAGGGTGTCACGATGACGAACTTCCTCCGCACGGCACTCAACGCGAAGCTGGAGGAGCGAGACGAACTCCTCTTCGGCGAGGACGAAGACGAGGACGAGGACGACGAGGCGGACGCCGGTTACGAGACCTCCCCGATGGAGGGCCCCGCGGACGAGGGCGAAGTCGGCGTCGCCGAGTTCCAGCAGCTCCTCTCGGAGAAGATGGAGCTCCTCGACATGGACGCGAAGTTCGCGCAGCGCTATCTCAACGCCGGCTTCTCCGGCGGCGAGAAGAAGCAGAACGAGGTCCTGCAGGCGGCCATCCTCGAACCCACCATCGCGGTGCTCGACGAGATCGACAGCGGTCTCGACATCGATCGCCTCCAGGACGTCGCGGACGGCATCAACGCCCTCCGCGACGAGCAGGGCACCGGCGTCCTGCAGATCACGCACTACCAGCGCATCCTCGACTACGTCGAACCCGACACCGTCCACATCATGCTCGACGGCGAGATCGCCATGGAGGGCGGTCCGGAGCTCGCCGAGAAGCTCGAGGACAAGGGGTACGACTGGGTGCGCGAGCAGGTCTACAACGCGGCTTAAGATACAATCATGAGTTCAGAAGAGAACCTACAAGAGACCGACACCGAGGCGCGCTTCGAGTTCAAGAAGGAGCAGCATTCGGCCTTCCAGTCCGAGAAGGGACTGACCGAGGAGACGATCCGACTCATCTCCGAGGACAAGGACGAACCCGACTGGATGCTCGAACGCCGCCTCCGCGCGCTCAAGCAGTACAAGAAGATGCCGATGCCGACGGATTGGCCGGGCCAGCCCGACCTCTCCGAGCTCGACGTCGAGGAGATCGTCCCGTACATCCGCCCCGACGTCGAGACGCGCGGCGGCGCGGAGAACTGGGAGGACCTCCCGGACGAGATTCAGGACACCTTCGAGAAGCTCGGTATCCCGGAGGCCGAGCGCGAGGCGCTCAGCGGCGTCGGCGCGCAGTACGAGTCCGAGGTCGTCTACCAGAACATGCAGGAGCGCTGGGAGGAGAAGGGCGTCGTCTTCTGCAACATGGACGAGGCCGTCCAGGAGCACGAGGAGCTCGTCAAGCAGCACTTCATGACGAAGTGCGTCCCCGCCAGCGACAACAAGTTCGCGGCGCTCCACGGCGCGGTCTGGAGCGGCGGCTCGTTCGTCTACATCCCCGAGGACGTCACGGTCGAGATGCCCGTGCAGGCCTACTTCCGGATGAACTCGGAGGGGATGGGTCAGTTCGAGCACACGCTCATCATCGCCGAGGAGGGCTCCGAGGTCCACTACATCGAGGGCTGTAGCGCGCCGAAGTACGGCACGCACAACCTCCACTCCGGTGGCGTCGAGGTCTTCGTGAAGGAGGACGCCCACGTGCAGTACTCGACCGTGCAGAACTGGTCGAAGAACACGTTCAACCTCAACACGAAGCGCGCCATCGTCGAGGAGAACGGCACGATGGAGTGGGTCTCGGGCAGTATGGGCTCGAAGGCCACGATGCTCTACCCCTGTTCGATCCTGAAGGGGCGTGGCGCGACGGACAACCACATCACCATCGCCTTCGCGGGCGAGGGCCAGGACATCGACACCGGCGCGAAGGTCTACCACAACGCGCCCGACACGAAGTCCACCATCGAGTCCAAGTCCATCAGCAAGGACGGCGGCCGCACGAACTACCGCGGCCTCGTCCACATCGCGGACGGCGCCGAGGACTCCTCGACGTCCGTCGAGTGTGACGCGCTGATGTTCGACAACGAGTCGACCAGCGACACCATGCCGTACATGGAGATCAACGAGTCCAAGGTCGACGTCGCCCACGAGGCGACGGTCGGGAAGATCGGCGACGAGGACGTCTTCTACCTCCAGAGCCGTGGGCTCGACGACGACGACGCGAAGCAGATGATCGTCGCCGGCTTCATCGAGCCGATCACGGAGGAACTGCCCATCGAGTACGCCGTCGAGCTCAACCGCCTCATCGAGCTCGAGATGGAGGGGAGCCTCGGGTAGCATGAGCGGAGCAACACGGTTCCACGCCGGCATCGACGTGGAGACGGTCGAGCGGATCGCCGAGGAGCGCAACGAGCCGAAGTGGCTCCGCGCGAAGCGCCTCGACGCCTTGGAAGCCCTCTCCGACCTCGACTACCCGGACGTCATCCAGACGCCGGGCCGGACGTGGACGAACCTCGCGGACCTCGACTTCGAGGCACTCGTCGAGCCGTTCGATCAGACCGAGGAGAAGGACTGGGTCGCGGACGATCAGGCGACCGTGGTGCCGTTCCACGAGGCGCTGAACGACGCGGACCTCGAAGCGCTCGTCAAGGAGCACTTCGGGAGCGTCGTCGACCCCGAGGAGAACCGCCTCACCGCGCTCTCCACCGCGCTCTTCACGACCGGGACGGTCATCTACGTCCCCTCGAACGTCGACGCCGAGGACGTGAAGATCCGGACGACGATGAACGGGACGTCCCTGTTCAACTACACGCTCGTCGTCACCGACCAGAACGCCTCCGTCACGATCCTGGAGCGTCAGGACACCGGAGCGGACGCCGCCACCGAGGAGCGCTACTACTCCGGCATCGTCGAAGCCGCGGTCGGCGAGAACGCCTACGTCCAGTACGGCTCGCTCCAGGACTTCGATCAGTCCACGTACAACTACACGCTGAAGCGCGGCGTCACCGACACGTACGCGACGCTGAACTGGATCGAGGGCAACATCGGCTCTCAGCTCACGAAGACCGGCGTCTCGACCCTGCTCGAGGGCGAGTCCTCGGAGACGAAGATCGTCGGCGCGTTCTTCGGCCACGAGGACCAGCACTTCGACCTCGACTCGAAGGTCTGGCACCGTGCCGAGCACACGACGGCGGACCTGGTGACGCGCGGCGTCATCGACGACGAGGCCCGGAGCGTCTACGAGGGCGTGCAGGACGTCGGTCGCGACGCGTGGGACACCTCGAGCTACCAGCGCGAGAACACGCTGATGCTCAGTGACGAGTCCGAGGCCGACGCCTCGCCGAAGCTCATCATCAACAACCACGACACCGAGGCGAGCCACTCCGCGACGGTCGGCCAGATCGACCAGGAGGACCTCTTCTACATGGAGGGGCGCGCCATCCCCGAGCAGGCCGCGAAGAACATGCTCGTCGAGGGCTTCTTCGTTCCCGTCCTCGAAGAGGTCGAGGTCGACGAGCTCCGCGAGGACCTCGAAGAGCGGATCCACGAACGCCTCCACTAACGCGCGTTCCGCTCGCCCCCGTTTTTCGACCGCGTTTCGCGTCGTCCTCGGTGAAAGCGCTTAGGTACTCGCTCCACATAGCGGGGGGTATGCGACCGAGAGCACGACGCGGGGAGGGACCGTGAGCGTCGCGTCACAGGTCGACTCCGACGGTCAGCTCGCCCGTCTCCTCCAGATCGGCATCGTGCTGGAGGAGGTCGTGGAGGCCCGCGCGTACGAGCACTACCAGCGTCTCCCGGACGACGAACGCGACGAGCGCATCGAGGAACTCCTCCGAGAAGCCCGTGAGGAGTCCGCCGACCACCGCGAACGCCTCAAGGCCATCGTCGACCGACTCGACATAGACGAGGACGCGGCGATCGACATCACGCCGCTCGTCCGCGAGCAGTACGCACAGACCGGGCCCGAGGACTTCGACGGGATCCTCTACGACCAGCTGAACGGCGAGGAGACCGCGTACAAGTTCTACGACGACCTCATCGAGGCCATCGAGCGGAGCGAGACCTCGTTCAGTATCGACCGTGAATCGCTGCTCTCGACCCTGCGGGACATCCGCGAGACGGAGGCCGAGGGTGCCGAGGCAGTCGCCGAACTCATGGAGTCACGCACATGACACGCTACACGACGACGGAGGACGCATCGTGAACACCGCCGATCAGTACCTGAAGGCGGTCTTCCTCGTGCAACAGATCGAGGACGGCCCGGCCTCCACGGGCGCGCTCGCCGATCGCCTCGGTGTCAGCCCCGCATCCGCCAACGAGATGGTGGGGAAACTCGCCGATCAGGACCTGCTCGTCCACGAGAAGTACAAGGGCGCGACCCTCACCGACGCCGGCGAGGAGCGCGCGCGCGACGCGCTCGCCACGTACTGCGTCCTCGAACGCTTCCTCGCGAACGTCCTCGACGTCGAGGAGTACCGGGACGAGGCCGGCCAACTCGAGGCCGTCATCGACGAAACCGTCGCCGACCGCCTCGACATGATCATCGACCGCGAACCGGACTGCCCGGACTGCTTCGACGCGGAGGCCGACGCCTGTTCGCACCTCGTCGAACAGCTCGGTGAGGCCGGCGCGGGTGCGGGTGCCGGTGATTGAGGGCTGCGGAGACGATCGCTATACGACGCGTCTCCGTCCACTCCCCCATCGACTGTCCGACGTGCGGCGACACGCTCGCCACGGAGCGCGGCGTCCGTCGGCATCACACGAAGGTTCACGGTGACCCGCTCCCGAACCGGACCTGTAGGGCTGTAGCGTCGAGTCCTACGACCCCGAGTCGCAGCGGGACCTCTGCGACGACTGCAACCCGAACGCCGGCGAGTACAACGGCAACTACCGCGACGCGACGGAGGCCGCGACGTGTCGCGTCTGCGGCGACGAGTTCGACTACTACCCCTCGGACGAGGACGGCGTCTACTGCTCGGCGTGCGTCGAGGCCGCCGAGGGGTTGTTGCCCGAGAACCCGGCCGAACGCGAGCGCGTAGACACCGCGTGTACGTACTGCGATACCTCCCCGTCCGTCGTGCCGTCGCGGTTGGACGGGGCGACGCGCGGGCCGTTCTGTACCCTCGACTGCTATGGGTCGTGGTTGTCGGAGAACGTCGTCGGTGAGGACTACCACCAGTGGGAGGGCGGCCCACTTCGCTACGGCGACGGGCGGTGGGCGATCCGGCGCGAGGCACTCGAACGCGACGGCCACGCGTGTTGTCTCTGTGGCGACGGCGTCGAGACTCTCGGCCGGGAGCCCGACGTCCACCACATCGAACGGAACGGGCCCGCGACTTCGATACACCGGCGGACGCGCACACGCTCGACAACGTCGTCACCCTCTACCGGCCGTGTCACCGCCGAGTCGAGAGCGGCGATCTCGCGGTATATCGGTCCGAAGAGTAACTCCTTAGTAGTGCACGAGCCACTACCGACATGAAGTCCCGTGGTGTAGTGGCCAATCATAGCGGCCTTTGGTCGTATTCGGTTCCGGCCGGTACGGAAGAAAGCCGTTGACGGCGGTTCGAATCCGCCCGGGACTATTCAGACACCTACCGCTAATCGGGTGCGTCGACGATCTTCGAGATCTCGGCGCCCCCGGGTCCCAGTTCGTCGTCGAGAGTGGCGCGGTGGACACGCCCACCCGTAGACGTTGAGGGAGGCGCCGGTGACGACGTCACCGACTCGTCCGCCGCGCGAACCGGGGCGGTTATCACGCTCCTGTCTCTCCGTTCGGATATGCACGTATTTCGTGCCACGTGGAAACTGCTCCGTACCGGATTCGCCCTCGCCGGCGTCCTCGCAGTCGCGTTCGTCGTCCTCTCCTACGGGTGGAACGGCGAGCCGCCGACTCTCTCCCTCGAGTGAGGCGCCCGAGCGTAACGGTTTAGCGCACGCCTCGCCTTCTCGTGTTCATGTCCGCTCTCTCCTCGCTCCCGGATCGCCCGCTCACGACCACCGAAGTCGCCGCGCTGAACGACGCCGACGCCTTCGACCTCGTCGTTCCCGTCGAGCGCGAGGAAGCGGTGCGCGCCGACGACAACGAACCCGTGGTCGTCACCGAGTCGCTCGTGCTCGCCGCCGCGGACTGGGTGAAGGGGGTCGTCCACGAGGACGACGGCTGGCGCGTCGTCGAGAGCGTCGCGGTCGAGGGCGACGACCGAACGGAGGCGATGTTGACCTGCGAGGCCGCGGTCGAGGACGCGCTCAAGCCCGGCGTGCGCGCCGAGACGGACGTCTGAGACGCCCGCGTGCGGGCGTCGGCGCCTGCAAAAGGCTAAAGAGCGAAACAGGCGTCTATTGACGTAACAATGACAACGCGACACGAACCCCCGCCGGAGGTGAGGCGATGGGTGTCGAGATAAAGGAGTCCGCGCTCACCGCCGACGAACTCGCGTCGATGGAGGCCTTCGTCTACGACTACCTCAGCGCGAGCGTCGAGAACGAGGAGGACGGCGGCCGGATGCGCTGGTACCCGTGGCACTCCGCCGAGTATCGCTTCAACCACATCTGCAACGTCCGCGAGCTGGCGAGCACCATCGCGGAGCGCGAGGGCGCGGACGTCGACGTCGTGCGCGTCGCCGCGCTCTTCCACGATATCGCCAAACTCGACGCCGAACAGGAGGTCCACGCGGAGGAGGGCGCACGCGTCGCCCGCCAGTACCTCGAGACGCACGGTGAGTACCCTCCATCGTTCGTTGATCGCGTCTGTCGCGCCGTCGCGTCGCACTCGGAGACCGGGGACCTCGAATCGCTCGACCTCGAGAGCCGCTGTCTCGTCGAGGCGGACATGCTCGATAAGGTCGGCGCGAACGGGATCGCCCTGATGCTCCTCCGGATGGGGTACGAGGCGCGCACGCACATGGACGCGGCGGAGATGGTGACGCGCGTCCTCGAACGCGGTGAGGAGGCTCGAAACCGCGTCCACAGCGACGCCGCGGAGTCGATCGCCCACCAGCGACTCAAGCGCGTCCGGTGGTTCCGCGAGTGGCTCGACACGGAAGTCCCACGGATGGACGCCGAGCCCGAAACGGAGCGTTAGACGGCGTCGAAGAGGAACCACAGCCCGAAGGCGCAGAGCACGACGGCGCTCCCGTACCCGACGACGCGTTCGAGCGTGTCGATCGCGTCGCCCGCGACGCGCAACAGCGCCGGGAACCCGGTGATCCAGAGGAGGATCCCGCAGAAGAACCCGATTACGGTGAGCGCGCCGTTCGTCACGCCGACGGTGTAGCCGAAGGCCGACACGGTCCCGGGGTCGAGGAGTGCGACGCCGGCGGTCAGCCACCAGATTATCTGCATCGGATTCGTGAGCGCCGCGAGGAACGTCTTGCGGAAGCCCGCACCCGACTCGGTCTCCGCGGCACCCTCGCGCGCGCTCTTCACCGCCCCGTACGCGAAGTAGCAGAGGAGGAGGCCACCGACCGCCTTCATCGCGGCCTGGAGCGTCGGCGCGTGTCTGATGAAGGCCACGACGCCGGCGTACGCGAGCGCGAAGAAACAGGCGTCCGCGGTCATGGCGCCGAGCCCGGCGCGGAACCCCGCACGCCACCCGCGCACCACCGACTCCTGGGCGATGAGGGCGTTCATCGGGCCGGGGGGCGCGGCGAGCGAGAGGCCGAGCGCGATCCCGGCGACGAGCGACACGAGGCCGGACATGGCGCATACGCGGACGCGATGTGCGAAAAAACCGTCGGACGGCGATCGATCTGTCCTCTGTGAGATGTGCGGGGCGTGCGACGCGAACGCGGACGACGCGTGCGGCGTCCGCGGCGCGCTACGCCGCCGCCTCCGCGGTCGATTCGACGCGAATACTCGCCGCGATCGACGTCGGTAGGTGGACGTCTCGGCCGTCGACGCGCACCGTCACCATGTCGATCGGCGCGATGGCGACCACGTCGAGTTCGGCACCGGGTTCGATGCCCCGCTCCGCGAGGTACCGGAGGTGTTCGTCGTCGCGGTCGCTGACGCGCGCGACGGTGACGGTGTCGCCTTCCTCGGCGTCGGCGAGCACCCCGGTGTCGTCGTCGGCGAGCGGCGTGAGCTCCGCGGTGGGGATCGGATCGCCGTGCGGGTCGACCGCGGGTTCGCCGAGTGCGTCGGCGACGCGGCGTTCGAACGCCTCACTGATGTGGTGTTCGAGCGCGTCGGCCTCCTCGTGGACCTCGCTCCAGTCGTAGTCGAGGTGCTCGGCGAGGTAGGATTCGAGGAGCCGATGGTGGCGTAGCACTTCGAGCGCGACCGTTTCGCCCTCCTCGCTGAGCTCGACGCCCTTGTACTTCTCGCGGACGATGAGGTCGCGCTCGTCGAGTTTCTCCACCATGCTCGTCACCGTCGGCGGCGTCACGCCGAGGTACTCCGCGAGATCGGACGTCCGGACCGGCGGCTCGCCTTCGCGTTGGAGGACGTAGATCGCTTTCAGGTAGTCTTCCATCACGTCGCTCAGCATCACTGTCCCGAGTTAGATGCGTCTAAGACTTAGGGTTGCCGTCCGCTAGATCCCCTTGCTCATCAGGTGCGAGCGCAGGACGTCGTCGTCCTTGCTCCCCGCTCCCGCGTTGACGAGGACGAGCGTGTCATCGGCGTCGAGCTCGCCGCGTTCGGCGAGCGCGTAAGCGGCCGCGACCGCGGTCCCGCTCGACGCGGAGAGTTCGAGTCCGGCGGTCCCCGCGAGTGACGTCGCCCCCTCCAGCGTCTCGGGGTCGGGCGCCGCGACGGCCCCACCGCCCGTCTCGCGGATCGCGTCGAGCGCGAGGTTCCCACCCGCGGGGTCGGGGATCTCGATGCGTCCGCAGATGGTGTCCGGGGCGTCCCACGGCTCGTACGCCTCGCGGCCCTCCTCGAACGCGCGGACGATCGGGGCACACCCCTCGGCCTGCGCGGCGTAGAGCTTCGGCGTCCCCGACGCGAGTCCGAGCGCGTCGAGTTCGCGCGCGGCCTTGCGAAAGGCGTGGAGTCCGGCGCCGCGGCCGGTCGGGTGGATCACGCGATCCGGCGTCTCCCAGTCGAGTGCCTCGGCGATCTCGACGTACGCCGTCTTCAGCCCCTCGTGGGGGTACGGTGTCGAGAGCGCCTGTACGGGGTGCCACTCGTCGTGCTCGGCGACCGCGTCCGCGAACGCCGACGCCGCGGCGTCGATGCGTCCCTCGACGACCGACATGTCCCCGCCGTGAACGTTCACCATCGCCTTGTTCGTGAAGGTCGCGCGCGACGGGACGAACGTGTGGCTGTCGAGGCCGGCGCGGGCCGCGTACGCCGCCGCGGACTGCCCGTCGTCGCCCGTCGAGGCGAGCGCCACGTCGCTCGCGCCGGCGCGCTTCGCCGCCGTCACCGCCACCGACTGCCCCCGATCGTCGATCGTTCCCGTCGGGTTCCGTCCCTCGTCCTTCACGTAGACGGCGGCGACGCCGAGTTCTTCGGCCAGCGACGGCACCGGCACGAGCGGCGTCCCGCCCTCCATCGTCGTCACCGCCGCCTCGGGGGAGAACGGGAGGAGCTCGTGGTAGCGCCACTGCGAACGGGTCGTGCGCGCCGCGAGCGTCGTCGGTTCGAGATCGACCGCGTCGAGCTCGTAGGCCGCGTCGAGTACGCCCCCGCACGACGGACAGCGTCCCGCCACGTCGTCGCCGTCGACCGTCGCGTCGCAGGCCGTACACCGCGCGCCCGTGAACGCCGGGTTCGTCTCCATGCCTGAGTCGTGAACGACGCGCGCGTTAAGCCCTGCCTTTCGGGACCGGTGGCTCTTTGACGCCCAGCACCGAGGTGTCGCGTATGACCGACGTCCTCGCGGACAAACGGACCGCGACGCGGTTCCGCGTGCTCGTCGAGATCGCGGACCGCCAGCCCGCGGTCAGCCAAGGGGAGATCGCCGACGCCGTCGGCGTCACGACGCAGGCCGTCAGCGAGTACATCCGCGACCTCGTCGACGACGGCCTCGTGGAGAAGGAGGGGCGCTCGCGCTACCGTGTCACCAAGGAGGGCGTCGACTGGCTGTTGCGCACCGCCGACGACGTCCGGCGCTACGCGGATCGCGTCACCGAGGACGTCCTCGGGAGCGTTCACGAGGACGCCGCCATCGCCCTCGACGACGTCGACGCCGGCGACGCGGTCACGCTCACGATGCGCGACGGCCTGCTCCACGCCGACCCGGGCGGCGAGGGATCGGCCTCCGGCGTCGCCACGACCGACGCCGCGGCCGGCGACGACGTCGGCGTCACCGGCTTCGAGGGCATCATCGACCTCGAGCCCGGTCGCGTCACCGTCTATCAACTCCCGCCCGTCCGAACCGGCGGGAGCGACGCCGTCGACCTCGATGCGCTCCGGGACGCCATCGCCGACGTCGACCTCGTCCTCGCCGCCGGCGTCGAGGCCGTCGTCGCCCTCCGAAAGGTCGATCGCCCCCCCGCGGTCACGTTCGCCGTCGGCGAGGTGGCCGCCGAGGCCACCAGCCGCGGCCTCGACGTCGTCGTCGTCGCCACCGCCGACACCGTCGGCCGCGTCACCGACCCGCTGCGCGACGCCGACGCCCGCTACGAGGTCGCGGACATCACGTAGCGAAGACGGACCGGTCCCGACTCCCTACGCTCCCGGAACTCGACGCCACGGTCGGCGAGTCCCGACCCACCGCGGTCCGAGCACACCGCCCGTTAGCCGATGTAGCGTAGGTCCTCGTCGCCGCCCGCGCTCGGCCCGCTCTCCATCTGTTGCATCTGCTCGACGACGTCCTCCATCTCGTCGGCCCGTTCGTCGAGCGCCTCGTAGTCCACCGCGAACCCGAGGAGGTCTTCGAGCGTTTCGAGGACGACGCGCGCGCTCTTCGGGTCGACGAGGTAGCCCGACGTCTCGCCCATCAGACACGCCGCGTCGAAGCCGCGCCGGCCGCCGAGGCCGACGAGCAGCCCGGAGGTACCGACGATGCCACCCGCGGGCTCCTCCGCTCGGAACTCGACGCCGACCTCTTCGAGGGACGCCTTGCGCTCGTCGTTCGAGACCGCGCCCACGACCGCGTGGTCCTCGACGAGTTCGCCCGTCGGCACGCCGCCGAGCGCGTACACCTCCTCGGTGCCGAAGTCGGCGGCGACGTCGAGGAACGCGTCCGTCAGTCGGTAGTGTCCGCGGTTGTCGGCGGCCTGGTGGTCACCGGTGAGCACGAGGAGGTCACGCCCCTCGGTCTCGATCGCGTGGAACGTCGCGTCGGCCAGCGAGGCGACACCGTCCTTGTCGACCGTCACCTGCGGCGGGAACGCCTCCGAGAACACCCGGCGGACGAGCGTCCCCCCGCCCTCCTCGATGAGGTGTTCGGCGACGAGTTTCCCGACGTGGCCGACCCCGGGGAGCCCCTCGATGAGGACCGGGTCGTCCAACTCGACGTCCGCGACGACCTCGATGTCGACTTCGTCCATGCGACTTACTCGCGTGCGCGGCGCTTAAGTTTGCGTCGGTACTCGCCGTACGGGTCGTCGGGATCGAACGGCGCGGGCGCCGAGTTCTCCGTCCGCTCGCCGCACTCCGGACACGTCTCAGAAAGGGTGTAGACGGGGCGTTCGTGCGCGCGGCAGAGACGGATGTCCGCGTGCACGGCCCTACGCCTCTTCTTCGAGTTGCCGCTCGCGGTGGAACTCGCCCGTCCCGCCGTGCGCTTCGACGTCCTCGGTCGCGCGCCCGGCGGCGGCCTCGAGCTCCGTCTCCGCCGTCTTGTAGTTCGGCGCTTCGACGCGCACGCGGTACTCGGGCGCGCCGACGTACGTCACTTCGAGTTCGGCCTCGTCGGGGACGCTGTCCGCGTCGCCCTCCGCGGCCCGGAGCGCGGACTTGATGTCGTCGACGCCGGCCGGCGACGGCGATTCGAGGTGCACGTACCCCGTCACCGTGACGTACGGAACGGAGACGTTCTCGCGCGCCGTGCTGACGATCGCGTCGACGTCGTCGTCGTCGAGGTCGCACGGCTCCAGGGCCTCCTCGCCGTGGATGGCGGCCTGCTCGAAGCCGTCATAGAGCGACCCGAACTCGGCGACGAGTTCGTTGGCGACCGCACGGAAGCGATCGTCCGCCATCTCCTCGCCGAAGGCCAGCTCCATCCACTTGTCGGCCTTCTGTTCGTTCTTCCACTCCTGGATCGCGTCGGAGCGCTGGTGGTCGTTGACGTCCTTGATCGAGAGGTCGATCTGCTTGGACGACGTGTCGACGTCGAGGACCTTGGCGACGACCGTTTGGTCCTCGCGGACGTGGTCCCGAACGTTCTTGATCCAGCCGGATGCGACCTCGCTGATGTGGACCAGCCCGCGCTTATCGCGGTACTCCTCCAAGTCGACGAAGACGCCGAAGTCCTCGATCTCGTCGACCTTCCCGACGACGAGTTCGCCGGGCTCGGGCCAGCCCTCGTACTTCATCGGGCCTCGACGGTCTCCGTGACCTCGGCTTCGATGGTTGCCTTCCCGCCGGTCGGGCGCGCGAGCGTCGTCCCGCAGACGGCGCACGCGACCGTCGAGGAGGCCTTCTCGAAGACGACCTGTTCGTTCTCACAATCCGGACAGCGGACGCGGAAGAAGTTCCCGGACATCGTTACTCCTGGAACTCCAGCTTGCCGGCGCGCCATCCCTCGCGGAGGTGGGCGTTGCCACACTCGCTGCAGCGGTACTTGAGGTCCGTCTTCTTCGTGGGCTTGTCCCCACCCGGCACCTTCGAGAACTTCCCGGAGTTCCCGATGCGGGAGGTCTGGCGCTCGCGCTGGCGGCCCTGGACCTTGGTCATGCCCGAGGTGCGGCCCGAACGGACCTTCTCGACCTCGTGCTCGTGGTGTTCGTGGCAGTGCGGACAGTAGGTGTTGAAGCGTCGTGGCATCTCCATAGCGAATCAGCTCTGTTGTCCCTCGGTTCGACTCCGACGCTTAAAATGGACACGGTTCGCCCCCGACCACGCGACGGTGTGGCCGTCGCTTCACACGGCCGTAGTTATTTGCCGTCGGCTGACACACCGCTCGGTATGGTCCGCCGCCGCGCTCTCCTCGGTTGTGTCCTCCTCGTCGCGGTGCTCGCCGTCGTCGTGACGCCCGCCGCTGCGCGCCCACCGCCACAGCCCGTCTCGGGCTTCGACGGGTTCGGCGGTGACGCGCGTGCGCCCGGGACCGGTCCGCCCACGGAGACGACCGACGTCACCGTGAACGTCGCCGTCGCCGCGAACGGGTCGAGCGTCTGGACCGAACGCGCGACGCTCACCGACCCCGACGCCGCCGATGCCCTCCGAGCGAACGAGAGCCGCCGCAGGGCCGTCATCGCCGCCCAATTCGACCATCGGTTCGGCCGCGACACCCACGCTCTCGCCTCGCACGTCGAGAACGACACGCTCGTCGTCACGTATCGTCTCGACGGCGTCGTCCATGAGGCGGGCGGCGGGGTTCTCTTCGCGCCGTTCGCCGACTACACCAACGACTACTACCCGGGCGACGCGGACGTGACCGTCGACGCGCCCGCGGGCTACCGGGTCGTCGATCGCCCGGACGCGATGGCCGTCGCGGACGGCGGCGCGACGCTCCGCTGGAACGACTCGACCGGCGCGGGCGACGCCGGCGTCTCCCCCGGCCTCGTGACGTTCGCGTCCGCGGGCGCGACACTCCCGGGCGTCCGCGCGGAACTCGCCGTCCTCGCCGCCTACGGTCTCCCGACGGTCGGCGTGGGCGGCGTCTACGCGCTCCTCTTCGGCGCCCCGTTCGGTCTCGTCGCCTCCGGCGGCGTCAGACTCGTCCGCGACGACCGACGGACGGTGCGCGCGAGCGCGCTCGCCGTCGCCCTCTCCGTCGGCGTCGTCGCGGCCCTCACGACCTATCCCGCGACCGGCAGTGTAGTCGCAGGCACCCTCCACCCCTTCTTCCTCACACTCGCCGTGCCGTTCGCCCTCCTCGTCTCGCTCGTCGGCATCGGGGTCCACGTCGCCATCGCCCGCCACGAGCGATAGCGCCACCAGTGCGATGGCTTTAATCGGCGGCCCGCTGAACCGGCGCGCATGAAGCGGCTCATCATCCACGGGGATCCCGGCGTGCGCAACGGCGCGGTCATTGAGCACGACGGCGCGGAGAAGGTCCTCTTCGGCGTCACCCGAAACGGCGACTGGCACGGCCCCGAACGCGTCCAGCTCTGGTGCGTCATGGGTGAGCGGGACGAGCTCGAGGACTACGAGAAGCGAAACTACGTCCCCCACTGGCTCGACGTCGAGACCGTCGACGCCGAGGACGTCACGGTCGTCACCGAGTCGCAGACGTCGCTGACGATCGAGTAGAACGCCCGTGCGATCCTCGCCGCTCATCGCGGCGACGAGTCGGTGACTTCGCGAGTGAGGGACGAGACCGATTCGGGGAACGACGAATCAGAGAACGGAGATAGCGGGTGGTAGATTTGAACTACCGATCTCCGGGTTATGAGCCCGGCGGAATCTCCTGGCTATCCCAACCCGCTGATTCTTCGTAACGCCCTCCTGCGGATAAGGCTTGCGAAGCCCGGTGCCGTGTGCGGGTTTTTCTCTCCCTCAGAGACCGAGTTCGTCCGCGAAGGTCGCGGCGGCGTCGGCGGAGGACTCCGGGCCGCGCGCGGTCACGAGGTCGCCGTCGACGGTGACCGAGGTGTCGGCGTCGAGTTCGGCGTCCCAGTTCGCGCCGGCCGCGACGACCTCGTCCTCGACCCAGTAGGGGAGCTTGCGGCCGTCCGGCATCAGGTCGTGCTCGTCGACGATTCCCTCCTCCCACTCGTTCGGGAAGCCGGTGACGTCGCGGCCGGCCACGACGAAGTCGCCGTCGGCGTCGCGCGCGAACGCGAGGATGCCGACGGCGTGGCAGACGACGAGCGCCTTCCCGTCCCCGCCCGCGACCTGCTCACGGAGGAGGCGTCTCGCGTCGCGGTCCTGATTCACGTCCCACGCGGTGCCGTGGCCGCCGGGGAAGACGACCGCGTCGTAGTCGGCCGCCTCGACCGCCGCGATCGGCTCGGGATCGTTCAGGCGCTCGTCGGTCTCGTCGACCTCCGTCACCCACGCGGCGGTCTCCTCGCCGACGTTCTCCGGGTCGACCGAACGCTCGTCGACGACCGGCGGGTTCCCGGTCGGCGTCGCCACCGTGATCTCGGCGCCGCGCTCGTCGAGCGTCGTGAGCGGCTCGATACACTCTTCGCCCCAATATCCCTCCTCGCTAACGACGAACAGTACGGACGTCATGGCGTCGTCAACTTCGGGCGCACCGGGGTTAACCGTGACTTCGTGTGCGACGCTCGCCGCTTCGGCCACCGCGCGTGACCCGCCTCCCCCGCCAGCGTCGACGCGACGTTTATATCCCGAGGGGGTCGTGTTGTAGGAACATGGTCGATGGGGCGGCTCCGACGCGACGCCGGTTCCTCGCGGCCGGCGCGGGCGCGGCGACGTTCTCCCTCGCCGGCTGTTTCGGCGACGACGCGACGTCATCGGCAGCGACGTTCGCGCTCGGGACGAGCGGATCGTTCGCCGGCCTGAACCCGCTCGCCACCGCCTCCTCGCACTCGTGGATCCTCCTCGATCTGGTGTACGAGAGCGGCACCGTGGTCGATCCCGTGACGTTCGACGTCCGCCCGAACGTCTTCACTGACTGGCGGATCACGGGCGCGGACGGCGCCGACGCCCGTCCCGCCATCGACGTCGCGGTCCGCGACGGTCTCACGTTCACCGACGGGACGCCGCTCACCGTCGCGGACGTCCTGTTCACCTACCGCTACCTCCGCCGACAGCGCCCGGCGCGTTATCTCCCGGTCGTCTCCGCGATCACCGCCGTCGAGCGCGCGCCCGACGACTGGGACGTCCGTCTCCGCCTCTCCGAGCCCGTCGGGACGTACGCGAGCAGCACGCTCGCGCTCCCGATCCTCCCCGAGCACGTCTGGAGCGACGTCGACGACTACCGCCGCTACCGCTCCTCGGAACGCGGCGGCCCCGTCGGTCTCGGCCCCGGGCGCGTCACCACCTACGACCCCGACACGTCCGCGTCGCTCGCCTTCCGCGATTCGGACGAGTACGTCCTCTCCTCGCTCGACTGGCGCCGCGACCACGACGTCCTCGACGCGGGCGGACCGTTCCTCGACGAGCTCCGCGTCCGCGTGTACGGCTCCGACGCCGCCCTCCAGCGCGCGTTCCTCGACGACGAGATCGACGCGATCTACCGGACGGCCGCCACCGCCTCCCTCCCGGAGATCGAGTCTGCGGCCGACAAGACGCTCGTCGAGGGGTCCGCGACCGGCTACGGCTACTACGGCTTCAACCTCCGGCGCGAACCGCTCGACGACCTCCTCTTCCGGCAGGCGCTCGCCTTCGCCTTCGACGACTACCACTACGTCACCGAACTCCACGACGGCTACGTCACGCGTGGCGACTTCGTCGTCCCGCCGGGATACACCGCCGTCCGCCCGGAGACGGACGCGGACGCCGCGGTCCTCGCCGACCCCGCCACGGAGGCCTACGCCTATCGCGGGCGCGACGACGGCGCCGCCCTCGACGTCGCGGCCGTCCGCGACTTCCTCACGAGCGGCGAACCGATCACGGGCGAACCCGGGACGTACGCGGGCCGGTCGTACCCCGGGAGTCTCACGGGCGTCCGCGCGAGCCAGCGCGGCGCGCGCCACGACTACACCTTCGGACCGGTGCGATCCGACGCGCTCGCGGACGCGGACACGGACGTCGAACTCCGCGTCGACGGCCGGACGATCCCGGACCTGCTCGGCGGTCCGCTCGAATTCCTCATCACGCCGGCGTCGCGCTCGCCCGAGCGTTCGGCGATGACGTCGGCCTGGATCGAGGCGCTCGGACGGCTCGGGATCCCGGCGACCCGAACCGTGTTGAGCCTCACCGCGATGGTCGAGGCCGTCTACGCCCGCGAGGCGTTCGACGTCTACCCGCTGAGCGTCGGCGACCTCTCGCCGTTCGCCGTCACGTCGCTCTACTCGCTCTTTCACGGCGACAACGCCGATCCCGCGGGCGACGACGCCGTCCGTGCGAACAACCCCACGGGATACGGGCTCGCCGCGCACGCGAGCGCGAACGACCTCATCGAGCGCGCGCTCCGCGAGACCGACGGCGAACGGCGCAACGCCCTCGCGCGCCGCGCGGTCGAACGGATCTACCTCGACGCCCCCGTGATGGTGACCGAGTATCCGCGGATTCGATGGCCCCTCGACACCGACGCGTGGACGAACTACGTCGCCGACATCCCCGGGCCCGGCTCCACGAACCTCGCGACCGAGCTCGCGCAACTCAGGCCGCGGAGGTGAGACGCGTGGGCGAGCCCGCGGCCCCGTGTCGCCGCACTCGTCGTCAGCGATCCACCGCCCGTCCGCGCCGGGGTCGTCGTCCCGTCGTGCCGCGGCGGTCGGGCCGCCAGTCGAGCGGGTGGTGCGCGTGACGCGCGTCGGCGCGGCCTACCTCGTCCGCCGCCTCGCCGTCGCGTACGCCACCCTCCTCGTCGTCATGACGCTCCTCTTCGTCCTCCTGCGCGCGATGCCCGGGTCGTTCGTGAGCGCGATGACGACGCCGGGGATGACCACCGCACAGCTCGCGCGCTTGGAGGCCGCGTGGGGCGTCCACGATCCCCTCTGGGTGCAGTACGGCCGCTTCCTCCTCAACTATCAGACCGGGCAGTTCGGCTGGTCGCCGACGATGCACGCGCCCGTCGCCGACGTGCTCGCGCGCCGCCTCCCGCGCACGCTCGTCCTCTTCGGTGCGGCCCTCCTCGCCTGCTACGTCGTCGGCCCGCTCGTGGGGATGGTGCTCGGCTGGTACCGCGACGCCCGCGGCGGGACGCTCGCCCTCGCCGTCTCGCTGTTCGTCTACGCCACGCCGGTCTTCTGGGTCGCGTGGCTCCTCGTCTGGCTCTTCGACCACCGACTGGGGTGGCTCCCGAGCGCCAACATGGTGACGCAGTTCCCCGCCTTCGCCCCCGCGCCCCTCCCCGTCGCCCTCGACTTCCTCCGGCACCTCGCGCTCCCCCTCCTGTCGGTCGCCGCGGTCGGGTGGGTCGGCGCGGCGCTGCTCGTCCGCCCCGCGATGCGCGACGCCATGCGCGCCGACTACGTTGACCTCGCGCGGGCGAAGGGGCTGCGCGAGCGCACGGTCCTCTTCAAGCACGCCGGTCGCAACGCCCTCGTTCCCGTCACGACGAGCGCCGCGATCGCCCTCGCTTTCCTCGTCGACGGGGCCGTCGTCACCGAGACCGTCTTCTCGTGGCCGGGGATGGGACGACTGATCGTCACGGCCGTTCTCGACCGCGACTACCCGCTCGCGCAGGCCGCGTTCTTCCTCGTCGCCGTCGTCGTCGTCGTCGTCCGCCTCTGTCTCGACGTCGTCTACACGTACCTCGATCCGCGGATCTCGCTCGGAGGGCGCGACGAATGACGGGCCGCGCCGCAGACCGCGACGCGAGCGCCGTGTCGCCGCGGGCGCGCCGGGCGCTCCGCCGGTTCCTGACGAATCCCCTCGCCCTCGTCGGGACGGTCGTCCTCGGCGTCGTCACGTGCTGCGCGCTCGCCCCGGACGTCGTCGCCCCCCACGACCCCGAGTGGGTGGCGTACGTCGGGACGGGCGACGGCCGCCTCACGCTCGCCCAATCGCGCTCCCTCCCGCACCCGCCGGCGTTCGGCGATCCCTTCTTCGCCCCGCTGGGAACCACGGCGTCCGGCCACGGCGTCTTCACCGAGCTCGTCTACGGCGCGCGCACCGCGCTCCTCGTCGGTCTAGCCGCGGCGCTCCTCTCCTCGCTCGTCGGCGTCCCGCTCGGCCTCTGCAGCGGCTACTACGGCGGCTGGGTGGACGAGGCGATCCAGCGCGTCGTCGACGTCCTCTACGGCGTGCCGTTCCTCCCCTTCGTCATCGTCCTCGTCGCCATTCGCGGGGCCTCGACGACCACCGTCGTCCTCGCCATCGCCGCGACGTCGTGGCTGAACAACTGCGTCGTCGTCCGCGGAACGACGCTGTCGCTCGTCCGGCGCACCTACGTCGACGCCGCGCGGGCCGCCGGTCTCCCCGCCCACCGGATCGTCGCCAGACACGTCCTCCCGGACGTCCTCCCCGTCGCCGCGGTCCTGCTCGTGCAGGACGCCGCGACCGCGATCCTCGCCCACGCCACCCTCGCGTACCTCGGCCTCGCGGACGTCACGACGGCCTCGTGGGGGGTGTTGCTCCAGCAGGTGCAGGCGACCGGGCACGTCTTCGACGCGCCGTGGTGGCTCCTCCCGCCCGGCCTCGCCATCGCGTCCCTCGTCGCCGCCTTCTACTACGTCGGGCACGCCGTCGAGGACGTCACGGGTGCCGACTGATGCTCCTCGACATCGACTCCCTCACGGTCCGCTATCGGCCGTCCGCCGGCGGCGCTGATCCCGACCCCGTCCGCGCGCTCGACGACGTCTCGCTGCGCGTCGAACGCGGCGAGACGTACGGCCTGCTCGGCGAGTCCGGCTCCGGCAAGACCACGCTCGCCCGCGCGCTCGTCGGCCTCCTCGACGACGCCGGCGGGGTCGTCCGCGGCCGCGCGTGGCTCGACGCCGTGCCGCCGGCGTGGGCGAACCCCGACGGGACACCGCGTGCGGCGGTCGTCGCCGACGACGCGTCCCCGGTGCGCGCGGACGGCGCCACGGACCTACTCGCGCTCCCCGACGGACACCTGCGAGACCTCCGGTGGGCCGAGATCGCCCTCGTCCCCCAGCGCGCGATGGGTGCCCTCGATCCCGCGTACACCGTCGGCGCGCAGATCCGCGAGGCCGTCCGGCGACACGACTCCGACGCGGACGCGGGCCGGCGCGCCCGTGACGCCCTCGATCGCCTCGGCCTCGGTGCGACACGGGCGGGCGATCGCCCGCACGAACTCTCGGGTGGCGAACGCCAGCGCGCCGTCCTCGCCATGGCGCTCGCGTGCGATCCCGCGTTGATCGTCGCCGACGAACCGACGACGGGGCTCGACGCCGTGACGCGCGATCGCATCCTCGACGACATCGCGTCGCTCGACGCCGCCGTCCTCCTCGTCAGTCACGACCTCGCCGCGCTCGCCGAGACCGCGACGCGCCTCGCCGTCCTCCACGACGGCCGGGTGGTCGAGACCGGGCCGACGGAGGCGGTGCTCGGCGAGCCGACGAACCCCCACACGGCCGCGCTCCGCGATGCGTGGCGCCTCGGAGGTGGCGCGTGGGACTGATCGAACTCGACGGCGTGTCGAAGGCCTACGGCGGCGAGCGCACCCTCCTCGACGTCCTGCGCGGGCGCGATCCCGACCCCGTCCGCGCGCTCGACGATGTCTCGCTGCGCGTCGAACGCAGCGAGACGTACGGCCTGCTCGGCGAATCGGGAGCGGGGAAGACCACGCTCTGTCGCCTCCTCGTCGCCCTCGACGCGCCGAGCGCCGGAACCGTCCGCTTCGACGGCCGCGACGTTCACGCGCACACCGGAAGCGAGGAGCGCGCGTTCCGCGCGCGCGTCCAGCCGGTGTTTCAGGACCCCTACGAGAGCCTGAACCCGACCGTGCCCGTCGGGCGAACCGTCGCCGAGCCCCTCGTCGGCCGTCTGGACGGTCCGGCGCGCCGCGAGCGCGTCCGGCGGGTCCTCGCGGACGTCGGCCTCACCCCCACCGACGCCTACGTCGACGCGCGTCCCCGGGAGCTCTCCGGTGGCGAACACCAGCGCGTCGCGCTCGCCCGCGCGCTCGCTTCCGACCCGGACGTGATCGTCCTCGACGAGCCCGTCTCGATGCTCGACGCGCGCACCCGCGCGGCCGTCCTCGCCCGACTCGCGGACCTCCAAGCCGACTACGGTCTCACATACGTCCTCGTCAGCCACGATTACCGCCTCGTCCGCGGCGTCTGCGACCGCGTCGCCGTCCTCTACCGCGGCCGCGTCGTCGAGCGCGGGCCCGCCGCGACCGTCCTCGCCGACCCGCACCACCCCTATACGGCCGCGCTCCGCGACGCTACGCCGACGCTCGATCCGACGACCGAACGCCGCCACGCGGACGTCACGCCCGCCGTCACCGACGCCGACGACCCGCCCTCCGGGTGCCGGTTCCACCTCCGCTGTCCGCGCGTCGTCCCGCCCGACGACTGGAGCGGGAGCCGCGACGCCTTCCGCCGCGCCCTCCGCTTCCGCCGCCGCGTCGCGGAACGCGATCCGGTCCTCGACGGTCACGCCGACGCCGACGCCGTCCTCGCGCACGGCCTCGTCCTCGACCTGCCACGCGCTCACCGGACCGCGTCCGAGCGCGACTCCGGTGGGACGCGCGTCGACCCCGATGCCCTCGACCTCGGCCGGGACGAACGCGCCGCGCTCGACGCCGCCGCCGCGGCGATCGTTCGCGGCGACGACGAGGCGGCGGAAGCGGCGCTCCGCGGCGTCGTCGAAACCGCCTGCGCGCGCGAGGCGCCCGCCGAACGGACCGTCGACGGCAGCACCGTCACCTGTCACGACCCGGTGTCGAGCGAGCGCGACGCGTAGCTACCGACTCTCCGCTATTCGAGGAGACGCCGAAACAGCCGCCAACAGCCGTACGCCATCGTGAGAAGGGCACACCCGAGGGCGACGATCGGGAGGCTCACCCGGAGCGGGACCGTTCCGTAGGCGGTGACGCCGGCGGCGAGCGCCGCGCCGAACCCGGCGAGCGCGTACCCACACACGAGCGCGACGACGCCGACGAGCGCCGCGAACGCGCACAGCGGCCCGCGGACCGACTCCGGGAGTGAGAGTAAGCCGAGGAACAGGAACGAGTCCGGGAGCGGCGGCATTCGAGCGGTCGTTGGCGCGCCGCACACGTCAACCCCCTCCTCTCACCGCAACGCCGCTCCCGAATGAGAGCGCGCTCGTCGCTATCCGTCGCCGTGCTCGTCCGTGATGACGACCTCGCCGTCGACGACGTCGACGTTGATCAACGTCTTCACGTCGACGTCCGTCCCGTCGAGGTCGTTCGGCCCCGCCTTCTTGATGACCGCGAGGACGTCCGCGACGTCCGCGCCGACGTGTTCGAGGGCATCCGTGATCGCGCGTAGCGTCCCGCCCGTCGAGAGCACGTCGTCGAGGACGACGACTCGGTCGCCCTCCTGCACGTCGTTGATGTACATCTCGGACTCGGAGTAGCCCGTCTGCTGGGTGAGCGACACCTCGTCGTCGAGGCCGTACTCGCGCTTGCGGATGACGACGAGCGGGATGTCCGTCATCAGGGAGAGCGCCGTCGAGATGTGGATGCCCATCGCCGCCGGCGTTACGATCTTGTCCACGTCGTCGAGGTCCGCCTTCCGGATAAGGCGGATCGTGATCTCGCGGAGGAGCTCGGGCTCCAGCATCGGCACGCCGTCGCTGATCGGGTGGACGAAGTAGTGATAGCCGTCCTTCTCGATGATCGGCGCGTCGAGTAACGAGCGCTTCAGTCGATCCATGTCGCCACTTCGAGCGCGCGCAATAAAGCCTGACGGACCGTCCGCCCCCGCCGATCCGCGCGCGTCGGCGGACACGCTTAAGCCCCCGTCTCGGATAGCCGGGTACGATGCCACGCTGGACCGCCCCCGAGTACGAAAATCCGCTCGCCGTCGTCTTCGTCTGGGTCAGCACCCTCCTCCCGTGGGAAGTCGCGTACGCCACGCTCCCCGGCCCCGGCGTCTCACTCCTCTTCGTCCGCTGGCCCTTCTTCCAACTCCGGCGACTCGCCGACCTGACGAGCCCCGCCAGCGAACTCACGTTCGCGCTCTCGCTCAACGCCTACCAGTTTCAGACCGGGACGACCATCTACACCGGCTATCTCGTTTGGACCGTCGTTTCCCTCGCCTCCCTCTGTCTCCTCGCCTTCAGCCTCTACTTCTACGTCCGCGAGGACGACGTCGTCGCGCGCGTCGACCGGCCCGCACGGCCCGTCGGTGCCGCGCTCTGTTGTACCGGCCTGGGCTATCTCGCCACCGGCTACGCCATCTACGCGACCGGCTTCGCCGGCCTCCACGTCCCCGTCGGCGCGCTCTTCCAACTCCTCTTCGGTGCGCTCCTCCTCACCAACGACCCCGCCTGAGCCGCTGAGGATAAGTACGGGCCGCGCGAGGTGGCCGATATGGCTTCGCTCCCGCCCGTGTTACTCGCCGCCGCCGTCGTCGCGCTCTTCATCCTCACCGTCATCTGGTGGCGTTCACGCGCCAGTGCCGACGTCCGCGAGTCCGAGCGCGCCCACGATGCCGCCCGGGAGCGCGATCCGCCCGTCGACATCGGCGAGACCTACGAGTTCGGCGTCACCGAATTCACCGACCACCACTCCGGCGAGCGCGTCGCCGTCGGCAAGGTGCAGGGGTTCGTCGTCTTCACCGAGGACGTGCCGGACTCCGTGAACGAGGGCGACGTCATCCGCGCCACGATCATGTCGTTCAACCGTGACAACACGTCTGCCGACGCGACGTACGACGGACGGGCCTAACCTCCCAGATGGTCTCCTTCGTCCATAGCTACGTTCGTCGACGCTATCACACCGAACGAAGCTATGGGCGCGACGTCGTGACGGCCGGCTGAGTGTAAATACAAGACGCTCCGCCGGAGGCGCATGTGCCGTTCTCGACGGCTTCGCTCACGCGGACCACCCTGGCAGAAAGATATCGACAGTCGGGTTTACGTGAAGTAACCGGAAGGAGACGGAGGATTCCGGAATTACTAAACGGAGAATGGGGCCGGAGGGCTCGCGGGGTGTTTTCGAACACCCACCGATCCCACCGAGTTCCCGAGTCTTACGCGCCATTCTCGTCCTCCGTCGTCAGGTCGTTCATGATGTCGAGGTGTTCCGTCTCCGGGCGTCGTCTCGCGAGCTCTTCCTCCAAGTCGGGCTTGTCGTAGTAGCGCCGGATCGTCTCCGGGCTCGCCGCCACGCGCTTCGCGACCTTCACGTAGCTGAGCCCCTGGTTCAACTGCCAGGTGATGCTCCCCGTCCGAATCGCGTGCGGGCTTCGCGACGACGGGCACTTGCTCGCGTGCTGGCGCTGCGTGTACTCGCAGGTGTCGCGACGGCGGTTGTGCGGACACCCCGCGTAGATGCAGGGCTGGGTCGCCTGATACGCCCAGCACTGGATGCTCGTCTCGCTCGCACGCCCGTGCGTGGTCGAGAAGAGCGGCTTCCGCCCGGCGTCGTCGCGCTTCTCCGGGCGCTCGCGCGCGATGAACAGCTCGAGGGCGTCCGCGACGGGCTTCGGGACGGCGACGTTCCGCTCGTGCTCCTTCCCGTCCTTCAGGCGCGTCTCCGGCGGCCGGTGACGGAAGCGAAGCACGCGCTCCTCGGGGTCCCAGTCGCCCACGTCGAGCGACCGAAGGCAGCTCGTGCGACACCCGACGTGCCACAGCACTTCGAGCGTCGCGTGCTGGACGGTCCCCGTGTGCTTCACGCTGTCCCGGTAGAAGTCCAGCAGGCCGCGCGCGTCGTCGGCGGCGAGGAGGTCGTCGTTCGTCTGGTCGTCCTTCGAGAGACGCGGGAGCGTCACCTTCTCCGGCAGCTCCTCGTCGACCACCTCGATGTCGGCGCAGTACTTCAGGAGTTCCTTCAGCGCGCTCAGTTTGCCCTTCACCGTCGCGGGCGCGTTCCCCTGCTCCTCGAGGTGACGCTCGTACTCGTCGATGAGCCACCCGTCGAGTTCGTGCATCGACTCGATGCCCTGCTCGTGCGCCCACATCACGAACGCCTCCGTCCGCTGGCGGTAGCTCCGCACCGTGTTCTCGGTGTTCTTGTTCTCGCGCTTGCGGATGAAGCGCTCGGCGGCCTGCACGGGCGTGATGTCGCGTCGCGTGTCGCGGTCGCTCACCGGTCGGCCCCCGTATCTCCCTCACGAACTCCGCCGGCGTAGTCGTGCGCGAGGAGTGTCGCGCTCGTTCGACGATCGACCGTGACGATGACGTCGCGATGGATCGGACCGCGCTGCAGAAGAACGGTCTCTTCGCGTTCGAAGGCAGGGAACGACCGCATCCCCCACGAGTTCCAGCCGAACGTCAGAACGGCCCCGCGGGGCCGGACGAGTTCGTTGAACTGGTCGAGAGCGGAGTAGACGTCGCTCGCGTGGAGGCCATCGTACTTCTCGTCGGCCTGTTTCTGGTCGAACGGCGGGTCGAAGACGACGGTGTCGAAGGATTGCTGGCCGAAGTGGTCCGCGATGCTCTCGACGTCGTGATGCGTGTCAGCGTCGCGCTCTGGGTTCAGGTCGTTCCGGACGATCTCGCCGTCGTGGTTAAGCTTCGTCTTCCCCGCGCAGGCGTTGAGAACACGGCCGCGTAGGCGCGCCTCGACAAAGCGCCGAGCGGGAGTGTACTGGAATGTCCACCGGCCCAGCATCCGCGCCGAGCCGTCCGGATCGCGGCCACCGTTCGAGACTATATCGGTGACGTCTGCGAAGCGTTCGGTTTCGCTACTCATCGTCGTCACCCACCCAGTCGGCGAGGTCGCTCGCCGGGACGAACTCGTCGCGTCCCTCTGCGGGGTCGGCCTCGAGGACGACGTCGCCCGCATCGTTCCGGCGGACGGTGACTTCGTCGCCCACCTCGGCGCCGATGGCGTCGAGCGCGGGCGCCGCGAGCGTGACGTGCTTCCCGCCCGTCGACGTCTCGAAGACCGAGTAGCGACGCGGCAAGTCCGGCGCGTGGCGCTCGTAGCTCCCGCGCTTCGAGGATTCACCGCTCATGCGTCCACCTCCGAATCGACGATGACGGTCGCACACGCAGGGCAGCGAAGACCCGTTTCACCATCGCCGAGGGCGTGACGCGACATCTCCTCAGGGTCGTGGGAGAACTGACCGGCACCGAGATGCTGACCACGGCAAATCGGGTTACTCATCGCTTTCCCTCCGAGCCCTCGCCGTCCGCGACGACGCGCGCGTCGATGCCGTCGCGGGCGTCCTCGATCTCGTCGTGGGCGACGTCGAGCAGCGACGCGCCCGCCGGCGTCACGCGGTACTCGTTCGTCCGGCGGTCGAGCGCGGACTTCTCCACGAAGCCCGCCTCGACGAGCGTGTCGAGGTTCGGGTAGAGGCGACCGTGGTTCACCTGACAACCGTAGCGCGCTTCCAGTTCGCGGTTGATGGCCAGCCCGTACACCTGCTCCTCGCCGTCCTCGAGGGACGCCGCGACGAGCAGGACGTCGCGCTGGAAGCCCGTCAGGTCGTGCCACTCATGCGTGCGGGTCATTCGTCCGCACCTCCCTCGAACGACGCACACACGCGGCAGGCGCTTCGCCCGTCCGGTAGGACGCCGGCGGCGGCGCGCACCTCGCACACCGCACACGGCGTGTCGGGGTCTTTTTCGGTCGGCAGTGCTTCCGGTCGGTCGTGCGGCTTCGGCCGCACAGTGTCGGTTTCGGACATTGTAGATCTGCGAAACCGTCCTCGGGGCGCGTTGCAGCGCGTCCCGTTCTTCACCAACCAACCAGAGTCATCTTCGACCAGCGACGACTTCGCAGATGCACAAACAATCTCTAAATGCATAAATGAAATAAAGGACCGATATTCTATCCAAGTAACGAATTGGAGTTCTAGCGACGAAATTCGAAATTCCGGCAGGAAATAGGTCACTCAACGATATAATGGGGGTATGAGAATGAGCGCGAAATGGATGAATATCTGGGCCGATAGAATCCTCGAAATCCTATCTGCTGAGGGAGGATATACCGTTGGCGACCTCGCGGACCATGTAGCAATTGACACGTCTGATTCGACAGTTTCACGGACGTGTTCCCGACTCGCCGATCACGGTCTCGTTCGTGAAATCGGGAACGGCGCATACGAGATTACAGAGGAGGGCGAGGGGTATCTGAGAGGGGAGTATGATGCTCGCAAGGGCGCATGGATCGAGAATAACACAGACGCGACCCCGTCACCCACAGGGTCGCGCGAGACGAACGGGGTGTAACCAGTATGTCGGTCCGCAGATCGGGACCGTGGATGCAGGCGGTTGATGAGCGTATCCTCGAACATCTCGCGGAATCACGGTGGGCGTCGCCGACTACGATGACGGCGGTTCTACCGTCTGCCTCGTCCCGCAGACGCATCTGGGACCGATGCCGGCTACTTTCCGAGGCGGGACTCATCGGCCCGCTCTGGCCGGGCACGCGGATGTACGAGATAACGACGAGTGGCCAGTTGTACCTCGACGGCGAGTTGAATACACACGACGTCCCCGCTCCTGGTCCGGTGCGCGTCGGGCCGCCGCCGAAGAAAGAGGAACGGCCCTGCTACACGCTTGGCTAAATTATTGAATGGTACGCTCCGATTTACTTTTACGGAGCAATTAACAGTAGCATCGTGATTATCCCGCATATGACAGTAGGGATGGTTGAGAGTAGGGCAAGACGAACCTGCTGATATTTTGTATTGTTAACGGCAGCTAATTGGTAGTTCTCATCAATTAATTCGTCAAGCAGCTCTTCAGAAGTCTTTGACCGAATCGTATCTCGATACCTCTCTTCACCCTTCTCCACGATTGACTCCCACATAACTAGACCCTGCGGCGTTGATGGTGTATTCGGATAAACAGCAGATGCAGCAAAGTAAATCGCAACAAGAGCCGAGAGAACACTACCACCAGCGAATATAAGAAATAGAATACCCTTCTGGCCCATATTCGTCCCAATAACACTTAGCGAGAGACCGAGATATGCGACGAGGCCCGAAAGCAGAATTGAAGCTTTCTGATCGGCAACCCGAATATACGTATTTTGATGATCACGAACTAGTTGACTGAACTCTGCAGCCGTCAAATCGGAATCTAAGTCTCCCCCCTGATTTGTTTCATTCGAGCTATTAGTCATCCCTCTACCTCCTCCTCAAGAGGAACCGTATCTTCCATCCATTCGCCGCCGTATCGGTAGATCGCGTACGGCTCCATTTCCTCTGTTTCGGGATTAGCCCACTGATATTGATCGTAAATATCCTCGAGAAGAAGGTACTCTTGATCATCTTCATCTGCATGGTATTCAATCGCAGGTCCGACAAGGTGTTCATCATCACCAGCTTGTGTTTCTAGCTGGAACGCTGTATTTACTTGGGGGGAGACAGCGGTTAAGCGTTTGAGTGATGCATCACGACTGGGGGTTCCAATTTCAGCGAGGTAGGCTTCACCGTACGCTGCACCAGAGCTGACGGTGACTGGTTGAACATTTAGTTCTTCAAGCCGGGGATTCACTTCATGAGAGAGGACCCATCGGATCGTCGTGATATATTGAAGGACGTCAGAGACTGATTCTTGCGCTGATTTGCCGAAACCGAAGTAAGCTAACAATCCGTCGCCCGTATTTTTCTCAAAATAACCATCGTATTCATTAATAACTCTCATCGCTTCTGGAATGAATAAACCAAGCATATACAGGGTAGCCCTCTTCCCATTATTGAGTAGATATTCAGTGAAGTGATCAATATCAATAAATACAGTTGCAATATGATAGCTTTTCGGCTCGTTTAATCTCTTATTCCAGTTTCGTGGATGAGATTTACCGGTAGCAACATCTTTGAGCCGTTCGTTCAACTGCTCCTCTCGCCGATCCAAGCTCTCGTGTATATCACGCTTTTGTGAGTATGTGAGGTTCTTCCGAACCACAGTTACGCTCCATCGCCGCCCGGGCTGGCGAATCCACTAATATCAACCTCTTGCTCAATAACAGCATCACCGACTTCCCGAGGCTTCGCACTTTCTGGATCTAGGCCCACCGTTTCACAGATTGTATAGTAATCGGACTCCTTCACCTGTAAGATAATCGACCGTGTTTCGGAGAAGGTTTGCTGTACCTGCCGTTCCGTTGTCGTTCCAAAGTCGATCGATTTCTTCTCTTCCTCACTCTCCCGGTCTTCAGTACTCCCCTTAGTGTTGTCTTGAGAGCCGAACTCAAGTGAGTCTTCGTCTGAGTCGATTTCTGTACTATCGCCAGGCTCCGCTTCGATCTCATCATCGCCGAGTGTGGAGTCTTGAGCCGGTACGTTTGTCTCATCTTCAATCTCTTCTTCCTCGGCTCCTTTGTCAGAATGTTCTGTGAGCTCTGATTGTGTCTCACCATCGTCTTGAGTTGTCTCTTCTTCAGAGAATACCTGCGATATGTCCGGTGATCGTAAATCGGTTAATATCGGCTCTGGCAGATCCCTTTGCTCGCCCTTTGCTTCAATCTGCCTATATAAGGTATCTATATCCTTTGTTGCCTCAAGAGCACTAATTGAGGTGTTATTTTCTTCAAGAACCCATTCGTAATATCCCTGCCACCACCAGTCACTATCTTCGAATTTGAATGTTACTCCGTTTTGAGCATGCCGTTCAGCTGTATCTTTCACAGCCTCCAGCACCATATGAAGCTCCTGCTCCGGGAACTTTTCACCTTCGGGGGGTAAAACCCAAAGATCGCCATTGTCGGGTATATAGGTTCCATCAGAGTCATTGTCTGGGTCAAAATAAGCACGATATGCCCGCTGGTATGGCTCAGCAACAATATGTGGGGCAAATACCCTCAAATTCTCTTGATGATAGTCGGCTAGTTCTTCAATCTGCTCTTTTTCGGGTAACTCGCTATTCGGCTTGTGTGCCGCAATAAATTGCTGACGATCACTGTAATTAAACTCCTGCACGTCTTGCCACGGCTTTCGTTCTTCATCATCAAGTTCGTCGTCAAATCTGTACGGAGCAGTGTAGGCAGTAGGGAAGTTCTCATAGGTGACCTTCGTGTAATCTGATCCCGCACGTCGCAAGACATTGAAAACCCGGTCAGTAATAACGCTATTTGGCTCAATTTTGTCTTTCTGTGTATCCCATGGTAATGTTTCCGGGTTACTCTCAGCAGTTATCTTTACAATAAATCGTGTCCGACGCAGGTTGGCCCGGAAACTCGGAAGGTGGGTACCCCAACCACCCATCTCCGTCTTATCGCTGGTCAGCACGCGGCGATTCTGGATAATCACGTCTGTCCCAGCATCTTCTGTCTTGCCGGTCCGCATCAATCCAGCCTTAATATCTACTGTGATCGGTTCTTCTCGACCTGGAATCTCTTCAGGACTAATCTCATACTGCTTGTAGAAGCGAGGGTGGTATCCGTCAAGAGGCGTGTACGCCCAATCTATAGCCGGCTGCTTGTCAACGCGAACCGCATTAACCATTATTGAGACGGTACCACCATCTGGCCCAGCTCGGCCCTTCAGGAATTCGTCGTACGTCTCAGAGAGATCTTCTCGAAGAGATTCCAAGTACTCCTCAGGAGTGTCGAAATTTGAGGTCTCCTCTTCATCATCTAAATCCTCTTCAAGATCTTCATCGCGTAGTTCTATATCGAGACCCTCAATTCGAATAACCGTTGAACCAGAATCAACGTTATCGAATTGCTGCTTAGCTACTTCCCAATCGTCGGAATGTAGCCACTCCTCATCAATCACAAAACCGTATGCATTCTGAGCATCTGTAGCACGACTCTTAATCGTTGCTCGATTTCCCAGTCGCAGGATCGCCTTCTTTGCCCCCATTCCGTAGGACCCAATTGAGTTCGGGATTTCCTCTTTTGTCGATCCCCCGAGAGCGAAGATTTTCTTGACGTTCTTCTCATTCAACCCCCCGCTATTATCTTCAATACGAAAAACTCCGTTTTCAAAGTCAAAATCAATATCAATCGTTATGTCTGATTTTGGGGATTTGACTCGCCGCCAATTGTCGAGAACGTTGTCAACCAGCTCCTCCACGGCGGTAATCGGAGTTACGTCAGATCGAAGTGACCGAAGCGTCCGCTTGTCGGGGCTTAGGTCATAATATTCTCCTTCGGAAGACATTGCTAATAGTGATTAATTCTACCATATTGAATCTTGTCACAAAACAAAGGGGGAGAGGAGCTACAGCCGGATAGTAGCTTGAACTTTCTCAGCTTCCGGGTTCGGGATCGGGTAATTTGTCCACAGAGATTCCTCACGAGTTTCCTTTGATGTGTGAGATGTCTTCTTGATGTCAATCCGGTTCCAATCACCATATAGCTCCTCGGTCAAATCACACTGGTAGGACGAGATTGCCACTTTGGCCTCCACCTCATGGAGAACATTTGCCAGGTCTTTATGCTCCTCATCGGACATCTCATAGCGGTATGTCGTAGTTGTCCCCTGAGATCGTGAGTCATGCGGGTACGGCGGATCGCAATAGATTAGAGCATCTTCAGAATCACCGTATGTTTGGATTACGTCAATAGCATCACGGTTCTCAATTTGAACACGGCGGAACCGATCAGCCATATCTTCTAGCTTTGCCTCTTGGAGAGCCTTTACTGCCTCCTGATTATTCATCCCCTGCAGCTCGTCAGCGATTGCCTCTTTGCCTTCCTGCTTCAGCTCCTCAATGACTGCTTCCACCTCGCTATATCCACCAATTCGGTCAGCCGCCTCCTTCAGGTGATCAAGCCGTGAATGCCAGCGAGAAACTGCTGAGGCCATATCGCGACGACTAGCGCTCTTACAGTATGCCCATCTCCCGGGAGTAGCGTCTTGCGCGAGACCACTCCTCACTTGGCCGGCACGAACGAAGAACAAGCGTGCTTGCTCAATATCGCTTAAATCGTCGCCTTGCCTCTCAATAGCGTGTTCAAATTCTTCTCGTGAAAATGGAGTAAGTGCGATCTTCTCAAGGAGCTCGTCACGATTATCGCGAAGTACCTTAAAGAAGTTCGTAACATCGCTGTCACGGTCGTTATATACCTCTACTGGTGATGGGTCCCGATTCAGAAGCACTGCACCAGACCCACCAAAGGGTTCCACATAGCGATGGGCTTCGGGAAGCTGTGGGAGAAGCCACTTAAGATGACTATATTTCCCGCCATACCAGCGGAAAGGAAGACAACGGGCCATATCACTCAGTACTTTGTATAGCACAAAAGCGTTGTTAAATATGCATTCGTGGTGACTACCGTCGTGCGGTAGACGTACAGTGGAATGTCACCGAGGGCTGCGCTGTGTCCCCCGCTGGAGAACCCTAGTCGTCTCGTCGGAGAGAGCCCATTACCGATCGATGTATTAACTGCAAATTAGTCGGATCAGCAGTGTAAGTCAGTAAGTCACACATCGAAGGAGACTTTAACATTTGGTTCGCAGTACTTGATCAACACGTTCCGACACTCGCGGTTTACCATCTCTACGATTTCTTGGGCGACCCTTGGCGGCAGCTCTTCGTGGGTGAGGGCTTCCTCAAGCTGTGGCACCAGTCGGCCGGCGAGGTCGCAGGACCTGACGATGGCGTCGGTCTTGTTGACGCCCCAGAAGTCGGCGGCGTCCTCGATAACGTCCTTCCAGTACGCGTAGTCGCCGTCAGTTCGGATACGCATACCCGTACACACGACGCGCGAGAGGGAGGCTGCTGCGATTCCTCAAACAGTTTCACCTTATGTACCTCGGTCGATTCGCCCCCGATTCGGCGTCGTCGACGAGCGACCACCGCCGTCGAATCGGCGCCGCGTACACACGCCGGTCCCGACGGCGGCCGGACTCGTGTGCATATTCGGGAACGCCGTTCCGGGGACGTGCGACCCCCAGGGGTCACGCCCAAAGCCCACAGCACGACGTCGAGAAGAAGCGTCGGCGCTACGGTGCGGCGGCGCCGACGTTGTTCGAGGAGTCGACGAAGGGGATGTCGATCTCGATGCCGTCGTAGGCGAGGATGGGCGTCTTCGGGTGACCGTCGCCGTCGCTCTCGAACTCGATGACGCCGAGGTCCGCGAGCTCGCTCAGGTTCTTGTGGACCTGCTTGTAGTCCCGGTCGACGAGCTCGGCGGCTTCGCGGATGCTCTCGGGGTGATGGTTCGCGATGGCCTCGAGGAGCTCGAGGTTCTTTGGACTGAGGAGTCGGCTGAGTTCGGCGTAGGACTCGAAGTTGAGCGTGGGCTGGGCGTCCTCGAGTTCCTCGCCGGCCTGTGCGGCCTTGAGACGGTTCCGCGTCTGTTCGTGGAGCGTCTCGGCTTCGCCGACGGTGACTTTGAGCGTTGGCATGGTGGTTCCCCCTGGATGACGTCCTACTCGAGCAACCAGTCCCACGACGTCGACGACCGTTCGTCGACTTCGCGCGTGAAGCGCTCGTAGAGCTCGAGCATCCCGGGGAAGTCGATGTACTCGACGTTGTCGCGGGTGTGGCGCTCGTGGCCCTTCGTGCGTTCGTGGGCGTTGTCGTAGCGGAGGACGGTGTCGCCTCCGACCTCGCCGAAGTGGAGGCTGTAGTCCCATCCGCTCGGGTATTCGTCGTGCTCGGTCTGCCGGATAGTGATGGCCACCACGTAGCCGTCTCTGACGTCGCGCCAATCTGCAATCGTGGTGTAGGACGCCATCCGTCACCCTATGGTTCTCCCTCCATAGCCAAAAGCCTATGGACGTTTCTCCATACCTTCGCCCGAAGCAACAGACAGAAAGACGACACTAGGCACCTATACCGCCATCGTACGCGTGCATGGCGTACAATCTCGACCGCGAACGGTTGGTACAGGTAGTCGACGGCGTGCTGTCGCCGTTCTTCGTGATCGCGACGCTGGTGCTCGTGGGGATCGGGCAGTTCTCCGCGCTCGGCGTCTCGATGGCGGACACGCTCGTCGAGGCGAACGGCTCGCAGATCTCCGTCTCGCTCATCGTCTCGCTCGTCGTCGTGGTGGCGGCGTACGTGATGAACGAGTCGGTGGACTGGTCGGAGTGGAGCGAGTGGGAGGCCGCGCTCGTCAGCGCGATGGTCGTCTCGAACGTCTCCGTCGCGCTGGTTCCGCTCGTCCGTGACGTCGTCACGGGCTCGAAGTGGATCGGCGTGCTCGTGCTCATCCTCAACTCGGCCGCGTACTACGTCGTCGCGTACTGGGACGGTGGTCGCTAATGCTGGACGTCGCCCACACGCGCGACGTCGACGCGCGCCTCGCCTTCCTCCTCGGGTCGCTCGCCAGCTTCGTCGGCGTCGCCCTCGCCGCCACGACGGGGGTGGGGCTGTGAACGACGCGATGCTCTGGAAGAGCGCGCTCGCCAGCGGTATCCTCCTCGTAATCGCCTCCGTGACGGGCGCGGACGGGACGGCACTCGTCGGCGCCGCCCTTCCCGTGGCCTGTGTCGCGTGGGTTCGCTACGACCGCCGGCGCCATCTGCGCCTCGAGGACGAACCGGTTCGTCTCAACCGCGATGGGCATGGGCGTCGTGACATCGGTGGTCTCAGCTACGCCGGACAGAAACTCCGGCGGGAGGATCGTCGATGACCGCACGGCTTCGCCGGCTCGCGGCGGTCGCGCTCGCCGTGCTCATCGTCTCCTCGAGCGTTGCTTCGCCCGTCGTGGGCGCATCAACCAGCCCGACTGGGACGGCCGCCATCGACTCGCCGGACGGGTTCAGCGTCGTCGCGGGTGGCTCTTGCTCGTACAGCGGCCTGTTCAACTTCTTCGGCATCAATCTGAACGACAACTGTGGGCCGGGCGCGCCAGACACGTCAGGGGCCAGCAACGAGGTGGAAGTCTATCAGCGCGCCAGCGAAACGAAGTCGTGGGCTGAGACCACGACGGCCCAAACCAACAACTCGCTCACGAACCTTCAGACCACCCTCTACGCCTCTGGCGAAGCGCGGCAGAACGCCGTCATCGAGAACGGAACGACATCAGTTCCGTCCGTCAATACGGCTGTTAACCAGAGCATCGACCAGCGCCTGAGTAAGATGCAGATGAACCAGATTGCCGCGTGGAATCAGTTCATCCAGTCTCTGATTAATGCACAAAATGGCACCTCTCAAGACGTGATTGCGGTATATGCAGATGGCATATCTTGGTCGAATGGTCCTTCCCAAGATGGACGGACAAAATTGAGTTCTAGTCTCGTTTCGAATCAGACGCTTGTCTTAGCTAACGGGACTGAAGTTCCCGTGTTGCAACTGAAGGAGGTGAGAGTCAGCGGCGGATCAACGGTACATATCACGATCCGGCTGAATGAGTATCTAAGCATCTACGGGACAGGGACTCCTGTTGATGATTACGGCCTAGAAGCGAAGAGCGTTAACTCGAATCCTCGAATCAAGTTCGCCTTAGAGTCGTGGCAATCTAATTGGCAAACACTTCAGCAGAAGGCCCAAATCGCGAAAGAGAACCTCGCAGCAACGGCGAGCTGGAAGGTGGATGCCTACGCTGCCGGCGAACTCGATCTGGCGAACGCGACGAGCGGGCTGACGCTCGCTCAGGAGTACTCGACGTCGTACGCGGAGACGGGAAACCTCGCGTATGCTCGCGCTGCGGCCGCTGCATCGGGCTACGCGACGCCGGATCTGGATAACGTCTCGGTGATGAACGTCACCGAGGACGGGTTCACGTACACGGGCGCGCTCTTCAGCCAAAGCGCCCCGGACAACGGGACGTGGAAGCTCGGACAGACGTACAACGCTTCCCGGATTGATGGCGTCCAACTCGTCGCGACAACGTCCGGTAAGACCCACACCCTCACCGGGAACTTCACCGTCACTGCGATGAAGGATGCCAACGGCCAGACGCTGAATCAGACCCACGTCCGCCAGTACGACTACCAGACCGCCAACACGAGCGAGTACCGCCAACTCCAGCAAGAGCTGAACGAACTCCGTGAGGAGGTGGCTAACCAGACCGCCGGCGGCTCCGGTAGTGGCTCCGGTTCCGGCTCGGGCGGTAGTGGGCCGCTCATCATCGTGGGGCTCGCGGTGGTCGCGATTGGCGCGGCGGCGGTCATGCAGAGGGATAACTGACGATGGCGCGCCCGCTGCTCTCCCTCGCGCTCGTCTTCGTCGGCCTCCTCGCGCTCGCGTGGGTCGCCGGCGACCTCACCGGCTGGTGGTCGATGCAGGCCATCGTCGGTGACGCGATCTCCCAGACAGTCGGCGGGTTCGTCGACGCCATCGTCGACGGGGCGCAGGGCCTCGTCGATTGGTTCTTCACCCGCCTCGGCGACGCCGTCAGCCCGGTCTAACGACCGGCAGCCGCCCGTGGTCGGCACCTGCGTCGGTTCGATTCCGGCGGCGCCCCTCAGATGAGACGACTACTGTTGGTTATTGCCGTGCTCGGCGTCGCGGTCGCACCGGCGGCCGCCGCGCCGAACGGCTCGACGACGTCGACGAACGCGACCGTCGTCGCGGGCGGCCATCCGGTCTCTGTCGACGGCGTGATGACGATTCAGGGCTGGGAGTACGAGGACGGGCGGTTCAACGTCACGCTCACCGCCTCGCAGTATCACGTCGCGACGCTCGCGGCGTCCGCGCGTGCGAGCGAGCGAGTCGCCCACAGCCCATACCGGCAGGTCGTCCTCGAGGGCAGCGAGTCGACGACGGTCTCCATCCCCGCTGACCGCGTCGACGGCGAGGCGAGCGTGAGCGTCACGACGGGCGCGTGCATCCAGTCGGGGAGCTGTCCCACCGTCTACAGCGACGACACCAGCCTCGGCTCGCCGTTCGGCGGATCGCCGACGCTCGGGTGGCTCGGCGGCGCCGGCATCGCCGTCCTCTCGATGGTCGCCGGCGCGCTCTACGTCGTGCGTCGCAGGGGCGCAGAACCCCGGGAGGCCCGCTGATGGGTCTTCGACCGACCTTCGCGAGCGCGTGGGACCGCCACACCTACCTGCTCGCCGAAGCGCAACTGCTCGTGGCGGCGCTCGTCGTCACGAGCGGCGTCCTCCTCTGGGTCTTCTCGCCGTCCATCCCTGCCCTTCCAGCGTGGGGCGTCCACCTGCTCGTCGGGTCACTCGTCCTCGCGCCGCCCTGTCTCCTGGTGGGCGTGCGCTTCGCCGGGTGGTTCGACCGGCGCGACTGGGTGGACGTCCAGCACATCAACGCCGTCGAGGACGTCGCGAAGGACTACAAGGTGCCGCCGGACGTCTGGAGCGAGAAGATTGTCGAAGGCCCCGCGCCCTACCCGATGAACGACGGCGACACCTGGGTCGTGCGCGAGTACGAGTGGCTTCCCGACGCCGGCCCGAGCGGGCAGCTCGTCGTTCGCGGGTGTTGGCTCTCTGAGCTCGAGGACACGAAGCTCCTCACCACTCGCTCGCACTTCAACCGCGTCTACGACACCCTCCAACAGTCGCACATCCGCCTCGACCTCTTCGCGGACAATCTCGAGGACATGGCAGCCGCTCTCCAATCCCGACTCATGAACAAGATCACCGAAGCGAAACAGCGCGGCGAACTGCTCGACAAGAACGCGGTCACGGCCGTCGTCGACGAGTTCGAAGACGACATCGAGGAGGTGACGGGTGACGACCTCGCCGATCTCCGCGAGGACGACGTCGACCCCTTCGACCCCGACGACATCGCGGGCGCGGTCACCGAGGAGATCGGGGCGAACTCGCCGGCGGCCGGTTCGGACGCCGTCGCGACGGACAGAGGTGGTGACGGTGAGTGAGGACGGCGAGCAGTACACGCCCCCGCAGCTCCGCGAGCACCAGGCCGAGCATGGCCACCGCGACCCGCTCGTCCACCAGCACACGGGCATCACGCGCGACCCCGCGCTCTCGCGCTTCCTCTCCATCCAGGCGAACAGCTACGACCCGGTTTCCTACGCCGAAACCCCGGGGAAGATGCCCGGAGACCCCGCCGAAACCGACCTTGTCCAGACGATCCTCCAGAACGAGGCGACGGATGTCGGGCGGGAAGCCCTCGAGGAGGGCGACATGGCGACCCTCAAGCACCTCACAGGTGACGCCGGCCAGCAGGCCGACGTCTCCGGGCTGAAGGCCATCGGGAAGATCGACCGACTGCTCGACAACCCCGCGCCCGTGCTCACCCTCCTCGGGAAGATGGGTAAAGGGAAGACGGACTTCGCCTTCATGCTCGCCCAGCGACTCACCGCGCTCGCCGACGAGCGCGTCCTCGTCGGGACGAACGTCCGCACGCTCCGCGAGGCGGACACGTTCATCCCCGACTTCCCCACCCTCAAGGAGTGGCTGGAGCAGGACGGCGACCCGACGACGAACGCGCAGCGGCGCAAGGTCTTCATCGGTGATGAGTTCTCCATCTCCGCGAGCGGGCGCGGGAAAGCCGGCTACGAGACCGCGCAGAAGATGGGGCCGATGCTCTTCCTCATCCGGAAGTACAACGGCGCGCTCATCTACATCGCGCACACTCCCCACTCGATTCACCCGATGCTCCGACGCATGAGCACCATCATCCGGAAGACCGACCGGAAGGTCGCCGAGATCGACGTTCAGGGCGGGGAGACGACGAACCCGAGCTACACCATCGAGGGCGTCCCGCCGACGGACTGGCGGTACAACGACAAGGAAGCGAGCACGTGGTCGTGGGACGCCGATCCGGAGGCAGTAGCGGACGGTGGGAAGTCGGTCGCAGTCGAGGATATTGCGAGTACCGAGTCCGAAGCCCGCAAAATCAGCATTGCGACCGCCATCGACGGGATGCAACTCGGGATGTCGAGCCGGGAAATCGCCGAATACATCGACTACAGCTACAAATGGGTCCAAAATCGCCAGAAGGAGTACCGCGACGACGGCGAGCACCGAGAAGTCGTCATAGAAGTCGATTCGGTCCTGAGCGCCTGATGCGCCCGAATCCCACGACTTCCCACTTCCCACCCCTCCCTATACGCGCGCGTACGCGAGGAGATCGCCCACAGCCACGTTCGTCCGGCGCTAGCGCGCCGAACGAAGCCATGGGCACGACGTCGCGCGGGCCGACGGAGTATATATATAAGACGCGCGACGCGCGCGGAGCGCGATAGCGATGCCCTCGAAGAAGGCGAATCAGTACGGGACGCTCGCCGAGCGGAAGGCGTGCGAACGCTACCGCCTCCGGCGCGAGGGCGTGCATACGAGCTGGCGCGACGCCGTCCAGGATGACGGCACGCCCGTCGAGATCAAGGCCACCGACGCGAGTCGGGACTACCCCCGCTTCAAGGTCTTCGAGGAGTACCACGACCGCCTCGCCGCCGCCGGCGGGAAGTACGTCTTCGTCCTCTACCGCCGCCGTGGGCGTGGGCTAACCGTCCTGCGGATGCAGATGCTCCCCGCGACGCAGATTCCCGTCTCGACGTGGTACACGAACGGCGGCCATCGAGACAGCAAGGAGACGAAAATACGGCCGGGAGACGTGTTCTGAGTTACTTTAAGCAGTCATTCGCCTCTTGACTGACGATATTCCCGTAACCGCTCTTGCGCCTCTTGGCTTCGGTTTTTGGCTTTCTCATCGGACCATTCACTGAAGCGCTCGCGGGAATCTTCTGGTCCATATTTCGTCCAATTAAGACTCTCTTCATCGTCTCGCAGATCTACAACGATGACATCGTCTGGTGTATCGTTACTTTGGCCATGGAACACCCCCCCATCTACCGTCTCTCCATCATCATCTCTGAGAGTTCCACGTTTAACGGGCATCTCTGGATACTCGTGATATGACTCTCCAACCACATATAATTGTTCGGCCATCATCACCATCTGTTATCATATAATATCTGTCATATGGATCTGTGCTCACGCTCATTCTCTTGGCCCGCCTCCTTCAGGTAATCAACTTGGTCTTTGAGTGATTGGGTCTTCGCTGCAGAATATATCTCACGTGATCTAACCTCGTAAAACCAGTCGATGAGACGATCAGCGCCATCAGATGTTGTAACTGGCTCATCATGCTTAAACATCATCTCAATTAGATCTGCGATATCCTTGTGTACTGAGTTATCAAGTGACTCTGAAGAGCTCATACTCTGTATGATTGTTCGCATACGACGAGTTATCCCGGAGTGCGTTCCCTCGTGAATAACCCCCTTAGGCCCAACTCTGAGTATACCTCCAACAAGTTGGAGCTCGTCTTCATGAGCAGGAGTATTGACTAGGCGGTCTGCTGCAAAAGCGACCTGATCTCGAGGCACGTCGAAGCTAACTATAATTCCATTAGAATGGTAGAACCCCACACCCTGTAATCCAGAATGGTTGGAAACAGCGGACGTATAGAAATAATACTCATCAGCTTCGGGATTATCAATCATTTGTGCTACGAGTTTTGCTATTGAAATCTCTCGAATACCTCTATGAACCCTAATTTTTGCGTCCTCTTCTCTTGTCCCGTAATGGATGGCGAGGAAGCATTGTGTTGCTACATATAACCGCTCAAATGTATGCTTCTGGCTTCCGGTTGGATAATTTGCCTGCTCACCACCGTTGCGGACTCCGGTAGGGATGCTAAGTGCATCTTTGACAAGTTTCTCGTAGGATTGTGCTACCTTCTCATTATATTCGTTTGGATTTTTCCAAGAATTTAAGTATTCGTGGATGGAGTCGAAATCGCCACGGGTGTCTCGTTGTAGATCCTTCTCAAATCTTCTCCTTTGGTCGGTCGAAAGTCTGGAATACGTTTTAGAAGTGTAATCAGACACTTGTGCCTCATCATCATGTGGGTCAAATGTCAGGTTCACCTCTAGCGAGGACAATCGATTTTCATCGACTTTGATCTCGTCTGGAGGACTCCATTCGTCCATGGACATATCCATTCTAATCAATCTTATTGGTATTTTGGGTAATTATGATGGAATTCTCCCGTCACAATGTTGTGACACCGGGTGTAGGTAGACCCGTGACGCGAAACAGGATTTTTGCAGTACGTAACGACCCTAAAACAGCCAGAAGAAACAGCCAGAAGAGACGTACCCAGCAGTAGTGGAGTGTTGCTTTCGTGGGGTAGTGGTCTGCAACTCGTGACCGGCCTCGTGCGGCGGTCAGTCGTCGTAACAGCCGTATCTACGGCCCCCGTCACAACATTGTGACGTCGGCCTTACTCGCTCTCACCTCCGGCCTGGTTCGCCCATTCGCGGTACTCCTCGAGATCTGCCTCGACGGTGAGGTGGCCGTTGCGCTTCCCGAGCGTCCAGAGGTTCGCCGAGTCCTCCGGGTCACGGCGTTCGTCTGTCTTTGATGACGTAAGCGTACAGAGCTCGCGCATAGTGCGACGAATGAGTTCGCGAGGCCACTCGTCACGGTCGGTCTTGTCGGCGAGAATCTCGCGGACGTCGTCGCTGGCGAGTACGAGCTTGGAGCCGCCCACAGTGCGACTCTTCGTGGCGGCGCGGGGGAAGACGACGGCCGCACGCGCTTCGTCGACGGGAAGCGACTCGCCGCGCTGCTGGCGAGCGATGGAGGACTCGATGGGTAACGACTCCTCGTCGTGCTCGGAACGCACCACGACGTCCGCACGGCCTTCCTCGACGTCCGTGAGGCGCTCCTCGATGTCCGCGACGTCGCGCTGGTCGGCTTTGTCGGTGATCGCCTGGTAGGGATAGACGCCGTTCCCCGTCTCGCTGGCGACGATCTCGATGTCGGCGGGGTTCGGTCCCGCCCATCGGATGGTGGCTTCCCGCTCGCGCTGCTCTTCCAGGTCGGCGACGCGCTCGCGGAGGGCGTCGTTCTCCGCGCGGAGTTCGCGTACTTCGTCGGCGAGGTCCTCGACGAGCGCACGCAGGTCACCGTCCGCCTCGACGCCGACGCTCGGAGCGTCGGTGCTCATTCGCGCTCACCCCAGAGACGCCGGCAGGAGCGACAGAGCGGCACCGGACCGTGCTGTGGGGTCTCGGTGTGGGCGACGCCGTGCGACGCGCCACAGAGGGCGCACGTTCCGCTCGCGACGGCTTCGCTCACGCGGACCACCTCGAGAAACAGCGATGGCTCTCGGTGCTTACGTGAGGTAAACGGAAGGAGGCAGAACCTTCCGAATTTGTTAAATGTAGTATGGGGCCGGAGGGATTTGAACCCCCGATCGACTGATATCTCCGGTGCGCCTCGGAACTCCAGAGGGTCGTCGTCGCGGCGAGGTGATCAGCCCGCCGCTCGGTATACCAGTCTGGAATTTCGTCCCGGGCGCGTGGCCTCTGGAGTCAGTCGCCATCCCTGGCTTGGCCACAGCCCCACGCACTCCGTCATAGGACGATTTCGCCTAAATGGGTTTCGATCCGTTACCGATCGGTCTCGCGCCAGTCGCACTCTTGGCACTTGTAGCCGGTGACGTACTCCGTGACGCTCGGCATGTAGCCGACCGAGACGACGTCTCCGCCGCAGTCCGGGCACTCTCGGTCGGCGTCCTCGATGGTCTCGGCTTCCATGACGTCGTCGTCCTCGATGAGTTCGGCGAGGCTGTGCGGCGTCACCATCCGTCCTTGGACGACGCGGTTCGCTGGCATACGCTCGTCGAGGACCGGGATCGCCGTAAACGCACCGTTACCCGCTCCGCGCCGTCACAGCCAGGGGGCGCGCTCCTCCCCGTTCTCGCCGGGGTAGCCGTAGGGCGCGTCCGTATCGGCGCGGTCGTCGGTCCCGGTCGCCGCCGCGTCCGCCTGGCCGGGATCGATCGCGAGGAGCCCGGCGAGCGCGAAGACGGGGAGCGCGGCCCCCTCGGGGACGATGCCGAAGAGCGAGAGGGCGAGCGTCCCGAGCGCGACGGCGCTCCCGAAGCGGAAGCGGTCGATGTCGAGCAGGTGGCGGAGGTGCGGCTCGAGCAGCGCGACGCCGAGCGCGAAGGCGACGGCGACGGTTGCGGCTCCCGCGGCCGCGGCCACGACGCTCGGCTCGACGCGGACGGCGAGCGTCGTGGTCGTCGGCCGGACGCTCGCCAGCAGACCGAGCCCGACGACGACGCCGGGGCTGGGGAGGTAATCGCCGATGCGCGAGCTCGCGGTCTTCGCGGCGATGGCGAGAACGACGAACGCGGCGAAGCGCTCGAAGACCGCCGTGTCGAGGACGCTCTCGATCGTCGGAGCGAGCGCGGCGACGGCGACGGCGCCGACGACGAGCGGGACGCCGACGGTGAGGACGGCCCGGGACTTCTCGCGCCGGTCGCCCTGCATCTCGACGAGGACGACCGCGACGGTGGCGCTCCCGCCGAAGACGAGGAGGCCCACTTGTAGCGCGCCCGTCGGGATCACGAGCGGGCCGACGGCGGTCGTCTGCGTGAGCGCGCCGCTGAGGACGAGCGCGGCGAAGATCCCGTCGATGAGCGGGAGCAGCATGACGGTGGCGAGGAGTCGCGTCGCGCCACCGACACGCTGTTCTAAGCGGAGGGCGACCGGATGTCCGGAGATACTCATCTCAGGGACGATGGCCGTGACCACCGGCCGAACGGCGATAGGAGGGATGGTACGACGACGGCCGCGGGGCCATCTGTCGCCGCCAGAGCGCGGCTCCCATAACGGTCCCTGTCTCGCAGAGTTTTGTAAAGTCGCCGGAGCGCTGAGGCTGATCACCGGCGATACGGACTGCGAAGGGACTGAGGGAGTCCATGTCTGAGTGTTCCGGACTGAGAGACATAAGCGTTGTGTGGGGCGTGACCGCACGCGCCGTTCGGCTGGCCACATCACACACACAGGCACCATTCGATCGTCCGTCTGGTCATCGAGAGATGGACCCAAACTGGTCCGTTCCATCCGCTTTCGTGTCGCCGACCGTGCCGATCACGCGGTGCCGTCGCCCCGATCGGTATGCACGACCGTGGCGATGTTCGTCGCACGACGCGGCCGGTTACGGAACGTTTTTGCGTATCGCGCGAACACGGTTTACATGGCGAACGACGAGCGATCTAGTGGTACCTTCTCCGAGAAGCTCGACGTCCCCGAAGCGCTCACGTTCGACGACGTGCTGCTTCGTCCGGCAGAGAGCCGCGTCGAACCCGACGAGGCGGACGTTTCGACGCGCGTTTCGAAGAACGTCTCGATCAACGTGCCCGTCCTCTCCGCGGCGATGGACACCGTCACCGAGGGCGAGCTCGCCATCGCGATGGCGCGCGAAGGCGGACTCGGGGTGCTCCACCAGAACCTCGACGACGAGGAGCTCGTCGCCGAGATCGAGCGCGTGAAGCGCGCGGACGAACTCGTCATCCGCCGCGAGGACGTCGTCACCGCCGCCCCGGAGCAGACCATCGAGTCCGTGGACGCGATGATGGAGCGTGAGGGGGTCTCCGGTGCGCCGGTCGTCGACGACGACGACACGGTGCTCGGCATCATCTCCGGGACGGACATCCGCCCTTATCTCGAGGTCGGCGAGGAGGACACCGTCAGGGAGGCCATGACCGACGAGGTCATCACCGCGAGCGCGGACGTCGACGCCCGCGGGGCCCTCGAACTCATGTACGAGCACAAGATCGAGCGCGTCCCGATCGTCGCCGACGACGACCGGCTCGTCGGCCTCGTGACGATGCAGGGCGTCCTCGCCCGCCGCGAACACGAGGAGGCCGCCCGAGACGACGACGGCCACCTGCTCGTCGGCGTGGCCGTCGGTCCCTTTGACGTCGAGCGCGCGAAAGCCGCCGACGAGGCCGGCGCGGACGTCGTCTTCATCGATTGTGCGCACGCACACAACCTGAACGTCATCGACTCCGCCCGGGAGATCAAAGCCGAGATCGACGCGGATGTCGTCGTCGGCAACGTCGGCACCGCCGAAGCCGCCGCGGACATCGTCGACTTCGCGGACGGCATCAAAGTCGGCATCGGCCCCGGTTCCATCTGCACGACGCGCGTCGTCTCCGGCGCCGGGATGCCCCAGATCACCGCCGTCTCGCAGGTCGCGGACGTCGCCGCCGACTACGACGTTCCCGTCATCGCCGACGGCGGCATCCGGTACTCCGGCGACGCCGCGAAGGCCTTCGCCGCGGGAGCGGACGCGGTGATGCTCGGTTCCTACTTCGCCGGCACGGACGAAGCGCCGGGGCGTGTCATCACGATGAACGGCAAGAAGTACAAGCAGTACCGCGGGATGGGCTCCGTCGGCGCGATGCAGTCCGGCGGCGGCGAGCGATACCTGAAGGAGGACGACGCGGACGAGGAGTACGTTCCCGAGGGCGTGGAGGCCGCGACGCCCTACAAGGGGCCGCTCGCGAGCGAACTCCACCAGCTCGTCGGCGGCATCCAATCGGGGATGGGATACGTCGGCGCGGCGACGATCCCCGAGTTCAAAAACGAGTCCGAGTTCGTCCGCGTCTCCTCGGCCGGCCAGACCGAGGGCCACGCTCACGACGTCATGATCACGGACGAGGCGCCGAACTACAGCCCGGGAGAATAACGCCGGCTCCGAGCGACTGCGGGGACCTACAACGCCTCAGAGTTCGTCGACGAGTTCGTCGGCGACACGCAGACCCAGTCCGCTTTTCGGGCCCGCGTACTCCGCATAGCCGTCCGCGCGGACGACGAGCGCGCGCGTCTCGTCACCGCCCATGACGCGCGCGTCGTTGGCGACGACGAAGGCGAGGCCGGCGCGCTCCATGATGCGTCGTGCCTCGCGGACCATCGCCTCGTCGTCGCCGTTCGTCTCTGCTTTGAACCCGACGAGCGTGAGCGCCGGGTACTCCTCGCGGACGGTGTCGAGGAGCTTCGGCGTCGCCTCCAGATCGAGCGTGAGGTCGCCGCCGCTGCGGATCTTCTCGTCGGCCGGCTCGACGGTGTAGTCGGAGATGGCCGCGACGGAGAGCAGCGCGGACGCGTCCTCGCAGGCGTCGAGGACGGCGGCGAGCATCTCCGCGGCGGACTCGACGCGCCGGACGTCGGCGTACGGGACGTCGTCGCCGTCGTGGACGAGCGTGACGTCGGCACCCCGGACGTAGCACGCGCGGGCGACGGCACGACCGGTCCGCCCGGAAGCGCGATTCGTCAGCACGCGCACGGGGTCGATGCGCTCGCTCGTCGCCCCCGACGTGACGACCACGTCCTCGCCGGCGAGGGGGCGCTCCCCCGCGGCGCGGGCGACGTCGAGGCAGATGGCGTCGAGGCTCGCCAGTTTCGCCTTCCCCTCCTCGATGCGCGGGTCGACGACGTCGACGCCCCAGGACTCGACGCGCTCTAAGTTCTCCAAGACGCCCGGGTGGTCGTACATCGGCTCGTGCATCGCGGGTGCGAGGACCACGGGGACGTCCGCCCCGAGGGCCGTCGTCGCCGTCGTCGTGACGGGGGTGTCGTCGATCGCCGCCGCGATCTTCCCGACGGTGTTCGCCGTCGCGGGCGCGATCAGGTAGACGTCCGCCCACCCCTCGCGGCCGCAGAGCTCGACGTGTTCGACCGCGCCCGTGAGCTCCGTCGTGACGTCGTGCTCGGTGGCGAACTCCACGGCCCACGGGTGGACGATACCCCGCGCACCGTCCGTCATCAGGGCGCGCACGGACGCCCCGCGTCGCCGGAGCTCGTGGGCGAGTTCGACGACCTTCACCGCCGCGATGCTCCCGGAGACGCCGAGCGCGACGTTCACACCCTCCAACATGGCTCACTCTCCGCGTCCCCGCCAGTAAAAGTGTCCGCCTTCGCGGTGGTCCGCGACGGCGATTACGTCTCGAACGACGCGATCTCGTAGGAGTCGCCAGGGCTCACTTCACCGGCCTCCTGTGCGCGGAGCGACTTCGACGTCCAGTAGATCGACACGTCGGTGTCTGTCGCGTTCCCCTCCGGGTTCAGGTAGATCGTCTCTCCGGCTTGCCACGTCTCGCCGATCCCGATCTGCGGCCCGTCAGTCCCCTCGGTGAACGCCTCTCGGTCGCTCAGCGACTCCTCGCTCTCGTAGGCCCGCCCCGGATCCTCGGCCGAACCGATGTCTATCTCTTTCGACGCCGTAACATACAGTTGGTCGATCTCTAGTGGCCCACCTGATTCGAGCGTGACCGCGACCAAGTTGTCGCCGTCGGTGCTGGTGTCGTAGTCCGTCCCGCCGGTCGAGTTCGTGATCCGGTGGTCGACGGAGACCGTCGGCGCCTTCGCCTGCGTCTCCCCGGCGAGGTTCATCACGAACGGCGTGATCGCGCCGATGAGCACGATGACGATTCCGACGAGCAGTATGACCCCGATGACCGACGACGCGCCTCGCTCCCGATTCGTGGAACTCCTGATCACACTGGGTGTTATCGTGTACGAATAAAACACTTGCTCCGGTGACACCATCGACGCCCGTTCGCTCTGGTCGTGATTCGAGCGCCGCTCACGCGGTGAACGATCCGATGTCGTAGGAGTCCGATCCCTCGACCTCGCCGGGGTTGTTCCCCGCGACGTCGCGGGTGTTCCAGTAGAGCGTCACGTCCGTCCTACTCGCCTCTCCCACGGGATCGACGTAGACGGTTTCCCCAGCCTCCCACGTGTCGCCGATGCCGACCTGCGGCGGCGCGCCCATGTAGGACTCAGTGAACGCCTCCAAGCCGCTCGCCTTGCTGTCCGAGTCCGCGGTCGGGCGATCCGACTCCGGGCCCGCCCCGATGTCGAGCGGTTTCGACCCGCCGACGTAGAGGTAATCCGTCTTCACGGGCTCGCCCGACCGCTTGGTGATGGCGATCAACTGCTCGCCGCTCCCGTCGCCACGGTCGACGAGTTCGTGCGACACCGAGATCGTCGGTGCGGTCGGTTGCGTCTGCTCGCCGAGCCCGAGCGCCAGCGTTCCGACTGTGACCGCCAGCAGCACCGCGACGGCGAGCAGCAACACGACACCGACGACCGCCGAGACCCCCCGCTCGCGACCGGGCATAGTCGGTCTCTCGGGTCCCACGACGATAAGGCCCGCGCCGGTCTCGGACACCGACTCGCGGTCGTCCGGCCGCGCGCCGCCGTGTCGGGCGGCGACGACGCACGACGGCGCAGACGACACACCGGGTTCAGCCGTCGACGATGCCCCCAGTCGTCGGCGACGCCCGCGCGCCCCTCGTCACTCGTCGTCGGCGACGCTCGGATGCATCGTCGGTTCGTCCGGGTGGCGCTCGGCGAACGCCGCACGCATCCGCTCCATCGAATCGCGTTCGCGTGCCTCGCGCTCGGCCTCGTCGATCTCCTCGACACCCGGCGGCACCTCGCGCCCCCGGCCGGTGAAGTAGCCCTCCGGGGCGACCCAGTCGTGGTAGTACGGTACCTCGGAGTCCTCGACGACCGTCAGGCCGACCTTCGCGCCGTGGCCGGCAACGACCGTCGTCTGGTGGGGTTCGGCCGCGAGCCGCCCCGCGACGTAGAGCCCGTCGACGCCTGTCCGACCGCGCTCGTCGACGTCGACGTACGTCTTCGATCCCTGCCGGTCGAGCGCGAGGTCGAAGGCGTCGAGGTAGCCCGGGTTGGACTTCGTCGCGGCGATCGCGTAATCGCCCTCGTAGACCGCCTCGTCGGTCTCGGCGACGAACTGCCCGTCGAGTTCGTCGAGCGTCGTCACCTCGCCGGTGACGCGCGCCGCACCGGCGTCCGCGACCTGCTCGTCGAGGAGGTCGAGGAACGTCCGGGGGTTCACGCCGCCCGGGAACCCGGGGACGTTTTCCAAGTGGCCGTTGCGCCGGAGGATGGACTCCCCGGCGTTCACTACGGTCGTCTCGAAGCCCGCGCGTGCGGTGTAGAGCGCGGCGTTCAGACCGGCGACGCCACCGCCGACGACGATCACGCTCGGTGCGTCCTCTGGATGGCTCATACTCCCGTCTCGGATCGCCCGCACCACAACGGTTCCGGAACGCCGACGCCACCACTTATGCCGCCCGCGCGTCCACGTCGTCGTGTGAAGACCGTCGAGGTCGCGACGACCGTCCGCGCGCCGCCGGAGGAAGTCTACGACTTCCTCCTCGACTTCCCGGGGTACGCGGCGTACTCGAAACACCTCGAGTCCGTCCGCGCTCACGGCGACGGCGGGCCCGGGACCGAGTACCGACTCACCTTCGCGTGGTGGAAGCTCGATTACACCGCTCACACGCGCGTCACAGGCGCGGAGCGCCCGACGCGCATCGACTGGCGCGTGACGCGCGACCTCGACGCCTCCGGGCAGTGGCTCGTCGACCCGATCGAGGAAGGCGACGACGACACCGCCGACGCGGTCGAGGATGGCGGCGACGGAGCGGCCGATGTCGACGTCGACGGTGCCGACGCCTGTCGCGTCCGCTTCGTCGTCACCTACGATCCCGGGTCCGCCGAGGGCGTCCTCGACCTCCCGCTGTTCGCCTCGCTCGACTGGGTGATCGAGAAGGCCTCCGAGCTCGTCGTCGAAGAGGGCCGTCGCGTCGTCGAGCGCGTCGTCGCCGACCTCGAAGGCCGACGCCGCGACGTCGAGTTGGACGTCTCCGTCTACTAACCCATCTTTTTCCGGGTCGGGTGCGCTCCGCGTCGTTCGAAAGGCGCTACGCGCCTTTCGTGATGAGGAGAGAGCTTCGCTCTCTCGAACCACACCCATCCCCGCAAAAACATGGGTGAAAAAGGCCGAGCGACGAAGTCGCTCGGTGGCTTCGCGAGTTCGCACCGCGAACGAGCGTGACCGGAGCGGCTTTGCCGCTCCGGAAACCCGCCCTTCGGGCGAGTACGCTAGACCGCGCCGCGACCGCCGGTATTAGATAGAGACGTACAACCTCTCAGTCACCGAGATCGACTTACCAACCATATAGCAGGTACGAGATCGATAGAAATGCGAGGACTGAGCCGGCGATAAACCCGACTAAACCGAGAGTGCCAGACCCAAGTGACCCGACGAAATTCCCGGATACGAAACCAGCGGTTGTGGAACCGATGACGAGGAGCGCACCGGTCTGCCACTCTTTGAGGAACCCGACGACGTCCTGTTCATTCATGACTAATTAGTCACTTCACGCCCATATCATTCCCCCGCCACATACGCGCATAGACCGAACGATCTACGCAGGCTAGCGTCCGCGAGCGAGTGGTCCGTCAGGACCCGAGCGACGTGGTTCACTCGCGGCGAAGCCGCGAGGTCCAAAGACCCCCAGAGGGGGGGGGTCTGACGGACATTTTGGCCGAGCTTTTGCCAGTGAGCCGTAGGCGAGCGCAGGAAAAGGTCGCGGGTAGATCGAACGGCCCGTTTACGACACAGAGAGACTACGCAAACCACGTACGCTAGCGTTCGCCGGGCGAGTGGCTTGAAAAGCCCGAACGAGGAGGTTCACCCGCCCGGAGGGTGAGGCGCGAGCGCGACCAACGAGGGACGGCTTCGCCGTCCCTCTGGCCTGCGGGCAACTCACGGGTCGCCCGCAGACACCGCGGCCCTTCGGGCCGCGACGGGAGCGCGCTGCGCTTTTGGTGGAGCTTTTACCGAGCGCGGCGAAGCCGCGCGTGGTTCGAAACGGCGAAGCCGTTTCGTCATCCCGCGAGACGCGACACGTCTCGCTTACGACAGAGTAAAAGGTCCTAGTAGAACTCCCGAACGAGGTCGGTCGCGCCCTCGGGCGCCCCGGACTCGTTGATGTCCGCCATGTTGCCCTCGACGCCGTGGGCGGTGTTGTAGTCGACGGCGTCCTCGTCCTCCCAGAGCACGCCGATGTACTCCTTCTCGCTGTCGAGGATCTTCTCTTTCGCGGCCTCGCGGTCGGTCGGGTCGTGATCCTCCTCGTCGAGGTCGACGATGGAGTCGCGGAAGTAGTCGTAGGTGTCGACGTCGTTGAAGGTCACGCACGGGCTGAAGGTGTTGACGATGGAGAAGCCGTCGTGCTCGATGGCCTTCTGGACGATCTCCTGGTGGCGCAGGGCGTTCGAGGAGAACGACTGGGCGATGAAGCTTCCGCCGGCGGAGAGCGCGAGCGCGAGGGGGTTGACCGGGGGCTGTTTGGGGCCCTCGGGCGTCGTCGCCGTCTCGAAGTCCGGTCGGGACGTCGGCGAGGCCTGCCCCTTCGTGAGCCCGTAGATGCGGTTGTCCATCACGACGTACGTGATGTCGATGTTCCGGCGGACGGCGTGGATGAAGTGTCCGGCACCGATGGAGTAGCCGTCACCGTCGCCGCCCGCGACGACGACCTCGATGTCGGGGTTGGCGATCTTCACCCCCGTGCCGACCGGCAGCGCGCGCCCGTGGACGCCGTGGAGGGCGTAGGAGCGCAGGTACGTGCCGATCTTGCCGCTGCAGCCGATGCCGGCGACGACGAACGTATCGTCGGGCGAGTTGCCGGTCTCGGCGAGTCCCTTCATGATGCCGTTCATGGTGCCGAAGTCACCGCATCCGGGACACCACGTCGGCTGTTTGTCGGTTTTGAAGTCGGTGAATCGAACGTCTGAGCTCATGCGATGACCTCCTTGATGTCGGCGGCGAGTTCGTCCGCGTTGAAGCGGACGCCGTTGTACTTGTTGATGCGATCGACGCGTTCGAGCACGTCCTTCTCGATGACGTCGGCGAACTGGCCGGTGGCGTTACACTCGACGACGACGGTCGTCTCCGCGCTCTCGACGGCGTCGGTGAGATCGGGACGCGGGAAGATGTAGGGGACGGAGAGGACGCGGACGTTCACGCCGTCCTCGTCGAGGAAGTCGAGGGCTTCGACGAGCGCGCCCTCGTTGGACCCCCACGAGACGACGAGGGTGTCCGCGTCCGGGTCCCCGTACTCGACGGGGCTGAAGTCCTCCTGCTCCTTCGCCGTCTCGACCTTCCGCGAGCGCTTATCGACCTGTTCGATGCGCTCGTCGGTGTCCTCGGTCCGGCGGCCGAGTTCGTCGTGTTCGAGCCCCGTGCTCATGTGGACGCCGCCCTCCGTGCCGGGGAACGCGCGCGGGCTGACGCCGTCGTCAGTGACGGCGTGAGGTTTGAACTGGTCCTTCTCGTTCTGCCACTCGGAGATCTCGGACTCGTCGACGACCTTCCCGCGGTCGATCTCCACCTCGTCCATGTCGAACTCCTCGGGGGCGAACGTCTCCTCGGTGACGGCCATGGCGAGGTCGGAGGCGATGTAGACCGGCGTCTGGTACTTCTCGGCGAGGTTGAACGCCTCGACGGTCTTGTGGAAGCAGTCCGCGACCGTCGTGGGCGCGACGACGAAGCGCGGGATCTCGCCGTGGCCGCCGTAGAGGAGCATGTTCAGGTCGCCCTGCTCCTGCTTCGTCGGCATCCCCGTTGAGGGGCCAGAGCGCATGACGTCCGCGATGACGAGCGGCGTCTCGGAGGTGGCGACGAGGCCGAACGTCTCGCTCATCAGGTCGATTCCCGGACCGCTCGTGGCGGTCATCGAGCGGGCGCCGGCGCGCGCGGCGCCGAGCGCCATGTTGATCGCGGAGAGTTCGTCCTCCGCCTGAACGACGTGCCCGCCGAACTCGTCGATGCGGCCCGTGAGGTACGTCATGACGTCCGTCGCGGGCGTGATCGGATAGCCGGCGTAGAACCGACAGCCGGCGGCGATGGCGCCCATCCCGATGGCCTCGTCGCCGTTCAGGAGGACGTAGTCGTTGTCCGTCGTCTCGAGCTCGTAGTCGAGCGCGCCGATGTCGTCGGCGTAGTGCTCGTCGACGTAGTCGGCGCCGAGGCGCGCGGCCTCCTTGTTGTTCTCGACGATCTTCTCGCCCTTCGAGCCGAAGCGCTTACGCAGCGACTCGTCGAGGTTCTCGATCGGGAACGCGGCGACCTCACAGACGGCGCCGAGCGCGACGACGTTGCGCATGAGCGCGCCGCCCGCGTCCTCGGCGAGCGACTTCAGCGGGATGTCGAGGCCCACCATCCCGTCGGGGACCTCGAAGTCGCTGAACTCCGTGCGTTCGCCGTCGTAGATGATGACGGAGTCGTCGTGGAGTTCGTCCATGTTCTCCTCGACGGTGCGCTCCGTGAGCGCGATCAGGATGTCGAGGCGATCAACGACGCTCTGTACCTTCTCAACCGAGGTACGGACCTTGTAGGCGGTGTAGCCACCCCGGATTCGGGACGCGAAGTCCTTCGAGGTGAAGACGTGGCGACCGGCGCGAGAGAGTGCCTGCGCGAACACCTTCCCGGTCGAGTCGATTCCATCGCCGGCTTCGCCGCCGATGGCCCAGTTCAGGTCGTCGTGCATGTATCCGACGGTTCAAAGCGGGCAAGCAAAAGGCTTCTGAAGCGGCAATCAAGGCGTGAGATGACCGAATACGGCCTCAATGGGTGGTCTCCGGACCGTCCGTCCATCAGGGATAATCGGGTACATCACGGATGCTCATTGTCAACCGCATAATCGGACGATTGGAGACGCGACCCCAACAGCTTTTGCCGACGAACCCGCTACGGAGCGGTATGTCGCGACAGGGGAGCGCGGCTGTCGGTGAAACCATCGAACAGCTGCGAGGTGCGTACGGAGGGTTCCCCGTCGTCGAGGATCGCACCACCGTGCCGCGCCGGGCGCTCGTGGAGTGCATGGCGAGCGCGAGCGAGGGGCGGCTCGGCGGTGCGCGCGCGTTGCTCGAACGCGACGGGCGGACGCTCTTAGTCCGCTACCGCGAGAACCCCGACGTCTGGGACCTCCCCGGCGGAAGCCTCGCTCGCCACGAGAACCACGAACAGACCGCGAAACGCCACGTCGCCGAGCAGGTGGGCATCGAATGTGCGCTCACGGGCGCGTTCCACGCGCGCCGTCAGACGTTCGCGCTCGTCGACGGCGGCGAGGGCACGAGCGGCCTCTGGGTCCACTTCGAGGGCGAACCGCTCGGCACCGAGATCGAGCTCGACCCGAGCGACGAGATCGTCGAGGCGCGGTGGTTCGACACCGCGCCCGACGCCGTCGCGGCGCCGCTCCGCGAGCGCCTCGCCGAGTAACCCCCAAGGTTTCTGTCCCGCGGCGGCGGAGTGTGCGTATGGATCCGGACGCGCTCCGCGCCGACATCCCCGCACTCGACGGCGTCACGTATCTGAACACCGGGGCGAGCGGGCCGTCGCCGCGTCGGGTCGTCGACGCCGAACGGGCCGCGATCGAGCGCCACGAGTACGAGGCGCACGCCACCGAGAACCCCTACGCCTCGGCGGCCGCGCTGTTCGACGACGCCCGTGAGCGTCTCGCCGCGTTCCTCGACACCGAGCCCGCGTCCGTCGCGCTCACGCAGTCCACGACGGACGGCGTGAACCGGATCGCCACCGCGCTCGACTGGGAGGCCGGCGACGTCGTCGTCCGAACGGACGTCGAGCACGCGGCGGGCGTCCTCCCGTGGCGCCGCCTCCGCGACGCCCGTGGCGTGACGACGCGCGTCGTCCCCACCACCGAGGGCCGGATCGACCGCGACGCCTACAGCGAGGCCGTCGCGGACGCCCGTCTCGTCTGTCTCTCCGCGCTGACGTGGACGCACGGCACGCGCCTCCCCGTCTCCGATCTCGTCGCGGAGGCGCACGACGCCGGCGCGGAGGTGCTCGTCGACGCCGTTCAGGTGCCCGGGCAGGCGCCGATGCCGGTCGAGTCGTGGGGCGCGGAGTACGTCGCCGCCGCGGGCCACAAGTGGCTCTGCGGACCGTGGGGCGCGGGCTTCCTGTACGTCGATCCCGACGCCGCCGAGCGCCTCGACCCCCTCCACGTGGGCTACCGGAGCGTCCGCGACCCGGAGGGGGCGGAGTACGAGTTCCACGCGGGCGCGCGGCGCCTCGAAGTCGGGACGGTCTCGCCGGGTCCGCACGCCGGCCTGATCGAGGCGCTCGACGTCGTCGAGGCGGTGGGCCTCGACGCGATCCGATCGCGGATCGAGGCGCTCACCGACCGCTTCAAGGACGGCCTCGCGGACGACCGACTCGTCGGCCCGCGCGAGTACGAGTCCGGCCTCGTCGCTTTCGAGAGCGACCGTCCAGAAGCGCTCGTCGAGCGCCTACGGGAGCGCGACGTCGTCGTCCGCGCGCTCCCCACGGGTACGGTGCGGGCCTCCTTCCACGCCTTCAACACCGCCGACGACGTCAATCAGCTCTTGGAGGCGATGGCCGCGGTCGAGGACTAAGCCGGGAGCACGCGGTCCTCGGGTGCGGACGCGTCGTCGGCGACGAGAGCGACGTCACCGGTCTCCCCGTCGTCGGGCAGGAGGACCGTCGCGCCGGCGCGGAGCGCGCCTAAGACGCCGACGACGGTCGCGTCACGGGCGAACGGCGCGCGGACGGCGACGACGTCGCTCTCGTCGAGCGTCGCGGCGGCGTCGGCGGCGCGTGAGAGCAGGGCCTCTTGGCTCGGGCCGTCCGCGTCGCGGAGCGCGGGCGCGTCACCGTCGAACGAGACCGGCGGGAAGGCGGGATTCTCGCTCCAGACACCGCCCTCGAAGTGGCCGTCCGCGGGGTTCTCGGGGCGCTCGCCGTAGCCGACGCGCTGGCCGCCCGGCCCGAGATCGTAGGTATCGAGCGTCGGGGTGGGGGCGATCACCGCCCGACCGTCGAACGATCGGGGCGGGTCGAACGTGACGGGCGCGGCGAGGAGGGTCGATCCGAGGAAGGCGAAGACCGCCTTCGGGTCCGGGTCGTCGGCGACGCCGACCGCGGAGCCACGGTGGACGCCGCGCGATCGGAGGTAGTTCCCGACCTTGTACGACGTCGCGCGGACCTCGCGGGCGGGGAGCGACGCCGGCGGTGCACGGAGCGTCGCGCTCGCCGGGAGGTCGGCGAGCAGTTCGTAGACCGTCTCCATACGCACCCTACGGCACCCGATACACAAAGGGGGTGCGTTCGCTCGCAATGCGGGACAGTACCGTGTCACACGATCGCCGTCGGTGGTGGGCCTCGCCGCCGCCCGAACGCCTTTGGCGCTTCCGGGATAGGTGTCGGACATGTCGGAGTTCACCAGCGACGACGTTCCGCGCGCGAACGGCATGCCCCGACTCGGACTCGGGACGTGGGAGAACACGGATCCGGACGCGTGCGCGAACGCCGTCGAGACGGCGCTCGAAACCGGATATCGACACATTGACACCGCACAAGCGTACGGCAACGAGGAGTCCGTGGGTCGCGGTATCGCAAACGCCGACGTCGACCGCGAGGACGTGTTCCTCGCGACGAAGGTGTGGATCGACCACGCCGATCGCGACGGCGTGATCGAGAGCACCGAGGAGAGCCTCGACAAGCTCGGCGTCGACTACGTCGATCTCCTCTACATCCACTGGCCGGGCCGGACGTACGACCCCGAGGAGACCCTGCCGGCACTGGAGGAGCTGAAGGCCGAGGGCACGATCGAGCACATCGGCGTCTCGAACTTCGAGCGCCGGCACGTAGAGGAGGCCCGAGAGATCATGGACGAACCGATCTTCGCCAATCAGGTCGAGATGCACCCGTTCCTCCAGCAGCGACAGCTGCGCTCGTTCATGGACGAGACGGACATCGAGCTCGTCGCGTACTCGCCGCTCGCACGCGGCGAGGTCTTCGGCGACGACGTGCTCGGCGACATCGCGGCCGACCACGACGCCAGCGAGGCGCAGGTCGCGCTCGCGTGGCTCCGCGAGAAGGGCGTCACGGCGATCCCGAAGGCCACCTCCGCGGACCACATCGCGGACAACTGGGGGAGCCTCGGCGTCGAGCTGAGCGACGCCGAGATCCGGCGGATCGACGCCATCGACGCCGCGGAGCGCCGCGTCGATCCCGGCTTCGCGCCGTGGAACGCGCTCCCGGATCAGTAACGCCGACGCCGTCGCTCCGGGCGACGTGAGCGGCTTCGAGAGACGGAGAGACGACGGAGACGTTAGAAGGGCGCGTCGAGGTCTTCGTCGCTGCCGCCGTCCGGTGCGGTCGTCGCGTCCTCGCTCGTCGCGCTGGCCTTCTCGTCCTCGCCGGCGTCCGCGGCGTTCAGCGTCGCCGCGAGGTCGCCTTCCTCGTCGAGTTGCGCGAGGACGTCGCTCCCGCCGACGAACTCGCCGTCGACGTACGTCTGCGGGATCGTCTCCCAGCCGGAGTGCTCGTTCAGCGCCTCGCGGAACGCCCCGAGGTTCTGGAGCGTGTCGACGGCCTCGAAGTCCTCGCGGTATTGGGTGATGAGACCGACCGCGCGCTTCGAGTAGCCACACTGGGGCATCACGGGCGTCCCCTTCATGAAGAGGACGACCTCGTTGTCCTCGATGGCCGCGTCCACCGTCTCTCGCACCTCGTCGTCGTCCAGCCCCTCGCTCATCGGATCGAACGTCATGCACACCGGTTGGTGGTGTGTGGGGAAAGGCGTTGTGCTGGGGGCGACTCGTCGCCCCCGAACGAGCGAACGGTGACACCGTGAGCGACAGGCGGCACCGAAGGTGCCGCCGAACGACGAGCGGGGAGGCACGACCCGCGAGCGGACGACGTAGTCGTCCCCGAACGGCCTTACTCGTCGGCCCCGACGTCGCCGTCGCCGTCGTTTCCGACGCGGATGACCTGCATGAGCGCGTCGACGGGAACGCCGTCGACGTCGCCGACGCCCTGTTTGTCGACGAGAACGGACGCGGCGATGGCGTGCCCGCCGCTCTCCTCGATGGCCTCGATTGTCTCGTTGATCGTGGTGCCGGAGGTGATGGTGTCGTCGACGATGAAGCAGTCGCGGCCCTCGACCTGCGCGAAGTTGCGGCTGAAGCTCCCGCCGAGGTCCTCGATGTCCCCCTCCTCCCACTGGTGCTTGCGGGGGGTGTACGTCCCGAGGTCGGTCTCGAGCTCGCGCGCGACGGCGGTGGCGAGCGGGACGCCGGCCTTCTCGACCCCGATGACGAGGTCGACGTCGTGGCTATGCTCCCGGAGGAGGTCGGCGAGCGCGGCGCCGACGGCGGAGAGGCGCGCGCCCGCCTCGCCGATCGCGCTCCAGTCGACGTGGACGTCCTGCGGGCCGCCGGTCGCCGCGCTCCCCGTCTCGGTCTCGGCGGCGCCGGTGCTCCGGCCGGCGCGCTCGACGAGCCAGCTCGCCGTCTCGCGCGAGACGTTCAGTTCGTCCGCGATCTCGCCCCGCGAGAGCCCGCGGGCGGCGAGGTCGCCGGCGCTGTCGATGAGGTCGTCGACGTTCTTCATGTCGTGCGGCTTCGGGGGCCGGTTGTATGGTCGTTTCGTTGCCGACAGACGAGCGACCCCCGGCACCGACGACGGGGCACGGCGCCGCGCGATGGGACGCGACCGGGGCCATTTATACGGCGACGGCGACGACACGGACCATGGAGCGGTACGACGAGCTGTACGCGCTGTACGAGACGTTCGACACCGACACGCTCCGCGCGTATCAGGACTTCATCGACCTCTTCCCGCCGGTCGACTCGCGGGTGGCGCTGGAGTACTGGGAGGAGGCGAGCGACGAGCTCGCACAGCGCCGGGACGCGGTGGCGGACGCGCACGGCGAGACGTACGCGTCGCTCGCCGCGCACGCGACGCGCGAGCAGGCGTTCACCGCTCTCGACCTCCACAGCAAGCACGAGCGGCCGGTGAACGTCCTCGTGCTCGACGTCGACGAGACGCTGCGTTCGGCGGGCAGCACGGACAACGAGATCCCGCGCGAGACACTCCACCTCCTCACCGTCTTCCACGAGCACGACGTCCCGATCGTCGTCTGTACGGGTCAGACGCTGGAGAACGTGAAGGGGTTCCTTAATCAGGGGCTCGGCAACGAGTTCGTCCACTCGGGGGACGTCTCCGTGGTCTACGAGGCCGGCAGCGGCGTGTTCACGCCCGGCCACGGATCGGAGACGAAGCGCCTGCTCTACGAGGACCTCGACGAGCGCGTCCGTGACGTCTTCGGGTACGTCCGCTCGCGCGTCCTGCCCGACGCGCCCGAGGGCGTCCGACGGGGGTGTCACCTGCAGGGCAACGAGTTCAACGTCACCCTGAAGCCGAACCACGAGACGGGGAGCGAGGCCGCCGTCGAGATCATCGACGACGCCATCGTTTACGTCACCGAACTCCTCGCGGCGGCGATCGACGGCGCGACGCCCGCGGACGTGCGCGCCTACTACGCGACGCGCGACCCGGAGATCGCGGCGGTCCTCGACGAGGCGGGCGTCCTCCCCGACGGAGAGGCCGTCCCGGAGGGGGTGGAGAACGTCCTCGGACGGGTGCAGCTCGCCTACTACGAGGGCGACGCGGCGGAAGTGACGGCGCGCGAGCTCGACAAGGTCGCGGGCGTCGAGGCCGCACTCGACGTGCTCGGGATCGACGACCCGTTCACGCTCGTGATGGGCGACTCGAAGAGCGACCTCCGCGTGATGGAGTGGGCGGCGGCGAACGACGCGGGGATCGCCGCGGCGCCCGAGCACGCCTCGATGCGCGTCCTCGATCACGTCCGGGAGACCGACGGCCTCACGTACGCGCAGGGCGCCGCCGGCAACGTCCTCCGGACGGTCTACGCCCTCAACCGACTCGCGGACGGAGACTAACAGGAAAGACTCACAAGATTTACCCTACGCCGAGTGAACCTCGCCACTATGGCGAAGGACTACCGAGACCTCCACGATCCGAACGCGGAGTACACGATGCGCGAGCTCTCCGCGGAGACGATGGGCGTCACGGCGGAGCGCGGCGGCGGGCGCGACGTCGAGATCACCGACGTGCAGACGACGATGGTCGACGGGAACTTCCCGTGGACGCTCGTCCGGATCTACACCGACGCCGGCGTGGTCGGCACGGGCGAGGCCTACTGGGGCGCGGGCGTCCCCGAGCTGATCGACCGGATGGCGCCGTTCGTCATCGGCGAGAACCCCCTCGACATCGACCGGCTCTACGAGCACCTCGTCCAGAAGATGAGCGGCGAGGGGAGCGTCGAGGGCGTCACCGTGACCGCCATCGCCGGCATCGAGGTCGCGCTTCACGACCTCGCGGGCAAGATCCTCGACGTCCCCGCGTATCAGCTTCTCGGCGGGAAGTACCGCGACGAGGTGCGGGTGTACTGCGACTGTCACACCGAGTCGGAGGCCGATCCGCAGGCCTGCGCCGACGAGGCCGAGCGCGTCGTCGAGGAGCTCGGCTACGACGCCCTCAAGTTCGACCTCGACGTCCCGAGCGGTCACGAGAAGGACCGCGCGAACCGCCACCTCCGGCCGGGCGAGATCCGCCACAAGGCCGAGATCGTGGAGGCCGTCACCGAGCGCGTGAAGGACCGCGCGGACGTCGCCTTCGACTGCCACTGGACGTTCTCCGGCGGGTCGGCGAAGCGCCTCGCGTCCGCGATCGAGGAGTACGACGTCTGGTGGCTCGAAGACCCCGTTCCCCCGGAGAACCTCGAGGTCCAAGAGGAGGTCACGAAGTCGACGCTGACGCCGATCACGGTCGGCGAGAACAGGTACCGAGTGACGGAGGAGCGTCGCCTCATCGAGAACCAGGCGGTCGACATCGTCGCGCCCGACCTCCCGAAGGTCGGCGGGATGCGCGAGACGCAGAAGATCGCCGACGTGGCAAACCAGTACTACGTCCCGGTGGCGATGCACAACGTCTCCTCGCCGATCGCCACGATGGCGTCCGCGCAGGTCGGCGCCGCCATCCCGAACGCGCTCGCCGTCGAGTACCACTCCTACGAGCTCGGCTGGTGGGAGGACCTCGTGGAAGAGGACGTGATCGAGGACGGCCGAATCAAGGTCCCCGAGACGCCCGGCCTCGGCCTCACGCTCGACATGGACGCCGTCGAGGCGCATATGGTCGAGGGCGAGACGCTGTTCGACGAGGCGTGAAACGGCTCGTCGAGCACGTGACTCTCCGATTCGCGGAGTTCGACGAAGTCTGAAAGGCTTCGTCGAGCATGCAGGACTTCGTCCTGCCCAGTTCGACGAGGCGTGACCCCACTCGTCGGGCACGCGAACCACCGATCCACGGGATTCGACGAGGCCCGAACGGCATCGTCGAACCGGACGAGACGCGGCGGCGTGGGCGAACGTTCTTCGTCGGCCGCGTCGAACGCCCGTGTATGGTCCACGTGCGTTACTTCGGCTACCTCGGGGGAGTCCTCCTCGCACTCACCGCCGCGTTCGTCGTCGGCTTCGGACTCGACGCGCTCCACGGACTCGTCGCCGTCCAACTCGGCCTGCTCGCGCTCGCGGGCCTCTGCTGTGTCGCCGGCGGCTTCGCGAACCCGCTCCGCGAGCGCGTCGGCGCGCTCCGGCTGGTGGGGTTCGGCGACGTCGTTCTCGGGGCTTCGATGGCGGTCAGCGCCCTCACGGTCGGCGAGGGCGTCCTCCCGCGGGTCGTTCCCGTCCTCGGCGGTCTCTGCATCGCCCTCATCGGCGTCAACTACGTCGCGGACGGGCGGTTCTTCGAGGTCGGCGGCGTCGAGGTCTGATTACTCCAGCTCCTCGCGTAGCAGGCCGTTGACCTGCCCGGGGTCCGCGCTCCCGCCGGTCTTCTGCATCACCTGTCCCACGAGGAAGTTGATCGCGCCCTCGTCGCCGGACTCGTAGTCGGCGACGGCGTCCGGGTTCTCCGCGATGGCGGCCTCGACCGCGGCCTGCACCTCGTCGCCGCTCGTCTTCCCGAGGTCCTCGGCCTCGACGATCTCGTCCGGCGTCTGGCCCTCGTCGAGCATCCCGCGCAGGACGACCTCGCGCGCGTTCTTCTCCGTGATCTCGTCCTCGGCGACGAGTTCGACGAGGCGCTCGAACTTACTGAGACGCCCGCCGAGGTCCGTCACCGCCATGTCCCGATAGTTGAGTTCGCCGAGGAGGTTGTCGGCGACCCACGTCGCCGCGAGGTCGGGGTCGTACTGCTCGGCCACGTCCTCGAAGAAGTCCGCGACCTCCTTCGTGGAGGTGAGTTTGCTCGCCGCCTCCGCCGAGAGGCCGTACTCCTCGCGGAAGCGCTCGCGGCGCGCGTCGGGGAGTTCGGGGATCTCCAAGCGCTCCTTCCAGTCCGAGACCTCGAGGGGCGGGAGGTCGGCCTCCTCGAAGTAGCGATAGTCCTTCTCGGCCTCCTTCGAGCGCATCGAGACCGTGATCCCCCTGCTCTCGTCCCAGTGGCGCGTCTCCTGCTCGACCTCCCGCCCACGCTGGATGGCGTTGCGCTGGCGCGTCACCTCGTAGGCGAGGGCCTGTTGAGCGCCCTTGTGACTGGAGATGTTCTTCACCTCGGTCCGGTTCGCCTCTTCGAGGAGGGACGCGTCGACGTCGCCGTCCAGCTCGTCCGCGGGGACCATCGAGATGTTCGCGTCGACGCGGAGGCTCCCGTCGCGTTCGGCGTCGTAGACGCCGAGGTATTCGAGGACCTCCTCCAGTTTGGCGAGGAAGGCGCGGGTCTCGTCGGGGGAGCGGAAGTCGGGTTCGGTGACGATCTCCACCAGCGGAGTCCCGGCGCGGTTGTAGTCGACTTTCGTGTAGTCGGCGGTGTCGATCTGTCCGCCGACGTGCTGGAGGCTCCCCGGGTCCTCTTCGAGGTGCGCGCGCGTGATGCCGATCTCGCGGCGTCGGTCCTCGACGCGGACCTCGAGCTCGCCGTCCTGACAGATCGGCGCGTCGTACTGGGTGAGCTGGAAGCCCTTCGGGAGGTCGGGGTAGAAGTAGTTCTTCCGGTGGAAGGTCGTCCGCTCGGGGATGTCGGCGTGGAGGGCCTTCCCCAAACGGACGGCGGCTTCGACCGCACCCTCGTTGAGGACCGGGAGGGCGCCCGGAAGGCCGAGACACGTCGGGCAGGTGTGCGTGTTCGGCTCGGCGTCCGCGGCGTCGGTCGAACACCCGCAGAAGATCTTGGTGTCCGTCTCCAGTTGCACGTGGACCTCCAGTCCGATGACGGCGGCGAGGTCCTCCGTGGCGGCCTGCGTGCTCATTACGGGTGGATTCGACGCCCGGCGGCTTAGTCGTGACGAAGGCACGCCCGCGCTCGCCGTACGCCCCGCACCCAGCAGCCAGTCGTCTGCCGTACGTCTGACGCGCGGCCGCCACACGCTTATAATCGGGGAGTCCCTGTGTGCGTCTATGTCGAACGATAGCGAGGACGTCGCCGCGCTCGAAAACCGCGTGAAGGAACTCGAGGCCACGGTCCGCGGGCTGACCGAGGAACTCGTCGACGCGAACGAGCGCATCCGAGAGTTGGAGAACTACCACGACGCCCACGAGAGCGCGGGTCGCCCCGAGAGCGAACCGCTCGCCGCCGGCGCGCCCGACGAGGGCGGCGCCGCGGAGCGGAGCGCCACGACTGAGGCCGCCGGCGGCGACGCGGACGCCGCAGACGCCGCGGCCGCCGAACCGGAAGACACACCCGCGGAGGGTGCCGAGGAGACCGACGAGGAGTCCGACTTCGACGACATCATCGTCGCCTGAGGCTCCGCGTCCCACCAGATGTACATCGACGAAATCGTTCTCGAGAACTTCAAGAGCTTCGGGCGGACCACGCGCATCCCGTTCTACGAGGACTTCACGACGATCAGCGGCCCGAACGGCAGCGGGAAGTCCAACATCATCGACGCCGTCCTCTTCGCGCTCGGTCTCGCGCGCACCCGCGGCATGCGCGCCGAGAAACTCACCGACCTCATCTACAACCCGAGCCACGACGGCGACGGCGAGGACGTGGGGCCGCGAGAGGCGAGCGTCGAAGTCGTCCTGAACAACGCCGATCGGACGCTCTCCCGCTCGCAGGTCGTCAACGCCGCCGGAAGCGACGACATCGGCGACGTGGAGACGATCACGGTGAAGCGCCGCGTGAAACGCACCGAGGACAACTACTACTCCTACTACTACCTCAACGGCCGCTCGGTGAACCTCTCCGACGTCCAGGACCTGCTCGCGCAGGCCGGCATCACCCCCGAGGGGTACAACGTCGTCATGCAGGGCGACGTCACCGGCATCATCAACATGACGCCCGGCGAGCGCCGGGAGATCATCGACGAGATCGCCGGCGTCGCCGAGTTCGACGCGAAGAAGGACGACGCCTACGAGGAGCTCGACGTCGTCGAGGACCGCATCGAGGAGGCGGACCTCCGCATCGCCGAGAAACGCGATCGACTCGATCAGCTCGAAGGCGAGCGCGAGACGGCCCTGGAGTACCAGGAGCTCAAAGAGGAGAAGTCCGAGTACGAGTCCTACCGCAAGGCCGCCGAGCTGGAGGAGAAACGCGCCGATCTGGAGGCGACCGAGGCCGACGTCGCGGAGCGCACGGCCGAGCTCGCGGAACTGCGAGACGAACTCGACACGCGCCGCGGGCGGGTCGCGCGCCTCGACGAGGAGCTCGACGAGCTGAACGCGGAGATCGAGCGCACCGGCGAGGACGAGCAGCTCGCCGTCAAGCGCGAGATCGAGGAGGTCAAAGGCGACATCAGTCGCCTGGAGGACAAGATCGAGTCGGCCGAGGAGCGCCGCGAGCGCGCGGAGAACGAGCGCCGCGAGGCGTTCGTCGCCATCGACCGGAAGAACGAGGAGCTCGACGACCTCGAAGGTGAGATCCGCGAGGTGAAAGTCGAGAAGGCCTCCGTGACGGCCGACATCGAGGAGGTGGAGGCGCAGATCGAGGAGGTGGAGGCGCAGATCGACGACGTCGACACCGAGTTCGACGAGCTGAAGGCCGAGCTGGAGGCGGAAAAGGAGGGGCTGGAGGCGGAAAAGGAGGCGCGAAACGACCTCCAGCGCGAGAAGGACCGCCTGCTCGACGAGGCGCGGCGTCGCTCGAACGACGTGAGCGAGGCCGAATCGGACCTGGAGGCCGCGCGCGCGGAGCTCCCGGAGTTCGACCAGCGCCTCGACGACCTGCGGGACGAGCTCGAAAAGGCGGAGGCGAACGAGGCGCAGATCGAGGAGGTCGTCGCCGACCTCAAGGCGCAAAAACGGGAGCGACAGGCCGACCTGAGCGACGTCGAGGACGACCTGCAGGAAGCGCGCGAGGAGTACGCGCGACTGGAGGCGAACGCCGAGGAGTCCGGTGATTCGTCGTACGGGCGGGCGGTCTCGACGATCCTGAACAGCGACGAAGCGGGCGTCCACGGCACCGTCGCGCAGCTCGGCGGCGTCGAGGGCCGGTACGCGACGGCCGCGGAGACGGCCGCCGGCGGACGGCTGGCGCACGTCGTCGTGGACGACGACGGCGTCGGGCAGTCCTGCATCGAGTACCTCAAGTCGCGCAACGCGGGGCGCGCGACGTTCCTGCCGCTGACGGAGATGCACGAGCGCTCGCTCGGGCGCGCGCCCGACGCCCCCGGCGTCGTCGACTTCGCGTTCAACCTCGTGGACTTCGACCGCCAGTACGCCGGCGTCTTCTCGTACGTGCTCGGCGACACGCTCGTCGTCGAGGACATGGAGACGGCGCGCGACCTGATGGGCGACTACCGCCTCGTCACGCTCGAGGGCGAGCTCGTCGAGAAGTCCGGCGCGATGACCGGCGGCTCCCGCTCGGGGTCGCGCTACTCCTTCTCGAAGTCCGGGAAGGGCCAACTCGAACGGGTCGCGGCACGGATCAACGACTTGGAGGACGAACGGCAGTCGATCCGGGACGACGTCCGGGCCGTCGAGGAGCGCCTCGACGGCGCGCGCGACCGGAAGTCGGACGCGCTGGACACCGTCCGCTCGCTCGAAACCGACATCGAGCGCGTGGAAGCCGAGAAGGAGGACACCGAGGCGCGGATCGAGGAGCTCGAATCTCGGATCGCGGAGCTCGAGTCGGAGCGCGCCGACGTCGACGAGCGGATGGGCGAGCTCGACGAGGAGATCGCCGAACGCGAGGACGAGATCGCCGAACACGAAGCGGAGATCGAGGCGCTGGAAGCGGAGCTCGCCGACTCGGAGATCCCCGAACTCACCGCGCGCCGCGAGGAGTTGGAAGCCGAGGTCGACGACCTCGAGGACCGGCGGTCCGCGCTGGACGGCGAACTCAACGACCTCCAACTCCAACACCAGTACGCCGAAAACGAGATCGACGATCTCCACGACGACGTCGAAGCGGCCCAGAACACGAAGGCGGAGCAGGCGGAGAAGATCGACGCCTTCGAGGCCGAGATCGAGTCGAAGCAGGAGACGCTCGCCGAAAAGGAGGCCGAGGTCGAGGAGCTGGAAGCGGAGCTCGCGGAGTTGAAGGAGGAGCGCGCGGCGCTCAAGTCGGACCTCAGGGAGGCCCAGCGCGCCCGCGACGAGCAGGCGCAGAAGGTCGAGGCCGTCGAGAGCCGCGTCGAGAGTTTGGAGAGCGCGGCCGAGCGCCTCGGCGAGGAGATCGCGGGGCTGGAGGACGCCGTCGGCGACTACGACCCCGCGGAGATCCCCGATATCGACGAGGTGGCGCAGACGGTGGCCCGCCTCGATCGGGAGATGGAGGCCTTGGAGCCGGTCAACATGCTCGCCATCGAGGAGTACGACGAGGTCGCGGCGGACCTCGAAGACCTTGAGGAGAAACGCGAGACGCTCGTGGAGGAGGCCGAGGGGATCCGCGAGCGCATCGAGAGCTACGAGTCGCAAAAGCGCGAGACGTTCATGGACGCCTACGAAGCGATCGACGGGCACTTCCAGCGGATCTTCTCGCGGCTCTCCGCGGGCTCCGGCGAGCTCGTCCTCGAAAACGAGGATGACCCCTTCGAGGGCGGACTGACGATGAAGGCGCAACCGGCGGACAAGCCGGTCCAGCGCCTCGACGCGATGAGCGGCGGCGAGAAGTCGCTGACCGCGCTCGCGTTCATCTTCGCCATCCAGCGGCACAACCCCGCGCCGTTCTACGCGCTCGACGAGGTCGACGCGTTCCTCGACGCCGTGAACGCAGAGCGCGTCGGCGAGCTCGTGGACGAGCTCGCGGAGAACGCGCAGTTCGTCGTCGTCAGCCACCGCTCGGCGATGCTCGAACGCTCCGAGCGCGCCATCGGCGTGACGATGCAGGGCGACAACGTCAGCGCCGTGACGGGGATCGACCTGACGAGCGGGGAGGAGGCCCCGGCGGATGACTAGCGAGACGCCTCGGGAAGGCGTCTCGGAGAGCGCGAGCGGCGAGCGCGGCGAACCGCGAGCGGACCCCGAGGACAGTGAGGCGCGCGCGGACGAGAACCGGCGACGCCGGCGCTCGGAAACACGGGTGACGCGCGTGCGTCGGGACCACCGCGACCCACGGACCGACGGGGGGAATCCGGAGGACGCGTTCACCATCTCGGGCCACGAGTCGTCCGACGACTCGCCCCCCTCTCTCGACGACGGCCCGGACGACCCGGGGCGGGACGGGAGCGACGAGACGGACGAGGAGGTCGAGCCGGTCGAGTTGCTCGTCCAGTTGGCGAAGGACGGCGAGATCGAGCCGTGGGACATCGACATCGTGGACGTGACGGACGCGTTCCTCGACAGGCTCGACGAGGCGGACCTGCGGACGTCGGGGCGAGCGCTGTTCTACGCCTCCGTGCTGTTGCGGATGAAGTCGGACGCCCTCCTCGAACCGGACGAGCCCGAGGAGCCCGAGGGGGAGGCGACGGGGTGGGACGACTGGGAGCCGGGAATGGACGAGCTCCCCGAGGACGCCCCCGGCGTCGACCCGATCGCGGCGTTGGAGGACGAGATGGATCGGCGCCTCGAACGCAAACCCCAGCGCGGGACGCCGGAGACGCTGGACGAGCTCGTGCGTTCGCTCCGCGAGGCCGAGCGGGGATCGTGGTGGAAGGAGTCGCGGACGTACGACACCGCAGAGAGCCCGCAGGGGTTCCAACGCGGCGTGCAGGAGCTCGACTACCGGAGCGGCGACGAGTTCCGGACCGACGCGGAACCGACGGCTGCGGACGTCACGGACACCGCGCACGGCGAGGACATCGAGGCGACGATCGACGACGTCGAGGACGCGCTCGCGGCGCACTACGATCGCGGGCGCGAGGAGGTGCTGTTCGCGGAGGTGGCGGACGCGGGCGACTCGCGCGTCGAGTCGTTCCTCGCGGTGCTCTTTCTCGCCCATCGGGGCCGCGTGACGCTGGCGCAGGACGACCTGTTCGGCGACCTCTGGGTCGTCGACGGTTAGTCGAGGGGGAACCAGTCGGTCTCGATCCCGGCGTCGGTCAGCTCCCAGCGCTGGCGGACTCCGCCGGTGTCGGCGTCGACGTGGACGGTGGCGTCGAAGAGCGGTTCGAGGGTGGCGAGGGGGTCGCGTCGCGGGTCGCTCGCGGTGTGGACGTGACCCATCCCACCGGCCTTCCGGACGGTGCTCGTGAGGAGGTGGACGAACCGGAAGAGCGCCTCGGAATCGACGGCGTCGAGGAAGGGATCGAGGGCGTCGAGACAGAACCGGAGCTCCCCGGGGTCGGCGTCGTCGTGGGCGACGCGGCGGACGTGGTCCTCGACGAGCGCGTAGAGCGCCGTGAGATCGTCGAGCGCGTCGACGGCGTCGTACCACGCGCGGGCGGCGGGCGACGGCTCGCTCCCCGCGGGCGCGCTGGCGGCCGCGGAGCGAGTCGGGATCGCGCTCGTCGCGTCGACGACGCCGAGACTGTCGGGATCGCGTTCGTGCGTCCCGGCGGCGCGACGCGCGAGCAGGTCGTCGACGGGCGCGTCGGTCGTGAGGAAGACGTGGCGGCGCTCTAAGCCGCCACCGCCGAGCAGTCGCTCGCAGGCCGCCGTCGATCCGCGGCCGCGATCGTCGACGACGAGGACCGCGCATCCCCGACGCTTGAGCGCGGCGAGTTCGCGCGAGAACGCCGTCGAGCCGGTGTCCGGGACACCCATTACTAATACCTGTTACTCTCCGGCCATTATTTAGAGCTTTCCGTGGCGTCGGGACGCGTCGCCGTGAGGTCAGGCGCCCTCGCGCAGGCGCCACTCGTCCTCGGCGGTCCGCACGAGCACGTCTCGTCGCGTCATCTCTTCGAGGACCTCCCCGAGGCGGTCCGGTTGGGCGATCTCCATCTCGATGCGCTCGATGTCGTGGTGCTCGGCGAGGAGGTGACGGATCCCGGCCTTCGTGTAGGGGCCGTCGCCGTCGGCGTCCATGGCGCCGCTGATGAGGTCGACCATGTCCTCGATGAAGTTCCACGGGTAGACGACCCAAGCCCACTGTTCGAGGCGCTCGCCGACGTAATCCGGGTCGAACGCGCTCGTACCGAGCAGCTGGAGGGTGGCGGTCCGGACCTCGTCGGCGCCGCGCTCGTCGACGTACTCGTGGGCGCGCTCGATGGAGCCGCCGGTGTCGGCGATGTCGTCGATGACGAGGACGTCCTTCCCCTCGACGGTGTCCTCGGGCATCGGATAGCGGACCTCCGGTTCGTCGCTCTTCTCAGCGGCGCCGACGTAGTGTTCCATCTTCAGGCTCGTGAGGTCGTTCAGCCCGAGGAAGTCGCAGAGACAGCGGCCGGCGAACCAGCCGCCGCGGGCGAGCGCGACGATGACGTCGGGTTCGAAGTCAGCCTCCTTCACCTGTTCCGAGACGTCCCGGCAGAGCCCGTAGATGTATTCCCAGTTCGTGATCGTGCACGTGAAGTCGTCCGGGAGGTCGCCCATGTGAGTATCCCGCCGGATCGGACGGCGCGGAGGACGTTAAGTGACCTGAAAGCCCCCCGCGTAGGCCCGACTGAAACGAACGATAATTATATATTGTCGGAGGGCATGTCTACCGTCGGCGAGGATGTGCCAATGAGTATCACACAACGGACTGGGCGGTGGACGCTCGACGAGAAGGCACCGGGAGTCTACCTCATCAAGCGGCGCGGCGACCTCCGCGCGAAGGTGGTGACGGCGGAGTCGGATCCGGACGACGCGCTCGACTACCTGCTCGACGACGGCGTGGGGGCCGTGTACGAGGTGGACTGCGAGGAGGCGGCGCGCGAGCGGTTCCGGAACTACGTCGAGGCGCGGGCGCGGTGAGGTGAGCGGGCGCGCCGGCGACGGGGAGCGTAGCGTTCAACTGCGCGGCGCGCGACGGGTGGTGCGTGCAGACCACACGCGCCCTCCTCTGTGATGCGTTCACCGATCGCCCGCTCGACGGCAACGCCGCCGGCGTCGTCCCGGACGCGGACGGGCTGAGCGAGGCACAACGACAGGCCGTTGCGCGGGAGTTGGGCGCGAGCGAGACGGCGTTCGTGACGGCGAGCGACGAGGCCGAGCGCCGCCTGCGCTACCACACGCCGACGACGGAGGTCGACCTCTGCGGGCACGCGACGATCGCGGCCCACGCGCACCTCCACGACGCGGGCGTCGTCGACGCCGGCGACCACACGGTCGAGACGAACGTCGGGGTCCTCGACGTCGAAATCGAGGAGTCGGGGACGGTCTGGATGCACCAGCGCGACCCGACGGTCCGGCGTTACGACGACTTCGACGCCGAGCGTGTCGCGGACGCGTTGGGCGTCGAAGCGATGTCGTTCGTCGACGACCTCCCGTTCGCGGTCGCGGACACCGGCCTCCCGTTCCTCGTCGTCGGTCTCGACTACCTCTCGACGCTGGGCGACGCCGACCCGGACGACGCCGCGCTCCGCGACCTCTGCGCGGACGTCGGCGCGGAGGGGGTCTACGCGGTCACGCTCGACACCCTCGAACGCGAGTCGACGCTGCACGCGCGGGCGTTCTGCGCGCCCCTCGGCGTCCACGAGGACCCCGTGACGGGAACGGCCGCGGGGGCCGCGGGCGCGTACCTCGACGGGATCGGGGCGTTCGGCGGCGACACCCCCGAGGAGATGCTCGTCGAACAGGGCCACTACGTCGATCGGCCCGGGCGCGTCCGCGTGCGCGTCGACGGCGGCGTTCGAGTCGGGGGGCAGACCGTGACGGCGCTCGACGGCGACCTGCACGTCCCGAGCGACGAGGAGGGCGACGACATCATCGAGGCCTAGCGCTCCCCGCGCCTCGCGGTCGAACTTTTTACTCAGTCTCGAATCCCGTATGAGTGTTACGGGACTCGAAACACCTATTTTCGGGTGTGCTGTCTATCCGCGTGCCTAATGCCAGTACGTTGGCTCGCAGATATCAGTGCCGAGGACGTGCCGAGCGTCGGCGGGAAGGGCGCGTCGCTGGGAGAGCTCACGCAAGCCGGGCTCCCAGTGCCGTCCGCGTTCGTCGTGACCGCCGATACGTATCGGACGTTCCTCGAGGGGTCGGGCGTCGCCGACGAGCTGTTCGCGGCCCTCGACGTCGATCCCGAGGACTCCGCAGCGCTCGCCGAGGCCGCCGCGACGGCGAAGGAGCTCATCCTCGAGGCCGAGATGCCCGAGGACGTCCGCGAGACCGTGCTCGCGGCGTACGACGATCTGGGGGACGACCCGTTCGTCGCCGTCCGCTCCTCGGCGACGGCCGAGGACCTGCCGGACGCGAGCTTCGCCGGCCAGCAGGAGACCTATCTCAACATCACGCGCGAGGACCTCCTCGAACGCGTGAAGCGCTGCTGGGCGAGCCTCTTCACCCAGCGCGCGATCTACTACCGCGAGGAACAGGGCTTCGAGCACGAGCGCGTCGACATCGCCGTCGTCGTCCAGCGGATGGTCGACGCCGAGAAGTCCGGCGTGATGTTCACGAGCCACCCCTCGACGGGCGCGCCGACGACGATCGTCGAGGCCGCGTGGGGGCTCGGCGAGGGCGTCGTCTCCGGGAGCGTCTCCCCGGACAACTACGTCATCGACCGCGAGAGCGGCGAGGTCGAGGAAGTCACGGTGGCGACGAAGAAGACCCTCGTCGAGCGCCATCCCGAGACGGGCGAGACGACGGAGCGCGAGGTCGAGGCGGAGCGCCGCGACGCGCGCGTCCTCGACGAGGCCGAGTTGGAGGAGCTGCTCGCGCTCGGCGAGCGCGTCGAGGAGCACTACGGCACGCCCCAGGACGTCGAGTGGGCGATCGCCGGCGGCGAAGTGTACATGCTGCAGTCGCGCCCGATCACGACGATCGACGAGTCGACGTCGAGTGACGCGGCGGCGTCCAACGGCGAGACGCTCGTCTCCGGACTCGGCGCGAGCCCCGGGATCGCCTCCGGCGCCGCGCGGATCGTCGGCGGTCTCGACCAGCTCGATAAGGTCGGACAGGGCGACATCATCGTCACGTCGATGACGACGCCGGACATGGTGCCCGCGATGAAGCGCGCCTCGGGGATCGTCACCGACGAGGGCGGGATGACCTCGCACGCCGCGATCGTCTCGCGCGAGCTCGGCGTCCCCGCGGTGCTCGGCACGGAGACCGGGACACAGGTGCTCAGCGACGATCAGCCGATCACGATCGACGGCGACCGGGGGACGGTGGAGGCCGGGACCGCCGAGCCCGACGAGGAGCGCGAACCCGTCGAGGACGCGCGCCCCACGACGCCCGTGAAACCGATGACGGCGACGGAAGTGAAGGTCAACGTCTCCATTCCGGAGGCCGCCGAGCGCGCGGCCGCGACGGGCGCGGACGGCGTCGGCCTGCTCCGCACGGAGCACATGATCCTCTCGACGAACGTCACGCCCGAGCGCTACGTCGAGACGCACGGCGAGCGCGCGTACACGGAAGAGCTCGTCGACAGCATCCGCACCGTCGCGGACGAGTTCTACCCCCGACCGGTGCGCGTGCGCACGCTCGACGCGCCGACCGACGAGTTCCGCCAGCTGGAGGGCGGCGAGGACGAACCCCACGAGCACAACCCGATGCTCGGCTACCGCGGCCTGCGGCGTTCGCTCGACGAACCCGAACTGTTCGAGCTCGAACTCTCGGCGTTCGCGCGCCTCTACGAGATGGGGTACGACAACGTCGAGGTGATGTTCCCGCTCGTGAACGACGGCCGGGACGCGCGGGCGGCGCGCGACGCCCTCGCGGACGCGGGCGTCGACACCGAGAAGCGCCGCTGGGGCGTGATGGTCGAGACGCCGGCCGCGGCGCTCTGCGTCGAGGACTTCTGCGAGGCGGGCGCGGACTTCGTCTCCTTCGGCACGAACGACCTGACGCAGTACACGCTCGCGGTCGACCGGAACAACGAGCACGTCGCCGACCACTACGACGAGCTCCACCCGGGCGTGCTCGCGCTCATCGAGACCGTCATCGAGACGTGTCGCGCGAACGGCGTCGACACCTCGATCTGCGGACAGGCGGGATCGAAGCCCGAGATGGTGGACTTCCTCGTCGAGCGCGGCGTCTCCTCGATCAGCGCGAACGTGGACGCCGTGCGCGACGTCCAGCACGAGGCGAAGCGCGTCGAGCAGCGCCTGATCCTCGACTCGGTCAGATGAGCCGGCGTCGACGCAGGCGCGGAGCGCGCGTCCACGTCGATCCGTCTCACCGCCACCGCGGCCGTCGCCGCACGGAACCGACGGCTTAAACGGCCGGCGCGCCCTCGCGTCGGTATGGACGCGACGCCGCAGGAGTTCGATCGCGTGCTCTCCTCGATGTGTACGCGCCCGCATCCCGCGGCCGCCCGTGCGGCACAGCGCTTTCTCGCCGACAACCCCGGCGATCCGGCGACCTACCCCGACGTCGCCGCGCTGGAGGAGCGCGCGCTCGACACTCTCGGTACCGTCGCCGGCCTCGACGATCCTGCGGGGTACGTCGCCGGCGGTGGAACGGAGGCGAACCTGCAGGCCGTCCGCGCCGCCCGCGACCTCGCGGCGAGCGACGAGCCCGTCGTCGTCGCCCCGACGAGCGTCCACTTCTCGTTCCAGAAGGCCGCGGACGTCCTCGGCGTCACCCTCCGCCTCGTCCCCACGGACGACGACCATCGCGCCGACCCGGACGCCGTGGCCGCGGCGGTCGGCGACGAGACCGCGCTCGTCGTCGCCGTCGCCGGCACGACGGAGTTCGGCCGGGTCGATCCCATCCCGGAGCTCGCGGCGATCGCGGCGGAGGCGGACGCGCGCTTCCACGTCGACGCCGCGTGGGGCGGCTTCCACCTCCCCTTCACCGAGCACGAGTGGCACTTCGGCCACGCCTCCCTCGACACGCTCACCATCGACCCGCACAAGGTCGGGCGGGCCCCGATCCCGGCGGGCGGCTTCCTCGCGCGTGATCGCGCGACGCTGGACGCGCTCGCCGTCGAGACGCCGTATCTTGAGACGACGGCGCAGGCGACGCTCGCGGGGACGCGAAGCGGCGCGGGCGTCGCGGGCGCGGCCGCGGCGCTCGACGCCCAGTGGCCCGATGAGTACCGCGAGAACCACGAGCGCGCGGCGGCGAACGCCACGTACCTCGCCGAGGGGCTCCGTGACCGGGGGTACGACGTCGTCCCGCCCGGGCTCCCGCTCGTCGCTTTCGACCTCCCGGAGAGCGCGTTCGACGCCGTCCGCGCGGAGGGCTGGCGGCTCTCGCGTACCGGGAGCGGCGAGGCCCGAATCGTCTGCATGCCGCACGTCACCCGCGCGATGCTCGAGGCGTTCCTCGAAACGCTCGACGCCGTGCGGGTCGGGGCGAGCGGTCGATGACGTCGCGACTCGCCCGCGCGACCGCCGGGACGCTGTTCACCGCACCCCTCGCGCTCCCGACGGACATCGCCGGGCTCCAGCACCTCGTCGAGACGACGACGGGACCGCTCGCGCTCCTCGTCATCGCCGTCTACTCCTTTCTGATCGCGGTCGTCCTCCCGCTCCCGAGCGAGGTCGTCCTCCTCCCGGCCGCGAGCCTCAATCTGGGCTTTAGCTACCCCGTCCAGCTCGCGCTCGTGATGGTGGCGAGCGGGCTCGGGAAGGCCGCCGGAAGCGTCGTCGCGCTCTACATCGGCCACGGCGCGACGCACTCCGGGCCCGTGATCAACCTGATCCGTCGCGCCGGCTACGAGCCGGTCGAGTGGTCGAAACACCGCGTCGTCGCCCTCGTCCAATCGTACGGGTACATCGGTCTCGCGCTCGGACTCTGCGTCCCCTTCTTCCCCGACACGCTCTCCATCTACGCCTTCAGCGTCCTCGAAAGCGACTACGTGAAGTTCGCGGCCGCCACGTTCGCCGGGAGCGTCGGCCGCCTCGTCGTCACCGTCCTCCTCTTCGAGGGGACGCTGGCCGTGGTGTGACCTTAGTCGTGGTTATACGAACTTCTCTCTCTTCGTCCGTCCTAGAACGGTTCGTACTCTCGCATCTAGTTCCCACAATCGGTATTCTTCGGAGAGTATCGATACGTACGTGGGGAAGCAATAAATACGGCGCTCGAAACACCACGGTATGGACGGGAGTTCCCCTTACGGTTCCGACGGCGGCACGCCGGCCGGGCTCCGCGAGGCCGGCGCGGCCCACGACCCGTTCGGGTGGTACGACGAGCGGCGCCGCACCGGCGCGGTGCACTACGACCCCGAGCGCGAGGTCTACGACGTCTTCACGCACGAGCACGTGAAAGCGGCGCTGCAGGACGACGACGCGCTGGTTCGAAAGCCGCTCTCGCGGGAGGAGGGCGCGCACACGCCGTTCGCGTATCTCGACGAGGCGATGGTGTGGTCGGACGGGCCGGAGCACACGGCGTCGAAACACCAGTTCTTCGAGTTCTTCCGACCCGATCGGCTACGTGCTCTCCGCGGGTCGATCCGGGAGATCGCCGACGACCAGTTCGAGGTCGCGCGGCGCGACGGCCCCGAGTTCGACTTCGTGGCGGCGTTCGCGCGGCCCGTCCCCCTACGGGTCGTCATGGACCTCGTCGGCGTTCCGCGCGACGATCAGGGGCGGGTGCTGACGTGGTTGGAGACGTTCCGCGAGGTGATGAACAGCGAGCACAGCGCCGCGGAGAGCGGGGAGGGGGAGCGGATGGCCGAGGCGGTCGACTACCTCGCGGACCTGGTGGCGCGCCGGCGGGCGGACCCGGCTGACGACCTCGTCTCGCGCCTCGTCGAGGAGACGACGCTCGACGACGCGACTATCGGCGCGAACTGCTTCGACTTCCTGCTCGCGGGGCAGGGGACGATGACCGAACACCTCTCGAACGCGCTCTACCTCCTCGACGACCACGACCTGTTCGCCGATTTCGACGAGTACGACCTCGACGTGGTCCTCGAAGAGGTGTTGCGCTACCGCGCGCCCCTCCAGGCTCGCGCCCGCGAGACGACGCGGCCGGTGACGATCGCCGGAACGACGATCCCGGCCGGCGAGACGGTCGTCCTCTGGATCGGGGCGGCGAATCGCGACCCCGCGCGGTACGACGCGCCCGAGGAGTTCCGCCCGACGCGCGATCCGGACCACCTCGCGTTCGGCACCGGGCCGCACACGTGCATCGGCGCGCCGCTCGCCCGCCTCGAAGCTCCGATCGTCCTCCGGGCGTTCGCCGAGCGCGTCGACGAGCTCGGAGTCGACCTCGACGCGGCGGTGCCGAAGGCGAAGGCGTCGAAGACCGGCTTCGAGCGCCTCCCGGTGTCGATCCGTTAGCTCTCCTCGTCGTCGTCCTTCATCTCCTGCAGGCGGTCCACGAGTTCGCCGCTGGAGACCCCCGTGTCGAAACTGACGCTCCCGTCGTGGTCGTTTTGGTGGACGTTCACGGCGTCCTCCTCGTCGTAGTCGGCGTCCGCGTTCTGGTTCTCCTGCTCGGACTCGTCGTAGCTACCGAATCCCATGTGTAACCTATCGGTATGCAACAGGTAAAGGTACGTCGTTCCGAGCGCCGAACACGGGGGCGGCACCGGTACCACCGCCTCCGGCGGAACGCGCTCCACCCTCCTAAGTCCCGCGTTCGAGCGCGCGGCGGCGCCGAGGCGCGTGATGGCGATCGATATCGCACCGCGAATCCGCGGGATTTAGGCCGACACGGTTCCGTGATACGGACATGACCCACGAGGAGTTCCCCACGGAACACCCCGCGCTCGTGACCTGCGGGCTCCCCTACGCGAACGGGGACCTGCACGTCGGCCACCTGCGGACGTACGTCAGCGGCGACGCGTTCAGCCGCGGGCTCCGGAGGCTCGGACAGGACGTCGCATTCGTCTCCGGTTCGGACATGCACGGCACGCCGATCGCGGTCAACGCCGAGAAGGAGGGCGTCAGCCCCGAGGAGTTCGCGCTGCGCCACCACGAACAGTACGAGGAGACGTTCCCGCGCTTCAACGTCGACTTCGACAACTACGGTCACACGCACGACGAGACGAACGTCGAGCTCACTCAGGCGTTCGTCCGCGCGTGGGAGGCCAACGACCACGTCTACGAGAAGGAGATTCAGGTCGCCTACGACCCCGACGCCGACCAGTGGCTCCCCGATCGGTACGTCGAGGGCGAGTGTCCCTACTGCGGCGAGCACGCCCGCGGCGACGAGTGCGACGAGGGGTGTCAGCGCCACCTCGAACCCGGCGACATCGTCGACCCCGTTAGCACGCTCACCGGCAACCCCGCCGAGTACCGCGAGCGCGAGCACAAGTTCCTCCGTCTCTCCGAGTTCCAAGAGTACCTAGAGGGGTTCATCAATCGCCTGGAGGGGACGAGCAACGCCCAGAACCAGCCCCGCGAGTGGATCGAGGGCGAGTTGCAGGACCTCTGTATCACCCGCGACATGGACTGGGGGATCGACTACCCGGACGAGGAGGCGAACGGCGCGGACGACCTCGTGCTCTACGTCTGGGTCGACGCGCCGGTCGAGTACGTCGCCTCCAGCAAGCAGTACTCGGAGCGCGTCGGCGATGAGACCTACGACTGGGAGGAGGTCTGGGCCGAGGGCGACTCGGAGATCGTCCACGTGATCGGGCGCGACATCATCCAACACCACACGGTGTTCTGGCCGTCGATGCTCAAGGCCGCCGACTACAACGAGCCACGCGCCGTCTGTGCGACCGGGTTCGTCAACCTCAACGGCGAGGCCTTCTCGACGTCGCGCAACCGCGCGATCTGGGCGGACGAGTACCTCGCGGAGGGGTTCCACCCCGACCTCTTGCGGTACTACCTCGCCACCGCCGCCGGCTTCGAGCGCGACGTCAACTTCTCGTGGGAGCGCTTCCAAGAGCGCGTCAACACCGAGCTCGCGGACGTCGTCGGAAACTTCGTCAACCGCGCGCTCCTCTTCGCCGCGCGCAACTTCGACGGCACGCCCGACGCCGAGCTCACCGACGAGACGGAGACCCGGATCGCGGCGGCGATGGACGACTACGAGGACGCGCTTAACGACTACGACGTGCGCTCGGCCGGCGAGACGGCCGTCGCCCTCGCGCGCTACGGCAACGAGTACATCCAGAACGCCGCGCCGTGGAAGCTCGACGACGACGAGGCGGCGCCCGTCATCCGCGACTGCGTGCAGCTCGTGAAGGCCGTCGCGGTCCTCCTCCAGCCGATCACGCCCGAGAAGGCCGAGGACGCGTGGGACCAGCTCGGTGCCGAGGGACGCGTCGCCGACGCCACCGTCGCCGACTGCCTCCAGGCGCCCCCCGAGACGTTCCCCGAGCCCGACGGCCCGCTCTTCGAGAAGATCGACGACGAGCGCGTCGCCGAGCTCAACGAGAAGCTCGAAACGCGCGTCGCGGAAGCGACCGCCGGCGAGGACGACGAAGCCGCGAACGACGAGACCGACGACGGCACCGCCGCGTTCGAAGCGCTGGCCGACGACCGCATCGACTTCGGGACGTTCCAGGACCTCGACCTCCGCGTCGGGCGCATCGAGGGCGCAGACGAGATCGAGGGCGCCGACGATCTCCTCCGCCTCAGCGTCGATATCGGGATCGAGACCCGACAGATCGTCGCGGGCCTCAAGCAGCTTCACGACGTCGCGGACCTCCCGGGAACGAAGGTCGTCGTCGTCGCCAACCTCGAACAGGCCGAGTTGTTCGGCGTCGAGTCCGACGGCATGGTGCTCGCCGCGGGCGAGGAGGCCGACCTCCTCACGACGCACGGCGACGCGGCGCCCGGGACGAAGATCAAATAGGATCGAGAGTCGCCCCCACGCGTCGCGCCCCCCGAGCGGGAGTCGCGCACGCACGCTCGGCCCGGCGGTCCTACCGGACGTGTTCGTCGAGGAAGTCCACGACGGTCCGGTACGCGGTGATGCGGTTCTCCAGCTTCGAGAACCCGTGACCCTCGTCGTCGAAGATCAGCTTCTCGACCGGGACGTGATCGCTCGCCTCCGCGGCGATCTGTTCGGCCTCCTCGACGGGGACGCGGGGATCGTTCGCGCCGTGCATGACGAGCAGCGGCGCCTCGATCCGATCGACGTTGTTGATCGGCGAGATGGATTCGAGGAACGCACGGTCTTCGCTCAGGCTCCCGTACTCCGCCTCGCGGTGCTCGCGTCGCCACTCGCCCGTGTTTTCGAGGAAGGTGACGAGGTCGGCGATGCCGACGATGTCGACCCCCGCGGCCCAGCGGTCGGGGTACTCGGTTAGCGCCGCGAGGACCATGAATCCGCCGTACGAGCCGCCGTAGGCAACGATCCGATCGCCGTCGATGTCGTCGCGTGCGGTGAGCCACTCGACGCCCCGATCGAGGTCCGCGACCGCATCCATGCGCTTCTCGACGTCGTCGAGGTTCATGTAGCGCCTACCGTATCCCGAGGACCCCCGGACGTTCGGCTCGAAGACCGCATAGCCGTTGTCGACGAAGTACTGGCGGAGCGCGAGGAAGGAGGGGCGGCGCTGGGACTCCGGACCGCCGTGGATGTCGACGATGACCGGGTGGGGACCCTCGCCCGCGGGGAGCGTGAGGAACGCCGGGATGTCGAGGGCGGCGGGCGACTCCGTCTCCCGGGCGGACGGGCGTGGCCCCTCGACGCCGGACGACTCGTACCGGACGAGGGTCGGCTCGCGGAACGTCGATCGCGGGATACCGGCCGTCGCGGCGGCCGTCCACCGCTCGCTCGTGCCCGTCTCAAGGGCGACGACGTGGACGTTCGTGTTCAGCGTCGGCGCGGAGACGGCCGCCGCGAGGCGATCGCCGTCCGGCCCGATCGAGAGCCCCATCAGCACGCCCTCGGGTAGGTCGGGATCGGGGAGCGGGACGCGCTCGCCCGCGTCGTCGATCCGGAAGAGGGAGAGGTCGCTGTACCCGTCGACGTTGCGCACCACGGCCATCGTCCGCGTCGCGGCGTCGACGACCACCGAGGAGACGTCCCAGTCGCCGCCGATCTCGACCGGCCCGAGGGCGCCCGTCTCGGGATCGAGTTCGCGCAGCGCGAGCGTGTCGCGGCCCGCATCCGTCGCCACATACAGCGTCTCCCCGTCGGGTCCCCACGCGACCGAGGCGTACCGTACCTCGCCCTCGTGGTCGGCCGTGAGGGGCACCACGTCCCCTGCGAGGTGCGTGAGGTGGAGGTCGTGGGAGCGATTCGAGTGCGTCTCGTGGACGAGGAGTCGATCGTCCGACGGACTCCACCCCGCGAGAGAGCAGAGGTCCGACTCCGACCCGTCGAAGACGAGGTCGGCGGCGTCGGCCGTCTCGTCGCGGCGCTGGACGTACGCGTCGAAGTGCCCCTCGTCGCGGCGGTTCGCCGTGAACGCGACGCGCTCGCCGTCGTGGCTCCACCCGCCCCAGCCGTGGATCGTCTCGGGGTCGTCCGTGAGCGCGACCTCGTCGCTCCCGTCGCCGGCGAGCCGGTAGAGCTGCGTCCGCTCGTTGCCGCCGCGGTCCATCCCGTAGACGAGTTCGTCGCGCGTCGGCGAGTAGGACGCGAAGCTCACCGACTCCTCGTGGAAGGAGAGCTGCGCCGGCCACTCGCGCGCGCCGTCGAGGCGCCAGACCTGCGTGACGCCCGTCATGTCCATCCTGAACGCCAACTGGCCGTCCGGGCCGAACGTCGGCCCGCCGGCGCTCCGGACGTTCAGGTACCGCTCGATGTCGTAGGCCATGCGGGGAGGTGCGCGGGCGCGTCGATAGGTCTTCGGGTGCCGATGCGGACCGGGAGAGTGCTCGCGTCGTGTCGCCGCCGACTGCCGCACCCCCCGGCGCCCGTCGTGCCCGCTCACGCCATCGTACCGGCCGCCCTCCCCGACGCCGTTCCGGAACAGGATGCAGCAAGGCTTTTGCCCCCGTCTCGCACACCCGTCAGACATGCGCGTCGCGCTCGTTACGGACCGGACCGTTCATCACGACGAGGAGCGACGCACCGCGGACGACGCCGCCGCGCGCCTCGACGCGCTCGCGTCGCTGCTCGACGCGAACGGTCACGACGTCACGGTGTTCTGCGCGCGGTGGTGGGACGGGGGGTTCCCGTCGTTCGACCACGACGGGATCACGTATCGCGCGATCGCGTCGACGCCGGGCGAGCGCTGGGCGACGCTTCGACTCGCCCGCGCGCTTCGCGGGTTCGACCCCGACGTCGTCCACGTCGCGGGCGCGACCCCCGAGCACGCCCTCGGCGCGCGCGTGACGTCGCCGGGCACGCCGGTCGTGATCGGCTACTACGAGCCGCCGCCCGGGTCGCGCGCCGACCGCTGGGCGCTTCGAGCGGCGGACGCGGCGATCGTCCCCTCGGCGTTCGTCGCCACGGCGGTCCGCGAGCTCGGCGTCGCGGGCGACGCGCTCACGCGCCTGCCGAACCCCGTCGAGATGGCGCGCGTCCGGGCCGTCGATCCCGCGGCCGACGCGGGCGACGTCGTCTACTCCCGGCGGCTGGACGACGCGGCGAACCTCGAATCGCTGTTGCTCGCGCTCGCGGAGTTCCGCGACCGGGAGTGGTCGGCGACCGTGATCGGCGACGGGCCGGAGCGCGCGCGCTACGAGCGCCAGGCCAGCGACCTGCGGATCGCGGACCGGATCGACTTCGTCGGCGCGTGCGAGCTCGACCGGCGGCTCGCGCTGTTCAAGGGCGCACACGTCTACGCGCAGACGGCGACGCGGACGAGCTTCCCGACCGACCTCCTGCGCGCGCTCGCCTGCGGCTGCGTCGGCGTCGTCGAGTACCACGCGAACTCGGCGGCGCACGAGCTCGTCGAGCACGCCGATCGGGGCCTATTGGCGACGAGCGACGAGGCGCTGGTCGAGTGCCTCCGGGAGGCGACGGCGACGGCGCGCGCGTCCGTCAACGAGGCGTACGCGGAGTACGACGCCAATCGGTTCCTCGCGCGCCACGTCGACCTCTACCGGTCGCTCTAGGCGCGCACGCGGACGAAGAGGAACTCGCCGCCGCCGTGTTCGTCCGGGACGCGCGTCTCCTCCTCGATCGCGAAGCCGGCGTCGCGGAGGCTCGCCAGCGTCTCCTCGGCCGCGGGGAAACTCCAGTGCATCTCGACGCCGCTCCCGAGCCAGTTCGGCGTGCCGCCCTCGTAGGCGTCCGTCCCCGTGGTGACGAGGGCGGGCGCGTCGTCACCGAGCACGCGGTGGAACTCCCGATAGACGCTCGGGTGGGCGTCGCGGGGCACGTGGATGATCGAGTGGAGCGCGACGAGGCCGTCGAAGACGCCGTCCGCGAACGGGAGCGACGTCATGTCGCCCTGAACGAGCCCGGCGGTCGGCGAGCGCTCGTGGGCGCGCTCTAACTGCTCGCGCGAGAGGTCGAGTCCGACGACGTCGAACGCGAGGTCGAACCGCGAGAGGACGGGGACCCCGGAGCCACACCCCGCGTCGAGGACGCGCGCGCCGTCCGGGAGGTCGCGGGCCACCGCGTCCACCTGATCGATCCCGGGTTCGCCGACCGCGGTGCGGGCCTCGCGGTGGACGCGTGCGAGTTCGTCGTACGCCTCGTGGACCGCGCGCAGGTAGGAGGCGCGGCCGTCGGCGTCCTCACGCATCGTCGTCCCCCGCGACGTCCGCCCCGCGGCGCGTCGCGTCGACGGTCCGGACCGCGGCGGCGTTCTCGGGGACGTCGTGGACACGGACGACGTCCGCCCCGCGCTCGGCGGCGATGGCCGTGCCCGCGACCGTCGCGGGCGCGCTGTCCTCGGGCCCCCCGATCGCGCCGAACATCGACTTGTGCGAGTGGCCGATGAGGACGGGACAGCCGAGCGCGTGGAACTCGTCGGTGCGCTTGAGGATCTCGAACTCCTCGTCGACGGTCTTGGCGAAGCCGAGACCGGGATCGACGACGATCTTCTCCCGGGGGAGGCCCGCCTTCTCCGCGAGCAGGACGCGCTCGCGGAGTTCGTCGATGACGTCCTCGACCACGTCGTCGTACTCGGGTTCCTCGCCGGGTTCGACGGGCGCGTTCAGCGAGTGCATCACGATCAGCGGCGCGTCGTACTCGGCGGCGACGAAGCGCATCTCGGGGTCGTCGAGCCCGGTGACGTCGTTGAGGACGTCCGCACCGGCCTCCAGCGCCGCGCGACCGACCTCCGCTTTCATCGTGTCGACGCTGATCAGGCAGTCGAGATCCGCGATCCGCTCGATGACGGGGACGATGCGTTCGATCTCCGTCTCGGCGGGAACCGGGTCCGCGCCCGGACGCGTCGACTCGCCGCCGACGTCGACGATGTCGGCTCCGTCCGCCACCATCTGCTCGGCGCGGGCGACGGCGTCCTCGACGGCCTCGTACTCGCCGCCGTCGTGGAACGAGTCGGGCGTGACGTTCAGGATGCCCATCACGGCCGTCCCCTCGTCCGTCCACGGGTAGTCGACCCCGCCCTCGTCGGTTTGGATGTCGAGCGTCTCGCGGAGCTCGTCCGCGTAGATCGACAGCCCGTACGGCTGGCCGTCGAGTTTCTCGCAGAGGCGTTTGAACTGCGCGAGCGTCGCCATCATGACGACGTCGAGGGTCCCGCGGGCCTGCTCGTTCAGCCCCGAGACCGCGCACTCGCCCCCGAGGCTCAACAGCTCCTCCTTGAGGTACTGCGCCTGGCGCTTCTGGACGTGCGTCTGGACGACCCGGTGGACGCCCTTCCCGCGCATCCGCCAGGCGCCCCCCGGGGTGACGTGCGCGCGTTCGAGGTGTGCGCGCGACTCCGCGAGGTCGTCGGCGCGCTTCGGGACGGACACCCGCGTCCAGCGCCGCCGGGCCTCCGCGACGGTGTAGAGCGATCCCGCGACGAGCACGCAGTCGTCCGCGTCGGCGGCCGCGAGCGCCCGGTCGAGCGCGGTCTCGACGGCGCGGCGCGTCGACACCTCGCCGGCGCCGGCCTCGCGGAACGCGGCCGCGAGCGCAGCCTCGTCCTCCGCCCGCCCGGTGTCGGGGCGACACGTCCAGACGTGATCGGCCGTCGGAAGCGCCCCGGCCATCCCGACGTGGTCCTTGTCGTTCATCGCGCCGACGACGAGGTGGAGGTCGTCGTAGTCGAGGTCCGCGAGCGTATCGGCGACCGCCGCGCACGCGTCGGGGTTGTGCGCACCGTCGAGGACGGTCAGGGGGTCGTCGCCCATCACCTCGAAGCGTCCCGGCCAGTGGGCCTTCCGGAGGCCGCGCGCGAGCGTCGCGTCGTCGATGTCGACGAGCTGGCGCGCGAGCGTCGCCGCGATCCCCGCGTTCGTCGCCTGATGCTCGCCGAACAGCGGGAGGCGCGCGTCGAGCGTCCCGCTCGCGTCCGTGATCGTCACGCCCGCCTCGCCGATCGACACGGGCCCCTCGTAGGAGACCCGCACGTCGTCGTCGGCCGACTCGCCGACCGTCACGATGTCGCCGGCGATCTCACGGACGGTCTCGCGGCCCTCACCCGTCGTCGCCGTGACGAGCGGCGCGTCGGCCGGCGCGACCGCCGCCTTCTCGCGCGCGATTTCCGCGACGGTGTCGCCGAGGACGTCCGTGTGTTCGAGCGAGACGCTCGTCACACAGGCCGCGCTCGGCTCGACGACGCTCGTCGCGTCGAACCGGCCGCCGATGCCGACTTCGAGGATCGCCACGTCGACGTCGCTCTCGCCGAAGTGCCAGAGCGCCATCCCCGTCACCGCCTCGAAGAACGTCGGCGACTCACCGGCCGCCGCGTGCTCCGTGACGTACGCCTCGATCGCCGCGGTGTACTCCGTGACCGCTGACTCCGGGATCTTCCGCCCGTTCACGCGGATCCGCTCGCGCAGGTCGTCGAAGTGCGGCGACGTGTAGAGACCGACGTCCAGGTCCGTCTCGCGGAGCGCGGCCTCCACCATCCGTGCAGTGCTTCCCTTCCCGTTCGACCCCGCGACCTGGACGTACGTCGGGCCCCGATGTGGGTCGTCGAGGGTCGAGAGCAGGTCCGCGATCCCCTCCGTCCCCGCCCGCGGACTGAACCGCCGGAGGTCGAGGAGGAAGTTCGCGGCCTCGTCGTAGCGCATACCGATACGTCCGCGCCGGCCGTCAAATGCGTGTCGGATGGACTCACCCCCGGTCCGCGACGCGGACGCCCGATCGCGCGCGAGCGTCGTAGCCGTTTCCCCGCGGACGCCGAGAGGGGGAGAGACGGGGGCGTGAGAAGCGCGTTAGCTGTGACGGAAGGTCCGGTTGCCCGTGAACGCCATGGCGATACCGTGTTCGTTGGCGGTCTCGATGACGGCCTCGTCGTTGTTCGACCCGCCGGGCTGGACGATGGCGTCGACCCCGGCCTTCGCGGCCTCCTCGACGGCGTCCGGGAACGGGAAGAAGGCGTCGGAGGCCATGACGGAGCCCTCGGGGCCCTTGTCCTCGGCGTGCTCCTCGGCCTTCATCGCGGCGAGGCGGACGGCGTCGACGCGCGAGACCTGGCCCATGCCGACGCCGACCGTCTCGGTGTCCTTGGCGAGGACGATCCCGTTCGACATCACGTGTTTGAGGACGCGCCACGAGAAGCACATCGTCTCGATCTGCGCCTCGGTCGGCTCGGCCTCCGTGACGACCTCGAGGTCGTCCGGCTCGGGGGCCCACGTGTCGCGCTCTTGGACGAGGCGGCCGCCGACGAGCGACTGATCCGTGTAGGTCTCGCTCACGACGTCCGGTCCGAGCTCGTCGCCGCCGACGTCGAGCACGCGGAGGTTCTCCTGGGCCGTGAGGACGTCCAGCGCGTCGTCGGTGTATCCGGGGGCGACGACGACCTCCTTGAACGAGTCGACGATCAGCTCGGCGGTCTCCTCGTCGCACGTACGGTTGAGGGAGACGATGCCGCCGAAGGCGCTCATCGGGTCCGTGGCGAGGGCGTCCGCGTAGGCCTCCGCGAGGGTGTCGGCGGTCGCACAGCCGGCGGGGTTCGTGTGCTTGATCGCCGCGGCCGCGGGACGCTCGAACTCCTTGATCAGGCTGAGCGCGCCGTCCGCGTCGTTGTAGTTGTTGTACGAGAGCGCCTTCGCGCCCTCGTTGAGCTGCTCGGCGGCGACGACGCTCGGCTCCTCGCAGGAGGCGTCGCCGTAGACCGCGGCGTCCTGGTGGGGGTTCTCCCCGTATCGGAGGTCGGCGGTCCGATCCGCACCCTCGATGCGGCGCAGCGGCAGTTCCGCCGCGGCGTCGGCCGTGACCGCCACCTCGTCGCCGACGAGTTCGGCCTCGCCCTCGGCGAACCACTTCACCGCGCGCGGGTAGGCCTTGAACTCGGCGTCGTGGAGCACGCGCTCCTTGAGCGACGCGACGTCGTCGTCCTCGTAGACCGCGACGGGCTCCTGCGTGACGACCGGACCTTCGTCGACCGCCTCGGTGACGACGTGGACCGTCGCGCCCGTCACGCTCACGTCGGCGTCGAGCACCTGCTCGTGGGCGTCCGCACCGGGGAACGACGGCAGGAGGCTCGGGTGGACGTTCAGCGTCGTCGGCGTCGCGTCGCGGAACGTCTCCGTCAGGACGCGCATGTAACCGTCGAGCGTGACGAGGTCGAAGTCGTACCCCTCGAGCGCGTCGAGGACGCGCTCCTCGTGGGCCTCGCGCAACTCGTCCGCGTCGCGTTCGACGACTTCGGTCGGGATGTCGCGCTCCGCGGCGGCCGCGAGCACGGGGGCGTCCGCGTCGTTCGTGACGATCACCGAGAACTCCGCGCCACCGGGCGCGCGGTCGGCGATGTGCAGCAGGTTCCGTCCACGGTTGCTAGCCATGCCAGCGAGCTTCATACGTGGCAGTCGCTACCGCCACGAAGAAAGTGGTTTCGGTTCCTGAGTCCGATATATACACGAACGGGCATAGATAGAGGCGAATAGACGCTCCTTTCGCCCCCACCTATACACACACGTGGCGATTCGGACCGGCACGCTTTTGGGTCGCCGGGCGGGAGTGACGCCCATGCCCGACCCCCTCGACGCCGTCTCGCCGCTCGACGGACGCTACGCCTCACGGACCGCGCCGCTCGCGGACTACGCGAGCGAGGCCGCGCTGATCCGCGCCCGCGTCCGCGTCGAAGTCGAGTACCTCTGCGCGCTCGCTGACCTGGACGTGACGCCGCTCGACCTCTCGGAGTCCGAACGCGCCGCGCTGCGCGAGGCCTACGAGTCCTTCGACGGCGAGTCGGCGCGACTCGTCAAGCGCATCGAGACCGAAGGGACAGAGACCTACGCCGCCACGAACCACGACGTGAAGGCCGTCGAGTACTTCGTCCGTGAGCACGCCCCCGAGCGCGTCCACCAGTGGATCCACTTCGCGCTCACCAGCGAGGACGTCAACAACCTCGCCTACCGCCTCCTCCTCAAGCCCGCCGTCACCGAGGTGCTCGTCCCCGCACTCCGCGCGATCCGCGACGAGCTCGTCGACTTCGCTCACGAGTACGCAGACACGCCGATGCTCGCGCGCACCCACGGTCAGCCCGCGACGCCCACTACCTTCGGCAAGGAGATGGCCGTCTACGCCGCCCGCCTCGGCCGCAAGCTCGCCGACGTCGAGGCCGCCGCCGACGGCCTCGCGGGCAAGCTCGCCGGCGCCTCGGGCGACTACGCCGCCCACCACGTCGCCTACCCCGACGTCGACTGGCGCGCCTTCTCCCGCGACTTCGTCGCCTCCCTCGGCCTCGACCACGTCGAGCCCACGACGCAGGTCAACCCCTCCGACGACGTCGCCGCGCTCTTCGGCGCGCTCCGCGAGACGAACACCGTCCTCCTCGACCTCGATCAGGACGTCTGGACGTACGTCTCCCAGCGCTACCTCGGCCAGGAGGCCGCGAAATCGGAGACCGGGAGCTCGACGATGCCGCACAAGGTCAACCCCATCGACTTCGAGAACTCCGAGGGGAACCTCTCGAAGGCCAACAGCGACCTCGACTTCCTCGCCGACTACCTCCCGACCTCCCGCCTCCAGCGCGACCTCTCCGACTCCACGGTGAAGCGGAACGTCGGCGCCGCGTTCGCCTACTGCCTCCTGGGGTACGTCAAACTCCAGGACGGCCTCGACAAGGTCGTCCCCAACGAGACCGTGATGCGCGAGGACCTGGAGGCCACCCCCGAGGTCATCGGCGAGGCCGTCCAGACGATCCTCCGCCGAGAGGGAGACACCGAGGCCTACGAACGCGTGAAGGAGCTCACGCGCGGCGAACGCGTCACGCTCGCCGACTTCCGCGACCTCTTCTGCGACCTCGACGTGTCCCCCGACGTCCGCGAGGAACTGCGCGCGCTCACGCCCGCCGGCTACACGGGCGTCGCCGCCGACCTCGCCCGCGACGCCTGACGCGTACAAGGCTTTTACCGTCGGCGGACGCACTCCCGGCCGCGATGTCCGACCCTGAGACCTCCCCGAGCGGTACCGACGACGACTACGGCTGTCCGAAGTGCGGCCACGACGAGGCCGCCACCGGCTCGATCTCCACCACCGGCTCCGGGCTCTCCAAGCTGTTCGACGTGCAGACGAACCGCTTCGGGACCGTCACCTGCGAGAACTGCGGCTACACGGAGCTGTACCGGGACGTCGGGAACAGGGGCAGCGACGTCGTCGACGTCTTCTTCGGCTGAGTGAGTCGCCGGTCAGCCGAGTAGCGCCCCGAGCGCGTCGGTGACGATCCGTGCGCCCGTCTCGACCTCGCGGAGGTCGACGTACTCGCGCTCCGCGTGCGCGACCGCGCCCTCCTCGTCCGCGAGCGAGCCCGGCCCGAAGACGACCGTCGGCGCGTCGCGCGCGAAGTACGAGGCTTCGGTCGCCGCGCCGAACGGCCGCGGATCGCCCGCGCCCGCCCCACAGAGCGCGCGTACCACGTCGGCGTCGCGCGGCGTGGCGAACGCCTCCAGGAACGGCGTCGTCCGGGCTTGGGGATCGACCGCCACGTCGACGTCCGCCGGGACGGCCGCGCGCAGGTGCTCGCGCAGGCCGGCGAAGAAGCCGTCCGCCGTCTCCGGCGGCACGGAACGCCGGTCGATCACGAACGAGCAGTCCGCGGGGATCTGGTTCGTCGCCGCCCCGCCCTCGATGGTCGTCGCCGTCAGCGTCGGCGCGCCCAGCGACGGATGACCGTCGGGACCGCGCTCGGCGTCGAACGTTTCGAGCGCTCGGAGCGCCGCCGCCGCGCCCTGGATCGCGGAGACGCCGGAGTCGGGTTCGGCGGCGTGCGCCGCCGTGCCGGCGCACGTCACCGTCCCCTGGAACCGGCCGCGCGCGGACGTACAGACGTCGAGCTCGGTCGGCTCGCCGACGACGTAACAGTCCGCATCGAGGGCGAGGTGGTGTGCGCCCGTCGAGTCCGTCTCCTCGTCCGGCGTCACCGCGAGCGTCAGCGTCCCGCGCGCGGGATCGGCGTCGAGGAACGCCGAGAGCAGGACCGCCAGCGGTCCCTTCGCGTCGCACGATCCGCGACCGCGCAGGACGTCGCCGTCGCGCGTCGGTCGGACGTGCGGGGGCACCGTGTCGACGTGCGTGTTCAACACGACGTGCGGGCCCTCGCGGGCGCCCGACTTCCGGGCGAGCGTGTTGCCCGCGTCGTCCACGCGCGCCTCGACGCCCGCGTCAGCGAGTTCCTCGACGAGCAACGCGCGCATCGCGTCGACGTCCTCGTGTGAGGGGACTTCGACGGCGCGTTCGAGGAAGGCGACTGGATCGACGCTCACGCGTCCGACACCTCGCCGGTCAGCGTGCGCTCGGTCGGGCCGCGCAGCGTCGTCGTCCCGTCCTCGCGCAGGCCGATCGCGAGGTCGCCGCCCGGTGGCGACACCGTCACCTCGCCCGTCTCCGGGATCGACCCGAGACGGGCGGCGACGGCGGCGATGGCGACCGCGCCCGTCCCGCAGGCCTGCGTTTCGCTCTCGACGCCGCGCTCGTAGGTGCGCTGATCGAAGCCGCCGCCCGCCCGGGCCGCCGCGAGGTTCACGTTCGCGCCCTCCGGGAAGACCTCATGGTGGCGGATCGGCGGGGCCACCTCGGCGAGCTCGACGCTACGCACGTCATCGACGAACGCGACGGCGTGCGGGACGCCCGTGTTCACCGCCGTCACGTCGTACCCGTCGAGTTCCTCGTCGACGAGCGCGGCCTCGCGGGCGAGCGGGACGTCGGCGGGGGCGAACGACGGCGTCCCCATCTCGACCGTGACGACGTCGCCCTCGACCGTGCAGCGCCGCGGGCCGGCGCCCGTCTCCAGGGTGAGAACGTCGCGGCCGGTGCGCTCGCTCACCCACTTCGCCGCACACCGCGCGCCGTTGCCGCACATCGCCGCGCGCGAGCCGTCGGGTTGGACGAGCGTCATCGTCGCGCGCGCGCCGCCGTCCTCGATCCCGAGGAACAGCGTGCCGTCGACATCGAGCGACCGACAGAGGTCGGTGCCGAACGCCGTCTTCTCGGGCGCCTCGTCGGCGTCGACGATCGCGAATGCGTTGCCGGTGCCGTGGTACACGTCGTAGCTGGTCATGGGTCTCGGTAGGTGCGTGCCGTGGCCTCGGCGTGCGTCACGTCCGCGAGCGTCTCGCGTCGCCGGGCGAGTTCGGGATCGCCGCCGTCGAGGGCGACGACCGCCGGCCGCGGACGCGAGTTGTACTGCGAGGCCATCTCGACGCCGTACGCGCCCGCGTTCCCGACGGCGAGCAGGTCGCCGCGCTCGGGCGCGGGGAGCTCGCGCGCTTCGCCGAGGACGTCCGTGCTCTCACAGACGGGCCCGACGACCGAAACTTCCTCGGTCGGTCTGGACTCGACGAGCGAGCGGATCGGGTGGTACGAGCCGTACATCGCGGGGCGGACGAGCGCCGTCATCCCCGCGTCCGCGCCGGCGATGGTGGTGCCGGCGACGCGCTTCACGGTGTTCACCTCGGTGAGGAGGACGCCCGCGTCCGCGACGAGGTAGCGCCCGGGTTCGACCGTCAGCGTCGCGTCCACGCCGCCGAGGGCGTCTCGCGTGCGCGCGCCGACGCGTTCGAGGTCGAGCGCGTCCTCGTCCTCTCGGTACGGGACGCCGAAGCCGCCGCCGACGTCCACGAACTCGAAGTCGCGGCCGCTCTCGCGCGCCACGTCCGCGAGCGTCGAGACGACGCGCTCGTGCTCGTCGAGTTGGTCGTTCGTGATGCCGCTGCCCGCGTGCGCGTGGAGGCCGACGACGTCGAAGCCGTGGTCGGTCGCGGCATCGAGGGCCGCGACGGCCTCGTCGGCGGGCACGCCGAACTTCGCGTCCTTCCCGGTCGAGACGGACTCGCTGTGGCCCGCGCCGACGCCCGGGTGGACGCGGAGGCAAAAGCGCCCCGCGAAGCCGCGCTCGGCGAGGCGGTCGATGGTGTCGCGCGCGCCGGCGGTGACCGTGAGACCGGGGCGTTCCGCGGCGACCCGACAGGCGTAGTCGAGGTCCTCGGCGGGGGGGTTGACGGCCGTGTAGTGGACGTCCGCGGGGCCGAAGCCGGCGTCGAGGGCGCGGGCGAGCTCGCCCGCGCTCGCGCACTCCGCGCCCGCCCCGGCGTCACGGAGCGTCCGCAGGACGTGGGCGCCCGCGTTGGCCTTCACCGCGAACAGCACCTCGGCGTCCGGGAACGCCGCGGCGAGGCGCGCGTAGTTCGCGCGGACCCGTTCGAGGTCGTCGACGTAGAGCGGCGTGCCGTACGCGTCGGCGAGGTCGGCCAGCGCGTCGGCGTCCCACGCCGAGAGCCGGCGGACGGCCGGGCCCGCCGCGTCTCCGTCCCCGCTCACTCCCGGAGCGCCTCCTCGCGCTGGCTGGCTTCGAGCGTGCTCGCTTCGAGATCGGTGGCGACGACGGCGGGCTTGTACGCGCCGCCGTCGAAGAGGTCGTGCTCGCCGATGGAGGACTCGACGAAGCGCGTGAACGCCCGGCGCTCCGGCGGGAGGTGGCCGTAGATGACCTCCTCGTCGACGAGGTCGTAGACGGGAATGCGCGGTGTGAGTAGGGTGTTCTCCCCGACGACGGAGTTCTCCCCGACGACGAAGCCGGAGGTGACGCGACAGCCGGCTCCCAGCGAGACGCCGTCCTCGACGACGACGGGCGCGTCCTCAACCGGTTCGAGGACGCCGCCGATGAGCGTGTTCGCGCCGAGCTTCACGTCGTCGCCGATCTGTGCGCAGGACCCCACGGTGTCGCAGGAGTCGACGAGCGTGCCGTCGCCGACGTGCGCGCCGATGTTCACGAACGCCGGGGACATCAGGATCGCATCACTGCCGACGTACGCGCCGCGTCGGATCGTCGTGCCGTCCGGCGTGTTCCGCGTGCCGCGCTCGCCGAGGTCCGCGGTGTCGCGCAGCGGCAGGACGTCGTGGTAGGTGACGCCGCCGTACTCGCGGGCCTCGGTCTCCCGGAGCGAGAAGTTCAGCAGGACGCCGCGCTTCACCCACTCGACGGCCTCCCACTCGCCCGCGTCCTTCTCCGCGGCGCGAACCTCGCCCGCTTCGAGCGCGTCGAGGAAGGTGTCGATCGTGTCCGCGTCCGCCGGATCGAGATCCGCGGGCCCGAGGCCGTCGGTCTGCACGCGTTCCCAGAGGTCCTCCACGTCCGCTTCGAGCGCGTCGTAGCTTCGGCTCACAGTTGGGTGGCGATTGTCTCGAAGCGGTAATAGTCCGCCGGTTGCTCGGCGAGCCACGCCGCCGCGTCCAGCGCGCCCTCCGCGAAGACGCTCCGGGAGCCCGCGCGGTGCGTCAGTTCGAGGCTCTCGTGGTTCCCCGCGAGGAGCACCTCGTGCTCGCCGGTCACGTCGCCCGCGCGGCGCGCATGGACGCCGATCTCGCCCGCCTCTCGGGGCGCCTCGCCCTCGCGGCCGTGGACGCGCTCGCTCGCGCCCTCGCGGGCGCCCTCGATTCGGTCGAGGAGTATCTTCGCGGTGCCCGAGGGCGCGTCGCGCTTCCCGTTGTGGTGCGTTTCGAGCAGTTCGACGTCGTACTCGGGGAGGTCCGTCACCGCGCTCTCGACGGCGTCGAGGAGCGCCTGCACGCCCCGCGAGAAGTTCGCGCCGACGAGGATCGGGACCGCGGTGCCCGCTTCCTCCAGCGCCGCGACGTCGGCCTCGGAGAACCCCGTGGTGCCCGTGACGAGCGGGACGCCGTACGTCGCACACGCGCCCGCGTACGCCACGGTCGCCTCCGGGCCGGTGAAGTCGACGACGGCGTCCGGGCGCTCCTCGTCGAGGAGCGCCTCGAACTCCGCGCTCGGACGGACGGGGACGCCCTCGACGTGCTCGCCGTCCGCGTCGCGGTTCACCGCGAACGCGACGTCGAGGCCGCGCTCGCGCGCGAGCGCGAGGACGGTCTGGCCCATCCGGCCGGTCGCGCCCGTGACGGCGAGCCGCGGCGTCATCGCTCGCCCTCCAAGTCGTCGCGGAGCGCCTCGAGCGTCGCGCGGGTCTCCGGCGTCGCGCGGGAGAGCGGATCGCGCAGTTCGGCGGGGCCGTACCCCCAGACGTCCATCGCCTCCTTCACCGGGATCGGGTTCGTCTCGTCGAAGAGCGCGCGGAAGAGCGGGCCGAGGGCGTGGTGGCGCTCGCGGGCGAGCGCGTACTCGCCGTCGAGGGCGTCGTCGACGAGCGCCGCCGTGCGCTCCGGGACGACGTTCGCGGCGACGCTGATGACGCCCGTCGCGCCGATGGCGAGCAGCGGGAGCGTCATCCCGTCGTCGCCCGAGAGCACCGCGAACTCCTCGTCGCGCGTTCGCTCGATGACCTCCGAAACGAGCCCGACGTCGCCGCTCGCGGCCTTGTAGCCGACGATGTTCTCGTGCTCGGCGAGCGCGACCGTCGTGTCCACGTCGACGGACCGCCCCGTCCGCGAGGGGACGTTGTAGACGATCTGCGGCAGGTCGACCGCGTCGGCGATCCGGCGGTAGTGGCGTTCCATCCCGGACGGCTCGGGCCTGTTGTAGTACGGCGAGATGAGCAACAGGGCGTCCGCGCCGGCGTCCGCGACCCGGCGGGAGAGCGAGACGGCCTCGTGGGTCGAGTTCGACCCCGCGCCCGCGATCACGGGGACGTCGACGGCGTCGACGACGGTGTCGACGACATCGACGTGTTCGTCGTGGGTCAGCGTCGCGGACTCGCCGGTCGAGCCCGCGGGGACGAGGCCGTCGACGCCGGCGGCTTCCAAGCGTCGGGCGTCGGCGGCGAGCTGCTCGTGATCGATGCGGTCGGGGTCGTCCTCGAACGGCGTCGTCATCGCGACGAACGTGCCGGTCGTCGGTGGCGTGTGGGACATGTGTGTGGTGTAGAGTGACTGCGGGTGGGAGTAAAACGATACGCGGTTCCGACCGCGGTAGCCCGAGACGGGACGCTACGCCCGCAGCGAGCCGGTTCCGGTTCGCGCGCGTTTAGCGACGCGCGGGAGAACGCCGTCGCTCACGGCGGTCGGCGACCGCGCGAGCGCGTGCGTTCCGGTCATACAGTCGTGTAACGGGCGCTGTTATAAGATTCTGTCGCCGCGTCGCGCGACTGGCGAGGATTTATGCCGGCGCGGCCGACACCACCGGGACGATGCTCGTCCTCGGCGACGCTCACGCGACCGACCCCGCCCGCAAGCGGGCGCTCTTCGCCGCCTACCGCGCCGCCGACGAGTCCGTCGCCGTCCAGTGCGGCGATCTCGAATACTACGACCTCCCCGTGCGCACGTATTTCGTCGCGGGCAACAACGAGGACTTCGACGTCATCGACGCGCTCCGTCACGGCCGCGTCCGCTCGCGCGACGTCGAGAACGCCCGCCTGCTCGCCAGCGACGCCGTCGACGTCGAGGGCGTTCGCGTCGCGGGCCTCTCGGGGAACTACGCGCCGACGCAGTACGACAAACCCCGCTCCGCGCTCGTCGGCGAGCGCCGCCGCCACTTCGTCCGCGCGGACGTCGAACGCGCGAAAGCCCTCGACGACGTCGACGTCCTCCTCACTCACCAGGCCCCCCACGGGACGCCCGTGATGGAGGAGTACGACGTCGGCTGTCGGCACGTCGACGACCTCGTCACGGCGCTCTCGCCCGACCTCTGCCTCGTCGGCCACCACCACGAGCACACCGAGTCGACGCTCGGCGACACCCGCGTCGTCACCGTCGACCCCGTCTGGGAGTCCTACTACGCCCTCGACCCCGAGACGCTCGCTCTGACGCGCCACGAGACGCCAGAGGCCTGAGGTGCGCGGTCCGCGGTCGAGTGAGAGTGGGTGCGTCGCCGACGTGCCCGCGGTCGCTCGCGTCCACGCCCGTGCGTAGCCTCTTTACGACAGACCGGCGAAGCGGACGCCAACAGATGGCCGAGATCCACCCCGCACAGCGCGTCGCCGTCCTCGCGGACGCGCAGAACCTCTATCACTCCTCTCACAGCCTCTACTCGCAGAACGTCGACTACTCGGGCCTGCTCGACGCCGCCGTCGACGGCCGCGAGCTCGTCCGCGCTATCGCCTACGTCATCCGCGCGGACTCCCCACAGGAGGAATCGTTCTTCGAGGCGCTACGCGACATCGGCTTCGAGGCGAAGATAAAGGAGATCAAGACGTTCGGGGACGGGTCGAAGAAGGCCGACTGGGACGTCGGCATCAGCCTCGACGCCGTCACGCTCGCGGAGAAGGTCGACGCCGTCGCGCTCTGCACGGGCGACGGGGATTTCTCGCGGCTCTGCCACCACCTCCGTCACGAAGGCGTCCGCGTCGAGGTGTTCGGGTTCCGCTCGTCGACCGCCGACGAACTCATCGACGCCGCCGACGACTTCACGGACTTGGCGGATCTGTCCGAAACGGTACTGCTCTAAACGGAGCGCCCGTCGCCGGCCGTACCGACGAGGAGCGCGCCCGCCGCGAGTCCGACGGACGCGATCGCGCCGGCCCCGAGCGTCATCGGACCCACGGTCTTCATCGTCAGCGTCGTCCACAACAGCAACGCCACCGCGGCCACGAGGATCGGGAGTCCCGCGAGCGTCTTCGTTTCCATCGTACTCTCGGTTTGGGTCGCCCAGCACATAAGCCCACCTCTCCCGTCCGAAGGGTACATCCCGCCGTCGCGCGGAGGTGTCCCGCATGGAGGATTCGGAACGACGGACCCTGCGGACGATCGCGGATTACCAGTTCCGCGCGGGCGCGGGCGAGGCGCTGTTCCCCGACGGGGAGGCGTACGACGTCGACCGCTCGAAGTCCGGGCGCCCCCGGCAGGTCTCGACGCGCGAGGGCGAACGCCTCGTCTCCCTCGGGACCGACGGGCGCTTCACGCTCGGACTCGCCGGCGGCGAGCGCCTGCACGACGCACTCAGCGCGCCCGCGTGCCGCGTCGTCGTCGGCGACGAGAGCGAGCCGTTCGTCCGCGAGGGGAAGAACGTCTTCGCCAAGTTCGTCACGGACGTCGACCCCGAGGGCCGCGCCGGCGACGAGGTCGTCGTCGTCCACGAAGGCGGCTCCCCGATCGCCGTCGGCCGCCTCGAACTCGACGCCGACGCCGTCCGCGACTTCGATACCGGGATGGCGGTCAAGATCCGGGAGGGCGCGGGCACGCAGTAGGCGGTGCGTCCCGGTGAGTCCGACCGGCCGTGACGGCCCGACGGCGACCGTACACCGCCGGACGCGCCCGCGACCCGCAGTGCTTTTGCCCCGGGCGGCCGGAGAGACGGACATGTTCGGAGGAGGCGGCGGGATGAACCCCCGGAAGATGCAGCAGATGATGGAACAGATGGGAATCGACGTCACCGAGATCGACGCCGAGGAGGTCGTCATCACGACGGCCGACGGGCGCGAGCTCGTCTTCACTGACGCCGACGTCACGCAGATGGACGCCCGCGGGCAGGAGACCTACCAGATCCTCGGGCAGCCGGAGGAGCGCGAGGCCACCGCGGCCGTCGAATCCGGCGACGCTGACGACGCCGACGCCGGCGAGCCCGAGATTCCCGACTCGGACGTCGAGATCGTCGTCCAGCGGACGGGCGCGAGCGAGGAGGAGGCCCGCGCGGCCCTGAAGGGCGCCGACGGCGACCTCGCGACCGCGATCGCCACGCTGGAGTGAGGGCGTTCCTCCTCGTCCGGGACGACCGCGAGTTCCTCTGTCACCCCGACGAGGAGCTCCACACCGACCTCGGCGTCGTCGAGACCCCCGCGGACCCCGAACCGGGACAGGTCGTCGAGACGCATCTCGGCGAGCCGTTCACCGTCCGCTCGCTGCGCGGCCCCGACCTCTTCGATCACCTCGAACGAACGGGCGCGCCGATGATGCCGAAGGACATCGGCGTCGTCGTCGGCGAGACGGGCGCGGCCGCGGACGACCGCGTCCTCGACGCGGGCACCGGAACGGGCGTCCTCGCCGCCTACCTCGGCCGCCTCGGTGCGGACGTCCTCACCTTCGAGGCCCGCGAGGAGTTCGCGGAGGTCGCGCGCGAGAACATGACGCTCGCGGGCGTCGAGGAGAGGGTCGAAGTCCGCGCCGGTGACGTCACCGAGGAGTTTGCCGACCTCGGGACGTTCGACCTCGTGACGCTCGACACCGCGGACGCCCCCGAGGTCGTCGCCCGCCTCCACGACCACCTCGTTTCCGGGGGGTTCGTCGCCGTCTACTCGCCGTTCGTCGAGAACGCCCGCGCGAGCCACGAGGCCGCCGTCGACGCGGGCCTCACCGGCGTCGACACGATCGAGACGATCCAGCGCGCGATGGACTTCGACGAGCGGGGGTCCAGACCGAGCACCCGCGGCGTCGGCCACACGGGCTACCTCACGTTCGCGCGAAAACCGTAGGCGCAGGCCGGCGCGTCGCCGTGCGGAGCGCGGGCGATAGAGGTCCACGATCGTGTCGCTGTGGTACGCTGTCGATCGGTCCGCAATCGCGTGGCCGTGCGAGCCACGATCGCGGTACCGTCGCGGTGTCGCCTCCGCACTCACCGAGCGACGGGACCGCTCGGGCGCCGCTCGTGGCGATCGTTACGAGCGCGAACCGCGAAGCGAATCCCCCGCGGGAGAGCCCCCGATCTTAGGTTAGTTGTCGTCTTCGCGCCAGCGGTGCTCGCACTCCGTACAGATGAAAAAGCGCGTCTCGGACTCGTCGGCGCTGCGGATCTGCTGCATGTAGTAGTAGGCCCGATCGTTGCCACACTCCGGACAGAAGGTCTTCGTGGAGGGGAGCCCGCGGTCCTCGGCGTCCGAGACGTCGACGATCTCCGACTCCTCTTGGCCCTCGGTGACCGTGTACTGGGCGGCGTCGCCCTTCGGCTGCTCGTGACCGCAGGACGTACAGACCCAGAAGTCGTCCTCCGCCCGCATCATCGAACCGCACTCGTCGCAGAATTCCATGCTACCCCCGTAGCTGACCCGCCCACATAAGCCTCCGTGTTCGGCGCCGTCAGCCCTCGCCCTCCGACTGACCCGGCTCCCCGACGGCCTCCGTCGGGAGGTTGTTGCGGATCGAGATGGCGAGCGACGCGGGATCATCGAACACCTCCTCCTGAATGCGCTCGACGACGTCCGCGGCGGGCTCCTCGCCGTCCGCGTAGACAAGCACGAGCCCCGTCACCTCCTCGACCGCGTTCTGTTTGCTGAGCGGGTACGGGAGCCCGTCGAGGGCGTCTTCGAGGTCCTTGAGCTTCACGCGTTCTGTCATGGCTTCAGGTACCGCTGGCCGCTCCTTAACTGTTTGTCGCGGGCCGCCGTTCGTTCTTCGCGGCGACGAAGCCGCCGCGCGCTACTCGAACACCGGTTCTCGCTCCCCCAAGAACGCCGCCATCCCCTCGCGTTGGTCGTGCGTACCGAACAGCGAGGCCCACGTGCGCCGTTCGAAGTCGAGGCCCGCGCCGAGGTCCGTCTCGTGACTCTTCGTGATCGCTTCCTTCGCGGCGGCGAGCGCGAACTGCGGGCGCGCGGCGAGGTCGGCGGCGAGGTCCGCGACGTACTCGCCGAGCTCGTCGTGCGCGACGAGGTCACCGACGAGGCCGAGGTCGTACGCGTCCTGCCCGTCGATCCGGTCGCCGAAGTAGATGAGCCGACGGGCCGTCTCGTCACCGACGAGTCGGGGGAGGCGTTGGGTCCCGCCCCACCCGGGGACGATCCCGAGGTCGGTCTCGGTCTGCCCGAGGACGGCGCTCTCCGCGGCGACGCGCAGGTCACAGGCGAGCGCGAGTTCGAGGCCGCCGCCGAGCGCGTAGCCCCCGATCGCCGCGATGACGGGCGCGGGGAAGGTCTCGATCGCCCGCGTGACGTCGTGGCCGAGGTCGGCGTACGCGTGGGCCTCCGCGGGGCCGTACTCCGCCATCTCGGCGATGTCCGCCCCGGCGGCGAAGGCGTCGTCGCCCGCGCCCGTGAGGACGAGCGCGCGAGCGTCGGCGGCCTCGGCGTCCGCGAGCGCACCGAGGAGGGCGTCGAGCGTCGCGCTATCGAGCGCGTTCAGTCGGTCCGGGCGGTCGATCGTGATCGTCGCGACGCCCGCGTCGTCGACGTCGAGCCGAACGGGATCGCTCATGGTGGCACGGACGGGGAGGTGGCCCATAACGATGGGGGCGAGATGAGCCGGGACGGCGATTCCGGAGGGGAAACGGCGAAATAGGGCCGCCGAATACGCGGGACCATGACCCTCTCGGAGGAGGCGGCCGAACGCCTCGCGGACATCGTGGAGCTCCAGCCGACGAAGAACAAGGCCCTCCAGGAGCGCTGGGGGATGGAGTCGGGGAGCGAGGTCCACCAGTACCTCGAATCGGAGCTGAAAGAGTACTACTACCGCGACGAGAACAGCCTCATCCGCGCGACGGCGGAGGCGCGAGCCACCGTCACCGGCGAGGAACCCGACTCCTTCGAGGTCCACATGACGGACTTCGAGCGACTCGTGTTCGGCGTCGCACCGGGCCCGGCGGAGGAGTCCGCAAGCGTCGTCAGCGTCCTCCACCGCCTCCGCGAGGCCCACGGCGACGACCTCGCGAACGACGACGGCGAGGAGCCGAGCGCGAAGGACGTTCGGCGCGCCCTCCAGTCGCTCAAGCGAAAGGGCGTCGTCGAGCTCATCTACCGGACCGTTCCGACGTTCCGCCTCGCCGTCGAGCGCGACGCCGTCGAGGTCAGCGGCGACTGACCGCGTAGGCGTAACCGAGCGACTCCGCGAGGTCCGACAGCGCCGCCAGCACCGCCTCGGTCGTCGACGCGTCGCCCGTCGGCACCGTCCCGGGCGGCTCGCTCGCGACCACGTCGTAGACGCGCCCGAGCGCCCGCTGAATCGGGTCGCGTGCCGTCGCCGTCATCGAGCGCCACTCGCAGTCGACGCCGCGGCCGCCGCGGGCCGTCTCGGCCGCGGCGAGGCGGTCGAGCGAGTGGGCGCGCCAGTCGCCGTCGCGCGTCGCGTACCGCAGCGACGTCGGCGTCAGCTCGTAGGCGGTCTCGTTCACGCGCCACGTGAGCAGCGGGCCCGCGGGGTACAGCGCCACGCCGTCGATCGCCGAGAGCGCGGTCCGCACGGCGTCGCGGTACGCGGGCGCGTCGGCGGCGTACACCTCGCGGACGTGGAATTCGTGTGGGACCGAGTGGTACAGCGGTGTCTCGCCGTCGCGGACGAACACCGCCCCGACGTCGAACGCGCGCCAGTTCAGCGGGTCGTCGCCGTCGATCGGGTCGCCGAGCGCCCGTAACGCGGTCTCGGCGTCGTCGGGGAGCGTCCCGATCCGTTCCTCGCCGCCGTCCAGCGCGCGCTCGCCGGCCGAGGCCGGTGCGAGCGAGCGGAACGCCCGCCCGGCCGTCGGCGCGTGGGCGTAGGTCGTCCGGGCTCGCGGCGACGTGGACGTGCGTCCCCCGCTCGGCGGCGGCCTCGACGACGGCGTTCTCGGCGGCGAACGCACTCCCGTTCCGCACGCCCGGACCGTGGGAGAGGCGGTGGCTCGGCTCGGCGTCGTCGTGCGGTGCGCGGAGCGCCATACCCGCCTCCTTCGCCCCCCGCTCACTACTTGGTATCGGCGCTCCGGTCGCCGAGTCCCGGGCGGTGACGCCGGCGTCGCTCGGCGAGCAGGCGTTTCACCGCGGACCCCGGGCCGCCCTCGATCGGCCACCCGCGCTGTCGCCAGCCGGGCGGTTCGGGGGCGAACTCGGCACACGAGCCCGAACACTCCGCGGCGGTCTGCTCGCGGTCCTTCGCGTGGCAGTACGGGACGTGGCCGTCGCCGGCACGGCGTAGATCGAACGCGCGGCAGTCCGGACGCATCGTATCGGCGTACGCGCGCCACCCGCGGCCGTAGGCGCGCTCGGCGATCCGGGCCCGCGTCTCGCGCTTCTCCGCGGGCGCGACGTACTCGAAGGTCGTCGGGTCGCCGTGGTCCGTGACGCGGACCCCGGACGCGTCCGGATCGAGCGCGCGGGGGTGCCACGCGACGTCAGCGTCGATCGCGGGGGCGCGCGTCGCTCCTGGAAGCCGTCCGTCCGTTCGGCCGCCGCCCGCGTCGTCCGTCGCCTCGACCGTCAAGACGCCCGCGGCGCTCGGCATCTCCGTGACGAGCGCGCGCGTGCGATCGGCGCGGGTGGCGACCCACACCTCGTCGGCGAGGCCGAGCGCGACGTCGCGTTCGAGCTGATTCGCGAGGGCGCGCGCGGCGGACGCGTCGAGGTCGGGTTTGTTCTCGATCGCGACGACCCGTCGCACCCAGTCGGGATACGGCGCGATCCGGCGGATCTCGATCCGATTCGAGCGTTTGCGCTCTTCGAGGACGCCGCGGGCGCTCGCGCGGTGGATCGCCTCCCGGACGTAGCGCCACGGGTAGCCCGGATCGGGGAGCGCGTCGCGGTAGTACGTCCAGTCGGCGGGCGCGTACCGGACGACGTCGAGGAGGTCGGCGTCGAGCTCGTCGGGACCGAAGGCGGCGCGCGCGCGCAGTCCCGCGGGGTCGGCTTCGACGAGCACGGTGTCCCAGCGCCGCCGCTGAGTGCCGAGTTGGCGCGCGACGAGAACGCGGCTGTCGGGATCGGCGGGCGTCCAGTGTCGCTCCGCCCACGCGCAGACGCGAAGTTCGAAGCCGAACTCCGCGCCGCCCATCTCAGAGGTCCGCCTCGTCGAGGAACTCGTGGGCGTCCTCGAGGATGTCGCGGGGGCCGTCCTGCGTGATCGTGTTCAGTGCCTGTTCGTAGTCGCGCCATTGGAGGTCCGAGTGCTCGTTCGAGAGCTCGGCGGAGGCCTCGAAGGATTTGGCGATGAAGAGGTGGACCGTCTTGTGGATGCGGTCCCCGTTCGCCTCGAAGACGTAATCGTAGTCGTCGCGAAAGCCGTCGATGAGACGGAAATCGCCGATCCCGGCCTCCTCCTTCACCTCCCGGATGGCGGTCTGTTGGAGTTCTTCGTCCCCCTCCACGCCGCCTTTGGGGAATTCCCAGTCCCCGGGGCGGCTCTTGAGAAGGAGGTACTCGCGCCGGCCCCGGGTGTCCCGGAACAGGATGGCACCGGCGCTCGTTGCTTCAACCGTCATTGTGTCCATTAAATCGGCGGCGGATTAAGAGAATGTCGGAGACTACCGGGGAGACGGGCGCGGCGAACAACCGCGCCGTTTTTGAGGGTGGACGTTGTTGCGTACGGTTACGCGCACCCCAGCCATGACTTTCGTCACAAGCCTCACTCTGGAGAGCGGGGACCGAGCGGCCCTCGACGGCGTCGTCGAGGACATCCGCGACACGGTCCGCCGCAAGGGTGCGGAGCTCAAAGGCCCGCACTCGGAATCGCCGACCCAACACTTCGTCCCGCAGTACAAGCGACTCGACGGCGAGCGCGACACGTTCGAGGCGTGGAGCTACACGGTGTATCGACGCCGCGTCGAGATCCGCGGTGCCGACGAGCTCGCACGAGACATCATGTCCTGGGACTTCCCGAACAGCGTCCACGTCACCGCCGACATCGAACGCGTCCAGCACGTCGGCTCCCCGGCTTGACATCCTCCCCGCGCTGAAGCGCGAGGATTCCCGACCGCCGTTGGGATATTGTGGTCTACGGCGT
>NZ_BMOQ01000004.1 GCF_014647155.1 Halarchaeum nitratireducens | reverse complement strand
TTTCGAGGCTGAGAACCCGAGCGAATCAAGGTCGTCAGACACCTGTGGCTGATTCCTGATGGAAGCAGCGTAGGTGCGGGTGACAACCGTTTTCGCCATACATAACCTATGTAGTCAAACCTACTTGAACATATAGTTTAAATGTGGAATATCCTGCCCTGCTCTCGGCGGTGGATTGTGGGGGCGCTGTCGGATTCATCCCCGCCCTGAAGGGCGGAGCTTTCTCCTTGAGTCTCCGTAAACTACCCCGCCCTACTCGCTCCCTCCCGCCTTGCGGCGGTCGGTCACTCCTTGAGGACGGGGCTTTGCCGAAACGACATTGTGCCCCGCGACCCCATGCATGGACGCGGCCCGGCTTCCTCTTACCATCCTTGCCCCGGCGTGGGTGCATTGTTGATGCCTCCCACTCCGACCGAGGCCGGGATTGTCCTGCCGATTTAATTCCCGGTGTTCTCACGCTCTATCCCCACACGGGGAACGGGAGTTCAACCCGTTCGCGGTCGTCGTTCCCGAGTACAGGGTACGGTACTCCCGCACCACAGGAGCCAGTTTACTGGTGGCTCCTATCGTCCCCGACGTGTGCGAGGTCGACAGTGGAACAGGATACGTCTCGGACAGTCTTAAAGAATGTGCGAACGCGCTTCCTCTCCGCCCTACCTGCGTCTTCGACGCTCGTTGAGGACGGAGGCTCCGCGCTACCACGTGCTGAGCATACACCACTACCCTTTTCGCGCCCGATTGCGCACGCCCGTGTATGAGTGAGGACGCGGACACCGAGAGCGAGGAGGGCATGACGTACGCCGACGCGGGAGTCGACATCGACGCGAGCGAGGCCGCGACCGCCGCACTGGTCGACGCCGTCGCGGACGTCGGTAACACGACGGACTACGCGGGGCTCGTCCCCGTCGGCGATCAGTACCTCGCGCTTGCCACCGACGGCGTCGGCACGAAACTGCTCGTCGCGGAGGCGATGGCGGACTACTCGACGGTCGGTATCGACTGCATCGCCATGAACGTCAACGATCTCGTCGCGGCCGGCGTCGCGCCGGACGCGTTCGTCGACTACCTCGCCGTCGACGAACCGAGCGAGACGCTCACCGCACAGCTCGGCGAGGGCCTCGCCGCGGGGGCAGAAGAGGCCGAGGTGGCGCTCGTCGGCGGCGAGACGGCGGTGATGCCGGAAGTCGTGAACGGGTTCGATCTCGCGGGGACCGTCGCCGGCCTCGCCGACGAGGATGACCTCTTCCCCGGGGACGCGCGGGTCGGGGACGCCCTCGTCGGCTTCGCCTCCACGGGCATCCACTCGAACGGCCTCACGCTCGCCCGGCGGGCCGCGACGAGAGGAGAGGGAAGCTACCACGACGACTACCCCTACGAGGGGTACGAGACGGTGGGCGAGGCCCTCCTCGAACCGACGCGGCTCTACACCTACCTCCTCTCGCATCTCCGCGAGCGCGACGTCCACGCGGCCGCCCACGTCACCGGCGGCGGCTGGACGAACCTCTCGCGGATGGGCGAGCACGAGTACGACGTCACCGACCCGCTCCCCGCACAGGACGTCTTCACCTTCGTGCGAGAGCGGGGGGACGTCTCCGACGAGGAGATGCATCGCACGTTCAACATGGGCACTGGGTTCGTCGTCGCGCTCCCCGAGGCCGAGGCGGAGACGCTGATCGCCGAGACCGACGGCGAGCGCGTCGGGACGGTACGGGACGGCGACTCCGTCGAGATCCGCGGCCTCTCGCTGTAGTCGCCGAGCGGCGGCGGGCCGTCGGAAGTGAAGCGCCCGCGGACCGCGGTTCTCAGAGATCGAGCCGACCGTTCGCCGCGCCGTCGTCCACTTTCACCACGGTGTACCCACGGGGTTTTATAGCCGTGTGACCAAGGTCGCCGATACGGAAATGACGTCCTTCCAGTCGACACTCGCCGATGGAGACGACGACGGCATCGCGGAAGAGCTCGCCGCGAGCCAGCGCGAGATCTCCATCGCCGAGTTCTTCGAGAAGAACAAGCACATGCTGGGCTTCGACTCCGGGGCCCGTGGGCTCGTCACGGCCGTCAAGGAGGCCGTCGACAACGCCCTCGACGCCACGGAGGAGGCCGGCATCCTCCCCGACATCTACGTCGAGATCCAGGAATCGGGTGATTACTACACGCTCGTCGTGGAGGACAACGGCCCCGGCATCACGAAAGAGCAGATCCCGAAGATCTTCGGGAAACTACTGTACGGATCGCGTTTTCACAGTCGTGAGCAGTCGCTGACGCCCGATCAAGAGCTCCTCGTACGCCGTGACGGGGTCGTCGATACCGTCCCGATCGGCGTGCTCTGCGACGCGTACCTCCCCATCGACGGCGCCGCGACCGCGCCGCTCTCGGCGGACATCGAGGTCCCCTCGTTCGATCGTGAATCTCACGAGATGTCGTGGCAGCCCGTCACACATGCGATCCGCCACGAGACGGACGAGCAGACATACGAGATCACGACCGAGAAGGGGCGTACGGTGGAGGTGACGGGCAACCACAGCCTGTTCTCGGTGACGGCGAACGGGGAGACGAAACAAGTGAAAGCCGGCGATCTCGAGCCCGGAGACGCCGTGCTCACGCCACGCTCGCTCCCGACGAACGACGATCCGGTCGAGTCGGTCAATCTCCTCGAACACATCACACCCGATCAGTTAGAGGACCGCCGGCTGTACGTCTACGGGTTCGACCGGGAGACGCTCGAGGAGATCCGGAGCGGCGAAACGATCCGGAAGAAACCGAACGCGGACAGTACCCGGAAACGGTATTACTATCGGTACGAGGGTGTCGACGTCCTCAAAGACAGTCTGGAATCGAACTATCTTGAGGGGGGATACCTCCCGGCGTCGACTGTGCTCGAACTCGGGTGGGAGGAGCGGGCGGCCGACTGCGAGCTGAAGACGTACCAAGTCGGTGGCGACGAGACGACGATCCCGGTGACGATGCCGCTCACGGCGGAGTTCGCTCGCCTCCTCGGCTACTACGTCGCGGAGGGGCACGTCGGTCCGCGACAGGTCGGGTTCACCTTCGGGTCCCACGAGGGCGAACTGATCGAGGCGACCGAGACGGCCGTCGCCGGCGTCGGCGGTGGCACGACGACCGTCGAACGAGAACGCAACTCGACGCGCGTGAAGGCGTTCGGATCGCCGCTCGCGATGTTCCTCGGGAACGTCTGCGGAAAGGGTGCGGAGAACAAACGCGTGCCGTCGTTCCTCTTCGACGCCTCTGAGGACATCCAGCAAGAGTTCCTCACCGCGGTCTATCAGGGCGACGGCTCCGACTCGCATCCCGGGAACGAGCTCTCCCACACGACCGTCAGTAAAACGCTCGCCCGCGGCGTCTCCGTCCTGTGGAACATGCAGGGAGTCCTCGCGAGCACCGAAACGGCCGAGAACACGAGCGGGTACGCCGAGGACGATTCGACGACGTATCGGACGAAGGTGTACGGTGCGGATTTGAACGTGCTCGATGCGTTCGGCGAGCGCAAGCCGACGGGCGAACAAGGGTATAAGCGCGTTCCGACATCGCTTCTCGACGACGTCCGCGTCGACGACGTGGACGCCCACACCGTCCCGGACACGGTTCCCGGCCTCCTCCGCGGTGCGGGTGTTGGCTCGAATCTCGAACACGCCGAAGCGTACCAGTCCCTGATCGAGGCGGCGCTCGACGGCGGCATCGTCGAGAAGCCACGATACACGCATAACCTCGTCGAGATGGGGCTCCTCGACGAATCCCACGAACCGACGGCGGCCCTCGAAGAACTCCACGCGACCATCCGGAACCTCCACGGAATCACGGACACGGACATGTGTCTCCTTCCCGTGAAATCGGTCGAGGAGACGGACGCACCGGAGTACGTCTACGACATCTCCGTCCCCGGTGCGTCGGGTGAGGACGAGAACTTCGTCGTCGCAAACGATGGTGCGCTCTCCGTGAAGAACAGCCGCGGCCAACAGGGGATCGGGATCTCCGCGGCCGTCCTCTACAGCCAGCTGACCTCCGGGACGCCCGCGAAGATCACCTCGCGCACGCAGGGCGCCGCGGAGGCGAACTACTACGAGCTCGTCATCGACACCGACACGAACGAACCGGTCATCAGCGAAGAGGAGACCGTCTCGTGGGACCGCCCGCACGGCACGCGCATCGAGCTGGAGATGGAGGCGAACATGCGCGCACGCGGCCAGCTCCACGACTACGCCGAACACACGGCGGTCGTGAACCCCCACGCGCGCCTCGAACTCCGCGAGCCCGAGGGGCGCTTCAAGTTCGAGCGGGCCGAGGACGCGAGTCTCCCCGCCGAGACGGAGGAGATCCGCCCGCACCCGCACGGCGTCGAACTCGGCGCGCTGATCAAGATGCTCGGGGAGACGGATTCGCGCACGGTCCGTGGCTTCCTCCGCGAGGAGTTCACGCGCGTCGGCGCGAAGACCGCGGACTCGATCTGCGATGCGTTCCGCGACAGGCGATACGGGCGCGAGCTCGCGTGGACGCTCGACGTCGACGAGCGCGACATCGACGCGCGGATCGTCGACGCCGTCTCGAATAAGCCCGCGGCGGACACCGAGGCGTTCGCGGCCGCGGTCGCCGACGCGCTCGCGGAGCGCGGCGCGCTCTCCCACACCGACCTCGAAACGCTCGTGGCCGACGTGGCCGCCGACGTCGAGGCCGACTCCTCGTTCGGCGCGACGGTACGGGGCCACGTCGTCGACGCGCTCTGGGACGCCCTGACGGCCGATCGCCGGGGGGACCTCTACCGACACGTCGACGCGGCCACGACAGTACAGAAGGACGACGAGACGGTCGAGGCGCTCGCCGAGCGCCTCGCCGCGAAGTTCGGCGACGAGACGCCGTACGATCGAGCGACGCGGGACGAACTCCGCGACTTCGTCGAGCGCGCCGCCGACCAGACGGAGACCGGCACCGACGCCACGGTCGGCGAGACGGCCCGCGAGAACGTCACCGACGAGCTCTGGACGGCGGCCCACACCGTCACCGACGACCTCCCCGCGGCCGCCGAGATCGCGTCCGACCGGAACCTCGCGCGCGACCTGCTCGACGCGATGCGCACCGTCGACGTGATGGCGCCCCCGACGTCCTGTCTCGCGCCGATCCAGGCGGAGTCGGTCGAGGCGGGTCTCCGCAAGGAGTTCGACGCGGACTTCTACGCCGCGGCGACGCGCGACGCCGACGTCCACGGCGGCGACCCGTTCGTCGTCGAGGCCGGAATCGCCTACGGGGGCGACCTCGCCGCAGAGGGAACCGTCGACGTGATGCGCTTCGCCAATCGCGTCCCGCTCGTCTACCAGCGGGGGGCGTGCGCGACGACGAAGGTCCTCAAGGACATCGGCTGGCGGAACTACGGCCTCGATCAGCCGGGCGGGAGCGGCCTCCCGAGCGGCCCCTGCGTCATCATGGTGCACGTCGCCTCGACCAACGTGCCCTTCACTAGCGAGTCGAAGGACGCCGTCGCCTCCGTCCCCGAGATCGAGGACGAGGTCGAACTCGCGGTCCGCGAGGCCGCCCGCGACCTCAAGGGCTTCCTCAACGAGCGTCGCTCGCGTCAGAAGCGCCAGGAGAAGCAGAGCGTCATCATGGACGTCCTCCCGACGATGGCGGAGAAGGTCTCCGAGATGACGGGGCGCGAGCCGGTCGGCGTCGAGGACTCGCTCGCGCGCATCATGAACAACGTCCTCGTCGAGCGCGAGCGCGCGGACGACGCCGTCCGCCTCACGGTCGAGAACAACACCGGCGCGAGCGCCGACATCGACCTCACGGACATCGTCTCCGCCGAGCCGAGCGACGTCTCCGACGGCACCGTCGTCGAGATGGACGGGGAGTGGTTCGTGAAGTGGTCGCCCACGGTCCCGAGCGGCGAGGACGCGACCCTCGAATACGCCGTCGCCGCGGACGCCGACTGCGACCTCTCCGTGAACGGCGTCGCCGACGAGAAGCTCACGATCTCCCAATGAGTTCCGACACAACCGACGACGCGGCGCGCGAGCGCCTCATCGACATGGCCGCAGAGTTCTACGACCAGTTCGCGGACGGCGAGATCCCGAACATGGAGTTGCCGACGCGCTCGAAGTCGAACATCGTCTTCGACGAGGACGCGGACGTCTGGGTGTACGGCGACCGGACGTCGACGCGCTCCGCCAACTCCGCGTCGGGCGCGCGCAAGCTCCTGAAGGCGATCTACACGATCGACTTCCTCGCCCAGCAGTTAGAGGAGGACCGCTCCTCGACGCTGCGTGAACTCTACTACCTCTCCGAGTCGTGGGACGAAGAGGCCGCGCAGTTCAACGGCCAGTCGGAGTCCGACAAGCTCGTCGAGGACCTGGAGATCGTCTCCGGGGTGAAACGCGAGGACTTCCACATGCGCCCGGAGGAGTCGGGCGCGAAGGTGATGGGCCCCCTCCGTCTCCGCGAGCAGACGAATCGCGGGGACCGCGAGATCCACTGTCAGGACGACGTCGGGCAGGGCGGCTACCAGATCCCGAACAACCCCGACACGATCGAGTTCCTGGATCACGACGTCGACTTCGTCCTCTGCGTCGAGACCGGCGGGATGCGCGATCGCCTCGTCGAGAACGGCTTCGACGACGACTACAACGCGCTCGTCGTCCACCTCGGCGGCCAGCCGGCGCGCGCGACGCGGCGGCTGACCAAGCGCCTCCACGACGAACTCGACCTCCCCGTGACGGTGTTCACCGACGGCGACCCGTGGTCGTATCGCATCTTCGGCTCCGTCTCGTACGGGTCGATCAAGTCCGCACACCTCTCCGAGTACCTCGCCACGCCCGAGGCGCAGTTCATCGGCATCCGGCCCGCGGACATCGTCGAGTACGACCTACCGACCGACCCGCTCAGCGACTCCGACGTCAACGCCCTGGAGAGCGAACTGGAGGACCCGCGCTTCCAATCGGAGTTCTGGACGGAGCAGATCGAACTCCAACTCGACATCGGGAAGAAGGCCGAACAGCAGGCCCTCGCTTCGAGAGGGTTGGACTTCGTGACGGACACCTACCTCCCGGAACGCCTCACCGAGATGGGCGTTCTCGACTAGTCGAACAGCGCGACGGCCGCCCCCACGTCTGCGACGACGTGGTCGGCGCGCGTCGCGTCGTCCGCGCTCGCGGCGAGTCCCGTCTCGACGAGCACGGTCGTCATGCCGGCGCGCTCGCCGAGCGCGACGTCCGTCGCGGGGTTGTCGCCGACGACGGCGCACGCCGACGCGGGAACGCCGAGCCGATCGCGCAGGAGGGCCGCGGTCTCGGCCGAGGGTTTCCCGAGGACCGCGTCGGGATCGCGTTCGACGACGCCCGAGACGGCGTGGACGAGCGCGCCCGACCCCGGGATCGGACCGTCGGCGGTCGGGATCGTCCGGTCCGGGTCGGTGCCGACGAAGCCGACGGCCGCGGGATCGGCACCGAACGCCCGGAGCGCGGCGTGCAGGTCGTCGTAGTCGAAGTCGGGATCGTAGCCGACGACGACGCACTCCGCGTCCGCGGGGTCGGCGACGAGGTCGCACTCGGCGTCGCGGAGTTGGGAGACGATGGCGTCGCCCGCGATGGGGTAGAGCGCGTCCGCGGCGTGGTGCTCCCGGAGGTAGCCGATCGTGGCCGTGCACGCGGTGAGCACCTCCTCGGGCGACGCCGCGATCCCGCGCTCGCGGAGGCGCGCGGCGTACGCTTCCGGGGGAATCGTCGGGTTGTTCGTGAGGAAACACACCGCATCGACGCGCTCGCGGATCGCGGCCATCGCCTCTCGTGCACCGGGGAGGAGCTCGTCGCCGTGGAGGAGCGTGCCGTCGAGGTCGATGGCGGCCGCACGGAGAGCCATATGCCGCGTTCGTGACGCGGGCGTTTAGCCTTGCTTCTCGGCGAGGCGCTCGACGCGCGCCAGCGAGTCCGCGTCCGCGGGGTCCTTGTCGTCGCGGACGGCGAGGAAGCGCGGGAAGCGCAACGCGTACCCCGAGGAGTACGTCGGGGAGCGCTGGATCTCCTCGTAGCCGACTTCGAGGACGACGGCGGGGTCGATGTCGACCGTCTGGCCGTCCTCGTCGCGGACGTGTGGCGCGAGTCGGCGATCGAGGTCCGCGAGCTCCTCCTCGTCGAGGCCGGTGGCGACCTTGCCGATCGTCTCGTAGCCGTCCTCGGTCCGCGCCGAGAGGAGGAAGGTCCCGAGCGTCTCCGCGCGCCTCCCCTCGCCCCACTCCGCGCCCGTCACGACGAGGTCGAGCGTCTCGACGTCGGGCTTGCGCTTCAGCCACTGCTTGCCGCGCTTGCCGGGCGTGTACGCCGACTCGGGGTCCTTGAGCATTACGCCCTCGTGACCGGCCGCGAGGGCGCGCTCCTCGAACGCTTCGATCTCCTCGGGATCGTCGGAGACGAGGAGTTCGGAGACGGCGTCCGTGCCGCCGAGTCGATCGGCGAGCGCCTCGTGGCGGGCGAGCAGGGGGTCGTCCAGGAGGTCCGCGCCCGCGGCGTGGAGGCAGTCGAACGCCCGGAGCTCGACGCGGACCTCCTCTCGCATCCGCTCGACGTCGTGCTTCCGGCGGAAGCGCCGCAACACCTCCTGGAAGGGGCGAGGCGACCCGTCGTCGTCCACCGCCACGACTTCGCCGTCGACGATCGCCGGGACGTCGAGGTGCGCGTCGGCGAACTCGACGACCTCCGGGAGCGCGTCGGTGACGTCCGCCATGTTTCGGCTGAAGACCCGCGTCTCGCCCGCGGGGTCGTGGTGCAACTGGACGCGCGCGCCGTCGAATTTGACTTCGACGGCGGCCTCGGACCACGAGTCGAGGGCGTCGGCGACGCTCCCGGCCTGGGCGAGCATCGCCTTCACCGGACGGCCGATTTCGAGGTGGATGTCGTCGAGGCCGTCGGCGCCGCGATCGCGCGCCGTCTCGGCGACGAGTCCGTAGTCGTTCGACACCTGGAGGGCGCGCGCGACCGCCTCGACGGGGACGTCGAAGGCCGCCGCCACGGCGTCGCGGACCGTCCCCTCGCCGACGCCGATCCGCATCTCGCCGAGGACGAGGCGGGCGAGATAGCGCGCCTCGGCGTCCGTGTCACAGCGCGTGAGGAGGCCGAACAGCGTCGCTATCTTCTCGTCCTCGCTCCCCGCCCCCTCCGCGGCCGCGAGGCCGGCGAGGTCGTCGTACACCTCGCGGACGGAGAGGCCGTCGCCGTCCGCGTCGGTGAACGCGCCGAGGCCGCGTTGGCCACCGACGTCGTAGCTCGCCGCGACGCCGCCGATGTCGCCGGTCTCGGCGAGCCGGTCCTCGACGTCGTCGGCGTCGATGTTCGGCCCCGCGGCGCGCGCGACGGCCTCGTGACAGAGCCGCGGGCCCACGTCGAGTTTGCGCTCGCTGTACGCGGGGAACACCCGACCCTGCGCGAAGCGCGCGAGGATCGGCAGGGCGTCGCCCGCATCGGCGAACAGGTCGGCGACGAGCGCGACCGTTTCGAGATCGGCGGGCTCGGCCTCGATCTCCGTCGCGCGCGCGGCGAACTCGTCGAACTGCATTCGTCTGTACTAGCCGGAGTGTGCACTTAACGGGCGCGGACCGCCGAGTCGGAGGGGGTGGACGGCGCGGAACCGCGGCGCTTTCGGGCCCGCGGGGCGAACGCCGGGTCATGAGCGACGACGAGTCCGACGATCTCGAAACGGCGGTTTCGAACTTCCTCGACGGTGCCGACTCCGTCTACGAGGACTACGAGCGCGGGTACACGGACGCGGACGCCGCGCTTCACGTGTTGGAGAGTCACCTCGACGACCTCCGCGCGGCCCACGAAGACGGCGACACGTAGCGGACGGGGAGCGGACGGCGCGGCGTGCGGTGCCACGTCATTCAAGTCCCGACCGCACGAAGGCATGGCCATGGCCGAATCGGAGCTCGCGCGCGACGTGCAATCGGTGCTTGCGGTGGACCCGGACGCGTTCGACGAGCGGGTTCGCGAGGACGCGGCGGTGATCAAAGCGGAGATCGAGGCGGGGACGTTCGACAATCCGCAGGCGATCGTCGGCCTCGAATACGAGTTCTACGGCGTCGCCGACGACGGGTCGCTCGCGCGCATCCCGCGTCGCGTGCTGGAGTTCGTCGGCTTCGAGAAGGAACTCGGGCTCCACAACGCCGAGATGACGGCGAGCCCCCAGCCCCTGAACGAGTACGGACTGGCCGCGCAGGAGTCGGAGGTGCGCGCGCGATTGGAGGCCGCGGCGGAGCCGATGGACGCCGAGGGGCTCCGCCTCGTGAGCGACGCGATGTGGACGATCCCCCCCGAGGGCGAGACCGCACGGGAGTACCTCACGGACAGCATCGACGACGACGGCGTCGAGATCGCCACGAACATGAGCGCCTCGACGCGCTATCACGCGATGGCGAACACGGATCACCCGGCGTCGATGGGCCTCGACGCCCCGCACGTCACCCTCGACGCGGACACGGTGATGCCCGAGGCGCTCATCACCTCGATCCAACCCCACTACCAAGTGCCACAGGCCGTCGATCTCCCGACGTACTTCCAGTACGCGGTCCGTCTCGCCGGGCCGCTCGTCGCGCTCGGCGTGAACTCGCCGTTCTACCCGCCCGATCTCTACGACGACGACGCGACACCTGAGGCGATCCTCGAAGACGGCCACGACGAGGGGCGCATCGACGTCTTCGAGGACGTCCTGAACGTCCCCGGGAAGAGCGAGAAGGTGCGTTTCCCCCGGGACTTAGAGAGCGTGCAGGACGCCGTCGACGCCGTCGTCGAGGACGCGTCCATCGTCCCGATGCCCGTCGAGACGGGCGGGCGCTTCGACGACGAGTTCGCGCACTTCCGGATGAAACACGGCACCTACTGGCGCTGGGTGCGCCCGGTCTTCGGCGGGGCCTCGCGGGAGTCCGCGAACGCCCGCATCGAGTTCCGCCCGCTGCCCGGCCAGCCGACCGTCCGGGACACGATGGCGTTCCAAGCGCTCCTCGCGGGTGCCCTGGAGGCGATGGTCGCGCGCGATCATCCCCTCTACGACCTCCCGTGGGAGACCGCGCGCGAGAACTTCTACGCCGCCGTCCGAAACGGGAGCGACGCCGAGATCACGTATCTCGGTCCGGACGGCGAGACGACGGACGCGACGGAGATGTACGCGGACCTCTTCGCGCAGGCCGAGGCCGGCCTCCGCGCCCGCGGGCTCGACGAGGAGGCGGCCGCGAAGTACCTCTGGCCGCTGCGCCAGCGCGCCCGCCACGGCGTCACGCCCGCGGACTGGAAGCGAGAGCGCGTGCGCGAGAACTTAGCGGACGGCGCGTCCTTCGAGAACGCCGTCTACGACATGCAGTACGATTACCTCTCGTATCAGCGTGACACGCTCATCACCGGGAGCTTCGCGGACTGGACCGGCCGCGGCGACGAGGTCGAGGACGCGACCCACCGGAACAACCGACGCGGCTAGTCAGAGCGTCCCCCGGACGCGTTCGACGAGCGCGTCGGCGTCCGCCTCGTCGAGCGTCCCGCGATCCAGCGCGAGGTGGACGCCGTCGCCGCGGTCGCGCGGCAGGAGGTGGACGTGGGGGTGCGTGACGTCGCCGACGAGCTCCGGCGTCGTGTAGAAGACGCTGATCCCGTCGGCGTCGAGCGCGTCGCGGAGCGCGCTCCCGACCCGCTGGACGGCCGCGAAGACCGCCGTCGCCTCCCCCCGGTCGTCGAGCACGTCGCGCTCGTGGAGCGTCGGGACGACGAGCGCGTGCCCGCGGACCGCGGGGTTCGCGTCGAGGAATGCGACGACGTCGTCCGTCTCGTAGAGTCGCGGGACCTCGGCGTCGCCCGCGGCGATGTCGCAAAAGCGGCAGGCCATACAGGTGCGCACGCACGCGCCCGATAGAAAGCTTGCCGCCGCGACGGCAGGTTCGGGTTCGACGGCCGATTCGGGTGTGACGAATCGCGTCGCCGTCGGGCCGATCGCGGCGCTGGGCGAGGTAGTGCTGAGTGACGCCGTGCCACGCGGTGCTGGGCGGAATCGACGTCCCGACCGCGCGCCGGCGGCGCGGGGGAATTTTTAGTGGGGGTTTTGTGGTGACGGGTCGCCGGAGGCGACCCGAACCGTAGAAAAGTCCTAGAGCAGATCGTCGACGTCCTGGTGACCGACGATCTCGACTTCGTCCGCGGTGATCTTGGTCAGGTGGATGCCGTTACCGGACGCGGTGTCGCGCTCGCTCGCGGCCTGAATTGCCTTCGCGCCGATCTGCTCGGCCTCGTCCATCGTGAGGTCGTCCGTGTAGTTGTTTTCGAGGGTCCCGAGCGCGTAGGGCATCCCGGAGCCCTGCGCGGTGTACTTATCGGCGAGCGAGGAACCGCTCGGGTCGAGGCTGTACACGTGCGCGCCGTCCTCGTCGACGCCGCCGAGGATGGGGACGACCATGAAGAACGGGCCGCCGCGGAGGAGGTTGGACGCCATCGTGGCGAGGGCGTTGATGGACATCCGCTCGCCGCGGCGCGCCTCGTAGAGGTTCGACTCGGCCTTCAGGGTGCGGATGAAGGACTGCGCGCCCCCGACGCTCCCGGAGATGGAGAGCGCGGCGTTCTCCTGGATCTGCTCGACCTTCTGGACGTTCTTGTTAGAGACGACGCGGCCGCCGAGGCTCGCGCGCATGTCGGAGGCCATCAGCACGCCCTCGGTGGTCGTGATCCCGACGATGGTCGTGCCGGTCTTGTTGATGTTGTCCATGTCCTGCTGGCTCGCGTTGCTCTGGGGCATCTGCCCGACTTCCGGCTCGTAGGGGTTGCCGGGACCGTCGGGGAGTCGCTCTGCGTTACGCGAGAACTCGGAGGACTGACTCGGGTTATACATTGACGGTGAGTAGTCGCGGGCGACGTATAAAAGCCACCCTTCCGGCCGTTACGGACGCCTACCGCGCGCTCTCGTACGCGGCCTCGGAGCGTTCGATGAGTCGGTAGAGGGGGAGAGTGAGGCCGAGGCGACTGGCGAGCGTTGCGATCGGCAGGAGGACGAGCGCGAACGCGAGCGTGATCTGGTACTGAACCGCGGTGACGAGGCGGGCGAACGGTGAAGCCATCTGCGTAGCCGTCTCTCACTCGATGGTGGTATAAGTACTTTGTCGCTGCGGCGACGGCCGTACCCCGCTCCCCTCGTGCGATTCGCCGCACGTTCGCGTCCTGCCGTCACTCGGCGCCGCGTCGCCGCGCGCGCCGTCAGGCAGGCCGCGCCTACGCCGTCGATTCGCGTACGTTATGCGAATTATTCGGGTCACGTCCGCACGACGGTGACGGCGGCTGCCAACCACAAGACACGACTACCCGGGGAGTCTCCCGTCCGTATGAGCAACTACGTCGTGGCGATGGAAGCCGCGTGGCTGGTTCGTGACGTTGCAGAGTCGGACGACGCGATCGGCGTCGCGGTAAGCGAAGCGGGACGGCGACTGAACGATCAGGACCTCGACTACGTCGAGGTGGAGGCGGGCGTGACGGCCTGTCCGGCCTGCGGCGAACCGCTCGACGCCGCGTTCCTCGCGGCCGAGACGGCGCTCGTCGGTCTCGTACTCGAACTCACCGTGTTCAACGCCGACTCCGACGAGCACGCCTCGCGCATCGCGAAGAGCGAGGTCGGTGGGGCGCTCCGCGACGTTCCCCTCGAAGTCATCGAGGTCGTCGAGGAGCCCGAGGGCGAGGACTAACACTTATCCATAACCGCCGGTAATTACGGCTATGTACCTCCCAACGCCCCAGGACCTCCGGGAACGCCGGAACGCCCTCGGGCTGACGCAGAGCGAGCTCGCGGAGCGCGCCGGCGTGTCCCAACCGCTCATCGCGCGCATCGAGGGGGGCGACGTCGACCCGCGCCTCTCCACCCTGCGCCACATCGTCGAGGCGCTCGACGAGGCGGCGGGTGACGTCGTCCGCGGGCGCGATCTGATGCACGAGGCCGTCGTCAGCGTCGCGCCGAGCGACCGCGTCCACGACGCCGTCGAGCGGATGCAAGAGGCCGGTTACTCCCAGCTCCCGGTGATCGCTGACGGCGTCCCCGTCGGATCGATCAGCGAGGGCGACGTCGTCCACGCCGGCGGGGACATCGGCGACGATCCCGTGCGCGCCGTGATGAGCGAGTCGTTTCCGACCGTCTCCCCCGACGCGACCTTAGAGGAGATATCGAGCCTCCTCGATCACTACACGGCCGTCATCGTCACCGAGGACGGCGACACCGTCGGGATCATCACGCAGGCCGACGTCGCCGCACAGATCAGCTGAGCGGATGCGGGCGGCGCCGCGCGCCTACACGCGCGCGTGTACGAGGCTTTTATACGACCCCGGAGTCTAGGTCTACCAACGACCATGTCTGATTCAGGCGAGTACGGCGCGGGGCAGATACAGGTGCTCGAAGGCTTGGAGGCCGTTCAGAAGCGCCCGGCGATGTACATCGGCTCGACCGACGCGCGGGGGCTTCACCACCTCGTCTACGAGGTCGTCGACAACTCCATCGACGAGGCGCTGGCCGGCTACTGCGACGAGATCACCGTTACGCTCCACGACGACGGTTCGGTGAGCGTCGAGGACGACGGGCGCGGCATCCCCGTCGACACGCACGCGGAGTACGACCGGCCGGCCGTCGAGGTCATCCTCACCGTCCTCCACGCCGGCGGGAAGTTCGACAACAAGTCCTACCAGGTCTCCGGTGGACTCCACGGCGTCGGCGTCTCCGTCGTCAACGCCCTCTCGGAGCGACTGGCGGTCGTCGTCGACCGCGAGGGCGGGCGCTACCGCGAACGCTTCGAGCACGGCGAGCCCGCGAGCGACCTCGAACGGATCGGGGACGCGGACGGGACGGGCACGCTCATCCGCTTCACGCCCGACTCGGAGATCTTCGAGACGACCGAGTTCGCCTACGAGACCCTGGAGAGTCGCCTGCGCGAGCTCGCGTTCCTCAACAGCGGCGTCACGATCACGTTGCGCGACGAGCGCGAGGCGGCGGGCGAGGACGGACGCGAGACGAGCTTCCACTACGAGGGCGGCATCCGTGAGTTCGTGCGCTACCTCAACGAGTCCCGATCCCCGCTCCACGAGGACGTCATCTACCTCACGGGCGAGGATCAGGACGTGCAGGTCGAGATCGCCATGCAGGCGACGGACGACCTCCAATCCTCGACGCACGCCTTCGCCAACAACATCAACACCCGCGAGGGCGGCACGCACCTCACGGGGTTCAAGACGGCGCTGACGCGCACCGTCAACGACTACGCGAGCGCCCACGACCTCCTCACCGATCTCGACGGCGAGAACCTGAAGGGCGAGGACATCCGCGAGGGGCTGACCGCCGTCGTCTCCATCAAACATCCCGACCCGCAGTTCGAGGGGCAGACCAAGACGAAGCTCGGGAACTCGGAGGTGCGCGGGATCGTCGAGTCGACGGTCCACGAGGGGCTGGACACGTACTTCGAGGAGCACCCCGACACCGCCGAGGCCGTGATCGGGAAGGCCGTCGAGGCCGCGAAGGCCCGCAAGGCCGCGCAGAAGGCAGAGGAGCTGACGCGCCGGAAGAACGCCTTGGAGTCGGGATCGCTCCCCGGGAAGCTCGCGGACTGTCAGAGCCGCGACCCGGAGAAGTCCGAGCTGTTCATCGTGGAGGGCGACTCCGCCGGCGGGAGCGCCAAGCAGGCCCGCGACCGGGAGTTCCAGGCGGTCCTCCCCATCAAGGGGAAGATCCTGAACGTCGAGAAACACCGCCTCGATCGGGTGTTGGAGAACGAGGAGATCCGGGCGCTCATCACCGCCGCCGGCACCGGCATCGGCGAGGAGTTCGACATCGACGACCTCCGCTACGACAAGGTCATCCTGGCGACGGACGCCGACGTCGACGGCGCGCACATCCGCACGCTCCTCCTCACGTTCTTCTACCGGCACATGCGTCCGCTGTTGGAGGGCGGACACGTCTACGCGATCCAGCCGCCGCTCTACCGGATCCGGTATCGCGGCGAGACGTACGACGTGATGACGGAGGCGGAACGCGACCGCGTCGTCGAGGAGGTCTGCGACGGCAACCCGACGCAGGTCCAGCGCTTCAAGGGGCTCGGCGAGATGAACCCCGAGCAGCTCTGGGACACGTCGATCAACCCCGAGAACCGCGTGTTGAAGCAGTTCTCCGTCGAGGACGCCGCGGAGGCCGATCGGATGTTCTCCGTGCTGATGGGTGACGCCGTCGAGCCGCGCAAGCAGTTCATCCAGGATCACGCGACGGACGCGGAGTGGGTGGACATATGAGCTCGGACGCGCCCGACGTCTCCGACGACATCGCTGAGCGCGTCGAGAACGTCCGCGTCGAAGACGAGATGGAGCAGTCGTACATCGACTACGCGATGAGCGTCATCGCGGGTCGCGCGCTCCCGGACGTGCGCGACGGCCTGAAGCCGGTCCACCGGCGCATCCTCTACGCGATGCACGAGGCGGGGGTCACGAGCGGATCGGCCCACCGCAAGAGCTCCTCCATCGTCGGCGAGACGATGGGCGACTACCACCCGCACGGGGACTCGGCGATCTACGACACGCTCGTCCGGATGGCCCAGCCGTTCTCGATGCGCGAGCCGCTCGTGGACGGGCAGGGGAACTTCGGGAGCGTCGACGGCGATCCCGCGGCCGCGATGCGCTACACGGAGGCCCGGATGGCGCCGATCGCGGAGGAGCTGCTCGCGGACATCACCATGGACACCGTCGACTTCGAGCCGAACTACGACGGTCGCCTCGAAGAGCCCGCAGTCCTCCCCGCGGCGTTCCCGAACCTCCTCGTGAACGGCTCGTCCGGCATCGCGGTCGGGATGAGCACGAACGTGCCGCCCCACAACCTCGGCGAGGTGATCGACGCGACGATCCACCTCATCGAACACCCGGACTGCTCGATCCCGGACCTGATGGAGCACCTGCCCGCGCCGGACTTCCCGACGGGCGCGAACATCGTCGGACGCAGCGCCATCCGGAAGGCCTACCACACGGGTCGCGGCCGCCTGCGCGTCCGCGCCGAGTACCATATCGAGGAGGGCGAGCGCGGCGAGAGCATCGTCATCACCGAGCTCCCCTATCAGCAGAACAAGTCGCGCCTCGTCGAGCGCATCGCCGAGGACGTCAACGACGGCACGCTTGAGGGGGTCCGCGACCTCCGCGACGAGTCCGACCGCGACGGCATCCGCGTCGTCGTCGAGCTCAAATCGAACGCGAACGCGGACATCGTCGAGAACCACCTGCTGGAGTCCCACCTCGAACGGACGTTCGGCGTCATCAACCTCGCGCTCGTCGACGGCCAGCCCGAGGTGCTCTCGCTCAAGGAGACGCTCGAACACTACCTCGAACACCGAAAGACCGTCGTCCGTCGACGCTCCGAGTACGAGCTCGCCGAGGCCGAGGACCGCGCGCACATCCTCGAAGGTCGCCTGAAGGCCCTGGAGAACGCGGAGGACGTCGTCGAGACGATTCGGGGCGCGGCGGACCGCGACGGCGCGCGTACGGCCCTGGAGAGCGAGTACGGATTCAGCGGCGAGCAGGCCGCCCACATCGTCCGGATGCAGCTCGGGAGCCTCACCTCGATGGAAGCCGCGGAGATCGAAGACGAGTACGCGGAGGTCACCGCTCGGATCGAGCGCTTAGAGGAGATCCTCGGCGACGAGGACGAGCTCCTCGGCGTCATCGAGGACGAACTCCGCGAGATCAGAGACGAGTACGCGAACGAGCGTCGGACGCGCGTGATCGAGGAGGCCGGCGAGGTCACGGACGAAGACCTCATCCCCGAAGAGCGCGTCGTCGTCACGCTCTCCGAGGGCGACTACATCAAGCGGACGCCCGTCGAGACGTTCAGCACGCAACACCGCGGCGGCAAGGGCGTCATCGGCGCGGACCTGAAGGAGGGCGATCGCATCTCGACGGTGTTCACCGCCTCGACGCACGACTTCCTCCTCTGCTTCACGAATCAGGGGCAGGTCTACCGGCTGAAGGTCTATCAGGTGCCGGAGATGTCCCGCACCGCGCGAGGTACCTCGGCGGTGAACGTCGTCGATCTCGACGACGACGAGGAGATCACGGCCGTCGTCACCGCCGACGACCTCGACTTCGAGGCCGACAAGGAGTACCTCACGATGGCGACGCGCGACGGCTACGTCAAGCGGACCGCCGTCTCCGAGTTCGCCAACATCCGATCGACCGGTATCCGCGCCGTGCGGCTCGAACACGGTGACGAGCTCGTCGACGTCGAGGTGACGGACGGCGAGGGCGACATCGTCGTCAGCACCGAGGAGGGGATGGCGATCCGCTTCGACGAGACCGAAGCTCGACCGATGGGGCGCTCCGCGCGCGGCGTGCGCGGTGTGAAACTCGAGGGCGGCGATCGCGTCTCCGGCGTCGCCGCCGCCCGTGAGGAGGACGAGCGAGATCTGATGACCGTCACCGAGTACGGCTACGGGAAGCGGACCGCCCTCACCGCGTACCGCCGACAGTCCCGCAACGGCAAGGGCCTCGTCGACATCAAGACCGGCCAGCGAAACGGCCGCGTCGCGAGCGTCCACACCGTCGCCGCCGGCGACGAGTTCGTCGCCATGAGCGAGGACGGCCAGATCATGCGCGCTTCCGTCTCCGAGGTATCGGAGTACGGACGTAACACGCAGGGCGTCACCGTGATGGACCTCACCGAGCACGATCGGCTCGCCGCCATCGACGTCTTCACGCCGGACGACGCCGGCGACGACGAGGACGACGAAGACGCCGAATAGCGCGCGAGCGCATCCCGCCCTTCTACGTTCGGGGGACGCGGAGAACGGAACGGAGCTAGAGCGTGCGTTTGCCGAGCGCGCTCGCGGCGAGCTCGGCGGCGATCTCCGCGGTCCGATTCGAGCGATCGAGGATCGGATTGACCTCGACGAGTTCCATCGAACGGAGGAGCCCCTCGGCGGCGTCGCGCTCGGCGACGGCTTCGAGCGCCCAGTGGGCCTCCCGGTACGTCGCCCCGCCGCGGACGGGCGTCCCGACGCCGGGCGCTTCGTTCGGGTCGAGCCAGTCGAGGTCGAAGCTGACGTGGATCCCGTCGACGCCCGCGCTCGCCACGTCGAGGGCGTCCTCGACGACGTCGCTGATCCCGCGCTCGTCGATGTCCGACATCGTGAACGCCGTGACGTCGCTCTCGTTGATCGCGCGGCGCTCGTCGGCGTCGATGTCGCGGAGGCCGACGTAGGCGACGTTCTCCTCGCGGAGACCCGGGGCGTTCGCCCACGCGAGGTCCGCGAACGAACCCTTACCGAGCGCCGCCGCGACCGGCATCCCGTGAACGTTGCCGGAGGGGCTCGTCTCCGGGGTGTTGAAATCGCCGTGCGCGTCGAACCAGATCGCGCCGATCTCGGCGTCGCGCGACGACCCGGCGAGCGAGCCGATGGCGATGCTGTGATCCCCGCCGAGGACGAGCGGGAACGCCCCTTCGTCCAACGCGCCCGCGACGGCGTCCGCGAGCGACTTCGAGACGTCGCGGGTCTCGCGGAGGAACTTCGCCCGGCCCGACGCGGGCTGTTCGCGGTTCGGATCGCGTTCCTCCGCGCGCGGCACCGCGAGGTCGCCGACGTCCGTGACCGACGCCCCGGTCGCCTCGATCCCGGCCGCGAGGTCCGCGTACCGGATGGCGGACGGCCCCATGTCGACACCGCGTCGGTTCGCGCCGTAGTCGGAGGGCGCACCGATGATCCGCACGTCTCGCGCTTGCGTCATGTGTATCCCGATGCGTGGCCGCGGGTAAAAGCCGACGGGCTCCGGCGACGCCGGCGCGCACCCGTGGTGACACGACGGGGCGTCCCGCCGGTGCGACCGCCCCGATCACCCCCCGCGGCTCGCGGACCGAGGCGGCTCGCGGGCCATCTCGACGCCGTCCGTCCGAGCGCTGTGCGTACGACACCTTCCCCGACGACCCGGTTCGTTAGGCGTCGCCCGTTCGCCAATACCCGCTCCGAGAACCGGGGCGTTGACACTCTCGTACCGCTTCGGTGGTCGCGGCCGAGTGGACGATTCTGAGCGTGTGTCGTGCGTCCACGTGTGTGGGTGGTAGTTTGGTAGTCGGGGGATTTATGCGCGCGCCAACCGTACAATGAGCAATGTCATCGATCGAACTTACGCCGAGTCAGAAGACCATTTTGCGGGCGCTCGTGGATCTCTACACGCAGCAGGACGGGGCCGTGAAAGGCGAGGACATCGCGGAAGAGGTCGATCGAAATCCGGGAACGATCCGAAACCAGATGCAGAGTCTGAAGGCCCTCCAACTGGTCGAGGGCGTCCCCGGCCCCAAAGGCGGGTACAAGCCGACTTCGAACGCTTACACGGCACTCGACGTCCAGGAACTCGACTCGGCCGCCGAGGTACCGGTGTACCACAACGGGGAGCCACACGAGGAGGCGAACGTCCAAGAGATCAGTCTCACGAGCGTCCATCACCCCGACCTCTGTCGCGCCGAGATCCACCTGCGCGGAAGCGTCCGGGACTTCCACGAGGGCGACGACGTGAGCGTCGGCCCGACGCCGCTCTCGAAGCTCGTCGTCGAGGGAACGGTCGACGGCAAGGACGACACAGGGAACGTCCTGATCCTGAAGATCGACCGGATGGAAGCCCCCGCGGAACCCCCCGAGCACTGAGCTGACTCGGCGACCGTCGATTTCGACCCTTCTCTCTCGTCGCAATCCAAAGGCTTTGTATCCCCGGCCGGCGCACGATACCGTATGGCAACACGAGTCGTCGTTCTCGGCGCCGGCTACGCGGGTGCCGGGGCGATCAATTCGCTCCAGAAGCACCTCCCGGAGCGAGCCGAGCTCACGTGGGTGGCGGAGAACGATTACCACTTCGTCCTCCACGAGTCCCATCGCATCATCCGCGACGCGGGCGTGCAGGACAAACTCACCATCCCCGTCGGCGAGATCGCCGAGCCCGAGACGGAGTTCGTCGAGGGCGAGGTCGTCGACGTGGACGTCGACGAGCGCGTCGTCCACCTCGCTGACGACACCACCGTCGACTACGACTACGTCCTCGTCGCGATCGGGTCGGAGACCGCGACGTACGGCATCGAGGGCATGGACGAGCACCCCCTCACCCTCAAGAGCCGCGCGGACGCCCTCGAGATCCACGAGCAGGTGCGCGAGGCCGCGCGCGACGCGACGCGCGACGACCCCGCGCAGGTCGTCGTCGGCGGCGCGGGACTCTCGGGCATCCAGTCCGCGGGCGAGGTCGCGGAGTTCCGCGACAGGAACCACGCGCCGATCGACGTGACGCTCGTCGAAGCGCTCCCCGAGATCTTCCCGCCGGGCAACGCGGAGATCCAGGGCGCGCTTCGCCACCGCCTCGAAGGGCGCGACATCAACATCCTGACCGACGACCCGATCACGGCCGCGACGGCCGACCACATCGAGTTCGACGAGCGCGACGACCTCGACTACGACGTCTTCCTCTGGACCGGCGGCGTCACCGGCCCCGCCGAACTCGGCGACGTCGATCTGGAGAAGGAGCACAACCGCCTGAAGGCGGGCTCGAACCTCCGAACGGAGGACGATCGGGTCTTCGCCATCGGCGACAACTCCCTCGTCGATCAGGGTGAGAACCCCGCGCCGCCGACCGCCCAGGCCGCCTGGCAGGCCGCGGACGTCGTCGGCGAGAACATCGCCGCCGCCATCGAGGGCCACCCGCTCAAGCGCTGGACGTACGAGGATCAGGGGACGCTCATCAGCATCGGCGAGGAGGCCGTCGCCCATCAGGTGTCGTTCAACGGCTTCGACAGCCCGATCGAGACGTTCGGCGGCCCCGCGGCGAAGAACCTGAAGAAGGCCGCCGCGGCCCGCTGGATCAACAAGATCACCGGCCCGAAGCGCGTCGTCGACGCGTGGAGCGTCCTGTAACGGCCGCTCACACTCGACGCGGGCGACGGAGACCGTACGCGACGCGGCCGCGTCGCGTGCCGCTTCCGACAGCTGAAAACACCACCCGATCGTAGCGACGTCTCGTGTCACGGAACCGGATCGCCGCCCTCTTCGCGTACGTCGCGCTCGCGTGGGGCGGCTCCTTCGTCGCCATCAAGGTCGGTCTGAACGCCCTCCCGGACGCCCCGGTCTTCTTCGCCGCGCTCCGACTCCTCGTCGCGGGCGTCGTCGCCGTTCCCGCGGCCGCGCTCCTCGCCGACAGCGATGACCGGTGGCTCCCGCGCTCGCGCAGCGACTTCGTCGTCGTCGGCTTCGGTGCGCTGTTCATCACGGGCGGCGCGAACGCCCTGCTCTTCGCTGGCCAGCAGTACGTCACGAGCAGCGTGAGCTCCGTCCTCTTCAGCCTCAACCCCGTCATCGCCACGGCGCTCGCGGCGATCGTCGTCCCCGAGGACGAGCTCTCGGCGAGTCAGGCCATCGGCGTCTTCCTCGGGATCCTCGGCGTCGTCGTCATCGCGCGGCCCGACCCGAGCCAGTTCGGCGGCGCGCACACGCTCGGTGAGGTCCTCCTGCTCGGCGCGGCGATCTGCGTCGCCGTCGGGAGCGTCGGGAGCCAGCGTTTCCCGGCGGACATCGACACGGTCGCGAGCACGTCGTGGGCGCTCCTCTGTGGCGGGATCGGCCTCGCCGCGACGGCGTGGGCACTCGGCGAGCCGCTCACTCTCGGTGCCGCCGGTCCGACCTTCTACTGGTCGCTCGCGTATCTGGCGATCGCCGCGACCGCGATCGCGTACGTCGCGTACTTCACGCTGATCGCGGAGATCGGCGCGGCCAGAACGACGCTCGTCTCCTACTTCGTCCCGATCGTCACCGCGGTCGTGAGCGTCCTCTTCCTCGACGAGCCGCTGACGCTCCCGCTCGTCGGCGGCTTCGCGCTCATCGTCTGCGGGTTCCTCCTCGTCAACCGACGCGTCGTCGCCCGACTGCTCGCCTAGTCGAGGTTCGCGGCGGTGATCGTGTCCGGCAGCAGGACGCCGAGCTCGTGGCGCTCGACGCCGTCTCCGGTGTCGCAGTAGATCGGGAGGTCGTCGCCGCAGAACTCGACGAGCGTCTGCCGACACATCCCGCAGGGCGTCACGCCGTCGCGGGCGCCCGAGGAGACGGCGAGCGCGTCGAACGCGTCGTGGCCGTTTTTCACGGCGTCACCGAGCGCGACCTCCTCCGCGTGCAGGCTGTTCGAGTAGTTCGCGTTCTCGACGTTACAGCCGACGTACACCGTTCCGTCGGCGGTTCGGAGCGCGGCGCCGACCGGGTAGTCGGAGTAGGGGACGTGAGCGTTCTCGCAGGCGTCGCGGGCGGCGTCGAGCAGCGCGTCGACTGACATAACTACGATATCGGGCGACGCCGACAAAAGCGTCGCGCGGTCCGACGACGGGACGGGTAGTCCTCGACTACGTCGCGTCCGAGATTGCGTCCGCGACGACCGCGCGCACGTCCGCGACGAGCGCGTCGACGTCCTCGCTCTCGGCGTAGATTCGGACGTAGGGCTCCGTTCCGGACGGACGCACGAGCGTCCACGCGTCGTCGGGGAGCGTGAGGCGGACGCCGTACTCCGTCTCGACGTCCGCGTCGGGGAACGCCGCCGGGAGCGTCTCCTCGAGAGCGGCCATCGCGTCCGCCTTGGCGTCGTCCGGACACTCGACCGAGACCTTCCGATAGGGGCGTTCGGTCACGGGCGCGCGGAGGGTCGCGAGGTCGCCGGCGTCGGCGACGAGACGCGCGAACACCGCCGCGGAGGCGACGCCGTCGATCCACCCGCCGAACGCCGGATGGACGTGTTTCCACGGCTCGGCCGCGAAGACGACGTCGCCACCGGCCTCGCGGGCGGCCGCGATCCCCTCGTGGAGCGCACCGAGGCGGACGCGTTCGGTTCGCCCGCCGGCCGCGCGGACGCGCTCGTCGATCCGCGCGGAGGCGTTCGGCGTCGTCACGACCATGGGGTCGTCGGCGTCGCTCGCGCGCGTGTAGTGCTCGGCGAGCACCGCGAGCACGGTGTCCTCGTGGACGATGTCGCCGTCGCCGGCGACGACGACGATCCGATCCGCGTCGCCGTCGTGCGCGAGGCCGATATCCGCGCCGCCGTCGGCGACGACCCCTCGGAGGTCGCTGACCGTCTCGGGCGTCGGCTTGCTCGGCCGTCCCGGGAAGTGCCCGTCGACGTTGGCGTTCAGCGCCGTGACAGTCGCGCCGAGCGCACGCAGGACCTGCGGGACCGCGCGCGCGGCCATCCCGTTCCCGCAGTCGCAGGCGACGCGGAGCCCGTCGAGGGGCGCGCCGTGGCCGCGGGCGTAATCGACGACTGCCGTGCGGTAGTCATCGAGGACGTCGACGCGCTCGCGCGACCCCCACGCGTCCCACGCGACGGGACCCTCGTCGGCCGCGACGCCCGACTCGATCGCCGACTCGGCGTCGTCGCCGTACTCGACGCCGTCCGCGAAGAGCTTGATGCCGTTGTCCGCCGGCGGGTTGTGCGAGGCGGTGAGCATGACGCCGTGGCGGCCGCGCGAGGCCCACGCGAGGGCGGGCGTCGGTACCCGTCCGACGACCCGGACGTCCGCGCCGGCGGATTCGAGACCGGCGACCATCGCCGCTTCGAGGGCGTCGCCCGTCTCGCGGCCGTCGCGGCCGACGACGAACGCGTCGGAGCCGACGCGCCGACCGGCCGCGCGACCGACGGCGAGGGCGAGTTCCGGCGTCACACGGTGACGCGCGCTCCCGCGGATACCCGCGGTGCCGAAGAGGTCCATACGGGGGAGTGGCGGCGCCGTGGAGAAAGGCCTATGGTTCGGTTCGCTTCGACTACAGCTCGACGCCGCCCGGGATGAGGCTGCGGCTGCGCAGGAGGTCGCCGTCCTCGCTGTAGACGAGGAAGGTCTCCTTCTCGTAGGCGCGCACGGGCTCGCCGTCGACGGCGACGACGACGCGATAGCCGCCGTCGTCGGTCTCCGAGCGTTCGCCGTACGTGCGCGCGGCCCGGACGAACCGGAGCACGTCGTCGGCGTCCTCGTCCAGTTCGAGGAGGAGGCCGCCGGTGACTCGATCCGTGACGGCGACGACGCCCGTCGTCGTGGGATCGTCGGGGTCTCCCTGCAAACGGAGCGTTACGTCGGTCTCGTCGGCATCGAGCGCCTGCTCCTCGGAGCCGGTGAGGCGTTCGTCGAGATCGGTTCGTGAGCCGTCGAAGTCGATGGTGACCGTCGGCCGCTGCGGGTCGCCGCCCGTCTCCACCCACTCCACGTCGCTGACGTCGAGCGTGAAATCCTCGCGCCGCATCTGAGTACGCTCTACGGTACGGTGTCCCACGACTTGAACGTGACGCCGCGATTCCGCGTGCGGACAACTTTTTACCCGCCGGCGGTGTGGTTGTCGGGTAGAGCCTCGATGTCTAGTCAGTTTCCCGACTCGGTCTCGGGCCGCGTCGAGCGGTTGCAGTGGCGTCTCGCCCGAACGGTCGAGGTGCTCCGCGGTTCGACGGTCCCCGCCGAGGACTACCGACCGGCGGACCACGATCCCCTCGTCACGTTCGACGGGCTGGAGGGGTACGAGGAGGTGGACCGCTACTGGGTCAACGCCCCGTACGCGTTCGTCTGGGTCGGGTACGACGACGAGGCCAACGAACACCGATACCACGTCGTCGAACCCGACCTCGACGACGTCGAGCGCGACCTCCTCTCGAACCTCTTCGCCGACGTCCGCGACACGCTCGTCTACGACGCCGAATACGACCCCGACGAGGCCGAATCCGTCCTCCGGGATCGGACCCGCAAGCTCTTAGAGGAGTACGGCGCGGACGTCACCCCCGAGACCTTCCACCGGCTCTTTTACTACCTCCACCGGGCGTTCGAGGGGTACGACCAGCTCGACCCGGTGATGCACGACGACCACGTCGAGGACATCTCCTGCGACGGGTACGAGATCCCGCTGTTCGTCTATCACGACCGCTATACCGACATCGAGACGAACATCTCCTACGAGCGCGAGGAGCTCGACAACTTCGTCGTCCGCCTCGCCCAGCAGTCGGGTCGCCACATCAGCGTGGGCGACCCCGTGACGGAGACGACGCTCCCCGACGGCTCGCGGGCCGAACTCGCGCTCGGCGAGGAGGTGACGCCGCGCGGGTCGGCGTTCACCATCCGCCAGTACTCGGAGGAGCCGTTCACGCCCGCGACGCTTGTCGACTACGAGACGTTCGACCTCGATCAGATGGCGTACCTCTGGCTCGCCATCGAGTCCAACAAGAGCCTGCTGTTCGCCGGCGGGACGGCGTCGGGGAAGACGACGAGCATGAACGCCGTCTCGATGTTCGTCCCGCCGCGCTCGAAGGTGCTCACCATCGAGGACACCCGCGAGCTCACCCTCTACCACGATAACTGGCTCTCCTCCGTGACGCGCGAGAGCCTCGGGGAAAACTCGGACATCACGATGTACGACCTGCTGCGCTCCGCGCTGCGCCACCGCCCCGAGTACATCATCGTCGGCGAGGTGCGCGGGGAGGAGGCGATGACGCTGTTCCAGGCGATGAACACCGGCCACACGACGTACTCGACGATGCACGCCGACAGCGTCCAGACCGCGATAAATAGGTTGGAAAACGACCCGATCAACGTCCCGCGGGCGATGATCCAGAGCCTCGACATCCTCTGCGTCCAGACGCTCACCTACGTCGGCGACGAGCGCGTCCGGCGCAACCGCGTCATCGCCGAGATCGAGGGGATCGATCAGCGGACCGGCGACCTCGACTACTCGACGGCGTTCGAGTGGGACGCGGGGAGCGATCGCTTCGTCCAACAGGACAGCGCCGTCCTCGACGAGATCCGCGCCGATCGCGGCTGGGGGCGCTCCGAACTCCTGCGCGAACTCCGCAACCGCAAGCGCGTCCTGCGCTATCTCGTCGAGCGCGACGTCACGGACTACCGGGAGTTCACCGCCCTCGTCAACGAGTACTACGCGGACCCCGAAGCGGTCGTCGAGCGCGTCGATCGCCACCTCGAAACGGAGTGAGCCGTGCTGGAGTACCTCCCGCTCGCCGTCGGTAGCGTCCTCCTCGTCGGTCTCGCCTGCGTCCCGTTGAGCGACACGGTCGAACGACTGATGCGACGCCTCGCCATCGGCCTGTTCGGCTCGCTCGCCCGCTCGCGCCAGCGCGTGAATCAGGGACACGTCCGCTCGCTCCGTGCCGCACACGTCTCCCGGCCGTACGCGGCGTACGCGTCCGTCACCTACCTCTACACGAGCGTCGCGCTCGTCATCGGCAGCGTCTTCGGCCTCTATCTCGGCGTCGCGGCTCTCCTCCTCCTCGACGTCGCCGCCGCCCGGCTGAGCACGACGGTCCCGATCGCCGCGTCGTTCTCCCCGGTCGAGCTGTTCGCGGTCGTCGCGCTCGCGGGCGTCGGCGTCGGCCTGCTCGCGGGCGTGAGCGCGTACCAGTACCGATGGTACCTCCCGCAGTACAGGGCGGGCGAGCGCGAGCGCTTCATCGACAACACCCTCCAGCGCAACATCGCGTTCATGTTCGCGCTCTCGCGCTCCGGGATGGGGTTCACGAAGATCCTGCGGATCCTCTCGGGCAACCAGCACGTCTACGGCGAGACCGCCGCCGAGTTCGGCGTCACCGTCCGCGACATCGACCTCTTCGGCGCGGACGTCATCAGCGCGCTGCGCCGGACCGGCCGGCGGACCCCGAGCGAGGAGCTTCAGGAGTTCGTCGAGAACCTGACGAGCGTCCTCCAGTCGGGGCAGAGCGTCAGCGTCTTCCTACGCAACGAGTACGACCAGTACAAAGAAGAGGCCGAAAGCGACCAGCAACGCTTCCTCGAACTGCTCTCGACGCTCGCCGAGGGGTACGTCACCGTCTTCGTCGCCGGTCCGCTCTTCCTCATCACCATCCTCGTCGTCATCGGCCTCGTCTCCGGCGGGACGCTGGACTTCCTCCGCGCGTTCACCTACCTGATCCTCCCGCTGGCGACGCTGGGGTTCGTCGTCTACCTCGATACGATCACGAGCGACACGCAGGGCGGGAACGGCGAGCAGGAGGCCACGGTGCGCTACGACTACGTCACCCGGACGCCCGACGAGGTCAGCACCGCGGCCGACGGCGGCGTCGCGGCCCGAGCGATCGAGTCGGACGGCGTCACGACCGCCGCGCGAAATCGCGCGCGCCTCCGTGCCTACAACGCCCTCGCCCCGATCCGATACGCGCTCACGCATCCGATCGAGACGATCACCGAACGCCCGGTCTGGCTCCTCGCCCTCACTGCCCCGCTCGCCGTGCTCTCGATCGCCGTCCGCTGGGGGCTCACGCTCGCCGAACGTGATCTCTCGCTCCTCGCGCTCGTCCGCCCCGCGGCCCTCGAAACCCTCCTCCCGATGTTCGACGACGCCGTCGTGCAGGCGCTGCTCTTCCTCATCGGGACGTTCGCGGTCGTCTGGGAGATCCGAAAGCGCCGACTGGAGGCCGTCGAGCGCGCCGTCCCCGACTTCCTCGATCGGCTGGCGAGCACGAACGAGGCCGGGATGCCGATCGTCGCCAGCATCGAACGCGTCGCCCGCGGCGACCTCGGCGGCCTGAACGAGGAAGTCGACCGGACGTGGACGGACGTCCGCTGGGGCGCGCCGGTCGAGGCCGCACTCAAGCGCTTCGAGACCCGGGTTCGAACGCCGATGATCACCCGCGTCGTCACGCTCACGACGAACGCGATGAGCGCGACGAGCGACCTCGCGCCCGTCCTCCGGATCGCCGCTGACGAGGCCCAATCGACGCAGCGCCTCAAGCGCGAACGCCGGAACGAGCTCGTCACCTACCTCGTCGTCATCTACCTCGCGTTCTTCGTCTTCATCGCCATCATCGTCGCGCTCGACACTATCTTCGTCCCCGCGATCCCGACCGCCGATCAGTTCGCCGGTCCCGCCGGCCAGTCGCTCGGGAGCATCGGGCAACTCACCGAGGAGAAGAAGGCCGCCTACAGCCTCCTCTTCTTTCACACCGCCCTCGTCCAAGCCGTCTGCTCGGGGTTCGTCGCCGGGCAGATGAGCGAGACGGACATCCGCTCGGGCGCGAAACACGCCTTCATCATGCTCGTCATCGCCTACGGCGTCTTCCTCTTCTCGGCCTGATCCATGCCCGATCCACCCACCCCGACCGGCGATCCCGCCCCGCACCGCGTCTACGACCGCATCGCCGCGCACTTCTCCGAGACCCGCGCGCACCCGTGGCCCGACGTCGCCGACTTCGTCGCGGAACGCGAGGGAGCACGCGGGCTCGACCTCGGCTGCGGCAACGGTCGGCACGCTGAGCTCCTCGTCGAGCAGTGCGAGACCGCGATCGGCGTCGACGCCAGCGCGGGCCTCCTCGCTGAGGCGCGAGCGCGCGCCGCCGAGAGGGGATACGCCGACGCGCTCGCGCTCGTCCGCGGCGACGCCCGACGCGTCCCGCTCGCCGCCGAGACGATCGACCTCGCCGTCTACGTCGCCACGCTCCACCACCTCCCGAGTCGAACGGCGCGCGTCGCCAGCCTCGACGAGCTCGCGCGCGTCCTCGCACCCGGTGGCGAGGCGCTCGTGAGCGTCTGGAGCACGACCCACGAGCGCTTCGCGGAGGACGAGGGCTTCGACACGACCGTCGAGTGGACGCTCCCCGGTGGCGACGTCGAGGGACGCTTCTACCACATCTACGACCCCGCGGAGTTCCGCGCCGACCTCGACGCGTCGGCGCTCGGCGTCGTCGACGTCTCCGAGTCCCGGGGAAACTCCTACGCCGTCGTCACGTCGTGAAAGGAAACCGTCTTTAGCGACCGACGAGAAGATGGGAGCGAAGCTAGCACCGATGGTCTAGTGGCTAGGACCTGAGCCTTCCAAGCTCATGGCCCGGGTTCAAATCCCGGTCGGTGCATCTCGCGGCTCACTGTCCGTACCACATCGGAGTCTCGACTCTCCAGTGTGGTACTCGCTCCGTTCGTACCTCTCCTCTGGGCGTTTCCGACACCGCGGTTCCGGCAGATGGACGGAGGTATCACTCTCTCACCGACTCCGATGAGTATGGTGTCTCCTACGATCGGATTGGGCGGAAAGTTCCTCTTCGTCGCACTCTCGGGGGCCGTCGTCGCGTACCCCGGGACGCGTTCGCCGGGATCCGGGCCGTCTTCTTCCTCGCGGCCGGGCTGGTCTCGGTTTTCGGAACGGCGTGGGCGATCACGCCGACCGTTCGCGGTATGCTGATCGACCGGGAAACCGCCGCGGGCGAAGCGAACTAACGGGAAGCCGACGAGCGCCTCTCGTCAGCCCGCCCCCGCCCGCGCTCCGCCCATCACGTGGTGGCCGTAGCGGTACATGAGGAAGAAGCCGGCGCTGGCGACGAGGATGAAGGCGGCGGCGGTCCAGAAGGCGATGGCCATCCCGTACCCGTCCTTGATCGCGCCGACGGCGACGGGGCCGACGACCTGTCCGACCTTCCACGAGAGAGAGCGCAGGCTCATGGCGGAGGCGACGGAGTCGAGGCGCTCGCCCTCCTCGACGAAGAGCGACATGCTCGCGGGGAGGCGGATGCTGTCGGCGACGCCGATGATCCCGTAGGCGACGAACATCGTGAGAAAAGCGCCGTCGAGGCCGATCGTGTGGCCGAGTGCACTAATGTCGAACGCGGGGAGGAGCGCTTGAGCGGGGCGCGCGAGGGGGATGAGCGCGGTTCCGAGGGCGTACGTCAGCGCGCCGCCGAGGACGAAGTACTGCTCGTTGCCGAGGCGGTCCGTGAGATCGCCCATCCACCCCTGAAGGAGCGCCTTGATCAGCTTCCCGCCGGCGAGCAGGAGGCCGATGGCGAACGCGGAGACGCCGAACTCGGTCCGGGCGTAGATGGGCAAGAAGAGGATGACCGCCATCTTCCCGACGCTGAAGGCGAAGCGGAAGGTGACGAGGGAGTTGACCATCGGGCGCGCGAGGAGGTCGCGGAAGGTCTCGATGCCGCCGGCCTCCTCGGGGTCCATCGTGCCGCCGGGGTCGTCGCGGAGGTAGAGGTAGACGAGGCCGAAGGCGACGAGCGTGACGCCGGAGAGGAGGACGAACGTGACCGACGTCTCGAAGGTGTAGAGGAGCGCGCCGCCGACGAGGTCGCCGACGAAACTGGAGAAGGCGGCGACCTGGTTGTACGAGCCGAGCCAGCGCCCGCGCTCGCCGTCGGGGCTGATCTCGCCGACGACGCTGGAGCCCGTGATCCAGAGGACGCTCGAACCGAGCCCCTGTAGCATCCGGACGAGGATCACGTCGATGGCGTTCGAGACGAAGATGAAGCCGACGAACGTGGCGACGTTGACGAGGAGGCCGACGAGGAGGAAGCGCTTCGCGTTCCGGGTGTCGACGAGGCGGCCGAGGGGGAGGACGATGAGGAGCTGGACGGCGGCGAACGCGGTCCCGAAGAGCCCCTCGACGAACCCGGTCGTGCCGAAGGCGTCCGCGAACAGCGCGATGGCGATGAGGATCGTCGAGTACGCCTGCGCGCGGGCGAACGCGGTCCCGGAGAGGGCGATGAACTCGCGGTCGGCGAAGACGCCGAGCCGGCCGTCGGTCGTGGACACGTGGTGGCAGCTTATCGCGCTGGCGGGCATAAACGACCCGACACGCGGACGACGCGAGAACGGAAGGGGGAACAGACCGTGCGGACGAGGATGCGAGGATTGGGGACGTGGGAACGGCCGGAACCGCCGCGTCGTCCGCGTCTCGCGCGTCTCCTCAGAGCTCGATCCGCTCGACGAGCTGGTCGTCGTCGCTGCCGACGTTCACCGCGACGATGCGGATGTCGGATTCGAGGGTCGACTCGTGGAGTTTCTCCTTCAGGAGGTTGTCGACCTGGTAGACGCCCGCGGCGTTCCGCATCCGGATCTCGACGAGGACGGGCACGTCGTCGCCCGATCGGAGCGTCACGGACTCGATCGCCTGACTCGAGATCGTGTTGATGCCGCGCCCGCCGCGCTCGTAGGGGATGCGCGAGCGCCCGCGCTCCATATCGAGGCCGTCCGCGACGCGGATCACGCCCGCCTCGCGCGTCAGGGGCTTTTCCTCCGTGTGGTGACAGAGGATCGCGTGGAGCACCTCGGACTTCACGCGGACGGCGTCTGCGGTGTCGTAGAACTCCGGGAGGAGGCGATCCAGGACGTCGGCCGCGAGCGGAATCGACCAGTAGGCGTGCTCGTCTCGGTGCACGACGTGACCGATGTCGTGGAGGGTCGCGGCGAGCGCGACGATGACCGGCTCGTCCGCCTCGTCGAGGCCCTGGTCGGCCGCGCCGTTGAACTCGACGTCGCCGCGCTTGAGTAGGTCGTAGAGGCGCAACGCGCGGTTTCGGACGATCTCGACGTGTTTCGCCCCGTGATCGTTGTACCCCTTGCGCGTGACGGGGTTGACGTTCTGGGCGTCGAGGAGCGCGGTGATCTCGGGGTCCTCGCGGACGACGGCGAGGACGTCGTTGAGTCGCTCGTCCGGGAAGGCGTGCTCGGCCTCGGGGTCGTACTCGCGGAGTCCGCCGGACCCGTCGGCGTCGGGGAAGTCGCTGTCGCTCATGTGTGGACGTGCGACCGGACGCGCTAAAAAGACGGTGGGGTCGGGTCGGTGTGCCGGCGTGTCCGCGCGACACCGATGGGTGCGTTACGCGGCGTCGGCGGCCGCGTCCTCGACCTCGTCGTAGTCCGGCTCGACGCCGGGGTCGTCGGTCACCCACTTGTAGACGACCTCTCCGTCGGTGTCGACGACGAAGACGGAGCGCTTGGCGGCCGCGTAGCCGAAGCCCGCGAAGTCGTCGTCGACGACGTCGAAGGCCTCGATGGCCTCCTTATCGGAGTCGCTCACGAGGCCGAACGAGAGGTCGTTCTGCTCGCGGAACTCGTTGTTCGCGAAGGGCGTGTCGACGCTGACGCCGTAGACGGTCGCGCCGATGTCCTCGAACGCGTCGAGGTTGTCGCGGAACGTGCACATCTCGTCCGTACAGACGCCCGTGAACGCGCCGGGGTAGAAGGCGAGGACGAGCGGCTCGTCGCCGACCGCCTCGGAGAGGGTGAACGAGTCTACGTCGCCGTCGGCGAGCGGTGCCGTGAAGTCGGGTGCGTCGTCTCCAACGTCAACCATACGCGTCGTTTCGGACGCATCCGGTATGACGGTTGCGCTCTCGGCACAACGAGCAAAAGGCCTATAACCAGCAATTTGCTACGGTGTGGTAGAGATGGTCACCAGTACGCCACTGTTCCTGGGCGGCTTCCCCGGCGGGATGGAGTTGGCGCTCGTCCTGCTCATCGCGGTACTGCTCTTCGGTGCGAACAAGATCCCCAAGCTCGCACGCTCCACCGGGCAGGCGATGGGGGAGTTCCAGCGCGGCCGCGAGGAGATCGAGAACGAACTCGAAGAGGTCCGCGAGGGCGGTTCCACGACGGAGAGCGAGGCCGACATCAGCACGGACACCGACGTCGAGACGGAGTCCGTCGGCGCCGACGCCGAGAGCGCGTCGTCGAAGAACGCCTGAACGCCGCCACCTGAAGAGCAACCGTTTTTCATCCCCGGTCGCGTAGCCACCGCCGCGGGGCGTGTGGCCAAGCGGATACGGCGAGCGGTTCCTAACCGCTAGACCGCGGGTTCAAATCCCGCCACGCCCGTGCAGTGAGGAGCGAAGCGACGGTCGAACCGGCACGGTGGAATTTGAATCAGTGAGGTCGCGCGCAGCGGAGCGAACACGTCCGACCGTGGTTCGAATCCCGCCACGCCCGTTTTCACGACTGCGTCGGAAAACGGGGGTGGCTCCGCGAGACCTACGGTCTCGCTGAGTCTCCCCCCCTCGCTCACTACGTTCGCTCGCGAGACTCCCGTCACGCCCGCTATTCTGTCGAACGTCGTGGGACGAATAGCCGACGCGTCTGAGGTGTAAATCAACGAGTGGATCGACGCGATCCGCTCTCCGCGGAACGTCTCGTGGCCGACGGCTCGATGTCCGACGGCGCCAATAGGTTCATCCGTAACGAAGCGCTCACTAGGCGTATGAACGGCCCGCGACGGGCCCAGTCCGAGGTCGTCGGCGTCGTCCTCCTGCTGGGGTTGACGATCGTCGTCACGGGCGCGACCGTGGCGATCGGGAGCGACGCGATCGATTCGACCCAACAGCAGGTCGAGTCCACGAACGCCGAGAACGTGCTGTCGCACGTCGACGCGAAGGCCTCGCTCGTCGCCCTCGGTTCCGCCGAGAGCCAGTCGATCGACCTCCCGCGGACGGACGCCGATCGGTACGCGGTGAACCCGGACGCCGGATGGGTACGCGTGCGCTACGTGAACGGAACGGGCGACGAGAACCTGAACGAGACGATGCCGCTCGGCGCGGTGACGTACACGAACGACGACGCCGAGATCGCCTATCAGGGTGGTGGCGTCTGGCGCTCGCAAGGGAACGGGACGATGATGATCACGCCCCCCGAGATCCACTACGAGGACGGGACGCTGACGCTCCCGATCATCTCGATGAACGGGTCGGCGAACGGCGGCGGTTCGACGATGACGCTCACCCAGACCGGGGCGTCGACGGTCGTCTACCCGAACGCGAGTCGGGACTGGACGAACCCGCTGACCGAGGGGACGGTCTACGTCACGATCCAGAGCGACTACTACCGCGCGTGGGCGCGGTACTTCGAGTCGCGGACGCGAACCGACATCGACGTCGACGATTCGCGCCAGCAGGTGACGATGCGTCTCGTGGAGTCGACGAACAACCCGACCGTCGGTGGGGCGATCGTCTCGACCGCGGGCGACCACCTCCGCATTCAGAGCGGTGCGATCGTGGACAGCTACAACTCTTCCGTGGGGAACTACAGCGAGACCGCGGCGGAGAACACGTCCGTCATCACCGCCGGCTCCGTGAAGGTACAGGGGTCGGGGACCCGAGTCAAGGGCGATCTCGTCGCGGGCGGTGACGTCACCGTGCAGAGTGGTGCGCAGATCACGGGGGACCTCTCCTACGGCGGCGACCTGACGCTTCGAGGGAGCGACCCGGTCGGTGGCACGGTCTCCGGTGACGTCTCGATCCCGTCGCTCAGTTCGGCGGACGGTATGATCAACGCCAAGCGAGACACCCTCCGGAACGACTCGGTGAACGATAACGACGCCGCGGACGACATCGACGCCAGTACCGACTCCCTCCGCGACGGCCAGACCTCGTGGGAGCTCGACGCCGGTCGCTACTACCTCTCCGACCTCGTGTTGAAGCAGGACGAGCAGCTCACGCTCGACACGACCGACGGGAACATCGAGCTCGTCGTCGACGGCCGGTTGAAGCTCAAGGGCGACTCCGACGTCACGGTCGAGGGGGAGGGGCGCGTCAACGTATACACGAACGGTCCGCTGCGCGTACAGAGCGACGCGAGGATGGTCGTTCCGGATCAGAACGCCCCCCAGCTCTGGGTGTACATGAAGTCGCACGAGCAGGCGAAGATTCAGGGGCACGGCGTCTTCGTCGGGGTCATCTACGGTCCGTCGTCGGGACCGAATCCGGGGGTGTCGGTCCGCGTCCAGAGTACGGCTGACGTCTACGGCGGGATCGTCGGCTACGTCGACCACACCCAGGGATCGGGGAACATCCACTACGACGAGGCGCTCCGCGGCGAGAACGTCTTCGACACCGAGTACGTGGCGACGATCAACTACCTCCACGTCACGAACCAGACCGTGAACGTCTCGACGTGAAGCGCGCCGCTAGCGGAACGTGACGTCGATGTCCGTCTCGGAGACGACGACGGACTCCGTGTCGACGGTGCACGTGAGCTCGGTCCGGCCGTCGCCCGCGTTCGTCTCCGTGCAGTCTTCGACGCGCGCTTCGTCCGTGAAGTACCGCCGCCACGGCGCCGGGCGCGGCGTCGTGAGCGTGACGTTCGCGCTGCCCCCGGCGTCGTGGATCCGGGTGGCACGGTCGTTGGCCGCGACGCGGACGAAGACGCGCGTCTGACCGCCGACCGTCGTCGGATCGCTGAACTCCGTGTCGACGACCGGGACGAGCGAGCGTTCACCGAACCGGAAGTCGGGCTCTTCGAGCATCGCGGCGCCGCCGTCGGGTTCGACGCGAATGACGGCACCGTGGGCGTAGACGAGTTTCGCCCCGCCCTCCGACGTGTACACGACGGGTCTGACGGTCGTGTTCGACGCCGTCCCGGCTCCCGAGACGTTGATCGAGACGCGGTCACCGGGACCGAGACGGGCGTTCGAGAGGCGGATCTCGGTCATCCGCGACGGTGCGCCCCGATACCGGACGTCGTTCGTGTTCGACTGAAGGACGGCCAACGCCTGCTCCGCGTTCGAGACGCGCTCCGCGTCCCGCGTGTCTTGGAGCGTCGTGACCCCCGTCGTGTAGACGACGCCGACGCTGGTGAGGATGAGCGAGATGATGAGGACGTATCCGACGACGTCGCTGACGGCGCGCTCAGTCATCCGCCACCACCAGCGTCCCGTTCCCGTCGGTGCGGACCCGGATGGGGCCGCCCGCGCGAGTCGTGTTCTCCACGTCCGTCTCGATCGGCACGCGGCTGATCACGGAGATGTCGGACTGGGGTTCGACCAGACGGATCTCGACCGTCGATCCGTAGTCGGTGACGGAGACCCGGTAGGAGCGCCCGGCGACGCGCCGCGGGAAGTCGGACGTCACGGCGACCCGGCTCCCGCCGCCCTCGGCGGCGCGCGCGAGGCGGTCGGCGGTGGCGAGGTCGGCCGCGACGCGCTCCTCGATCACGGTGAGTTCGGTCCGGACCGCGCGGTCTCGCTGATCGGTGATCAGCCCCGAGGCGGCGACGAGGAGGCCGGTGACGAGCAGGAGCGCGACGGCGAGGTTCAACACGTAGCCGACGGCGGTCGAGACGCCGCGGCGGTCTACATCCGCCACGCGACCACCTCCACGGAGACGGTCGTGTGCACCGGCGACCCGCGCGCCGTGTCGTTGTTGGCGAAGTACACCGGGTCGGAGACGGTCCGTCCTGACGAGCCGTTCGGACCGACGAGGCGGTCGTGGTCGTAGAGGGTGACGACGCGGGTCGCCGTCACGGCGTTCGACGTCGGACGGCCGTTGTAGACGAACTGCTGTCGCACGCGATCCCCGTCGGGATTGACGTAGACGAACCGGACGTTGTACGCGATCCCCGTCCCGGCGAACGTCTCGTTCAACCGCGAGAGGAATCCGAGCTCGTCGACGGGGCCCTCGCTCGTGTAGTAGGGTTCGGGGTCGGCACCGTAGAAGCCGGCCGTCGTCTCGTTCGTCGCGTTCCAGTACCGGACCGCGCGCCGGAGTTCGCCGTCGTCGCTCGTGGCGAGGACGCCCTGCGCCGCGGCGCGCTCCTGTGCCTGGATGTACTGATTCGACGTCGAGGCCGTCAGCGGCGTCACCGCCGTCATCTGGAGCGCGAGGAGCATGCTCATCACGACGAGGAGCGCCGCCGCCACCCCTTCGAGCGTGTGCGCCTGTCCCCGATCGGTTCCGCTCACCACACTCGCACCTCGAGTTCGGCGTGCTCGCCGTCGACGGTCACGACCCGCCACGCGACGGACGTGTCGGCGTTCGGTGAGACAGACGGGCCGCGCGACGCGACGACGCCGTTGGCGTTCGTGACGGTCACGTTCACGGACACCGTCCCCGGCGCGCTCAGCGTCGCGTTCGTCAGCCTCGCGTCGACGTCACCGCCCAACGCGTACGGCTCGTCCGGAGCGGCGAGTTCGTCCTGTACGAGGTCGTTGGCGATCCGGTCTGCGACCGTCGAGGTGGCGACGTTCCCGCCGGCGAACGGGCTCAACAGCCCCGGCGCGGTGGCGAAGACGAGGACCAGCGTCACGAGGAAGACGCTCGTTCCGATCGTGAAATCGAGCGTCGTCTGCGCGCGGTCTCGGGTGTTCCGTGCCATCGTCAGATGAACGCGAAGACGAGCAACGCCACGGTCGGCAGGACGATGGCGAACTTCACGCCCGAGAGGAGGTCGGCGTCGCGGATGTATCCCGCGATGAACCCGGAGAGGATGCCCTGAATCGTCACCGCGTGGAAGAACATCATGTTCATCATCTGGATGTCGATGTTCGCGCCGAAGCTCATGCTCCCGCCGCCCGCGCTGCTCGACGCGCCGCCGCTGGCCTGCGTGGCGAGCCCCGCCATCACGTCGAGGAACTTCACCTTCAGGATCGCCATGACGGCCAGCAGGGTGAGGTACGTCATCATGATGATGACGATCTGCATCCGGGTGCGGGACTTGCGCTCGCGTTCGAGGTCGTCCTGCGTCTCGGAAGCCTGCGCGGCCGTCGTGAGCACTGCGGAGATCTGACTGGACGCCTCCTGGGCCTTGCTGACGAGCTTGAGGGTGCGCGCGAGGCGGGGGATGTGGTACTTGTTGTTGAATTCGACGAGCGCGTCGCGCAGGCTCGTCCCGTAGTTCACCTTCGCGTGGATGACCCGGAACTCCTCGGCGAGCTTCCCCGAGGACGTCTCGGAGACCGTCTGGATAGATTCGAGGAGGGTGAGGCCGGTGTCGTTCGCAGAGGAGAGCTTTCGGAGGTCGTCCGAGAGGTTGTTGACGACGCGTCGACGCGAGCGGAGGTTCCACATCCGGAAGACCGCGAGCGGGAGAAAGACGATGTACAGCGGCACGTAGACCCACACGAACGTCCCCGCGATCGGGTTGGCCTCCATCCGGGCGAGACTCGTCGGCGCGGTTCCCTGCGCGACGGCGAGCCCGAGGATGACGAGCGCGACCGGGACCGTGAGACCGAGCGTGTAGAGCGGGTGGCGCTTGAAGAACAGGTGGGGATGCGTGAGGAGCCACTTCGCCTCGTGGGTCCCCTCGCGGCTGTAGATGCGCTCGAAGAGCCTGCCGTTCCCGCGGAAGCGTTCGATGAGGCCGAGGTTGAAGAGCCCGGGTTCGCGGCTCGTCGAGGCGGCGTCGCCCTCCTCTCCCTCGTTGAGACGGAGGTAGCCGTCGCCGGGTTCGTCCTCCTTCACCGTCGAGACGAGGACGAGGAAGCCGACGCCGACCAGCGGGATGAGCGCGTACACCGTCCCGTAGAGGAGCGTCGTCTTCGAGTCCCCCATCATGCTCATGATCACGAGGATGATGATGAGGAGGAGCGGGAACAGCGAGAGCGTCATGTACATCTCGCCGAAGAGCTCCAGGGTGTCCAGGGTGAGCTCCTGTTCCTGTTTCGCCGTCCGCATGTGCTTGTCCTTCTTATCGGAGAGGAAGTCCGTCATGTCGCCCCCGCTGTTGACGATGGAGAGCATGTCCGTGAGGAACTGTCCGAGTTCGTCCGACGGCGTCTCCATCGAGCGGTTGCGCACCGCGCTCCGGTAGTCCGTGTCGAAGTATTCGGTCTCTTGGACGATGCTGCGGAACTCGAGGGCGACTTCGCCGTACGTGTCGTCGGCCTTCGCCATCGCGGAGAGGATCTCCAGTTGGTTCATCCCTCCCATCGAGAGGGCGTACATGAACGCGATGGCGTCCGGGAGCAGCATGTTGATCTCGCGTTTGCGCTCGCCGGCCTGCATGTACGGGACGCCGACGAGGCCGCCGAACCCCGCGGCGAACCCGATCGAGCCGAAGAAGAGCCCGGTCAAGAGCACCAGCGCCGGGACCTTGATCGCGTTGATGACCGCGAGCAGCGCGTCGTTGGCGACGTAGAGGCCGATGATCGTCTCCGTGTTGATCACCGTCACGAACAGCACCCAGCCGAGCAGCGTCCCCACGATCCAGAAGAGACCCCCGACGATCGCGCCGACGCCGAGCGCGCGCGAGAGGAACAACTCGACGGTCTCGTCGCGGCGCGCCTCGGCGAGCGTCGTCTCGACGCTGGCGACGAAGTCGCTCGAATCGTCGAACAGCCACTGGTAGAGCGGGAAGAAGGCGTCGCCGAGCGCGTCCGACGAACTGTAGCTCGCGTCGCCGAGGCTCATGCGTCCGACGCCCCGGTATCCGTGTCGTCCGTCTCGTCGCCCGTCACGCCGTCAGCGGCCGAAGGCTCGCCACCGTCCGCTTCGGCGTCGCGTGACCCCGCCGCCTCCTCGCCGGCGGCTTCGATCGTCGGCGTGTCGCCGCTGTCGTCGACGACGAGGTCCTCGTCGGCGGCGCTCGCCGCCGCCTCCGAGAGCGCGAAGCTGATGTCCGGGGCCTCCTCGCCGCGGTACTCCTCGAAGAGGCCGTCCTCCGCACGCGCAAGGATCTCCCCGGCCTCCTCGTAGACGTCCTCGGCCGGGTCGGGACGAGGCACCATCTCCTCTTTCGCCGGGTCGACGTCGATGAGGACGGACTCCATCCCGCGCAGGTCATCGAGGCTCGCCGTGAGCGCGTCGTTCGCCAGCAGCGTCAGAATAGTGTCGGGATCCGCGATGTACGCCTGGAGCGTCGCCGCGACCTGCGTGTAGTCGCTGAGTCCGTTGCGGACGAGGTACGCGAGGACGACCTGTCGCTCGAAGATCTCGCGTTCGAGGCGATCGCGCGACCAGCCGCGGTCGAACTGGATCTCGTCGAGGGTGTTCGAGTCCGTGAGCTGGCGGAACTCGTCGCCCTCCGGTTCCCACTGGAAGACGTCGCTGACGTTGATCTCGTCGTTCTCGGCGTCGTAGCGGTTGATCTCCGTGATGTTCCGGTTCCGGCGGACTTTCCGGCCGTTCACGCGGGTCTGCGCCTGAATGGAGACGAGATCGAGGGCGGTGAACAGCGTCTTCGAGACGTTGATCGGCTCCGTCGTGAAGCGCTTGAGCACCTCCCCGACGTTGTCCGCGTGGAAGGTCGTGTACGTCGTGTGACCGGTACTCATCACTTGGAAGAGCGTCCGGCCCTCCTCCCCGCGCACCTCGCCCATGACGATGTAGTCGGGCCGCTGGCGGAGCGCGGCCTCCAGCAGATCGAACTCGTCGATGTCGCCCTTCTCGTCCTCGCCGAAGCTCGGACGGGTCACCGACGCGACCCAGTTGCGCTGCGGGAGCTCGACCTCCCGGGTGTCCTCGATGGAGACGATCTTCGCGTTGGACGGGATGAACAGCGACACGGCGTTCAGGCTCGTCGTCTTCCCCGACGCCGTCCCGCCCGCGAAGATGAGGCTCTTGTTGTTCTCGATGCAGAGCCAGAGGAACGCCATCTCCTCCAGGGAGAAGGTCTTCCAGTTGATGAGGTCCACCGGCGTGAACGGGACGTCCTTGAACTGCCGGATGGTGTAGTTCGTCCCGTGGTCGCTGACCTCCTGCCCGAGCGTGAGCTGGGCGCGCGAGCCGTCGGGGAGCGTCGCGTCCACCTGCGGTTGGCGCTTACTGATCCCCTTCCCGGAGCGCTGGGCGAGCTTCACGACGAAGTCGTCGAGGCTCTCCTTGCCGTGGTAGACGTTCGTGATCAGCTGCTCGTAGTCGGAGTGGTACGCGAACACCGGGGAGTTGTAGCCGTCACAGGAGATGTCCTCGACGTTCACGTCGTGTTTGATGCCGTCGATGCGCTCGTAGCCGATGAAGTCGCGCTTGAGGTAGTAGAGGAGCTTCTCCACTTGGTACTGCGTGAGGGAGTCCGTGTCCTCCGCCAGCACCGCGGGCTCGGGACGCGCCGCGATGCCGTCGAGCGCCGCCGGGACCTCCGAGCCGTCTTCCTCGTCGCCCGTTTCCGCGTCGCCCTCACCGCCGCTCAACAGTCCCTTCACGCGCTCCAGCGGTGAGGCGTCCTCGTCGCCGTCGAGGGCGTCCCGGAGCCGATCGGCCGCCGAGCGGGAGTCGTCGTCGCTCCCGTCGCCGTCCGCGTTCGACGCCGATCCGTCGCTCGTGCCGTCACCGTCCGCCTCGTCGTCCGCATTCGCCGTCGTTTCGTCGACCTCGGAGCCCGTCGAATCGCCGCCGTCCGTTACGCTCGGCGCGGTGTCGTCCGCGTTCTCTCCGCGATCGACGAGCGAGCGCAGCTGCTCGGTGACCGGCACATCGTCGGTCGCGTCGCCCTGCCCCGTGAGCGTCTCGACGAGCGAGCGAAGCCGCTCGGCCGCCGACGGGCCCCCGCGCGTCTCGGCGTAGATGTCGTATCGTTCGAGCAGGTCGCGGGTCTCGCGCTCGATGACCGCGCGGCGCTCGTCCATCGTCCCCTCCGCCGCGACGTCGCCGCTCGAATACTTGATCGCGGTGCGGAGCTTCCCCGTCAGGAACTCCTGGAGGTCGTCCTCGATCGCGTTCCGGTACGGCTCGACGAGGTAGTACTTCATCTCGTTCTCCTTATCAGAGTGGAAGAGGACGACGAACGCGTACGGCTTGTTGACCCAGTAGCGCTCGACCTCCGAGAAGTGGGTCTTCTTCGGCGTCGCGACGGCCTTCTCCAGGTCGTAGCGGTTGGCCATCGTCGTGTTGCCGTGGACGTCGGAGAAGAACGCGTCCTCGTCGACTTCGGCCTCGACGTCGATCGTCCGCTCGTCGACGACCGACTCGATCGCGGTCGCGGCGTCGGCCCCGCGCGCGAGGACGTCTTCGAGGTCGTCGCGCTCGAACCCGAGGTAGTCCGCGGGGTCGAGCGCCCCCTCGGCCTCGTCCTCGTCGCGGTGTTCGGCTTCGAAATCCGCCCACGTGTACTCGTCCTTGGCGACGCGTGGGCCGTCGTCCGCCGCCGGTGTGGTGGTCGCACCGTCGACGTCGTCGGTCGGGCCCCCCGCGCTCCCGACCGCCGCGTCGTCGGCGTCGTCCGTGGACATCATGCAACGTTCGGCAATCTACTTGAAAAACGTTTGTGGCCGACTCACCGCGCGATCGGATCCGCTTCGATAGCACTTAACTCGCGGGCGTCCGATGACGAGTGCATGGAAGACGTCTTCATCGCACGCCTGATGACGGCCGGAGCGACGACCGTCACCCCGGAGACCTCCGTCGAGGAGGCCGCGCAAGTGATGCTCGATCAGGGGATCGGCTCCGTCGTCGTCGTCGACGAGGAGGGACGGCTCGCGGGGATCCTGACGACGACCGACTTCGTCCGCATCGTCGCGGAGCGCCAGCCGAAAGACGAGTCGACCGTCGCCGAGTTCATGACCACGGACGTCGTGACGGCGAGCGCACAGGACGTCGTGACCGACGTCGCGGAAAAGCTGCTCGAACACCGGATTCACCACATCCCGGTCGTGACCGACGACGACCACATCATCGGTATCGCGACGACCACGGATCTCACCTCCTACGTCACGACGCTCGAAGAGTACGAGTGACATCCTCCTCGCCGTAAACGGAGAGGGATCGAAGATCCCTCATGCAGTCGGGCTTCGCCCGACGACGGCGAGGCTTCCCGTACCGCAGGTGGGATATTTGCCGGTCTACGATACGACCTGTTCTCGCGGTGCGAACGCACCACTCTCGCGGTCGAACAGGTGTACCGATGGCTGTGCCACACAGCCGTTACTCCTATCCTCACCGTGAGGACTCGGAGTCATCTTCTGCCGCATATTCTCTGCGCCGTTACAATCCGCGTTCCCGACTAATCCACACGACGAGCAGACGTACAACCCACGCTCAACACGGTTCGACTTCGTGTTGTCACCGCACGCCGAACACGTCTTCGAGGTATCCCATTCGTTCTCTTTGAGTACCTCAACACCCCGAATCTCACCTTTGTACGCGAGGTACTGGTAGATGCGATCGAACGCCCACGTGTGCAACTTCTTGTTCCCCGTCTTCCCCCAGTCAGAGTTGCGCACGTCTTCGGGCCAACCCACCGCAAGCGTTCCAACACCGCGTTCAACACACTCCGTGATGATGGTGTCCGTGAGCGTGTGGTAGAAGTGTGTTTCCCGGTCTGCGAGTTTCCGGCGCGCCCTCATTGACTTCGCAGACGGGCCGTTCTCCCCTTCGGTGTCGTACTCGGCACGCGTGAAGTAGTGCTTGTCTTGCTTGAGCGAGTTCCCGGGGTAGAGAACGTACTCGTCGGGGAACGCGACCGTGGCAATATTCTTGATGCCTAAGTCAATTCCTGCCGCTTCGTCGCCTGTGGAGTCGGTGGTTTCGAGGCTGACTTTGCAGACGAAATGCAGTTCCCATTCCCCGCCGTTCCAGACCGCGCGAACGTTCTGCACGCTGTTGACGTCCGAGAGGTCAACGTCGGGGCGCGTTCTGTACTCGCAAAGGATGAAGTCTGACCAGTATTCTTTGAGGTTCGAACCTTTACTGAGTCTGACGCGGTTGTTCTCGGGGTCGTGTTTGAACCCGTCCTCTTTGAACGTAACCGTGCTCTTGGGGCGGGTGTCGCCGTGTTTCCGGTAGCCGGGCGGATTCGCCGTCTCGTCCTTGTGCCGCAGGTCGAACCATGAGTGGAAAGCGTCAGAAAGTTCTTCAATGACGTTCTGACTGGATTGCGCGTTCAAGTCTTTCCAGCACGGTTGGTTCTTCATGTACGATTTCAGCGGGCCTTCGTCTGGGATTTCGCCAGTAGCGTCCCAGACGCGATCTGCTGTCCATCGTGCGACGTTCCAGATTTTCGAGGCGGCGTCTCCGAGCGAATTGAGGTCATCGCTGACCTGACGATGGTTCTGGATGGAACCAACGTAGGTGCGAGTGACCTTGATCGCCATACATAGGCTATGTTTGTAAATCTACTTAATGATATGGATTCGTGGAATATCCGGCCTTCAATCGACGATACCCTGTGTAGGAGGTGTCGGATTCACGCCCGTCCTCAGAACGCAAAGCGTTCTGGTGTGCGAACGAGGCGCTTCGCGTCTCGTCAACGGCGTGAACGCCGGGATTCTCTCCTCGCAGAAAGATAGCGACTCGCGACCTCCGGCCCGCCACCCCCCGCGGTTCGCGTTCTCGCGGCGTTCGTTTCTGTCACCGAGCGGCGCGCACGGCGCACACGGCTCGCGGACACCACGCGAACACCACGCGGACGGCGTGCCCCGTACCGGGTGCGTCGACACGAGCGGGATGGGGACAACGCTTAGGCGGGGGGCACGCGTCCGATCCGACACCATGGCCGACCTCGAAACCACGACCGTCTCGACCGAGGGGCACGTCGCGTCGTCCCGGCTCGGCGACTTCCGCCTCACCACCGACGCGGACGACGACGCCGGCCCGAACCCGAGTGCCGTCCTCCTCGCGGACTACGCCGCCTGCTACGTCTCCGCGCTGCGCGTCGCGGCCGCGGACGCGGGCCACGACGACCTCGGGGAGATCCGCATCGAAGCCGAAGCGGACCGAGCGGACGGGGTGCTCGACGCGATCCGCTTCGACGTCGCCGTCGAGGCCGCCATCGACGAGACGGACGCGAACGCGCTCGCAGCGGACGCCCTCGACGCGAGTCACGTCGGCGCGGCGCTTCGTGAGGGCCTCCGCGCCGACGTCTCCGTCGAAACGGACGCCGTCTGAGCGCGGGATCGTAGCCGCGGCCGGCGGTTCTCCCGCAGGGCAAGAGACAAACCACCCACGGTCGTATCGTGAAGTATGGCAGATTGGAAGGACCGCGTCGTCGGCGAGCGCATGAGCGTCGACGACGAGTTCGGCGAGCAAGTCGAGGCGTCCTCGTTCTCACGCCAGCAGTGGGGCCTCATCATGACGGCAGTCAATTTCCGCATCGAGAACCCGGACGATCCGGAGGCGGCGCGTCTCACGGTCGACACCGGGAAACTCCCGCAGGTGATGCCCGAGATCGACAACGTCGAGAAGCAGATGGCGTCGATGGGCGCCGGCGGAAGCGGGAGCACGTCCTCCGGCGAGGGATTCCTCGGCGGCGTCAAGCGCGCACTCGGCTTCGGCGGGGGCGACGAGGACGAGCGCTACGAGGAGGCAGAGACCCTCGTCCGCGAGTACGCGTCGCTCCTCCAAGAGCGCCTCGAAGAGAACGGTCGGTGGGCGGAAGCCTGCCGCGTCGCCGCCAGCGACGAGTAACGCGCGCTCGGCTTATTCGACGTCGCCGCCGTGGAAGATCGTCAGCTCCTCGGCCTCGTAGATGTCGATCAGTTCGTTCACGATCTCGTCGTACGACTCGTCCTCGGTGCGGAGGCCATCGAGGCGCTCGATGGTCTCCTCGTCGAAATGCACTTTCGGCATACACCAACCGACGTGGGCGAGGGGGATAAATAGACGGGCTCCGCCGCGAAGCTTTGAGGTGACTGGCCGCGACAGTAGCCGTATGAGCGACGGCTTCGGTCTCGACTTGCGGAACGCGGAGGACCAGATCGACGAGTGGGACGTCGAGGGCGGGGCGGACGACGTCGTCCTCGGGGTGCTGAACGGCGAGACGCCCGACGCGGAGTGGTTGGCGGCGCTCGAAGCCGGCCGCGTGCTCGTCCTCGCCGTCGACGGCGACCTCAACGACCTCGCGGCGGGGTTCGCGGGCCCGGCGAAGGACGCGGGCGCGACCCTGATGCACTTTCGGGGCTTCCTCGTCGCCACGCCGCCGGGCGTCTCGCTCGACACCACGCGGCTGTAGGTCGTTCCGCAGTCGCTTTCACGCTCCCGCCCGAACGCGGGCGTATGAGTGACGAAGCGGTCTCGCGGCGGCGCGCGTGGCTGATGGCGGCGCGCCCGCACACCTTCCCGGCCGGGATCTCGCCGGTCGTAGTCGGCGTCGGCGTCGCGTACGCGCTCGGCGTCTTCGCGGCGCTGCCGGCGCTCGCGGCGCTGGTCGGCGCGCTGCTCATCCAGATCGGCGCGAACTTCGCCAACGACTACTACGACGCGATCAACGGCGCGGACACCGAGGAGCGCGAGGGGTTCACTCGCGTCACCCAGTCCGGGCTCATCGAACCGGGGTCGGTCAAGCGCGCGATGTACCTCGCCTTCCTCGCCGCGACGGTCGTCGGGTGCTACCTCGTCTCCGTCGGCGGTCTCCCGATCGTCGTCGTCGGCCTCGCCAGCATCGTCGCGGGCGTCGCCTACACGGGCGGTCCGTTCCCCTTCGGTTACCACGGCCTCGGCGACGTCTTCGTCTTCCTGTTCTTCGGCGTGATCGCCGTCGTCGGCACCGTCTACGTGCAGGCCGCGGCGTACGCGCCCGCGTTCCCGCTGACGCCCCCGCCCGGCACGCTCCCGATCGCGGCGGTCGTCGCCAGCGTCGGCGTCGCCTGCATCTCCACCGCCATCCTCGTCGTGAACAACCTCCGCGACATGGAGACCGACCGCGAGACGGGCAAGTACACTCTCGCCGTCTACATCGGCTACACGTGGAGTCGCGTCGAGTACGTCGCACTCCTCGGCGTCGCCTACCTCGTCCCGTGTTGGTTCGTGGCGAACGGGTTCGGCCTCGGCGCCCTCCTCCCGTGGCTCTCGATCCCGCTCGCCGCCTCGGTCGCCCGAACGGTCTGTCGACGCACCGACGCCGACCACCTCGATCCGGCGCTCACCCGGACAGGTCAGGCGCTCGCGCTCTACTCGGTGCTGTTCGCCGTCGGGATCGCGCTGTGAACGTCGAGCCCTTCTCCCTGCCGCTCGCGGACCCCGTCGACACCGCGCGCGGGACGGTGAGCGAGCGCCGCGGCTTCCTCGTGACGGTCGAGCGCGACGGCGAGACCGGCGTCGGCGAGGCGACACCGCTCCCCGGGTGGACGGAGTCGCGCGAGGCCTGTCGGTCGGCGCTCGAACGCGCCGCCGCGACGGACGCGAGAGACGAAGCGCTCGCGGCCTGTGAGGGGGCGCCCGCGGCCCGCCACGGCGTCTCGCTCGCGTTCGCCGACGCCGCGGCGCGCGCCCGCGAGCGTCCGCTCTACCGACAGCTCGGGGCGGACGGACGCGTCGAGCGCGTTCCGGTCAACGCGACGGTCGGCGACGCCGACCCGGCGACGACCGCCGCGCGCGTCCGCGGCGTCCTCGGCGACGGCTTCCGGACGGCGAAGCTGAAGGTCGGCGCGCGGTCGCTCGCCGACGACATCGCCCGCCTCGACGCGGTGCGCGCGGCCGCCCCCGACGCCGCGTTGCGCGTCGACGCGAACGGCGCGTGGGACCGCGGGACGGCGCGGCGCGCGCTCGACGCCGTCGGCGACGTCGAATACGTCGAACAGCCGCTCGCGGCCCCGTCGCTCGGCGAACACGCCGCCCTCCGCGACCGCGGACGGATCGCGCTCGACGAGTCGGTCGCGGCGGCCGGCGTCGACGAAGTGGTGGCCACCGACGCGGCGGACGTCGTCGTCCTGAAGCCGATGGCGCTCGGCGGCGTGGATCGAACGGTCGACGCGGGTCGGAGAGCGCGCGCGGCGGGCGTCGAGCCCGTGGTGACGACGGCCTTCGACGCCGTGTACGCGCGGACGGCGGCGGTCCACGCCGCGGCGGTCCTCGCCCCGCTTCCGGCGTGCGGGCTGGCGACGGGCGACGCGCTCGCTCGGGACCTCGCCGCCGATCCCGCGCCCGTCGCCGACGGTGCGATCGCCGTCCCACAGGGAAAGGGCAATGGCGTCGCCGGGCCTCACGTCGAGTAGATGCGCGACCTCCTCGCCACGCGGGCGCGGGCGTCCCCCGGCGACGCCGCGCTCGTCGACGACGCCAGCGGGCGCGAGTGGACGTACGCCGCGCTCGACGCGGCGGTCGATCGAACGGCGGGCCGACTCGCCGCGCTCGGCGTGACGCGCGGCGACCACGTCGGCGTGCTGATGGAGACGCGGCCGGCGTTCGTCCGTCTCGTCTTCGCCGTACAGCGCCTCGGCGCGACGCTCGTCCCGCTGAACGCGCGCCTCTCGCCGAGCGAACTGGAGACCCAGCGCGAGCGGGCGGACCTCGTGTTGCTCGTCTGCGAGGACGACACGGCGTCGGACGCCCGCGCCGCGTCCGGCCCGGTCCCGGTCGCCGCCGTCGACGACCCCGACGCCCCGGACATCCGCGCCCTCGACGAGTGCGTCCCCGACACCGTCGCTCCCGCGGAGTGGGGGCTAGAGGATACCCTCGCGCTCCTCTACACGTCGGGGACGACCGGCGACCCCAAGCCTGTGACGCTGACGTTCGGGAACGTCGTCGCCGCGGCGGGCGCGAGCGCGTTCGTGCTCGGCGTCCTCCCCGACGACCGCTGGCTCTGCTGTCTCTCGATGTACCACATGGGCGGGCTCTCGATCCCCCTGCGGTGCGCGCTCTACGGGACGACGTGCGTCCTCCAGCGCGGCTTCGACGCCGAGGAGACGGCGCGCGCACTCGACGAGCACGACTGCACGGGCGTCTCCGTCGTGCCGACGATGCTCGATCGACTGCTCCGGGCGGACCGCACGCTCCCCGACTCCCTTCGGTTCGTCCTCTGCGGGGGCGCGCCGACGCCGACGGACCTCGTCGCGGCCAGCGAGGACGCGGGCGTGCCGATCCACCCCTCGTACGGCATGACGGAGACGACCTCGCAGATCGCCACCGCGCGCCCCGCGGAGTCGTACGCGAACCCCGAGACGGTCGGCCGACCGCTCTTCGGGACGACGGTGACGGTCGTCGACGACGCGGGAGACCCGATCCCGGCGGGCGAGACGGGGGAGCTCTGCGTGGCCGGCCCGACCGTCACGCCGGGCTACTACGACGCGCCGGCGGCGAACGAGGCGGCGTTCGGACCGCACGGTCTCCGCACGGGCGACGTCGGCTACCGCGACGACGCGGGGCGGATCTACGTGCTCAATCGCCGCTCGGATCGGATCATCACCGGCGGTGAGAACGTCGATCCCGGCCGGGTCGCGGAGGTGGTCCGATCGCACCCGGGGGTCCGCGACGTCGCCGTCGTCGGCGTCGACGATCCCGAGTGGGGCGAGCGCGTCGCCGCGCTCGTCGTCCCGGAGGACCGGGCGACCCTCGAACGCGACGCCCTCGAAGCGCACTGGGCGGACCGGCTCGCGGGCTTCGCGCACCCGCGAACGGTCGTCTTCGTCGACGCCCTCCCGCGGACCGCCTCCGGGACGGTCGATCGCGCGGCGGCGCGCGAGCGCGTCGTCGCCGCGGCCGACGACCTTTAAGCCGATCGGCGGCCTATCCGTCTCCCGTGTGTACGCTCGCCGTCGCGTGGCGCGTCTACGACGACGCCCCCGTGGTCGTCGCCGCGAACCGCGACGAAGCGACCGATCGCCCCGCGACGCCGCCGCACGTGTGGTCGGAGGCGTCCGACGCACGCATCCTCGCCCCGCGCGACGAGGAGGCCGGCGGCACTTGGACCGGCGTCACCGACGCGGGCTTCTACGTCGGGCTCACGAACCGCTGGAGCGACCTCGATCCCGGGCGCTCGCGGGGGCGCCTCGTCGTCGATGTCCTGCGCGCCGGCGACCCGGGACGCGCGCGCGCCCTCGTCGAACGCGAGGTGGCGACGCGCGACTACGCCGGGTTCAACATCGTGCTCGCGTCCGCCGAGCGCGCGTACCTGCTTCGATGGGACGGCGACCTCCGCGCGGACGCGCTCGAACCGGGCGTCACGGTCGTCACGACGACCGGCGCGCCCGACGCGACCGGTCGGCGCACACGGGTCCGCGAGGCGCTCACCCGCCGGCGTCCCGGCAGTGCCGCGGGGTTCCGCGGACGGGCGAAGCGCGTCCTCACGGCCGGCGGCGTCGGCGCGTGTCTCCACGGCCACGGCTACGGCACCCGCTCGTCCTCCGTGATCACCGTCGGCGACGCGATCCGCTACGAGTTCGCCGACGGCCCGCCGTGTCGCACGCCGTATCGAGACGCCGGCGGGTTCGCGCGATCGTGAGGGCGAACCGATGCCGGCAGTCGGGCGGTCGGACGGTCACATTTAAACCGCTCGCGGCCGGCGTATGCGAGTATGAGCGCCGAGGCAGAGGACCTCTCCGAGGACGAGGCGCGCGCCCTCGAACTGGTCCGCGAGCAGGGGCAGATCTACCAGAGCGAGTTCTGGAAGTCACTCGACGTCTCCTCGCGCAAGGGGAGTCGGATCGCGAAGAAACTCGAGGAGAAGGGGTACGTCGAGCGCGAGGACGCCGTCCACGCCGGGAACACGACCTACCTCATCAAGCCGATCATCAAGCCCGAGAACCTCGACTTCTCGCTGCTGATGGCCGGCGACATGCTCTCGCCGTTCGTCGGCGAAGAGGAGGTCGATCCGCGCAGCGACGCCTTCTCGCAGTGGATCATGAACCTCGTCTACGAGGACCCCGTGATCCCCGAGGAGGAGGCGGGCGCGCCGCCCGAAGAGCAGGGATAGCGCGACGGGATCCGGTCCGGTCCTGTCGTCGCCGTCGAGTCAGGGGGAGAGCCCCCAGAAGAACGCGATCCCGACCGTCGTGACCACGGAGAGGAGTAACTGGAGCGGGCCCCCCACGCGGGCGTAATCGGAGAACTTGTAGCCGCCGGGCCCGTAGACGAAGAGGTTCGTCTGGTAGCCGACGGGCGTCATGAAGGCCGTCGAGGCCGCGAACGTGACGGCGAGGACGAACGCGAACGGGTTTCCGCCGACTTCGTGGGCCGTCTCGACGGCGACGGGGATCATCAACACGACGCTGGCGTTGTTCGAGACGACGTTCGTCACGAGGCCCGTCACGATGTAGAACACCCAGAGGACGCCGATGACCGGGAGGTAGTTCCCCGAGAGGGCGACGAGCGCGCCGAGGAACGTCGCCGCGCCCGTCTGTTCGAGGGCGATGCCGAGCGGGATCACGCCGGCGAGCAGGAAGATGACGCTCCAGTCGACGCCCTCGTACATCTCGCCGGGCTTGATGACGCCGGTGACGGCCATGGCGACGACGCCCGCGAGCGCGGTCTGGACGATGCTGAAGTCGAGCGAACCGAACGCGTCGACGCCCGTGAGAGTCGCGACCGTCCCCCACGGGACACCGACGAGGCCGACGACGCCGAGGACGATGGCGACGGCCCACGGGATCTTCTCCGTCCGGTAGTTCGGCGTCTCGGACTCGTGTGCGACGATGAAGTCCGAGTTCGTCGAGAGCCGATCGATGCTGTCCGTGGGAGCCTGCACGAGGAGGGTGTCGCCCACGCGGAGCTCGACGTCGTCGAGGCGCGATCGGATCGTCTCGCCGCCGGACCGAAAGGCGAGGACGCTGGCGTCGTAGCGCTGGCGGAACGCGGAGGTGGTGAGCGTCTCTCCGAGGAGGCTCGATCCGGACTGGATGACGATCTCGACGAGCGTCTGTGCGTCCGGGTCCGCCTCCAGCTCCTCGTCGGTCGGCGGCGTCCCGACGAGGTCGAGCCCGTCGAGTTCGCGAAGCGACGCGAGCGTCTCGCGGTCCGTGCGGATGGTGAGGACGTCGCCGGAGCGGATGTGCTTGCTGGCGATCCCCTCGAAGTACGTCTCGCCGTCGCGGACGATCTGGAGGATGTCGGCGTCGAAGCGTGCCTCGTCGATGGCGTCCTGCACGGTCTGCCCGGCGATCGGGGCGTCGTCGCGGACGACGACCTCCGTGACGTAATCCTGTAGCTCGTACTCGCTGAGGTAGTCCTCGCGCGCCGGGACGCGCTCGGGGATCAGGCGGTGGCCGATCGTCATCAGGTAGGCCGTCCCGGCGACGAGCACGACGATCCCGAGCCCGGTGAAGGTGAACATCGAGAAACCGCGGCCGATGAGCCGCTCGGCGACGCTCGAAGCCAACAGGTTCGTCGACGTCCCGATGAGCGTGAGCATCCCGCCGAACATGGAGGCGTAGGAGAGCGGGAGGAGGAGCTTCGAGGGCGAGGTCTTGCCCTTGTGTGCGAGGTCGGAGATGACGGGCACGAGGATGGCGACGACGGGCGTGTTGTTGATGAACCCGGAGACCGGCCCCGCGACGCCGATCGTCGCGGCGAGCTGCTTCGGCTGGCTGTCGCCCGCGAACGCCGCCATCTTCCGCCCGATGATCTGGACGACGCCGGTGCGGTTGACGCCCGTCGAGAGGATGAGCATCGCCAGCACGGCGACGGTCGCCGTACTGGAGAACCCGGAGATGCCCTCGGCGACGGACACCTCCGTCCACGGCAGAACGGTGAGCAACACCATCACGAGGATCGCCGTGACGTCGATCGGCAGGAGCTCGGTGATAAAGAGGAAGAGCGCGAGCAGGACGACGCCGAACACGACGAGCATCTCCGTCGTGACTGGCGGCACGGACCCGGCTTGCGCTACGAGGGTCGTGATCGGCATACGGACGTGGTCGGCCGCCTCACTCAAAGCGGTTCCGGGTAGCGCCGACGGACGGGATCCAGTCCGGACGCGTCGCCCCCGATCGTGGTCGGCGCCGTCGACGCGCACCGGAACACACGCGTCGATCTCGAATCTGTCGCCGGCGATCGATCGGATCCGAACACACGCCGCAGAAACCCCCGCTCGACGAATTCGGGCGGTATTAGCCCAACAGCGCCGCCGCGTCGATGATCGTCTCCTCGCCGAACTTCGGCCCGACGAGCTGGAGCCCGACCGGGAGCCCCTCGTCCGATTCGCCGGCGGGAACGCTGATCGCCGGGAGGTTGGCGAGGTTCACCGGGACGGTGTTCGCGTCCATGAGGTACATCTGGAGCGGGTCGTCGACGCTCTCGCCGAGTTTCGGCGGGAGGACGGGCATCGTCGGCGTGGCGAGGACGTCGACGTCCGCGAAGGCCTCCCCGAAGTCCTGGCGGACCCACGCGCGGGCCTCCTGGGCCTGCTCGTAGTACTTGTCGTGGTAGCCCGCGGAGAGGGCGTACGTTCCGAGGAGGATGCGGCGCTTCACCTCGTCGCCGAGGTTCTCGGCGCGCGTCTCCGCGAACGACTCGTTCCAGTTGCCCTCGAAGCCGCCGGACTCGCCGTATCGGACGCCGTCGAAGCGCGCGAGGTTCGAGGAGGCCTCGCTCATCGCGATGACGTAGTAGGCGGCGACGCCGTACTCGACGGAGGGGAGGCTCACGTCCTCGACCTCGGCCCCGGCGTCGCGGTAGGCGTCCAGAGCGCCCTCGAAGACGCGGCGTACCTCGTCGTCCGCGCCCTCAACGAGCTCCGTCGGGACGCCGATCGTCAGGCCGTCGACGTCGCCGGTCGCGGCGGCCGCGTAGTCGCTCGACGCGCCCGCGTTGTGCGTCGTCGCGTCGTGCTCGTCGGGGCCGGCGATGACGTCGAGGAGCTCGGCCGCGCCCTCGACGGTCGGGGCGAGCGGCCCGATCTGTTCGAGGCTGTTCGCGTACGCGACGAGACCGTACCGGGAGACGAGCCCGTACGTCGGCTTGATGCCGACGACGCCGCAGAAGGCGGCGGGACAGCGGACGGAGCCGCCGGTGTCGCTCCCGAGGGCGTAATCGGCCTCGCCGGCGGCGACGGCCGCCGCGCTCCCCCCGGAGGAGCCGCCGGGGACGCGCTCCTCGTCGACGGGGTTCGCCGTCGCGCCGAACGCGGACGTCTCCGTCGTCGTCCCCATTCCGAACTCGTCCATGTTGGTCTTGCCGACGATGGTCGCGCCCGCGTCCGTCAGCCGCGAGACGACCGTCGCGTCGTAGGGGGGCACGTAGTCCGCGAGCATCTCGGAGCCGCAGGTGGTGCGGACGCCCTCGGTCGAGATGTTGTCCTTGACGGCGACCGTCGCGCCCGAGAGCGGCCCCTCAGCGGCGCCCTCGATCTCGACTCGGGTGACGAAGGCGTTGTGTGCGTCCGCCATCTACGACACCTTCGGCCCCTTGAAGAAGCCGTCCTCGGTCTCGGGGGCGTTCTCCAGCGCCGCCTCCTGATCGAGGCTCTCCGTGACCTCGTCGGGACGCATCACGTTCACGAGGTCGGGTTCGGCCTCGACGTCCGGGACCTCCTCTAAGGTCTCGAAGTGACCGAGGATCTCCGCGAACTGGTCCGCGTACCGTCCGACGTCGTCCTCGTCGAGGGCCACGCGGGCGAGGTCTGCGACGTGCCGAACCTCGTCGGCGTCGACGGTCGAATCGCTCATGGTCGCCCTGCGTCCCGCGTTCGTCTAAGCGTTTCGGAAGACGCGACGGGGGCAGTAGGGGCGATACGGACCGCGAACAGTCATCAAGCTTATGCCGCCGCCGCACGATACACTAGTGAATCACGGCCCGTTCGGCGGCGGGAGCCGAGTGCGACCAGTTCGATACCACCATGAGTAACTCACGTACACGACGACGGGAGCGACGGCCGACGCAATCGGACGAACAGGAGCGAGAACAGGAATCCGCAGCCGACGAGGAACTCGTCTGCCCGGAGTGCGGCGGGAACCTCGTCGTCGACGAGTCCCACGGCGAGACCGTCTGTGAGGAATGCGGCCTCGTCGTCGACGAGGACGAGATCGACCGGGGGCCGGAGTGGCGGGCGTTCAACAGCCAGGAGAAGGACCAGAAATCGCGCGTCGGAGCCCCGACGACGAACATGATGCACGACAAGGGGCTCTCGACCAACATCGGCTGGCAGAACAAGGACGCCTACGGCAACTCGCTGTCGAGCCGCCAGCGCCAGAAGATGCAGCGCCTGCGCACCTGGAACGAGCGCTTCCGCACGCGGGACTCGAAGGAGCGGAACCTGAAGCAGGCGCTCGGCGAGATCGAGCGCATGGCCAGCGCCCTCGGCCTCCCGAAGAACGTCCGGGAGACCGCGTCGGTCATCTATCGCCGCGCGCTCGACGAGGACCTCCTCCCCGGTCGCTCCATCGAGGGCGTCGCCACCGCCGCCCTCTACGCCGCCGCCCGACAGGCGAGCACGCCGCGCTCGCTCGACGAGGTGACGAACGTCTCGCGCGTCGAGAAGGACGAGATCGCGCGCACGTACCGGTACGTCGTCCGCGAGCTCAGCCTCGAGATCGCCCCCGCGGACCCGACGAGCTACGTCCCGCGCTTCGTCAGCGACCTCGGCCTCAGCGACGAGGTCGAACGCCAGGCCCGCGACCTCCTCGAATCCGCGAAGCGCGAGGGCATCTACTCCGGGAAATCGCCCGTCGGCCTCGCCGCCGCCGCCGTCTACGCCGCCGGCCTCCTCACGAACGACCGCGTCACGCAGAACCAGGTGAGCGAGGTGGCGAACATCTCCGAGGTCACGATCCGCAACCGCTACCACGAGCTCCTCGAAGCGCAGGACGACATCCCGGTCGAGGCGTAGGCCCGACGCGCCGACGGCGCGGTCCCTCTCTCCCCTCGTTTTCGCGTCGACAGACGTTAGGCCGACGCGCCGATGCGTGGTTCGTATGGAGACCACTCGCCACAACACCGCCACCGTCTACGTCGTCCATGACGGCGCGACGGCGCTCCACGAACACGACCGCCTCGGCCTCTGGCTGCCGCCGGGCGGCCACGTCGAGCGCGACGAACTCCCCCATCACGCCGGCGAGCGCGAGGTACGCGAGGAGACCGGCCTCGACCCGACGCTCCTGCTCGCAGACCCCGAGATCGAGACCGGGGTCGTGCGATCGCTCCCCCAGCCCGAACACCTGCTCTTGGAGGACATCCACGCCTACGAGGGCGGCGAGGTCGGCCACCAGCACGTCGACTTCGTCTACTTCGCCGCGGTCGACTCGCGGGCGATCGACCCGGACGGCGACGAGCGCGACCCCGAACACTGGGAGTGGTTCACGCCCGAACGGCTGCGCGAGGCGGACGTCGGCGACGAAGTCGAGACGATCGGGATCGAGGCGATCGAAGCCGTCGGCGAGCGCTAACGCCCCGTTCGGAGCTGCCCCTTCGCGTCCGTGAGCCAGCCGAGCGTCGCAGCGACGGCTACGTCGAAGGAGAGCACCAGGACGCCGATGGTGAGGACCGCGACGACGACCCGGTAGGGCGCGTCGACCGGGACGAGGGTCACCGAGAGGAAGCCCGCGACGACGCCGACAACCCCGAACAGCCGGTCCCAGACGCTCGTGCCAAACGAGTCGACGCGCGCGCCGACGGCGGCGTGGACGCAGCGCAGGAGGTAGGCACCGACGCCGTAGAGCGCGCCAAGCGCGACGGCGACGTAGAGCGACGGGAGGACGAGCGTGTAGAGGCCGGCGCCGACGGCGACGCCGGCGAAGAGGCCGAGGCCAACTGACGGGGCGTCGGTGCGGAAGACGTTCACGCCAGACGTGTCAGACCCGGCACGATAAAAACCCCCGCTCAGAGGAGTTCGCGCAGACGGTTTTTCACGCGGCGTTTCGCACCGCCGGCGGCCTGCCGGAAGCTGACGTGCCACGGCGTCCGACGGCCCTCGACGCTCGTGCGACCGTCGCGGATCGCGTCGAGTATCGCGTCGAGATCGGCGCGTTCGGCGTCGACGCGCGTCACCGCTTGACCGACCATCTCGGCGATGTGGGCGTCCGATCCGGCGGTCATCGGGAGGCCGTGCTCGCGGGCGAACGACTCGGCCTTCCGGTTCGCACGGCCGGTGAGGAGTCGGGAGTTGTACACCTCGATGGCGTCGGCCGAGGCGAGTTCGGCGTCGGTGACGCGTGCGGCGACGCCGCTGCGCGACCCCTGGAACGGGTGAGGGACGACGGCGATCCCGCCGGCGTCGCGGATGTGTTCGAGCGTCTCCGCGAAGGGGCGGCCGACCGGGACGGGCTCGCGGACGCCGAGCGCGAGGACGTGACCGGCCGCGCTCGTCACCTCCATGCCGGGGATCCCGACCAGCCCGTAGTCGGGGGCGAGCTCGGCCGCGCGGGCGCTCGCCTCGTACTCGTCGTGGTCGGTGACGGCGATCGCGTCGAGACCGACCGCCGCCGCCTGCTCTAGGAGCATCTCGACGGGATCGCGGCCGTCGTAAGAGTGCGACGAGTGGGTGTGGAGCTCGACCGACAGCACACGCGGCGCTTCGCGGCCGGCGGGCAAAAGCGCGCCGGTCCGAGGGACCGGAGGCGGACTCGCCGCCCCCGCCGCGCGCCGTCGCCACCGTCGAATATACACGACCGTGGATATAGAAACGCATAAATCCGGCCCGACGAACCATGGAGGTGAATGACTCTCGCCGAGTCGGACCGCGAGCGCGTCGTCGGGGAGCTGGGCCGCGACCCGACGCGCGCCGAGGCCGCGCTGTTCGAGAACCTCTGGAGTGAACACTGCGCCTATCGCTCCTCGCTGCCGCTGCTCTCCGCGTTCGACTCGGAGAGCGAGGACGTCGTCGTCGGTCCCGGCGACGACGCCGCGGTCGTCGAGGTGGGCGACGGGCTCTACGCCACGTTCGGCGTCGAGTCCCACAACCACCCCTCGTACGTCGACCCGTTCGACGGCGCGGCGACCGGCGTCGGCGGCATCGTCCGCGACACCCTCTCGATGGGCGCGTATCCGGTCGCGCTCGCCGACTGCCTCTACTTCGGCGGCTTCGAGCGCGAGCACTCGCGCTACCTCTTGGAGGGCGTCGTCGAGGGGATCAGCCACTACGGCAACGCGATCGGCGTCCCCACCGTCGGCGGGAGCACGGCCTTCCACGAGGGCTACGAGGGCAACCCGCTCGTGAACGTCGCCTGCGTCGGCCTCCTCACGCCCGACCGGCTCGTCACCGCGGAGGCCCAACGCCCCGGGAACCGCCTCGTGCTCGTCGGCAACAGCACGGGCCGCGACGGGCTCGGCGGTGCCTCCTTCGCCTCCGAGGACCTCGCGGAGGACGCCGAAACCGAGGACCGACCCGCAGTGCAGGTCGGCGACCCGTACGCGGAAAAACGCCTCATCGAGGCGAACGAGGAGCTGATCGACGCCGGTCTCGTCCAGTCCGCGCGCGATCTCGGTGCGGCCGGCCTCGGGGGCGCGTCCTCCGAGCTCGTCGCCAAGGGCCACCTCGGGTGCGAGATCGACCTGAACGCCGTCCACCAGCGCGAACCCGGGATGAACGCCACCGAGATCCTGCTCGCCGAGTCCCAAGAGCGGATGGTGTACGAGGTCGCCCCGGAGAACGTCGACGCCGTCCGCGAGGTCGCCGCGAAGTTCGACCTCGGCTGCTCGGACATCGGCGAGGTGACCGGCGACGGGCAGTACGTCTGCGGGTTCGACGGCGACGTCGTCGTCGACGCCCCCGCGGAGTTCCTCGCGGACGGCGCGCCGCTCAACGACCTGCCGATGACGGAGCCCGAGACGCCCGCGACCGACTACGACCTCCCTGCCCTCGACGAGGCGTTCGAGACCGTCGTCGCCAACCCGAACACCGCCTCGAAGCGGTGGGTATACCGGCAGTACGACCACGAGGTCGGCGCGCGTACCGCCGTTCGGCCGGGCGAGGACGGCGCGGTGCTCGCGCTCCACGAGCTCGCCGACGCGGCGGGGGGTGCCATGGCGACGTCGAACGGCGACGGCCGCGAAGACGGGGATACCGGCGGTGACGTCGCCGACGCCCCCGGGCTGGCGCTCGCCGCCGGCGCGAACCCGAACTGGACCGCCTGCGAACCCTACGCGGGCGCGTACGCCACCGCGGTCGAGAACGCGACGAACCTCGCGGCGGTCGGCGCCGACCCCGTCGCCGCGGTCGACTGCCTCAACGGTGGTAATCCGGAGAAGCCCGACGTGTACGGCGGCTTCGGCGCGATCGTCGACGGGCTCGCAGACGGCTGCCGCGACCTCTCCGTCCCCGTCGTCGGCGGGAACGTCTCGCTCTACAACGACAGCGAGGCGGGCCCGATCCCCCCGACGCCGACGCTCGCCATGCTGGGCACGACCGACGGCGTCGACGCCCCCGGGAGCGCACTCGCGGGCGACGGCACGCTCCTCCTCGTCGGCGACCACGACGAGACGCTCGGGGGCTCCGAGCTCCTCGCCGAGTTCGGCGGGAGCGACGCCTTCCCGGACGTCTCGGAGAACGCGGGCGACGTCGTGGCGACGCTCGGCGCCGTCGCGGGCGACGACACGACGACGGCCGTCCACGACGTCAGCGACGGCGGCCTCGCCGTCACGCTCGCGGAGACGATCACTGCCGACGCGGGTGCGGACGTCTCCGCGCCGTCGACGGAGGCGCTCTTCTCCGAGGCGCCCGGACGGGCCGTGATCGAGACGACCGATCCCGAGGGCGTGAAGGCCGCCTTCGACGGCGTCGCGACGGTCGTCGAACTCGGTGCGAGCGACGCGAGCGGGACGCTGACGCTCACCACCGGCGACGAGACCGCCGCCTACGACCACGCGGAGATCGTCGCGTTCCGCGAGACGATCGCGGCCGCGATGGACTGAGCTATCCGAGGAGCGGGAGGACGAACGTGACGACCGCGCCGACGACGAAGGCCGCCGCGCCGTAGGCGACCTGTCTCGTCGTGAACGACTGCATCGGTGACGTGGTTCGTCCCTCGTGTGTCGTGTCCATGCCCGCGTATTCTGTGGCGCGGTACTTTCGGATTTCGGTCGCTCCACAGGACGTATGTCACGCCCCGTCGAGTGTCGTCACGTATGCCCTCCAGACGCGCGATCCTCGCGGCGGCCGGCGCGAGCGCGTTCGGCACTCTCGCCGGCTGTGGCGGACGCGATGCGAGCGAGGAGACGGCGACGAACCCGACGACCGCCGCGAACGAGACGAGCACCACGACCGCGCCGGCCGATCACGAACCGTTCCCCCCGGACGCGACGTCGTTCGAGGCGGATCTCGTCCGCGGCGTCACGGTCGACCACCCGCCGCGGTTCGCGGCGACGCTGACGAACGAGGGGAACAAGGCCTTCACCGTCATGTGCGGGTTCGCGCCGCCGTTCTCGGTGACGACGCTCGACGCCGTCGACGGGGACGCGTCGCTCTTCTGCTATCCCGTGGCTCCGGAGGCCCGCCAGCACGTGCGCGCCGTCGCGCGGTTCGGGGAGAACGCGACGGACGCCCCCGATCTCCCGCCCGAGAGCCGCGCCGACGAGTGTTGGCGCGTCACCGGAAGCTACGCGACGGACGACGTCGCGTACGCACGGACGCTCGCCGCGGGCGAGTCGCTGCGCGTCGCCTACGACGTCTACACGTACGGCGACGGCCCGTGTCTCCCGGACGGCGACTACCGCGCGACGAGCGGCGCGTCGGCGTTCCCGGGGACGAGCGCGGACGGGCCCGAGACGAAGTGGACGTACGGCGTGACGTTCGCGTGCCGCGACGGCTCCGTGACGGGCGTCACGGGGAGCGGCGTCCGCGAGGTCGCGCTCACGGACGAGTAGAGTCGAGGAGTCGGACACCTTTTCAGGGGGTGGCTGCCTATCACGGGTATGACCCTCACGAAGCGCGTCATCCCCTGTATCGACGTCGACCTCGACGAGAACGGGGACGCGGCCGTCTACACGGGCGTGAACTTCGAGGACCTCGAGTACACCGGCGACCCGGTCGAACTCGCCAAGAAGTACAACGAGGCCGGCGCGGACGAGTTCGTCTTCCTCGACATCACGGCGAGCGCCGACGGACGCGAGACGATGCTCTCCGTCGTCGAGGACGTCGCGGACGAGGTGTTCATCCCCCTCACCGTGGGCGGGGGCATCCGGGACACCGACGACATCAAGGAGACGCTGCGCGCCGGCGCCGACAAGGTCTCGATCAACACGGGCGCGCTCGAACGACCCGCGCTCATCACGGAAGGCGCGAAGGCCTTCGGGAGCCAGTGCATCGTCATCAGCGTCGACGCGCGTCGGCGCTTCGACGAGGGCGGCGAACACTACGTCGACGTCGACGGCGAGTCCTGCTGGTTCGAGTGTACCGTCAAGGGCGGGCGCGAAGGCACCGGCATCGACGTCGTCGAGTGGGCCGCCGAAGCCGAGGAGCGGGGCGCGGGCGAACTCTTCGTCAACTCCATCGACGCCGACGGCACGAAGGACGGCTACGATCTCCCGCTCACGGGCGCCGTCTGCGACGCCGTCTCGACGCCCGTCATCGCCTCCTCCGGCTGCGGGGAACCGAAGCACATGTTAGAGGCCTTCGAGTCGGGCGCGGACGCCGCGCTCGCCGCCTCCATCTTCCACTTCGAGGAGTACACCATCGGAGAAGTCAAGGCGTATCTCGACGAGCGCGGCGTGCCGGTGCGGCTGTAGTCGGCGTTTCGTCTAGCGGGCGTTCTCGAAGGCGGTTCGGAACTCGTTCATCTGCTCGCCGACGAGCGCGGCGCCCTCTTCGAGGCAGTCGAGCGGCTTCGCGCCCTCGGTCTTCAGCGTGAGGACGGGCTCGGTCTGACCGCCGGACTGCTCGGGGTTCTGGTCGTACGTCGCGGCCGCGACGTCGTCGAGTTCGAGGAGCGCTCCCTTCAGCACGTTCATGAAGGTGTGGTCCTCGTTCGCGATCTCGATTGTGAGCTCTGTGTCCTGCTGCTCGATGACCCGGAGATCCATGCGTACACCTTGGTTCTACGGCGTTTGAACGTTGCGGTCGCGCCCGTCTCGATCCCGCCGACGTTTAAGGGCACGCGGGGCGAGCGATCCCACATGCTCTCGTCCGTCCTCCTCGCCGGCGGCGCCGGCGCGCTCTGCTGCTGGCTCCTCGTCGTCGCGGTCGTCGCGTTCGGCGGCGTTCGCGCGGGGACGGCGCTCCGGGTCGGTCTCCCGCTCGGCCCGCTCGTCGGGCTCGGCTGTGCGACCGCGCTCGGTCTCCCGCCCGCGGACGCGCTCGCCCCCGCCGTGCTCTCGGGAACGCTCGTCTCGCTCGCCTGCGTCCGCGCCCTCGACGGCGTCGGCGACGAGTGGGGTCGTCGCCTCCGCGCGCGCTTTCTCTTCGGCGTCCCGTGGGGGACGCTCGTCGTCGTCGCGGGGATCGCGGGCTTCTACCTGTTCGTCCAGCAGGGATGGATGCACCCGAACGACCCGCTCTCGCTGCCCTTCACGTCGTGGTCGTATCTCTACCCGCTGGGCGTCCTCACCGCGCCGTTCGCACACGCGGGCCTCTCGCACGTCACGGGCAACCTCCTCGGGACGCTCGTCTACGCGCCGCTCGCGGAGTACGCGTGGAGTCACTATCCGACGCGGCGCGGCGAATCGACGTTCGGCTCGCTTCGGACGAACCCGCTCGCGCGGATCGGCGCGTTCGTCCTCGCCGTCGCGGTCGTCGCCGTCTTGACGAGCGCGCTCGCGTGGGGCCCGATCGTCGGATTCTCGGGCGTCGTCTTCGCCTTCGGCGCGTTCGCGCTCACGCGCTACCCCGTGGGGACCGTCGTCGCCAGCGCCGCGAGCGGCTTCGCGTCCACGTTCTACTACGCGCTTCGCGATCCCGTCGTCGTCGCGTCCGCGGGCCCCTCCTACGGTGGCCCGTGGTGGGCGGGAGTCGCCGTGCAGGGCCACGCCGTCGGCGTCCTCGTGGGCGTGCTCCTCGGCGCGCTCCTCGTCGCCGCGCGCGACGAACGCCCGAGCGCCCTCCGACTCTGGGGCGCGGCGATCGTCTACGCCGCGAGCGTCCCGCTCTACGCCGTCTGGTGGTATCGAGGTCCCTCGACGTACGTGCTCTATCGCGGCCTTGGCGTCCTCCTCGTCGTCGCGCTCGGCCTCTTCGTCGCCGCCGGCGTCCGCGCCCGCTCCCGGCCGCTCCTCGACCGCGTCGACACCGGCCTGACGCGGCGGCAGGTCGCCACCCTCTGTCTCCTGTTTCCCCTCCTCGTCACCCTCGCGGTCGCCGTCCCGACCAACCTCGCCGCCGTCTCGTCCGGCGGGGGCGAGAGCGCGGCCGCGAACGCCGTCCACGTCGAGGGGTACACCGTCACCTACGCGGAGGACGTCCGGAACGAACGCGTCGGCGCGTTCGACGTCGAGCTGTTGAACGAGTCGACGAGCGTGAACGCGAGCGGCGTCATCGTCTCGAACCCCGAGCGCGCCATCTGGACGCAGGCGATCTCGGCCGGCACGCTCGCGTACTCGGGCCGCGAGTCGGTCCGCGTCGGGGGCGTCGGCTGGAGCGACACCGTCGCGGCGACGCGATCCGGGTGGGTCCCGACGGGCGCGTCGCCCGTCTACCGTGTCTCGCTCGTCGGCCCCGACGGCGAGCGGTCGCTCGCCTACACCTCGCCGAACGCGACCGCATCGCCCGTGATCGACGGGCGGAACGTCACCGTCGCCAACACCGCCGACGGATTCAGCGTCGTCGTCACGCACGCGAACGAGACGCTCGGCCGCGCGCCGCTCCCCACGGACAACGGGACGGCGACCGCCGGCGGCCTCGGCTTCGGGCGCGTGGGGAACACGCTCGTCGCCGCGCGCAACGGGACGCGCGTCACCGTGGCGACCCGCGAGACCTACTCGTAGGGCCACTCGATTCGATACACCTCGACGTCGAGCGTCTCGCGCTCGCGCGTGTGAAAGTCGAACTGCCGCGCGACGTCGAACGCCGCCGCGAAGGCGTCGGTCACCGCGCCCTCCCGGTCGGCGGCGAACGACTCCACGAAGTCGCGGCTCCCGGCGTTGTGAATCGACCACGAGACGGCGGCGAGGTCGGCGGCCGCGGCGAGGAACCGCCGATCCGCGTGCCGGTTCCCGCGCTGCGCGCCGAAGGGCGGGTTCATCACGACCGTCGGGGCGTCGGCGAAGGTCAGCGGCGGATCGGTCGCGTCCCCGCGCACCCACGATACCGGGACGGCGGGCGCGACGCGCCGCTCGTTCTCGCGCGCGGTCGCCAGCGCGTCGCCGTCGACGTCGAGGCCGACGACGCGCCGCGGTGAGCGACACGCCGCACCGAGCGCCAACATCCCCGTCCCGGTGCCGAGGTCGAGGACGTCGCGGTCGAGGTCGCCGCGGAGGTCCGCGGCGTGGAGGACGTGCGCCGCGAGCTCCGCCGGCGTCGGATACTGCTCGCGGGCGACGTCCGGGTCGTCGAACCCCGCGACGGCCGCGAGTCGCCGTTCGAGGGCGCGCTTCATGGCCGGAGACAGGACCGCGAGCGGAAAAGCCGCGTCGATCGCCGTCACGCCTCGTGCGAGCGGTACCACGTGTGGACGATCGCGCCGACGCCGATACTGCTGACGACGAAGCTGACGAGGCCGCCGACGGCCGGGAGGGCCGCGACGACCGCCGCGAACGCGGCGCCGACGAGGAGGTGTCCCCATCGCGTCGTCTCCCAGCCGAAGCCGTCGGCGGCCCGCCCGCCGACGTAGACGTAGACGAGCACGTTCCCGACGTAGTAGACGGCGGCGCCGACGACGAGCAGCGGGACGACGACGATGATGCCGACGATCGTGAGCACGAGCAGGACCGCCACGCAGACGAACACGACGAGCGTCCCGATCCCCCAGAGGAACGACGGGACGGGCTCGTCCGCCACGACGTCCACGAGCCGCTCGACGCGCTCGCCGGCGAACGCGAGCATGAGCGCGCCGATGAGCATCGTCCCGAGGAAGGCACCCGCGGCGCGACCGCCGACGCCAAGCGCCTGTTGGACGCCGTACGGGTCGACCTGCTGGAGGGGAACGAAGAGGGGGTCCATGCCCGTCGAAGGACGCCCGAGGACAAAGCCGTTGTGTGGCCGCCGCTCCAGCCCCGGAGAGGGGCGGAGAGGAGAACGTGCGACGCGACGGCGCGAGTCGCACCGCCCCTGAGTACCAAGAACGTGGCGCGTGCACGGAACACGACGCGTGCACCGAGGCCGCGCGTCGCGCCTCGCTATCGCTCGGCGTCCGCGCCGATGTCGCGCGCCGCGAGCGCGGCGGACACGCCGCGTATATCCCACGCTCTCAAGCGATCTCTCTCGCTATGAAACCGCGCCGTCCGCTCCCGCTCGCAGTACCGCGGTTCCTACGGAACCGCGCTCACCACGTCCCGTGGAAGGTGTCGAACTCCATCTCGTCGAGGGGCTTGTTGCCGACGGCGCACTCGTACTCGCCGGGCGTCAACATCGGCTTGTGGAATTGCGGGCCGTCGTCGGTCGTGATGCGCGGGCAACCCGTGTTGACGAAGGCGTCCATGTCGAAGTTCCGCAGGCGATCCGGAGTGACCTCGTCCATCGTGATGAGGTAGGCGTCGTCGTTGTTCTCGACGATCTCGTTCGCCTGCTCCCAGCGCCCCTGTCCGATCTTCGTGCAGAAGATGACGCCCCACTTCTCGGCGTCCATCGCCTTGTGGACCGACGCGTAGCGCTGTTTCATGAACTGCTCGTGGTCGGCGATCGTCACCACGTTGTTCACGGGATCGGCGATGACGACGTTCTTCTCGGGATGCTCCATGGCGAGCCCGACCGGGTGGAACTTCCCGCCGCCGACGTAGAGCACCTGATCGGCGTCGATGTCGGCGGAGGCGTAGTTACACCCGAGGACTTGGCCCTCGTTGGTGAGGCGCTCGTCGCCGCGGCGCGTGTGAACGGTGAAGCCGCGCTCTTCGAGCCACTCGCGCATCTCCTCGAACTTGTTCATGTGCTGGGCGGTCGTGACGAGGCCGACGTCCCCAGTTTCGAGCTCCTCGGTGGCGTCCTCCATGATCGGCGTCACCTCGACGTTCGAGAACAGCGGGACGTAGATGATCTTCTCCGAGTCCTTCATCGGGGAGTGCCCGAAGTGGACGAAGACGTCCGTCCGGCGCATCATGTACGTGTCGAGGTCGCACGCGCCGTAACAGGGCTTCCCGGAGATCATCACGCGGACGCCGTCGGGGAGGAGTTCGCGCAGGTCGTCCGCGACGTGGGGCGCGCGGCGCTTGAGTCCCTCGGGGAACTGCATCCCGACCTTCTCGGCGTCGCGCTCCTCGACGGCCTCGACGATCCGTTCGAGTTCGTAATCCCACGTCCGGTCGTGTCGCAGCGACAGCCCCGTGTTCCGGAGGTCGCCCGCCGACCGCTCGTCCTGACTCATTGGCCACTCGTACTGTATCTGGCCGTATAACCTCGGCGTTTCACGGGGTGCGCGCCGCGTGCCACGCCTCCGCGCACCGCGTGCGAGCGGTGCCGCCGCCGTCGCATGCCCACGAGTCGCACACGCCTGCTGCAGACAGCACCCTTTTCAGTGACATGCTGTATGTACCCCTCGTGTCCGAACGTCAGCACTCGCAGAGCGGGGCGGATCGCGTCGGTGAGACGGGTCACTCCGCAGTGAACCGCCGGACCTTCCTCGGCGTGGCCGGTGCCGCGGCGACGACCGCGATGGCCGGCTGCAGCGGGATGGGAGGGAACAGCGGCGACGGCACGCCGACCCTCCGCGTGACCGCGTGGAGCGGGAACTACGGCGAGCGGTTCACGCAGGCGATCAAGCCCATCTTCGAGTCGCGCTTCGACGCAACGCTGGAGGTGAACACCGGGTGGAACAGCCTCCTGGCGAAGATCCAATCCGCACCGCCGGACGACCCGCCGTTCGACGTCACGGTGACGTGCGAGCCCATCTACTACAACGGGCGGAACGCGGACCTCTTCGAGCCGTTGCGCTACGACGAGAACATCCCGAACATCGACGGCGTCTACGACTACTACAAGGATGTCCGGCCGATCTCGCACGGCGCCCCCGTCGACGGCGCGCCCCTCACGATCCTCTACCGGGACGGCCTCGATCAGCCCGTGGAGACGTGGGGCGACTTCACGAGCGAGACGGTGACGAACTCCGCTGGCGTCGGCGTCGACTCCGGCTTCTGGATCTACCCGCTGCTCGGCGCCGCGGTCGGCACGGACGCCGCGCCGGGCGCGGGCGAGCTCTACGAGGAGCAGTACCACGACACCCTCATGGACACGCTGGAGACGTGGCCGATCACCGGGTGGGCCTCCTCCGGCACCGACGTCTGGCAGCAGTTCCAGAACGGCATCATCGACGCCGCGCAGTGGTACTTCGGACAGGTCTACTACGACATGGAGAACCACGAGGGCATCTCGTTCTCCATGCCGGAGGCGAACGCCGGCTACATGGACAACTGGGCGGTCGTCCGCGGGACGGACAAGCGCACGCTCGGCGAGGAGTTCATCAACATGCTCCTCGATCCCGAGGTGCAGAGCAAGTGGTCCGAGGACCACCCGCTCTTCTTCACGACGGAGGGGATGTCGTACGCGGGCGACCTCGGCGACTACCTCCCGACGACCGCCGAGGAGGCCGAGCAGATGGCCCTCCCGCGCTGGGACGACGTCGCGCCCTACTCCGAGACGTTCTCGAACAAGTTCAAGCAGATGAAGACCCAGGGCTGATGGCCTCCGTCACCCTCAGCGGCCTCCGCAAGGAGTACGGCGACCTCACGGCCGTGGACGGCCTCTCGCTCGACGTCGACGACGGCGAGCTCCTCTGTCTGCTCGGCCCGTCGGGCTGCGGGAAGTCCACGACGCTGCGCATGCTCGGCGGCCTCGAAACGCCGACGGACGGCGACGTCCACATCGGTGGCGAGCCGGTGACCGACCAACCGCCGTACGAGCGGAACACGTCGATGGTGTTCCAGTCGTGGGCGCTCTTCCCGCACAAGACGGTCCTGGAGAACGTCGCCTTCGGCCTGAAGATGGACGGCGTGAGCGAGGACGAGCGCCGCGAGCGCGCCCGCGAGATGCTCGACGTCGTCGAGATGGGCGGGTTCGAGGACCACGACCCGACCGACCTCTCCGGCGGGCAGAAACAGCGCGTCGCGCTCGCGCGATCGCTCGCCATCGAACCCGACGTCCTCCTGCTCGACGAGCCCCTCTCGAACCTCGATAAGCGCCTGCGCGAGCAGATGCAACTCGAACTGCGGAACATCCACGACGCGGTGGAGACGACGTTCGTCCACGTCACGCACGACCAGAACGAGGCGTTCACGCTCGCGGACAGCATCGCCATCATGAACGACGGACAGATCGAGCAGGTCGGCGCGCCCCGCGAGGTCTACGACGACCCCGTGAGCCTGTTCATCGAGGAGTTCCTCGGCGACACGAACCTCATCGAGGCGACCGTCACCGAGACCACCGAGACGGGCGTCGTCGCGGACGTCGCGCTCGGGACCGCGGTCGAACTCCCGACGGGCGACGCGTCGGTCGCCGTGGGCGACGACCTCACCGTCTCCTTCCGCCCGGAGGAACTCGACGTCGAGCGCGCCGACGCGGCCGCCGACGGGTCCCCGTCGATCACCGGCGAGATCACGGACGTCCTCTATCGCGGATCCACGGTCCGCTTCTACGTCGAGAGCGCCGGCGAGTACCTCTTCTTCGAGCAGAGCGTCGGCGCGGACTCCGACTTCGCGGTCGGCGACGCGGTCACGGTGTCGTGGGACCCCGCGGATCTCCTCGCGTTCGCCGCCGACGGCGACCGGGTCGGCGGGGGTGGTGCGTAGTGTCGGAGTCGACCTTCGCGTGGCTCGGCGAGCGGATCAAGCGTCGGGACGCGGGGAGCGTCTTCCTCATCGCGCCGCTGGCCGCGTTCGAGCTCGTCTTCTTCGTCGTGCCGTTCCTCATCCTCGTGCGGATGAGCCTGAACGCGAACGCCGATCCGGGGTTCTACCAGCCGGCGTGGACGCTGGAGGCCTATCGGGCCGTCCTCGCCTCCGGGCTCTACCGGGACCTCGTCGTGTTCTCCTTCGAGCTCGGCGTGATCGCCACCGTGATCGCCGTCTCGCTCGCGCTGTTCTACGCGTACGCCGCCTACCGGGCGACGGGCCTCCGCAAGTCGCTCCTCCTCTTCTCGATCATCCTTCCCCTGCTCACGACGCTCGTCGTGAAGACGTACGCGTGGCGGCCGCTCCTCGCGCCCAACGGCGTCCTCAACGACGTGCTCGTGGGCGCCGGCTTGATCGGAAGCCCGATCCAGTTCGCGCCCGGGATCGTCGGCACGGTGATCGGGCAGGTGTACATCGTCTTCCCGTACGCCGTCCTCTCGATCTACAGCGTCCTCTCGACGCTGGACTGGGACACCGTCGAGGCCGCCCGCGACCTCGGCGCGTCGCGCCCGCGGTCGTTCCTCGAAGTCGTCGTCCCCGAGGCGCTCCCCGGCATCGCGGTCGCCACCGTCGTCTCGTTCGCGTGGAGCGTCGGCGCGTACGCGGCGCCCAGCCAGCTGGGGTCGGGCGCGCAGACGACGTTCGCCATGGAGATAGAGAGCCTGATGCTCACGCAGTTCGACTACCCGACGGGCGCGGCGTTCAGCCTCCTGATGCTCGCGGCGATGCTCGTCGTCTCGCTCGGCGTGATGCGCCTCCTCACCGGATCCATCGGGGGTGTCGAGGGTGTCTGAGGTCGAGCTGACGCGCGAGCGCGTCGAGGACGCGCTCTTCCGCGCGGGCTACTGGCTCCTGTTCGGGATCGTCATGCTCCCCATCGTCGTCGTCTTCGCCACGTCCTTCCAGCAGGGGGAGTATCTCACCTTCCCCCCGGAGGGGGTCAGCCTCCGGTGGTACGCGCAGTTCTTCGCCAGCGCGGAGTGGCTGAGCGCCGTCCGCGACAGCGTCGTCATCGGCGTCGGCGCGGCCGTGCTCTCCACCGCCCTCGGCGTGACGGGGTCGCTCGCCGTCCAGCGCTCGGACTCGACGCTGGCGCGCGTCCTCCCGCCCGTCATCCTCCTCCCGCTCCTCCTCCCACCCGTCGTCATCGGGCTGACGCTCCTCATCTACTTCAACCGCGTCGGCTTCGGGAGCACCTACCTCACGATCGTCATCGCGCACGCGCTGTGGGCGACGCCGCTCGTCTTCTTCGTGATGCAGTCGGTCTTCGCCCGCTTCGACTGGGACCTGCGCGACGCCGGCATGGACCTCGGGGCGCGACCGAGTCGCGTCTTCTACCACGTCGTCCTGCCGAACGTCCGGAGCGGGGTCGTCATCTCCGCCGTCGTGGCGTTCATCGTCAGCCTCCAGGAGTTCATCATGGCGCTGTTCCTCAAGAGCTACGAGGTACAGACCGTTCCCGTCCTCGCGTGGACGTCGCTCCAGTCGTCGCTGACCCCGCTCGTCAGCGTCGTCTCGGCGTTCCTGGTCGGGGTCTCCATCCTCGGCGTCCTCGTCTCCGCGGCGCTGATGAACATCGAGTGGCTCGCCGAACAGCTCTAGTCCGGCGGGCCGGCGCTCTTCGAGGAGCGCGTGAGCGCGCTCGAAGGCGAAGTACTCGGCAGCCCGTCCGAACGACCGAAGGCGCCGACGCGCCTCTCGCTTCCGGCGTTCCGTGACGACGGCTCCCGGGACGCGTACGACGCGGCGACCGACTGGCGCCGCCGGTCGCAACCCTTAGGATCGGGGCATACACAGAGTCGTCTATGGAGAGCGATTGGGGCGACTGGCTGCCGCAGGCCGTCGCCGACGCCGACCCCGATGGCGTCGACGTCTGGTATCTCGGCTGTAACGGCTTCGTGCTGAAGGCGAGCGACGGAACGACGGTCTTCGTCGACCCCTACTTGGGCACGGGCGATCCGCCGCGCACCGTGCGGATGATCCCCGTCCCCTTCGATCCGGAGGACGTCGTCGCCGCCGACGCCGTGTTGGCGACGCACGAACACACCGATCACGTCCACGGGCCGAGTCAGGCCCCGATCCTCGAAACGACGGGGGCGACCTTCTACGGCCCCGACGACTCGCTCGCCGTCGCCGAGGACGAGGAGTGGGCGGTCGAGTACGGCGTCGCCGACGACCAGTTCGCCGAGGTGGCGGAGGGCGACACCGTCGAGGTCGGTTCGTTCACCGTCCACGTCGTCGAGACGCACGACCCGGACGCAACGCATCCGGTCGGCTACGTCTTCGAGCACGACGCCGGGACGTTCTTCCACGCCGGCGACAGCAAACCCAGCGATTCCTTCGCCGACCTCGCCGGGCGCTTCGACATCGACGCGGGCGCGCTCGCCTTCGGCACCGTCGGGAACGTCCCCGATAAGGAGACCGGCGAACCGAAGCGCACCCGCTGGTACAACGACGAGAACCAGATCGTCGAGTGCGCCAGCGACCTCGAACTCGACCGGCTCGTCCCCACGCACTACGACATGTGGCGGGGCCTCACCGCGGATCCGACGGTCCTCCACCACCACGCGAAGAGCTTCGCGTACCCCGCCGAGCTCGAACTCGTCGAGATCGGCGATCGCTTCTCGCTCTGACGGGGCTCCCTGCGACGCATCCTCACGAAACACAAAAGCCCCCGCGTCCCGTTCGTCCGACACCGATGGAGCCAGTCACCGTCGCCGTCCCGCGCAAGGGTCGCCCGCTCGAAGCCGTCCTCGACCGGCTCGCGGGCCATCCTGACGCCCGACGGGTCGTCGACGACGTGACCGAGACGCTCCGCCACGAGAAGGCCGTCACGAAGGGGAACGCGACGGCCGCCGCGGGGGTCTACGAGCGCCTCGCGGCGTACAGCGATCCCGACGACCCCTACCGACCCGACTACACCCTCCTGCGCGACGACCGCGAGGGCAAACCCCGACGCGTCGTCTTCGACACCCTCACGCTCGACGTCGCGGGCGTTCCGGTCCAGCTCGTCGGCCGGGAGGAGCCCTTCCGCGCCCTGCGCAAACACGAGTTCGCACTCGGCTTCGACAGCGCCGATCTCGTCTTGGAGGAAGTCGTCGGCCTCCGGGGCGAGCCCCTCGCCACCATCGCGGACGTCAACGAACGCATCGACCCGCAGGACACCGACGTCCGCGTCGTCACCGGGATCGGTGACACCGTATACCACACGCTGATGGGCGATACGGAGGCACTCGACGTCGACGCCTTCGACCGGTCGTTCCTCGAAGCCTACGAGGGCCCGCTCTGCATCTCGCCGCGCTACGAACGCCTCGTCGAGGCCGTCGTCGGCCTCGAAGCCCTCGCAGGCGTCGACTTCGTCTATCCAGCCGACGGGGAAGAAGAGGAGGCCGCCATCGCGGACGTCGGTCTCGGCGTCTACCTCACGGTCACCGGGTCGACCGCGCGCGAGCACGGCCTCACGCTCGGCGAGCGGCTCTTCCCGAGCGAAACCGTCCTGATGGAGAACGCGAGCGAGGTGCGCGAGCTGACTGAGAACGGCGACGCGATCGAACGCGTCCGCAACGCCGTCGCGGAGGGCGTCGACACCGAGCTGCCCGTCGCCTGATCCGCGGGACGAAACGCTATACGTCACGAACCCCTTCGAAGGCCTATGTCTACACTCCGATTGGACCTCCACGTCCACTCGGACGGTTCCTACGACGGCCACGAGCCCGTCGAGCTGCTCTTAGAACACGCCGCCGATATCGGGCTCGACGGGATCGTCGTCACCGATCACGACGAGATCGACGCGTCGCTGCGCGCGGCGCGCCTCGCGTCCGACTACGGCCTCGTCGGCGTCCCCGGCGTCGAGGTGTCGACGAAGCACGGGCACCTGCTCGCGATCGGCGTGGAGGAACCGCCCGACCCCGGCATGGGATACCGCGAGACCGCCGCGACGGTCAGAGACGCCGGGGGCGTCGTCATCGCACCCCACCCCTTCCAGCGCTCGCGCCACGGAGTCCGACGCCGGCACCTCACGCCGCGGGACGGCGAGCACCCCGTCGACGCGATCGAGGTCTACAACTCGATGCTATTCACGGGATACCGGAACCGCCGCGCGCGGCGCTTCGCACGCTCGCAGGGCCTCCCCGGCGTCGGGTCGAGTGACGCACACTACCTCATGAACCTCGGGCGGGCGTACACGACCGTCGAGATACCCGGCCCGGACGCGCCCGCGAACGTCGACTACGGCGACGTCGTCGCCGCGATCCGCGACGGCGCGACGGGCGTCGAGGGCGGACGGACGCCGGTCCGGCGGAGCGCGAGCCAATACGCGAAGGGAGCGGTCCGCAAGAGCGTCTTCGCGGCGACGTCGTACGCGCCCTTCGTGTCCGCGTACCCCGTCTCGATGCGGGACTGACGCCTCAGCGCTGGACGCCGAGTTCGTTCGCGCGCTCCGCGGCGAGGTTCGCCACCTGCTCGACCGTGAGGTCGGACTGGTCGGCGAGCACGCGACAGAGCATCCCGAGCTGCGTCGCGGCCGTCCGCTGGAGCGCGTGGGGGTCCTCCGTCTCGTTCCCGAAGAAGAACTCGTTCTCCTCGCTCGCGTCGAGGATGCCGACGTAGACCGACCGCAGGTCCTCGCGCTCCAACGCCTCGATCGCCTGTTCGCGGACCTCTTCGAACTCCGTCGTCGGACTGTCGCTCATGGGCACGCTTGCGGCCGGGCGGCGAAAAGGCCACGGACTCGCCGTCGAAAGTTCAAGTACCGGGACGCCTCACCGTCCCGTATGCGTTTCACGGACGCCGCGGCCCTGCGCGGGTGGATGGCCCACGAGACCCGCCGGGCCGTCACGGAGACGGCGCTCGACGTCGACCCCGCGCTCGTCACCTACGCGGTGTCGTCGCGCGCGAAGCGCCGCGCGGGCGCGTGTCGCTACACGCCGCTCCCGACGGGGACGGTCGGCGTCGAACCCGCGTGGGGCGAGCGCACGCGACTCCACCGGGAGGCGACGGTGACGCTCGCCGCGCGCGCCGCCGCGGCGTTCGACGAGGCGACGCTCCGCGGCGTCCTCCGTCACGAGCTCCTCCACGTCGAGCAGGTACAGGCCTACGGCGTCACCGACCACGGACCGGCGTTCCGCGAGCGCACCGCCGCCCTCGACGTCCCGCTCGACTGCCCGCCGTTCGCCGACCCGGCGTATCGGCTGCGCTGTACGGACTGCGAGACCGTCGTCGGCCGACGCTACCGGCGGTGTCCGACGGTCGAGACGCCCGAGACGTACCGGACGGCGTGTTGTGCGGCGCCGCTGGCCGTCGAGGAGGTGCGGTGACGCGGGCCCGGATCCGTCCGCTTACAACACCGCGCTGACTACCCGGTAAGTATGTACGACGGCGACGGCACGACGGTCGAGTACGACGCGCGGACGGTCGTCGCCAGCCTCGTCATCGGCGTCTTCTTCGGCGGGATGGTGGGCGGCGTCGCGTTCCCCACGCTCCCCCGACTGGGGTCGGTCCTCGGTTTTTCGGCGCTTGTCGTGGGGGTCATCCTGGCGATCAACCGCGCGACGCGGATGGTCGTGAACGCGCCCGCCGGCGCCGTCCTCGACCGCGTCGGGACGCGACGGCCGATGCTCGCCGGCTTCCTCCTGGAGGGCGTCGCGCCCGTCGGCTACGTCCTCGGTCTCACGGACTGGTGGACGAACGGGCTCGCCCACCTGCTCCCGGCGAGCGCGACGGCGGCGAGCGCCGCGACGTTCGTCCTCGCACGCGTCGTCTGGGGCGTCGGCTCGGCGTTCGTCCTCGTCGGGGCGTTCAGCACCGTGACGAAGGTGACGACGCCCGAGAACCGCGGCACGTGGACCGGATACATGCGGGGCGGACAGAGCCTCGGATTCCCGGCGGGACTCGTCGCCGGCGGCCTCGTCGCCGACCTCGTCGGCTTCCGCGCGGCGTTCGCCGTCGCGCTCGTCGTCTGCGCGCTCGTCCTCCCCGACCTCCAGTCCGGCGCCGACGGCCACGAGAGTCGCCTCCGCGACGTCCCCCGCCTCGCGTTCGGCGACGCGCGCGTCTTCGCGGTCGGCGCGACGAACTTCGTCGTTCGCCTCCTCTACGCCGGCGTCCTCCTCTCCACGGTCGTCGAGTACGCGGCCGCGAACGACATCCGCGTCGGCTCGCTCTCCGCGACCGGTGTCAGCGGCGTCGTGATGGCCGTCTGTGCGCTCTTCGCCGCCGCGGCGACGGTCGTCGCCGGCCCGCTGGCGGATCGCGCCCCGTCCCGGTCGTCCGTCGCCGTACCGTCGCTCGGCGTGCTCGGCGTCGGGTTCGCCTGCCTCGCGCTCGCACCGACGCTCGTCGGGACGATCACCGGGGTCGCGCTCATCGGTCTCGGCGTCGAGGGCGCGAACCTCCCGCTGCTCGCCTATCTCGGCGACATCAGCCCCACGGACGACGTCGGGAAGCTCGGCGGCGTCTACAACGTCTTCGGCGACTTCGGCTCGACCGTCGGTCCGCTCGTCGCGCTACCGATCGCCACGACGTACGGGTACGCGGCCGAGTACGCCGGGTGCGCGCTGCTCTGCGTGGCCGCGATCGCGCTCGTCGCCCGCGCCGTCACGGACGACGGTCCCGTGACGACGCCCCGCACGGCCGCTGACGGCTGACTTTCCGGGTCCGCACGGTTTTTACTCGCGCCGGTCCGAGTGGGGGGCAGATACGCATGTCTCGGCGCCACCGCTCAGTGACGACCGGCCCGTCCGGGGACGGGGGCACCGCGTGAACCCGATCGCGTACGTCCGACGGCTGTTCGCGGTCGACCGTCGGGTCCTCGTCCTCGCGCTCGCGCGCGCCGTCGACTCACTGGGCAACTCGTTTTTGATCATCGTCCTCCCGCTCTATATCGCCGACGTCATCGGCGCCGCGGGCGCCGGCATCACCGTGGGCGTCGCCGGGATCGACGTCACGCTCGCCCAGAGCCTCGCCGTCGGGATCGTGCTCTCGATGTTCGGCTTCCTCAACAGCTTCGGCCAACCGTTCACCGGCCGGTGGTCAGACCGGGTGGGTAAGCGCCGCGCCTTCGTGCTCTTCGGACTCGCCGTCCTCGCCGTCACGAACGTCGCGTACGCCTTCGCCGGGAACTACGTCAGCCTGTTCGTCATCCGGGCGGTCCAGGGTTTCGGCGTCGCGTTCACCGTCCCCGCGACCATCGCGCTCGTGAACGAACTCGCCACCGACGACACCCGGGGGAACAACATGGGCGTCTTCAACACCTTCCGCCTGCTCGGCTTCGGCCTCGGGCCCATCGTCGCGGGCGGTCTCGTCCACGGCGGTCCGTACGCACTCGGGTCGATCTCGATCAGCGGCTACAACGCCGCGTTCGCCATCGCCGCCGGAGGGGCGCTCCTCAGTCTCGTCCTCGTCGCCCTCCTCGTCACGGACCCGGAACGCGTCGAGGCGGACGCGGGCGACGACCTCTCGATCGCCGTCCTCGATCACGAGCGCGACGAGAAACTCCTCGATCCGGTGTTCACGCTCGGTCTCGCCTCGCTGTTCATGGCGATCGGGATCGCCCTCATCTCCGCGATCGAGGCGGACGTGAACGCGCGCCTCGACCAGACCGCGTTCCTCTTCGGCATCGAGTTCGCCGCGTTCGTCCTCGCGCAGGTCCTCCTCCAGGCGCCGATCGGCTCCGCGAGCGACGACTACGGGCGCAAGCCGTTCGTCTTCTACGGGCTCCTGTTGCTCGCGCCCTCGACGGCCGTTCAGGGGTTCGTCACCGAACCGTGGATGATGATCGTCGCGCGCTTCGTACAGGGGATCGCCGGCGCGGCCGTCTTCGCGCCCGCGCTGGCGCTCGCCGGTGACTACGCGCGCGCCGGGCAGTCCGGAACGCAACTCTCCGTGTTGACGATGGCGTTCGGCCTCGGCGTCGCCATCGGCCCGCTGGCCTCCGGCGCGCTCGCCACGATCGCGTACGCCGCGCCGTTCGTCCTCGGCGGCCTGCTCGCGCTCCTCGGCGCCGTGCTCGTCTACACGCAGGTCTCCGATACGGTGAAACCGGGCGAGGAGGCGTCGGCGCCGTCGGGGGCCGCCGGGAGCGACTAGCGGTAGAGCGAGACGTAGAGCGTGGCGAACCCGACGAGGAACGGGAGCGTCGCGCCGATGTGGAAGACGGGACCGACCGGGAGTTGGTCGGCGAGCGCCGAGAGACCGACGCCGATGCTCACGAACGCGAACCCGACGAAGGCGTACTCCAGTCGGCGCGTCCGCGCGCGCCGATACGCCCGGAAACTGATGAGCGTCAGCCCGAGCGTGAGCGCGAACGTCGCCATCCGGACGGCGACGAGGACGACCGACGCGATCGAGGTCACGACGTGAGGGTGTGTTAGCGCGCGCATAAACTTACTCCTCTCCCCCGCTCAGCTCCGTCCAGAGGTCGTCGAAGCGATCTGCGAGTCCGTCCGTGCGCTGGACGTCGACGACGTACTCGTCGCCGTCGAGGCGGATCGAGAGCGCCGCGAACGCGCAGGCGTACTGCTTGTAGTGGTTCCCGTCGTCCGCGACGGTGGTCTGGGCGGTGACGAGATCCGACTCCTCGAGCGTGTCGAGGCGCCGGTACACCGTCGGCAGTGAGACGTCGAGGGCGTTCGCCAGCTCTTTCGCCGAGCGCGGCTCCTCGTTGAGCGCGGCGAGGACCGCGCGCGACCGCTCGTCGCCGAGGGCGTCGAGGAGGTCGTCGACCCGCTCGGAGTGCACTGTTCGTCTGTCACCGTCGGGTTGGATTAAGCTTTCTCAAACGCTGAAACCGCACGCCCCTCCTTAATCCGATGAGGTCCGAACGCGAAAGTATGAAACGGACGACGGAGCGATACGGCGAGTCGAGCGCCACGGGATCGGCGAGTGCCAGCGTCGAGACGCTGCTCCGCGAACTCGGGGACGAGCGGACCCCCGGTCCGTCGACGGACGTCTCGCCCGCCCGTCTCCTCGACGCCATCCGCCCGACAGAGGGCGGCGGGGGGGACTTCGCGTTCGATGAGGCCACGATCAAGCACAGCCTCGACGAGTTACTCCTCGCGCTCATCGCGCTCCGGGGCGACGGCACGCACGGCAAGCAGTTGATGGACGACCTCGAAGGGACGTTCGACGCCGAGTTGAGTCCGGGGACGGTCTACCCCCGCCTCCACGGGCTGGAGGAGTCGGGCGCGATCGATGTCCACGAGATGGTGCGCACGAAGGAGTACACGGTCGCCGACGAGGCGGCCGCGCGCGAGCGGGTCCGCGAGGCGATGGCCCAACACCTCGCCATCGGACGCGTGCTCCAGCACGCTCTCGCCGACGGTGCGGTGCTCGCGGCGGACGACGGCTGACGCCGTCGCCGAGACGGAACTGTTTCATCCCCTCGATGTTGACGTTCACGCGATGCGACAGCTGCTCTGGTGGCTCATCGGCGGTTCTCGTGGCGGGAAGAACCGCCTGCGGATCGTCCGGACGCTCCAGGCGCGTCCGATGAACACCAATCAGCTGTCGAACGAGCTCGCGTTGAACTACAAGACCGTCCAACACCACCTCGAAGTGCTCGAGGAGAACGACGTCGTCACGACGCGCGGAGACAACTACGGCAAGATGTACTTCCTGACCGATCGCATGCGCGAGAACCTCGACATCCTCGAGGAGATCGCCGACCAAGCAGACATCGAGGTAGAGTCCGATGACGCGTGATCTCACGCCGCTGACGAAGACCGCGGTCGTCGCGGCCGTCGCCGCGCTCTGCGGGGCCGTCGCCGGGATCGCGCTCCCCGTCGTCCCGATGCCGCCGCCGATCGACCACCACGCGATCCTGGAGACGTTCGCCCGCGTCCAGTTCGCGGTCTCGACGTTCAACCTCGTGCTCCTCGCGGCGCTCGTCGTCGCCTACGTCCGGCTCTATCGCGGCCTCCCGAACAAGTACACGCTCAGCCTCCTGTTGACGAGCGTCGCGCTCTTCCTGTACGCGCTCTCCTCGAACCCGCTCGTCCCGATGGCGTTCGGCTTCCCGCCGATCACCGGTCTCGGCCCCTTCACCTTCCTCCCGAACTTCTTCGTCGGGGTCGCGGTGGTCGTGCTCTTCTATCAGAGCCAGACGTGAGAAGCGGGCCGAATTTGGGCCTCTTCTGTGAGCGACTCCGGCGCCATCTCGGTAAAGTGCTAAACCCCTCGCGTCACTCCACCCGCACGTGAGCACGCAGTCCGATACCGACGCAGCGGAACCGCCGACTCGAACGACGCGACGAGCACGCCGCGAGGCCCGCCGGTGGTGGCGCGTATGAGGGGGCGGCGACTCGGCTCGCTGGCGCTCGCCGCGCTCGTCGTCGTCAGCGCGCTGGGCGCGTTCGCGCCGACGGCGTCCGCGGCGACCGGGAGCGGCGACGCCGCGGCGGCCACGTCGATGGGCGCGTACGTGACCATCGGGAACGTCACCGTCGAACCGGACGACCCGGTCGTCGGCGAACGGACGTCGATCACTGCGACCTTCGAGAGCGCCGAGGCGAGCACGGAGAGCGCGGAAGTCACCGAGGTGAGCGTTCGGGGCCCCTCGACGTTCGTCACCGCGAACGACGTCGGGACGCTCGGCCCCGGAACGGACCTCACCGTCCCGTTCTCGACGTCCTTCGAGTCGGCGGGTGAGAAGCGCCTCACCGTCACGCTCCGCGGGATCGCGTCGAACGGGAGCGTCTTCGTCGTTCGAAAACCGATCTACGTCGACGTCGACGAGGCGACGGTCGATCCGGACCTCAGCGCGAGCGCGACCGTCGAGAACGGCTCGTCCGTCCTGGAGGCCACGCTCGCCGAGCGCGGGACGGTCGACCTCGAAGACGCGCGCATCGACGCGGTCGTCGACGGCGAAACCGTCTCGCGGGCGTCCATCGCGGACGTCGCGGCACAGGGCGAACAGTCGGTGACGTTCGACGGGGCGGACGTCCCGACCGGCAACGTGTCGCTCGTCGCGCACTACACCGTCGCCACCACCGACGAGCGCGCGTCGACTGAGACGACGCTCCGATACGCGCCGCAGGACGCCGGGAACATGGCCATCACGGGCCTCGAAGTCACCGGCGGCGGCGGGAGCTACACGATCAGCGGCGACGCCTCGAACCTCGGGAGCGCGGACGCGAAGTCCGTCGTCGTCAGCGTCGTCGACACCGAGGCGGTCTCCGAGACGAACTCCTACTACGTCGGGGAGATCGAGACGAGCGAGTTCGCCACCTTCGAGGTGTCCGCCGACGTCTCCGGCGACGTCGACAGCGTCCCGGTCCGTCTCGACTACGCCGCGGACGGCGAAGAGTACTCGACGGTCGTCGACGTGGACGTGGACGGGACGAACGCCGCGAGCGCGAACGCGGGGTCGGGATCGAACGCCGGGAACGCCGCCGGACAGAGCGGTTCGCCGAGTCGGTCGAGCGGCGGCCCGCCCGTCCTCCTCATCGGCGGCGGCGTCATCGCCCTCCTCGTCGTCGGCGTACTCGTCTACCGCTGGCGCAACCCATGAGCGTCATCGAGCTCGACGACGTCGTGAAGCGCTACGAGAGCGGCGCGCAGACCGTCACGGCGCTCAAGGGCGTCGACTTCCACGCCGACCGCGGCGAGATGGTGACGATCATCGGTCCTTCCGGTTCCGGGAAGAGCACGATGCTCAACATGATCGGCCTCCTCGACACGCCGACCGAGGGGACGGTCCACCTCGACGGTCGGAACGTCACGGGGTTCACGGAGGACGAACTGACCGAGGAGCGCCGGACGACCCTCGGGTTCGTCTTCCAGGACTTCCACCTCCTCCCGATGCTGAGCGCGGTCGAGAACGTCGAGTTGCCGTCCGTCTGGGACACGTCCGTCGACCGGCGCGACCGGGCGATCGACCTGCTGAAGCGCGTCGGCCTCGGCGACCGCCTCGATCACACCCCCGACGAGCTCTCCGGGGGGCAACAACAACGCGTCGCCATCGCGCGATCGCTCATCAACGGGCCGGACATTCTCCTCATGGACGAGCCGACCGGGAACCTCGATCAGGACACCGGACGGACGATCCTCGAAGAGGTGACGCGGCTCAAAGAGGAAGAGAACATCGCCGTCGTGGCCGTGACGCACGACGAGCAGATGCTCGACTACACGGACCGCACCGTCCGCATCGTCGACGGGGTGATCCAGTCGTGAGCGTCGCCGACGCCCTCTGGCGCTTCCCGAGCGCGATGATGGCGTGGCGGAATCTCGGTCGTAACCGGATGCGCACCGCGCTCGCCGCGCTCGGCATCGTCATCGGCGTCGTCGCCATTTCCTCGCTCGGGATGGCGGGCGTCGCACTCCAACAGCAGGCGACGTCGAACCTCGGGAGCCTCACGAATCAGGTGTCGGTCTCCGCCGGGCAGGACAGCGACTACGACGGCGTGACCGAGGATCAAGTCGAGGAGATCAGGAGCATCATCACCGACGCGGAGGTGATCCCGCAGAAGTCGAACTCGACGACGGTCTCCTCGCGCGGTCAGGAGGCCTACGTGAGCGTGACGGGGGTGACGAACGCCGCGGCGCTCTACGACGTCACGTCCGGCGAGGCCCCCGAGCGCCTCCAGACGGGCGCGCTCATCTCGAACAGCACCGCCCGAGAGCTCGGGCTCGAACTCGGCGACCCCGTCGAGTACGACGGTCAGCTCTACCGCATCACGGGACTGATCGACTCCGGTAGCGGCTTCGGGCCGGGCGGCGGCCGCGGCGAGCTCGTCATCCCGATCTCCGGGCTCGCCGACCAGGAGCACTACGACAGCGTGACGATCATCGCGGCGGACGGCGACGCCGCGACCGAGATCTCGGAGACGCTCGACGAGCACTTCAACACCGACGGCCGCGACGAGGAGGAGATCCTCCGCGTCTCCAGCTACGCCAGCGCACAGGAGAACATCAATTCGTTCCTGAACACGCTCCAGCTCGCGCTGCTCGGGATCGGCGGTATCTCGCTCGTCGTCGCCAGCGTCGCCATCCTGAACGTCATGCTGATGAGCACCGTCGAACGCCGCGGCGAGATCGGCGTCCTGCGCGCCGTCGGGATCAGACGCGGCGAGGTCCTGCGGATGATCCTCACCGAGGCGACGTTCCTCGGGACGCTCGGCGGCCTCGTCGGCGCGGGTTGCTCGCTCGTCGTCGGCGCGGTGATGTTCCAGTTAGTCGTGGGCGATCCGACCGGCGTCCTCCAGTGGGCGAGCGCGCGCTACCTCCTCTACGGGTTCGCGTTCGCCGTCTTCGCCAGCGTGCTGAGCGGGATCTACCCGGCGTGGAAGGCCGCGAACGACTCGCCCGTGGAGGCCCTGCGCGGGTGAGCGTGCACGGGGACGCCCTGCGCCGGACCGCGGCCCTCCTCGCCGTCGCACTCGCGGTCGCCGCGGTCGTCGTGCTCGCGGTTCCACGGCTCGTCGTACCGTTCTACCCGCCGGGCGTCTTCGGCGTCCTCGTGCGCCTGAAGGTGTTCTTCGCGACGCTGGCCGTCGCCCTCCTCGCGGCGCTGTTCGTCACGTACGTACGACTCTATCGGGAGGTCCCCACGGGGTTCAGCCGCGGCCTCGTGCTGTTCACGGCGGCCCTCCTCCTCTACGCCGCGACGACGAACCCCCTCGTCCCACTCCTGCTCGGGTTCGGTCTCTTCCACCCGATCGGCCCGTTCACCTTCCTCCCGGAGGTCTTCGCCTGCGTCGCCGCGCTCGTCCTCTACTACCAGAGCAACACGTAGTCGGGTCGAATTTGGGTCCCACTCGGGACGAATCTCGGCAATCGTACTTACCGGGCGGCCGCGAACGACCGACCGTCATGTCGACTGGCGACACGCGCCGGAACCCGAAGGCCGCGCGCCTCGAACGCCACCTCCGCGAGCGTCTCGACGGCGGGGCGTTCTACTGTAAGAGCAAGGACCTCGCCGCGGACCTGCCGCTCTCGGCGAGCCAGATCGGGCAGTTCCTCGGGGGACTCGACGGCGAGGAGACGGGGATCGTCGCGGAGCGCTGGGCGTATTCGAGCGGCACACGGTGGTACGTGCACGCGACGGACGACGGGTAGCGCCGCGAGGTCGAGGGAAAAGGGACGAAACGCGGCTCACCGCGGACCAGTAGCGCATATGCCTCCGCGTCCCCAACCGACGCGCATGAGTGACGGACCGAACCGCGGGATCGAGCGACGAGCGTTCGTGAAGTCGGCGCTGGCGATCGGCGGGGCGAGCGCGCTCGCGGCGTGTCTGGACCGCGGCGGGGGCGACGCCGACGTGCCGACCGGCTCGCCGGACGCCCGCCCGGAGCGCCAGCACGCGTGGACCGACGCGCTCGCTCGCGACGACCACGGGAACGTCGTCGAACCGACGCATCGCCTCATGCTCCTCCTCGACTACGAGGGCGAGGGCGCACCGACGGACAGCGACCGCCAGCAGGTCGAACGCGCTCTCTCGACGCTCGATCGGGCGTACGCGTGGAGCCACGACGGCCTCCTCTCGACGATGGCGTACTCGCCGGCGTACTTCGAGCGCTTCGACGCCTCGCTTCCGGCGAGCGTCGACCTCCCCGCACCCGAGGCACTGGCCTCCTTCGAGGACCCGACGCTCGACGCGCCCGACGCCCTCCTCTACCTCGCCAGCGATCACGCACACGTCCTCCTCGCCGCCGAGCAGGCCCTCACCGGCGAGGAGGACGCTCTCAACGGCGTCGACGTCGCGGCGTCGCTCCGCGGGGTCTTCTCCGTCACGGAGCGCCGCACCGGCTTCAAGGGCGACGGGACGCCCGCCGACAACCAGGACGCCGACGGCGTTCCCACCTCCCACCCCGTCTCCGAGGACGCCCCCCTCTACATGGGGTTCAAGTCCGGCTACGAGAAGACCCAACCGCCCGAGGAGCGCGTCACCATCCAGGACGGCCCGTTCGCCGGCGGCACCACCCAGCACGCCTCGTACATGCGCCTGAACCTCCAACAGTGGTACGAACAGGACGATCGCCGACAGCGCGTCGGGAAGATGTTCTGCCCCTATCACGCCGAGAACGACGTCGTCGAGGGGACGGGTGACAACCTCGGCACCGACGCCGGCATGGACAAAGCCAAGCCCGCCGGGCAGGCCGCCGAGGAGGACGGCCTCGTCGGCCACAACCAGAAGATGGTCGACGTCCGCGAGGACGGCCGCCCGATCATCCTCCGGCGCGACTTCGACTCGACCGACGGCGGCCACGCCGGCCTCCACTTCGTCAGCTTCCAGCGCGCCATCGACGACTTCGTCGCCACCCGCGAGGCGATGACCGGTGCCGACCTCGCCACCGATTCCCCCGTCGGGCAACGCACCAACAACGGCATCCTCCAGTACATGGACGTCGCAAACCGCGGCAACTACCTCGTCCCGCCACGCTCCGAGCGCTCCCTCCCGACGCCGACGGGTGACGGCGGTGCGTGAGGACGAGGCGCGGCGGCCGGGGCCCCGTCGCGCGACCCCGCCGGCGAACAGCTCTCGCCGGACGTCCCGTCGGGCGTTCCTCGCGGCGGCGGGGGCGGGCACGCTCGCCGGTCTCGCCGGCTGTTCGTCGCTGAACCTCACCAGCGAGGAGACGGGGAGCAACGGTCGGCGCACGACGACGATCGACCGGCCCGCGGCCGTCTACTACCCGACGCACGCCACCGGCATGCAGATGAGCGGCGTGCAGAAGACCCGCGGGTACGCCTGCGCGCTCACCTACACGATCCCGGAGACGTTCTGGCTCGTCGGCGGCACGGACGCCGCGAAAGCGACGCCGGCGGCCGGCGACGAACTCCACGTCATGCCGGTCGTCTGGGACGTCGAAACGGGCCAGCGGCTCACCGACGTGAGCCCGATGCTCCGGTTCGTCGACGACGGGAGCGTCGTCGCGTCGAACGCGCCGTGGCCGATGCTCGCCCAGCGGATGGGGTTCCACTACGGTGACAACGTCGCGCTCCCCAGCGGCGGGACGTACGACGTCACGGTCCACGTCGGTGCGCCCGCCGCGCGACGCACCGGCGCGCTCGCCGCCCCCGAGTCCGCGACGTTCGAGTTCTCGCTCGCGTACTCCGCCGCCGAGATCGACGCGATCTCCTACCGCACCATCGACCGCGCGGGCGAGCGCGGCGCCCTCGATCCCATGTCGATGCGAATGATCCCCGGGGGCGCGCTCCCCGCGGTCGATGCGCTCCCCGGCCGCCGCCTCGGGACCGGGACGATCGGCGACGCCGCCGTCGCCGCGACCCTCCTCGACGACGCGACGGGCTTCGGCGGGGACGAATCCGACGTCTACCTCGCCGTCTCGCCGCGCACGCCGTACAACGACTATCCCCTCCCGATGGCGGGCTTCGGCGCCCGCGTCGACGGGACCGACCACGACCTCGTCGAGACGATCGACGCCGCTCTCGGCCACCACTACGGCGTCGTCCTCGACGGCGACGTCTCGCGCGTCACGATCGGCCTCGACGTTCCGCCACAGGTCTCGCGCCACGGCGGCTACGAGACCGCGTTCTTCGACACGGCGAGCGTCACGCTCGGCGAGTAGCGACGGTAACGTGCGGATCCGCGCGCTGTGCCCGCGCTCAGGGGACGCGGCTCACCGGAGGACGTCGCGGAGGCGTCTGAGCCAACCGCGGATGCCCTCGGGGCGTTTCGTCACGATGACGGGGCTCTCCGAGCGCTGCGCGACGGATTCGGGGATCGAGCCGAAGAGGAACTGCTCGACGGCACTCTCGCGCGTCGCGCCGAGGACCGTGAGGTCGGCGTCCGCCGTCGCATCGACGATGGCGTCCGCGACGTCCGCGCCCTCAAGCAGCGTCGTCTCGACAGCGATGTCGTCGTCGAAAACGACGCGACACGAATCGGTGCCGTGGGGGCCCTCGCGTGATCAGCGACCGTCGTCGGCACCGGTGAATATCGAGATGACGTCGTCGGTCATGCCGACCCGCGAGAAGACGGTGACGACGTCGCCCGCCTGCACGTCGGTGTCGCCGCGCGGCGTGATGAGGGTGTCCTCGTCCCGTTCGATCGCGACGAGCAGGAGGTCGGTTCCGAGCAGACCGTCGTCGCCGACATCGCTGAGCGTCCTGCCGGCGATGGGCGAACCGCGCGAGACGGTCACCTCGAAGATCTCCGCGTCGCCGCCGACCTCCATGAAGTCCTCGACGGACGGTCGCTCGACGGCGCGAAAGAGATACTGGGCGATGAGACGCTGCGGATTCTCGAGGACGGTCGCGCCGACGCGACGGAAGATGTTCATGTGCTCGGGGTTCTGGACAACGGTGACGAGGGAGGGAATCTCGAACTCCTTCGCGAGCAGGAGGACCATGATGTTGGTGGCGTCCTCGTCGGTCGTACAGATGATGGCGTCGGCATCAGCGGCGCCCGCGTCTTCGAGCGTCTCCTTCTCCGTCGCGTCCGCGTTCAACACGAGGCAGTCGTATGTCTGACTCGCGGCCTCGGCGACCTCGGGGTCGCGCTCGACGACCACAACCTCGTTCGCGGAGGCGGTCGCGAGTTCGAGCACCTGCGAACCGATCTGCCCGGCGCCGACGACGATGATGTACACACTCGTGGTGGGGCCGGCCAACCAGTTAATCGCTTGTGGTGCGGGCGGTACGGACGGCGGCGGCCGCGACGTACGTGGGGAGCGCGAGGACGTATCCGGCGGCGAGCACCTCGGTGACGGGGCCCCGTCCGAGGAGCGCGAGGAGCGCGAGGACGGAGGGACCGAGGAGGACGAAAGCGTCAAGGACGCGGTCGTCCGGCCCGGCCTCGCGGAGCGCGGTGTAGAGCGCGGGGAGACCGCTACTCATCGTCGACGCACCCCGAAGCCGTAGAAGAGCCCGCGGAGCGTGACGAGCACGGGGACGATCTCGAGGCGGCCGATCCACATGTTGAAGAGGAAGACCACCTTCGCGGGCGTCGGCATTTCGGGACCGGTGATACCCGCCGAGAGCCCGACGTTCCCCTGCGTACTCGCCACCTCGAAGAGGACGTTTTCGAGCGTGAACGACGAGTCGACGGTGAGCAGGAGCACGGCGGCCCCGAAGCCGAGGAAGACGAACCAGAGGAGGGTGATGATAGCGGCCTCCTCGAACTCCCGGGCGAGTTCGTCGCTCGTGAGCGTGCGGTCGTCGAGGCGGAACGACCGGACGGCCGAGCGGGGGTAGAAGACGCCGGCGATGCGGAACGCGGCGCCCTTCAGGAGGGTGGCGACGCGAACGAGTTTGATCCCGCCCGCCGTCGACCCGGCCGCGGCGCCGACGACCATGCCGAGCGAGACGAGGAGGTGTGCGCCCGCGCTCCACTGCGTCCCGATGGCCGCCGTCTGGAAGCCCGCACAGGAGGCCGCCGAGACGAACTGGAAGATGGCGTAGCGAAACGACTGGAAGACGGTGGCGCCCGTGCCGGTGAGGCTGACGCCGAGCGCGGAGACGGGGCCGGTCGCGGCGTAGACGCCGTTCGCGTAGAGGAGTGCGGTGAGCGCGAGTGTTCCGAGGCCGAAGAAGCCGACGATCCACCGCGTCTGGAGGTCGTCGAGCGCGTCGCCGAGGTGGCCTTGGAGGGCGAGGTAGTGGACGGGGAACGCGATGCTCCCGAGGAGCATGATGGGGACGAGCGCGAAGTCGATAGCGACGCTGTCGTAGGTCGCGATGGAGTTGTCGGTGACGGAGAACCCGCCGGTGGCGAGTCCGGTCATCGCGTGATTGAGCGCCTCCCAGAGCGGCATGCCGGCGAGCCAGAGGACGCAGACGGAGAGGAAGGTGAAGAGGAGGAAGATCCACCAGATGGTGCGGACCGTCGAGACGATGCTCGGGTGGATCTTCTCCGAGCGCGCTTCGCTCTCGTAGAGCGTCAGGCTCCCCGAGCCGGGGCGCGCCAGAATCGCCGTCGTCAGGACGATGACGCCCACGCCGCCCACCCACTCCATGAACGAGCGCCACCACTGCAGGACGCGGGGCAGTCGGTCCTCATGGACGGTCATGGTCAGCCCGGTGCCGGTGAAGCCGCTCATGGACTCGAAGAGCGCGTTCAGCGGGTGGCGGAACGCGGCGACGGTGTCGTTGAGCGCGGGCGCGCCGAAGAGGCCGGCGTGCATCGTCGCGGCGAGGAGGAGGAAGGGGAGCGCACCGAAGACGGCGACGAGGAACCACCCGGAGGCGGCGATGACCATGCCGTGGAGCTTCCCGGGTTCGGTGACGTCCGCGTAGCGCTCGGAGAGGCCGTAGCCGACGGCGAGCGGGAGCGCCGCCGAGGCGAGGAGCGCGGGCGCCGCGTAGAACTCCCCCCAGACGAACGCGACGGCGATGGTGGCCGCCGGCATGACCGCGTACACCTGGAGGATCCGCCCCAGATCGCGGCCGACCACTGCGAGTCCGCGCGTAGACATTCGTTGGCCCTATTCGTCGCCGGAGCTAAAAGGATACGTCTCAGCTCCGCCAGTAGGCGTGCGTGAGGAGCACGAGCACCGGGAAGATCTCGAGGCGGCCGACCCACATGAAGAACACCATGAGGAGCTTCGAGGCCCGTGGGAACGGCAGAAAGCTGTTCATCGGGCCGACGATGCCGACACCCGGCCCGACGTTGCCGAGGGTCGCCGCGACGGCGCTCGTCGCCTCGAACGCGGAGAGCTCTTGGCCGGGAACGCCGACGAGGAGGACGACGAGGGTTCCGAACGCGAAGATGACGAGGTAGAGGAGCGTGAAGGCGTAGATGCCGCGAATCGCGTCCTCGTCGATGACCGTCGAGCCGAGGCGGACGGGACGAACCGCCTCGGGGTGGACGGCGGTGAACAGTTCGCGACGCAGCGTCTTCAGAATCACCACCCAGCGGATGATCTTGATGCCGCCACCGGTGCTCCCCGCCGACCCGCCGATGAACATCGCGAACAGCAGGACGTACTTGGCGTGTTGCCCCCAGTTGTTGAAGTCCATGCTCGCGTATCCGGTGGTCGTCACGATGGAGGCGATTTGGAAGGTGGCGTGGCGAAGCGACGGTTCGAGCGCGTTGGTCAGCATGTCGAAGCCCGGCGTCGTGAAGAGGAGACCGGCGGTGATCGCCGTGAGGACGCCTATCGCGCCGAGGTACGTCTTGAACTCGATGTCGTCCCAGACGACGTTGAAGTCGCGGTTCCAGACGTGCCAGAAGAGCGCGAAGTTCGTCCCGGCCGCGACCATGAACGGAATGATGAACCACTGGACGACGGCGGTGAACGCCTCGATGGAGCGCGCTTCCGGGGAGAACCCGCCGGTCGGCATCGTCGTGAACCCGTGCGCGACGGCGTTGTACAGCGTCATCTCGGGCGCCATCCCGAGCTGATGGAAGCCGTAGAGGCCGACGATTTCGAGGACGGTGAGGCCGATATACATCCCCCAGAGCGCGCGCGCCGTCTCCGCGATGCGCGGCGTGAGCTTCTGGATGCCCGGTCCGGGCGCTTCCGCGTCCATCAGCTGGGCGCCGCCGACGGAGAGTTCGGGGAGGATGGCGACCGCGAGGACGACGATACCCATTCCGCCGAGCCACTGCGTCTCCTGACGCCACATCATGAGCGCGCGCGAATGCGTCTCGAAGCTGATGTCGCCCATGACCGTCGACCCGGTGGTGGTGAAGCCGCTCATCGTCTCGAAGAGCGCGTTCACGGGGAGCCGGAGCGTTGACGTCGCACCGTAGGCGGTGAAACTCCCCTCGAAGATGTACGGGAGGGCGCCGACGACGCTGATGAGGAGCCACGTGAGCGCGACCATGAGGAAACCCTCGCGCGCGCCGAGCGCGGCCGCCGGATCGGAGTGGAGGCGTTCGAGCCCCCAGCCGACGACGAACGCGATGGCGATCGCGGGGAGGATCGCCTTCAGCCCGCGCCCGTAGAAGAGCGCGAGCGCGAGCGGGAACAGCATTGGGACGGTGAGCCACCTGACGACGCGACCGGTGAGGCTGACGCTTGCGCGCCAGTCGACTCGGAGTGTCGAGCTCATATCGTCGCGGTCACCGCGTCGAGTGCGTCTTCGCGGACGAACGCGACGACGTGGTCGCCGACTTGGATGACGGTGTCGCCGCGGGGCATTACGAACTCCCCGCCGCGTGTGATGGCGCCGACGACGACGCCGTCCGGGAGGTCGGCAACCGCCTCGCGGATCGAACGTCCGGCGAGCACGCTTTCCTCACCGATCTCCACTTCGAGGACTTCCGCCGCGCCCGGCTCGACGATGGCGACGTTCTCCATGCGACGCTCGCGGGTGAAGCGCGTGATCTCCTCGGCGGTCACCTCCCGCGGGTTGATCGCGATGTCGACGCCGACGGCTTCGAAGAGGTCGACGTACGCAGGGTTGTCCACGATAGCAACGGTTCGACTCACGCCGAGGCGTTTGGCGAGTAGGGAGACGAGGAGGTTCCGTTCGTCGCTGTCGAGCGCGGCGACGAGGAGACCGGCCTCGCCGACGTGCTCGCGTTCGAGGAACTCCGCGTCCGTCGCGTCGTGCTCAAGGACGGTGGTCTTCGAAAGGGCCTCCGCGAGTTCTCGAGCGCGCTCGGGATCCTGCTCGATGAGCCGGGGGACGAACCCGCGCTCGGAGAGCAGCCGCCCCGTGAGTTCGCCCACCGAACTGCCACCGACGATGACGACGTTTCCGACCTCCTCCGCGCCCCCTTCGGGGACGACGGCGGCCGCGAACGCCTCGACGCTCCCGGGTCGGCCGATGACGACGACTTTGTCGCCCGCAGCGATGGCGGTGTCGCCGCGAGCGATCTCGACGTCGTCTCCCTGGATGACGGCGGCGAACGTCAGCGCGTCGAAACGATCGGCTTCTTGGACGGTCTGTCCGGCGAGGGGGCTCCCCTCGGTGACCTCGAACTCGGCCATCTGTACGCGCCCGCCCGCGAACGGGTCGACGTCGCGTGCCGTCGGGAGGCCGACGATGCGGACGATAGACTGGGCGGTCAGCAGATCCGTACAGACCATGAAATCGACGCCAAAGACGCCCTGTGAGTGCCGCCACGTCTCTAGGTAGGCGCGGTTCTGCACGCGCGCAATCGTGAACGCGTCGCTCGCGGTTTTCACCGTCCCACAGATCGCCAGGTTCGTTTCGTCGTCGTCCGTCGACGCGATGGCGATGTCGGCTTTGCCGACGTCCGCCGTTCGAAGCGTGTCGAGCGACGCCCCGTCTCCCTCGACCGTCAGCACGTCGTGTTCGTAAGTCAACTGCTCAACGCGCTCGGAGTCCACGTCGACGACGACGACCTCGTGGCTCTCCGCGAGGCTCGCGGCGATGCTCGAACCGACCTCGCCGGCCCCGACGATCAGCACGCGCATCGCCGACCCCTCCGTGTACACATATCGGCCTCCAAAACGTGCCGGAGAGAAGTGGGTTTCGACCGACGGATACGGTCACGAACGTCAGGAGGACGATACCGACGGGGCAAGCGCGGGCGTCTTCCTAACACCGAGGCGACACCAAGCACGCCGGTGGTCAGTCCCCACTGTCGTTCCTCGGATCGTCGTCACGCAATAATCCTGTAGCCATCAGCCGCCGGACGATCGTGACCAGTCCGTCGTGGAACCCGCGGCCGAAGACGCCCCGTTCGTGTTCCCGACCGTCCCCGCTGGTCTCGGTGACCGAACCGACCGGGACCGCCTCACGATCCACCAACAGTAGTCGGCTGATCTCCGTGTCGTCGGCTGTCGGATCGAGTCCGCACGGTGCGTTCGAAGCGACCGCGTGCGATCGTCGTGCTCCGTCTGAATGGTGTCGACGGCCTCGTCGAGGGATCGCCGCCGCGACGGACCGAGAGACCACCGACCTCCCGCGACTGCACCGGATCGTCGACTCCGACGCGACGCACTGCTCACCGGAGAACGGTCCGCGACGACCACGATCTCGTTTCGGCACGCCGAACCACCGTCTCGATTAACGGCGGCGGCACCTCGCCATCCGGTCCGACGAGCACGTCCCACAGCGCGAACGCGACGGACGCGTCGTAGCTGGTCGCACCGCGCGCTTCGACGACCGCGCCGTCGCTACCGTGTCGCGATAGTCGGAGTGCGGTCCCGGTCGTCCGCCCGATACCGACCGGACTCATTCGATATAGCGTAATGAGATTTACGAGTGGGGTGTGCGACACCGCCGAGACGTCGAGAGCGACGCCGGACGCCGCGAACACCGATCAGCCGTCGAACGCCCGCGCGGAACCTCCGCCACTACTTTATTCGGCGCGAGCGAACGTGAGACGATGCCTCGTGAACTCGGGCCCCTCCGGCGCGCGCTGCTCGCCGGTCGGCGTTTCGTCGCCGTCGTCGTCGCGTTCACGCCGTTCGCCCTCGCGTACTACCGCGATCGGCGGCGGTTCCTCCTCTTCGGCGGCTCACGCGACGTCTCGGAGGCGACGCGTGAACGACGCGCCGCCGCGCTCCGCGAGACCCTCGTCTCGCTCGGGCCGACGTTCATCAAGCTCGGTCAGCTCCTCTCGACGCGCCCGGACGTCCTCCCACCGGCGTACGTCGAGGAGCTGGCGCGGCTCCAAGACGACGTCCCGCCGGCCGACTGGAACGACGCGCGCGAGGTGGTGGCGGCCGAGGTCGGCCCCATCGAGGAAGCGTTCGACGACTTCGATACCGCTGCGATCAGCGGCGCGAGCCTCGGGCAGGTGTACACCGCCACCTACGAGGGCGAGCGCGTCGCCGTCAAGGTCCGGCGTCCCGGCGTCGAGGCGCTCGTCGACGCCGACCTCCGCGTCGTTCGGACGCTCTTCCCCCTGCTCGTCCGAAGCGCGCCGCCGGCCCAGCGGTTCACGCTCTCGAACGTCACCACGGAGTTCGCTGAAACGATCCGCGACGAGATGGACTACGAACACGAGCGCGAGGTCCTCGAAACCGTGCGCGGGAACCTCGCGGACGACCCGGACGTCGTCGTCCCGGCGTCCGTCCCCGAACGATCGACCGACCGCGTGCTGACGATGCACTACGTGGAGGGGACGAAGATCGACGACGTCGACGCGCTCGACGCGATGGGGATCGACCGGGCGGCACTCGCCGAGCGACTCGAACGCTGCTACATCGGAATGCTCGTCGAGGACGGCGTCTTCCACGCCGATCCGCATCCGGGCAATCTCGCCGTGCAGGACGACGGGACCCTCGTCTTCTACGACTTCGGAATGAGCGGGACGCTCGACGCCGAGCGTCGCGGACACCTACGGGAGTGCTACCTCGCGGTGGCGAACGACGACATCGAGGGCGTCGTCGACGCCTTCGTCGCCATGGGCGCGCTCGATCCCGCGGCTGACCGGCAGTTCGTCACCGACGTCCTCTCGCTCGCCGTCGAGCACCTCCACGGTGAGCGCGTGGAGCGCGCGCAGGTCCGCGACCTCGTCGCGGGCTTCGAGGGGACGCTCCACGACCTTCCCTTCCGGATGCCGCGCGACCTCGCCCTCGTCGTCCGCGTCGCGACCGTCCTCGAAGGCGTCTGTCTCACCCTCGACCCCGACTTCGACTTCGTCGCGGTCGTCGAGGACGCCGTCGAGACCGAACCCGAGGACCCCCGCGAACGCATCGAGGCGCTGTTGGGGGACGCCGGTGACGACGTCGCCGCGTCCGCGCGCGCGGCCCTCGACATCCCGCAGAAACTCGAACGGACGCTCGATCGCGCCGATCGGGACGACCTCACCGTCCGCACCGACGTCGCGGACGAGAACGACGTCCTCCGCCGTCTCGCACGCCGCGTCGTCCTTGGCGTCGCCGCGAGCGCCGGCGTCGTCGTGACGACGCTCTGTTACACCGCCGCGCTGACGGACGCGACCATCGCGGTCGGGACCGCGACGCTCGGGGTCCTCGGTCTCCTCTATCGGTCGTTCGGTTCCTCCGGTCGCCAGCGTGCCGTCCGCGAGGCCGGGCAGGTGGCTCAGCGATCGCTGGAGAACCGCGGGCGACGGTGAGCGATCGCTCCGGCCGCCGTGCGAACCGGTCCACGGAGATCCAACAGATGCGGGAGAGTAGAACTACGAACGCTGTCTCGTAATCCGTCTCTGTGGAACCACATAGAGAATATGCACTTCTGTAGGCCCACAACACGGCGGCAACAGAGTGCTAGCTTCGAGGATAAGTGTATTTATCCGCACTTTCGGAGATACCTTCTTGGTCGTGGCTCGTGACGCACCGACAACGACGACCGATGACTGCTCAAGCGACGCATCCCCGTCCTCGAACCGTATCGGGTAGGGGTCACGGACCGAGAACGGCACTCGACGGAACTGAATCGAAAGTCGGATCGTTGGATCCCGAGTATTCGACGTCTGGAAGCCGCGTCGGCGTCAATCTTCACGAAGTGTCGGAGAATCTACCACCGTCGCGGCGGTGGTGCGCGTGAGCGGCGACGAGCGCGTCTCGGTGAAGACGTACGTGCCGCGCTACCAGAAGGAGGAGTGGGTCGAGCGCGCCGAAGAGATGGACGTCTCGCAGAGCGAGTTCGTTCGCCTGATGGTGCAAGCCGGGGTCCGCGAGCTCGGCCTCGATGACGACGACACCGACGACGGGGGCGGCCACGCCGACGACGCGGGACCGTCGCTGGAACGGCGGGTGCTCGACGAACTCCGTGAGCGCGACGTCGCGGGATGGGAGACGCTCGTCGACGCGCTCGCCGGCGACTTCGAGGAGCGCTTGGAGGGGACGCTGGACGGCCTCACGGAGCGCGGCGTCGTGAAGTACAGCCCGCGCGATGGCGGCTACGTCCTCCGGGGTGACGGCGAATGAGCGGGGCGGAGGCGGACGACGTCGGCGACCCCGTCGCGTACTTCCTCGAAGACATGGGGTATCACGGCAAGCACGAGCGGACGCGCGCGGCCTACGAGCGCGTCCTCCGTGGGTTCGAGGCGTTCCTCGCCGAGCGCGGCGTCCCGGGTCCCGCGGCGGCGGACCGACGCGCCTGTCTCGCGTGGGTCGCGTCGCTGCGCGAGGAGTACGCCGAGTCGACGGTGGCGACCTACGCGTCGTACTGCAATCGCTTCTACGCGTACATGACGCAGGTGGGCGCGTTCGAGGCGAACCCGATGACGCTCGTCGTCGAGGAGATGGACGAGACGATCGATGCCGACCCGACGAGACGGGAGATATCGGTGCCGCGGATGCGGGCGTTTCTCGACGGGATCACGCATCCGGGGGATCGCGCGGTGCTCCTCACGCTCCTCAAGACCGGTCTGCGCGTCGGCGAGCTCTGTAACCTCGACCTGCGGGACGTGAACCTCGCGCACGGGGGCGCTCGGGACGCCTACCCCGCACTCGGGACGCGCGGGCGACTCGACGGCCGACCCGACACGCTCCTCGTCGACCCCGAGGTCTCGGCGGGCGAGGCGACGAACGGCGAGGTGCGATCGGCGTCGAACAAGCGCAAGCGCGTGACGCTCCTCCCGGTCGATCCGGAGTTACGCGACGCGCTCGCGACGTGGCTGGCCGTCCGCCCGGACGCGCGATCGGCGGCGGAGCCGCTGTTCTGCTCGACGCGGGACGCGTGGGGCGCCCGTCTCACCCCGGAGATGGTGCGCGAGACGGTGACCGGCTACGCCCGTGAGGTCGGGTGGTACCGGACGGGCGGCGGCGCGAGCGAGAACGTCACCCCCCACTACTTCCGGCACTTCTTCACGACGCACCTCCGTGACCGGACGGGGGATCGGGGCGTCGTGAAGTACCTCCGCGGCGACGTCGCCGCGGACGTCATCGACACCTACACGCACAACTGGGGCGATCGGGTCCGGGACGTCTACCTCGAACACGTCTACTCGCTCGCCTGAGCGGGTCCGGGTCTCAGAGCGAGCGCGTCGCCGTCTCACCGGCGAGAATCGCTTCGACGGCGCGGATGTCGGTGACGCCGTGCGTGCCGTCCGGGTAGATCTTGCGGCCCGTGAGGAGTCGATCGGCGAAGTAGTCGAACTCCTCTTCCATCTGGTCGACGGAGTCGAAGTCGATGTCGGCCGTCTGATCGCCGCGCGCGACGGTGAGGCCGGCGTCGTTTCGGTTGAAGAAGGCGGGGTCGAGGGCGATTTCGCCCTCGGTGCCGACGATTCGGAGGAAGCCGGTCTCGTGGGCCCGTTGGCTCGCGGAGAAGGACGCGAAGACGCCGTCGGGGAAGCGGACGGTGAACGCCGCGCGCTCGTCGGGTACGTCCTCGAAGCCCTCGTGCTCGCTGTAGAGCATGGACTGGGCGGCGAGCGGGTCGGCGTCGAGGACGAAGCGCGTCGTGTTGAGCGGGTAGACGCCGAGGTCCGTGACGGAGGCGCCCGGGCCGGCGAGGTCGGGGTTCAGGCGCCACTGGTCGGGGTCGGAGAAGATGTCGCGCAGCAGCGACTGGCTCATGTGGCCGTGGACGTGCGCGACGTCTCCGACGGCACCCGCCGAAACGAGCTCGCGCGCCCGGCGGACGGCGGGATCGGTCTGCATCCGGTAGGCGATCATCAGCGGGACGTCTGCGGCCTCGCAGGCCTCGACCATCGCCTCGGCGCGCTCCGTCGAGGCCTCCATGGGCTTCTCGCAGAGCACGGGCTTGCCGAGCTCCGCGGCCGCCTCGACGGTTTCGAGGTGCGTGGCGTTCGGCGTGCAGACGTAGACGGCGTCGTAGTCCTCGGCGGCGACGCCGTCGCGGAACTCCTTGCTGGAGAGGCCGTGCTCGACGCCGAGATCAGCGGCGGCCGCCGCGGCTTTCTCCTTGCCGCGCGAGACGAGAGCGGTCGTCTCGCAGAGCTCGCTCGCGGTGACGGCGGGCGCGGCCTGATCGGTCACCCACCAGCCGACGCCGACCATGGCGAACCGCACCGGGCCGTCCGCGGCGGTGGCCGTCTGCCAGTCCCGCTCGTCGAACCCGTCGAGGAACGTCGTGAGGTCGCTCATGGCGCGCGACCGTGCGTAGTCGTCGTCTCGGTGCGTGTCGTCCGTCGCGTGACTGTCTCGATCATCGGTCTCGGGCCGGGGTCGACGCTCGCGGCGGGACGCGGCCCCGGCTGTCGCGTCCCGCGATCTATGCAGAATGATTAATTCAAAACCGGATAAGTATTACCATGCGCGGTATCGGCGTCCGAAATCCAGTCTGTAAATCCCATGTAGCTATATAAAACTAGATGTGTTCTCACGTGTTCGATGGAGTGAGTAATGTGCATTCCGCGAACGAGCCGTGTTTACCTACTGCGTGCGGAAGCCGTGACATCGTCAGAGCCTCGTAACTGTCTACGGGACCTCCCTCCGCTCATGCCGGGTATCTATCGCTTCGTCGTGGGTCGGGCGGGGGCTACTGCCCGTGCCGAGAAATCAATGTTAACGAACACGGAGAATGTGCTGTTTACGCCCCCACCGTCTGGATCCGGACATCATATGAACCGCATCACACATCGAAAATACCATTATCTTGACATCACTCGTATGTGATTCCGACACATTAATCCGATCCATGACGCGGTTTTAGGAACATGACAGTATACGGTTTTATTCGGTCGTACTTGAGTAGCATCTACCAGAGACTGAGTCTGGGTCGTTGAACACATGGCATCTGTAGCGCTTGTTCTCGCGGTTGCGCTGTTCGCGGCACTGTTCATGTCGTTCACAGTCGGGGCGAACAGTAACTCAGCCCCCGTGGCACCCGCCGTTGGTGCGAACGCGCTCTCAGTCCTCCGAGCGGCCCTCTTAGTCGGAGTCGTGGCCGGACTCGGCGCAATCCTCCAAGGAGGCAGTATCTCCGAAACGATCGGCAAAGACCTCGTGACGGGCGTGACGATTACGCCGCTTGCGGCAGCAGCAGCGTTACTTACTGCAGCGACACTCATCACGATCGGGAACACCTACGGATATCCGATTCCGTCAGCATTCACCGTCACGGGAGCGATGGTCGGGGCGGGTATCGCACTCGGAGGTGGGTTCGCCGTTCACGAGTATGTCGTCATTCTCGGGTTCTGGTTCGCGATTCCTCTCGTTGAGAGTGTCCTCGCGTACGGACTCGCGCGTGGCCTTCAGAGCGAATCCATACCCGAAGTCATCGGAATTCCCGTTCTCGGCGGAGCGGTCGGATACACGCTAGCTAACATCCAGCTCACCGTGATTCCGACAGCGAGCGGCGCACAGGGATCAGTCGCCCGATACCTCGCTACCGCGTATCACCTGCTCCCGACAGCCGTTGGTGGATCCTACACGCTCGGGATGGTCGCCGTGAGCGTCGCGTGCGGCCTCCTCGCACTCGTCGGGACACGTGCGCTGTTGTACCGCGACGAGGCGGCGGGTATCAATCAGTTTCTGATCGTGTTGGGTCTCGTCGTCGTGTTTACGAGCGGTGGCACGCAGGTCGGGCTCGCAACCGGGCCGCTCGAAACGGTCTTCGAAACGGATCTTCAGCTTCCGTCAGCCTACTTGCTCGCGCTCGGTGGTGGCGGGATACTCCTCGGGGCGTGGATCAGAGGGCCACGACTCGTGCAGGCCGTCTCGAACGAGTACGCCTCACTCGGGCCGCGACGATCAATCGCTGCCCTGATACCCGCGTTTCTGATCGCCCAACTCGCCATCGTTCTAGGGATCCCCATCTCATTCAACAAGGTGATGATCGCCAGCATCGTCGGCAGCGGCCTCGCCACGCGCTCGTCTGGAGGAAGTGGTGTCTCACCCCGAAAAGTCGGCGTCACGATCGTATCGTGGGTTGGATCAATGGTGGGTGCGGGTATCATCAGCTACGGACTATACGACCTACTGAACGCCGCTTCCGGCATGGGCTAGTCAGGAGACGACGTGATCGATGATCGCTTCCTCCGCGGCTCGAGTCTTCATCTCCTCCCACGTTTCGAACGCCGTCGTGACAGCGATGTACTCATTGAGTTGGTCACGAGGAGCACCCTCTAGGTCGCTCGCATCGTCAAGAGCCAATGGACTCTGCGCGCAGAACGTGTCGAAGGACTCGAATTCGGTGTGGTTGCGCATGAACTGCGGCGAAAAGAATACCTCCGACTGGACTTGTGTCCCCGTTTGCAACTCGCCGATTCGATCAACCGCGTCCCGAATCCTACTCTCGAGATCCTCCAGTCCGACGACCTGAAGGTCCATAGCAGACGTCTTTCCTCAATGCGCCTAAAGGCCACGGCCCCGCCGTGCGCTCCACCCTCACACGGCGGCGAGGCGGTCTCGGACGTCGCTCGCGTCGCGGGGCTCCTCGTGACGGATCGCGGCGCGGTCCCGGCCCGCCGGGCCCGACGATACCGACTCGGACGTACGACACGCCGCGCCCGGCGACGTAGTAAGGAGTCGACGACCGGCGCGGGCGGACGAGTGACCGGCGGACGTGCGCTCACACGGCGCTGCGGAGCACCGCGCGCGTCTGCTCGCGCAGCGACGGATCGGCGAGGACGACGCCGAGGTAGACGACGCCGCCGAGCGCGACGAGCGCCCCGAGGCCGATCGGCGTGGTGGGATCGACGACGCGTTCGGCGCCGAGCAGCGTGACGCCCATGGCGACGGCGGCGAGCGCGCACCAGCCGAGGTCGTGCGTGTTGGCACGCAGCGGTGTGAGTCGGGCAAGCGAGGCCCCGACGATCAGCGTGTGAACGACGACGGCGCTCGCGGTGGCGGCGGCGGCGCCGACAAGGCCGTAGCGCGGCACGAGTGCGAGGTTGAGCGCGACGTTCAGCGTCGCGGAGACGACGGTGGCGACGGCGCCCGCACGCGGGTGATCGAACGCGCGGACGGCGGCGTCGAGGACGACGTTCACGGCGGTGACGAGCTTCTCGGCGGCGAGGACGACGAACGCCAGCGCGGCGACGACGTACTCGGGGCCGAAGACGACGCCGAGGATCTCGCGACCGAGGAGGAAGACGCCGACGGCCGCGGGGATCACGAAGAACAGCGAGGCGGTGAGCGCGCTCCCGATCGTGTCGCGGGCGCGCTCGTGTTCGCCGCGGGTGTGCCACGCGCTCAGCTGCGCGAAGACGGTGTTCGAGACGGCGTTCGTCACGAGGAGGAGCATGGTCGTGACGCGCCACGCGAGCTCGTAGGCCGCGACGAACGCCGGCGCGAGGACGTAGCCGACGACGAGGACGTCCATCGTGTTGTAGACGTACCCTCCGAGCGCGCTGATCCCGTTGTACTTGGCGTAGCGGACGAGCGAGCGGAACTGCGCGCGGCCGGGGCGCGCGGGCCGCGTCGAGACGCGCGCCGCACCCAGGGCGCAGAGGACGAGATAGCTGCCGATGAAAGCGTAGACGAGCGCGCGGACGCCGTAGTCGAGTCCGACGAGGGTGACCGCGACGGCGACGTAGACGACGAGGCGAGCGAAGGAGAGGAGCGCGGTCTCGGCGACGCGGAGCTCCGCGCGGAGGACGTGGAGGGTGAGTAGGCCGAACTCGTAGACGAGGACCCCGGCGACGAGCGCGCCGGTGAGCGGCGCGCCGACGTAGCCGTCGATGACGGGCGCGAGAGGGTAGGCGAGCAGGACGAACGGACACAGCAGGGTGAGCTTGAGAACGAGGGCGGCGCCGAGGATCGCGCCGGGGTGTTCGCCCTCGCTGACGCGCTTTTCGACGGCGTCGCGGAGGCCGAAGTCGGCGACGGTGGCGACGGTGCTCAGGACGGCGTCGAAGAGGAAGAAGACCCCGAGCGCGCTCGCGCCGAGCACCCACGCGAAGTAGACGGTGCCCGCGAAGCCGACGAGCGCGCTCAGCGCCTCGACGGCCGTGAGGAGGACGCCGGCACGGGCGAAGTCGACCTGTCTGGCTTCGGGGACGACGACGCCGAGTGCGGGCGAGCGCGGGGCGAGCGAGTCGTGGTCGTCGCCGTCCGCGTCGCTCGCTCCGTTCATTCGCGCTCGCGGAGCGACGGGTGCGTGTTGATCGTGTGGACGAGCACCGCGGTGAACAACAGGAGGACGCCGAGGACAGTCGAGGCGCTCACGGCGACGGTGAGGCCGATGGGGACGGACCCGGTCGTGACGAAGCGCTGGACGTCGAGGACACCGAGGAGCGCGCCGAGGAGGACGCACATCGCGCCCGGGAGGCCGATGAGCACCATCGGACGGGTGCGTTCGAGGAGCCCGGCGAGGTTCCGCAGGAGCCCGAGTCCGTGTTCGAGCACGCCCTCGGTGCTCGTTCCCTCGAGGTCGTAGCGGATCGTCGTCGGCACCTCCGCGAACGTGTAGCGCTCGCGTTCGAGCGCGTAGAGGATGTCGGTGCTCGCCCACATGCCGTCGCCGATGTCGCGCGTCTCGGCGAGGGTGCGAACCGCCTCAAGCGTGTACGCCCGATATCCGCTCTGGGTGTCTCGCACCCACTCGTGCGGGAGGAAACGACCCATGCTGAGGTTCGTGAGGAGGTTCACCGTCCCGAGGCCGATCGCTCGGACGAACGGCATCTCGGTCGTCGCGCCGGCCATGAACCGATTGCCGACGACGACGTCCGCGCGGCCGTCGCGCTGGGCGGCGACGAGCGACGGGGCGTCCGCGGGGTCGTGCTGGCCGTCGGCGTCGAGCGTGACCGTGTACGCCGCGCCGCGGCGGGCGGCCTCGCGGAAGATCGTCTTCAGCGCGCCGCCGTACCCCCGGTTCCGGGCGTGCTCGACGACCGCCGCGCCGGCCTCGCGGGCGCGTTCCGCGGTGTCGTCTCCGCCGCCGTCGACGACGACGAGCACCTGATCGGCGTAGCGGCGGGCCTCGCGAACCACGTCGCCGATGGTCGCTTCGGCGCGGTAGGCGGGAATGGCGACGAGCACGTCGGGGCCGTCGGCGGGACGGGCGCTGCGCTCCGGGACGGCGCGGACCTCCCAGCCGTTCGCGGCGAACGCATCGAGCGTCCGGGCGTAGTCGATCCGGGGGCACGCGAGTGGCTGGTGGACGATGCCGGGGTGGCCGGCGGTGCGGGCCGTGGCGGCGAGCGCGCGCTCCCGAGCGCGTTCGGCCGGTTCGTCCTCGCTCGGCGTCGCGGGATCGACGAGGATCGCGCCGAGCTGCGTCGCGAACCGGGCGACCTCCGCGTCGGCGCCGTCGTGCGTGACGTAGACGCCGAAGCCGCGCGCGTGCGCTCGGAGGATCGTCCGGTAGACCGCGTCGGCGTGATCGTCGGTGGCGATCACGCCGATCGCGGGCATGTCGGTCCCGTCCTGAGCGGCCCGGACGCCGGCGACGACCGGCCCGTCGACAACGCTCGGCTCGCGCACGACGTCGGCGTCCGCGGGGCCGACGAGGGCGAGGGCGCGCCAGTCGCCGTCGGCGTTGGACCAGCGGACCGTGGGGTCGAAGACCGCACCGGTGGACGCGCCGACGTGTGCGATTTCGGCGACGGGAAGCGCGTGCTCGTCGGGCACGCCGCCGTCGAGCGCGTAGTGGAGCGCGGTCGTCTCGCCCGGCGCGAGCGCGAGAGTGGCCTCGAGTCGGCCGCCGAGGAGTTCCGTTTCAGTGGTCGCGGCGAGTCGCCGCTCGGGCGGGAGACGGTCGACGATCCGCGCGACGACGGGGTTCGCCGCCGTCGAGCGGACGACGAGGCGGACGAGGGGGCGGGTGACGCCGTCGGTGATCACCGACTTCTCGACCGTCACGTCGGCCGCGATCGGCCCCGTCACGCCGTCACCCCCGTCGGCGGCACGGGCGTCGGGGTCCGCGTCCCGTCGGGCCTGTTCGCCGCCGTCAGCGTGATCGCGTTCGTCCCCGCGCTCGCCGCCGCGTCGGTGCCCCCGACCGCGACCCAGCGGTGGAGTTCGGCGTCGGCGTTCGCCACGGTCGGATCGGCGGGGACGCCGCCGCGGTAGACGAGGAAGACGAGTCGGGCGTTCGACGCGGGCTGAGTCGGTCTGACGGGGACCACCACGACCGCGGTCGAGTCGGCGTCGACCGATCGCGTCTGTCGCCCGACGACCTCCCGACTCCGCGGATCGGGGAGCGTCGCGTCGTCCGTGGCGTTCGGAGCGTACGTCTCGAGGGCGGCGACGACGGTCGCGTTCGCGGGCTCCGAGTCGGGGTTCGAGACGGCGACGCGATAGGGGGCGGTCGCGTCGGCGGTGAGCGTGCGGGCGTCGCTCCCGTTCGCGGGCGCGAGGAGCGCCGCGCTCGTCGGTCCCGGGTCCGCGGCGTTCGCGTCCGCGTAGACGACGCCGCCGGTCGCGACGAGCGCGACGACGCACGCGCCCGTGAGCACGGCGTCGGTTCGCGTCCCGTGGCTCCACGTGCCGAGACACGACAGCGCGGCGCTCGGATCGACGCCGAAGGCGTCCGTGCGCCGCCGGCGGCGGTTCCACGCGGTCCCGAGGAGCACGGCGACGAGCGCGCTCACGCCCGCGGCGACCGGGAGCGCGGCGAAGCGACCGAGGAGGGCGAGCGGGAGGGAGACCGACGCAACGACGGCGGCGCTCCCGCCCAGCGAGAGGGCGAGTCGCCCGAGCGTCGACAGCCGCGGATCGTCCGGTCCCTCCGTGACGGACGCACCGAGCGAGGCCGCGCGGCCGGGATAGCACGCCGCGACGAACGCGTAGCCGGGCGCGAGGAGGAGGACCGGGAGCGTAAGGGGGCGAAGCGGCGCGAGCGCCGGAACGAACGCGACCGCGGGAACGAGCGCGGACGCGACGGCGACGCAGAGGAGGTCCCCGTCCGTCGATCCGTCCCCGCGTTCGAACATACCGAGAGCAGTCGACGCGCGGGGGCAAAAGTCCGCCGGTCACGGCGGCTCCGAGCGGATCGACCCGCGCCCGTCCGGCAACAGCTAAGCCGCCGGCCGCCGTCGGGGCGACGTGTGACTCGGCGACGGAACGCGGACGGCCGCGAGCACGGGAGGGACGAACGGTGAGCGGCCGGTATCGACGGGGGGCGCTCGCGGCGCTGTTCGGCGTCTGCTGTCTCACGATCGCCGTCGAGCTGCCGGCGTTTCGGCCCCCGACGGGTGGCTGGCGCGCCGACGTGCTCGTCGTCGGCGGCGTCGCGTTCGTCGCCGGCGTCCTCGATATCGTGCTCACGCCCGGCGGCGCCGTCCCGCGATCGGTCCCGGCCGCGATGCAGGCCGCCCGGAACGCGGACGTCAGCGAGCGCATCGACGACGACGCGACGCCGCGATACGCGTCGAGCGACGGTGGCGTTCGACTGCTCGTCGACGGCGCGACGCTCTCGCCCGTCGGCGTACATCTGCTCGCGGCGATCGAGCGCGATCCCATCGGGGGCGCGACGGCCCCGGAGACCGTGACGGCGCGCCTCGCGGACGTCGCTACCGGACGGTTCGAGCTCGCGGGAGACGTGCGTCCGGTCGAGACGGACGGCGTCGCCGCCGTCGTCGTCACCGACGCGATCGGCGATCCGGCGGCCGTCGACGCGCCCGTCGCGTCGCTGCTCGCGGTCGGATTGGTCCGCAGCCGCGACGAGGCGCTGACCGTCGACGCCGAGGCCGAGGCCGACGGGCGCGTTCGGCTGACGTACCGCTCCGAGTAGCGCGAGCGGCGATGAGGAACTACGAGTAGGCGAGCGACGGGTCGAGCGTCCGGGCGACCGTCGCGACGTGCGTCGCCCCGAGGACGACGACGAGGAGCGCGCCGAGCAGGAGGATCCAGCGGAGGCGCGCGCGCCACGGCGGGCGGGCGTACACGGGGGCCGTGAACTCGGCCGCGAGGAGGAGCGCGAGCAGCGACGCCACGACCGCCACGGGGAGCGTGAGGGCGTCGCCGAGCGCGAGTGCGACGAGCGCGACGAGCGTCAACGCGGCGTGCTGGCGGACGAGGCGGCGCTGTCGCGGCGTCGGCATCGATCCGACGGTGGGGCGGCGGCGGCTTAATACCCGCCGGTACCGATGGCACGCGTTATGTCGGCGGCCGTAGTAGTGTCGAGCGATGTGGCCGTGGGCACACCTCGGACTCGCGTACGTCGCCTACCTGTTCGTGCGACCGCGGGCGTGGTGGCGCGCGGATCGGCTGACGCTCGGCGCGCTCGTGCTCGGCACGCAACTCCCCGATCTGATCGACAAGCCCGCCGCGTGGGTGTTCGGCGTCCTCCCCTCGGGGCGTTCGCTCGCCCACTCGCTCGTCTTCGTCCTGCCGTTGCTCCTGATCGTCGCGGTCGTCTGCCGGCGGCGCGCGCGCCGGGAGGCCGGCGTCGCGTTCGGCTTCGGCGTCCTCTCCCACCTCGTACTCGACGCCCTCGGGCCGTTCCTCGCCGGCGACTACGGCGAGCTCGGCTTCCTGCTGTGGCCGCTGACGCCGCCGCCGCCCTACGACGAACCGGGGAACCTCGGCGAGCTACTCACGGCCGTGCTCGGCACGCAGTTCTCGCCGGCGTTCGCGCTCCAGCTCGCCGTCGGCGCGCTCCTCGGAACGGTCTTCTGCTACCACGTGTGGCGCGCCGGCAGCGCGGGCACCGGCGACGACCCCGGGCGCCGGCGTCGGCGATAGGGATTTCCCGGCCGGCGTCGAACGCGCCGTATGGCTCGACTCTCAGAGGCGACGGCGCTCGTGACCGGCGGCGCGGGATTCGTCGGCGGCCACCTCGCGCACGCCCTCGGCGAGCGCGGCGCGACGGTCCGCGTCCTCGACGACTGCTCGACCGGCACGCGCGAGCGCGTCCCCGCCGACGCGACGTTCGTCGAGGGCGACGTGCGCGACGACGCCGCGGTCCGCGAGGCGATGGCGGGCGTCGACGTCGTCTTCCACGAGGCCGCGATCGTCAGCGTCGAGCGCTCCGTCGAGGACCCCGAGGCGACGCACGCGGTGAACGTCGACGCGACGCTCGGCGTGCTCGACGCCGCGCGCGAGGTCGGTGCGCGCGTCGTCTTCGCCTCTAGCGCGGCGATCTACGGCGCGCCCGAGACGACCCCCGTTCCCGAGGACGCGGCGAAGGAACCGAGCTCGCCGTATGGCCTCGAAAAGCTCTCCGCCGACCACTACTGCCGGCTCTACGCCGACCTCTACGGCGTCGAGACGGTCGCGCTGCGCTACTTCAACGTCTACGGGCCGGGTCAGCGCGGCGGCCCGTACAGCGGCGTCATCACGACGTTCGCCGAGCAGGCCCGCGCGGGCGGTCCGATCACGGTGCAGGGCGACGGCACGCAGACGCGCGACTTCGTCCACGTCTCCGACGTCGTGCGCGCGAACCTCGCGGCCGCGACGACCGACGAGACCGGCGCGGCGTACAACGTCGGGACGGGGCGAGCAGTCGAGATCCGCGAGCTCGCCGCGCTGATCCGCGATCGCGTCGCGCCCGAGGCCGAAGTCGTCAACGGTGACGCCCGCCCGGGCGACATCCGCGCCAGCGTCGCCGACGTCTCGAAGGCCCGCGCGGAGCTCGGGTTCGAGGCCGAGACGGCGCTGGCTGACGGGCTCGATGCCCTGCTCGGTTAGGCCGCCGCTTCGAGGAGCGCGCGCGCCTCCTCGAAGGCCTCGTCCGCGCGGGCGTCGTCACGGGCCTCGGCGGTGACGCGGACGATGGGCTCCGTTCCGCTCGGACGGAGGAGGAACCACGCGTCGCCGAGATCGACGCGAACGCCGTCGAGCGTGTCCACGTCGTCGTAGGCCTCGCGCACCGTGTCGTGCAACCGCTCCATGACGCCGAGTTTGTCCGCGACCTCCCGGCTCGCTCGCCGGATGGGGTACGACGGGAAGGCGGCGACGCGCTCCGCGAGTCCGGGTCCGTCGGCGACGAGCTCGACGAGCTTCGCGGCGGCGAGCGGGCCGTCCGGGCAGAGGGTGTCGTCGGGGAAGATCCACGCGCCGCTCGGTTCGCCGCCGAACGCGGCGTCCTCGGCGACGGCGCGCTCGGCCACGTGGACGTCGCCGACCTCGGTGTAGACGACGTCCGCGCCGACGTCCGCGAGCGCGTCGGCGACGAGCATGCTAGTGTCGACCGGGACGGCGACGCGGTCGCCGGCGTCGGCGAGCGCCGCGGCGAAGACGGCGAGGAGGGCGTCGCCGGAGACGAAGTCGCCGTCGGCCGTGACGGCCATCATCCGGTCGGCGTCGCCGTCGTGCGCGAGCCCGAGGTCGGCGTCCGTGGCCGCGACGAGGTCGCAGAGGGACTCGCAGTTCGCGGCCGTCGGCTCGCTCGGCCGGCCGGGAAAGCGCCCGTCCGGCTGGGCGTTCAGCGTCTCGACGTCGCAGCCGAGTTCGACGAGCGCGTCGACGGACGCGGCGCCCGCGCCGTTACCGAGGTCGACAACGACGCTCGGGGCGTCCGCGGGGTCGATGGTCACCGAGTCGGTGATGGCCGCGACGTGGCGCTCGCGCGCGTCCGAACGCTCACGGCGCGCGCCCGTCTCGTCCCACGCGGCGAGGTCGTACTCCTCCGCGATGAGGCGCTCGACGACGGCGTCCTGCATCGCGCCGTCGAAGGCCTGTCCGGAGGGCTGCCAGCATTTCAGCCCGTTGTACGCGGGCGGGTTGTGCGAGGCCGTCACGGCGACGCCGGCGTCCGCGTCGTGCCACGCGACGGCTCGCGCGACCGTCGGCGTCGCGGCCGGCCCGAGGTCGACGACGTCACAGCCGCACTCGGCGAGGCCGGCGGCGAGCGCGTCCGCGAGCACGGTGCCGCTCGGTCGCGGATCGCGCCCCACGACGACCGTCTCCGCGTCCGCCGCGAGCGCGCGCCCGACGTGTAACGCGAGGTCGGCCGTGACGTCCTCGCCGACGCGCCCGCGGATCCCGCTCGTACCGAAGTAGCTCCGTCGTTCCATGGCTCGACCAACGCGACCCCGGGTGGTAACGGTTTCCCGGCCACCGGCAGGGTTTTGCGCTCGCCCGCGGTGGGTCGTGGTATGCCGACGCGTCGCCGTCTCGTGTTCGCGCTCGCCGTCCTGGCGTGCTGCGTCGTCGTCGGGCTCCTCGCCGCGCTCGCCGCGCTGGACGTCCTGCAGCCGCCGACGGCGATCCGCTCGACGTACGCGCTCGCCGGTGCCGTCATCGCGCTCGTCGCCTACGCCGCGACGGGAGGCGAGCGCGAGCGGCGCGCGTTCCTCCCCGCCTCCGTCGCGTCGAAGCTCGTCGTCGTCGGCGGAGCGGGATCGATTATCGCCACGGTCGAGCTCGGCTCGCGGCTCCTCCCCGTCGTCGCGTTCCTCCTCGTCGCGTACGTGCTCGTCGCCGACCAGCTCGCGGCCGACGACCCCGACCCCGGCCCGACGCTGCTCGCGCTCACGACCACCTTCGCCGTCCCCGTCATCGCCAAGTACCTCACGACCGGGTTCTACTTCGGCGGGACGGACGTCTTCGCGCACGTCGCCGCGCTCGATCGCCTGCTCTCGACGGGACGCAGCGCCCTCCTCCCCTACGGCTACGACCTCTTCCCCGTCTTCCACCTGTTCACCGGTACCGTGACGTTCGTCACCGGCTTCGTCCCGTACGACGCGATCGTCCTCACCGGCGTCCTCACGTACGCGGCGCTCGTGCCCGTGACGTACCTCGTCGGCGTCCGCCTGCTCGGCGACCGGCGGATCGCGCTCTGCTGCGCCGCGGCGTTCACGATACTCGACCTCCCGGCGTACGACGCGCTCTACTTCTTCCCGCAGTCGTTCGCGCTGGCGCTGCTCGCAGTCGGCTTCTACGCCGTCCTCGCGCGGCGTGCGGTCGGTCACACGGCCCGTCGGCGCGAACACGCCGCCTACGCGCTCGCCCTCGTCCCGACGCTCGTCCTCGCACACCACCTCACGTACGTCCTGCTCGTCGGCCTCATCGTCGCGGTCGCCGGCGTCTCGGTTCTCCGCGGCGTCCTCGCGGGCCGCCTCGGGTGGGACGCGCTGGCGACGCGGCCGTGGGAGTGGGCGCGCCTCCGGTGGACGTTCCCGATCGTCCTCGGTCTGCTCTGCGTCTTCGCCTACCTCGTCTACTCGCCGAGCCTGATGCTCTACGCGATCGTCGCCATCGCCGCGCAGGTGCTCGGGGACGCGGTGAGCGCGGCGTCGTCGGTCGTCTTCAGCTACGGGGCGACGCTCCCGTCGGACTCGGTCGGGCGCGCGCTCGCGTGGCTGGCCACGCCGGTCGGGGTCTACGCGTCGCTCACCACCGCCGTCCTCCTGCTCGGCGGCTACGAGTTCCTCGAACGCACCGAGACGTACGCTCGCGGCGCGAGCGTCGTCGCCACGGCGTTCGTTCTCGCCACCGTCCTCCTCCCGCTCCCCGTGGCGCTCCCGCAGGGCGAGCGCATCCAGTTCGTCGTCGTCCTGCTCGCCGTCTTCCCGATCGGGCTCGGCCTCGCGCGCCTCCTCCGGGCCCGGCCTCGCTACCGCGTCGTCCTGGTCGCCGCCGTCGTCCTCGTCGCGGCGTTCGGAAGCGCGGGCGCGTTCACCAGATCGAGCGCCGACGATCTCGATGGTCCACCCGTCTACGTCGAACAGCGGGGCGCGCAGGTGGCGATGAGCGACGCCGAGTACGCGGCCGTCGGCGACGTCGCGGCCTACCTCGCGGACACGAACGGAACGGCGGCCGCGGATGTCGTGATGCGGCGCGCGCTCGCGTCCGTTCAGGGCCCACCGGATGCGCGACCGCGCGTCGGCGCGCTGAACGCCACCGCCCGTGGCCTAACCGCGCCCGCGCCCACCGACCGCGTTATCGTCCGTGACGCGTGGACGCGACACTTCGTCCCGACGGCGGAGAGCGACGTCGCCGTCTCCGCGCAGCTCCAGTGGTACACGGTCTCCGAGGAGCGCTATCGGCACGCCCTCGCCACGCGCGACGTCGTCTTCAGTAGCGACGGCGTCCACGTCGTGGAGACGCGCGAGGGCGACGCGCTCTTCGGCAACGGGACCGCGCCGACCGCGGGTCGGCCCGACTAGAACGGCAGGTACGTCCGGGCGAGCGCCGCGAGCGTGTGAGGGTGGAGGCTGATTCGGAGCGCCCGCAGGTAGTACGTCCGCGCGCGCCGAGCGTCGCCGTCCGCCGCGTGCGCCCGCCCGACGTCCGTGTACAGCTGCGTGTAGTAGATCGGGAGGTAGGGCTGGGCTTCGGGGACGCGTTCGCTCACCCGGTAGACGAAGCGCTTGGACTGCGCGAGGTACTCCTCGACGGCCATCCCGCGCGCGGTGACGCTGTCGGCGTGCTCGCGGTGCGCGAAGAGATCCGGGCGCAGACAGACGCCGGCCTGCGTCGCGGCCGTCAGGACGTAGAGGAGGTCTTCGCCGCGTTCGAGATCGTCGTCGAAGCGCGCATCGATCCGCGCGGTGTCGACGAGCACCGAGGACATGAGAGAGGTGAGATCGCCGACGAAGACGTCGTAGACGAAATCGTCCATCGTGCGTGAGTCGCCCTCGACGCAGAGGCCGGCGTCCGCCTCGCGCATCGCGTCGAGCTGGCGGACGAGCTTGTCGTCGTGCCACGTGTCGTCGGCGTCGAGGAACGCGACGTGGCGATGGCTGGCCCGGTCCAGTCCCTCGTTGCGCGCGGCCGCGGGGCCGTCGTCGCCCGCGACGACGAGGGGTTCGGTCTCGACGGCCTGCGCCTCCACCGAGGCCGTCGCCTCCTCCAGCATCCACTCGGGGGTGTACTGCTCGCTGTACGGGATCACGACGGAGACGGGCGGGTAGTCGGACACGGGCGTTCGGGTGAGGGGAGGACGGGACGCCACTTAGTCGCTCGCACCCGCCGCGCTCGTCGTCTTCGCTCCCGGGGCGCTCGCCCTCCTCAGGCCGTTCCATCCGGTCTCTCGTCGCCTCTCGCCGGAGGTCGACGGCGAGGGTGGAGCTTACGTGCGGAGCGCGACCCGCGCTCCGACGCACGTCCACCACGCGAGGCGCAGGAGGTCGCCGGGGCGAGCGAGCACGCCGGGGTCGAGGTAGCTGAGCGCGTCCCGAAAGCGGCCCTCGTGGAGATAGTGGCCGACGAGACCCATGCGGTGGATCCGCGCGACGTCGATGCCGCGCCCTTCGAGGTCGGCGACGAGGTCGGCGTTGCGTTCGAGATACCGACGGTCGTTGCGGGCGTAGGCGTCCGGGGGCGCGTCGCCGGTGTCGTGGACGACCGCGAGGGGCTCGGCGACGTGCGCGAGCTTCCCGCGCGCGAGCAGGCGGAGGACGAGGTCCCAGTCCTCGTAGATGGAGAGCCCCTCGTCGAAGGCGAGACCGTCGAGGGCGTCGCGGGCGACGAGGAGCGTCGAACCGGGGCCCATGAAGACGCGCATCGTGAGGAGCGATTCGGCGAGCTCGCGCCCGCCCTCGCGGGGCGCGCCGGCGCGAAAGACCCGCTCGGAGACGAGGGCGGCGAGGCGCGCGCCGAGGCCGCCTCCGACGGTCGCGTAGTCGCAGTAGACGCCGATCCAGTCGGCTCCCTTCGCGTCGAGGACGGCGAGCTGGCGATCGAGCTTCCGGGGGAGCCACTCGTCGTCCGAGTCGAGGAAGGCGACGTAGTCGCCCCGGGCCGCGTCGACGCCCGTGTTACGCGCGGCGCTCACGCCGCGGTTCGTCTCGTGGGCGACGTAGCGCACCCGCGGGTCGTCGTACGCGCGGACGACCGACTCGGTGTCGTCCGGCGACCCGTCGTCCACGACGATCACTTCGAGAGCCGTCACCGTCTGCGCGAGCGCGCCGTCGATGGCCCGCGGCAGGACGTCCGCGCGCCGGTAGGCGGGGATGACGACGCTGACGCGCGGCGGCTCGGCGGTGGCGTCGTCGCCGCCGTCGCGTTCGATCGAGCCCCGCCGGCCGCCGCGCGCGTCGTCGCCCTCTCGCGTGTCCGACCGCCGGTCGCTCATTCCCCGATCACCGCGCGATGGATCTCGCGGAGGCGGTCGGCGTGGCGCTCCCACGTCCAGTCGTTCGCCAGCAGGCGCTCGTGGCCGCGCTCGCCCATCGCGCGCAGGCCCTCGGGCGAGTCGAGGAGGGCGTCGATGGCGTCCGCGAGCGCGTCCGCGTCGCGCGGCGGGACGAGGATCCCCGTCTCGCCGTCCGCGACCATCTCGGGGACGCCGCCGACGGTCGTCCCGAGGATCGGCGTCTTCGCCGCCATCGCCTCGTACATGACGGTCGGGCGCGCCTCCGTGTGGCTCGGGTGGACGAGCAGGTCGGCGGCGACGTGCCAGCGCCGCACCGCGACGGGATCCAGCCGCCAGAAGGCGTGCGTGCCGTGGTCCATCTCGCCGAGCTCGTTCACGAACCACCAGCGGAGGTCGCCGTCGTGGCCGATCGCCGCGAGGAAGACGTCGGTCCGGTCGAGCTCGTGCAGTGCGGCGACGAGCTCGCGCACGCCCTTCGCTTCCTCGAAGCGCCCGACGTAGAGGAGGACCTCGGTATCCGGATCGAGGCCGAGCTCGCGCCGGATGGCGTCGCGTCTGTCCGTCGGGAACTTCGAGGGGTCCTCACCGATCGGCACCGTCTCCACCTTCGCCTCGGGCGCGAAGCGCCGCGCGACGCCCGCGAGCTCGTCGCTGACCGTGAGCACGCGGCTCGCGTAGTCGATCGTCTCGCGGATCTTCGCCTGCACGTCGTCGTTGAACGCGTCGTAGTTTCGCAGGTCCCCGGCGTGCGTCATCGCCACCAGGGGGACGTCGTGGTCCCGGCAGTAGTCGAGCGCGCCGTAGCTGTCGAGGTAGACGCCGCAGGTGTGGACGACGTCGTGGGGCGTCTCGAAGGTCTCCGGGACGAAGGCGGCGAGACGCCGACGCATCGAGTTCCCCGAGACCTGATAGAAGCGCGATTTCGGGAGCGCGTAGAGATAGCGTGGGTAGTGGACGCGGTAGCGCCCCCACCGTTCGGTCCGCGGGACGTGTCGGTACTCCGAGTACGGCCCGACCGGCGGCGCGATCGGCGAGGGGGAGACGACGTCGAGGTCGACGCCCGCCTCGCAGAGCGCGTCGAGCGAGCGGTGGTTGAACGGCGTCCGAACCGGATGGACGTGGCTCGGATGCTCGGCGGCGACGGCGAGCGCACGGTAGTCCGGGGGGGCGTCCGCGGGCATACCGATAGGTCGCTCACGCGGGGGTTAACGCTTCCGGGGGTCGGGGAGGAAACGATTACCCGTGTCGATGCGTACCGAGGGTATGATCGGAGACGTGGTCGCGGCCGGGAAAGCGGCGTCGTGGCGGCTCTGCGCGGCGTTCGACGCGTACCTACACGTGGGGACGCCGGGGACGCGGAACGCGGTGATGATGTACCACTCCCTCGACGGCGAGGAGGGGAACGCGGCCGGCCGACGCTTCGACCCGGAGGCGCTCCGGGCACAGCTCGCGTGGCTCGACGCGCGCTACGAGTTCGTCGACCTCCCCGCGGTCCTCGACGCGGGAACGACGCCGCGCGTCGCGCTCACCTTCGACGACGGCTACCGGGACTTTCGCACCCACGCGCTCCCCGTCCTCCGCGAGTTCGACGCGCCCGCGACGGTGTTCGTCATCGCCGACCGGGTGGGCGGCCTGAGCGACAACGGCGTCCCGTACCTCGACGCCGACGACGTCGCGGCGCTCGGCGACGCTGAGCGCATCACCGTCGGCAACCACACGCGAACGCACGCCCACCTCGACCGCCTCGATCCGGACGCGGTCCGCGACGAGGTCGTCGGCGCGAAGGAGCGCTTGGAATCGCGTTTCGGCCTCGACGTGACGCGCTTTTGCTATCCGTACGGCGACCACTCGCCGACCGCCGTCGACGTCGTCCGCGAATCGCACGACTACGCGACGGCGGGCGACGGGCTCGTCGGCCGGCGGGCCGATCCGGCGCTGCTCCCGCGGATCGACGGCGCGCAACCGCCGTCGGTCGTCCGCTGGGAGCTCACCGGGGCCGCCGAGCGCCTTCGGCGCGCGGTTCGGGGCGAAGGGTTATCGTGACGGGCGGAGACCTAAGCGGTAGTGTGTCCCGAGCGAACCGACGTCGACGACCCGCGACGCCGGTCGGTCCTCCGCGCCTCGCTCGCCGCCGCGATCACGGGATCGACCGCCGGCTGCGCGTCGATCCTCGACGTGGACGATGCGAACGGCGGGGACAGGACCGTGTCTGAGGGCGCGTCGATCGAGGGCGGCGCGTTCGCGGCGCTTCGCGACGGTCGCGTCGTCGCGGTAGCCGCGGGGATCGGCGGTGCGGCGTTCGATCCGACGGCGACGGCGACCCCCGTGCAGGACGCCCTCGATGCGGTCGACGCGGTGGGCGGCGGGCGCGTCTACCTCCCGCCGACGACGGTCACCGAAGCGGGCCCGGTCCGCCCGCACCCGAACACGGGGCTCTACGGTTGCGGGATGAACGTCTCCGTGATCCACGTCCGCTCGTCCGGGACGGACGGGGTTCGCTTCGACCGCGACGAGTCCGTCCAGCGCGTCGCGCTCGACGGCTTCGAGCTACGCGGGCCGGGCGTCCGGAAGGACACCGGCGTCGCCATTCACTACGTCGACGCGACGGACGACCCGGCGAACGACCCCGCGGACGTCCACGTGGGACGGCTCTACTGTCGCCAGTGGGGGAACAGCGTCCTCCGCGTCGAGGAGGGCGTCGGCCCGTTCCAATGTCGCTACGACTTCCTCCGCGCGGACGACTGCGACGCGGGCGCGGCCGGCGCGCTGCTCGACTGGCGCTCGGAGTACGGGCCCGCGAACCACTTCGGGACGGTCGTCGCGTACCCGAACGCCCGCGCGAGCGGCGCGCCGACGACGGTCCTCCGACAGGCCGGGGGCGAGCTCGCGTTCGAGGACGTCTCCGTCGGCGGGACCGCCGGCACGCTCGTCGAGCAGACCGACGGCCGTCTCCGCGCGGGCCGCCTCCACTGGGAGCCCGAGTCCCAGCCGGCGACGCCCGAGGCGCTCGTCCGCCTCGCCGGATCGGGCGTCACGCACGTCGCCGACGTCGTCGTCGACACCGGGACGGTCCCCTACGTCTACGAGTTGGCGAGCGGCTTCGGGAACAAGCACCTCGTACCGCCGGGCGCCACCCGCGGCACCGTCACGGGGAACGTCGTCCGCGTCAACGGTCGGGGGGAGCGCGGGTCGCGCTCGTGGTACTACGGGGTGCGAGACGACGTAACGGTCTCGCTCGGCGTTCCGAACGAGGGACGCCTGCGCGTCCTCGGGGACGCCGGCGTCGGCCTCGCCTAAGCCCGGAACATCCCGATCGCCCAGTGGTGGTCGCCGGTCAGCCGCCAGCCGAAGCCGGGGTTGCCGTCCACCGCGCACCACCACCCCTCGCCGTCGTACCACGGGTCGAACTGGTGGGTGAACCCCGAGAGCCACCCGAACCGTTCCCCGTCGGCGTGCATCACGGGCGAGCCGTCGGCTTCCCGATCGCGGTACGTTTCCGGGGTGAGATCGGTGATCTCGTACGCGCGCACCTGCCCACCGTAGTGGTCGGTGCCGTCCTGGTAGAAGGCGAGGACGCGCTCGTCGCGGACGATCGGGCGACCACCGGGGCGCGCGCCGGCGGGCCGGCCTGCGACGACGGGGTTCGCGGCGTGTGGCGTCCACCCGTCGGCGTCGAGCGCGTCGCTGTGGTAGGCGTAGAGGTCGCGGCCGTCGCCGCAGAGCGCCCACCAACGCCCGTCCCACCGGAAGAGCGTGCAGTCGTGGAGGTCGCCGGGCGGGGTGAACAGGTCGGCGATCGGCTCCCAGCCCCGCGGGAAGTCGCGCGCCCGGTAGAGCGTGACGGGCGCGGGGTTCGCGGGGTCCTTCGACCACGCGTCGGGGACCATGTAGTGGTCGCCGTCCCACCGGAAGGCGTAGGGGTAAGAGAGGTGGTGTTCGGTTTCGAGGACGACGCCGTCGTACGTCCAGTCGGCGCCGTCGGGACTCGTCGCGTGCGCGATGACGGCCGTCGGCCGCCGGTAGTGGGCGTACACCTCGAAGAAGAGGTGCCACGTCCCCGCGAGGGGGAGGAGGAACGGATCGGCGACGCAGTGGGCGCCCGTCACGTCGGTCACGTCCGCGACCGTCAAGACGGGGTTGACGACGCCGGGCGCGGGCGCTGGATCGAGGGGGTCCGCGATCGGTGCCTCGATCGGATACGTCGGAGCGTCCGGCCCGTCGGACAAGCCCGCGATCCGGCCGGCCTCCGCGGTTCCGGGGCGTCGCTCGCCCCCCCCGTGATGGAGCAGTTCGCCGAGGCGCCACGCGGCGTTTCCGACGGCCGGCGACGCGCCGAGGCGAGTGCGGAGGGCGCGCAGGGCGTCGCCCGCGAGGTTGCGGCCTCGGGGGTGGGGCGCGGGCGCGGCGTCCGCGTCGCGCCGGCCCCCCCGGTCGTCACTCATCGTCGCGCTCGCGCCCGTCACGCGCCGCGCGGCCCCGCTCGCTGTCGGGATCGAACATGACGACTTCGCCGGGCCGGGTCGCGCCGTCGGTCGGGAGTTTCACGCCGGCGTTCAGGCTCGTGTTGATCCCCGTCTTCGCGCCGTCGCCGAGGACCACGCCGAGCTTACGGCGGCCGGTCGGGACGACTTCGCCCTTCACGAGCATCTTCACCGAGTCGCCGTCGTGGCGGAGGTTCGCCACCTTCGTCCCCGCGCCGAGGTTCGTCGCTCGCCCGAGGACGCTGTCGCCGACGTAGCTGAGGTGGCCAGCGTGCGCGTCCGCCATCATGACGCTGTTTTTCACCTCGACGGCGTGACCGACCTTCGCGTCGGGGCCGATGTACGTCGCGCCCCGGACGTAGGCGTTCGGCCCGACCGTCGCGCCGCGATCTACGTACGCGGGCCCCTCGATCACGACGCCCGAGCGCACCGTCGCGCCGTCCGCGACGACGACGTCACCGCTGAGTTCGGCGTCGACGTGTACGTCGCCCTCCACGCGACCACCGAGTTCCGCGAGCTTCCACTCGTTCGCCGCCAGCAGCTCCCACGGGCGGCCGACGTCGAGCCAGCGCTCGAAGGCGACCGGGCTGACGGCGAACTCCGCGCAGGCCCGTGCGAGGACGTCCGTGAACTCGAGCTCGCCGCGCGCGGACTCGTCGACGTCGAGCCACGACTTCGCCGCCGCGGGGAGGGCGTACGCGCCCGTGTTCACGAGATCGGAGGGGGGATCGGCGGGCTTCTCGACGACGCCCGTGACGCGCTCGCCCGACTCGTCAGTGAGGAGCACGCCGTACTGCGTCGGGTCCGCGACGCGGAACGCGCCGACGGCGGGCGCGCGGTCGTAGAGGGCGGCGAGCGAGTCGTGATCGTAGAGGGCGTCGCCGTTCAGGACGACGAACGGCGCGTCGTCGAGCGTCGGGGCGGCGGCGCGCACGGCGTCCGCGGTGCCGCGCTGTTCGGTCTGGACGGCGTAGTCGAGTTCCACGCCCGCGTGCTCGTCACCGAAGTACTCGCGCACGGCGTCGTCGTCGGATTGGACGACGAGGACGACGCGCGACGCGCCCGCGTCGGCGGCCGCCTCGACCGTGTGCGCGGCGAGCGGGCGGCCCGCGACGGGCAGCATCGGCTTCAGTCGGCGGTCGGTCAACGGCCGCATCCGAGTGCCACGACCCGCGGCGAGGACGACTGTCTGCATGCCTCACCGGTCGGGCGACGACCACATTAGTCTAGCCGACCGCGGCCCCGGCCTCGCCGAGCGCACGCAGACCGCCGGTCGCGCCGTCGCCGTGCGTGACGTCGACGTCGGCCGCCATGCCCCAGTAGAACGACGGCCGCGCGGCGTCCGCGGCCGCCGCGAGGTTCACGACGGCCGCACCGAGCGACCCCCCGAGACCGAAGTACGGCCCGAGCACCTTCGCCGCGGGCGCGTTCGCGTTGTACGCGTCGTAGCCGAGCTCGTAGACGTGTCGCGTCGCGCCCGTGATGTGTTTGACGTTCCCGATCTGGGCGACGCCGTGGCCGAGCAGCCGCACGATCGCGTCCGGGGTCGAGCGGAGTTCGGTGGGCTCCCAGTGGACGCTCTCGACGCGGAGCTGGGCGTCCCACGTCTGGTGGAGCGCCGTCCCGGCCGAGCCGCCCATCGTGAGGTAGTCGATGGTCTGCGTGCCCCCGCGCGTGAAGAACACCGTCGTGTTCTGCCCGCTCGCGTCCGCGGTCGGATAGGCCGCGATAGTGCCGAACCAGTTCGCCGGCCCGTACCACGAGCGGAACTCGAAGAGGCCGTCCTCGGCCCCGGCGTCGCAGTCGTAGACCGTGATCTCCTCGTGGCGACACTGGAAGGGGCCGACGCCCTGATCGACGCGGTAGACGCTGTTCGTCCACCCCCAGAGGACGAGGCGGCCGATGCGGAGGTTCTGCGTGTCGCCGTTCACGTGGTGGATGGCGACGCCCGAGTCGACGCCCGGCCCGGGACCGTTCAGCGCGAAGCCGTCGAGTTGGGCGTGATCGACGCCGCCCGCTTCGTCGAAGACGACGCCGTCGACGCCGGCGGGCGTGATGGCGACCTTCGAGACGTCCGGTCCGAAACCGAAGATCGCGGCGTTGCTCGGCACGCTGATCATCCCTCCCTCCGAGACTGTCGTCGGCGGGAGGCGGACGGTGCCGCCGCCGTTCGACGCGAGGCGATCGAGCCCGTCCTGTACCGGAGTGTCCGTCGAGGCGGGGTCGATCGTCTCGGGCGCGGCGAGTTGACGCCCGAGCACCACGAGGTTCCCCTTCACGAGCGCTTCGGTGACGCCTCCGCCGCCCGCCGCGTCGCCGGAGAGGGATCCGAGGGAGCTCCACGCGGACCCGTCGCCGAGGTAGACGCGGCCGGTGTCGGTCGCGAGGAACTTCGCTCCGGACTTCGGCGCGTAGTTCGTCCGGTTCGCGTCCGTATCGCGGACCTCGACGTCCGCGTCGAAGGCCTCGAAGTTCTCGTTCAGCGGTACGTGCCAGTCGGTCGTGCCCGCCGCGGGCGTGTTGTATCCGTGGTTCTCAGTCATGGTTGGGTGGGAACACCGCCGTAGCCGTACGCGCCGTACCCCTGCTCGCCGTACTCGTCGTCAGCGTCGTCGGTCGGCGTGGTCGTCGTCGTGGTCGGTGTGGTCGTAGTCGTGGTCGACCCACCGCCGTCGTCGACCGTCGACGTCCCCTCGTAGAGCGCGCGGACGGCGTCGGCGTCGAGGGCGACGTCGTAGAGCCGCACGTCGTCGACCGAGCCCGCCATGTCGTAGACCGTCGCCCACGCGTTGTGCCCGTGACCGATGTGCAACGGGCTGTCGTCGGCGACGAGCGCACCCGACTGGCTCTCGTCGCGGCCGACCTCCTCGCCGTCGTAGTAGAGGACGAGCGCGTCCCCGTTCCACGTGGCGAGGAGGTGGTGCCACACGCCGTCGTGCGCGTCGAAGTCCGCCCAAGGGTTGACGAACGCGCGCCCGGACTCGACGCCGAGCTTCGCCCGGAACGCCCGTCCGGCCTGGACGTCGAGGACGTACCCAGATCCGCGCACGTGGTCGGTCGCCTTTTGCATGATCGTCTGTTCGGTGTCGTCCGCGCTCGTGCGGAACCACCCCGAGATCGTCAGCGACTCGCGCGGCGCGAGCGTCGGGTCGTGCGGGACCGTCGCGTAGTGGCCGTCGCGTCGACGGCAGTCCAGCGCGCCCGAGCCCCGGACTCCCGGCTCACCGAGCACGGGGTTCCCGACGAGCGTCCCGTCGTGATCGCCGGCGGTGTCGCGGACGACCCGTCCGCCGTTTTCGTCTAACGTCCAGTGCGCGACCGGTGTCGGGAGCGAAACGCTCGCCGTGGCGGTGCCGAGCTCACCGAGGAGCGCGGGCGCGGCGACGCGGACCGCGCCCCCGCCGTAGCCGTACGCTACCCCGTCCGCCGCGGCGGCGCTCGCCGTGCCCGTCGCGGGGCCCGCGAGCGGTACGGCGGCCGCGACGCCGGCGAGCTTCAGCCAGTCGCGTCTGGTGAGTCCGTCGACCGGTTCTCGATCTCCATCCATGTCTCATAGTTCGACGTCCGTCGATATATATGTACCCACGAGGGACGGGGTGCGTACTCACGTCAGCGCTCGCCGTGCCCGACGGCGTCGACGGGCGGTCGAGGGCGGACGAGGCGGTCGACGGCGGCGTACCACCGACGAGGGACCGACCGGATGCCGGCCGTGAGACGGACTATCGCCCGCTTCGTGTTCGACATCTGTCGGTACCGCGGCGGCCCTACACAGTTATTCGGGCGAGCGACGTAGCGGCGACGATGACGGAACGCGACCCGGAGTCGGTCGACCCGACCGTGAGCGTGATCGTCGTGACGTACAACTCGGCCGACACCGTCGCGGAGACGCTGGCGTCGCTCGACCGGCAGCGCTACCCCGACGAGCGCTACGAGGTCGTCGTCGTCGACGGCGGATCGACGGACGCGACGCGCGACGTCGTCGCGGAGTTCGACGCCCGACTCGTGAGCGCGGACGGCGCGGGGATCGGCGCGTGTCGCAATCGCGGCGTCGAGGCGACCGAGGGCGACTACGTCGCGTTCACCGATTCGGACTGTCGGGTGCCCCCGACGTGGCTGGCCGACCACGTCGCGCGCCTCGAAACGTACGCTGACGACCCCGTGGTCGTCGGGGCCGGCGGACCGAACGTCGCCTTCGAGGACGATCCCGCGTTCGCGCGCGTCGTCGGGAGCCTCCAGCGGACCGCGTTCGGTTCCGGGGGCAGCCCCCAGTCCCGCGCCATCGACGACGTCCGGCTCGTGCGCTCCGTCGCGGCGTGTAACGTCTGCTACCGACGCGACGTCTTCGACGAGTACCGCTACGACGACACCGTCAACGTCGGCGAGGACGCCGAGTTCCACTACCGTCTCGCCCGCGACGGCTACCGCTTTTGCTACGATCCGCGGATCGTCGTCCGCCACCACCTCACGCCGACGCTTCGGGCGTTCGCGCGCAAGAGCCGCAGCTACGGCGACGCGATGGCGCGCATCCAGTGTCGTCACCGCCGACTCGTCCGGTGGTACTCCCCGGTCCCGACGCTCGCCCTCCTCGGCGGCGCCGCGGCCGCGCTCCGCGACCTCCGCCGCGGCCCGCGCTACGTCCCCGCGCTCTGCCTCGCGTTCCTCCCGGTCGCCGCGCTCGTGACGCGCGCCGTCTACCGCGAGCGCCGAACGCCGCTCGCGTTGCTCGCGCCGCTGCTCCTCGTCGTGCAGTACGTCGCGTACGGGGTGGGGTTCGCCGAGGGAGTCGCGGCGTCGGTACTACGGTCGTGAGCGGGCGCGCGAACGCGACGGACCGCTAGCCGTCCGTAGAACCCGGCGTGCCCGCGCTTCGTTCCCCGTCGTCGAGTTCGCGGAAGAGCGCGTCGAGTTGATCGGGGTCCATCCGCCCCATCAGGTCGTTCATCCGCTCTTCTTGCTCGTCGAGCTCCCGGAGGAGCGACGCGTACTCGTCGCTCGCGTCGAGTTCCGCGCGGCTCTTCTCGGCCTCCAGCGTCGCGCGCTTCTCCGAGAGCGCGAAATACCGCCGGACCGCCTCGTCGTAGTCGCTCACCGAGAGCAAGCGCTCGACCGTCGCCTGGAGTTCGTCGCGGCCGACCGGCTTCTTGAGGTAGTCGTCGAACGGCATGTCGACGATGTCGAAGTCGGGGTCGACGCCGGTCACCATCGCCACGCGACACCCGTATCCCTCCTCGCGGATGCGTTCGAGCACCGCGTCGCCGGAGAGCCCCGGCATCTGGCGATCGAGGAGCACGACGTCGACGGCGTCGTCGAGGCGTTCGAGGGCCTCCTCACCGCTCGTGGCGGTTCGGACCTCGTAGTCGTCGTCGAGCCAGAGCGCGAACGCCTGCGGAATGCGCTCCTCGTCGTCGACGACGAGGACGACGGGTCGATCGTCGGGCGCGGCGCCGCCGTCGGTCAGGAGGCGAGCGGTTCGAAACGGCGTCGATGGATCAGCGGTGTTCATGTTCGTATCAGGACATGGTGACGTCGTGGAACTCGAAGCGAGCGCCGCGCTCGCCGGTCGAGGCCTCGACCGACCAGCCGTGGGCGTCGGCGATCTGTTCGACGATCGAGAGCCCGAACCCCGTGCCGGTGTCGCTCGTCGTGAAGCCGTACGCGAAGAGGTCGTCGAGCGCGTCCGCGGGGATGCCGGGACCGTCGTCCTCGACGTAGAAGCCGTCGTCGAGCAGGCCCACGCGAACCGTCACGTCGTCGCCGCCGTGCTCGACGGCGTTCCGGAAGAGGTTCTGGAGCAGCGTCTCGAAGCGCTCCCGGTCCGCCTTCACGGCGAGCAGGTCGCCCTCGACGTCGAGCGTCGCGGCGTCGGTGCCGGCGGTCCGCCACGCGTCCTTGACGACGCGTTCGAGGGGGACGCGTGCGGTGTCGCCGATGCTCTCCCCCTGCTTGGCGAGCGTCAGGACGTCCTCGATGAGTTCGTCCATGCGATCGAGCGTGTCGTCGAGCTCGGCGAGCAGCTCGTCACCGTCGTCAGGCTGCGATTCGAGGATGGCGACGTCCGCCTTCGCGGTCTGCAGGGGGTCGCGCAGGTCGTGGCTGACGATGGAGGCGAAGCGCTCTAACTGCTCGTTCTGGCGCTGCAGCTCGCGCTCGCGCTCGACGCGCTCCGTGATGTCCCGCATGATCCCCGAGAAGACCCGTCGGCCGTCGTAGTGGTGCTCCTCGAAGGTGATCGAGAGCTGGACCTCGTGGCCGTCCTTGTGCCGGGCCGGTAGTTCGACGTTCTGCCAGTCGAGCGTCCGCTCCCCCGTCTCGAGGTACGCGTCGATGGCGGCGTGGTGCGCGTCGCGGAAGCGCTCGGGCATGATCTTCGTCAGCGGCTCGCCGACGAGCTCCTCGGGTTCGTACCCGAAGACCCGCTCCACCGACCGGTTCGCGAAGAGGATCCGGCTCTGCTCGTCGATGGAGACGATCGCGTCCGAACCGTTCTCGACCAACACCTCGAAGAAGTCCTTGTCGAGGACGCCGGGTTCGACGTTCCCGCTCTCGTCGAACATGGGCGAGCCGACGCGCTCCTCGGCGTCGGACAACGGTCCTGATGATGACATAACGGGGGTCTAGCTACCGATAGGATTCGCCCGCCACGCGGATAGCTATTCCGATCACCACCCCCCGTCCGATCAGAGCTTCACCATGACCTTCACGGCGTCGCGCTCGTCCATCGCCGCGTATCCCTCGGGGACGCCGTCGAGGTCCACCGTCTTCGTGAAGATCGGCGAGGGATCGAGGGTGCCCTGCAGGACGTCGGCCATCAGGTCGTCGACGTACTCGCGGACGGGCGCGACGCCCCCGCGGAGCGCGACGTTCTTCCGGAAGGCGTCGTCGAGGAACGCCGCCTCGTCGACGCCCATCGGGACGCCGACGAACCCGACCGTCCCGCCGGGGCGCGCGACCGCGAACGCCGTGTCCATCGAGGACTCCGCGCCGACGCACTCGAGCACGTGATTCGCCCCGCCGTACGTGAGTTCGCGCGCCCGCTCGACGGCCGCCTCGCCGCGGGCCGCGATCGTCTCCGTCGCGCCGAACTCCGCCGCGATCGCCAATCTGTCCTCGTGGTGTCCCATGGCGATCACGCGCTCCGCGCCGAGGCGCTTCGCCGCGAGCACGCCACAGAGGCCGACCGCGCCGTCGCCGACCACGACCGCGGTATCGCCGGCCTCGACGCCCGCGCTCACCGCCGCGTGGTGGCCCGTGCACATGACGTCCGTCAGCGGGAGCAGCGCTTCGAGGACGTCCTCGTCGTTCGCGTGGCGCTCCGGCACGCGGACGAGCGTCCCGTCGGCGTACGGCGCGCGGACCTTCTCGCCCTGCGCGCCGTCGTGCTCGCCGCCCCACCCCTCCTCCTCGACGCAGGACGTGTAGAGGCCCTTCCGGCAGAACTCGCACTCGCCACAGGAGATAGCGAACGGCGCGAGCACCCGATCACCCGGCCGGAGGTGCGTCACGTCGTCGCCGACGGCCTCGACGACGCCCATCGGCTCGTGGCCGACGCGCCCCGGCGTCGGGTAGTCGCGCTGGCCTCGATAGAACCAGAGGTCGGAGCCACAGACCGCCGTGTGTGTGATGCGCACGATCGCGTCCGTCGGCTCCTCGATTTCGGGGTCCGGGACTTCCTCCACGCGGATGTCGCCCTCGCCGTGGTAGACGGCTGCGTCCATGTGTGGGGGATCGCTCGTCCGGGTGAAAAAGCCACCCGCCGCGGCGGGTGACGCCGCGACGGCGCTCACTCCCGCTCGTCGTTCCGTGGCGAGCGAGAGCGAGTCGCCACGTCGCTCACGGGTCGCGCTCGCTCCCCGTTCGCCCGTTCCGCGGATGCTCACCGCCGTTCGCATCCGCGTGCGCCTCCGCGTCCGCCTCCCGCACTCGCGCGCCCTTCTCCGCGAGGTGGCGCGTCTGGTTCCGCGCGAAGTCCTCTTCCTCGGTCCCGCGCGTGGCGAGCACGTAGACGAGCGCGCGCCCCGCGGGTCGCATCGTTCGACCGGCGCGCTGGGCACCCTGACGGCGCGATCCGCCGAGCCCGGAGGCGACGATCGCCAGCTCGGCGTCCGGGAGATCGATCCCCTCGTCGGCGACGCGCGAGACGAGCAGGGTGTCGCGCTCGCCCGCGCGGAACTCGTGGAAGAGCCGTTCGCGATGCGAGTGGGGCGTGTCGCCGCTGACGAACGGGATCGAGAGCGCGTCGCTCAGCTGTTCGCCCTGATCGAGGTAGTCGACGAAGAGCAGCGTCTTCGCGTCGGGGTGGGACTCCAGGATCGCGCGCACTTCGTCGATCTTCGCGGGGTTCGAGGCGGCGAGCATCCGACGCTCGTGGCCGTCCGCGCTCGCGTACTCGTAGCGGTGCTCGTCGTCGGTCCACGGGACGAATCGGATCTCGACCTCGGGTTCCTGAACGAATCCCGCCTCGAAGAGCGCCTCCCAGTCCGTGCCGATCGGCGGCCCGATGAGCGTGTAGATGTCCGCCTCGCGGTCGTCGCCCCGGACTGGTGTCGCAGAGTTGTGACAGAAGAGGTGGTTCCCGAGGAAGTTCTCGTGTTCCGTCGAGACGTCGTAGACGTACTCCTCGCCGTCGACTTCCGTCACGGACTCGACGTCGAGCATCGCAACGTCAGTCTCGGCGAGCCAATCGGCGTCGATACCGCTGCGCGCGGAGATCGTTCGAAGCTCGTCGTCGTTCAACCGCACCCGATCCGAGAGCCCGGAAGTGAGCTGTCCGCCGTCAGCCGCCCGAGACGGATCGCGCGGGAGTCCCTCGTACGCATCCGAGAGCGTCTCCGTGAACGGCGTGAGTGAGAGCCGTCCACCGCTTTGCCGGTTCTTGGAGTTGAACCGGACGAGGTTGTTCGTCACCGTGTCGTGCTCTCCCTCTCGGACGCCGACGTCGCAGTCACGGCGGTAGACGCCGCCCACGTACCCGAGCTCCGCGAGGATCAGGTTCAATCCCTGCGCGAGGCGGTCACTCGACGTCGAAATCGTGACCATCTCACGGCCCCGTTCGCGCGTCGCGCGGTGTCCGTCACCGAGCACGACGCCCTCGAGGAACGGCTCGTACGCGTCCGGGTTCGAGAGAACCATCGGTGGCACGTGCTTCTCGCGCGCGCCGTTCGAGAGCCCGATCTTCTCGAGGATCCGTGGGAGGACGCCGGAGACGCGTAGCGTCGTACAGTTCTCACCGTTCGCCACCGAGTTGATGTCGGCTTCGGGGCAGACCGCGCGGATGACGTCGCGGAACGCGTCTACCTCCGAGGTCTGCGCAGAGTCCTCCGCATAGAATTCGACGCGATGGTCGTCGATTGCGCCGTCCGCGACGAAGAGCCCGGCGAGACGGGCGAACGCCTCGGTCGAGACCACCGGCGGAACGTACGTCCGACGGCCGTGCACGTAGACGCCCTTCACGAACTCGCGCTCGAAGTCGATCTCCCGTGCGACGTCGAGCGGGAGGTAGCGTCGTGACTTCCAGCGATAGCGTGCCTTGTTGTCGCCGACGTCGCGCTCGTACAGTGCGTCGAACGCCGACGTCGGCGCGTCCTCGTTCACGAGCACGTACCCCTCATCGAGCAGTCCCATGACGTCCACGGTACTGGTGTCGGCATCGCCGGTCGACTCCGCGGACGCGACCGCGTCGGGGAGAGTAGACGGTTGGAGGAGAAAGTCGTCGTCGCCAAGGTCGCCCGGGAGCTTACTCGTGATCGCCATCTCGTCGCCGTCGAAGACGATGAGCGAGTGATCCTCGGTGACGGTGACCTCCCGCCCGTTCCGCGCGCGGACGCGATAGAGCGGTCCGTCGTGCGCGTGGCGCATTACCGACGTCAGCGGCGTCCACTCGACTGCGCCGTCCTCGGTGACGGCCAGCGTTTCGAGGTCCGAGACGGACGCGACGCCGACGCCGTCACCGAGATATTCAGACGCGAGGGACTCGATGCGCCGCATCTCGACGCCCGTCTCGGAGCGTACCGGAACGACAGTGTCCCCATCGACCGATAATCCGAGGCGCGCCGACGCCTGGAGGTCCGCGGTCCGGCGAAAGACGTCGCCCGGGATGTGGTGGGCCTCGTCGTAGACGACGAGCCCCCAGCGTTTCTCGTCGAAGAGCCGCCGGTGTCGCTCCATCCCCGCGGAGGAGTACGTGGCGATCGTCACCGGACCGATCTCCTTCACGCCGCCGTGGTACTCGGCAACGTCGTCGTGCGTGAGGGTCGTGTATTCGAGGAGGCTGTCGCGCCACTGGCCGACGAGTTCGCGTCCGGGCACGAGGATCAGGGTCTCGCGGCCGATGTCGTCCATCACGCCGAGCGCGGCGACGGTCTTACCGCTCCCCGGCGGACCGACGAGCACGCCCGAGCCCGATTCGACGAAGCGTTTGACCCACCCGCGCTGGTAGTCGCGCAGCGAGAGGCGGAGGTCGATGTCGATCGCCGCCCCCTCGTCGAGGGTCCGATCGTCCTGGACGGGATAGCCCGCCTCGTAGAGGTCGCGCTTGACGGTGGCGACGGCCTCCGCGGCCACCCACGCCTCCGTGTCGGTGATCGGCGCGCGGATCGTCCCCTCGGAGAGGTGTTGCTCCGCGACGTTCCCCATCATCTCCGGCGAGGAGGCCTCGAGGACGACGTATCCCTCGTCGTGCGTGTAGAGTCGGAACTGGCGCGCCCGCCGCCACTGGTCGGTGACGAACTCCTCCAGCGTCGGATACCGATCGCCGAGGGCCTGTCGGAGCGTGCGCTGCAGGGCCTCGACGTCCCCGTGGGGCGCGCCCCAGACGTCCTCTTCGCGCACGCGATACCGATAGGCGTTCTCGCCCGTCGTGTCGGTGAGCGTGGCGAACTGCGCGAGCTGGGCGCGCGTGAACTGCGTGGGCTGGTCGACGACGACCTCGCGGTGTTCCGGGAAGACGACGACGCGTTCGCGCTCCGTCGTGCGCGCCCAGTCCGTCGGGAACCACACGACGGGGTCGTTCGAGACGTCGACGCGCTGGACGGCCGCGTCGTCGTCGGCGAGACGATCGAGCGCGTCGCTCGCCTCGGCCTGCGTCCAGCCGAGCACGCCCGCGAGGCGGCCGGCCGTCACGACCGGGCGGCCGACGGACTCCAGGGCGTCGTAGAAGGCGTCGAGGGAGAGCGTCGGGTCGGTTTCGTCGTCTGTCACTACCCGGCGGTAGGTGATTCGGCTTGAAACGGTTTGCGTCGTCGACGCGGGCGGCGATCAGCCCCGGCGACGCGTCCGGACGTACCAGTACGAGAGGGCGACGCACAGCACGCAGAGCCCGCCGAGGAAGAACGCGACGCCGGGCTCGGCGAGGAGCGCGAGGAGGCCGTGCCCGCCGTCGGTCGTCGCTGTCGTCGCTGTCGTCGCTGTCGTGGTGGTCGTGCGCTCGACGTCCATCGCGCTGAAGCCGCCACCGCCGTCGCTGGGCGTGGTCGCGGGCGACGACTCGCCGGCCGACCCGAACGCCGGGAGGAGCGACCCGGGCGCGAGGAGGGCTTGGACGACGAGCGCGCCGATTCCGACGGCGGCGACGCCGCCCAGAAAACGTTTGAGGGCGGCGAACGCGCCGGTCTTCGCTCCGTCATCGCCGGCGAAGACCACGACGGCGTCGTTCGCCGGCGCGTACACCTTCATCTCGGTGCCGCGCTCCGAGTACCAGGTGTCGGCGACCGTCACGAGACCGGCGTCGCTGAGGTTGTCGAGGTGATACCGCGCGTTCTGGAGGGAGGTGTCGACGTCGTCCGCGAGGTCGGAGGCGGGGCGGGGATCGTCGTAGATCGCGGCGAGGATGCGGCGGGCGGTGCGCGAGCCGAGGGCGTCGAAGACCTCGTCCGCGGCGTCCTCGTCGATTCCGACGAGCCGTGGGCTCCCCGCGTCCGCCTCGACGTCGGTGCGGAACGGGAACAGGCTACCCATCGTCCGAACCGACGGTCCGTGGGAGACAAATAGCTTCGCGTCCGGACGCGACGGACGGCCGCCCCGGCGCGTCCGCCGACCTCGGAGTCGACTATATACCCCTACGTTTCGGTCATAGCAACCCGTTTCTACCCGTAGCGGCCCGCCTCACGTATGGAGGGAGATCACGCCGACGCCGAACTCGCCGATGCTATGTCGTCGTTCTGTGAGGGAGTCCGTGACTGCACCGCGCACCTCCCGGTCGCCGTCGCGGCCTACGGCGACGGGGACGCGGAATCGTTCCACGAGACCGCGGCCGACGCGGCCGCGATCGAGTCCGCGTGCGACGACCGGGCGCGGGACGTCCGCGACGGGCTCGTGGCACTCGACCCGGAGCTCACCGGCGTGTATCTGCGTGCGCGCGACCTCCTCGAACTCCTCAGTCGCATCGACGCCGTGGCGAACGCGGTCGAGGACGCCCTCGCCGCGCTGGCGGCGATGGAGCCGGACGTCGACGGCGTCGCCGACCGCCTCGTCTCGCTGTCGGACCTCGCGGCCGAGTGCGCGGCGCGGCTCTGTGACGCCGTCGAAGAGTACGTCGCGGCGCTGTGCGACGGTCGCCGTCCGACCGTCGATCACGGCGACTTCGACGACGTCCGCGAGTTCGAAGACCGCTGCGACGAGCTGAAGCAGGCGGCGCTCGCCGCCGCGTTCGAACCCGGGCTCTCCGTCAACGGTCTCGCCCTCAGGGAGGTGGCGCTCGCGCTCGACGCGGTACCGAACGCGGTCGAGGACGCCGCGGATCACTTCTCGTTCGTCGTCGCCGCGACCGTGTAACTGAGAAGACGCAGGACACCGGCAGCGCGCTCGCGGCCGTCGTCGTGCGATGCAGAGAGAACCAGCGTGCGACGTGCCCCGACGGGCCGATGCGGTGGAGGGCCGAAGCGGGCGAGGCCCGGGTGTCGCGGGGCCGGGGGCGTCCGAGAGTTGGGCCCGGTCCCAGTTAGCGTTACGCCGTGCACGCTCGTTCGCACCGTGCACACCCCGACGCCCGCGGCGACTCTCGGATTCGAGGAGGCCGAGGATTGATACCGACAACCCGCGTTACACCCGCTCATGGACGCGACCGAGGCCGCACGGTTCGTCTTCGGATCACCGAACCGTCTCGCCGTGCTGCGCGCGCTTCGCTCGACCCCGGGGCGGCCGCGGGACGTCGCGGAGCGCGTCGACGTCTCGCGGGCGACGGCGCAGCGCTGCCTCCGCGACTGCGCCGATCGGGGGTGGGTCGAGCGCGTCGACGGCGACTACCGACCCACGCCGACGGGCGCGCGCGTCGTCCGGTCCTGCGACGCCCTGCTCGCGGATCTCGACGCCATCGACGCGGCGGGGGCGCTGCTCGACGACCTCCCGTGCTTCGACCCGCCGCTCCCACTGAAGCCGCTCGCCGACGCCGAGCTAGTGGTCTCGACGCCCGAACAACCCCACCGCGCCGCGCGGGCGTTCGCCGAGCGCATCGACGAGAGCGACGCGGACCACTACGCCTGTCTCTCGCCGATGATGACGCGTCTCCACATCGACGCGTTCGACGCGCGACTCGACGACGGCGCGAGCGTCGAGCTCGTCTGTCCGAGCGCGGTCGTCGCCGCCGAGCGGGAGGTGCGACCGGAGACCGTCGCGCGCTCGCTCGCCCTCCCCGAGTTCGACCTCTACGTCCACCCGGAGCGCTTCGAGTACGCGCTCACCGTGACCGACGCCGAAGTGTTCGTCGCCACCGTCGGCCGGGCGCGGGCGATGCGGGCGGTCGCGTGGACGGCCGACGACGCGCTCCGCGAGTGGGCGCGGGAGCGATACGCAGCAGAGAAGCGCGCGGCCGAGCCGGCCGAGACCGAGTGACGCGGATCCGACGAACGGAGCCCGGTTCGACGCGCCGCGACCCGCCGATCGAAACGGGACGGAACCCTCAAGGGCCGCCTCCGTGAGTGGGCGAGTATGGATCGGGTAGCCGTCATCGGCGCGTCGATGACCCAGTTCGGGCAGCGCAACGCCTGGGTCCGCGAGCTGCTCGCGGAGGCCGGCGAAGCCTGCCTCGACGACGCCGGCGTCGCCGCGGACGAGTTGGACCACCTCTACGTCTCGAACATGGCCAGCGGCGAGTTCGAGGGGCAGACCGGGATCCCGAACGCCCTCGCGCACGACCTCGGCGCGATCGGCGCGTACACGCAGCGCGTCGACCAGACGAGCGCGTCGGGCGGCGCGGGCGTCTACGCCGCGTGGCAGTCGGTGGCCTCGGGCGCGAGCGAACTGACGATGCTCGTCGGCGGCGAGAAGATGACGCATCGCTCGACGGCCGACGCGACGGACGTCATCGCGTCGCTGACGCACCCCGCCGAGTACAAACACGGCGTCACGCTCCCGAGTTTCGCGGGGATGACCGCGCGCCACTACCTAGAGACGTACGACGCGCCGCGCGAGTCGCTCGCGTCGGTCGCGGTGAAGAACCACCGGAACGGCGTCGACAACCCGCACGCGCAGTTCCGAAAGGAGGTCGACGCGGAGACGGTACTGGAGTCGCCGATCGTCGCCGACCCGCTTCGCCTCTACGACTTCTGTCCGATCACGGACGGGAGCGCCGCGCTGCTCTTCTGTCCCGAATCGGTCGCCGCCGAGTACACCGACGACTACTCCGTCGTCTCGGGTATCGGCGGCGCGACGGACACGCACGTCGTCCACGAGCGCGACGATCCGACGGTCATGGGCGGCGTCGTCGACTCCGCGGCGGACGCCTACGAGATGAGCGGGCTGACGCCGGACGACGTCGACGTCGCCGAGCTCCACGACATGTTCACGATCCTCGAAGTCCTCCAGCTCGAAGACCTCGGCTTCTTCGAGAAGGGCGAGGGGTGGAGGGCGGCCGACGAGGGAATCACCACGCGGGACGGCGAACTTCCGGTCAACACCTCCGGCGGCCTCAAGTCGAAGGGTCACCCGCTCGGCGCGAGCGGCGTCGCGCAGGTGTACGAGATCCACCGGCAGGTCACCGGCGACGCCGGCGACCGGCAGGTCGCGGCGGACGTCGGCCTCGCCTGTAACGTCGGCGGCTTCGGGAACTGCGTCACGACCACCGTCGTGGAGGCCGCGGAATGAGCTTCGAGGCCCACCGCTGCGAGAACGGCCACGTCACGTATCCCGGCCACACCGTCTGTCCGGAGTGCGGCGCGGAACAGACGGCGACCGTCGACCTCGAGGCCGAAACCGGAACGCTCGTCACGTGGACGACGAGCACGGCGACGCCGCCGGGCGTCCGCGAACCCAACCACCTCGGGATCGTCGAGTTCGACGTCGAGGGCGGGACGGTGCGCGCGCTCGGCCAGCTCACCACGGGCGACGTCGAGAGCGGGGATCGGATGACGCCGGTCTACTGCGACGAACTCCGCGACCCCGACGCCGGCATCCGCGAACCCGAGAGCCAGTCGTGGGACGGCTATCGCTTCGCGCCCGTCGAGGACTGAGCCGGCCGGTAGCGCCCGGACGCCGCCGGCGTCGATTCGGTCGGGGTCTCAGACACGATACGGCACGGCACCGCACCGCTATCCTCGCTTTCGCCGCCGTCGCCTCAGACGCCGCCGGCGTCGTCAGCGTCGGTTCCGTTTCCGCTTCCGTTTCTGCGTCCGTCGCCGTCGTTACTGTCCCCGCCGCCGTCGCCGTCGTCGTACTCGTCGCGTAGCTGATCGAGTTCGTCCTCGACGCGCGCGGTGCGGCGCTCGCGGTCGTCGGCGTCGTGTGCCGCCGACGCGTCCCTTCCGGCTCCCTCGACGTCGCGCGCGTCGCGTGTCTCGCGTTCCTCGCGCGCCGCCGCGACTTCCGTTTCGAGGTCGGCGGTGAGCGCGCGGGCGTCTTCGAGCAGGTCGCGGGCCGCGTCGTCCGCGGGGAGCGCGTCCCCGGAGACGGCGGCGCGGAGGTCGGTCAGCGCGGCGTCGAGTCTGTCGAGCGTCTCGCGGCCGACGCTCGCGCCCGCGTTCTCGTCGCCGGCGCGTCCGGGTTCGACGAGTCGGAGCGCGGCGCGGAGGGCTTCGAGCGCGCGCTTTTGGGCGTCGAGGACCGCGACCGTCGCCGGGATGGCGTCGTCGACGGCGAAGCGGACGAGCTCGCGCGGCGTCGGCGGACGCGGGACGGAGGAGGGACCGCGTCGGCGGGTGTCGCGTCGAGCCGGGCTGGCGTCCGCCCGCGCCGCGCGGAGGTCGGCGACGGCGTCTTCGAGGGCGTCGACGCGCGCCGCGAGATCGTCGTCGGCCGTGTCGTCGGACATACGCGTAGGCGGGGCGGCCGAACGGATAGGGCTACCGCCGGTTCAGAGGCGTTCGGTGAAGCCGCGGCGGTACTGAGCCGGAACCTCGACGTCGTCTTCGTGGCCGAGCTCGTGGGCGGCGTGGAGACCGAAGTAGGGGTCGCGCAGGAACTCGCGGCCGACGATGACGAGGTCCGCGCGGTCGTTGCGGACGATGGCCTCGCCCTGCTCGGGCGTGGTGACGCCGCCGACGGTCCCCACGCGGATATCGCTCTCCGCGTTCTCGCGGACGTGCTCGGCGAGCGCGAGCTGGTAGTTCGGTCCCGTCCAGTCCGGGAAGGAGGCGGGGCTGATCCCGCCGGAGGAGACGTCGATGAGGTCCGCCCCGGCCTCGTGCAGGAGGTCGGCGAGGCGCGCGGACTGCTCTACCGTCCACGACTCCTCGTCGTCGATCCAATCGGTCCCGGAGAGCCGGACGAGCACGGGCTTTTCGGCCGGCCAGACGTCACGGACGGCTTCGGTGACCTCGCGGATCAGACGCGCGCGGTTCTCGAAGCTGCCCCCGTACTCGTCGTCGCGGTCGTTCGTGACGGGGGAGAGGAACTCGTGGAGGAGGTAGCCGTGCGCGCCGTGGACCTCGGCGACCTCGAAGCCGGCGTCGAGGGCGTGCTCGGCCGCCTCGCGGAAGGACGCGATCACGTCCTCGATGTCGTCTGCGTCCATCGCTCGCGTGGGCGGCGCCGCCTGGTCCTCGTAGGGCCACGGGTCGTCGCTCGGCCCGACCACCTCCCAGCCGCCCTCGTCGGGCTGGAGGGGATCGTGGCCCTCCCAGGGGCGGCTCGTGGAGGCCTTCCGGCCGGCGTGGGCGAGCTGGATGCCGGGCACCGAACCCTGACTCTTGACGAACTCGGTCGTGTCGCGGAGCGCGTCCGCGTGCTCCTCGCTCCAGATGCCGAGGTCGTTGGGCGTGATGCGCCCGCGGGGTTCGACGGCGGTCGCCTCGGCGATCACGAGACCCGCGCCGCCGACCGCGCGGCTACCGAGGTGGACGTGATGCCACGGCGTCGCGAGCCCGTCGCGCTCCTCGACGGAGTACTGGCACATCGGGGAGACGGTGAGCCGATTCGGGAGCTCCGTGTCGCGGAGCGTCACGGAATCGAAGAGATGCGTCATCGTGTGAGAGTAGTCGCGGACCCGAAAAGGGCCGGCGGACGCGGGGGCGATTGCCGCCATCCGCCCGAGGCCGCGTTACTCGTCGTCGGGATGGTCCGCGACGGGGACCGTCCCGTCGTCCCCGTCGACCTCGTCCGACGTCGCCCTGGGGTCGCCGTGGCGTTCGACCTCGATCTCGACTTCGACCGCCGCGCCTCCGACCGACAGTTCGGCCTCGGCCTCGCTGGACGACCCCAGTTCGACTTCGAGCTCGTCCCGATCGATCTCCACTTCGACTTCCACCTCGACGTCGATGTCGTCGTCGCTCATACCTCGGCGCACGGAACGCGCCCACGACACTACGTCCTTACGGCCGCGCCGATCACTCCCGCGACTCGCCGACGCTCCCGACGAGAGCCCGTTGCTCAGCGAGGATCGCGGGGTCGAGCGGCGCGACGAGATCGCGCTCGTCACGGCCGAGGCGCGCGCGGACCGTTCCGTCGGGGCGCACGACGGCGGAACGCCCCGCGTACTCGCAGGGATCGCCGAGCGTCCGCGCGCCCGTCCGGCCGCAGCCGACGACCCAGCGGACGCCGTCGAGGGCGCGCGCCCGCAGGAGGAGGTCCCAGTTCGACGCGTGGACGGCCGGCCACGCGCCCGGCACGAAGAGCGCGTCGACGTCCGCGTCGACCAGCGCCGCGCTCTCGCGGACGAAGTTGAGGTCGTAGCAGGTCAGGAACGCCGTTCGACCGACCGGCGTCTCGACGACGGTCCGCCGGTCTCCCGCGTCGAGCACATCGGTCTCGTCGCCCCAGAGGTGCCGCTTGCGGTAGTACGATCGCTCGCCGTCGCGTCCGAGGTATCCGAGGGTGTTGTACAGTCCGTCGCCGGCGTCCTCGACGAAGCCGACGAGCGCGGCGGTTTCGGCCCTCTCCGCGGCGTCGGCGATCGTCGCCAGTTCGGCCCCGTCGCGCGCGAGCGCCGCGTCGCTGACGCGGTCGTCCGCGACGAATCCCGTGAGGGCGTACTCGGGGAAGACGGCGACGTCGACGCGGTCGGCGAGGCCGGCGAGGCGCGTGCGAACGGTGGCGACGTTCGCCGCGGGGTCACAGTCGGCGATGGCGTGCTGACAGGCGGCGACGGTGGGTGCGGACACGGCAGGTCCACGGCGCGAACCGACAAAGGCGTCCCGCCCCCGTTCGACGACACAACACCCTTAACCGGCGCCGCGAGCACCGATGTGGTGGTACGCATGGCAGGAGACACGAACCCGGAGACGCCCCCCGAGGGGTTGGCGGGCGAACCTGGGACCGAGTCGGTCGAACGGTCCGACGACGTCGAATACGGCGTCGACGAGCGGCCACCGACGGGGGAGTCGGTGCTGCTCGGCCTCCAGCACTACCTCACGATGGTCGGCGCGAACATCGCCGTCCCGCTCGCGCTCGCGGGCGCGATGGGGATGCCCTCGGAGTATCAGCCCCTCTACATCGGGACGTTCTTCGTCGTCTCCGGGGTCGCCACGCTCCTCCAGACGATCGTCGGAAACCGCTATCCGATCGTGCAGGGGGCGACGTTCTCGATGCTCGCGCCCGCCATCGCCATCATCGGGTTCGTCGGGACCGGACCCGGGCAGTGGCAACAGTCGATCGTGGCCCTACAGGGCGCGATCATCGTCGGCGGGATCGTCGAGGTGGCGTTCGGCTACTTCGGCGTCATGGGGTGGCTGAAGCGGTACCTCTCGCCGGTCGTCATCGCGCCTACCATCGCGCTCATCGGTCTCTCGCTCTTCAGCGCCCCGCAGGTCACGATGGCGGGACAGGCGTGGTGGCTCGTCGGGCTGACCGTCGTCCTCATCGTCCTCTTCAGTCAGTACCTCGACGACTCCCACCGGATCTTCCGGCTCTACCCCGTCCTCCTCGGGATCGTCGCCGCGTGGGTGATCGCCACCGCCCTCTCGGTCACCGGGATCATCCCGAGCGGGTCCGCCGCGTTCGTCGACCTCTCGACCGTGGCGAACGCCCCCCTCGTGCAGGTCCCGATGCCGCTCCAGTGGGGGATGCCGACCTTCCAGACGTCCTTCATCATCGGGATGTTCGCGGGCGTCCTCGCCTCCATGATCGAGTCCTTCGGCGACTATCACGCCGTCGCGCGCCTCGCCGGTGAGCGCGCGCCGTCCGCGCGCCGAATCAACCACGGCATCGGTACCGAGGGCCTCGCCACCCTCTTCGCTGGAATCATGGGCACCGGAAACGGCTCGACGTCCTACTCGGAGAACATCGGCGCCATCGGTCTCACCGGCGTCGCCTCGCGCTACGTCATTCAGATCGGGGCCGTCCTCATGCTCGTCGTCGGGTTCGTCGGGTACTTCGGCGCGCTCATCACCACCATCCCCGATCCGATCATCGGCGGCCTCTACATCGCTATGTTCGGGCAGATCGCGGCCGTCGGCCTCTCGAACCTCAAACACGTCGATCTCGACAGCTCGCGGAACGTCTTCATCGTCGGGCTCGCGCTCTTCTGCGGGCTCGCGCTGCCGGCGTACATGGGCAACGTCGAGAGCGCGAGCGCCTTCCAGGCCGGCATGGCGAGCACGCCGATCCTGGGGCCGATCCTCGGCGTGCAGGCGATCTCGGACACCGTCTACGTCGTCGGCGGGACCGGGATGGCCGTCGGCGGCCTCATCGCGTTCGTCCTCGACAACACCGTCGAGGGCACCCGGGAGGAACGCGGCCTCGACGAGTGGGACCAGCTCACCGAGGAGGACGAGGCGTTCGACTCCGCCTACGAGCGCTACGTGAAGGGGGACTAGGCCCTCTCCGCCTCGTCCCGCGACGGCCTCAGACGAAGAGCAGCGGAACCATGACGGCGAAGCCGGCGACGACGCCGAGCGCGAGCTCCAGGTAGCCGTGCCCGTCGAGACCCCGCCCGGCCTCGAGGGCCTCGGGGACGAACTCGGTGAGAACGAGGTAGATCATCGCGCCGGCGGCGAAGCCGTAGCCGAAGGGGAGGAAGTCGTACGCCCACGTGACGAACGCGAAGGCGATGACGGCCCCGATAGGCTGGGGGAGGCTGGAGAAGACGGCGGCGCCGACCATCCGCCACTTCGAGACGTCCATGGCCTTGAGCGGGATCGAGATGGCGAGCCCCTCGGGGACGTTGTGGACGCTGATGGCGACCGTCATCACGAGCGCGAGGAGCGGGACGGAGAGGCCGAAGAACGGGACGCCGCCCTGAAGCCCCATCTCGGCGAAGGAGACGCCGATGGCGACGCCTTCGGGGAACGAGTGGACCGTGAGGACGCCGAGGATGAGCGCGAGCTTCTTCGCGTCGCCCTCGGCGACGGCCTCGGGATCGAGGTGCGTGTCGGGTTCGTGCTCGCGTTCGTGGTCGTGCTCACCACTGTGCTCGTGCCCGCCGACGTCGAGGCGGTCGAGAATCGCGTTCGAGACGACGACGAGGGCGACGCCGACGGCGACGCCGGCGACGAGGACCGCGGGGAGACCGACGGTGAGCGCGAGCCCCTCGCGGAGGAGCCCGAAGCCCGACGCGGCGAGCATGATGCCGGACGCGAGCCCCCAGAGGGCGACGGTCCACCGCTCGGAGACGTCATCAACGACGAAGAACGGGAACGCCCCGATCCCGGTGGCGAGACAAGTGACGAGGCCCGCGACGAAGACGAACGCGTAGGCTGCGAAGACATCCATCCTCACGTCGGATTTGCCACTCTACCCACTTGGTTTTTCTCTTTGTGAAAAATTTGTTTTCGGTTGGCCTAAAGTTCGGGGGTTCTCGGACCGGCGGGCGTCGTCGTCCCCACCGTCGCGTCGCCGCCGCGATCGCGGTGGTCGTCGTCTTTTTCCCCCGTCGCATCCAGGACCGGGTATGTCGTGGTACGCCGTCGAGACGCTCCACCGCGCGTTTACCGAAACGCGCGATCTCCTCCGTCCCGTCCGTGCGGGCGTCTGGCTCCGACTCGCGCTCCTCGCCGTCTTCGCCGGAGGGACGTCCGTCCGGCCGCCCGGCGTCGGCATCGTGACGCTCCCGCTGAACGCCTTCGACGTCCCGGCGCCGGCACCTCGGGCGCTCGCGCTCCTCGCGGCGCTCCTCGCCGTCGGGTTCGTCGCCTCCGTCTTCGAGTTCCTTCTCGTCGACTTCGTCGAGCCGGACGGCGATCGACTCCGCCGATCGCTCGTCTCGCACGTCGGCGACGGGGCCCGACTCTTCGGCTTCCGGTGTTGTCTCGGCGCGCTCGTCGTCGTCCCGGTCGGCGCGTTCGTCGCCGGGATCGTCGCCGCGGCGCGGGACGGCTCCGCGGTCGCGATCGTTCTCACGGCCATCTGCGTTCCCGTCGTGGGCGCGCTCGTCGTGAGCGCGCTCGCCGCCTCCGCGCTCACGACGTCGTTCGTCGTCCCGCTGATGGCCCGCGGCGAGGGCGGCGTCAGGGCGGGATGGCGGCTCGTCCGCCCGGCGCTCGCCGCCGCCCCCGGGGAGTTCGGCGTCTACCTCGTCGTCCGCGCCTGCCTCGGCGTCGCGTACGTCGTCGCCGGGAGCGTCGTCGCCGGGGCGTTCGCCCTCCCGTTCGCGCTCGCGTACGGCGCGACCGCCCTCGGGGGATCGGTCGGTGCGGCCGCGGGCGTCGTGGCGATCGCCATCGCGGCCGTCGGCACCGGCTGTTACCTCCTCTGTCTCCGCGGGCCCGCGAGCGCCTACCTCCGCGTCCACTCGCTGCTCGTGCTCGACCGACTCGACGTCCCGTACGACTACCCGGCGTAGCGAGCGACAACGGCTTTGGGCGGCGCGTGTGAAAGCGACTGTATGTTCCCCCACATCGAGTATCTGGAGTGGCTCCGGGGTCGCCCGGACGTCGCCATGTACGATCTCGGGTCCAGCGACCTGCGCGGCGTCACGGAGACGCAGGAGCGACCCGCGACCGTTCCGCCGGCGCTGGAAGGACGCTCCGACCCGCCGGTCGGCGCCACCCTCGAGTTGCAGATCGCGAGCGAGTACGGCGTCGATCCCGAGTGCGTCCTCGTGACCGCGGGCGCGAGCCACGCGAACTTCCTCGCCACCGCCACCGCGCTCGACGCAGACCCGACGAGCGAGCGCGCGGACGAACGCCAGCGCGCGCTCGTCGAGAAGCCGGGCTACGAACCCCACCGCCGGACGCCGGCGGCGTTCGACGCGGCCGTCGATCGGTTCCTCCGGGAGGACGACTACCAGCTCGTCCCAGAGCGCGTCGAAAAGGCACTCACGTCCGACACGAGCCTCGTCACGATCACGAACCGCCACAACCCCAGCGGGCGACTGGCCGACCGCGAGACGCTCGCCGACGTCGCCGCCAACGCGAGCGCGTACGACGCCCGCCTGCTCGTCGACGAGGTGTACGCCCCGTTCGTCACCGAGGAGCAGGTGCGTCCGGACGGCGCGCTCGGCGGACCGACGGCCGCGGGCCTCGACGACGCCGTCGTCACGGGATCGCTCACGAAGTTCCTCGGCCTCGGCGACCTCCGGATCGGCTGGCTCGTCGCGGACGCCGACTTCATTGAGCGGGCCCGCGAGGTCGCCCACCACGTCCCCGGGGTCGCCGACGTCTCGCGGGCGTACGGGATGCGCGCGTTCCACCACGTCGAGGACCTGCTCGCCGAGCAGCGTGCGCTGCTCGCGGAGAACTCGGCGCTGCTCGCGGAGTTCGTCGCGGCGCGCGACGACGTCGAGGGGTTCGTCGCCGACGGCAGCACGTTCGCCTTCCTCGAACTGACGGGCGTCGACGCCGACGAGCTCGTCGAGCGCGCGTGGGAGGACGGCATCCTGCTCGCCCCCGGACGGTTCTTTGAGGACGACGCGCGCGTCCGTCTCAGCCTCGGGCGCGCGCCGACCGACATGGACGCCGCGCTCCGCGCCCTCGCGAGCCTGCTCGACGCGCCCGATAGCTCCAAGAGTTAAGAGGCGGCGCACCTTCGGAGCGGACATGGACGACACACCGCAGGAGATCACGTCGCTCGTCGGCCGCGAGGTCTACTCGAACAACGGCGTCTTCGTCGGCGAGATCGAGGACATCCAACTCGACCTCGACGCCGAGGTCGTCAACGGCCTCGCGCTCGGCGAACTCAACCCCGATCTGTTCTCGGACTACGACACCGGGCGACGCGGCGTCATCGTCCCCTACCGGTGGGTGCGCGCCGTCGGCGACGTCGTGCTCATCAACGACATCGTCGAGCGCCTCAAGTCGGACGACGAGGCCGACCACGCGATGGCCTAGCTGCTCCCGTTCTGCCCCGAGGACGTCGCCTCCTGATCGACGCCCATCGCGTCGAAGAGCTTGCGCTTCACCGCCTCCTCGGTGAGCCCCAAGAGGGTCTCGCGGTTCTCCTCGGACGTCTCGATCCCCGTGAAGATCCCGAGCGGGATCTCCGCGGACCCCTGCGTCGAGTGTCCGCCGGCCTCGCCGATGTCGTGGAAGGCGTCTTGGAGGACCTTGCCGATGTTCATCCGGATGTCCTTCGAGCGCGCCGCGAGGTAGATGGTGTCGTCGACGATGCCGAAGACGGCCGTCGTCGTGATTCCCTCCAGATTGAGGAGCTGCTGGGCGGCCTGCGCGAGCGCGTCCCGGTCCCGGATGAAGCCCGCGTCGCTGACGAGGTGGCTCCCCTGGACGTCGCGGTTCGTGATCGCCTCCGCGAGCACGTCGAGGGTCTCTGGGCTCATGTTCGGCGACTCGACCTGCTCTAAGACGTCGTGATCCGCGAACGGGTAGAGGTACGCGGCGGCCGTCAGGTCCGCGGGCGTCGTCTCGCGCCGGAAGTCGAGCGTCTCCGCGCGGATCCCGTAGAGGAGCGCCGTCGCCACCTCTTGGGAGACCGATAGGTCGAACTCCTGGATGTACTTCGTGAGGATCGTGGACGTCGCCGAGACGTTCGGACGGACGTCGACGAACTCGGCCTCGATCTCGTCGTCGGCCTCGTAGTGATCGATGAAGACATCGATGGAGCCCTCGACCTGCATCTCGCCGGCCTTCGCGGGGTCGACGAGCGCGATCGTGTCGTAATCGTCGATGTCGACGTCGTCGTACGGCGTGAGTTCGATGTCGAGGAGGTTGACGAACGCCCGGTTCTCCTGGTGGCCGATCTCGCCGAAGTAGAGGATGTCCGCACCGACGCCGAGGTGGTCCGCGATGGACTGGAGCGCCGCCGCCGCGGCGATCGAATCCGGGTCGGGGTTGTCGTGGGTGACGATGGCGAGCCGGTCGGTCGTCCCCTCGATGACCTCGGCGAGCTGCCGGGCCTTGTATTCGAGCTCGCCCGATTCGAGGGCGTGGAGGGCGGCGTCCGCGATGACGGAGGAGGGGTTGATGACGACGTCCGCGCCGAGCCCGGTGAGCTCGTCGCTGGAGACCGGATCGCTCGCGCGGACGACGAGGAACTGTTCGTCGTCGCGCGAGCGGATGTTCCGCACCGCAGCCTCGTTGGCTTCGACGTCGGAGGCCATCACGAGGACGACGTCGCGGTCGGCGACGAGCGCGGCGACCTCTTCGTCGCGGATGTCCGCGGCCTGCGCATTCAGGTCCTGATCGCGCAACGCCTCCACCCGGGACTCGTCCCGGTCGACGATGAGCACGTCCTTCCCGCGCTCGACGAGCTCCTCGGCGACCGCGTGACCGACGCTCCCGCAACCGAGGATCGCGTACGTCGACATGGACGAGATCGTAGCCCGGCTACTCATTACGGCTCGCTACCGCGCGGCGTCACTTAACGCTCCCGACAGCGGGTGCGACCGCGTCTCGCTCGGCGTGCCAGCGCCACGCACGTCGTCACCGGAAAGAAACTTATTTGACTACCCCGCGGTAAGTCGTGGATGCGTTGGGCCGGTAGCTCAGTTAGGCAGAGCGTCTGACTCTTAATCAGACGGTCGGGGGTTCAATTCCCTCCCGGCCCGCTTCTTTCGAGGAACCGACGACACGTAGAGCGTGTCGTCCGTGACGATCGGAGCGGCCTAGAGGGAATTGAGCACGCGAGTCGCAGCCGGGCGGCGCGAGGACCGTCTCGTCCAGTTCAATTCCCTCCCGGCCCGTTTTTCCTGCGAACGAAGGTGAGTCTGACCACGCCGAGGAATCGTGTCGGTGACCGAGGCGTCGCGTCCGGACTCTGCTGGTGACAGAATCGAGTCGGGGAGCGACGTGGCGCGTCGTCAGAATCCGGCTCCGATGGCGTGTGCTCGACGCCGCCGCTCCCCGTTCGGAACGTGTCTCCGACGAGGTTCCGATGACGACCCCTCCCCCCGAAGGGGTCACCGTCTGTCGGAGACGAACAGCGGTAGTAGCCCGGCACAAATAACTGTTACTCCCGCGGTACCGAGGACCGCGCACCGTGTGACCACGCGATCCGCGCCCGGCGGCGTTCGAGAGCGACGGGGGTGCGTCGCGACGCGGCGTCCGACGCGTCCGTAAGCGAACGTGGCGCCGTCGGAGTCCTGCCCGTCGGCGCGTCGGACGACCAGTAGGTGTGACGGTCCCAGCGATCGACGTCACGGTCCCGTTCGGAGCGCGTCGGGATCGATCTCACCGCTGTCGAGGTCGGCCTCGACGTTCCGCGCGGCCCGGACCATGTTCTCGAGTTTCGCGTAGGCGACCTCGCGCGGGAGGATCTTGAGCCCGCAGTCCGGGCTGACGGTGAGCTTCTCGGGGGGGACGACCGTCAGACCCTCGCGGATGTTCGCCTCGATCTCGGCGACGGGCTCGACGGTCGGGGTGTGAGCGTCGACGACGCCGAGTCCGAGGTCGGGATCGACGTCCCCGTCGGCGAAGACGTCGAGTTGGTCGTAGTCGCCGTTGGCGAGTTCGACGTCGAACTCGTCGATCGGGTAGTCGTTGATCTTGGGATAGATCTCGCCGTAGTCGCCGTAGCAGACGTGGAGGCAGAGTCGGACGTCGTCGGGGAGGCCGGCGACGATCCGTTCGAGGCACTCGCCGACGACGGCGTGATCCTCGGGCGTCGTGGCGAGCGCGGGCTCGTCGATCTGGATGTAGCGCGCACCGGCCGCGACGAGGCCGGAAATCTCCTCGTTGATGAGGTCGGCGAGGGCGTAGGCGAGCCCGGCGTCGTCGTCGTAGACCTCGTCGAAACTCCACGTGGCGAGGGTGTAGGGGCCGGTGATCGGGACCTTGACCGGGCGCTCGGCGACGCCGGCGGTGAACTCGTACTCCTCGCGGAGCCACGGTTCGTCGTACGTGACTTCGGAGACGACGCTGGGCTTGTCAAAGTAGTTGTGCCCCCACACCTTTACCGGGCCCTTGAACTCGTAGCCGCCGATGCGCCGAGCGAAGAACTCGACCATCTCCTCGCGGCGCATCTCGCCGTCGCAGACGACGTCGAGGCCGGCGCGCTCGTGTTCGCCCGTGATGAGCCGGCTCGCGTCGTCGATGGCCTCGGTCCACTCGTCGTCGGTGACGGCGTCGCCGTCCGCCTCGTGGCGCTCGCGGACGTCCGTCAGCCACGCGGGCTTCGGGTAGGAGCCGACGACCGTGGTGAGGAGGAAGTGATCGTTCGGGTGGTCGGCGGGACGGAAGCGCTCGCGACCGACGCGCGTCTCGTCCCCGCCGCGTCCGTCGCGGTCGGCGCTCATTCGGCCACCTCCACGCGCTCGACGCCGGCGGCGAGCGCACCGAGTTTGTCCTCGAAGGCGCTCACGGGGAGGTAGAACAGTTCGGTGTTCGGGGTCGCGTAGACGGTCTCGAAGTCGCTGACGGGGACGCTCTCCCGGAACCACGACAGCCGATCGGCGACGGTCTCGGGGGCCTCGACGCGCGTGTTCTGTCCGTCGACGACGCCCAGGGCGACCGAGTCGGCGGTGCCGTACTCCTGGACGAGGTAGACGCACTCCTCGTGAGCGCTCACGAGGTCGTAGCCGAGCGCCGCGACGTCCGTGTCGAGGAGGTGGGCGTGGAGTTTCTCGCCGAGCGCGCCCCAGTAGGTGTGGACGACCACGTCCGCGTCGGTGGCGGCGTTCACGGCGGCCAGCGCGTCGCGGACGCGCACGTGGGCGTCGTCGTCGGGCGGGGACGTGACGAGGCTCGGTTCGAGGACGAGGACGGTGTCGACCGCGTCGGGGAAGGCGTCGACTTCGCCCGCGAGGAAGTCCGCGAGCCCGTCGAGGAACGCCGCGGACGAGCCGTACTGTTCGTCGCGCGCGAGGTCGGTCAGCGAGTAGGGTCCCGGGACGACGGCCTGGAGGCTGTCGGTGAGTCGGGCGGCCGCCGACAGGTCGGCGGCGAGATCGCCGTCCTCGGTGAGCGGACCCGTGACGACGGGTTCGCGGTAGAAGTTGTTGTTGTCGTAGTAGCGCACGACGTCGCCCGCTCGGACGTTCTCGTGGACACAGAGCGGGTGGGCGAGCATGTCGTCCCACCGGGCTTGGCCCTCGACGACGCGGTCGAGGCCGGCCTCACGCTGGGCGGCGACGAGGCGCTCGCGGGCGGCGTCGTAGGCCGCGGCCACGTCGGCGGACTCGTCTCCGTCGATGAGGGCGCCCTTTCCGCGTCCCGTGAGATCGACGAGACGCCCGCGCTGGGCGTCCGGTATCGGGAAGAGTCCGGCCGTCGTCGCGACGTGTTCCATCGACGCGGCGCTACGGTATCGCCGCGGTTAATATTTTCTTTACGACGGCATGAACGCCGGTAATCAGCCATCGAGGGCGCGCGAGCGCAGCGTCAGGTAGACGACGGCGAGGATAGAGTCGAGTAAGGGGACGAATATGAGCCCGAGGCCGAGAAATCCCCAGTTCGCTGGATCAGGGTCCCACGCCACGTCGGCGTCGCGGATCGCCGTTGCGTCCTTGTAGAGCGCGAGCGGGAGGAGGAGCCGAACGAGGAGCGCGATGGCGAGGAACGGCGCGGCGGGAACGAGGAGCGTCACGAACCCGCTCGCGCCCGTCGAGGCCGTGACGAACCCCACGAGCAGGAAGGCGAGACAGGCCTCGGCGAGCGTCACGAGCGGCATCGCGAGGACGAGCAACCACCAGCGCGAGTCGACCGCCCCATCGCTCATGTGCCCGAGTAGGAACGCGCGCGGACAAACACCTACCGGACGAGCTTGAGGACCGTGAGCGTCTCGAAGGGGAAGGCGTGGTCGGCGAGCGCGACGGCCGAGAATCCCCGCTCGCCCGCGTACGTCGCCACTTCCTCGACGCCGGTGAGCGTGCTCACGAGCAGGAGGACGTACCCGCCTGGCGCGAGCACGCGCGCGGCATCGTTGAGGAACGCCTCCACGACTTCCCGACCCGTTTCGCCGCCAGTGAGCGCCACTTCCATCCAGTCGTCGCGCGCCGCCGCGGCGTCCGCCGGCAGGTACGGCGGGTTGAACGTCACGACGTCGAACGCGCCGTCGCAAAAGGGCGAGACGAGGTCCGCGCGCACCGCCTCGACGCCGGCGTCGCGGGCGCGCCGACACGCGTGCGGGTTCAGGTCCGCGCCGAGGACGCGCGCGCCCGTCTCGTCGGCGACGGTCGCGGCGACGTACCCCGAGCCCGTTCCGACGTCGAGCACCAAGTCGTCTGACGCGACCTCGTCGCACGCGACGTCGGCGAGCAGGCGGGAGTCCTCGGCCGGATCGTAGACATCCGTTTCGACGCCGCGCCGTGCCGCGAGGTCCTCACCGGTCATTGCTCGCCCTCCACGTCGGAGTCGGTTTCATCGCCCACAGCGTCGGCGGCATCGACGTCGGCATCGGACTCGGTATCGGCGTCGATCGCCCGCGCTTCGTGACGGTCACCGTCAGCGCCGGCGACCGGCGACTCGTCCCCCGGGGTCACCGCGGCGTCAGTCCCCGTCGCCTCGCCCGCGTCATCGCGCACCCGAAACCCCTCCGTCTCGGGGCGCGCCGACAGTTCGCGCTGCGGGTACGGGATCTTGACGTCGTGTTCCGCGAACGCCTCGTGAACGGCGGAGATGACCGCGGTGTGTGCACGCCACTTCCGTCGCGCGCTGGGTTTGTCGATCCAGAACCGGAGGTCGATCGTGACCGCCGAGTCGCCGAACTCGGTGAGGACGGCCTGCGGGCGCGGGACGGAGAGGATCTCATCGAGGTCGCCCATCGTCTCCTCGGCGATCTCGGCGGCCCGTTCGACGTCCGCATCGTAGTCGACGCCGACCGCGACGTGCAGGCGGAGGCGGCCCTTCCGCGAGCGGTTGACGACCTCCTCGGAGCCGACGTAATCGTTCGGGAGCATCACGTACTCGCCGTCGAACGTCTGGATGCGCGTGTTGACGATGCTGATCTCCGTGACGATCCCCTCGTTGTCGCCGACCTGCACCCAGTCGCCGATCTCGAACGGGCGGGCGAACATGAGGACGAAGCCGGCGAGGACGGCCCCGAGCGTCTGCCTCGCCGCCATCCCGAGCACGATCCCGAGGAACCCCGCGCCGATGAGCAGCCCCGAGAGGTCGATCTCCCAGAGGCCGAGGAGCGCGAGCAGCCCCGCAAGGTAGATGCCGAGTTGCGCGATCCGGTAGGCGATCTCGGCCTCGTGGTCGCTCAGGCCGTCGCGGCGTTTCGACGCGTTCTCGACGGCGCGTTGCACGACGCCGGTCCCCGCGTAACAGAGCACGACGACCGCGAGCGAGACGAACGCCTTCGCGCCGAGCGCCAGCGGATCGCCGAACCGCTCGATGACGGTGACGAGCATCGACTGGAGCCCCCAGATGTAGATGAGAGCCCCGAGCTCGGTGACGGCGAGACAGAGCACCAACAGCCCGAGCAGGAGGTCGATGAGCCGCAGGTCGAACTCGTCGCGCAGCGACTCGCCGACGCGGCCGATGGCCCACCAGAGCGCGACGAACGCGACGAGCGAGCCGACGGAGAGCGCGAGCTGGTCGGCGTGTGCCGCGAGCGACACCCCGGCGACGAGCGGGAGCGCCATCAGGCGGGGTCACCGTGTTCGGCGGCGAGCGACGCCAGCTCGGCGAACGTCGCGGGCGAGAGGTTCCCTGGCCGCTTCCGGAGGAGGTCCTCGTCGGCCGCCGCGACGACTGCTTCGGGATCGTCGAGCCCCGAGATGTGCGCGGTGTTCCGGATCGCGTTCCGCACCGTCTTGCGCCGCTGGGTGAACAGCGCCTTCACGAAGTCGAGGAAGAACGCCTCGTCGTCCACCTCGTAGTCGGGGTCGCGCGGCGTCGTCCGCACGACGGCCGAGCGGACGCGCGGCTGGGGGTCGAAGGCCTCCTTCGGGATCTCCTCGACGACCTCGACGTCCGCGTAGTGCTGGGCGCTCACGCTCAGCCGGCCGTACGCGTCGTCGTCGACGCTCGCCGCCATCCGCTCGGCGAACTCCCGCTGGAACATGAGCACGGCCGGCGTCGCCCGGGGGAGCAGACGAAAGGCGATCTCGCTCGACGCCGAGTAGGGAAGGTTCGAGATACAGCAGGTGTAATCGGGCAACGCGACATCGAGCGCGTCGCCCTCGACGACGGTGAGCGTCCCGTCGGCGACGGCGTCAGCGAACTCCTCGCGGAGGTGGGCGGCGAGGTCCGGATCGCGCTCCACGGCCGTCACGCGGTCCGCGACGTCGAGGAGGCGCTCGGTGAGCGCCCCGGGGCCGGGTCCGATCTCCAAGACGTGCGACCGGTCGAACGACTCCGCGTACGTCGGAATCCGGTCGAGAACGCGGTCGTCGACGAGGAAGTGCTGGTCGAAATCCGGGTTCCCGCGGCCCGCGCGCCGGATGAGCGCGTCGGGGTCCCGTCGGTCGGTCATTGCCCACGGTAGACGCCCGGGTCGTGTAAACCCTACTCTCCGCGGTCGCTCGGCGTGAAGGCGTGGTACTTCACGTCGTCGCCCTTGAGCTCTTTGAGGACGCGTTCGACGACGACCTCCTTCGGGTCGTGGAGGCCGTCGACGCGCTCGGCGACGTCCGCGAAGCTCTCGAAGGGACCGCGCTTGCGCTCGTCGAGGATGTTGTCGCGGAGGGTGTCCCCGATCCCGGGGAGGAGGTTGAGCTGGTGGAGGCGCAGCGAGACCGCCCCGGCCTCGTTGTAGAAGTCGAGGAACGGCTCGGGGTCCGCCTCGATCAGCTCCTCGACGACGTACTCCAGTTCGGATTGAGCGCCGGGAGAGAGATCGTCGTAGGGGACGGCGTTCACCCGACTGATGCCCGCCTCGGGCTCGGGGGCGAGTCGCACCCGGTCGCCGATGGAGACGTCGGAGTCGTCGGCCATCAGGAACTCGTAGAGCGCGAAGTCCTCGGTTCCGACGGCGAGTCCGACCTGCTCCCGTCGGAACGCCGCGCGGTCGTCGCCCGAGCGGCCGTGCCGGAGCACGTCGAGGACGACGGCCTCCGTTCCGTCGGCTGAATCGTCGCTCATGCACGGAGGTAGGGCGAGGGGCGACTTAAAAGGTCGGCTGACGGATCGCCGGTCGCGGCGCCGTCAGGCGTATTTGACGACGACGTCCAGCACGTCGTCGAGTTCGTCGCCGGAGAGCGCGTAGCGCTCCTGGGCGAAGACCGCGCGGAGTTCGTCGCGGTTTCGCGGGAGGAGATCGGCGATCTTCACGGCGGTCTCGGTCTCGTCGATCCCGTCGAGTTCGAGGAGCTCCGCGACGAGCTCGCGGGACTCCTCGCCTTCGAGTACGGCGAACCGATTGACGTGTTCGACGGCGCGCGCGAGCTCGTAGCGCAGTTCGCGCTCCTCGTCGGCGGCGCGCTCGGCCTCGACATCGGCGAGGAGGTCACGCGCCTCCGAGACGGTGAGGAACTCCTCGTCGACGGTCTCCTTGAAGATGGTCACGCTTACTCCTGCGCGCGGAGGTGCGCGGGCTTGGCGATGATCGTCTTCTCCTTGCCGCCGTCGGTGATCTGGACCTTGAACGCGCGGCCCTGCGTGCCGACGACGGTTCCGGTGTGACCGGAGAAGCGCGGGTGGAAGCGGCCCTCGTTCACCGAGGGGTCGATCTTCAGGTGGACCTTCTGTCCCTCGTCGAACTCGGCGACGGCGCGCTGGGGCGGGGAGGTACCGCGCTCTCGGGGCTTGTTGGCGAGCTTGTTCCGCGTGCTGTTGAGAGGACCGTTGGAGCTCGGCATAGTCGTATGCCGACTCGTACTGGCGTCGCGGTTATAAAACGCACGTTCCCGTCTCGACCGCCGCCACCTCAACTGTTTTCCGCGCGCCGCGGTCACCGACTCGTATGGAACTCGCTCGCGGCGTCTACAGCTTCCCCGTCACCGTCTCGTATCCGGATCGGACGCTCACGATCAACCCCGCGGGCGTCGAGACGCCCGACGGCGGCCTCGTCCTCCTCGACGCGGGGTTCCCGGACACCGTCGATCTCCTCGCGGACGCGCTCGCGGAGGAGGGATTCGGCTACGACGACGTCGAGTACCTCGTGCTCACGCATCAGGACGGCGACCACGCGGGCGGTGCGGCCGAGGTGGCCGACCGTGCCGACGCGCCGGTGTTCGCGCACCGCGACGACGCGCCCGCCATCGAGGGCGCCGAGGATCCGATCAAGGGCGACCCGAGCGACCGCTACGATCCCGCACCGGTCGACGTGCAGGTCGTCGACGGCGTCGAGATCCGGACGGCCGTCGGCCCGCTCCAGGTCGTCGCCACGCCGGGTCACACGCCCGGCCACATCTCGTGTCACCTCCCGGACGCCGGCGTCCTGCTCGCGGCGGACGCCTCCGTCGCGGAGGACGGCGAGCTCCGCGGGCCGAACGAGCGCTTCACGCCCGACATGGACCGCGCGATCGACTCCCTCGGGAGGCTCGCGGACCTCGCGTTCACCGACGTCCTCTGCTTCCACGGCGGGCACGTCGAGGCCGGCCCCGAGGACGTCGCGGCGCTGGTCGAGTAACGGTGGTCGTCCACGTCAACGCCGCGACGAGCGTCGACGGCAAGCTCGCCTCGCGGCGGCGCGAGCAACTGGCGATCAGCGGCCCCGACGATTTCGCGCGCGTCGAGCGCGTCCGCGCCGCGAACGACGCCGTGATGGTCGGCGTCGGTACCGTGCTCGCCGACGATCCGTCGCTCACCGTCGACGATGCGGACCTCGTCGCCGAGCGCGAGGAGCGCGGCGCGCCCCCACAGCCGACCCGGGTCGTCGCGGACTCGAACGCCCGCACGCCGCCGGACGCGCGCGTGCTCGACGGCGCGGCCCCGACGATCGTGCTCGTCGCGTCGGACGCCCCCGCAGAACGCGTCGCCGCCATCGAGGCGGCGGGCGCGACGGTCGTGAGCGTCGGGGACGAGCGCGTCGCCCTCCCGGCGGCGTTCGGCGAGCTGGCGGAGCGCGGTCTCGTCGACGTGATGGTGGAGGGCGGCGGTGAGCTGATCTTCTCGCTGTTCGACGCCGGCCTCGTCGACGAGCTCAGCGTCTACATCGGGAGCACGGTCATCGGCGGCCGCGACGCGCCGACGCTCGCCGACGGCGAGGGGTTCGTCGAGAACTACCCCGATCTCGACCTCACCGGCGTCGAGCGGATCGACGACGGGGTGCTGTTGCGCTACGACTGCTGACGGGGGAGAAGAGAGAGAGAGACGCGGCGTTAGTGCGAGTGGCCGGTCGCCTCGCCGTACGTGACGCCGAAACGCTCCTCGAAGGCGTCGAGCGTCGCGTCCTCGATGGCTTCGAGTTCGTCGCTGGCGTCCTCCTCGCCGTGGTGGGCGAGCGTGTGCGCGCGGTTGGCGAACCCCATCAGGGCGATGTCGGCGACGACCTGCGCCATCGACTCGTCGTCCTCCTCGGCGAGGAGCCTGAGGAGTCCCGCGGGGACCTCGACCTCGTCGCTACCGTCCGGACCGTCGACGCTGAACGTCACGGGTTCGACTTCGTCAGTCATGATCTCGCGGTTCACGCGTCCGACGCAAAAGCCTGCCGAAGCCCCGGACGGGCCGACGGAGCGAGAAGGAAGAGTTAAAACCGCTCGCGCGGCTACCCTGTTCGTATGAGCGAAGCACGACAGGCGCGCAAGTGCGTCTCCTGTGGGATCAACATCTCCGGCACGAACGCCGCGTCGTTCAAGTGCCCGGACTGCGGCCAGCAGATCTACCGCTGCGCGAAGTGCCGCAAGCAGAGCAACCTCTACGAGTGTCCCGACTGCGGGTTCCGGGGGCCGTAACGATGGGGAAGGTCGCCGCCGTCCTCAAGGTCATGCCGCAGAGCCCCGAGATCGACCTCGACGAGCTGAAGGCGGACCTCGAAGACTCGCTCCCCGAGGGGGCGAAGCTCCGCGGGTTCGACCAGGAGGAGGTCGCCTTCGGTCTCGTCGCGCTCCTCTCCACGGTCGTCGTTCCCGACGACGCCGGCGGTACCGAGGCCGTCGAGGACGCCTTCACGAACGTCGAGGGCGTCGAGTCGGTCCAAGTGCAGGAGACCGGCCGCCTGTAAACGCGCTTCGCGTCCGCGGACGGGGTTCCCGTCCGCCGTTTTCACCACCCGTGAGCCGCGCGACCGTGCGTCGCGTCGCCGAGACTCCGCAGTCGCCCGTCTCCCGCACGTCGCATCTCGGGGCCTGTGACGGCGCTCAGAGGGGGTTTCGGGCCGCCGCGTCGGCGGTCCGCGGCCCGCGTGAGATCAGCGTTCGCGGTCCGTCCCTCAGCGCCCGACCTCGTCGCGCACGACGTAGTAGAGGATCCAGACGACGAGGTTTCCGAAGAATGCGCCGAGCGCCCACGCGAGGGCGTGACGGCTGTTACGGCCTTTCGCGTCCCGGTAGACGAGGTACGCGATTGCGAGCTGGACGAGCAGGAGGAGCAGAGGGAAGATCGAGCCCGCGCCGATCGCGGCGAGCGGGAGGGGGGTGAGCGTCACGTCGCCATCGAGGACGGACGCGCACGTAAGCGTTTTCTCGATGGCGATTATTCGGGCCGACTCACGCGCGCCCGCGCGAGGAACGCTTTTACGGCGCCCGGTCCAACGAACACGTGATGGAAATCGACCGACACGCCGAGGAGCTCGCCTCCGACCTCGGTGTCGACAAAGAGGAGGTCGCAGAGGGACTCCGCAATCTCGTGGAGTACAGCGTGCCGATGGAGGAGGCCAAACAGAGCCTCCGCCGGAAGTACGGCGGCGATTCGGGCGGTTCGTCCGCGCCGACGTCCGCCGACCTCGCGGAGGTGACGCCCGACTCGGGCAACGTCACCGTGACCGCGAAGGTCCTGACCGTCGGGAAACGCTCGATCCGCTACAACGGCGACGACCACGTGATCTTCGAGGGCGAACTCGCCGACGAGAGCGGAAAGATCTCCTACACCGCGTGGGAGGACTTCGGCCTTGAGGCGGGCGACGTCGTCCGCATCGGGAACGCGGGCGTCCGCGAGTACGAGGGACGCCCCGAGTTGAACTTCGGGGAGTCCTCGACGGTCTCGGTCGTCGACGAGCCTCTTGAAATCGCCTACGAGGCGGGCGGCGAGGCGGACCTCGCGGACCTCGAAGCGGGTGATCGGGGCGTGACGCTCGACGTCCGCGTCGTCGAGGTGGAGCGCAAGACCATCGACGGACGCGACGGGGAGACGGAGATCCTCTCCGGCGTGCTCGGCGACGAGACGGCGCGTCTCCCCTTCACGGCGTGGGAGGTCGTCCCCGAGCTCACCGAGGAGGGCGCGAGCGTCCACGTCGAGAACGCGTACGTCCGGGAGTTCCGCGGCGTCCCGTCGGTCAACGTCTCCGAGTTCTCCGTCGTCACCGAGCGCGAGCCGGTCGAGGTCGGCGGCCCGACGCGCATGACGATCCGCGAGGCCGTCTCCGGCGGGGGCGCGTACGACGTTGAGCTCGTCGGGAACGTCATCGAGGTCCGGGACGGCTCGGGGCTGATCGAGCGCTGCCCGGAGTGCGGGCGCGTCATCCAGAAGGGCCAGTGTCGCACGCACGGCGACGTCGAGGGCGAGGACGACATGCGCGTGAAGGCGATCCTCGACGACGGGACGGGGACCGCGACCGCGATCCTCGATCGAGAGCTGACCGAGGCCGTGTACGGCGGCACCCTGGAGGACGCCCTTGAGGCCGCGCGGGACGCGATGAACCGCGAGGTCGTCGCGGACGACATCCGCGAGTCCGTCGTCGGCAAGGAGTACGCGGTGCGCGGGCACCTCTCCGTCGACGAGTACGGCGCGAACCTCGAAACGGTCCGGTTCCGCGAGAGCGACGGCGATCCGGCCGAGCGGGCGCACGACCTGCTCGCGGAGGTGAGCGCATGAGCGCGAATTCGACCTCGAACTCGAACTCGGGATCGTCCGGGGACGACGGCGAGGAGCGCCCGAGCCGCGAGGTCGCGTGGCGGCTGTTCGCCGCGGAGTTCGACGACGCGGACTACCAGTACGCGGAGAGCGACGAGGAGCGCGCGCCGAACTACGTCGTCACGCCGACGGGCGCGCGCGTGAATCGGCTGTTCGCGGTCGGCGTCCTCACCTCGGTCGAGCAGGTGAACGAGGACGTCGTGCGAGCGCGCGTCGTCGACCCGACGGGCGCGTTCGTCGTCTACGCCGGCCAGTACCAGCCGGACGCGCTCGCCTCGCTCGAAAACGCGGACGTGCCGTCGTTCGTCGCGGTGACGGGCAAAGCGCGGACGTTCAGCCCGGAGGACTCGGAGCAGGTCTACACCTCCATCCGGCCGGAGAGCGTGAACGCGGTGACGTCCGAGACCCGCGATCGCTGGGTCGTCACGGCGGCGGAGCGCACGCTTGCGCGCGTCTCGACGTTCGCGGACGCCCTCGACATGCCGGAGCGCGGCGACGAGCTGACCGACGCGCTGGTCGCGCGCGACGTCCCGTACGGCCTCGCGTCGGGCATCTCGCACGCCATCGACCACTACGGGACGACGCCCGCGTATCTCGCGGCGGTCCGCGAGCTCGCGCTCGACGCCTCGCGCGTCGTCGCGGGCGAACGCGACGAGGTCGAGGCGCTCGCGCTCGCGCCGAACGAGGGCGGCGGGACGGACGCCGACCTCTCCTACGCGGGCGCGGAACTCGCCGAGGTGGAGACGACGGGGGCGACGACGGACGAGCGCGTCGAGGCGACGCCGGAAGGCGAGACGGCCACGGAGACGACCGCGCCCTCGCCGGACGATCTCGGCGACGGCGGGGAGCCGGCGGTCCAGAACGCGGAGCGCGCCGACGGCGACGTCGACGACGAGGAGAGCGCGCTCGAAAGCGGCGAAGACGAGCAGTGGGAGATGGACGAGGAGACCCGCAACGAGGTCGAAGAGGAGTTCGACGTCGGCTTCTCGACGGGGAACGACATCCCGGAGGGCGGCGAGTCTGACCTCGCCACGGACGAGGAGCCAGCGGCGGCGGACGAACCCGCGGCGGGCGTCGCCGAGTCGGCGTCGGAAAGCGGGGGCGCGAGCGACCTCGGCGACTTCGACGCGTCGACGGACTTCGGGGAGGACGGGGGGGACGCGGACGACCTCGACGACTTCACCGCGTCCGAGTACGACGAACCCGAGAGCGACGCCGAGGACGCGGAGGCCGCGCCGCCGGACGTCGACCTCGAAGACCTCGTCGTCGACTACATGGACGACCTCGACGACGGCGACGGCGCGGACCGCGACGACCTCGTGCGCACCGTGCTCGAAGAGACGGAGGCCGACGAGAGCGAGATCGCCGACGCGATCCAGTCGGCGTTGATGAGCGGCCGGTGTTACGAGTCCGGCGAGGACCACCTGAAGGCCATCTAGATGGCGCGGGTCGAGCCCGTCCCGGGACGGCCGGCGGCGGTCGCGGACTGCGGTGACGAGTCGGCCCTCGTGGTCGCGGACTACCACGCGGGGATCGAGGCGTCGCTGCGCCGCGACGGGCTCGAAGCCCCCTCGCGGGCCGACGAACGCCGGGATCGCGTGCTGTCGCTCGTCGTCGAGACGGGCGCGGAACGCGTCGTCTTCCTCGGCGACCTCGGCCACCGGATCGGCGAGCCGCGCGGCGCGGAACGCGACGAGCTCGAAACGCTCGTCGCCGACCTCCCGGTGCCGGCCACGCTCGTGCGGGGGAACCACGACGGCGGCGTCGCGGACGTCGTCGACATCGACGTCACGCCCGCCGAAGGGGGTCGGTTCGGTGACGTGGGATTCTGCCACGGGCACACGTGGCCGAGCCGCGACGTCCTCGAAGCCGACGTGGTCTGCGTCGGCCACGAGCATCCGGCGGTCCGCTTAGCGGACGAGGTCGGCGGGAGTCGCGTCGAGCGCGTCTGGCTCCGCGGCCCCCTGGAGGGGGCGCCGTTCGCGGAACACGACGACGCGACGCGCGATGCGGCCGTCTCGGGAGAGCTCGTCGTCTGTCCGGCGTTCAACGAGTACAGCGGCGGGACGTGGGTGAACGTCGAGGGGCAGGAGTTCCTCGCCCCGTTCCTCCCGGAGGCGTGCCCGGACGCGCAGGCCTACCTGCTCGACGGCACTCGACTCGGCCCGTACCGCGGCCTCTGAGGGACGCGGGCGGATCCGTTCGCGGCCCGTCTCGGGTGGGTGGCGCCGCTCGACGCCCGGTACCCGCCGTCGTCGACAGTCGTCGCGCCGTGCGTGCTCGCTTTCCACGGGGACGCGCGCCGGTGGACGTGCGTGCCCGATCGCCGGCGCCGAGTGGCTTAACTCGCCCGCGCCCCTTCGTCCGGTGATGAGTGAGACCGGCGTCGTGGACGCGTTCACCCGCCTCGGGCCCGCGGTCCGTGACGCGCTCTCCGAGCGCGGCTTCGCCACGCCGACGGAGCCACAGCGCCGCGCGATCCCGCCGCTCGTCGCCGGACACGACGCGCTCGTCGTCGCGCCGACGGGGACGGGCAAGACGGAGACGGCGATGCTCCCCGTGCTCGACGCGATCGTCGAGCGCAAAGCCGACGGCCACGTCCACGGGATCAGCGCGCTCTACGTCACGCCGCTGCGCGCGCTGAACCGCGACATGCGCGAGCGCCTCGACTGGTGGGGTGAGGTTCTGGACGTCGAGGTGGACGTGCGCCACGGCGACACCTCGGACTACCAGCGTTCGAAGCAGGCGAACGACCCGCCGGACGTCCTCGTGACGACGCCCGAGACGCTGCAGGCGATGTTGACGGGCGAGAAGCTCCGCACCGCGCTGAGCGACGTCGAGCACGTCGTGATCGACGAGGTACACGAGCTCGCGGGCGCGAAGCGCGGCGCGCAACTGGCTATCGGCCTCGAACGACTGCGCGAGCTCGCCGGCGACTTCCAGCGCGTCGGCCTCTCCGCGACGGTCGGCGACCCCGGGGAAGTCGGGCGGTTCCTCACCGGCGGGCGCGACTTCGACGTGATCGAGGTGGACGTCACCTCGAAGGTCGACTTCGACGTGGTCGCGCCGACGGTGACGGAGGCGGACGAGCGCCTCGGGAACGAACTCGTGACGAGCGCGGAGATGGCGAGTCACGTGCGCGCGATCCGCGAGATCGTCGAGCGACACGACTCGACGCTGATCTTCGTGAACACGCGCCAGACGGCCGAGGCGCTCGGGTCGCGCTTCAAGGAGCTCGGGAGCGAGATCGGCGTCCACCACGGCAGTCTGGCGAAGGAGGCGCGGATCGAGGTCGAAGACGCGTTCAAAGCCGGCGACCTCGACGCGATGCTCTGTACGTCCTCGATGGAGTTGGGGATCGACGTCGGACACATCGATCACGTCGTCCAGTACAACAGTCCCCGGGAGGTCGCCCGCCTCCTCCAGCGGGTCGGGCGCGCCGGACACCGGCGGGACGCCGTCTCCTCGGGGACGATCGTCGCCACGCACCCCGACGAGGTCGCGGAGGCGCTCGTCATCGCGCGGCGGGCCGGCGCGGGTCAGGTGGAGACGGTCGACATCCACCACGGGAGCCTCGACACGGTGGCGAACCAGATCGCGGGGATCGCCATGGACTTCGGCGACGTCGCCGCGCGCCGCGCGTACCGGATCGTCACGCGCGCCTACCCGTTCCGCGATCTCGACGAGGAGACCTTCCGCGAGGTGGTGCGCGAACTCCACAAGAACCGAGTGTTCTACCTCGACGAGGAGGCGGACGAGCTCTCCTCCTCGGGGACGTGGCAGTACGTCTACGCGAACCTCTCGATGATCCCGGACGAGGAGACCTACGAGGTGTACGACATGGCGGCCGGCAGACAGGTGGGGACGCTCGACGAGCGCTTCGTCGTCAACTTTGCGGAGCCCGGCGAGACGTTCGTCCAGCGCGGCGAGATGTGGCGGATCGCGGAGATCGACGAGGAGGAGGGGCGCGTGAACGTCTCGCCGATCGCGGACCCGAGCGGCGAGGTTCCGTCGTGGACGGGCTCCGAGATCCCGGTGCCCTACGACGTTGCCCAGGAGGTCGGGGAGATGCGCGTCGCGGCGGCCGCGCAGTTCGAGCGCGGTGCGACCCGCGAGGCGGTCGCGCGCGACGTCGCCGGCCGCTACCCCGCGGACGCCGACACCGTCGCCGCGGCGCTCGATCCCGTCGCGCGGCAGGTCGAGGCCGACGCGCCCGTCCCCGGCGACGACCGACTCGTCATCGAGGCGCAGGGTCGCGCGATCACGCTGAACACCGCGTTCGGCCACGAGGTGAACGAGACGCTCGGGCGGTTGCTCTCCGCGCTCGTCGGGCAACGTACCGGCTCGTCGGTCGGCCTCGACGCCGGACCGTACCGGATCGAGCTCGAAGTCCCCCAGCGCGTGCGGGCGAGCGAGGTCGAGGCGGTGCTCCACGAGACGGACCCCGGCCACGTCGCGGCCGTCCTCGAACTCTCGTTGAAGCGCTCGGACACGCTGAAGTTCACGCTCGCGCAGGTGGCCGCGAAGTTCGGCGCGCTCGACCGCTCGAAGAGCCGCGACGGTGTCGGCTTCTCGCGCATCCTGAGCGCCTTGGAGGACACCCCCGTCTACGACGAGGCGCTGCGCGAGGTGTTCCACACCGACCTCGACGCCGAGGGCGCCGCGCGCGTGCTCGAACGCGTCCAGTCGGACGATCTCGCGGTCGCCCGTCACGGCGAGCGCACCCCGATCGGCGTCGGCGGGCGCTCCTCGGGGAAGGAACTCCTCACGCCCGAGAACGCGGACGCGAGCGTCGTGAAAGCGGTCCGGGAGCGCCTCATGGACGACCGCGTGAACCTCGTCTGCTTGCACTGCGGGGAGTGGGAGCAGGAGACGAAGGTCCGCAGGGTGCGCGAGCAGCCCGAGTGTCCCCGCTGTGGCTCCACGCGGATCGCCGCGCTCTCGCCGTGGGCCGACGACGTCCTGACGGCCCTCGACGCCGACCCCGCCGACCGCGACGACGAACAGGAGAAGACGGTCGAGCGCGCCTACCGGAACGCCAGCATCGTCCAGAGCCACGGAAAGAAGGCCGTGATCGCGCTCGCCGCACGCGGCGTCGGTCCGCAGAACGCCGCGCGCGTGATCAACAACCACCGCGAGGACGACGCGGACTTCTACCGCGACATCCTCGAACGCGAGCGCGAGTACGCCCGGACGAAGGCCTTCTGGTAAAGAACCGTTTTCGCGCTCGGGTCGCCTACGGCGACCGCTCGCGCCGAAAAGCTTCACCAAAAACTCCCGCGAGCGCCGCCGTCGCTCGCGGTGCGGTCCGCGGGGTCGGCCCGCGCCGCCACGTGCCGCTTCACACGCACCTCACTACTCCCACGTCCTCACTCACTACCGCGCCGCCGCCACGCGCCGTCCCGCACCGCTACGCGTCGCCCCGTATCCGGCCGCTCGACCCCGCGTTCGCGCTCGGCGCGTGCCGACGGGACCGACCCGTGATGACTAATCATTTATCCGTCGGCGGTCCGATGAATCGAGGAACACGATGAAACCACTCCGGCTCGCGGCGACGGGGTCGCTCTCGCTCACCGGCGTCGTCCTCCTCGTTCCGATCCTCGCGCACCTGCTCTCCGGGCCGCCGCCGCTCGGCATCGTCCTGGGCGTCGCGGGAGTGCTCGTCTCGCTCGGCCTCGTCGCCGTCGGCGCGGTCGTCTATCGCTTGGACGTCTCGCAGACGAACGCGGTCCGGATCGCGGGGTGGAACTTCCTGGGCATCGTCGTCCTCGGCGCCGTCTTCACTCTGGTGTTCACGTACCGGCCGGTCGAGGACGCCGGCTTCCTCTTCTCCGTCGCGCTCTCCGCGGGTGCCGTCGCGCACGTCATCATCGGCGTCTACGACGTCCGGCGTATCCGCGCGGAGGAGCTCGCCACGGAGCGCGAACGCCTCGCCGTCCTCAACACGCTCGTCCGGCACAACCTCCGCCACGAGGCCCAGCGCCTGCTCTTCGCGGTCGAGCGGATCCGACAGTCGAACCCCGAGACGGCGGCGGAGGTCGAGGCCGTCGCCGACGACCTCACGGAGATAAACGAGAACGTCCGCGCGGTCGAGGAGGCCTTCGACACCGACGTGACGGAGGTGGACGTCGCCGCGACCTGTCGGCGGGTCGTCGCGGACGCGGAGGAGGCGTACGGCCTCGACGTGGCGCTCGCGGCCCCCGAGTCGGCGCCCGTGCGGGCGAGCGAGTACCTGCGCGACGCGATCGACGAACTCGTCGAGAACGCGGCGGAACACGCCGGCGAGGATCCGACGGTCGAGATCGACGTCGAGCGCGACGGCCGGTCGGTCGCGGTCACCGTCGCCGACGACGGCCCGGGGATCCCCGAGTCCGAGCGCGAACTCGTCGCGGGGGAGCGAGACATCACGCAACTCGAACACGGGAGCGGGCTCGGTCTCTGGCTCGTCCGGTGGATCGTCGAGGAGTACGGCGGGCGCGTCGAGTTCGACGAGTCCGACCTCGGCGGCGCGGCGGTCACGCTCACCCTCCCGCGGGCCTGAGAGGGCGTCGCGTTTCGTCCCGCCTCCGTCGTTTCGCCCCGTCCCGCTTCGTCCCGACGTTTTTCGTTTCGTCCCGCCAGAGCCCGATCAGAGCGCGTCGAGGACGCGCGCGCGGAGCGTCTCGGGATCGGTCGCGATGGCGTCCGCACCGTCGTGGTCCATGTCGGTGCTCACGCCGTGTTGGTAGCCGACGACGTACGCGCCCGCGGCGTCCGCGGCGGCGACGCCGTGCTCCGAGTCCTCGACGACGAGCACGTCCGACGGGGCGACGCCGAGGCGCGCCGCGGCGAGTTCGTAGAGGTCGGGCTCGGGCTTGCCGGGGACGTCCTCCTCGGCGGCGGTGACGACGACGTCGAAGGCGTCGTCGAGGTCGAAGCGCTCGAAGACCATCTCGACCCAGTTCGGAAACGAGGAGGTGACGAGCGCGAGCGGGCGATCGCGGGCGCGGATCTCCGCGAGGAGGTCGTGGAAGCCGTCGGTGAGCGACGCCTTCTCGGTGTAGACGGTCGTGGCGTGCCGATCGAAGAGGTCGAAGTACTCATCACGCGTGACCGCGATGTCGTGGTCGGCGGCGAGCAGTTCGTACTGATCGTAGACGTTGATGCCGACCACGGACTCCGGAGCGAGGTCGGCGCCCGGCACGGCGGTGGCGAGGATCTCGGAGAGCTCAGCGACCCAGTAACGCTCGGAGTCGACGACGACGCCGTCCATGTCGAAGACGACGGCTTCGATGGCCATGGGCCGGCTTCGTCCCGGGACCCCCTGTACCTATCGGGACGTCAGCGCGAGGCGTCGTAGCGCTCGCGCGCGGCGGCGAAATGCTCGCGGCGGAGCAGGACCTCGTCGGGGTAAGACGCGGCGTCGTCGGGGTGGGCGTCGACGGTGTCGCGGATGGCGTCGAGGGCGGCCGCGCGGACGAGCGCGGCGAGGTCCGCGCCCGTGTACCCCTCCGTGCGCTCGGCGACCTGATCGAGGTCGACGTCGGCGGCGAGCGGTTTCTCGGCCGTGTGGACGGCGAGGATCGCGCGCCGTGCGGCCTCGTCGGGCCGGGGGACGTGGACGTGTGTCTCGAAGCGCCCCGGCCGGAGGAGCGCGGGATCGAGCGCGTCGCGGCGGTTCGTCGCACCGACGACGACGAGGTTCGGGTTCTCCGCGGCGGCGTCGAGTTCGGTGAGGAGCTGGCTGACGACGCGCTCGGTCGCCTCGCTCGTCTCGGGACCGCGCGCGCTTCCGACGGCGTCGATCTCGTCGAAGAAGACGACGCAGGGGGCGGTGCGTCGCGCGCGCTCGAAGACCTCCCTGACCGCCTTCTCCGACTCGCCGACGTACTTATCGACGAGCTCGGGGCCGGCGACGCGGACGACGTTCACGCCCGCCTCGTGGCCGGCGGCGCGCGCGAGCATCGTCTTCCCGGTGCCGGGCGGACCGTGGAGGAGGATCCCGGTCGGCGGGTCGGTGTTCGCGGCCTCGAAGAGCGGGCCGTACTGGAGGGGCCACTGGACGGCCTCGCGGAGCGTCGCCTTCGCCTCGTCGAGGCCGCCGACGTCGGCGAAGGAGACGTCCGGCGACTCGGCGACGACCTCGCGCATCGCGGAGGGATCGGTGGCGGCGAACGCGGTGTCGAGGTCCGCGCGCGTCACGGTGTCGCGGTCGTCGCGGATCGCGGCCATCGCGGCCTCGGTGACGAGCGCGCGGAGGTCCGCGCCGACGTAGCCGTGCGTCCGGTCGGCGAACGTCCCGAGGTCGACGTCGTCGGCGAGCGGCATCCCGCGCGTGAGGACGTCGAGGATCTCCGCGCGGCCCGCCCGCGAGGGGACGCCGATCTCGATCTCCCGATCGAAGCGCCCCGGCCGCCTGAGCGCGGGATCGATGGCGTTGACCCTGTTGGTCGCGCCGATGACGACGACCTCGCCGCGGCCCTCAAGGCCGTCCATGAGGCTCAACAGCTGGCCGACGATCCGGTTCTCCATGTCTCCGGCGTCGTCGCGTTCGCCCGCGATGGCGTCGAACTCGTCGAAGAAGACGACGCTCGGGGCGTTCTCGCGCGCCTCCGCGAACACCTCGCGGAGCTGTTCCTCGGACTCGCCTTTGTACTTGGAGGTGATCTCGGGCCCGGAGACGCTGACGAAGTGCGCGTCCACCTCGGTGGCGACGGCGCGCGCGATCAGCGTCTTCCCCGTCCCCGGCGGCCCGTAGAGGAGGACGCCCTTCGGGGGGTCGACGCCGAAGCGCCGGAAGCGCCCGGGATCGGTCAGCGGGAGTTCGACGAGTTCGCGCACGGCCGCGAGCTCCTCGCCGAGGCCGCCGACGTCCTCGTAGGTGACGCCGACGCGATCGCCGTCGGCCGACGGCTCGCGCCCCTCGTCGCCGGGTTCGGGCTCGCGCACGTCGATGGTCGTCGCGTCCGTCACGACGACGTCGCCGTCGGGCGTCGTGTCGCCGATCTCGAACTCGCCGATACGGCCGAGGGAGTCGACGCGGACGGTCTCGCCGGCGCGAACGGGGCGATCGAAGAGGGCGGTTCGGACGGCGTCGACGACCGCGTCGCGTTCGCGCTCCGGTGGGACGGCCGGGGTGACGGCGACGCGCTCGGCGTCGCTGACCGACGCGCGCTCGACGCGGACCGTGTCACCGACGCGAACGCCGGCGTTCGCGCGGGTCGCGCCGTCGATACGGAGTTCGTCGGGGGCGAGCGCCGCGTCGGGCCACACCTTGGCGACCGTCGCCCGCTCGCCGACGAGGCGAACGGTGTCGCCGCTGAGAACGCCGAGATCGCGGCGGACGGCGTCGGGAAGGCGGACGATCCCGCGACCGGCGTCGCGCGCGGTGGCCTCGCGGACGACGAGGCGGGGGACGCTGTCCTCGCTCATATCCCCGTGTTGGTGAGCGGGGGATAAATGACTACGGTGGGGAAAACGCCTAACAGGACGGGCGTCGAGAGTGAGAGTATGGTCGAGGAAACCCAGCGGGACGACATGACGTGGTACCGCTGTGAGAAATGTGGACTGATGTTCGATTCGGAGGACGACGCGACCCAACACGAGGAGACCTGCGACGCCGAGGACCCCTCCTACTTACAGTAGCCTACTCGCCGGCGAACAACTCGAAACTGTACTCCCGCGTCTCGTCCTCCTCGAAGACGAAGACGCGACCGCGCGCGACCTCGGGATCTGCGGTGATCTCCGCCGCGTAGCCGTCCATCTCGACGGTGACGCCCGGGAAGACTTCCGTCGTCTCGCCGGGATCGAGCATGACGCGTCCGACGCCGGTGGTCTCAAGCACCTCATCGTGCGTGTCCCGATCGTTCACGTAACACATCACGCCCTCCGTCTCCGTCGGATCGAGGACGAGCACCTGGACGTGCATCCCGGGGTTCGTCCGCAGCGTCCCCTCGTGTCGCTCGGGAACGCCGTTGTAGAACGTCTCGCGGCCGTCCGCGTACGTCAGCACGACACCGTCGGACGTGAGTTCGACCGGGAGGGTCTCCGGGGCGACGTCGTTCCGGTAGCTCATGTCCCGTTCTACGTCTGCGCGCGCAAAAGCGCCGCGTTCGATGCGGTCGCGCGGACCGCCACCGCTAAGTGGTGCGTCGGTGACCCTCAGATATGGACGGGAGCGCCGAGGCCCCTGCGGCCGGCACCGTGTTGAACGCGCTCGCGACTGGCCGGGGCGCCGCCTTCGCCATCGACCGCTACACCCGTGCGGACGTCGAGCTCGGCGGCGGCGGGGCGGTCACGGGGTCAGTCGCCGGCGAGCCGGACGCCGACACCCGCCTCGTCGAGCGCTGCGTCGAACTCGCCTGCGAGACGTACGGCGACGGGGTCCGGGGCGGGCACGTGGAGACGTCCTCCGAGGTGTCGATGGCGGCGGGCCTCAAGTCGTCGAGCGCGGCCGCGAACGCGACCGTGCTCGCCGCGCTCGACGCGCTCGGCGTCGCCGACGACGTTCCGCGCGAGGACGCGGCACTGCTCGGGGTTCGGGCCGCTCGCGACGTCGGCGTGACCGTCACCGGCGCGTACGACGACGCGAGCGCGAGCATGCTCGGCGGGCTCACCGTGACCGACAACGATCGGGACGTCCTGCTCTCGCGCGACGACCCCGACTGGGACGTGCTCGTCTGGACGCCGGACGAGCGGGCGTTCAGCGCGGACGCGGACGCCGAGCGCTGCGCGCGGATCGCGCCGCTCGCGGAACACGTCGAAGAGCTGACGTTCGCGGGGCGATACGGCCTCGCGATGACGATCAACGGCTTCGCGTTCTGCGGGGCGCTCGACTTTCCGCTCGCCCCGCTCGTCGAGGCCATGCCCGCAGCCGACGGCGTCTCGCTCTCGGGCACCGGCCCGAGCTACGTCGCCGTCGGGGAGCGGAGCGCTTTGGAGGACCTACAGGACACATGGGAGACGAAACCGGGAACGACGTTTCGCACGACGACACAGCACGACGGCGCACGGACGAGATGAGCCTCGACGAACTCCGCGAGGAGATCGAGGGAATCGACCGCGACATCGTCGAACTGATCGCACGCCGCACCTACGTCGCGGACGCCGTTGCCGACGTGAAAGCCGACGAGGGGATGGCGACGACCGACGAGGCCCAAGAGGAGGCCGTGATGGCCCGCGCCGGCGAGAACGCCGAGGCGTTCGACCTCGATTCGAACCTCGTGAAAGCGGTGTTTCGGCTACTCATCGAGCTGAACAAGATCCAACAGCGCGAGAACCGCTGAAGCGCGCCTCTCGGTTCGCGCTCCTTCGAGAGCGCCGACCGGCGGTGGGATTCACGTCCCGAGACGCGCGTCGTCGCGGAACCGCCGTCGTTTAGACGGACCGGAGCGAACCGACGCGGCGTTCGATGACGGACGCCGACTCGGGTTCTCGCGACGACCGCACGGCGTCGCTGACCGTCCACGTCGGGACGGCCGCGACGCTCCTCGATCGGGCGATGCGACGCGCGGCCGCGACGGACCTCGTTCTCACCCCCGAGCGCCTCCACAAGCGCAACCTGAAGCGCGCGCTCGCCGAGCGATCGCGGCCGCGGAGCTCGCTTCGTCTCGCCTCGCCGGGCGACGTGGCGCGCGACGTTCGCACGCACGCCGTCGACCGGGGGGCGCTCGACCGCGCGGACCGTCTCCGCCTCCTCGAACGGGTCCTCGACGACGGAAGCGTGGCGGGCGATCCGCTCCGGGTGGTGGTCGGGCCGGATCTCGCCGCGCACGCAGACGCGATCGAGGCCGCGCGCGAGGAGCTGACGACCGTCGCGGGCGGGGCGGGCGAACGCCGCGACGCGCTCGACACCGTCGCGAGTGCCCTCCCCGACGCGGCGGCGCGCGAGACGCGGGCGTTGCTGGACGGACTCGACGGGATCGAAGCGGCCCTCGCCGAACGGGCGGATCGCCCCGTCTCGACGGCGGCGGCGCTGCGCGCGGCGCGGGACGCGATCGTCCGGAGCGACGGAGCGGCGTGGACGGACGCGTACCCCGGAATCGAACGCCTCTCGCTCGCCGGCGTGAGCACCGTCGAAAGCCCGCTGCTCGATCTCCTGGGCGCCGTCGCGGCGTACACGGACACCGACGTTCACTGCGTTCTGCGCGCGGGGACGGGCCCGCGGATCGCCGAGCGGCTCGCGTCCCGGCTCGCGGCGGGGCCGGCCGTCGACGGCGCGGACGTGACGGTCGCGGACGCGCCGACCGGCGGGCTCGATCCGGCCGTCCCCGTCGCCGAAGTCGTCGCGCCCACCCGGCGGACCGAGGCGCGCGCGGCGATGGCGGCCGTCGACGCGCTCCTCGAACGGGGCGCCGCGGTCGCCGACGTCGCGGTCGTCGCCCGCGACGTCGATCGCTACGAGCGCGCCCTGACGCGGGCGGGGCGGGAGTACGGCCGCCACCTCTCCGTCTGGACGCAGCTCGCGGTGACCGAGACGCGGCCGTATCGCGTCCTCAGCGCCTGCGTCGCGCTCCTCGACGCCACGAGTGACGAGGGCGAGGGCGAAATCACGCCCGCCGACCTGTTCGCGCCGTTCGACGTCGAGTGGGTTCCCCCACGCGCCGACCGGGGGCGCGTCTGGCCGCTGGACCACGGTGACGTCGCGGTCGTCCGCCGCGCGCTCGCGGACGACTCGGGGGACGTCGAGACGTGGCGGCGACGACTCGACGCGCTCGATCCGGCGACGGACGGCGAAGCGGCGGCGCGTGCGGGGGTCAGGCGACTGCTGGCGTGGGCCGAGACGCATGCCGGCGCGCCGCGCCCCGAGACCGTCGAGCCGACGCTCGGGCCGGTACTCGACGCGTGCGAGCGCGTCGTCCTACCGGCGGTTCGCGACGCCGACACGTCAGATCTGGGCGCGACCTCGCGGGGTGCGCGGGCGCTCTCGCGCTCGCGCGACCTGCTCGGCGAGGTCCGCGCGAAGTACGGCGACTGGTGCGGGCGCGGGTACGTCGAGGCGTCGTGGGCGGCCGTCGCGGACGTCCTCGACGCCCTCGTGACGACCCGACCGGGTCGACGCGAACACGACAACGCGGAGCGGATCGACGTGCTGGACGCGACCGACGCGTGGGTGCGGACGGTCCCGTACGTCGTCGCCGTGGGGTTCGTCGACGGCGAGTGGCCCGAGCGCCCGAGCGGGGCGTTCCCGCCGGCGTTCCGCGACGCGGTCGTGGCGGGCGACGGCGGCCCCGGTGGCGGCGCGGCGCTCGGGGTGCGCGGGGCGTGGACGGAGGCCCGGGAGCGCGACCACCTCGCGGACGCCGTCGGCGCGGCCGGCGCGGGCCTCGTCTGCACGCGCTTCGCGACCGGCGCCGACGGCGTTACCGCGTACCGGTCGCCGTTCCTCGCCGAGGTCGCGCCCGACGCGCCCGTCGTCGACGGGGAGGACCTCTCGTCCCTGCTCGCGGCCGATCGCCGCGTGCCGGACGCGCTGGCCGGCGTGCTGGGAGCGGCCGGGGAGGCCGGACGATGACCGACGCATCGGAAGCGGCGGGCGGCGGCGCTCCCGAGCTTCGGGGCGCACAGCGTCGCCTCCGCGACGCCGTCTTCGCGCACGACTCCGGGCTGTTCGTCCTCGACTGCAACCCCGGAGCGGGGAAGTCGACGGTCGCGGATCGGCTCGCCGCCGAGGTGCTCGCCCGCGGCCGCGGGGCGGGGGAGCGCGCACCCGAGCGGCGGCTTTGTGTCACCTCGTTCGCACGCGCCGACGCCGCGGCGGTCGGGCCGGGCGTCGCGGCCGCGCTCGAATCGCTCGCCGCGCACGACGACGTCCGCATCGACGCCGACGACGCGAGCGACCTCGCCCGGCGTCTCCGCCGGAGCGACACGCTCGGGACGGTCGACAGCGTCCTCCACACCGTCTTCGCGGACGTCGCGACGGCGGTGGGATTCGACGGGGTCCCGACGGTCGGCGACGAGACGCGCCTCGCGACGCTTGAGGCGGACTGCGTCGACGCCCTCCGCGCCGACCCCGAGCACGCGGCGCGCGTCGAGCGCCTCGATGCCGCGTACCCCGGCGGCGAACACACGGCGGGGCTCGACGACCTCCTCCCGGCGATGCTCCGGGCCGCCCGCCAGCGCCGACTGTCGGTCGACGCCTTCGCCGATCGCCTCCGCGCGGTCGTCGACGGGACGTATCCGGACGGCTCGCCGGGGTCGTTCGCCGACGTCCTGCGCGACGTCGAGCGCTTCGTCGATCGACGGACGGCGGCCGAGACCGACGCGGGCTTCGACGCCGACGCGCGCGCGGCGTTCGTCGCCGCGGATCGCGCGTGCGACGCGTCGTGGCGCGAGGCCATCGAGGACGTCCGGGCGCTCCTCGGGACGTACGCCGAGCGCTACGACGCCCTGACGCGCGATCGTGGGGTCGTCACGCACCTCGATGTCGCGCACTGGATCGCGACGTACTTCGAGGACGACCGGTACGCGAGCGACTACCGCACGCACTGTCGCGAGCGGTACGCGGCCCGGCTCGACACGCTGATCGTGGACGAGGCGCAGGACGTCTCGGTCGCCCAGCACGACGCGCTCGCGCCGTTCGTGGACGCCGACACGCGGGTCGTCCTCGTCGGCGATCGGAAGCAGTGCATCTACACGTGGCGGAACGCCAGCCCTGAACGCTTCGCGCGCGCCGCCGCCGCGGGCGAGTACTTCGGCGTCGACTGGGACACGCACGTCCGCGAACGCGCCGCGCGCACCTATCGCTCGCGGCCGGACGTCGCCGCGGCCGTGGACGCCGTGTTCGCCGACGCCTTCGACGATCCGACTCGCGGCGCCGCGGGATCGCTCGACATCGACTATCCGCACCTCGTCGCCGACCGCGAGGCGACACGCGAGGCGAGCGTCCACGTCGCCACGCACGGCGCGAGCGCGTCGCCCGGCGAATTCGGTTGGGCCGAAGCGGAGGCGCAGGCACTCGCCGCCTACCTCGCGGGTGCGTTCGATGGCGGGACGTTCGAGAACGGTGACGACGGGGGCGGTGACGACGACGGAAGCGGCGGTGGACGCGACGGGAAAGAGCAGAAGGGCGATGGGAGCGACGGGGGCGACAGAGACGAGGGCGAGCGGCCGAGCGTGACCGTCCTCTTCCCGCGGCGGACGCGGATGGCGGTGTTCGCCGCGGAGCTGGACGCGCGCGGGCTCTCGGTCGCGGACGCGAGCGAGCGTCTCTTCGATCGGCCGCTCGTCCGTCTCGCCGCCGCGGTCGCCCGGTGGCTGGTCGATCCGTTCGACCCCGACCGGACGCGCGCGCTGTTCGGGACCGACCTCGGCGGCGACGGAACGACGCTCCCCGCGGCGCTCCGAGACGCCGTCGCCGACGCCGAGTGGTCGGTGCGCGCGGCCGCTGTGGCGACGGGGTCGGCGCTCGACGACTCCACGGACGCGTTTCTCGACGGCCTCGCGGCGCTCGCGGCCCGGCGCGCACGCCACGTCGCCGCGCCCGTCGCCGCCGTCGACGACGTGCTCGACGCGCTCGATCTCGCGGCCGATCCGCTCTCTCTCGCGGGGGGCGATCCGGCGCGCCGAGTAGCGGCGCTCGACGCGCTCCGCGACGGCGTCGCGGAGTGGACGAGTGACGAGGAGGGACTCGACGACCTCGCGGACGCGCTCGGACGCTTCCTCGCGGCGCCGGGCGACGGCCCGACGGTCCCCGTCCCGGACGCGGCGGCCCACGACGTCGTCTTCCGTACCGTCCACGGCATGAAGGGCGACGAGGCCGACGTGATCGCTCTCGCGGACCTCGGGGCGTGGCTCGGCTTCCACGGGCCGCACACCGACGCGTTCGTCGCGCGCGCCGACCACCTCGCGCTCGCGCCACCGGCCGGCGTCGGTGACGACGCCCCACCGCTCGCCGGCTTCGACGCCGGCGTCTACGCGCACCCGGCGCGCGACCCGATCAGCGACGAGCGCGACGGCGGCCACGACGATAACGACACGCGCCGCGACGCGGGCCTCCGCTGGGCGAGCGAGCGATGGGTCGCGGACGGGACGCGACTCGCCGGCCCGCCGCCGCTCGTCGCCGCCGCGGGCGCACAGCGCGCGGAGCGCTGGCGCGTGCTCTACGTCGCCATGACGCGCGCCCGCGACCACCTCGTCGTGCCGCTCCCCGCGGACCGCGACGCGTCGCGGCGCCGACCGCGGGAGAACTGGGCGGACGCGCTCGCCGAGGCGTTCGAGATGGAGCGCGCGACGCGCGGGGAGACGCACGCCGTCGCGTCGCCGCGTCCGGGCGACCCGAAGCGGGCGTTCGCGGTCGGCGTCAACGACGTCCCGCTCGTCGATCGGGTGCCGTCGCGCGAATCGCCGCCGACGCCGGCCGCAGCGACGCCCGCGGTGCGCGAGCGGACCGGCTGGACTCCGCGATACGTCAACGCGAGCACGCTCTACCCGCTGGCGAGCGATCCCGAGCGACACCTGCTCGCACACCTCCAGCGGCGCGCGCTCCACACGGAGCGGGCGGCGCCGTCCGACGACCTCGGACTCCCGTTGGATGCGCTCGGCCCGGACGCGGTCGGCACCGTCGCGCACGCGGTGCTCGCGCGCGCCGTCTCCGCGGGCGTCGAGACGGAGACGCTTGCGGCGTGTGCCGGACCGCTGCGCAGACGACTCGACGAGGCGCTCGCCGGGCGGGACGTGAGCGAGGCGGAGCGCGCGGCCGTCCGGGCGTTCGTCGCCGATCGGGTGTGCCCGCAGTTCGCCGCGAGCGAGACGTGGGCGCGCCTGCACGCGAGCGATCCGGTGTTCGTCGAGGAGTCGCTGGACGCCGTCGTCCGCGTCGGCGAAGGTGCGGCCGTCGAGACGCAGAACGTCGCGGACGTCGTCTCGCGCGGCCCGGACGGGACGTGGCACGTCGACGACCTGAAGGTCGCGCTCGCCCCCTCGGACCGGGAGACGCGCCGGCGCTACGACCTCCAAGCGGCGACGTACGCGTGGGTGCTCGAACGACAACGCGGCGCGGGACCGGTGTCGGCGACCGTCACGCGTCTCGGCGTCGATCCGACGGTCCGGGACGCGACGGCGCCCGGGCGGTCGGTCGCGGCGTGGTTCGAGTCGCTCGCCGGCCTGCTCGGCGACTAGTCGTCCGCGACGGCGACGCGCGCCTCCGGGTCGGGTTCGCGTTCGGGCTCGCGCTCCGCCGTCGAGTCCTCGGGTTCGTCGAGGGTGAACCCTCCGTCGTAGGCGTACGCGTCGTGGCCGCGCGTCGGATCGACGACGGTGAGCGAGAGCCAGCCGTTCTCGCAGAGCGTGCGGACGTGTTCGTGCTGGGCGAGGACGCCGCGGACGCGTTCGACGGGAGCGTGGACGACGAGAGAGAGGCGGAGGGGCTGGTGGTGGGGGTCGTCGTCGGCGGCCATGAGCGACTGGAGCGGGAGGCCGGTGACGAGGTCGCCGCCGTTGCCCTGATAGACGCCGACGTTTCCGACGGGGTTGTGCGTGATCTTCGACCCGCTCCCGTAAGCCGCGTTGTCGACGGTCGCGCAGTAGTACTGGGCGTTGATCCACTGCGTGACGACGACCGGGCCGGCGAAGATCGCGTCGAGCGCGTCGCCCTCGCGGTCCTGCGTCCAGTCGTAGGAGTGAAGGAAGGCGCGCCCGCCGAGATCGAGGTCGGCGGTGAGGTCGCGCGGCCCGATCACGAAGGCGGCGTTCCCGGCGAGCCCCCACTCGGGGCGCGTCTCCGCCCAGTCGGCGGCGCGGCGCTCGGCGTCGCGGACGGCGCGTTCGGGATCGGCGCCCATGGATTCCGCCCGTTCGGCGGCCGCGCCGGAGCGCGCGCGATCGAGGTCGCTGCGGAGGCGCTCGACGTCGCGCTCGTGGCTCTCGGGGACGGCGCCGTCGTAGAGCGTCACCTCGTCCGTCGTCGTGTTGTGCTCGGCGGCGAGGAAGACGGTGTCGTCGGGGACGTCGATCCCGCGTTCGCCCAGCGCGTCGCGGACGGCGTCGTCGTTGCAGATCGCGGCGAGCACGCGGGCGTTCGGCCCGCCGGGATTGCCGGCGCACGCGCCACAATCGAGGCTCGCCTCGAAGGGGTTGTTCGTCGTCTCGCTCGCGTGGCCGGTGAAGACGACGAGGCGTGCGAACTCGTCCCACTCCATCGTCTCGAAGGCCGCGGCGGCGTACGCGACGCGCTCCTCGTGCGTCATGCCGACGGGGAGGTCGCCGACCCGCTCGCCCTCGCGTTCGACGCTCGGCGTGCAGAAGTCGGGGACGCTCGGGAGGCGATCGTCGAGGGCGTCACGGAGGTCGTGGACGCGCTCGGGTGCGAGCGTGCGCGCGGCGAGCGCGGCCCCGTAGGCGCTGCCCGCGCTCTCGACGAAGCTGAACGCCGTCGCGGCGTTGGACTTCACGGCCTTCAGCACGGACTCGGCCGCGCGGAGGCGGCCCGTCCAGCGATCGTAGATCGCGTGCTCGTCGGCGCGTGCGCCGTCGGGGCGCTCGTGGACGTGGTGTTCGGCGTCGACGATCGGCGGGCAGGCGTCCGCGCTGGCCTCGTCGTACCCCTCGTAGCGCATCGGGACGCCGAAGAAGCCAGCGTAGCCGTGCGTCTCGTAGTCGCCGGTGGCCTCGAGGTGGCGGCGGAAGACCTCCGAGCGCGTGTCGATACAGAAGACGAGCTGGGCGTCGGCGCGGCCGTCGGGGCTCCCGTCGTCCGCGGGGTCCGCGCGGGCCGCGCTCGCGTCCGCGACGGCGTCGACGACGTCGCCGCGGTAGGACTGCTCCCACGCGCGCAGCCAGACTTCTGCGAGCGGCACGCCGTCGTCGGCGGTGTCGGTCTCGTCGTCGCTCCCGTCGATCGCGCCGGCGCCGTTCGCGTCGGTCTCGTCGCCCGCGTCGGCGAGCGGATCGATCGGCGCGTCGAAGCGCTCGGCGAGCAGGAGGCGAGCGGCGAGATAGCCGACGAGCGTGATCGGGTAGGCGTCCTGCCACTCGTCGCCGCGCTCGGCGCGGTACTTGAGCAGGCCGGTCCAGCCGGGGAGCGCGTTCAGATGCGCCTCGAAGACCGCCGGCAGACGCTCGCCCGGGTGGTCGGCGAGGACGTCGGCGATGGCGGCGGCGGGATCGTCGGGCGCGTCGGCGAGCGAGGCCGCGTCCGGGATCGTCGAGTCGTGGCGCGCGACGGCGCGGAAGGCGTCGTAGAAGCCGGCCTCGCGGTTCGGCATCGGCCACGACGCCTCGCCCTCGTCGCAGAAGGCCGCGAGCCACGACGCGAGCGCGTGATCGACGCGCGCCGTCGCCTCGTCGCGGACGGTGCGCGCGTCGTCTCCCGCCGCGTCGGCCAGCCGGTCGAGTGCCGCCTCTGGGTCGAGCGAGTAGCCGTGCGCGTCAAGTTCGGCGCGGAGGACCGACGGGTCGATGTCGCCGCGCTCCCACGCGGCGCGGAACGTGTCCGGGTCCGGGTAGGCCCGGCCCCCGCGCAGGGTGGTCGCGCGCTCGACGGCCTCGTGGAAGGGGCGGTCCTCGTAGCCGGCGAGGGGGTTCGCGGTCACGAACGAGTGGAGCGGCCAGTTCGTGCCGACGGTCTCGGCGGCGTCGCTGATGCGCTCGCGGACGTCGTCGGTGTCGTGGGTCGTATCAGTACTCATCGTAGGCCTCCGTGTTCGTCAGGACGGTCCGGCCGTCCGGCCGCGCGACGGTGCGGAGCGCGACGTAGAGCCGCGTGCTGCGGCGGTAGACGCCGGTCTCGATAGCGAGGTAGATCGCGGCGAACGCGAGCGCGACGGCGGCGTGGACGGCGGTCAGGTCGGTCGGGGCGGCCGCGATCACCGAGCCGGCCATCAGGTCGCCGATGGCGGCGTAGACGAGGCCGTAGACGGCGATCGCGGGGAGGAAGACGAGGGCGACCGCACCGTAGCGGACGGCGGGCGAGACGCCGGCGTGGCCGATCGCCTGCCGGGCGGCGTGAAGCGTGGTCAACACGACGAGGCCGGCGAGGAGGAGGCCGCTGTCGGCGTGGAGGCCCTCGCCGGTGAGGCGGGCGAAGACCGCCCCGCCCGCGACGGCGGTGACGCCGGTCGCCAGGGCACCGACGGCGGTGAGCGACGGCGTCTCGCCGTGCCCGCGGCCGGGGGTCGTGCGCGAGACGTCGCTCCCGTTCGAGAGGAACTCGTAGGCCTTGTAGAAACCGTGGAGGATGAGGTGGGTGATCGCGGCGGCGAAGAAGCCGAGGCCGGCCTGCATGAGCATGAAGCTCATCTGGCCGGTCGTCGAGCACCCGAGGCGGCCCTTGACGTCCGTCTGAACGGTGCGGAGGAGTTTACCGACGAGCGCGCTCGCGGCACCGACGGCGACGATCAGGAGCATGAAGCGCGCCTCGACGGTGACGACGGGGGCGAAGCGGACGAGGAGGATGCCGCCGGCGTTGACGAAGCCGGCGTGCATGAGCGCGGACGCGGGCGTGGGTGCCGTCATCGACGAGAGCAGCCACCCGTGGAAGGGGACGAGCGCCGACTGGATCATCGCGGCGAGCAACAGGCTCCCGGCGACGACGAGCCACACGGTGGTGGGGAGCGAGTCGGCGACGGCGGCGACGCCCGAGAACGTGGACGCGCCGGTCGTCGTCCAGAGGGTCGCGGCGGCGACGCCGACGAGCGCGCTACTGGCGAGGAAGTACCTGCGGGAGAGCGAGGCGGCGGCGCGCGCCTGCGGCCAGCCGCGGGCGTAGCCGACGAGGTCGGCCATGAGCAGTCCCATGGCGAGCCACGCGAGGGCGAAGAGCGCGGTGTTCGCGGCGGCGACGAGCACCATCACGACGAGCGTGAACGCGGAGATGCGCGCGAAGAACGAACGGAGGCGCTCGCTGCCGGCCATGTAGCGCCGCGAGTAGCTGTGAACGATGCCGCTGAAGAACGTGACGGCGGCCCACATGACGACGGTGAGGCCGTCGACGGCGACGACGCCGGGGACGGCCCACGTGGCGCCGGTGAGCGCGTGCACCCCGAGGACGCCGAGGCTCGCGGCCCACAGCAGCCACACGAGTCGGGTGAGCCACACGGGGGCACGGGTCGATTCCGACGCCGCGTCGGGGAGTGCGCCGACCGTCCGAGTGGGGTGAGTGTCCGACATCGTGTGTGAATCGTGACGCGGGCGAGCGGGCCCGGTCACACCTACCCCACAATACGAACAGATCGGGCAATAAATCCTTCGTCTGTTCCCAGTCCGTTCGCGTGAGTGTGTGATCTTTCGTTATCGACTCGTCGCCGGGCTCACTCCTCCTCGAAGCGGCCGAAGGGCGTCGTGACGTGGCTCTTGACGAGCACTTCGTCGGCGACGGTGATGCCCATCTCGAGGAGCGACTCGGCGATGGGCGTGATGTCGCTGTCCGACGTCCCCACCGCGGTCACGAGGAGGTTCTGCTCGCCGGTGATGAGCTCCTGTACCGAGACGACGCCGTCGAGAGCCAACACGTCGGGGATGAGATCGCCGCGCTCGTGGATCGACGCCGTGCAGAAGAGGAGCATCCGGATCGGGTAGCCCGAGCGCTCGTAGTCGACCTCGGCGCTGTACCCCTTGATGACTCCCGCCTCCTCCAAGCGCTGGATGCGTTTCCTGACCGTGCTCCCGGACGTCCCGGTTCGTTCGGCGATGTCGCTCGACGAGAGGTTCCGCGCGTCCTCCTGGAGCGCGTACAGGATCGCCCGATCGACCTCGTCGACGTCTTCGGCAGGCATATCGGATCGTTACCCCGACACCGGCAAAGGGACTTCGCCTCCGCGTACTCCGGGAATCGGCGCGACGCCGCGGGCTCCGGTCCCGTCGCCGAGTGCGCGAGCGCGTCCCCCGACGACAGGCACGACCCCGGCGAACGCGCCGCCAGCCACGCCCCCGTGGCTCCCACCGACGCCGTGCTCGCAGATCGACACGGTGTTAGTGCTCACCGACGACTGCGACACCGATGACCGTCACGCTCGCCTTCGTCTGCGTTCAGAACGCGGGTCGCTCCCAGATGGCCACCGCGTTCGCCGAGCGCGAGGTCGCCGCGCGCGGTCTCGGTGAGGAGATCGAGATCGTCACGGGCGGCACCGACCCCGCCGAGCGCGTCCACGCGGAGGTCGTCGCGGCGATGCGCGAGATCGACATCGACCTCGGCGACCGGGCGCCCCGGGAGGTGACGTTCGAGGAGGTCCAGCGCGCCGACTACGTGATCACGATGGGCTGTTCGGCCGACGACGTCTGCCCCGCGGGGTGGGCGGGCGAGAGCCGCGACTGGGACCTCGACGACCCGGACGGCCGCGATCCCGAGGCGGTCGCCGAGATCCGCGACGAGATCGAAGAGCGCGTGCGATCCCTCGTCGACGAGCTCGACCCGTCCGGTCAGTAGTCCGCGGCGAGGTGATCGAGGATCTCGTGGTGCTCGGTCGTGTGCGGGGCCGTGAGCGGCGAGACGCTCGTCTCCCCCTCGACGACCGCCCGGAGGTCGCTGTCGTCGGGTTCGTTCGCGACGATCCCCCGGTCGATCCGCTCCCACATCTCGTCGTGGAGCCGGAGGCGCTCGCCCGCGCGCTCGACGTGCATCTCGTAGCCGTGCGTCGGCCGCGTCACCGCGATGTCGCCCGTTTCGGTCCCCGGACGGGGGGCGTTCACGTTGAGGTAGTCCGCGCGCTCGAAGACGCCGGAGTCGAGCGTGTGCTCGACGAGGTAGCGCGTGACGGCCGCGGCCTCGGCGTAGTCCGCTTTCGGTGTCTCGCCGGACTCGAAGTCCGCGCTCGTCAGCGCGAGCGACACCGAGATCGCGGGGACGTCGAAGAACGCCGACTCGACGGCCGCGCTCACGGTGCCCGACCGGCCGAGGACGTACATGCCGAGGTTGCCCCCGCGATTGCACCCGGAGACGACAAGGTCCGCGTCGGGGACGAGCGCCTCCAGCGCCGCGACGACGCAGTCCGAGGGCGTCCCGCGGACCGCGTAGCCGTACTCGTGCCCGTCGACGACGACCTCGCGGGAGAGTGCGCGGCCGGTCGCGCTCATGTCCTCGGCGGGCGCGACCGCGGTGACGTCGCCGACGGCCGAAAGGGACTCGTAGAGCGCGGCGAGCCCGGGGCTCTCGATCCCGTCGTCGTTCGTCAGAACGATCTTCATACCGGGCGGTCGGGGAGGCGTCCCTTCGATGTTGCTATTCGGACCGCATCAGGGGCCGACGCTCGACGACGCCCCGCGACCGCCCTCGAAGCGGAGCTTCGCCAGCCGGACCTCGCGGAGGCGACGCTCGACGGTCCGCCACTCGCCGAGTTTGTCCGCGGCGTCCTCGAACTCCGCGTCCGGAACGTCGTCGAGCACGACCGCGTCCGGGGTCGCGGCGTCGAAGTGCTCAGAGAGGGAGTCGGCGCGCTCGCGGTAGGCGTCCAACCGTTCGTCGAGCGCATCTGCCGAGCCGGCGTCACGGGCGAGCTCGGTCACTCGGCGGAACTCAAAGTACGGTTCGTGTCGAGTGAAGAGCGCGGGATTGTCGGCGACCTTTTCGAGCACACCGAGGTCGACGAGCCATTCGAGGTGCGTCCGCGCACCCTCCTTCCCACAGTCGGCGCGCTCCGCGACGTCACCGACTGCGGTCGGTTCGGTGAGCGTGGTGGCAACCTCGTAGACCCGCTCGCGGACGGTCCGGTTCGCCTCGACGTCCTCCCACTCGTCGGTCAAGGAGAAGTCGGTCGGAGGGGCACTCCCGTCGGTCATGCTACCCTCTCGGGCGTACACGTACATTAATCTGCGGATGGGCGTATATATGAGTGGTCTTGGCCGATCGCGTCAGTCGCCGAGGAACGGCCAGTCGCCGTCGCCGGGATCGAACCCGTATTCGGATGGATAGGTCGGTTCGTCGGGGTTCTCCCAGAGCGCAGTGTAGCGTTCACGGAGTGCGTCGAAGACGACGCCGACAACCGCGCTCTGGCCATCGGGATAGACGGCGGCGAGCGCGTCTCGGGACGCGTTGTTCGGGTCCGGTGGCGGGTGGAAGTGATCACGGTCGCTATGTGGGTTCTCGTGACGGTCCCACCGACACGACCACGTTTCGCCGGACCAGTGTTCCACGTACACGACGTTGAACTCGTCCGCTCGCGCGAACCGGAAGTCGACCGTGACGTCCTCGACGACCGGCGGGTAGTGTTCGCGCTCCAGACGTGCGACGACTCTGTCGGGTTTCGCCGGCGGGAACGTCCGTACGCCGCGGACCATCGACAGGCCGGCCACCCGCCGCGCAACGAGGCGCGAGAGTTCCTCGTTGACGTCGTTCCCCGGCACGTTACTCGTCCGTCACGTGACGGATTTCGTCGACGATTGCGGCGATCTCCTCGCTCGTGCGGTCGCCGACGTCGAGTTCGACGGAGATGGTCACGTCGGACGAATCCGATGAGTCCCCGGACGCCGCACCTTCCGTCTCAGCCGCCGTCTCCCGTTCCGAATCGGTCGTCCGATCTGTGGCCGCTGTCGGCGACGGGTGTTCTCGGCTGAGGGACTCAACGAAGGGCGCGTAGTCGTCCGAGAGTATGAGGCGTGTCTCGTACCCCCGCTTTCCCGTGCGGTACTCGCCGAGACCCGCCGCCTGAGCGGTCTTTATCAGGAGGTTCACCTCCCGGTCTTTCACCTCGTCGTCGATTACGGAGCCCGCGGCCTCCCGAAACGCGCTCTGCGTGACACAAGTGTCCCCCATCACTTCGGACGTCGCGTTCCCTTCGTGGGCCCGAACGAGAATCTCCCGGTATGGTCGGAACTCCTCTATCGCCTCACGGAACAGTTCCTCGACGGTCCCATTGCCCTCGTAGGACGACTGATAGCCGAGCCCGGTCCCCCGTGTGGTGAGTCGGAACACGTCGTCGGTACCGCTATCGACCGCCCGCAAGAACCCGAGGCGACGGGCGAGCGTGAGCCCACGCCGGAGGTCACGCGTCTTTCCCGACACCTCCTCGTATACCTCGTTCCGGGTGAATTCGTCGGCACCCTTCATCTCGCGGCAGATCTCGTACACTATTTCCGGGTTCGCCCGCCGTGGGAGAGAAGTATCCATAAGCGTAACACGAAAGCAACCCACATAAAGTCTCGTATAGGACGAACCAGATAGCATATTCCTCGTCTGAAGCACCTACTCGGCTAGATATTGCGAGAATATCCGGGCCGTCAGTTCTGATTCGCGTTCCGTATTCGACGTCGGATCCACCTCATGTCGACGTGAGGCCGGTAGATACGGATAGGTAGAGCCACCGAGCGGAATGACGATGAGCCGAATGGAGAAAGCGGTTCGGTCTCAGCCGAGGCGATCGACGACGACCTCGTCGTCGACGACGAAGTTGTACGCGCCCTCGTCGTCGTTCCAGAGGCAGAGGACGGACTCGAAGGAGAGGAGGTCCCCGTAGTCGGCACCGAGGAGGTCGCGGTTGAGCGCGCTCCGGTCGACGAGGACGGCGTAGCAGTCCGTGTCCTCGCTCCCGTCGCTGATCTTGAACAGGGGATTGCCGCCCTCTGAGAGGTCGCCGGAGAGCTTGGCGGCGACGAGGTCGACGCGGTTCGAGACGTGTCGATCGGCGTCGCCGAGTTTCGCGTACCGCGAGGAGGGGAGCGAGACGTCGTGGTTCCGCCGGCCGTCGGTCCGCAGGAAGCTGTAGCTGTACTTCACCGTCTCGTTCAGGAACTCGGCGGGGCGCTCGGACGCCTCGGCGAGGCGCCGCTGGAAGCCCGGGGCCTCGACGTCGGGCTTCTCGACGAACGACCAGCCGCGGTCCGTCGGGCGTTCGCCGTCCCAGAGGCGGACGGTCGGCGCGTAGACGGTGACGCCGCGCGCTTCGAGGTCGCGCTCGACGTCCCGGAGGCCGATGCTCGTGTTGCGGTCCGCGGGCGCGACGAGGACGAGCGTGCCGTCGTCCGCGAGCACGTCGAGGTAGGACTCGACGACCGCGACGGGATCGTCGAGTTCGCTGAGGAGGCTGAACGCCGTGACGAGGTCGAAGTCGCCCTCGTCGGTGAGCGCGCCGCGATCGAGTGATTCGACGGTCTCGGGGTGGAGCGTCCCGCGGACGTTCGGATCCGCGGCGTCGAAGTAGTCCGTGAGGAGGTCGGCGGCGGGGCTCGGCTCGACGGCGTGGTAGTCGAGGAGACCGTCGTCCGGGAGGGCGTCCGCGAGGCCGAGGAACGGTCCACCGACGCCCGCGCCGAGGTCGAGGACGCGCGCGTCGCGCGGCAGGAGACCGTCAGCGGCGAGGTCCGCGGCGACGTACCGACCGACCGCGTAGTAATCGGGGAGGTGATAGATCGCGTAGCCGAGCGCCGCCGTCGCGTCGTAGGTGACGGCGTTCTCGTAGTAGTAATCGGCCTTCAGGCGGCGGATCGCCTCGCGGAGGGCATCGCCGCTCTCGCCGCGGTGCCAGTCCGGGCCGTAGGTCTCGACGAGGCGGTCCTCCAGCACGCGCGCGTGCTCGTCGGGAAGCGCCGTGACGGACTCGCGCTCGACGCGGGCCGGGCCGGTCTCGACCGGGACGAACGTGCCGTCCTCGCGTTCGACGAGCCCGAGCGACGCGGCCTCCTCGCGGAGGGCCCGTCGGACGACCGCGGGGTGACGCGGCGTGCTGAGGTAGTCACAGATCTCCTCGGGGTCGATCGGTCGGACGCCCCGGAGGTACTTCGCGTTCGATCGGAGTTCGTCCTTATTTACGGGCATCGTCGTAGAGGGCGTCGTACTCGTCGGGGTCGGTGTCGGCGAGGCGCTCGGCGGCCGCGGCGACGTCGCGGGCGCCGTCGAAGGTCGCTTGGATGTCGGCGTAGACGCGGGGCGTCCCGTTGAGGACGCGCTCGGCGAGCGCGGCGAGGCGCTCGTACACCGGCGTCCGCAGTTCGTCCGGCACGTCGTCGTCGGCGTCGGCGGCGGCGAGCGCGAACGCGAGGATCGCGGCGTGCGTCCGGCCCTGGACGGTCCGCATCGCGTCGTCGTGTACCTCGGGGGTGACGTCGACGAGGTCGTTGCCCGCGGCCTCGATGTCGCGTCTGATCCCGTCGGTCGCGGGGCCGCCGGCGGCGGTCGAGACGGCGACCGTCCCGGGCGCGGCGTCGCCGCCGAAGAGGGGGTGGAAGCTCACGCGTTCGCGCGCGGGCGCCGCGGCCGCCATCGCGTCGAGCGGCGCGCGCATCGACCCCGTGACGTCCACGACGGCCTGCTGGGCTTTCCCGGCGTGGTCGGCGATCGCCTCGCTCGCCACCCGCATCGGCACGGCGAGACAGACGATACCGAACGAATCGGTCGTGTCGAGGGGGACGGCGCGCCCCCGCGGACCGAGCGCGTCCGCCGCGGCCTCGGCGCGCGCGGGGTCCGCGTCCGCGAACGCGACGTCGGGCGTGACGGCGGCCGCGAACCAGCGGCCCATCTCGCCCGCGCCGACGACGAGTACGTCCATGGCGAATCGATAGCCCACGCGCGGGCAAAAGGAGTTCGTTCCCGTCGGTCCGTCGGGAGGTTTTAAGCGTCGCGGTACCGAACCGGATAGTGAATGACCGACCGGCCGACCGTACTCGTCGTCGAAGACGACCGGGACCTCGCGGATCTCTACGCCGCGTGGCTCGAGGGCGACCACGACGTCCGCACCGCCAACTCCGCGGCGGAGGCCCTCGACCAGTTCGACGGCGACATCGACGTCGTGTTACTGGATCGACGACTCCCGGAGTCATCCGGTGACGACGTGCTCGCCGAGCTACGCGAGACCGGGAGCGACGTGCAGATCGCGATGGTGAGCGCCGTCGACCCCGATTTCGACATCATCGAGATGGGGTTCGACGCGTACCTCGTCAAGCCGGTCTCGCGCGACGAACTCACCGACCTGGTCAGTCGACTCCTCGCCCGCCGGCTGTACACGGTCGAGGTCCGCGAGTACTTCTCGCTCGCCGCCAAACGCGCCGCGCTCGAAACCCAGAAGGACGCCGATCAGCTCGCCGACAACGAGGAGTACCAGCGCCTCGTCGCCGACATCGAGGCGTTGGAGGGCGATCTCGACGAGGAGCTCAGCAATCTCGACGACGACGACGTCGCCGCCGTCTTCCGCTCGCTGCGCGCGCACGGCGACGAGTAGGATCCGCCAACGCGCTTTTGACGGTCCGACTGCTACTCTCCGATAGTGTATGGACGACGGTGTCCGCGTACTCTACGTCGGTGACGGCGCCGACGGGTCACGCGTGCGCGAACTCGACGCGTCCCCGGAGATTACCGAGGTCGTCACCGAACCGGACGGCGCGTCCGTGGCCGACACCCTCTCCGAGCACGACGTCGACTGCATCGCCTGTGAGAGCGGCTTCTCCGACGTCGACGCGCTCGGCGTGCTCCGACTCGTGCGCGAGGCGGACCCCGCGGTCCCCTTCGTCCTCTACGCGACCGGCGGCGACGAGAAGCTCGCCGCCGACGCGATCTCCGCCGGCGTCACCGACTACGTTCGCGCCGACGCCGAGGAGAGCTTCGATCGACTCGTCGAGACGCTCGTCTCCGCCGCGCGGCGGTATCAGGCCGAACAGGACGTCGCGCTCCTGAACGACCTCGCACGGAACGTCTACGAACGCATCACGGACGCCTTCTTCGCGCTCGATCGGGACTGGCGGTTCACCTACATCAACCAGGAGGCCGAGAACCTCCTCGAAGTCACCGCCGAGCGCCTCGTCGGCCAGAACGTCTGGGAGGTGTTCCCCGAGTCGGTTGGCTCGACGTTCTACACGGAGTTCCACCGGGCGATCGCCATCCAGGAGCCAGTGACCTTCGAGGAGTCCTTCGGCCCGCTCGATAAGCACTTCGAGGTCCGGGCGTACCCCTCCGAGGACGGCCTCTCCATTCACTTCCGCCAGACCGTCGCCGGCGAGTCGACGCGCGGCGATCACCTGATGGAACTCGCCAGCGTCCTCTCGTACGACCTCGCGGACTCCATCGACAACGCGCGTGTCGCCCTCGACTCGGTGCAGGCGTCGAACCCCGGAATCGACGGGCTCGACGACGTGGAGGACGCGCTCGACCGGATGGACGATCTGGTCACCCACTCGATCACGCTCGCCAACGAGTGGGATTACTCGACGACGAACTCCACGCGGTAGTCCGTCAGGTCCTCGTAGCCGTCCTCGGTGACGACGGCGATGTCCTCGATGCGCACGCCGCCGACCGCCGGATCGTAGAGCCCCGGCTCGATCGTGACGACGTGTCCCGGTTCGAGCGTCTCGTCCGCGCCCTCGCTCAGCCGCGGCGCCTCGTGGACGTCGAGGCCGACCCCGTGGCCCGTCGAGTGGATGAACCCCGTCTCGGCGTCGGGATCGGATCGGAGCGTCGGGTACCCCGCGTTCTCGTACACCTCGCAGGCCGCGGCGTGGACGGTCGCGCCCGTCACGCCGGGTTCGAGCGCGTCGAACGCCGCGTCGAACGCGCGTTCGGTCACGTCGTAGAACTCGCGGGCCGCCTCGGTGGGTTCGCCCTTCACGAACGTTCGCGTCATGTCCGCGTGATACTTCGAGTCCTTCTCGCGCGGGAAGATGTCGATCACGATCGGTTCGTTCACCCGGAGCGGACCGCGTCCGCGGTTGTGCGGTTCGGCGGCGTCCGCCCCGCAGGCGACGATCGTCTCGTCGAGCGCACAGCCGTGTCGGAGGAGCGTCACCTCGATCTCCTCTTTCACGCGCTCGGCCGTGAGCGGATCGTCGCGGTAGAGGAGCACGCCGTCGACGACGTCGGCCTCCGCGAGGAGGTCCTCGGCGGCCGCCATCGCCGCCTCGTTGGCGCGCTGGGCGTCGCGGACGTGCTCGACCTCCGCCTCGGTCTTCACCGCGCGCACGCCGCCGACGTGGTCGTCGCGGTCGGCCGTCACGGTCACGTCGCGCTCGCGGAGGGCGTCCGCGACGCCGAGCGGGAAGCGCTCGTTCGTCGCCACGTCCGTGGCAGCGAACTCGTCGAGGAAGGCGGCGAGGACGCGCCGGGACGCCTCCTCGCGACCGTGGTCGGCGGCGAGCGCGTGGTAGTCGTAGTCGGCGTAGCGGCGCACGACGTCGGCGCGGGCCTCGTTCGTCGCGCGGCCGTACTCCAGTCCAGAGACGAGGATCGCCGTCCGATCCGGCGCGTAGAGCGTCGCGAACGGATCGGGCGCGTCGAATCCGGAGAGGTAGTACTGGTCGGCGAGGTCGGCGCTCGCGTGGAGGAGGTAGCCGTCGCGGCCCGTCTCCCGGAGGAACGCGTCGAGCGCGCCGTAGTCGCGTTCGTCGTTCATGCGCGAGAGTCCGCCCGCCGCGACAAAAGGGTTTGCCGTCGCTCTCGGGCGGCCCCGGAACGCTTACGGGCGCCTCACGCGTCCGCTCGCGTATGCAGGTCACGGTCCCGCAGTCGCGCGTACACGGCGACGCGCAGGTACCGCCGTCGAAGAGCTACACGCACCGCGCGATCCTCGCCGCTGGCTACGCGGAGGGTGCGCTCGTCCGGCACGCGCTGAAATCGGCCGACACCCGCGAGACGATGGGCGCCGTGGAGGCGTTCGGCGGCGACGTCGTCGAGGTCGACGGCGTCCTCGAAATCGACGGCTTCGGAGGGACCCCCGAATCCCCGCCAGACGTCGTCGACTGCGGGAACTCGGGGACGACGATGCGCCTCGCCACCGGTGCGGCCGCGCTCGTCGACGGCGGGACCGTCCTCACCGGTGACGCCTCGCTGCGCTCGCGGCCGCAAGCACCGCTCCTCGACGCCGTCGAACAGCTCGGCGGACGCGCGCGATCGACGCGCGGGAACGGGCAGGCGCCGCTCGTCGTCGAGGGCCCCATCGAGGGGGGATCGGTGACGATTCCCGGTGACGTCTCCTCGCAGTTCATCTCCGCGCTCCTGATGGCCGGCGCCTCGACCGACGACGGGATCGACATCGAACTCTCGACGGAGCTGAAGTCCGCGCCGTACGTCGACATCACGATCGAGTTGCTCGACGACTTCGGCGTGGACGCCGCGCGGACCGAGGCGGGCTACCGTGTCGACGGCGACCAGACGTACGAGCCGCCGGAGGGCGAGTACGCCGTCCCCGGCGACTTCTCCTCGGCGTCCTACCTGCTCGCGGCGGGCGCGCTCGCTGGCGACCCGGAAGTCGAGGTGCGCGGCGTCTATCCGAGCGCACAGGGCGACAGCGCGATCCTCGGGATCCTGGAGGAGATGGGTGCGGATCTCGACTGGCACCGCGACGACGGGCTCGCGGTCGTGCGGCGCTCTGACCTCGACGGGACGACCGTCGACGTCGGTGACACGCCGGACCTCCTCCCGACGCTCGCGGTGCTCGGCGCGGCCGCGGACGGCACCACCGAGATCGTGAACGCGGAGCACGTCCGCTACAAGGAGACGGACCGAGTGAGCGCGATGGCGGAGGAGCTGACGAAGATGGGCGCGGCGGTCGAGGAGAAACGCGACGCCCTGATCGTTCACGGCGGGGAGAGCGATCTCGTCGGGGCCGACGTGGACGGACTGGGTGATCACCGCGTCGTGATGTCGCTCGCCGTCGCGGCGCTCGTCGCCGAGGGAGAGACGACGATCACGGGCGCTGAGGACGTCGACGTCTCCTTCCCGGGGTTCTTCGACGCGCTCTACGATCTCGGCGCGAGCGTCTCGCGCGAAGAGGGCTGACACGCCGGTCTCCGTCCGCCGGGGCGGGTCGCCGGCGAGTTTCGCTCGTCCGCCCCGAGTGCGTCGATCAGTGCATAGCCCGGGGTCGTCGCGTCCCGGATCAAGAAGTCGCGCGCTCGGCTCCGGGTCCGATTTTGCGCGTTGTGCAAGGCCTTTAACCACGCGCCGTCGAACCCCGTAGTAATGAACGGGAACCGTTTCGGGCGGCTCTTTCAGGTGACGACGTACGGCGAGAGCCACGGGAAGGGGATGGGTGCGACGGTCTCGGGCGTCCCCGCGGGCCTCGAACTCGACGCGTCGGACATCCAGTACGAACTCGACCGGCGCAAGCCCGGCCAGTCGATGATCTCGACGTCGCGGGGCGAGCCGGACGCGGTGACGATCCAGTCGGGCGTGCAGGACGGCTACACGACCGGGACGCCGATCGGGCTGACGATCGAGAACAAGGACGCGCGCTCGGGGAAGTACGAGCCGTTCATCACGGCGCCCCGCCCCTCGCACGGCGACTTCACGTACTCGGCGAAGTTCGGGACGCGGAACTGGGGCGGCGGCGGACGCTCTTCCGCGCGCGAGACCGTGAACTGGGTCGCCGCGGGGGCGATCGCAAAGAAGGTCCTCCGCGAGAACGGCGTGCGTGTGAAGGCGCACGTGAACCAGATCGACGACATCGAGGCGGGCGAGGTGTCGTGGGAGGAGATGCTCGAGCACACGGAGGAGAACGACGTGCGCTGTGCGGACCCCGATGCGGCCGCGGCGATGCAAGAGCGCATCGAGGAGTATCAGGAGCGCGGCGACTCGATCGGCGGATCGATCTACTTCGAGATCCGCGGCGTTCCCCGGGGGCTGGGCGCGCCGCGATTCGACAGCGTGGAGGCGCGTCTGGGGCAGGCGCTCATGTCGGTGCCGGCGACGACGGCGTTCGAGTTCGGCCTCGGGCGCGAGGCGCGCGAGTACAGCGGGAGCGAGCGCAACGAGGACTGGACGTTCGACGAGAACGGCGACCCCGTCCCGGTGGGCAACGACCACGGCGGTCTCCAGGGCGGGATCACGACCGGCCAGCCGATCTACGGCGAGCTGACGCTGCACGCGCCGACGTCGATCCCGTCGGAGCAGACGACGGTGGACTGGGAGACGGGCGAGGAGAAGACCGCGCAGGTCATCGGCCGCCACGACCCCGTGTTGCCGCCCCGCGGCGTCCCCGTCGTCGAGGCGATGTGCCGGCTGACGATCCTCGACTTCATGCTCCTCGGCGGCCGGATCAACCCCGACCGGATGGACGGGAACCCCGGCGAGTACGACACCGACTACCATCCCGCGAGCCCGGAGAACGATCCGGACGACGCCGAGACGCACGTCGAGTAAGCGCTCGGCATCGGGCGCACGTTGATGGTCTCGGGACGCGCCCGAGTCAGTATGGCAGAACAGTGGTCGTCCCGGCTCGGGTTCCTTCTAGCGACGATCGGCGCGGCGGTCGGGCTCGGGAACATCTGGCGGTTCCCCTCGGTCGTCGGGCAGAACGGCGGGGGCGCGTACCTCGTCCCGTACCTCTTCGCGGCGTTCGTCTTCGCGGTGCCGCTGCTCGTCCTCGAGTTCGCGGTCGGACGCTCGCTGCGGACGGACGTCGTCTCGGCCTTCCGGACGGTCGGGCGGCGATACGCGGCGCTCGGGTGGGTCGTCGCGGGCGCCGTGCTCGTGATCCTCTCGTACTACCTCGTCCTCACGGGGTGGGTGCTCTCCTTCTTCGTCGCGTCGCTGGCCGGCGTCACGCTCACCTTCGACGGGTTCGCCGCGACGTACTGGCCGGCCGTCGCGTTCGTCGTCGTGACGGGGGTCGTCGCCGTCGTCGTGAGCGCGGGCGTGAAGGCCGGTATCGAGCGGCTCTCGACGGCCGTGATGCCGATCGTCTTCGTCGTGTTGGGCGGGCTGGCGTGCTACGCGGTGACGCTCCCCGGCTGGGCGGCGGGCGTCGCCTTCTTCCTGACGCCGCGGCTCTCGGTGCTCGCCGATCCCGGCGTGTGGTCGGCGGCGTTCGGGCAGGTGTTCTTCTCGCTCTCCGTCGGACAGGGGATCATGCTGACGTACGCGGCGTACGTCGACGAGGGGACGTCGCTCTGGAAGTCGGCGGGCGTCATCGCGGTGGCGGACGTCGCGGTCGCCTGCGCGGCCGGCCTCGTCGTCTTTCCGATAGTGTTCACGCTCGGCGTCGAACCGAGCGCCGGCACCCAGTTGGCGTTCACGACGCTACCGCGCGCGTTCGCGGCGATGCCGTTCGGGCGCGTGGTCGCGGTCGCGTTCTTCGGACTGCTGTTCCTCGCGGCGCTCACGTCCGCGGTGTCGCTCCTCGAAGTGGTCGCGCCCCCGCGCGACCGCGGTCCTGATGGGCGGCGTCTTCTGCCTCGGCGTCCCCTCGGCGCTGAGCTACACGCCCGCGGGCGCGGCGGTCCTCGGCGTCCCGTTCCTCGACTTCGTTGACGCGTCCGTCGGGACGTTCGCCCTTCCCGTCACGGCGTTCCTCCTCGCCGTCGTCTTCACGTGGGCCGCGGACACCGCGGTCGTGCGCGCCGAGCTCGGTCGCGCGTACCCGGTCGTGAAGTACGCGATCCCGATCGTCCTCGTCGCCGTCACCGCGACGACCGCGGCGGGGCTCGCGCGCCCCGGTTGGTCGCTGACCGCGGGGTCGCTCTCGGACGGGCTCGTACGCGTCGCCCCGACGTTCGGCGTCCTCGCGGTCCTGCTCGGGGTGGGATGGCTCCTCCGAGATCGGGTGCGGCCGCGGCGCTGGCGGCGATAGGGAGTCGGCACGTCTTTGCGGGACGCCCGCGTCGGACACGGCATGGACGCCGCACAGGAGACGCGGTACAACCCCTTCGGGATGGACGAGGACTGTCGCAACTGCGAGGGCCTCTGCGACGTCCGCGAGCGCGTCGTCCACGGCTACGGTGACGCGGGTGCGGATTTCGTCTTCGTCGGCGAGCGCCCGAGCGCCGGTGCGGAGCGGACCGGCGTCCCGTTCACGGGCGACGCGGCCGGCGAGCGCTTCCAGGACGTGCTCGGGCAGATCGGGCTGAACCACTCGCTCCCGACGAGCGACGAGCCGGAGATCGAGAACGCCTATCTGACCTATCTGACGCGGTGTCGCCACCCGGATCGGGACCCGACGGACGCGGAGGTGGCGACGTGTGAGCCCTTCTTGAACGCGGACCTGCGGATGATCAACCCCGAGATCATCGTGCCGGTCGGCGAACGCGCGCTCGCGGAGATCGGCACCGAGTACACGACGACGCCGGCCGACGACCTCGACGTGGTGGAACACCACGCGGAGCGGATCCGCGGGCGCGGCTTCGAGCTGATGCCGATGATCCACCCGGGGTCGATGACGACCGAGCAGGCGGACGCGTTCGTGACCGCCTTCCTCGACCTCCTCGATACGGATTACCGACAGACGAAGGGACGGCGCGGGCGATAGGGCGCTCACCGAACGGGGACGGGTCGGCGAATCGCGGGCCGCGAACGCGGGGGTTGAAGGGCGGCGCACGCGGATCAGGGGCTATGACGCTCCTCGTCGCCATGATCGACCCGCCCCGCGAGGGACTCGTCCTCCCGCGGTTGGCCGACACGTCGCCGCTGACGCCCGCGGAGGTCGTCGACCTCTACCGCGCGATGACGAAGGACCTCCTGCGCGCCGGCATGGAGAGCGGCGGCGACGTGCTCGTGAACTACCGGCCGGACGACCTCCTGCCGGAGCCGGCCGTGCGCGAGCGGACCAGCGAGGACGCGGTGCGCGCACTCGTCGCCGAGGCGCTCGACGGGGACGAACTGGACGGAACGCGCTTCGAGATCCAGGTGGGGTCGAGCTACGACGCACGGGTGGGGAACACGGTGACGCACCTCTTGGAGACGGAGGCGCGGTCGTCGGTCGCGGTCGCGGAGCCGGTCGCGCCGCTGCTCGATCGCTCGGCGCTCGACGCGGCGGCGATGAAACTGCGACGTCGCGACGTAGTGCTCGGGCCGGCGGCGGACGGCCGCGTCCACTACGCGGCGTTCGGTGAGCCGATCGACTTCGCGGGGGCGTACGCCACCCCGGAGTTGGAGACGCTGACGGCGCGAGCGCGCGACGCCGACTGCGACGTGGACTTCATCCCGCCGTCGACGGCGGTGCGGACGGGCGCGGATCTGCGCACGCTCCTCCCCCGGATCGCGGCGCGCCGCCGCGCCGGGCGGTCGGTCCCGGCACACACGGCCGCGTTCCTCGACGATCTTCCAGTACGCGTCGCTGACCGGGGCGGAGAGCGGACGCTCGTTCGAACGTGACGGCGTCGGAGAAACGCTTATGTTTGGTAGCGTGTTAACAATAGACATGCGACCAGTCGTGGAGACGGAAGACAGCGAAACGTACGAGTGCCTCCGCTGTGGGGCGCGCGTCGTCGCCCCGGCGACCCGGGTCTGTGAGGGCTGCGGCGGTCCGCTCCGGAGTCTCTCGCGCTCGCGCGACCTCTGAGCGACCGTCACCGACGCCCCGCGTGAACGCCCGCGCTGGCGGGAGGCGCCACCGACGGCCCGGCGAGTCGGTGTGACCGAAACGGTTAGGGAGGCCACCGCCACTGTATCAGTACGCGCATATGTCCCGAACCGTGGGCGTCCGAGGAGCGCCCGGAGGAGCGACTCGATGGCGTTGATGATCTGTGAGGCGTGTTCGACAGCGCAGAACTTCTCGATCCTGCGATCCGACGCGACCTGCCAGGTGTGCGGCGCCGGCGAGGAGTTCCTCGCGCCGATCTCCGACGCCGAGTCGGACGCCGGCGTCGACCGGACCGACACCGTGTTGCTCGCCGACGACGACGACGAGCTCCGCGAGACGTTCCGGCTCTGGCTCTCGGGGGATCGGTGGGACTGCCGGACGGCCGCGGACGGTGAGGCGGCGTTGCACGCCCTCGACGCCGACGTCGACGTGCTCGTCCTCGATCGCCGGATGCCCGACCTCACGGGCCCCGAAATCGTCGAACGACTCCACGAGACCGACTTCGACGGCCGAGTCCTCGTCGTGAGCGCGTACGAGCAGGACACCGTCCTGAGCGAGGACGACGTCGACGGCTATCTCACGAAGCCCATCCGGCGACAGACCTTCGTCGAGACGCTCGAACGCGTCGCCCCGGCCGAGAACGACGCCGACGAAGCGTAGCCGCGGGGACGACGACCACGGCCGGCACGGATCGATGCCGAAAGCCGCATACGGGACCAGCGACAACGACACGCTGCGCGGCGAGGTGGCGGAGCGGCCTATCGCGCCGGTCTTGAAAACCGGTGGCATTCAGCCTCCTGGGTTCGAATCCCAGCCTCGCCGTTGCTGTCGAGCGGAGTGAGACGCCCGGCGTGCTGGGTGCGAGCATACGAGACGGGCGACCCGTCTCGTCCAGTTCGAACCCCGGTCTCGCCGTTTCTGCCGATCGAACCGAGACGAGACGTGCACGGCGGTCCGAGGCGAGCGCGCGGACGTGAGCACGACGCCGACGCGCGCGTGGAGAGTAACCGTTTTGGGTACCCCTACCGCACGTCCGTGTATGGAGGACATGTACGACGAGTCGGGCCGCGACTGGCCCCACGACCCCGACGGCGAGGAGGGGAGCGAGGGCGGGCGCAAGTACGGGATGGCCGTCCTCTCGAAGAAGGTCGACGAGGACGAGGACTTCCCCCTCGAAAAGGAAGCGTTCGTCGCGGAGTACGGCGACGATCCCGTCCGGATCAACTACCGGAAGGTCGTCTCCGTCGCGGACATCTTCGAGCACGTCGAGGCCGACGAGTACTCCGATAAGGTCGACTTCTGGAGGCAGGTCGGTCAGGGGATGCGCGACGGCGACCTCTGGGACTACCGCCCGACCGGCGAGTGAGGCGGAGGCGACGGCCCTAAGGCCGACGCGCTCGTCGATTTCGGCGATGGCGCGACGCGCACCGGACGGCGTGGTGATCGAGGCGGGGACGATGGACGACCTCGAGACGCTCGTCGACCTCTGGGTCGCGCTCGTCGCCGACCAGCGCGCGCACGGCACGCATCTCCTCGCGGCCGAGAACCGCACGACCGCCCGTGACGTCCTCTCGCAGTACGTGGCGACCGATCGGGTGCTCGTCGCGCGACGCACCGAGGCCGGGACGCCGGTCGGGTTCGTCATGTTCCACCCCGAGAGCGGCCTCTACGAGGAGGACGTCTCACGCGGCGTGGTCGACAACGTCTACGTCGACCCCGCACATCGCGATCGCGGGATCGGGAGCGCGCTGCTCGACGCGGCTGAGGCCACGCTCCGTGACGCCGGGGTCGACGTCCTCTCGATCGCCGTGATGGCCGACAACGAGCGTGCGCGGGCCCTCTACGAGGACCGCGGCTATCGGCCACAGCGCTGCGTGCTGGAGAAGCCGGGGGAAAGCGACACGCACACAAAGGAGGGCGACGAACGCTGAGACGCGCCAAGGGAGCTTGGGCGGTTCAAGCACTCGATTTGTAATCGAGAATTCGGGGGTTCAAATCCCTCCCTTGGCTTCCGACCGAGTGCTTAGGGTCCACTCCTGAGACGTCCGCCAGCGAAAGGACCGTCGGTTTTTCCTACGGTGTCTCCCCGTGACGGCACGAGCGTCGTCGGGGAGCAGGAGACCCGCGGGTCAGCCCGAGCGCTGGTCTTCTCTCATCGGGAGGGGGTTCCGACAGCGATCGCCGCTGGCCCGCCCTGTCGACCGTTGTGTGCACCGTCTCGGCGACGCTCCGAGCGCGAGCGGCGCAGTCGGGATCGCGCCGCCTCCGAACCGGAGGTGCGTTTATCCCCGCGAGCGACCAAGAGTGCGACATGATCCCGCCAATCGCGGACCGGTTCGTCGCGGGCGAGTCACCAGCGACCGCGCTCGCGCACGCCGCGTCGCTCGACGACGGCGGCGTAAACGCGATCCTGAACCTCCTCGGCGAGCACTACCGCGATCGCCGCGACGCGGACGTGGATGCGGGCGCCTACGTCTCCCTGCTCGCGGACATCGCCACGACGGACCTCGACGCCCGCGTCTCGGTGAAGCCGAGCCAGATCGGGGTGAGCGTCAGCGAGGACGTCTTCAGAGAGAACCTCCTGCGGATCGTCGACGCCGCGGCCGACAGCGACGTCTTCTGTTGGGTCGACATGGAGGATCACGCGACGACGGACGTGACGCTGGACGTCGTCGAACGCGCCGCGGAGACGCACCCGGGACGGGTCGGCGTCGCGCTGCAGGCGAACCTCCGTCGCACGGCGGGCGACCTCGAACGCCTCGCGGACGTCCCCGCGGCGGTCCGGCTCGTCAAGGGCGCGTACGACGAACCGGCGTCCGTCGCGTACACGGACAAGGCGGCCGTGAACGAGCAGTACCGGGCGGGCCTCGACTACCTCTTCGCACACTACGACGACGGCGAGGTGGCGGTCGGGAGCCACGACCCCGCGATGATCGACCACGCGAAGACGCTCGCCGCCGAGCACGGGACGGACTTCGAGTTCCAGATGCTGATGGGGGTCCGTGAGGACGCCCAGTTCGCGCTCGCCGAGGAGTACGCGGTGGCGCAGTACGTGCCCTACGGCGGGAAGTGGCTCCAGTACTTCTACCGGCGCGTCGCGGAGCGCCGCGAGAACCTCGTGTTCGCCGCGCGCGCCGTGCTCTCCTGAGCGCTACCCGTCGTCGGTCGAGAGGGTCGCGGAGAGCCCCTGAGCCATCTCGATCTCCGTCGCGTTGTTGAGCGTCCACGCGGTGCGCTCGGTGACGGCCTCGATGGCTTCGCGCGCCGACGCGGGGCCGTGGCCGGACTTCTTCACGCCGCCGAAGGGGAGGTGGACCTCCGCGCCGATACAGGGGAGGTTGCCGTAGGAGAGGCCGACCTCGGCGTGGTCGCGGTAGTAGTTGAGCTGTCGGTAGTCCTCGCTGATGACGGCCCCCGCGAGACCGTAATCGACGGCGTTGTGGATCTCGACGGCGCGCTCGATGCCGCCCGCGTAGGGGATGAGCGCGACGTGCGGGCCGAAGACCTCCTCGCGGATGCAGCGCAGGTCGGGGTCGTAGTCGGTCTCGTAGACGAACGGCCCGACCCAGAAACCGTCCTCGTGGCCGTCGGGGATCTCGCCGTCGGCGAGCTCCGCGCGGTCGACGAGGACGTCCACGCCCTCCTCGCGGGCGAGCGCGTTGTACTCGCGGAACTTCTCGACCTGATCGGCGTCGGCGAGCGGGCCCATGAAGGTGCGCTCGTCGAGCGGATCGCCGACGGCGACGTCCGCGGCGAGGTCGACGAAGCGCGCTTTGAAGTCGTCGTAGACGTCCTCGTGGACGACGAGCCGTTCGGCGGAGACGCAGCGCTGGCCGGTCGTCTTGAACGCGCTCATCACGGCGGCGTGGACGGCGATGTCGAGGTCGGCTTCCTCGGTGACGACGACGGCGTTCTTCCCGCCCATCTCGAGGACGACGTCGCGCCCGGGGACGCCCCCGAGTTTCTCCGCGATGGAGTGTCCCACCTCGGCGCTCCCGGTGAAGAGCACGGTGTCGACGGCGTCGTTCTCGACGACGGCGTTCCCGGCGTCGCCGTACCCCTGCACCATGTTGAAGACGCCGTCGGGGATCCCGGTGTCGTCGAACATCTCGGCGACGATCTGCGCGCAGTAGGGCGTCTGCTCGGCGGGCTTCCACACCACCGTGTTCCCCTCGACGAGCGCGAGCGCCATGTGCCAGAAGGGGATGGCGACGGGGAAGTTCCACGGGGTGATACAGCCCACGACGCCGCGGGGTTTGCGGCGCATGTAGGCGTCCTTCGCGGCGATCTCGCTCGGGACGACGTCGCCGTGCGGGTGGCGGGCGTTCCCGGCCGCCCACTCGACCATGTGCCACGCCTCCGTGACGTCGGCCTTCCCCTCGCTGATCTCCTTTCCGCACTCCCGCGAGACGACCGCGCCGAGCTCGTCGTGTCGGTCTCTGAGCTCGTGATAGATCTCCCAGAGGAACTCCGCGCGGTCGATGTAGGAGAGCGCGCGCCACTCGTCCTGAGCGGCCTCCGCGGCCGCGACGGCCTCCTCGACGTCCGCGGGCGTCCCGCGGGCGAACTCGCCGAGACGCTCGCGCGTCGCCGGCGAGCGGCTCTCGAAGGTCGCGGTTCCCTGTCCGGTGCGCCAGTCGCCGTCGACGTAGTGGCCGTGCGGTGCCATACTGTCCCGTCGTCGGGGGCGAAGAAAAGCCCATCCCCGCGTCCGGGGTCAGTCGGCGTTCGCCGCGCCGGCCGCGCCCGCGACGCGGCCCGTGTCCGCGAGCCAGCCGAGCGCGAAGACGACGAGGCCGCCGAGGACGACGAGGCCGCCGGCGACGCCGAAGGTGAGGAGGTAGTCGGTGCGGGCGGCGAGCCAGCCGCCGACGAGGCCGCCGACGCCGCCGGCGCCCGAGGAGAGCGCGGTGTAGAGCCCGAGCGCCGCGCCGCGCCGGTCGGGGGCGGCGTAGCGCGCGACGAGCGTGTTCGCGGTGACGGCGACGACGGCCCATGAGAGGCCGACGACGACGTTGAGGGCGGCGACGCCGACGAGGCTGGGGACGGAGGGCGCGCCGAGCACGGAGGCCGCGGCGGCGACCGCGGGGAACGCGAGCGCGCGGAAGCCCAGTGCGCCCGTCTGGAGGCGGCGGAGATCGTAGCGGTCAGCGAGCGCGCCCGCGCCGACGTAGAACGCGGCCGAGGAGAGGCTGGAGACGACGTAGAGGGCGTAGACGGCGTCGTCGCCGAAGCCGACGCCCGCGAGGAAGTCGGGGAGGGGCGCGCTGAAGACGCTGAACCCCGCGAAGAAGACGGAGACGGCGACGAGGTAGACGGCGAGGGGGCGGCGGACGCCGCGGAGGAGCGCGCGGGGGTTCGACGTCCGCGCGAGCGAGACGAGTCGCCCCGGGAGAAGCGGGCTGAGCGCCCCGCGGGCGGTGCCGAGGAGGCGCGGGCGGCGCGAGAGCGCGCTCGCGCTCGGCGCGGCGTCGCTGGTCGGGAGCCACCGCGCGGCCGCGAGCGTCGCGCCGGTGAGGAGGGCGACGCAGACGAGGAACAGCGAGCGTTGGACGGGCAGGGTAACCGGTCCGAGGGCGACGCCGCCGGGGAGGGCGAGCGACGAGGACGCGAGCGGGGCGAGCGCGCCGCTGGCGAGGCGCGTCCAGAGCGCACCGAGGACGAGGCCGCCGGCCCACCCGTACCCCTGATAGCGGTTGAGACGCGCGATGCGACCGTTCCACTCGCGTTCGGGCGCGTCGGCGAGAACGAGCGTCGTGAACACCGGAGTGGCGCTGGCGACGCAGAGCCAGAGGGCGGCGTCGACGAGGATCACGGCGGCCACGGTGTCGAGGAACGGGAGGATCGCCGTGGCGAGCGCGATCCCGGCGAGGCCGGCGAGCGCGAACGGGCGGTGGCGGCCGGTGCGATCCACCAGCGTGCCGACGCCGAGCGCGCCCGGCACCATGGCGATCGAGGTGGCGAACCAGCAGAGGCCGAGGTCGAAGGCGGTGCCGCCGAGGCCGACGATGAAGAGCGGGACGAGCAGCGAGAGCGCGCCGACGGCGACGTTCGCACCCGCCCACGCGTAGAGCCAGCGGTCGTTCACGGTGTCGCGCACGCCACGGTCTGGGGGCGGCGGCGGCAAAAGGGAAGCGCACTCGCGGCGGTCCGCGATCGAGCGATGCGGGCGGTCCGGCGGGGCGGGCGATCGATCCGCATCCGCGACCCGACCGGCGTCCGCCGCGGTACCCGAAGCTCGGTGAGGCCCGCCCTCCGCCGCTCGCGCCGGCCTGAGACCGACCGACGGAAGACGTAAACGGACAGATCGACTACCGTCGGTCGTGGCACAACCGCTCCGGTTCAGGCGTTCGACCGAAACGTGGAGCGCGGGGCGGGTCCGCGACGAACTGCTGGCGGCGCTCGACGCGAACATCGGCGCGACGGCGACGTCGCCGTGGTACCGCGCCCCGTCGGGATACGCGGCGCGGCGCTTCGAGATGGACAACGGCGACGTCGCGCTCTTCGCGTACGCCGAGAGCGGGAGCGGCGGGTACTGGCTGGGGAACACGGAGACGCCGAGCGCGCTCTGGCGGACGGAGAAGGAGGGGTTCGACGAGGCCCCGCACGGCGTCTCGCGGTGGGCGCAACGCGAGTTCCTCGCCGGCCTCCACGACGAGGCCCCGTGGCTCGAACCCTACACCTACCTCTCGTGGTTCTTCCTCCCGGTCTTCTGCTCGAAGGACGGCCGCGAGACCTCCCGGGAGTTCTTCCGCGAGCACGCGGCGGGCTTCCCGGACGCCGACCGGGACGACGCGCTCGCGTTCTACGACGACTTCCTGAAGACCGGGATCCTCGAACCGCACCGGCACGTGATGGCGGGGAAGCTCGGCACCTCCGAGTACCTCGATCTGACGCGGACGAGCGCCGCGATGGGCGAGTTCGACGCCGCGTGGCTCCTCCACGAGGCGGGCTACGACGTCACCCCGGAGATCGAGGTGGCGACCGGTCACTCGCTGGACTTCCGCGCGGAGCGCCCCGACGGATCGGCGGCCCACCTCGTCGAGGTGACGCGCCCGCTCCCGGTGAACGAGCGCTCCGCGGGGACGCCGACGGCCGCGATCCGCGACACCGTGGCGACGAAGACGGACGGCCAGCTGGCGAAACACGGCGGCGGCGCAACGCTCCTCGTCGACTGTTCGAGTTTCCCCGACGACGACTGGCGCGCGCTCCTCGCGGCGGAGCCGGACGTCCAACACCGGCCCGCCGCGGTCTTCCGCGTGCGTCCGAGCGGACGCGTCGAGGGATACACGAAGGGCGCGCTCCCCATCGACCTCGGGTTCTGAACCGTCGGCGCGACGATCCCGACACTCAAATGCGAGCGGGCCCCAGTCGAAGTGAATGAGCGACGCCGACGTCGAGGGGGAGGCGGGGGCCGCGTGGCGCGAGCGCTTCGGCTTCGACGAGCCGTACGAGAACCAAGCGGACGCGATCGAGGCCGCGGTCGACGTCGGGCGCGAGGGCGGCTATCTCGCCATGGAGGGGGCGTGTGGGACGGGGAAGACGATGGCGGCGCTGACGGCCGCCGCGACGCTCTGTGATCGTGGCGTCTACGAGAACGTCCTCGTCGTCACGCCGGTCAAACAGCAGCTCCGGCAGTTCGTCGACGACCTGCGGACGATGAACGCCGAAAGCGACGATCCCCTGCGGAGCGTGGCGCTCGTCGGTAAGCGCGACCTCTGCCCGTACGGCCGCGAGGACGTCTTCCCCGCGGACGCGAGCACGCACGAGCGCTGTGAGGACCTGCGGGAGACGACCGCCGAGCTGGTCGAGGCGGGCGACGGCGGGGCGCGCGACGACGGCGCGGAACTCGACGACCTCACGGCGATCCGGACGGACGAGGATATCGAGGAGGCGTGGTGGGACCCGGTGACGGCCCGTGCGTTGGCGAAGAGCGCGCGTCCGGGCCGGGAGTCGATCGATCAGTCGACGCTGGAGACGGCGGGGGCGGCCTCGCCGTACGTCCCGGTCCAGCCGAGTGCGGATGCAGAGTTCGACGAGGACGAACCGCTGTTCTGTCCGTTCGAGGCGGACTGGTACGGCCGCAATCGCGGGTCGCCGATCGACTTCTCGGCGGGCGACGAACACGTCGTCACGTCGCGCGATCTCCTGCCGGCCGCCGTCGAGGCCGGGACGTGTCCCCACCGCGTCCAGAGCGTCCTCCTCGGCGAGGCGGACGTGATCGTCGGGAACTACAACCACCTCTTCGATCCGCAGAGCCGACCGCTGATCGAGGGCGTCGTCGGCGAGGAGACGTTCGTGATCGTCGACGAGGCCCACCGGATCGAGGAGCGCGTGCGCGATCTGCTCTCGGAGCGCATCGGTCGCCAGACGCTCCGGCGGGCGCGCAACGACCTGAGCGAACTCGTCGCGCGGACGAACCAGAGCGAAGGCGCGAAAGAGGAGGTGGCGGCGCATCTCGCGGACTTCGACGTGACGGTCGGCGACGTGAAGCGCGCCCGGGATTTCTACGACGACGTCGCGGCGTGGCTGACCGGCGAGGTGACCGAACGCCTCGCCGCGGAGTTCGACGGCGAGCGCGACTGGCCGGCGCACGACGTCGAACTCCCGCTGCGCGATCCGGACGTCGCCGAACCCGACGAGCTGACCCGGTGGGCGGAGCGGGAGGGATACACCGGTGATCTCTGGCGGCGCCTCCGCGCCGTCGGGACGGCGGTCGAGGACGTCCTCGACGAGGAGGACCGCGCGACGGTCTGCGAGGCCGTCGGGAGCGTCTTCACGAACTGGTGGGAGCGGGATCACGCGACGCACTTCCGGGAGATCGAACTCGAACACGCGCCGACGGAGGCCCCGAGCGGCGAGCCGTGGGAGGCCACGTACACCGCGGGGCTCGTGACGTACAACTGCATGCCGGGCGGGGCGGTCCGCGACGTGTTCGCCGGCCTCGGCGGCGGCGTGTTGATGTCCGCGACGCTCGAACCGCTCGACGTCTTCCGCGAGGTCGTCGGCCTCGACGCGCTCGCGGACGATCCGGACGACCCGCGGCCGGTCGCGGAGCGCTCGTACGACCTGCCGTTCCCCGAGGAGAACCGGGCGTCGTGGACGGTGGCGGCGGAGGCGTTCACCGCGCGGAACCGGGGTGCGCCGACGAGCGAGAACGCGAACGCGACCCGCGAGGAGTACCGCTACGTCCTCCGAACGCTCGCGCGGAGCCACGGGAACGTCCTCGTCTGCATGCCGAACTACCGCGAGGCGGCGTGGGCGGGCGACTACCTCACCGACGCGGTGGAGAAGGAGGTACTGGTGGACTCGAGTTCGAGCGACGAGGAGACGGAGCGGCTGAAGCGGGCGTTCTTCCGGGGGCCGGGGAAGGTGCTCGTCACCTCGACGCGGGGGACGCTGACGGAGGGGGTGGATTACGACGGCGAGAAACTCCACTGCTGTGCGGTCGTCGGCGTCCCGCTCGTGAACGTCGCGTCGCCGCGGATCCGTGCGGTGAAGCGGGCGTACACGGACGCGTTCGGCGAGGAGAACGCCTTCGAGTACGCGCTGACGGTACCGGCGGTCCGGCGCGCGCGACAGGCCATCGGACGCGTCGTGCGGGGACGCGACGAGCGCGGCGTGCGCGCCTTCGTCGACGAGCGCTATACGGCGGACGCACCCCGATCGGTTCACGGCTACCTCGGCCGGGAGGAGCGCGAGGAGTTCGTCCGGATGACGCCGGAGTTCCTCGGACCGAAGTTGGACGGATTCTGGGGATAACGACCGTGAGGAACCCGTGGCCGCGGGTGACAATCGTTGCCGAAGAAGCGTAGGCTTTTACACATCGGCGCGTTACGTGTGCGTATGAGTCTCACCATTCGCTCGCCGAAAGAGCGCTCCTGCGTCCGATGTGGACGAACGGAAGCCTGGAACGAAGACGTCGACGCGTGGCGCGTACCCGAGGGTAACGAGGGGGAAGTAGCCTGTATCCACGACTGGGACGTAACGGGCGAGTTCAGGCCGGTCGAGCGGTAACGTACACTTCGCCGTCGCGATCGACGACGCCGCGTTCCTTGAGGGTCTTGAGGATACTGAACAGCGTGATCCGTTGGAGGTCGAGGCCATCGCGGAGCTCGTCGAGAGTCGCCCCCTCGTGGAACTGCAAGAAGAGATAGACGAGCTTTCCTCGCGCCGATTCGACCGTTTCGGGAACTCCCTTCGGCATCTGTCGCGCTTGCATCTCGTTACGCGTAGTGATGGGTACGACGACCATAAACCCTAGCTACGACAGTCGTCGAAATTCCGTGGGCGGAGCGCGGGATTCACGGGAGACGGTGACGAACGCGGGGTATGACCGATCGCCGCCACGACCGATTGGCGCGCCACTCCACGCCCGGACCCGGGAACGCGCTGCGTCACTGGCCGGACGCGAAGGGGGTCGTTCGCGTCGCGCTCAACTACGCCTGTATCGTGCTCGCGCGCCACTCGCCGAGCCTCCGGCTGAAGGTCGTCCTCTACCGGCTGCTCGGGATGACCGTCGGCGACGGCGTCTCCTTCGGACTCGAGGCGACGCCGGACGTCTTCTTCCCCGAGCTCGTCACCGTCGCGGACGACGCCATCGTCGGCTACGACGCCACGCTCCTCTGCCACGAGTTCCTCCAAGACGAGTACCGGACGGGCGAGGTCGTCGTCAACGAGCGAGCGATGATCGGAGCGGGCGCGATCGTCCTCCCTGGCGTCACGATCGGCCGCGACGCGCAGGTCGCCGCGAACTCGCTCGTCGCCGAGGACGTCGCCCCCGAGACGACGGTCGCGGGCGTTCCGGCGGAACCGCTCGAACGCGGGCGAGACGGGACGAGCGACGAGCGCGCTGACAGCGCGGACGCTGGCGGCGGCGAAACGGACGAGGCGGGGCGGGAGGACGAGGGGTGAGGGGTAGAGGAGGGGTAGGGGGGTTAGCGCTCCTTCACGACGCCGTACTCGAAGACGTGGGCGTTCGGGACGGCGTGTTCGGTGCCGTCGTCCTCGATGTAGGTCACGAAGACGTCCAGCTCTTGGACGATCCCGCTCGTCTCGCCGATGCGGACGTGATCACCGATCCCGTAGGGCTGATTGAGGAGGACGTAGACGCCCGCCGCGGCGGACGCGAGGAGGTCCTGCGCGGCGACGGCGACGAAGACGATGAGCGCGAGCATGACGGCCGCGAAGACGATGACGAGCGGGAGGGTGGCGACGCCGAGTTGGCCGAGCGCGACGAGCACCGCGACGAAGACGATGCCGTACTTGACGACGAGCGGGATCACGCCGATCTCCGGGACTTTCACCCCGCGCAGGCGCTCCGAGACGACCACCTCGACCTTGTCGCCGACGAGGACGCCGAAGACGAGGACCGCGACCGCGAAGACGACCGCGGGGAGGTAGCCGACGAGTCGGTACCAGAGCGCGCGTAGGTCGACGAGGTCAGTGATGGCGAGCGCCAGGACGACCGCGACGGCGTAGATGACGAGCGAGGAGAAGCGCGCGAGGAGCGCGACGATCGACGTGCCGAACCGCCGCGCGGTCCGTTCGACGCTCGTCCCCTCGACGGCCGTCGGGACGCCGGCCGCCCGGAGGAGGCGGGCGTTCAGCCGTCCGACGAGGTAGCCCGCGACGAGTCCGACGACGAGCACGCCGAGCGCGAGCAGGTAGTCGACGTCCCGCGTCACGAGCGTCTGCACGTCCATCAATACGCCTCCGGATCGAGTTCGAGGACGAGCTCACCGCCCTTGAACGCGCGGACGAGCCCGTCGCTCTCGCTCAACACCACCGCGATCGCGCTCGAATCGCGCGTGATGCTCGCCGCCGCCATGTGCCGCGTTCCGAGCCCCTTCGGGATGTCGACGCCCTCCGCCGACCCCTCCAAGTAGCGGTACGCGGAGACGATCTTTCCCGAGTCGGAGATGACGAACGCGCCGTCGAGCCGCGAGAACTCCTTGAGCATCACGTTCACGATCGGATCGCCGACGTGGACGTGGCTCTTCTCGAAGGGGTTGTACGAGAGCGGCCGAGACTTGTTCATCACCTTCCCGGCGTCGCCGACGACGAACAGCGCGCCCACCGGCTTGCCCTTCTGACCCTTCTGTCCGAGTTCGATCACGACGTCGAGGACGTCGCGGATGACCGCCGGATCGGCCCGCGAGTTGACGAAGAGGTCGTAGACGCCCGAGTGGCGCTCGGCGTCGACGCGCACCCGCGAGACCGTGTCGACGTCGTCGTCGAACACCGCGGTGGCGCAGGCGACGTCGTCGCCGTCCGAGAGGTACTCGTTGTCGAGCGCCCCCTCGATCCCGAACCGCACGCGCTCCGTGACCTCGGCGAACTCGAGGGGGAGCTCGACGAAGGCGTCCGCGCCGACCGTGTTCTCCGCGCCCACCACGATCAGGTCGACGTCGCCCCCGTCGGTGGCGTCCCGCGCGCGCTCGTAATACGACCCGCTGGGGGAGAACGACACCAGCGCGTCGACGTCCGTCACGAGTTCGCCGAGAAGATCCTTCAGCGCAGACATTAGCGTTACGACTCGTGGGCCGGCAAAAAGGGTTGTGACCCGTCTGACGTCCGTCTGCCGGGGGACGAAGGACTACGTGGCCGGCCGCCGAACTCACGCGCATGGCCACGATCCCCGACGCGTACCACGACCTCTTCGAGAAGGCGACCATCGCACACGTCACCACGATGAACCCCGACGGCACGCCGCACGCGACGCCCGTCTGGATCGGCTACGACGCCGACGACGACCGCCTACTCGTCAACACCGAACGCCACCGCCGCAAGGCCCGCAACGCCGAACGCGACCCGACGGTCGCCGCGAGCATGACCGACCCCGACGACGACTACCGCTTCCTCTCCGTCACCGGCGAGGTCGCCGAGATCACGACCGACGGCGCGCGCGAACACATCGACGCCCTCGCGCACCGCTACACCGGCGACGACTACGCCGTCCCCATCGAGAGCGAGCGCGTCCTCCTGCGGATCCGGGCCGACGAGGTCATCACCGGTCAGTAGGGCGGAAACGGGGCGGTGGAGTGGCGGTCGGATGCGCCACGGTTGTGACGGTTCAGTCGCGGACTCGCCAGCGAACTCAATCGCGCGGGTCTTTTTCACCCATGTTTCTGCGACGAGGAGTCGCCGGAGGCGAGCCGAGTCGGGAAAAGATGGAGGGGATGCACGGAACCGGATTCGAACCGAAATCAGACGTGCTCGCGCTGCTGCGCGCGCCTGATAGGGCCCGAATCCGGCCCGGATGGTTTTCGTCCTCGCTTCGCTCGGACAGAAAATGCACGGGACCGGATTCGAACCGGCGGACCCCTTCGGGATAGCGTCCTAAGCGCTACGCCGTTGGCCAGGCTTGGCTACCCGTGCGCACGTGGACGAACGGCCGAGTTCCCTAAGAGCGTGTCGCCTTCGCCGTGGGCTTATGTCCCTTCACCACCTCACGCGAGACATGTATCGCGCGGGCGATGCGTTCGAGAACGCCGAGTGGGTGGCGAAACTCGACCGCGTCGCGGACAGACTCGATCTCGACGCCGAGGCGCGTTCGAGCGCGGAGGACCTCTTCCTCTCTGGGGTTCCAGAGGAAGAGCGCTCGAAGCGCGCGGCGCTCGCGGCGGCGGTCTACGCGGGCTCGCTCGTCGCGGGCGATCAGCGCTCGCAGACGGCGGTCGCAGAGGCCGCGGACGTCTCGCGGCAGGCCGTACAGAGCCGGTGGAAGGACCTCCTCGCGGACGCGGGTCTCGAACCGCCGTCGTGGTAGCGGGGTCGGTGGTTATTCGCGCGGCGTCGCGTCGGGCGTCACGGTGCCGTGTTCGTCGATCTCGCCTCTCACGATCCGGGTGGAGGAGATGACGCCGCCGTCGTCGGCCGCGACGCGCGGGACGACCTCGATTCGGAGGGAGTCATAGCCACGCTCTCGGCGGATCTCGTTGACGCGCTCGGCCCCCGCTTCGGTCTCCGGGGAGACGACGAGCGCATCGAACTGGGGTTCGACGGCGATACCCGTCGGCTCGGTCAGCGTACGGATCTCGTAGTCACGGCCGTACTCGTCGGCGAACCGTTCGAGTTCGTCCGCGAGATCGCGTTTTCGCTCCTCGAACAAGCGGACGTAGCGCTCCTCCTGACGGGTCCGAGGCGCGAGGTCGTCGCTCGTCAGGCCGACGGTGACGTCCCCGAGTTCGAACGCGCGCTCGAAGAGCGCGCGGTGGCCGTCGTGGATGGGGTCGAACGTCCCGCCCAGCGCAACGTTCATACACCGGGCGAGGGTTCCATCATGTTTAGCAGTTTGGTTCTCAGGCGTTCCGGTCCGGCGCGTCGTCGCCCGCGGGGGCGGCGTCCTCGCCCGTCGCAGCGGCGTCCGCGTCGTCGGACGCGTCGGCGTCGCTCTCGTCCCCGTGGACCTCGATACGGACCGGTTGATCGTCGCGTTCGTCCTCGCGTCCCAGCGTGAAGATCGTGTTCAGCTCGTCCTGTACGCCGCCGACGACGCCGCCGACGAGGTCGCTCGGCGCGATCGCGGTGTACTCGTAGGGGTTGTTGCCGGCCCCCTCGCTCTCGCGTTTGCGACGCTCGACGGTGTCCTCGTCGGCGAGCTCGGCGAGCGCCTCGCGCACCGTGCTCGGGTAGAGTCCGGTCCCCTCGGCGACCTCCTCGCTCGTGCTCCACGGGTGCTGGCGGAGGTAGACGTAGATGCGGGCGCGGGTCTCGGTGTCGAGCATCCACGAGAGGATGTCGACGACGCGCTCGTCGAACCCCGAACGCGCCCGATCCGCACTCTCGCCGAGTCGGTCGCGCGCGCTTCGCTCTCCCTCCTCGGGTGTGTCGGTGTCCTCGGACATATGTCGTTCTCGGGAGAACACAAGCCCCGGGAGCGTAAAAACCTCCTGCTCGCCCCGTCCTCGCTCGCCTCAGAGCCGGATGGCGTCGTAGAGCGCGCGCGCCCCCTCGGTGTCGCGGACGCGCCGCTGGAACGCCGCGCCGCTCTCGGCCTCGTAGACGTCGCGGATGCCCGTGACGCCGAGGCGGTCGCACTCACGCTCGACGACGTCACCGAGCGTCACCGTGTCCTCGCCGCTGCGGGCGATAAACGAGGCGTCGTGGCCGTGGCGCGTCGCGCGCCACTTGTTCTCGTCGAGGAGCTCGCGTCGGTGGCCGTACCCCGTCTCGCCGTCCGCGTAGCGCTCCGCGAGGTCGAGCACGAGCGCGTGGACGTAGCGGACGAACGCCTCGACGACCGCGGGGTCGTGCTGGGCGTCGGGCGCGCGAACCTCGACCGTGCCGTGTCCCGAGTGGGGGCGGACGTCCCACCAGATCTCGCCGCGGTCCTCCATCGATCCGTGTTCGACCATCCGCTCCTCGAAGGCGTCGAACTCGGCGTACGAGTCGAACGCCGTCGGCATCCCCGTGTTCGGGAGGTTCTCGAAGACCTTCGCGCGGGCCGAGGCGAGACCCGTGTCGTGGCCGTTCCAGAAGGGCGAGTTCGCGGAGAGCGCGAGCATCACGGGGAGGTACCACCGGATCTCGTTGGCGATCCACATCGCCTTATCGGCGTCGTCGACGCCGACGTGGACGTGGAGCCCCGCGGTCGTGTTCCGGTGTTGGGGGTACTGGATGCGATCGAGTTGCGATCGGTACCGGGGTTTCTCGGCGTGTTCGTGGTCGCGCCAGCGCGCGCCCGGGTGGAGGCCGGCGGCGGCGACGCCGTACCCGTGCTCGGCCGCGTAGGAGACGAGCGCCTCCCGGACGTCACGGATCGCCGCACCGGCGTCCTCGACCCCGTCGAGTTTCGGCGTCTGCGTCTCGACGACGAACTTGAACAGCTCGTGGTCGACGCGGTCGGCCAAGAGTTCCGGGGGGTCGGCCTCGTACACGAGCGTGTCGCTGCCCGCCGTCGGACGCCCACCGGCGTCGACGAGGAAGAACTCCTCCTCGACGCCGAGCGTCCCGAGCTCACTGAACGCGTCCGGCGAACCCGTCGTCATTCACCCGGCCTTCGAGAGGGGCGAGTTTATAAGTACCGAAGGCGGCCCTCAGCGCGGGGTCGCGACCACCGCGAGGTGGTCGTCGTGGTACGGTTCGAGGGGTGTGCGCGCGAGCACGTCGTAGGCCTCCCGAAGGTCGGCGAGCGCCTCGTCGAAGACCGCTTCGGGAGCCGCGGTGACGTCCTCGCTCCGGGCCTTGACCGCGAGGACGAGACGTCCGTCGTCGGCGAGGAACCGCGCGTTCTCGACCGCGACGCGCGCTTGGCCCCGGGTGGCGACGTCCTGTACGAGCACGTCCAGATCCGCTTCGACGACGTGCGCGTACGTCTCCGGTTTGCGGGCGTCCTTCAGCAGGGGGAAGAGGTTCGACCGGGTGTCACACACGCCGAGCAGGTCGCGGGCGGAGCGCGGCGCGAACTCGACGGCGTACGTCGGTCCGGCGACGTCCGCGACGTGACTCACCGTCGTCCCGTTCGCCGCGCCGAGGTAGAGGACGGAGGCGTCCGCGCTGAGACCGGTGTCGAGTCCCTTCTCGATCGTCGCGCCGAGCTTCGAGCGGTGCGGGTCCCAGCGCCGCCAGCCGTCGCCAGTGGGTTCGCCGTAGACCGACTCGCCGCGCGTGGCGAGCGCGGGTCCGTCGCCGAAGTCGCGGCGCGCGACGCCCGCCGGGAGGTCGGGGTCGTCGTCGCTCATTTCGCGCCTCCGTCGTCGCGTCGCGCGCGGATCGTCTCGATGCGTTCGTCGAGTTCGGCCTCGACCTCGGGGCGGTAGTCGCCCGCGTAGTGGTCGATCCGCGCGCCGATCGTCAGCTTGCCGGCGAGCGCTCGCGCGGCCGACCCGCGCTCGTCCGGGTGGGTGCCCCGGACGTACTCGTGGGTGTAGATGACGCCGTGCTTCGGCGAGGGGGCGTTTCCGCGAAGGTGCGCGAACAGCGCGTCCTCCGCGCCGAGCACCTGCACGGTGCCCGAGGGCATCTTGGCGAGGGACTCCAGACCGCCCGCGAGTTCGATCAGGCGCGCGGCGAGGACCGGGCCGGCCATCGACGCGAGGTTCGGCGCGACCGTCGAGACCGTCCGTTCGAGGAACTCCCGTTCGGCGTCGCGTTCGTCGGCGAGGGCCACGACCCGCGCCGCGAGCGAGACGACGCGCTCCTCGGCCGCCGTCTCGGGATCGCGGGCCGCCAGATCGCGGGCGTAGGCCACGCCCGTCCCGGGTTCGTCGTCGAGCGTGCCGCCCCACTCCGCGACGCGCTCGGCGAGTTCGTTCGTCGTCGACGCGAGGTCGTCCATCGCGCGGATCGCGTGGACGAGCTGCCTGTCGTCGGCAGACTCGGCCTCCCGAACGGCGCGGCGCGTCGCCGCCACCGTCGCCTCGTGAAGCGCGTCGTAGTAGTCGTCGGCGTCGGCCGCGAATCCGGCGTCGAGCGCTCGCTCCGGCCAGTCGGCGGGCGCGTCCGCGCGGCCCTCGCGTATCGCCGCGGCCGCGGCGTCGGTGTCGTCGCGCTCGACACCGGCGAACCAGCCCGCGTCACCCGCGGGCGTCTGTTCGGTCATGCGCCGGGCTATGCCGCCCGGTCGTATAGGCGTTCCCGAACGCGGGGCGGCGGAGACGGGACGTTACTGGTGCGTGACCTTCCGGACGCGACCGCGAGCGCCGGACTTCAGCTTCACGTCCGCCCCCGTCGGGTCGGCCTCACCGATCACCGCACCGATCTCGCCGATGATCGGTTCCCTGTTCGCACCGCGCTCGATCTCGACGGTCATCCCGGTCTCCAGTTCGTGCGGCTTCGGATACTCGGGCATGTGCGGCGGTGAACGGCTCGGGAGACAAGGGCGTGGCGGCCGACTTTTTGTATCGGCGCGCCGTCATCGAGGACATGGGCGATACGGCGACGGACGACGACGATGACGACGGCGCGGACGTCTCCGACCTCATGGACGACCTCGAAGCGCTCGAAGCGCACGTCGAGAGCGAGGAGGCCCGCGAGGCGGTCGCGGAGGCGATGGAGACCGCGGTCGAGCTCCGATATGGCGGGACGTTCGGGCGCGTCATCCGCGGATTCGACCGCGCGGACGCCGCGGAGGCCGCGCTCGGGAGCGTCCTCTTCGCCATCCCGATGGTCGTCGAAGGCGGAACGCACGACGTCGGCGCTTACGTGGCGGCGCACGTCGGCCACCTGTTCGGGACCCTCTGTGCGACCGTCGCGATGGTGTACGGCATCCTCTACGTCGCGGAGATTCAGGACGTCCGCGTCAAGAACCCGATTTTCGGCGTCATCCCCCGTCGTCTCGCGGGCGTCGTCACCATCTCGATGGGCGTCACCACACTCCTCTTCACGGGGTGGGGACAGGTCGACTGGACGGCCGAGCCGTGGCTCTCGGCGTGCGTCGTCGCGGTCGCGTGGGCGCCGACCGCCGTCGGTGCCGCACTCGGCGACATCCTCCCCGGTTCGTGACCGTTCGCGCGAAGGTGGCGGCTACGTGATCGCGCTGTTCACGGATTCGTCGTTCGCGTAAACGCGATCGCGTAACGATCGCGCTGCTCGCGTCACTCGCTTACGCCCGTTCTACGACGCGGTCCTCTCGTCGTCGGGACCGCGCTAGTCGTCCGCGGGCGCTTCGGCGCTCCCCTCGGCTTCGCCGGTGGCGCCGGAGAGTGCGCCTTCGAGGTACTCGTCGGCGTCGAGCGCGGCCTTCGACCCCATCCCGGCGGCCGTCACGGCCTGCTGGTAGTGGAAGTCGACGACGTCGCCCGCACCGAAGATGCCCTCGACGTCGGTCTTCGTCTGACCGGCGCCGTGGCCGCCCTGCGTGCGGAGGTACCCCTCGTCGTCGAGTTCGACGCCCGTCTCTTCGAGGTAGGACGTGTTCGGCGTGTGGCCGATGGCGACGAAGAAGGCGCCGACGTCGAGCGCGCGCTCCTCGGTCTGCGCGTCGTCGAGCTTCGCCGTCGGGTGCCCCTCGGGGTGGTAGACGAGGTCGACGCTGTCGACGCCGTCCTGCGGGCTCCCGTGGATCTCGGTGGCCTCCGTGTTCCAGAGGACTTCGATGTCCCCCGACTCGACGTGCTCCCGCACGCGGTTCTCCCAGTAGTCCTCCGCGCGCAGTTCGTCGCGGCGGTGGACGAGGTAGACGGTCTCGGCGAACTTCGTGAGGAAGACGGCCTCCTCGGCCGCGGCGTCGCCGCCGCCGACGACGACCATGTCCTCGCCGCGGAAGAACGCGCCGTCACACGTCGCGCACGTCGAGACGCCGTACCCCATCAGTTCGTCCTCGCCGGGGATTCCGAGCGTTCGGGCCGACGCGCCCGAGGCGGCGATGACGGCGTCGGCGGTGTAGACGTCGCCGTTCTCCAGCGTGACGCGGAAGGGGCGGACACCGTCGTCGACGGAGGCGACGATCCCGTGTTCGAGTTCGGCGCCGAAGCGCTTGGCCTGCTCTTTCATGTCGTTGACGAGCGTCGTGCCGTTGATCCCCTCGGGGAAGCCGGGGTAGTTGTCGACTTCGCTGGTGAGGGTGAGCTGGCCCCCGGGCTCGTCGCCCTCGAAGAGCAACGGGTCGTTGTCGGAGCGCGCCGCGTAGATGCCGGCGGTGAGCGCCGCGATGCCCGTCCCGGTGATGATGAGGTTCCGGTGCTCGACGACGTCGTCGGTCTCCTCGGCGATCCCGAGCTTCTCGTCGAGGGCGCCCGTCGCGTCGAGCGCGGAGGTGTCGTCCCAGCCGCCGATGAGTTCGTCGTCGATGAAGACCTCGGGGGCGGTCTCGCGGCCGTTCGCGCGCTCTTTCATCTCCTCGAAGCGCTCCTCGTCGCCCGTGACGTTGTACGTCACGTAGTCCACGCCCTTACTGTCGAAGAGGTCCTTGGCCTTCTCACAGTACGGGCAGTCCGTCTTCGTGTAAATCTCTACGCGGGGATGATCGCTCATACCCGCTAGAACGTGGCTCGGGGGCTTGTAGGTTGCGCCACCCGGGAGGCTGGCCGGTGTCGCGTGCGCACGAGCGAGGCGGAAAAAGCGAGTGCACGGAGGCCACGACGATATCCTTACCCCGAGCGGGCGACGCAGTAGGGGTATGCCCGCCGACCTCGCCGAGAAGACGGATCGCTACGAGGCGCTGCTCGCCGAAGCGCTCGCGGCGGCCGAGCCGGTCGCACCCGAGGGGACGCCGCTCGCCGACGCCACCGACGAGTACGAGGAGATGGCGCGCTCGTACCTCGAGGACGGTCGCCACTTCCGCGAGCACGACGACCCCGTGAACGCCCTCGCCGCGTTCAGCTACGGCCACGCGTGGCTGGACGCCGGGGCTCGGATCGGCCTCTTCGACGTCCCGACGGAGGGACACTTGTTCACCGAGTGACTCGGTGAACAGGTGTCCCGACGGCCGCCATCCTTAGGCGAGACGCGCCGGTATCGTCGAAGCGCATGGACCACGACGAATTCGTCGGCGACGTCCAGCATCGACTCGAACTCGCCTCCCGAGGCGAGGCCATCCGAGCGACGCGGGCGGTCCTGGAGACGCTCGGCGAGCGCCTCCAAGCGGACGAAGCCGCCGACCTCGCCGGGCCGCTCCCGATGGAGATCGACCGCTTCCTCCACGCGGCCGACTCCGGCCAGCTCTTCGACTTCGACGAGTACGTCGCGCGCGTCTCGCAGCGCGCTCGCGTCGACCCCGCCGAGGCGGCCTTCTACGCGAAGGTCGTCGTCGACGTCGTCGCGGACGCCGTCCCGGAGTCGGAGCTCGACGACGTCACCGCGCAGCTCCCCGCCGACTACGACGACCTCTTCGAACTCCTCGGAGACGAGTCGTACTACTGAACCGTTCGCCAGTACCTTTTTTTCGCCAGCCCGCCCAGTTCACGGGTATGCCGAACGAAGCCTACGTCCAACTGCTGTGCCCCGACTGCACGAAGCAGTGGGAGGAGTCGCCGAACGACCTCCCGGCGTCCGATGAGAACTTCGACTGTCCGGGCTGCGCGGCGACCTACCGGACGAGCGAGTTCATGCGCACCGAGCGCGACCTGGAGAACCTGAAACGGCTGCAGTCCTAAGGCGCGTTCAGACGGGCGTGCGTGCACCGCAGGCGTCGCACTGCAGGTGCGTCGTGTCGTTCTCCTCGACGAGGTTCGTGTCCGGGAGGCCACACTCCGGGCAGCGGACGTAGCGCTCGACGTAGTCGTCGAGCGCCTCGGCGATCCGGTCGCCGTCGAACTCCCCGGTGAGACGCACGCGGCCGTTCTCGTCGATCTGCGCGGCCGTCCCGAGGTCGTTCTGGATGAACTGGAGGACGTGGCGCTGCTGGCGGTCGAGGCGTTCGAGGGTCGCCTGGAAGTTCTCGTAGACGGTGAAGTTGCCCTCGATGCGGACGTTCGGGTCCGGAACGTCGAAGCGCGACTCGTCGGCGTCGATCTCGGATTTCTCCGTCATCGCCCGATCGAGTTGCTCGTCGTATCCCATGGACGGACCGAAACGCCGGCGGCCTAAAAGCGTTTCAGCCCGACTACCCGATCGCCGTCTCTCGCGTTCTGCGGCCCGAATAACCGTGTGATAACAGTTATCAAGATAATACTATAACCCTCCGGGCGATAGGGAGTGATGTCATGAAGAAACAGGAGCTCATCCACCTTCACGGGCTTCTCGCAGAGGTAGGTAACTACTACGCGAAGTGTGAGGGCGAGACCTCCCTGGACCTCGACGGCTACGAAGAACTGGGCATTCGACCGACATCGATCCACAAATCGAAGACCGACCACAAGGCGGCTGTTTTCGCGCTGGCCGACGACATCACGACCGCGATGGACTCCGAGGAGGGAACGGAGAAAGTCGCGGCGCAGGCCGACTGAAACCCGACGACGAGCCGGGTCCGTATCCACGTACCGCGTAGCGACGGCTGTTCTCGCGGACGAAACCGACACGCTTTGGCCCCCGCGAAACCGAGCGTACGCAATGCGAACCGGTTCGGTGCCGCTCGCCGACCTCGCCGGCGGCTTCGACCTGCAGGCGACGCTGGAGAGCGGCCAGACCTACCTCTGGACCCGTGAGGACGACGCGACGTACGCCGCTGACGGCGCCCGCGGCGGTGACGCGTGGTACAGCACCGTCGTCGACGGGGAGGTGATCCGCGTCCGCCAGCGCGACGGCCTGTTGGAGTGGGAGAGCACGACGGACGCCGAGTCGCGTCTGTTCGACCTCCTCGCGCTCGACGACGACCTCCCCGCGATCCGCGAGGGGGCGAGCGACGACGACCTGATCCGTGCGGCCTACGAGCGGTACTGGGGGTTGCGGATCGTCCGCGATCCCTTCTTCGGCTGTCTCGTCTCCTTCATCTGCTCGGCGCAGATGCGCGTCGGACGGATCTTCGCCATGCAGGCGGCGCTCCGCGAGGCGTACGGCGAGACGATAACGTTCGACGGCCGGACGTATCACGCCGTCCCGACGCCCGACGCGCTCGCCGACGCGAGCGAGGACGACCTCCGGGAGTTACGCCTCGGCTACCGCGCGCCGTACGTCGCCCGGACGGCGAAGCTGGTCGCCTCGGGCGAGCTGACCGAGTCGGACGTCCGCGGCGAGGACCTCGAGACGACCCGCGAGGCCCTGAAGGGGTTCGTCGGCGTCGGCGACAAGGTCGCGGACTGCGTCGCGCTCTTCTCGCTCGGCCACCGCGACGCCGTCCCGCTGGACACCTGGATTCGCACGGCCATCGAGGAGTATTATCCCGACTGCGCGAGGGGGAACTACGCCGAGACATCGCGCGCGATCCGCGAGGCGTTCGGCTCGAACGCGGGATACACGCAGACGTACGTCTTCCATTATCTCCGGAGCGGCGACGACGTGGACGGGAGCTAAGTGGCCGGCGGTCGAGCGTCCGGCCATGAGCGACGACGAGCGAGCGACGAGTGACGACGGCCGAGTGCGCGCGCACGTCCACGTCACCGGGCGCGTGCAGGGCGTCTTCTACCGGGCGAGCACCCGCGACGCGGCGCGCGAGCGCGGCGTGGACGGGTGGGTGCGGAACCTCGACGACGGGCGCGTGGAGGCCGTCTTCGAGGGCCCCGGAGACGCCGTCGAGGCGATGGTCGAGTGGTGCGAGACCGGGAGCCCCGCCGCGTCGGTCGAGGGCGTCGACGTGGCGTCCGAGGCCCCGGAGGGGATCACGGGGTTCGAGATCCGGCGCTGAGCCCACGGCCCGCGGGACGGATTGGGCTTAAGTGGGTTCGGAGCGTACGGTCGATCCGAGTGACAGGCGCATCTACCGCTTCCGCCGTCGTGGCGAAACGCGTCGACGACGGGGAACCCGACACGGAGGAAATCCGCGAACTCGTCCGCGCGGCCGGCTACGAGGTCGCCGGCGAGGTCACACAGAGCCGCACGGCCGATCCGGCCCTCCAGCTCGGGGAGGGGAAGGTCGAGGAGCTCGCGGCGCTCGTCGCGGAGACCGGCGCGGAGACCGTGGTGTTCGACAACCGCCTCGGCCCCTACCAGACGTTCAACCTCGGCGATCACCTCCCGGACGGCGTGACCGTGATGGATCGCTTCACGCTGATCCTCGAGATCTTCGGCCAGCGGGCACAGACGCGCAAGGCCCAACTCCAGGTCGAGCTCGCGGAGCTCCGCTACGAACTGCCGCGCGCGGAGGCAAAGGCGAGTCTGGCGAAGCGCGACGAGCGCCCGGGGTTCATGGGTCTCGGGGAGTACGACGAGTCGCGCGAGCAGGACATCAAGGCCCAGATCTCGCGGATCCGCGACGAGCTCGAACAGATCGAGACGACGGAGCGTCAGCGCCGCGACCGGCGCCGCGAGTCCGGCTTCGACCTCGTCGCGCTCGCGGGCTACACGAGCGCGGGGAAGTCGACGTTGATGCGCGCGCTCGCCGCCGACCTCGACCTGGACGAGAACGAGGCGCTCCACCCCGATCTCGACACGACCGCCGAGTCCCGTGACGAACTGTTCACGACGCTCGGGACGACGACGCGCCGGATGGAACTCGACGAGCGCGACGTCCTCCTCACGGACACGGTCGGATTCATCAGCGACCTCCCCCACTGGCTCGTCGAGTCGTTCAAGTCGACGCTCGACTCGGTGTATCAGGCCGACCTCGTCCTGCTCGTCGTGGACGCGAGCGAGCCCGTCGAGGAGATCCGCGAGAAGCTCGCGACCTCCCACGACACGCTCTACGAGCGCAACGAGGCACCGATCGTCACCGTGTTCAACAAGGTCGATCGGATCTCCGAGGACGAACTGGCTGAGAAGCGCGAGGCACTCTCGGCGCTCGCGCCGAACCCAATCGCCGTGAGCGCGCTCGCCGGAACCGGACTCGACGACCTCCGCGAGCGCGTGACGTACGCCCTCCCGCGGCGGGAGAAGGAGCGTCTCGTCCTCCCGATGACCGACGAGACGATGAGCGTCGTCTCGTGGCTCCACGACAACGCCCACGTCGAGGACGTGACGTACGGCGACGACGAGGTCGTCGTCGCCTTCGAGGCGCGCCCGAAGATCGTCGAGCAGTCGCGGGACAAGGCAAGCACGCTCGCCTCGGCGTAGGCGGCGACGGACGCGACCCGACCCGGCGACGAAAGGCGGGAAACCTACAACGCGGCGCGGTGTAGCGCCCCGCCATGTGGTCGCCCATCCCGGAGCGGATCGCCGCTCCCTACCTCGACGTCGAGCTCTCGCGGTTCCTCCTCCTCGCCGCGAACGCCATCGGCGTCCTCGTCGGGCTGAACTTCTACCTCGGACAGATGACGACGCGCGGCGCGCTCACGTGGCCGTTGCTCGTCGACAGTCCGCTCTCGCTGTGCTGGATGACCGCCAGCCTCCTCACGCTCTGGGGGCTGGGACGACGCTACTACCCCTCCTCGCCCTTCCTCGACGCGCTGAACACGATCGCGTTCGCGTCGATGGTGAAGTACGGCCTCTGGACGGCGTTCACACTCAACTACTTCTTCAGCGCGTACTACCCGGACGTCTGGAGCTACTGGGGCATCCTCTTCACGCACCTCGTGATGGTCGCCGAGGCGTTCCTCCTCCCCTATTACGGGCGGACGAGTCGGTTCGCGCTCGGCGTCACCGCGTGCTGGTTCGTCGCGAACGACGTCGCGGACTACGCCTTCGATCTCCACCCGCACCTCCGGAGCGCGACGACCGGCCCCCTCCCCTGGGTGACGCCGCTGCTCTCGCTCGGCGCGCTCGCGCTCGCCTGGTACTGCCTCGACGGCGGCCGGGACGATCCGACGACGCTCTGAGGGTTACTCGATCGGCCGCTTCGTCTTCTCGACGACTTCGACTCCCTCGACGGCGGTCCCGGGATACCGACCGCTGTCGTCCTTTTCGGCGGCCTTCACCATGTCCCAGACGACGTTCAGACCGGTCGTCACGCCCTCCAAGGCCTCCATCTCGCAGCCCGTCTTCCCGGTCGTCTCGACGGCGACGGTGAGGACGACGCGCTCGTCCCGCACGTCGAACGTCGTCTCGACGTTCGTGATCGGGATCTGGTGACACATCGGGATGGTCTCCCACGTGTGTTTGACGGCCTGGATCGCGCCGACGCGCGCTGTGGCGAGCACGTCCCCTTTCCCGATTTCGTCGCCGCGGATCGCCGCGATCGTCGACGCCCCCAGTCGGATTTCGCCGCGCGCGACCGCCCGACGTGCCGTGTCCGGCTTTCCGCCGACGTCCACCATCTGGACGTCGCCCGACTCGGTCGTGTGCGTTAACTCGTCGGGTTCGGGTCCGTCGGCGTCGGCCTCGACGTCACGTCCGGCGTCGTCGCTCATCGCTCCCCCCACAGTGCCGGCGGGATCTCGCCGAGAAGGTCGGAGGCGAGCAGGCCGTATCCTCGCTCGTCGACGACCGCGTCGCCCGCGCTCCCGTTGGCGTACGCCGCGATCGCCGCGGCCTGAACGGGCGCTCGCGTGGACGCCATCGCGCCCGTGATTCCCGCGAGGACGTCGCCCGTCCCGCCGACGGTCATGCCGGGGTTCCCGGTGCGGTTCGCGCGCGTGACGTCGCCGTCCGAGATCACGTCGTACGCGCCCTTCACGAGGAGCGTGACGTCGAGTTCGGCCGCGAACTCGGCGACGAGCGCGGCGCGCTCCTCCCAGTCGTCGACGCGGGGGCCGCCCATCGTCGCGAGCTCGCCCTGATGAGGCGTACAGACGAGGGTCGCGTCCGTGTCGACGTCGGGCACGACTTGGAGAGCGTCCGCGTCGACGACGGCCGTCCCCTCGTAGCCCGCGAGGAAGTCGCGGACCGCGTCGAGCGTGTCGTCCGCACCGCCCAATCCGGGGCCGATGACGACGACATCGCGGTCGGCGGCGGCCGCGAGCAGGACGTCGACGTCGCGGGGACGGAGGCGTTCGCCCTCGTAGGACTCGACGATGAGGTCCTCGGCGTACCCCTGCACCGTGTCGGCGATGGCGTCCGGACAGGCGACGTACGCGAGGTCCGCACCCGCGCGCAGCGCCGCCTGCGCGCAGAGCGCCGGCGCGCCCGTGTAGGGGCCCCCGCCGATCACCATCACGCGCCCGAAGTCCCCCTTGTGCGCCTGCGGGTCGCGTTCGAGCGACAGGAGGTCGCCCGGGCCGACGAACGTCTCCGCCGCCTCCGGGATACCGATGTCCGCGACGGTGACGTCGTCGCGGCCGTCGAGACCCGGCTTCAGGTCGTGGAAGGTGACGACCCGATCCGCCTCGACGGCGACGTCCGCCACCTCGCCCGTGTCCGCGTCCATCCCGGACGGGACGTCGACCGAGACCACCGTCGCGTCCGCCTCGTTGGCCGCAACGATGGCCGAGCGTTCGGGTTCGCGCGGCGCGCCCGTCACGCCCGTCCCGAGCACGCCGTCGAGGACGACATCCGGATCGCCGAGTGCGAGCGACTTCGAGTCGAGGACGCGCTCGGCGTCGATCTCCGCGGACTGGAGGGCCGCCCAGTTCTCGCGGGCGATCTCGGTCGTGATCGTCTCGGGGCGTCCGAGGAGGCGGACCGAGACGTCGACATCGCCGTCGAGGAAGCGCGCGGCGACGAAGGCGTCCCCGCCGTTGTTCCCGCGGCCCGCGAGGACGGTCACGGAATCGCCGGGGGCGGCGACGTCGCGGACCGCGCGGGCGAGCGCGTGCCCGCTCGACTCCATCAGCTGCTTCGTCGAGACGTCGAGGGCGGCTGCGTTCCGGTCCACGGCCGCCATCCGTGCTGCGGTGATGGTCACGCCACGTGGTTCGCGCGAGCCGACCCTAAAGGTGAAGGCTACCGCCGGCGGCACCGACCGGCGCGTCCCCGCGTCCGCCCGCACCCGCGTCACCGCCCGTCGGTTGTCGCCGTCGCGACCTCACTGGCCGCCGTAATCGATAGACTTGCGCTTGTCCTCGTCGTGATAGGGGATGGACTCGACGACGGCGTCGATCTCGACCTCCTCGTGGGGTTCGACGTTCGCCTTCGGCGAGTCGGCCTCACCCCAGACCACCGTGACCTCAGTCCCGGGGTCCGCGAGCCCCGGATCGACGATCCCGAGCGACATCATCTCTTGGACGTGATCGCGGTAGCACGGCCACTTCGAGACGCCGACGGTCTCCCCGTCCACCTCCACGCGGTCGTACATCGACAGCGCGTACTGCGGGCGCGGGAAGTCCATCGACTTCGTCGTCGGGTCCTCGAAGAGCCCCGCCGCGGCGTCGACGACGTCGTCCCGGTCCCAGATCAGCGAGACCTTCGTGCGCTGTTCGCGCTCCGTCATCTCGCGTACCGCCTCCTTCCCGACGAAGTCGTGGTCGAAGTCGACGAAGGAACCGTAGCCGACCTCGACGGGGTTCAGGTAGTAGTCGCTCACGTCGTCGGCGTGGAGGCTCCCGCCGACGGAGAAACCGGCCTCCCACCCCCGGTCGTCGAGCCACTCCCGATACTCCGACATGCTCTCGCCGTAGACGGCGGGGAGCGGCGCGGGCACCCAGCCGTTGACGTTGTTTGTGAAGTAGGCCTTCATCCCGCTGGGGACGAGCCCGTACCCCTCGCCGGCCTCCACGATCGCCTCGCGGACGTCCTCGCGGTACTCCCACGGGCCGAAGAGTTCGAGGCCCGCCTCGTTCAGCATCCCGTGGCGCAGCGCCTCGACGTCGTGTCCCGCGATCGTCACCGTATCGAAGTTGAAGAAGGCCACGTCGGGGAGCGACCCGTCGATCGCCTCCCGCATGATGTCGAGGGCGTTCGGTCCCTGTACCTGATAGCGGAAGCGCCGTGGCGGCCCGTCGCGTCGCAGCGCGTTCTCCTCGCGTTCGGCCGTCACGTCGTACTCGCCCGTCTCGGCGTGGTACTCGACCCAGTTCGCCGCCGGCGGCGTCCCGACGAGATCGAGCTCCCCCTCGTCGAGGTAGAACAGGATCGCGTCGCTGATGAGGTAGCCCTCGGGGTTGCACGCGACGAACTGCTTCGCCTTCCCCGGCTCGAAGCGCTCGAAGTCGTTGATCCCGAGGTCCGCGAGGAGGTCGATCGCGTCGGGCCCACCCAGGATCAGGTCGACCATGTGCTGGGACTGGTCCATCAGCGTCGCGCCCTCCGTCCACGCCCGCTGTTCCTCGCGCCAGTTCGAGAACTCCGAGGGGATGTCGCCCCCGAGGTCCAGCAGGTCCTCCGGGTAGAGGTAGTTGCCCCGCACCAGCTCCAGCGCGCTCCCCGCCTCGTCGATCGCGTCCGATAGTGATCCGGTCATGGAAGTCACCCGCGTAGAAGTGTTCTCTCAGAAACGGTAATTCTTGTGTCCGGGTCGTTGGGACGTTTTCCCCGCCTCAGCGTCGATGCGGCACCGTCCAGACGGCTCAGGCGTTCGCGGTGGCGCGCACCACTATCACACCACGCGTCGCGGAGCCGCCGAGCCCGGCCACGAAACCGCCGCGCGGGCTGTCACGCTCAGAACGCGGCGCGGTCGCGGCACTCGCGGGTCACTAACGCTCCCCGCTCATCTGTCCGACAACGGAGCGTAGCGACGTTCGACGCTACTCGCGGATCGCTAGCGCTCTCCGCTCGTCTCTCCGTCGTTCCTCGCTGACGCTCGGAACGACGCTATTCGTGCGCGGCGTCCCACTCGTCCGGCTTCCGATAGTTCCCGCAGACGTTGCAGACGATAGTGCCCATCGCGTCCATCGCGTTGTCGATCGACTCGCAGTTCGTGCAGTACCACCCGTACCGCGTCTCCTGGTCGGGCGTCCGGTAGACGACGAGGAACGCACCCTCGTCGCCGCGCTCGCCCTCGTCCTCCGCGGCGTAGAACGTTCCGTCGTCGGTCTCCACCTCGATCATACACCGTCGTCGGCGCGTCGTGCCCTTAACTCTCCCCGTCGCAGTGGGGAACGCTTAGGCCGGGGGGAACCCTGGAGGACGGTGATGACAACCGTCGTCGTGCCGGTCCGTTACCCGCTCACCGAACACTCGCGCGCGACGCTCCGGGCCGCCATCGACCTCGCAGCGGAACGCGACGCCAGCCTCACCGTCCTCCACGTCGATCTCTACCAGAACGATCGCCGCGTCACGTGGACCGATCTCAAACGCGCCGTCGAGCGCGCCTTCGGAACCGTCCAGCGAACGCGGTACGTCGTCCGTCGCTCCTTCATGGTCGAGGAGACGATCCTCGACGAAGTCGCCGCGGAGGACGCCGACGTCGTCGTGATCGGGAGCGCGCAGGTCTCGCGCTGGCGTAAGGCCCTCCGCTCGCTCCTCGGCGAACCCGACGTCGAGTCCTACCTCCGCGAACAGCTCGACTGCGAGCTCGTCACTGTTCCCGTCTGAGCGCCACTCTCGCCTCGCCGCTCTCCTCGTCGAAGACGTGCTGGACGTGCGGGTACGCGAACGTGACGTCGTCGCGTGCCTGCAGCTCGTCCCAGATCTTCGTCTGGACGGTCGAACGCACGGCCCCGAGTCGGTAGGGCTGTTTCGCCCAGTAGCGCAGCGTGAGGGTCACGCCGCTGTCGGCGTACTCGTCGATGTAGCACCGCGGTTTCGCCGGGTAGCGCGCGCTTCCGATCCGGATGTCGGGGCCTCCCTCGATGACCTCCTCGCAGGAGGCGGCGGCGCGTTCGATGGCCGAGCGGGCGGTCGCGAGATCGCTCTCGTAGGTGACTTGGACGGTCAGCGAACACCGCGTGCGTTCGTCCTCCGCGGAGTAGTTGACGATGTTCATCTCGCGCATCTCGCCATTGGGCATCACGAGGAAGGTGTTGTCGAGAGTGAACACCTTCGTGTAGCGCAGCGTGATGTCCTCGACGAAGCCGCGCTGGCCCGTGTCGGTGAACTCGATCATGTCGCCGATCTCGTAGGGCTGATCGGCGAGGACGAAGACGCCGTTGATGACGCTGCCGACGATCGGCGCGAGCACGAGGCCGAGCACCGCCGAGAAGACCGTAACGGAGACGACGAGGTTCCCGAGGCCGAGCCCGAGCGACCAGATGGCGACGAGCACGCCCACCCCGAGCACGCCGGTGCGGATGAGCCGCAGGACGGTACGCGTCACGGACGGACGCATGAAGCGGCGGGCGACGCGGCGGCCGAGGACGCCGGTGAGGACGCGACCGAGGTACCAGCCGGCGACGATGGCGAGCACCGCGACGACGGGTCCGAAGTTGTGCATTAGGGCCCCGACGCGGGCGACGAACTCCGGGAGGGTGCTCGGCCACGGCATACGCGTCGATCGTCGGGCGCGGCGAAAAGGGTTGTCCTCGGCGTCCCGCGGAAGCGGGGGGTTTTTAGCCCGGTGGACGCGCACGTGCGCCCATGAGTGAGTCCGACCTCCGAACCGTCCTCGAACACGTCGGAGAGGGGTTCGACCTCGGCGAGTACGAGATCGCCGCGTACCTCGTCGTGCTCGAACACGGCGAACTGACGGCGAGCGAGATCGCGGACCGGACCGACGTTCCACAGCCCCGCGTCTACGACACCGTCCGTAGCCTCGGGGACCGCGGGCTCGTCGAGATCCGCGAGTCCCGGCCGATGACCGTCGTCGCCGTCGATCCCGAGGAGGCCTTCGCGGGGCTTCGCTCCTCGCTGACGGATCTCGTCGACGACCTCGAGAGCCTCTACACCGCCCCCGAGCGGGAGACCGAGGCCGTCTCGCTCGTCAAGAGTCGGACGACCATTCTGCGGTACTTCGAGGAGGTCATCACCCGCGCCGAATACGAGCTCGCGCTCTCGCTGACGCCGTCGCTCGTCGGGCGCTTCGAGGACGAACTCGCGGCGGCGCGCGAACGCGGCGTCGACATCGAGTTGATCGTCACCCCGGCCGCCGACGCGCCCGACCGGCGGACGTACGACTACGGCCGGATCGCCAGCGCGGCGCGCGCCCGCCGCGGCGTCACGACGCCGCTGCTCGCCGTCGCCGACGGCGACTACTCCATCTACGCCACGCAGGGCGCCGTCGGGTCGAACCCCGATCAGTACGCCGTCATCTTCAACCGGTCGGCGCTCGGTTTCCTCGTCCTCGGGTTCTTCGGCACCGTCCTCTGGACGACCGCCGAGACCGAGCTCCTCGCCGACGGCGAGGCGCCCGCGCTCCCGCGACGCTACGCCTCCATCCGGCGTTGCGTCAAGGACCTCGAAACCCTCGAAGGCGACCTCTACGCGACCGTCGAGGGGCGGGACGTCGAACGCGGGAACACCCGCACCGTCCGCGGACGGATCGTCAGCACGGAACACGAGGAGACGGAGGAGGTGGCGAGCATCGACGTCGAAACCGCGGACGGCGACGTCGTCACCGTCGGCGGCCGCGTCGCCGCCTACGAGGACATCGAGGCCTACGAGATCACGGTCGCGCGCGACGAAGCCCAGTGAGCGGCGCTCAGAACTGGCGAACGCCCGCGTCCGTGACGACGCGATCGAGCAGGTCCACCGGCGTCGCGTCGTACGCGGGGTTCTCGACGTCGAAGCCCTCGGGCGGTTCGAGCAGGACCTCCGTCAGCGTCCGGTAATCGTTCTCGAAGCGGAAGCCGCCCCCGTCGACGAGCTTCGCCGACGACCCGGTGACGACGACGGGGACGTCGGCGTCGTCCGCGACCGCCGCGATCGGGTAGGTGCCGACGCGGTTGTAGAGGAAGTCGTCGACGATGCAGTCCATCCCGAGCAGGACCTCGTCCACCTCGTCCATGTAGTGGCCGGCCGCGCCGTCGACGATCAGCGTCGCGCGCACCCGCTCGACCTCGGCGAGGCGGCGCGCGGTCCGCCGGCCCATGTATCGCGGGCGGCTCTCCGTGACGTAGACGTCGAGGGACGCGCCTCCCTCGGCCGCCGTCTCGATCGCCTCGAGGGCGGTCGTGGAGTAGTCGTGCGTCAACAGCGTCGTGCCGTCGGCGAGCTCCTCGGCGACGGCCGTCGCGGCCTCGTGTTTGCCCGTCTCGATGCGCTCGACGACGGCGTCGATCGCCGCTCGCGTGCGCTCTTTGGCCGCCGCGACCGTCTCGATGTCGGCGTCCGCGACGGCGGCCACGATCTCGTGTTGGGTCGTGACCAGCGAGGCGTGGGAGGGGCTCGCGCGACGGAGCGCCGAACTGTTGCGTTCGAGGGCGCGCACGTACTCCTCGACCGTCGGGAACTCGTCGTCGAGTAGGTCCTCAAGCGCGCGAGCGGCCTTCACGGCGACGGCCGAGGCGGAGTGCGTGCGCATCTCCGCGATCTCCTCGGCGGTCTCGTCGATCATGGTCGAACGACCGACCCGCGATACCCTGAAGCTTCCGACAGGGGGCAGTCGCCAGTCGGGAGGTCCGGAGACGGGGAGCGTGCGATCGATCGAGGCCGTGTCGAGCCCCGACGGCGCCGCCGACACTGCCGAGCCCGTGATACCGATCGCACCGCCGCGTGACCTAACTTTCTCGCGCTCCTGGTGCGCGTATGGTCGCCGTTCGCTACTACTGTCCGCGATGCGAGACCGTCGTCGCCGTCGAGCGCGACGCCTATCTCAGTGACAAGTCGGTCACGCCCTACCCGCTCGAGGGGTGGACGTACGTCGCGCCCGACGGGGACTACGAGGAGTCGGACGTCGACGGCGTCCGCTTCGTCTGCGGGGAGAGCGACGGCTGCGAGTGGTCCCGCGCCGAAGCTCGGGCGGGTGGGACGGAGATGGAGACCGGGGCGAGGGCGGGGGCGGGGACGGAGACGGACGCCGGCGGCTGTGGCGAGCCGTTCTACCTCAACTTCGTGACGTACGAGGACGGCGAGGAGGTCGAGGCCGCGGGAGCGCGCGAGAGCGAGTACGTCGAACTCGCGGAGGGGCGCGTACCGCGCGGGCCGCGGGGACCGAACGGGCCGAGCGGGCCGACGAACCGCTGAGCCCGTCTCGATGCGCGGCGGTACTCTCGGGCTGACGCCGGTCCGCCGCGACCCGGCGGTGGCGGCCCAGTCGTCGAGTCAGCGTCTCATCCCTTGATGTTCAGCACGGGGAAGGTGCGGGCGACCGTATCGCCGATGCCGAGCGCCTCGCTGACGCGCACGACCTCGTCGACGTCCTTGTAGACCCCGGGGGCCTCCTCGGCGATCGTCGCGCCCGACTCGGCTTTCACGTAGACGTGCTCGTGCTCGCGGAGGTCGGATCGGATCTCTTCGCCGCGGTATTCGCGTTTCGCCTGCGTCCGGCTCATCAGCCGCCCGGCGCCGTGGGCCGTCGATCCGAAGGTCCGGTCCATCGACTCGGCGCCGCCCCGGAGCACGTAGCTTCCCGCACCCATGCTCCCCGGGATGATGACCGGCTGGCCAGCGTCGCGGTACGCCGTCGGGACCTCGGGGTGACCCGCCGGGAACGCCCGCGTCGCGCCCTTCCGGTGGACGAACACCTCGCGTTCCTCTCCCTCGACCTCGTGGGTCTCGCGCTTGGCGATGTTGTGCGAGACGTCGTAGAGGAGCTCCATGCCGAGCTCGGGCCACGGCGTGTCGAAGACGTCCGCGAACGTCTCCCTCACTTGGTGGGTGATGAGCTGTCGGTTCACCCACGCGAAGTTGATTGCCGCGCACATCGCGCCGTAGTAGTCCTCGGCGAGTTCGCTCCCCGCGGGTGCGGCCGCGAGGTTGTCGTCCGGCAGGTCGTCGAGGAAGTCCGCGTGCTCCTCCTCGATTCGCCGGAGGTAGTCGGAGCAGACCTGGTGGCCGAGCCCGCGGGAGCCGCAGTGGATGAGGACGACGAGCTGGTCGGCCTCCAGACCGTACGTCGCCGCGACGTCGTCGCGGTAGATGTCGGTGACGCGCTGGACTTCGAGGAAGTGGTTACCCGAGCCGAGACTCCCGAGCTGATTGCGTCCCCGGTCCGTCGCCTTCTGCGAGACCTTCTCGGGTTCGGCGTCCGGGCGGTAGCCGCCGTCCTCGCAGTGTTTCAGGTCGTCGCGGGTCGCGTACCCCGCCTCGTGCGCCCAGTCGAGGCCGCGTTCGAGCGCGCCCGTCATCGTCTCCGCGTCGCCCGTCACGACGCCGCCGCCGCCCAGCCCCGTCGGCACGGCGTCGAAGAGCGCGTCGACGAGCTCCTCCTCGCGTCCCGTTATATCACTGTATTCGAGGTTTGTCTTCACCATCCTGACGCCGCAATTTATGTCGAATCCGACTCCGCCGGGGCTGATACAGCCGTTTTCGGCGTCGATGGCGGCGACGCCGCCGACCGGGAAGCCGTACCCCTGGTGGCCGTCGGGCATGCAGAGCGCGTGCTCGACGACGCCGGGGAGGTGCGTGACGTTCCGGATCTGCCGGAGGGTGTCGTCGTCGGCGATCGCTTCGAGGAGGCTCTCGCTGGCGAGGACGCGCGCCGGCGTGTTCATCCCGTCCTCTCGGGCGATCTCCCAGACGAACTCCTCGACCTCGCTGAGGGTGACGTCGCCCGCGTCGAACGTAGTCATACTCGGAGTGTTCGGCCCGGCGGTGGTAAAAGGACCGTTCCGCGCCGTCGAGACGGGGCTCGGAGGGTCGATCGCGTGTATCGGCGCGTGCGTCAGACGTCGAAGACGACGTAGGCCTCCCACCCGTCCGCGCGCTCCTCGATCTGCATCTGGGAGAAGGTCACGGCCTTCAGATCGCGGGCGGCGACGTCGGCGAGCGAGAGTCCGCGGGCCGAGGCGTCGAGCGTCCACCCGTCGCCGTCGCGTGCGACGGTCGCCTCGTTGTCGACCGGGAGGACGCCGCGGACGTCGCGCTCGTAGATGAGATCGTCGAGGTAGTCGTAGAGGAGGCGTTTCTTCGTCGTCGCGCGCGCCGTGAGCGCGAAGCGTTCGCCGCCCGACGCGGGGATCTCGTCGCACATCGCGGCCGCCATCCCGTCGGCGACGGCGGCGAAACACGCCCCGAGGGTGGGTCCGCGGGCCTCGACGGCGACGTCCGCGGTGTGCTCGCGGAGGGTGTAGGCGTCGGTCATCGCTCTTCCTCCTCCGTCTCGTCGTCGACGAAGCGCTCGCCGACCTCGGCACCGCCGAGCTCTTCGAGTTGCGCGCGAGAGAGCCCCTCCGCCTCCGCCGTGTCGGCGACGGCGACGCCCGTCGTGATGACCGTCCGCATCCCCTCCTCGACGGTCATGTCGACGTCCATGATCCGGCTCTCGGGGACGTGCGCGAGGAAGCCGCCCATCACGGGGTTGGGCGCGAGCGGGAGGAAGAGCGTCCGCAGGCTCTCGTCGCCGGCGGCGTCGCGGATCGGCTCCGGCGTCCGCACTGTCTCGAACCCGAGCGTGTACGCCCCCTCGTGTGGGTACTCGACGAGGACGACCTTCCGGAAGTTCTCCGCGTCCGATTCGAGCATGACGTCGCTCATCTGCCGGAAGCTCGCGTAGACGGAGCCGATACCCGGGATGCGCTCCATCAGGAGGTCGAAGTATTCGAGCGCGCGCTCGCCCGACTGGAAGGACGCGAAGAAGCCGACTGAGAAGGTCAGGGCGACGAGCAGGAACGCCGCGGTCAACTGGACGATGACGAACCGGCGTTCGGGGGCGACGTCGAGGCGCTGGAGGCCGTACGCGAGCGGATCGAGGACGTTCGTGAAGAGGCCGAGCGCGGCGTGGAGGACGTAGAACGTGATGAGGATCGGCACCATCACCGCGATCCCGGTGATGAAGGCCTCTCTGACGTGCGAGGCGGCCGACTGGCCGGCCGCTTGCATCCGCCGTCGCGTCCGGGGCCCGTCGGAGGACATCGGTCTCACCTCGGGTGGGGGTGACCGAAAGGGTTGTGGCATCCGTCGGGTCCGGGAGCGTGCGTCCGGCCGTCGGCGGAACCGCGGCACGCGTCCGGGGGGACGGTGGAACTATATTCTCCGGTGGGCTAGAGGCGGGCAGTGAGCGTCACGGTCGAGCAACGGATCGTCCCGCGCGGTAGCGACGAGTTCCTCGACGACGCGTGGGACCTCAAGGAACGCATCCGTGAACGCGAAGGGCTCCTCCGACAGCGGTACGGCTTCTTCGCGGACGCCTATCGGCGCGCGACCGTCTACGTCTACGTCACGCCCGACGAGGACCTCGTCGGCTTCGCGGCCGCGCGACACGACGGCTACATACTCTTCCTCGCCGTCGACACCGACTACCGCGGCGAGGGGTTCGGCGAGCGCCTCGTCGCCACCGTCGCGGAAGGGTCGAAGACGGTCTCCTGTCACGCCCGCGTCTCGAACGACGCCGCTCTCGGATTCTACCGACACCTCGGCTTCGAGATCGTCCGCGAGATCGGCAACTACTACGAGGACGGCGAGGGGGCCTACTACCTCCGACTCGGCGAGAGCGAGCGCCTGCGTGATCGGCTCTCGGAGTACCTCCGTCGGTAGCGCACCGCGCTCGGCCCGTCCCGGACGGTTCGAGTGGGTATCAGCCGCCTTCGACGGCCGGTCGAGCGCGTGTCGACGCGTCGACGCGCGTCGTCCCGACCCGGAGACCGACACGCCTTTTTCGACCCCGACGCGTACGTGCGAGGGATGGAGGAGCGAACGCGCGCGTACCTACGGGGGCGGTTCAGCGACTACTATCGGCGCGCCGACGTCCCGCTCCCGCCGAGCGCGGACGAGCGCGAGTGGGGGTTCATCCCGTGGACGGAGGGCCCCGACGAGACGATGGTCCGCCACCGCGACCTCCTCGACCTCGGCGAGGTGGGCGCGTTCCTCAGGCGCAAACGCCCCCGACACGTCTACTTCTCCGCGGGGCGCTACGAGACACCGGGGGCCGCGACGATGGCCGAGAAGGAGTGGCGCGGCGCCGACCTCGTCTTCGACATCGACGCCGACCACCTCCCGACAGTCACGCTCGGCGAGGACACCTACGCGGAGATGCTCGCGAAGAGCAAGGACGCGCTCGTGAAACTGCTCGACTTCTTGGAGGCCGATTTCGGCTTCGACGACCTCTCGATCGTCTTCTCGGGCGGCCGCGGCTACCACGTCCACGTCCGCGACGACGCGGTCTTCCCGCTCGAACGCGACGAGCGCCGCGAGATCGTGGACTACGTTCGCGGGACCGGTCTCGGCTTCGAGTCGCTCGTCCGCGAGGAGACGGTCAGCGGCCTCGGCGTGAAGAACCCGACGACGCGCCGGACGCTGCCCGCCGACGGGGGGTGGGGGCGGCGCGCCGTCGAGCACATCGACGACTTCGTCGACGAGTTGCTCGCCGTGGACGAGCGCGACGCCCTCGTACGCCTGCAGACGTTCGACGGCGTCGGGGAGAAGAACGCCGAGGCCGTCCTCAACGTCGTCCAGAACAACACGGAGGCGGTGCGCTCGGGGAACGTCGACGTCCACCCGGCCTTCCTCAACGTCGCGCGCCAGCTCCTCGCGGAGACGGTCGAGGCCGAGGAGGCCCCGATCGACGAGCCGGTGACGACGGACACCCACCGACTCATCCGCCTTCCGGGGTCGCTCCACGGCGGGAGCGGACTCGCCGTGACGCCGATCGAGCGCGACGATCTCGGGGAGTTCGACCCCCTCGTGGACGCCGTCCCGGAGACCTTCGTCGGTCACGACATCCGCGTGGACGTCGAGCGCGAGTACGAACTCGCCATGCGGGGCGAAACGATTACGGTCGCGCCGGGCGAGCAGACACTACCGGAGTACGCGGGCGTCTTCCTGATGGCCCGCGGATGGGCGGAGAAAGCGGCCGAATGACAGCATGAACATCGACGACCTCCGCGCGGCACAGACGCGCGAACGGACGACGGACGGCTTACAGGACCTGCCGGACTCCTTCTACCGGGAGGCCGCGGGGTACATCGCGGACCTCCGCGAGCGCCGCGAGCAGGCGGCCGCCGAAGCGGACGATCCCTTCGGGGACGACGAGGTCCAGTCGCTCACCGACGAGATCGAGACCGCAGAGCAGGTCGCGGAGGCCATCTACGAGCGTCGGGTCGGCAAGATCGTGAAGCAGGCCAGTCTCTCGGCCGCCGGAATGGGAGCGGACGCCGACGGGCTGACCGCGGAGGAGCGAGCCCTCTACACCGACCTCGTCGCGCGTATCGAGTCGAACAAGTCGCGCGTCCTCGACGTCCTCGCGGGCGAGACGGACGCCGCGACCGACGCCGGCCCGGACGCCCACGCGCCGCCGGAACGCGACGAGTCGCCCGACCCGGCGGACGTCGTGAACGACCGAGCGGTGGGCGACGGGACGGAGAAGGCGGGAGCGAACGCATCCGGGTCCGGGGCGGGCGCGCCGACGCCGCCGCCGGACGAGCCCGCGCCCGACGAACGGGCGGACGCGGACGACGCGGCCGCAGAATCGTCCACCGCTGCCGCGGCGATGGGCGGCGACGGTGCGTCGCTCGACGGCGACGACGCCGACGGCGAGGAGGCGAACGTCGGGACCGACGCGAGCGCCGACGACCCCGACATCGAGCGCTCGACCGTCCGCATCACGACGGACGTCGGCGAAGTGTACGGGATCGACGAGCGCGCGTACACCCTCGAGGCCGACGACGTCGTCACGCTCCCCGTGGAGAACGCCGAGCCGCTGCTCGCGCGCGACGCCGCGGAGAAACTGGACTGATCGCGGTGTTCACCGTTCTCGCGAGCTTCGTTCTCGGCGTCGTCTCCTCAACCATCGTCTGGTTCTACATCAAACCGCTGTCGGACGTCGCGTCCTGTATCCAACAGGTGGACACGGATCTGCGCTACTACCGTGACGTGATCACGAGCCCGGGACCGAACAGTCACGCGGCGTCGGAGCTCGACGAGGCGTCCGAGGCGCTCCGCATGGACGGCGCAGAGCTGCGTGCCGCGACCAATCGGGTCCCGTTCTACTCGGACGTTCGCCATCTGGCCGGGCTCCCGTCGAGAGGTGCTATCGACGAATCGTATCGGAAGCTCATCGGTCTCTCGAACGGAGTCTACGAGGAGGACGCGAACCGGACGAACACGGACTGGCTCGACGACGTCGAGAGCGAACTGGAGCTGTGAGTCGAGACCCGACTAATCGAGCGGTTTCTGCATCTGGTAGCGTTCGGCGGTGAGCCCCGACGCCTCGTAGAGCGCGAGCGCCGCCTCGTTATCGGCGTCGACGTTGAGGTCGAGGTGCGCGCAGTCGCGTAGGCGACCCCACTCCTCGACGGCGGCGAGGAGCGCGCGCCCGGCCCCGCGGCGGCGGGTCTCTGGCACGACGTAGAGGTCGCTGACGTGACACTCGCGGACGTCCTCGAATATCGGTGCGGGCCCGCGGAGTTCGGCGCTCACGTAGCCGACGCGCTCGCCGTCCTCGCGCCCGACGTACGTCACGGTCCCCTCGTCGGCCAGCCGCGAGCGATAGTGCGAGCGGCCGGTCTCGCGGAGGCCGTCGCGCTCGTCGATCTCGTAGCCGGTCATCGACGCCGCCATCTCCCGCTTCGCCGGGAGCCACAGCTCCGTGACGAACCCGTCGAGGTCGGCCTCGCGTAACCGCGCGATTTCCATGCCGGTCGAGTGGGCGATACGCGGAGAAACGGCTTACGGAAGCGATCGGAGAAGGGGGAGTCGCGTTACTGGAAGGCGCGGCCGGTGTCGCGTTCCTTCTCAGGCGACTCGGCCGTCTCGAATCGCTGTTCGATCTCCTGGTACTGCTCGCGGACGTCCTCGGTGACGGAGGGACCGACCTCGCCGAGCGCCTCCTCGAAGTGCGCCATCGTCACGCGGACGTTGCTCACGGAGTCGGCGGCGTCCTCGGGCGAGACGGTGTTGACGAACTCGCGCGTCGCGGCCATCGTCGCCTCGCGGACGAGCGCTTCGAGGTCCGCGCCGACGAAGCCCTCGGTGCGCCGGGCGATCCGGTCGAGGTCGACGTCGTCGGCGAGCGGTTTGCGCTCGGTGTGGACGTCGAGGATGGCGCGGCGGGCCTCCTCGTCGGGGACGGGCACGTGGATGTGCCGGTCGAGACGACCCGGTCGGAGGAGCGCGGAGTCGATGAGGTCCGGCCGGTTCGTCGTCGCCACGACGACGACGTCCTCTAGGTCCTCGATGCCGTCGAGCTCCGTGAGGAGCTGGCTGACGACGCGTTCGCCGACGCCGGAGTCGCTCTGGTTCCGACCGCGCTGACCCGCGATGGAGTCGATCTCGTCGAAGAACACCACCGTCGGTGCGTTCGAGCGGGCCTTCTCGAAGACCTCGCGGACGCCCTTCTCGGACTCGCCGACGTACTTGTTGAGGAGCTCGGGGCCCTTGATCGAGATGAAGTTCGAGTTCGCCTCGTTGGCGACGGCCTTGGCGAGCAGGGTCTTCCCCGTGCCGGGCGGCCCGTACATCAGGACGCCCTTCGCGGAGTCGAGATCCATCGACTCGAACACGTCGGGGTAGTCGAGGGGCCACTGGATCGTCTCGCGCAGGCGCTCTTTCGTGTCTTCGAGGCCGCCGACGTCCGCCCACGTGACGTCCGGCACCTCGACGAACACCTCGCGCATCGCCGACGGCTCGATGCCCTTCAGCGCCTCCTTGAAGTCGTCCTCGGTGACCCGGATGGACTCAAGGATCTCGGCGTCGATCTCGTCCGATTCGAGATCGAGGTCGGGACGGATGCGCCGCAGGGCGTTCATCGCGGCCTCCTTCGCGAGGCTCTCGATGTCCGCGCCGACGAACCCGTGCGTGTTCTCCGCGAGCTCGTCGACCGCAACGCCGTCGGCAAGGGGCATGCCGCGTGTGTGGACGTGGAGGATCTCCTTGCGGCCCTCCTGGTCGGGGACGCCGACCTCGATCTCGCGGTCGAAACGGCCGCCGCGTCGGAGCGCGGGGTCGACGGCGTCGACGCGGTTCGTCGCCGCGATGACGATGACGTCGCCGCGCTCCTCCAAGCCGTCCATCAGCGAGAGCAGCTGGGCGACCACGCGGCGCTCGACGTCGCCGCCGGCCTCCTCGCGCTTGGGCGCGATGGAGTCGATCTCGTCGATGAAGACGATCGCGGGCGCGTTCTCCTCGGCCTCGTCGAAGACGTCGCGGAGCTTCTCCTCGGACTCCCCGTAATACTTCGACATGATCTCCGGACCGGAGATCGTCTGGAAGTGCGCGTCGATCTCGCTGGCGACGGCCTTGGCGATGAGCGTCTTCCCGGTGCCGGGCGGGCCGTGGAGCATGACGCCCTTCGGCGGTTCGATGCCGAGCTGCTGGAAGAGCTCGGGGTGGCGCATCGGGAGCTCGATCATCTCGCGCACCTGTTCGAGTTCGTCGTCGAGACCGCCGATGTCCTCGTAGGAGACGTTCGGCGTGTTCTCGCCGCCGGTACCGGTGCGTCCGTCGCCGATCTCCTCGGCGGGGATCTCGCTCACTTGGATCTCCGTGGAGTCGGTGACGACGACGGTCCCCTCGGGGTCGCTTCCGGCGATTCGGACGGGGATGCGCTGGCCGCTCATCTGACCGAAGCCGCCGAAGCCGAAGGGGACGCGGATGGTCTGCCCCGTCGTGACGGCCTTCCCGGAGAGCCTGTCGTGGATGTACGGCGAGATGTCCCCCCGGATGCGGAGGTTCTGCGGGAGGGCAACGCTGATCGACTTCGCGGGGTTGACGTCCGCCTTCTCGATGGTGACGCTGTCGTCGATGCCGACGTCGGCCTCCTGGCGGACGTCGCCGTCGATCCGGACGACGCCTTCGCCCTGATCTTCGGGATAGCCCGGCCAGACGCGGGCGATGGCGCGGCCGTCGCCGCTACCCTCGATGACGATGTAGTCACCGTTGTCGAGGCCCAGTTCGTCCATGGCCCGGCGGTCGACGGCCGCGAGGCCGCGACCGGCCTGGTCCTGTTTGAGGGGTTTGACCGTCAGTTTCATCGCTTCACCTCGACGGTGATGATCCCGTTGTTGATAAACGCGCGGGCGACCTCGCCCGCGGGGAGTTCGATCTCGTGCTGCGCGTCCTCGTCGTCGCCCGTGACGACGACGATGGCGGTGCCGTCGACGACGTCGACGGCCACCCGCTCGTCGGCGAAAGGCGTGTCGGCCACGACGACGGTCTCGCCGTCGTAATCGTAGCGTTCGACGAGTCCGCGCTGGTCGGTCAGCGTGTTCTGTGGCTTCATTGTTGCTAACTTCTGGTTAGGTTCGAGAGCATATAAACCTGTCGTAGAAATCGGCCGCTTGTTATAAAGAACGGCGCGAGCGGTTGAATTGCGGTCCCACCGTCGCCGTCGAAGCCGGCCGTCGAGTGACGGCGCACGGACGGCCGACGCGAGCGGTCGGTCGTCGTTCGTCGACGGGTCGAGCGACGATCCCTCTGGCCCCACTCAGTCGTCGCGCGGGAACGAGCCGTCGTCGACCGCGTCCCGGTACGCCTCGATCGCCGAGCGCATCTCCGCGGCGACGTCTCCGAACCGCTCGGCGAACGGGGGGACGCGCTCGGAGAGCCCGAGGACGTCGGTGATGACGAGCACCTGACCGTCGGTCGCGTCGCCCGCGCCGATCCCGATCGTCGGCGTGGAGAGCGCGTCCGTGACGTCGGCGGCCACGTCGTCCGGTACGTGTTCGAGCACGACGCTGAACGCCCCGGCGCTCTGGTGAGCCTCCGCGAGCGATTCGATCTCCGCGGCGGCCTCCGCCGTCGCACCCTGCTGTTCGAGGCCGAGTTGGTTGATCCGTTGGGGGGTCAGTCCGACGTGCGCCATGACCGGGATCCCGAGGTTCACGAGCCGCTCGGTGAGGCCGACGGTGTGCGGCCCGCACTCCAACTTCACCGCGTCCGCGCCCGCCTCGCGGATCAGTCGGCCGGCGTTCTCCACCGCGTCGGCGTCGTCCGCGCCGTAGCTCAGAAACGGCATGTCCGCGACGACGAGGGCGTCCTCCGCGCCGCGCGCGACCGCGCCCGTCCGCGACGCGACGTCGTCCATCGTCACGGGGAGCGTCGAGTCGTACCCCATCACGGCGTTCCCCATGCTATCGCCGACCAGTAGGACGTCGATGCCCGCCTCGTCGGCGATGCGCGCCGTCGGCGTGTCGTACGCCGTCAGCATCGTGATCGGGTCGTCGCCGGTTCGCTCGCGGATGTCCTGCACGGACGTCATGCGGTCGTCTACCCCGGGCAGACCGTTAAACACGCGGCTTTTATCCGGGACGCCCACGCAGGGACGGGCATGCCGGACGTCGTCGAAGAGACCGATCCCGAGGGCGTCGACTACGGGTGGGTGATGCAGACGACGTTCGTCCTCACCATCGTCGTCGGCGCGCCCGTCGTGGCGCTCGTCGCGTTCGTCAGCGGCGTTTCGATCCCGACGTGGAGCGCGCAGGCCGCCTTCGCCATCCGGGTCGGCGCCGTCGTCTGGATCGTCACCGCCGTCGCCGTCTACCTCTACGCGCGGCGGACGGCCGTCGACGCGGACGCGGAGGGGTGAGCGTGCTTACAGCGCTCCGCTCACACGTACCGAAAGCCCGTGCCAGCTCGCCGCGCGGTCTCGGCGTCCCGCTCGGAGTCGCCGACGAAGACGACGTCGCCCGGGTCGAGATCGAGGGCGTCGACGGCGCGCAGGAGCGGCGCGGGATCGGGCTTGCGGGCGGGGACGGTGTCGCGGCCGACGATCGCGCGGAGGCGCTCCGCCAGTCCCTCTTTCTCCAGTGCGACGCGACAGGCGCGCTCGCAGTTGAGCGAGCAGACCGCGGCCGGTCGCGTGGCGTCGCGGAGCTCGTCCGCGTGCGGCAGTCGCTGTGCCCGTTTCGCCCCGGCGTGCTCGTGATCGCTGATGAGCGCGTCGGCCTCCGCGCCGATCCCGGCCTCTTCGGCGGCGTCGAGGTACTCCCACGCGCCGAAGCCGCTCGTGTCGACGTCGACGGTCGCTAAGAGGTCCGTGAGGTCGTGTTCGACGGCCCGCCAGTCGACGGCGAGGCGAACGAGCGTCCCGTCGAGGTCGTAGACGACGCCTTCGTACCCGTCGTCCGCGTCCGTATCGCTCATGTCACGTCTTTGAGCGCCGGCGGTCATAGCGCCTTCGGCGCGCGGGGCCGGAAGCGCTGGCCTTTTGCCGTGTGCGGGCGCACGAGAGTGCATGATGAGAGACGCAGACGGCGAGGTGACCCTCGCGTTCGGTCGCGGTCGACGCGACGGTGACGACCGTGGGTAGCCTCGCACGGTTCCGCGCGGACGTCGAGGCCGTCTTGGAGGCCGACCCGGCCGCGAAGAGCCGCCTCGAAGTGCTGTTGTGTTATCCCGGGCTCCACGCGGTCTGGGCGCACCTGTTGACGCACGCCCTCTGGGAGGACGGCGAACGCCTGCTCGCCCGCGTCGTCTCCCAGCTCGTCCGCTGGCTCACCGGCGTCGAGATCCACCCGGGCGCGGAGCTCGGCGAGCGCGTCGTCATCGACCACGGGATGGGCGTCGTCATCGGCGAGACCGCGGTCGTCGGCGACGACGTGCATATGTACCACGGCGTCACCCTCGGCGGCGCGAACCCACGCCCCGTGAAGCGACACCCGACCGTCGGCGACGGCGTCACCATCGGCGCCGACGCGACGCTCCTCGGTGACATCGAAATCGGCGACGGCGCGAAGGTCGGCGCCGGTGCCGTCGTCACGACGGACGTGGAGCCGGGCGCGACGATGATCGGCGTCCCCGCCGAGCGCGTCGATCGGAACGCGGACGCGGACGAGTCGGAGGTCGCCACGCCGGACGACGCGACCCGAGCCGACGGCGACGACTAGATCGGCGTTCCGCCGAGGAGGATCGAGACGTCGCGCCGATTCCGAGGGTAGGTACTCCGAGGCGAGTTATTCCGAGACGAGCGTCACGTCGAGGCGCTCCTCGAGCGCGCGGACGACGCTTCCGCCGACGCCGGCTTGCGTCGCGCGGCCCTGCTCGATCGCCAACAGGTCGTTCTCGTCGACGTCGAGCTCCTCTGCGAGCTCGGCGAGCTGGAGCCCTTCTTCTTGTCGTGCCGCCTCGACGCGTTCGCCGTATCCCGAGACGAGGTACGGCAGGCGGTCGCGCTCGTAGTTCGTCCCGTGCTCCTCCCAGTGCGAGGAGTCCCCGCGCGTCGCGTCGATCTGTTTGGCGGCCGTGCGGACCGCGCTGTTGCGCTCGCGCTCGCTCCCGCCGCTGCTCCCGCTGGGCGATCCGTTGCCGGAGTTCGCGTCGCGCCGCGAGCGCTTCTTGCTCTCGTCGAGGTCCGCACAGCTCTGGCAGACGGTGAGCTCGGCACCCGCGACGGACGCGGTCGTGAGGGAGTCTGTGGACGTTCCGCAGAGCTCACAGGTCCCTCCACCGCCGCCACCGGAGGAGCCGCCCGTGGAGTATTTTGCCATACCCCCCGGTAGGCGGAGGTACCATTTCAATACGGCGCTTCGCGGGGTAGTCGCCCCGCTGTGCGTCGTCGTTCGGAGTAGGAAGTTGTGCGTGGGTGATGTCCCGAAAGGGAATCACCGTGCATCGCTTTGCCGCGGGTGAGTGCCCGCGTGAGTGCGATGCGTGGGACCGGATTTGAACCGGCGAACCTCTACAGGACAGCGCCCTCAACGCTGCGCCTTTGGCCTAGCTTGGCTACCCACGCTCGCTCTCGCGTTCGCATTTCTTCGTACTGCTGGGTTAAGTAAGAGACTTGCGATTCGACCCCGGAGTGCGACACCGAAGCAGGGAGCGGCGCGGCGTTTCGCGCCGCTGGTGCCGTCTCCGTGCGATCTGGTACCGTTCCGGGGACCGGCCGAGACTCGTCGACGGATCGCACGGACACCACCCCCACCCCGTTCTGCAAATGTTTCCGGACGTCGAAGTCGGGGTGACAGGACGGCGAACAGCACGGTGCGTCCGGCGCGTCACGCGTCGGCGAACGCTCCCCCACCCCGTTCTGCAAATGTTCTGCGGTGCGATCGGGGGCGTCGTCGCCGTTTATGGTTGCACGCACGACGGTCGGCGTCTACGGTTACGCGCGCGACGGTCGCTGTCCGCGACTGCACGCGCGGCGTCGCGGCGACGGCCGGAAGGTCGACACCGCGGAGAAACGGCTTCGTCGACGTGGACACGCCGACGCCTCTGTCTATGCGTCTCCTCCACGCGTCTCCCGCAGAGCCTACCGAGCCGACTATCACTCCTCGGCACCGAGAACGGAGGTGACGATGCCGGGTTCGACGTCGAGTTCGTACTCGTAGTACTGGCCCCCACCGCGACCGTGGTTGCGGTCGTACTGCGCCAAGAAGCCGAGCATCGCTAAGTCGATCAGGTGGTCGTGGACGGAGCGCTGGCTGAGCGGGTCCGCGCCACTCTCCGCACAGACGCGCTCGTACATCCCGTACGCCTCCTTCGCCCGGACCGGCGTCTCCGCCTCGATGGCGAGGTTCGTGACCGCGAGGAGCGTGTAGCGGCCGTGCGTCGTCAGATCACGGATCGAGTCCTTCACGCGGCCGCGCTCGACGCGGTTCTCCGCGGCGTCGACGTCCGCCTCCGCGACCGTCTCGCACCCGTCCTCGACGGCGACGTTCGCGGCCTCTCGGAGGAGGTCGATGGCCTGACGCGCGCTCCCCCGGTCTTGGGCGGCGAGCGCCGCGCACTTCGGGATAACCGAGTCGTCGAGGACGCCGCTCGATAAGCCCTTCTCCGCGCGATCCGAGAGGATCGTCCGGAGCTCGTTCGCGTCGTAGGGCGGGAACTTGATCTCCCGCTCGCAGAGCGTGTCCTGTACCTTCGAGGAGAGGTCGTTCCGGAAGGTGTAGTCGTTCGAGATACCGATCACTCCGACCTGCGAGTGCTCGATGTTGCCGTTCGCCTTCGCGCGCGGAAGCTGATAGAGGAGCACGTCGTCGTCACCGAGGTTGTCGATCTCGTCGAGCACGACCAGCACCGTTCCCTCGCGGTCCTCGATCTCCTCGAAGAGCGCGGTGAGGACGTCGGAGGTCGAGAGCCCGGTGGTGATCGCCTCCCGCTCGGTGTCAGCCCGGAGTTCGTTCACGAGCGCGATGGCCGCCTGGTACGACGAGGGATGGTGATGACAGTTCACCTCCGCGACGTGGACGTCGTCGACGTCCGGGCGCTGATCGGCCTCGACGCGCAGCATGTCCATCATGTAGCGCGTCACTGCGGTCTTCCCGACGCCGGTTTTCCCGTAGACGAAGACGTTCTCGGGCTCCCACCCGTCCACGACGTCCTGCAGCGCGTTCGCGTACGCCTCGATCTCCTCGTCGCGTTCGAGGATCTCCTCGGGTTCGTACTGCTGTTTGAGGACGTTCTTGTCCGTGAAGACGCCCGTGCGCTTTCGGAACGGCGTGTCCATCGCTATCCGAATCCCCGTTCGACGACGTTCTCCATAAAGGTATTCTTCTACTGATTCTAGTGTTTCACGTGTTTCACACGACCCCCGGATTTCGAGTGTTCGCGTCATCCACGGCGCGCGACCGGTCGGTCGTGTCGTGCGCGGTAGGTTCAGAACCGAGTCGTCGCGCGGCACGCGCCGATCGCCCCGACGACACAGCCGACCGCGAGACGCGACGGACGGCACGCATGGGGGCGAACCGGGCCCGTCGATCGCCCGCCCGAACATTTGCAGAACGGGGAGAGGGGATCGAGAGCGGGCGTGGAACGAAAGCGACGGTAGAGCGAGCGAGTGGAGTCGAAGGTGAATGGAGCCGGGGACAGAGGGAGTCGAGCGCGGAGGGACGAACCCGACGGCGGTCACGTCGCGTCCAGACGCCGACACCCCCGCTGGAGATCGCCGCGGAACATTTGCAGAACGGGGGGAGGGGGTCGAGAGCGGGCGTGGAGCGAGAGCGGACTCGAAGCGAGAGCGGGCCGCGGAACGAACGCGACGGTGAGGACGGACGCGGTCGGCGGCGGACATCGGCTTCGAGACCCGCCGTCTCAGTCGTCGGCGGGGGCGTCGGCACCGGCGGTGGGGCGTCGCACGTCCCGGTCGGTGGTCTCGCCGTCGATGTCGTAGGGGTATTCGCCGGTGACACAGCCGAGGCAGAGGTCGGCGCGCGAGCGCCCGAGCGCCTCCGTGACGGCGTCGACGGAGAGATAGGAGAGGCTGTCCGCGCCGATCTGCTCGGCGATCTCGTCGGCGGACTGCTCGGCGGCGATGAGTTCGTCGCGGGTCGCCATGTCGATCCCCATGTAGCAGGGGGCGACGATGGCGGGCGCGCCGATCCGGATGTGGACCTCCTCTGCGCCCGCCTCGCGGACGAGCTGGACGAGCTGATTCGAGGTCGTCCCGCGGACGATGCTGTCGTCGATGATGGTCACCGACTTGCCCTCGACGGTCGAGCGGATGGGGTTGAGCTTCAGGCGGACGGCGCGCTCGCGGGCCTCCTGCGTCGGCATGATGAACGTCCGGCCGACGTAGCGGTTCTTCATCAGCCCCTCGGCGAACTCGACGCCCTCGCCGTCGCCCTCCTGGGACGCGTCGGCGTAGCCGGAGGCGAACGCCCGCCCCGAGTCGGGGACGGGCATCACGACGTCGCTCTCGACGTTGGACTCCTCCCAGAGCTTCCGGCCCAGCTCGCGTCGAACCTCGTAGACGAGCTCGCCGTCGATGGTCGAGTCCGGGCGCGCGAAGTAGACGTGTTCGAAAAAGCAGTGGGCGGTGTTGTCGCGTTCGACGAGCTGATACGAGTCGAATCCGCTTCCGTCCTCGTGGAGCACGACGAGCTCGCCGGGACGGACGTCGCGGACGAGAGTGCCCCCCAGCGTATCGATGGCGGCGGACTCCGAAGCGAGGACGTAGCCGTCGTCGACCGCCCCGATACAGAGCGGCCGGTTCCCCTCCGGGTCGCGGACGCCGAGGATCGTGTCGTCGTGACTGATCGTGAGCGCGTACGAGCCGTGGATGCGGTTCATCGTCCGCTTGACGGCGCGCACGAGGTCCTCCTCCAAGAGGTTGCGCGCGAGGTCGTGCGCGATGACCTCGGTGTCGCCGTCGCTCGTGAACGCGTGGCCGGAGGCGGCGAGTTCGTCGCGGACGCTCGCGGCGTTGACGAGGTTGCCGTTGTGGCTGAGCCCGAGCGCGCCGCCCTTGAACGAGACCGTGAAGGGCTGTGCGCACGACTTGTCGACGCTCCCCGCGGTGGGATAGCGGACGTGGCCGATGGCCGCGCTGCCTTGGAGCGCCTCGATGTCGTCCTCGTCGAACGCGTCGCCGACGAGACCCATCTCGACGTGGTCGTGCTGCTGGAAGCCGTCGTGGGTGACGATCCCGGCGGACTCCTGCCCGCGATGCTGGAGCGCGTACAGCGCGTAGTACGTCGGGAGCGCGGCCGGGCGCTCGCCGAGGGAGACACCGACCACGCCGCACTTCTCCCGCGGTCCGCTCTCGACCGTCTCGTCCCGCCCTGTCATGGTCTCTCCTGCGTTCGCATCACGTAAAACATCCGTGGTTGTGAAGCGATCCGCCGCTATACCGCCCACAGTATACACGTTCGTGTAACGCCACTGGTCGTCCCGATCGAGACGCGTGCGCCCGTACGCCGACCGACCGGCGACGAGACTGACGAGGCGGAGTACCGAGACGGTGCCGGACAGGAACGCACGGGCCGTCGGTTCGGGGAGCGAACCGCCGCGGTCACGAGACGCGACCGAGGCGACACTGAACGCGGCGGAGTTGACACCGATCGCGAACGATCGCGGGTGGCCGTAGATAGTCGCAGACGGAGCCGCGGCTACGCGGCGTGAGAACGAAAGAGAGAACGGGTTATTCGCCCTGCTTCGACTGCCACTCGTAGCTGCGGCGCTTCGCGGACTTGCCGAAGCCACAGCTCGAACAGACCTTCTTCCGCGAGTGGTACGACTTCTCGCCACAGCGGCGGCACTTGACGTGCGTCGTCTTGTTCTTCTTCCCCTGGCTCGGCGTACCGGCTCCAGTCATGGGTTGATCGTTACGACGTTATCGCCGCGTATAACGATTGTGTCTTCACCTGCGTCGGTGTTCTCCAGAACGAGGTTCATGTGCTGGTCGTAGCCAGTGAGGACGCCGGTGTGCTCTCCACCGTCCTTGAGTGCCACGGTCACGGTCTCTTCGAGGGAAGCCTCGAGGACGTCCAGCGGTCGGCCGCTCATACAACATCGGGTGCCCGTCGCACGCTTAAACGTACCGACTCATCCGGCGCGCGAAACGCGTCTGACGGCCGCACTCACCGCCGCGGTCCCGCGAGGGCACCGCGCCGCGACTCGAAACGCCGGCCGGCCCGGGCTCAGAGCTCGACGGCGAACGACTCGCGCCCGGCCGCGTCGACGGCGAACGCCGCGAGGAGGTCCGCGGCGGCGTCCAAATCGTCCGTGTCGACGACCTCCGCGGGCGTGTGCATGTAGCGGTTCGGAAGTCCGAGGTTGAGCGACGGGACCCCGCTCCGGGCGGTGTAGAAGGCGTCGGCGTCCGTCCCGGTGCGGATCCCGGTGGCCTGCAGCTGGACGTCGATCCCCTCGTCGGCCGCGGCGTCGCGGACGGCCCCGACGACCGCGCTGTGGTTCGTCGACCCGCGCGCGACCACGGGCCCGTCGCCGAGCGCGATCTCGTTGTGCTTGTTCCCGGGGAACTCGGGGTGGTCGGACGCGTGCGTGACGTCGACCGCCACGGCCGCGTCCGGATCAAGGTCGTAGCCGACCATCTTCGCGCCGGAGAGGCCGACCTCCTCCTGGACCGTGGAGACGGCGTAGACGGTCGACTCGGCGCCGCGTTCGGCGGCGCGTCGGAGCGCCTCGGCGGCGACCCAGATCCCGACGCGGTTGTCGAGGCCGCGCCCGGTGAGCAGCGATCCGCGGAGGGGGGCGGGCGACTGCGCGATCGTCACCGGGTCGCCGACGCTCACGATCTCGCGGGCCGCCGCCTCGTCGGCGGCACCGACGTCCACGGTCATCTCCTCGATGTCGTCGTACTCCGCGTCGTCCCGGTCGCGGACGTGGATGGCCGCCTGTCCGATCACGCCGTTCACGGGCCCGTCGGCGGTGTGGACGTGCACCCGCCTGGCCTTCGAGACGGAGTTGTCGCTCCCGCCGACGGGCGCGAGGTGGAGGTACCCGTCGGAGTTGATCGCCGAGACGACGAAGCCGATCTCGTCCGCGTGACCGCCGACGGCGATCTCGGGGCCGCTCCCGCCGTCGTAGACCGCGATCGCGTTCCCGTAGTCGTCGGTGCGGACGTCGTCCGCGAAGCGCTCGACGTACTCGATCCAGACGCGCTGGGCGGGCGTCTCGAAGCCCGAGGGGCTCGCCGTGGCGAGCAGGTCGGTGAGGAACTCCCGCTGATCGTCGTCCATACCGACCGGCGCGGCCGGCGCGGGGAAGAAGCCACCGGAACCCGACCGACCGTGACGCTTCGTCGCCGCCGTCGCCTCCGTCGCGGCGGACGCGCCCGCGGTCCGCGGCGGACGCGTCGACGGTCGCAACCCACTTGCGCCTCCGCGACGACGTACGCCTATGGGCATCATCGAATTCCACGTGCACGACGGCCTCTCCTTCGAGGCCGAGTTCGGCGACGAATCGAGCGGCGACGTCGGCATCGCGCCGGTCGACGGGGAAGAGACGGACGAAGTCGACGGCGCCGGGGTCGGGTGCGGCCGCGGCGAGTCCAAGGCCCTCGGCCTCTTCGTCGTCCTCGGCTTCCTCGTCGTCACCGGGCTCCTCGTCAAGCGCAAGCTGGGCGGCGCCGCGACCGACACCGAGATCTGAGCGGCTCCCGACTGAGGACAAGGCCTATCCCGACACGGCACCGATTTCGGGTATGACGCTTCTCGACAGCGCCCGTGCGGTCGCGGGCGCGTCTGGCGACGACGCCGTCGACTGGGCGGCGGTCGCCGACGCGGCGAAGGGCGCGACCGACGCCGGCGCGCTCGACCTCACGTCCGCCGACCGCGAGGGGTACGCGAGCGACGTCCGGGCGGCCCGCGCGCGCATCCGCCGCGTCTCCGGCCTCGATTTCGACGTCCCCGAGACGATCGACGTGCAGAACCGCCACCACTGGATCGACGCGAACGTCGAGACGTTCCGCCGGGCGTTCGCGCCGCTCGAACGCGAGGCCGCCTTCCCCGGCGTCGCGCGCACGTTCAACACCGCGACGACCGCCGGGACGCTCTCCTTCGTCGCCGGCCGCGTCCTCGGGCAGTACGACCCCCTGTTGCTCGCGGAGAGCGACGACCACCGGCTCTACTTCGTCCACCCGAACATCGTCGCCGCGGCGATCTCGATGGACGTCGCCGTCCCGCGCTTCCGACGGTGGATCGCCTTCCACGAGGTGACGCACGCCGCGGAGTTCGGAGCCGCCCCGTGGCTTGGCGACCACCTCGAAACGCGGTTGCGGGAGGGCGTCGACGGCCTCTCCCGGGCCGAACTCCACGCGGACGCCTTCAGCGAGCTCGTGACGACGATGACCGCCGTCGAGGGGTACGCCGAGCTCCTGATGGACCGGGCGTTCGACGACTCCTTCGACGACCTCCGCCGGAAGCTCGACGAACGCCGTCGCGACGAGGGACCGCTCGGGGACCTCCTCAAGCGCCTCCTCGGCTTCCACCTCAAGCGCGAGCAGTACGAACGCGGGAAGGCGTTCTTCGACGCCGTCGCGGACGCCCGCGACGTCGAAACCGCCGGGCTCGTCTGGGAGTCGCCGGAGCACCTCCCGAGCGACACGGAACTCGACGAGCCGATGCGCTGGGTCGCCCGCGTCGCCGCGTAGCGGGGCGGGACCGCTCGGGACGGATCGGGACCGGGCGGAATCGCGTCATCCGTCCCCGCCCGCCGTCCGCAGATTATGTCCTGTCCGCCGTCCGCGTATCGTTCCCTATCCGCCGTCCGCACGTCGTCTCCTGTCCGCCGCGGGCCGCAGTCTCCGCTCCGTCGACTCGGCGTTACCAGTCGGGATACTAACACTCAAGTCGTGGACGCCCCTCGCGTCGATCATGCCGTCGGTGGCGAACGCGATCCTCGTCGGCCTCGTCGTCCTCCTCTGGGCCGCGCTCATCCTCTACGGCTCCTCCGTGGTGTGGTGGATCGTCGAGGTCGTCGCGCTCCGGTCGGGCGTCCACGACCCCGGCGAGGACTTCGCGCACGGCCTCGACGAGGTACAGGTGCGGATACTGACGATCGACGCGGCGGACGTCGTGCAAGCGACGGTGAACAGCGTCCCGGACGAGGTCGACGACGTCCGCGTGATCGCCGAGGCACCGATCGACGTCGAGGGCGCGACGGTCCACGTCGTCCCCGAATCCTTCGACTGCGTGGCGACGAACAAGGGCCGGGCGATCGAGTGGGCGCGCCGCGAGGTGCCCTGTGAGCGCGAGTACGTCCTCTACCTCGACGAGGACACGCTGGTCACCTCGTTTACGGGCCTTCCGGACGCGGACGTCGTGCAGTTCACCGAGAAACCCATCTACACGGGATCGTGGCTCACCTACGTCTGCGAGGTCTTCCGCGTCGGGTATCAGACCGAGCAGGTCGGCTTCGATAGCCTCCGCTACCCGCTCTACGCGTGGGGCGGCGGCATCGCCTTTCGACGCGAGCTCGAAGACGCGGTGACGTGGGACGCGGCGACCGTCACGGAGGACACCAACTTCGTCTGGCGGGCCGCCGAACACGTCGACCTCGATTTCACCGTCGTGAACGCGCGCTTCCGCAATCAGGCCCCGCCATCGCTGAAAGCGATGATCAAACAACGTCGGCGGTGGCTCTCGGGGACGATGCAGGACGACACGCTCCCCACGGCCTACGTCCCGCTCGCGCTCACGCGCGTCGTCGCGTGGGCGTTCAGTCCCCTGGTGCCCCTGCTCGTCGTCGGCACGTACCTCGTCCCGGGGGGCGCACCCGACCTCCGGCTCTACGGGCTCATCTCGACGGCCCTCCTCTGCGTCCTCTTCTGCTACACCACGCTCGGCTGTCGCGCCTACGATAAGCACCCGTTCGTCTGGCCGGTCTTCCTCGTGGCGACGCCGCTCGCCGTCGTCCTCCACGCCATCGGCGCGTTCTGGGGCGTGATCGACCCCGTCAAGACCTTCGAGGTGACGGAGAAGGTGACCCCGGAGACCATCGAGGACACCCACGAGCCGCTCGAACGGGGCGACATCGCCGAGCACGACGGGACGGGGCGGCTCGTCTCGGCGCACGCCGACCGCGAGGACCTCGGCTGGCAGATCTTCGACGACTAGCGACAGCGTTTTTCGCCGTCCGCGACTACCGCCGGGCGTGACTATCCGGGGCGACGTGACGGCCGTCGGAGACGGACGGACGGTCAGCACGCAGTACGGCGAGCGCGACCTCGTCGAGGTGACGGTCGACCCGGGCGACGCCCCGTCCCGGACCCTGACCCTCTGGGGGAAGTGGACGGAGACCGCGGACTACCTCGAACCCGGAATGGAACTCCTCCTGACCGATCCCGAGGAGCGCGAGTGGAACGGCGAGACGCAGTATTCGACTTCGAAGGGCTCCTACGTCGTCGTGGAGCCCGACTACCTCGTCGACGTGACGGACATCAGGGAGTGGGTACAGTGTCCCCGACAGTACTACCTCTCGAAGCTCTCGGGGCTCCCGCTCAAGTATCCCGTGGCGAAGGGGACGCTCGTCCACGAGGTGTTCGGCGACCTCCTGCGCGGCCGGGACCTCGACGACGCCATCGACGACGCGGTGGACGACGCGGGCCTCGAACTCGGCCTCCTCGGCGAGGACCCCGAGTCGGTCCGCGAGGAGGTGCGCCAGCACGCCGCGGCCATCGAGGGGTGGCTGAATCAGGGCCTCCTCACGGAGGAGGACGACTGGCGCTCCGAGTACACCCTCATCTCGGACACGTTCGGAATCAAGGGCCGCTGTGACGCCATCCGCCGGGGGATGCCCGTGGAGTTGAAGACGGGGAAGAACACGAACCGCGACCCGCGCTTCCACGACAAGATCCAGGCGGCCTGTTACGCCCTGATGCTCGAAGAGCGCGGCGTCGAGGCCGACACCGGGACCTTGCTCTACACGAAGAACGCCGCGGTCGACCGCGGCGAGGAGAGCGGCGACCTCTCGCCCGCCAAGGAGTTCTCGATCGGGCCCGGCCTGCTGGAGTTCGTCGTCCGCTCGCGCAACCGCCTCGCCGCGATGGAGCACGACATGACGGTGCCGACGGGCAAGGAGTCGAACGCGAAGTGCGAGTACTGCTTCTCGCAGGACGCCTGCATGGTCGTCTCCGGTCGGCTGAACCAGGAGTCGAAGGCCGGGCAGATCGGATCGATGCTCCCCGAGGCCGAGCGCGACTACTTCGAGGCGCTCTACGAGGCGATCGAGGCCGAACGCCGCGAGATCCACCGCGAGTACGTGAAGCTCTGGGAGCAGACGCCCGACGAACGCGCCGACGACGACCGGGCCGTCATCGGCCTCGAACCCGACGGCCGCGAGGAGCTCACTGACGGCCGCTGGCGGCTGCGCGCGCGCCGTCCGGCGGCGGCGTCCTCGAAGATCCGCGAGGGCGACCGCGTGCTCGCCAGCGACGGCGACCCGGTACACGGCATCGCGGAGATGGGTCGCGTCGAACGCCTCGACGAGGAGCGGGTGGTCGTCACGACGGACGAACCGCTCGATCTTCGGCGGGTAGACGTCTACCCCTCGGAGCTCTCCGTCTCGCGGATGCTGACCGCGCTCCACGACTTCGTGCTGAAGGGCGACCAGCGGCGCAAGGACGTCCTACTCGGCCGCGAGTCACCGACGTTCCGCGACGGGGAGCGCGACGTCGTGTCGAACAACGAGGCGCAGAACGCGGCGGTGAATCGCGCGCTGAACGCCGAGGACTTCGCGCTGATCCACGGGCCGCCCGGGACGGGCAAGACGTACACGATCGCCACGCTCGTCCGCGAACTCCTCGCGCGCGGCGATCGCGTCCTGCTCTCCGCGTTCACGAATCGCGCGGTCGACAACGCCCTGGAGGCCGTCGAGGAGCAGGGCGTCGACGACGTCGTCCGCGTCGGCACCGAGACCGGCGTCCGCGAGGACATGCGCGAGTACCGATTGGAGAACGCGGGCGGCCCCCACGAGCAGGCGGACGCGCTCGGTGCGGCGTCGCTCGTCGCGGCCACCACGTCCTCGTGCGGGTCGCGCGTGATGCGCTCGCAGGAGTTCGACGTCGTGCTCGTCGACGAGGCGAGCCAGCTCACCGAACCGGGGGCGCTCGCGGCGATCAACCGCGGCGCGACGTTCGTGCTCGTCGGCGACCACCACCAGCTCCCCCCGGTCGTGCAGGCCGGCGGTCGGCTCACCACGTCGCTCTTCGAGCGCCTCATCGAGGAGCGCCCCGAGGCGGGCGTTCTGCTGGAGAGTCAGTACCGGATGCGCCAGCGCATCCAGGCGTTCTCCTCCACGGAGTTCTACGGGGGCAGACTCCGTCCGGCGAGCGGGGCGGTGGCGACGCAGTCGCTCGCCGACCTCGGCGTCGATACGGACGACGCGGACGTCGTGGACGGCGTCGGGTTCGTGGACGTCACGGGTACGACGGACGCACACGTCGACCCGCGGGAGGCCGAGCGGGTCGCTGAGATCGTCGACGCCCACCTCGACGCCGGCCTCGATACCTCTCAGATCGGCGTTATCGCGCCGTTCCGCGCGCAGGTGGGCGAGATCGGCCGCCGCGTCCCCGAGGGGGTCGCGGTCGACACCGTGGACCGCTTCCAGGGCTCCGCGAAGGAGGTGATCGTCGTCTCGTTCGTCGCCACCGGGAGCCTGGACGGGCCGATCTTCGAGGACTACCGGCGGCTGAACGTCGCCCTGTCGCGGGCGAAGAAGGCGCTCGTGCTGGTGGGGGACGCGGCCGCGCTCGGCACCGACGACTTCTACGCGCGGATGCTCGACTGGGCGCGCCGCTAGCGATGCGAGTGTCGGTCCTCGGGACGGGAAGCGCGCTTCCGGACGGCGAGCGCGCGCAATCCGGGTTGCTCGTCGGCGACGGTGGGGCGCGCGTGCTCGTGGACTGCGGGAGCGGCGTCCTCGAACGCCTCGCGCGAACCGAGACCGGACCGACGGGTCTCGACGCCGTCTGCCTCACGCACCACCACCTCGATCACGTGAGCGACCTCCTCCCCCTGTTGAAGTCGCGGTGGCTCGCGGCCGGAGACGACGGTCCCGCGGCGCTCCCCGTCGTCGGCCCACCCGGGACGACCGAGCTGATCGACGACCTGCTCGACGTCCACGCCTACCTCGCCGATCGCGTCCGGGTCGAGCCGCGCGACGTCGCCGGCGGCATCGCCGGAACAGCCGGACTCGTGTCCGTCCTCTTCGCCGGGGACGTGCTGACCGGCTATCGCGCCCGCCCCTTCGAATCGCTCGGCTCGTTCGTCGGCGCACAGCCCGATCCCGCGGTCGGCTTCCTGCTGTTCGCGGCGATCGGGGTCTTCGCGTGGCCGCTCGTCTACCTCAGCCTCCGCGAGTGCCTCCCGGGCGGCGTGCCCGGGGCTCGCGGCGTCGTCTTCGCCGTTCCGCTCTGGATCGGCTACGCGGTCGTCTTCGGCCTCGGTGCCGGCGAAGGCGGGTCGCTCGTCGGCTTCCCCCTCGTGACGCTCGTCGCGCATCTCGTCTACGGCGGACTGCTGGGATTCGTCTCAGTCCGCCTCGGCGACGGCAACTTCGACGCGACGGTCTGATCCCGTCAGCTCAGCCGATAGCGTAACAGCGCCGCGATCCCGCCGAGGTTGCGGAGGCGCTCGCCGGGCGCGAACTCGTGGCTGAACACCGTCACGTCGCCGCCCTGTCGTTCGACGCTCGTGATGACGTCGTTCACGTCGACGTCCCAGTCGCCCTCGCCGGCGCGTTCCTTGCGCAGGCGCTCGTCGAGGACGAGCAGCGTCTCCACCGCGCCGAACTCCGCGGCCTTCGCCACCTCCTCGATCCCGTACGCGACCGGCTCGTCCGTCCCGAGGCGCGCCATCAGCTCGTCGATCAGCTCGGACTCCTCGGCGATCCGCGTCTCGGCCTGTACGTCCTCGACCGCGCCGCGCTTGAGCACCTCGTGGACGCCGCGTCCGCCCGCCGCGGAGGTGTCGACGGTCGTGACGCGCTCGACGAAGTCCATGTGCTGCTCGTCGAAGTAGTCGAGCGCGTCCTGCTTCGTGAACCCCGGGCCGGCGAGGATGACGGCGTCCGGGTCCATGCGTTCGAGCGCCCGGCCGAGTTCGGCGAACAGCTCCTCGCGCCCGCGGGCGTACTCGCCCTTCCCGGTCGTGCCGGTGAACGACCCGGACTCCTCGACGCCGTACTGTTGGACGGTGTGGACGTACGCCTCGCCCTCCTCGATCGTGGCGATGGCGACGTCGGGCTGATCGGCGGCCTCGACGGCCTCCTCGACGCGTTCGATCTGATCGGGCTGCCACAGCTTCGTGACCGTGATCTCGTCGAACGCCTCGACGTTCAGCGTGTGGTGGAGCCCGAGCTGGTCCTCGCGCGAACAGTCGGCGATGACGCCCGAGACGCGCAGGCGGTTGGCGAACTTGTGGAACTCGACGTCCTCGACGTCCAGGGCGATCCACATCGGCTCGCGCTCCCCGCCCGTATCGCGCATCTGATCGTCCGCGCGCTGGATGCGCCGGGTCGTATCGCCCGAGACCCGATCCCCGGGTTCGAGGACGTACGCGAGGTGCCAGAGGTCGTCGAGGCTCTCCGGAACGAGCGTGAGCCGCTCGCCCCCGCCCTCACGCGCCTCGCGCTCTTTGATCTGCATACGCGAGACTCCGAGGCCGCGGGCCTTGTGTCCTGCTACTCACGCGTCGCGTGGCGACGCGTTCGTCAGTGGAAGCGGGGTGCTTCCGCGCTACTCGCGCCTCACGGCGCGAATCGGCAATGCGGCGGTCTCACGCTACTCGCGCCTCACGGTGCGAATCGGCGATGCGGCGGTCTCGCGCTACTCGCGTCGGTCCTCGGTATCGGTGTCGTCATCCGCCTCCGTCTCGTCGCCGACGCCCTCCGTCGCGTCCGAGAGAGCGGCGCTCTCTTCGTCATCGCCCGACTCGGACCCGTCCGTGGTCGTCCGCGCAGTCGACTCGGAGGGGGGGATGTCGTCGTCCCGTCGATGGTCGCCATCGTCGGATCCGGTCGCATCGCCGCCGACGTCACCGTCGAACTCGCGGTCGAGGCCCATCGCGTCCGCGTACGCCTCGGCGTAGCAGTACCACGAAACGACCTGCGCGTAGAAGATCACGAAGACGCCGACGAAGAAGACGACGAGGAGGACCTGTCCGACGGCGTTCCCGACGACGGCGACGACGAGCGCGAGCAGCCAGCCCACGAGATACGTCGTGTTCAGCGTCGCCTCCTTCAGCGCCGTTATCGAGAACGCGGCCATCACGTCGTCCTCCCGGATCCAGTTCGCGACGGCCGCCGGATAGACGTACCCGACGAGCGCGCCGTAGACGAGGAGGGCGAGGAAGACGAAGGCGGTGAACGCGAGTCCGAGGAACGATCCCGCGTCCGATGACACCTGCGTCGCGTACGCGAGGACGGCGGCGACGACAGCGAAGAACACGACGCCCACGACGACCGGGATTGCGTACACGACGCCGACGAGCAGCATCTTCAGACCGTCGACGAAGAGGGCGGCCCAGTCCTCGAACGTCGGCGGGTTCGGATCGCCGCGGAGGCGGTGACGCATCACGTCGACGAGGTAGCCCTGAACGAGCACGCCCGGAACGAGCGCGAACGGTAACGCCAGGAAGCCGATGAACAGGAAGGAGAGGAGGACACCGAGGCCGGTGATGATGAGCGCTGCGATCGCGAGACCACCACCGATGAGGAGCGTGGTCGTCGACTCCTCACCGCGTAGCGGGTACTTCAGGGCGTCTTCGAGCATACCCGGGACGACGCCCGGCGACGTGAAAAGCGTGGGGTCCGTTCCGGTGCGTTCGTCCTCCCTCTCGCGGGTCGCGTCACTCCCCGCTCGGGTGTTCGGTCGCGCCCTCGCTCGCGCTCGGTTGCGACCGACTCCTCGCGGGGGCACTCCGTTCCCCGCTTGGTAACTGGCGACCCCATCGGGGTCGCCTATTCCTCCGCGATGCGGCTCCCGCCCGGCGGCATGAACTTCTGGATCTCGTCGGGCGAGGCCACCTTGCGGACGAAGGACTCGTCCGCGAAGCGCTCGCGGAACGTCCTGTACACGCGCTTGGCCGCGTCGCCCTGCGCGAACTTCCCGGGTTCGAGCGCGACGGTCGTCTCCGCCCGTCCCTCGATGGCCGACGGTGGGCCGCCGACGACGCGCGTCGAGGGCTCGCAGGTGATACCCACCGCACAGCCGACGGGCGTGTTCTCGAAGTACGTCCGGTCACCGCGGATCGTGAAGCCGCCCTTCGAGAGGTACTCGCCGGACTCCGCGGTCTTCGAGACCTGCTCCGGCATCACCATGTAGGCGTCGCCGGCGCCCCGGCCGTCCTTCCACACCGAGGAGTACGTGACGGCGAACTGCGCGGCCTCCTCCAACGAGGACTCGGGCACCTCGATGTCTTGGGAGGGCTCGCTCGGCGCGGAGGTCTTGAGCACCGTCACGGGACCGCCGTGGGCCTGCGCGTGGAAGAAGCGGTCGTAGCCGTCCATGTACTTCTCCACGATCTCCTCGTTCTGATCGGCGTTCCGGCCGCCGATGACGAGGAAGCCGTCGGACGTGCGGAACCACCGGAAGCGATCGTACCACTGCTCCTGCTTGCGCACCGGGATCGACGCCCGCGAGAGCCAGTCGATGTCCTCGGGTTCCTCCTCTTCGGGCTCCTCCTCTTCGCGTTCCTCCTCGCTCCACGCCTCGCGGCGCGCCTGCCAGTCTTCGAGTTCCTCGCGGGTGTTCTCGATGGCCGCGAGTGCGCCCTCCTTTTTCTCCTCGACGCGCTTGGCCTCGCGGTAGAGCGCGTCTGCGTTCTTCTCGACGCCCGCGTCGGGATCGAGGCCGATCGCGTGGCCGCCGAGGCGGAGGCGGACGAGGCCGTTCTCGGGGTCGACGCCGGCGACGTGCTCGGCCGCCTCGATCCCCTGTTCTTTGCCCTCTTCGAATCGCTCTTCGACGTCGTCCCAGCCGTAGCCCGCGGCGAGCGCCTCGCGGACCGTCGAGAGCACGTCGTCGACGAGATCGTAGCGCTCGTAGAGCAGTTCGGCCTTCTCGCGTTCCTCCTCGGCCTGCTCCTCGAAGTTCGAGATCGCGCCCTCCTGCTGCTCGATGATGCGTTTTCGCTTGGCGATCTCCTCCTCGAAGGCGGGCTTGCTCGTCGTCTCCTCGGATCCCTCGTCGGCCTCCGTTTCGAGGTTCGTGAAGTAGTCGTCGAGCGCGGCGTTGAACGAGTCGAACGCCTCCGCGGGGAGGTCGGCGCGCTCCTCCAAGGGCAGCGGCGTCACGTCGACGCGACGCCCCTTCTCGGCCGCCTCGTCGTCACCCTCACCGCCGTCCGCCGTTCCCCGCTCGTAGTAGACGCGGGGGTCGGTGCGCCCGGCTTTCACGTCGTCGAGCAGGCGCTCCATGGCGTCGTAGATCGCCTCGAACTCCGCCTCGCCCGCGTCCTCGATGTCCTTCGTCTTCTCGACGCCGGCGCGCGTACAGAGCTCCTCGCCGTAGAGCCCACCGAAGTTGAGCTGCGTCGCAACCGTCCGCACGAGGTCGGTGTCCGATTGGCGCATCCGCTCTGCGAACCCCTCGTAGTCGAGTTCGAGGGGGTTCACCCGCGACTTCGGGAAGCCGTACTGGCTCCCGGGCGCGACCGTGCGGGACTTCAGGCGGACGGTTTCGAGGCTGTCGACGACCTCGCCGTTCTGATCGAGCACCGCGATGTTGCCGTCGCCGAACAGTTCGGCGACGATGGTGGTGTCCTGGTCCTCGCGGCGGAACTCGAACTCGAGGATGCGATCGAAGCCGTGCTGGCGCACCTCGTGGAGGTTCGCACCCGAGAGCCGGTTCCGAAGCATCTTGGCGAAGTTCGGTGGTCGCCCGGGCGCGTTCGGTACGTGCTCGGGGCGCGCGACGTTCGCGCGCTTGGTCTCCCCGACCTCGACGAGGAGTTCGACGCGTCCCTCGTCGAAGTCCCGCATCTTGAGGCGGACGAGGTCGTCGCCGTAGAGATAGGCCTTGTCGACCACCGCGCCCGCGTAGCCGTTCAGCTCGGCCGTGAGGGCGACGAGGTCGATGCTCGTCAGTTCCCGCTTCTCGTCCATGATACGCCCACTAGCGCGGTGGTCCCCTTTTGTACTGCGGTCTACGCGGGCCCGCAGGGACCGCGACGAGAGCGAGCGCGGCGTCGAGGGTCGTGTCGTCACGCGACGATCGACGCCGACTCCCGTACTTCTATGCCGTCCGGCCCCGACGGCTCCGTCATGGAGATCGCAGTCTACGGCGCGGGCGGCGTCGGCGCGTACTACGGCGGCCGCCTCGCCCAGCAGGGGCACGACGTCACCTTCATCGCGCGCGGCGAGCACCTCGACGCCCTCCGCACGGAGGGGCTCGCGGTCGAGAGCGTCGCCGGCGACTTCGAGGTCGACTGTCCCGCGACGGACGACCCCGCGGCCGTCGGCGAGGTCGACCTCGTGCTCTTCTGCGTGAAGTCCTACGACACCGCGGACGCCGCGGCGTCGCTCGACGCGATGCTCCGCCCGGACTCCGCGGTCCTCTCCCTGCAGAACGGCGTCGACAACGAGGACGTCCTCGCGGACGTCGTCGGCACCGAGCGCGTCTGGGGCGGCGTCACGTACATCTTCAGCACGATCGCGAGCCCCGGCGTCGTCGAACACACCGGCGGCCCCGGTCGCGTCATCTTCGGGCAGTACCACGACGTCGACGGGCCGGCCCCCGATCGGCCCGCACTCGCGGACGACTTCCTCGACGCCTGCGAGGCGGCGGCGGGAATGCGCGCCGATTACACCGACAGCGTCCACGCGACGCTCTGGGACAAGTTCGCGCTCATCTGCGCGCAGGCGGGCCTCACCGCCGCCACGCGCCAGCCGTTCGGCGTCATCAACGACACGGACGAGACGTGGGCGCTCTATCGGCGCGTCATGGAGGAGGTCGTCGCCGTCGCCCACGCGGAGGGCGTCCGCTTCGAGTGGGACCCCGTGACGAAGTGGCTCGATGCGATGACGTCGATGGACAACGACGAGAACTACTCCAGTCTCCACTACGACCTCACCCACGGCAAGCGCATGGAACTCGACGCCCTCCACGGGAGCGCCGTCCGGCGCGCCCGCGAGCGGAACGTCGACGTTCCAGCCGTCGAGGCCGTCAACGCCATCCTCCGCCCGCAGGCCGACGCGAACGAGCCCTGACGCGCCGATCTCCCGTGAGACACGTAGGCAAACCACCGGAACGGCTTAGCGCGGGCGTCCGGTACGGGTCGCCGTGAGCACCCTCTCCGTCCTCCTCACGAACGACGACGGCATCGACGCGCCGGGCCTCGAACGCCTCCGTGATCGCCTCGACGCCGACCACGACGTCACGGTCGTCGCACCTGCCGGCCAGCAGTCGGGGACCGGGCAGACGCGCACCGCCGGCCCCGTCGAGTACCACGACCACGCGCGCGGCTACGCCGTCGAGGGGACGCCCGCCGACTGCGTGGCGGTCGGCCTCGCCGCGATCGGGCTCGAACCCGACGTCGTCGTCTCCGGCTGTAACGACGGGCCGAACCTCGGCGCCCACGTCCTCGGGCGCTCCGGGACCGTCGGCGCCGCGATGGAGGCGGGCTTCCTCGACGTGCCGGCCGTCGCGCTCTCGATGTACGACTGGGACCTCACCGATCCCGACTGGGAGCCCACCACGGAGACGTTCGACCTCGCCGCGGAGGTCGCCGCCGACCTCGTCCCGGCGTTCGCCGCCGGCGACGTCCTCCCGAGCGCCGACTACCTCAGCGTCAACGCGCCCGCCAGCGATCAGGCCACGGCGCCCGTCCGACGCGTCACCCGTCCCTCCGAGGAGTACGAGCTCGAAGCGACCGTCACCGGCGCCGGCATCGATGTCGAGGACCGCTTCTGGGCCGAGTTCCTCGAACGCGACGTCCCCGACCCCGAGGGGACCGATCGGCGCGTCTGCGTCGACAACGAAGTCTCCGTGACGCCGCTCACCGCCCCGCACGGCGTCCCCGAGGACGTCACGCCGGGCGGCGTGCTCTGAGTCGACCCGCTGGAAGCGACGACGCGGGGGGATCAGACTACCCGAACGGACCGGGCGAGCCAGCGACGTAGGACGAATCGAACGGAGCGGACGAAGCGGGCCGGACGCGGGTTTATGCCCCACCGCCGGACAACGCGCCTCCCGTGACCTGAGAGCGGTCGCGGACCGCCGTGCGAAACGCGACGGCGGGCGGTCCGCGGCGGACGGTGCCGTCGTGTTCGCCAATCGCTCGCGACGCTCGCGGCCGGGACCGCTGGTGCAGTTTAGAGCTCCTTCACCACGTACGGCCCGTCCTGGTGGTAGCCGAGCTTGCGCTTGTAGTACTGGCGCGCGCCGATCCCGGAGATGACCGCGAGCGTCTCGTAGCCGGCGTCGCGGGCGCGTTCCTCGGCCTCGCGCATCAGGCGGCGGCCGTAGCCGCGGTGTTGCTGGTCGCCCTCGCCGCTCGCCTCGCCGACGCTCACCGCGTCACCGTAGACGTGGAGTTCGCGCAGGAGCGCGGCGTCCTCCAGCTCGCGGCGCGCCGTCTCGCCCGGGAAACGCAGGCGCGCGAAGCCCACCAGCAAGTCCTGCTCGAAGTCCTCGAAGCTGATGAACTGCTCCGTCCCGCCGGCGGCCTCGTACTCGATCGTCCCCATCTCGACGGTCTCGGGCTCCGCGTCGTTCATCCCGACCTCGCGACAGCGGATGCACGAGCACTCCCAGCCGTGCTCGTCCATCTTCTGCCACGCGAGCTGTCGGAGGTTCGACTTCCAGACGCCCGCGTCGATGAAGTCCGCGGGGATGTCGCGCTGGACGCGCTGGAGGCGCACGTAGCGCGGGAGGTCCTTCATCACGCGCGCGACGAGCTCGGCGGCCTGCTCGTTCTGGAGGGGCTCGAAGTCGTCGCGGCGCCACTGGTCGTACACCCTCGTGCCGCGCACGACGAGCGTCGGGTAGATCTTCAGGTAGTCCGGGCGCCACTCGGGGCTCTCGAAGAGCTGCCGGAAGTCCTCTTCCACCATCCGCTCGGTCATCCCGGGCTGGCCGGGCATCATGTGGAAGCCGACCTTGAACGCCGCGTTCCGGAGGTTGCGGTTCGCGTCGATGGAGGCCTGATTCCCGTGGCCGCGGTGCATCTCCCGGTTGATGCGTTCGTAGGTCGTCTGGACGCCGACCTCGACTTTCGTCCCGCCGAGGTCGAGCATCCGGTCCACCTGCTCGGGGTCGCACCAGTCCGGCTTCGTCTCGAAGGTCGTCCCGATGTTGCGGATGTCCCCGAACTCGTTCGCCGTCTTGACGTCCTCCAGATAGCTGAACGCGTACTCGTCGGGGTCCTGGGCGAACGAGACCCCCTCGGCGGGCGCGGGTTCGGCGTCGAGGTCGTGATCGTTCAGCGCCTCGAGACAGCGCTTCACGAACCACTCCTGGTAGTCGTGGCTGCGGGCCGTCATCGTCCCGCCCATGACGATCAGCTCCACCTTATCGACGGGGTGGCCGATCTCGCGGAGCTGATTGAGCCGCAGCGTCACCTGCCCGTAGGGGTCGTAGTCGTTCTGCTCGCCGCGCGCCGCCGCGGGCTCGTGGCCCGTGTAGGACTGCGCGCTTCCGAACTCGCTCGCGGGGCCGCCCGGACAGTAGAGACACTTCCCGTGGGGACAGAGGTGCGGGCTCGTCATCACCGCGACCGGCGCGACGCCGGACGCCGTGCGCACGGGCTTGCGCTGGAGGACTTCCTCCAGTTCCTCGCGGCGCCCCTCGGGGGCGTGATCGAGCAGGTCCGTGTGTTTCGGGACCCGCGCGACCGAGTGCTCGGAGCAGACGTCGAGCTTCGCGCTCTCCACGTCGCCCTGTCCGACGTCGCCCGAGAGGATGCGCGCGACGAGGTCCTCGCAGGCCGCGGCGAACGCCTCGTCCTCGCCGCTCTCGGCCTCGCTACTCATTGGACGTGAATCAGCCGACCACGACGCAAAAACGTATCGTTGAGAGACCGCGGCGGTGCGGCGTCAGTCCGACTGCTCGGCGAGCGCCTCGACGGCGGCGTCGACGACGGCGTCGCGCTCGCCGCTGAGGAACTCGATACGGCCGTCCTGGGCGCCCCGCGGCACGACGCCGGCCTCGGGCAGGTCCGCCGCGAGCGTCTCGCCGACCGCGCGCACGTCGACGTCGCCGGTCGAGCGCACGCGGAGCTCGTCGCTGTCCGCACCCACGAGGATGTACGCGCCGTCGGCGCGCTCCCGGTAGAGGGCGTCGAGCAGCAGCGCGACGGGCGGGAAGTCGTAGCGGTGCGTGTACCGATCGACGTCGAGGACCTCGATCGTCACGTCGCCGGCGACGTCGCGCGCGTCGAGGTGGGGTTCGGCCGTCTCGAACTCCGTCGCGAGCTTCTCGCGGAACTGCTCGCCGACGTGGCCGACGAGACCGGTGTGGGCCTCGTCCCAGAGGAGGTCGATGACGATCTCGCGTTTGTCCTCGTAGGCCTGGTAGAAGGCCTCCAGCGCGAGGGCGTCACGGACGTTCTCGACGGTGTCGTGGTCGTAGCCCGCTTCGGCGGCCAGTTCGGCGTAGACGTCCGGCGTGTCCGACCAGAACGGGACCGCGGGGAGGTGCGCGAGGTCGTCGCGGACCTCGCCGTTCACGATGCCGGCGAGGTGCGTGGCGAGCACGCCCGTCGAGACCGGGTCCTCGCCGTGCTGCGTCGGGGAGACGAGAACGCCAGCGGCGTCCGCGGCCTCGCCGTCCGCGTAGCCGCCGTCGAGGGCGACCGTCGGCGCGTCGTACTGCGCGAGGAGACCGAGCCCGTCCGTGGACTCGCGCGTGCTCCCCGTGCCGACGAGGACGAACAGCGGGTGTTTCTCGTCGTGGCGATCCGCGGCCTGCAGCATCGACGTGACGTCCTTCGTCGCGTCGTCGAGCGTGTAGAAGCCGTCGTCGAGCGGCCGGCGGTCGACGTAGTGGTATTCGGCGTCGCTCGCGGTGTGCTCGGCGCGGACGAGCGGGAGGACGGCGCGCTCGATGGCGGCCCCGCCGACGTACCCCTCGACGTCCGCGGTGTGACGGACGATGACGGGGCGGGACTGGATGATCGCCCGGCGGATCTCCGTCGCGGCGTCGACGAGATCGTCGTGCACGACGTCGACCGCCGTGTCCTGCACGAGCAGCGTCTCGTCGTCGGGCGTCGCGCGCTCCGTGACCTCGGCCTCGCGGCGCTCGTGGACCGCGCTCGCCTCCGAGCCCGTGAGCACGTCGAGGTCCTCGGTCTCCAGTTGGAGCTCGCCGTGGTGGCGCTCGACCTCGCCGACGAGACGGACGACGTCGCCCGCCTCGACCTCCGGATAGGCGCGGACGCCGGCCTCGACGAACGCCGCGGCGTCGACGGTGCCGGTCTCGTCGGTCAGCTCGAAGACCGTCGGACCGGACGTCTGACGGACGCCCGTGACCTCGGCTTCGACGGCCACGACCTCGCCGACTTCGGCGTCGAGGGCGTCGATCGGGACGCGAACGACGTCCTCGGGCTCCGCCTCTTCGCCCGCGTTCGTCCCCTCGGTCGTGTTCGATTCCTCACCCGCGTCTGTCCCCTCGTCCGCCGACGGCTCGGTGTCCGATTCGGCGTTCGTCTCCGCCGCTTCGGCCTCGTTTCCGCCCGCGTTCGCCGACTCGTCCGCCTCCGCGGCGTCGCGCTCGTGCTCGTCCGTCGACGACTCGCGCTCGCCGCGACTCGCACTCTCAGCGGCCTCCTCCTCTTCCTCGGCGTCCGGCTCGGACGCCGCGGGCGGCGCGTCGCCCTCGTCCTCGGGGAGTTCGGCGTTCGTCGGTGCGTCCGGATCGTCGACGAGCAGCCCGCGGAACTCGCGTTCGGACTGGCGAATCGACCACGCGAGGTCGACGTTCCCGTTGCCGTGGACGTCCTCGACCTCGACGTAGACGGTGTCGCCGGACTCCCAGTCGAGCGCATCGAGGCGCTGGGGGATCTCGCTCTTGTGGAGCAGACCGGTGACGTTGTCGCCGATGTCGACGAAGACGCCGAACTCGGCGAAGCCGTCGACGTGACCCTCGTAGAAGCGACCCGGCGTGAGCTGTTCGGGCGTGGAACCGCGGAACTCGAAGACGACGTCCTCCTCGTGCGTCTCGCAGATGTATCCGTCCGTGGAGGCGCCGCAAATGATACACGAACCCATTTAGCGGTGAAAAGTCCCCCGCCCCTAAACGACTGTCGAAACCGCGCGCGTCGGACGCGCCCGCGAACGTCCACGGCGGCCCCGGATCGGCAGTGGTCAGCGGAGTCGCGCCACCGGCTCGCCGTCGCGCTCGTCGAGCGCCGCGAGGCCGTCGTCGGCGAGGTCGGCGACGAGGCCGCGCAGCCACTCGCGGCCGTGCTCTCCCTCCGGCGTGTAATCGACGCGCACCTTCGGGCCGAGGTCGTCGAGGGCGAGTTCGTCGTGGTTCGAGAGCGCCTTGACCACCCGGCCGCGCATCTGTCGGCGCGACCCCTCGAACTCGGGCTGGGTGGGCACGTCCGGCGCGGTGAAGTCCCCGGTCTCGTAGGCGTGACACCACCGCCGCCACGGACAGCCGACCTCGTCGCACGAGGGTGCCTTCTCGCAGGCCACGCCGCCGAGTTCCATCATCGCGTTGTTCCAGACCCGCGACTCGCCCGCGGGCATCAGCGCGCCCGCGACGGCGGCGAACGCCTCGTCGTCGTCCGGGACGTCGAAGGCCCGATAGAGCACGCGCTTGACGTTCGTGTCCACGACGGCGTTTCCGTTGTCGAACGCGAACGACGCGACCGCGTTCGCGGTGTACGGCCCGACGCCCATCAGCTCCTCCAGTTCGTCGGGCTCCTCGGGGAACGCCCCGTCGTACTCCGTCACGACCTGCTCGGCGGCCTCGTGGAGGTAGCGCGCGCGGTTGTTGTAGCCGAGCGAGTGGCCGGTCCAGAACCCGACGACGTCGCTGCGCTCCGCGGCCGCGAGATCGCGGACGGTCGGCCACCGATCGAGGAACTCGTGCCACGCCGTCTCGACGCGGTCGAGTTGGGTCTGTTGACTCATCACCTCGGAGACGAGTATTTCGTAGGCGTCGGTCGTCTCGCGCCACGGGAACGAGCGGTGGTCGTCCTCGTACCACGAGACGAGGGCGTCGCGGACGGCCTCGACGTCCGCCGGGAGGTGGACCCGCGGGTCGTCGCCACCGCCGCCCCCGTCCGCCGTCGCGTCCGCATCGCTCATACCCGCCCGTCGGGCGGCGCGCGCTTCAGGCTGACGACACGGGACGCGGCGACGCCCGGCGCACGGCGGGACCGGCCCACCGTCGAAATCGGACGACTGGATCGGGTTCACAACCCATATAGCCGAGACGAGCCACGGATCGGGTATGACAGCCGACGAGATGACGGACGAGGAAGTCGACGCGTTCCTCCGTGAGCGGGGGTCCGGCGTCCTCGCGCTCACCGACGGCGCCGAGAGCTACGCCATCCCCGAATCGTTCGGCTACGACGGCGATGCGCTCTACTTCCAGTTGGTGTACGATGAGGGGAGTCGGAAGATGGCGCTCGTCGAGTCGACGGGCGTGGCGACGTTCACGGCGTACACGGAGACGCCGGCCGCGAGCGTCGTCGCCCGCGGTCCCCTCGACGTCGTCTCGGACGGCGACGCGCCTCGCGCCTCGGAGGCGCTCGCGGAGAACGGCACCGTCCCGACGCTGAACGTCAGCACCGAGACGCCGCCGTCAGAGCTCGCCTTCGACTACTACCGCCTCACCCCGGCCGACCTCACCGGACGGGTGTTCGGCTCGGCCTTCGAGGGCGGCACCGAGCGCTGACCGAGTCCGAATCCCAATCGCCTTCCCGACGCCGCGCGATGGTCGGCGTATGACTCTCGACGACCTCGTCGACGACGTGCAGTCGACGAACCGCGAGCTGAAAGACGCCGATTTCGCCCTCGACCGGGAGTCCCGGACCGAGCTCGCCATGCTCGTCGCCGCCCTCGACCCCGAGGACGCGGACGAGCTCGTCCGGCGCGCGATCCACGCGCTCTTCGACTCCTACGTGCAGAGCGGCAAGCTCGACTTCGCCCTCCGCAGCGCGTACGACACCACCTACGACGAGTACCTCGCGGGGATGAGCTACGACGAGATGGCCGGCAGCCGACAGGAGTTCCCGCAGGACGACGACGAGGGTCGGCGCTATCAGTACTAGCCCCGCCCTTCAACAGCCCTGGCGGCGAAGAGCGACCGATGATACTCTGCGTCGATCCGGACTCGACCGCGCTGGCCGCGACGCGTGACGCGCTCGCGGACGCCGGGTACGAGGTCGTGACGGCCGGAACGATCGCCGACGCGCGCGACGTCCTCGACGACCCCGACGGGCCGACGCTCGACGCGCTCGTCACCGAGTACGAACTGCCGGGGGGGACGGGCCTCGACGTCGTCCGCGCGGTGCGAGAGCACGCGCCCGACGCCGCGTGCGTCCTCTTCACGTCGACTCCGGTCGAGTCGATCGACACCGCGGCGTTCGGTGACGTCGTCGCGGACTACCTCACGAAGGACGAGGCGGACGCCCGCGAGGCGCTGTGCGACGTCCTCGAACAGACGCTCGCCTTCCGCTCGCAGACCGCGTACCCGCTCCCCGACGACGAGGACGCCCGACTCGACGCGCTCGATCGGTACGCCGGCGACCCGGCGGCGCTCGACGCCTCGCTCGATCGACTGACCGAGATCGCGACCGCGCTCTTCGATCTCGACGCCGCCGCCATCGGCCTCATCGACGCGCACGAACAGCGCTTCCTCTCCTGTCACGGCGTCTCGATGGGGACGATCGACCGCGAGGATACGGTCTGTACGTACGCCATGCTCGACGACGACGTCACCGTCATCGAGGACGTCGGGGGGGACGCGCGCTTCGAGACGAACGAGGGGGTGCGCGCGGCGGGGATCGCGTTCTACGCGAGCGCGTCGCTCGTCACGCCCGACGGCCAAACGATCGGAACGTTCTGCGTCTACGACGACGAGCCGCGGTCGTTCGACGCGCGCGAGCGCGAACTGCTCGCGCTCCTCGCCGACGAGGCGATGGAGCAGTTGGAGCTCAGGCGCAGGCTCGACGGCGACGGGGGTGAGGACGATGCGTGACGGCGCGTACGACTTCGAGGGACTGCCGCTCGCGGACGTCGATCCCGGATCGAGCGTCCTGCTCGCGGGATCGCCCCACAGCGGGGCGCGGACGCTCGCGCTCCGGATGCTCGCCGGCGCGACCGACGAGGGGACCATCGTCGTCACCACGAACCGCCGCGCGGGCCGCCTCGCCGGCGACTGCGAGCGCGCCGGTATCGAGATGGAGGCGGATCGCACCGCGATCATCGACTGCGTCGGCGGCGAGGACCCGGACCTCCCGGCGCGCGTCATGCCCGTCTCCGGGCCGTCCGACCTCACGGGCATCGGGATGCGGTTCTCCGACGTCCACCGGTCGTTCCAGCGGGCGGGCGTCGAGGGCGTGCGGACGGGCATCTGCTCGCTCTCGACGCTCCTCTCCTTCGGCGAGCTCCAGCCGGTCTCGCGCTTCGTCCACACGCTCGTCGGCCGCATCGACAGCGTCGACGGCCTCGGCGTCTTCCTGGTCGATCCGTCGATGCACGACGACCGGACGATCAGCACGCTCTCCCAGTTCTGCACGGGCCGGATCGACGTCCGGGAGGCCGAGGGCGGTGCGGAGCTACGCGCGCGCGGTCTCCCGGATCAGTCCCGCGAGTGGGCCGCCTTCGACCCGACGCTGGAGTGACCCGGGACGGGCGTTCAGGCCCCCGTGACCCGCGGGTCGTCGAGCGCCGCGTCGATGATCGAGAACCCGAGTTCGATCTCCCGCTCGGTGGCGTCGAGCGGCGGGAGGAGCCGCAGGGTCTTGTAGCCACAGCCGATGGTGAGGAGCCCGCGATCCAGACAGGCGCGCAACAGCGCGCCGCGGCGCTCCTTCGTGTCGAGTTCGACGGCGAGCATGAGGCCGCGGCCGCGGACGTCCGTCACGTGCTCGCTGTCGAGGTCCGCGAGTAGCTCGGTGAACTGCCGACCGCGCTCGCGGACGTTCGTCAGGAGGTCGTGGGCCTCGATGGCGTCGATGGTGGCAACGCCCTGCGCGGCCGCGAGGACGTCCCCCGCACCCCACGTCGAGGAGAGGCGCGCCGTCTCCTCGGGGAAGACGTCCGCGTCGGCGATCGTCGCGCCCACGCGGAGTCCCTTCGCGGACGTGATGACGTCGGGGTCGAGATCGAGGTGGTCGATCCCCCACAGCTCGCCGGTGCGCCCGAGGCCGCTCTGGATCTCGTCGCTGATCACGTAGAAGCCGTGTTCGGCCCTCGCGGCCGCGACGTCGCGCGCGAAGTCATCGCTCGGGACGCGATACCCGCCCTCGCCCTGCTGGGGTTCGAGGATCACGTACGCGAGTTCGTCGGGATCGATCACGCCGCGCTCGGCGTGGAGCATGTCCGCGAGGCGGTTCCCTCCCGGGCCGTCGGTCTCCCACCCGCAGGTGCACTCGCCCTCGCAGGTGCAGTAGGGGAGGCTGACGACTCCCGGGACCTCGGGGTAGCCCGTCCGGTGGACGGCCTTCGAGCGGTTGAGCGAGAGCGCGCCGAGGGTGCGTCCGTGGAAGCCCCCATCGAAGGTGACGGCGCGATGACCGCGCTTCGCGTAGCAGATCTTGATGGCGTTCTCGACGGCCTCCGCGCCCGAGTTCGAGAGGAAGACCGTATCGAGGCCGTAGTGTTCGGTGAGGTCGGTGAGCCGCTCCATCAACTGCGTCGGCCCGGGGACGTCGGGGTCGTCGACGCTCCCGCCGCCGCTGACGTAGAAGTCCTGCCCGGCGATCTTCGTCGGATCGACGAGGTCGAAGGCGTCGAGTCGGTCGAGAATCTTCGGGTTGTTGTAGCCGAACGGGGCGGACGCGACGTGCGCGGTGAAATCGAGGAGAACGTTCCCGTCGATGTCGGTGCAGAAGGGGCCGATGGCCTCCTCCGTGATGTCCCAGACGAAGTCGTAGGCGTAGGTGCGCGGCGCGGCGTGCTCGTGGTGGCGGTCGACCCATTCGCGGGCCGCGTCGCCGGGGAACGTATCAACGCGCGGTTCGGCGGTGTCCCGGTCCATACGACTTCGGGAACGCGCCGGGGGAAAACGGCGGCGGCTCAGACGAGTGCGACGACGACGGCGGCGAGGCCGGCGGTGCCGAGCACGCCGAGGCTGACGACTGCGACGCGGCGACCGAAGGCGCGCTCCGCGCTGGTCGCGGCGAGACCGACCTTCACGAGGACGCTGGAGGCGGTAGCGAGGGTGACGGCGACGCCCGTCTCGTGGGCGGTGAGTTCGCCCGTGCGGTAGAGGACGACGGCAGAAGTGGTCGCGCCCGCGGAGGAGACGAGGCCGGAGACGACGGCGGTTGCGTAGAACCCGAGCGTGCCGAGGGTGGCGCGGGTGAGCCCGCTACCGACGACGATGAGGAGGAAGATGGCGCCGAAGGCGAGGGCGTTGCGCATCGAGAAGGGAGTAGAGAGGTCGACGTCCACGCTCGTCCGCCAGTCGGCGGCCCGCCAGGCGAGCGCAACGCTCCCGAGGACGACGACGCCGAGCGGGACGCCGATGGTGAACAGCGGATCGAGAGCGTAACTGACGGTGAACGCGGCAACGATGACGAGGTTGCGCAGTGCCATCGCGGCGTTCGCGAGGAGGACGCCCGCGACGGCGTAATCGACGGCTTCGCGGCGCTCGGCGACGTGATCGAGCATCGACCCGATGACGGCGGTTGAGGAGGCGAGGCCGCCGAAGAAGCCCGTGACGGCGATCCCGCGTCCGCCGTACGTCCGAACGAGAGCGTAGTTCGCGATGCCGATACCGGCGACGAAGACGACCATCGACCAGACGACGCGCGGTTCGATGACGACGCCATACTCGCCTCCACCGAGCGCGTACGTGCCCGCTGGGAGGAGCGGGTAGACGACGAACGCGAGGATGGCGAACTCGGCCGTCGAGCGGAGTTCGGTCGCGGAGAGTCCCCACGCGAGTTCGTGGAGCTCGCGCTTGAAGACGAGGAGGAGCGAGGAGGTGACGGCGACGACGGTCGCCGGCAGGAGTTGTCCGAGGCCGGCGAGCAGGCCGACGCCGTAGGCGACGAGGAGGCTCACCGCCGTGGTGAGGTGGAGGCCCGTGTCGTCGGCGTGATGTGAGCCCCGATCGACGTCGACGTCAGTGTCGGCGCCGCCCACGGCGCCGTCCACGGCACGGCGGTGATCGCGACGTTTCTCGCGGAAGCCATCAATCATGAGGACGGCGGCGAGGACGACGACGAATCCCGCGCCCGCGACCGAGAGGAACGGGACGCAGGTGCTCTCGCCGCACATCGCACGGTCGTACGTCGTGAAGACGGTGCCGAGGACGCTGATGAGCGCGAACGTCCGGATGCCGGCGGCCTTCTGGGACCACTCGCGTTCGAGGCCGAGGAAAAGCCCGAGCCCGACGGCGACGCCGAGCCTGACGATCCGGCTGTCGATCGGGGCGGCGGTGACGACGCTCGGGAGGTCTGCCACGGCTCCAGTACCCCCCGCCACAGCAAAAATCCCGCGCCGTCGTCGGGGCCGGCGAGTGGGGTTTTTTGGCGCCGGGCCACTCAGTCGGACCATGAGCACGACGTGGGACGTCGGTCGCGCGCGACTCGGCTGGTGGGCGATGGCCGCGGTTCTCGCGGGCGTCCTCGCGTTCGTCGTTTACTCGTTCATCGGGACGTTCGTCTTCGGAGTCTTCGTCTACTACGCGGTCCGCCCGGTCTACCGGCGCCTCCGCACGCGGATCCGCCCACCGACGCTCGCCGCCATGGTGAGCTTACTCGTGTTCGCCTTCCCCGCGCTCCTGTTGCTCGCCTACGCGTCCGCGATCGGCCTCCAAGAGCTCAACAGCTACATCGCCGCACATCCGGACAGCTTCCAGCAGTTGGAGTCCGTGGTGGCGCCGTACGTCGACGTGGCGAGCGTCGTCCGGGACCCACAGTCCATCCTCTCCTCCTCGGACACCCTTGCGGCGCTCGAGGGAGCGATCAAGGCCGCACAGGGCTATCTCGGCTTCTTCGGGAGCGTCGCGCTCCACACCTTCGTGATGTTCACCATCGCGTTCTACCTCCTGCGCGACGACGGGCGTCTGGCCTCGTGGTTCCATCGGCGCTTCGACGACGCGGAGGGCGTCGTCCACGCGTACGCCAAGCGCGTCGACACGGACTTCTCGAACATCTTCTTCGGTAACATCCTCAACGCGGTCATCACGGCGATCATCGGTGCCATCTCGTACAGTCTCCTCGACTACGTCGCGCCGGCGGGCGTCGGCGTCCCGTATCCCGCGCTCCTCGGCGTCCTCACGGGCATCGCGAGCCTCGTTCCCGTCGTCGGGATCAAACTCATCTACGTCCCCGTCACGGTGCTCCTCGCCGTCCGTGCGGCGACCGCTGGCCCGGAGACGTTCTGGTTCCCCGCGTTATACGTCGCCGTCTCGTTCGTGATCGTCGACGTCGTCCCCGACCTCGTGTTGCGCCCGTACGTCTCCGGGCGGAACCTCCATCTCGGGATGGTGATGCTCGCGTACATCTTCGGGCCGCTCCTCTTCGGGTGGTACGGCATCTTCCTCGGGCCGATGCTCCTCGTCCTCATCGTCCACTTCGTTCGCCTCGTCCTCCCCGAACTCCTCGCGGGCGCGCCGATCAAGTCGGAGCCGGTCGGCCCGTCGACGACGACCGCGGGGACGGTCCAAACGTCCCTCGACGACGTGGCTCAAGGGGGAACGAGCGACGACGACTAGTCGAGCGCTGTCCCATCACGCGGACAGTAGCGCACGTCCGGATCGGTCGTCCGAAAGTCGCACTCGGGGCAGGCGCGCATCGCCGGGCCGTCCCCTGTCTCGGCGGCGTCCCGATCCCGGAGACCGCGGAAGAGCAACGGAAGGAAGGGGATCGCGACGAAGAAGACGAACCAGCCGGTGGCGTAGTAGATCGCGGCGCTGAGCGCGAGCGAGGCGACGAGGCCGACGATCGCGGTAGCGAGGCGGGAGCGCACGCCTCGCGCGTAGGGGCGGCGCCGATTTGGTCGTGACGGATGACTTATGAGGGTCGGTGGCGGCCATCCGATAATGTGCGACGTCGACGCCGGCGCGATCTCCCCGCGGGCGTGGCGACTGCTCCGGGTCGCGGCGGGCTACGACCAGCGCGCGGTCGAGCGCGAGCTCGACGGGATCCGACAGGCACACGTCTCGATGCTGGAGTCGGGCGCCCGCTCGCTCAGCCGCGATCGGCGACGCGCGCTCCTCGCCCTCTACGCGGTGGAGCTCGAGGCGGCCCAGATCGAGGCCATCGCGACGCACTTCTGATCGCGGCGTCCGACATCGATAATCATTAAACGGGGTGTACGTAATGTGGCCGTGTATCAATGATACGCCCAGACGTCTCGACCGCACGCGGCCGATTCACCGTCTTCGGGATCGCGGTGGTCGCCACCGTCCTCGTCGCGCTCGCACCGACGCCCGCGGGGCTCTCGATCGCCGGGCAGTACGCCATCGCCACGATGGTGTTCGCCGGGATCTGCTGGGTGACCGGCGCGCTCCCGCTCGCCGTCACCGCGCTCTCGATTCCCGTGTTACTCACTGCGTTCGGTGTCTACGGTGACATCGACGCCGCGCTCGCACCGTTCGCCGACCACCTCATCTTCCTGTTCATCGCCGGCTTCATGCTGGCGAACGGCCTCCAGAAGTACGACATCGACCGTCGGGTCGCCCTCTGGCTCATGGCGACGATGGGCTCCTCGCCGCGGAAGCTCGTCGCCGCCGTGATGATCGCCACGGCGTTCTTCTCCATGTGGGTCTCCAACACCGCGACGTCCGCGATGATGGCGCCCATCGCCGTCGGCGTCCTCACGCAGGTCATCGGCCGCGAGGAACTCATGGAGCAGACGGACGACGGCGAGTTCACGAACATTCAGGTCTCGATGCTGCTCGGCACCGCGTACGCCGCGTCCGTCGGTGGCGTCGGAACCCTCATCGGGACGCCGCCGAACGCCATCGTCGCCGGCCAGCTCCAGCAGCTCCTCAACTACGAGATCACCTTCTTCGACTGGCTCCTGATCGGCATCCCGATCGTCGTCATCACGCTCCCGATCGTCTGGTTCGTCCTCACGTACGTCCTCTTCCCGCCGGACGTCGACGACGTGAGCGGCGCGCGCGAGGAGGCCCGGACGTACCTCCGTGAGGAAGGTGACCTCCCCCGCGAGGGTCGGATCGTCGCCGGCATCTTCGGCGTGACGGCGTTCCTCTGGGTGCTCGGCGGTCTCGGGGACTTCCTCCAGCCGTACATGAACCCCGTGACGTACACGACGGTCTTCGGCGGCTCCGGCGAGACGCTGTTCGGCACGACGAGCGGCCACCAGGGCCTGCTCTACTACGTGATGGTCGGCCTCTACGCGGTCCCCGCGCTCGTCCTCTTCGACACGATGGAGTGGGAGGAGCTCGAGGACATCGACTGGGGGACCATCCTGCTGTTCGGCGGCGGCCTCTCGCTCGCCGCCGGCTTCGCCGAAACGGGCGCGACGAAGTGGATCGCGGAGTCGGTGTTCAACGCCCTCACGGGCGCGCCGATCGTCGCCATCGTCTTCATCGTCACGCTGCTCGTGATCTTCCTGACGGAGATGACGTCGAACACCGCGACGGCGACGATCATCGTCCCCGTCCTGATCAGCCTCGGTGGCGTGCTCGCGGCGACGCTCGGCCTCGCGGATTACGCGGCCGCCATCTTCCTCGCCGTCTCCGGCGCGGTCGCCGCCTCGTTCGCGTTCGCGCTCCCGGTTGCGACGCCGCCGAACGCCATCGTCTTCGGCAGCGGCTATCTGAAGCAGAAACACATGATGCGCGCGGGCGTCGTGCTCAACCTCGTGATGACGGCGGTGCTGACCGTCCTCATCTACGCGCTCTTCCGGTTCGTCTGGCCGGTCGTCCTCTGGTAGGACGCCGACGACCCTCGAATTTAGAAGTCGACGTACCGGTTCTCCCACTCGCGGCGCGCTTCGAGTTCGCGTCGGCCGCGGCGGGTGAGCGAGTAGTAGTTCGTCCGCTGATCGAGTTGCCCCTTATCCACGAGGCCCTTCTCGACGAGCGTGTCGAGGTTCGGGTAGAGTCGGCCGTGGTGGACCTCGCTCTCGTAATACTCCTCCAGTTCCTCCTTCAGCGCCAGCCCGTGTGGCTCCTCCCCCCCGGCGATGACGTACAAGAGGTCTCGCTGAAATCCTGTCAGGTCATTCATATTGGTTCTCCCTAAACGGGTTTAGTACGCCTATTGTATAACTCTGCTGTACTTAGACGGCCCGAAGTCACGTCCTCATATATTGACCTATTTCGGATCGCACGTTCGCCGGCGCACGTCAACTTCGGACGACGACACACTTATTAGCACGGGAATACTGGATACCGATGGCGCTTCGCTTTGGAGGGCCGAAGCGTCAGCGGGGACCAATTCAGGGCGGCAGCGGCCGGCCGGGCTGTTCCCGGCCGGCCGCTACCACTTCCGTTGCGTTTACCCGTAAGCGACGCTCCGCGTCGCTTTCCTTTCGAAAAACGAGATCCGGAGAGCGACCGCGTCGGCCGCTTACAGCTTCGACATTCCGCGGGCCTCCTCGGCGGCGGCGAGCGTCGAGTCGAGCGTCGCCTTCGAGCCGGCGGCGTGGACCGCCGCGTTGACGGTTCCTTCCAGCACGGGCGCGTCCGCGAGCACCGCGTCCGCGTCCGACAGCTCGATGGCGAGTTCGGCGTTCATCGTCGCGCTCCCGAGATCGACGAGGACGACGACGCCCTCGCCGTCGTCCGCACCGTCGAGCCCCGCGGCGATCGCGTCCGCGTCCGTCCCGATCCCGCCGTCGGGGTCGCCACCGGCCGCGACGAGGGGGACGTCCGACGCCATCTCCGCGGCGATCTCGACGATCCCCGACGCCGCCTTCGCGCTGTGTGAGACGACGAGCAGCCCGACCATCTACGCGTCCTCCGCCCCGTCGGCGTTCGCGTCCGCGGGCGTCTCGCTCGCCCCGTCTCGGGCGACCGCGTCGTCCGCGTACGCGTCCGTCACCGACGCCTCCCCGGCGCGGTCCGTCGCGGTCGCCAGCAGTTCTTCGAGGATGAAGAGCGTGCTCGTCGCGCCGGGGTCGCGGTGGCCGACGGCGCGTAGCCCGAGGTAGGAGGCTCGTCCCTTCGAGGCGCGCAGCGGGACCGTGTACGCGACGCCGCGGCGCGCCGCGTCGACGGCCTTCGCCAGCGCGTCGATCGGCGGGAGGTCGTCCTCCTCGATCGCGCGCTGGAAGGTGTGGACGGCGGGCGTCACCGCATCTACCATCGTCTTGTCGCCGGGTCGCGCGCCCCCGCGCTCGGTGAGCTTCTCGCGGTACGCCTCCGCGAAGGCGAGCGCGCTCTCCGCGTCGAGTCCGCCGTCGAGGGTCTGGGAGGCGGACATGATCGAGCCGCCGTAGAGGGGGCCGGCCGCGCCGCCCACCTCGGAGACGAGCGTCGTGCCGACGGTCTTGACGGCCTCGTCGAGTTCCATCTCCGCGAGGTCGTCGCGCTTCTCCGTCACGGCGCTGATCCCGCGCGCGAGGTTGTTGCCGTGGTCGGCGTCCCCGACCCGCGAGTCGAGGTCGGTGAGATAGGCCTGTTCGTCGTGGAGGCGCGCGTCGATCCGATCGAGCGCGTCGAGCAGCGCCTCCGTGTCCTCCCCACTCATTCGCGGACGGTGAGCGCCGGCGTCTCGGTGGGCGCGTCGAGCAGGTCCGTCAGCTCGTCGTCGACGCGACAGACCGTCACCGAACAGCCCATCATGTCGAGGCTGGTCATGTAGTCGCCGACCCACGCGTCGTGGACGTCGATCCCCTCGGCGTCGAGCCGCTCGGTAACGCGGCGCTGGAGGATGTAGAGCTCGGAGAGGGGCGTGCCGCCCATCCCGTTGACGATCGTGACGACCTCCTCGCCGGAGCCGACGCCGAGGTCGTCGAGGACGGCGTCGAGGAGGGTGTCGGCGACCTCGTCGGCCGTCATCGTCCCGGTGCGCTCGACGCCGGGTTCGCCGTGGATGCCGATTCCGAGTTCGATCTCGTCCTCGGCGAGTTCGAACGTCGGCTCGCCCTTCTCGGGCGTGACGCAGGAGGTGAGCGCGACGCCCATCGTCCCGACGTTGTCGACGACTTTCTCGGCGACGCGCGCGACCTCGTCGAGGTCGGCGCCCTCGGCGGCCTTCGCGCCCGCGCACTTGTGGACGAGGACGGTCCCACAGACGCCGCGTCGTCCGCTCGTGTAGAGGGAGTCCTCGACGGCGACGTCGTCGTCCACGACGACCTGCTGGACCTCAACGCCGTCGAGTTCGGCCATCTCCGCGCCGGTGTCGAAGTTCATCACGTCGCCCTCGTAGTTCTTCACCACGCAGAGGACGCCGCGGCCGCCGTCGGTTTCCCGCACCATCTCGGCGAGCTGGTCGGCGGTCGGGGAGGTGAACACGGCACCCGCGGCCGCGCCCGCGAGCATCCCGTCGCCGACGTAGCCGGCGTGCGTCGGTTCGTGGCCGCTCCCGCCGCCGCTGACCACCGCGACTTCGTCCGTCGGGGGACCGTCCGTGCGGACGACGACTTCGGTCTCCGGGAGTCGGCGGAGTTCCGGATACGCCGCGACCATCCCGTCCAGCATCTCGTCGACGTAATCAGTCGGGTCGTTGATCAATTTCTTCATATACGTTCACTAGCTACGCCCCCGGCGGTCAAAAGCGTTCGCGCGAACCCGGCGCGGCGAACCGTTCGCCGGCGCGACGGGACACCCTTTTCGGCGCGCCGGCCCACGTGCGCGTATGGAGATCCGAGGGGAGCGCGAGTGTACGGCCTGCGGGACGCAGTGGTCGTACTACGAGACCGGAACCGTCCGCTGTCCGTCGTGCGGGAACCTCCGCAGCGTCGCGACCGAAGACGAGCGCCGCGAGCACACGGACGGAGTGACGACGCTCGTCCTCGACGACGCGATCGCCGCCGCGGGACGCGACGACTATCGGGCGGCCGCGCGCGAGGCGCGCGATATCGTCCGCGACTACACCCACGAGCGGGGCTTCATCCGGGCCGGCGACCTCGGCGACCTCGACGACACCGTCCTGGCGGCGTGGGAACTGCGCTACGTCGCCGCGGCGTTCGCGCGCGCGTTCGACCACTCGGAGGCGGAGGCGTACTACTTCGTCTCGCTCCTCCGCGGCGCGCCGACGGGCGGGCGCCCGGACGCGAGCGACGTCCCCGACTCGATGCGGGCCGCGCGGGGGAACGGCTACGCGGACGCCGTCGACGACTACCGCGCCGACATCCGGCGGTTCCTCGACGCCGGCCCCGAGCGCCCGGCGGCGAACGACCTCCTCGCGTCGCTCGACGACCACGTCCGGCGGATCCACGCCCTCGACGGCGACGTCCCGCCCGCCACGGCCGACCGCCTCGTCACCGCCGCACGCGCGACCGGCAGATACGCCCGCGACGGTGACGAGGCCGACGAAGAAGCGGCACGCGAGGCCATCGACCACCTGTCCGAGTGACGATCGGATATCTATCGCCCGATCGAGTGGACGTTCGATCGTCTAAGTTCGGAAAAGATTCTTGTACCCGAGCGATAAACCGAAATTGTGGTACGGTGACACACCACACCCAGAATCGCTCGAACGGCCACCCGTGACGCCACCCGAACGACCGTGTCAACAGCCAACGAACCGATCCGACGGAGCATCGAAGTCGAGTACTGGGTCGTCGACGACGACGGTCGGCTCGTCGAGCCCGACGACCTCGTCGACGCCGCGCCGGGCGTCGAGCGCGAGTTCGTCGAACCGCTGCTCGAAGTCAAGACGACGCCGCACGCGACGACCGCCGACCTCCGCGAGGAGCTCTACGACCGCGTCGGCCGCGTCGTCCGCCGCGGCGAGGAGCGTGGAAAACGCCTCGTTCCGCTCGCGACGCCGATCCATCAGGAGGAGATCGCCGAACACGCGGGCGAGCGAACGCGCGTTCAGAACCTCGTCGTCGGCGACGATTTCGAGTACGTCCGGCACTGCGCGGGGACGCACGTCCACGTCGAGCAGCTCCCGGAACGCACGATCGAACAGTTGAACACGTTCGTCGCCCTCGATCCGGCGCTCGCGCTCTGTAACTCCGCACCGTATTTCCGCGGCCAGCGACTCGCCGCCGGCGCGCGCTCGAAGCTCTACCGGCGTCTCGCGTACGCTGACGTCCCCCATCAGGGGTGGCTCTGGCCGTACGTCGAGGACCGCGCCGAGTGGCGCCGCCGCCTCGAACGCCGGTACGAGGACTTCGTCCACGCCGCCGCCGACGCCGGGGTCGACCGGCGCGTCGTCGAACGCTGTTTCGATCCGGAGAGCGTCGTCTGGACGCCCGTGCAGTTACGCTCGGAGTTCGGGACCGTCGAGTGGCGCTCGCCGGACGCCACGCGCCTCGACGACGTCGTCCGACTCGCCGATCGGCTCGCGGCGGTCACCGAGCGCGTCCGCGACGTCGAGGTCAGCATCGAGGGCGACGCCGGGCGTGTCGGGGGCGAGGAGATCGTCCTCCCCGAGTTCGACGTCGTGCTCGGCTACGTCGACGCCGCCATCGAGGACGGCCTCGACTCCACCGCGGTCACGTCGTACCTCGAACGAATGGGATTCGACGTCGAGGCCTACGAACCGACGACGCACGAGATGGACGATCGCGGGCCCGTCTCCCGCGCCGACGCACGGGACCTCCGCCTCGAACACGCGGCGCGTCTCGCCGACGAGGTCCGACGCGAGGTCGCGCTCGGCGACGACTGAGCGCGTCGACGGCGCCCCGGCTCCGGGCGGGACCCGGGACCGGGTCGCGTCCTACTCGTAGATCGGGTGCGCGTCGCAGAGCTCCTGGACCTCGGCGGCGACGTCCGCGTAGACCTCCTCGTCGCCGATGTTGTCGACGACGCGCGTGATGAGGTCACCGACCCGGCGCATCTCCGCCTCCTCGAAGCCGCGCGTGGTGAGCGCGGGCGTGCCGGCGCGGATGCCCGAGGGGTTGAACGCGGAGCGCGTCTCGCCGGGGACCGTGTTCCCGTTCAGGACGATCCCGACCTCGGCGAGAGCCGCCTCGGCCTCGCTCCCCGTCGTGTCCGGGTGGGAGTCGCGGAGGTCCGCGAGGACGAGGTGGGTGTCAGTACCGCCGGAGACGAGCGAGAAGCCGTTCTCCATGAGCGTCTCGCCGAGCACTTCGGCGTTCTTCACGACCTGCGCCGCGTACTCCTTGTACTCGGGTTCGAGGGCCTCCGCGAAGCCGACGGCCTTCCCGGCGACGTTGTGCATGAGGGGGCCGCCCTGCAACCCGGGGAAGACCGCGGTGTCGATGGCGTCCGCGTGCTCCTCGTCGCACATGATGAGGCCGCCGCGACCCGCGCGGATCGTCTTGTGCGTACTGCCGGTGACGAAGTCCGCGACGCCGACCGGACTCGGGTGTTCGCCGGCGGCGACGAGCCCCGTGATGTGCGCGATGTCGGCCATGTGGTAGGCGCCGACGGCGTCCGCGGCCTCCTGGATCGCCTCCCAGTCGACCTGTCGGGGGTAGGCGGAGAAGCCGGAGACGATGATGTCGGGTTCGGTCTCCTCGGCCTTTCGCGCGAGCGAGTCGTAGTCGAGGCGCCCGGTCTCGGCGCCGACCTCGTAGTGGGTGACGTCGTAGAGCTGCCCCGCGAAGTTGGCGTCGTGCCCGTGCGAGAGGTGCCCGCCGTGCGTCAGATCGAGGGAGAGGATCTTGTCCCCGGGTTCGAGGACGGCGAGGTAGACGGCCATGTTCGACGACGACCCCGAGTGGGGCTGGACGTTGACGTGTTCGGCCCCCCAGAGCTCCTTCGCGCGCTCGATGGCGAGCCGCTCGATGTCGTCGGCGTACTCGCACCCGCCGTAGTAGCGCTCGCCGGGGTACCCTTCGGCGTACTTGTTCGTGAGCTCGCTCCCCTGTGCGGCGAGGACGGCTTCGCTGACGTGATTCTCGCTCGCGATCATCGCCAGCGTATCGCGCTGCCGCTGACGCTCACCCGCGAGCGCATCGCCGACCTCCTCGTCGACCGCCCGGACTCGGTCGTAACTCATATTCGAGAACAGCCCGCGCGGCAGGCTTAAACTACCCGACTTCGCCGGAGGCGGACGACGCGACATAGGTGTTACATTCCCAACCACTCTCGATAGATCTATCCGGACGCTGTCGGTACCCACGACAACGTGCTAGCGTACGAGTCGACGGGTGACGGCTTCCGTGTGGCCGACGACGCGAACCGGGGCATCGCCGTCCGCGCGCCGGACTGGCGTCCCGGCGGGGACGCCCGCGAGCTCCCCCATTGCGTCGACGCCACGACGGCCGGAACCGCGAGCAGCCTCGCCCTCCCCGCGACGCCGGTCACGCTCGTCGAGACCGCCACCGGGGATCGGGTCGGGCTCGACGCCGGCGAGTCGACGCTGGGCGACGGGTCGTATCTCCTCACGGCCGACGCGACCGTCACCACGTTCCTGCGGTTCGACGGGCCCGCCACCGTCGCTCACCGCGGTCGCGACCCCGGCCTCGCGCTCGCGTTCCCGGACGCGCGCGACCTCACCCTCGGATTCCGCGTCGAGACGCGTCCCGAGCCGACGATCACCGTCCCGCCGACGCCGGCGGGGGTCGCGGCCGCGATCGAGTCCTTCGGGGCCGCGCACGCCACGACGACGGCCGCGCGCTCCGCGCCCGCGATGCGCGCTCGCCCGCCCGCGCTCGACTTCGACGCGACGCGGGACGCGACGCGCGTCGCCGCCGACGCCCCGGACACCGGCGTCGAACTCGTCGCCCCGCCCGACCTCGGGACGCTGTTCGCCGTCGCGCCGCTCTCGTACTACCTCTCCGCGTCCGTCCGCCTCGAGGCCGACGCCGTGCCCCACGTCCGCGCGCCGGGCGTCGACGTCCGGCGCGAGCTCACCGACCCGGCGAGGGACGCCGCGTCGCTCCTCGAACGGACGTTCTGGCTCGACTGCCTCGTCCGCCTCGCGGCCGCGGGTCGCCGGACGTCCGAGACCGCACTCCTCGATCGGCTCGGGATCGGCGCGGCCGAGACCGCCGAACGCCCGATCGACGCGCGCCTCCGGGCGTACCTCGACGTCGCGTACGACGAGATCCGCGACGACCTCCCGGAGTGGCCCCTCTCGATGTACGTCGATCCGACCGTCGAGAACGCCCGCGCGCTCCCCGCCATCCTCGATCGCCTCGCCCACGTCCACCCGCCGGAGAGCACGGAGATCGACGGCGGCGAGCTGCTGCGGCGCTCCCTCGACGCGTTCTACCGATCGGAGACGGCGGGAACGGCGACCGTCGACGTCGTCGAGCCCCGACTCCGCGACGGGCGCGCGCACGGCTGGCTGGCCGAGGGAACGCCCGTCGACGCGTTCAAGACGACGCCGGCGGCGTACGCGAACGACCGCTCGGCGTCGGCCGACGGCGATCGGCTCTCCGTCGCGGTCGTGTTGAACGACGCGGCTATGGCGAGCGAGCACGCCCGCGTCGCCGAGATCTACCGCGAGCGCGCCGCCGACGTCCCGATGGACGTGACGCTCCGGGAGGAGCTGACGCGCGCGGAGCTCGCCGCCGTCTTCGAGCGCGACCACGATTTCGTCCACTACATCGGTCACTGCGAGACCGAGGGGCTCCGCTGCGCGGACGGGGCGCTCGCGACCGCGGAGCTCGACGCGTCGAACGCCCGGACGTTCTTCCTGAACGCCTGTGGCTCCTACCACGAGGGGCTCGCGCTCGTCGAACGCGGGAGCGTCGCCGGCGCGGTGACGTTCCGGAAGGTGCTCGACGAACAGGCGGCGCGCGTCGGGACGGCGTTCGCGCGCCTGCTCGTCGCGGGGTTCGGCATCGAGCGCGCGCTCCGCCTCGCGCGCCGCCGCATCGCCATGGGCAAGGAGTACGCCGTCGTCGGCGACGGGACGCACGTCGTCGCCGGCGGCGAGCGCGATCCGCCAGCGGCGCTCGACGTCGAGGCCGCCGACGCCGACGGCGAGCGCGTCACGATCACGTACGACGTGGGAGCGCCCCGGGCGCACGGCACCACGTACCGACTCCCGACCCCGGCCGGCGTCGAGCGGCGTCTCCGCGGGAACGAGGCGAGCGTGACCCTCTCGCGTGCGGACGCCCGGTCCTTCCTCGACGGACTCGACGCCCCGACGATCTACGACGGCGAGCTCCGGTGGTCCGACGAGGTCCGCGAGGACCTCTGAGGCGCTGTGCGACCGCGAGAGCGGGACACCGACGGGGCTGGGGACGGCCTCGACGGTCGAACACCGTTCGATCGGTACGGGCGACGAACGGGATTCATTCAGCCGTTTCGTGATAAAATCATATATGCGGGTGCGCCGTAGTCCGACGTAGGTATGACAGCGAACCCACTCGGGACGACCGTCGAGGAGATCGTGGGGGCCCTCTTCGACGCCGGTCCCGATCGACTCTTGATGGTCAACCCCTCGCGGGCGACCATCGAGCGCTTCGTCGACGCCGCGACGGCCGTCGAGGGACCGCTCCCGGAGACGTGTCTGCTGGCCGACGACCGACTGCTGAAGGAGGTGATGGACGACTTCCTCGTCGCGAGCCGCACCGCCGATCTCGTTGAGCGCGGCGCCCTCTCGTTGCGCACGAGCGACGACCTCTCGCGCTCCTCGATCCTCGTCACCGACGACCGCGTCGTCGCGCTCGTCGAGGCCGGCGATCGGATGGCCGGCCTCGCCACCGAGGACGAGGCGTTCGTCGAGGCCGCCCGCACCGCCCGCGAGGCCGAGTGGGACGCCGCCGACGAGTTCGTCCTGCGAACGCCCGCCATCTCCCGCGTCCGGGAGACGCTCGCGGACGAGATCGACCCCGGCGTCGAGACGGACTTCACCGGCGTCCTCGACGCGATGGAGACCGCGCGCGGTGACGGCCGCGGCCTCGACGAGGTGACGGTCAGCCTCCTCGTCGCCGCGAAGAACCGCGTCCTCCTCTACGACATCTCGAAGTGGGGCGAGGACGTCGGCGTCGCCTCGAAAGCGACGTTCAGTCGGACGAAGACCGACCTGGAAGACGCCGGGCTCATCGACACCGAGAAGGTCCCGATCGACGTGGGACGCCCGCGACTGCGCCTCAAGCTCGCCGACGACCGCCTCCAGGACGCGACGCCGACCGAACTCGCCGACGTCGCACAGACCCTTCTCGCCTGATCCGCGCCAGCTGACCCGCCGGCCACCGGCAGACCGCCCCGGCCAGCGGCGTCGCGCGAACCGCCCGTTTTTTCCTCCGCTCGCGCCCATCGAAGGACCATGACGCGCACTTACGCCGTCGCCGGAAGCGGCGCGGCGGCCGACGCCGCGACCGCGGCGCTCGACGACGCCGACCTCGACGCCGCCGGAACGGGGTTGGACGCGATCGCGGACGCGGACGTCGCCGTCGTCGTCGGTCTCGCCGGGAGCGACGGCTTCGCCGCCGCGAACGCCCGTGCGCGGCGGAGCGAAACGCCGTGGCTCGCCGTCGAGATCGGCGGCGTCGGCGGCCACTCGGTCCCGGACGTGGACGCCGCCGTCGCCGCGTTCACTCCCGAATCGGGCTGTTTCACCTGTCTGCGGCGCCGGGTGGCCGCGGGCGATCCGGAGACGACCGCGGAGCCGAGCGTCGCCCGATCGAGCGTCCGTTACGCCGGCGCGCTCGCCGGGAAGCGCGCGCTCGACCTGCTCGACGGCGCGGTCCACGCCGGGACCGTGGTCGAGGTCCCCCACGCCGAGCGGTCGTTCGCGCCCGCGCCCTTTTGCGACTGCGGGACGGGCGAACGCTACGGCGACCCCGGGCGCGAGCACGGAGCGACGCCGCTGGACGCGGCCGTGTCGAAGGCCGAGCGCGCCGTCGACGATCGGGTCGGTCTCGTCACCGAGGTCGGCGAGCGCGAGACGTACCCCGCGCCGTACTACCTGGCGACGACGTGCGACACCGCCGCGCTCGGCGGCGCGGCGAGCCGCGGGCTCGCCGCCGGCGTCGGCCTCGACTGGGACGCCGCGTTCGTGAAGGCCGTCGGCGAAGGGCTCGAACGCTACTGCGCCGCCGCGTACCGCGAGAGCGACTTCGACGTCGCCAAACCGACCCACCCGGACGCGCTCGCCCCCGACGCCTTCGTCCGGCCCGACGACGCGCCGGCCGTCCCGCGCGACGACCCGCTCCGATTCGTCCCCGGCGTCTCCCTCGTCGACGGGAGCGAGGCGCTCCTCCCGGCCGAGTACGTCCACTTCCCGCCGCCCGCGGAGACCCATCGCCCCGCGCTCACGACCGGCCTCGGCCTCGGGAACGACCCCGTCGAAGCGCTCTGCTCCGGGCTCTACGAGACGATCGAGCGCGACGCGACGATGCTCGCGTGGTACTCGACGTTCGAGCCGCTCGAACTCGCCGTCGACGACGAGGCGTACGCGACGCTCGCGCGCCGCGCCGGCGCGGAGGGACTCGACGTGACCGCGCTCCTCTGCACGCAGGACGTCGACGTGCCCGTGATCGCCGTCGCCGTCCACGGCGAGGACGCGTGGCCGCGCTTCGCGCTCGGAAGCGCCGCGAGCCTCGACGCCGCCGGCGCCGCTCGGAGCGCGCTCTGCGAGGCGGTCCAGAACTGGATCGAACTCCGCGACATGGGCCGCGAGCGCGCCGCCGACGAACAGGGCGCGATCGGTGACTACGCCGCCTTCCCCCGTGCGGCGCGCGACTTCCTCGACGCCGACGCGACCGTCCCGCTCGCCGACGTCGGCCCCGACACCGTACCCGACGGGGCCGCCGAACTCGACGCCGTCGTCGAGCGCGCGTCGGCCGCCGGGCTCGACGCCTACGCGACGGATCTCACGACGCGCGACGTCGCCGACGTCGGCTTCCGCGCCGTTCGCGTGCTGGCTCCCGACGCCCAGCCGCTCTTCTTCGACGAGGCCGCCTTCGGGGCGCGCGCCCGCGACGTCCCCGCCGAGCTCGGCTTCGAGGCCCGTCTCGACCGTCGACACCACCCGTTCCCCTGACGACGGCCGGGCCGTTCGAGAAAGCGCGCACTCGCTTCGCTCGACTCCGCCTACACCCCGAACGTCGCTCGCAGCATGTCCCGCGTACCGGGCCCGAGGCCGACCGCGAGCACGGCGACGAGCAACAACACCGTGTAGCGCGGGTTCTCCTCGTACATCCGCCGATCGAAGAGCGAGACGACGAACGTCGCGGCGACGATCTTCACGAGGAGGAACGGCCACGCCGCGCCGATCGTCTCCGTCACGGAGGCGGGAAGCGTCCCGCGCGTGAACTCGACGATGAACTGATTGACCGGGTGCTTCGGCGTGAGGTCGTACGGCAAGCCGAGCTCCTGCCCGAAGTCGAGCGCGAGGACGTTCGACGCGCCGTCGATCACGTGACCGAAGATCACGACCGCGCCCGCGACCCCCGTCCCGGAGAGCGCGCCCGGCGCGTAGCGCGTGAGCAGCCAGTAGTCCGCGGCGGTGACGCCGAGCGCGATGGCGTACGTCAGGACCGTGAACACCGGGTGGAAGGAGACGGCCGGGTCGACGACGACGAGCGCGCAGAGGTACGCGAGCGTCAGCGCGAGGAACCCCGCACCGAACGCGAACAACGGGCGCTCGTAGCTCGCGGCGTACTCGGCGCGGGCGAGCCACACCGCGAGCAGGAGCGCGACGAGCGTCAGCGCGAAGACGGTGAAGTAGATCACGGGGCTGATCAGGAACGCGTTCAGCGGGTAGTGTAGCGCCGACGCGCCCGTGTCGTTCGCGTCCTCGACGACGCGAAGCGCGCCGCCGAAGAGGGTGAACGGGAAGAGGGCGTAGAGGAAGCTGTACTCCTCGCCGACGCCGAGACGCCGGATGAGGAAGACGACGCCCGTGAGCATGAAGACGAGCGTGAGCGCGTAGCCGACCTCGGAGACGAGCGTGTAGCCGGGTTCGGCGACGATCCCCGACGCCGTCGCGCACCGCGCGTTCTCGTAGAGCAGCGTTCGCGCACCGCCGTCCCAGACGGTGCACGCGGCGCTGTGCGCGTCAGCGTACACCGGCCCCCAGAAGTAGTGCCAGACGAACCCGCCGTAGACGCGATCCGGGAAGACCACCGATCCCCCGACGAGCGCGACGAGGCCGACGCCGAGGACCGCCGTCCACGCCCGCTCCGCGTCCGTCTCGGGAAACCTCATGGCGAGTACACGGACGAGGTGTCCCTTACCGATTGCGGTCGCTGTCGACGCGCCCGGTGCGCCGACGATCGCCCTAGTCGAGCGCCGCTCGGGCCGTCTCGACGAGCGCGTCGTGCGCCGTGGCGTTCGACGCGATGAGCCCCGTCGCGTCCGGCGTCCAGCGCTCGCCGTGGACGTCCGTCACCGTCCCGCCGGCCGCACGAACCATCGCCACGCCCGCGACGGTGTCCCAGGGGTGGCTCTCGACGGCCGACACCGCGGCCTCGATCTGCCCCGCCGCGACCATCGACAGCGTCACCTGTGCGCTCCCGAAGCGCCGGAGGTCGCCGAACTCCGAGACGATCTCCGCGCAGACCGCCCCGAGGCGATCCGCGGCCGAGCGCGACCAGCGGAGCGTCGGCGCGACCGTGAACGCCTCCGGGTCCGTCGCCTCGCTCACCGCCACCGCCTCGCCGTTCAGCGTCGTCTCGGTCCCGTCGCTCACGTAGACGTCGTCGAGCGCCGGCAGGACGTTCGCCGCCGCGACCGCCTCGCCGTCCACGACCGCCGCGACGCTCGTCGCCCAGATCGGCACTCCGCGGACGAAGTTGCTCGTGCCGTCGATCGGGTCGATCACCCAGCACGGCCCCGACTCCGGGATCGCCTTCAGTTCGTCCTCCTCCTCGCCGACGATCGCCACCGCCGCGTCCGACTCCCGGATCACGTCGATGACCGCGCGCTGGGCGTCCCGATCGAACGCCGTCACCACGTCCGTCTTTTCGCCCTTCGTCTCGACGTCCATCTGCGTCCGGAAACCGCCGATGGCCACCTCCGCGCCCGCCGTCGCCGCCGCCTCCGCGACGGCCGTCTGATCGTCCATACCGGAGACACCCGCGCGGCCGGCAAAGGAGTTCGGGTCGGTGGTCGCCGTTGGCCGAGTCGCCACTATCCGGTACGAGTGTAGGAGGAAGTTGTGCGAGGGAAGTCCGTCCTGCGGACTTCCGCACGATAGGTGCACGATGCACCGTGACGTGCGAGGGAAGGGATTCGAACCACGGTCGTTTCGCTCGCTCACGCTCGCGCCACTCACTGGCTCGCGTCTCGCGCGAGACGCGAACCCTCGAGCCTCTACAGGAACGGATCTCGGGTCCGTCGCCGTTGGCCGAGTCGTCACTGTGCGAGTGTGGTCGCGGGAGGAAGTTGTGCGAGGGAAGTCCGTCCTGCGGACTTCCGCACGATAGGTGCACGATGCACCGTGACGTGCGAGGGAAGGGATTCGAACCCTCGAACCTCTACAGGAACGGATCTTGAGTCCGTCGCCGTTGGCCGAGCTTGGCTACCCTCGCGCGCACTCGATCGGTGGGTTCGGGACGGTATTAACGCCCCGATTTGGACGCGGCTCGGTCGTCGATCGAGGACGAACGCGACGTGATCGAGGGGTACCTCGACGTGTTCTGCTCACTCGACGCGCTCGGCGTACGCGCGGTCGTGCTCGTCCGCGACGGGATGCTCGCCGTCGAGCGCGATGCGCCAGTCGTCGATCACCGCGGGATTCTCACGCGCGGCGTCGAGCGTCTCGCGGACGTCGCGGACGTCCACGCCGTAGTAGTCGAGGGGCACGCCCGCGAGGTACTGGCGCGCGGTGCCGAACAGCGAGCGTATTCCCGTATCGTCCTCGAAGTCGACGTGTTTGTACGCGCCGGCGGCGACCTGTACGAGCCCGTGGCAGAAGGCGCTCTCCGTGGTGCCGCGTCCGTAGTTGTACCACTCGGCCTCGAAGCAGTCGTGGGCGGCGTGGTAGTCGCCCGCGTTGTACAGCCGAACGCCGTGGACGACCGCGCGGCGTAGCGTTCCGTGCGCCCAGCCGTTCGACGGGCGGCGCTCGCGGGACCAGCCGGCGGGCGAGTCGCCGATCGGCGGCGCGACGGCGTCGTCGCGTGTGTGGTCGTCCACGGCGCGTTCACGTGGCGCTATCGGCTCGCGCGTCCTAAGCCGTATCGGTGGGGTGACCGCCGAAGGCGACTTGGGCACGCGCCCCCTATCGCCCCCAATGCGAGTCGAACAACTGGGCGAGGGCACGCCCGAAGTGGCCGTCGTCGGCGGGATCCACGGCGACGAGCCCTGCGGGGTTCGCGCCATCGAGCGCCTCGAAGCCGACGACCCGGACGTCGAACGACCCGTGAAGCTCGTCGTCGCCAACGAGCGCGCCCTCGAGCGCGGCGTCCGCTACGTCGACGCCGACCTGAACCGCTCGTTCGGCGAGGACGTCCCGCCGGACGCCCACGAGCGCCAACTCGCCGAGGCGCTCGCCGACGAGATCGAGGGGATGACCGCGCTCTCGATCCACTCGACGCAGAGTCACGCGGACCCGTTCGCCGTCTCCGACGGCCGCCAAGAGCACGTCCAGCGGATCGTCCCGCGCCTCTCCGTCGCCGCCCTCGTCGACGTCGAGGAGTTCGGCGGCGGGCGGCTGTTCGCCGCGAACGCCGACATCGTCGAGGTCGAGGCCGGCCTCCAAGGGACGGAGACGGCCGCCGAGAACGCCTACACGCTCGCGCGAGAGTTCCTCACGGTCTCGGGCGTCCTCCCCGGCGACACCGTGCCGCACGAGATCCCGACGTTCCGGATGGGCGAGCGGATCCCGAAACCGCCCGCGGAGGAGTACGAGGTGTTCGTCGAGAACTTCCAGCAGGTCGAGGAGGGCGAGACGTTCGCGGCCGCGGACGGCGAGTCGCTCGTCGCCGACGAGACGTTCTGGCCCGTCCTCCTCTCCCCGTACGGCTACGAGAAACAGTTCGGATACGAGGGCGAGCCCGCCCCGAACATCGGTCAGTCGTCCTCCGAGGGGGCGAACTCGACGAGCGTCAGCTCCCGATCGAGCGCGCAGTAGTCCTGGGGCGGGTCGCCGAGGATCTCGTCGATCTTGTACTCCGCGTCCATCTCGGCGCCCTTCGGCACGCAGTACTCGTGACCGGGACAGTCGACGTGCGGGCACGGCCCCGCGAGCTTCCCCTTCGATCCGGCGTACGCGCCCTTCGAGGGCACCTGCGCCGTGATCGACGTCGGTTCGACCTCGACGGCGCGCACGCCGCCGTCGTGGACCGCACAGTCGAGCGTCTGCCCGCCGTCCCGGACGTCAGTCACCTCGTAGCGGACGCCGTCGGAGAGCGTGAGACACTGCTTGCGGTACGGGCAACCCTCGCAGGCGTCCGATTCGCCACGATAGACGAACTCGGTGCCCTCGGACGCGAGCGCCGTCCCGAGGAGCGTGATCATGGATGTATCGAGACTCCGGGGCCGGTTAAGCCTCCCGTCGCGTCCGCCCCTCGTCGCGTCTCCGCCCTCACGCCGCTCCGGTCAGCTCGGCGAGCCGGTCGAGATACGCCTCGGGCGGCTGTGTGGCGTACACGCCGTCGAAACGCACTTCGCCCCGCGCGAACCGTCGGGCGGCCGCGATCGCCGCCTCGACCGCGGCCGCGCGCGTCTCGTGACGCGACTCCAGCTCGCGGACGTGCACCTCGGGTTCGAGCGTACACGCGACGTACCAGCCGTCGCTCGTCTCGCCCCCGCGACGCATCGGCACGTCGGGTGCGCGCGTCGAGACGTAAAGCGTCGGCAGTCGTCCGGGGTCGTACGCCTCGCCCTCGAAGACGTCCGGGCGGAAAACGAGCACGGCCCGTCCGCCGTCGTCGTGCCACACCGCCCAGTCCGCCGGGAGGTCCTCGAACGCCATGCGCGGTGGTACGCGCGACGCCGGGTAGCCCTGTCGGTCACGGGTCGGCGATCGATCGAACGCCGTCGCTCGTCGAGCGACGGCGTGAGGAAGTGGAGTGCTCGGTCAGGGATTTGAACCCTGGTCGTCGGCTGTCTTCTAAAACCAGACTTTATTTCGTCCGAATTTGGCCTGGTTTTATCGAAAGGCCAACATGATTGGCCGGACTACACCAACCGAGCGTGCCGTCGGGACACGTCCCGACTCACTCGTATCGAGTTCCGCGGACAACTTAAATCTCACCAATTGACTCCGGCAGTTCATCCGGTGGCGCATACCACGGTAGGTCCCCACGCTCCGTCTCCACGTGGCACGGTACGCAGAGGAGTACGACGTTCGCCAAGAGATGCGCGTCCGTCTTCTCGTGGTCCTTCGAGTGCGCGAAGAGCCGAACCGGAACGATGTGGTGGACTTCGAGTCGCTCGCTCGTCCCGTCCTCGCCGCAGATCTGGCAGACCTCGTCACGTTCGTACGCATCCCGGCGCACGATGCCCCAACCCGTTCCGTACCCCTCCGAGAACCCGCCCTCCCATCGGTGATTCTTCTCGCCGGCCCGCCCCCCACTCATCCGCCGTCGCGTCTCCGCGCTCTTCGGACGGCCCACGAGCGCCTCGCTGATCTTCGCCCGGGTCGCCTCGTCCACGTCGCTCACCCCAGTCGTCCCGCGTCCGCGTCCACCGGCGCGCGCCCGTACCGACTGCGCCAGTCCCTCCCGTGGCGCTCGCCACCACCCCGTTCTCGGCAACGCCGGTCGGTTCCGGGGTTCCTTTATCCGCCGCGGTCGTCGGTGGGACGTAATGTCCCCCCTCTCGACACTACAGCGCTTCCGCCCGGGCGTGTTGGCGGCGGCGTTCGCGACGTACGTCGTGTTCCTCGGGATCGGCGTCGTCGACCCCGTGTTACCGACGATCGCGGAGACGATGGGCGCCTCGCACACGATGGTCGAACTGCTGTTCACGAGCTACATCCTCGTCATGGCGATCGCCATGCTCTTCTCCGGCCCGATCGCCACTCGACTGGGCGACAAACGGACGATGACGGTCGGCGTCTCGCTCGTCGTCGTCTTCGCCGGGCTCTGCGGGCTCGCGCCGTCGATCGACGCGCTGGCGCTCCTCCGCGGCGGCTGGGGGCTCGGGAACGCCCTCTTCACGACGACCGTCCTCGCGATCATCGTCGGCCTCTCGCGGGGCGACACCGCGTCCTCGATCACGCTCTTCGAGGGGGCACTCGGGATGGGGATCGCGTCGGGACCGCTCATCGGCGGGTTCCTCGGGTCGCTCTCGTGGCGTTACCCGTTCTTCGCCGCGGCCGCGCTGGCCGCCGTCGGCCTGCTCATCACGGTCTTCATGGTCGAGTCACCCGAGACCGAGGAGCGCGATCAGAGCGTCCGTGACGTCCTCGGTGCGCTTCGCCACCCCGCCGTGTTCGGGAACGCGCTCGTGGGGCTCCTCTACACGTTCGGGTTCTTCGTCGTCCTCGCGTACACCCCGCTGACGCTCGACATCGGAGCCGTCGGCCTCGGACTCGTCTTCTTCGGGTGGGGGGCGATGCTCGCCGTCGGCTCCGTCGCCGTCTCGAGCCGCCTCGTCCCGCGCTACGGCGCGGTGACGACCATCGCCGGAACGCTCGCCGGGTTCGCGCTCGTCCTCGCGGCGATGGGCGTCGCCGGCCCGACCGCCCGCCTCGCGCTCGTCGTCGTCTCCGGGCTCTTCTGTGGCATCTCCAACGCGGTGCTCACGACGCTCGCCATCGAGGTCTCGCCCTTCTCGCGTTCGATCTCCTCCGCGTCGTACAACTGCCTTCGCTGGTCGGGCGCGGCGTTCGCACCGATCATCTCCGGCTACCTCGGGGGCAACTACGGGACGGCGCTCCCGTTCTTCCTCGGCGCGCTCGTCGTCGTCAGCGCCGTCGGCGGCCTCCTCGTCAGCGGCGACACGCTCCGCGCGGCCGTCTCCGCACCACGGGGCGCCGGCGCGGACTGACGGGCGTCGCTACGTCCCGTCGAACGTCGGCTCGTGATCGCCGAGGTACGCGGCGACGCCCTCGACGAGGTCCTCGGTGTTCAACAGCTGTCCGAAGGCGTGGGCCTCGACTTCGAGGCCGGCGGTGCGGCTCTCCCGGCCCGCGCGGATCGCGCGTTTCGTGTACCGCTGTGCGATCGGCGGACCGGCCGCGAGGTCGCGCGCCAACTCGCGCGCCTCGGCCTCGACCGCGTCGGCCTCGACGAGTTCGTTCACGAACCCGTAGCGCGCCATCGTCTCCGCGTCGTAGCGATCGGCGGTGAGGATGACCTCCGTCGCCCGGCTCTCGCCGATCAGGTCGGGGAGACGCTGCGTCCCGCCCCATCCCGGGAGGAGGCCGAAGTCGTGCTCGGTCTGCCCGAACGACGCGCCGCGACCGGCGACGCGGAGGTCCGCCGCCGCCGCGAGTTCCATCCCGCCGCCGAAGCAGTCGCCGTCGATGCCGGCGACCACCGGCATGCCGGACTCTTCAAGGGCGGCGAACGCCCGCTGGCCCTGACGGGCGAGCTCGACGCCGTCGATGGCGTCCGCGTCGCCCGCGATGCGCTGGATGTCCGCACCCACGCTGAACGTCCCCTCGCCGGCGCCGGTGAGCAGGATCGCGCGCACCTCGGGGTCGGTTTCGAGGGTCTCGACGGCCTCGACGAGCTCGTCGAGGAGGTCGCGCGTGATCGTGTTCCCCCGGTGGGGGCGATCGAGCGTGACGCGTCCGACCCGATCCGTGATCTCGAGACTGAGGTCACCGAACGACTCCCCCTCGGCGTCCGAGATCTCGTGGTGGAAGGTCTCGCCCGCACCCGCGCGCTCGACGAGCTCGTCCGCCGGCTCGTAGCGCGGCGCGTCCGATCGCGCCCCGGCCAGCGTCTCGTAGAGCGACGTGAGTCCCGCCCGGTCGGCGAGCTTCCCCGGTCCCTCCGGGAACCCGGCGCCGAGCATCAGCGCTTCGTCGATCTCCGTGGGCGAGGCCACGTCGGCCTCGACGAGCTTCGCCGTCTCGTTCGCCATCACGGCGAGCAGTCGGTCCTCGACGTCTGCGCGGACGGCGTCCGACGGGATATCCGTCACCGGGCGGCCGTCCTCGTCGTACTCGTAGAAGCCGGCCCCGGTCTTCTCGCCGAGGTCGCCGGCCTCGGCGCGTTCGAGGAGGAGCGGGCAGGGCTCGTAGGCCGCGCCGAGCTGCTCGTGGAGGTAGCCGAGGACGTCGGTCAGGACGTCGAGGCCGATGTCGTCCGCGAGCCGGAGGACGCCGCTCGGCAGACCGATCCCGTAGCGCGCCGTCGCGTCCACCTCCTCGGCGCTCGCCACGCCCTCGTGGACGAGCCACGCCGCCTCGTTCAACAGCGGGGCGACGATCCGATTGACGACGAACCCGGGCTCGTCGCGGGCCACCCGCATCGGCGTCTTCCCCATCGCCCGGGCGAGTCCCATCACCGTCTCGACCGTCTCGTCGTGGGTGTGCGCGCCCGGCGTCACCTCGACGAGCTGCATCCGGACGGGTGGGTTGAAGAAGTGCATCCCGCAGAACGACTCGGGTCGATCGACCACCTCGGAGAGCTCCGTGATCGAGAGCGCGGACGTGTTCGTCGTCAGAATCGCGTCCTCGTCGAGGTACTGATCGACCTCGCGGTAGACGTTTCGCTTCACGTCGCGTTTCTCCGGGACGGTCTCGACGACGACGTCCGCGTCCGTCACCGCCGCCTCCAGTTCGACGACCGGCTCGATCCGCTCCAGCGCCGCATCGGCCTCCGCCGACGTGAGTTCGTCGCGCTCCGCGAGCCGAGCGAGGCTCGCCTCGATCCGCTCGTAGCCGGCCCGTACGAACTCCTCCCGGATGTCCCGCAGCGCGACCTCGAAGCCGGCGAGCGCCGCGACCTCCGCGATGCCGTGACCCATGGTGCCGGCACCCAGCACCGCGACGGTCTCGACTTCCTCTCTGTCCATGTCCGACCCACCGCGGCCGCCACCCTGAACGTTGTGCCTCGCCGACCGACACGCATAGCCGCGTGCGTCCCCAACGGCCGCCATGGCCGATCTCGACGACGATCCGTACGCCGTCGTTCGCGCCGACGACGCGCTTCGCCCGCTCTACGAGGAGCACGGCGCCCTCGGACCCGAGCGCGCCGACGACCCCTTCGAGCGCCTCGTGGTCGCCGTGACGAACCAGTCCGTCTCGCTCGAATCCGCCGCCGCCGTCCGCGAACGCCTGCGTGAGCGCGTCGGCACCGACCCCGACAGCCTCCGCGCGGCCGCCGACGCGACGCTCCGCGACGTCGGCCTCAGCGACACGAAAGCCCGCGCCCTCCACGAGCTCGCCGAGCGCTACCCCGACGGTATCGCCCGCGCGGACTTCGCCGACCACTCGAACGACGACGTGCGGGCCGAACTCGGCGACGTCTACGGCGTCGGCGACTGGACCGCGAACATGTTCCTGCTGTTCGGCCTCGGCCGCGAGGACGTCTTCCCCGTCGGCGACCTCGGCGTCCGCAAGGGCATGCGAAACCTCTACGGCCACGAGACGCGCGCCGAGATGCGCGAGTACGCCGAGCGGTGGAAACCGTATCGGAGCTACGCGACGCGCTACGTCTGGACGGCGCAGTAGCGACCGACGAGTCGCGTCGCTCGTTCTCGCGGGTCGAGAACGAACCGCGGTCGCTTTCACCGCCGAGAGCGAACGTGGAGCCATGACCTTTCTCGTGCCCCTCGACGGGTTGCCGCTCGCGGAGGCGGCGCTCGCCCGCGCGGCGGAGGCCGGCGACGCGTTCGACGAGGACGTGCTCGCCGTGAGCGTGATCCCGACGGGAAACGCGGAGTACGCCCGCGAGCGCGGCTGGCTAGAGCCGAACGAGGAGTTCGACCTCGATCGCGTCGTCTCCCGGCTCCACACGCGACTCACCGACACGTGCCCGAGCGCGGACTTCCGCCACGTCGTCGTCGACCGGTACGCGCCGTCGGGGACGATCGCGAACCGGATCCGCGGGATCGCACACGCCGAGGACGCCGCGCTCGTCTTCGTCGGCAGCGAGAACGCCGGACTCATCGTGACGTCGCTGAGCAGCGTCGGGAGCGGCGTCGCCGCCGACGACGCCTACGACGTCGTCATCGTCCGCCACCGCGGCCCCGGTATCGTCGCCCGCCGGGACGGCGGCCACCGCCGACCCCCGAAGTCGGACTTCTACCTCCCCGAGTGAGGCGGCGCGCCGCGCCCGCCTCGGCCTCACTCCGACGACTCCTCTTCTTCCTCGTCCTGATCGATGGCCGCCTCGTCCTCGAAGCGCCGCGTGACGTCCACCTGATAGTGCTTGAGGATGTCGCGGCCGAGGAGGAGCGGGTAGTCCATGTGCGAGCGGTCCTCGAGCGAGGCCGCGACGGTGTGTCGGTCGCCGCCGACGCCGACGACGATGTCGACGACGGGGCGTGACTTCCCGGACTTCACGCTCCCCGACTTCACCCTCGTCATCGACTTGATCGGACCCGCGCCGATCTTCGCCGCGAGCTTCGTGTCGATGGAGGTCCGCGACGCCCCCGTGTCGGATTTCGAGACGATGCGCTCGGTGCCGCTCGTCCCCGATACCAGGACCTCCTCCGTGTATCCGACGACGCGACCCGGCTCCGACGCCTCGACGGCCCGCCGGGGCATCCCGCGCGGCGTCGACGTATCGAGGTTCGAGCGCAGGGCCGCGACGGTCTCGTCGTCCACCGCGCCGCCGGCCTCCTCGATGGCGAGGCGCGCGATGTCCGGGGCGGGACTGACGCCCGTCGCCTCGAAGAGCCCCTTGAAGCCCGCGGTGGGGTTGACTTCGAGGACGAACCAGCCGTCGTCGCCCTCGACGACGTCGACGCCCGCGTAATCGAGGCCGACGACCTCCGCGGACTCGGCGGCGATGTCGCGGACCTCCTCGGGGAGGTCGTCGATGCCCTCGACGGCCCCGCCGAGCGCGACGTTCGTCCGCCAGTCGTTCTCCGGGGCGTAGCGCCGCATTGCGGCGACGACCTCGCCGTTCACGACGTAGATCCGCAGGTCGGCGTGCGCGTCCGAGTCGCGTTCGATGAGGTCCTGGAGGAAGGCGTAGCGCTCGCCGACGACGGGGTTGACCTCCTCGTCGCGCCCGATCTTCCACGTGCCGCCGCCGTGGGTGCCGATCGCGGTCTTGTAGACGGCCTCGTCGCCGAAGCGGTCGCGGGCGTCGTTCATCCGATCGGCGTTGAGCGCGAGGTAGGCGTCGGGGACGGGGACGCCGGCGTTCGAGAGCGCCGCGGCGGTGGCGAACTTGTGGAACGCCGTCAGGACGTGCCGGGGCTCGTTCAGCGTCGGGCGGAGGCGCGCGAGGGTGGTGGCGATGCCGAGGAGCTCGCAGGGCTGTTCGGTGTTCGAGAGGAGGAGGCGGTTCGCCACGACGTCGACGTCGGGTTCGAGGGTCGCCTCGCCGTCCTCGATGGAGACGCCGAGGTTCTCCTCGCGGAGCCAGACGCCGCGGTGGCCGAGGGCCTCGACGGCGTTGAGGATCGCTTTCGTCTCCCTGCTCGTGTGGAGGCTCAGCACCCCGACGGTCACGGGATCGTCGGTCATTGTCCCGTAGTTCGCCTCGCGCCCGGCAAAACGGTGCCGGTGCGGACGGCAGTGCGTGGCGACGAGACACGACGGTCGGCGCTCGCCCCGGTGGCGACCGGCCGCGCGTCGGCGTGGCCCACCACTTTATGCCCGCGCCGACCCGAGGGCGAGTATGGCAGACGGCGACGGCGCGTTCACGTACGCGGAGGGGCGGGTCGAGCCCGGGGAGACGCGGAACCTCCGGTACGCCATCAGCGAGACGTACCTCGGCGACCCCGTCCGGCTTCCGGTGACGATCCGCAACGGCGCGGAGCCGGGCCCGACCGTCTTCCTCTCCGCCGCCATCCACGGCGACGAACTCAACGGGATCGAGGTCGTCCGGACCGTCGCGCAGGACTGGCCGGACGCGAACCTCCACGGCACGCTCGTCTGCCTCCCCGTCCTCAACGTCCCGGGGTTCATCGCCCAACAGCGCTACCTCCCCGTCTACGACCGGGATCTCAATCGCTCGTTCCCGGGGAGCGAAACCGGGACGAGCGCCGACCGGATGGCCGTCCGTCTCTATGAGGAGTTCATCGAACCCTGCGACTACGGCCTCGACTTCCACACGTCGACGCGCGGACGGACCAACATGCTCCACGTCCGGGCGGACATGGACGACCCCGACATCGCCCGCCTCGCGCGCGCCTTCGGCTCGAACGTCATCATCGACGGCGCGGGCCCCACGGGATCGCTCCGCGGCGCGGCCTGCGACGGCGGGACGCCGACGATCACGGTCGAGATGGGGCAGGCACACCGCTTCGAGCGGGGGTTCATCGACCGCGCGCTCGACGGCGTCGCGTCCGTCCTCGCCGAGTACGACTGCCACCCCGCCGAGCCGGTCCGCTGGCCGGGGTGGCGCACGGTCGTCTCGCGCGACCAGAAGACGTGGCTGCGCGCGGACGCCGGCGGGCTCGTCGAGATGCTCCACGACCGCGGCGAGCTCGTCCGCGAGGGCGACGTCGTCTGCACCATCACCAACCCGTTCAAGACCGAGACGGTGCGCGTCACTGCGCCCTTCGACGGCCTGCTCGTCGGCGTGCTGGAGAACCCCGTCGTCTACCCCGGCAATCCGCTCTGTCACCTCGTCGAACTCGACGAACCGACAATCCGGGCGTACGAACGTGCCCGGGAGGGCACGCTCCCCGAACGCCCCTGAGACGGCGGGAAGCGGCGTGAAAACAGCCCGTTCGGCACACCGTACCATCGTGCTGGGTTAGAAACTTCTATGTGCGCCCGGTCAGGAGCTTTTCATGGTATGAGTCAGTCGCACAATCGGGGCCTCGTCGAGGACTTCGGCCGGTGGCGGGAGTTCTCGGCCGGCATGTGGGCCTGGGTGTTCCACAAGTTCACCGGGTGGGTTCTCATCGGGTACCTCTTCACCCACATCGCCGTGCTCAGTTCCGCGCTGAGCGGCGGCGCGGCCTACACGAACACGCTCCAAGGCCTCGAACAGCTAGCCGTCGTCCGGGTGCTGGAGGTCGGCCTCCTCGCGGTCGCCGTCTTCCACATCCTCAACGGGATCCGCCTCCTCTTCGTCGACCTCGGGGTGGGGTTGGACCTCGACACGCAAGAAAAGAGCTTCTACGCGTCGCTGATCCTCACCGGGATCATCGTCGTCGCGAGCGTCCCCGTCTTCCTGGAGGGTCTCTAACGATGGCGGAACGCTACTCCTCCTTCAGCAGCGGGAGCACCCGTTGGTTCCTCCAGCGGATCAGCGCGGCGTTCCTCGTCGTCACGCTCGCGTTCCACTTCCTCCTCCTCCACTTCTACCACCACGCCCCGGAGATCACCTTCGGCGGCAGCGCCGCGCGCTACAGCGTCCCCGCGTACTTCGTCACGATGGTGCTGTTCCTCGCGGCCGCGACGTTCCACGGCACCAACGGCGTCTACAACGCGCTCGTCAACCAGGGCGTCACCGGCACGCCCAAGCGCGTCGCGAAGTGGGTGCTCATCGTCGCGGGCATCCTCGTCTTCGTGCAGGGAATCCGCATCGCTCTCACTCTCATGGGGGCCAGTGCATAACAATGAGTACTCAGACACCGGACACCGACGAGACGGACCCGCAGGCCGAACGGATGGCTCGCAAGGAAGAACGCGCCGCGGAGCGCGACGAGGCGTCCTCGAAGCCGGACGTCGGCGACGACGCGATCACCCTCAAGGTCTTCCGCTACGACCCCGAGGTGGCCGACAAGCAGGAGCCGCGCTTCGACACGTTCCACGTCCCGCGCGAACCCGGGATCACCGTCCTCGACGCGCTGATCTACGCCCGCGACACCTACGACTCCAGTCTCACCTTCCGGCACTCCTGCCGGCAGGCCGTCTGCGGGAGCGACGCGCTGTTCATCAACGGATCGCAGCGCCTCGGCTGTCAGACCCAGGTCGCGGACCTCAACGATTCGGACACCGTCCGCGTCGAACCGCTCCCGCACCGAGAGGTCGTCAAGGACCTCGTCGTGGACATGGACCACTTCTACGACCAGATGGACGCCGTCGAGCCCTACTTCAGTCCCACCGAGGAGCCCGACGGCGAGCAGCTCCAGTCCCGGGAGAACCGCGAGAAGATCAAGATGAGCACGCGCTGTATCTGGTGTGGCGCCTGCATGTCCTCCTGTAACGTCGCCGCCGGGGACAACCAGTACCTCGGCCCCGCGGCGATCAACAAGGCCTACCGCTTCTACTTCGACGAGCGCGAGGACGACGAGCGCCAAGAGGAGCGCCTGCAGATCATCGAACAGGAGCACGGCGTCTGGCGCTGTCAGACCCAGTTCTCCTGTACGACGGTCTGTCCGAAGGACATCCCGCTCACCGAGCACATTCAGGAGCTCAAACGCGAAGCCGTGAAGTCGAACCTCAAATTCTGGTGAGATAGCTATGTACGAACACGACGTCATCGTCGTCGGTGGCGGCGGCGCGGGACTCCGCGCGGCCATCGGCGCACACGAAGCCGGCGCGGACGTGGCCATCGTCACGAAACTCCACCCGGTCCGCTCGCACACGGGCGCCGCCGAGGGCGGCATCAACGCGGCGCTCCGCGAGGGCGACGACTGGGAACTGCACGCCTACGACACCGTCAAGGGCGGCGACTACATCACGGACGCCCCCGCGGCGGAGACGCTCGCGCAGGACGCACCCGACAACGTCGTCCAACTGGAGAACTGGGGGATGCCCTTCTCCCGCGAGGAGGACGGCCGGATGAGCCAGCGCCCCTTCGGAGGGCTCTCCTTCCCGCGTACCACGTACGCGGGCGCCGAGACCGGTCACCACCTCCTGCACACGCTCTACGAGCAGGTCGTCAAGCGCGGCATCACGGTCTACGACGAGTGGTACGTCACCCGCGTCGCCGTCAGCGACGAGGACGACCCCAACGACCGGGAGTGTTACGGCTGCGTCGCCTGGGACATCCAGACGGGCGAGATCGCGGGCTTCCGCGGGCGCGAAGGCACCATCCTCGCCACCGGTGGCGACGGCCAGGTCTTCGACCACACGACGAACGCCGTCGCTAACACGGCGGACGGCATCGCCATGGCGTATCGCGCCGGCGTCCCCATCGAGGACATGGAGTTCGTCCAGTTCCACCCGACGACGCTCCCCTCCACCGGCGTCCTCATCTCCGAGGGGACGCGCGGGGAGGGCGGTATCCTCTACAACTCCGAGGGCGAACGCCTCATGTTCGAGTACGGCTACGCGACCAACGACGGCGAGCTCGCCTCGCGCGACGTCGTCTCCCGCGGCGAGCTCACCGAGATCAACGAGGGTCGCGGCGTCGACGACGAGTACGTCCACCTCGACATGCGCCACCTCGGCGAGGAGCGCATCATGGACCGCCTGGAGAACATCCTCCACCTCGCCGAGGACTTCGAGGGCGTCGACGGCCTCGAGAACCCGATGCCCGTCAAGCCCGGTCACCACTACGAGATGGGTGGCGTCGAGACGAACGAACACGGGCAGACCTGCATCGACGGCCTGTACGCCGTCGGCGAGGTCGCCTGCGTCTCCGTCCACGGCTCCAACCGCCTCGGCGGCAACGCCCTGCCCGAGCTCCTCGTGTTCGGCGCGCGCGCCGGCAAACACGCCGCCGGCGAGGACCTCGGCGAACCCGAGATTCCGGTCGGCAAGACGGCCGACGCCGAGGGGATCGAAGAGAGCGACGTCGACTTCCCCGTCGAACCCGGCGCGCTCGCCGCCTCGTCTGCCGCCGTCTCCGGCGACTCCCCCGAGGAGATCGTCGAGACCGCTCGCGAAGCCGAGACCGAGCGCATCGAGCGTCTCCTGGAGAAGGAGGAGGGCGTCAACCACGCGGAGGTCCGCTCGAAGATCCAGAAGAGCATGACCGCCAACGTCAACGTCTTCCGGGAGGAGAGCGCCATCGAGGACGCCCTCGAAACCATCCGTGAGGCCCGCGAGGAGTACCAGGACGTCTACGTCGCCGACACGTCCCGGACGTTCAACACCGACCTCCAGCACACCATCGAGACGCGGAACGTCATCGACGCCGCGGAGACGATCGCCATGGGCGCGCTCGCCCGCGAGGAGTTCCGCGGTGCGCACTGGCGCAAGGAACACCAGGAACGCCGCGACGACGAGTGGCTCAAGCACACGATGATCTCGTGGAACGACGGCACGCCGGAACTCTGGTACCGCCCCGCGCTCCTCGAGGGCGAGAACCAGACCTACGAGCCGAAGGAACGCCACTACTAATGGACCTCTTACCGTGCGCGGCCTCCGGCCGCGCTGGTAAAACCTCCACGGAAACCGTCCTCACCCCCTACGGGGGGTTCGTCGGTCCACGCTCGCTTCGCTCGCGTGCTGAACCGCGACCGTCACTCTCGGCCCGTGCGGGCCTTGCGTGACTCAGCGAGAACGCGGTTCTCGCCTCACGCCGGGTTCTATCGAACCACTCGGGTCGCGGACGGTTGAGCTTCGGTCTCTCGCCGCCTTTTCGCAGGATCTGCTCCCCAGCGCCGCCTACGCTCGACCGTCGAGACCGACGCCGGCCGCGATGCGCGCGTGGGAGTCGAGCGCCGTCTCGTGGTCGGGAACGACGTGCTGGATCATCACTTCCTCGACGCCGACGCGATCCGCGAGCTGGTCGAGGAGGCCCGCGAGCGTGTCGGGGCTCCCGGAGATCGCGCGGGGCCACTCGTCGGGGTCGAGGGTCTCGGGCGTCGGCTCGGGAACGCCGCCGAGCTCGTCGATGGCCTCCTCGACGTCGGGCGTCGTCCCGGCCTCGCCGCGGGCGAGGCGCTGGAAGGAGGCTTCCGCGACCGCGCGGCGCCGTGCGGCCGCCTCGTCCGTCTCACCGGCGACGGCGTTCACGGCGACCATCCCCTCGGGCTCGTCGGGGCCGCCCGGGAGCGCGCCGGCATCGAAGTGCTCGCGGTACGTCTCGAAGGAGGCGAACGGCGTTCGCGGGACGGATGAACGCCGCGAAGCAGTAGCGCAGGCCGATCTCGCCCGCGATGGCGGCGCTCGACGGATCGGAACCGAGCACCCACGGGACGGGCGCGGCGGCGTCGGAACGCGGGAGCTCGATGTCCGCGTACGGGTGGCCGGAGGGATAGCCGTCGTAGAGGTGGCTCACGACGGCTTCGATCTTCTCGCGGTGATCCTCGTCGGGGTTCTGCACGCGGCGCTTCGTCCCGAGCGCGCGATCGACCGCGGGGGAGTTGCTCGCGCGCCCGAGCCCGGCGTCGATCCGCCCGGGGGCGAGCGCGTCGAGCGCGCCGAAGGTCTCCGCGGCCTTGAGCGGGCTGTAGTGGTTGAGCAACATCGCGCCGGTACCGAGGCGGATCTCCTCGGTCGCGCCCGCGAGGCGACCCAGCAGGACTTCGGGTGTCGTGCCGGCGAGCCGGTCGGCCATGCCGTGATGTTCGGCCGTCCAGACGCGCTCGTAGCCGAGACGCTCGGCCTGCCGGGCCGTCTCGACGGTGTTGGCGTACGCGTCCGTCGCCGTGCCCCCGTCGGGGACGGGCGAGAGGTCGACGATGGAGAGCTCCATGCCGTCGTTCGGGGACCGCGTCCGATAACGGTTCGGCTCGCCGCCGGCGTCGCCGGTGTCGGCGGTCGCGCGAGCGGGTGGGAGGGAAAGACAGGTGGTGCTGGCGGTCGGACGACTGTGCGGATGCTACTCACAGGAACCGTCGTGGCGGACGCCGAGACGGTCGTCGACGACGGCGGCGTCGTAGTCGAGGGAGACCGGATCACCGCGGTCGGGGAACGGGCCGACCTCGCGGAGGCCTACCCTGACCACGAGCACCGCGAGTTCGGTATCGTCGCGCCCGGCCTCGTCGGCGGGCACGTCCATTCCGTCCAGAGTTTGGGTCGCGGGATCGCGGACGACACCGAACTGCTCGACTGGCTCTTCGAGTCCGTCCTCCCGATGGAGGCGGCTCTCGACGCGGACGGTATGGCGGTCGCCGCCCAGTTGGGCTATCTCGAGTGTCTGGAGAGCGGGACGACGACCGTGATCGATCACCTTTCGGTCAACCACGCCGAGCGGGCCATCGCGGCCGCGGGCGAGACGGGGATCCGCGCGCGCCTCGGGAAGGTGTTGATGGATCAGCGCTCGCCCGCGGCCTTGGAGGAGGACGCGACGGCCGCACTCGCCGAGTCCGAGCGCCTCATCGAGCGCTATCACGGCGCGTACGACGACCGGATCCGTTACGCGGTGACGCCACGTTTCGCCGTCTCCTGCACGGAAGAATGTCTTCGCGGCGCACGCCACCTCGCTGATCGCCACGACGGCGTCCGCATCCACACGCACGCGAGCGAGAACCGCGGCGAGATCGAGACGGTCGAGGAGGACACCGGGATGCGCAACCTCCACTGGCTCGACGAGGTCGGACTGACGGGCGAGGACGTCGTGCTCGCGCACTGCGTCTGGACGGACGAGTCGGAGCGCGAACTCCTCGCGGAGACGGGGACGCACGTCACGCACTGTCCGTCCTCGAACATGAAGCTCGCCTCCGGGATCGCGCCGATCCGCGACTACGTGGATCGGGGGATCAACGTCGCGCTCGGCAACGACGGGCCGCCCTGTAACAATACGCTCGACGCCTTCACGGAGATGCGACAGGCGAGTCTGCTCGGGAAGGTCGACGACCTCGATCCGACCGCGCTCCCCGCAACGACGGTGTTCGAGATGGCGACGCGCAACGGCGCGCGTGCCGCGGGCTTCGAGAAGGTGGGAAAACTCCGGGAGGGATGGAAGGCGGACGTCGTCGGCATCGACACGGATCTAACGCGCGCGACGCCGATCCACGACGTGTGCTCGCACCTCGTCTACGCCGCGCACGGCGACGACGTCGCCTTCACGATGGTCGACGGGCGCGTGCGCTACGATCGGGGCGACTTCCCGCACGTCGATGCCGACGCGGTCCGGGAGCGGGCGCGCGAGCACGCCGCGGCGATCGACGGCGCGCCGAGTCAGGCTTGAGACGTTCCCTGCGAGGCGTGGCACCGACGCTGCGCGAACGCTGGGTCAAAGAAGTGAGTGCGAGTGGCGTGCGGCACGTTTCGAGGACGTTCCCGATGGCCTCCGCGGAGTCTACTGCTTGTACTCCTTGCGGTAGCCGCGGAACTCGGTGCGGTGGGCCTCCTCGTCCGCGAGAATGGTGGTCGCGAGATCCTCGGTGACCGGGTCGTCCGCGTCGCCGGCGGCGTGCACGAGGTCCCGGTACGTATCGATGGCGTCGTTCTCGGCGTCCAGAACGCCCTCAATGACGGAGACGACGTCCGTCGTGTCTTCGGGTGGCTGGAGGGTGTCCTGCGTCGCCTCGAACACTCCAGAGCCGGGCGGTGACTCGTCGAGTTGTTTCAGGCGGTTGCCGAGCTCCTCCGCGTGCCCGAGCTCCTCCTGGATGTCCGCCTGCAGGGACTCCTTGATCTCCTCGGCACGGACGCCGTCAAGGACGATGGAGTTCGTCATGTAGTTCATGACCGTCTCGATCTCGTCCTGATACGCCTTTTTCAGCAGTCGGATGACTTCGTCTTCTGCCATGGGTGTTGCTTCACCCGGCACCTACCTATAAGTACGGGCCGCCGCCGAACGAGGCCACGAACTGGAACGCTCGCGGCGTCGAGCAGTTGCTCAGCGCAGCTCGTCCATGTGATCGACGCGCTGGCGCACGAGGGCCGCTTTGCCGACGTCGTGGCGGACGCGGAATCCCGCGCCGAGGCCGGAGAGCGCGGCGGCGGCCTGCGACTCGGCGGCCTCGATCGTGTCGCCGCGACCGACGACGGCGAAGGAGCGCGACGTCGTCGTGTAGATGCCGTCCGCGCGGGCGTCGACGCTCGCGTAGAAGAGCAGAGCGTCGCCGACGCTCGACTCGTCGAGCGTCACCTCGGCGCCCGCTTCGGGGTCCGTGGGGTACCCTTCGGGGACGGCGTACTTACAGACGGTCGCCTCGCCCGTGAAGTCGAGCGTCGGGAGCGCGTCGCCGTCGCGGCCCGCCGTGAGGACGTCGATGAACGGCGTTTCGAGCACGGCGAGGGTGTTCATCGCCTCGGGGTCGCCGAAGCGCGCGTTGAACTCGACGACCCGCGGTCCCTCGGCGGTGAGCATGAACTGCCCGTAGAGGACGCCTCGATAGTCGTCGAGCGCCGCGACGACGGCCTCGATGATCGCCACGGCGTCGTCGTAGTCCTCTTCGGTCATGAACGGGAGCGTCGCGCCGACGCCGCTGTAACTCCCCATCCCCCCAGTGTTGGGCCCCTCGTCGCCCTCGTAGGCGCGCTTGTGGTCCTGCACGGCGAGCGTCGGGCGCACCTCGCCGTCGGCGACGAACGCCTGCACGGTGAACTCCTCGCCGACGAGGCGCTCCTCGATCACCCACTCGTCGTGGCCGCTCTCGCGGACGTAGTCGGCGGCTTCCGCGTGCGTCACCTGATCGCCCGTGACGCGCACGCCCTTCCCGCCGGTGAGGCCCGCGGGCTTGACCGCCGCGTCCTCGCCCTCGTCCGCCAACGCCTCGACATAGTCCGCGGCCGCGCCGGCGTCGTCGAACGTCTCGAACCACGGCGTCCCGGGGACGTCGTTCTCGGCCATGAACTCGCGCTGGAACTGCTTGTCCGTCTCGATGCGCGCGTCGGCCTGCGTCGGGCCGAAGGCGTAGACGCCGGCGTCTTCGAGGGCGTCCACGACGCCGGCCGCGAGCGGTCCCTCCGGGCCGACGACGGCGAGGTCGGCGTCGATCGCCGTCGCGTAGTCGACGACGGCGTCGGGGTCGCTCTCGTCCACCGTCTCGACCGACTCGGCGAGCGAGGCGATACCCGGGTTCCGGTTCGACGCGCAGGCGTAGAGGTCACAGTCGTCGGCGAGCGCGCGCGCGATGGCGTGTTCGCGGCCGCCGCCACCGATCAGCAGGACGGTCTCGGACATGGGCGAATCGAGAAAGCACAGGGGTGTAAACGTTGCTCTTACAGACGGCAGAAGTGTACACGGACGTGGGTACGAGCGGCCGCCGACGCACGATCCTTTACCCGCTTCCGGCCCAACCACCGCCCATGAACGATCCGACGGACCAGAATCGCCTCGACGCGGAGGCGAGTCCGTATCTCCAGCAACACGCGGACAACCCCGTCAACTGGCAGCCGTGGGACGACCCGGCCTTCTCGGCCGCCGAGGAGCGCGACGTGCCGGTCTTCCTCTCCATCGGCTACTCGGCCTGTCACTGGTGTCACGTGATGGCCGAGGAGTCCTTCGAGGACGAGACCGTCGCCGCGTATCTCAACGAGCACTTCGTCCCCGTCAAGGTCGACCGGGAGGAGCGCCCGGACGTCGACGACCTCTACATGACCGTGGCGCAGTTGGCGACGGGCGGCGGCGGGTGGCCGCTCTCCGTCTGGCTCACCCCCGACAAGCGACCGTTTTACGTCGGGACGTACTTCCCGCGCGAGTCGAGCGGGGATCAGCCGGGGTTCCTCGACGTGCTCCGATCCCTCCACGAGCGCTGGGAGACAGATCGCGAGGCGATCGAATCGCGCGCCGACCAGTGGGCGAGCGCACTGGAGGGCGAGGTCGAGGCCGTCCCGGACGCGGACGCGGACGCGGACGCGGAACCGCCGGGGAGCGACGCCCTCGACGCCGCCGCGAGCGCCGCCGTCGAGCGCGCCGACCGCGAACACGGCGGATGGGGCGGCGGCCAGAAGTTCCCCCAGCCCGGTCGCCTCCACGTCCTCCTGCGCGCCGCCGCGCGGGGCGACGACGAGGCCGAGGCGGTCGCCACGGAGACGCTGGACGCGATGGCGAACGGCGGCCTCTACGACCAGCTCGGCGGGGGGTTCCACCGCTACTGCGTCGACCGCGACTGGACGGTGCCGCACTTCGAGAAGATGCTCTACGACAACGCCGAGCTCCCGCGGGCGTACCTCGCCGCGTACCAGCACACCGGCGCGGAGCGCTACCGGACGGTCGCGGCGGGCGCGCTCGACTTCGTCGCCGACGAGCTCTCCCACCCCGACGGGGGCTTCTACAGCACGCTCGACGCCCGGAGCGGGGGCGAGGAGGGGGCCTTCTACGTCTGGACGCTCGACGAGGTGAGCGACGCGGTCGACGACCCGACGGACGCCACCGTCTTCGGCGCGTACTACGGCGTGACGCAGTCGGGGAACTTCGAGGGGGCGAGCGTCTTCACCCGCCGGCGCGACCTCGCGGACATCGCCGACGAGCTCGGGATGGACGAGGGCGAGGCGCGCGAGCGCCTCGACCGCGCGCACGCGCAGGTCTACGCGGCGCGCACCGAGCGGACGCGGCCGGCGCGCGACGAGAAGGTGATCGGCGCGTGGAACGGGCTGGCGATCCGCGCGTTCGCGGAGGCGGGGATCGTCCTCGACGCGGATTACGCGGCGCGCGCCGCCGACGCCCTCGACTTCGTCCGCGAACACCTCTGGGACGCGGAGAGAGGACGGCTCGCGCGACGCTACGCGGACGGCGACGCGAAGGGCGACGGCTACCTCGAAGACTACGCCTTCCTGGCGGCGGGCGCGCTGACGACCTACGAGGCGACGGGCGACGTCGCGCACCTCGCGTTCGCGTGCGATCTCGCGGACGCGCTCGTGGCCGAGCACTGGGACGAGAGCGAGGGGACGCTCTACTTCACGCCGGCGAGCGGCGAGGAACTCCTCGCGCGCCCGCAGGAGCTCGCGGACAGGTCGACGCCGTCGCCGACCGGCGTCGCCGTCTCCGTGCTCGACGCGCTCGCGGCGTTCCGACCCGAGGGCGGGTATCGGGACGTCGCGGACGCCGTGCTCGCCACGCACGCCGAGACGATCGAGACGCGAGCGCTCACGCATCCGTCGCTCGCGCTCGCCGCCGACACGCGCGAACGCGGCCACCTCGAAGTGACCGTCGCGGCCGACGAGATACCCGACGCGTGGCGCGAGGCGGTCGCCGCGCGCTACCTCCCCGACCGCCTGCTCTCGCGGCGTCCGCCGACGGCCGACGGCCTCGACGGCTGGCTCGACCGGCTGGGCCTCGACGAGGCGCCGCCGATCTGGACGGGGCGCGGGCGGCGACCCGCGGACGCCGCTGAACGTTCGAGCGGAGAGCAACGCGACCCGCGAACCGACGACGGCCCGACCGCGTACGTCTGCCGGCGCGCGTGCTCGCCGCCGGTCACGGACACCGACGCGCTCACCGAGTGGCTAGAAGAGTACCGCTAGCTCAGGCGGACGCCTCGAGTTCGTCGAGGCGCTCGGCGAGCCAGACCGCGATCGGTCGGTCCTCCTCCTCGACGAAGCGCGCGAGCTCCGTCCCCTCCGCGTCTTCGACGACGACGGTCGGGATGAGTTCGATGCCGTACTCCTCGACGCCGGGGCCCTGCTTCTCGCCGTCGACGCGCTCGACGGGGTAGTGCTCGACGTCCTCGACGCCCGCGGCCTCCAGGGCGGCCGCGAAGTCGGGGAGTTGCCCGCGGCAGTCGCCACACCAGTCGCCGCCCCACACCTTCACGGTCACGTCGTCGCTGAGGCGTCGCCACGTCTCGACGGTGTCTTCGTACGCGTTGGCGTCCCACGCCGGGTTGGGGTTCATCGTCTCGAGTCGGTGGTCGGACATACGCGCCCGTAGACGCTCGACGGGCTTAACGCCCCCGCCCCGGGGGACGCTCGCCGAGTCGGCGGCCGCGAGCGCCATCGGTTTAACCCCCTCACGCGTACCACGGCGTGATGATCGACAGCATCCTCGACGCCATCGGGACGCCGCTCCTCCGCGTCCCGTCGCCCGAGGGCGCGACAATCGCCGCGAAGGTCGAGTCGTTCAACCCCGGTGGCTCCGCGAAGGACCGCCCGGCCCGCGAGATGGTGTTGGCCGCCGAGGAGTCCGGCGACCTCTCCCCGGGCGATCGCATCGTCGAGGCGACGAGCGGGAACACCGGCATCGGCCTCGCCGTCGTCTCCGCCGCGCGCGGCTACGACCTCACCATCGTCATGCCCGCCGACATGTCACAGGAGCGCCGGAACCTCCTGCGGGCCTACGGCGCCGACCTCGAGCTCGTCGAGGGGTCGATGACGGACGCGAACGAGCGCGCCGCCGAGATCGCCGCCGAGACCGACGCCTACCCCATCCGGCAGTTCGAGAACGACGCGAACCCGCGCGCGCACTACCGCACGACCGCCGAGGAGATCCTCGAACAGGTCGAGGGACGCGACATCGACGCCTTCGTCGCCGCCGTCGGTACTGGTGGTACGATCACCGGCACGAGCCACCGCCTCCGAGAGGAGTTCCCCGACATGGAGGTCGTCGCCGTCGAACCGGAGGGGAACGCCGTCCTCTCCGGCGAGGAGCCCGGCGAGGACGCCTTCCAGGGGATGGGTCCGGGATTCGTCTCCGACATCCTCGACGTCGAGGTCATTGACACCATCGAGACCGTCGACATCGACGACGCCGAGGCCGAGTGTCGCAGTCTCGCGCGCGAGCAGGGCGTCCTCGTCGGCCAGTCCTCCGGCGCCGTCTCGCTCGTCGCCCAGCGCGTCGCCGAGCGCTACGCCTACGAGGCCGACGACGACGAAGAGCCCCTCATCGTGACGATGTTCTGGGACAGCGGGGAGCGCTACCTGACGGCGGGCGTCTTCGACTGACCCGTTCGCCGTGCGACGGCGTCGCCGTCTCGCACGCAAAACCCCGGGGTCGCGTGCGCACCGACCCCGTCACCTGCGGACCGGCTCAAGTCGCGCTTTGAGTCTGCGAAAGTTATTCCACCCGCCTCACACGAGAATGCGTATGCGCCGACACGTCATCGTGCTCGCCGCCCTTCTCCCGCTGGTACTGCTCGCTGGCTGCTCGGCTGCCGGAAGCATCTCGATGGACCCGGTCTCGAACGCCGAGCTCGTCGATCACGCGAGTCGAGACGCGCCCACCGACGAGGCCGAACCGGACCCCGAAGCTCGGATGATTCGCGACGCCATCCGGAACGGCTCCGCGACCATCGAGGACCGACACGAACCCGTCGAGGCGGGCTTGCCGTTCGCGTACCGGGGGTCGTACTACGACCTCTCGTGGACGATCGTCGGGGAGCGCGAGGCGACCGGCGTCGACATCGAAGTCGACTACAACGCCTCGAACGTCTCCGCGAACCGGATAGCGTACGACGACCTCCCCGAATCCGATCAGCGCGCCCTCGACATGCTCTTCCCGCCGGGCGACAACCGACGCACGGAGGGCTACGACCTCGGGACCGACGGGACGTACACCGACGCCGAAGCCAACCGCTCCGTCCTCGTCCCCACGCAGGAGTACGACGCCGTCGTCTACGAGGGCGACGCGTATCCGATTCGCGTCAGTAACACCCACGACGTCACGTTCAACACGTATCGCTACACGTCGACGGTCGTCGCTGACGACGCCGACGCCTACGCCCGGCAGTTGAAGGACGAGCACCTGTTCACGCTCGACGGACTCAACGAGAGCGAACGCGCCGTCGTCTCCGAGGCCATCAACGGGAGCTACTACGCCGAGGACACCGACGACACGGCCTTCCGCGGCGTCCTCGAACGCTTCCGGGCGCACGACGACGACGCCGTACAGCGCGAGGAGACGCGCGGCTCGTGGATCGTCCGCTACGACGACACCGTCTACTGGGCGGATCTCAGCTACGTGCAGTTCGACGACGAGCACTGACGGACGACGCGACGCAACGCGCCCCGAGACGCGCGCGGTTCAGAAGAACTCCTCTTTGGTGACGCGCACCACGACGGTGTCGTCGTACTCGGGGCGCTCGTACGTCCCTTCCTGGGCGTCGCCCCGGAGGACCATCGTGGGATCGACGAGACGCCCGTCCGCGACGCCGTAGACCGTGAGTCGGTTCACGCGCTCCTCGGGGTCGCCGCCGCCGTCGCGGAGTTTGCGGGCGAGGGGGCGAGAGAGCCACTCCGTCTCGCTGACGCTCGGATCGCGGACGAACGCGTCGGCGGCGACGCGCGCGAGGTACCAGTCGAGATCGTTGAGGAGCGACACCGCCGTCCCCAAGCTGATCGTCTCGACGACGAGCGCGTTCTCCCACAGGAACGTCGGGTCGTAGGTGGCGAGCGCGCGGTAGGCCGTCTCGTAGGCGTAGAGGTCGTCGGGGAGCGTGACGTCGTCCTTCCCGACGATGCAGACCTCAGTCACGGGAGACACCCGGATTCGGCCGCCCGGCCACTTTGTTCGGTCCGTCGGGAGCCACGCAGGACGCGGTCACGGCGACACCTCCGGTTCCGGGTCCGGTTCGACGGCGATCGGATCGACCGGGACGACGTCGCGCGCGTCGGCGGCGGCCTCGGCGAGGTCGAGGAGGTCGTCCGGCTCGGCGGCGACGACCCGCTCGGCGCTCGCGGCGGTCGCGGGCTGGGCAGGGGCGAGGCGGTCGCAGCCGACGTTCATCGTGGCGTCGCGGTACGTCCCGAGGTCGCGGGCCCGTGCGACGACATCCTGTTTGTCCCACGAGAGCAGCGGCCGATGGACCGGGAGGTCGCTCGCGCCCGCGACGGCGGCCATGTTCGCGGTGGTCTGACTCGACTTCTGGCCGACGGCTTCGCCGGTGACGATGCCGACCGCGCCGACGTCGCGGGCGACGCGCTCGGCGACGCGGTACATGAAACGCCGGAAGGAGAGCATCCGGGTGTTGCCGACCTCGGCGTCGAGTCGCTCGACGGCCTCGCCGGCGGGGACGCGCCGGACGTCGAGGTCGCGTCCGGGCGCCCACTTGGCGAGGTGCCGGACGGTCTCGACGGCCCGGGCCTCGTGGTCGGCGCCGCCGTACGGTCCGAGATCGAGGTAGACGGGCACGACGGGCGCGCCGCGCTTCATCGCCAGCCACGCGGCGACGGGCGAGTCGATACCACCGGAAACGAGCGCGACGAGCGGCTCCTGCGTCCCGAGCGGCATCCCGCCCGGGCCGTCGCGTTCTTCGAGGAAGACGAACGCCCGCGCGTCCCGACACTCCACGCCGAAGGTGCGGTCGGGATCGTCGAGGTCCACCGCGGGGTCGAAGTCGTCCTCGACGGCCTCCCAGACGGCCTGTCCGCCCTCGCGGCCGATGTCGTGGCTCCCGAAGTCGTGTTCGCCGGCGCGGCGCGCGTCGACGCCGAACGTCCCGCCGTGGTAGCGCTCGCGCGCGGTCGCCGCCAGCGCGTCCGTGATCGCGTCGAGGGAGGCGTCGACGATCCGCGCGGGGCTGGCCGACACGACGCCGAAGGTGTCCGTTGCGGCGGCGGTCGCCGCCTCGACGTCCGCGGTGTGGATCACGAGCCGACCGTACTCGCGGGCGACGCGGCCGTCGATCGCGCGCGCGTCGAGGTGCGCCCGGAGGTCCTCGACGAGGCGCTCCTCCATGCGCGTCTGGACGGAGCGGCTCTTGATGCCGACGTCGCCGTGGCGGACGAGCACGGCGTCGGCGTCCGGCGGATGCATACTGCGCGAAACGAGCGCGCGGAGTAAAGAAACGTCGCTTCCCGGTCCCCTCACTGATCGGGGACGAGGCACTCACACCGGCCATCGCCGTCCCGCGACGAGTGCGGCGAGAGCGTACTGGGCGAGCGGTGTGATGACGACCGCGACGATGGCGGCATATCGGCGTGAGAGGAATGGGAGCGTCGCTTCGTACACGACGAGGATGATCGCCGTCGTGACGACGGCCATCAGGACCGTCCACCCGATCCGGAATCCGCGGCCCCGTGTACTCGGCCAATACTCCTCGTAGATCCGTGGGACGAACGTCCCAATAGCGAGAACACACCCGAACAGCACGATAAACGGCACGCCGAGCGAGAAGAGGACGGCGAACGCGACGACGGCAAGTACCACAGCAACACCGCTGACGAGCAGATTCTCCGTGAGGTCTGCCCGTAACTTCTGTCGTAGCGGTATACTATCCGACAGACGGTACCCAACACGACGAGTTACCTAAAACGCGATCCACGTGACCGGTCAGTGACCGATTCCCGGTCGGTACGCGCACGGATGGACCGGTACTCCTACGACGACAAGCGATGAACCGTGCCCGGGGCTAGCGTCCGCGCGACGAGCGGTCCGGTAGGACCCGGTAGTCGCGCGGTTCACTCGCGACTCAGTCGCGAGGCGCAAGTGACCCCGTAGGGGTCACGCCGCGCTTTCAGTGGAGGTTTTGCGAGCGCAGAGCGCGCTGGAGGCGCGTTCAAGCGCTGCAAAAAGTCCGTTAGAACGTGGTGAGCTCGCCGTCGATGACGCGCTGGGTGATGGAGGTGACGTCGGCGAGTTCGGCGTCGACGATCTCGCGGACGTCGGCCTCGATGTCGGCGATGGCGACGCCCTCGTCGGTGACGACGTGGACGTCGGCGACGTGGGGTTGGTCGATCGGGCGGCCGATCTGGCTGAGGAGTCGGACTCGAAGATCCCGGATGCCCTCGACGTCGTCGACGACGCTCTCCGCGATCTGGGTGGAGAGGAGGTTGTAGATCTTCCCGATGTGGTTGACCGGGTTCTTACCCGACGTGGCCTCCATGCTCATCGAGCGGTTCGGGGTGATGAGGCCGTTCGCGCGGTTGCCCCGCCCCACCGATCCGTCGTCGCCCTGTTCGGCGCTGGTGCCGGTGACGGTGAGGTAAACGGAGCCCTCCTCGTAGTCGTCGGCGGTGTTGACGTGGACGGTGACGTCGCGGTCTGTGTGGTCGTCGGCGAGGGCCGCGACGGTCTCGCGGACGCCCTCGATCTCGGCCTCGTAGGCGTCGATGTCGGGGACGTGGCGGTCGACGAGCGCGACGGCGACGGTGAGGTCGATGTGGTCGCCCTCGCGTTTGCCCATGACCTTCACGTCCTGTCCGATCGCGGGGTGCTCAGCGTGATAGGGGCCGTTGAGGTGGCGTTCGGTTTCGAAGACGAGCTTCTCCGTCTCGGTGAGGGGCGCGTGGCCGACGCCGAAGGAGGTGTCGTTCGCCTCGGGGACGTGGCGTTCGTCCTCGCCGAAGACCTCCTGGAGGTCGCCGGAACCCTCGCCGAGGCGGACGTCGACGACGATGTCGGTTTCGAGGTCGAGAGCGGGGAGCGTCTCGCGGAGGTAGTCGCGGGCGGCCTCGAGGGCGATGGCGTCGACGGGGATGTGGTGTTCCGTGCCCGTCTCGTCGACGTAGTGTTTCGTGGCGCGTCCGACGACGAGGAGGTAGACGGGCTCGATGACCTCGCCGCCGCCGAAGGCGGGCGCGGCGGTGCCGGCGACGAGTTGCGTCTCGTCGGTGTTGTAGTGGAGGACCTTCCCGACGCGATCGAGGTAGGCCTGCGCGAGGGCCTCGGAGACGTGTTCGGCGACGCCGTCGCAGATGGAGTCGGGGTGGCCGACCCCCTTTCGCTCGACGATCTCGACGGTCTCGTCCTCGACGGCCCCGCGGTCAATCGGCTGGACGCGGATGTTCCGCTCGGTCATTGGCCACGTTTGGCCGTCGGCGGTTCTATAACTTGCGGAAACGAAAGCGTCGTCGAATATGCTCTGCGGTTATGGGATCGTCGCGCGGACTACTCCAAGAGGAGGCCGAGGTAGGAGGCCCGGATCTGGTCGCTCGGGTCGAGACCGAGGCGACGCAGGACGTCGAACGCGCCCTCGCGGGCGGCCTCGACGTCCTCGCTCTCGCGTTCGACCTCGACGAACTGTCCGAGGCCGCTCACGTCGTCGAGGACGACGGTGTAGCCGTCGTAGGCGTAGTAGGTCCGGGTCTTCTCGACCGTCGCGGCGGGCGTGAAACCGACGCCCTCGAAGATCGCGCCGGCGTCCGCACCGTCCTCGACGCCGGTCTCGACTTCCTCGCGGGCCTTCGACTCGCTGTCGACCTTCGGTCCCTTGTAGGTGATCCGGGCGCGCTCGCCCTCGTCGTCCGTCACGCGTCTGACACGGAGGGCCTCGTCCGTCTCCGCGAAGTCGCGGTGCGGCGCGTCGTAATAGGTGTCGACCTGTTCGACCGTCTCCCCGCGCTCCGCGCCCGCCGACTCCAGGGCGTCGCGGACGTCGCCGTGGTCCGCGGGCACCTTCACCTCGACTTCGTACATGGGCGAGGCGTCGGTGGGCGCGGTGAAAAGGCGTCCGAAACGGCTCGGCGCGCCGGCGGGACGCCGGTGGGACGGGCGACTATTGAGGGATCCGTACCCCTCTTAGCAGGCTTCTTATCCGGTGACGGTCCACTCACAGGTGGGATGTCAGCAGACTCCGCCGCCGGCGACGCGCCGCGTCCGACCGTCCCCGCTCCCGAGTACGCGCTCGAATCGGTCGTCGTCCGACAGGAGCGCGGTCCGGATCGCTGTACGTGTTACCCTGACGACGCCGACGAGGCGACTCGGCTGACGACGTGGCTCTCCGTGAACGCGAGCGTGGTCCGCGACCTCGAAAGCATGCGCTGACCGGTTCGGCTCGCGCGGTAGAAACGTGATTCTTAAGGGTCGAACGGGTGTCCGTGTGCGTATGAGCGACCAGCAAGAGGCCGAGGCAGCCGACGACACAGACGCCGAGGAGTCCGAGGGGCTTCAGGCGGGCGACTTCATCGAACTCGCGTACACCGCACGCACCGTCGAGGACGGCGACCTCGTCGACACGACCGATCAGGAGGTCGCCGAGGAGGAGGGCGTCGACACCGACGAGCAGGAGTTCGCTCCGCGTACGATCGTGCTCGGCGAGGGCCACATCTTCGAGCCGGTCGAGGACGACATCATCGGCAAGGAGGTCGGCGACACCGGGACCGTCGTCGTCCCCGCGGCCGACGCCTTCGGCGAGTACGACGAGAGCGAGGTCCGCACCGTGAGCGCCGAGAAGATCCCGGAGGACGACCGCTACCCCGGCGCGCACGTCGACATCGAGGGCCAGCACGGCCACGTCGAGACGATCATCGGCGGACGCGCGCGCGTCGACTTCAACCACATGCTCGCCGGTCAGGACATCGAGTACCAGTACGAGGTCATCGGCGAGGTCACGGACCGCGTCGAGAAGGCCCAGGGCCTCCTCAGCATGTACTTCGACGTCGACCTCGACATGCACATCGAGACGGACGAGGTCGAGGAGGAGGTCGAAGTCGAGAGCGAGGACGAGGACGCCGAGCCCGAGTTCGAGACGGAGACCGTCGAGAAGGAGACGCTGTACATCGAGCAGAGCCCGCAGCTCCAGTTCAATCAGCAGTGGATGATGGGCAAACAGCAGATCCTCCAGCAGGTCATGGACCAGATCGACGTCGATCGGGTCATCGTCCAGGAGGTCATCGACGGCGCCGGCATGGGCGGCATGATGGGCGGTATGGGCGGTATGATGGGCGGCATGGGCGGCGGCGAGGAGGACCTCGGCGACATCGAGGACGCCCTCGAGGACGCGGACGTCGACGCGGACGAAATCGTCGACGAGCTCGACGAGGAATAACGTCGTTCTAGGGGAACGACGGACTACCGAGCGGGGAGGCACGACCCGTGAGGAGTCCCGTCGTTGCGCGGAGACGGCGGAGTAACGGGCGCTGACGGCGATCGTACGCCGGCCCCCCAGCGTGCCCTTCTATCGACGCGGACGAGCGGCGAGCGACGCGTCAGGCGATGTCGCGCGAGGTGTCGATCCCGACGCGGTCGCCGAGGTTGAGCTTGATCGTCTCGTCGAGTGCGTTCCCGCCGCGGAACTTCAGGACCGAGAGTGAGTTCTCGACGTCTCCGCCGGAGATCTCGGTGCGCAGGCGGAAGGTGACGTCCGCGATGTGGATCGTCGTGTCGCGGAGTTCGGGGACGTAGCCCCCGCGGAGGCCGTGGAGGACGGCGACGCTCCCCGTGTTGTGCATGTGGTTCTGGAGCTCGGAGAGGAAGGTCTCGTAGCGGGCGCGATCGCTCCGTTCGAGGGCGTCGACGGGATCGACGATGAGCGTCTCGCTCTCGCCAACGTTCCGGAAGAGCCGGCGCCCGTCGTCGAGCGGGGAGTCGCTCGCCAGGTAGCGGACGTCGGGGGTCTCCGGTGGGACGGCGGCGTCCTCGAAGGCGTCGACGACGGCGTCCTCGGTCCGGTCGGCGGTCAGGTAGAGGGTGTCGCGGGCGGCGGCGAACTCGTGGAGTAACAGCTCCCCTTGACTCGCCGGCGGCGACTCGTAGACGACGAGGCTCCCGGCCGGGAGCCCACCGCCGAGCTTCCGGTCGAGCACGTCGATTCCCGTGGGGAGCCGATCCGCCATGCTACTCAAATAGGGGCGATCGTATTGTTAAGCGTTCGGACCGATAACCCCCGCGACGCGGCCGTGAGCGACTGCCACGGCCACGTCGGTGAGCGGGTCACGGGCGGCGGGTACGGGCGCGGTGAGCGCCTCGACGACGCGCTCGATCCCGGTCACGTCGCCCGCGGTTGCGACGACGACGCACGCGACGACGGGCGTGCCGAGCGCCCGAGCGAGCGCGGCGCTCTTCAGCCCGTCTCGGACGGCGTCCCGGTCGGGGGTCGCGACCACGACGGCGGCGTCGGCGGCGGCGAGGGCCGCGCCGACGTCCGCGCCCGCGCCGGCGGCGGCGGTGTCGAGGATCACCGGCCGATCGGCCGGGAGCGCGTCGAGGTACGTTTCGGGGTCGGCATCGCCCCCGGCGAGCACGTCGACGCCGGGCGGGGCCGCCGCGGGTTCGGCGGCCGCATCGATGGGGACGCCGGCGGCGATGTCGGCGACGCCGCGCTCACCCGCGGTCCCCGCGTAGAGGTGGCAGTTCGGCATCCCGCGGTCGGCGTCGACGGCGAGCGGTCGACGGCGGCGGCGCACGTAGGCGTCCGCGAGGCAGAGCGCCGTCGTGGTCTTTCCGACGCCGCCCTTCCCGCCCGCGATGGCAAGCATGCCCACGGGTGGCGCCCCCATCCGATACAAAGGTTCGGGAGCTTCAAGGCGTCCCCGCGCGGGTGTAGTGACGATGCGCCACGACCACCTGCTGACCGCGAAACAGCTCTCGCGGGCGGACATCGAGGCGGTCTTAGCGCGCGCGCGGGAGTTCGCGGACGATCCCGCCGCGCACGCGGACCGGCACCCCGGCGCGCTGCTCGCGCTCTGCTTTTTCGAGCCGAGCACGCGGACGAAGATGAGCTTCGAGACCGCGGCGAAGCGCCTCGGCGGCGACGTCATCGACATGGGGGCGGTCGAGGACTCGTCGGTGAAGAAGGGCGAGTCGCTCGCGGACACCGCCCGCGTCGTCGAGGGGTACGCGGACGGGATCGTTCTCCGACACCCGAGTCAGGGCGCGGCGCGGATGGCGAGCGAGTTCGTCGACGTTCCGCTCGTGAACGCGGGCGACGGCGCGGGCCACCACCCGAGTCAGACGCTCCTCGATCTCTACACGATCGATGAGAACGCGGGTCTCGACGATCTCACGATCGGAGTCATGGGCGATCTGAAGTACGGGCGAACGGTCCACTCGCTCGCGCACGCGCTGACGAACTTCGACGTCCGTCAGCACTTCATCAGCCCGGAGAGCCTCCGGCTGCCGCGATCCGTCCGCTACGACCTCCACGAGGCCGGGGCGAACGTCCGCGAGCACGACGACCTCGACGCCGTCCTCCCCGAGCTCGACGTGCTCTACGTGACGCGGATCCAGCGCGAGCGCTTCCCGGACGAGGAGGAGTACGAGAAGGTGGCGGGCGAATACCGGATCGACGCGGAGACGCTCGGGGCCGCGTCGGACGACCTTGCCGTGATGCATCCGCTCCCGCGGATCGACGAGATCGACCCGGAGATCGACGCGTCGCCGAACGCGACCTACTTCGAGCAAGCGCACAACGGCGTCCCGGTGCGGATGGCGCTGCTCGATCTCCTGCTCCGAGAGGGGGGTGACGCGGAATGACGGGGACGGACACCGAACTCCGCATCTCGAAGATCCGCGACGGGACCGTCATCGACCACGTGCCGGCCGGCGAGGCCCTCCACGTTCTCGCCATCCTCGGTATCGATGGGAGCGGTGGCGAGGGCGTCAGCCTCGGGATGAACGTGCCGAGCGAGACGATGGGACACAAGGACATCGTGAAAGTCGAGGGCCGCGAGATGAGCCAGGCCGAACTCGACGTCCTCTCGCTCATCGCGCCCGACGCGACGGTCAACATCGTCCGGGAGTACGAGGTCGCGGAGAAGACCGAGATCGAACCCCCCGAGCAGGTCGCCGGGCTCCTCAGCTGTCCGAACCGCCACTGCATCACGAACGCCGGCGAGCCGGTCGAGACCCGTTTCGACGTCCTCGACGAGGGGGTCCGCTGTGCGTACTGCGAGACGATCGTCCGCGAGGAGATCACCGACCACCTCGCCGTCTGAGACGCCAGACCGGCGTCCCGAAAAGGTATAGTGGCCCGACGTGTAGCGAGTGGATATGCGCACGTCCATCAAGCTCGCCCTGGCACTGGTCCTGATCGTCCTCGTCTACAAGCTCGTCGCGGGTGGCGCACCCGAGGACGACATCGACCGTATCGACTGATCGGCGCCCGATCGGTACGCTCCTCGGCGGAACGAACGCTTTAGGCGGCCGGGTCCCCGATCCGTGTACATGTACGGTATCGTCACGCGGAACGCCGAGGAGATCGAGTGGTCGGAGTTCGACGTCGGATTCTACGAGGTCAAACGCGTCACCGGCCAGCACGGCGAACCCGTCGAGGGCGCCGTCAACCTCGTCTCCTGTTTCGCCGATACGGCGAGCGCCGCGACCGAGGACGACGCCGTCGCCGTCGATTCGTCGGGGCGGCCCGCGACGACGGACCACCCGGACCTCGATTCGGGGCACGTCTGCCCGAGCGACGAGGGGTACCGAAACGGACTCTACGAGGTGATCGAGGCGTGCACGCGCGCGAGCGGCGACGTCCGTCTCGACGAGGTCGGCTTTCCCGGCCCCGGTTTCTGTCACTGCGAGCGCTGCGAGGGGGCGTTCGCGGAGAGCGAGTACGACGAGTGGGCGGCGTGGCGTGCGTCGGTGCTCACGTCGTTCGTCGCGGGGGCGGCCGAGCGCGTCCCCGGCGATCTCTACCTCACGCTCCACCCCGACCCGTATCCGGGGCACCTGTTCGCGCGCTCGGGGATCGACCTCGAAGCGCTCGCCGCGCACGTCGACGAGTTCGTCGTCCCGCTCTACGACACGGCGTACGGGACGACGTACTGGCTGGAGAGCCTCGCCTCCGGCTTCGCGGACCGATTGACGGACCTCGACGCTCGCCTCGGCGTCGAGCTCTACGCGGTCGACCCCGACGTGGACGCGCTCGCGGCCGCGGCCGAGACGGTCGAAGCGCAGGCCGACGGCGTCTACTTCGGCTACCACTCGGGGAACGCCCGGGCGGTGTTGCGACGCTGGGACGCCGAGGCGCGAGACGGCGTCGAGTGGGGGTAGCGTGACAGCCTCGCGGGCGAGAGCGTCGAACCCGGGGCGACGCGACCAGCGAGTGCCGCGGACATCGTTCCCCCGAGACGTCCCGGGCGGCCCGAACGCGAGCGTCGATCGAAGCGAGGTGCTGTGGGGTCCGCGGCGTCGCAATACTCTCCGGGACCGGCGACGAGTGCGCGCGCGGTCGTAGGCGTCTGAGCGGCCCCGAACAGCGATACAGACCACTGATCCGGTCGACGAATCCCGTCGCGGCTTCGCGCGGTGATCGCCTGCTCTGAGGGGGTTTCCCGTCCCGAACGCGTACGGTGAGCCACAGAGAGATGGTGAGTTCGGCGACCCGCGCGGCGACGTTCGTTAGGAACCTCCGAGAGCTGCGGTACCGGGAGCTGCTGATGGCGTTCGCGGCGCTCGCCGTGTTCGCCGGGAGCGTCGTCCTCTTCCCGGGGACGGAGAGCGTGGCGAGGGGGATTCAGGGCGGTGTGACGCCCCTCCTGTTCGCGTTCCTACTCGTCGTCGCGGTGATCGCGGGCGCGGTGAAGGGCGCGGTCGGCTTCGGTTACGCGCTCATCACGACGCCGATATTCGCGTCCGTGATCGATCCGACGATGGCCGTCGTCGTGTTGGCGATCCCCCCGTGGATGATCAACGTCTTCCAGGTGGGCGAGACGAACACCGGCCTCGCCTACGTTAGACGCGAGTGGCAGCTCGTCGCGCTCGCGCTCGTCGGGAGCGTCGTCGGCGTCTACGTCCTCGCGTCGGTCTCGACGGGACCGCTCGTCCCGTTCGTTATCGGCGTGATCCTGCTCGGTTACGCGGCCTATCAGGTGGCGACGTCGTTCGTCGTCGTGGAGGGCGCGCACCACCCGGTGTTGCTCGGGCTCTTCGGGCTCTTGGAGGGGTTCTTCCTCGCGGTGGCGAACCTCGGGCCGCTCCTCCCCGCCTACCTCCACACGTTCGAGCGCGACCGCGAGCGCTACATCGGCGGGCTCTCAATGGTGTTCACGGTCGTCTTCACGGCGCGGATCGTCCAGATGGCGTTCTTCACTGACCTCCTGACGACGTATCGACTCTGGTTGGGCTGCGCGCTCGCGGTCGTGACGCTCGTCGGCCTGCTCGCCGGAACGGCGCTGCGCCGGGTCGGCTTCGACGAGCGTCGCTTCGACTGGGTCGTGACGGCGATGCTCGTCGTCATCAGCCTGAACATCCTCCGGAAGACGGGGCCGGCGGTCGCCCGTCGGCTCCTCGGGTCCTGAGGGGGAATCGGGGCGCTTTTGCGTGGCCCACACCGAACGCGGAGTATGAGCTTCGAAGAAGGCGATTCCGTGGTCCTCCACGACGAGCACAGCGAGTTCGACGGCGAGACCGGCGAGATCACGCAGAAGGTCGAGACGATGTTCGGCGACGCGAACTACACCGTCGCCTTCGAGGACGGACAGGAGCAGGGCGTCCCCGAGGACAACCTCGAAGCCGCCGGCGAGGACTAGTCGCACCGACCCCGAGAGTCGTACCCTTTTGCCGCTCGGGCGCGTCCGAACGCCCATGAGCGTCCCCTTCCACTACGTCGACCTGCGCACGTTCTGTTACGACACGGAGGACGAGGCGCGCGTCGAGCGCGCGCTCAGACACTTCCTCCCCGAGGAGTTCGAGGTCCAGCGCGCGGAGAGCACCGGACACAACGGCGATCGGATCGTGGTGCTGTCGGCCCGCGTCGAGAACGCGGACGGGATCCGCCACGTCCTCGACCGCCTGCGCGACGGCGCGGACGTCGACCGCCTGCGCGAGGAACTCGACCAGCGGGTGAACGAGAACTGCGCGTTCATGGCGCACCTCGACAAGCAGGCCGCGTTCGGCGGCGAGAGCCGACTCGGTGAGGGCATCTCCTTTCGCGCGAAGGTCGAGGCGTACCCGGCGACGCGCGAGGCCGCGGTGGAGAACGCCCGCGAGGCGCTCGCCTGACGCTTCAGGACGTCCACTCGCCACCGATGTCGTCGGCGATGTTCTCGCGCCACGTCTCGAAGGCGGCCGCGCAGTCGGGGTGCTCCTCGACGTGTTCGATGAAGCCCGCGCCGCCGTCGCGGACGGCGGCGCCGCACCACGGGCAACGCTCGGGGTCCTCCCAGTCGACGTCGGTCGGGTCGGCGTCTGTCACGTGGGAACGTTCGGCACGAACCGTCAAAACCGTAGCGGTGAGACCGCACCGCTTTAGCGCGCGCCGCGCGTCCCCGTCCGTATGTACGAGGCGGTCACCGCGACGCCGGACGGGGAGAGCACGGTCCGGCGTTTCGCCGCGACGGCGGCCCGGCAGGGGTTCGACGGCGTCGTCGTCCGGAACACCGAAGAGGCCGACCCGGCGTTCGACGCGACAGCCGTCCGCGAGGCGCACGACGTCGACGTCGTGGACGCCACGGAGGTCGTCGCCGACGATCCGACCGGCGCCAGCGGGCCGCTGAGCGAAGCGCGTCGCGCGCACACCGTGCTCTGCGTGCGCGGCGGTACGCCGAAGCTCAACCGCTTCGCCGCCGAGGAGGAGCGCGTCGACGTCCTGACGAAGCCGATGGCGGGACGGGGCGACGTCAACCACGTCATCGCGCGGGCCGCGGCCGACCACGACGTCCGCGTGGAGTTCGACCTCGGGGACGTGTTGCGCGCGTCCGGCGGCCCGCGCGTGCAGGCGCTGCGCGGCCTCCGAAAGCTCCGCGAGCTCGTCGAGCAGTACGACGTCCCCTACGTCGTCTCGGGGTCGCCGAGGTCGCACCTCCAGATGCGCGCACCGCGGGAGCTCCGGGCGCTCGGCGAAGCGATCGGCTTCGATGCCGCGGCGATCGAGGCCGGCCTCGCGGAGTGGGGCGTCCTCGCCGAGCGGAACCGCCGGCGGCGCTCCGCCGACTTCATTGCGCCGGGGCTCGAACGCGGACGACATGACACGGAGCGCTGAGGGACGCGCGGGGAAACCGTGAAACACCTCCCGAAACACCTCCGCCCGCGCTGGCGCTACCTCCTCGTGGGGATCGAGGCGTGGCCGAACGCCGACGTCTCCCGGCGGGACTTCCAGCGGAGCGTCTGGTTCGCCGCCCAGAACCTCCTCGGGGACGCCGCGAGCGCGGACGCCGACCTCCGCGTCCTCAGCTACGAGTTCGACGCCGGGGAGGGCGAGGCGGTCGTCCGCGCGCGCCGGGGGTACGTCTCGGAAGCGCGGGCGGCGCTCGCGTGCGTCGACGCCGTGCGCGACGACCCCGTAGGGGTCCGCGTACGGGGCGTCTCGGGCACGGTCCGTGCCGGTGAAGAAAGGTATTTAGGACGCGCGCGTGAAAATTCGGCAGAGGAAGCCGTCGTGTTCAGGAACGCCACCGCACAGGCCGTCAGCCGCGACGGCCTGGTCGACGTCACCGTCGACGGTGGGTTCGTGGGCGCGACTCGCGCTGATTTGGAGTGACACATCATGCAGGGACAAGCCCAACAGCAAGCGTACGACCGAGGTATCACTATCTTCTCACCCGACGGCCGACTCTATCAGGTCGAGTACGCGCGTGAGGCCGTCAAGCGCGGATCGGCCTCGATCGGCGTCCGCGCGAAGGACGGCGTGGTGCTCGTCGTCGACAAGCGCATCCGCTCGCCCCTGATGGAGGAGACGAGCGTCGAGAAGATCCACAAGGCCGACAACCACATCGGCATCGCGTCCGCGGGGCACGTCGCCGACGCCCGCCAGCTCATCGACTTCGCGCGCCGCGACTCGCAGGTCAACCGCGTGCGCTACGACGAGCCGATCGGCGTCGAGAGCCTCACGAAGGACATCACCGACCACATCCAGCAGTACACGCAGGTCGGCGGTGCGCGCCCGTTCGGCGTCGCGCTCCTCATCGGCGGCATCGAGGACGGCGAACCCCGTCTCTACGAGACCGATCCCTCGGGCACGCCCAACGAGTGGAAGGCGCTCGCTATCGGGTCGGGCCGCGACGACATCCAACAGCACCTCGAAGACGAGTACAGCGAGGACGTCGCACTGGAAGACGCCGTCGGCCTCGCACTCGCCGGCCTCGGCGAGGTCCACGAGGACGGCCTGACGCCTGAGGGGATCGGCGTCGCCACCGTGGACGCCGAATCCGGCTCGTTCATCGAGCTCACCAACGACGAGATCGAGGAGTACCTCGTCGAGAACGACCTCCTCGCTGAGGACGACGAGGGCGACGCGGACGCGGACGCGGACGAGCAGTCCGAATAACCCACCACACCTCCCCCGTTTTTTCAGACCGCGGAGTGGCGACGCTCTGAGACGAGACCACGAAACGGCCCCCGGTGGGCCCCAGTCTTCCGAGCGGCTTCAGTCCCCGTCGGAACGACTGGCACGCAACTGGAAACGAACGAATCTGAATATATCAATCTCCATATCCAGCGTGTCCCAGTTGTCACGGACGCTATTGAGGAGGAACAGCGACCTTCCAAACAGAGCTAGCAAAACCGCCAAAATCGAAAGCAAACCTACAGACATGTCTCTCGCTGGCGCAACTGCGCCAGCGGTCGACCGTTTGAACGCCCCTGTCATATCCGTACCGGAGGATGGAATCGCGCCGCTCATGACTCGCGGTTTCACCGCTCGCGTACTCGTGGCTCCTCCGGAATCACGTCTTCCCCGGAAAGGCCTTCAACCGTCCGCCGCAACTGTCGGACATGATTTCGCTCGACGAGGCCGTGACGGCCCGTTTGGAGTCGCACGGCGAGCGCTTCGAGGTGCTCGTCGACCCGGACGCCGCACTCGCCATCAAGCGCGGGGAGTTCGATGGCGAACTGGAGGACGTCATCGCCGCGCGCGACGTCTTCGAGAACGCCTCGCGGGGCGATCGGCCCGCGGAGGAGGACTTGGAGACCGTCTTCGGGACGACGGATCCGATGGAGATCATCCCCGAGGTCATCGAGCGGGGTGAGATCCAGATCACGGCCGAGCAACGCGAGGAGATGCAGGAGCGAAAGCGCAGACAGCTCGTCAACACCATCGCGCGCAACGCCGTGAACCCGCAGATGGACAACGCGCCCCACCCGCCGGAGCGCATCGAGTCCGCGCTCGAACAGGCGGGGTTCACGGTCGACCCGATGGAACCCGTGGAGGCGCAGGTCGACGACGCGCTCGACGCGCTCCGGCCGGTCATCCCGATCCGCTTCGAGGAGGTGACGGTCGCGGTCAGCCTCCCCGCGGATTACGCGGGCTCCGGCCAGGCGCAGATCCGGGAGTTCGGCGAGCTCGAACGCGAGGAGTGGCAGTCGGACGGCTCGTGGGTCGGCGTCCTCACCTTCCCCGCGGGGATGCGAAACGAGCTCTACGACCTCGTCGCGGAGGTCACGAGCGGCGAGGGGGAGACGCGCGTCATCAAGGACAAGGACGACCTGCGAACGCGCTGATCGATCAACGAGGTGACCGATCGGCGCGCGATCGATCGAGGGAGCGTCACGGCGGCGAGAAAGGACACGGGTACGGTCGAGACCGCACGACGCGGCCGACGTTCCGGACTCGCGGATCGCGGACGTGCTCGGCCTACCCCTTTCGGAAGCCGACGAGGAACCCGCCGGTGAAGCCGGCGGAGATGGAGAGCGTCGAGAGGATCGACATCAGCCACGAGGGCGGCGTCGACGACGCGGCGTCTTGACCGGCGCTGAGGAGGCCGGCGCTGAGGCGGTCCCACTTCACGACGAGGATCCCGCGCGATTCGAGGAAGGCGAAGAGGGCGAGCTCGATGCCGATGAGGACGGCGATGAGCTTCGCGACCTTCTTCGCGGCGAACCCCGTGACGCCGCCGATGACGGCACCGGAGCCGAAGTGGAGCCCGAGTTGACCGGGATCGATACTGAGAGCCATACGGTCGCTGGGTCGCCTCGGGGCATCACTCTTGTGGAGCCGCGTCGTCTCCGATCGCCGCCCGTTCGGGGTCCGGGGGTCGCTCGGGCGGCGTCGCCCGTCGACCGTCGATCGAGAACGGGGGACGCGCGTCGCCCACTGTCGCGTCGAGTCGTCAGCGCTCGATGATCGTGCCGTTTGCCCCGACGGCGATAGCCGGTGTGCCGAGGACGAGCGCGTCGAGTTCCGTCTGGACGGGTCGCGTCGTCTCCCAACGCCCGAGCCATCTCGCCAGCGTCGCCCCCGCAGGGATGTCGCGTCCGGGTCGGTGGAGGACGGCTCCGTCGGCCCCGACGGCGGAGACGCAGCCACACGAACCGATTTCGACGGCGGCGAGCGTCGCCTCGCAGGGATCGGCGACGTCCCATCCGTCGGCCGTCTCGCTGTAGAGCGCGCCGCCAACGGCGTGCGCCGTTCCGCCGGCGACGGCGACACCGCGCAGCGTCGCGTCCGCGTCGTCGATTCCGATCCGGTCCCACGAGGCCCCATCGCGCGTCTCGAAGACGTCCCCGTTCGAGTCGACCGCGACGACGCGTCCGTCAGCGGCCGTCACGTCCCGAATCGCCGCCCCGCTTCCGGGCGTCGCGTGCGTCCAATCGCGCTCGCGCCCGCGCTCCTCGGTCGAGACGTGGACGTGCCCGGAGCTATCGGCGACGTAGACGCTCGTCCCGTCGCCCGGTTCGAGCGCGACGCTCGTGAACTGATTCGTCACGTCGTCCGGCGCGCGGTGGGTGGTGACGTCGCCCGTCGCGGCGTCGACGACCGCGAGCGCGCCGCTGGCGCCCACGATCCAGACGCGCTCGCCGTCACTCGCGGCGGCGTGGAGGTTCGATCCGTTCCCGTCCGGGCCGTTCGCCGTGAGGACGCGCCACTCGCCCGCGTCGGAGGTGCGTTCGAGGACGACGCCGCCGCCGCCGACCGCGTACGTCCGATCGCCCGCGCGCGCGACGCCGTGGAGCGCCCGGTCGGTCGGTGAGTCCACCGGCTGCCAGTCGCGCCCCGATCCCGTTCCGGCGGCGCTCGCGGTTCCCGTCGTCCCCCACGCGAGCGCGGCTCCGGTCGCGGCACCGAGGAACCGTCGACGCGAGACGTCGATCATCGTGTCCGACGGTTCGTCCGGACCCGGTTTCAGCTTGGTGGCTGTCGAGCGCGCCACGCGTCCGGTATCCCGCGGGATCGTTTGGCGCTCGAAACCGACGCAACGCCTTTCGTGCCACCCGACGAAGTGCGGGTCATGGCACACGACACGTCGCGCGCCGTCCCGTGGCTCCCCGCGGCCGTCACCGGAGCCGTCGCCTTCGCTCTCGAGTTCCTCGTCGTCTACCTCTGGCAGGCGAACCGGGTGCGCGAGAACCTCGAAGGGCTCAACGCGATCATCGAACTCGTCGGCGGGCAGGCGATCCCCGCGTGGAAGGTCGTCGGCTGGCTCTTCTACAACGCGCACTTCGTCGACCTCACGCGCCCGGCGCTCGGCGGCGGGCGGGCGACGACGAACCTCATCGCGAGCGGCAACGCCCCCCAGTTGCTCTACGTCCTCCCGCCGCTGTTCCTCCTCGTCGCGGGCGTCGTCCTCGTCCGCTACGTCGGCCTCGCCGCGCCCCGCGACGGCGCACTCTGCGGGACCGTCGTCTCGCTCGGCTACGCGATCCCGGCGTGGATCGGCGTCTTCGCCGTCCGGGTCACGACCGACGGCGCGTGGATGGGGCCCGCGGTCGCCCTCGGGCTCGTCCTCGCCGGCGTCGTCTACCCCGTCGCTTTCGGGGCCATCGGCGGCGCCCTCGCCGCACTCACGAGCGACTGAGCCGGCCGAGGGTGTATCGGCACCTGTCGAACCCGCTCCGACACGCATTAGGTCACGTATCGGGTTGAGGGGCGTATGGATTCGGACGCACGCGCCGGCCTCGCGGAGCGTATCGCGGGCGAGATCACGCTCAGCGACGATCCCGGCGCGACACTGCGCAAGTGGCGCACCGACTTCGACGTCTCGCAGACCGAGCTGGCCGACCAGCTCGACGTCTCCTCCTCCGTCATCTCCGACTACGAGAGCGGACGCCGTGAGAGCCCGGGGATCGGTCTCGTCTCCCGGCTCGTCGTCGCCCTCCTCGACATCGACGAGCGCCGTGGCGGCGATCGGATCCGGCAGTACGCCCGCGTCCTCTCCGCGGGCTTCGAGAGCGACGTCGTCCTCGACCTCCGCGAGTATCCGGCGACCGTCCCGCTCGCGGACGTCTACGACGCCATCGGCGCGACCGAGATCGTCTCCGGCGATCGCGACCGCGTGAGCGGACACACCATCATCGACAGCATCAAGGCCATCACTCGACTCACCAGCGACGAGTTCTACCGGCTCTACGGCCAGTCGACGAACCGCATTCTCGGCTTCACCGGCGTCACGCGCGGCGAGTCGCCGCTCGTCGCGCTCCGCGTCGTCAACCCGACGCCGAACGCCGTTCTCCTCCACGGGCTGGACGAGGCGGACCTCTGGGAGCACGCCCCGCGACTCGCCCAGCGCGACGGGTTCTCCCTCGCCGTCTGTACCACCCCGGTCGACGAGATGCTCGACGCGCTCCGCTCGATCGCCGACTAAGCGTCGAGCGCGCCGTCGTTCCGACCGGCGCTCGGCGCGTCTCGGTTCCGGTTCCGTTCCGCGCCACGCTTCCGCCCGCTCGTTCTCACGCGGTCTCGTCAGCCCACGCGATCGCGTCAACCGCGTCAGTCCACGTATCGGTACGTCCGCTCGTTCATCGGCCCCCAGCCGTCGAAGACGAACTCGTCCTCGGGGGTGGTGAACGCCGCCATCTCGGACTGCTTCGCGTGGTTGTGACGGTCGTGGACCCGCTCGTACTCCGAGAACGTGAGGTCGTACCGAGCCCCGAGGCGATCGAAGATCGAGAGCGCGTCGATCTCCTCGCGCCACCCCTCGCGGACCGTCTCGGCGTGCACCTCCGCCTGCGCGCCCGACCCGTAGGAGGCGACGAGCAGTTCCTCGTCCGCGAGGTCGCGCCCGCTCTGCGCGGCGTGGCGGAGCGCCGAGAGGCGTGCGAGGTGGACCGACCCCGTGTACCAGTTGCCGACGCGCTCGCTGAGCGCCAGCGTCGGCTGGATGCGCGCGTCGTACCACTCGCGGTACTCCGGACGCTCTTTCAGCGCGTCCGTGTAGTCGCTGACGGCGTCCTCGAACGCGCCCTCGTCGTCGAACGCCTCGCGGCGCGGCTGGCGACCGATGTCCGCGGCGAGGGCGTCCTCGACGTCCGTCCCGCGGATCGTGTGTCGGTACGCCAAGAGCGCGGCCTTGCGTACCATCCCCGGATACGGCGTGTGGAACGGCGCGTACGCGTAGTCGTCGGGCTCGACGCGGCCCGCGACGCTCTCGAAGTCCTCCAGCGCCTCGCGCATCCGCGCGAGATAGACCTTGATCGAGCGCTTCCCGTCGACGCTCGGGAACTGCTGATTGGGCTTCAGGAAGTCCGTCTCGTCGGCCGACCCGTACCCCTGTTCGACGGAGAGCGCGACGAGCGAGGGGTCCTCGGTGACCCACATCGCCACCGCACCCGCACCCTGCGTCGCCTCGCCCGCGTCGCCGCGCTCGTAGAGGGCGGTGTCGCTCGCGATCACGAGCGCGCCCCGCCCCCGGTGTCGCCCCGCGCGGATCCAGTTGCACGCGTCGTCCAGACTCTGGGTGCCCGCGATGCAGGCGAACTTCCGCTCGCCCTTGTTCGCGTGGTGGAAGTCGCCCTCGTACACCTGTTCGAGGCAGCCCGCGATGTAGGTGGAGACGGGCTTCGAGTTGTCGAACGCGGACTCGGTGGCGACGTCGATCCGGCCGACGTCGTCGGGAGCGAGTCCCTTACGTTCCATCAGTCGGTACGCGGCGTTCGCGCCCATCGTCACGATGTCCTCGTGGGCGTCGGGGAACGAACTCTCGCGGAGCCCCAATCCCTTCGTGTACTTCGCCGGATCGTCGCCCTGCTCCGGGGCGAACGTCTCGGCGAGGTCGAGCGACAACTTACCGGTCCAGACCTCGACCGCGTCGATGCCGACGGCTGTCATGGGCTGTCATTCACGAAACTGGCGTATGTGTCTGTCGATAGGTGCTTCGACGGGTGACGAACGCCGCGGACGCTACGACGCGTAGACGTCGCTTCGTGACGGGGACACGGTCACGCCGTCGCCGCAGAGCAGCCGCTGCCACGACGCCGTCGCGCTCGTCCCCGCGGCCACCGGGAACGCGGTCGGAACGGAGACGCGCACGGGCCCCCGCGCGATCAGTCCGCCCTGCGGCGTGCTCACCGGCGCGGGATCGAGCGCGACGCTCCCGACGCCTTCTCCGCGTAGTCGCCGCGTAGGACGACGATCTCCGAGCGCCCCGAGAAGTTCTCCGTCGCCAACCGTCCGGTCGCCGGCGGCGGGTTCCGCCCGTTCGTCTGACCGGGATAGCGCGTCCCGAGCGTCACCGGGACGGGCCGGGCCGGGCGTCGCCCGACCACGACGTCCGCAGGATCGCGTTTCGCACCTCGACGAGCTGATTCTGGACGGTCTGGCTGTGCCGGAACGCCGCCCGCGCGTTCGACGCCGGCACGACCTGCGCCTGATAGAGCGACAGCGCGATCACGAGCATCCCGAACAACAGTATCGCCGATCAACCCGGCGACCGTGCGCTCGTCGCTCATGCCGTCGCGTTAGTCGGCAGAGAGCCTAAAGGGTACGGTGAATACGAAGGACCGTCTGGTCGGAGGCCAAGTGATTAGTGATTCCTGGGCTCAATGATGCCGATAGAATCGGGTTATTCACACCTGATTCGGAGGTGAGAGACCCTCAATATGCACCGTTCTGGAACGAGAGCGTTTGCGTCGATCCGTCGGAGAACGTGAACGTGATTCGGACAGGCTCGTTCTGCACGTCAACCGGTTCGACCCTGTCGTTACCTTGTCCGGGATTACCCCAAGGGGGCCAGCCGTTTCCTTGTCCGGTACCACTTGGCTTCTGGAACCGTTGTAGACGTACGACGGTTTCTTCGCTCGCCTCGATCGTTGCATCGCTCGTCAGCGAGACGGTTTCGCCGAGAGGATAGTAGGTGAGGTCGTTGTTCGCTGTGTTATCGTCGTTGGCGTCGTAGTAGCCATCTCCGATGTGTATTTCCGGCTGCCCACTACTCTGATCCTGAAGCCGAGTCGCATCGCTCGACGGGAGGGAAACGCTGATCTTCGTGATTGTGGCGGCTTCAGACGCAGTCATCGTAAATTGAATCGTACTTCCTCCGTTGTACGGCCCGGCGTCGCCGTTGTAAATTAACGTCTCTCTATCGTTGGGATCGTTATTTTCGTCATCACTCGTACTGCTGGGAACGGTCACCGTGAAGTTCGTCCGCTGCACTCGTGGGCCGTCGGTCCCGTTCGGCCCGAACGAGACGTTCACACTGTACGTACCGCTCGTTTCCGGAGCCGTGTAGTCGAATCTCGCTTTTCCGTTCCTGTTTGTAATCTGGCTCGTATCTTGGATCTCTCCGCCATCTGTACTCGCGTTTATTATCATTCCCGCGTAAGGATTGAGGTACTGGTCGTGCGCCTGTACACTGAGGCTGATGGTCTCACCACTGGACACCCGCAACGCTTGCGCCGATTCCCGTGTGACGTACGCCGGCTCGCTCGTCGCTTCACCCCCCACACTCACGGCCCCGATTCGGAGGGTCGCGTTCGTCGCCGAGACGTTCACACGGCCGTCACCTCCAAGTTCGCTCCGCGGGAGCAGGTCGCTCCACGTCGTACCCGTCCCGCTCACCGGGTAGCGCGTCGGGAGCGAGACGTTCAACGAGCCGTTCACGTAGGTGCCGCCGCTCGGCCTGCTCACCGACTCGGGATCGACCGTCGCGCTTCCGATCCCGGTCTCGCCGTAGTCGCCCTGGAGGACGACGAGCGAGACGCGATCGCCCGACGCCGAGACGAGCGAGTCGTTCGTGAGCGGGAGGGAGCGCGGATCGCCGCCGCTCGTGAAGGTGTTGTAGAGGAGGGTGTTCTCGTAGACGGTCGTCGGCGCGTTCCGGTACTCGTTGTAGTCCGGCGTGTAGACGAGCGCGCTCGTCGGGTAGGTGAGAGTGTGGCCCTTACTCTGCAAGTACGCTTGTAACCCCTCCGGCCCGCTCGCCGCGCGAACGTTCGTGACCGTGACGTTCCCCAACTCCGCCGTCGCTAATTGGCCCGTCGCGGGCGGCGGATTGACCGCGACGGTCCGGCTGGGGTAGCGTGTACCGAGCGTCACCGAGGTCGGCTGGCTGTTCCCCGACCACGCCGTTCGGAGGATCGCGTTTCGGACGTCCTCCAGTTGGTTTTGGACCTGCTGGCTGTGTTCGAACTCCGCGCGTTGGTTCTCGCTTGGAACGACCTGGGCCTGATAGAGGGAGAGGGAGATGACGAGGATGCCGAACAGTAACACCGCGCCGATGAGTCCGGCGACGGCCCTCCGATCGCTCATTGGCACGGCTTTCGGCCGGCGTAGTCGTAAACCCGGCGGTTACGCCGACTCCTCGTCGTCCTCGATGACCTCCGGGTCGGCGAGGGCGCTCTGGAGGCTGTCGAGTCCGCTCAGCCAGTCCGTCAGCGGGCCGTACTCCAGTTCCTCCGTGATGGAGAGGTCGATCTCGTCGCCCTCGAAGAGGCGCGACCCCGCGCCCGCAACGAGATCGAGTGCGCGATCGAACTCCTCGTCCTGCTCGGCGGCCGCGGCCGCCTCGACGTACTCCTGGACGCTGGCGTCCTCCGCGGCGCCGTTGGAGACGTAGACGTCCGCAGAGTAGAAGACGGCGACGAGGCTCGTCTGGACGCCCTCGACGAGCATCCGCTTGTCCTCGTCGTCGAACTCGGGTTCGGCGAGGACGACCTCGCGGATGGATTCGAGTTCCGCGACCGCCTCGTCCTGCGTGATCTCGTCGTCCTGGTGGGCGGAGACGATCTTCGCCACGGCGATGGCGACGTCGTCTTGGAGGTTGTAGAGCAGGCGCGCGGAGTCCTCGTCCTCGGGATCGAGGTCCTCGTCGCGGAGTCGATCGAGCCAGTTTTGCCAGCGTTCGGCGGAGTAGAACTCCTCCTCGGTGTCGCTCATACCCCATACGTCCGGAGCGCGGGACAAATGCCTTTCCTATGCGCGACGGCGCGTCACGCGCTCGCACGCCCGCCTCGCGCCGTCAGTCGAGCGTCGCGGTGGTGTCGATGCCGTAAACCGCGTCGGGCGTCTCGACGTGCGCCCGGCGCACCGCCGCATCGTCGCCGCGCTCCTGGAGCCACGCTACCCGCCGGGGCACCGTCTTCGGCCCCATCACCGCGCCCGGCCGGTCGGCGTCGTCCACGTAGTCCGTCTCCATCAAGAACGGCTCGTCCGACGCGACCGCCTCGTTCAGGTACTCCTTCTCGCACATCACGCTCTTCGTCACGCCCGCGAGCGTCCCGCTCGCGTAGTGTTTCACGACGCGTTCCGGCGGCACGCCGGCCGCCTCCGCCCACGCCGCGACGTCCGTCAGATCCTCCGTGGCCTCGGTGTGCAACTGGAGGGCGACGCCCGTCTCCGCCGCGCAGTCGAGGGCGTGGCGCAGCACGCGGTTCGAGGCGTCCCACACCTCGTCGCTCACCTCGTAGTGCGGGCGCCCGGACTTCAGCGCGACCGCCTCGCCGTCGGCGGCGTACTCCGCGGCGACGTCGAGGCCCGCGCACAGCAGTTCGGCGGCCTCGTCGGGCGCGAAGCCGCGCTCGTCGACGAGCCGCGAGAGCAGTCCGGGATGCACCCCGAGGACGGGCCACGCCCGCCCGCGGAGTTCCGCGGTGGCGTCCGCGACGATCCCGAGGGTTTCCTCGAAGACCGGCCGGAAGTCCGCGCCGACGTCCGCCTCGACGCCGAGGTGCCACGAGGGCTTGTTCACGACGAGCAGGTGCGTGCCGCCCGCTCGTGCGAACTCCCGGACGGCGTCGATGCCGCGCGCGCCGTCGCGGTCGAGATGCAGATGGTCGTCGAGGACGGGAGTCCCTAGGTCGCGCATACCGGGGGTCGGGGTTCCACGACGAAAAACCCGGCCCGTTCGGCCGCGTCGCCGTGCGGGGCGTCGGACCTACTCCCCGCCCGGTTCTTCGAGGACGAGCGCGTCGTCCGCGGCGTTTCGCAGGGCGTCCGAGCGGCCGTGTTCGCCCGGCGCGATGGCGAGCGTCCCGACGCCGTTCTCCCCGGCCTTCTCCAGGACGGGCTTGAAGTCGGTGTCGCGCGAGGCGATGGCGAGCAGGTCGACGTGCTCGCTCAGGACGAGTTCGGTCGCGTCGACGGCGAGTTTCACGTCCACGTCACCGCTCGTGACGCGGACGTCGTAGCCGCGCGCCTCGCCCGCCTGGATGAGGCCGGGCGTCGCGTGTTCGTCGAGGTAGAGCCGCGAGACGACGAGCCGTCCCTCCTCGCGGGCCGCGTGCAGTACGTCGTCCAAGTCGACGTCGAACTCGTCGCGCAGGACGTTCGGGCCGTCGACGAAGAGCGCGACGCCCGCCTCGCCGCCCGTCAGGGCGTCACGGAGCCGTTCCATACCGCTCACTGGGCGGCCCGCGAGTAAAGCGGTGGCGAAAGCCCGCTCCGAGCACGACGGCGCTCGTCCCGTACCGTCCGAGAGACGGACGCGCCGTAGCGTTACGGCTGTCCCTGGCCGGTCGGACGCACCATGAGCTCGTTGACGCTCACGTGTTCGGGCTGATCGGTCGCGTAGACGATGGCGCGCGCGATGTCCGCGGGCTGGAGGACGTCCATCTCCGCGAGCATCTCCTCGGTGTGGTCCTGGATGTCCTCGTCGGGGATGTGATCGGCGAGCTCGGTCTCGACGAATCCGGGTTCGATCAGCGTCGTCCGCAGGCCGTTGTCGGCCTCCTCCTGGCGGAGCCCCTCGGTGAAGGCGTTGACGCCGAACTTCGTGGCGCTGTATCCACTCGACGTCTCGCCCGCGACGCGGCCCGCGACCGACGAGACGTTGATCACGTGGCCGCCCTCGCGGAGGTGCGGGAGCGCCTCCTTCGTGGCGTTCATCAGCCCGATGAGGTTCACCTCGATCATCGTCCGCCAGTTCGACGGGTCGGCGTCCGCGACGGCTTCGAGGAGCATCACGCCCGCGTTGTTCACGAGGACGTCGAGCCCGCCGAGTTCGTCGACGGTGTCGGCGACCATGCGAACGACCTCGTCGCGCTCGCTGACGTCCGCGGGGACGACGAGCGCCTCGCTGCCCGTCGCCTCGACGCGGTCCGCGACCTCTCGAAGGCGCCCCTCGCGGCGCGCGGCGAGCGCGACGTCCGCGCCGGCCTCGGCGAGCTGGACGGCGGTCTCCGCACCGATCCCCGACGATGCACCCGTGACGAGCGCGACGCTGTCGTCTTCGATCATACCTCATCTATGCGCCCCGTCCCCATTGTGCTCCGGGGAATCGGCACGTCGCGCCGCGGCCACCGGGGGTCGGGCGCGATCCGAGGGGGTGAAACCCGACGAGCCCGTTCGGGGAGACGAATGGCGCAACGCTTCCGCTGGACGCACACGCTCGCCGACGGCCGCGACGCCACGGTTTCACGCGTCGCCGGGGCGCACGAGAGCGGCGACGACGCGCGCCGGCGCTACGACTGCCGACTACCCAGCGACGTCACGGCGTCGACGCCCGACGAGCGCGTGCGCATGACGCGCGAGGACGGGGACGGCGACGATCGCCTCATCGTCGTCGTGCCCGACGGCGCGGGCGTCGTCCGCCTCCGACTGACCGCCGAGGACGGCCGGAGCGCGATCCCCCTCCTCGGCCCGACGCTCGGCGCCACCCTGACCGACGCCCTCCGCGGCGACGGTGACGCCGCGCGCTCGCTCGTCGCGGCCCGTGGAACCGCCGTCGCCGCCGTCCACGCCTGCGCGCACGCCCTCGACACCGAGGGGATCGTCGCGCTCGTCGACGCGCTCGCCGACGCGAGCGGGACGGCCTCCGATGAACTTCACGCCCGCCGATACGCGCTCTGTCGCGCCGCCGCGCGCGGTACCAACGGCCTCGCGGTCACCGGTCCCGAAGCCTTCGAGGCGCTCGTCGACGGCCTCGATTCGGCGGCCGAGATCGGCGAGGTGGACGCGCTCGACGCCCTCGGTGATCTGGTCGCGGTCCACGGCCTCGACACCGTCCGGGCCCTCGGCTACGACCTCGTCCGACTCGCGCACCGCGGCGACGGCCGCTTCCGAGCGTACTGGCTCGCCGCGCTCGCCCGCGACCGCGGGATCGACGCGGCCCGCGACGTCGCGGGGGCGCACGAGAGCGGCGACGGCAACGACTACGCTCGGCTGAAGGACCGAGCGGTCACCGCCGAGTACCGCGAACGCGGCGCGGCGTGGCGCGCGCTCTGCGGCCCCGCGAGCCGCCGCTCGCGGGAGACCTTCCGATACGTGCTCGCCAACGCCTGTTACTGGACGGGCGAGACCGGCAGAACGGACGCCCGCGCGGACGAGCTCTGCTACGAGGGTGCGCTCGCCGCCGTCCCCGCCGACCTCGACTGGATCCGCGTCCGCGCGCGCTACGAGCGAGCGCGCGCCGTCGGCCACCGCCACCGGAGCGCGACGAACCACGCGCTCGCCATCGCGGCCTTCGAGCGCGCCCGCGACGTCGCCGCGTCCTGCCCGGACGACGACGTGGCGCCCTGGGACCCGCTCTACAGTCGGACGGTCGTGGCGTCGAACGCGCGTTCGGCCGCGGGCGACCACGCCGGGGCCGTCGGGGTGTTGGAGGACGGTCTCGACGCGCTCGCGGCGTACGACATCCCGGAGACGCGCGCCGACGAGATCCGACATCACCTCCGCGGTCAGCGTCACGAGCGCCTCGCGCTCCTCGCCCGCCGCGAGGACGACGGGGCGGTGGAGACGCACCTCGACGCCGCCGTCGAACACTACGAGGCCGCGGATCTCGATCGCTCGCGCGACCGCGTCGCCGCGAAGCGCGACGACGCCGCGAACGAGGACGCGACCGACCGCGCGCGACGGGCGGCGCGTTCGGCGGGCGGCGCCGGTCCGGCACCGCGTCCCCCGAGCGACGACACCGGCCCGTCGCTCGCCGACATCCCGGACCTCCACGACTCCCTCACGGCGAGCGACCCGAACGCCGTCGGGAGCGCGGACCCCGGCGTCGTCGAGCGCGGACCGCGGGATCCCGAGTACTAGGCTCTCCGTCACGCGGCGCGCGGCCCGCGACACGGCGACCGATACCGGCGGTACTCTCGGAGAGGGAGACGACTATACCGATCGATACCCTCCGGTTACGCCGATGACGGACGCTGACGACACGGGCACTGTCCCGTCACGATTGAGTCGCCTCCTCTTTGCGAGCGGTCTCGCGATCCTCGCCATCCGGAACCTCACCAACCTCGACGGTCGCATCGCCTACGCGGACGCGAAGGGCGTCCCGGCCCCCGACAAGCTCGTCCCCGCGGCGAGCGCGCTCCTCCTCGGCGGGAGCGCGAGCATCGGCTTCTGGAAGCTCCCCCGGCTCGCCGCCGCCAGCATCGCCGGGTTCTTCCTCGGCGTCACGCCGGTCATGCACGACTTCTGGAACGTCGATGAGGAGTCGCGCGGCGAGGAGCTCACGTCGTTCCTGCAGAACCTCACGCTGCTCGGCGCGGCCATCGCGTTCTACGAGCACGCCACGCGGGACTGACGCGCGAGCGCGAAAAACGGTCCTTCTTACGCCGTCGACGAGTCGATGTCGCCGTTCACGCGGACGAACCCGTAGTCGCACTCCGGGCAGTACCACTTCGTCTTCAGCCCGAGGTGGAGGTTGGTCGCCGCCGCGCGGTAGAACGTCTGCTCCTCCTCGCACTCCGGACAGTCGTGATCGAGCTCCGTGGCCATGCCTCCGGGTCGACGCGCGAGGGTGTTTAACGTATCGGGACCGAGCGCGCTACACCGGTAGCGTCGCCTGCCGCGAGCCGTCGAGTGCGCCCTCGTGTTCGAGCAGGCGCCGCTTCACCCCGAGCGCGTCCGGGTGGTCGATCGAGAACCCCCCGAGACCGTCCGCCGCGACGACGCGATGGCACGGGACGACGATCGGGACGGCGTTGCGCCCGCAGGCCTGCCCGACCGCGACCGCCGCGCTATCGAGCGTCGCCGCGAGGTCGCCGTACGTCCGTGTCTCCCCGTACGGGATCGCCGCCATCGCGGCCATCACCTCGCCCGTGAACCCCTCGGCGTAAGTCACGCCGACGTCGAACGCCGTTCGCCCCCCGCGTTCGTACGACGCGAGCTGTGCGCGGAGCGACGACTCCGCGACGTCCAGCGGGCTCGTGTCGATGTCGAACGTCGCCCCGAACGCGCTGTATCGCACGCCTCTATCGAGGAGAGACGGACGCATAAAGGCACTCGCCGCACCGAGCGGGCGCGGGCGTGCGACGCCGCGGACGACGCACAGGCGGGACCTTCTTTGCCCCGCGACACGCACACGTCGGCGTGAGTATCACGCTCTACGCGCTGGAGGGGTGTCCCTACTGCGAGCGGGTGCACGACGCCCTCGACGCGAACGACATCGACTACGAGACGGTGTGGACGGCGGCCCTGCACTCCGAGCGCGACGCGGTCAAGCGAATCAGCGGCCAGCGGGCCGTCCCCGTCCTCGTCGACGACGAACGCGGCGTCACGATGCCCGAATCCGAGAACATCTGTACCTACGTCGAACGAACGCTCGCGGACGCCGAGGCGGGGACGTGACCATCTACACCGGCCGCGGCGACGAAGGCCGCACCGACCTCCGCGGAGCGGAACGCGTCTCCAAGACGAACCCCCGGATCGAGGCCTACGGCACCGTCGACGAGGTGAACAGCCTCCTCGGCGTCGCGCTCCCGACGGGCTACGACGACGTCGATCGCGCCCTCCACGACGCACAGCATCACCTCCACGTCGCGCAGGCCGACCTCGCCAATCCCGACCCCGACGAGGACCCTCGAATCACCGACGCACACGTCGAGACCGTCGAGGGCTGGATCGACGACGCCGACGACGAACTCGAGCCGCTCACCAACTTCGTCCTCCCCGGAGGGAGCGAGTCCGGCGCGTCCCTTCATCACGCTCGCTCGGTCGCCCGGCGCGCCGAACGCCGCGCCGTCGCGCTCGCCGAGGACGAGGCGATCAACGAGACCGTCGTCGTCTACCTCAACCGCCTCTCGGACGCGCTGTTCACGCTCGCCAGACTCCTCAACGCCCGCAACGGCGTCCCCGAAGACGAACCCACGTACTGACACGGTGTGTGGGACCGCGTCGGCGATCGGGGTCGAATAAGCAGCCTTAAGTCCGCCCTGCCGCTACCACGTCGTGCGGGTCGGTGGTCTAGTCCGGTTATGACGGCTCCTTCACACGGAGCAGGCCGGCGGTTCGAATCCGCCCCGACCCACTCGGTTCCTTGCCGCTCGTGAAGGGGGTCGCGGTTCCGACTCACCCTCTGATCGGATCGTGTTTCGTTCGGTAGCCCCACGCTTCGCGTTCGACGTCACTGACGCGGTAGAGGCGGATGTCGCGTTCGCGTTTGGTCTTCACGGGGACGTCGTAGTGGGTGGCGTCGTAGTCGAAGGCGGCGTCGCTCTCGCGGACGAACTCGCGGTGGCGCTCCAGTCGGTCGCGGGCGACGTCAGCGCTGAACGTTTCGACGTCGGCGGCGCGCTTCGCGAACCCCTCGACGAGGCCGTCGTCGAGTTCGTAGCCGACGGAGTGGCGCGCGGCGGCCATCGCGGCGAGCGTCGTCGTGCCGGTCCCCCAGAAGGGATCGAGGACGGTGTCGCCCCGGACGCTGAACATATTGATGAGCCGATACGGGATCTCGAAGGGGTAGGCGGCGGAGCGCTCGCGCTCGCCGCGTGCGGCGGGAAGCGACTGTCGGCGGCCCCGGACGTCGGTCCAGACGTCGCTGAACCAACGATTGCGTTCCTCCCAGAAGTACGCGGCGGCGTAGCGGTCGGGGTCGTGGGGCGGGAAATCCCGGGGTTCGGGGCCGTTGCGGAGGACGAGCACGTGTTCGTGCTCGAGGGTGACGTAGGCGTTGGGTGGGAGGGTCCCGCTCCCCATGAACTTCGCGGCGGTGTTGGTGGGTTTGCGCCAGAGGACCCCCGGGAGGGGATGGAAGCCGCGCTCGGCGAACGCGTCGGCGACGCGAGCGTGGTTGCGGTAGACCCGGTAGTTCTCGACGGTTCGAGTCGCGTCGCCGACGTCGAGGCACGCGAGCCCGCCGGGGGCGAGGACGCGCGCGATCTCGTCCCAGACGTCGTCGAGAATCCGGTGCATCGCGTCGTAGGCGCGCTGACCGTCGCCGGCGTCGAGCGCGTCGCCGACGGCGGGATCGAGATCGCAGAAGAGGTCGTCCCACATCTCGACCATCGGGTAGGGCGGGGAGGTGACGACGAGATCGACGCTGTCGTCGTCGAGGGCGCCGAGGTCCCGCGCGTCGGCCGCGACGACGCGATGGGTAGTCTCCATGCGAGAGCGTATCACCTCGATGGATTAACGGTTCTGATGCGTCGCTAGCGGCGCGCGCCCGGTTCGGGTTTCTCCCGGTCGAGCACGCCGAGGACGTCACGGAGGAGCCAGAGGACGACGAGATAGCCGACGACGGCGCCGATGGCGGCGATGCCGACGAGGCTGGCGATCGACCCGTAGAAAAACAGGGGGTACGCGGTCGCGGGATCGCTCGCGCGGAGCGCGACGCCGGCGCCGGCGAGGGCGAAGCCGACGAGCCAGAAGAGGCTCCCGACGGTGCTGACGACGGCGAGCGCCGGGTGAGCGAATCGGTAGAAGAATCCGGGGAGACGCCCCGCAGTGGTGTCGGCCGGCATGAGCGAGCGTGGGGACGGGGGCACCTTTAACTTCCCGGGTCGGTGCGGCCCGAGGCGTGTCGTCCCCGGTCGGTCGAGACGAAACGCCCGATGCGAGGGGAGCGACCGGCCGGCAGAGCGGAGAAGCCGAACGCGAAAACGGAGAACGGCCGGCGGGTGCGCCGCGTCGCTTACAGCAGATCTTCGACGTCGTCGGCGACTTCCTCGGGGGTGTCACCCACGGGAACGCCGGCGTCGTTGAGCGCGTCGATCTTGGACGCGGCGGTTCCCGTCCCGGAGCCGGAGACGATGGCGCCGGCGTGCCCCATGCGCTTGCCCGGGGGCGCGGTGCGGCCGGCGATGAAGCCCGCGACGGGCGTGTCCATGTGCTCGGCGATGTACGCGGCGGCCTCCTCCTCGTCCTCGCCGCCGATTTCGCCGCACATGACCACGGCGTCGGTGTCGGGGTCGTTCTCGAAGAGTTCGAGCGCGTCGATGAACGACGTGCCGATGATGGGGTCGCCGCCGATTCCGATGGCGGTCGTCTGCCCGATGCCGCGCTGGGTGAGCGAGTCGACGACCTGGTAGGTGAGGGTGCCGGAGCGCGAGACGAGACCGACGTTCCCCTCGGAGAAGATGTTCCCCGGGAGGATGCCGAGTTTCGACTCGCCGGGCGTGATGATGCCGGGGCAGTTCGGGCCCTGTAGGCGCGTGTCGACCTCATCGAGGCGCTTGTTGACCTTCGCCATGTCCTGTGTCGGGATGCCCTCCGTGATGGCGACGACGAGGTCGAGGTCCGTGTCGAGGGCCTCGAAGATGGCGTCCGCGGCGAACGCGGGCGGGACGAAGACGACCGAGGCGTCGGCGTCCTCCGCTTCGACGGCTTCCTCCACGGTGTCATAGACCGGGACGCCGGCGACCTCCTGACCGCCTTTGCCGGGCGACGTGCCGGCGACGACGTTCGTCCCGTACTCGATCATCTGTTCGGTGTGGAACTTACCCTCGCCGCCCGTGATACCCTGCACGACGACGCGGGTGTCTTCGTCGACTAGAATGCTCATTGTTCGTCCTCCGCGTATTCGACGGTCCGCTGGACCGCCCCTTCGAGCGTCTCTTCGACCGTGACGAGCTCGTCGTTGAGGATCTCACGGCCCTCTTCGGCGTTCGTTCCGGCGAGTCGGACGACGACCGGTTTCGGGATCTCGTCGAACTGGCCGAGGGCCTCGTTGATGCCCTTGGCGACCTCGTCGCCACGCGTGATGCCGCCAAAGATGTTGAAGACGACCGCGTCGACGTTGTCGTCGCTGAACACCATGTCGAGGGCGTTCACGACGCGCTCGGCCTTCGCGCCGCCGCCGATGTCGAGGAAGTTCGCGGGCTTCCCGCCGTAGTAGTCGACGAGGTCGAGCGTCGTCATGACGAGGCCGGCGCCGTTGCCGATGATGCCGACGTTCCCGTCCAAGCGGACGTAGTCGAAGCCGTACTCGTTGGCCTTGGCTTCGAGGGCGTCCTCCGCGGCCTCGTCCTCCATCTCGGCGAGGTCGGGGTGACGGAAGAGCGCGTCGTCGTCGACGTTGAGGACGGCGTCGGCCGCGATGACCTCGTCGTCCTCCGTGATCATCAGGGGGTTGATCTCGGCGTCGCTCGCGTCGTTGTTCTCCCAGAGGTCGTAGAGCGTCGTGAGGACGCTCGCGACGTCGCGTGCGACCGCCTTCGGGACGCCCGCGTCGTAGACGGCCTTCCGGGCCTGATAGGGGTGCATCCCGAACGCGGGGTCGATGTGCTCGCGGGCGATGGCCTCGGGGTTCTCCGCGGCCACCTCCTCGATGTTCACGCCGCCCTGCGTGGATACCATGGCGACGGGCTTGCCCTCGCCGCGATCCATCGTGATCCCGACGTAGAGCTCGTTCTTGAAGTCGACCGCCCCCTCAACGAGGACCTTGTCGACGTGGTAGCCCTTGAGGTCCATGCCAAGGATCGCGTCGGCGGCCTCGCGGGCCTCCTCGGCGTTCTCGACGAGCTTGATGCCGCCGGCCTTCCCACGTCCGCCGACGTGGACCTGTGCCTTCACCGCCACCGGATACCCGATCTCCTCCGCGTGCTCGACGGCCTCGTCGACCGTCGTCGCGAGCGCGGACGGGGGCGTCGGGACACCCGCGTCGGCGAAGACGTCCTTCGCCTGGTACTCGTGCAGCCTCATGTGTAACTCGTCCGTAGGTTCCCGAGATGGTGAGTTAGTAGTATCGGAACGTGACTGAGCGCCACACACCGCCCGTCGAGCGACGCACCCGGCACAAAAGATACATGATACGATCCGTCTACTGTCGCGCGATGCCGAGAGTTCTCATGGCGTCCGGATTCGTGGGGCTGACCGTACAGATGCTCTGGGGGATCGGAAACGTCGCGGGACACGTCGTCGGCGTGCCGCCGTACTGGGGACAACTGGTCGGCGCGCACGCCCACTTCGGCGTCCTCGGAATCCTCGCCGTCGTCACGGGTCTCGCGGTCGATCACTACGGCACAAGCGGGACGCGCCGGAGCGTCGCCGTCTGGTGGTTCGTCATCGGCCAGTGGCTCCTTCCCGCGACGCTCGTCGTGCAGGCGGCGCTCGGCCTCCCGCGACTCGGCATGCTCGCGTTCGTCTGGGGGGTCCTGCTCACCGCCGCCATGGCCGCGATGGCGCTCGAAGCGTGGGACGGGGCGCCGGGCGGCGCCCCCGTGTGAGGCCGAGCGACCGCGAGGGATCGGTTCCCGACCGCCGCGCCATCGATCACACTTATTCGCCGCCCCGCCGATAGGGGCCGTATGCGCGCTGTCCGCTACCACGAGACCGGCGGCCCGGAGGTACTGCAGGTCGACGAGGACGTCCCGACGCCCGAACCCGGCCACGGCGAGGTCCGGATCGACGTCGCGGCCGCGGCCGTCAACCCCGTCGACACCTACTATCGGGCGGGCGACTACGAGCTCCCCGGTCTGCCCGCGATCCCGGGCGACGACGTCGCGGGCGTCGTCGACGCCGTCGGTCCGGGCGTCGGCGCGTGGCGGGCGGGCGATCGCGTCTTCGGGACGGGGATCGGCGCGAGCGGCCGCGGGTCGTACGCCGAGTACGCCACGGTTCCCGCGGGGGACCTCGCCGCGCTGCCCGACGGCGTCTCGTTCGCGGAGGGCGCGGCGATCGCCGTCGTCGGCGTCACCGCGTGGCGCGCGCTCGTCGATCACGCCGACGTCGAGCCCGCGGAGACATGCCTGATCCACGGCGGGTCGGGCGGCGTCGGCCACGCGGCCGTCCAGATCGCGGACGCGGCGGGCGCGACGGTCACGACGACCGCGAGCGACGCGTACCACGACCGCCTACGGACGCTGGGCGCGGACGCCGTCCTCGACTACGGCCGCGACGACCTCGCCGCGGCCGTCACCGAGGCGGGCGCGCCCGACGTGATCGTCGACCACCGGCTGAACGACTACGTCGGCCTCGACGCGGACGTCGCGGCCCACGGCGCACGCGTCGTCGGGCTCGGCGACACCGAACCCGCGGCGACGATCCCCGACGTTCCGAGCGCACGCGCGAAGGAGCTCACCGTCTCGCTGATGAGCATGTACAACACGCCCGACATCGGCGCCGTGCTCGACCGGCTCGCCGGACTGCTCGCGGACGGTCGCCTCGCGCCCGAGATCGAGCGCACCTACGGTCTCGACGAGGCCGCCGACGCGCACCGCGCCGTCGTCGAGGACTCCTTCTTCGGCAAGCTCGTCGTGGAGCCCTGAGCCGGCGCTAAGGTCCGCGGAAGCGTACCCTTAATAAGTCCCCCGCATCATCACGTGAGTAGACATGGCACAACGAGAGACGTGGACGTCACGCGTCGGGTTCATCTTCGCCGCGGTGGGTAGCGCGGTCGGGCTGGGCAACATCTGGTCGTTCCCGTTCCAGACCGCATCGAACGGCGGGGCGGCGTTCCTCGTCGTCTACCTGCTCGCGGTCTTCCTCATCGGCTTCCCGACGATGCTCATCGAGTTCGTCATCGGGCGTCGCTCGAAACAGAACGCGGTCTCGGCCTTCTCGGAGTTGGGGTACGGTAACTGGACGTTCGCCGGCGCGATCGGCGTCGTCGCGTCGTTCATTACGCTCTCGTTCTACAGCGTCGTCGGCGGCTGGGTGATCAGCTACATCGTCGGGAGCGTCACCGGCGGCTACCTCGGACAGGCCGGCACCTTCTTCGGCTCCGTCTCCTCGGGAACGGTGGCTATCGGCGCACACGCCGTCTTCATGGCGATCACGATCGCCATCGTCGCGGGCGGCGTCGCGGACGGGATCGAGCGGGCGACCAAGTTCATGATCCCCGCGATCCTCGTCCTGCTCGTCGGCCTCGCCGCGTGGGCGTCGACGCTCTCCGGCTCCGCCGCCGGGTACGCGTACTACCTCTCGCCGGACTTCGGCGTCATCGCCAACAACTTCACCTCGATCGTTCCCTCCGCGATGGGACAGGCGTTCTTCACCCTCTCGCTCGGGTTCGGCGTGATGATCGCGTACGCCTCCTACCTCGGCCGTGACGACAGTCTCCCCGCCGACAGCGCGATCATCGTCGTGCTCAACACGGTCGTCGCGCTGCTCGCCGGCTTCGCCGTCTTCCCGATCCTCGCCGCGACGAGCGGCGTCGGCGGCGCCTCCGGCGGTGCCGGCACCGCCTTCGTCGCCCTCGCCGGCGCGTTCGGCCAGCTCCCCGCCGGCCAGATCATCGGTCTCGTCTTCTTCATCGTCCTGCTGTTCGCGGCGCTCTCCTCCTCGATCAGCCTGCTCGAAGCGCCGTCGTCGTACGTCGTCGATCGCTACGGGGTCGACCGCCCGAAGGTCGCCGTCGGCGTCGGCGTCGTCAGCTTCGTCATCGGCATCGCGCCCGCCTACGGCTACGTCGGGCTGTTCAACGACTTCGTATTCAACATCCTCCTCCCGGTCGCGGTGCTGTTCATCGCGCTCTTCGCCGGGTGGGTCGCCAACCGCGAGTCCGTCGACGAGCTCGGACGCGGCACCACGCTCGGGGAGGGCGCGACGACGCTCTGGCTCTGGTGGGTGCGCGTCGTCATCCCCATCGTCGTCGCCTACACGCTCTACCTCGGCGTGACGAACTTCTACAGCGGTATCGTGACCGGCGCGTACTTCTGAGGGGACACCGCGGCGCACCGAGCGCCGGTGTTCGTCCGTTTTCGTCGAGCCGCCGGGCGCGTAGCTATACGAAACCCTCTTGAGCACCTGCACGCTACGGCGTCCCATGACACGAGAGACGTGGAAGACACAGGTGGGGTTCATCCTCGCCGCGGTCGGTTCGGCGGTCGGCCTCGGGAACGTCTGGCGATTCCCGTGGATGACCGCGAACAACGGCGGTAGCGCGTTCCTCCTCCTCTATCTCTGTATCATCGTGCTGGTCGGCGTCCCCGGACTCCTCGGGGCATTCGTCATCGGGCGCCGATCGAAACGCAACCCGGTCGGCGCGCTCCGCTCGCTCTCCGGTGGCTCGCGCCTCTGGGGGGCGTTCGGATTGCTCGCGGTCTGTACGACCGTTCTCTTGGTCTCGTTTTACACCGTCGTGGGCGGCTGGTTCGTCCGCTACACCGCCGCCTCGATCACGGGCGGCTACTTCGCCGACCCCGGCGCCTACTTCGGCTCCGTGAACTACGGGCTGCCGGCCTTCGGCTTCGCGCTGCTCTTCCTCGCCGCGACGGCGGTCATCGTCTACGGCGGCGTCGAGCGCGGCATCGAGCGCGCGACGAAGCTGATGATGCCCGCCATCGTCGTCTTCCTCATCGCGCTCATCGCGTGGACGTTCACGCGCCCCGGCTCGATGGACGGGCTGACGTTCTTCCTCTCGCCCGACCTCGCGTACCTCCGAACGCACTTCCTCGACATCCTCCCCGCGGCCGTCGGACAGGCGATGTTCACGCTCTCCGTCGGGACGGGGACGATGATCACGTACGCCTCCTACCTCGGCGAGGAGCGCTCGCTCCCCTTCGACGCCACGACCATCGCCGTCCTCAACACGGCGGTCGGCGTCCTCGCAGGCCTGCTCGTCTTCCCGCTGCTGTTCAGCTTCGGGCTCGATGTCGGGAGCGGCGGTCCCGGCGCGATCTTCGTCTCGGTGGCGAGCGCGTTCTCGACGCTCGGCCTCTTCGGGCGCGTCCTCGGCGTCGTCTTCTTCGCGGTCGTCCTCCTCGCGGCGCTCTCCTCCTCGATCAGCATGCTCGAGATCCCCGTCGCCTACCTCGTCGACGAACGCGACTTCTCGCGCGGGCGGGCGACCGGCGTCATGGCCGGCGTCGTCGCCGTCGGCGCCGCGGTCTGCGCGCTCGACGCGAGCGTCTTCAGCCTCTTCGCGGACACGCTCGTGAACCTCCTAATGCCCACGGGCCTCGCGGGCTTCCTCCTCTTCGTCGGGTGGGTGCTCGGGAAGAACGCGCTGTCGGAGTACGAAGCCGGCGCGGGCCCCCTCGGGCGCGCCCTCGGGTCGCCGTGGCTCCTCTTCGTCGGCGTCCCGATCCCGATCTTCCTGCTGTTCACCGTCATCAGCCGGCTGCTCAGCACGCTCGGCGTCTCCGCGGCCCCCCTCTCCGTGCTCGGCGTCACCGTCGCGTCCTCGACGGCCGTGCTCGCCGCCGCGGTCGTCCTGACGGTGATCGCCGTCCTCGGTCTCCGACGCCCCGACTCCGTCTTCTGACCCGGCGGTCGGTGTCGGTGACCTTTTGACGACGACCGGTGAAACGGGATTCAACAGATGACGATGGACGAGCGCATCGAGGAGTTGCGCGAGCGCAAACGCCGCGCCGAGAAGGGCGGCGGCGAATCCCGCATCGAGTCCCAACACGAGAAGGGCAAGATGACGGCGCGCGAACGCATCGACTACTTCCTCGACGACGGGACCTTCCGGGAGTTCGACGCGCTGCGGACGCACCGCTCGCACAACTTCGGGATGGAGGAGAACAAACTCCCCGGAGACGGCGTCGTCACCGGCTACGGCGAGGTGAACGGGCGGAAGACGTTCGTCTTCGCCCACGACTTCACGGCCTACGGCGGGTCGCTCGGCGAGGTGTTCTGCGAGAAGGTCTGTAAGGTCATGGATAAAGCGATGGAGGTCGGCGCGCCCGTCGTCGGCCTCAACGACTCCGCCGGCGCGCGCATCCAGGAGGGCGTCGAGTCCCTCGGCGGCGTGGGGGAGATCTTCCGCAAGAACCAGGAGGCGAGCGGCGTCGTCCCCCAGATCTCGGCGATCATGGGACCCTGTGCGGGCGGCGCGGTCTACTCGCCGGCGCTCACGGACTTCGTCTTCATGGTGAAGGAGACGAGTCACATGTTCATCACCGGCCCGGACGTCATCGAGACCGTCACGGGCGAGGAGGTCGGTTTCGACGAGCTCGGCGGCGCGACGACCCACACCGCGACGTCCGGCGTCGCGCACTTCGCCGAGGAGACGGAGGAGTCCGCCCTCGATAACATCAAGCGACTGCTCTCCTACCTCCCGCAGAACAACGTCGAGGACCCGCCACGGGTGGATCCGTGGGACGACCCGGAGCGGCGCCCCGAGGCCCTCGAAGACATCGTTCCGGACGAACCGCGCAAGCCGTACGACGCGACGGACGTCGTCGACGAGGTGATGGACGAGGGGTCGTTCTTCGAGGTCCAACCCGACTACGCGAAGAACCTCGTCGTGGGATTCGCGCGCCTCGACGGGCGCTCCGTGGGGATCGTGGCGAACCAACCGCGCGTGAACGCGGGGACGCTCGACATCGACGCCTCCGAGAAGGCGAGTCGGTTCGTGCGCTTTTGCGACTCCTTCAACGTCCCCGTCGTCTCGTTCGTGGACGTCCCGGGGTTCCTGCCCGGGACCGATCAGGAGCACGAAGGGATCATCCGCCACGGCGCGAAGCTCCTCTACGCGTACAGCGAGGCCTCGGTGCCCCTGCTGACCGTCATCACGCGCAAGGCCTACGGCGGCGCGTACGACGTGATGGCGTCGAAGCACCTCGGCGCGGACGTCAACTACGCGTGGCCCACGGCCGAAATCGCCGTGATGGGCCCGCGAGGCGCCGTCAACGTCCTCTATCGCTCGGAGCTCGCGGAAGCCGACGACCCGGACGAGCTCCGCGACGCGCTCGTCGAGGAGTACAGAGAGGAGTTCGCCAACCCCTACACGGCCGCCGACCGGGGGTTCCTCGACGACGTCATCGAGCCCGCGGAGACCCGCGTGCGCCTCATCAGCGACCTCGAAATGCTCGCGACGAAGCGCGAGGACGGCCCGGACAAGAAACACGGCAACATCCCGCTATGAACGCGACCGTCGAGGCACCGCCGGCGGCGAGCGACGCGGAGGCGGCCGCGGCGATCGCGGCCGTGAGCGCGTATCTCGACGGGGAACGCGCGGCGCTCGCGGCCGCCGCGGCGGCGAGCGACGACGGGGAGAACGAAACGTGGGACGGCGCGAAGTGGCGCTTCGCCGGGCGGTTGGCGGCGACGGGCGCGGACGGCCGCGGCGGGCGGGTGCCGGACGGCGCGCCCACGGACGCGTGGAGCGCGGCGGGGCGCGCGGACCGCTTCTGAGGGGTCACACGCTTCCGAGCACGCCGCCCGTCCGGAGGGCGAAGTAGCCGGCGAAGAGGACGGCGAGTGCCCACTGACCGCGGTGGACGTCGCCGCGCTCGCCCGCGAACGCCTTCATCACGGGGTAGGCGATGACGCCGGCGGCGATTCCGTACGCGATGGAGTAGGTGAAGGGCATGACGATGACCGTCAGTCCGGCCGGGACGGCGTGCGTCGGGTCGTGCCAGTCGACCTCGGCGACGTTGCCGAGCATGAGGACGGCGACGACGACGAGGGCGATGTGGCTCGCGTACTGCGGGATCGCGGCGGCGAACGGAACGAACGCGACGGCGGCGAAGAAGCAGAGCGCGACGACGAGCGCGGTCAGCCCCGTCCGGCCGCCCTCCTCGATGCCGGTCGCAGACTCGACGTACGTCGTGACGGTCGAGGTACCGAGCATCCCGCCGACCGTCGTGCCGATCGCGTCCGCCATCAGGGGCTTTTCCATCTCGGGGAGGTCGCCGTCCTCGTCGAGGAAGCCGCCGGCCTGTCCGACGCCGACGAGCGTCCCCGCGGTTTCGAGGAAGTCGACGAAGAAGAAGGTGAGGACGACGAGCGTGAACGCGAGGGCGTCGACGTCCGCGAGGCCGCGGAGGAACGCGCCGACGAGCGGCGAGACGTCCCACGTGGGCGCGGGGAGGCTCGGCGCGAGCGGGACCGACTCGTGCGGGCTGACGACGCCGAGGGCGGCCGCGCCCCACCCGAGGAGGCTCGTCACGGCGACGCCGACGACGATGCTGCCCGTGACGCCGCGAACGTAGAGGCCGAAGGTGAGAAAGAGCCCGAGGACGCTGATGAGCGCCACGGGATCGGCGGCGATGCGTCCGAGCGTGAGGAGCGTGGAGGGGTCAGCGACGACGATGAAGGTCTTTTCGAGGCCGATGATGGCGAGGAAGAGCCCGAGCGCCGCGCCGACGGCGAACTTCACGGGCTCGGGGAAGAGCCGGATGACGTACTCGCGCGCGCCGACGAGCGTGAGGAGGACGAACAACACGCCCTCGACGACGATGGCGGCGAGCGCCGTCTCCCAGGGGATACCCATCGCGCCGACGACGGTGAACGCGAAGAAGGCGTTGAGACCCATCCCGGGCGCGAGCCCGAACGGCCGGTTCGCGTAGAGCGCCATCACGAGCGTGGCGACGCCGGCGGAGAGGGCGGTGACGACGGCGAGCATCTGCATCGTCGCGGCTTCTCCCGCGCCCGTGTCGATGGCGGCGACGAGGATCGCCGGGTTGACGACGACGATGTAGGACATCGTGAGGAACGTCGTGAGTCCGGCGAGGACCTCGGTGCGGAGGTCGGTGTCGTGCGCGTCCAGGTCGAAGGCGTCGGCGAGTCGGTCGCTGAGAGCCATGTCCCTCCGCCGGGAGCGCCCTCGGGGACATAGGGGTGTCGCCTCGCCGTCCCGACGATCGTCGATAACACGAATCGACACGCTAACGTGATCGCTGTCGGAAGTGGTCGTATGTTCGAGAAGGTGCTCGTCGCGAACCGGGGGGAGATAGCCGTGCGCGTGATGCGGGCGTGCGCGGACCTCGGTGTCGAGACGGTCGCGGTCTACTCGGAGGCCGACAAGCACGCCGGCCACGTCCGGTACGCGGACGAGGCCTACCGCGTCGGACCGGCCCGCGCCGCCGAGTCGTACCTCGACGGCGAGGCCATCGTCGCGGCCGCGAAGGAGTCGGGCGCCGACGCGATCCACCCGGGATACGGCTTCCTCGCGGAGAACGCCGACTTCGCGGCGCGCGTCGAGGACACCGACGGCGTGACGTGGGTCGGCCCATCGTCCGAGTCGATGCGCCGACTCGGCGAGAAGACCGGCGCGCGCGAGGTGATGGACGACGCGGACGTCCCGATCGTCCCCGGCACCACGGAGCCCGTCACGGACCCCGACGAGGTCCGGGCGTTCGGCGATCGCCACGGCTACCCGATCGCCATCAAGGCCGAGGGGGGTGGCGGCGGACGCGGCATGAAGGTCGTCGAGGCGGCGAGCGAGATCGAGGCGCAACTCGACGCCGCGAGACGCGAGGGCGAGGCCTACTTCGGGAACGACGCCGTCTACCTCGAACGCTACCTCGCGGACCCGAAACACATCGAGGTACAGGTCCTCGCGGACGAGCACGGGACCGTCCGGCACCTCGGCGAGCGCGACTGCTCCCTGCAGCGACGCCACCAGAAGATCATCGAGGAGGGGCCGAGCCCCACCCTTGAGGGCGACCTCCGCGAGGAGATCCACGCGGCCGCCCGCCGCGGCGTCGCGGCCGCCGACTACGTGAACGCCGGGACGGTCGAGTTCCTCGTCGCCGACGGCGAGTTCTACTTCCTCGAAGTGAACACCCGCATCCAGGTCGAGCACACCGTCACCGAGGAGATCACCGGCATCGACATCGTGAAGTGGCAACTCCGCGTCGCCGCGGGTGAGGAGATCGACTTCGCGCAGGACGACGTGGACGTCGAGGGCCACGCGATTGAGTTCCGGATCAACGCCGAGAACGCCGCGGACGACTTCGCGCCCGCGACCGGCGGCACGCTGGAGACGTACGACCCGCCGGGCGGGCCGGGCGTCCGCGTCGACGACGCGCTCCGGCAGGGCGACGACCTCGTCACCGACTACGATTCGATGGTGGCGAAGCTGATCGTCTCGGGGAGCGATCGCGCCGAGTGCATCGCGCGAGCGAGGCGTACGCTCGCCGAGTACGAGATCGAGGGCATCGTCACCGTCGTCCCCTTCCACCGGCTGATGCTCGACGACGAGCGCTTCGTCGCCGGCGAACACACGACGACGTACCTCGACGAGCGCTTCGACGAGACGCGTCTCCTCGAAGCCCAAGAGCGCTGGGGGAGCGAAGCGAGCGCCCCGGCGGACGACGCGGAGACGAACGAGCGCGAGTTCACCGTCGAGGTGAACGGCAAGCGCTTCGAGGTGTCCCTCGAATCCCACGACGCACCCGCGCTCGGCGACGTCGACCTCGACGGGATCGGCGACGACGACGGCGCCGAGCCGCCCGCGTACGTGGCGGACGACGAGGGAGAGACGGTCGTCGAGGGCGGCGGCGAGACCGTCGCGGCGGAGATGCAGGGGACGATCCTCTCCGTCGACGTCGAACCCGGCGACGTCGTCGAACCCGGCGACGTCCTCGTCGTCTTGGAGGCGATGAAGATGGAGAACGACGTCGTCGCGTCCCACGGCGGGACCGTCTCGCAGGTCCCCGTCGCGGAGGGGGAGAGCGTCGACATGGGCGATACGCTCGTCGTCATCGACTGAGGCACAGCCGAACGAGCGAGGGCGTGGCCGAACGGGAACAAGCGGGCGCTGAGCGAGCGATGCGTGAGCGAGCGGCGCCGAGCGTACTGGACGCACGCCGCGGAGTCTCGCGGTCGGTCGGGCGGACCGACCGCGAGGGGAGGCGTTCTTATCGCCGGATCACCTACCCGCGAGCATGAACGACACGCGCCGCGCGATCCTCGACGCGCTCGCGGCCGGTCCCGTCGCCGGCCCCGCGCTCGCCGACCGCCTCGGCGTCTCGCGGGCCGCGGTGTGGAAGCACGTCGAGTCGCTGCGCGAGGCCGGCTTCGCCATCGAGAGCACCGACGAGGGATACGTCCTCGACGCGATCCCGGAGTTCGGCGGGCTCGCCGTCGAGTACGGCTGTGAAGCGCCCTTCGAGGTCGAGTATCACGACAGCATCCCGAGCACGAACGATCGTGCGCGCGAGCTCGCGGCCGACGGCGCGACGGACGTCGTCGTCCTCGCCGACGAGCAGACGGGCGGTCGCGGCCGTCTCGATCGCGCGTGGTCGTCACCGTCGGGCGGCGTCTGGCTGAGCGTCGTCTGCCGGCCGGCGCTCGCCCCCTCGCGCGTCTCGCTGCTCACGATCGCCGCCGGCGCCGCCGCCTGCGGGGCCGTCCGCGAGGCGGGCGTCGACGCGCGGATCAAGTGGCCGAACGACCTCCTCGTCCTCGACCCCGACGCCGAGCGCGGCGGGCGGAAGCTCGCGGGGATCCTCACCGAGATGGAGGGCGAGGCCGAGCGGGTGTCGTGGGTGATCTCCGGCCTCGGGCTGAACGCGAACGTGGCGGGCGACGCGCTGCCGGCGGACGCGACGAGCCTCCTCGTCGAGCGCGGCGGCGACCCCGTCGATCGCCGCGTGCTCGTCCAGCGCGTGTTGGAACGCTTCGACGACCTGCGCGACGATCCGGACGCGGCCCGTGCGGCGTGGCGCGAGCACGCGGCGACGCTCGGCCGTCGCGTGCGCGTCACGCTCCCCTCGGAGACGATCGTCGGCGAGGCCGTCGACGTGACGGACACCGGCGCGCTCGTCGTCGACACCGGAGCCGAGCGCCGGATCGTCCACGCCGGCGACTGCGAACACCTCCGCCCCGCGGAGTAGTGCGAGTGCGAGTCAGGCGTGGAGGACGCGCTTCACGTCGCTCGCGCCCGCGCGCCGCACCGCCGCGCGCACGGGATCGCGGTAGCCGGCGAGGTTGTGCGTGTCGCCGTCGAGGACGAGGAGGTTCGCGTCCCGTCCCGCCTCGATCAGGCCGTCGTTTCGCCCGGCGATCTCCGCGCCGGCGGTCGTCGCCATCCGCAGGACCTCGACGGCCGTCGCGTCGTAGCGTTTGGCCGTATAGGCCATCTCGCGGAACATTGACGGCGAGTTCAACATCACGTTGTCCGTCCCGAGCGCGACCGTCGTGTGCGCGAGGAGATCGGGGACGTCCGGGAGGCCGACGTCGGTCACGAGGTTGGATCGCGGGCAGACGGCGATCGGGATCCCGTCGTCCGCGACGCGCGCGAGGTGCTCGTCGTCGGCGTGGACCATGTGGACGAGCAGGTCGGGGTCGAGGTCGATCGCGGGGTGGATGTCGGTCGCGTCGACCTCGCCGGCGTGGATGGCGAAGGGTTTGCCGGCGTCGCGCGCCCGGCCGCGCTCGACCGCGAAGTCGGCGTCGTTCGCGCCGCTCGCGCCGTACCCATCGGAAACGTCGAGGACGTCGGGGTCGTCGCGCCCGAACGCGAGCGCGTCGATCTCGATCCCGTCGCTCGCGTCGCGCAGCGCTTCCACGCCCGGCACGCCGCCCTCGCGGAACTCCAGCGTCGCCGCGGTCCCCGACTCCGCCATGAAGGACAGCGAGCGGCGCATCCCCTCGACGAGGGCCGTGCGGTCCGCCTCGCGCAGGAGGCGGTGTTTCAGTCCGTCGGGCGGCGCGACGAGCTCTTCGAGGGAGAGCCCGCGCCCGGCGTCCTTCGCGATCGAGTCCCCGATGTGCGTGTGCGCGTTCACGAACGCCGGGAGGACGATGTCGTCGCTGTCCACGCTCGCCTCCTCGACGGCGACGATCTCTCCGTCCTCGACGACGACGCGCCCCTCGACGGCCGCGAAGTCGCGGCCCGCGAGGATCGTTCCCTCTAGCTCCATGGGTCGTCTGCGTGGTACATCGGTTTAGTTCTCCCCGAAGTCACCGAGGTTGTACTGGCCGCGCGTCGTCTCGTTGACGAGCGCGCCGTCGATGTCGAGACCGAGGACGTCGACGGCGGCGCGGCCGACGGCGTCCACCTCGTCGGGGGGCGCGTAGACGCCGAGGCGCCACTGTTCGCGCTGGGCCATCTGGAGCGCGCGCACGAGCGTCGACTGCTCGTCGAGCCGCCGGACCTCCCCGTTGACGAGGACGCGCGAGTCGGATTCGCGCATCGTCGGGCGCTCGCGGACGTCGAGGAGGACCGCGTCGCGGTCCACGCCGGCCCGGGCGGCGATCTCGCGCTCGTACCCGCGGACCTCGCCCCCGTCGGCGTCGAGGACGGGGTCGTCCGCGAACGGATCGTCCGCGACGTCGGCCATCTCCGCCCAGACGGCGCGCTTGTAGAGGTCGCGTCGATCGAGGCGTCGGGCGAAGGCGGCGCTCGCGTCGCGGTCGCGGAGCGCCGTCCGGAGCGCGGGATCGTCCATCCGGCGGAGGGTCTCGGGCGTCGTCTCCGTGGTCGCCAGCAGGCGCTCGGCGGCGCGGCGGAGCATCGCCGTCGAGATCCGCGCGACGTGGTGGTTGTAGACGGTCGGGTTCATCAGGGCGCGCGCGAGCAGGAGCGATTCGGCGCTCTGAACGTTCCCCTCGTCGAGCACGAGTGCGCCGTCGTGGCGGGTGAGCGCGCGCACGAGACGCCCGTGGTCGATCGTCCCGTACGGGACGCCGGTGTGGTGGGCGTCGCGCACGAGGTAGTCCATGCGGTCCACGTCGAGTTCGCCCGCGACGATCCCCGCGAGGTCGCCCTCGCCGCGCACCATCGCCGCGACGCGCGCGGGATCGAGGCCGTGCTCATCGAGGACGCGGGCGACGTCCCCCGAGCCGAGCAGGTCGTCGACGTCGTCGTGGTACTTCCCGGTCCGGTCGTGGATCAGGTCCTCGATCGCGTGGCTGAACGGGCCGTGGCCGGCATCGTGGAGGATCGCGGCGGCGCGAACGCGTTTCGCCCGGGCGCCGTCCACGTCGAGGCTGTCGAGCGCCTCGCGGGCGAGGTGGTAGACCCCGAGGCTGTGCTCGAAGCGGGTGTGGTTCGCGGCGGGGTAGACGAGGCTCGCGGTGCCGAGCTGGTGGACGCGCCGGAGGCGCTGGACGGGCGGCGTATCGAGGAGGGCGGCCGCGACGCCGCGCACCTCGATGTGGTCGTGGACGCTGTCCTTGATCGTCGTCACGGTCGGTGGTTCGCGCGCCGCCCTACAAAAACGGCCGGGGGCGTGCGACGGATCGACAGCTTATACCGGAGGGCGTCCCGACTTCCGGGCGTGCGCCACAGGAAAGTGTTTGCCGCTCTCTGTCTCGTCGCGCTAGTGGCCCTCGCGGGCTGTAGCGCGATCTCCGGTCCGCAAGGGACGAGCGGCGACGCGACGACCGCCCAGCCCTACCAGACGCCGCTGAACGGAACGCAGATCGACCGGGTACACGCCGACGCGGTCCGCGACGCGGGGAGCTTCACCTACCGCGTTCAGTCGAACGCCAGCTACGCGAGCGGCCAGTCCGCCTCGCGTCTGACCGCGGTGCGCGCGGACCTCGACACGAACGCGTACTCCCTGCGAATCATGCAGGGAGCGCGGGACAGTCAGGTGTATCAGGGACCGAACGGGACCGCCTACACCCGCATCGCCACCGGCAACCGCACGGCGTTCGCGCAGGGCGCGTTGCGCTCGGCGAACGCGAGCGCGTACGCGTCGCCCGGTGTGGCCTCGGTCACGGAGCGCACGAACTTCACGTACGACGGGACGACGACGTTCGACGGATCGACGCTCCACACGTACGTCGCGCACCCCGAGACGCTGCCGATCGCGAACACCTCCGCCTTCGGGAACGCCAGCGAGGCGAACGTCACCGTCCAGCTCGGCATCACGAGCGACGGGGTCGTGAAGCGCCAGCAGTTCCACGTGTCGACCGAACAGGCCACGCTCGACTCGACGCGGACCTACACCGCGATCGGCTCGACCGATCCGACGCCCGCGTGGCTGAGTCAGGCCGAACAGCGCTTCGCCAACGAGACGGCGAGCAACGAAACGACGACTTCGACGTCCGCGACTGCGACCGAGACGTCGACGAGCAGCGATACGACGACCACGACGACGACCGCGTGATCGCGGAGTAGTCACCGCGCTCGTCGCCCACCGCTGACGCAAGCGTTTACCGCTCGCCGTTCCTCTCGGGATCCATGCCGACGTTCCTCTCCGGGGGGACCGGGACCCCCAAGCTCCTCGCCGGCGCGGCCGAGATCTTCGACCCGGCGGAGACGACGGTGGTCGCCAACACGGGCGACGACGTCGAACTCGGTGGCGTCCTCGTCTCGCCGGACCTCGACACGGTGCTCTTCGATCGCGGCGGCGTCCTCGACCGGGAGTTCTGGTGGGGGATCGAGGGCGACACCCACGAGACGCACGACGAGCTCGACTCGCTCGCGGAGCGCGCGGGCCTCGATTCGGGGCCGCGCTACCTCGACGCCGAGGCGCAGACCGCGGGCCGCGACGTCGCGCGCTGGCGGCGCTTCTCCGGGGCGCGCGAGTTCATGACGATCGGCGATCGGGACCGCGCCGTCCACCTCTTACGGACGAGCCTCCTCGACGAGGGCAAGAGCCTCACGGAGGTCACGCGGACGCTCGCGGACGCCTTCGACCTCGATCTCACCCTCCTCCCGATGAGCGACGACCCGGTGGCGACGCTGATCCACGCGTCGCGCAGCGACGCGGACCGCGCGAACGGCGACGCCGTGAGCCACGCGGCCGACCGAAGCGAGGCTGCACACAGCGCGAGCGGTGACACCGCGAGCGACGCGTCGCACGGCGACGCGCGGGGGACCGGCGATGAGGTCATGCACTTCCAGGAGTTCTGGGTGGACCGGCGCGCCGACGTCGACGTCGCGGCCGTGGAGTTCCGCGGCGCTGACGAGGCCGAACCGACCGACGCGGTGCGCGAGGCGCTCCGCGAGCCCGTGATCGTCGGGCCGTCGAACCCCGTGACGAGCCTCGGACCGCTGCTCGCCCTCGACGGCGTGCGCGAGGCGCTCCGCGAGACGCCCGTGGTCGCCGTCTCGCCGTTCGTGGAGGACGAGGTGTTCAGCGGACCGGCGGACGACCTCATGCGCGCGACGGGCCGCGAGCCCAGCACGGCGGGCGTCGCCGAGGCCTACGACTTCGCGGACGCGTTCGTGCTCGATACCGAGGACGGGACGGCGCTCGATCGGCCGGTCGTCCGCACGGACACGCGCATGGACGACGACGCGGACGCGGCGCGCGTCGCTCGCGCCTGCGCGGACGCGCTGGAGGCCGTCGATGGGTGAGTCGGACGCGGAGACGGACGCGAACGCGGACCGAGATACCGGCGCGGACTTCCGCCCGCAGGTCGCGCTCGCCAGCCTCTCCGGGGAGGCGGACGCCGAGTGGGCGCGCGACGCGAGCGGCGAGGCCGGCCTCGCGTTCCTCGGCGGGATCGCGGTCGACGACCCCACCAGAGCGGCGGCGGAGCGCATGGTCGCCGACCGGAACCGAGAGGAGTTCCTGCCGGACGATCCCGTGGCGTTCGTCGCCGACGAGCTCGAACGCCTCGCGGACGCACCGATCGACGCGGGGGTGAACGTCCGTGCGACGACGCCGGAGGCGATCCGCCCCGTCGCCCGCGTCTGCGCGGCGCGCGACGCGCTCCTGGAGGTGAACGCGCACTGTCGCCAATCCGAGATGTGCGCGGCGGGCGCGGGCGAGACGCTGCTCGCGGACACCGATCGGCTGTGTGACATCGTCGCGGCGGCGAGCGACGAAGGCGCGACGACGAGCGTGAAGGTCCGCGCGGCGGTGTCGGGCGTCGATCTGCCGGCGCTCGCGGGCGCCCTCGACGAGGCGGGCGCGACCGTCCTGCACGTCGACGCGATGGACGCGGAGGGCGTCGTGGCGAGCGTCCGCGCGGCCTTCGACGGGGTCCTGATCGCCAACAACGGCGTGCGGGACCGTGAGACGGTGCGCGAGTACCTCGCGTACGGCGCGGACGCGGTCTCGATCGGTCGGCCGAGCGACGACTCGATGGTGCGCGCGCGGGTACGCAACGCCGTCACCGAGTGGTTCGCGGACGCGCGGGGGCGGTCGGCGGGAGTCGGCGGGAGAGTCGAAGACAGAACGTTTTAACGCTCCCCGGTCGAACTGCGACCATGGCCATCAAGCCCGACTACGTCAAGAAGACGGGGAACATCCTCCTCGAACGATACCCGGACGCGTTCAGCCGTCAGGACTTCGAGCACAACAAGGACGCGGTCTCCGAACTCACGAACATCGAGTCCAAGGAGGTCCGCAACCGGATCGCGGGCTACATCACGCACAAGCGGAACTGAGCGTCCAAACCGAAGCCACTTTGTCGTCCTCACGTCTTCTGTGAGGTAATGACACGCGTTGCCGTACTCGGAGCGACCGGTGCCGTCGGACAGCGGTTCATCCAGTTGCTCTCCGAGCACCCGACGTTCGAGATCGCCGCCCTGACCGCCTCGGCCGAGTCGGCCGGGAGCCCCTACCACGAGGCCGCGAAGTGGCGCGTCGACACGCCGATCCCGGACGCGGTCGCGGACGTCGAGGTCGTCGAGACGACGCCCGCGGCCGTCCCCGACGACGTCGATCTGATCTTCTCCTCGCTGCCCTCGTCGGTCGCCGAGCGCGTCGAGTCGGACTTCTGCGAGGCGGGATACGTCGTCTCCTCGAACTCCTCGAACGAGCGCGCCGCCGACGACGTCCCGCTCGTCATCCCCGAGGTCAACCCCGACCACCTCGACCTCATCGACGTCCAGCGCGACGAGCGAGGGTGGGACGGCGCGCTCGTGAAGAACCCGAACTGCTCGACGATCACGATGGTCCCGACGCTCGCCGCGCTCGACGCCTTCGGGCTGGAGCGCGTGCACGTCTCCACCCTCCAGGCCGTCTCCGGCGCGGGCTACTCCGGCGTGACGTCCATGGAGATCCTCGACAACGTCATCCCGTACATCGGCGGCGAGGAGGAGAAGATGGAGACCGAATCGCGCAAGCTCCTCGGAGAGTTCGACGGGAGCCGGGTCCAGTGGCACGACGTCGAGGTGTCGGCCTCGTGTAACCGCGTGGCGACGCTCGACGGCCACCTGGAGAACGTCTGGGCCGAACTCGGCGACGATCCGACGGTGGCGGACGTCTACGATGCCTTCGACGACGCGGCGACGCAGGACCTCCCGAGCGCGCCCGATCCGCTGATCGAGTCCTTCGACGAACCGGATCGCCCGCAGCCGCGCCTCGATCGGTTCCTCGGGAACGGCATGGCGGTCGCGGCCGGCGGCGTGCAGGAGACGCCCGCGGGCGTCCAGTACAACACGCTCGCGCACAACACGCTCCGCGGAGCCGCGGGCGCCTCCGTCCTCAACGGCGAACTGCTCGACCGCGAGGGCTGGCTTTAGGCCCTACGCCACGCGCTCGAAGAAGTGGACGACGGCGTTCCCGTCCTCGTCGGGGACGTCGAGGTCGGCCGCGTCGCGTACTTCGACGGCCGTTATCTCGAACGTCGCACCCTGTACCTCGAAGGTGTCGCCGGGGTCCGCGACGCGCTCGTGGAGCGTCAGCGTCTCGATCTCCCCGGAGAGGAGCTTGCGCTTGAGGTAGTCGCTCGGTACGTACCGATCAACGTCGAGGACTTTCTGTTCCATACGCACTAGTACCGTGGCATACGTTATCAAGCTTTGCGTCGGGACGGGATCGGTGGACGAACGTCTACCGACGGTGCACCCGCCTGTCGCGTGAGTGAGAGCGCCACGAGCCTCGCCCGTACCCACGGCTGACACCGTCCTCGCCGGTAAGGCAAGGGTTTTTGGCGGGCATCGGCAACGTCGCGGTATGAGCGGCACCGTCCAACTCTCGTGCCACGCGAAGCTCGCCCGCGTGGTCCTCGACAACCGTGGGCCCCTCTCGCCCGCCGAGGTGGCGAGCGAGGCCCGTATCGACGAGGACGAAGCGCACGACGCGCTGGCCGAGCTCGCCGAGGCCGGCTACGCGGAGTGCGTCTGCGGCGTCTGCGAGACCCGCGAGCAGGTCTATCAGCTCGACGAGGACGCACGCGACGTCGACGCGCGGGCGTAAGGCGGAGGCCTCAAACGCGCGCCCCGCGTAGGCTCTCTCGCGCGCCTCAAGTCCCCACCCGAGCCCGCCCGCTCCGGGCGCGATGACGCGTGGAGAACCCGGGCGCGCGGCATACACGCGGCTCCCGAGAGGGACCGCGCGCGTAGGGCACGTCACGCCCCCCGCGGGGCCCAACTGACCTCGCGGCGATCCTGCCCGGCACGAGGGTTTCCCGGCCGACGCGGCACGCCGCCCCGGGATGAGGCCGGTCGTTAGTGTTCCGGGCAGCACATTACGTCTCGTATAGCGTCCGCTCCGCGCACTGGCTACGGGTCCCGGAAGTCGGCCTCGCGTACGGGACGGGCGGGAATCGCGCGGCGACCGATTCCGATCGGTCGCACGAACGTCGGCGCCAGCGGACGGGTCGCGGTCTTACTCCGTCTCGCGGTCGCGGACGACGAGGACGGGCGCGACGGCACCGTCCGCCACGCGCTCGTTCTCCCCGCCGAAGAGCGCGGACCAGAGCGAGTCGTCGCCCTCGCCCATCACGATGACGTCGAAGTCGGCGGAGCGCACCACGATGTCGCGGATGGGCGACTCGGCGGCGGTGGTCTCGGTCGTGATCCGCGCGGCATCGAGACCGCGCTCTCGGAGGCTCGAACGGGCGCGTTCGACGGTCGCCGCGGCGTCGAAGCCGTCGCTCTCGATCCCCCAGAGCGTCACGGTGCCCTCGCCGTCGGCGAGGAGCGTGGCAACGAGATCCGCGAGGCGGTCGGCGTCGATCGCGCCGCGGAACGGGACGACGACGTCCGAGACCGCCCCCACGGGGTTCGGGAGGAGGACGGCGGTCGCGCCGACCTCGGTGGCGACGCGCTCGACGGTCTGCTCCCGGTCGTGGGTGAACGCGACGCGCGTCTCGACGTCCGCGCCGTCGGCCGCCCGAAAGACGGCGGCGAGGTCCGAGACGGCCGCTCGCGCGCGGTCCTCGAACTGCAGGCTCGCCTGTTCGGTCGGCGTTTGCTCCGGGAGGACGTGGTAACCGAGGACGACGACGTTCGCGGGCGCGAGGAACGCCGCGAGCGAGTCGCTGATCGACTCCCCCTCCAGCACCTCGACGGGAACGAGCACCGTCGGCGGTTCGCGGATCGAGAGATCTGACATGTTACAGCACCCCCTTGAGCGTCACGTCGCTCGCGTAGTACTTGTACCACCCGGCGGCCGCGATCATGATGACGACGCCGATGACCTGGGAGGCGAGTTGCATGAAGAAGATGAGGCCGAAGCTCGCGAGCGCACCGAGGCCCGCGACGAGCGGGTAGGCGGGCACGCGGAAGTCCGGGTCGTACCACTCGGGTTCGTTCCGACGCATCGCGACGAGCGCGACGCACATCAGCCCGTACATGACGAGGTGGAGGAACGACGCGACCTCGGCGAGCACCTCGGTCTCCCCGAGCGCGACGAGGACGAGCACAGGCCCGCCCGCCATCGCCAGCGCGACGTGTGGCGTCCCGTACCGGAGGTTCATGCGGCTGGCGAACGCCGGGATGAGCGCGTCCTTGCTGACGGCGAAGACGGCGCGCGACGTCGAGAGGATGGAGGCGTTCGCGGAGGAGACGGTAGCGAGGAGGCCCGCGAGGAGGATGGCGACGACGCCGGCCGTCCCGAGGAACTGATCCGCGACGCTGACGATGGCGGTCTCACCGGCGTCACGGAGCGCCGCGGAGCCCATCGCGCTGGTCGCCACGAAGATGGTTGCGACGTAGAGCACGCCGACGGCGAGGACGCTACCGACCATCGCCAGCGGGAGGTTCCGCCCCGGTTTCTTGATGTCGCCGGCGACGGTCGCGACCTGCGCGAAGCCGAGGTAGGAGGTGAAGACGAGCGCCGCGGTGGTGAACACGGGGGCGACGCCGAACGGCGCGAACGCCTCGGGCGTCGTCTGCGTCCCGAAGACGCCGATCGCGTCGAGGCCGCCGTATCCGAGGAAGGCGACGAGGATGGAGAGCAGGAGGCCGACGACGTAGTTCTGCAGCTTCGCGGCGTTCTCCGTCCCGACGAGGTTGAGGGCGGTGAGGAGCACGCCGAAGACGAGCGCGAGCGGCGTGATGACGCCGATACCGCCGATCGAGGTGCCGAGCCCGGCCTGCTGGAGCATCTCCGCCGCGTAGTTGCCGAAGCCGACGAGGTAGAACGCGGTGGCGAAGACGAGCCCGAGCCAGATGCTGATGCCGACGACCGCGCCCGGAAGCGCGCCGAGCGCCCGCGAGATGAAGTAGTACCCCCCGCCGGATTTCGGCATCGCGGTCGCCAGCTCGGAGGCGGGGAGGGCGACCAGCAGGGCGATGACGGCGCCGATGGTGAACGACCCGGCCGCCGCCGGCCCGGCGCGGCCCGCGGCGAGCCCCGGGAAGACGAAGATGCCCGCACCGATCATCGTCCCGACGCCGATCGAGAGCCCGCCGGCGAGGCCGATGGAGCGTTCGAGCTCCGTCCCCTCCTCCGTCACCGTCGTCTCGTCCGTGACTGTCTCGGGGTGACCCGTCCCCACCGGCGTCTCCCCAGCCCGATTGGCGTTCGATCCCCCGTTCCCGCGAGACGTGCCCATGATCAACTGACGCGGTTGCCGCTCGGAAGAAGGTGGTGGCCTCGGCGGGTGCGCGCCTCCGCCGTCCGCGTTCCGCGGTAGCGTAACGGTTTACCGCCGCCCGCCCGAGAGATCCGATATGACCATCGAAGCCGAGGCGCTCGCGGCTCTCGGGCCGGCGCGACGGCGCGCGCTGTTCGAGCGCGACGCCGGCATCGACGCGGTGCGCGACGACGTCCGCGACATCGTCTCGCGCGTCCGCGCGGAGGGCGACGCCGCGCTCCGCGAGTTCTCCAGCGAGTTCGACGGCGTCGAGGTCGGAAACGTCGACGTCACGGATCAAGCGGCGCGCGCGTACGACGACATCGACGACGACGTCCGCGAGGCGATCGAGACGGCGATCGGGAACGTCCGGGCGTTCCACGAGCGCCAGCTCCCCGAGGACTGGACGGAGACGGTCGACGGACGCGAACTCGGCCGTCGGTTCCGCCCGATCGAGCGCGTCGGCGCGTACGCCCCCGGCGGGGCGGCGACGTACCCGTCCAGCGTCATCATGACCGTGGTGCCCGCCAAGGTCGCGGGCGTCGAGCAGGTCGCGGTCGCGACCCCGCCCGCGGAGGAGATGCACCCCGTGACGCTCGCGGCCTGCCACGCGGCGGGCGCGGATCGCGTGTACGCCGCGGGCGGGGCGCAGGCCATCGCCGCGCTCGCCTACGGGACGGAGACCGTCGACCGCACGCAGCTGATCGTCGGGCCCGGCAACAAGTGGGTGACCGCGGGGAAGGCCGAGGTTCGCGGGGACGTCGAGATCGACTTCCTCGCGGGCCCCTCGGAGGTCTGCGTCGTGGCGGACGAGACCTGTGAGCCCGAGTACGTCGCCGCCGACCTGCTCGCGCAGGCCGAGCACGACCCCGAGGCGTCCGTGGTCGCCGTGACGGACGACGAGGCGACCGCGGAGGCGATCAGCGAGGCCGTCGCGGACGGGATCGCCGACCGGGAGCGAGCGGACGTCATCGAGTCGGCGCTCGACGCCGACGCCAGCGGCGTCTTCCACGCGCGCTCGATGAGCGAGGCCGTGCTGTTCGCGGAGGAGTACGCCGCCGAGCACCTCTCGATCCAAGCGGCCGACGACGAGGGGATCCTGGATCGGATCGACGACGCGGGGAGCGTCTTCCTCGGGCCGTACACGCCCGTCGCGGCGGGCGATTACGCGACGGGGACGAACCACGTCCTCCCGACGAACGCCGGCGCGCGCGTGAAGGGCGGGCTGAGCGTCGATACGTTCCTCCGCGCGAGCACCGTCCAGCGCCTCGATCGGGACGCGCTCGCGGACCTGCGCGACACCGTGACGACCCTCGCGAACGCGGAGGGACTGGAGGGACACGCGAACAGCGTCGACGCGCGCTTCGCGGACACGGAGTGACGCGAGACGCGCGTCGGTCACGGGCGGGCGCGCCGGCCGACGCCGCGCCGTTCGATCGCCGTTCTCGCCGCCGACGCCCGCGCCGCGTCCGAGCGCGTCCGTGCGCCCCGTCAGCGGGACCACACACGTCTGACGTGGGGACGCGTCCGCGTCGCGCCGGCGATCAGGAGGGGTCCCCCCGATGAACGCGCTCTCGCAGCCGGTCCCGCCGGTCGCCGTCGCGTCGGTCGCCGCGGCGGTCTCGCTGGCGGCGCTCACCGCGTACCTCCTCCCCCGCCGCGGTCGGCCGAGCGTCGACTGGCTCCTCGCAACGATCGCCACGCAAGCGGTTGGGTGTCTCGCGTACAGCGTGGGGCTGTTCGTCACCGCGCCGACGTGGCGCGTCGCCTTCGAGGTGGTGTGCGTCCTCGCGCTCGTGTGGCTCGGCTATCTCTTCCTCGGGTTCGCGCTCGAATACACGGGGCGCGTCGGCTCGCGGGGGTGGATGGCGTTCGCCGCCCTCGCCGTCGTCCCGGCGCTCGGGAGCCTCCTCCTCCTCACGTCGTCGTTCCACGGCCTCTTCTGGACCGATCCCACCCCCGTCCGCGTCCTCGGCGTCGTCACGCTCGACTACACCTTCCGGTCGGGCGCGCTCGCCACCCTCGCGGTCGACATGGCGTACGTGGCCGTCGGCGTCTACCTGCTCGTCGAGACGATACTCAGCTACGGCCCGCTCTACCGGAGCGAGGCCGTCGCCGTCGCGCTCAGCACGGTCCCGCCCGGCGTCGGCGTCGCGGTGTGGGTCCTCGATCTCGGGCCGGCCTCGACGCTCATCTGGGCGGTCCCCCTCTCGGTGGTCCACGCGGGCCTCGACGCGTACGCGTTCGCCGGCAAGCAGCTGTTCGACGCCAGTCCGAAAGCCGGCCGGGTCGCGGACGAACAGGCGATCGACGCGCTCCCGGACCCCGTCGTGGTCGTCGACGACGCCGGCCGGATCGTCGACGTCAACGCCGCCGCGCTCGACGTCCTCGTCGACGGGGACGAAGCGGCGACGATCGGCCGCGACGCCGCGGCCGTCCTCACCGTCGACCTCGACGCGGTCCGGGACGGGGACGACCACTCGATCACCGTCACGACCGACGACGGACGGTACGTGTTCGCGGTCCACCGCTCGCCGCTCGTCTCGGGGGACGCCGTTGTCGGTCACACGCTGTTGTTCCGCGACGTCACCGCCGAGCGCGAGAACGAACAGCGACTGGAGGTGTTCAACCGCGTCCTCCGGCACAACCTCCGGAACAAGCTGACGACCGTTCTCGGGTCGACCGCGGTCATCGAGGAGGAGGCCGACGACCCGAAGATACGGACGCTCGCCGCCACCGCACACGAGAGCGGGGCGGCGCTGGCCGCCATCGGCGAGAAGGCGCGCCGCTTCGATCGGCTCCGACATCGCGACCTCGCTATCGCGGACGTCGCCGTCACGGACGTCGTCGCGGAAGTCGTCGGGGAGTTCGACGAACGGGCGGCGATCACGGGGCGCGGACCCGACGACCTCGTCGTCGCCACCGACCGGCGACATCTCGCCTTCGCGTTGGAGAACGTCGTCGAGAACGCCATCGAGCACGCGATCGACTCGACGCCGTCCGTCGACCGCCGACGGCGACGAGTACGCGGTCGTCCTCGCGGTGCACGACGACGGACCCGGGATCCCGGCGGCCGAGGTCGAGGTGCTGACGAACGGGACGGAGAGCGACCTCGAACACGGGAGCGGGCTCGGGCTGTGGACGGTCGTCTGGTGTCTGCGTCGCCTCGGCGGCGACGTCACCTTCGAGCGGACCGACGACGGGACGACGGTCAGACTCTGGCTCCCGGAGACGACGCCGGTCGACGACCGCGGCGCTGAGCGAGTCGGACGATCGTGAAGCCGCCGCGGCGGGTCGCCGATCAGACGCGCGCGCCTCCCGCGCGGCGTCGTCCGGCCGCTCCGTCCGGGGTACCGGCGGATGGCCCATCCGACGCCACAGTTAACCATCTGGGCGACGTTGCCACGTGTATGAGTACGACTGCCGACAGCGGATCACCGGCCGAGACGGTCCGCGTGACGGAGGACGCCGCCGAGCAGGCGCTCTCGCTGCTCGACGGCGAGGGGCTGGACACGGACGTCGCGGGCCTGCGCCTCTTCGTCCAGCAGGGCGGCTGCGCCGGGCTCTCCTACGGGATGCGGTTCGACGACGCGCCCGAGGAGGACGACACCATCGTCGAGGCCCACGGCCTGCGCGTCTTCGTCGACCCGGCGAGCGAGCAGTACATCGCGGGCAGCCGACTCGACTACGAGAGCGGCCTGCAGGCCGCCGGCTTCAACGTCGAGAACCCGAACGTCGAGGCCGAGTGCGGGTGCGGCGAGTCCTTCCGGACCTGATTTAGGCGCGCTCCCCCTTTCGCGGGTATGCCCAGCACGCGCGCGGACGCCCTCGGAGTCGTCGCGGGCTACGCCGAGGCCGCCCGCCACACCCACGAGGGGACGCTCGAATCGTTCACGGATCGCCACGGTGCCGACTGTCGCGGCTATCGCTTCACCACGGTCGACGACGAGCCCTTCTTGGTGTACGGCCCGGCGAACGCTGAGTACCTCTACGTCACCTCCCACCACTCGCCCGTCCAAGCGCTCGCCTTCGAACTCGGCGACGCCGACGTCGAGGAGTACGCGTCGCGGGACGTCGCGTACGAGGACGGCGACGAACCGGAGCGTCACGTCGCCGCGCGCGCCGTCGTCGACGAGGCCGACGGGATGCGTGAGGCCGTCGAGACGATCGAGGCGGAGTGCGAGACGACAGACGCGATCTACGAACCCCACTACACGCGCAACGGTGCGCTGGCGGACTTCTACGTCCACCGGCGACTCTTCCCCGGCGGGCGTTTCGCGGCCGAGGACTTCGACGACGCCGTTCGCGCCGTCACGACGACGGTCGCGCGGGCGTACCGCGCCTACTACTGCATCCTCGACCTCCCGGTGCTCGAAGGGAGAAGCGAGGCGGAGCCGCCGACGCGTCCCGACTACGTGAGCGGGGGTCGGGGGTTCGAGTAGCGCGCGGTTCCGAGGGATAGCGAGAAACCGCGGAAGGACGAGCGGGGGCACGACCCGTGAGTAGCGCGAGGACGAACATAGCGCGGGCTCGCGGAACGACGGACACAGAGCATGGGCGAAGCGTGAGTGGCGTGATTTAGACGGGGTAGCGCGGAGCCGTGAGCACCGAAAAGGGAGAAGGAAAAATCGGGGAAGGATGCGCGTCGCGTCAGCCGAGTCAGTCGTCGAGGCCGAACGCGACTTCGACTTCGACCTGATACTGGCGGTCGTCGTGCCCCTCGATGCCGACGCGTTGTTCGACGACTTCGGCCCACGAGACGTTGTCGAGCGTCTCCTCGGCTCGGTCGAGCGCGTCGTCGACGGCGTCGTCGAAGCTCTCGGTGCTGGTCCCGACGAGGTCGATCTTCTTGTAGACCATACCGATCTTTCATCCGCCGTCGTCTTAAACGTGGCCGCCGACGGATCACTCCTCGCTGCGGGCGTCGAGACGCGCGGCGAGGGTATCGACGACGCCGGAGAGATACGTCGTCCCGCCGACGGCGACGACGAGCGCGCCGGCGGTGTCGAAGAGGAGATCGAGCATCGTGTCGGTGACGCCGTACTGCGTGAGGACGCTCGTGACCCCGGCGAGGGCCGCGACCTCGGAGATGGCGAACTCGACGATCTCCCAGAAGACGCCGAAGGCGAGCGTGATGACGAAGAGGAGGACGAAGAGGAACGCGGGCGGGAAGTAGACGGCGTCGGTGTGCTCGTCGATGGCGCGGACGGCGGCGTAGCCGGCCGCGGCCACGACAGACGACGAGAGGGTGTGCGTGAGGTGGTCCCACCACCAGACGTTCCCGTAGAACGAGCCCGTCCCCGGGACGCCGACGGTGCCGAGGGCGTGGAGGAAGACGGCGAGCGTCACCCAGAGGACGAGGGCGGGGTCCATCGGGACGCCGTAGTCGCGTTCGAGGACGGCCGGGAGTGTGGAGACGCCGAGGCCGACGGCGGCGTTGACAACGACGCCGAGTTGCCCCTCGTAGAGGCCGACGAAGACGAAGCCGACGAGACAGAGCTGGAGGACGTGCGCGAGTTGCGCCTGCCGGTGCTTCGAGATCCCGAGGCGATCGCGGATCCTCATTCGCGCACCTCCGCCGCGAAGCGCGCGTCGGCGCGGACGCGGCGCTGGAAGTAGAGGACGAAGAGCCCGGCGCCGACGACGCCGCAGGCGGTCGCGGCGACGAAGTCCCACATGAGCGCGTCGAGGGACGCGGCGTCGACGGCGGGCGTAACGGGGCGGGAAACGTAGACGAGCGTCGTCCCGAGATAGACGTCGCTGAGCCACTGGACGACCGCCCAGAGGCCCGCGATGGCCATCGTAGCGACGACGACGGCGAACGCGGCGACGTGATCCGTCATCCGAACGGCCGTGAAGACGTCGAGTTCGACGACGAGGACGAGCGCGAGCGCCGCCACGGAGAGGTAGGTGGCGATAGCGCTCGTCAGCCACCACGTGGCGAGCGCGTGCCCGAGGACGGGGAGGAACGCGACGACGAGCACCTCCCAGGGGAGCATCACGCGGTGATTCCGATACGCGGCCGGGGGGACGACGGCGAGCGCCGCGACGCCCGCGCAGAACGCGCTCCACGCGAGGTCTCCCTCCCAGAGACTCGCGCCCGCGACGGCGACGACGAGCGCGACGAGCGCCCACGAGAGCGCGGCGTTCGTCCGCTCGGTCTCGAGTACCCGACCGAGTCGCGTGCCGTCCATCGTTCTACGACGCTTCGCAGGGCCGTGTTACAAAAGTGTCGGGCGGGCCCGCTCAGAGGAGCAGGTAGGCGAGCGTGTAGCCGACGCCGGCGACGGTGACGGCCGCGAGACCGGTGACGGCGGCGCTCGGGAGGTCGGGGAGGCGACGGTTCGTGGGTTCGACGACACCGACGGTGCCGACGGCGACGACGCTGAAGACGAAGTGATACGAGACGTCGAGCGTCGGCGGCGTGATGACGAGCGCGGCGAGCGCGTACGCGGCGCCGGCGGCGGCCCGGCCGTGTAAGTGCTCGCGGATCGGCGCCCCCGAGACGCGGTGATAGGCGTAGACGCCCGCCCAGAGGCAGGCGAGTTCGAGCGCGAACGCCGCGAGCAGGTCGAGCGTCGGGTCGGCGAACGGCGCGGGGCGCGCGGCGAGCAGGTGCCACGGGAGCGGGTAGAGGAAGTCCGGCGGCGTCCCCGTCAGGAGGTCGCCGAAGGGGTGCGTGAGGAGGCCGACGAGCGCGGTCGCCGCGAGCGCGCGCGATCCGAGTTCGAGGCGGCTGGCGGCGACGAGCGCGACGGCGATGCCCGCGAGGACGTAGAGCGCCATCACGGCGCCGGCGAGGACGCCGGAGACGGCGAGCGCGCCCACGGACAGCGCGAGCGCGCCCAGCCCGGCGAGCGCTCGCTCGCGGCGCCGCCGAGCGGCGGTGAGCGCGAAGACGGCGGCGGCGAACGGCGCGACGACGAGCGAGTGCGTGACGGCGCGGTGGACCTCGGTGCTCGCGCCCCAGAAGGCGTTGGCGGCGGCGAGCGCGTCGGCGCTCTGGACGGTGAGGAGGCCGAGCGGGGCGTAGGCCATGTCGACGTCGGGGACGGCGGCGAAACAGCCGGCGGCGACGCCGAGCGCGAGCGCGCGCTTGCGTCCGAGACCGTAGCGGACGGCGGCGAGCGCGACGAGGGCGAACGCGATCGTCTCGTGTCCGACGAACATAGCTCCCGAAAGGCGTCGAGCGGGTATATGCTCCCCGCCGGTGTGACACGGCTCACTCCGATTCCGTCTTCTTCGTCCACTTCTTCTCGACCTCGGCGTTCGCGCGCACGACGACACCGTCGTCGACCGCGAAGCGGGTCTTCCGGAGTTCGATCTCCGTCACCGTCCCGTCGGTGTCGCCGGCCACGACGCGGTCGCCGGGGTTGAAGTCGGGATCGCGCAGGAGGTAGACGCCGGCGACGGCGTCCGCGAGCATCCCGCTGAGGGCGTAAGAGACGCCGAGCGCGAGGAAGCCCGAGGCGGTGCCGAGCGCGGCCGCGATCCCGGGGAGCCCGACGAGCGTGAGGAACGCGAGGAGCGCGCCGAACCAGAGGAAGACGCCGACGATCGTGCGGACGAACTGGACGTAGATCGGCTGGTCGGTCGTTCGCGAGACGACGCTCGCGGCCGCCCACACCGCGATTCGGATGCCGACGGCGGCGAGGAGGAGGAAGACGATCCCCGTGATGAGCTTCGGGAGCGCGGCGACGATCCCATCGATGAACCGCGAGAGGGTGTCCGTGACGATAGTCGTGAGCGATAGCACGCACGGATCGTCGGGTGGACCGGACAAATAGCTACGGCCCGGTGTGGTGGTATCGGTGCGTTACGCCGTCGGCGGAGCGCGCGCGACCTCGTAGTCGCCGTCCTCGGCGACGCCGATGATCGCCCACTCGGCGTCGTGCTCCTCGGTCGAGAGCGCGCGTTCGAGGCGCTCGACGTGATCGTTCCACGTGACGAAACAGCGCATCCGATCGTCCCCGTCGGTTCGCACCTCGTCGGTCACGGCGAGCACGTCGATCTCCTTCCACTCGCGTGCGGCGCGGAAGCTGTTCTCCGCGTCGCCGGTCACCTCGTACCCGAGGTCGGTGAATATCTCGCGCGCTTCGTCCGACGGTGGTATGGCACTCGATACCATCTATCACGATATTTGTGCGCATGGGTAATAACTGTTGTCACGCTCGACGTGGTGGCGCGCCGCTTGGTCGAATCGCTGGATACCGTCTCTCGCGTACGAACAGAGGGTTTTGTGTGCGAAGAGGGTTTTCTCGGCCGTTCGAGTCGGCCCCTCCTCCGGACGGGCACCGGTCGAAGCGACAGGTCGAGGCGGTTCCGAAGCGCCGCGGTGTTCCGTCGCGGGAGCTCCGGTCGCGTCGATCGACGGGCAGCGAACGCGGTCTCGATCCGTCGCAGTCGGGCGAAACGCGCGTCGTCACGCACGACCGCTCCCGGGGGCGTAGTATTATGTCGATCCGTGATCGACGGAGTGACATGGAACCGACGCTCGACACGGTACTGGTCGCGCTCAGTCCGGCGATAACCGACGAGAACGCGGATCGGCTGCTCGACGCCGCGATGCGGGTCGCCGGACCGGCCGAGGCGACGGTCGTGCTGACCTACGTCGTCACGGGCGAGGAGTTCCTCGACGCCGCCGAGCGCCTCGGCCACGAGGGGGCGAGCCGAGACGACGCCGACGACGTCTTGGCGGACCACGAGACGATCGAGCGCCTCGGCGCGACGCTCGACGAGCACGGGATCGACTACGAGGTCCGCGGCGCGGTCGGCAAGGTCGCGGAGGAGGTCGTCGCGGCCGCCGGCGAAGTCGGCGCGGATCAGGTCTTCGTCTGCGGGCGGCCGCGCTCGCCGACGGGGAAAGCCGTCTTCGGCAGCACCGCCCAAGACATCATCCTCGACTCGCCGTGCCCGGTGACGTACGTCGCCGCGCACTCCGAGTAGCCGGCGCGTTCGATCCGGCCCGTCCCGGAACACCTAACCGCGGTTCGCGTCTCTTCTCGCGTAATGGTAGACTGGACGGAGAAGTACCGCCCGACGACGCTCTCGGAGGTCCGCGGGAACGACTCGGCCCGCGACGACCTCAAGCAGTGGGCGGAGACGTGGGACGATCACCGGGAAGCCGTCGTCGTCCACGGGAGCCCCGGCGTGGGGAAGACCTCCGCGGCGCACGCGCTCGCCAACGACATGGGGTGGGACGCGATCGAGTTGAACGCGAGCGACACGCGCACGAAGGACGTCATCGAGCGCGTCGCTGGCGAGGCCGCGAAATCCGGCACGCTCGGCGGTGGCACCGGCGGTCGAAAGCTCGTCATCATGGACGAAGCGGACAACATCCACGGGAACGCCGATCGCGGGGGCGCGCGCGCCGTCACGCGCCTCGTCAAGGAAGCGACCCAGCCGATGGTGCTCATCGCCAACGAGTACTACGACATGTCGAACGCCCTCCGGAACGCCTGTCAGGAGATCGAGTTCCGCGACGTCGGCAAGCGCTCCATCGTCCCCGTCCTCCGCGACGTCTGTCGACGCGAGGGCGTCGAGTACGAGGACGCCGCGCTCTCGGCGCTCGCCCAGAAGAACGCGGGAGACCTCCGGTCGGCGATCAACGACCTCCAGGCGCTCGCCGAGGAACGCGAAGTCCTCACCGAGGACGACATCGTCACCGGTGATCGAGACACCACCGAGGGCATCTTCGACTTCCTCGACGACGTCATCAAAGAGAAGGGCGCACAGGAGTCGCTCTACGCCGCCTACGACGTCGACGAGACGCCGGACGACCTCCTCAACTGGGTGGAGGACAACGTCCCGAAGGACTACGGCAGGGCCGAGCTCGCGGACGCCTACGGTTTCCTCGCGAACGCCGATAAGTGGCTCGGGCGCGTGCGCGCCACGCAGGACTACTCCTACTGGCGCTACGCGACCGACAACGTCGCCGCCGGCGTCGCCGCCGCCCGCCGCGAGCCCAAAGGCGGGTGGACGCGCTACGGCCCCCCGTCCTACTGGTCGAAGCTCGGCCGGACGAAAGGCACGCGGAACACCCGCGACTACGTCGCCCGCAAGATCGCCGAGAAATCGGGGTGCTCGATGGCGAGCGCCCGCCGCGAGGTCATGCCGTTCCTCGCCGCAATGACGCATCACTGCAAGCCCCGCGAGCTCACCGTGGCGATGGCCGCCGCCTACGACCTGGAGGCAGAGCACGTCGCGTTCGTCACCGGCAGCGGGAAGGACACGAACAAGGTGGCGGACATCGTCGCCGACGCCGAGGCGTCGAAGGCCGAAGCCGCCGTCGAACACTCCGGGGGCGCGTTCGCCGGGCAGACGGACGTCGACGCCGACGTCGAGGCGAAAGAGGATACAGCGGAAACCGACGAAACGGGCGACGAGGCCGACGTCTTCGTCGACGAACAGGAGACGGACACGAAGAGCGACGACGCCGAGGACGACGACATGCAGAGCGGCCTCGACGAATTCTTCTAAACGACCTTTTGCAGCGCTCGGCGCGGCTTCGCCGCGCCTGCGCTTGCAAAAGCTCGACCAAAAGCCAACGTCGGGATCTCCGGTCCCTCCTCGGCCTCGCGCTAACGCGCGAGGGAATCGGCGACCTACCGGGGTCTATCGACCCGCTCGGTCGCCGAACACTACCGCGTGGAGGGTTCGATGTAGACCCTCGGTCTTACGCGCCGACTTCGTGGCGGACGTGCGTTGCAAAGAGGATGAATGCCACGGCTCCAGTGTACCAGATGACGAGGGCGGCTGTCACGCGAGTGGACGTGTTGAGGTAAGCGATGAACGCAAGAATGCCAAGGTTGACCCCCATGAGACCAATGAAATCACCGACCTTGTCCGTGCGCTCGGTGAATCTCGTTCGATACCGGAAGACGGTACTAGAGTAGGCAGACGCGAAGTACGCTACTCCTGCGTATGTTCCACCGAGACAGCCCGCAACGTACCAATCAGAGACGAGCAAAGCGTAGACGGCGGCAGCGACGAGGACGCCGACACCGAGTGCGACAGGGAGGGCGCGGTTCATACGGTTTGTCTAGTATCCCAGCATATAGTCAGTTCGTCCGCATACGGGCCTTACAATACGATGATACTGGTATCGTCCGATACACACATAGACCGAACGAACCACGGAGGATAGCATCCGCGAGCGAGCGGTCGTTAGGACCCGGTAGGTCGCCGGTTCACTCGCGCCGGAGGCGCGAGGCGGCGAGACCACCGAAGGTGGCCGACGCCGCTTTTGGCCGAGCTTTTGCCAGCGAGCGAAGTCATTCGAAAGGCGCTTCGCGCTTTCATGATGATGAGAGACGGCGACACCGTCTCTCGAACCACGAGCGCGGCAAAAGGTCGATTTACAGGGTTTCGTCCAGTATGAGTCGCGTCTTCGTCGTCGTAACGTCGTCGAGTTCGCGCGTCTTGGTGATGAGTTCGTTGACGCGGCCGGTGTCGTCTGCGTCGACGACGACGACGATGTCGAGTTCGCCGGAGACCTGCCAGACGAAATCGACTTCGGGCCACTCGGCGATCTGATCGCCGACGCGGTGAGTGTCGACGTCGACGGCGACGTCGACTTCGATCATCGCCTTGACGTTCCCCGTGCTGGTCGAGATGGTGAAGCGCTCGATGACGCCGTCCTCCTGCAAGCGCTCGACGCGGTTGCGGATGGTACCCTCGCTGACGCCGAGTTCGTCACCGATCTCGGTGTAGGGGGTCCTGGCGTCGCGTCGGAGGACGTCCAGGATCTGCCGGTCGAGGTCGTCCATACGGGACGGACGGCGTGGCGTGCGAAAGGAGTTACGAATTTCGTAACGACGCTACGAAAGCAAGGCTTATTGTCGGGAGGTGCGTTCGCTTCTCGTAATGTCGGACGCCTACCTCGCCCTCGAAACGGGGGACGTAGTCGAAGCGCGTGCACGCGCCCCGGGTGCGGCCCAGGGCGAACTCGTGTTCACGACCGCCTACACCGGGTACGAGGAGAGTCTCACCGACCCCTCCTACGAGGCCCAGGTGCTCACCTTCTCCTACCCCCTCATCGGGAACTACGGCGTCCGAGAGGAGCGCTTCGAGTCTGATCGCGTCCACCCCTACGCCGTCGTCGCGCGCGAGATGACCGACGACGTCGCCGAATGGCTCGAGTCGGAGGGCGTTCCCGCCGTCGACCACGTCGACACGCGCGATCTCGTCACGGACATCCGCGACCGCGGCGCGATGAAGGTTGGCGTCTCCGCCGGCCCCGACGCCTCGCCCGAGGAGGCGAAGGCGCAACTCGACACGTGCCCGCACATGAGCGACATCACGGACATCGGCGCGGACGTCAGCGTCGACGAGCCGATCCACCACGAGGGATCCGGTGCACGCGTCGCGCTGATCGACTGTGGCGCGAAGGGCTCCATCGTCGACTCGCTCACCGCGCGGAACGCCGACGTGCACGTCCTCCCCTACGACACCACGCCCGAGGACGTCGAGGCGCTCGATCCGGACGTCCTCTTCATCTCGAACGGCCCCGGCGATCCCGCGAACTTCGAGGCGGCCCGGACCCTCGTCGAGCACTTCACCGGCGAGCTCCCCATCGCGGGCATCTGCCTCGGCCAGCAGGTCGTCGCGCGCGCCCTCGGCGGGACGACGGAGAAGATGGACTTCGGTCACCGCGGGGTCAACCAGCCCGTCCTCGACCACGATACGGGACGGGTCGTCATGACGACGCAGAACCACGGCTACACGGTCGCCGAGCCCGGCGACCTCACCGTCACGCAGGTGAACGTCAACGACGACACCCCCGAAGGCCTCGACAGCACCGAGTACGGCATCCTCACCCGCCAGTACCACCCCGAGGCGAACCCCGGCCCGCACGACACCCTCGACTTCTTCGACGAAGTTCTCGAACTCGCGGAGAGCCGGCAAGTCACCGCGTAAGCGCTCGAACGCGCGGCTCTCTCGGATTCCGGCGGTCCTCCGAAGTTTCCTGTCCCGACTCGCGCGGCGAGCGACGGCGCTCGATGACGCCGCGCGAGTCGCGCTAGCCGTCTGGGGACGATCCGCGAAAAGAGCCGTCGTGGGAGGAGACGAGGTACCGCCCGCGAGGCGTCAGTCGCCGCCCCACGTGGTGTTCGTGATGGGGCGGGAGCTGACGGAGGCGACGTCGAGGTCGTCCTCGCGGTGGGCGAGGGCTTCGAGGCTCGCCTCGGCGCTGGCGATCGTGGAGATGTAGGGGAGTTCCTCCTCGATGGCGGTCTGGAGCGCGTGGACGTCGTCGCCCACGTAGAGGTCGAGTTCATTCTGCCGGATCGCCTCGGGAACGTCGTCGAACGCGCGGACGTCGTAGTAGTCGTCGAAGCCGTCGAGGTCGAAGTCCACGACGGCGACGCCGCCCTCGGGAAGCGGGTTGCCGGCCGCGGATTGGGCCTTCTCGTAGGCCTTCCCGAAGCTCCGGGCGGTCCCCATGACCTCGCCCGTGGACTTCATCTCGGGACCGAGACGCGGGTCCGCGCCCTCGAAGCGATCGAACGGGAGGACGACCTCCTTGACGCTGAACTGCTCGGGGACGCCCTCCTCGACGCCGAGGTCGGCGAGCGAGTCGCCCGCCATGACCTTCGCGGCGAGCTTGGCGATGGGGACGCCGGTCGCCTTCGAGACGAACGGAACGGTGCGCGATGAGCGGGGGTTCGCCTCCAGCACGTAGACTTCGCCGTCCTTCACGGCGAGCTGGACGTTGAGCAGGCCGACGGTTTCGAGCGCGCGCGCGATCTCCTCGACGACCTCGCGGACGCGACCGAGCGTCTCGTCGTCGAGGTTGCGCGGCGGGATGACGCAGGCCGAGTCACCGCTGTGGACGCCGGCGGCCTCGACGTGCTCCATTACGCCGCCGATGAGGACGTCCTCGCCGTCCGAGACGGCGTCAACGTCGAGCTCGACGGCGTCCGCGAGGAACTCGTCGACGAGGATCGGCTTGTCGGGGGCGACCCGGACGGCCTCCTCGATGTACCCCTCGAGCTCCGCGTCGCTGTGGACGACGTCCATCGCGCGCCCGCCGAGGACGTAGGACGGCCGGACGAGCACGGGGTAGCCCAGATCGTGCGCGAGGTCGAGGGCCTCCGCTTTGCTCGTCGCCGTGCCGCCGTCCGGCTGGCTGATTCCGAGGCCGTCCATCAGGACGTTGAAGCGATCGCGGTCCTCCGCTAAGTCCATCGCCTCGACGCTCGTCCCGAGGATTTTTGCACTTAGCCCGCGCCGGTCGATCTCGGCTTCGAGCTCGTCCGCGACGTTCACGGACGTCTGGCCGCCGAACTGGACCATCACGCCGTCGGCGCCGGTTGCCTCGACGACGTCCGCGACCTCCTCGGCGGTGATCGGCTCGAAGAACAGGCCGTCGCTGGTGTCGTAGTCGGTCGAGACCGTCTCCGGGTTGTTGTTGACGACGTGGGCCTCGACGCCCTCCTCGCGCAGCGCGCGGACGGCGTGGACGGAGCAGTAATCGAACTCGACGCCCTGTCCGATGCGGATGGGGCCGCCGCCGACGACGACGACCGAGTCGGTGTCGTGATCGACGCGGAGCTCGCCGCCCGCGGACTCGCCCTCGAAGGGTCCGCTGAACCACTCGGGCTTGCGCGAGGAGTAGTAGTACGGCGTCTGAGCTTCGAACTCGCCCGCGCAGGTGTCGACCTGCTTGTAGGTGCGCCCGGGGACGTCGGCCTCGACGTCCGCGACGCTCACGCCCGCGCCGTCGGGGCGCGCTTCGGGCCCGTCGGCGGAGGCCTCGGCCTCGACGTCCGCGGGCAACCACGACGGGTGCGTGTCGTCGAACGCCCCGCCGGCGAGCGCCGTGATCTCGTGGTTCGTGAAGCCCTCGATGGCGGCGTCGGTGAACGCGCCGTCTTTCGCGCCGTCGGCGGCGTCGGCGATCCGCGCGAAGCGCTCGACGTACCACTCCTCGATGCCGGTGAGATCGACGACTTCGTCGATCGTGAAGCCGCGGTCGAACGCCTCGAAAATCGCGTAGGGGCGATCGGGGCTCGGGCGCGCGACGTACGTCTCGGCGAGCTCGTCGTCCGAGAGGCTCGCCCAGTCGACATCGGGTTCGTACTCGCTCGAACGCATCGCCTTCAACAGCGACTCCTCGAAGGTGCGTCCGATCGCCATCGCCTCGCCCGTGCTCTTCATCGCGGTGCCGAGCGTGAAGTCCACGTTGTCGAACTTGTCCTTGGGCCAGCGCGGCACCTTCGTGACGACGTAGTCGATCGCGGGCTCGAAGGCGGCCGTCGTCTCGCCCGTGATCTCGTTCGTGATCTCGTGGAGGCGCTTGCCGAGCGCGACCTTCGCGGTGACGCGCGCGATGGGGTAGCCGGTCGCCTTCGAGGCGAGCGCGGAGGAGCGCGAGACGCGCGGGTTCACCTCCACCACGCGATACTCGCCGCCCGGCGTGCCGTCGTCGCGCCACGCGAACTGGATGTTACAGCCGCCCTCGATACCGAGATCGCGGATGACCTCCAGGGCCGCGTCGCGCATCTCCTGGTGACCGTCGTCCGGGATGACCTGCGACGGCGTGACGACCGTGGACTCCCCGGTGTGGATGCCCATCGGGTCGATGTTCTCCATGTTGCAGATGATGACCGTGGAGTCGCCGGCGTCGCGCATCACCTCGTACTCGAGTTCGACCCAGCCGGCGATGGATTCGGTGATGAGCACCTCGTCGTTCCGGGAGAGGCGCAGGCCCTTGCGAACGCGCTCTTTGAGGACCTCCATGTCCTCGACGACGCCGGAACCGGAGCCGCCCAGCGTGTACGTGGTCCGCATGATGACCGGCAGTCCGCCGACCGATTCGACGGCGTCCTCGACGCGCTCGCCGAGCGCGTCCGCGTCGAGGTCCTGGACGCTCTCGCCCTCGTCGAGGCTGATGGTGGTCGAGCGCGCGACCGGCTGGCCGAGGTCGTGCATCCGCTGGCGGAAGAGCTCGCGGTCCTCCGTCGCGTAGATGGTGTCGAGGGGCGTCCCCATGATCTCGACATCGTACTCGTCGAGGACCCCCTCTTCGGCCAGTTCGGCGGTGACGTTCAGCCCCGTCTGCCCGCCGAGGCCGGCGATCACGCCGTCGGGTTCCTCTTCGGCGATGACCTCCGCGATGGCGTCGGTGGTGATGGGTTCGATGTACACCTCGTCCGCCATCTCGGGGTCCGTCATGATCGTGGCGGGGTTGGAGTTGACGAGGACGACTCGGGCCCCTTCCTCCTGCAGGGCGCGACACGCCTGCGCGCCGGAGTAGTCGAACTCTGCCGCCTGACCGATCTGTATCGGGCCGCTTCCGATGAGGAGGACGGTCCGGTCGTCACTCATGTCTATCGGAGACGAGTGCGTACATCGTAATAAGCGAACCGAAACGGTGCAAATCTCGTAACCGGATTTCGAAAATCGTAATCAGCGGCGACGGCGGCGGGGCCGCGCGTGACGCCCGTTCGCGCTTCCCCCTGTGCGCCTCACGCGGGCGCGTCGTACTCGTCCCGCCAGTCGCGGTTTCGCCGGTAGCGCTCGACGAACTCCGCCACGTCGAAATCGAGCATCTGCTCCTCGAAGTCGCCCCGCGCGGCGTCGTCGCGCGCGTGGCTCACCGCGTGCTCCATCAGCTCGACGACGAGCTCGACGACGTGCTCGTGGAGCGTCCGCGCGTCGAAGGCCGTCGCCCACAGCATCGCGTAGCCGACCCGCCCGTCGTCGGTCGCGTCGACGACGGTCACGTCGTCCGGGAACTCCTCCAGCACGCTCCCCATCAGGTGGGGGGTGCCGAACGCCTCGAAGGCGTCGTCCTCCCCCACGCTCACCGTCTCGCGCAGGACGTCGACGACGGCCTCCGGCACGAAACGCGAGGGCGGATGCATGTCCATCACGACGGCGTGGCGCTCGCCGCAGGCGCACTCGTACTCGCGCATCCCGAGGTCGAACGCCGAGCGGTGGACCGTCTCACCGCAGGGGAGCGCCACGGTCCCGTCGTCCGGGGCGGCGTCGTCTCCCGATCCACCGCGGTCGCCGTCGCCGCCGGCGTCCGGCACGCGCGGTCCCGTATCGGTCATCTACGGCCAGTCGTCGCGTTCGGGTTCGCCGCCCTCTGCCTCGGCCTCCGCGGGGTCGCCGAGCTCCCACCCGGCGGCCTCGGCGGCGTCCTCGACGGCGAGATACTCCCATCCCGTCTCGGCGGCGAGCGCCTCGTCGGCCTCGCTCGTGCCGACGAAGACGTGCCGATCGGTCTCGAACTGGCTCTTTACGTTCTCCAAGCTCTCGCGTTTGTCCTTCGGGCCGGAGAAGAAGTCCTGTCTGATCCGGCGCTTGCGCGTGAAGTTCGTGACGACGTACGTCGGTTCGTCGCTCACGACGCCGACGTACTCCGTCCACTGTCGGGCGTCGGCGAACGCGGTCCCGGGCTTCACGAGTCGCTTGAGCGCGGCCAGCTCGAAGGCGAGCGTCATGTCCGTGCTCCCGCCGCTCATGCTCATAGGTACGAAAGGGCCGCTCGCGTGGAAAACGGCTTCGGTCGGGGCGATAGCGCCCACGCACGCGGGGCCGACACCGCGCGGTGTGGCGATCCCGTCGCGCGTCCTCTCACCGATCGCATCGGCGCCGTCCGCGCGGCGGCGTACGCGAAAAAAGCGCGTTTCGCCGTGACTCCCTACAGATCGACGTCGAGCTCTTCGAGCTCGAAGTTCTGCTGGAGGAGGACGTCGGATTGGTCGGCGACGTCCGCCTCGGCGCGGATGAGCTGTTTGTACTTCGACTGCGGGGCGAGGTCGCCGATGAGGACGCCGCCGATGAGCTTCCCGTCCTCGAAGGCGAGACGCCGCCACTCCGTCTCCGAGTAGCGCCGTTCTGCGTGCTCGTCGCCGTCCGTCGGGAAGCCAAAGGAGAGGAACGGGAAGTCGAAGTGCGTGATGGAGTAGGAGGAGACCCAGCGGAACGCCTCGACGTCGTCCTCGACGTCGTCGGCGGTCATCGCGTGCCCCGCGACGGACCCCTGCTGTTTCGCGGAGCCCCACGAGCCGTTCTGCGCGTGCGTGTCGCGGATCGTGTCGTAGAAGCGCGTGATGTCGCCGGCCGCGTAGACGTCCTCGGCGTCGGTGCGCATGTACTCGTCGACGACGATGCCGTTATCGATCGTCACGCCCGTGTCCTGGAGGAACTCGACGTTGAAGTTGAGGCCGATGGCGATGCCGACGAAGTCCGATTCGTAGCGCCCGCCGTCGCCGCCGAGCGTCGCGACGACGTGCCCGTCGTCGTCCGTCTCGAAGCCCGACGCGCCGGACTCGAAGACCGGCTCGATGCCCTTCTCGGCGAGCGCGTCGTGGATGATCTCCGCGCCGTCCTCGCTGAGGGCATAGCGCCACCAGCGGTTGCCGCGCATCAGGTATTTCGCGTCGATGTCCTGCCCGGCACAGATGGCCGCGAGGTCGATCCCAAGGAGGCCCGCGCCGACAATAACGCCCGAGTCCGCCTTCTCGGTGTGCTCCCGGATGCGACGGGCGTCCTCGAACGTCCAGAAGTGGTGGATGCCGTCGGCGTCGCTGTTCTCGACGGGGAGCTGTGTGGGTGTCCCGCCGGTCGCGACGAGCACCGCGTCGTACGCCAAGTCGTCGCCCTCGTGCGTGTGGACGACGTGAGCGTCGGTGTCGATGTCCGTGACGAGCGTGTTGAGCCGCAGGTCGATGTCGCGCTCGTCGTACCACGACTCGTCGTGGATGGAGATCGGCGCCTCGGGGAGTTTCCCCTTGGCGAACTCCTTGATGAGGATGCGGTTGTAGAGGGCCTCGCCCTCGTCGGTGAGGATGGTGACGTCGGCGTCGGGTTCGCGCTCGCGGATCGTTTCCGCCGCGGAACTCCCCGCGACCCCGTCACCGATGATCACGAACGACTGACTCATAACTGGCACTGTGCGTTCCGGGTTAAAGTCGATTGCTATCCGTTGTCGGTTCCGGCACTCGTTACCGCTGTGTGTCACGGAATCACCGCGATGGGTGGGTCTTTGTACGTCGCATCCCATAGTCCGCGTATGAAGCTGCGGCAGAACGTCACGCACTTCGCGGCGCAGAAGGCCTTAGAGATGCCCGGCGTCGGCGACGTCGTCCACGAGAAGCTCGTCGACATCCACGTCTCCGTCTTCGGCGGGTGGGCCGACCCCGAGTACCGCGAGGAGCGGATCCCCCACCTCGAAGCGTTCTTCGACGCCAGCACCGAGATGTACCTCACCGCCCTGCAGGACGGGTTCGACGAGGCGACGGCCCGCGAGATGACGCACGTCGTCGCCACCTTCGACTTCTACAACCACGGCTGGGCGGAGATGATGGAGTACCCCCCGGAGGAGATCGACGCCCACTACGAGCGCCACCGCGACTTCTTCGAGGCGCACGGGATCACCGTTGAGGACCCACTGGGTGAGTTCGCCCCCGAAGGCGGACTCCCCGAGGCCACCGCCACGCCCGACCGCCTGGAGGAGGGGGAGTTCCCGCACGCCGAAGCCGGATTCGCCGACGACGTCTACGTCGAAGACGGCGACGGCGAGACGAAACGCGGGAGCCAAGCGGTACCCGAGGGCGTCGACGTCGACGACGCGCCCGGTGCGGGCGAGCGCTGAGCGGCCCGGCACTGGCGCCCGAGCGCCCACCGACGGTACCCGTCAGCGCTCCGTGATTCGGTCGGCGACCTCGTAGCCGGCGACGATCCCACCGTTCAGCGAGCGCTCGGGATACTGCGCCTCGCTCGCCATCCCCGCGTAGTAGACGCCCGGTGCGCCGTCGTCTGCGAGGTCGTAGGGCACCACCATGTCGAGGTAGCCGCGCTCGTAGATCGGCGCAGTCCGGGGGTTGCGCGCCGTCTGTACCCAGTTGACCGACTCGCGATCGAAGTCGGGGAACAGCGCCTCGATCCCCTCGATCCACGTGTCGGCCACCTCGTCGTCGTCCATCGCCCACACGGGATCCTCGGGGCTCTGGACGTACTTCGGGACGTAGAGGAGGTGTTCGCCGCCGTAGTGCGATTCGTCGATGAAGTTCGTGTGCTCGATCAGCGCGCCGAAGGGCGCGTCGTCCGCGACGTTCAGCCAGTACGTGTCCGTGAGCGACTCCGACATGGAGATCACGGAGCAGACCGTCCCCTGGAACTCGATGTCGCACTCGTAGCCCGTGAGTCCTTCGAGGACGTTCGGCATCGCCGCGACGACGACCGACTCGACCTCGTGCGTCTCGGTCGTCCCGTCCCCGGATTCGGCGGTGAGCGTCTCCACGCCCGCTTCGCCGAACGAGAGGTCGGTCACCCGGGTGTTCGTCTCCACGGTGTCGCTCCCGACGTCCCGGAGGAGCGCGTCCAGCAGGCGGCCGAATCCCCCGCGGAGATACCCGAGGGGTTCGCCCTTCAGCAGGTCGCGCTCCCCGCGGAACTTGATGCGACCGAGCAGCCACGCCGCCGAGACGTCCTCCGCGCGCTCGCCGAACTTCGCCTCCAAGAGCGGCTCGAAGAACGTCTCGTAGACGTTCCGCGTCGTGTGCTCGATGCAGAACTCCTTCACCGGAACGTCCTCGTACTCGCGGAGGTCCTCGTAGGAGTCGAACGTCGGGATCCCCCCGCGCACGTCGACGTCGAGGACGAGCATCCCCAGCCGGAACGTGTCGTAGAGACTCCAGTAGGGAAAGGAGAGGATCTCCCACGGCTTGTCCATCGGGTGGATCGTTCCGTCGATGTAGTAGGCGTTCTTCCCGATCGGCCACGTCAGGTCGTCGCCGAGGCCCAGCTCCTCGATCAGTTCGACGATCGTCTCCTCGGAGCCCGAGAGGTGGTGGTAGAACTTCTCCAAGCGATCTCCGCCCGTCTCGTACGTCGCCGCGAGCCCGCCGACCTCCTCGGACGCCTCGAACACCGTCACCTCGCGGCCCGCGGCCTGGAGTCGTCGCGCCGCCGCCAGCCCCGCGATCCCGCCGCCAACGATCCCGATCATACCACCGATTCAGGGAGAGCCGGGGTTAGGGTTTCGGAACGACCTTTTGCAGCGCTTGGCGCGGCTTCGCCGCGCCTGCGCTTGCAAAAGCTCGGCCAAAAGTCCGCGAGCCTCCCGATGGTCGGCTCTTGACCTCGCCTACGGCGAGTGAACCGCTTCGCTCGGGCTTTCCAAGCCGCTCGCTCGCGGACGCTAGCCTCCGTGGTTCGGTTGGTCCACGTGCGAGTTTAGCGTCCGCGAGCGAAGCGAGCGGTTCACCGTCGGCGAGGCCGACGGCTCTTTTTCACCCGTGTTTTTGCCGCGAGCGGTCGGCTTCGCCGTCCCGAGCGGGAAAGAGATGGTTCGCTACGCTTTTCAGCCCCCACACGGTACGCCACGGCATGCTTACGGTCCGTGCGCCTGCGACGAGTGCGAACCTCGGGAGCGGGTTCGACGTGTTCGGCGTCGCGCTCGACCGCCCCGCGGACGTCGTCACGGTCGAACGGGCCGAGGAGACGACCATCGAGGTCTCGGGGGCCGGCGCGCAGTACATCCCGGAGGATCCGGCGAAGAACACGGCGGGCGTCGTCGCCCGCGAGCTCGACGCGCCGGCGCACATCCACATCGACAAGGGCGTCCGTCCCTCCTCGGGACTGGGGTCCAGCGCGGCGTCGGCGGCGGCGGCCGCGGTCGCGCTCGACGCGCTCTACGAACGCGGGCACACGGCGGAAGACCTCGTCCGCGTCGCCGCGGAGGGCGAGGCCGCGGTCTCGGGGGAGGCGCACGCGGACAACGTCGCGCCGTCGATCCTCGGCGGGTTCACGATCGTCCGCGACGACGGCGTGCTCAGTATCGACGCGACGGTCCCCCTGGTGGCGTGCCTCCCGGAGATCGTGGTGTCGACGCGCGACGCGCGCGGCGTCGTCCCGCGCTCGGCCGAGATGGCGGACGTCGTTCACACGGTCGGGAGCGCCGCGACGCTCACGGCGGGGATGCAACGCGACGACCCGGCGCTCGTCGGACGCGGGATGGACGAGCGCGTCGTGACGCCCGCGCGCGCGAGACTCATCGACGGCTACGACGACGTCTGCGCGGCCGCGGCGGACGCGGGCGCGACCGGCGTCACGGTCAGCGGCGCGGGGCCGGCGATCCTCGCGGCGTGTCACCCCTCGCGTCAGCGCGCCGTCGCCTCCGCGATGGTCGAAGCCTTCGAAGAGGCCGGCGTCGACGCGCGCGCCTATCGCTCCTCGGTGGGGCGCGGCGCGGAGATAATCGAGCGCTGAGAGTCGGAAAGCGCGTTTAGAGGCGCTCGACGATGGCGTTCGTCACGTCCGCCGTCGCGGCGTCGCCGCCGAGGTCGGGCGTCCGCGGCCCGTGCGCGAGCACGCCCTCGACGGCGTCCCGGACGTCGTCGGCTTCGTCCCCGTAGTCGAGGTATTCGAGGAGCATCGCGGCCGAGAGGACGGTCGCGCAGGGGTTGGCGACGCCCTGCCCGGCGATGTCCGGTGCGGTGCCGTGGACGGGCTCGAAGAGCCCGCGCTCCTCGCCGATATTGGCGGAGGGGAGGAGGCCGAGGCCGCCGACGAGGCCGGCGGAGAGGTCGGAGAGGACGTCGCCCGCGAGGTTCGGGCAGACGACGACCTCGTACTCCTCGGGGCGCAGACAGAGGTGCATGGCGAGCGCGTCCATCAGCGCCGCGTCCGTCTCGACGCCGTTCTCCTCGGCGACGCGCTGGACCGTATCGCGGAAGAGGCCGTCCGTCTCGCGCATCACGTTCGCCTTGTGTGCGACCGTGAAGCCCTCGGGGGCGAACTCGCAGGCGTACTCGGCGAGGCGCTCGCTCGCGGACTGCGAGACGACGCGCGTCAGCGTCGAGACGTCGTCCGTGAGTCGGGCCTCGTGACCGGCGTAGACGCCCTCCGTGTTCTCGCGGAGGAAGACGACGTCCATCCCGGGTTTGAGCGCGTCGACGCCCGGGTAGGTGCGCGCGGGCCGGACGTTCACGAAGGAGTCGACGGCGTCGCGCAGCGGGAGGATGACGTCCGCGGCGCTCTCGCCGGCCGCGCCGAACAGCGTCGCGTCGGCGTTCGCGGCGAGGTCGCGCGTCTCCTCGGGAAGCGGATCGCCGCCCTCCTCGGCGACGTGATCGCCCGCGGTGGCCTCGACGAACTCGAAGTCGACGCCCGTGGCCTGCAGGACGTCGACCGCGGCGGGAACGACCTCCTGGCCGATGCCGTCGCCGGGGATGACGACGATCTCCTCAGTCATCCGACTCCACCCGGGGGAGCGATTCGGACTCGATGTACGGGAGGGACTCCGCGACGTCACGCGTCGCGGCCGCGTTCGCCTCCATCAGCGCCGTCGTGTCCCAGACGCCTTCGACGAGCGCCTTGTGCTGGGCCTTATCGACGGTCGCGTTCAGCTCGTTGCTGCCGTACTCGACCGTTTCGCGCACGACGTCGACGTGGAGCTCCTCGTCCGGGTGATCGTCCACCCACTGCTGGAGGGCGTTGATCGACTCGTGATCCGCGGTCAGCGTCGGGATCCCGAGCGCGAGGCAGTTGCCGGCGAAGATCTCCGCGAAGGACTCCCCGACGATCGCGTCGATCCCCCAGCGCATCAGCGCCTGCGGGGCGTGCTCGCGCGAGGATCCACAGCCGAAGTTCGAGTTCACCACGAGGACGTTCGCGCCCTGGAAGCGCTCCTCGTTGAACGGGTGGTTCTTCTGGTTGTCCTCGTCGTCGAAGCGCTGATCGAAGAAGGCGTACTCGCCGAGGCCGTCGAACGTGACGACCTTCATGAAGCGCGCCGGGATGATCTGGTCCGTGTCGATGTCGTTCCCGCGGATCGGAATGCCGGTCCCCGTCACTTCCTCGACGGTGTCGGCGGGCCCCTCCTCGACGTCGCTCACGCCAGGGTCACCCCCGCCATCTCGCGGACGTCAGTCACTTCCCCGGTGACGGCGGCGGCGGCGACCATGCGCGGGTTCATCAGGACGGTACGGCCGTCCTTCGAGCCCTGCCGGCCGATGAAGTTCCGGTTCGACGACGACGCGCAGGCCTCATCGCCCTGCAGTTGGTCGTCGTTCATCCCGAGACACATCGAACAGCCGGCGTCGCGCCAGTCGAAGCCGGCCTCCGTGAAGATCTCGTCGAGGCCCTCGGCCTCCGCGGCAGCCTTCACGCGCTGGCTGCCGGGGACGACGAACGCGCGCACGTCGTCGTCGACCTCGCGGCCCTCGACGACCTTCGCGGCCGCGCGGAGGTCCGGGAGGCGGGCGTTCGTACACGAGCCGAGGAAGGCAACGTCGATGTCGTAGCCCGCCATCGTCTCGCCGGGTTCGACGCGCATGTGCTCCTGCGCGCGTCGCGCGACGTCCGCGTCGCCGGACTCCATCTCCTCGGGGTCCGGGATGGGGTCGGTGATACCGATCCCCTGTCCGGGCGTGGTCCCCCACGTGACGACCGGTTCGAGGTCGGAGGCGTCGATGGTGACGACGTCGTCGTACTCCGCCGTCTCGTCCGTGCGGATGGACTCCCAGTACTCCTTGTGGCGCTCGAACTTCTCGGGGTCGTCGGCGTACTCGTCGGTCTCCGCGAGCCACTCGTAGGTGGTCTCGTCGGGGTTGACGTAGCCGGCGCGCGCGCCGCCCTCGATGGACATGTTGCAGATGGACATGCGGCCCTCCATCCCGAGGTTCTCGATGGCCTCGCCGCCGTACTCGTAGACGTAGCCGACACCGCCGTCGGTTCCGAGTCGGCGGATGATCTCGAGGATGATGTCCTTCGCCTCGACGCCGGGGCCGAGTTCGCCCTCGACCTCGATGCGTCGGACCTTCTGCTTCTCCATCGCGATACACTGCGTCGCGAGGACGTCCCGAATCTGCGAGGTGCCGATGCCGAACGCGACGGCGCCGAACGCGCCGTGCGTCGCCGTGTGCGAGTCGCCACAGACGATGGTCTTGCCGGGCGTCGTGATGCCCTGCTCCGGCCCGATGACGTGGACGATCCCCTGGTTGCCCGTCGTCGGGTCGTCGAACTCGATGCCGGCGTCCCGGACGTTCTCCTCGAGTTCCTCCATCATCCGCTCGGCGGCGTCGTTCTTGAACGGCCGCGAGCGGTCGTCCGTCGGGACGATGTGGTCGACGGTCGCGTGCGTCAACTCGGGGTAGGCGACGTCGATGTCGCGCTCGCGCAGCATCCCGAACGCCTGCGGGCTCGTCACCTCGTGGATGAGGTGGAGGCCGACGAAGAGCTGGGTCTGGCCCGTCGGGAGCGTCGTGACGGTGTGCTCGTCCCAGACCTTGTCGTAGAGCGTGCCCTCGCTCATACGCGCCCCTCCGTCGGGACGGCCGTCGTGGCCTCAGTCATCCGCAGACACCTCGGCGACCTCCTCTTCGTCCTCGGACTCCTCCTCGGCCCACGCGAAGAGCTCGCGGAGGCGTTCGCCGACCTCCTCGATGTCGTGGTTCTCCTCGCGGGCGCGAAGCTGCTTGTACTTCGGCCGGTTGGCCTGGTTCTCGGTGATCCACTCCTGGGCGAACTCGCCGTTCTGGACCTGCTCGAGGACCTCCTCCATATTCTCGCGAGCTGTCTCGTCGACGACGACGGGGCCCTGCGTCAGCCCGCCGTACTCGGCGGTGTCGGAGACGGAGTCCCACATCTCCGTCAGCCCGCCCTCGTACATCAGGTCGACGATGAGCTTCAGCTCGTTCAGTACCTCGAAGTACGCCATCTCGGGGCTGTAGCCCGCGTCCACGAGGACCTCGTAGCCCTGCTTGACGAGCGCGGTCGCCCCCCCGCAGAGGACGGCCTGCTCGCCGAAGAGGTCGGTCTCGGTCTCCTCGCGGAACGTCGTCTCGATGACACCGGCTCGCGCGCAGCCGATGGCGCTCGCGTACGCGAGCGCTTCCCCCTTCGCGTCGCCCGTCTCGTCCTGGTAGACGGCGACGAGGCCGGGCGTGCCTTCGCCGGCCTCGTAGTTCCGGCGGACGAGGTGGCCCGGGGACTTCGGCGCGACCATCGTCACGTCGATGCCTCCTTTCGGTTCGATCTGGCCGTAGTGGATGTTAAAGCCGTGCGCGAACTGGAGGGTGTCGCCGGCCTCGAGTTCGTCCTCGATCTGGTCGTAGACGGCGGGCTGGACGGTGTCGGGGACGAGGATACTCACGACGTCGGCCTCGGCGGCGGCCTCGACGGGCGTCGCGACGCGCAGGCCGTCATCCTCGGCGGCGCTCCGGGAGGCGGAGCCCTCGCGGAGGCCGACGACGACGTCGACGCCGGACTCGTGGAGGTTCTGGGCGTGGGCGTGGCCCTGACTGCCGTAGCCGAGGACGGCGACGGTCTTGTCCGCGATGTACTCCGCGTTCGTGTCTTCTTCGTGATATACGGGCTGGGTGAACTCTGTGTCGTCAGTCATCGGTAGTAGTGTCGTCGTATGCGGTGAACTCGGTGCCGCCGGCGAGCGCGGCGGTGCCCGTGCGGGCGACCTCGCGCACGCCGAATCGTTCGAACGCCTCGACCGCGGCGTCGATCTCTGCTTCCGTGCCGGTCAGCTCGACCGTCACGACCTCGGGGCCGGCCTCGACGGCCTCGCCGCCGTACATCTCCGCGACGGCCGCGACGCCCGCCGGGTCGTCGTCGCCGACCTTGATGAGCGCGAGCTCGCGCTCGGTCGCGGCATCGAGCTCGCGAACCGCGTGGACGGGGACGAGCTTTCGCAGCTGGCGCTTGACCTGCTCGACGCCGGGGTCGGTCTCCTCGACGACGATAGTCATGCGCGCGAGCCCCTCGGCGGCCGTCGGGCCGACCGTGAGGCTCTCGATGTTGAACTGGCGGCGCGCGAACAGCCCGGAGACCTCGGCGAGGACGCCGGGCTCGTGATCGACGAGCGCCGACAGCACCTCGCGTCTGACCTCGGGTTCGGCCTCCGCCTGCGGGTCGATGCGGATGCCCTGTTTGTTCCGGCGGCCCGACGGGTGCGGGCGCTCCTCGGGCGCGGGCCCGGGGAGTTCACCGGTCATCGCCGCTTACCTCCGGTCGAGTCGGTGTACGTCGTGCTCATAGGTGCTCCTCCTGCAGGGCGAAGCGACCGTTCGCGCCGCCGCTCGCGACCATCGGGTAGACGTCCTCTCGGGGGTCGATGTGACAGTCGATGACGCTCGGGCCGTCGTAGTCGCGCGCGGCCGCGATCGTGTCCGCGACGTCGTCGTAGTCGTCGAGCGTGAAGCCCTCCGCGCCGAACGCTTCGGCGAGCGTAGCGAAGTCCGGCCCCCACGGGTACTCGGAGGCCATCCGGCGGCCCTCGAAGAAGGCGTCCTGCCACTGTCGGACCATCCCGACTGCCTCGTTGTTCAGCACGCAGACCGTCAGGTCGAGGTTCTCGCGGACCGCGACGGAGAGCCCTTGGACGGTCATCAGGAAGGAGCCGTCGCCGTCGAAGCAGACGACCTCTTGGTCGGGGGCGGCGACCTTCGCGCCGATGGCGGCGGGGAGGCCGTACCCCATCGTCCCGAGGCCGTGACTGGAGATCCACGTCCGGGGCTCGGTGAACGTCCAGTACTGGACGGCCCACATCTGGTGTTGGCCGACGCCCGTCGTGACGATGGCGTCGGCGTCCGTCGCCTCGTCGAAGGCCTCGACGACGAACTGGGGCTTGAGCGGTTCGTCCTCGGGGGCGTCGTAGTCCATGGGGTACTCCTCTTTCCAGTGACGACACTGGTCGCGCCACCCCTCAGCGTCCGGGGCGCGCGGCAGCGCGTCGTCGAGCTGGCGCAACACCGTGCTCGCGTCGCCGACGAGCGGGTAGTCCGCGTGGACGTTCTTCGAGATCTCCGAGGCGTCGATGTCGACGTGGATGACCTCGGCCTCGGGCGCGAACGTGTCGACGCCGCCGGTGAGGCGATCGTCGAAGCGCGTGCCGACGCCGAGTAGCACGTCGCAGTGCGTGATCGCCATGTTCGCGTAGCCGGTGCCGTGCATGCCCGCCATCTCCATGGCGAGGTCGTGGGTCTCGTCGAAGGCGCCGACGCCCGGCATCGTCGTGATGACCGGGATGCCGTGGTCGATGGCGAACTGCCGCAGCTCGTCGGTCGCCTCGCCCTTGATGACGCCGCCGCCGGCGAGGATCGCGGGTCGCTCCGCGTCGGCGAGCGCGTGCGCGGCGCGGCTCACCTCCTCAGCGTCAGCCTCGTCGGGGACGACGTGCGTCTCCGGCCCCTCCGCGGGACCGGGGCGCGCGACGTCCTCGGCGTTCGAGACGTCCTTCGGGAGGTCGACGAGCGTCGGCCCCTGTCGGCCGTCGCGGGCGAGCGCGAACGCCTCACCGACGGTGTCGCCGACGGTGTCCGGATCGCTCGCGAAGTAGCTCGATTTCGTCACCGGACGGGTGATCCCCGTCGTGTCCGCCTCCTGGAAGGCGTCGTTGCCGACCATGTCGGTCGCCACCTGCCCCGTCAGGGCCAGCATCGGCTCCGAGTCCATGTCGGCGTCGGCGATGCCGGTGACGAGGTTGGTGGCGCCGGGGCCGGACGTCGCCAGGCAGACGCCCGGCTCGCCCGTGACGGCGCCGTACGCGTCGGCGGCGTGGGCCGCGCCCTGTTCGTGCGCCATCGTGACGTGGTGGATGTCGCTCTGGTAGAGCGCGTCGTAGATGGGCATGATCGCCCCGCCCTGCACGCCGAAGGCGGCCGTCACGCCGGCGTCCTCTAGTGCGGTCACGACGGACGACGCACCCGTCGGTAGCGTCTCCGCCTCGCGCTCAGTGGTTCGTTCTGGTTCGCTCTCGCTCATTGTGTGGTGTGTGTAGTGCGGTCGCTGGTCGGTCGATCGGCCGGTACTGACGGTCGGGGAGGATGAGGAGAGAGGGGGCTTACGCCCCTACGATGAACGTCGGGACGGCGGCGACGACGCTGCCACGGGGTCGGCCGGTCTGCGCGGTCGGTCGTCGCATGGTTATCGGACGTAGGCGTCGCTCCTATTTGAACCTTCCCGGCCGCGCAAGCGTTGCCGAACGAGGGCATGACGTCTCAGGCCCTCACTTCGGCCGATTCGCGCTCGATGCCGACGTCCGCCGCGAACTCGTGGAGGTCGTCCGTGGTGACGCGGCGTTTGCCGGCGGCGTGCTCCTTCACACGCTTGGTGACCGCCACGACCTCGTCGTCGGTCGGCGCGTAGCCGGCCTCCTCCAGGTGTTGGCGGACCGCGTTCGTCCCCGTGTGTTTCCCGAGGACGATCGAACGCTCCGCGCCGATCATCTCGGGGGTCATCACGCCGGGCTCGAACGTCTCCGAGTTCTCGATGACGCCCGCGGCGTGGATGCCGGACTCGTGGCTGAAGGCGTTCTTCCCCACGACGGGCTTGTTGTCGGGGATCGGAACGCCGGACTTCTCGGCGACCACCTCGGAGAGCTCGGCGATCCCGGTCGTGTCGATACCGGTGTCGACGCCGTAGAGGCTCTCGATGGCCATGACGACCTCCTCCAAGGAGGCGTTCCCGGCTCGCTCGCCGATGCCGTTGACGCTCACCTGCGCCTGATCGGCCCCGGCGACGATCCCCTCGACGGCGTTCGCGGTCGCCATCCCGAAGTCGTCGTGACAGTGCACGTCGATCCGGGCGTCCGTGTGCTTGCGCACGTACTGGACGAGGTCGGCGAACCGACTCGGGGTGGCGATCCCGACGGTGTCGGGGAGGTTCACCCAATCGACGCCCGCCGAATCGACCGCCTCCAATACCTCGGCGAGGTACTCGGGGTCGGTCCGGGTGACGTCCATCGGGGAGTACATGACTTCGACACCGGCGTCTGCGACCTGCTCGACCGCGGCGACCGAGCGAGTGATGACCTCCTCGCGGGTGGTGTGCATCGAGTCCTCGATCTGGATGTCGCTGGTGGACGCGAAGACGTGCACCATGTCGACACCCGCGTCGATGGCGGCCTCGACGTCGGACTCGACGACGCGCGCCAGCCCGCAGGTCGTGGCGTCGGTCGCCTCGGCGACATCGCGGACGGCCTCGAACTCCGCCTCGGAGTTCGCGGGGAAGCCGGCCTCGATGACGTGGACTCCCATCCCGTCGAGCAGCGCCGCTATCTCGCGCTTGTCGTCGTAGTCGAACGACGTGCGTGGCGTCTGCTCGCCGTCGCGGAGTGTCGTGTCGAAAATCCGTGCGTCGTCGATCTCGTCGTTATTGTGGGCTAATGTGCCCTGGAAGAACCCGTTCCCCCGGACTCGCACCGGGAATGTCGTTAGATGACATCGTGTACGTGTGTCAAATTCGGCCAACCATATAAGGATATCCCTCTCGTCTCGTCGCCGGCCGCGGCACGACTCAAACGACGCCGAGTCCGACGCTCGCCACGAGGACGCAGGCCCCGCCGATGACCGTGCTGACGACGGCGTGCGTCCGGAGGGCGTCGAGGAGCGCGTGGTCGTGACCGTCGTGGTCGTGGGTGACCGCGTCGTGGATCTCACCGCCGACCTCGCAGTCCGGGAGGAAGTCCATGGCGATGTGGAGGAAGACCCCCGCGGCGAAGCCGAAGACGACGGCGTCGACGCCGGGGTTCGGCGGGACGTGGAGGAGCGAGACGGCGACGGCGGCGATTCCGACGGCCGCCGCCGGCAGTAACATGGGAGTGACCGGGCGGCCGTCGAGGCGGAGGCGACGCGCGGCCGCGTAGCCCGCGGGGCCCTTGTGCGAAACGATGGCGAGCCCGAGAACGGCGCCCAGCTCCGGCATCGTGGCGTAGACGGCGCCGATGATGACGCCGGCCGCGAGCGCGTGCGCGGTGAGCTGCGCCGCCGTGCGGTCGATCGGAAGCCGTCGGTGGGAGAGCCGGTGGCCGATGGTGTGAGCGCCGAAGCCGGCGACGACGCCGGCCGCGAGCCCGAAGCCGGCGAGCTTCGGCTGGTAGCCGACGGCCTGCGGAACGAGGAAGACCGCGGCGCTCGTCACCATCGCGCCGCTGGCGAGCCCGTAGCCCCAGACGAGGCCGCGGGCGCTTCCGTCGTGCGCGCGCTCACCGAGGAGCGCCCCGCCGGACATCGCGGCGAACGCGACCCAGCCGATCCCGACGACCTTGCCGCCGCGGCCGGCCGCGAGCGCGACGGCGGAGAGCACGCACAGGAGGACGACGGCGACGGCCCCGAGGGCGACTGCGGGGCGGCGGACGGAACGAACGGAGAGGGTACTCGGCACGATTACTAAATCCACCCATAGAGTTAATAACGCTGTCGGTGGCCGCGGTAACGGCCGGCACGACGAAGGAGCACCGGGTCGAAACGCGCGTATGCGAGTCATCTCGATGGACTGGCGCGACGTGTGTGTCGCCTCGTACGCCGTCGATCCCGACGTCGTCGCCGCGACGCTTCCCGACGGCGTCGCCGTCGACACCTACGACGGGGACGCCTACCTCTCCGTCGTCCCCTTCGTGATGGGCGACGTCCGCCCCTACAAGTTCCCTCGGTTCGTCGGTCCCACCTTCGGCGAGCTGAACCTCCGGACGTACGTCACGGGCGACGCCGGGCCCGGCATCTACTTCTACAACCTCGACGCCACCGACCGCCTCGGCGTCGCCATCGCGCGCGCGACCTTCCGACTCCCGTACTACGACGCCAGTCAGCGGATCGTCAAACGCGGCGATACCGTCGAGTTCGAGAGCGAGCGCACCCACACCGGCGTCCCGCCCTGCGAGTTCGACGCCGACTACACCCCGATTGGCGATCCCGAGCCCGCGGAGCCGGGATCGCTCACGGAGTTCCTCCTCGAACGCTATCGCTTCTACGTCGAGGGGCGCGGGACCCTGCTCCGCGGCGAGATCGAGCACGAGCCGTGGCGGGTGCAGGAGGCGACGTACGACGTCCGCGAGAACGACCTCTTCACCGTCAACGGCTTCGAGACGCCGGACCGCGATCCCCACGTCGCGTACAGCCCCGGCGTCGAAGTGGCCGCGCACGCCCCGAAGCGCGTCTGAGCGCCCAGCGCCGGCGGGGACGCCACACCGCTACAGGAGCGTCCGTTCGACGAGCGCGGCGTGCGCGCGGCGGAGGCGCTCGGAGAGGGACTGATCGGAGATGCCCAGATCGGCCGCGAGGTCGACCGTCGTCGTCCCCCGGGGGATGTCGTAGAAACCGGCCTCGTGGGCGCGGCGGAGGGTCTCGCGCTGGTTCGCCGTGAGGCCGTCGTCGGGCTCGTCGAGCGGGTCGAGGGGTGCGACGCCGGTCACCGTCAGGTCGAACTCGGCCTCGCGGCAGGCGTCGTGGAACTCCGAGAGGGCCTCCCGCGAGGGGAACCGGGCGGTGAACTCCCACGCGTCGCGGGTACCGGTCGCACCGCTCAGGCTCGCCGACGTCCGGCGGAGGTGCGAGAGGACCCCGGTCCCCGAGGCGGCCCAGTCGACGCGGTAGAGGCGCTGGTCGTCGAAGGCGTCGACGGTCTCCACGCTGGCGACGTCCGGGTCCCCGGCGAGACGCGTCTGGAAGTCGTCGAGCGCGTCTCCGCCGGCGTGCGCCCAGAGGAACGGCGGCGTGTCTGCGGCTAGCGGTACGACGCGGTCGAGCTCTGCTCGTATCCCCCCTTCCGGCATCGCGCGGCCGAGCGCGAACTGGCTCCCCGGAATGGTGAACGTCAGAACGACGCTCATCCTGTCCGGACCTAGCCGGCGATGCGCTATAAACCTACCCGCGACTCGGTCAGAAATCGAGAGCGCCGCCGAGTCCCGCGTCGAGGAGCGACGCGGGCGTCGCGTCGCGGCACTCGATCTCGTAGCGCGCGCGGACGACGGGCGCGTCGACGTCCACGACCGCGTCGAGGTCGACGGGCGTCCCCGCGACGACGACGTCCGGATCGACGGCGTCGATCGTCGCCTCGAGGTCCGCGAGTTGGGCCTCGCTATACCCCATCGCCGGGAGCACCCGATCGAGGTGATCGTACGACGCGAAGACGTCCGCGATCTGACCGACGGCGTGCGGTTCGGGGTCGAGTATCGACGCCGCGCCGGCGTCCCGGGCGGCGGCGTAGCCCGCACCGTGCGAGGTGCCGCCGTGCGTGAGCGTCGGGCCGTCCTCGACGACGAGGGCGTCACGGCCGGCGATCGCGTCCGGGTCGTCCGCGCGCACGACCGAGTCGGCGTGGTGGATCGGCGCGTCGGTCGGCGCGAGGCGCGCCGCCGAGTCGGTCGCCGCCTCGATCTGGGCGTCGCTCGCCGCGTTCTCCTTCGTCACGAGGACCGCGTCGGCGCGCCGGAGGTTCGCCTCGCCCGGGTGGTAGCGCTCGCCGTGCTCGGGTCGGAGCGCGTCGACGAGCACGAGGTGGTGATCCGGGCGGGCGAACGCGAGTTCGTTGTTCCCGCCGTCCCAGACGAGCACGTCCGCCTCGTCGCTCGCCCGGTCGAACACCGCCCGGTAGTCGACGCCCGCGTAGACGGCGTGGCCCGCCGCGACGTGGTCCGCGTACTCCTCGCGTTCCTCGACGGTGAGTCCGTCGAGATCGCTCGCGTCCGCGAACCGCTCGACGCGCTTTTCAGCGAGGTCGCCGTACGGCATCGGCTCGCGGACGACGGCGACGTCGAACCCCCGGGCGTCGAGCTCGTCCGCGAACGCCCGCGCGACGGCGGACTTCCCGCAGCCCGTGCGGACGGCGTTCACGGCGACGACGGGGACATCGACGTCGAGTTGGACGCTGTCGGGGCCGAGCATCCCGAAGTCCGCGCCGGCGGCGAGCGCGCGCGAGGCCGCGTGCATCACGTCCTCGTGGGCGACGTCCGAGTACGCGAACAGGACCGTTCCGGCGTCGTGCTCGGCGATCGCGTCTTCGAGATCGGCCTCGGAGACGATCGGGATCGAGCCGCGGCCGTCGGGCGTGAGTTCGGCGGGGAAGGCCTCGTATCCGCCCGCGTCGGTCTCGCCGAAGTTCTGCCCCGGGGCGCGCGTGAACGCGACGACGCGCCGGTCGGGGTCGTCCCGGAGGGCGGCGACGTAGTCGTGGAAGTCGCGGCCGGCCGCACCCATCACGACGATGCGTTCGCTCATGCGTCGGGATTGTCACGCACCGCGCAAAAGCGTGTCCGCCGCGTCGCTGCACCGTCGGACCGTCACCGTATCGCCGGCCTGCTCGGCCGCGATCGCGTCGCCCCCTCGCTCGCGCCGGCGGCGTACCAGCCGGCGACGACAGTACAGAGGGTCTCCCGGCTCACGCCCTTCGGTATCGGGTGATCGCTCACGGTCCGAGGTGCGCGGGGAACGGCAAAAAGTCCGCGGGCTCACCCGGTAGTGTCGGCCGGATCGACGTCGCGACCCGCGACCGGATGGCCGGCGCGGCGCCACGTCGGGAAGCCGTGGCGGATCGCGTACACCTCGTCGTAGTCGGCGGCGGCGAGCGCGGCGGCGCGTTGGCGCCCGTACCCGTCCGTTCCACCGCCGTAGCAGACGATTCGATCGCCGTCCGGCCAGTAGTCGATGGGGTCGCACGCGGCGCTCGCGTCGGTCGTGTCGGCGGGGCTCCACACGGCGCCGTAGACGTGCGCGCCGTCGTAGGCGTCGCGCCTGCGAGCGTCGGCGAACCGGGCGGCACCGCGGCGCCACCAGTAGTGCGCGACGCCGACGGGGGCGAGGCGAACGTCGACGCCGTCGACGGTCGCGGTGGGGAACACGTCGGGGTCGACCTCGTGAGAGGGCGGGTCGCCGTCGACGGCGGGCGGGATGCCGTCCGCGGGCGTCTCATCGGCGGGGAGGGCGCCGCGGTTCGCGGCGAAGCTCTCGGGGACCCCGCAGTCCGCTGGCGGGTCGTCGCTGAGGCCGTCGCGTCCGGAGAGCGCGCTGCAGCCGGCGAGACCGGCGAGACCGGCGACGCCCAGGGCGGCGAGGTAGTCGCGTCGGTCCATACGTCGGCTCAGGAAGGACGGAACCGAAAAGTTTCGGGACCGCACGTGCGACAGCGTGGCACGCTACCGCCCTTCAGAAGACCATTTAGGCCGCGGTAGTCTTCGAGTGCCTAATGAGCTACAAGATCGGACTGGTGGGGAAACCCTCCGTGGGGAAGTCCTCGTTCTTCAACGCGGCGACGATGAACGACGTGCCCGAGGGGGCGTACCCGTTCACGACGATCGACCCCGCGGTCGGCGAGGCATACGTCCGCACGGACTGCGCGGCCCCCGAGTTCGACGAGTCCTGTGCGCCGAACACGGGCTACTGCGAAGACGGGAAGCGCTTCGTCCCGACGAAGCTCGTCGACGTCGCCGGCCTCATCCCGGGCGCACACGAGGGGAAGGGCCTCGGCAACCAGTTCCTCACGGACCTCAACGAGGCGGACGTCCTCGTCCACATCGTCGACTTCTCCGGGAAGACCGACCCCGAGGGCGAGCCCACCGAGGGTCACGACCCCCGCGAGGACATCGACTTCCTCGAAGCGGAGCTCGATCAGTGGTACCTCGGTATCCTCCGAAAGGGAATCGAGCGCTTCGAGACGGCCCACACCACGGAGGTCGAACTGGAGGTCGAACTCGCCGAACAGATGAGCGCCTTCGGCACCAACAAGGACGAGATCAAACAGATCATCCTGAGCGAGGGCCTCGAACTCGATCCCGAGACGTGGGACGACGACGACGAACTCGAACTCGCGCGGGCGATCCGCGAGCGGACGAAGCCGATGGTCGTCGCCGCGAACAAACTCGACACGCCCGAGGGGCAGGCGAACTACGAGGAGATCACGAACGATCCCGAGTACGAGGACGTCACCATCGTCCCGTGTAGCGTGCACGCCGAGAAGGCGCTGAAGAACGCGGCCGAGCAGGGCGTCGTCGACTACGTGCCCGGCGACGGCGACTTCGAGATCGTCGCCGACCTCAGCGAGGGGCAGGAGGCGGGCTTGGAGGAGATCCGCGAGTTCGTGACCGAGTTCGGCGGGACGGGCGTCCAGGAGGCCCTGGAGACCGCGCTGTTCGAGGAGCTCGGACTGAAGGCGGTCTTCACGGGCGACGCCGGGCTCAACTGGACGCAGGGGCCGTTCCCGGACGTCTTCCTCCTCCCGGAGGACGCGACGGCGGAGGACTTCGCCTACCACATCCACTCGGACATCGGCGAGGGCTTCCTGCACGGGATCGATTGTCGCTCGAAGCGCCAGCTCGGCAAGGACACGGTGCTCGAACACAACGCCGTCGTCGAGGTCGTCACGACGAACTGAACGCTCAGTCGTCCGCGAGAACCGTCGGGGCGCGCGATCCGCTCGCGGGCGCGAGCGCGTGCAGGTAATCGTCGAGGTCGAGCGCGAAGGTCGCGTCGGCGGCCGTCGAGAGGTCGATCCACGAGAAGTCGAACTCGGCACCGACCTCCTCGCCGTCGCCCGTGACGACGTGCGTCCACGCGTCCCGGGGCTCGTGGACGGGGGCGTGGTAGAAGTGCCGAACGTATCGCCGGGCGTCCCGGCGGACCCAGACGTCCGTGCTGAGGTGGTGGACGCCGTGGAAGGTGGAGACGCCGCTCTCCTCGATCACCTCGCGGTAGAGCGCCTCGCGGGTCTCCTCGCCGGGCTCGACGGTCCCCTTCGGGATCTGGAGACCGTCGTGGCCGGGACCCTCGAACACCAGCAGCTCCGAGCCGCCGCGCGTCACGTACGCGCAGGCCTTCCCGACGTACGTCACGTCTGTGTCACTCATACGCATACTCCGGACGTGGGTACTCATAGGCGTGTTCCTGAGATGTCCTTTGACAATACTAGGCCTGAAGGGAGAATCGGGTCGGCCCGTCCCGACGTCGGATGGCGTCGAGCGCCGCGGCGTCAGTCCCCCGCGGACTCAGGCGTGCGCGGCGTCGGGGTCGTCGAGGCGGCGGAAGCCGCGTTCGACCGCCGCCGTGAGCGCGCTGTCGACGTCGTGCGTCGGGAGTTCGTAGTAACGCTCGCGGCCCGCGGGCGTCCGGACGAGGACGACGGTCGCGCCGCCGACGTCGTGGACGGCGCCGCGGACGGTCCCACCGACGTGTCGCAGGCGCGCCGTTCGCGTGCTGTCGTCGGTGATCGCGTCACCGAGCGTCCATCCCAGTCGCGTCGCGGTCGCCGCGTCGAAGGGGAGCGTGAGGTGCGGCGTGCCGCTCGCATCACGGGAAGCCATACCAACCGGTGACCGATGCGGAGATATAATCGTGACTATCCGGAGCCGTCAGTCGCCCGCGAGGGAAACAGTGGGTTTCGGTCTCGAATCGCTGTGAGAACCACTGTCGGTCGCGACCGGCGGGGCGAGCGGAGGTGGGTGTGGGGGCGGGGGCGGCGGAGCGGTACCTACGCGAGGCGGGCGAACGCGAGGTCGCCGCTCGTGCTCTCGACGTACGCGCGGACGGTCTGCCCCTCGCGCGCGCCGGAGACGAATACCGTGTAGCGCCCGCGCTCGGCGACGCCGTCGCCCTTGCGGCCCGTGCCGGTGATCTCCAGTTCGTAGGTCTTGCCCGAGTCGACGGTCTCGCGGGTGGTTCGGGTCGTCGCCGTCTTCTTCTGGACGGGGCGGAACGCACCGCAGGCCGTACAGCGGAGCATCTCAACGCCGTCCTCGGTGACGAGGCGCGTGTCCGGGCGCTCGCACTCCGTGCAGGTGACGAACTCCGCGACGTAGGCGTCGATCGCGGCGTCGAAGTCCGCGACGGAGAACGAGCCGTTATAGCGGGCGCGCTGGCCGTCGAACTGGCCGTTCGTGCCGAGCTCGCGCTGGACGTTTCGGAAGAGGTGAGTGGGATCGCGCGAGACGGCGTCGGCGATCGCGCGGACGTTCGTCAGGCGGGTGAACGCGCCGTCCGTCTCGCCCTCGGGGGCGGGGATCTGGAGGCGGGCGTCGGCTTCGGCGGGGCGCTCGGGGAGGGCGTCGAACGCCCGGTCCAGCGCGATCTGGTAGTCCATACGACAGTGAGACGGCCGGCGCGTAAAGCACCTCCGAGTGACGTGGTAACACTCAGTGAGCGTCGAAGAGCGGGCTCTGCTCGCCGGGGACGAAGGTGTTGAGCGACAGCGCGGAGAGCGCGGTGACGATGACCGGCTCGCCGAAGAACGTCCGGGCGGCAACGGGGAGGCCGCCGAGGGCCTCGGGCGTGGTGGCGACGCCGAGTCCGAGACCGAGCGCGACGGCGAGGATGACCATGTTCCGTCGGTTGAGCGTGACGTCGAGGGTGATGAGACGCGCGCCGCTCGCGGCGACCATCCCCGCCATGAGGAGGACGGCGCCGCCGAAGACGGCGCTCGGGATGGTGGTGACGAGCGCGCCGATCTTCGGGCTGAGCCCGAGCACGGCGAGGATCACGCCCGCGATCCCGACGACATGACGGCTCATCACGCCCGTGAAGTTGATGATGCCGGCATTCTGCGAGAAGGAGGTGACGGGAAAGGCGCCGAAGACGGCGCCGAGGGAGCTCATGAGACCGTCGGTGAAGAGGCCCCCGCGGAACTCCTCGTCGGCGGGCGTGCGCCCCTCCGCCGACGTGACGCTGGACAGGTCACCGACGGTCTCCATCGCGGAGACGAGGAAGAGGAAGGCGAAGGTCAGGATCGGGACGGGTTCGAAGGCGAAGCCGAAGCGTCCGGGGTTCGGGACGGCGAGCCACGGTTGGGCGGCGACGGCGTCGAAACTGAGCAGGCCGGGGGCGACTCCGATGACGGTGAGGACGCCGGCGGCGACGTAGCCGACGGCGATGGCGACGAGCGTGCTGAGGAGGCGCGTGACGCCGCGCGTGAAGAGGTTGAGGACGACGGCGATGCCGAGGACGAGCGCGGCGAGGCCGACGTTGTACGCCGCGCCGTAGTGAGCGCTTCCCGCACCGCCGGCGGCGTTGTCCATCGCCGCGGGAACGAGGTAGAGGCCGATGATGACGACGACGAGGCCGGTGACGAGCGGCGGGAAGAAGGGGCGGATGCGCTCGAACTGCCAGCCGATGAGCCCCTCGACGAGCCAGCCGGTGACGAGGATCGCGCCGAAGACCGCGGCGAGGCCGTAGTTGATCCCGATCGTGGAGGCCGCGCCGACGAAGGTGAAGCTCGTCCCCATGACCACGGGGAGTTTCGCGCCGACCGGCCCGACGGTGTAGGCCTGAACGACCGTGGCGAGTCCGGAGAAGAGCAGGACCATCTGGACGATGTACGCGGTCGCGTCCCCCACGCCGACCGCGCCGCCGACGATGTACGCGACGGCGGTCGCGGGCACGATCATCACCGCGACGTGCTGGAGGGCGAGGAGGAGCGAACGCGGCCACGGCGGCCGGTCGTCGAGGCCGTACTGGACGTGGATCTCGGTGTCCGTCTCGGACGCCATTCGTGTCACGTCCGTCCCCGCTCGCACCGATAAGTGTTGCGTGTCCGTCCCTACTTGTGCGCTACGCGACGCGATATGTATGCACGGGCGTGCTCACTCGTGGACGGTGACGCCCGTCTCGTCGACGGTGATGTCGAGGAGGCTGGTGGCCTCGTAGTCGGTGTCGTCAAGCGCGGAGGGGCCGACCTTCCGGAGCGCGACGACGATGTCCGTGATCTCGGCGCCGATGTCGTCGAGCGCGCCGCAGATCGCGGCGAGCGTCCCGCCGGTCGAGAGCAGGTCGTCGAGGATCAGGACGCGATCGCCCGCCTCGACGTCGTTGATGAACATCTCGGACTCCGAGTAGCCCGTCTGCTGGTGGAGCGCGACCTCGCCCTCCAGACCGTACTCGCGCTTGCGGATGACGACGAGCGGAACGTCGGTCTGGAGCGAGACGGCGGTGGCGATGTGGATCCCCATCGCCTCCGGGGCGACGATCTTGTCGACGTCGAGGTCCGCGGCGCGCGTCACGCCGACGACGACCTCGCGCAGCAGCGCGGGTTCGAGCATCGGCACGCCGTTGCTGATCGGGTGGACGAGGTAGTGATAGCCATCCTTGTCGACGATCGGGGCCTCGTGGAGGGATTCGCGGAGCCGTTCCATGTCGTCCGTTCGGCCAAAGGCGGGAAAAGCCGTTCGCTCCGCGAGCGCGGCCGTCAGCTCGCCCGGGAGCGGGCGGCGACGACTCCCGAGAGGCGAGTGCCGCGGACCGTAGAACGTGTGCCAAAAGGAGACGCGTGTGCCCGCGGTGGACGCGCGGTGCCGGCGGGTGGTTTTTCGATCCCCGCGTGTGAATCCCCGGTATGACAGAGTTCCGCGGCGCGTGGGACGACGCCGGCGTCGCCGACTTCCTCCGGGACGCGACGGTCCCGATCAGACTGACGACGCACCGGCCGGACGGCACGATGTGGACCGTGACGCTCTGGTTCGCCTACGAGGACGGCGTCTTCGCGTGCGCGACGGGTGCCAGCGCGGCCGTCGTCGACTTCCTCCGGGCGGACGACGCCGTCGCCTTCGACGTCTCGGTGAACGATCCGCCCTACTACGGCGTTCGGGGGACGGGGACGGCGACGGTCGAGGCGGACGCGGAGAAGACCCTGTTGCGCTCGCTCATCACCCGCTACCTCGGCGGGACGGACTCCGACCTCGCCAGACACCTCCTCGACGCCGACCGCGAGGAGGTGCGCATCGAGATCGACCCGGACGAGATCTACAGCTGGGACTACACCGAGCGGATGTCGTAGCGCTAGCGGACGATCGGGCGCCGGGATATCGGCGGCGAACCGGAGTACTAGCGTTTCCCGAGCGCCGTCTCGAAGACGCGCTGGGCGCGCTCGTAGGCGGCGTCGCGCTCGACGATCGGGGCCGGGTACGCCGGTGCGAGCTCGCGGCGCGTCGCGGCGTCGAGCGTCGGCCACTCGACGATCGCGTCCGGGGGGACGCCCCGTAGCTCGGGGACGTACTCGGTCACGAACGCCGCGCCGTCGTCGTACTTGTCCATCTGCGCGACGGGATCGAAGACGCGGACGTCGACGGTGTCGGTGCCCGTCGAGGCGCACCACTGCCACATCGCGGCGTTGCTCGCTGGGTCGTAGTCGACGAGACGACGCGCGAAGTGACGTTCGCCGTCGCGCCAGTCGTGGAGGAGGTGTTTCGTGAGGAAGGAGGCGACGACCTGCCGCGGGCGGTTGTGGACGTACCCCTCTCGCTCCAGTTGGCGCATCCCGGCGTCGACGAGCGGGTAGCCCGTCTCGCCCGCCGTCCACGCCGAGAAGTCGTCCGCGTCGTCGCGCCACGCGATCGGAGCGGCGAAGGAGCGGTAACTCTCGGTTCGGAGACCCGGGTTCGCCGCGAAGAGGTGGTAGTGGCGTTCGCGCCACGTGAGCTCGTACCGGTACTTCTCGACGTTTCGCACGGCGTCGCCGTCGGCGGCGTCGAGAGCGTCGCCCGCGGCCGCCCACGCCTCGCGGATCCCGAGCGCGCCCGCGGCGAGGTACGGCGAGATGCGAGAGACCGCGCTCGTGGGACGCTCGACCGCCGCCGCGAGGTCGTCGCGGGTGTCGGCGTACGTCTCGATGCCCGCGGCGACGAACGCGTCGAGGCGCTCGCGCGCCGCACCATGGCCCGCTTCGGGGAGGTCGACGTCGGCCGCCGCGTCCGGGATCGGCGCGTCGCCGGCGACGCCGGCGAGCGCGTCCGCGTCGGGCGCGGGTGCGGGATCGGGTTTCTCGATGGGCTCCCACTCGTCGAGGAACGCCCGATGGGAGCGATGATCGTCACCGAGCGCGTCCGGCGCGACGAGCACCGAATCCGCGTGGACGCCGACGTCGATCCCCGCGGCCGCGCAGGCGTCGGCGACTCGCTGGGCACGCGTGCGACGCTCGCGGCCGTACGCGGCGTTCCAGTACACGGCGTCCGCGCCGTACTCGTCCGCCAGCGACGGGAGGATCGCCGCGGGGTCGCCCGAGCGGACGAGGAGGTCGCTGTCGCGTTCGCGGTACGCGTCGCGGAGCGCCGCGTCGGTCGCGGCCCGGTAGGCGCGCGCTCGGGAGTCGGGCGGCGGCCCGACGGTGGCGTCACGAACCGCGACGGGGAGGACGGTGTCGTCGCTCGCGGCCGCGGCGAGGCCGCGGTTGTCGTGGAGGCGGCGATCACGACGGTGCCAGAAGAGCCGCATACGACGGGAGAGGGGTCGGGGCGGTATAGGGTTTGGCCGGCCGTCACATCACGTCGACTCGCGCATCTCGACGCCGTCGAACTCGAAGCGCGCGCCCCCGCCCTCGCTCGTCGTCAGGGTGACCGACCAGCCGTGAGCGTCCGCGATCTGTCGGACGATATTGAGGCCGAAGCCCGTCCCGCCGTCCGCCGTGGTGTAGCCGATGTCGAACACCCGCTCGCGCTCGCCCGCGGGGACGCCGGACCCGTCGTCGGCGACGTAGAACCCCTCGTCGAGGCGACCGACCGTGACGGTGAGGTCGGCCGCGTCGTCCTCGTTCGCCGCGTGCGTGATCGCGTTGCGAAAGAGGTTCTCGAGGAGTTGGCGCAGTCGACTGCGATCGCAGGCGACGACACCGAGGTCGTCGGCGATCCGGAGCGTCGCCGCCGGCGTGCCGGCCGTCGACCACGCGCGTTCGACCACGTCGCGGAGGGGGACGGGTTCGACCTCGTCGACGGCCTCGCCCTGCCGCGCGAGCGCGAGGAGGTCGTCGATGAGGTCGTTCATCCGGACGAGCGCCGCCTCGACGCGGTCGAAGTGGGCGTCATCGCCGGACTCGCGCGCGAGGTCGAGGTACCCCTCCGCGACGTTCAGCGGACTCCGGAGGTCGTGCGAGACGACGCCCGCGAACTCCTCCAAGCGCTCGTTCTGCCGCGCGAGTTCGCGCTCGCGTCGCGCGAGTCGCTCGCGGGCCTCGATGGAGGCGATCGCGTGCCCGACGGAGTCCCCGAGTTCCGAGAGCACCTCGCGCTCGCGCGCGTCGAAGACGTTCGGCCGATCGGCGTAGATACTGAAGAAACCGTAGATGGTCTCGCCGTGCGTGATCGGGATGACCGCGAGCGACTCGACGTCCTGATCTTCGAGGACGTCCCACCACGGCTCCATCGTCGGGTCCGCGTAGACGCTCGACACCCACTGGGGTTCGCGGGTCTTGATCGCGCGCCCGCCCGGCCCTTTCCCGAGCTCAGTCTCGTCGGTGGTGACCTCGAACGACTCGATGTATCCGTCGTCGAAGCCGGCCGACGCCGAGGGCGTGACCACCGTCGCGTCCGGGTCGTAACGACCCATCCAGACCGCGTCGTAGGGGGCCGACTCCGTGAGACGGTCGCAGACCGCCTGTTCGAGGGCGTCCCTGTTGGTCTTGTCGACGAGCTCCTGCGTGGTGATGCGGAGCGTCTCGTTGATTCGGTTGAGCCGCCGGATGTCGCGTTGTTGATCGAGGCGACCCGCGTCGTAGATGCCGACGATCAGGCCGAGCAGCACGCCGAAGGGGACGACGCTGAGGAACTCCCGCACCGGGTCGTACCACCCATCGACGGGCACGAGGAGATGGACTTCGGCGACGATCCACGTGTTCATCCCGCCGATGGCGACGATCCCGGCCGCCATCCACAGGAGGGTACGCCCGACGAACGGCTCGGAGACGATCCCCCCGCGAGCGATCACGACGCCGGCGACCACGACGCTGAGCGAGGCGGCCAGCGGAGCCGCCTCCAACCCGGTGTGCAACGGGAGGTGTCGAAACGTGTACGCGTGGTGGGTGAGAAGCGCGGTGAGAACGACGCCGAGCGAGGCCGTGATCGCGCCGCCGAGCCGCGCCGAGATCCGATGCATCCCGCGACGAACTACGCGCTCCACGGTTATGATACCCCGCATCACCTCCCGTCGAGAAGGGTACGCGTCGGTGAGTAGCGCACGTCGAAGTTCCGATCGCTTAGCTGAAAGCAGGCGCTAATCCCCCTTCCTCAGCGAGCGCCGAAGGCGCGAGCAGGGAGGGGATACAGCGCCGGACACGGTTCATACAGGTTCGACACTCGGACCACAGGCCAACGCTTCACCGAAGCTGTTATACGTTTGACGTGCATACCGTGCATTACAGTGAAACGAAAGACGATCACCATCAGGGAGGACCAAGACGAGTGGATTGAGGACCACCACCTCAACCTCTCGTCGTTCATCCGCGAGCAGTTGGACGAACTTATCGAGGACCGCAAGTAACGGATGTACTACGCCTACAAGTATCGTCTCAAACCGTCCGACGCCCACCGCGAAGAGTTGGACCGCCACCGAGACATCTGTAGGCAACTGTATAACCATACGCTCTACCGTCTCAACGAGTACCAAGACAAGCACGGCGAACTGCCGTCCATGACCACCCTGCGGTCGGAGCTCCCCGACCTCAAAACGTGGTGGGATGACCTCTCGGACGTGTACTCAAAGGTCCTCCAAACCGTCGTGGAACGGCTGTTCGACAACCTGAAAGGACTCTCCGCACTCAAGGAGAACGGCTACGGCGTCGGGCACCTCAAGTGGAAGCCCCCACGGGAGTTCCGCAGTTTCACGTACAGTCAGTCTGGCTTCAAGCTCGACAAGAAGAGCGGTCAGACTGTCCTCTCACTCTCGAAACTCGCGGACATCCCGATTCGGCTTCACCGCCCCATCCCCAACGACGCGAAACTCAAACAGGTCACGGTAAAGAAGGAACCGACGGGCGAGTGGTTCGCCACCTTCGGTGTCCAAATGGACCGTGAGCCGCCCGAACCGCCTGCGAATCCCGAGAACTGCGTCGGCATCGACGTCGGGATTCTCAAGTACGCCCACGATACTGACGGAACTGCCGTCGGCTCGCTCGACCTCGCAGACGAGCGTGAACGCTTGGAACGTGAGCAACGAAAGCTTTCGCGCAAACAACACGGGTCGAACAACTGGGAGACACAACGGCGGCGGGTTGCGGAGTGTCACGCCGATCTCCGACGCAAGCGCCGCGACTTCCTCCACAAACTCTCGAACTACTACGCACGAGAATACGACCTCGTGGCAGTCGAAGACCTGAACGTCGAAGGAATGATGGAGTCGCCATCGAACAGCCGCAACACCGCCTCTGCCGCATGGCGGACGTACCTCTCGTTGCTTGAATACAAGTGCGAGCGAGAGGGGACGCACTTTGTAGCGGTCAACTCGAGAGGGACGACTAAAGAATGCGCGTCCTGTGGTGTCGAAACGGAGAAGCCGTTGTGGGTTCGTAAACACTCCTGTCCCGCCTGCGGTTTTGAGGCGGACAGGGACGCGAATGCGGCGTGGAACATTCTTTCTCGCGGTCTCGAAGATGTAGGAGTGGGACACTCCGAATTACCGCCTGTGGAGACTGCGCTCCCTGTGGACACCGTTGTGTCTGCAAAGCGCGTCCTAGAAGCAGGAAGCCCTACCCTCAAGGAGCGAACGGCGTCAGCCGTGAGCGAGTAGGGTAGGGTAGTTCACTGGCCGGCGAGGTAGACGTGGACGACGGCCTCCTTCGACCGACGGGAGAGTTCCCGTTTTCCTCCTCACCGGTGCGCCGCGCGAACGGCGTCCACGAGGACGGAAGGGTCCCGGTAGTGTTTCGTCACCGGCGGGACCGTCTCGTCGACGTCGAGCATCTCGTAGACAGCAGTCATCGCCGACCGAACCGAGTACTCGACGGTGAACACGACGTCGCGCGGCTGTTCGGCGTACTGTCCGAGGAACGCCAGATTGTTCGACCCGTCCGGGACGATCGCTGGCCGGTCACCGGGTACCCGAGGCTGGAAGTGGGCCGTGATGAACGGCATCATCACTGGGATGCAGGTCACGCTGTCGAGTATCTCCGGGAGACGGTCTTCACACTGCAGGTGGTAACACAGCTCCCGAAGGATCTCCCGGCCGGTACACTCCGACATCGGCTTCTCCACGTAGTTCCCCTGTCGGTCCGGGAACAGTGCGTAGCCCCAGAAGACCTTCACGTCGTCCGGTTGGTTCGCGAAGTGGGGCTGCGCGGCGACGACCGTCGACAACAGCCAGTTCGATCCGAGGTAGGTGACGAGCCCGTTACCTGGCTCCTCGTCGGTGAAATCGACGATGTGGTCGAACAGTTCGGTGTTGTGCAGGGTGACGGTGAACGACTCCCACTTCGTCTCCGTGACGTTGTCCGCGAACACAGAGGGAGTCCCGAACTGCGGGTTGTCCTCGGCGATGGACTTCCACAGCTCCCAGGACGCGCCGGTCTCGTTCAGTTCGGGGACCTCGTCCATCCCGCCGACAGACGAGCCGTCGGTCATCGACCCGTTCGTCACGAACACGAGATCCGACGCGTCAACGTCGACTGACTCGGTTCCGCTGTCGGTCTCACAGTAGATGCGCTCGACGGTGCGCCCCGTTCGCGACGGGATGATGTCCATGTCCGTCACCTCGTGACCGTACTCGAAATTGACGCCGCGGTCCTCAAGCCACTGCCGGAGCGGGAGAATCATCGAGTCGTACTGGTTGTACTTCGTCCGATCAATGCCCTCCATGGTGTGTAGCTGGGGGAACTCGTGGAGGAACCGGTACATGTATCGCCGGACTTCGGCGACGCTGTGCCACGGCTGGAACGCGAAGATAGTCGCCCAGACGTACCAGAAGTTCGTCTCCAGGAACGACTCGTCGAACCACTCCTCGATACGTGTGTCTCCGAGTCGCGGTTCGGGCGTGAGGAGCAACCGAGCTATCGACTGCCGGTGCTGGCGCGTCAGCCCGTACTCGCCCGCGTCGATCCGTTCGCCCTCGCGCATCAGTCGTGTTTTCGCGTACGAGGGGTGCGCTTCGTTGAACTCGTCCATCACGGCTTTGACCGAGCGCGAGTCGTCTTCGAGCGACGGGATGGACTCGAAGAGGTTCCACGTACATTCGTACGTCGGGTAGTTGAACATCCTACCACCCCGAATCAGGTAGCCCTCGTCCGGGTCGCCGGCGCCGTCCAACGCGCCACCGACGACGTCGAGCTTTTCGTAGACGGAGATGTTCTCGCCGGGCATATTTCCGTCCCGGACGAGGAACGCCGCGCCGGCGAGGGACGCGATGCCGCCGCCGACGAAGTGTGCGTCGCGGTCAGTGACGTGTGGGGGCTGGTGGATAGTCATGTTGAGTTCCCGTTATCGAGTGATACGCGCGTCAGTTCCCTAACCGTTGCCCGCACATGTACAGCAATTCATATGCGGTTGGATATGGTCACAGTACAGCTACGCTCCGGAGAGCCCACCGTCACCGTTCGGAACTGGCGAGGGTGTGATCAATCAACTGGTGCGTTCCACGGCGGAGACGCTCCGAGATCGCGGACGTGGTCGCGTCGAGTTCCGCCGAAAGATCTGTCAGGTCTGCCTCGCGGGGGACGGCGAAATACCCCAGTCGGTAGGCCACCAGTAGTGCCTCCCGCTGGGGGGCGGTGAGTCCGTAGTCGTCGCCGCCGTGTTCCGTCTCGCAGACCCGATGTGGACGGAACGTGACATTGCTAGACTGACAGGCGTCCCGGAAGGCTTCGAGATCCGCTCGGTCGGCGAACTGCGTGCTCACCGTCCACCCGTGCGCGGTCACGATCGCACCCATCGGGTACGTCTGCCGGGCGACCAGTTGAGTGTATATTTCGACGTAGTCCGTATCGAGAACGACCCGATACCGGGACTCGACGACAGTCGAGTCGATGGCAACGGACTCCACGACCGATTCGTCGCCGAGCAATGCCGACTCGAGCGCGTTCGGTTCGACGCCCGTCGCGGAGAACACGAGTGTCGTCTCGTCGGTCGCCCTGGAGACGACGTTGTCGACGATCAGCCTGGAGTCCAGTTCCTCTGCGATGGCACACAGCGGCAAATCCGCTAACTCCAACTCGAACTCGCAAATGATACCCATGTACGTCGTTTCGGCGACCGTCACAAATGCGTACGGGGGAGTCCCACCCGGCGAAGCCAACTGGTGTCGTCGTATCCGTTCGACGACCGCGTGCCGGGAGCTCACCGCCGGTGTCCCCGAACCACCGCTGAAGACGTGACAATCGCCCAGCTACCTTGGAGCGCGAGACGGTCAGAGCGGACGAACGGAGTAACCGGACCGCGTCCGGGAGCGCGCTGTCGCTCTCGGGACGCTATCTATCGCCCTATCCGGTCACCAACAGGCGGCGCTCTATGGGGACAGTGCGCCTCACTTCGCGAGTCGGTAATAGGTCGGCCTCGGCACTCACGACTCACAATCTATCCATAGTGAATGTGTTTAGCGCGTCTATCGAGGCTGCTCATTCTGTGATAGTGTAGGAAGAGTAAATCAATTAGGCTTCCACTCCACACTTCAAATTGAAATGAGCTCATGGCGCGAGGCATATTTTAACTACAAAGATCTCGACGACCCCGTTGAACGGCACTTTTTCCGCCGTAGTCTTGAGTTTTCTAAAAGCGAGCCTCTTGAAGACGTATATGAACTGGCTCTATTACTGAAATCCGTTCAGGGTGATAGGGATGAATGGTATTATCGCGGGCAAAGAGATGCCGATTGGACCATCCGCCCCAGCCTATTTCGCTACGACGTAGGTGATGTCGACCAGGAGATACGGAAATTATCTTCACTTGTCAGACACCTACAATCTGAGCTTCAAGTGTCGCAAGAAGATGCACTAGCCATTGCTAAGCATTATTCTGGAGTGCTGGAGAATACCGCTGTCAGGTCATGGCTGCTGGATGTTACAACAGAACCGCTTGTCGCTTGTTTCTTTGCAAGCTATAATTCAAATCCGGAGGACGTCGGTCGAGTTTGCTTATTCAAATCATACGAGATGGATCGCTACAGCTCTAGTACGCCGAAACGTCTAGGTGAAGTCAGATTCATATCTCCAAGCGACGTATCCCGGATTGAACGCCAACGTGCAGCGTTCATCGATGGCGCACACCCGGACCTTTTAGAGGGATATCTCCCATTGAATTGGCGGTTCCATCAGAAGGAAGATGTTGTTTTCTCCGACCCAGATCTTGCTATTACTGAGGAGGAATTACTCTGGGTTGAGGATGAATACAGAGAGATCATCCACAATTGGGAGGAAGATGTTTGGCCAGAAGATATCCCTCCCAGTAAGATGGTCACTCCACCCCATAATCCAACTGAACCCGTAACCCCGGTTGACTACTTATCGACCGTCAAGGAGTGGTTGGCTGATATGGACGAAAATTACGAGGATCTGAACGACGATGATCAACAACGTATCCGGGACTTGTGTCAAATCCATTCTGAAATGAGAGACTCAGATGAGATCTCTATGTCGCTGAAATCTGAAATCACCTTGAAACAGATTGTATCGTTTGTAGTGGGTTTCGCCCAGCAAAAAGACAGGAAGATCTCATTTGATGATATCGTCTCGCGGTACTGGCACGAATCGGGGGGCCCAGAAACCGATAGACAAGCGGTAAAACAAATAATTAGCAATGTTCGTCCAAGTCATGAATTCACGAGAAGCTGGGACAACCGATATTCATAGTAGCATATAGGATCCAATGATAAACTCTGTTTGGAACAGCTGCATGCGTTTTAGTTGATAGTGAAATCTCGGTCAGAGGCGTACTCTTCCATCCACGCTGAATATTCGTCGCTGACTAACTCCCAGATCGCAGAACCAAACTCAGAGGGGTCTGTTTGTCCAACATGATTTATCTCGCGATCGACAACCCAGCCTGGATCAAGGAGGGAAACAACCTGTGTTGTGTCCGAAGTTGACAGCACAACCGTACCTGTGTCTTCGACATCCTGTTCAGCCGAATCATCTAAACTGATGAAGACACCCTTTGCGAATGCAACCCTGTCCGCATCTTTTAGTTCGTTGATTGCGGAGCGCGACAAGGGACGCGCCGGAAGTGCGTCCACGACACGGTGATTTGTTGAACATATTGGGCATTCGTCGTCATTTAGATACGCTGTTGGATCGTGCTCGCTGTGTCCCTGCCGGTCAAGTTTGCGCCGGAACGTCTCAATGGCTGTGTTGAATCACTAGACGGCGTCGGGATGGGGCGCTAAATCAAAGGAGTTGAAGCGGAGAGATT
>NZ_BMOQ01000003.1 GCF_014647155.1 Halarchaeum nitratireducens | reverse complement strand
TTTCGAGGCTGAGAACCCGAGCGAATCAAGGTCGTCAGACACCTGTGGCTGATTCCTGATGGAAGCAGTGTAGGTGCGGGTGACGACCCTTTTCGCCATACGTAACCTATGTAGTCAAACCTACTTGAACGTATGGTTTAGACGTGGAATATCCTGCCCTGCTCTCGGCGGTGGATTGTAGGGGCGCTGTCGGATTCATCCCCACCCTGAAGGACGGGGCTTTCTCCTTGAGTCTCCGTAAGTTCTTCTCTCCGTCATATCGAAAAAACGGCCGGCGTCGGGCGCTCGCCGCCGCCTCAGTACGCCGATTCGCCGACGGTCCGCAGGTACTCGACGTCGCCCGTGTGGGCCGCGTCGTCGAAGTCGCTGACGCGTACCGCGATCTTCGTTCCCTCGCGCGCTCCGTCGGGCGCGCCGTGCACGGTCAACACGGTGTCGCCGACGCGGGCGCGCACGCCGTCGTCGGTGTCCGTGACGAACACCACGAACTCGTCGCCCTCCTCGAAGCTCGGCGTGCTCGTGCGGAACGACCAGCCGGCGGTCAGCTTCGTCCAGTTCATACGCGACTCACCTCCTCGGACTCGCGGTCCGGCACGTACTCCAGGCCGAACCCGGTGAGCGCGGCGACGAGGAACACCGCGAAGAGGAACCAGCCGTGGAAGACGAACGGCACCACGTTCACGGGGCTGACGATCATCTCGGGGCCGTACTGCTCGACGAGCGCCGGCATCTGCGAGTAGCCGGCGAGGACGCCGCCCGCCCACGGGAAGATGTAGCCGAGCGCGGACGTGTTCGCGTCGAGGATGTTCGCCCGCCGGTAGCCGTTGATGTTGAACGACTCGCCGACGCGCGCGACGTACGGGGAGATGGCGATCTCGGCCGCGGTGTTGATCGTGATGGCGGCGTTGACGAGCGCTGTCCCGAGGACGAGCGTCGTCTCCGCGCGCCGCACCGAGGTCGCGGCCGTCGAGAGCAGGAAGTCCTGGATCGCCTCGAACGCGCCGCCGCGGATCATGATCCGCGCGCCGGCGACGATGAGGAGCGTGAGGACGATGAGCGGGAAGAAGCCCGACGCGCCGACGTAGAGGCTACCCCCGACGCCCGACGCGGTGTCGGGGCCCGCCATCGAGAGGATCGGGAGCCACGTGAATGCCTCCGCGAACGGCGCGTTCGCGGGCGCGACGAAGGAGAGCATCCCGTTGAGCGATTCGAGACCGAGAAGCAGGTTGGCGACGATCGCGGTGAGGATGCCCCACGTGATCGCCTCGACGATGTGTCGGCCGCGGACGGCGGTGTAGATGACGACGCCCATCGAGACGAGGTGGACGAGCCCGACCGGGTTCCCGCTCGGGAGCGCGCCGTTCCCCGCGCCCGTGGACATCGTCGCGCCCGCGATCAGGTAGGCGACGAACGCGAGCGCGGCCGCCGTCACCGCGTACTTGAAGCGCGAGGCGACAACGCCGCCGATGTCGGCGTCCTGCGTCACCGCGCTCACGATCGTCGTGTCGCTGACGGGCGCGAGGTTGTCGCCGAACGCCGCCCCGGAGAGGATCGCGCCGAACATGAGGACGGGGTTCGCGCCGAGCAGCACCGTCGCCGGGAAGAACGTCGTGACGAACGTCACGGCGGTCCCGTAGCCCGTCCCGATCCCCGTGGCGAGCAGCGCCGCGAGGATGAACGTCACGGCCGGGAGGATGGCGAGCAGCGTCGCCTGCGACACCGGAAGCGACTGGGCGACCCAAACGAGGCCCGTGACGAACCCGCCGTCCTGGAGGAGCTGGGCGAACATCCCCGCCCAGAGCCACGCGACGATCGCGGTCGCGGCCACGCGCTGGGTCATCCCCTCGAAGATCGCGTTCGCGTACGCCGACCAGTCGCCCTTGGCGAAGAACAGTCCGATGACGAGCGCGACCAGCATCCCGATCACGAGCCCGGTCGTGTCGCCGATCCCGAACAGGCCGCTCTGTACAACCGCCCACAGGACGAAGACCCCGAGCGGGATCGCGCTCGCCGCGGCCCCGCCGTGGAACTCCAAGTCGGGCCCGGACGAGCCCGCCATGTCGAGTTCCGCCTCGACGTCCTCGGTGGTCTCGTCGTCGTTCGTGTGACTCACGACTCACGTCTGTGTGTCGGGCGGATAAATAGCCTCGGAACGACACGAAACCGGCCGGCCGAGCCCGCGACCGGCCCCGCGTCCCGCGCGGCTCTCAGTACTTCGCGTCCGCGCCCGTGACCTCGTAGACGTCGTCCATGATGTCGTCGCGGCGCGCCTGCCAGCGATCGAGGCCGTCCGGGCTCGACGGGTACGACTCGTAGTGATCGAGGAGGCGGTCGGCGACGCGCTTCGTCTGGTACATCTGGTAGATCTGTCCCCAGTGGCCGAAGCTCTTCGCGGCGACCTTCGCGGCGAGGCCGACGCCGAAGCTCGACGTGCCGGCGTAGAGCGCTTCGCTGAGCTGTTTGCCGGGTAGGCTGGCGAGCAGGCTCATCAGGTCGTCGACGTCGACGGCCGTCGAGAGGACGTTGTAGACGTCGAGAGCGGCGTAGCGCGCGCCGAAGTGGTCCATGACGCGCTCGTTGTACGACCAGAGGGCGGCCTCGTCGTGGACGCCGTCTTCGAGGGCGTCGATGGCGGCCTCGGCGGCGTACGTCCCGGCGTACGCGGCGCCGGCGATCCCGCCGCCCGTCGTGGGGTTGACGTGGCCGGCGGCGTCACCGACCGCGAGGTAGCCGGGGTGGGTCGCGGAGTCGTACGGGCGTCGGGTCGGGAGCGCCGCGCCGAGTTTGTCCTTCACTTCGGCGCCCGCGAACTCCCCGCGGTTCCGCAGGTCGCGTTTGAGATCCTCGACGAGGTGCATCGGCTCCTCGTTCATCTGGAAGCCGAGGCCGGCGTTGATCTCCGTGTCCGTGCGCGGGAAGTACCAGAGGTAGCCGGCGGCGCGCTCGGTCGGCTTGAACACGAGGGCGTCGTCCCACTCGACCGGCTCGGGGACCTCGACGATCTCGCGGTAGGCGGAGCAGAACTGCGAGTAGTCGACGTTCGTGTCGAAGGTCGACTCGCTGAAGTCGACCGTGTCCTGGAGGAGCGAGAGCGAGCCGGCGGCGTCGACGACGAACGCCGCGTCGTACGTGACCGCGTCGCCCTTCCGGGTGGCCCTCACGCCGGTGACGCGGCCCGAGCGGTCCTGCTCGACGTCCTGAACGACCGTGTCGTAGTGGAACTCGACGCCGGCCTCGCTCGCGCTCTCGATGATCCGCTGACCGTACTTCCAGCGGTCGATGACGGCGAGTTCGCCGGGGATCGGGATGTCGAGGACGGTGTCCTCTTGTGGGATCTCGAAGCGTCCGTGGTCGACGCCGGTGTTGGTGAACGCGGGTTCGAGTTCGGACTTGGGGATGGCGTCCGGGAAGTTCGCCGCGCCCTTCAGCGCGTCCCCGCAAGCGATGTGGCCCGCTTCCGCGGCGTCCTTCCGTTCGACGACGACGACGTCGTAGCCCGCCTTCGCGGCGGTCGCGGCGGCGTAGCACCCGGACGTGCCGGCGCCGACGACGACGAAGTCGAACTCGTGGGTAGTCATACCGCGGTGATTGTGACGGGCCGTGAAAACTCTTTACGGACGTTCTGGACGCGAATCCGTCGCCGGCGCGGGGACACGGCGCGATAAAGAGTTTTACCGGCGCTCGTCCAAGCGCGTTCCATGACCGACCACACCGTCGAGTTCGTCGGGCGCGACGAGACCATCGAGGTCTCGGAGACCGAGACGATCCTGAAGGCCTGCCTCCGCGAGGGGATCGCACAGGAGTACTCCTGTCGCGTCGGGATGTGTCTGGCCTGCTCGGCCGAGATCGTCGAGGGCGAGGTCGCCCAGCCGGCCGCGCGCGGTCTCAGCGAGGCGGAGGCCGAGGACTACTGTCTCACTTGCATGGCGCGTCCGCTCTCCGATCTGAAGATCGAGCGCGGCAAATACCCGCCGAGTATCGAGACCGACGCCGCCGACGTCGACGCCGACGGCCCGGTCACCGCGACTGACGACTGAGGCTCGGACGGCCGGGACTCAGAGGTCGGGCGCGGGCGCGGCCTTCTGCAGCGCGGTCTCGGCGACGTTCCCGCCGTAGTCCGCGCACCGTGAGAGCGAGTCGACGACGAGCCCGAGGTGTTGGGCCTCGTGGGGTTCGAGGTCGCGCAGGAGGTCGTCGAGGGCGCGCGCGTGCTCGTCGATCCCGAGGACGGACTCGCGGGTGCGGTTGGCGAGCTCGGTCGCGTCGTCGCGCTCCTCCGCGAACAGCGCCTCCATGGCCGTATCGACGATGTCCGCGGCGTCACCGTGGAGGTCGCCGAGGGCCTCGGCGGTGGCCGCCGGCACGGGCTCGTCGAGTTCGAGGGCGACGTTGGCGATCTTCGCCGCGTGATCGCCGATGCGCTCCAGTTGGCGGGCGCTGGAGTGGTAGTCGAAACACGTCTCGCGCGTGACGCCGAGCTCCTGGGCGGTGCGCGGCGAACGCAGTGATCCCCGGAAGATGCGCGAGACGACGAACCAGAGTCGATCGACGTCGTCGTCGCGCTCGATGACGTCCTCAGCCATGTCGTGGTCGTTCTCGCAGAGGGCGGTGACGGCGTCGTCGAGCATGGAGAGCGCGATGAGCCGCATCCGGCGGACGGCGTTGTGCACGGAGAGCTCGCTCGAATCGAGGAGGTCCTGCACGACGATCCGGTCGCTCGTCTCTTCGAGGACTTCGAGGCCCACGAGTCCCTGCGTGGCGTTTCGAACGGTCCGACGCTGATCGGGGGTGATACGACTCGCCTCGAGGACGAGGATGTCGAAGCCGCTGACGTACATCGTCATCACCGTGCGCGTGAGCGCGTCGCCCTCCATTCCGGTGATGTCGAACGTCCCGCGTTGCGTCTCGTCGTCGCTCACGGGCGAGAGCAGCAGCGATCCGCTGTCCGGGTGGAAAGCGATCTCGTCGCCGGCGCTGACGTCGTGGTCGCGGGCCCAGTCCTTCGGGATCGAGACGGTGAACGTCGAGCCACCGGTGACTTGCACCTTGCGGCGTTCCATACCCGTGGGTCAGGCACACGCAACCATAAATCTACGCGTATCTATATACCCACCAATCGGCGAGTCGAGACTGTGCGCCTATCGGCCCGAAAACGACCCGTTGAAGGCCCAAGGCGCGATCCAGGCGGTCGATGACACCCCGGGTAAGACACGGATATCTACCGACCGCTATCAAGAACTATATAGAGACAATAGTAGAGTATTTATTTGGGGATGGAGTTCCCACAGATGATGACGAAGCAGTTCAAACGCTTCGGGAAGCGCGTCTCGCGACGGAAAGTTCTCGGCGGCATCGGCGTCACGGGCGCCGCCGCCCTCGCCGGCTGTGGGGGCAACGGCGGGGGGTCCTCCGGGGAGACTAGCACGTCGACGGGCACGATGGAATCGACCAGCACGTCTAGTTCCGGGTCGGCCGACACGGGTCCGTTGACGGCGGATGGGTCTTCGACGGTCTACCCGATCACGAACAAGGCGGCCTCCATCTGGAACTACAACCCGCCCGCCTCCGACACGGAGTACTGGCCGTACGAGGACTACGACATCAGCACGGATCAGGCGATGGCGGACTACTGGGCGGGCATGTACGGCTTCGAGACCAACGAGAGCGGCGACCCGCCGTTCAAAATCTCCATCGGTCTCAGCCACTCCGGGGTGGGCCTCACGAAAGTCATGAACGGTCAAGTCGACATCGGTGACGCGTCCGCCAACGTCCAAGCGGAGCTCGAGGACGTCGACTTCGACAAGTTCGTCAACCACGTCGTCGGCGTCGACGCCCAGCCCATCGTCGTCTCGAAGTACGTCTACGACAACGGCGTCCAGCAGCTCGACGCCGACACCGTTCGAGGTATCTACAGGGGCGAAATCACGAACTGGTCCGAGGTCGAGGGCTACACGGGCGACGACAAGGAGATTCAGGCCGTCGGCCGCGCCGTCGGTTCCGGGACGGACACCTCCTTCCGCGTCAACATGCTCGGCAGCAGCGACGCGGAGATGCCGGGTGTCGACATCCGCAAGGGGGAGAATCAGCAGGTCGCCACTACCGTCAAGAACTCCGACAACGCCATCGCCTACATGGCGCTCGCGTTCGTCTCCAACGACGTCCCCGCTATCGCTCTCAACTTCGACGGCACCGTCTACACGCCGGGAGAGAACCTCTCGGACGAGGGGTACCCGCTCGCGCGTGACCTCCACTGCTACACCTACGAGGGAACCTCGGACAAGGAGGCCGCGTTCCTCCGCATGCTCCTGCACGACTACGGGCAGGGCGAGTTCGTCGGCCCCGCCGGCTACGCGACTCTCTCCAACTCTCGGCAGGAAGAGGAACTTTCAAAGCTTCCGGACCCACAGTAACGTTCACGGCACAGCATGTCCGGAGCATCCACCACGCAGGCGGTTAGCCGGTCGGTCGCCGAGCTCGACTGGTCGGCTCGCATCGCCGGGCTGGTGGGTGCGCTCTCACTTCTCGCGGCGTTCGCCGCGTTCATCGTACGGCCGGGCGCCGTCGTCTTCCCGGCCGCCGTGTTCGCCGCCGTCGCGCTCTACGGCTGGTTCACGTATCAGGCCGAAACGGCGCGATCGTTGACGTTCCTCGCTACGGCCTCGACGCTCGTCATCCTCGGGGTGATCACCGTCTATCTGTTCGTCCAGGCGGTGCCCATCGCCCGACGAATGGGCGCCTCGCTCCTCACGAGTTCGACGTGGGACGTGCACGCGAACCGATACGGGCTCGCGACGATGATGTGGGGCACGCTCATCACCACCATCATCGCGACGCTCGTCTCCGCGCCGCTCGGCGTCGCCGGGGCCGTCTTCATCAGTGAGATCGCACCCAAATCAGTCCGAGAAGCAGTTAAGCCAGCGATCGAGCTACTCGCCGGTATCCCCTCGATCGTGTACGGATTCATCGGGTTCGTCGTCCTCAACTCCTACATGATGGATCTCTTCCGGCTCCCGACGACTGGGAGCCTGTTTATCGTCGGGCTCGTCATCGGCGTGATGGCGCTCCCGACAGTCATCTCCGTCTCCGAGGACGCGCTCAACGCAGTCCCGAACGCGATGAAAGACGGGTCGGTCGCGCTCGGCTCGACCGACTGGCAGACGACGAAGAGCGTCTCCATTCCCGCGGCGATCTCCGGGATCTCCGCCGCCGTCATCCTCGGGGTCGGACGTGCGCTCGGCGAGACGATGGCCGCCACGGTCATCCTCGCCAACGTTACGACGCTCCCCGAACCCCTGTACGACGTGTTCGGCAACACCATCACCCTCACGTCCGCGATCGCCAGCCAGTACGGGGTCGCGGCCGGCCGGCCGATGCAGCTCTCCGCGCTGTTCGCCGCCGGCGTCGTCCTCTTCATCGTCGTGCTCGCGCTCAGCATCGTCTCCCAGACCATCGAACGTCGGATGCAACAGACGCTGGGGGGTGAGCAATGAGCGAGAGCTACGGGGACGAGCGTGCGAACATCGTCGCCGAGACCTCCGCAGTCGATCAGCTCGCGGTCATCCCGGCCACCTTCGGCGCCATCGCGTTCGTCGTCGGGTGGGCGATCGTCTTCCGCTGGATCAGCGTCACCGACACGCTAGCGGGCATCGAGTACGCGACGCTGCTTTCCATCGGTCACCTCCTCGCCGCGGCCGTCCTCTGCGCCGTCGGAATCTTCTCGACGACCGGTATCGTCGACACCGAACCCGACGACTCCACGGGCCTGTTCACCGCGCTCGCCTTCGGCGCGATCGCGTTCATCGGTGTCGGGCTCACGGCCTCACAGACGCTCGGTACGGGAGCCACCGTGTGGTTCCCCACGAGTCTCGTCGCTGCCGTCCTCGTTGCGGGCGTCGTCTTGGGCGTTCCCGAGGATCTCGGCGTCACCCTCCCCGTCGCCGCGTTCGAACTCGTCGTCGGACTCGTCGTCCTCACCGACGTCATCGGGCCGTCGTGGGTGTGGAGCCCGAACGGGTTCTCGGCTTCCTTCGTCGGTCCCATCGCCATCGCGGCGTTCGCCATGGTCGGTAGTCTCCTCTGTGTCTGGGCCGGAACGAACGCCTCGAAGGGGTTCGGATCGCGCGGCCGCGAGCTGGGAGCGTACGCCCTCATCTCTACCTACGCGGTCGCGCTTCTCGCCATCCTCGCGCTCCTCATCATCTTCGTGGTACAGAACGGTCTCAATCAGGTGCTGAAGGGCGCCCAGCTCTGGCCGTTCAAGCTCCCGTTCGTCCTGAACGGCTACGGGCTTCAGTACGACGTCAACGGGATCTTCCCGGCGATCGTCGGCACCGTCTGGCTCGTCGTCGGCGCGGTCGTCTTCGCCGTCCCGCTCGCGGTCGGCGCGGCCGTCTACCTCACCGAGTACGCCGACCAAGGTCGCTTCACGCGGATCGTCGAAACCGCGACCAACGGCCTCTGGAGCACGCCGAGCATCGTCTACGGCCTCTTCGCGTTCGCGTTCCTCCTCCCGCGTATTCAGAACGACGTCACGCTCCTCACCGGGCAACTCGTCTTGGGGTTCATGCTCCTCCCGCTCGTCCTCATCACGAGCCGTGAGGCCCTACAGAACGTCCCAGACGAGTACCGCGACGCCAGCGCCGCGCTCGGTGTCACTCAGTGGCAGACGATCCGGAGCGTCGTCCTCCCCGCCGCGATACCGGGCGTCCTCACCGGGATCATCCTCGGTATCGGTCGGATCGCCGGCGAGACCGCACCGATCCTGCTCGTGCTCGTCCGCGAACCGTTCTCCGCGTCCACGCCGAGCGTACTCGGATCGTTCCACTTCACCGCCACCGCGCCGTTCATCACGAACGACGCGCTCCTCGGCCCGGCGACCGCGCTCCCCTACCAGCTCTTCGCCGTCATCACCGCCGGCGTCGGTGCGAGTCAGGAGTTCGGCTGGGGGACCGCCCTCGTCCTGCTGTGCGTCGTCATGTTCTTCTACGCCATCGGCATCACCACGCGTATCTACTTCAGGAAGAAACTCCGCCAATGAGCCAGATAGAAACGCAAACCACGACCGGAGAGACCGAAGAACAGATCCGCGACGAGTGGCTCGAATACGAATTCGACGGCGAGACCGCCCTCTCGGTGGAGGACCTCGACGTCTTCTACGGGAACGATCAGGCGCTCCAGTCCATCGACATGGACATCCCGGAGAAGTCAGTCACCGCTCTCATCGGCCCCTCCGGCTGTGGGAAATCGACGTTCCTCCGGTGTCTCAATCGGATGAACGACCGCATCGACGCCGCGCGCGTCGAAGGTACCGTTGAGTTCGCCGGCGAGAACATCTACGACGACGACGTCAACCTCGTCGAGCTGCGCAAACGCATCGGGATGGTCTTCCAGAGCCCGAACCCCTTCCCGAAGTCAATCCGAGAGAACATCTCCTACGGGCCGCGCAAGCACGGCGACATCGACACGGGGCTCGTCGCCCGCCTCCTCGGCCGCGACGACCGCGACGAGGAAGAAGAGCTCGTCGAGCGCTGTCTCCGCGGGGCCGCGCTCTGGGACGAGGTCCACGACCGGCTCGACGACAACGCCCTCGGGCTCTCCGGCGGGCAACAACAGCGTCTCTGCATCGCCCGCGCGCTCGCGGTCGGCCCGGACGTCCTGCTCATGGACGAGCCGGCGTCCGCCCTCGACCCCATCGCCACCTCGAAGATCGAGGACCTCGTCGAGGACCTCGCCGAGGAGTACACCGTCGTGATCGTCACGCACAACATGCAACAGGCCGCGCGTATCTCGGATCAGACGGCCGTCTTCCTCACCGGCGGCGAGCTCGTCGAGTACGGCGACACCGACCAGATCTTCGAGAACCCGCAGAGTCAGCGCGTCGAGGACTACATCACCGGTAAGTTCGGGTAATCCCCCGAACGCTTTACAAGACCCCACGCACACCCACAGCCATGCCACGCGAAAGTTACCAAGCGCAACTGGCGGACATGCAAGAGGACGTCCTCTACATGAGCGAGGTCGTCATCGACCGCCTCCGGCTCGCGCTCGAAGCGATGGAGCAAAAGGACGAGGAAGCCGCGATGGAAGTCATCGACGGCGACGACGAGATCAACGACCTCTACCTGGAGTTGGAGCAGGACTGCATCGACCTGCTCGCGCTTCAACAGCCCGTCGCCGGGGACCTCCGTCTCATCGCCTCCTCGTTCAAGATCATCACCGACCTCGAACGCGTCGGGGACCTCGCGGTCAACCTCGGCGAGCACACCCTCGACTCCCAACAGGACATGTTCCCCGAGGTCGACATCAACGCGATCGGCGACCTCACCGTGGAGATGCTCGAGGACGCGATGGCGGCCTACGAGACCCGCGACGACGAGGCCTGCTACGACATCGCCGCGCGCGACGACGAGCTCGACCAGCTCTGCGAGCGCGCCTCCCAGACCGTCGTCCGCGACCTCATCGAGACCGAACTCGACGCCGACGACGGCGAGGACGACGTCGAGGCGCTCATGCAGGACGTCTCCCGGATGCTCCTCACCGTCCGCGACCTCGAACGCGTCGGCGACCACGCGGTGAACATCGCCGCGCGGACGCTCTACATGGTCGAGAACGACGAGGAGCTCATCTACTGATCCGCCGGGTTCGCCTCGGGGCCGCCGGCGCGGCTCCTCTACTATTCGTACTGCGTTCACACGCAGGCGGCGACGGGGACGTCACTAGCACGGCCTCCGGGGCGGCCTACGCTTCGGGCGTCTCGAAGTAGGTGCCGCCGCGGAGGTAGTCGACGCCGAAGGCGACGAGGACGAGCCCGGAGAGCGCGAACAGGCCGCGAAAGAGCAGTCCCTGACCGGTGAGCGCACCGAGGCACATCGACGCGCCGAGACAAACGTGACCGACCCCAACGAGCCGGAGCGCGCCGACGCGTTCGCGGATCGGGTTCGGGACACCGCCGAGGAGTTCGAAGACGCCCGCGACGACGAAGACGGCGAGCTGGACGCCGGTGGCACCGTCGAGGGCTGGTGCCCCGAAGACGGCGAAGAACGCGGCGGCGAGGACGAGGAGGAACGCGCCGAGATAGCCGAAGCGGCGGAACGTGAGGGCCATGGCGTCCCCTGGGTCGGCCGTCCCCAAGTATCCATCACCTCGCGGGCGCGCGATCGAGTGCGCACACCGGCGTACGCGGAAGCGCGTACACGCCCTCAGGCGCGCGAAAACGCGCGTTTCGGGCCCGAAAGGTTTAGAAGCCCGTCCGGCATACCGGTGAGTATCGACCCGCCGCGAGGGCGGGATACCCACCGTGGAACTCATCATCACAGAGAAGGACAACGCCGCCCGTCGCATCGCCGACATCCTGAGCGACGGCGGCGCGTCCACAGAGCGTAGCGGGGGCGTCGACGTCTACGAGTGGGGCGGCCGGCGGTGCATCGGCCTCTCCGGACACGTCGTCGGCGTCGATTTCCCCCCGGAGTACAGCGATTGGCGGGACGTCGAGCCGGCGGAGCTCGCGGACGCCCCGGTGACGAAGACGCCGACGCAGGAGTCCATCGTGAACGTCCTCAAGCGCCTCGCGGGGGAGGCCGACTCGGTCATCATCGCCACCGACTACGACCGCGAGGGCGAGCTCATCGGGAAGGAGGCCTACGAGCTCGTCCGCGAGGCCAACGAAGACGTCCCGGTCTCGCGAGTGCGCTTCTCCTCGATCACGGAGAACGAGGTGAAGTCGGCGTTCGCGGACCCGGACGACCTCGACTTCGACCTCGCGGCGGCGGGCGAGGCCCGACAGATCATCGACCTGATCTGGGGGGCGGCGCTCACGCGCTTCCTCTCGCTCTCCGCGCGGCAGGTCGGCGACGACTTCATCTCCGTCGGTCGGGTCCAGTCCCCGACCCTGAAGCTCATCGTCGACAAGGAGCGGGAGATCGAGGCGTTCGATCCCGAGGACTACTGGGAGCTGTTCGCCGACCTGGAGAAGGACGAGGCGAGCTTCGAGGCCCAGTACTTCTACCTCGACGAGGACGACAACGAGGCCGAGCGCGTCTGGAACGAGGACGACGCCGACGCGGCCTTCGACGTCCTGCGCGAGGCGGCGACGGCGGTCGTCGAGTCCGTCCGACGTCGCACGCGGACGGACGACCCGCCCGCGCCGTTCAACACGACGCAGTTCATCCGCGCCGCGAGCTCGCTGGGGTACGCCGCGGGCCGCGCGATGAGCATCGCGGAGGACCTCTACACCGCGGGGTACATCACCTACCCGCGCACCGACAACACGGTCTACCCTGAGGACCTCGACCCCGCCGACCTGTTGGACGCCCTCTCCGCACAGCGCGATTTCGCCGAGTCGGTCGAGCTGCTCGAAGGGCTCGACGAGCTGACGGCGACGCGGGGCGACGAGGAGACGACGGACCACCCGCCGATCCACCCGACGGCCGACCTCCCGAGCAAGGGCGACCTCTCGGAGGACGAGTGGGAGGTGTACGAACTCGTCGTGCGGCGCTTTTTCGCCACGCTCGCCGAGCCCGCGGAGTGGGAGCACCTCCGCGTGGTGGCGGACGCGGACGGCGAGCGTCTGAAGGCGAACGGCCGCCGCCTCGTCGAGGAGGGGTATCACGCGGTCTACCCCTACTACGGAACGGACGAGAACCACGTCCCGGACGTCACGGAGGGCGAGGAGCTGGCCATCGCGGACGCCCGAATCGAGGCGAAGCAGACCCAGCCGCCCCGGCGGTACGGCCAGTCGCGGCTCATCGAGACGATGGAGGAGATGGGGATCGGGACGAAATCGACCAGACACAACGTGATCGAGAAGCTCTACGACCGGGGGTACATCGAGAACGATCCGCCCCGACCCACGCGGCTGGCGATGGCGGTCGTGGAGGCCGCCGAGGAGTACGCGGACCTCGTCGTCTCCGAGGAGATGACGGCCGAACTCGAGGCCGACATGACGGCGATCGCGGAGGGCGAGACGAGCCTCGATTCGGTGACCGAGGAGTCCCGCGAGATCCTGGATCGCGTCTTCGAGGCGCTCGACGAATCGCGCGAGGAGATCGGCGAACACCTCCGCGAGTCGCTGAAGGCCGACAAGCGCCTCGGGCCGTGTCCGAAGTGCGGCTCCGACCTGCTCGTGCGCCGGAGCCGACAGGGGTCGTACTTCGTCGGTTGCGACGGCTACCCGGAGTGTCGGTTCACGCTCCCGCTCCCGTCGACGGGCGAGCCGGTCGTGCTCGACGCGGAGTGCGAGGAGCACGGCCTCAACGAGGTGAAGATGCTCGCCGGGCGGAACACGTTCGTCCACGGTTGCCCGCTCTGCGCGGCGGAGGAGGCCGCGGAGACGGAGGACCGGATCATCGGGCCGTGTCCCGCGTGTAACGAGGAACACGGCGGCGAGCTCGCCATCCGGAAGCTCCAGTCGGGGTCGCGCCTCGTGGGCTGTACGCGCTACCCGGACTGCGAGTACTCGCTCCCGCTCCCGCGGCGGGGCGAGATCGAGGTCACGGACGAGTACTGCGAGGAGCACGACCTCCCCGAGCTCGTCGTCCACGACGAGGGCAGCGAGGAGCCGTGGGAGCTCGGCTGTCCGATCTGCAACTACGAGGAGTACCGGGCGCGACGGGGCCTCGACGGGATCGACGGGATCGGCCCGAAGACGAAGGAGAAGCTCGCCGAGGCGGGTATCAAGGACCTCGCGGATCTCGCGGACGCGGACGCGGAGGGCGTCGCCGAGACCGTCGAGGGCGTCAGCGCCGAGCGAGTCCGCGACTGGCAGGCGAAGGCGGACTGAGACTGAGCACGCGACCCCCGCGTGGGGGTCGCAGCATGGAACCGGAAAACAATGGCAGGGTAGGGCGCGTCGAGGCGCCCGGCGCAGGTCACCGACTGCTCGACTGACGTCGCGTCGGTGATCGTCGTACCGCCGTGGTTGATCAGTGACGACTCACCTCCGCGGATGGGCGGCGTGCGGGTGCCGCGTGGGCGGCCCGTCGATACGTGGGAGTCGATGGTCGATATGGCATCGGTCGGTGTGCGGTTCTGTCGGTGTGTGTCTCGTTCGACTCCATGAGTGTCTCAACGGGCCTCGATGTCGAGGCTCCCGCAGGCCGGGCAGTTCTCCCGCGGCGCTTCGTACGCCTGCCCGCAGAGCCGACATTCGAAGTCGTGATCCGTGGGATCGGACAGGAGTTGCGTCGCGAGGTGTGTGATCGTAGCCATCGTCCTTCACGACGTACTGTGTGCCACACCCACTAATAACTATCGGCTGTACGTTCGGTAATTTGATCGTTCTCATGGTGTACTAGCGTAGTATTCCCCCAATTACCGTACGATTTGTGTATATTGTCCCGTATATCGCCACGTAGATCCAATCCGACAGTCGCGTGCGGGCCGTGGGCTTAAGCCCGCCGCGGCCCAACCCCGTCGCGATGCGGCTTGACGACTACGTCGAGGGGCTGAAGCCCGACGAGGAGTACGAGCGGCGGAAACTCGCCGAGGAGAAGTCCTACGCGATCACGGACTACCTCGACGACGCGCGCGCCTCCTTCGAGGCCGTCAAACAGGGCGACTCGCTCTACGGGGCGACCGCCCCCTCGGTCTTCGTCGGCCGCTCGTCGTACCCGAACGTCTCCGCCGGTATCCTCTCGCCCGTCGCCGAGGAGTCGGGGGCTGACGCGGACGACTACGCGACGAGCGGTGCGTGGTACGAGCGCGGCCTCGGCATCGACAACGTCCTCCAGTACCGGACCGGGTTACTGAACTCCCGGCGCTCGGCGGACGTGAACGTCGAGGACGTCTGGGACGGCTTCGTCGGCACGCAACGCGAGGTCGCCATCGCGGACCGGCCGGTGGACGTCGAGATCGGCCTCGCCTCGACGCCCGACTTCGATCCCGACCAGTACGCCCAGCCGACGGCGAACGCGCCGAGCGGGCCGAACGCGTCCGTCGAATCGGCCGACCTGACCGAGAACCCTCACGTCCCGCGCGCGGTCGAGAAGACCCTTGAGGACGACGACTGGCGCGCGCAGGGCGCGATGGTCTACCTCTACGAGCACGGTCTCGACGTCTACGACGTCAACCGCGTGCTCTCCGTCGGCGCGCTCGGACAGGGCGAGAACAGGAGACTGGTCCCGACGCGCTGGTCGATCACGGCCGTCGACGACACCGTCGGGCAATACCTCCGCGGGCAGATCCGCGACGCGCCGAGCGTCGACGGCGTCGAGGTGCGATTGAACGAGTACATGGGGAATCGCTACTGGGTCGTGCTCGCGCCCGGGAGCTGGGAGTTCGAGCTCGTCGAGATGAAGTCTCCGGGGAGCGTCTGGAACCCCGATCCCTCGGGGGACGTCTGGATGGCGGCCGCGAGCGAGGGATACGAGGGGCGCTCGGGCTACGTCGAGGAGACGGCGGGCGCGTACTACGCCGCCCGGCTCGGCGTCCTCGAACACTTAGCGGAGCGGGGCCGGCAGGCGAAGGCGCTCGTCCTCCGCGAAGTGAGCGACGACTACTGGGCGCCCGTCGGCGTCTGGCAGGTCAGAGAGAGCGTCCGGCACGCCTTCGAGCGCGAGGCCGCCGACGCCGAGACGCTCCACGGCGCGGTTCGAGACCTCGCCGAGCACCTCCCCGTGAGCCTCGCGGCGCTCCGCCGGAAGTCGACGATGGTCGCCGGCCTCCAGACCGGACTGGACGATTGGGCGTAGAAGACTTACAACGGACGGCGCACTACGGACGTGTATGAACGCCCTCCACGCGCTCGCTCCGCCCGCGCCGGCCTTCCTCGGCGGGTTCCCCGGTGGGATAGAACTGCTCGTGATCCTCCTCATCGCCGCCTGCGTCTTCGGCATCCCGACGCTCCTCCTGCTCGGTGGCGGCGGCTATCTGTTCGCGCGCTCCTCGCGGCGCGACGAGCGTCTCGAAGAGCTCGAACGCGAAGTCGACGCCCTCCGCGATCGCGTGGGCGACGACGAGGACGACGGACGCGATCGCGCCGAGGACGACGGGAGCGACCGCGACGAGAGCGAACGGGCCCCGGGCGACGCGCCGCCGCGAGGGGACGGGCGGTGACGTCGCGCGTCGCGCTCGGGGCGTGCGCAGAGAGGAGTACCTTTGTGGGCCCCGCTCCAACCGCACGCTAATGGCACGTCCCTCCGCAGCCCCCGATCGCGGGGCACAGGCGAAGACGTTCGCGCTGGCGACCGGCGTCGGACTCGGCGGCCTCGCCTTCGGCTTCGCGCTCACGCTCGCCGCGGCCGCCGGCGTCCGGTTCGCCGGGTTCACGCTCACGCCGTCGCTCTCCATCGTCCTCAGCGTCGTCCTCCTGCAGGGCGTCGCGTTCGGCACGGTCGCGTACGCCTACGCGAACTACCGCGACGACCCGGGTCGGTTCATCACCTTCCGCGTCCCGACGATCCGCGAGGTCGGGCTCGCCGTCGCGGGCTGGCTCGGCGCGCTCGGTGCGCTCGTCGTCATCTCGCTCGTCCTCCAGTCGGCGAACGCGCCGACGGCGAGCAACGAGGTGGCGAACTACGGTCTCGAACATCCCGAGGTCCTGTTGGTCCTCGTCCCGCTCTCCTTCCTCCTCGTCGGACCCGGCGAGGAGTTGCTCTTCCGCGGCGTCGTTCAGGGGACGCTCCGCGAGCGCTTCGGACGCGTCCCCGCGGTCGTGCTCGCCAGCCTCATCTTCGCCAGCGTTCACTTCACGTCGCTCTCGGGCGCGCTCACGGGACGGGTCGTCACGATCGGCGCGCTCTTCGTCATCTCGCTCGTCCTCGGCGGCCTCTACGAGTACACCGGCAACCTCACCGTCCCGGCGCTCGTCCACGGCGCGTACAACGCGACGCAGTTCGGACTGCTCTACGTCTCCATCGCGTACGGCGATCAGCTCCAGCAGGCCTCGGGCCTGCTCGGCTGAGACGCGAGAATCGGATCGGATCGGATCGGATCGGATCGGTCGTTACTCCCCGGCGTCGTCGCTTTCCGCGTCCGCAGTGCCGTCCGCACCGTCGTCGCTTTCCGCGTCGGCGTCGGTCGCCGTCTCGTCGCCCGCCGCGCCCGCGGGCACCGGCCCGTCGCCGATCTGTTCGCGCACCGTCTCGACGAACTCGCGGCGCGACTCGAAGTACGGGACGTCGCAGTGCGCGAGGACGTCCGCGAGACGCCGGGGACCCGTCGGCGTCCGAATCGTCGTCTCGCCGTCGCGGCGGACGATCTCGCTCCGCTGGATCCCCCACGTGAAACGCGAGGCGACGCGCGCGATCGGCGCGCCCTCGACGGGAGCGCCCGGACCGAGTTCGACCGCGGGCTCCGCCGCCTCCTCGTCGTCGTCTGCCATACGTGAGGTGTCGGCGGGCCGCCGATTAGGGCTTTCGGTGCGCGCGCCCGGGGACCGGCGTCTGACGTACCGTTTTTACGCTCGGGGTCGTATGTGGAGGTATGACCAGCCTCGCGGACGCGTATCAGCGCGACGCCAACGGCGCGAGCCAGCGTCGCGTCTACGCGGGGACCGCGCTCTTCGGGGCGGGCGCGCTGCTCGTGGTCGCCGGCATCCTCGCCGGGGCGACCCACCTCGTGATGGGGCCGACCCCCTCGACGGCCGCGAAGTTCGCCGCGCGCGAACTCGGCTTGACGCTCGGGTGCCTCGGCGTCCCCGCCATCTTCGTCGGCGTCTTCACCGTCCTGCCAGCGAGTCGGTTCTACCGCGTCGCGGCCGCCGCGGGCGCGCTCGTCGCCGTCGCCGGGACGCTCGTCCTCCGCTATGCCTACCCGACGCGGTGGTACGCGGGCGGCGGCTCCGTCCCCTCGACGACGGCGCTCGCCGGCGCGCTCGTCTACGTCTTCGCGCTCATCGTCATCTTCTGGTGTCTGTTCACCGCCGTCGCCACGTTCAAGACCCGAAACGCCCCCGGCGGAACCGTCACCCTCACCGTCACCGAGGACGGGCGGACGAGGACCGTCGAGGTACCCCGCGAGGACCTCGACGCGCGCACCGCGGTCTCGGGCGACGACACGGGCTCGTTCGGCGGCGTCGGCGTCTTCGGCGGCGTCGAGCGCGAGGACCACGGTCCACGGCCGACATCCGACGGCGGCGCGACGACGCCGGACGTTCGGGACGTCCCGAACGGGGAGCGCGAGGCCGAATCGTCGGAGTCGGAACCCGACGTCGGTCCCGACCGCTACTGCGGGAGCTGTACCCACTTCGACTACGTCCGGACCGACGACGGCGACATCCGACCGTACTGTGGCTACCACGACGAGCTCATGGACGACATGGACGCCTGCGAGCAGTGGACGCGAGAGTAGGGCGTCAGAGCGACGCCAACCGCGCTCGGACGTCGTCCCAGTGGCTCCCCGTCCAGTAGCGTTGTCCGCAGTCGACGCAGCGCCACACGCGCTCCGCGTCGTCGGGGACGTGTTCGGGATGGGGCGGATCGGCGTCCGCCAGCCGGCCGTTGCAGGACGCACACCGCTCGGGTTCGTTGGGGAGCGAGAGGGCGAACCCGCGCTCGTCGAGCTCCGCGAGCTGGTCGTCGACGTGGCGCGTCCGTAAGAGGACGCTCTCCGGCGTGCGCCGCGCCAGCTCCTCGTCGCGCGTGAGGAGCGTGCGTCCCTCGCGGGCCGCGATCTCGCGCAGCCGATCGTCGTCCTCGACGCCGCGATCGAGGGCGTACGCGGCGTCGTAGCCGCACATGCGGAGGACGCGCGCGAGCGTTCCGAGCATGACGTCGAGCAGCAGCGGTCCGTCGCCGTCGCCGTTGCCCGCCATCAGTCGAGGAACGCGCGGAGCCCGTCGGCGTCGCGCGCGTTCAGCACGTCGCCGGCTTCGGCCCACCCGCGCCGGGCGGTGTGGACGCCGTAGGGTCGTTGGGCGTACTCCGCGGGCGAGTGCGCGTCGGTATCGACGGCGATGGTCGCGCCGGCGTCGACGGCCGCCCGGACCGCGGTCCCCCACAGATCGAGGCGGTGGTAGTTGGCGTTCACCTCGAGCGCCGTCCCGGCGTCGGCGGCCGCGGCGGCGAGCGCGGCGGCGTCGAACGCCATCGCCGGCCGCTCGGTGAGCAGGCGACCCGAGGGGTGTCCGAGGACGTCGACGCGCGGGTGCTCGACGGCCGCGACGAGGCGGGCGGTGCGATCGCCGCCGTCGTCTCCCAACCCCGAGTGGGGGGAGGCGATCACGAGGTCGAGATCGGCGAGGACGTCGTCGCTCACCGAGCCCACGTCGCCGTCGGCGTCGACGTTCGCCTCGACGCCGTGGAGCACCTCGACGGCGACGTCGTCTCGGACGTCGTCGACGGCGTCCATCTGCTCGCGGAGGTCGGCGTCGCTCAGTCCGGAGTCCCCGAAGACGCCCGGACCCTCGGCGTGGTCGGTGATGCAGACGTAATCGTGGCCGAACTCGGCCGCGGCCTCGATCATCTCGCGGAGCGAGTGCCCGCCGTCGGACCAGTCGGTGTGGACGTGGAGGTCGCCCCGGAGGTCGTCCTCGGCGACGAGGTCCGGAAGCGCCCCCTCGCGCGCGGCGTCGATCTCCCCGCGATCCTCACGGAGCTCCGGCGGGATCCACGGCAGGCCGAGCGCGTCGTACACGCCCGCCTCGGTCTCGGCGGCGAGCAGGTCGCCGACGCGCTGGCCCGCGTCGGGGTCGTCGACGTCAGCAATATCGAAGGCGCCGTACTCGTTGACCTTCTTGCCCTGTGCGATGGCGTGGTTGCGCAGCGTGACGTTGTGGGCCTTCGAGCCCGTGAAGTACTGGAGCGCCGCGCCGAACTCGGCGTCGACGACGACGCGGAGGTCGACGCGCAGGCCGTCGACGCGCACCGAGGTCTTCGTCTCGCCCGTCTCGATGACGTCGCCGACGCGCTCCCAGTCGGCGAGGTGATCGCCGACGCGCTGACCCGCGTCGCTCGCCGCGAGGACGTCCACGTCGCCGTTCGTCTCGCGCCACCGGCGGATCGAGCCCGCGATCGCCGCGCGCTCCACGGCGTCGTGCGTTTCGAGATGGTCGACCACGTCGTCGGCGAGCGGGCGCGTCTCGCCGAGGAGGGCGCGCTCGCCGGCCTGACGGGCGAACGGGATGCCCTCGCGGATGTTCGCCTCCGTCTTCGCGCCGAACCCCGAGACCCCGCTGATCTCGCCGCTCTCTGCCGCGTCTTCGAGGTCGTCGAGGGTCGTCACGCCGAGCGCGTCGTAGAGCTTCTTGACGGTCTTCGGCCCGACCCCCTCGACGCGCGTCAGGGCGTCCATCTCGACCGGGAGTTCGTCACGCGCGTCCTCGAGTTCCGCGAAGGAGCCCGTCTCGACGTAGTCGACGACGTGATCCGCGATCCCCTCACCGACGCCGTCGATCCGTTCGACCGCGTCGGCCCCCTCGTCGACCAGGTCCTCGATGGCCTCGGGGTGATCGCGGACGTTGTCGGCGGCGCGCCGGTAGACGCTCGGGCGGTAGTCGTCGCCCATCGCCTCCAGCAGGTCGGCGTACTCATCGAGGACGGCGGCGACCTCGGCGTTCCGGCTCACCGTCGCCCCCCGCCGTGTCCGGCACCGCCGACGCCGTTCCCGCGACCGCGGCCGCGGCCCCGCGAGCCGTCGTCGTCGCGTCCGAGCGCCTTCTTCAGGAAGGTGTGCCAGCGTTTCGTGTCGGCGGCCTCCTTCGCCTCGATCTCGCGTTCGATGTCCGCGGTGTCGAGCGATTCGAGCGCGTTGAGCGCGCGATCGATGCCGATGACCTCGTCGGCGAGCGTCTCGCCCTCCGCGTAGTCGATTTCGGCCTCCTCCAAGCGCTCAACGCGCTCGCGGCGCGCGCGTCGGAGCGTGCGTTTCGCGTCCTCGACTTCCTCGCGGCGCTCGGGGGGGATCCGATCGAGCCCGCTCGTCTCGAAGACGAACTCGCGGAGGGGGAACGACTCGCCACTGAGGGCGATCTCGTCGGGGATCGTCGCGCCGACGGTCGCGGACTCGCGTCCGATACGCTCCAAGAGCCCCTTGCGCTCGTACTCCTTCATGCGTCCGTGGACGTCGGGTGTGGCCTTGTAGGCTGGGGGGAGAGCGTGGGGCCGAACGAACGTGAGGGCCCACGAAAACGCGAACGGGGAGCGACGCGACCCGTGAGCGAAGACCGATCGCGGGACCGAAGTCACTAACCGGGAGCCGTCCCGACACGTCGGTAATGGCGACGTGTGACCGCTGCGGAAGACAGGTGGGGATGCCCTATCGGTGTCGGTTCTGCGGCGGCACGTACTGCGAGGAGCACCGCCTCCCGGAGAACCACGACTGTCCGGGCCTCGACGAGTGGGACGACCCGGCGGGCGTCTTCGGGCCGGAGGAGACCGGCCGAGAGGAGAAATCGCGCGTCGAGCGCGCCGTCCAGTCGGTCGGTGCGACGGGCGGGCCGCTCGGCTACCTCCGAGGGAACGTCGCGTACGTCTTCCTCGGGCTGATGGTGCTCACGGTCGGGCTCCAGGGGGTCGTCTCGACGCTCGGGATCTCATCGGTCTCCGCGCAGAACCTCTTCACGCTGAACACGACGAACCTCCTCTGGGTCTACCCGTGGTTCACCTCGATCTTCGCGCACGGCGGGTTCGCCCACCTTCTCGTCAACGGGATCGCCCTCTACTTCTTCGGGCCGACGGTCGAGCGACGGGTGGGATCAGGGCGCTTCGCCGCGCTGTTCCTCGGCGCGGGCGCGCTCGCCGGCCTCGCGCAGGTCGGCACCGCGGCGTTCCTCGGACAGTACGCGGCGGTCCTCGGCGCGAGCGGCGCGATCATGGCCGTGATGGGCGTCCTCACCGTCTTGAACCCGAGCCTGCGGGTGTACATCTACTTCATCCTCCCCGTCCCGCTCTGGCTGTTCACGCTCGGGTTCGCCGCCTACTCCCTGTTCGTCACCTCGGTCGGCGGCATCGGGAGCGGCGGCGTCGCGCAGGTCGCGCACCTCGCCGGCCTCGCGGTCGGCCTCGTCTACGGCGCGTACCTCAAGTCGCAGGGCGGGCGTGCGCCGGACGAACTCACGCTCGGCGGCGGGCCGGGCGGCCCGGGTGGACCCGGTCGGGGGCGCATCTGAATGGAGGTCGTCCGTCCGGCGTACCTCCCGGACCCCGCGCTCGACGCCGCGGCGATGGAGGCGATGCAGCGCGATATCGCCGCGGACGCGACGTTCGCGGACGACCACGGCCTCGCTCCGGACGCGATCCGGGTCGACGACCGGATCGAGGCGGGAGAGTCGGTGGAGCCTGCGCAGGCGACGCTCGACGGCGACGGGCCGGTCGTCGCCGGCGTCGATCAGGCCTTCCGGGAGGACGAGGCCGTCTCGGTCGCGGTGGCGCTCCGCGGCGGGCGGGTCATCGAGCGGGCGGTCGGGCGCGCGCCCCTCGAAATCCCGTACGTTCCCGGGCTGCTCGCCTTCCGCGAGGGCAGCGCGATCGTCGACGCGCTCGAATCGCTCTCGGTCGGGCCGGATCTGCTCGTCCTCGACGGGAGCGGGCGGATCCACTACCGCGAGGCCGGTATCGCCACGCACGTCGGTGTGCTCTTCGACGCCCCGACCGTCGGCGTCGCCAAGAACCTCCTCTGCGGGACGCCGGTCGCGGACGTCGAGGGCCGCTACCTCGACGCGGGCGAGCGCGTCGGTATCGAGGCGAACGAGGAAGTCGAGACGTGTCCGGCGGGGACGACGATCGGCCACTTCTACCAGTCGCGTCAGTACGATCACCCCGAGCGCCGCCACGTCAATCCGCTCGTCGTCAGCCCGGGCCACCGGGTGGCGACGGGGACGGCGACGGATCTCGTCGCCGCGACCTGCGCGGGGTACAAGCTCCCCGAGCCGACCCGCCTCGCGGACGCGGCCGTCGGTGACGTGACGGGAGAGTAGCGTGGCGACGAGGGACTAGCGAGTCGCCACGAGGAAGCGAGCGGGAGCACCGAGAGCGACACGCGAGTAGCGTGGCGACGAAGGACTAGCGAGTCGCCATGAACGCATCGACCGGAGCGGGGCGTGCGGAGCCGCGGACGGGACCGCTTCGCCCACGCTTAACTGCCCGGCGCGCGACCGGACGCGTATGACAGACGAGACCATACTCATCACGGGCTGTTCGTCCGGGATCGGACGGGCGACGGCGGAGGCGTTCCTCGCGGCGGAGTGGACGGTGTGGGCGACGGCGCGCGACGAGAGCGATCTGGCGGCGCTCCGCGAGGCGGGTGCGCGCACCGCCGAGCTGGACGTGACGAAGCCCGCGCAGTGCCAGGAGGTCGTAGAGGAGCTCGTCGCGGCGGAGGGACGCCTTGATTGTCTCGTGAACAACGCGGGCTACGGGCAGATGGGCGCGGTCGAGGACGTCCCGACGCGCCGGGTGCACAAGCAGTTCGACGTGAACGTCTACGGGCCCCACCGGCTCGTCCGCGCGGTGCTCCCGCACATGCGCGAGCGCGAGGCGGGGACGATCGTCAACGTCTCCAGCGTCGTCGGGCGCGTCTCGACGCCCGGACAGGGCGTCTACGCCGCCTCGAAGTTCGCGCTCGAAGCGCTCAGCGACGCGCTGCGCGGCGAGGTCGAACCCCACGGCATCGACGTCGCGCTGATCGAGCCGGGACCGGTGGACACCGAGTTCGGCGAGCGCGTCAGCGAGGAGCTCGAACCGGTCGGCTCCTCGGGTGCGTACGATCGCGTCTATCGGTTCCTAGAGGGCTTCGATACCGTCTCGAACGGGTTCGCGACGAGCGCGCCCGAGGACGTCGCGGCGGCGGTCCTCGAGGCGGCGAGCACGACCCGACCCGCGGCGCGATACCCCGTCGGCCCGGCGGCGAAGGCGATGAGCCTCGCGCGCTACCTCCCGGATCGGCTGCGCGATCGCGTCGTGAACGCGCTCTACGATCTCGCCTGATGGTCGCGAGCGACGCCGAGGCGCGCCGGGACCTCGCGCGCGAGTGCGCGCTGGCGGGATTCGAGGCCGCGCATCCGGCGACGGTGGTCCGCGAGGAAGTCGCGCTGGACGGCGGACGCCTCCGCATCGGCGGGGCGACGATCGACTGCGACGACTACGAGACGGTCGTCGTCCTCGGCGGCGGCAACGCGGCCTCGCAGGTCGCGGCGGCGCTCGAAGACGTCCTCGGAGACGCGCTCGCGGGCGGCGTCGTCGTCACGGACGATCCGGCGGAGACCGAACGCGTCGACGTGCGACCGGGCGATCACCCGGTGCCGAGCGAGCGCGGCGTCGCGTCGACACAGGCGTTGTGCGAGGCGGCCGACGCGGTCGACGAGCGGACGCTCGTCCTCGCGGTGATCACGGGCGGCGCGAGCGCGCTCCTCCCCGCGCCGGCGGCGGGGCTCACGCTCGCCGACCTCCGCGCGACGACGGACGCCCTGCTGGACAGCGGGGCGACGATCAACGAGGTGAACGCCGTCCGCAAGCACTGCTCGGCCCTCAAGGGCGGCCGCCTCGCGGCGCGTCTCGCGCCGGCGCGCGTCGCCACGCTCGTCTTCAGCGACGTCGTCGGCGACGACCTCTCGGTCATCGGAAGCGGGCCCACGGTGGCGGACCCCTCGACGTACGCGGACGCGCTCGCCGTCCTCGACGACTACGACGTAGCGGTACCCGAGGCGATCCGCGGGCACCTCGAACGCGGTGCCGCCGGTGAGCGCGCGGAGACCCCCGGCGCGGACGATCCGGCGTTCGAACGCGTCTCGACGCACGTCTTGGCGACGAACCGGACGGCGGTGGACGCCGCGGTCGGGCGGGCGCGCGAGGCGGGCTACGAGCCGCTCGTGCTCTCGACGCGCGTCCGGGGCGAGGCCCGCGAGGCCGCGAAGACCCACGTCGCGATCGCGGAGGAGGCGCTGGCGACGGGCGATCCGCTCTCCCCGCCTTGCGTCGTCGTCTCCGGCGGCGAGTGCACGGTGACGGTGCGGGGGGACGGCGAGGGCGGGCCGAACCTGGAGTTCGCGCTGTCGGCGGCGCTCGAACTCGACGGGGAGACGGCGCTCTGCGCCGTCGATACGGACGGCATCGATGGCGCGACGGCCGCGGCGGGTGCGGTCGTGGACGCGGCGACGCTCGCGGACCGGCGGGCGGCGCGGCGGGCGCTCCGCGAGAACGACGCGCTCCCCGTGCTCGACGACGCGGACGCGCTCGTCACGACGGGGGCGACGGGGACGAACGTGAACGACCTCCGGGTGCTCGTCGTCGGGTGACCCGCGTCAGGCCACGGCGACGACGATGTTCTTGAGGATGACGATCCAGACGATGCTGACGATCCCGAGCGCGAGCGTGGCGAGCGTCCACGCCTGGTAGGCCGTCGCGGTCTCCATGTCGGAGAACTCGGTGATGATCCAGAAGTAGGAGTCGTTGGCGTGGCTGACCGTCATGCTCCCCGCGCCGATGGCGAGGACGGCGAAGACGCTGCCCCACGTGCCGGCGAGGCCGAGGTTGGGGAGGAGCGGCGCGACGATCCCGGCGGTGGTGAGGATGGAGACGGTCGAGGATCCGAGCGTCGTCTTGAGCGCCGCGGCGAGGACGAAGACGGCGATCAGGCCGAGGCCGAGGCCGCCGAGGGCGTTCCCGACGAAGTCGCGCAGCGGGAGTGCGCCGAGGACGCTACCGAAGGCGCCGCCCGCCCCGGTGACGGCGAGGATGACGGCGGCGTTCGTCAGCCCCTCGCTCACCCACTCGCTCGACATCTCGTCGGTGTACGTGGGGACGGTGGCGAAGCCGACGAACGCGCCGATGATGAGCGCGACCGAGGGGTCGCCGACGAACTGGAGCGCGCTCTGGAGCTGGCCGGTGACGAACGCGGGGTCCTCCGCGCTCGGGTAGGTGGCGACGCTCCCGACGGCGATGAGGACGATGGGGACGACGAGCGGGGCGAACGCCGCGGCCGGCGAGGGGAGGTGTCCGTATTCGGCCTCGATCTCCTCGACGGTCGTCTCAGGTGCGGGGTCGATCTCGTAGTTCGAGGCGACGCGATCGGCCCACTTCGCGGCGGCGAAGATCACGGGGATGCTGACGACGATCCCAGCGAGCATCACGAGCCCGATGGGAGCGTGGAGGATGCCCGCGGCCGCGATGGGGCCGGGCGTCGGCGGGACGAAGACGTGCGTCGTGTAGAGGCCGCCGGCGAGCGCGACGGCGACGGTGGCGAGCGACAGCGACGAGCGCTCCGCGATCGCGCGGTTCAGCCCGGAGAGGATGACGAACCCGGAATCGCAGAAGACGGGAATGCTGACGAGGCCGCCCGTGGCCGCGAGCGCCTCCGTCGTCAGGTCCTCACCGAAGAGGCCGAGGACGGTCTCGGCGATGACGATCGCGCCGCCGGACTTCTCCAGGATGGTGCCGATGATCGTGCCCGCGAGGATAACGATCCCGATGTAGCCGAGCGTCCCGCCGAAGCCGTCGGTGACGAGCGTGGCGGCCCGCGCGGGATCGATTCCGCCGAGGAGCGCCGTCCCGTACGCGGCGACGAGCAGCGTCAGGAACGCGTGCAGTTCGAGGCGCGCCGTCGCGACGACGATGAACGCGACGGCGAGGAGCAAGAGCGCGAGGAGTGCGTATCCCTGTAGCATACGCACGGGAGTGCGTCACCCCTAGTAATAATCATTATCGTTTCGCCCGTCAGGCGAGACACGCCGCGACGACCCGGAGCGCGTCGGGGCCGCGGACCTCCTCGGCCAACAGCGGGACGCGTTTCACGTCGTGACCGCGGAAGAGGTCGTGGGCCTCCGCGAGCGCGTCCTGCTGGACGTCCCAGCGGCGTTGGCAGAACTCACACTCGTCGAGGTTCGGCGAGACGAACGTCTCCGGGGGGATCTCAGGCACCACGTCCACGAGCGGCTCCATCACTTTGTTGACGACGACCGTCGAGACCGGGATGTCGAACTCGGCCAAGCGCTCGCGTAAGCGCGTCGCCTCGACGACGCTCATCCCCTCGGGGACGGTGACGATCCGGAAGTCCGTCCGCGCGGGGTCGGTCAGGACGGCGCGCAGACGCGTCACGCGCTCGCGGACCTCCTCGACGCCGGCCGTCCCCGCGTCCGCGCCCGCGTCGTCACCGGCGCCGAACATCCCCTTCATCGAGTCCATCATCCCGCCCATCTTCTCCCGGAACTTCAGCATGCGGCCCATCATCGAATCCATCAACTCGGGGAGTTCGAGCAGGCGGAGCGTGTGACCGGTCGGCGCGGTGTCGACGACGACGCGCTCGAAGCGATCGTCGTCGAGGTACTCGACGAGCAACTGCATCGCCGCCGCCTCGTCAGCGCCCGGCATCGGTCCGCCGAGGGGATTCGCCGACTCCCCGCCCGCACCGCCCAGCAGGTCGCCGAGGCCGCCCATCGGTCCCGCGCCCGCACCCTCCTCGCCGCCGAGGCCCATCGCGCCCGCGCGCTCCATCGCCTCGTCCGGGTCGATCTCGACGCCCCAGAGCGGGACGTCCTCGCGGAGCCGCCCGGGTCGATTCGGCACGTCGACCCCGTACGTGTCGGAGAGGCTGTGCGCCGGGTCGGTCGAGACGACGAGCGTCGGCGTCCCGTCGGTCGCGCTCGCCAGTCCCGTCGCCGCCGCCATCGTCGTCTTCCCGACGCCGCCCTTCCCGCCGTAGAGGACGTACTCCGCCGTGCCCGCCGCGACGCTCGGCGCGTCGAGGTCCTCGACGGCCTCCACTTCGAGTTCGCTCATACGTGGATGAGGGAGTTCCGGAGGGGTAGGCTCTCTGGTCCGCGCGAGCGAAGTAAGTAAGCGACTAGCGGGGCCGGAGGTCCCGCGAGGGGGAAAACTCCCGGTCGCTGGAGGCGACCGATGAAACTCGCGCCGACAGAGCGAGTACGCTGAACCGCAGACCACACCGGGAACGTTCGACGTAGAGCAGCCATTGAACGTTCGATAGAGGGCGGATCAGCCTACTGCGTGGACACGACCGCGTCATACGTGTGGTTGTCATATCTCACGTAGCGGTAGTGAGTCCACGGGTGGACACTGACATTCTTCGGCACGTCAGCGATCCCCTTCTGAAGCGCGTGCTTGAAGACCCGCTGTTGGGCAGGAGTCAGCTCATCGAATTGGACCGCATCGCCGGATGAAACGTTCCCGTCTGCTTGCTGAACGTGAAGGTGGTACTGTGAGTTCTGGTTGTTCGATGGCGATAGAGGGTTTATAGCGGCACAGCCTGCAAGGACGATTAAGCACACTGCAACGAAGGTGTGGAGGGAGACACGGACCATATACTGAGCTGATGGTTATCTGTCAGATACTTTCAGGGGGTGTTCCTACTCAGTCATTCGATAGGCAACAGACCGGACGCCCGTTCCACGACGAGCGACGGCGAGTCGAACGACGCGGGCCAGCGTTCGCGGGACGAGTGGTCCGACAGGACCCGGTAGTCCCGCGATTCACTCGCGGCTTCGCCGCGAGGCGCGAGGACCCCTGAAGGGGGTCCGATGCGCTTTTGTCGTAGCTTTTGCCAGCGAGTGAGCGAAGCGAACGAGCGCGGCAAAGGGTACGTTAGGTCGTTTAGAAGTACTCAGCCAGTCGTTCGGCGGCGGTGTCGACGCGCGGGGAGACGAGCGCGAAGCGGAGCCAGTCGCTTCTGGCCGCTCCGAATGCCTCGCCGGGCATCCCGGCGACGCCGGCTTCGTCGATGAGGCGCTTCGCGTTCGCCATCGTGCCGGGGTAGTCGGGGAAGCGCGCGAGGACGTAGAAGGCCCCCTCGGGCGTGGTGTACGCCGCGCCGGCGCGATCGAGGGCGGCGGTGAAGGTCTCGACCCGCTCGCGGAGGCGCTCGCGGTTCGCCTCGTGGTAGGAGGCGTCCGTCGTTCGCAGCGCCTCCAGGACCGCGGCCTGCGCGGGGCGGCTCGTCGCCACGTTCGTCAACATGTTCCGCGTCCGGGCCGCGGGGGCGTCGCGCGCGGGGAGAACCACGTAGCCGACGCGGAAGCCCGTGATGGCGTACGTCTTCGAGAAGGAGTTCGTGACGACGACGTGCTCCGAGTTGAGCGCGAGCGCCGACGTGAACTCGCCCGTGAAGTCGAAGTGGTCGTACACCTCATCAGAGACGAGCATGGCGTCGTAGTCCTCGGCGACGGCGGCGAGTTCGCGCATCGTCTCCTCGCGGTAGACGGCCCCCGTGGGGTTGTTCGGCGTGTTGACGACGATGCAGGCCGTCTCGTCGCTCGCCGCGGCGCGGACGTCGGCGGCGTCGAGGCAACCCGTGTCGTCGACGGGAACGAAGCGCTGGACGCCGCCGAGCATCTCCGCCTTACCGGGGTAGTAGGGGTAGACGGGATCGGCCATCAGGACCTCGGAGCCGTCGAAGCGTTCGAGGGCGCGCGCCATCCCGAGCGTGTTCGCCATCCCGCCGCCGTTCGTCACGATCACGCGCTCCGTGGCGACGCCGCGGCGCTCGGCGATTCGCTCGCGGAGCTCGCGGAGGCCGGCGCTCGGCGGATACTGGAACTGTTCGCCGCCGGTGTCCGCGTAGTCGTGGAGGCCCTCGCTGATCCCGTCGGGCGCGCCCCAGTCGGGGTTCCCCGACACCATGTCGACGACATCGCGCTCGGCGGCGTCCGCGTACTGCATCACCGTGAAGAAAAGCGGTTCCTCGTACTCCATACGGGGGAGCGCGGCCGCGAGGCGGTTAAGCGCTTCCCGACGAGGACGAGGCCGCGTCGCGCGTCCACCCGGGATCGCGCCCGGTCCGCGCGATGCGCCCCGCCCGGCACGCCGGGCAGTAATCGGGGGCCTCCTCGGCGCTCCGCGGGACGTACACCGCACCGCCGCACTCGACACACGCGTCCGCGACGACCGTCGCGCAGTCGGCGCAGACGTTGAAGTCGTCGACCGTCAGGTCGCGGAGGGGTTCGAGTTGTTTGTCCAGGACGTACTCGTCGATGACCGACTCACAGTTCTGGCACGGTTGCATGGCGATCCGTATTGCCGTCTGTTGGCATGAACCATATAGCTGTCCCCCGATCGGGCGGACGGCGCGGTGGGGGAGTGGGTAGGTGAGTACAGCGCGCACGTCGGCCAATAGGACCGTCGCGCCGCGGGGCCGAACCGCTTAGGTAGCCGACGCTCCCCATCACGGGTATGACGGACAACGCGGACCCGGACGCGGCGCGACGCTACTACGACCTCGTCGACGACGAGGACTACGAGGGGTTGCTCGGCCTCTTCAGTCCCGATGTCGTCTACGAACGCCCCGGACAGCCGGCCATCGAGGGGCTCGCGGACATGGAGGCGTTCTACGAGACCGGCCGCCCGCTCGAAGACGGCGAGCACACCGTCTTCGACGTCGTCGCCGACGGCGACACCGTGGCCGTCCGCGGACGCTTCGAGGGCGTACAGGACGGCGAGTCGGTCGCCTTCGGCTTCGCCGACTTCCACGAGTTCGACGGGGAGGGGTTCATCGCGCGGCGCTACACCTACACGGATCGGGACACGGTCTGAGGACAGTACGACAGTGCCGCGGCGAGCGCGGGACGCCCGCAACTGCAATACCCTCCCCGCGACTACGCCGGGGTATGCGTGACTACGCCGACGACCCGCCGATCGAGGAGCGCCTCGGCGACGCCCTCCGTTCCGCCGGTGACACGATCGCCACGACGGAGTCCTGCACGGGCGGCCTCGTCGGGTCGCTCCTCACGGACGTTCCCGGCTCCTCGGACTACTTCGATCGAACGTACGTCACCTACACGTACGACGCGAAACTCGACACGGGCGTCTCCCGCGAGGCCCTCGACGGCCACGGCGCGGTGAGCGAGCCCGTCGCCCGCGAGATGGCGCGCGCCGTCCGCGACGCCGCGGGGACGACGTGGGGCGTCTCCACGACCGGGATCGCCGGCCCGACGGGCGGGAGCGGGGAGAAACCCGTCGGCACCGTCTACGTCGGCGTCGCGCACGCCGGCGAGTGGGGTGCGGACGACACCTACACGACCGTCGAGCGCTACGTCTTCGACGGCGATCGCACCGAGATCAAAGAACAGATCGCGCGGCGGGCGCTCGACGACGTCCTCGCCGCCGTGGAGGCCCGCGAGTGAACAAGAAAGACCACATCCTCAACGGCGGCCTGCTCGGGATCGGCCTCGGCTTCGTCCTCCACCCGGAGGGGAACGTCCAGACGCTCGTCACGATGGCCGCCGTCTTCGTCCCCGTCGTCCTCGGCGCGCTGGTCCCCGACATCGACACCGAGTTCGGCCGGCACCGAAAGACCCTGCACAACGTCTTCGTCGTCGCCGTCCTCTACGGCTACACGATCTACTTCTCGAACCTCCAGTGGGTGTGGATCGGCGTCGTCTCCCACTTCGTCCTCGACGTCCTCGGCTCGAAGCGCGGCATCGCGCTCTTCTACCCGCTCTGGGACGAGGAGTTCGGCACGCCCGTCGGCGTCACGACGTCCTCGCAGTACGCGACGGTGATCACGATCGTCATCACGCTCGTCGAGCTCGGCGCGATCTACGCCCTGCTGACCTACGCGCCGAGCGTCATCCCGACCGTCGATCTCTCCGCGGTCTCCGTCTCCGTGCAGGCCCTGGGGTCGGGGGTCTGAGGGAACGGTCTCGGTTTCAGTAGACCCGCACGTCGTCGAAACGCTCCTCGTACGCGATGTGGCGCGGGTGCGTCGGTTCCATGCCCGAGAGAAGGATGCGATCCGCCTTCTCGTAGGTGTTCTCCCACGCGAGGTGGCAGAACTCCGCGCGACAGCGGAGGGTGTGTCGCCAGCCCGTCCGGTGTTCGACGCGCCGCGGCGCACCCGCCTCGAAGGCCGCACAGAGGTCGGCCGCGCTCTGGATGTCGCGCTCGAACGTCGTCCACACCTCGCCGACCGTCGCGCGCCGGTGGGCGTAACTCGACCCGAAAGCGGTGAGGCCGTGCGCCTCGACGAGTTCGCGGGCGCGATCGTTCTGGTACGGCCACTGCTTGGGGTTGTACACTTCGCCGGCGGCGATCCGATCGCCGTAGCGCTCGACGTCCGCGGACCCGAGGCTCACCGTGGCGAACGTCGGGTGGGGCGCGAGCACCGTCGCGTCCTGCGCGTCGAACGCCTCGAACGCGCCGTCGAGCGTGATGAAGTCCGGGACGGGATCGTCGAGACCGAGCGCGAGCACGTGTCTGCGCTCCTGCCACGGGCCGGTGAACACCTCGCGCGCCGGCACGACGAGGAGGTCGTCGTCGGTGAACGCGTCGGCGCGCTCGCGGATCGCGGGGAGGCGCGTGAAGTGCGGTGCGTACACGAGCACGTCGATGCCGCGGGCCTTCGCGCGCGCCGCGACGTCGGCGTCCAGGACTTTCACGTGTGGATCGACGCGGGTCTCCGTCACGCGACGGCGTACGCGGGGCGAGGCTTTTAGCGTTACACTTTCGCGCGCCCGGCCGGACGCTTTTTCTACGCGCCGCGAGACGCTACCGATCATGCCCGACGACTGGCGCGACGACGACATCGACGCCGTGCTCCGCGTCCTCTCGCAGGGCGCGATCGGCGTCTCACCCGCCGGAATCGCCGCGAACGCCGACGCGCTCCTCGACGAACACCTCTCGATCACCGACGTCGAGGCGGCCCTCGACGCCCTCGCCGAGCGCGACGTGGTCGAGACGCTCGACGCCGGCGCGGCGGGCGCGTACTACCGACTCACCGATCACGGTCGGGATTACGTCGACGCCGAGTTCGCGGCGAACGCCTTCGGCTACGTGGATTAACCGAACGGAGCCGCCACCGCGCCGTCAGCGGACGGCACGGCCGTGAGCGAGTGGAAAGCGGGTCGTTCGCGGGGCAAGGACTATACCGCTCGTTCGTATCGATACCGGTGTGCCGACGAACGCCACGGGCCGACTCGCGTACCTCGCAGGCGAACGCGAGGTCGAGATCCGCGAGTATCCGGTCCCCGACCCCGAACCGGGCGCGCTTGTCACCGAAGTCGTCCGCGCGAACGTCTGTGGCTCCGAGCTGCACATCTGGAACGGGACCCATCCGCTCCTCGACCGGATGGTGCTCGGTCATGAGGCCCTCTGTCGCGTCAGCGACCTCGGCGAGGGCGTGACGACCGACTACGACGGCGAACCGATCGCGGAGGGCGACCTCGTCGCGCCCACCTACTTCGTCGCCTGCGGGAAGTGCGCGGCGTGCGGCCGCGGGGAGTTCCGCTCCTGCGAGAACGCCCTCTCCCACTGGGTGAAACACCCCGACGAGTTCCCGCACTTCCACGGGACCTTCGGGACGCACTACTATGTCCACCCCGAACAGTACTTCTACAAGGTCCCGGAGAACATCCCCGAGGGCGTCGCGGCGGCCGCGAACTGCGCGCTCACGCAGGTGCTCTTCGGGCTCGAGGAAGTGGACCTCTCCTACGGCGAGACCGTCGTCATCCAGGGCGGCGGTGGCCTCGGGCAGAACGCCATCGCCGTTGCGAACGAGTTCGGCGCGGAGACGATCCTCGTCGAGGGCGTCGAAGAGCGCATCGAGCGCGCGCGCGACTTCGGCGTCGACCACGTCGTCGACTTCCGCGAGTACGACACCGTCGAGGCCCGCGCGGATCGCGTCGCCGAGCTCACGGACGGCCGCGGCGCCGACATCGGCGTCGAGGTCGCGGGCGTCCCCGAGGCCTTCGCGGAGGGCCCACACCTCCTGCGCAACGGCGCGCGCTACCTCGAGATCGGGAACATCACGCCCGGCCACACGACCGAGTTCGACCCCGCGCTCCTCACGCGCAAGAACATCCAGGTGACGCCGACAATGCACTACGACCCGTGGTATCTCGGCAAGGGCCTCGACTTCCTCTCGCGCACCGTCGAGCGCTACCCCTACGCGGAGTTGATCGACGCGGGGTTCGACCTCGTCGACGTCTCGACGGCGCTGCAGAAGGCCGACGACCGCGAGATGACGCGTCCGTCGCTCGTTCCCGGTCACGAGCACTGACGAATCGCGCACGGGTCGACTCGTCCCGCGCTCGTATCGCCGAGGAGCGCTCCGCTCTGCTCAGCGTTCCTCGCTGTCGAGCACGCGGATCTGGTCGCCCCGGACCGTGACCGGGATGGGGACGGTCGCCTCGTAGAGTTCGACGGTGACCTGATCTTTGCCCTCGTCGATGCGCTGGACCTGCGCTTTTTCGCCCTTGAACGGGCCGGCGATGAGTTCGACGATGTCCCCCTCCGCGATGCCCTCGACGTCGGGCTTCGGGCTGAGGAAGTGCTCGACCTCGCTGATCGAGGACTCGCCGGGCACCATGCTGCGCGCGTGCGGGATCTCCTCCATGACGCGCGAGATGACGGCGTCGTTGTCCGCCTCGACCATCACGTAGCTGGTGAGCGCGTCGGGCGCGAGAACGGCGTGGATCTCGTTCTCCTCGCGGTTGGCGATCATGCTGGCGACCGTCTGCTCCTGACTCGCGGTCGTCTTGACGGCGAACACTCCCATGCGTCAGACACCCGTCCCGGGGATGAAGCCCATGACGAGGAAGATGACGAAGCCGATGATGCCGATGAGGAGGATACCGGCCCCGGCGATGAGGGCGATCTGGGAGAACTCCTCCCACTCCGGGGTGCTCGCCAGTTTCAGCACCCGCGTGTACGCTGAAAGCTCTAGGGGAACGTCCATACGGGAGGTTCGTCGTCGGTCCTTTTCTATCTTCCGCAACGGTCCGCGCCAGCGTGGTGGGGCGTCGACGCGAGGTTACAGGCCTTCGAGGCTCCGGAGTTTCTGCTCGACCTCCGGCGGCGCGCCGCTCGGGGCGTCCCGAACGCGATGATCGGGGACGACGAGCGGAACGGGGTTCTCCGCGAGCGCGGTGCGCGCCAGCTGGCGGTCGGCCTCCTCGTCGGCGTCGAGACCGGCCGTCATACGGGTGAGCGTCTCGACGGTGACCTGCTCGCCGTAGCCGATCTGGCGCACCGTTTCGAGGACGGCGCGCTGGTCGGTCGCCATCGTGAGCCCGACGGCGACGTCGGCGAAGTCGTCGGCCACGCCCTCGAAGTAGGCGTTCAGTCGCTCGAAGAGCGGGTGGTCGTCCCGCGCGTCGTCGTCCGGGTCCTTGGGGAAGGAGACGTCGATGATGCGGTCGCCGGCGACGCCGAGTTGCACGTAGCGATCGAGGTACGTCGGGGCGAACGCGTAGATGCCGGCGTCCATACGGGTCCGGTCGGCCAGCGCGGACTTCAAGGTTCGTGGTCCGGGCGATCGGAGGGAAACGCTCTTGTACAGATGCGTGCATTAGTGTACAGTAATGGACGATGATTTCGCACCACAGGTGCGCTCGATCCTGCGCGCGGCGCGCGAGCGCGACGTCGCGGGCGGCCGGGTGTCGGTCGACCCGCGCTCGCTCGGAGCGGCCGTCGCGGACGCCAAGGCGGACGGACGGGTGCCCGTGATCGCGGAGGTGAAACCGACGAGCCCGACGACCGAGGGCGAGCGACGCGACGACCCCGTCGAGCTCGCCGAGGCGATGGTCGCCGGCGGCGCGAGCGCCCTCTCGGTGCTCACCGAGCCCGAGCACTTCGGCGGCTCGACGGCGAACCTCGAACGGATACGGGCGGCCGTCGACGTCCCCGTCCTCCGCAAGGATTTCGTGGTGCGCGAGGCGCAACTGGACGCCGTCGAGGCCGACGTCGTGCTCCTCATCGCGCGGTTCGTCGGCGACGACCTCGGACGCCTCCACGACGCGGCGCGCGAGCGTGGCTTTCAGGTGCTCGTAGAGGTCCACGACCGCGAGGAGGTCGCGCGCGCGCTCGACGCGGGCGCCGAATACATCGGCGTGAACAACCGCGATCTCGCCGAGCTCGACGTCGACCTCGGGACGTTCGAGGAAGTGGCACCCGCGGTCCCCGACGACGTGACGCTGATCGCGGAGAGCGGGATCACCTCGCCCGCGGACGTCCGACGGATGCGCGCGGCCGGCGCGGACGCGCTCCTCGTGGGCTCCGCGATCATGGACGGCGACGTCGCCGCGAACACCGAAGCGTTGGTGAACGCGGAGGTGGTGGAGTCCACATGAGCCGACGCGAGACCGCCACGGACGCGAGCACGAACGCGGACGATGGCGCGGGGAAGTTCGGTCGCTACGGCGGCCAGTACGTCCCCGAGGTCCTGATGCCCGCGGTCGAGGAACTCACCGACGCCTACGAGCGATACGTCCTGAACAACGAGGACGGCTTCGTGGACGACTTCCGCGAGCGCCTGCGCGACTTCGGCGGGCGACCCACGCCGCTGGGACGCGCGGACAACCTCTCCGAGCGGTACGGCCTCGACGTCTACCTCAAGCGCGAGGACCTCCTCCACGGCGGCGCGCACAAGCTGAACAACGCGCTCGGGCAGGTCCTCCTGGCGAAGTACATGGGCAAGGAGCGGATCATCGCGGAGACGGGCGCGGGCCAGCACGGCACCGCGACGGCGATGGCCGCCGCGTACCTCGACATGCCCTGCGAGATATACATGGGCCGGACGGACATCAACCGCCAGCGTCCCAACGTCTTCCGGATGCGCACCCACGGCGCCGAGGTCAACCCCGTGACCGTCGGTTCTGGGACGTTGAAGGAGGCGACGAACGAGGCGATGCGCGACTGGGCGACGACGGTCGAGGACACCCACTACGTCATCGGCTCCGTCGTCGGACCCCATCCGTTCCCGACGATGGTGCGCGACTTCCAGTCCGTCATCAGCGAGGAGGCCCGCGAGCAGGCGCTGGATCAGCTCGGCCGGCTCCCGGAAGCCGTCGTCGCCTGCGCGGGCGGCGGCTCGAACACGATGGGCGCGTTCCACGAGTTCGTCGACGACGAGGACGTCGCCCTCTACGCGGTCGAAGCGGGCGGGTCCGGCCTCGGCGTCGAGGCATCTGAGGAGTACGCGCCGAACTCCGCGAGCCTCGGCACCGGTACCGTGGGCGTGCTCCACGGCGCGAAGACGAAGCTCCTCCAGACGGCGGAGGGACAGATCGTCGAGTCCCACTCGGTCTCCGCCGGCCTCGACTACGCGGGCGTGGGCCCCGAGCTCGCGCACCTCGTCGATTCGGAGCGCGTGACGCCCGTGAACGTCGATGACGACGCGGCGCTCGCGGCGTTCCACCGGCTCTCGCGCGAGGAGGGAATCATCCCCGCCTTGGAGTCGAGCCACGCGATCGCTTACCTCGAACACTACGAGGGGGACGGCCCCGTGATCGTGAACGTCTCCGGGCGCGGCGACAAGGACCTCGACACCGTCATCGAGGAGTCCGAGAAGCGGGACCTCGAGGAGGCCCCGGACATGGAGGTGTTCCGCGCGTGAGCGCCGACGACGTCACCGCGGCGTTCGCGGACGGCCCCGCGCTCGTGCCGTACGTCGTCGCGGGCGATCCGAGCGCCGACGCCACCGAAACGTACGTCGAAGCGCTCGTCGAGGGCGGCGCGGACGTGATCGAGCTCGGCCTCCCGTTCAGCGAGCCGATCGCGGACGGTCCGACGATCCAGGAGGGCATCCGGCGCGCGCTCGACGCCGGAATGACGCCAGCGCGCTACCTCGACCTCGTACGCGACCTCGACGTCGACGTCCCCATCGTCTGCATGACGTACTACAACCTCCTCCTGCAGTACGGCGAGGGGGACGGGGTCGACGCGTTCGTCGAAGCCGCCGCGGACGCGGGCGTCTCGGGGCTCATCATTCCCGACCTCCCCGTGGAGGAGTCCACGGCGCTCGAAGCCGCCTGCGAGGCACACGACGTCGCGCTGATCTTCATCGTCGCGCCGACCACCACCCCGGAGCGCATCGAGCGCATCCTCGAACGCGCCTCGGGGTTCATCTACGTGCAGGCGCGCATGGGGACGACGGGCGCGCGCACCGACGTCTCCGAGGACACCTACGAGAGCCTGGAGCGCCTCCCCGAGGGGGATCTCCCCTACGCGGTCGGCTTCGGCGTGAGCGAGCGCGAACACGCGAGGGCGATCGTCGAGGGCGGCGCGGACGGCGTCGTCGCCGGCAGCGTCTTCGTCGACGCGATCGCCGCGGCGGAGAGCGTGGAGGCGGCCGCCGACGCCCTCCGCGAGAAGGCGGCGGAGCTGAGCGCCGGGATCGAGGACGCCACGCGGGGCGAAGCGCCCGAACCGGAAACGACAAAGTAGCCCGTACGGTACCACGTACCAACACGATGCACACGGGTACACGGGCGCGCCTCGACCGGATCGGCACGGACGGCAACTACCTCACAGTCCCGATGGACCACGGGGTCACGCTCGGGCCGGTCGCGGGCCTGCGCGACATCGAGACCACGATCGACGCGGTGACGCGCGGCGGCGCGGACGCCGTCCTCACGCAGAAGGGGATCGCCGAGCGCGTCCACCCGAACAAGAACGACGCGGGCTACATCGTCCACCTCAACGGCTCGACCGTCATCGGCCCGGACGAGAACGACAAGCGCCAGACGGGCACGGTCGAGGACGCCGTGCGCGCCGGCGCGGACGCCGTCTCGTTCCACATCAACGTCGGGAGCGACCACGAGCCCGAGCAGCTCACCGCGCTCTCCGAGGTGACGAGCGAGGCCCATCGGTTGGGACTGCCCGTGCTCGCCATGGCGTACGCCCGCGGTCCCGGCGTCGACGGCCACGACCCCGAGTCGCTCGGGCACGCCGTCCGCCTCGCCGAGGAGCTCGGCGCGGACCTCGTGAAGACCGCCTACTCGGGCGACACCGAGAGCTTCGAGCACGTCGTCGGCTCCACCGCCAAGCCCGTCATCATCGCCGGTGGCAGCCCCGAGGGAGATCGCGCGACGCTCGCCGCCGTCCGCGGCGCGATGGACGCCGGCGGCCGCGGCGTCTCCATGGGGCGCTCGATCTTCCAGCACGACGACCCCGAGGCGATGGCGCGCGCCGTCTCCGCCGTCGTCCACGACGACGCCAGCGTGGACGACGCCCTCGCGTACTTCGACTGAAGCCCGCCGGTTCCTTTTTTCCCCGCGGCGCCGATCGGTCACCGTGGGACGACTCAGCTACGACTTCGAGGGCGAGACGGTGATCGTGACCGGCGGGAGCTCCGGCATCGGGCGCGCGGTCGCCACGCGCTTCGGCGACGCGGGCGCGACGGTACTCGTCGCCGACGTGGACGAGGAACCGCACGACGTGGACGCCGTCGTGCCGACCGCACAGCGTATCCGCGACGACGGGGGCGAGGCGCACTTCGTCGAGACAGACGTCTGTGATCCCGACGAGGTCGAGAGCGTCGTCGACGCCGCTCACGAGTTCGGCGGCGTCGACGTGATGGTGAACAACGCGGGGATCAGTCGACAGGCGCCGTTCCTCGACATCGACCCCGACGACCTCGACGCGCTCTACGGGGTGAACGTGAAGGGGGTCTTCGTCGGCACGCAGGCCGCGGGCCGCGACATGATCGAGCGCGACGATCCGGGCTGTGTCGTCAACACCTCCTCGATCAGCGCGGAGGTGAGCCAGTTCGGCCAGTCCGCCTACGACGTTTCGAAGGCCGCGGTGGGGATGGCGACGCGCGGGGCCGCCCTCGAACTCGGCGAGCACGGCGTCCGCGTGAACGCGGTCGCGCCCGGCCACATCGGCACGGAGATCACCGAGGGGTGGACGGCGGAGGCGCGCTCGTACGACCGCGAGAGCGACCTCCTCAAGCCCCTCCCGCTCGGCCGCGCCGGCACGCCCGCGGACGTCGCGGGCGCGTTTCTCTGGCTCGCGAGCGAGGACGCGGGCTACGTGACGGGCGAGACGGTGACCGTCGACGGCGGGTGGCTCGTGACCTGACGGCGTCGGCCGCGTCCCCACGCGACGGCCCGAGCGTGGCCGTAGTCGCCACGTTCAAGCCGTCGCGTACTGAGGTGCAACTAATGACACGCGAAGTGTGGCTGAAGGCCGACGGCGCCGTCGGCGACTGGGAGGCCCGGAAGCGACGGATCACCGCCGGTCTCGAAGCCGGCGTCGACTGGGTGCTCGTCGACGAGGCGGACGTCGCGCGCGTCCGCGAACTCGGGCAGGTGAACGTCGCCGCGTTCACGAGCGAGGACGCCGACGTGATCGGCGAGGCCGAGGACGACGGAACGGTCGAGCTCCCGAGCGACTTCTCCGGGAGCGCCGACCTCACCACGCTGCGCCGGAACGACGAGGTGGCCGGTGCCTACGTCCGCATCCTCGGGACGGAGTACGAGTCGTTCGCCGAGGCCGCCGCCGCCGACGCCGACTACACGTTCGTCGTCGGTGAGGACTGGACGATCATCCCCCTCGAGAACCTCATCGCACGCATCGGCGACGAGACCACGCTCGTCGCGGGCGTCACCACCGCCGAGGAAGCCGACACCGCCTTCGAGACGCTCGACATCGGCGCCGACGCCGTCCTCCTCGACAGCGACGACCCCGACGAGATCCGCCGCACCGTCGGCGTCCGCGATCGGGCCGAGCGCGAGACGCTCGACCTCGAATGGGCGGAGGTCGTCGAGATAGCCGAGGCCGGCGCGGCCGATCGGGTCTGCGTCGACACGGGAACGCTCATGGACGGCGACGAGGGGATGCTCGTCGGATCGATGAGCCGCGGGCTCTTCTTCGTCTACGCCGAAACGGCGGAGTCACCGTACGTCGCCTCCCGTCCCTTCCGCGTGAACGCCGGCGCGGTCCACGCTTACATCCGGACGCCCGACGGCGGGACGAAATACCTCGCCGAACTCGAGAGCGGCGACGAGGTGCAGGTCGTCGACGTCGAGGGGCACACCCGCGAAGCCGTGGTGGGGCGCGCGAAGATCGAGCGCCGCCCGATGTTCCGCCTCACCGCCGAGACCGACGACGGCGATCGGATCGACACCCTCATCCAGAACGCGGAGACCATCAAAGTCGAGACCGAGGACGGACGCACCGCCATCACCGACGTCGAGGCCGGCGACCGCGTCAAGGTCTTCACGCAGGAGGGCGGGCGTCACTTCGGCGAGCAGGTCGAAGAGCGGATCATCGAGAAGTAGCGAGCCCCGACCGCACGCGGGCCGCTACGCGTCCCGCGTCTCCTCGCCCGGATACTCCCACTCGAGTTCGGTCGTACACCACGGGCAGAAGTCGAGGTCGGTGTCGAGTTCCTTCCCGCAGACGGGACACGTCGGCTCGTCGCTCGCCGTCCGCGCCGGCGTCGACTGCCGGACGGCGACGAAGTAGGCATCGATAACGTTACAGAGTCGGACGACCAGCAGCGCGGCGGCCGCGTCCGCCGGAAGCGCCGCGGCGCTGAGCGCGCCGAAGTCGCCGTTCGAGAGCGCGACCTGGTACGTCTGGATCAAAGAATCGGGCACGAGGACGTACGCGGTGGCGAACGAGAGCACGATCCAGCCGACCGCGCGGAGCCACGCTCGGAGGTACGCGTGTCCGATCCCCGGATAGATCACGGAGAGGGCGGCCGCGACGACGCCCCGACGGTTGACACTCACGGTTACGCGGTATAGAGCGGGGTGGCTCTTAAACGCGGTCCTCTCACTCGACGGAGCGGAGAGAAGCGAGGGGCGGGCGCGAACGCGCGGGTTGGGGCGTCGCTACTGCGGCGACGGGCTCCCGCCCTGCGCGCCGGCGCTGCTCTTGCCCTTCTCCAAGGCCTCACCGGTGATGTTCTTCAGCCGAGCGACGAGCGAGTCCTTCTCGGGCTCGCCGACGAGCGCGAGATCGAGGACCTCGCTGATGTGGCTGACCGGGATGACCTCGATCTGGTCTTTGTACTCGTCCTCGATCATGACGTCCTGTTCGTTCGCCTTCGGGATGATGACGCGATCGCAGCCGGCCTTCGCGGCGGCCTCGATCTTGTGTGTCACGCCCCCGACGGGGAGGACGTCCCCGCGCACGGACAGACTGCCGGTCATGGCGAGGTCCTGTGCGATCGGGATGTTCTCGAGGGCGCTGATGACGGCGGTGGCGACCGTGATGGAGGCGGAGTCGCCCTCGACGCCCTCGTAGGACTGCACGAACTGGATGTGGATGTCCTTGTCCGCGATGGATTCGCCCGTGTACTTCTTGATGATCGCGGAGACGTTCTCGACGGCCTCCTGGGCGATCTCCTGGAGTTTCCCGGTCGCGTAGATCTCGCCGCCCTCGCCCTGGCGGGGCGTGACTTCGGCCATGACGGGCATCATGATGCCGGAGTCCCCGCCCATGACGGCGAGGCCGTTGACGCGGCCGACGGCTTCGCCGTCGGAGGTCTTCAGCTCGTAATCCTTGCGGCGCGCGATGTAGTTGTCCGCGACCTGCTGCTCGATGGAGCGCGAGCGCTTTTTCGCCTCCAGGACGTCGTCGCGCTCGGTGTGCTCGTGGCCCTTCGAGCGGGCGATGTCGCCGGCGACGCGGACGAGCCCACCGAGGTTACGCAGTTCGAGCGTGAGGTGCTCCTTGCGGCCCGCGCGGCGCTTCGCCTCGAGGATGACCTCGCGGACGGCGTCCGGCGTGAAGTCCGGGAGCTGGCCGTCGCGCTCGATCTCCTGGGCGACGAAGCGCGCGAACTTGCGGCGCATCTCCGGGGTGTCGTCGATGGTGTCGTCCATGTACACCTCGTAGCCGTACCCCTTGATGCGCGAGCGCAGCGCCGGGTGCATGTTCTCCATCGCGTCCATGTTCCCCGCGGCGACCATGATGAAGTCACAGGGGACGGGCTCGGTCTGCACCATCGCGCCCGAACTACGCTCGGACTGGCCGGTGATGCCGAACTCGCCCTCCTGAATCGCCGTCATCAGGTGCTGCTGGGAGCGGACGTCGAGCGTGTTGATCTCGTCGATGAACAACACGCCCTTGTTGGACTTGTGGATCGCGCCGGCCTCGACGCGCTCGTGGGCCGGGGTCTCCATGCCGCCGGACTGGAACGGGTCGTGCCGGACGTCGCCGAGGAGCGCGCCGGCGTGCGCACCGGTCGCGTCCTCGAAGGGCGCCGTCTGACGCTCGGCGTTGTTGATCAGGAGCTTCGGGATCATCGCGTCGCTCCCGCGGTTCGAGTAGCGGAACGCGAAGTAGATGATCCCCGCCGCGAGGATACCGAGAAGGATCGCGCCCTCGACGAGGAAGGCGTAGCCGACCACGACCGCGAGGACGATCCACATGAGGAACGTGCGCATCTGGTTGCGCTTTCGCACTTCCTCCTGGTGGGCCTCGACGATCTGGTCGCCCTTCCCGGCGGGGACGGTCCGGACCTTCGGTTCGTTCGAGTCGTCCGGGTTGTGGTAAACGAGGACGTCCTGCAGGCTCTCCTTCGGGAGGAGTTGGCTCATCGCCTTCGCCAGCATGGACTTCCCCGTCCCCGGAGTGCCGATCATCATCACGTGACGGTGCTGTTTGGCCGCGCGCATCACGATGTCGCGGGCCTCCTCCTGGCCGATCACCTGATCGACCAGTCGCTCTGGCACCTTGATGTCCGCCGTCGAATCGACCTTGAGGCCGCCGAGGAGGTCGTCCTCCGCGGCGTCCTCGTCGATCTCGACGTCGCCCTCGACGTCCACTTCACTGCCGAGGTCGTCGAGGTCGCCGTCGGGCGAGGGGTCCGGGCGGGTGTCGGTGTCGTTCTCCCCCTCGTAGGGAGTGTCGGTCGTACGGTCGTTGCTCATAGAACCCTTATCGCTAGGTGATGGAAGGGGAGCGCGATTGATATACTTTCTCCCTCCGAGGAGCGACGAAAACGCCGGACACCGGCGCGGAGAAGCGGATATTCGCGGGTCGGTGACGCCGCCGTCGCCACGCTTATGCGGGCCCGGCGGGTGGGTGTGGGTACCGTAACAACCGATCATGACTCGTGGGTTCTACATCGGGCGGTTCCAGCCGTACCACCAGGGTCACCACCGCGTCATCGCGGACATCGCCGAGGAGGTCGACGAGCTCGTCGTCGGCATCGGAAGCGCGGATCAATCGCACAGCGTCCGCAACCCCTTCACCGGCGGCGAACGGATCATGATGATCACGAAGGCGCTGGCCGACCTCGACCTCGTGACGTACGCCGTCCCCCTAGAGGACATCAACCGGAACGCCGTGTGGGTGAGTCACGTCCGATCGATGAGCCCGAACTTCGACGTCGCGTACTCCAACAACCCGCTCGTCGTCCGCCTCTTCGAGGAGGCCGGCATCGAGGTCCGCGGGTCGCCCATGTTCGACCGCGAAGTCCTGCGCGGCACCGAGATCCGCGAGCGGATGGTCGCGGGCGACGACTGGTCCGACCTCGTCCCCGACGCCGTCGAGCGCGTCGTCTCGGAGGTCGACGGCATCGAGCGGATCAGACGGGTGAGCGACACCGACGTCGAGGCCACCCCGAACGACTGACCGATCCCCTCGCTTTTGTCCCTCGCTCGCGTTCGCACCCGACGTGATCACGCTCGCCTCCGACTTCGGATCGCCCTATCCAGCGGCGATGCGCGGCGTCCTCTGCTCGCGCACCGACGCCCGCCTCGTCGACGTCGCGCACGACTTCCCCAGACAGGACGTCCGAACCGCCGCGTTCTGGCTCCGCGAACTCCTCCCCACCTTCCCGGCCGCCGTCCACCTCGCCGTCGTCGACCCCGGCGTCGGCACTGACCGTCGACCGATCGTCGTCACCGCCGGCGAGCACGCCCTCGTCGGCCCCGACAACGGCCTCCTCCTGCCCGCCGCCCGCGCGCTCGCCGAGGGCGACGACGGCGCGGCCGTCTCGTGCTACGAGGTCCCCGTCGACGACCCCGAGAGCACGACGTTCCACGGCCGCGACGTCTTCGCGCCCGCCGCGGCCGCCGTCCACGAGACGGGACCCGACGGCCTCGACTACCCCACCGTGGACGATCCGGTCGATCTCGCCTTCCCGGAGGCCACCGTCCGGGGCGGCGAGGCACGCGGCGAGGTGCTCGTCGTCGACGGTTTCGGGAACGCCATCACGAACGTCCCCGGCGACTTCCTCGCCGGTCGCCGGGGAGCGTACGCCCGCGTTGACGGTGAGCGCGTCCCGGTCGCGCGAACGTACGACGCCGTCGAGACGGACGAACGACTGGTGACGGTCGGGAGTCACGGCAACGTCGAACTCGCGGTGAACCGGGGACGCGGCGACGCGGCGTTCGGCGTCGAGGCCGGGAGCCGGATCCGACTCGCGCTCCCCTAATCGGTCGTTCCGGCCTCAGTCTCCATCGCGTCCGCGCCCGGCCCCTCGACGGCCTCGGTGAGCGAGACGTTGAGCGTGAGCATGCTGACGACGCCGCCGACGACCGTGACGGCGTTCTTCACGGCGTGATCGACGAGAGCGACCGCGAGCGCCGCGGGCGCGCCGATCGGCGTGAGCGCGACGACGAGCAGCGTGAACGCCCCCTCGTAGAGCCCGATCCCACCCGGCGAGAGCGGGAGGACCTTAGCGAGGTTCCCCACGGAGACCGCGAAGAAGCCCGTGGCGAGGAGCGTCGAGAGCGGGAGGTCGACGCCGAACGCGAGGAGCACGCAGAGCGCGGTGAGGACGTCGATCGCCCAGACGAGAACGCTCGTCGCGCCGACGCGCGCGAACGCCGGCCCGTCCGCCGCGACGGTCTGCACGTCGGCGACGAACGACTCGACGACGCCCGCGACGAGTTCGACGTAGCCGTCGTCGCTCGCCCACTCGATCAGGCGACGGGCGTAGCCGCCGTCCATGCGTGCGGACGCGACGATGGCGACGACGGCCGCGACGGCGAGCGCGCCCACGAGCCCCGCGACGGCGAGGGCGGTCTCCGCGCTCCGCTGGTCGGCCCCGAGCGCGTCGCCCGACACGGCCCCGGCGATCGCCGCCACCTGCTCGGGCGCGAAGGCGGCGAGGCCGAGCAGGACCGATCCCGCGAGGAGCGTGATCGTGAGCAGGTCGAAGACGCGCTCGACGGCGAGCGACGCGAACCCGGAGGTGTAGGGGACGCGCCGCCGGGCCTTCACGACGTACGCGCGGATGAAGTCGCCCCCGCGCATCGGGAAGACGAGGTTCCCCGTCTGCGAGACGAACACCGCCCCGGTGAGGAACCAGACGTCCTCCCTGTAACCGAGTTCGGAGAGGATGTCCCGGTAGCGCAGCCCGCGCAGCGGCCACGAGAGCGCGTAGACGACCGCCCCGAGCGCGACGATCGCCGGGTCCGCGTCCGCCATCGCGGCGAGCACCGAGCTCGGATCGAGGTAGAAGAGCATCAGCCCGAGCGCGACGAGCGTGAGCACGATGCCCGCGAGCGCGCCCGTCCGCCGCGTCACGTACGGCTCGACGCTGAACTCCCACCAGCAGCGCACGACCTGCGAGCCCATCCCGAAGACGTCGCGCACGAGATCAACCTTCGAGTCGCCCTTCGGCTCCCAATCGACCGGGAACTCGTGGACGCGGAGACCCGCCCGCTGTGCGCGGACGAGCATCTCCGTGTCCCAGAACCAGTGTTCGTCCTCGACGTCGGGTTCGAGACGCTCGAACGCCTCGCGCGAGAACGACTTGAAGCCGCACTGGTGATCGCGCAGCTCGGACCCGAGGAAGAGCCGCGCGGCCAAGTTGAAGCCGCGGGAGGGGATGCCGCGCTTCGCCGGGCGATCCGCGACGTTCTCGGACATCCACCGCGATCCCGTCGCGACGTCGTAGTCGCCCGAGCGGACGCTCTCGACGAGGTGTTCGAGGTGGCGCATGTCCGTCGCCATATCCGTGTCGAAGTAGACGAGGACGTCGCCGTGGGCGGCCGCGAAGGCCGCGTCGAGCGCACCGCCGCGGCCGAGACGCTCGTCGCTGTGGAAGTGTCGAACGTCGTCGAACGCGGCGGCGAGTTCGTCCGCGATGTCGGGCGTTCGGTCGTCGCAGCCGTCCTCGGCCACGACGACCTCGTAGCTCCCGGCGGGGAGGAACGCACCGAGCGCGTCGCGCGTCGTGCGGACGGTGTGTTCGATCGTGTCCTCCTCGTTGTACGCGGGGAGGACGACGCTGACCTCGGTCTGCCGGTCGCTCATCTACCACTACTCGCCACGCTCCGAGTAAGTACCTTCTGCTCTCCGCCATCGGCGGTCGGGGTCGGCGGCCTGTTTCGCCATCCTACCAGGCCGGCCCCGAACGGCCGTTCGCGGGCACACGCAGTTCACTCTAATGCCCCGTTTTGTGGCCCCTTACCCCTCAAATACGGCGTTTTAACGGACGTACCAAACCCCCTATAGCCGATCGACCCCTCTCGTCACGTATGAGCACGAGCACGAGCGCGACCGCGGCGACGAGCACCCTCACCCCGAAGCAGGAACGGATCCTCGCGTACCTCCGCGAACACGCGGGCACGCGCACCTACTTCAAATCGCGGCTCATCGGCGACGCGCTCGATCTCTCCGCGAAGGAGGTCGGGACGAACATGACGGCGCTCCAAGAGGGGGAGTACGGGATCACCGTCGAGAAGTGGGGGTACTCCTCCGCGACGACGTGGAAGGTCTCGGTCTGAGTCAGGGGTCGTAGGCGACGAGCGCGTCGGCCTCGCGCGCGAGGGCGGCCGCCGCGTCGCCGAACGAGTCCGCGTAGCGGACGACGAGGACGAGCACCATCTCGGGCTGTGTGATCGCGTATCCGTCGTCTCGAGAGAGGAGGCCGACGCCCTCGAGCTCCGCGGCGTACTTACTGATCGTGCCGCGCGAGACGTCCGCGGCGTCGGCGAGCGCCGCGCCGTCCGCGTCCGGGTCGCGGAGGAGGGTGACGAGCATCGATCGGGGCGTCTCGCGGCGGAGGTAGCCGAGCGTGATCTTCTCGAGGTCGGCGAACTCCCCCGCGGGGTAGAACCGCCGATAGTCGCCGTCCCGGTAACTCTCGACCGCGCCGGCATCGACGAGCCGGCGGAGGTGGTGTTGGGCCTCGCCGGTACCGAGCTGGAGGTCGTCGCGGAGCTTCGAGAAGTGTGCGCCGGGCGTCGTCGTCAGATAGCCACCGATCGCCCCGGGGACGTCGCTCTCGCCCGCCGCCTCGTCGGCGAGACCGACGAGCGGGCTCGCGGCTCCGACCGCCGCGAACCGCCGGAGGGTCGCGCGCTTGCTCTCGTCGATCCCCATTCGGGCACGAGTACGTCGGGCTCGCGCAAAAAGTTTCGGACGCGCTACGACCGCTCCGTCTCGGTCTCGGCGTCGTCGGTCGCGTCGGGGGTCGTCGACCCAGACGTCTCCGCGGGTGACGCGCTCCCGGTATCGCCGCCCTCGAACTCGGCGTCCATCTCCTCGATGACCTGATCGGTCTCGGTCGCGCCCGTGTCCTGTCCGGCCATCACTTCCTCGGCCTGCTGTTCGAGCTTCTCCGGATCGACGTCCGCCTCCTCGCTGATCTCGTTCAGCAGCTCGTCGATGCTGTCGAGCCCGAGGAGTTCGCGCGTCTCCTCGTCGAAGTCGAGGCTGTCGAGCCCCTCGGCCTGCGTCGCCACGTCGCTGTCCGTGAGGTGCTTCCCGTATCGTCCGACGAGGCTCGTGAGCTCCTGCGGGAGGACGAACGTCGTCGACTCGCTCTCGCCCATGCGCTCGATCGCCTCCATCCCCCGCTCGATGACGGCGCGCTCGCCCATCGATTCGGCGGACTTCGCGCGGAGGACGGTCGAGACGGCGTCACCCTGCGCTTCGAGGACTTGAGACTGCTTTTGCCCCTGCGCGCGGATGATGTCCGACTGCTTCGCACCCTGCGCCTCCTCGATCGCGGACTGGCGTTCTCCCTGCGCTTCGAGGATCATCGCGCGGCGCTTGCGTTCCGCGGACGTCTGTTGCTCCATCGCCTGCTGGACGTCCTTCGACGGATTGACCTCGCGGACCTCGACGCTCTCGACGCGGATCCCCCACTCGTCCGTGGGTTCGTCGAGCTCCTTGCGGATGCGCGCGTTGATCTCCTGACGCTTGTTGAGCGTGTCGTCAAGCTCCATGTCGCCGATCACGGCGCGCAGCGTCGTCTGCGCGAGGTTCGAGACGGCGCGCTTGTAGTCGTCGACTTCGAGGAAGGCGCGTTTGGCGTTCATCACGCGGATGTAGACGACGGCGTCCGCCGTCACCGGCGAGTTGTCGCGCGTGATCGCTTCCTGTCGCGGCACGTCGATCGTCTGCGTCCGCATGTCGAACGTGTACGTCCGCGAGACGAACGGCGGGATGAAGTTGATACCCGGTTCCAAGAGGCCGCGGTACTCCCCGAAGACCGTGAGCGCCTTCTTCTCGTAGGCGTCCACGATCTCCACCATCTGATAGACCGTGACCGTCGCGAGCGCGACGAGGAGCACTGCCACGATCGTGAGCGGCAGGCTCCCGCCGAGCTGCAGCGGGGTGAGTGGGACCATGCGTAAACGATCACACAATTCGGGGATAAAGCTTCGCCCCGACCTTTTGCCGCGCGCCTTCGGCGCTTGCGAAAGCTCGACCATCGCCGGAAATCTTCGATTTCTGTCTATGCAGCGAGATCGTTCGAAAGACGCGACGCGTCTTTCGTGATGACGAGACGGCTCCGCCGTCTCGAACCACGCCGAAGGCGTCTCGCACGCAAAATGTCCGTCAGACCCCTCCACGGGAGGGGTCTTCGGACCTCGCGGCGAAGGCGCGAGCAGGATCGCTCGCGGTTCCCGTACCGCATCCGCCCACCGCCCCCGCATCCGCCTACCACTCCCGCATCCGCCTACCGCCCCCGCATCCGCCTACCACTCCCGCATCCGCCTACCGCTCCCGCTCCGCCTCGCCGTCCGTCTCCTCCGCCTCCGCGTTTCGTTCCGCGTTCGCCTCCGCTTCTCGTTCCGCCGCCGCCTCCCGTCCCGTTGCGAGTTCGCGGTCGATGTCGTCCGCGCCGTCGGTCTCCGCGACGGTGAGTACGTTCCCACCCCCAGGGTCGACGACGATCACGTCCGTTCCCTCCTCGATCGCGTCGGCGCCGTCGATGGTGCGGGCGGCGTACGTCGGGTCGAACCCCCCGGCGTCGGTCAGTCGAATCTGTCCCGACGAGCCCGTGACCCGGTCCGTGACGACGCCACGCGCGCCGCGCAGCGACGTCGATCCCTCCGTCTTCCCGCGACCGCTTCCCTCGTACAGTTCGAAGCGCCGGTAGCCCCAGAGCGCCAGCACGCCCACGACGAAGACGAGGAGGGCGAGCACGACGGGCGTGACGACGCCCGGAAGGAGCACGCCGGCGAGGCCCGCAACGAGGAGCGCGACGCCGATGACGACGAAGTGGGCACCGGGCGCGAACGCCTCCGCGATGCAGAGCGCAACGCCCGCGACGACGAGGACGAGCGAGAGCGACGCGCCGAATAGGTCCGCCATACGGGTACTCGGGGTGCGACCGGGAAGAACGTTACCCGCGACCTTTTGCTGCGCTCGCCTTCGGCTCGCTGGCAAAAGCTCGACCAAAAGCGCAGCGGACCACCTTCGGTGGTCGTTGCGCCCGAGCGCTTCGCGCTCGGTGGCTTCGCAAGTGAGTACCGCGAACGAACGCGATCGGCGCGACGGAGTCGCTCCGGAACCGGCGGGCGTCACGCGAGGCCGCAGGGCCGAGTGTGACTCAGAGAGAACGGAGTTCTCGCCCGACTCCGGGTCTTGACGGACTACTCGATCGCCGAACGCTTATACCGTGGTTTGACCACGTTTCGGCTGCCGAACGTTCCAACTGGTCAGCGTCCGCGCGACGAGCGGTCGCCGCTCGTCGCGCGGTTCACTCGCCCGGAGGGCGAGGCCGACGAATCCCCGTCAGGGGGCGAGGAAGGCTTTTTGTCGAGTTTTTGCAAGCGCGCATAGCGCGCGCTGCAAAAGGTCGTGCGTCAGCCGACGAGCAGGAGTGCGAAGACGCCGACCGCGAGCGCGACGCCGGCGACGAAGAAGACGACGTTCTCGGAGCTCGGTGAGCCGGGTTCGAGCGGCGATGGCTCCGGACGCTCGGATTCCACGACGCCGTCCTCGCCGACCTCGTTGACGCCGAAGCGCCACTGCTCGTCGCCGGCGTCCGCGTCGTCGCCACCGTCGTCCGCGCGGTCGCTCCCGGCCATCACCGCTCACTCTCGCCGCCACTGATACTGCCGGCGTAGACGACGCCGCGTTCACCGTCGATGGTGACGACGTCACCGTCCGCGACGTCGTCGCTGAGCGCCGCGCTGCCGACCATCGGGAGATCGAGTTCGCGCGCGACCATCGCCGCGTACCCCGTCAGCCCGGTGTCGGCGCTGATGACGCCCGCGAGCCGTTCGAGGTCGCCCTCGAGCTCGCCCTCGAAGTCGGCGGAGAGGACCGCGATTGCGTCGTCGGGGGCGTCCGCAAGGTCGCCGTTCGTGACGCGGTGGACGGGACCGCTCACGCGGCCGCCGACCACCGACCGCCCCGTGGCGACCGTCTCGGCGGCGACGTGGACCTTCAGGGTGTTCGTCGTGTCCGTCCCAGCGATTTCTGTCATCATCCCGGAGATGACGACGACGGTGTCGCCCGACTCGACGACCCCCGCGTCGATCGCCGCGGAGACGGCGTTCTCGATGACCGCGGAGGCGCCGCCGTTCGTGTAGTCGGCGTACTGCGGCGCGACCCCGCAGGAGAGCGCGAGCTGCCGGCGGACGTCGTCGTTCGGCGTCGTGGCGACGACCGGCATCGCGGGGCGGAACTTCGCGGCCTTCCGGGCGGTGTACCCGGACTCCGAGGCGACGACGACCGCGGTCGCGTCCACGTCGCGCGCGAGGTAGCGCGCGGAGCGCGCGAGCGCGTCCGTTCGCGACTCGTCGGCCTTGGGCACGCGCTGCTCTCGCAGTTCGTCGTACTCGTCGCTCGCCTCGGCCTCGCGGACGATGCGGTCCATCGTCTCGACGACGTGCACGGGGTCGTCGCCGACCGCGGTCTCGGCGGAGAGCATCACGCCGTCCGTCCCGTCGAGGACGGCGTTGGCCACGTCGCTCGCCTCCGCGCGGGTGGGGCGCCGCGAGTGGACCATCGAGTCCAGCATCTCCGTCGCCGTGATGACCGGCGATCCCGCGTTGCGGCACTTGCGGATGATTCGCTTCTGCGTCACGGGGACGTCCTCCATCGGGCACTCGACGCCGAGGTCGCCGCGCGCGACCATCACGCCGTACGCGGCGTCGATGATCTCGTCGAGGTTCTCGACCGCGCCCGCGCGCTCGATCTTAGCGATGATCGGGATGTCCGCGCCGAACTCCTCCAGCGTCGAGGAGATCTCGTAGACGTCGTCCGCGCTCCGGACGAACGACGCCGCGACGAAGTCCGCGTTCTCCTCGGCGGCGAGCCGCAGATCGCGTCGGTCCTTCTCCGTGACGATGTCGAGGTCGAGTTCGACGCCGGGGACGTTCACGCCCTTGCGCGACCCGAGCGTGCCGCCGCTGACGACGGACGCGGTGATGACGCCGTCGTCGACGGCCTCAACGTGCGTCTCGATCCGGCCGTCGTCGAGCAGGACGACGTCGCCGGGTTCGACCGCCGTGATGTCGTTCGAGAGGCCGATACGCTCGGGCGTCGCGGTGTCGCCGACGACGAATTCCACGCGCGCGTCCGTCTCGATTTCGATCGGGTCGTCGATCTCCGCCGTCCGGACCTCCGGACCCTGCGTGTCGAGCATCACGGCGAGCGGTTCGTCGGTGACGTCGTCGACCTGCCGAACGGTGTGGATCCGCTCGCGGCGGTCCTCGACCGTCCCGTGGCTCGCGTTCAGTCGCGCGATCGACATACCGGCGTCGGCGAGTTCGCGGATCGTATCCCGGGCGTCCGTCGCCGGGCCGAGCGTACAGATGATCTTCGCGTTCCTCATTGCCGCTCGCTTCGCTCGCCGCGAGGTAAAAGGTCGGGGGTTACTAGGAGCCGAGTTACTCTTTTCGAGCCGGCGCCACGTTCTTGCTCCTCCGGCGCTTCCTCAGCCCATGAGCCAGCGAATACGGATCGTCAGCGTCCTGCTCGTCGCTGCGTTCCTCCTCGCCATCGCGCCCGGAAGCGCCGCAGCGGCCGACGACTGTACCACCGGCGGCGTCAACGCGTCTGACGTCGAGGCGTTCGTCGACGGCTACAACGACAGCACCGACCGACTGCCCGGGATGCTCCGCGATCGGCTCGCCGACGAGCGCGTCGCCGTCGACGTCACCGGCGTGAACGACACGTACACCTGGTGACGAACGGAAGCGCGCACGTCGCGGAGATCGAGAACGGCAGCGTCGACCCGACCCTGCGCGTCACGACGACGGCGCCCGTCCTCTGTAACGCGACGGCGTCCGAGGACCCCGCTGGCTCCATGCTCGACGCCTACGACCGTGGCGACGTCGACATCGAGGGCGTCGGGATCGTTCGCGGCGCCGGCGTCACCGTCGCCAAGGCCGCCTACGGCGTCGGGAGCGCGCTCGGCGTCTGGTGACCGTCAGATGACTCCGGTCTTCGCCACGGCCTCGCGCGCCGCGGCCTCGCTGAGACCGTTCCCGAGGATCGTGTAGCGGTCCCTGATCTCGTGGGCCGTCGTGAGCGCCTCTAGGAGGAGCTCGTCGTCGATCCCGAGTCCCGCCGCGGTCGTCGGCGCGTCGATGGCGTCGAGGGCGTCGCGGACGGCGCGCCAGTCGCCGCGCTCCCCGCTGTGGAGGTACTCGGTGACGATGGCGGCGACGCCGACCTGGTGGCCGTGGAGGGCCTTCCCGGGCGCGATCCGATCGAGCTGGTGGCTCACGAGGTGTTCGGCGCCCGACGCCGGCCGCGAGGAGCCCGCGATGCTCATCGCCACGCCCGAGGAGACGAGCGCCTTCACGACCATCCACGCGGCCTCCTCCAGACCCGGACGGACGCTGTCGGCGCTCTCCACGAGGAGTTCGGCCGTCATCTCCGCGAGCGCCGCCGCGTACTCGCTGTACTCGACGTTCTTCAGCCGATTGGCGAGCCGCCAGTCCTTCACGGCGGTGTAGTTCGAGATGATGTCCGCACACCCAGCGGTCGTGAGCTCCCACGGCGCGTCGGCGAGCACGCCCGTATCCGCGACGACGGCGACCGGCGGATCCGCGGCGACACTGTGACGCGTATCGCCCTCGGGGACCGAACCCCGCCCGGAGACGATGCCGTCGTGGCTCGCCGCCGTCGGCACGGAGACGAAGCCGAGGTCGCAGCGGTCGCTCGCCATCTTCGCGATGTCGATCGCCTTCCCGCCGCCGACGCCGATCAGGTACGCGGCGTCGCTCGCTTCGGCGGCGTCGATGACGCGTTCGACGGCGTCGAAGCTCGCCGTGTCGACTTCGACGATCGCGGGGTCCGTGCCGCCCGCCTCGTACTGCGCGACGATGTCGGCCGCCGCCACCTCGTGGGGCGTCGGGCTGGTGACGACGAGCGGACGGCCGCGGAGGTGCGTGTCCGCGACGACGTCCCGAACCTCCCCGAGGACGTCGTGGCCGACCACCACGTTCCGCGGGAGCTTGATCCACGACGTTTTGGTGAACATACCGGTTCGTCGGCGGCCCGCGACAAAGCGGTTGTCCTCTCTTCTCCCCTCCGCTCCCACGGCCCCCTCAGATCGTTTCGAGGACGTCGAGGACGGTCTCCTCGGCCGCGCGCTCCGGGCCGTTCTCGACCCCCGTTCGGTCGCCCTCGCGGTGCTCCCGCGCCGTGGTCGCCATCGCTTCCGCGACCGGCGTCGAGTCCCAGCCGAGCGCGGCCAGCTTGTGCGTGTCGAGCAGGTGCGGCGCGGGCCGGTAGAGCGGGAACGACCCGAGTTCGAGGCCGACCGTCGAGAGTTCGCGGTCGCTCGCGCGGACGAGTTCGACGTCCGTATCGAGGGCGTCCGCCGCCGCGCGCAGCGTGTCCGCGAGCGTGAGCGCGTTCCGATCCCCGACGTTGTACGCCTCGCCGGGCGTTCCCGACTCGGCGACGAGCCGAAGCGCCGACGCGACGTCCGCGACGTAGGCGCGCTGCCAGAGGTTCGTCCCGTCGCCGGGGACGACGACGCGATCGTACTCGTCGACGCGGTGGAGCCAGTAGTCGAGGCGCTCCGTGTAGTCGTGGGGGCCGTAGACGACCGTCGGGCGCACCGCCATCGCGTTCACCCCCCGCTCGGCCGCGCGGAAGACCATCCGATCGCCCTCGGCCTTCCGGTTCCCGTACGTCGCGTCCGTGTCGTCCGCGGCCTGATCCGCCGAGCAGTCGCACAGCGGCGTCTCGTCCTCCCGCTTCGGGACGTCCTCGGCCGCGTACGCCGCCCCGGAGGAGACGTAGACGTACGCGCCGACGTCGGCGAAGACCTCCGTCGCCTTGCGGACGTCGCGCGGGTGGTAGGCGACGCAGTCGATCACGACGTCGGGTTCGACCTCGCGTTTCGCCGTCAGGAGCTCGCGGTCGTTCGTCCGGTCGCCCGCGTAGTGATGAACGCCCTCGCGGTCCGCGAAGGGGGACGCGTGCTCCCCGCGGTTGAAGACCGTCACGCGGTAGTCGTGATCGAGTAGCTCCTCGACCGTGTGGCGACCGATGAATCGTGTCCCGCCGACGACGAGCGCTTCGTCCATACCGGCCGATCGTGCGGCCCGCAAAAAGGGGTGACGGGACGACGGACTCAGGCGACGCGGAAGCGCGCGACGTACGCCGTCCACGCGCCGTCCGCCCGGGCGACGACGCTGAACGCATAGGTTCCGGCGCCGAGAGTGAGCGGGCCGCAGACGACCGTCTCGTTCGCGGGCGACGCGTGCGACGCGCCGACCTGGAGCATCCACGCCTGCGACGCCCCCGGCGGGATCTCGCGCCACGGCTCGATCGTCGCGTCCGGCGCGACGCGCTCCCAGCCGTCCGCCGTCTCGCGGTGGACCGCCCAGTCGTAGGGGTTCATACCGAGCGTCGACTCGCCGCCGTTCGACAGCGTGAACTGGAGCGTCCCCGGCGCCGTGACGGTCGTCGCCGACGGCCGGAGGACGACGGGCGCGTCCGCGTTCGCCGCACAGACCGTCGCGTCGGCGGCACGGAGCGACGGGCACTCCCCGAAGGGCGGCGTCGTCCCGTCGCCGTCGTCGCCGTCACCATCACCGTCGTTCCCGCCGGCCCCGCCCGAACAGCCGGCGAGCGCGACGCTCACGGTTCCGGCGAGCGCGCCGCACAGTCGGCGTCGTGAGAGCTGTGTGCCCATACCGTCGGTAACGCGACGGGCGAGAAAAGCGATTTCGGGGACTGAAACGGGCGTTTCAGTCGGATCTCAGTCCGCGTGACCCGGTTCGGGTTCCGCCGCGGGCGCCGGGAGCGACTTGCGCGCGTCGTCCTCCGGGCGCTCCGCGATGGCGTCGGCGTAGGCGTCCGGCATCACCTTCACGAAGTCGTCGCGGGCCGCCGACCAGGTGCCGAGCAGGGTGGAGGCGCGATCGGAGTCCGTGTAGGTCTCGTGGTTCTGGACGAGTCGACGGAGCATCGCCTCGTCCTGGTCCGTGAGTTCGGTCTCCAGGGAGACCATCCCCCGGTTCGCCTTCTCGGCGAGTTCGTCGTCGGGGTCGTAGACGTAGGCGACGCCGCCGGACATCCCGGCCGCGAAGTTCCGCCCGACGTCGCCGAGCACCGCGACGACGCCGCCGGTCATGTACTCGCAGCCGTGATCGCCGACGCCCTCGACGACGGCCTTCACGCCCGAGTTCCGGACGGCGAATCGTTCGCCGGCCGTGCCATTCACGTACAGCTCGCCGTCCGTCGCACCGTAGAGCGCGACGTTCCCGATGAGGGTGTTCGTCGCCGGGTCGAAGGGCGCCTCGTCGGGCGTGTTCACGACGATCTTCCCGCCGGACATGCCCTTGCCGACGTAGTCGTTCGCCGCGCCCGTGAGGTTCAGCGTGACGCCCTGTGCGAGCCACGCGCCGAAGGACTGCCCGGCGATGCCGTCGAGGTCGAGCGACACCGTGTCGTCCGGGAGGCCATCGCCGCCGTGCGCCGTCGAGACGGCGTTCGAGAGCACGCCGCCGACCGCGCGATCGACGTTCGTCACGTCGGTGTCGACGCTGACGGAGTCGCCGGCCTCGATCGCGTCGCCGACGTCTTCGAGGACGTCCCAGTCGAAGTGCTCGTCGTGGTCCGTGTCCTGCTCGCGGGTGCGGTAGCGGTCGTCGTTGTCGACCGGGTCCGCGATGACGCGAGAGAGATCGAGCGTGCGGGCCTTCGGGTGGTCGACGTCGCGCTGGTCGAGCAGTTCGGTCCGCCCGACCATCTCGTCGAGGTCCGTGAAGCCGAGTTCCGCCATGATCTCGCGCAGCTCCTGCGCGATGAACATCATGAAGTTCACGACGTGTTCGGGCTGGCCGGGGAAGCGCTCGCGGAGCTTCTCGGACTGCGTCGCGATCCCGACCGGGCAGGTGTTGGCGTGACACTGTCGCGCCATCACGCAGCCGGAGGTGACGAGACTACCCGTCCCGAACGCGAACTCCTCGGCGCCGAGGAGCGCGCCGATGGCGACGTCGCGGCCCGTCTTGAGCCCGCCGTCGACGCGGAGCGTGACGCGCGAACGCAGGCCGGTCTCGCGGAGGAGCTGGTTCGCCTCGGCGAGGCCGAGCTCCCACGGGAGGCCCGCGTGCTTGATCGAGGTCTTCGGGGACGCGCCCGTCCCGCCCGCGTGCCCGGAGATGTGGATGCAGTCCGCCTTCGCCTTTGCGACGCCGGCGGCGATCGTACCGATGCCGGCCTCGGAGACGAGCTTGACGTGCACGCGCGCGTCCGGGTTACCCGAGCGCAGGTCGTAGATGAGCTGCTTGAGGTCCTCGATGGAGTAGATGTCGTGTTGGGGCGGCGGGCTGATGAGACCGACGCCGGGCGTCGAGCAGCGGACGCCGGCGATCATCTCGTTGACCTTCGAGCCGGGGAGGTGACCGCCCTCGCCGGGCTTGGAACCCTGCGCCATCTTGATCTGGAGATCCTCGGCCTCGGAGAGGTACTCCGAAGTGACGCCGAAGCGCCCGGAGGCGACCTGCTTGATCTTACACTCCCGCTCGGTGTTGAAGCGCTCGGGCGGTTCGCCGCCCTCGCCGGTGTTCGCCTTCGCGCCGATGGAGTTCATCCCCTTCGCGTTGTTCTCGTGGGCCTCGGGGCTGAGGCTCCCGAGACTCATCGCGGCCGTCGAGAAGCGCTCGACGATGTCCTCCGCGGGCTCGACCTCGTCGAGCGGGACGGGGTCGCGCTCCGAGCCGTCGATGTCGATGAGGCCGCGCAGCGTCTGGAGCTGCTGGGTCTGATCGTCGATCAGGTCCGAGAACTCCCCGAACTGCTCGTAGTCGTCGGAGCGGACCGCGGACTGCAGGGCGTTGACCGTCTGGGGGTTCCACTGGTGGAACCGACCGTTCGAGGTGTTCGTGAACTCGCCCTGTCGTTCGAGGTCGACCTCCTCGCTGGCGTACCCCTGCCGGTGGCGCTCGCGGAGGTCGGCCTCGATCTCGTCGAGCCCGATGCCGCTGGTCTTGTTCGGCGTCCCCTCGAAGTACTCGTCCACGAGGCCGTCGTTCAGGCCGACCGCCTCGAAGATCTGCGCGCCCCGGTAGGACTCGACGGTCGAGATGCCCATCTTGGACATGACCTTCAGCAGGCCCTGTTCGAGGGCGTCGACGTACGTGTCGACGGCCTCGGCGTCGTCCATCCCGTCCGGGCCGGCGACGAGGTCCGTCACCGTCTCCATGGCGAGGTAGGGGTTGACCGCGCCCGCGCCGTAGCCGACGAGCGTCGAGAGCTGGTGGACGGTCCGGGGATCGCCGGACTCGACGACCAGACCGGCACGCGTGCGCAGGCCCTCGCGGACGAGGTGGTGGTGGACGGCGCTCGTCGCCAGCAGGCTCGGGATGGCGAGGCGCTCCGCCCCGACGTCCCGATCGGAGAGCACGACGATCTCGGCGCCGTCGCGGATCGCGGCCTCGACCGTCGCGCGAACGTCCTCGACCGCGTCTTCGAGGTCCGTCTCGGGGTCGTAGGTGATGTCGACCGTGACGTCCGGGACGTCGGTGTCGCGGACGCGATCGAGGTCCCCGTCGGTCAGGATCGGGGAGTCGAGGACGACCTGATTGGCGTGGGCGGCCGTCTCGTCGAGGAGGTTTCGCTCCCGACCCAGTCGGGTCTGGAGGGAGGTGACGACGTCCTCGCGGATGTAGTCGATCGGCGGGTTCGTCACCTGCGCGAACATCTGGCGGAAGTAGCTGAACAGCGGGATGTTGAACTTCGAGAGGACCGCCAGGGGCGTGTCGTCGCCCATGGAGCCGACCGGGTCCTTCCCGGCGTCGAGCATCGGCTCCAACACTTCGTTCAGTTCGTCGTGGGTGTAGCCGAAGGCGGCCTGTCGGGCGCGCAGCGCGTCGCCGTCGCCGCTCGGGAGGGGGTCGGCGGCGTGCCCCTCGTAGTGCGTCTGCTCGGCGTCGACCCACTCGCCGTACGTCTCGTCGGTGAGGTCCTCGAAGACCTCGTCGTCGGGGACGACGCGCCCCTCCTCGGGGTCGGCGACGAAGAGCTGGCCGGGCTGGAGCCGGCCGCGCTCGGCCACCTCGGCGGCGGGCGTCTCGACGGCGCCCGCCTCGCTCCCCATGACGAGCGTGTTGTCGGTCGTGATCTCGTAGCGACACGGGCGGAGCCCGTTGCGATCGAGGGCCGCACCGACGCGTTCGCCGTCGGTCCCGACGACGAGCGCGGGGCCGTCCCACGGTTCGATGAGCGAGGCGTGGTAGTCGTACCAGTCCCGGCGCTCCTCGTCCATCGCCTCGTCGCCCTCCCAGGCTTCCGGGATGAGCATCCGGAGGGCGTGAGGGAGGTCGCGCCCGCCCTGCATCAGCAGCTCGAGGGCGTTGTCGACGCTCGCGGTGTCGGACTGGTCCGGGTCGGGGATCACGGGGCGGATCGTGTCGAGCTCGGCCTCGCTGAAGCGCTCGCTCTCGACGTCGTCCTCGCGGGCGCGCATCCAGTTGACGTTGCCCTTGATCGTGTTGAACTCGCCGTTGTGGACGATGTTCCGGTAGGGGTGGGCGAGGTGCCACGCGCCGAGGGTGTTCGTGGAGAAGCGCGCGTGCACGAGGACGAACGTGGAGGTGAGACGCTCGTCCTGTAGGTCCGGGTAGTAGTCGCGTACCTGATCGCCCTTCAGGAGACCCTTGTAGACGAGCGTCTGTCGGTCGAGCGAACAGACGTAGAATCGCTCGTGGTCGACCGCCTTCTCGACGGCGCGCCGGCCGACGTAGAGCGCGCGATCGAAGTCGTCGTCGTCCATGTAGTCGTCGGGAGTGACGACGAGTTGGGCGACGTGGGGTTCGGAGTCGAGGGCGGTCTGTCCGAGGTCGGCGTTGTTGGTCGGGACGTCGCGCCACGCGACGACGTCGAGACCGTGCTCGTCGAGGGCGGCGGCGACGGCGTCCTTGCTGTCTGCGCGTTCGTCGGCGTCCTGCGGGAGGAAGAACGATCCGATGGCGTACTGCTCGGGGAGGTCGTCGATCTCGTCGGCGAAGAAACCGTCCGGGATTCGAAGGAGGATGCCGGCCCCGTCGCCGGTCTTCTTCTCAGCGCCGGTCGTCCCGCGGTGTTCGAGGTTCGCGAGGAGGTCGAGACCGTCGGAAACGACGTCGTGGCCGCCCTCACCGTCGAGGTCCATGACGACCCCGACGCCGCAGTTCGAGCGTGCCTCGGCCGGGTCCGCGAGGCGCCGGCCGCCGCTCCGTGCGTCGTGCTCAGTCATATGTGACTGTAAGACACGGGTCGTCGCATAAAACACCTTCCATCAGCACCTTAGGACATATAACCACAGCCTTAGACAATATTAGGAGATGGGTATGGCAACAAACGAAAGCGGTCGAGTGGAAGGGCGAAGAACCGGGGGCTCAGTACGATCGGGCGAAGTACGCCGTCTCGACCGCGTCGTCGCCGCAGACCGTACACTCGTCGCCCGGTTCGTGGACCGCCTCCGCGCGGTGGGCGTTGTCGCGGTGGTCGCCCTCGACGGCCGACTCGTCGAGCGGAACCGCGACGATCTCTGCGTGGACCTTCTCCTTGATCGCCTCCTCGCAGGCCTCGTCGCCGCACCACGGCGTGCGGACGTAACCGCCGTGCTGGCCGATGGTACCCATGATCTCCTCCGGGCTGTCGGCCTCCCGGACGTTCTCCTCCAGGTTCTCCTCGGCGGTCGCGTAGAGCTTCGCGTACACCTCGTCGAGATGCGCCTCGACGTCCTCGACGAGCGTGTCGCGCGCCGTCGTCGTCTGCTCGCCGTCGGGGCGATGGACGGCGGTGATCTCCCCGTCCGCGACCTCGTTCGGGCCGATCTCCAGGCGCAGGGGGACGCCCTTGAGCTCCCACTCGTTGTACTTGAACCCGGGGTTGCGCTCGTCGCGGTCGTCGAGGTGGACGCGGACGCCTGCCTCCTCCAGTTCCGCCGCGATCTCCGCCGAGTACTGGAGGACTGACTCCTTCGTGTCCTCCTGCCAGATCGGGACGATCACGACCTGCTCGGGCGCGACCGTCGGCGGCAGCACGAGCCCCTGATCGTCGGAGTGCGTCATGATGAGCGCGCCGAGCGCGCGCCACGAGAGCCCCCACGACGTCGTGTGCGCGACGCGCTCCACCTCGTCCTCGTCGCTGAAGGTGAGGTCGAAGGCCTCCGCGAAGGACTGTCCGAGGTTGTGCGACGTCGCGCCCTGCACGGACTTCCCGTCCGGCATCAGCGCCTCGACCGTGGTCGTGGTGTCCGCGCCCGGGAACTTATCGTGGTCGGGTTTCGCGCCGCGCATCACGGGCATCGCGAAGACGTCCTCGTAGAGGCGCTGGTACTGATCGAGTCGCGTCAGGGTCTCCTCCCACGCGCCCGCTTCGTCCTCGTGGGCGGTGTGGCCCTCCTGCCAAAGGAACTCCTTCGTCCGGAAGAACGGCTTCGTCTCCGTGGCCTCCCAGCGGACGACGCTACACCACTGATTGAGTCTGAGGGGTAAGTCGCGGTGCGAGCGCACCCACTGGGCCATGTAGGGCGCGATGATCGACTCGGAGGTCGGGCGCACGGCGAGGCGCTCCTCCAGCTCGTCGTGTCCGCCGTGGGTCACCCACGCGACCTCGGGATCGAACCCCTCGACAACGTCCTTCTCGCGTTCGAGGTAGTCCTCGGGGATGAACAGCGGGAAGTAGGCGTTCTCGACGCCGGTCTCGTCGAACCACCGATCGAGGTTGTCCTGCACGCTCTCCCAGAGGCTGTACCCGCGCGGGCGCGTGACGATGAACCCCCCCATCCCCTCCGGGGCGTAGCTCGCGAGTTCGGCCTTCTCGACGACCTCGGCGTACCACTCGCCGGGGTTGTACTCCTTCTGCTCGGTGATGCCGAGCTCCTGATCCTCACTCATTGTCGGTTTCGAGGCCGACTGCGGCCTTAAATCTCCTGAAGGGGCCCGCCGACCGGACGGGGGACAGGCTTAAGTGCCATGCGGACACATACCACGATGTAATGGGAGATACGAAGCGCGGTCGCGAACGGAAGGGCATGGGCAAACGCCAGCAGCGTCGCGAGCGCGAGATCTATCGAGCGCTCCGCGAGGACGACGGTCCGTCGGAGCCGTTCGTGCCCGAGGACACCGAGCTCTCCATCGGAAGCGACTAAGGGAGTCCCCGGCCGCGGCGTCCCCCGCCGCGGCCACCGTCGGTGTCGGTCGCTGGTCTGGCCATTGTTTTCGCGCGCCGGGAAGGTAGGTCCCGGCGACGCGGTCGTCGTTACGGTTCGAAGGGGTTCTCGCCGTCGCGCCACGCCCACCCGGGGAGTCGCGTCTGAACGCCCGCCGCGAGCGCCGCGTCGAGATCGTCGAGTCCCGCACGGCCCGGCGTGTCCGCGACCGCCGTCACGTCCGCGTAGTGGAACGTCGCCTCCGCGAGCAGTCGGAGGGGCTGCTCGCCGGCGATCGTCGCGGCGAGCTCGCGGCCCAACAGCTCGTCCACGACGAACCCCGGGTAGTCGCCCCGGACGTCGAGCTCGCGGAGACAGAGCGCGAGTCCGGTGACGTTGACCGCCCGATCCCCGTCGGCGAAGGCCGCGTCGATCGCGTCGCGGTAGTCGTCGGCGTCGATCCCGGGCACGTCGGTGTCGAACGCCGCACCGAGGTCCGCGCGGACGGCGTTCACGACCGGAACGACCGCGTCCGCGCGGCCGCAGAGCCGCTCGCGTTCCGCGCGGACTGTCGTCGGTGTCACGTCCATACCCCACCTCGCGCGGCGGCGACCGTCTACCTTGCGAAGGTGTTTTATAACCGCACGGGTATATAACTGGGCAAGCGGGTTTTCACGACTGCTCCCGCGGGATCCACGGGCATCTCCCGTGGGTCGACCGCACTCACTACGATGTCATCTCTCGGCCAGTCACCGAGCACGGGACGCGCGGCCGGGCCGTCTCGTCCGCGCCGCGCCGTGCCGTGACACCCCGACGAAGCCCGCCAAGTTCACTATGAGCTCCGTAGACACGCAACTCGAAGAACTACAACAGACGATCGCGGACGAAGTGCCACCGGACATCTCGGTCACCGAGGTCAAGTACGAGGGTCCCGAACTCGTCGTCTACACCCGCGACCCGAAGAAGTTCGCGGAGAACGGCGACCTCATCCGCCGACTCGCCTCCCAGCTGCGAAAGCGAATCACCGTCCGCCCCGATCCGGACGTCCTCTCTCCGCCCCGCGAGGCCCGCGGGGAGATCATGGACGTCGTCCCGGAGGACGCCGGCGTCACCGACCTCGACTTCCACGAGGACACGGGCGAAGTGGTCATCGAGGCCTCGAAGCCGGGCATGGTCATCGGCCGACACGGCTCGACCCTGCGCGAGATCACCCAGCGCGCGGGCTGGACCCCCGAGGTCGTCCGCACGCCGCCGATCGAGTCGTCCACCGTCCGGAACGTGCGGAACTTCCTGAAGACCGAGCGCGACGACCGACGCGACATCCTCGAAAAGGTCGGCCGACAGATCCACCGAGAGGAGATGTCCGACGACGAGTACGTCCGCATCACGACGCTCGGCTGCTGCCGCGAGGTCGGGCGCGCGAGCTTCATCCTCAGCACGCCCGAGACGCGCATCCTCATCGACTGCGGCGACAAGCCCGGGAGCGAGGACGAAGTGCCCTACCTCCAAGTCTCCGAGGCGCTCGGCGCCGGCGCGAACACCATCGACGCCGTCGTCCTCACCCACGCGCACCTCGATCACTCCGCCTTCATCCCGCTGCTGTTCAAATACGGCTACGACGGCCCGATCTACTGCACGGAGCCGACGCGCGATCTGATGGGCCTGCTCACGCTCGACTATCTCGACGTCGCGGCCAAGGAGGGACGAACGCCGCCCTACGACTCCGAGATGGTTCGAGAAGCCATCAAACACTGTATCACGCTCGACTACGGCGACGTGACGGACATCGCGCCGGACGTCAAGCTCACCTTCCACAACGCCGGTCACATCCTCGGGAGCGCCGTCACGCACTTCCACATCGGCGACGGCCTCTACAACGTCGCGTTCAGCGGCGACATCCACTACGAGGACACCCGCCTGTTCAACGGCGCGGTCAACGACTTCCCGCGCGTCGAGACGCTCGTCCTCGAGTCGACGTACGGCGGTCGGAACGACTACCAGACCGATCAGGAGGACTCCGAGCGCAAGCTCCTCGAAGTCATCAACGAGGCCTACGAGCGCGGGGGCAAAGTCGTCATCCCGGCGTTCGCCGTCGGGCGCTCGCAGGAGCTCATGCTCGTCCTCGAAGAGGCGATGCGCAACGACAAGATCCCGACCATGCCCATCCACCTCGACGGCATGATCTGGGAGGCCACCGCCATCCACACCACCTACCCCGAGTACCTCCGCGACGACCTCCGCGATCGGATCTTCCACGACGACGAGAACCCATTCCTCGCCGAGCAGTTCAACCACATCGACGGCGGCGAGGAGGAGCGCATGGACGTCGCCGAGGGCGAGGAGTGCATCGTCCTCTCCACGTCCGGGATGGTCACCGGCGGCCCCATCATGTCGTGGCTCGAACACCTCGGTCCGCAGGAGGACAACCAGATGATCTTCGTCGGCTACCAGGCCCAGGGGACGATGGGGCGGCGCATCCAGAGCGGGTGGGACGAGATCCCCGTCGGGGGCTCCGGGGGCCGCACCCAGCACCTCCAGCTCAACATGGACGTCGAGACCGTCGACGGCTTCTCCGGCCACGCCGACCGGCAGGGCCTCGAGAACTTCGTGCGCACGATGAACCCGCGCCCCGAGAAGGTGCTGTGCGTCCACGGCGACGAGCGCTCCACGCAGGACCTCTCGAGCGCGCTCTACCACGACTACAACATGCGGACGTTCGCGCCGAAGAACCTCGAAACGTTCCGTTTCCTCTGACTCTACCCGGCCGTTCACAGCGCCCCGGCCTCGCCGAGGCCGGAGGGCGAGCACGGCCCGACGAGACGGGCTCCGTCGGGGAGTCCATCACCGCGCGAGCGCGCGACGTTCCGGTGCACGCGAAGCCGCGTCTTCGGCGCGAGGCGACCGGCCGCCGTCAGTGGTCGGCGCCGCGTCCGCGTGCGAGAGGGCGAAGTCGCGGTTCGAGACGACGACGCCCTCTCGTCACTGCGCGAGACCACCCGTCCGGTCAGAGCGCGAGGGCGGGCGCTGGCACACGAAGGCGGTCGCGTACCAAGCTTCTTACTGCCACCACCCGGAGTGTCGATATGCGTATCGCGCTCATCGCGCACGACGAGAAGAAACCGGACCTCATCGACTTCGCGCAGAACCACGAGGAGCGACTGGCGCAGTTCGACCTCATCGGGACGGGGACGACGGGGAAGCGGATCATGGAGGAGACGAATCTGGAGGTGGAGCGCAAGGCCTCGGGACCGTACGGCGGCGACATGATGATCGGTGCGGAGGTGGCGGAGGGGACGTGCGAGGCGATCATCTTCATCCGCGACGTGCTGACCTCCCAGCCGCACGAACCGGACATCTCGGCGCTGTTGCGTATCTGCGACGTGCACGACGTCCCGCTGGCGACGAATCTCTCGTCGGCCGAACACGTCATCGACGGCCTCGCCGACGAGATCGGCGCGGACGAGTAGGAGCGGCCGCGGACGCTTAGTCGGTCGCGTCCGCGGGGTCGACGACGTCGCCGGCGTCGGGGTAGACGCCGACCTGCGCGCAGACGTCGGCCATCGGGCAGGCCTCGGGATCGTCGAGACACGCGGGTTTACGGGCGGTGCAGAAATCCCGACCGAACTGGATCATCGCCGTGTGGCCGAAGCCGCACTTCTCGGCGGGGAGCTCGCGCTCGATCGCCTCGCGGACGCCCTCGTGGTCGGCGTCAGGCGGCGCGAACCCCATCCGTCGCGCGATCCGATGGACGTGCGTGTCGACCGGGAAGACGCCGTCGCGCCCGCCGGCGAAGAGCAGGACGCAGTCGGCGGTCTTCGGCCCGACGCCCTTCATGTCGAGGAGAGCGGCGCGCACCTCGGCGTAGTCGGCCTCGCGGACGAAGCCGTCGAACGCGTCGGCGCCGCCGTACTCCGTCAGGACGCGCTCGGCGAGTCTGATGATCGTCTCCGACTTCTGGTTGTAGAGCCCGGCAGACGAGATCGTCTCGGCGAGGTCGGGCTGGTGGGCGTCCGCCAGCGCCTCGGCGAGGTCGGCGTCGCCGTCGGCGTAGCGCGCCATCAAGGAATCGTGGGCGGGCTGACTGGCCTCGTCGGACGTGTTCTGCGAGAGGACCGTGCGGACGAGGCACTCGAAGGCGTCCCGTCCGCCGTAGGTCTTCTGCCAGTAGCGCTCGCCGAGGCGGTCGACGACGCGTTCGACGAGCGGCGTGTCGGGATGGTCGCTCGCGTCGAAGGCCGCGCTCACGCCGCCGCCCGCGTCGCCCCCGGAGATGTTTCGAGTCGGCTCGTCGTCGCTCATGTGAGGAGGATAGCCGGCCGGCAGTAAAAGCGGGGCGGCCCGCGCCCGCTACGCGCCGAGGGCGTTCACGATGTCGTTCACGGCGTCGATCTCGTCCGCGAAGATCCCGTGCGGGGCGTCCGGGTAGAGACGCTCGTCGACGTCCGCCCCGAGGTCGCTGAGGACGGCGGTCGTCTCGCGGACGCGCTCTTCGGGGATATGAGGGTCGGAGTCGCTACAGCCGACGAACGCGGGCGTCCCGTCGAAGTCGCCGCCGTAGCGCTCGCGCTCGACGGTCTCGCCGATGAGGCCGCCGGAGAAGGCGGCGAGGCCGCCGTATCGGCGGGCGTCGCGCGCGGCGTACTCGGTCGTGAGACACGCTCCCTGCGAGAAGCCGAGCAGGAGGACGTCCTCGCACGCGATCCCGGCGTCCGTGAGCGTGCCGACGGCGCGCTCGACGGTGGCGAGCGCGGAGTCGAGGTGCGGCTGATTCGCTTCAGTCGGCGCGGTGAACGGATTTGGGTACCACGTCCGGTTCGCGGCCTGCGGGGCGAGGTACGCGACGTCGTCGCGCTCGAACTCCTCGGCGAGGCCGAGGACGCTCTGCGCGGTGGCACCGCGGCCGTGGATCAGCACCGCACCGACGCCGGCGTCGGCCGGGTCGGGACCCGCAGTGGCGAGTCCAGCGTCCGCGTGAGGGTCGGTGGCCGCCACCTAGAACACCCCGACGTTGAGGGCGTACTGCCAGTCGACGCCGCCGAGCGCGAGGAAGCAGAGCGCGCCGCCGGCGAGCCCGACGTTCTTCAGGAACGACGTCTGCTCGTCGCTCCGCTGGTCCTCGGGCGCGGCCCAGTAGTCGTGGATGGTGACCGCGGAGACGAGCAGGAAGACGGCGAGCGCGCCCGCCGCGAGCACCGGGAACGCGCCGACGACAATGGCGAGACCGCCGAGGACGAGCATCCCCCCGGAGACGAGGACGCCCGCCGTCGGCGCGGGGATTCCCTTCGACGCCGCGTAGCCCGCCATGTAGTCCGTCGCCCGGAAGTGGTTGAGCCCCATGTAGGCCAGCGTGAGCCCGAAGCAGAGCCGTGCGAGGAGGAAGATCTCGCCGGCAAGCGGCGTGTTCGCGATCGTCATCGCGACCCCCCGTCCGTCCGGCCGCCGATTCCGTTCCAATCCGCCGCGATGTCGTACACTGATTGCATCGTGTTACCTGATACGGTAGCGAACTACTTATTCCCCCGCGAACGTACCGGTAAGTAGGTGACATCCGTGTCAGTAGGCACCGAGATCGAGGCGGAGAACGAGGAGGCCTGTGCGGCCGTCGATTCGTTGGAGCTGATCGGCTCGCAGTGGCGACTCATCGTCCTCTACGCCCTCCAAGACGGCGAGAAGCGCTTCAACGAACTCAAACGCGCGACCGGCGCGAACGCGCGCACGCTCTCGCGCGTCCTCGACGACCTCGGTGACGCCGGACTCGTCTCCCGGCGCGTCGAGGAGGACGCGCCCGTCGCCACCTACTACGCCCTCACCGAGAAGGGCGGCGCGCTCTGCCCCGTCTTCGACGAGATCGAGGCGTGGGCGGACGAGTGGCTCTAGACGATCTTTTACTGCGAGCGCGCCTGCGGGCGCGCTCTGGCAAAAGCTCGGCCAAAAGCCCAGCGACCCACCTTCGGTGGGTCTCGGGCCTCGCGGCTTCGCCGCGAGTGAACCGCTTCGCTCGGGCTTTTCAAGCCACTCGCTCGCGGATGCTCGCCGCGTTGTTTGTCCGTCTTCGGTAGCGACACTCGATGAACAAGCCACGTGGCTAGCGTTCGGCAACCGAGCGGCTCGAGGAGTCCACGCGAGCGGAGCGAGTGTGGGCGAGCGAGAACTTTGTTCTCGCCCGGCGCCCGGAAGGTCGCCGATTCGCTCGCCGAAGGCGAGGCCGAAGAGGGTGCGAAGCACCCGACGACGGCTTTTGTCGTCAGAACGCCCCGCGTTCTGACTGAACAGTAGGAAGCCTCGCTTCCTACGGTGGCCGAGCTTTTACCAGAGCGTCCGAAGGGCGCTCGCAGTAAAAGGTCGTGGGACAGACTTTTGCTCGTCCTCTCAAATTGCGCCGGTATGGCCGAGGACGGAGCCGACGGCGAGCGAGGACTGCGCACGACGAGCGTTCACGCGGGCGCGAAACCCGATCCGGTGACCGGGGCGCGGGCGACGCCCATCTACCAGACGACGTCCTACGAGTTCGACGACGCGGAGGACGCCGCGGGGCAGTTCGCCCTGGAGAAACCGGGCCACATCTACGCGCGGTTGATGAACCCGACGGTGGACGTGTTGCAGGAGCGCCTCGCGGCGCTCGAAGGCGGGGTCGGCGCGGTGGCGACCGCCTCAGGAATGGGCGCACTCAACCTCGCGACGTTCATCCTCGCGGAGGCCGGGGACAACATCGTCTCCGCCTCGGCGCTCTACGGCGGCACGTACACGTACCTCACGCACACCGTCGAGCGCCGCGGCGTCACCACGCGGTTCGTGGACACGCTGGACGTCGAGGCGTACGCCGAGGCGATCGACGAGGACACCGCGTTCGTCCACCTGGAGACGATCGGCAACCCCGCGCTCGTCACGCCGGACATCGAGGCGATCGCCGAGGTGGCCCACGAGCACGACACGCCGCTGCTCGTCGACAATACCTTCGCCACGCCGTATCTCTGCAACCCGATCGAACACGGCGCGGACCTCGTCTGGCACTCCACGACGAAGTGGCTCCACGGCGCCGGCACCACGGTCGGCGGCGCGATCGTCGACTCGGGGAACTTCGACTGGGCGGCGCACGCGGACGACTACCCGGAGGTCGGCGCGGACAACCCCGCCTACCACGGCGTGAACTTCGCCGAGCGCTTCGGCGACGCCGCGTTCACGTACGCCGCGATCGCGCGCGGCCTCCGCGATCTGGGCAATCAGCAATCGCCCTTCGACGCGTGGCAGACCCTCCAGGGCGTCCAGACGCTCCCCCTGCGGATGGAGCGCCACTGCGAGAACGCCGCGATCGTCGCGGAGTACCTCGACGATCACGACGACGTCGCGTGGGTGAACTACCCCGGCCTCGACTCCCACGAGACCCACGAGACGGCGAGCGAGTACCTGGACGGCGGCTACGGCGGCATGATCACGTTCGGCCTCGCGGCGGGCTACGACGCCGCGCGCGCGACCGTGGAGAACGCGGAGATGGCGTCGCTGCTGGCGAACGTCGGCGACGCGAAGACGCTCATCATCCACCCGGCGAGCACGACGCACCAGCAACTCACGGAGGAAGAACAGGAGGCCGCGGGCGTCACGCCGGACATGGTGCGGCTCTCCGTCGGCATCGAGGACCCCGAGGACGTCCTCGCGGACCTCGACCGGGCCATCGAGGACGCGACGGCGTAACGCCTAGTCGACGGTGAGCGTGACCGTCGCCTCGGCGCCGTCGGCGAGCGCGCTGACGAGGCCGCGATCGATTCCCTCGGCGGCGTGCGTTGCGTCGAGGAGGATCGTCCGGTCGTCGACGTAGTCGCTCGTGCGCCCGACCATGGAGCGGTCGCTCGCGTAGGTGAGCGCGGGGTCGCCGCGTCCCGTGACGGTGTGTTCGTGCCCGCCGGCTTCGAGCGTCGCCGTGATGGTCGCGTCGGCGTCGCTCGCGGCGGCGACGAACGCCTCGTCGAAGTCGGCGGGGGCGCGATCGGCCTCCACGGCGAGGATGCAGTCGCCGGCGGGCGTGAGGTAGTCGTCGGTCGTGACTTCGAACGTGCTCGCGTGCGCGGCGGTGACGTTCCCGTGACCGGACGCGCGGACGACCTCGCGGTGCATACGCCGCGTAGCCCGCGGGGCTATTTCAGTCCGTCCGTTCGGCGCGACGGGGACCGGCGAAGGCGGTACGTACGCGTGGTGTGCTAGCTGTTTACAACACCTCAGACAGCGGAAACTTTAAGTGCGGAAACGACGTACAGTCTGGTACCAGAACGCTGCGGGCGTTCGTCAGCACCGCTCGAGAATGAACCGACGCTCTCCTTACGACGGGCAACAGGACACGACGAGCGGTCGCCGTACGCGACGCTCCGGCGGAATGGAACCGAGGATCAAACAATGGTAGAGGAAGCAACTCTCGAAGTATCCGACGCGGACGAACTGATCACCGACGAAGAGCTCCAGGAGAAGTCCAAGGGGCAGCTCATCAAGAAGGCGGGTCAGTTCCGCGACCGACGTAACGAACTCAACCAACTCGCTTCTTCGCGCGCCTCCGACCGCGACGACCTCAACGCCAAGACGCGCGAGAAGGTCGACGAGGCCCAGGAACACCGCGAGAAGCGCGACGAGCTCAACGAGCGCGTCCAAGAGCACAAGGAGCAGCGCAACGAGCTGAACGCGAAGGCCAACGAGCTCTTCGACAAGGTCGACGAGCGCAAGGGCGATCTCGAACTCGACGAGGGCAAGGACCTCGACGAGCTCAAAGAGGACATCGAGCAGCTGGAGTTCAAACAGCAGACCGAGGTCCTCTCTCCCGAGGACGAGCGCGAGCTCATCGAGAAGATCGAGAACAAGCGCGAGGAGTACCAGACGCGCAAGGAGACCCTCGAGGACAACGACGACCTCGAAGACCTCGTCGACGAGGCCGAGGAGGTCCGCGCCGAGGCCTCGAACCACCACGAGAAGGTCACGGAGCTCGCCGACGAGGCCCAGCAGCACCACAACCAGATGATCGAGGCCTATCGGGAGGCCGACGACATCCGCGACGAGGCCGACGAGATGCACGAGAGCTTCGTCGAGGCTCAGGAGTCCGCCGACGCCCACCACGAGGCGTTCGTCCGCGTCCAGAAGCGCCTGCGCGAACTCGACAAGCAGGAGGAAGAAGAGCGCAAGGACGAGCGCGCCGCGAAGCAGGAGGAGGCCCGCGAAGAGGCCGAGGAGATCTACGAGCGGTTCAAGGAGGGCGAGACGGTCGACACCGAGGACCTCCGCAAGCTCCAGAAGTCGGGCCTGCTGTAAGCCTCCGACGCCGACGCGACGTTTTCCCGTTTTTCACCCGATCGGTAGTGGCCACGCGACGCTCCGCGTAACGCTTGACGCGTGACCCGTGCGTTTAGGTGACTCGCGACCCCGAGAGGCGATATGGACACCTTCGGGAAGCGAGCCGGGCGGGCTCTCCTCGTGCTGGGAGCCGTCTTCGTCGCGCTCGTCGTCGGCTGGACCGTCTTCGTGCGGGTGCCGAGGGACGTCGCCGACCTGCTCGGCGTCCTGCTCGTCCTCGGACTCGGGGTCGTCGTCGCGCGGGCGGCCGCGCGCGTCGGTCGGCGGTGGTTCGCCGCGTACGACGTCGCGGAAGTCGCAGTCGAGGGGCCGATCAGCCGCGACGGGAGCACGGGCGGGGTGACGGGCGGCGTGGTGACGCCGCCGGCCGACGCCGTCGTCGAACAGATCGAGCGGGCGGACAACGATCGGAACGTCGAGGGCCTGCTCGTGGCGCTGAACACGCCGGGGGGCGAGATCGTGCCGAGCGACGACATCCGGCTCGCCGTAGAGCGCTTCGACGGGCCGGTCGTCGCCTACGCGACCGACCAGTGTGCGAGCGGCGGCTACTGGATCGCGTCTGCGTGCGATCGGCTGTTCGCCCGCGAGGGCAGCCTCGTCGGAAGCATCGGCGTGATCGGCTCGACGGTGAACGCGACGGAGCTCGCGGAGGAGCTCGGCGTCTCGTACGAGCGCTTCGCCGCGGGGAAGTACAAGGACGCGGGCCAGCCGCTCAAGGAGCTCGACGAGGACGACCGATCGTACCTCCAGGGGATCGTCGACGACTACTACGACGACTTCGTCGAGCGGGTCGCGGCGGGCCGCGGCCTCGATCCGGAGACCGTCCGGGAGACGGAGGCGCGCGTCTTCCTCGGCACCGAGGCGGAATCGCGCGGCCTCGTGGACGAGATCGGGACGGCGCGCGACGCCGAGGACGCGCTCGCCGACGAGCTGGGCCACGAGGTGACGGTGGAGGCGTTCCACGCGTCGCCCGGCCTGATCCGCCGGCTGCAGGGCGGCGGGCGCGCGCTCGCGCGGGCCGCGGGTGCCGGCGTCGCGGACGCGCTCGCCGGCGACGACGACGCGGGGTTCCGTCTCCGCTGACGCGCGTGCGGCGCGCGAGGCGACGATGTGAGTCTTTTTACGCGCCGCGCGCGACGGTCGAACCGTTCGATGCGTACGTTGGTCGTGTGCGTCGACCGCGCGGGTGACGTCGCCCGGTCGACGGGAGTGGCGCCGCCGGTCGTCGGCCGGGACGCCGTCGAGTCTCTGGTCCTCGACCTCGGGCGTCACGACCCCGAGGACGCGACCGTCAACTGCCTCTTGGAGGCGTTGCGGGTCGGTGCGGACGTCGAGGACGGCGACGGCGAGGCCGTCGTCGCGGTCGTTTCGGGGTCGGCGGACACCGCCGTCGGGGCGGATCGCGCGCTCGCCGCGCAGCTCGACGAGCTCGTCGCCGCGCACGACCCGGACACGGCGGTGGTCGTGATCGACACCGCGGGCGATGGGGGCGTCGTCCCCATCGTGGAGAGCCGAGTCCCCGTGGACGCCGTCGACCGCGTCGTCGTCCGGCAGGCCCGCGACATCGAGAGCACGTATTACCTCCTGAAGCAGTTCCTCGCCGACGAGGAGCTCCGCGAGAGCGTTCTCGTTCCCCTCGGGGTCGTCCTCCTCGTCTTCCCCGTCCTCCTCACGGTCACGGGGAGCCTCGCGCTCGCCATCGCCTCGATCACGGCCGTCATCGGTGCGTTCCTCCTCTACAAGGGGTTGAGCGTCGACGAGCGTCTCGGAAGCCTCTCGACGCAGGCCCGCGAGGCGCTCTACTCGGGGCGGGTCTCCATCGTCACCTACGTCATCGCGGTCGGGCTGACGCTCGTCGGGGCGTTCGCGGGCGCGCTCGGCGTCTCGGGGCTCGGCGACGCGGGCGCGTTCGTCGCCGCGATGGCGTTCGTCTATCACAGCGTGCCGTGGCTCGCGCTCGCCGCGCTCGCGGGTGCGACCGGTCGGCTCATCGACGAGTTCATCCGGGAGGAGGGGGTGCGCGCCTCCTACCTCAACCTCCCCTTCGGCGCGATCGCGGTCGGCCTCGTCGTCCGGGGGTTCAGCGCGTACTTCGTCGAGCAGGCGGGTGTCATCCCGCCCGTGCACACGCCCGCGTTCCCGCTCGTCACGGCGGGGGCCATCTCGCCCGAGGAGCGCCTCACGGCGTACGTGTTGCTCGGCGTCCTCGTCAGCCTCGTCGGCATCCGGGTGTCGAGTCGGCTCACCGCCGACGACCGCGACCGCGGCCGCGACGAGACGCCGTAGCGCGGGACCTTTAGCCGTCGGCGCGTACGGGGGCGTATGCACGACGGCGACGCGAACGGCGGAAGCGCGAGCGGCGGGGGCGCGAGCGGCGGCGAGTGGGTGGCGCTGTTCTCCGGCGGGAAGGACTCCAGCTGGGCGCTCTACGAGGCCCTGCGGGCGGACATGAACGTCACGCGCCTGCTCACGGTCCACCCGAGCGAGGACTCCTACATGTACCACGTGCCGGCGACGCGCCTCACGAGCCTCGCGGCGGAGAGCATCGGCATCGAGCACGTGAACGTCCGTCCCGACGACTTCGACGCGCCGAACGCGGTAGACGCGAGCGCGCAGGGCGACGCCGAGCTCGAACCGCTGGAGCGCGCACTGCGCGGCCTCACCGACGACTTGGAGGGGGGGCTCGCGGGCGTCACCGCGGGCGCGATCGAGAGCGAGTTCCAGACCTCGCGCATCGAGGCGATGGCCGATCGGCTCGGCTGCGAGGTGTTCGCGCCGCTCTGGGGGGAGGACCCGCGCGAGCTCGGCGAGGCGATGCTCGATGCGGGATTCGAGATCACGATCCTCCAAGTCGCCGCGTACGGCCTCGACGAATCGTGGCTCGGCCGGACGCTCGATCGGGGCGCGCTCGACGAACTCGGCGCGCTCAACGACGAGTACGGCGTCCACCCGCTCGGTGAGGGGGGCGAGTTCGAGACGTTCGTCACCGACGGCCCGCACATGGATCGTCCGATCGAATTGGCGTACGACACCGTCTGGGAGGGGAACCGCGGTCACGTCGAGATCACCGACGCGCGGCTCGCGTGATCGCCGCCCGGCGCGCTCCGTGCGCCGTCTCGTCAGTCCGGTTCTTTCGAGATCGGGGCGGTGCGGACGCCTCGGCGACGAGAAGCGTCGGTCCGGAAACCCTAACCGCCACTGCGCCGAGTACGTCGGTATGGGGGACGTCGCCGATTTCGTTCGGGACGGAGGATCGCTCCGCGATGAGTCGGAGTTCCTTCGCGTGCTCGTCGAGAACAGTTCACAGGGGATACTGACGATCGACACGGACAGCGTCGTGCTGTTCGCCAATCCGTCGATCGAGCGGATCCTCGGCTACACGCCCGAGGAGCTGATCGGGAGCTCGAAGATGACGATCATCCCCGAGCGGCTGCGCTCGGCGCACCAGAACGGGCTGGACGCGTTCGTCGAGACGGGCGAGCGGCACATCGACTGGAACGGGACGGAGCTCCCGGCGCTCCACAAGGACGGCCACGAGGTCCCCGTCTCCGTGAGCATCCGAACCCACGAGTACGACGGCGAGCGGGTGTTCACCGGAATGTTCACGGACATCACGGAGCGCAAACACCGCGAGGCGACGCTCCGCGAGCAGAAGGCGGAACTGGAGGAGTTCGCGGACGTGCTCTCGCACGACCTGCGCAATCCGCTTCAGGTGGCGAAGGCGCAACTCGCGCTCGGCCGCCACGCGGACGACACCGCGGAGCGCGAGGAGTTCTTCGACACCGTCGACGAATCGCTAGATCGGATCGACACGATCATCGAGGACATGCTGGCGCGCGCCCGCGACGAGGGGGAGGCGCGGGCACCCGACACGCTCTTACTCCACGCGATCGGGCGGGCGGCGTGGGAGACGGTGGCGACGCGGAACGCGACGCTGACGCTCCCCGATGGGGCGTGGCAGGTGCGGGCGAGTCGGAGCCGGCTTCGGCAGCTCTTCGAGAACCTCTTTCGCAACGCGGTGGAGCACGGCGGCGACGACGTGACGGTCCGCGTCGACGTGCTCGACGACGGACGGGGGTTCTACGTCGCCGACGACGGGCCGGGGTTCGACGACGACGTGAAGGCCGAGGCGGTGACGGGCGACGGGCCGATCGGCGGACACTACGGTCTCCACATCGTCGGGACGGTCGCGTCCGAGCACGGCTGGGAGATGCGACTCGCGGACGCCGCCGAGGGCGGGGCGCGGATCGAGTTCCACGACGTGATGCTGATGGAGAAGGAGTAGGCCCGCTATTCTTCGTTCGTGATGTGCGTGTGTGCGCCGACGAGCGCGCCCGAGAAGTCGATGTTCTCCAGGCGGGTGTCGCGATCGATGATGGAGTTTCGAACGTCGCACTCGTAGAGGCTGGCGTCCGGGAAGACGACAGCGCGATCGAGACTGGAGTCGACCACCTCCGCCCCGCCCATGACGTGGACGTCGTCGCCGACGATGGTGTTCTTGACGGTGGCGTCGTCCTCGACGAGCGAGTCGCCGCCGAGGGTCCACGCGACGGCGTCGAGGTAGGACTCGGGCGTCCCGATGTCGAACCACGCGCCCTCGAAGGTGTAGGCGTGGACGCCGGTGCGACCCTGCAGCCACTGGATGAACCACCCGGGCTCGTCGGGGTTCTCGCCTTCGCTGAGATACGTCTCGAAGAGCGGCACGACGTCCGCCGGGAAGGCGTAGCAGGCGATGGAGACGAGCGTGCTCTTCGGGTCGTCCGGTTTCTCTTGGAAGTCGACGACTTCGTCGCCGTCGAGGTCGACGAGTCCGTAGGACTTCGCGCGCTCGTAGCTGCCGACGTCGTACGCGGCGAGCGTCGGCGCTTCCTTCGACTCGAAGAAGTCGAGGAAGTCAGAGACGTCGAAGCTGATGAGGTTGTCGCCGGCGATGACGAGCGTGTCGTCCGCGACGTTCTCGCGCTCGAAGAGCTGCGCGAGCGCGCCGACGACGCCGAACTTCTCGTCCTCCTCGCTGGTCTCCTCCACGGAGAGCGTCGGCTTCTCGTACTCCGAGTCGGCGAGGTGGTAACGGAAGTCGTCGGCGAAGCGCTCGTTCGTCGAGACGAACACCTCGTCGATCCGGTCGTCGGCCTCCAGCTCGTCGAATATCCGATCGATGACGGTGGACTCGCCGACGGGGAGGAACATCTTCGGGCGGTTCTTGGTGATGGGCCAGAGACGCGTCGCGTACCCGCCCGCCAGCACGACGGCTTTCATACGCTCACCGATCATCGCGGTCGGTAAGTCCTTTTTGCTCCCCATCCGACAGATCACCGCTAGCGCTAAACCCCGAGACGCCCCAGGTGGGCGTATGGAGTCACGGACGACGCGCGAGCGCATCGCCGACGCGCTTCACGAGGGACCGGAGACGCCGAGTTCGCTCGCCGAGCGGTTCGAGGTGACGCCGCACGCCGCGCTCGGACACGTCGAGCACGTCGCACAGTCCGTCCGGGGCGCCCCGAACGAGGAACTGCTCGTCCGCCCACCCGAGTGCCGCGAGTGCGGTTTCACCGGGTTCGACGACCCGCTGAACCTCCCCTCGCGCTGTCCGGAGTGCAAACACGAGGGCATCGAGGAACCCGCGTTCGTCGTCGAGGACTAGAACCCGAGGCGTTCGCCGGGGTTCGTCGAGCGATCGCGCCCCGCGTGGGCCTCGCTCTCGCCGACGCGAACGAAGTCGTAGTCGCCGTCGACGAGGTGGACGGCGCCGTCGGCGACCGCGACGGCCGCCTCGTCGAGCGTCGCGCCCTCGGGCGGTCCGAAGTCGCAGTAGCCGCTATCGCGGTCGAAGGTCGCCCCGTGTTTCCCGCAGACGAGGTCGTCGTCGCGGATCGTGGCCCCGTCGCCCGTGTCGAAGCGGACGTCCGTCCAGTGGGGACAGACGTTGCGCCACGCGGCGACCTCGCCGCCGCCGACGCGCACGAGGACGAACTCGACCTCCTCGCCCGCGGCGTTCCGGAGCGTGACGAGGAGCGTCGAGTCGGGCGGGACGTCGTCGAGGTCGACCAGCCGGGTGCCCGGGGCCATCAGTCGAGTCGATCGGTCGCGTCGTCCACCCAGCGGCCGACGCGCTTGGGCGAGAGACCGATCTCGTCGGCGAGGTCGGCGACGTCGGCCGCGGCGAGATCGGCCACGGTCTCGACGCCGGCGTCGGCGAGGCGCTCCGCGTACGCGGGGCCGACGCCGGAGATGATCTCGACGGACTCGGCGCCCTCGGTGTCGGGGACGTCGTCGCCCGCGTCGGGATCGACGTCCTCGATGTCGGTCTCCATGTCGACCTCGCTCGGCCCGGCGGCCTCCGCGGGTTCGGCGGCGTCCGCGGGGGACTCGGGGTCGGCCTCCTCGACGGCGTCGTCGACGAGGGATTCCGTTGACGCCGCGGCGTCCGTCCCCGCGGCCGACGGGGAAGCCGACGCGTCGTCGCTCTCGGTGGCGTCCGTGGCCTCGGAGTCGCCGCCCTCCTGCTCGCCGTCGGCGTCGCTCGCAGCGTCCGCCGCGGTCGGGTCGACGGCGTCGACGTCGGTCGTCACGTCGTCCGCACCGGGTCCGGCGGCCTCGGCCGGCTCGGCCGCCTCTGCGGGCGATGCGGGTTCTCCCGCCTCGACCGACTCCTCGACGAGGGACTCCGTTGACGCCGCGGCGTCCGTCGCCGCGGCGGGCGGTTCGTCGACGTGGTCGTCCGTCTCGGTAACGGCGACGTCGTGACCCCGGCCGGACCCCTCGGTGCCGAGTCCGAGCACCGTCTTCAGCTTCGAGATGAGGCTCATACACCCGGCTAACACCCGGAGATGACTTAAACCCGGTCCCGAAGCGCGTCGTTCATCGCGTCGACGGGCGCGTCGCTCCCCGTCCAGCGCTCGAAGGCGGCGACGCCCTGATAGAGGAGCATCCACGCGCCGTCGATGGTCGTCGCGCCCGCCGCGGCGGCCTCGCGGAGGAGGCGCGTGTCGAGCGGCGAGTAAACGGCGTCGAGCACGGCGAGATCGGCGTGGAGCGCCGCCGCGGGAACGGGCGAGACGTCCTCCGCCATGCCGACGCTCGTCGCGTTCACGAGGACGTCCGCGTCCGCGAGCACGTCGGGGAGGGTGTCGAGACCGGACGCCGTCCCGCCGACGTCGTCCGCGAGGGCCTCGGCGCGCTCGACGGTCCGATTAGCGACGTGGACGCTCGCGCCGTCCTCGACGAGCGCGACGGCGGCCGCTCTCGCCGCCCCGCCCGCGCCGACGAGCACCGCGTCGGCGCCCGCGAGAGGGACGTCGAAGCGCTCGAAGGAGCGTCTGACGCCCGCGACGTCGGTGTTGTGTCCCGTCGGGACCGGCCCGGAGAAGTCGACGGTGTTGACCGCGCCGACGCGGCGGGCGAGGTCGTCGGGCTCGACGGCGTCGAGGGCGTCCCGCTTAAACGGGATGGTGACGTTGAGACCGGCGAGGTCGAGCGTGTCGGCGGCGTCGATCGCGGCCGCGCCGTCGGCGGCGTCGGGTTCGAGCGTGACGTAGCGCGCGTCCATGCCGCGCTCGGCGTACGCGGCCTCGTGCATCGGCGGGGAGAGCGAGTGCCCCACGGGGTTGCCGATCAGTCCGTAGACGTCCATGGCGGTCCGGGGACGCCCGGCGGCAAAAGTCCCCCGCTCGCGCGGCGGCGACCCGTCGGCGGCGGTCGCGGCGTCAGTGGCCGCCGGCGGTGACGCCGAGGGCGAGCACGAAGTAGACGACGACGGCGATGAAGACGGCGTAGAGGAGTCCGCCGATCAGGAAGGGGCGGGGCTTCATCGGACGCTCGGCGGCGGAGCGCGCGCGGAGGTAGAGGATCCCCCCGGAGACGACCGCGAGGACGACCGAGAGGGCGTTGAGGAAGCCGGACGTCCCCCACGCGAGCGAGAGGTCCCAATCGGTGAAGACGATGCCGAGGGTGACGGGGAGCGTCCCTTGGAACGCCATCGCGCCCGTGATGTTGCCGAGCGCGAGCGTGTCCTTGTCGCGCGAGATCCAGAGGATGGAGTTGAACTTCTCCGGGAGTTCGGTGGCGAGCGGCGCGATGAGGAGCGCCACGATGGCGATGGGGACGTCGAGGACGTGCGTGGAGAGCCACTGGACCTCGCTGACGAAGAGATGCGCCCCGGTGACGATGATCACGAGCGCGAACGCCGTCTGGCCGGCGACGAGGGCGAGCCGGGGGTTCTCGCCGTGCTCGCGCGGGTCGTAGCCGACCGCGGCGAGGGCGCGCTCGACGAGGAGGCCGAGGTGGAGCGCGTCGATGTCCTCGCTCTCGGCGAGTTCGCCGCTGCGGAGCGAGCGGACGAGGTAGACGAGGTAGAGGAGGAGGAGGAGCGCGCCCATGGCGTACTCGACGGGGCGGGAGTGGACGAACGCCGCGGCGAACGCGACGACGTAGCCCACGAGGAAGAAGGAGAGGTCGCGGCGGGTCGCGGCGTCGTTGAAGTGCATCTCGTCGCCGAACGTCCGCCGGTCGCGGAAGTGGAGGACGCTCGCGCCGACGAGGAACATGGCGATGGTGGCGAGCATGAACGGCGCGCCGAGGATCGCGCCGACGCCGACGTGTGCGGCCTCCTCGCCCCCGTGGAGGATGGCGATGACGGGGATGAGGGTCTCGGGGAGCGCGGTGCCGACGGCCGCGAGGATGCTCCCCGTGGCGGACTCGCTGACGCCGAGGCGGTGGCCGAGCCACTCGACGCCGTTCGTGAAGACCTCCGCGCCGAGCAGGAGGAGCGCGAACGCGCCGAGCAGGAGGAGCGAGCGGTCGGCCGTCGCGGAGAGGAGCGCCGGCGCGAGACCGGGGTACATGCCTGCGCGTAGCGAGAGCGCTCTTGTAAGCGCGTTCATTCCACCACCCGCTGGCCGAGACTCGACGGTCCTAAGCGCGCCCGCGCCGTTCGCCCGATATGACCGTCGGGATCGTCGTGAGTCGCGCGGACAGCGCGTCGGTACGGATCGGCGAACAGCTACGCGAGCGCGCCGACTGGGAGCGAGTCGACGACGGAGACGGGGCGTCGGGTTCGGGCACGGGCGCTGGCGACGGTCCGGCTCCCGTCGCCCGCTACGCCACCGAGGGGTTCGAGCTCGCGGAGTTCGAGCCGTGGCACCTCGAACTCGACGGGGTCGCCGCGGCGTTCGACGACCCGGACTGCCTCGTCTTCGCGTCGCGCCACGCCGGCGAGACCGGCCCGCTCCTGACCGCCCACTTCACGGGCAACTTCGGCGCGGCGGAACACGGCGGGTCGGATCGCGCGCTCGCCGAGGCGTGCCCGAACGCCCACCGCGCGGTCGTGCGCGCGCTCGCCGACCACGCCCCCGAGGGGTACGACGTCGGGATGGAGTGCACGCACCACGGGCCGACGTCGGTCGGCGCGCCCTCGATGTTCGTCGAACTCGGCTCCACCGAGGCCGAGTGGACGGATGACGCCGGCGCGGCGGCGGTGGCGGACGCCGTCTTGGACCTCCGCGGCGTCGCCCCCGACACCGAGCGCGCGGTCGCGGCGTTCGGCGGCGGGCACTACGTCCCGCGCCCCACCCGGATCGTCGAGGAGACGGACTGGGCTGTCGGGCACGTCGCCGCGGACTGGTGTCTCGACGACCTCGGCGACCCGCGGGAGCACCGGGACGTGATCGAGCGCGTCTTCGCCGCGAGCGGCGCGACGCGCGCCGTCGTCGACGGCGAGAAGCCGCGGCTCCGCGACGTGATCGACGAGGCGGGCTACGGGGTCATGAGCGAGACGTGGCTCCGCGAGACGACGGGCGTCGCCCTCGATCTCGTCGCGGCGCTCGAAACCGAGCTCGGGAGCGTCGACGACGGCCTGCGCTTCGGCGATCCGGCGCGGGCGGCGGACGCGACCGCGGACTACGTCGTCGTCGACCACCCGGACGCCCTCTGGGCGGACGCGCACAGCGTCGATCCGGACGCGGCGCGCGCGGCGGCGCGCGAGCGCACACTGGCGTACACGACGGAGGAGAACGGTAACCGCGTCGCCGGCGCGCTCGCGGTTCCCGACACGGCGGCGTACGACGCGTACGTCGACGCGCTCGCGGCGCTGCTGCGTGAGAAGTACGACGAGGTGACGCGCGCGGACCGGTCGGTCCAGATCACCGACACCGGGTTCGACCCCGCGGCGGCGGCCGAACGCGGCGTTCCGGAGGGGCCGAAGTTCGGTCGGCTGGCGAACGGGGAGGCAGTCGAGGTGGACGGCGAGACGATCGCGCCCGCCGACGTCGCGCGCGAGCGGACGGAGACGTACGGGCTCGCGGACCCGAGCGAGGGAAAAGGTAATTAAACACTTCTCGTTTACTGTATAGGCAAATGGACTCCATCGTGCAGGACGCAATCGACGAGGCCGAGGAGGACGACGCGTCCTCCACGGGCGTCTCCCCCGACACAGACGGCGGTGGGGGCGACTCCGGGCGGATGTCTGACGAGGAGCTGCTCGGGGTACTCGAAGAGCTCCAGACGAACATCACGGTCGTCGGCTGCGGCGGCGCCGGATCGAACACCGTCAACCGGATGTTCGAGGAGGGAATCGAGGGGGCGAAGCTGGTCGCCGCGAACACGGACGTCCAACACCTCGTCGACATCGAGGCGGACACGAAGATCCTCATCGGTCAGGAGAAGACCCGCGGACGCGGTGCCGGGTCGCTCCCGCAGGTCGGTGAGGAGGCTGCACTGGAGTCCCAAGACGACATCAAGGAGGCCATCGCCGGCTCCGATATGGTCTTCGTCACCGCGGGCTTGGGCGGCGGGACCGGCACGGGGAGCGCCCCCGTCGTCGCCGAGGCCGCCCGGGAGGCCGGCGCGCTCACCATCAGCATCGTCACGACGCCGTTCACCGCGGAGGGCGAAGTGCGACGGAACAACGCCGAGGCCGGCCTCGAACGCCTGCGCGACGTTTCTGACACAGTTATCGTCGTCCCGAACGACCGCCTGCTCGACTCCGTGGGTAAGCTCCCGGTCCGACAGGCGTTCAAGGTCTCCGACGAGGTGCTCATGCGCTCCGTGAAGGGGATCACCGAGCTCATCACGAAACCCGGCCTCGTCAACCTCGACTTCGCGGACGTGCGCACCGTCATGGAGAAGGGCGGGGTCGCCATGATCGGCCTCGGGGAGTCCGATAGCGACTCCAAGGCCGTCGACTCGGTCAAGAGCGCGCTCCGGAGTCCGTTGCTCGACGTGGACATCGGGCAGGCGAACTCCGCGCTCGTGAACGTCACCGGTGGGCCGGACATGAGCATCGAAGAGGCGGAGGGCGTCGTCGAGGAGATCTACGACCGCATCGACCCGGACGCGCGCATCATCTGGGGGACGTCGGTGGACGAGGAGCTCGACGGCGAGATGCGCACGATGGTCGTCGTCACCGGCGTCGAGTCGCCGCAGATCTACGGCCACAGCGACGACGCCGAACTCGAGACGAGCGGGAGCGGCCGCGACATCGACTACGTCGAGTAACGCCGTCGCCGCCTTCGGGTTCGCGTCGGCCGCCGCGCGCGGCAGAATCGTTATGTGCCGAGACGCTCACCCTCGGGTATGCGCGAAACCGACGTGTTCTGTCCGCTCGTCACGCCGATGGACGCCGAGGGAGAGATCGACTACGACGGGCTCGAATCCGTGGTTCGTAGCGTCCGCGATGCCGGCCTGGACGGGTTCGTCCCCTCCGGGACCACGGGCGAGTTTGCGAGCCTGACGCGCGAGGAGAACCGGGCGGTCGTCGAGCGCGTGCGGGCGGTGGCGGGAGACGACGCGACGGTGATCGCCGGGGCGGGCGCGACGTCCGTCCCGGACACCGTCTCGGCGCTGACCGACGCCGCGGAGTCGGGCGCGGACGCGGGTCTCGTCGTCGTCCCCTACTTCCACACCGCGAACGCGGCCGACGGGAACGCCCGCTTCCTCCGCCGCGTCGCCGACCGGAGCCCCCTGCCGCTCTATCTCTACAACATCCCGGCGTGTACGGGAAGCGAGATCCCGGTCGAGACCGTCGTCGAGCTCGCCGACCGCGACGACGTCCACGGGCTGAAGGATTCGAGCGGCGACTTCGGCTACGTGACCGACGTCCTCGCGGCGGCGCCGGACGACTTCGCGGTGTACCAGGGCGTCGACGACCAGCTCGTCCCCGCGGGACTGATGGGGGCGACGGGCGGGATCAACGCGCTCTCGAACGCGGTGCCGGAGGTGTTCGCAGCCGTTCGTGACGCGCTGAACGCGGGCGACGACGAGCGGGCGCGCGAACTCCACCGCGGTGGACTCAAGCCGCTGTTCTCGTTCTGTGCGGATCACGGCTTCGCGCCGGCGACCAAGGCGGCGCTCGCGGCGCGCGGACGGATCGACGAGGACGCGGTCCGGCCGCCGCTTGTCGAGCTCGACGAGGGCGCGCGCGCGGCGATCGCGGCGGCCGTCGACGACGCCCTCACGCTCGTGTCGTGAGCTGAAGCGGGCGCGTCCGCCGTCCGCGGATCACGGGACGCGGCCGAGGACGACGCGCCCGCCGTATTCGGCCGCGAGGAACGTCGCCGCGGCGGTGAGGCCGATCGTGGCGTACTCGCCGAACGCGAGCGCGAGAGTCAGCGCGCCGACGGCACAGCCGACGACGATCCCGGCGAGCCCGGCGACGATGCCGTGCGCGATCGCGCGGTCGCGTTCCGCGGGGACCGTCTCGGGGTTGAGCGCGACGTCCATGACGGGGACGGCGACGGCGAAGCCGACGGCGAACGGGAACGGCGCGGGCGCGACGGTCGAGACGACGGCGGCGAGCGCACCGGCGAGGAGCGCTCCCAGGACGAAGACCGCGGCGCGGACGTGGCGGGCGGGAGTGTTCACGGCCCCGCGTTCGCGGGCCACGGCCTAAAAGCGGTGGTCGGGGGAGGCGCGGCTACGCGGTGGGCGTCCGAGAGGATCGAGGCGACGAGACGCGACGGAAGACGCGGAGGGTTACGCCGGGAGGGTGTCCTCGGCTTCGAGGAGCTCGTGGTAGCGGTTGCGGATCGTCACTTCGCTGATGTCGGCGACCTCGCTGACCTTCGCCTGCGTCGTCTTCTCGTTGGTGAGGAGCGCGGCGGCGTAGACGGCGGCGGCGGCGAGACCGACCGGCGACTTCCCGGAGTGAACGCCCTTGTCCTTCGCGGTCTTCAGCAGGTCGCGGGCGCGGTGTTCGGCCTCGTCGCTGAGACCGAGGGAGGACGCGAAGCGCGGGACGTAGCTCTCGGGGTCCGCGGGGCGGACTTCGAGGCCGAGCTCTCGGATCACGTAGCGGTACGTGCGGGCGATCTCGGCCTTCTCGACGCGCGAGACGTCGGTGATCTCGTCGAGGCTGCGCGGGACGCCGGCCTGTCGGGCGGCGGCGTAGACGCAGGAGGTGGAGACCCCCTCGATGGAGCGACCGGGGAGGAGGTCCTCCTCCAGCGCGCGGCGGTAGATGACGGAGGCGGTCTCCCGGACGTTGTCGGGGAGGCCGAGCGCGCTCGCCATCCGGTCGATCTCGCCGAGTGCCTGCTTCAGGTTGCGCTCCTTGGCGTCGCGGGTGCGAAAGCGCTCGTTCCACTTGCGCAGGCGCTGCATCTTCTGGCGCTGATTCGAGGAGAGGCTGTTACCGTAGGCGTCCTTATCGCGCCAGTCGATGTTCGTCGAGAGCCCCTTGTCGTGCATCGTGTTCGTCGTCGGCGCTCCCACCCGACTCTTCTGGTCCTTCTCCTGCGAGTCGAACGCGCGCCACTCGGGGCCGCGATCGATGTCGTCCTCGTCGACGACGAGACCGCAGTCCATACAGACGGACTCGCCGTGCTCCTCGTCGGCGACGACGAGGCCGCCGCACTCGGGGCATTCGTCGGTCGATTCGGTGGTGTCTTCCTGCTCCGTTTCGCGCTCTCCGCGCTGTCGTGCTCTGGTGCGTGCGTTTTGCATACTGCGTGTGCCCCCGGAAAACCCGGAAATCGTCGTGACGCCTTTCTTTTCGCAAAACGCACTTAACGGTTCCGTAATAGACCGACAGCGGTATGCGTAGGCGCCACATACGGCAGTATCGTTCGTGAGAGTCTGTTCGCTCGCGCCGGCCGCGACGGCGACCGTCGTCGCGCTCGGTGCCGGAGCCGATCTCGTCGGCGTGACGCACAACGCGACCGTGGACATCGATGCGCCCCCGGTCGGCGGCTGGCTGAACCCCGACTACGACCGAGTCGCCGAGTGCGATCCCGACGTCGTCCTCACCGGCGACGCCCTCCAGCGCGACGTCCGAGACGAACTCGCCGCTCGGGGACACGACGTCCGACACCGCGAACCGACGCGCCTCGACGACGTCCTCGCGGGGTTCGCGATCCGGGGCGACGACGTGGGCAGGGCCGCCGCCGGCGAGCGCCTCGAAGCCGACTGCCGCGAGCGCGTCGCGGCGATACGTACGGCCGTCGAGGGGGCCACACGGCCGGTCGTCTACTGCGAGGAGTGGGACGATCCGCCGATGGCGGCGGGAAACTGGGTCCCGGACGCCGTGCGGGCGGCGGGCGGACGCCACCCCTTCGTCGACCCGGGAGACCGCTCGCGCGAGGTCGAACGGGAGACGGTCGAGGCCGCCGGCCCCGACCACGTCGTCGCGCACTACTGCGGGCGTGGCGGTCGGGACGGCCGCGCTCGGCCGGACTTCGACGCGCGCGGTTGGCGCCTCGACGCCGAGGTGCACGTCCTCGACGACGCGCTCCTCAATCAGCCGAGTCCGGCGCTCATTGATGGGATCGAGGCACTGGCGCGACGACTCCACCCCGAGCGGATGTGAGAGACGGGGCGGGTCTCGGGGGGATCGCGCTCGAACGGTCGGCGGTCGTCGGAGCGTCGAGCCCCCGGTCCCCACACCGGACGCGCGATCCCGTGGCGGCGAGGACCGCCGAGAGAACGCGACGGTGGGCGGTCCGGGGGCGGTTCACAGTCGGTCCTCGGCCCGCTTGGCGACGCGAGCGAGGCGGGTGCGCTCGAAGTAGGTGAGTTCGACGACGAAGACGGCGGCGAGGGTGAGGACGACGAAGCCGAAGGTCTGTGGTTCGTGGACCGCGAGGTGGTAGCAGAGCAGCGGGAAGAGACAGGCGGCGCCGACGGCCCCGAGGAGCGGCGGGAGCGGATGGACCCGGTCGCGGTCGCGCTCGGCGAACGCGAGCGCGCTCATGGTGCCGAAGACGACGAGGAAGGCGAAGGACGCGAGCGCCGTGATCCCGTCGAGCGTGCCGTAGACGGTGAGCCCGAGCGTGACGATCCCGAGGAGAAGGACGGTGCGCTGGGGGACGCCGTCGCCGTCGCTCGAAGCAATACGGTCCGGGAGGACGTTCTCGTCGGTCATCCCGTCCGCGAAGTGGGCGGCGGAGAAGAGTGTCGCGTTGATCGCGCTCCCCGTCGAGACGACCGCCGCGACGGCGATGATCGTGAACCCGAGCGATCCGAGGACCGGTTGGGCGGCCTTCGCCAGCGCGATCTCGCCGTACTGGGCGATCTGCGCGGGCGTGAGGAGACTCGTCGTCGTGACGCCGACGAGGACGTACGTGGCGACGGCGACCGGGACGGCGACGTAGACGGCGCGCGGGATCGTCGTCTCGGGGTCAGCGATGCTCTCCCGATCGTAGAAGAGCAGCTGCCACCCCTGGAAGGCGACGAAGGAGACGCCGGCGGCGACGACCGGCGCGACCGTCGCGGCCCCGGTGATACCGAAGTCGAGCAGGCCGTTCGCGTGCCCGTAGACCGCCGCGAGGACACCGAACCCGAGCAGGACGGCCATCTTCGCGGCGACGAGGACGTTCTCCGCGGTACCGGTTGCGCGCGCGCCCATGCGGTTGAGCGCGACGAAGCCGACGACGGCGAGCGCGGAGACGAGCGGTCGCGCGAGCCCACCCAGCGTCTCGCGGAGTCCGAGGAGACCGACGGAGTACTCGCCGAAGGCGTAGGCGTACATCGCCATCGAGCCGATGTAGCCGAAGAGCAGCGTCCACCCGACCATCCCCGCGATCGTCGTGTTGTTCGTGTAGCGCTGGACGAACGTGACCGACGCGCCGGTCCGGTCGGACACCGCGTTGAGTCGATTGTACGAGTAGCCCGCGCAGAGCGCGACGACGCCGGCGACGACGAACGCGAGCCACGTCCGCGTGCCGGCGATCCGCGCGACGACGCCGAGTACCGAGAAGATCCCGCCGCCGATCATCCCGCCGAGCGCGATGGAGACCGCGGACGGCATGCCGAGTCGATCCGACATCACGCCACGGTACGGCGAGGATCGTCTTAGGGACACGGGCCGCGGCCGGCCCGACGCCGCGCGGCGAACCCCGGGGCGTTCGACGCCCGCGCGGGTGAAGGCGGACACCGGGCGCGTCAAGGACGAGGGTGCGGGCCCGCCGCAGAGAACGAGGAGCGACCGGCGAACGGTTCGGAGGCGGAGTGCGTCTTTCGACGCTGCGCGGGCCGGGGAGTCGCGGGGTCTGCGAACGAGATGCGTTCGCCCGGCCTCGCGGGAGCGACGTCCCGCCGCCGACGGCAGACGCCGCGTTACTCGGCGGCGATCACGTCGTCGATGCGGACGATCATGGTCGCGGCCTCGGTCGCGGCGGCGAGCGCTTCGTGCTTGACGGCGGCGGGGTCGAGCACGCCGTGCGCGACCGGGTCGCCGATCTCGCCGCGGTCGCCGACGGTGACGACGCCGGCGCGGCCGGTCTCGTTCTCGGCGCGGAGGTCGACGAGGGCGTCGATGGGGTCCATGCCGGTGTTCTCGGCGAGGGTGCGCGGGAGGACGTCGAGGGCGTCGGCGAAGGCCTCGGCGGCGAGCTGCGCACGGCCGTCGATGCGCGCGGCCTCGTCGCGGATGCGGTCGGCGACGACGATCTCGACGTAGCCGGCGCCGGGGACGACGACGCCGTCGTCGAGAGCGACGGCGACGACGTCGAGGGCGTCGCCGATGGCGCGTTCGAGTTCGTCGAGGACGTGTTCGGTGCTGCCGCGGACGAGGAGAGTGACGGTGCTGGCGTCGGCCCCGCCTTCGACGAGCGCGAGGTCGTCCTCGCCGTAGCGTTCGACACGGACGGACTCGGCGTATCCGAGGTCGGCGTCTTCGACGAGCATCTGCGCGGTGGGGTGTTCGATGTCCATCTCCGCCAGGATGGTCACGCCGTCGTTCGTGATGACGACGGTACCCGTCGAGTCGACGAGCATCTTGTCCATGCCGCGGGGGCCGAGGGTCGTGCGAACCGCGTCGGCGACCGCCTTCCCGGCGGCGATGTTCGCCGTCTGCGCGTCGCGCCCGCGGGTGCGCCGGGCGTCGTCACCGAGGATGAACACCGGACTTCGGGTACCCTGATGGGACATGGATGACCGGAAGGCTCGCAGTTCCACATATAGTTTTCGCGGCACGTGCTGTGAAAGAACGCACGAGCGGTACGAGCGCGGGTCAGCATGGCGGCTACAGGTCGTAGCGGGACATCGCGCGGTCCATCCGCGAGGAGACGCCGTTCGGGTTCCGAGTCGGCGTCCGGTCACGTCGGCGGGCGCGGAGGCCGGCCTCGACACCGCTGACGGCGTTCGTCAGGACCGCGCGTCCCCGCGAGAGCCACGACGACGGGGTCTCGTCGCCGTCGAGCACGTCGCGCGCCGCGGCGCCCGCCTCGCGGAGCGCGTGGCGGACGGCGCGCCACGCGACGGAGAGACTGACGCCGTAGTTCTTAGCGAGGCGGTAGGCGAGCGCGCGGTACTTGAGGCCCGTCGCGGACCCCTCCGGGGTCTCGGCGACGCGGTCGGGCACGTCGTCGCCGTCCGCGCGGAGGACGGCGAAGGCGGGTTCCCAGACGACGCGCGTGTCGAGGCCCGCGAGGCGGTGGGCGGCGTCGCGGGCCGCGCCGGTCTCCAGGTACTCGTCGAAGCCGTCGAGGGCCTCGGCGGCCGCGCGCGTGAACGCGACGTTCCCGCCGTCGAAGTAGCGGACGTCGCGGCCGGCGACGGTCTCGCGTTCGCACTCCTCCGTCGTGACGCCGCCGGAGACGGCGCGGTGGACGGGGCCGGTGACGACGTCCGCGCCCGCCTCGATCGCCGCCGCGAGCGCGTCGTACCACCCTTCACGGACGACCGAGCGGTGATCGACGAACGCGACGACGTCGCCCGTCGCGGCCGCGAGTCCGGCGTTTCGGGAGGCGTTGAGGTTCCGTTCGGGAATTTCGAGGAGGACGTCGGCGGCCGGGTGGTCGCGGACGAGCCCCGAGGTCCCGTCGCTCGACGGGCCGTTGACGACGACGACCTCGACGTCGGGGAGGTGCGTATCGAGGGCGTCGAGGGCGCGCGCGAGACGGCGGCGCGCGTTCAGGGTGGGGACGACCACCGATAACTCCATAGCCCTACCGAACGGGGCCGGGCGTAAAAGCGACGCGACACGGCGTCAGACGTGCGCGTGCCAGTAGGAGACGGACGCGAGGCGATCGCCGAACGGGGTGTCGCCGACGGCGACGTCGGCGTCGCGGATGGGGTCGGCGAGCCACCCGGGGAGCTTCCGGTAGAAGCCGTACGGGAGGACGAAGTCGTGGGCGTCGCTGCGAAGCGTGAGGCCGGCGCCCCCGAGGAGGTCGCGGACTTCGCTCGTCGAGTAGAGCCGGGACCCCATCGGGAGGAGGGAGTTGTAGAGCGAGCGCGTGCTGTATCGGTTGAAGGTGTCGAAGAAGACGTCGCCCTTCGAGACGCGCGCCATCTCGCTGAGGAACTTCGCGGGGGTGTCGGCGAGGTGGAAGAACCGCATGGCGAAGACGGCGTCGAAGTGGTCGTCGGGGAAGGGGAGTCGGGCGGCGTCGCCCCGCATGAACTCCAGGTGGTCGTCGACGCCGACCTGACGGGCCTTCGTGCGCCCCTCGCGGAGCATCGCGGCGGAGATGTCCATCCCGGTGATGTCGGCCCCCCGTTGAGCGCAGAGGACGGTGAATCGGCCGGTCCCGCACGCGACTTCGAGCACCCGCTTGCCGTCGAGTGGGCCGAGGGCGTCGAGGACGGCCTGCTTCTCGCGGCGGTCGATGAGCCGGCCGCCGCCGGAGAACCGCTTGTCCTCGTACTCCGCCGCGACCTCGTCGGCCTGGTACCACTCCTGTCCCTTCACGGTCTACACGACTCTACATCTGCGGGAATGTAAAACGATACTGGATGCGCGTCGGGGGACCCCGCGACGGTCGTCCGACGACGACGCGTGCGGCTCACTGGTACGACCTTATACAGTATAAGGTAGCCGTCGTTCGAAGTACCAACCTTTATCTACGGGTGTGTGCGATTTACTGCCATGAGTACGACGGGAGAGCAGCGACCATCACCGATAAAAGACGACGAGGAGTTCCGCGAGCGGCTCCGCGAACTCCCGCCGAGCGCGAAGCTCGTGGCGAAAGTCCTCGAAACCGAGGAGCCCCTCTCACAGGGCCAGCTCGCCGAGGAGTCGCTGCTGCCGGATCGAACCGTCCGATACGCCCTCAACCGCCTCGACGAGGCTGATCTCGTCGACTCGCGGTACAGCTTCCGCGACGCGCGCAAGCAGGTCTACTTCCTCGATCACTGACCGGCGCGTGTCCGGCATCGAGCGCGTCCCCGTCCCCGTCGACCGCCGCGTCCCGAGCGGCCGGACGAACGCGTACGTCGTCGATACCGTCCTCGTCGATCCCGCCGCGCGCTGCGCTCGACTGGACGGCGTCGGCGGGATCGAACACGTCGTCGCCACGCACACGCACCCGGATCACGTGGGCGCGCTCGCGCGCTACGCCGAGCGGAACGGGGCCACCGTCTGGGCGTACGCCCCCTACGCCGATCGCTTCGCCGACGCCACCGGCGTCGCTCCCGATCGGACGTACCGCGAGGGCGACTCGGTGGGACCGCTCGACGTCGTGGCGACGCCCGGCCACGCGCCCGATCACGTCGCGTTCGTGTGCGGCGACGCCGCCCTCGTCGGCGACTGCTGTCGCGCGCGCGGGAGCACCGCCATCGCCGACGAGGGCGACCTACGGGCGTACCTCACGAGCCTCCGGCGGCTCTACGCCCGCGATCCGGGAACGCTCTACCCCGGACACGGCGACCCGATCGACCGCCCGCGCGAACGCCTCGCCGCGGTCGTCGCGCACCGCCGCGAGCGCGACCGGGACGTCCGTGCGGCCGTGGCGGGCGGCGCACGGACCGTCCCCGAGATCGTCGAGGCCGTCTACGACCGCGACCTCGGTGCGTTCCGGTCCCTCGCCGCCGCCACCGTCCGCGCACACCTCGACAAGCTCGTCGTCGAGGGACGCGTGACGCGCGAGGAGACGCCGGACGGGCCGCGATATCGCGCCTGAGAGCACGACACGGCGCGCGCCGCGCGGCTCGGCGTCGAGAGCCGGGGGACACGGGAGGCTTTTGGCGGTCGAGCGCCGATCCGTGCGCATGGAACGCCTCGAAGACGAGCTCGAGCGCGCGCGGGAGTTGGACGTGGCCGCGCTCGCGGACGCCATCGAGGCGATCGGCTTCGAGTGCACGCGCTGTGGCGGGTGCTGTAAGGGCGTGGGCGAGGAGCACACGGCGACGGTGTTCCCGGACGAGGCCCGAGCGATAGCCGACGCCGAGACGTTGGAGTGGCGCGACGTCGCGCGCCCGATGCCGTACGGCCTCGACGCCGACGGGGCCGGGGAAACGTTCGAGTGGGCCCTGCAGACCGACGACTGCGGGGACTGTACCTTCTACGAGGAGGAGGGGAGCGCGACGAGCGACTCCGCGGGAACCGGCGCCTGTACCGTCCACGACCACCGACCGCTCATCTGTCGGACCTACCCGTTCTCGGTGGCGCTCGGCGGCACGAGCCAGCCGATGGGCGAGGCCGTCGACGAGGCGGGGATGGTTCGCGCCCACGAGTGCGAGGGACTCGGCCGCGACATCTCGCGGGCCGACGCCGAGGAGCTCGCCGCGGCGCTCAAGGAGCGCGCCGTGACGGAGTTAGAGGAGGCGATCGACGTCCGCGACGCGTACGCGCCCGTCGATCCCGACCCCGGCGAGACGGTCGTCCACGACTCCGAGGGCGCAAAGCGGCCGGACGGGACGCGATACGAGGGGTAGACCCCCCGCGAGCGGCGGGGGGAAGACGGAGACGGTGCGGGTACGGAGATCGGACGGTCAGGCGTCGGCGTCGTCCTCGATGGTCTCGCCGACCGCGAAGTTGGACTTCACCTGTGTGATCTCGACTTTGACGCGATCGCCGATCTCGACGTCGGGGACGATGATGACGTAGCCGCGTTCGACGCGGGCGATACCGTCGCCCTGCTTGCCGATGTCCTCGATCTCGACGTACCGGATCTCGCCCTCCTCGACGGGGGGCTGTGGCCCCCCGCCGGTGGCGTCACCCGTCGCGGGCGTGGAGCCACTCGAAGCGGCATCGCTCGATGAGTCGGCGCTCGCCCCGTCGTCGTCGCGTTCGATGAGCGCGACGCGGTACACCTCACCGGGATCGACGGCACCGGCCTCGATCTCGCTTGTCGGGACGCGGACGACGTACTCGTCGTCGCTGACGGTAACTTCGGCGTTGAACAGACAGAGGAGCTGATCGGAGATTTCCACTGTGAGACCCTCGTGGGAGCATCGGCATCGTCCATAATAGTTCTACCCCACCCCTAGCGGGTGAAGCGCGCGAGGTCGGCGTCCCCCGGTGCCTCCGCCGGGGTCTCGTACGGGCGGTTGACGACGATGTCGCCGGCGGTGCCCGAACCGACGCCGGGGAGCGCACGGAGCTCGTCCATCGACGCCTCGTTGAGGTCGAGGGGATGGGGGACGCCGGTGACGGAGCGATAGCCGTGATCGGTGACGGCGACGTCCGTGACGGTCCCGAGCTCGCGTTCACCGGGGACGGCGACGAGGAGCGCGTACGTCCCGAGCGAGCGCCCGAAGGTCTTCCCGTCCTGGTGGTACTCGAAGTGGACGTCCTCCAACACGGTGCCAGGCGGACAGACGCGTTCGAGCATCGGCTGGTCGACCTCCTCGCGGACCGCGCTCTTGTATCGCTTGAAGCGCTTCTTGTTCTGCCTCGCCACGTCCGCGCCCGTCTCCGCCATCTCCGTCCCCTCGAACGCCATCACCTGCCGGATGTTGATACGGCGGAGCATCAGCCCCGCCTCGTAGACGCGTTCGAGGAAGCGCCTGTTGTGCTCGTAGGTCTCCTCGCGTTCGCCCTTCAGCCCGTGCAGGAGATTGATGCCGGGGAGGAGCTTGGGGAGACGGCTCACCTCGTCGCCCGTCGAGGGGCCGACTTTCTCCGACTCGCCGGGCCGCCAACCGCCCTCCTCGTTGACGATGCGGACGGCCTCAAGGCACTCGTCGGCGTCCACGAGGAGGTTGTTCTCCTCCTGGACGACGGGGTCCGCGGATTCGAGGCCGAAGGCCGCGGTGTCGCCCGGCGTGTTGTGCTCGGCGATGACTCGGATCGCCTCGCGGGACTTCTCGGGATAGTCCACGATGGTCACCGGGTTCATGTTGTCGAGGTGGAGCGTCCCGAGGTCCGGGACGGCCGCGCGGATGCCGCCGTAGAGCTCGCGGAGGGCGTCGGGGTTCGGCGCCTCGCCGTCCCCCCCATAGGCGAGGATGTCGGCCTGCCGGCCGATGCGGAAGTCGTTCACGCCGGCGTCCGCGAGCGCGGCGACCTCGGAGACGACGGAGTCGGGCGTCCGGAAGTCCGGGTCGCCGTACATCGGCTCCGTGCAGAACGAACAGCGGTACGCACAGCCCCGGGAGGTTTCGAGTTCCGCGATGAGGTACTCCGGGTGGTTCGGGTGTTGCTCGACGACGAACGCACCCGCCTCCGCCCAACGATCGAGTTCCGCGTTGTCCCGATAGCGGTCCTCGAATCCCTCGAGACCGCTCGCAACGAGGTCGTGGGCGGCCGCCTCGACGTCCGCCATAGCGAGGAAGTCGAAGTCGAGGTCGTCGCGCGCCATGTCCTGCGCGCCCGCGTTCTCCTCGCCGACGCCGAACCTGATCGGGCCGCCCATCAGCGAGGTGCCGTTCGCCGTCCACGCGAGTTCGCGCACCTCGTCGGGTTCGGCGGGCGTGCCACCCACGTATTTCCCCGGAACCGTCATCCCGCCGAGGTAGATCATGAGGTCCGCGTCCTCGACGTCCAGCCAGCGCGAGCGGTCGTCGCGGAGCGCGTCGATCGTGTGGTAGGTGATCTGCGACTCGGGGACGCCCGCCTCACGGAGCGCACCCGCCGTGTAGCGCGGATAGGTGGAGATGTACGGCGGCACCCCGAAGTGGGCCGGCTCGTCGACGTAGCCGTCCACGATGGTCACGGAAAGCGTCGCGGGGTCGGTCATGAGCGGGGAAGGGGTTCGACGCGTAAAAACGCGACCGTCGCGGCGCGCCGCGCGAGCGGACCGGCCGAATCCGCGGAAGCCCGCGTGTTTATTGACCTCCCGGGCGAACGCACGAGCATGCCCGCGACGATGGAAGTCGAGTGCACGGCCGACGACTGCGAGCTCGACATGGCGGAACTCCACTACACGTACGACGTCCCGGACGACGTCTCGACCGCCGACCTCCGGTGTCCCTACTGCGGGTCGGAGACGTCGCTCGCGGAGATCGAACTGTGAGCGACCTCGTGACGTACGGCGCGGCCGCGAGTCGCGCCGTTCTGAAGCGCGTCGGTCGCGCGATGAGCCGCGTCCAAGAGCGCACCGCGCTCGCCGTCGACGTCCTCGAAAGCGACGACGAGTACCTCCTCGTCTTCGACGCGCCGGGCGTCGAGACCCGAGACGTCGAGGTCACGGCGGAGGACGGGGGCGTCACCGTTCACTTCGATCGGTACCGGGAGTATCGCGACGGGTTCCGGACGCTGCTCGCCGGCCGCGGCCTCGCGCTCGACGGTCACGCGGAGCTACCGGCGGACGCCGCGGTCGACGATCCGGGCGCGCGCGCCGAGCTCCGAGACGACGGGACGCTCCACGTCTACGTGCCGAAGGGCGACGCCGTCGCCATCGAGTAGCGGGGAACCCCGGACGGGCGCCGCGTCACCCGCATCGAACCGGTTCAGAACCGCGTCGGATCGAACGCGCCGACGCCGTCACGTTCTCCCAACACGTCTTCCGCGAGTCGCTCGCCGGCGGCCGGCGCGCGCATCAGCCCGTGACCGTTCCACCCGGCCCCGACGTAGAGACCGTCCGCGACCTCGCCGAGCAGGGGATCGTTGTCCGGCGTCCGCGCACAGACGCCCGCCCACGAGCGCTCGATCGGGACGTTCGCGTTCACGACGCGCTCGCGGAGGCGCTCGACGATCCGATCGCGGAACGCGTCGTCGGCCTCGCCGTCGTAGTCGTCGGGATCGACCGGCGTCGTGACGCCGTCGCCCGCGATGATCCCCTGCGCGTGCGGCCGGGCGTAGTACTCCCGCGTCGCGTCGTAGAGGATCGGGATCGCCGGCCCGCCGGCGACGGCCGCCTGGACGCGATACGGCTCCACGGGCACGGAGACGCCCGCGTCCGCGAGTACGTCGCCCGTCCACGCGCCCGCGGCGACGACGACCGCGTCGTACGCCGCGCCGTTCACCCGGGGCGGGTCGAGGGCGACGGACGCGGTCGTGTGCGTTCGCACGTCCGCGCCCGCGTCGCGGGCCTTCGCCGCGAGCAGGTCGACGTAGCCCGCAGGATCGACCGTACCCGCCGTCCGCGCGAGGCCGGCGACGACGACGTCGTCCGCGCGCAACACCGGAAACCGCCGTCGGATCGCCTCGGCGTCGACGAGTTCGACGTCGCGGTCGTGGTGGCGCATTCGCTCGACTTGTTCCCGGATCGCGCCCGCGGCCGCTCCGCCCTCCGTTGCGAACCAGAGGTACGGCGTGCGTGCGAAGCGGAAGTCGCGTTCGCCCGAGAAGGAGCGAAAGCGCTCGATTGCGCGCTCGGCGAGCGCGACGTCGACGTCCTCCGCGTAGGCGTCGTACGCGATGCCGGCCGCGCGCGACGTGCTCCCAGCCCCGAGGTCGTCGCGCTCGTACAGCGTCACGTCCGCGTCCCGACAAGCGAGATCGTACGCGGCCGTCAGTCCGACCGCGCCGCCGCCGACGACCGCGACCGAGCGCGCCGTCATCGCGGCCACCCCGTCGACGCGCGACCACCCGGCCGTCCCGTCGACGCCCGACTACCCGGCCGTCCCGGGGCCCGCCGCCCGTCGCCCGCGCGTCCGTGTCCGTGCATATCCGATGGGGTGGCGCGGCGGCCACTTCAACGGACACGGTCGCGCGGCGTGCTCGGTGCGTGCGAACCCCCGGTTGAGCGGAGAGGAAATAAAATTATACTGATACGTGACCGGAGGACCGGGGTCTGAGGCCACGACGCGACCACTTTCACTTTCACCACGCGCACGGGTGAGCTGTTAGCAACGAGGGATCGTAGGCCGGTGTATGAGTGCCGATGGAGCGGCCGTCGTCGGGGAGTCGAGTCGTGAGGAAGCGCGAATCGACGTCACGGAGGCGTCGTTCGCGTGGGTGCGCTCGTTCGTCCGCGGGCGCGACGCGCACTTCGAACGCGACGGCGAGCGGACGTATCTCGTGCTCGACTAGCGGAACGCGTCGGGGCCGCGGGCGGGGTAGCCGACGACAGTGTCCGCGCCGGCGTCCTTCAGTTCCGCGACGCGCTCGCCGACCGTCTCGGCGTCACCGACGAGCGCGTAGTCGCGCACGGCGGCGGAGAGCACCTCGCGGGCACGGCCGGTCGCCGACCCGTCAGTCGCGGCGTCGTCCGGGAGCGCTCGCCGGACGGGACCGCGTCGAGCCGTGTAGTCGCCGAGCGCGTCCAAGATGGCCTCCTCGTCGTCGTCGAGAACGACGGGTGCGTAGAGCGAGACCTGCCCCTCGTAGCCCGCCACGCGGAGCGCGCGGAGGTCGCGGTCGGTCGAGCGCGAGAGCAGTTCGAACTGACCGGCGCCGGTGGCGAGCGCGACGCGCTCGATACCCTCGGTGCCGACCCACGCGTCCGGGTAGGCCTCGACGGCCGCGCCGAGGCGCGGCGCGATGCGCTTCTCCTGCTCGTCGTCGTCGAGGTACGCGCCGTGGCCGGCGACGAGAACGCGGCCGGCGTCCTCCGGGAGCGTCGCGGCGAGCTCGTCGTCGCCGAGCGGGTCGAACCCCGCCGCCCGAACGGGCGTGGTGAGCCGGAGGTCGCGCCGGGCCGCGATGTCGGCGAGGACGTCCGATTCGGGGAGGTGCGCGCGACCCTCGTAGTCGATGACGACCGTGTCGAAGGGGAGGTCGGCGGCGACGCTGACGTCGCACTCCATCGGCTTCAGCGCCACCGCGTCGATGCCGGTCTCGCGGGCGCGGGCCGCGGCGCTCAGCACGCTGTGCCCTCCGCGACGCGTCGGCGACGTGTCTCGCTCACGGCTGCGGTCTCAGAACGGTGCTGGAACGCGACCACTCGTCTGGGCGACCATGTACGTCCGCACTAGGCCGCGTCCCGGCAAAAGCGTAGCGGATTCACGGCTCGGCGTCGGGATCGACGACGCGATCCGGCGTCGTCGGTCGCTCCCACCCGCAAGCGAGTTCGAGGAACTGGACGAGGATGCGCCCGGTCGCTCCCCAGACGGTGTATCCGTCGACCCGGAAGAAGTGAACGTCGAGCTCGCCGTATTCGGGGTGGTCGCGGCGCTCCAGTTCGTGGTTCGCGGGGTCGAGCAGGGCCGCGAGCGGGAGGACGGCGATCTCCGCCACCTCGCGGCGATCCGGGTCGTACGTCCGGTCGGGAACGCGAGCGACGATGGGCGTGATCGCGTAATCGGTCACCGTCTCGATGTCGTCGAGGCGTCCGACGACGCGCGCCTCCTCGGGGCGGAGACCGATCTCCTCGTCGGCCTCTCGGAGCGCCGTCGCGGTCGCGTCGGCGTCGCTCGGTTCGCGGCCGCCCCCGGGAAAGCTCATCTGTCCCGGATGTTCGCCGAGGTGATCCGCGCGCTTCGTGAAGAGGAGCGCGGGACCGTCGGACGCCTCGACGACCGGGACGAGGACGGCCGCCTCGCGCTCCGCGCCCGCGCTCGTCTCGGGACGGCGGGTGGCGATGCGACCGAGGTCCATGCCGGTGTGCAGACGCCTCGCCCCCTTAATCGTTCCTCGGGACGCGTCACCGCGCATCGGCGATGCGCTCCCGGACGTCGGTGAAGTCGGTCCCGGTCAGCGCCGCGGCGTCGTACGTGACGTCGATCAACACCGCCGGGTCGGGCGCCTCGATCCCCGCCTCGTCCCCGCTCTCGTCCTCGCCGTCCGCGTCGCCTCCGCTCTCATCGAGCGCGGCGACGTCGGCCGCGAGGCGCGCGCGGAGCGCCGTCTCGACGGCGTCGCTCGGCACGTCGCGCCGCGGTGCGTCGAGCAGGTGAGGGAGGTCCTCGCCGCCCTCGGGGGTCACCGGGAACGCCCGCGGCCCGGGGACGAGGAGAGATGCGTCGGCGTCGAGCGTCCCGAGGCCCGCCGGATCGACTTCGAGGAGCGCGTACGCCTCGCGGGCGTCCGCGACGGCCCGATCGTGCGACTCGCGGTCGTGATCGTCCCCCCGGCGCGCGGCGAGATCGGCGACGGCACCGGCGAGCTCCTCGCGTGTCAGGCCGCCGAAGAGGTCGCAGACGCCCGCGAGTTCGTCTGAATCGAGGGACATGGAGGGGAGTGGGCGTCGCGGGCGCTTCAACGTACCGCGTCGAGGTCCGCCGCGGCGGCCTCGCGGACCTCCGCGATCGAGAGCGGCGCGTCGTCCCACGCGGGGAGGCGGGTGTCGGGCCCCGGTTCGCTCACGGCCGCACGGTACGTCTCGACCTGTTCGCGCTCGGCGGCCGCGTCGTGCGCGAACCCGTTGAACGCCGCGTCGGCCGCGTAGCCGCGCTCGAAACGCTCGGCGGCCGCGACGTAGCGCTCCGGGAGCGTGTCGTACTCCGGGCTGACGCCCGCCTCCTCGACCACGCGGAGGAGCGCGTCGCCGACGCCCTCGCTCATGTCGCCGAGCCCCGTGGGGCCCGAGACGGCGCGGTGGTCGTGTTCGTAGAACCCGAGGTCCACCTGCGCGACGCCGTCGGGTCCGGTCGTCCGGTAGGCCTCGCCGAGCGTCCCGACTTCGAGCCCCCAGCGCCGCTGGACGCGCAGCGAGCGCGCGACGTCGCCGGTCATCGCGCACTCGCCGGCGAGCGCGTAGCGGAACGCGCCGAGATAGTCGAGGATCTCGTGATCGTGGCGGTCGGCGAGCGCCGCGATCAGCGGCTCGTAGAAGAGCCGAAAGAGCCGCCCGTAGAGCCGGCCGGACTCCACGCGGGCGTAATACCCCTTCGTGAAGTCGAAGTCGCCGGCGAGCGGCGCGAGGAGTTTCGGCACGTCGCGCTCGCTGTAGCTCTCCGCGTCCGCGTCGTGGAGGGCGACGTGCGCCGAGTCGGCCGCGAGCCCGAGCGCCAGCCAGATGTCCCGGCCCTTGCCCGTCTCGCCGTCGAGACCGACCCCGTCCAACAGGTCGGCGAGGCGCGTCCCTGAACACCAGAGCACCTCCAGGGGGAGATCGAAGCCGTCGAGCCAGTCGCAGAAGGCCGGGACGCGCTCGGCCGGGGCGCGAAGCGGCACGAGCACGCGCTCAGGGTCGAGCGACGCGAGCGTCGAGAGGACGCCCTCGGCGGCCAGCCCCGCGTACTCCCGTTCGGTCATCGGGACGATCACCGTCGTGCGGCCCACGGGGGCGTCCGGGGCCGCCCCGCCGTAGTCGTGGAGCGTCGCCACCCGCTCCTGCGTGTACTCCATACGGGGCGTGGGCGCGCCGACGGCAAAAAGTCGGGCGAAGCGGGCGCGCCGGCCGACGACGAACGCGTTATCGTCCGGCCCGGTACGCACGGACCGCGTCCATGTACCCCTCGCGGTACGTCGGATACGCGTACTCGTAGCCGAGATCGCGCACCAACGCGTTCGAGCAGCGCTTACTGGTCGTGAGTCGCCGGCGCGCCGCCTCGGAGAGGTCGTCGGCGGCGAGGCGGTCGGCCCGCGGGACCGTCGCCGGCCGCGCGACGCCACACGCGTCCGCCAGCCACGCCGCGAGATCGCGCCGATCCACCGGCTCGTCGTCCACCGCGAGCAACAGCGGTTCGTCCGTCTCCGTCAGCGCGAAGCGGACGATCCCCGCGGCGTCGTCGCGGTGGAGCATGTTCAGGTACCCCTCGACGACCGAACCCGTGGTGTAGCGTTCCAGCCGGTAGCGATCGGGGCCGTAGAGGCCGGCGAAACGGACGACGCGCCCCGCCATCCCGTGTTCGGCCGGGCGCTCGCGGGCGACGCGCTCGGCCTCGACGAGCACCTCGGTCTTCTCCGTCGTCGGCCGGAGGGGCGTGTCCTCGTCCACCCACTCCCCGTCGTGGTCGCCGTAGACCCCCGTGCTCGACGTGTAGACGAGCTGGGTCGGCGCGTGCTCGCGCTCGCCGAAGGCGTCGATCGCGGTGCGCAGACCCTCGACGTAGACCTGTCGGGCGGCGTCGGCGTCGCGCCCGCCCGAGGAGGCGGCGAAGACGACCGCGTCGACGTCCGGGACGGCATCGAGGCTCTCGGCGTCCGTCACGTCCGCGCGCACGGCGTCGAAGCCCGCCTCGCGGATCGCCGCGAGGCCGTCGTCGGAGCGCCGAACGCCGATCGGTTCGTGGCCGGTCGCGGCGAGCTGGCGGCCGAGTTCGAGGCCGACGTAGCCGCAGCCGAGGATGGCGACCCGCATCGTCACCACGGGTTCTCGACCGCGAGGTGGTGAACGACGCGCGCGTACTCCGCGAGCGTCATCTCGCGGCGCCCCTCGACCTTCTGCTGGAGCACCTTCGGGTCGAGATCGGTGTCGATGGCGCGCTGGAGCGCGCCGATGTCGACGACCGCGGAGCTCATCTGGAGCATCAGGTGATCCCGGACTTCGAGCAAGTAGTCGTCGGCCGCGGGATAGTCCGGCGAACAGGACAGGACGGCCGCGGCCTCCGCGAGGGTCACGTCGTCGGGGTTGTCGAGGATCACCTCGACGCGTTCGGTCGAGAGGTCCGTCTCCGCGGCGACGGGCTCGATCCCGCGTTCCTCAATGACGGCCGTGAGCGCGGCCAGATACTGGGTTCGGAGCGCCTCCGGGGCTGTCGCCGCTGGATCGGCGATCTCCTCTGTGAGCATACTCGACGTTAGCGCTCGGGCTAAATGGGGGTTTCTCACTCGCCGCGCGCCGCCCACCCCGCCGAGGTCTCGCTCAGCCGCCCGACGTCGCCGACGCCACGCGGACCCGGCGGGACGACCGCGACGACGCCCGTCCGATAGTCGAAGGCGAGCGCGGTGTCGCGGCCGAGGCGATCCGCGCGACCGTCGCCGTCCACGTCGAGCGCCACGGGGGCGTCGGCGCGGACGTAGCGGCCGGGCTCAGCCCTTGACGAGGCTACCGCCGTCGAAGTCGGTGGCGTCGAAGTCGATGTCGAGGAGGTCGAGCATCGTCGGCGTCAGATCGAAGAGGTTGGCCTCGTCGATGGCGACCTCGGGCGCGTCGGTGACGAGCGTCGCGTTGTCGAAGGAGTGCATCCCGTTGCGCGGGCCCTTATCGAAGACCGTCTCGCTCCCGCGGAAGCCGGCCTTCAGGTCGAACCCGTGGTTCGGGATGGCGACGAGGTCTGGCGCGATCTCGTCGTGATCGCCCGCGAAGGCGTCCTCCTTCTCGACGACGCGCGCGACGACCGGTTCGCCGTTCGGTCCTTCGAGCGCCTCGATCTCGGCCTTCAGCTCGTCGCGGACCTCGTAGTAGTCCTCCTGTGCGACGCTTCCGCGCGGCTCGCGCCCCTCGAGGTTGAGGTAGAAGCGCCCGGGAACGAAAGCGTACGCGCGCGTGTCGTCGTCGATGTCAGCGAGGCTGTCGTGCTCGTCGTCCTCGAAGGAGAGCCACCCGCGCTCTTCGAGCCAGTGGTTGAGGTGGACCTCGTAGTCGAGCGTCGTGAAGCCGTGATCGGAGGCGACGACGAAGGTCACGTCGTCGGGCGCGGCCTCGCGGAGCTTCCCGATGTAGTCGTCGACCTGATCGTAGAAGTCGAGGAATTCCTCTTTGTTCTCGCCGTCGCGCTCGTAGTCCTCGAAGAGGAAGTGGTTGACCCGGTCGGTCGTCATGAAGACGCCGAAGAAGAGGTCCCAGTCGTCCCCCGTGAGGTAGTGGTCGAAGGCCTCGTAGCGCTTGTCGAGGGTGTGGTGGGCGTCCTCGACGAACTCCGTCTTGTCCTCGTCGTGACCGAGTTTGGCGTTGACGTCGATGCGATACCCCAGCTCGTCGAGGTAGTCGCCGACGTCGCTCGGGTGGGAGGCCTTCTTCACGCCAGGGGAGAGGAACCCCGAGACCATCCGGTCGACGTTGCGCTGGGGCGGGAAGGTGACGGGGACGTTGAACACGGAGGCGCGCCGGTCGGCGTCGGTGACGCGATCCCAGAGACGGGTCGCCTGTACGTCGCGGCCCATCGGGACGTACGTGTCGTACGTCCCGGTCTCTCGGTCCTGAAAGCCGTATACGCCCGTCTTGCCGGGGTTGACGCCGGTCGTGAGGGAGGGCCAGCAGGCGCTGGATTCGGGAGGCACGATGCTCTCGATGGCGCCACCGGCACCGTCCTGTGCCATCGCCGTGAGGTTCTCGAACACCTCGGGGTGGTCCGCGACGAGCGAGTAGGGCACGCCGTCGATTCCGATGAACGCGACCCGCGGACCGTCGTCGCCGCGGAGTCGGTCGAAGAGTCCCATATCGCCTTTGTCCGCTCGCGCGGCTTAAGAACGTTCGTTCGCGTCGGCTTTCGCCCCTGTCTACGAGCGGGTCGCCGACGAGCGAAACGGGAGCGGCGCGGCGGGAGGCGAGCCACGGACGGCGATCGGTGGCGACGGGGCAGCAGCGACGCGACGTTATACGTCGTCGGTGGCGGTGGCGACGGGGCAGCAGCGACGCGACGTTATACGTCGTCGGTAGCGGTGGCGTCCCCGTCCGCGGTGTCGTCGGCGTCGGCGGCGTCGTCGGCGTCGTCGTCGTAGTTCGTCGGGACGACGGTGAGGTGATCGAGGCCGACCGCGGGACGGTTCGTGGACATACGCGACCGTCGGGCCGCCACGCCCAAAGTATTACCCATGCGCATACCTCATCGGCGTGCCGGCGGCGGATACCCGATGGTAATCGGCGCCACGACGCGGCACAAAGAAGCGGGGCGGGTGCGTTAGAAGTTCTCGTCGTAGAGGTGCTGGGCGTGCTCGATGGCGTCCTTCGCCGTCTGCGCGTCCTCCCAGTCGCCGACGGAGACCTCCTTGCCCTCCTCGAGGTTCTTGTAGGTCTCGAAGAACTCGGCGATCTCGGCCTTCTTCTGCTCGGTGAGGTCCTCAACGTCGGTGATGTGGTCGTAGCGCGGGTCCTCCTCGGGGACGGCGATGACCTTGTCGTCCTTCTCGCCGTCGTCGTCCATCCGCATGAGGGCGACGGGGCGAGCTTCGATGACGCACTCGGGGAACGTCTGATCTTTCACGAGGACGAGGACGTCGAAGGGGTCCCCGTCGTCGTAGTAGGTCTGCGGCATGAAGCCGTAGTCCGAGGGGTAGTGGACGTTGCTGTGGAGGACGCGATCGAGCACCGTGCCCGGGATGTCCTTATCGTACTCGTACTTGTTGCGCTCGCCCTTCAGACACTCGACGACCGCGTAGACGGTGTCGGGCGCGTCGGGTCCGGTTTCGAGGTCTTCCCAGAGGTTGACCATAACGATTTGGTGTGCGATTGACGCCGTAAAGGGCCTTTCGGGTCACCGGAGCGGGACTCAACGCCGGAATCGTGAGAAGCGTTTAAATACCGTCTGTGTCATTAAGTACAACTATGTCAGAGGCACAACGCGCGGCGCGTACCGGCGTCCGCGATCTGACAGCGTTCCAGAAGAACATCCTCGTGGTCCTCGCCGAAGAACCACGATACGGGCTCGCGGTCAAGCGGGAGCTCGAAGAGTACTACGGCGAGGAAGTCAACCACGGCCGACTCTACCCGAACCTCGACGACCTCGTCGAGGAGGGGATGGTCGAGAAAAGCGAACTCGACAAGCGGACCAACCAGTACGCGCTGACGGACGCCGGCGTCGAGGCCGTCTTCGACGACCTCTCGTGGGCGCTCGAGAAGTTCGTCGCGACCGGCGAGCGCGCCGCGCGGATCCGCGACGTCGTCGCCGAGTACGAATAACGGGGCGGTGCGGACGTCCCGCTACGGCACCTCTTCGTCTACGAGTGCGAACGCGTAGCGCAGCGACTCTGAGAGCCGATCAAGCTGTGCGTCGCTCGGCCACGCGTTGCGCACGAGGTACTCCTCGCGGAACTCGTCGAGCTCGTCGCGCGTGAGCGCCTCGATCGGCTTCGCGTAGTGATTGCTGGCGAAGTCGGCGAGCGCCGTCACCGTCTCGCCGTGGACGCTCCCGTGCGCCTCGTGGACCGCGCGGGCGATCCCGCGGTTGTGCGTGGCGACCTCGTCCCACTCGTCGGGGTCGCCCGGGCCGCCGAGGGGGCGCTCGACGGCCTCCTCGGGGTCGAAGCGGTCCATCCGGATCGTCCCCGCCTCGTCGAGCCACGCTTCGGGGTAGCAGACGAGCGTGACGGTGCCGCCGTCCTCGCGCTCGCGGGCCGCGTACCCCGCCTCGGCGAGCAGGGCGTCGCGCTCCGATCGATAGGCGTCGGCCTCGTCGGGGTCGCTCGCGCGCAGAGCGAGACGGGTGAGACGTTCGGCCTCGGCGACCGTCTCCGCGGATAGCTCAGGCACGATCGAGCGCCTCGTTCGCCAGGTCGTCCGCGCGCTCGTTCACTTCCCGGGGGACGTGCGTGATCGACCAGTCGTCGAACTCGCCCAGCAGTTCCCGGACGCGCACACGACGCTCGCGGAGGGCGGGGTCGTTCGTGTCCCACGCGCCCGTCACCTGCTTGGCGACGAGTTGAGAGTCCCCGCGGATCTCGATCTCGTCGAAGCCGAAGTCGGTCGCGGCCTCGAGGACGGTGATGAGCGCGTCGTACTCCGCGCGGTTGTTCGTCGTCGACCCGATCGTCTCCGACCCCTCGGCGACGATGCCGTCGCCGGGCGAGACGAGCACCCAACCGACCGCCGCGGGGCCGGGGTTACCCCGGGACGCGCCGTCGAAGTACGCGTGGACGCGGCCGCCGTGCTCGCGGAGGACGGCGGTGACGTCCGCAGGGCGTGCGCCCTGCACGACCACCTGATCGTCGTAGGCGACGGCGCTCGCGTCGCCGAGCGTCGCCCGCCAGCGCTCGTGCTCGGTGTTCCCCTCGGCGAACGTCGCGCCCGCCTCGTCGAGGCGCGTGCGGGCCGCGTCGGGGTCGCAGTCGATGACCGGCATTCGGGTGAACGTCGGGGCGGTGCGAGTAAAGGGGTTACCGTTCGGCGCGCGGCGCCCGAACGACGGCGGGCGGGCGGACACCGCGAGCGGACGGGCGCGGGCGGCGTTCGTGCCGGCGAGCGCGCCGAGCCGGCGGTCCGAAGGGGTTTTGCTGGCCCGGATTTATACCCCGAGCATGCACTCCCCGTGGGCCGACTGGGACCACGTCCTCAAGGTCGACCCGGACAAGGACCTCGTCGACGGCGAGACCTTCGACGACGTCTGCGAGACCGGGACGGACGCCATCGAGATCGGCGGCACCCTCGACGTGACGAGCGACAAGATGCGCCGCGTCATCGACGCCTGCCGGACGCACGACGTCCCGCTCTATCAGGAGCCGTCGAACCCCGCGGTCGTCGTCGAGGACGACGCGCTCGACGGCTATCTCGTTCCGGTCGTAATGAACGCGGGCGACGTCGCGTGGATCACGGGCGCGCACAAGGAGTGGGTCCGCATCGACGACGTCGACTGGGCGCGTACCGCGACCGAGGCCTACATCGTCCTGAACCCGGAGGCCTCCGTCGCCGAGCTCACGGACGCCGACTGCGAGCAGAACGCGGACGACATCGCGGCGTACGCGGAAGTCGCGGAGCGGATGCTCGGACAGGACGTCGTCTACGTCGAGTACTCGGGAACGCTCGGCGATCCCGAGAAGGTCGCGGCGGCCTACGACGCTCTGGAGGAGGCGACGCTGTTCTACGGCGGCGGCATCCACGACTACGACGACGCCTACCTGATGGGCCAGCGCTCGGACGTCGTCGTCGTCGGGGACCTGCTCCACGAGGAGGGGTGTGAGGCGGTCCGCGAGACGGTCGAGGGCGCCCGCGACGGGAAGGCCGCGCGATAGGCGGACGTCCCCGCCGACGCGAAGGGCGGCATTTAAGCGCGCCACGCCGATATGGGCGCGTATGGACGAGAGAACGTACACGGCAGACGCCGAACCGGGCGACCACGTGACGGTCGCCGGGTGGGTTCACGAGGTCCGCGACCTCGGCGGGATCGCCTTCCTCATCCTCCGAGACAAGTCCGGCAAGATCCAAGTGAAGTTCGAGAAGGACGAGATGGACGAGGACCTCGTCGAGACGGGGCTCAACGTCCACCGCGAGTCCGTCATCAGCGTCACCGGCGAGGTGGAGGCGGAGGATCGCGCCCCGACGGGCGTCGAGATGCTCCCCGGGTCGGTGGAGGTCCTGAACGAGGCGGACGCGGAGCTCCCCCTCGACCCCTCCGGGAAGGTCGACGCCGACCTCTCGACGCGCCTCGACAACCGGACGCTCGACCTCCGGAAGAAGGAGGTACAGGCGATCTTCGAGATCCGAGCCGAGGTCCTGCGCGCGGTCCGCGACTACTTCCGAAGCATCGGCAGCACGGAGATCAACACGCCGAAGATCGTCGCCACCGGCACCGAGGGCGGTACGGAGCTCTTCCCGATCACGTACTTCGGCGAGGAGGCGTTCATGAACCAGAGCCCGCAGCTCTTCAAGCAGCTGATGGTCGGCTCCGGGCTGGAGCGCGTCTTCGAGGTCGGCCCGATCTTCCGCGCGGAGGAGCACAACACGCCCCGACACCTGAACGAGGCGACGATGATCGACTTCGAGTCCGCGTTCATCGACCACGAGGAGGCGATGGACGTCTGTGAGGGCACGCTGAAGGCGGCCTACGAGGCCGTCGCCGAGAACTGCACCGAGGAGCTCGACCTGCTCGGCTACGACGACTTCGAGACGCCGGACGGCGACTTCCCGCGGCTCACCTACGAGGAGGCCATCGAGCGCATCAACGCGACGGGCGAGCTCGACGAGCAGCTCGTCTACGGCGACGACCTCTCGACGGAGGCCGAGCGCGCGCTCGGCGACGACGTCGGCGGACACTACTTCATCACGGACTGGCCGAGCGAGATCAAGCCGTTCTACATCCAGGACTACGAGGACGACCCCACGACCTCGAAGGGGTTCGACCTGATGCACCCCCGCATGGAGCTCGTCTCCGGCGGGCAGCGCGAGCACCGCTACGGGGCGCTCGTCGAGGGCTTCGAACAGCAAGGGCTCGACCCGGAGCAGTTCGACTACTACACGAAGATGTTCAAATACGGCATGCCGCCCCACGCGGGGTGGGCGTACGGCGTCGAGCGCCTCATCATGACGATGCTCGGCTTGGAGAACATCCGGGAGGCGGTGCTGTTCCCGCGAGACCGGCAGCGTCTCAGCCCGTAGGGCTGGACGCGGTCCGGCGAGCGGGAGCCAGAGAGGTGAGCGTAGCGAGTCTCTCGTTGTTCCCGCGAGACCGGCAGCCTCTGAGTCCGTAGACGAAGACCTGCTGAGCCGAGAAGACGCCCCAGCGTCTTCCGCGACCGGAACCGGCTCTCGCCGTGAGGCGAGCACGTTGACGAGCCAGTGAGGCACGCGAAGCGTGTCTCACGCGATCGGCAGCGCCTGTCGCCGTAAGGCGACGGCGTGGCCCGGCGGGCGGGAGCGGGGAGTGAAGCGGAACGGACCGAGCGGGGTCCCGCGAGATCGACACCGGCCCCCGCAGAGGCGCGCACGTCGAACCACGTTCACGTCGCTCCGATCCGCGCCGGCGACGTCTCTGACGTGGCGGTCGCTCGCGGTTTTGCGGTCTGCGGTGCCTCGGACGTGTGACGACCCCGGGCCGGGAAGGGAACGACCGCACGAGTGCGGACGCAACGAGGCCGAGACGGCCCCGCCGCGTTCCCCCGGTGGTCGATGGCTCCCCCCTCGAAGGAGTGACCGGATTCTACGGTCGTCGTAATCCGTCTCGCGCGGGAGCTCCGACAATCGACGCCTCCGGTCGCGGGCTGGTGTCGCTACTTCGACCGCGCGGATGACGGTTTTGGCGGCGGGACGACAGATCGACGGGCGTACTGGTCGCGCACCGCGGCGGTCGGGACGAACTGCAAGCCTTAACCGGGGGCCGCACTCACCACGGAACGATGATCGACGAGGCCGCGGCGTTCGTCCCCGGACACATCACGGGATTCTTCTCCGTCCACCGGGCCGGGACGCCGGCGAAGACCGGGTCGCGGGGGGCGGGCGTGACGCTCGCGGACGGCGTCAGGGTCCGGGTCGCGCCGGCGAGCGAGCGGACGGTGACGCTGAACGGCCGCGAGACGACCGTGCCAGCGGCCGAACACGTGTTGGACGCGCTCGACGCCACCGCGTCGGTGACGGCGTCGACCGACCTCCCGGTGGGGGCGGGCTTCGGCGTCTCGGGCGGGATCGCGCTCGGCGCGGCGCTAGCGGCGAACGGCGCGTTCGAGACGGGGCGCTCGGAGAACGACCTCGTGCGACTCGCTCACGAGGGCGAAGTCGCGGCGGGGACCGGGCTCGGCGACGTGGTCGCCCAAGCGCGCGGCGGCGTCCCGATCCGCCTCGATCCGGGGGCGCCGCCCCACGGGCAGCTCGACGGCGTGCCGGCGACGGGCCGGATCGAGTACGTCTCGCTCGGCGAGCTCTCGACGGCGGACGTGCTCGCGGGCTCGACGGCACGGCTGTCGTCGGCCGGCGTGCGGGCGCTGGAGTCGCTGCGCGAGCGGCCGACGATCGAGGGGTTCGTCCGGGAGTCGCGGCGGTTCGCGGAGGAGGCGGATCTCCTCACGCCGGAGGTCGAGCAGATCGTCGCGGACGTCGTCGAGGCGGGCGGCGAGGCGTCGATGGCGATGCTCGGACACACGGTGTTCGCGCTCGGACACGGGCTGAGCGACGCGGGGTACGATGCGGCAATGACGCGCGTGCACGACGCGGGCGCGAGTCTCACGGGCGAGTAAGGCGACGACCCCGGGTAAGACGAGGAGTCGGGAGCGAGAGACGCGGCGCTTTTGACGGTACGCGGCCGAACCGAGGGTATGAGCGACGAGGTCGACGTCCCGGAGGACCACCCCCGATATCAGTCACTGGTGACACGCCACCGAATCGAGGACGGCGTGGAGAAGGGGATCACGAGCACGCAGGGGCTGATCGCGGAGGGGCGCGGGGAGGCCTTCGACTACCTGCTCGGCGAGGAGACGATCCCGAGCGCGGATCGGGCGGCGCGCGCGGCGGCGGCGCACTTCCTGCTCGCCGAACACCCCGTGATCAGCGTGAACGGGAACGTCGCGGCGCTGGTGCCCGAGGAAGTGGTGGCCCTGGCCGGCGCGACCGGTGCCGACATCGAGGTGAACCTCTTCGGACGGACGGCAGAGCGTGTGCAGGCCATCGCCGACCACCTCCGCGAGCACGGCGCGACGGAGGTGAAGGGGCTGACGGCGGACGCGCGCATCCCCGGGCTCTCCCACGAGCGCGCGAAGGTCGACGCGGACGGGATCTACGACGCCGACGTCGTGCTCGTGCCCCTCGAAGACGGCGACCGCGCGGAGGCGCTGGGCGAGATGGGGAAGACGGAGATCGTGATCGACCTGAACCCGCTCTCGCGGAGCGCCCGGACCGCCGCGGTCCCCATCGTCGACAACATCCTGCGCGCGCTCCCGAACGTCACGCGCCACGCGCGCGACCTCGCGGGGTCGTCGCGCGAGGAGTTGGAGGCGATCGTCGCGGAGTTCGACCGCGACGCGGCGCTCGAAGCCGCGGAGCGTCGCCTCAGGGAGGGCGCGCTCGCGGACGGCGAGTGAGTCCGGGACCACAACACCCATTACGTTTTAGGCTAGCCTAAACACATGGCGCGACACTCGGAACGGGTGGTGGTGTAGATGGTCGGGCGGACACTCGACGAGATCCGCGAGCGCCTGGAAGGGTACGCCTGCGACGACGGCTCGTACTACCTCGCGTGCGCTCGAACGGGGGAGCGGCCGATTCCCTCGGGCGATCGCCGCTTTCCGGACCGCGGGACGGCGACGCAGGCCGCCGACCTCGTGGACGCCTACCGGGCGGAGTTACGGCAGTACGACCCGCACCTACCACACCGGGACGTCATCGTCCGACAGCTTCCGCGGGAGCCGACGGGCGACGCCACCGTCCACACGCCGACGGACCGGAGCGAGTTCTGCCACGAGGTCGCCGCCGCGGTCTTCGAGACGCTCTCGGGGGGTGGCTTCCGCGACGCGGAGCGCGCCGTGATGGACGCCTACCTCGACGCCGCGGAGACCGTCGACGACCCCGACGACCTCTGTCTGCTCCTCCTGCGGAGCATGGGCGCGGTGCTCGACGAGATGCTGAGCGTCCACGAACAGGAGGTCGTCCTGAACCGGGCGGCGGGGCGACTCGATCCCGTCGCCGAGCCGACCGACGCGCTCACGGACAGCCTCGACAGCGTCGCGGCGGCCGGCCTGCTCGACGCGTACCGCGTCGACGGCCCGGCGGAGTCGCCGACGGTCGCCCTCGACGGCTACGCGCTCGGACGCGGTCAGCGGGTGCTCACGCTCCCGCTCGCGGTCGAGTTGCTACGGCGACGCCCGGGCGCGGACGTCCGCTTCGAACCGACCGACGACGACGAACCGGGCTTTCGCGTCACCGTCGTCGATCGGGCGTGTCACAGCCCGCGGGGGCTCTTGCGCGTCGGCACCTCGTAGTCAGAATCAGCAGAAGGACCGGACGGCCGCGGCGACGCTCGGCGCGTCGTCGCCGAGCACGTAGACGATGGGTTCGACGCCGTAGCCGCCGGTCTGGTAGAGCGCGCGCGTGTCCGGCGCGTCCGCGACGGCGTCGCGCACCGCGCTTCGCGTGTCGTCGGATTCGGACTCCGCGGGGAACTCGACCGGGGCGTAGCCCGCCTCGGCGAGGGAATCGATCAGGTCGGGGGAGTACGCGACGTTGATCGCGGCGCGCGCGTCGCTCCCGGCGTCGCGGGCCGCGAGGAGCACGGTAGCGACGTGCGCGGAGACGCCGAACTCGGGGTCCGAGGGGACGGTCGTCCGTCCCATCACGTCGAAGATCCGCCCGGGGACGCCAGCGACGTCCTCCGGCGTCTCGGCGTCCGGGAGACACTCGACGAGGTTCGAGCCGACCGCGGGGATGAGCGTGGCGAACCCCGAGGCGCGCTCCAGGAACTTGACGCCGCGGCGGAGGTCCGCGAGGACGTGTTCGCGCTCCCGGAGCGCCCCCTCGCCCGTCCCGCGGAAGTCGACGCCCGCCCCCGCGAGCTCGGGCATCTGCTCGGCGTGGATGTCCGCGAGCACGTCGCCCGGCGCTTCGAGGTCGCGCACGAGCGCCTCGGCCTCCGCGAGCGCGCCGACGCGCGAGAGCGTTCCGTCCGCGAGGCCGTCGGCCACCTCCGCGACGTGATCGGTGACGCGCTCGTCCGTCTCTATCTCCGCGCGCGTCCCGACCTCTCCCTTCGCGTACTTCGAGACCGCGCTCTGGCTCACCCCGAGCAGGTCGGCGACCGCCTGCTGGGTGAGCCCGCGCTCCCGGAGCGCCGCCGCGAGCAGCGAGCGGTACGTCGGGAGGAACTCGTCGACGACGACCTCCTCGAGAAAGCGCATCTACGCGTCCCCCCCGCCTCCGCCCCCGGACTGGTCGCCGCCGAACTCCGCGTCGCCCTGGATGCGCGAGGCCTGCGGGCCGTCTTGGTCCTGGTACTTCGAGCCGCGCGCGGCGCCGTAGGGTCGTTCGGCCGGCGAGGAGAGCTCCGTGAAGACGAGCTGGCTGATCCGCATGTCGGGCGTGAGCGCGACAGGTGCGGTTCCGAGGTTCGAGAGTTCGAGCGTGATCTTGCCGTGGAAACCGGGGTCGATGAAGCCGGCGGTGTTGGAGAGGAACACGCCACCGAATCCACCGAGGAAGTTCTCCACGCGCCGGCCCCGCGGCTGGACTTCGAGGTCGTACGTCGTCTCGACGCGGCCGGTGTCCTCGACGGACTCCACGCGGTCGAACCGGACGTTCCCATTGAGAATCGCGTCGAGGCGACTCACGTCGGCATCGTGGTCGGCGTAGCAGTCACGGAGTCGGGCGAGCGTCTCGCGTGTGACCACGTCGTACGTTCGGTTCTCGACGTTCGAGACGGACGACTTCGAGGAACGCCCGATGGCGTCCGCGACGTCCGCCATGGTGAGACCGGCGTCCTCGCGCAGATCTCGGAGGAGGGCGGACGGGTTCGGAACGTACTGCCCGCGTTTGTGGGCATCCTCGTAGAAGTCGACTGCCCACTCGTCGCTCTGCGCATCGTTATCGCGCTGACGGTGGTACGTCGACGTCGCGTAGCCGAGGCGACTCCCGAGATAGGTCGCCCTGTCGGCGAGGGCTTCATTCGCGGTGTAGAGCGTATCGCGTCCGTCTCTTCGGTGGCCATCCCCATCGAGGAGCCCCTCGTAGAACGCCTCGACGACCTCGTCCGACCAGTTCCAGAGGCGTGCGGGGATGTTTTTCTCCGAGCCGGCCGCTGCGAGGGTTCGGAATATCCGGGACCAGAGCGCGGAGCAGATCGTCAGCTGGTGGACACCGTCCGAAGTCTGCGACCAAGAGACTGGCGTGTCGTACCGGGCAAACCAGTCCGCGACGCGCTCGAGTGGCTCGTGCTCCTTCTGACCGAGCACGACTTGTTTCCGCCTCGCGTACCCCTCCGCGACGTAGAACCCGAGTAGCCACCCGAGTTCGGGCGTGACGGGGATCGTCCTCGGGAGGCGTGTGTCACTCCCCTTGAACGCGAGCTCCGCGTCGGCCGGAACCGTCGTCCGCTTCGTCGCGGAGAGCGGAGCGCTGCCCCGAGAGCGATAATGCCGTCGAGACCCCGAGGGGACCCCTTCCCAGTCGACCGTCCCGACGCCGTCGGTCGCGTAGACCGTGACGTCGTCGGTGTGATCGCCGAGCACGTCGAGCAAGTCGAGTTCTGTCTCCGGCGTGGACGCGCTCGGAAGCGTCCCCGGGACCATCACGTACTCGCCGACCGCGTCCTCGCTCGCGAGCCGCGCCGTACGGCCGCGTTCGTCCAGCGTGAAGAGATTGTGGTCGCGCGTCACGCGGACGGTTCGGCCGGAGTCAAGCGTGACCTCGAAGACGCGCTTGGCGGGGTTCGTAATGAAATCAGTGATCGGGAACGTGTGAACTCCGAGCGAGTTCGGATCGAACGAGACGGCGTGCGCGTTCGGTTCCGCGGCGACGACGTCACCGATACGGTGGAACCCGAAGCCGTCCTCGGGCGTCCAGAGGAATATCTGCTCGTCAGCGGGGAGGGAGGCATGCACCACGACGGCGAGGCGGCCGAGCGAGGAGCGGCCCTCGACCTGCGCGACGAGGTCCGGGGGGACTTCGACGCGCTCTTTCGTCGTTCCGAGGACGAAGTCACCGGGGTGGAGGATGAACTCCTCGTCGGCCTCGACGTACGTCTCGCTCACGTACTCCTCGACCTCCGTCTGATCCGTCGGGTGGATACAGGGGATGTTCGCGTGTTGGAATTCGAGGAAGCGCTTGCCGAGCCGGACGTCGATGCTCGCGGGCTGGATCTGGAGTTCGGGATCGTCGAGCGGCTCGACGACGAGGTCGCCGGACTCCATGCGATCGAGGAGATCGGCGTCGGAGAGGATCATACGCACGGGGAGACGCCGGGGCGTGTTAAGCGAACCTCTCTGCGTCCGCTCCCGTGGCGGGTCGCCACGCCTATGCCGCCTTGGTCGCTTCCTCGGGTATGAAGCAGGTCATCGCCGCCCGGACGGATCTCGGGATGGGGCGGGGGAAGCTCGCCGCGCAGGTCGCGCACGCCGCCATGAACGCCGCGGAGAACGCCGGTCCGGACGCGGTGCGCGCGTGGAGGGACGCGGGCCAGCCGAAGATCGTCGTGAAGGTCGGCTCCGAGTCCGAGCTCCTCGAGGTCGCTGAGAACGCCCGGCGCCGCGGCCTCCCGACGTCGATCGTCCGCGACGCCGGGCGCACGCAACTCGACTCGGGGACGGCGACGACGTGCGGTGTCGGACCCGCGCAGGACAACGAGGTGGACGCCGTCACGGGCGACCTCTCGCTCTACTGATGCGCGCCGCCCACGAGATCGAGCGCGCCGTCGGGATCGACTACTACGTGAGCGACGCGCCCGGCACCGGGGGGTCGCTCCGGGAGTCCGCCGCGGACTTCCGCGTGCGCGAGCTCGAAGCGTTCGACACCGAGCCCGCGGACGCCGACGCGGGCGCCTACCCGCACCTCGTCTTCCGCGCGACGCTGACGAACTGGGACACGAACGGCTTCGCTCGCGACCTCTCGAACAAGCTCGGGATCAGCCGCGAGCGCGTCTCGTGGGCGGGGACGAAGGACCGCAACGCCGTCACGACCCAGCTGTTCAGCGTGCGCGGCGTCGCCCCCGACGACCTGCCGGAGATCGGGAACGCGGAGCTCGACGTGGTCGGACGCGCGGGCCGCCCGATCCGCTTCGGCGACCTCCGGGGGAACGAGTTCCGAATCGTCGTCCGCGAGGCCGATCCAGGCCCCGTCGACGACGTGACGCGCGACCTCGCGGCGTTCGGCGGTGCGAACGGGGAGGCGAGTGCGAACGCGAGCGAGGAGGGTCACGCGGACGGTTCGGGCGAGGGCGCGACGAGCGTCGGGGTCCCGAACCTCTTCGGACAACAGCGTTTCGGCAGCTATCGGCCCGTGACTCACGAAGTCGGCCTCGCGGTCCTCCGCGGCGACTGGGAGGGGGCGGTGATGGCGTACGTCGGGAACCCCTCGACGGCGGAGCCCCCGGAGACGCGCGAGGCGCGGTCGTTCGTCGAGGAGACGCGCGACTGGAGCGGGGCCATCGAGCGCTTCCCGCGACGCCTGCGCTACGAGCGCGCGGTGTTGAACGCGCTCGCGGAGAACGGGGGAGAGCGTCCCGAGGAGTTCCGCGAGGCCCTGGAGACGTTCCCGTCGAACCTCCAGCGGCTCTTCGTCCACGCCGCCCAATCGTACGTGTTCAATCGGATCTGCTCCGAGCGCCTCGAACGCGGTCTGCCGTTCGACCGGGCGGTCGCGGGCGACGTCGTCTGCTTCGCGGACGCGGACGGCGAACCGGTGCTTCCGGACGCGGATCGGACGCAGCGCGTCACGGCGGGCCGCGTGGAAGTCGTGAACCGCCACCTCGAACGCGGGCGGGCGTTCGTCACCGCGCCGCTCGTCGGTACGGACACCGAGTTCGGCGAGGGCGAACCCGGCGAGATCGAGCGAGAGGTCTGCGCGGACGTCGGAATCGAACCCGCCGACTTCGACCTCCCGGGGTCGTTCGACTCGACGGGGACGCGGCGCGCGATCCTCGTTCGGAGTGCCCTCACGGTCGAGCGCGATCCGCTCACGTTCGAGTTCGCGCTCCCGAAGGGGAGTTACGCGACCGTTCTCCTGCGCGAGTACCTCAAGAGCGGGCCGCTCTCGCTCTGAGGAAGCAGGGCGGTTTTACGTCACGCCCGCGTTCTCGCCGGCATGGAGTGTTCGCGTTGCGGGACCCCACTCGAGAAGCCGGGCGACTACTGCCTGGTGTGCGAGACCCGCAACGCGGACGCCGTCGTCGTCCACGCCGCGCCCGACCACGCGACGCTCACCTTCCTCGACGAGGACGAGGTGGTAGGACAGACGGACATCGCGACGACGCCGGAGGCGGACGCCGACCTCGAAGGCAGGCGGATCCGGAACTTCGCGGGGCGGATCGCGGACGAGGTGCGCCGGAAACGCCCCGAGGAGGTGTACGTCGCGGGCGACCGGGCGGTCGTACAGGCCGTGCGCGCCGACCTCCGCTACGACGTCTACCGCGTGCCGGCCGACGACCCCGTCGAGACCGTCGTCGAACGCCGCGGGGAGCGCGAGCTCGACGTCGTGGAGAAGGCGCCCGCGGAGAAGATCGGCGGGACGCACAGCACGCTGATCGGTGGTCGGGTCGGCCAGCGCGCGATCCGGGAAGTGGCCGCCCACCCGCACGTGAAGAAGGTGATCCCGGGTCCGATCGACGCGAGCGGGTCGGGCGCGCGCGGCGGCGTCCGGGCGAAGGTGACGCGGGCGGACGGCAACGGGAACGTCCGGCTGTTGATCCGCGACGGCTCCAGCGTGCAGGAGAACCGCGTCGTCACGACGGCGATGGACCGCGAGACTGGCGAGCGCGTCCGCGACGACCTCAACGAGGCGTTAGAGGACGCGGAGCTCACGGGATAGCGCGCGGTCGTCGACTCGTAGGGCTTATGTGCGCGCTGGAGCTAGTGGTCGATATCATGGCCAGCAAGGGCTCCAACAACACCGGTAGCGCGGGGCGCTTCGGTGCGCGCTACGGTCGCGTCGCACGACGCCGCGTCAGCGAGATCGAGAGCGACACGAACGACGACCACAGCTGTCCGGACTGTGGCTCCGACGCCGTCGACCGCAAGGGGACGGGCATCTGGCAGTGCGGCAAGTGCGGTTACAAGTTCGCGGGCGGCGCGTACCGGCCCTCGACGCCCGGGGGCGAGGCCGTCACGCGCTCCATCCGGACCGCCCTCGCCGAGGAGGAGTCCGAGGCGTAACGGTCGATGTCGTACAAGTGCTCCCGCTGTAAGCGAGACGTCGAACTGGACGCCTACGGCGGCGTCCGCTGTCCCTACTGCGGGCACCGCGTCCTGCTGAAGGAGCGCAGCCGCGACGTCAAGGAAGTCGACGTCCAGTAACGCGCCGTCGAGAGACGTGCGAGCGATGCATCGGACGTCACTCGTCTTCTCGTACGAGACCGAGCGCGTAGCCGCGGCCGTCGCCGACGCGGTGCGCGTCGAGGCCGGCGACATCGAGAGCGAGCGGACGCGAGCGAGCGTCGAGCGCGACGGCGAGACGGTACGCGTCGCGGTGACGGCGGCGGACCTGACCGCCCTGCGCGCCGGGACGAACACGTGGACGACGCTCGTGGCCGTCGCCGAGCGGGCGAACGAGACCGGGCGAACTCACGCGGCCCTGCGGAGATAGGTCTAGCTATTTTTGCGTGGAGCGCATCGTCCCGTGCGCCGGTTCGATAGGCGGGTCGGGTCCGCACTCCTCGGACCCGGTCCGCGCGACTCCCCCTCTCCCCCCTCAACCGGCGTTTTCGGACCGACGAGCGCCAGCGACGGCGTCCGGCAAAGCGGGGGTTTTTACCTCCGGGCGTGCACGTTTCGGGCATGCAGGGCAACCTTCCGCCCGAGGCGCAGGAGAAGCTCGAAGAGCTGCAGGACCTTCAGGAGAAGGCCCAGACGGTCGCGGCGCAGAAGCAGCAGGCCGAGACGCAGCTCAGCGAGGCCGAGACGGCGCTCGACGAGCTCGACGAGATCGACGAGGACACCGTCATGTACCGCGAGGTCGGCGAGCTCCTCGTCCAGACCGACTACGACGAGGCCGCGGAGGACCTCGAAGAGAAGGTCGACAACCTCGAGATCCGCGTGCAGTCCCTGGAGAAACAGGAGACGCGCGTCGAAGACCAGTTCGAGGAGCTCCAGGAGGAGCTGCAGGGCATGCTCGGCGGCGCGGGCGGCATGATGGGCGGCGGGCCCGGCGGCGCGTAAGGCGATGGTCGACGACGAGACGGTCGTCCGAACCGCCGCGGAAGCCGCAGAAGGCCATCTCTTCTCGCGGGTGAAGCAATCCTACGTCCGCGACCTCGACGTCGCGGTGACGTTCGAGGACGGCGTGCTCACGGTGGACGTCTACGTGAACGCGCCCGAAGCGGGCGTCGACGAGGACGAGCTCGCGGACGACGCCGCGCGTGTCGGGCGTGAGGCGGTGGACGAGCTGTTCGCGGCCGAGGAGTAGGTCGCGACGCAGCGTTCTCGCGGTTCTTTCGTGTCGTGAGCCGTGCGCGTGGCGAAACAGCCGGCCGTCTCTCGGCGCGCGGCGGTCGGCCGGTGTCTCGCGAGGCCCCCGCGCGGTCTTCGTGGCGCTACACGGGGAGCGGTGGGTCCATCGTCACTGAAGAACCCGCGGATCGGCGCGCTCAGTCGGGTGAGAGCCGAGCGGCGAAGAAGTTCAGGTGAGCAGGAAGATGAGCGCGCTGACGAGCACGGTCGCGGCGACGACGACGGCGCCGAGGACGCTGCCGAGGGCGATGACGGCGTTGGCGTGGCTGGCGAGCGTCTCGGTGCGGTCGTTGCCGAAGACGGTGACTTCGGCGTGTTCGGTGGCGATGCCGGCCTCGACGGGTTCGAGGTCCGCGACGGCGTCGCCGGCGAGGTCGCCGACGAGAGTCGTGAGCTCGCGCTGGTCGATGACGTCGCCGACCTGATTCTCGGATTTGACGGTGTTGACGATGTGGGTGTCGGTCGTCATGATCTCGACGGCGTCGGGGTCGAAGCCGTGCGCGTCGACGAGCGCGTCGACGATGTCGCCGCGGAGACCGGGTTCCATGTTGTTGCCGTCGACGAGGACGTAGCACGCTCTCGTGCCCGCGACATCGGTGACGGCGACGCGAACGCCGAGCGGTCCGATACCCTCCTGTGGCGTCCAGACGGTGCGATCCCAGGCGACGCCGAGGGAGAGCGGCCCGCGCTCGGCGTCGGCGAGGCGCGAGCCGAGGTCGCCGGCCCCCTCGATGAGATTGAACGACCGGGGGGAGCCGGGGACGACGTGGCCGAGATCGTCGCCTTGGAGGCCGTTGTTCGAGTTGTGGGCGTCGGCGAGGAGGACGTCGTCGAGGCCGGCACAGCGCGCTTCGGCGGCGGCGGCGAGGCCGACGGCGTACTCGATGTCGTCGGCGAATCCGGGCGCGAAGGTGGCGACGAGGAGCGCGCCGTCGTCGCCGAAGCCCTGTCCGAGGAGGCTGGCGTCGCCGTGCGCGGTGCGGATCCGGGGGGTCGCCTCGCGGTCGTACTCGATGGACGCGGCGGCGCGTTCGGCGGCGTCGACGAGCGTATCGACCTCGCGTTCGGTGACGAGGTTGAAGTCGTGGCCGGCGGTGGCGTGCGGCGGGAAGGCGAGGCCCGTCGCGGTCTCGGCGACGCGTTGGGGGAGGTTGCCGCCGCCGATCTCGCCCATCGGGCCCGGGTGGATCATCGGGAGGACGAAGCGGGCTTTCTCCTCGCCGCCGGGGCGACGGAACGAGAGGACGGTGACGGGAACGATGGCGTCCTCGCCGATCTGCTCGAAGAAGTCCTCCAGTTCGCGGGTGCCCTCGGCGATGTGGCCGATGAACCCGCGGAGGAAGTCGAGGCCCGAGACCCCCAGACTCTGTCGCCACGGTCGGTCCATGGTGCGGACGAACCCGTAGGCGACGAGCGCGTAGAGGACGCTCATGCCGACGAGGAGGAGGAGGTCGTCGGGGGTGACGAGGAGGAGACGCGAGGGCGCGCTCTGCGGGCGCGAGAGGTAGGCGTTGAGCAGCGGGACGTCGATGGTGAGATAGCGCATCGTCCCGCTGTAGACGAAGAGGAGAACGCCCGCGGTGCCGGTCTGGAGGCTCGCGGGGATCGCGGCGAGCAGGAGGCTGTTGCGCGAGACGGCGAGCACGACGAGCAGGCGCAGGGCGAAGACGAGCGCGAGCGCGGCGATGAGGACGTCGAAGACGAAGTTCTGCCCGAGGCGCGTGAGGACGGCGAGGACGCTGGCGACGGCGAGCAGCGCGACGACGATGAGCTCACAGCAGAGCGCGAGGAGCGACGAGCGGTTGTACGTGAGTTGACCGTCGAGCCAGCCGTCGACCGGCGTGGTGAGGAGGCTGGCGACGACGGTGGGGATCCCGATGAAGAAGACTCCCTGCCAGGCGTCCTCCAGGGGGAACGAGGAGGTGAACGCGCCGACGCCGGCCAGCGCGGCGACGAGGAGGGCGAAGGTGAGGCTGGCGTACCAGTTCGGCGCGCGGAAGATGAACCGCGAGAGCGCCGCGAGGTCGCCCTGCGTCTCGGTCATGGACGCCTACTCGCAGCGCGCGAGGAAGTTCTCGAAGACGACGTCGCCGGCTTCGGTGTGTGCGACCTCCGGGTGCCACTGGACGCCGTAGCGCTCGCGCTCGGTGTCGCTCATGGCCTCGATGTCGCAGACGTCGCTCGTCGCGGTGCGAGCGAAGCCGTCGGGGACCGCTGTCACTTCGTCGGCGTGACTCGCCCACACGCGCGTCTCGGGGGCGAGCGAGCCGACGAGCGGGTCGTCCTCGTCGACGATCTCCACCGTGACGTCGGCGTAGCCGCCGTAGTCGCCGGAGCCGACGTCGCCGCCGTACTCCGCGGCGACGAACTGCATCCCGAGACAGATGCCGAGGATCGGAACGTCGAGGGAGAGGTACTCGTCGCAGCGACCGGTGCGGTCCATGCTCGGGCCGCCCGAGAGGACGAGGCCGTCGTACGCGGCGAGGTCGCTCGGCGCGGTGTCGTTGTCGACGAGGTCGGTGTCGACGCCGAGATCGCGGAGCGCCCGGTGTTCCAGGTGCGTGAACTGGCCGTGGTTGTCCACGACGGCGATTCGCGTCATGGCGTCCCCTATCGGCCGTCGCCGTAAAAAGTCCTCGTAGTCGCGTTGGAACGTGAGACCGGCGTCAGACGACGCGGAGTCGACGGGAGAGCGAGGGACACCGCCGCCGGACGCCGTCGGCCCACTTCCCGAGGTAGCGCCGGGCCGGGACCCGAGAGCCGACGGCGCGCGTCCGGCCGGCGCGCATCGCGGCGTCGTCACTCGTCGTCGCGTCGCTCCGCGGCCGTCTCGAAGCCGAGTTCGTCGAGTTCGTCGCTCCGCCGGTCCTCGGCTTCGGCGAGCGCGTCGGGGCTCGGACTCGCGTCGTCGTCGATCCGCGCCCACGAGTCGTGAACGGCGGCGTGACACCACCGGCAGAGCGTCACCGTGATCTCGTGGTCGACGTCCCCGTTCGCGCGGTGCGCGGACTCGCTCCGGTCATCCGCGTAAGAGAAGTGGTGTTCTTCGAGGAGCGGGCGGGCGTCCGTGTGGGCGTCGCGGCGCGCTTCGAGGCCGCAGCGCGCGCACTCGCGGGCGGTCGAGGTCGAACGGTAGTGCGGGCAGTCGCGCCACTCCCAGTCGCCCGCGGCGACCGGACAGTGGTAGTCGTCGCCCGCGCGCTCAGCGGCGAAGTCGCGGTCGTGCTCGGGGTGCTCGAAGGCGTATCGACACTTCCCGTCGCCCGTGACGTGATCGCAGACCCCGGCGTGAGCGTAGGGATCGTCGACGCCGACGGCGGTCCCGGTCGGGGTCTTCTTCACCGGCTTCGTCTCGCGACGGGAGCGTCAAAGTCCTTTCCGCGCACCCCGAAGAGCCAAGCGCGTCGCCCTCCTCCCGTCCGACGTGCACGTCGTCCACGACCGCGACGGCGCGACGGAAACGCTCGCCGCGACGGTCGACGTCGCCGAGTCGTTCCTCGCCCGGGCCCGCGGACTGATGTTCCGGGCGTCGGTCCCGTCGGACTACGCCCTCGTCTTCGAGTTCGACGAGCGGAAGCGCCGCGACGTCCACATGGTGTTCGTCCCCTTCGACATCGACGTCCTCTGGCTCGTCGACGACGAGGTGCAGGCGACGGAGACGCTGTCGGCGTGGACCGGCCTCGGCGCGGCGGCGGCAGATCGGCTCGTCGAGCTCCCGGCGGGCGCGGCGTCGGACGTCGCCGTGGGCGACACGGTGCGCGTGACGCGACGGGACGCGTAGGCGAGGCGGATTCCCGGGACGCGAGACGGGGGCGAGCGACGCGTGGGGCCCGCGTACCATCACGGTCGTTCCCGACCGTTCCGACCGGTTTAAGAGGCTCGACGCCGTCGGTGGAGGTACGATGACGTCAGACACGACGACGTCGGAGGATAGGGGAAGTCGCCGCAAGGCGGCTGGCCGTGAAATCCGACGGTAACGAAACCACACCAACCGACAGCGAGTTCTCGATGGACTTCTTCTCGAACACCACCCTCAGCGACGGCGACGTACAGTTCCTCGACACGACCCTCCGCGACGGCGAACAGGCCCCGGGGGTGTCGCTCAGTCCGGACCAGAAGGCGGACATCGCCCGTCGCCTCGACGACGCCGGCGTCGCCGCCATCGAGGCCGGCAGCGCCTGCACGAGCGCCGCCGAGCGCGAGACGATTCGGCGCGTGACGAGCCTCGGCCTCGACGCCCGCGTCACGAGCTTCTGCCGCGGCGTCCAGCGGGACGTCGATCTCGCGCTCGACTGCGACGTCGACGGCGTCCACATCGTCGTGCCGGCGAGCGACCGGCACGTCGAGGGGAAGGTCGGTTCGAGCCGCGAGGAGGTCGTCGAGAAGACCGGCGAGCTCGTCGCCTACGCGAAAGCGCAGGGGCTCTGGGTCGAGGTGATCGGCGAGGACGGGTCCCGCGCCGACTACGACTACCTCGAAGCGCAGGCCGAGGCCGCGTTCGACGCGGGCGCCGATCGCTTCTGTTTCGCGGACACGGTCGGCCACGCCTCGCCCGAGGCGGTCTACGAGGGGGTGGCGCGCCTCGCCGAGCACGGCCCGGTGAGCGTCCACACGCACGACGACCTCGGACTGGCGGTGACGAACGCGCTCGCGGGCCTCGCCGCGGGGGCCGACCTCGTCCACGGGACGATCAACGGCATCGGCGAGCGCGCCGGCAACGTCGCCCTCGAAGAGGTTGCCATCGCGCTCTGGCACTGCTACGACGTCGAGCCGATGGAGACCGAATCGCTCTACGACCTCGCCACGGCGGTCTCCGAGGCTACAGGCGTCCGCCTGCCGCCGAACAAGGCGGTCTCGGGCGAGAACGCCTTCGCCCACGAGTCCGGCATTCACACCGACGGTACGCTGAAAGACGAGCGGATGTACGAGCCCTACCCGCCGGAGGCGGTGGGTCGGGAACGCCGCCTCGTCCTCGGGAAACACGCCGGCCGGGCGGGCGTCCGCGCGGCGCTCGCCGAACACGACGTCGAGCTGGACGACGAGGCGCTCGCGGCGGTCGTCGAGCGCGTGAAGACCCTCGGCGAGAAGGGCCGGCGCGTCACGGACGCGGACCTCCTCACGATCGCCGAGGACGTCCGCGGGCGCTCGCGCGAGCGCCGCGTCGAACTGCTCGACCTCACCGCGGCGAGCGGGCAGGGGACGCCGTCGGCGAGCGTCCGCCTGCGCGTCGACGACGACGAGCGCAGCGCCGCGGGGACGGGGAGCGGACCCGTCGACGCCGCGATGAGCGCCGTTCGGCAGGCGCTCGGATCCGAGTTCTCCTTCCACCTCGAATCGTACCACGTCGATGCGATCACGGGCGGGACGGACGCCGTCGTCACCGTCGACGTCGAAGTCTCTCGCGGCGATCGCTCGGTCTCCGTCTCCGCGAGCGACGCCGACATCACGGTCGCCAGCGTCACGGCCGTCCTCGACGCCCTCGATCGCCTCCTCCCGGGAGCCGACGCGGAGGCGGGCGACACCGTTCCCGCCGACGACTGATCCCGTTCCGATCGGTGGGAAGAGGGCGGGACGCGAGCGAGCGCGATCGGCGTGAGGGCGCGCCGACGCCCCGCTATCCACGGTACGACACCCCATACGTTTACCTGTGGGAGTGCGTATCACGGATGAGCCATGAACGACAGGGTACGGGAGGAACTGCGGCGCGCGTGTCGGAGCGCGATCGGCGATTCGCTTCGGAGCATCGTCTACTTCACCGCGGACGACTACGAACAGCTCTACTTGCGCGAGGACCTGGACGCGTCTGCGGATCTGGCGTCGTTCGTCGAGAACGAGCGACGCGGGTTCGAACGCCGCGAGACCGGTGTGAACTCCGAGCTCGGGGGCTACGAGTACACGATCCACAGCCACGAGGACGGCGCGCTGACCCGGGTCATCACCGCCGATCACGGCGTGTTCGTCACGACCGATCCGCTCTCGACGGCGCGCTTCGAGGAGGTGGCGACGGCGATCCGGGAGGTACTCGCCCAGACGCCTGAGCGGTGAGTATCGACACGAGGTGAGCGGAGCGTGAACGACCGAGGGAGGAAACAGCGTGGAGCGCCGAGGGTGAGATTCGAACTCACGAGTCCGTGTGGACAGTTGCTTTCGAGGCAACCGCCTTGGCCAGGCTAGGCTACCTCGGCTCACTTCAGCGTAGTCGCCTTCCGAATTTAGCCGTTTCGATTCGCGGCGGCGACGGCGCGGGCTACTCCTCGTCGCCGTACATCCCGACGTCGAGCTTGCGGGCGGCCCGCGAGATGAGGTGTGCGCCCGTGGGGGCGGTGACGAAGAGGAAGACGATGCCGACGAGAGAGGTGAGCCCGGCGCCGAACGGCCCGAAGCGGACGAAGCCGGCGAGGAACATGGAGGCCGCGCCGAGCGTCGTCGCCTTCGAGGTGGCGTGCATCCGGTTGTAGACGTCCGGGAAGCGCAGGAGTCCGATCGTGCCGACGCAGAGGAAGAACGTCCCGACGACGACGAGCGCGGCGACGACGGCGAGTCGGAGCGCGGAGGGCCCGGCGGCGGCGTGGCCGGCTTCGCTGGCGCCTTCCGTCGCGGCGACGGCCACGGACGCGCCGAGGGAGAGGAAGAGGTTCATTCGATGATCGCCCCCTCGGTGAGGTACTTCGCGGCGACGACCGTCGTCACGAAGCCGACGATGGCGAGCATCACGGCGACGAGGACGAAGAACGACCGATCGGCCTCCAAGGCGTGGACGACGACGATCCCGACGACGCACGTCGAGATCGTGTCGAGCGCGACCGCCCGGTCGGGGACGGTCGGGCCGACGACGACGCGATACGTGCAGGCGAGCGTGCAGAGCGCCGCGATCGCGCCGCAGGCGACGAGGACGAGGTGGTAGAGTTCGGGGACGTTCATCGCTCCACCCCCGTATCCGCCGAATCCGAACCATCGGCGTCCGCGTCCTCGGTGTCGTCGGCCTCCCCTTCGCCGTCCGCCGGTGGCTCCCACGCGCCTTCGAGGGCGGCATCGCGCGGCGCGCTCTCGGGGTCGACGTCCTCGCCGAAGATGTCGATGGCATAGCGCTCCCAGCGCCGGATCGGCGCGACGAGCCCATCGACGTCCGCGATGTCGACCGCGTGGACGGTGAGGGCGTTCACCTCCGCGTCGTAGTCCATGGTCAGGGTGCCGGGCGTGAGCGTGATGGAGTTAGCGATCGTCGTGATCGCGGCGTTGCTCTCGACGCGCAGCGGGACGACGACGACGCCGGGATTGAGGCGGGGGGACGGCGAGAGCACGCGCTTTGCGACGTCGATGTTCGCCGTGAGGAGCTCGTACAGGAAGTCGAGGACGTAGACGACGCCGGCGCGGACGAGCGTCGGCGTCCGCCCGAGATCGCTGCGCCCCGGGAAGAGCACGCGGAAGGTGTACGCGACGGGCAGCGAGAGGACGAGACCGGCGACGAGGCCGGCGGCGATCCCCTGGAGCGTCCCGGGGGCCTCCGCGACGAAGATCCAGACGACGGCGAAGCCGACGCCCGCCGTCACCCAGCGGGGGACGGACGTCACGCCGACCACCCCCGGTCGGGCGCGTGGGCTGGACGAACCCGACGGACGGCCGCTCCGACGCGATTCACGCGACACCACCTCCGAGCACCGCACGGATGTACGCGTCGCGGCCCGCACCGGTGGCGACGTGGCCCGCCGCCTCGGCGAGGCCGTAGACCGGAGCGAAACCGACGCCGACGGCGACGATACAGCCCGCGAACGCGACGACGACGGCGAGCCGAACCGGGTCGGGGGCGGTCATCGACGCGACGACGTCGGTGCGCTCGCCCCAGAACGCACGGTTCCACGTCCGGGAGACGTACGCGATGGTGAGCACGGCACCGAGGACGGCGACGCCGAGCGCGACGGCGGCGTCGCCGAGCGCGGCCGTGCGGAAGACGAGGAGCTTTCCGAAGAAGCCGGCGAGGGGCGGGATGCCGACGAGTGAGAGCGCGCCGACGAGGAAGACTCCGGCGAGCGTCGGCGAGCGGCCGGCGAGGCCGCCGAGAACGTCGAGCTCGGTCGTCCCCGTCGCGTCCTCGACGATTCCCCCGACGAGGAAGAGCAGGGGCTTGGCGAGCGCGTGGTTGAGCGCGTAGACGAGCGCGGCGGCGACCCCGGCCGTCCGAAGGGTGGGGACGGCAGCGGCGACGGCCAGGGGGAGGACGATGAACCCCACCTGTCCGATACTGGAGTAAGCGAGCGTCTCCTCGAACGTCGGGCGATCGAGCGCGGCGAGGCCGCCGACGAGGATCGACGCGCCGGCGAGCGCGAAGAGGACGGGACCGTAGGCGGCGAAGAGGTCTCCGGCGAGGCCGCCGAACGTGAACGTGGGATCGGCGGCGGCGAAGACGACGAAGCCGACGCGGATGATCGCGTAGACGCCGACCTTCTTGGCGACGCCGGCGAGCATGGCCGCGGCGGGCGCGGGCGCGGCCGCGTACGCCGAGGGCACCCACCACTGGAAGGGGACGAGGCCGGCCTTCAGTCCGAAGACCGCAAGCAGGAGGAGCGAGAGCCCGAGGACGGGCGTCGCCTCCGCGGGGGAGGCCGCCGCGAGCCAGCGGGCCATGTCGGCCATGTTGAGCGTGCCCGTGACGCCGTAGAGGCCCCCGACGGCGAGGAGCATCAGGCTGGAGCCGACGAGGTTGAGCACGACGTAGCGCGTCGCGGCGAGCGTCCCGTCGCTGTCGCTGTAGAAGGCGACGAGGCCGTAGGAGGCGATGAGCGTCACCTCGAACCAGACGAAGAGGTTGAACAGGTCGCCAGTGAGGAAGGCCCCCGTGGCGCCGACGAGGAGGAAGTGGAACAGCGTGTGGTAGGAGACGCGCTGGCCGGGCGGTTTCAGATGCCGAACGCTGTAGACGAGCGTGAGCGGCGCGACGACGGCCGTGAGCGCGAGCATGAAGCCCGAGAGTGGGTCGGCGACGAGCGTGATGCCGTACGGCGCGGGCCAGTTGCCGACCTGATAGGCGAGGGTGTCCGCGGGCCAGACCCGCGCGAGGAGAGCGAAGACGGCGGCGCTGTAGCCGACGACGCCGACGATGCTGCACGCGCGCTGGACGCGGGGGTTGAAGCGGACGAAGATGCACGTGATCGAGGTGACGAGCGCCACGAGCACCGGCGCGACGACGAGGGTCGTCGTCATCGAACCGCCCCCTGGATGTCGTCGAGGTCGATCGAGCCGTGCTCCTGGTACGTCCGGTAGACGAGGACGAGGAGGAGCGCCGTCGTGGCGAAGCCGATGACGACGGCGGTGAGGACGAGCGCCTGCACGAGCGGATCGGTGGTCTCGCCGCCGTGCCCGAGGATGGGCGCGACGCCCCCGATGCCGCCCATCGTGATGAGGTAGACGTTCGTCGCCTGCGAGAGCACGAGCACGCCGAAGACGACGCGCACGAGGTCGCGGCGCAGGACGAGGAACGTCCCGGCGGCGAACAGCACGCCGAGGGCGAGCGCGAGGACGACTTCCGCGTCACCAGTCATTCCGCACCCACCACCGAGATGATCGTGAGGAGCGCGCCGACGACGACGGCGTAGACGCCGAGGTCGAAGACGATCGCCGAGGCGAGTTCGATGTGTCCGAAGAGCGGGACGGTCGCGTAGCGGAACGTCTGTGTCATGAAGGGAATGGTCGTGTCCGTGAGGTAGCCGTAGACGATCGCGGCGAGGCCGCCGGCGACGGCGACGGCGAGCCCGCTCGCGTAGAGCGTCTGGTAGTCCCGAACGACGCCGTGTTGGACGTGTTCGACCGCGGCCTCGACCTCGCGGCCGAAGACGTCGTCCTCGACGACGTCGAGGCCGTACGCGAGGTAGGCGAGCGCGACGACGGAGGCGGTGAGCACGCCGGCGATGAAGCCGCCGCCCGGGAGGTTGTGCCCCTGCAGGAAGAACGCGAAGGAGACGACGAACCCGAGCGGGAGAACGAGGCGCGTGATCGTGCGCAGGATGACGGTGGTCACGCGAGCCACCCCCGCGTGGCGAGTGTGGCCCGGCCAGACCGCCGTCTGGCGTCGGTCACGCGGACCACCCCGTGTGGTCGGCGTGACTCAGTCGGGCCGTCGGTCCGACGCTAGTCACGCGAGCCACCTCCGCGTGGCGAGCGTGGACTCGGCCGGATCGCGACGCCTCGCGTCGCTCGGTGTCTCGGCTCACGGCGTCTCACCTCGCTCACGCATGACGATGAGCGTGAGCACCGTCACGGCGGCCATGGCGACGACGCTGATCTCGCCGAGCGTGTCGAGGCCGCGGAAGTCGACGAGGATGACGTTCACGATGTTGTGACCACCGGCCTGCTCGACCGTATTCTCCACGAAGTAGGAGGCGATCGCGTCGGGCGTCGCGTCGGTGGCGACGAGCGTCGTGATGGTGACGAGCGCGCCGACGAGCACCGAGATGACGACGTCGCGGGCGGCCCGCGAGCGCTCGATGCGTCCGTAGTAGCTCGGGAGCTTGTCGAGGATGACGAGGAAGACGACGAACGTCACCGTCTCGACGACGACCTGCGTGAGCGCGACGTCGGGGGCGCTGGCGAGGACGAAGAAGACCGTGACGGCGAAGCCGACGACGGAGAGCGCCATGACGCCCGCGACGTGTGAGGGCGCGCGGACGGCGGCGATGGCGGCGACGGCAGCGACGGCGAGGATGATCGTGAGCGTCGCGCCAAGCGACGGCGTGGCGTTCGGGACGGCGACGCCGGTTGCGACGTAGCCGAAGCCGGCGAGCGCGACCGCACCGACGAACGTCCACGCGGCGTACGTCCGCAGGTGGCCGGTCCAGAGGGCGCGCTGGACGCGCGTGCTCGCGTGGTTCGCGCCGTAGACGAGTCGGTCGTACCAGCCGTCGGCGCGCAGAACCGGGAGCGCGTCGAGCAGGCCGCGCGTCGCCCACCGGACGCGGCGCCAGCGGAGGAAACAGGCGACGCCCCCGACGATGGCGAGCGCGCTCATGACGACGGCGGGCGAGACGTACGTCGGGAGGTAGTAGTGGAAGCTCGCGGCGTGACCGGCGGCGTCGGGCCCGAGCGTCGAGGCGACGACCCAGCCGACGAACGACTCGACGGGGGCGAGCGGCGCGCCGAGCGCGGCGGTGATCCCGCCGAGGCCGATGACGCCCGCAATGGCGGCGAGGACGACCGGCGGGCCGGTCATCGGCCACGGCGCCCGGTGGACGCTCCCGAGCGTCTCGGGGCGCTCGCCGAAGAAGATGCTGAGGAAGCGCAGCGAGTAGGCGAGCGTGAAGACGCTGCCGACGACGGCGACGACGGGGGCGAGCCACGCCAGCCCCCCGGCGTGGTGGGCGAACTCGTAGCTCGCCTCGAAGAGGAGTTCCTTCGAGTAGAAGCCGTTGAACGGGGGGACGCCGCCCATGCCGAGCGCGGCGACGACGGTGACGCCCGCGGTGATCGGGAGGTCGTGTCGGAGGCCGCTGAGGTCGTCGAACGCCCGCGTGCCGGCCTCGTGGGCGACGATCCCGGCGACGAGGAAGAGCGCGGCCTTGAACGCGGCGTGGTTGAGAATGTGGAAGACCGCGGTCTCCGAGCCGAGCGCACCCGAGAAGCCGAATCCGGCGACGATGAGGCCGAGGTGGCTCACCGTCGAGTACGCGAGCAGCTCCTTCAGCTCGCTCGCACAGACGGCGAGGACCGCGGCGACGAGCATCGTGAGGAGGCCGAGCGCGACGAAGGCGGTCGTCCAGTCGCCGCCGACGAGGATCGGACGCACGCGCCCGAGGAGGAAGACGCCGGCCTTCACCATCGTCGCGGAGTGGAGGAAGGCGGAGACGGGCGTCGGGGCGGCCATCGCGTCCGGGAGCCAGACGTGGAAGGGGACCTGAGCGGACTTGGCGGCCGCGCCGATCCCGACGAGCGAGAGGATCGGCAGGAGCAAGCCGGCCCCCTCGACGGCGGCGCGGGTCGCGGCGGGCTCGGCGAGCATCGCCGTCAGCGAGTAGGTGCCGACGGTGCTCGCCAACAGCACGAAGCCGACGAGCATGAACAGCCCGCCGCCGACGGTGACGAGCATGGCTTTGCGTGCGGCGTACCGCGACTCCCGCCGGTCCGAGTAGTGGCCGACGAGGAGGAAGGAGGCGATGCTCGTCAGCTCCCAGAAGCAGAAGAGGACGACGAGGTCGCCGGCGTAGACGACGCCGAGCATCGATCCCATGAACGCGAGCATCGTCGCGTAATACTTCGGCTGGCCGGGCTCGCCGCGCATGTACCCCGCGGAGTAGCAGAAGACGAGGACGCCGACGCCGCTGGCGAGCGCGCCGACGAGCGTGGCGAGCCCGTCGACGTAGAAGCCGAGCGAGATGGAGAGCGGGCCGACCCACGTGACGGCCGCGCCGCCGTGCGTCCCGGCGAGCGTGACGACCAACCCGAAGCAGACCGCGGCGACCGCGGCCGCGTAGTACGCAGTCCGGTTCCCGAGGGCCCGCGCCACGAGCGGCGTGGCCGCCGCCGCGACGAACGGCAGCCCCACCGCGGCGATGAGAACCCACAGGTCGGGTGTCGATTGCACGTTCGACTCGTAGGGGAGTCCGAGTATAAAGGTGACCACGATCCGTCCCGTCGTAGGATCCCGGCGTGGCGAAGTGGGGACGCGCCCTCGATACGAGGGCCCGCCGCTCCGGCGACGATCGCCGGCGGTCACCTCGGGAGGTCGAGTCGGCCGCGTATTGACGTCGGGTCACGGCGGGGAGAAACGACGGACGGGACGGCGGTGAGAACAGGCGGAACACGGAGCGGTCTGGAAGGACACGTTGGAGAACAGAGCGGTGCCGGGCTACCGAGTGCACGGAGCCACGAGGGCGTGTCCACGCTGAGCCCACGGCTCCACACCGGGAGACGGACGACCGACTGCTCGTCGCCATCCCCGCCGCGCTCCTCGCGAATAGTACGGCCGCCGTATCGTTCGCCGTCGGAACGGCCGGAGAAAGCCTCGCCGCCGCCATCGTCGTCTGGTACGCCGTCTTCCGCGTCCCGCCCGGGTACGAGCGATCTTTAAGTGCTTCTCGCCACAAGCAATAGATACGAGCGAGGGACGGCCCGTCGGGGCCGTCCCGATTCTATCGCGTTCTCACTGCGGGTAGTCGTGCGTTTATCCGTCTGCGCACGATAGCGGATGGCGATGACCGACGCCGCCACGTCGGCCCCCGAGTTCGAGGTGGTCGACGAGGAACAGTTCAGCCAGCGGCCGGGCGACGGCGCGCTCGCGCGCGCGGCGCACAGGCGAGACACGACGGTCGGGCGATGGGGGCCGACGAGCCCGAGCGCGACGCAGATCGGCCGCGCGCGCTCGCCCGAAGCGGACGTCTCGGAGAACCTGCGACGCCTCCACGAGGAGCGCCACCCCGCGACGGAGGGACACGGCGCGCGCCAACACCGACTGGAGAAGCTACGGATCACGCACGCGCTCTGTAACGACCTCGACGTGACGCCGTGGCAGCGCGACCGCGCGCTCGGCGTGATGGTCGACCTCGAATTGACGGCGTTCGGCAGTCAGCGCGCGATCGAGAAGGTCGCGCTCGTCACGATCCGGCACGTCGTCGACGACGAACGCGAGCGCTATCTGGGCCTCCAGGATCAGGCGTGGCTCGCCGAGCAACCCCCCGAACGCCTCGAAAGCCTCTACGAACAGTTCACCTCGCTCACGGACGACCCCCGATTCGAGGCGCTCGCGGAGAAACACGGCCTCACGATCACGTCGCTCAACCGTCTCCGTCGGGTGTTGCGCGAGCAGCTCGACGCACAGGACCTCCACGGCGCCGTCTACGGCCGCAACCCCTACCGCGACCCGAACCTCCCGAGCGGCGACGTCCGCCCCGACGAGTAGCGCGGCGGTCGCCCCGACCGGGCGCGCGAGCGCCCTTTCACTCCTTATACACTCCCTACACCCTCCAGGGGACCAAGGGAGTGTGAACGGTTTCCGTCTGTTGAGTGTGTATCCGAGAAACTAAACAGCCTCAGGATAAGTCCTTTATGTCTGGTTGATTGCCGTACCTCCGTGGAAGATATGCACGCGTTCGTCAATCAAATATCAGAGGAACGTGGCGAAGTTCGCGTATCGGGTCGAGATCGGTGGACGGTTCAGCGGGGGTGGACCTCGTGACCCCGATCGTCATCGGGCTGATCGGGATCGTCGCCGTGATGCTCGGCGTCGGGTTCTACGTCTCCCGGAAGGTGAAGGGGGACAGCGTGAACTACATCGTCGCCGGCCGGGGGTTGATCCTCCCGCTGGCGGCGGCGACGCTGATGGCGCAGTCGCTCGACTCGAACGCGACGCTCGGGAACACGGACCTCGTCGCGTCCGCCGGCTTCTGGGCGGGCGCGGCGCTCCCCGTCGGGCTCGCCACCTGCCTGTTCCTCACGGGGCTGTTCTTCGCGAAGCCGATGAACCGGATGAACCTCGTGACGCTCCCCGACTTCTACCGGCGCAAGTACGGCCGCGTCGTCGAGGTGCTCTCCTCGGGCGTCATGCTCCTCGCGTACGCTTTCCTGCTCGCCGGCAACCTCGTCGCCGGCGGCTACCTCTTCCAGATCTTCCTCGGCTTCGACTACACGATCGGCGTCGTCGCCATCGCCGCGATCATCTTCAGCTACACCGTCGCCGGCGGGCTCTTCTCGGTCGCGTACACCGACGTCATTCAGGCCGGCATCGCGCTCGTCGGCTCGCTCGCCCTCATCGTCTACGTCGCCACCAACTACGGGATCACCGTTCCGAGCGGGATGGGCCCGACCGCGTTCGGCCAGCTCACCAACCCCGCGCAGGGCGCGTACATCAACTGGGCGTCGATCATCGCGCTCGGTCTCGGCGACATCGTCGCCATCGACTTCATGGAGCGCGTCTTCGCCGCCGACGACCCGGAGACGGCGCAGAAGGCCTGCTTCATCGGGAGCGCCGGCACGCTCATCATCGGCATCCCGTTCTCCGTCGTCGCGCTCTCGATGCCGTCGATCCTCTCCTCGATCGGCGTTCAGTCCGGGAGCGAGGCGATGCTCTACACGCTCCTCCAGACCGGCGTGCCGACGTGGCTCGCCATCCTCGTCCTGGGGGGGATCGTCGCCGCCTCCTTCTCGACGGGCGACGGCGCGATCCTCGGGACGTCCGCCGTCCTCGCTCGGAACGTCGTCGGCATCCGCGTCGACGAGAACGCCCCCGACGACGAACACGAGGCGGCCGACGCGGACGACGACCTCGTGGACACGGACGCCGACAAACTGCTCACGACGACGCGGATCATGGCGGTGCCCGTGACGGTGCTCGGGGTCTTCTTCGCCCTCCAGGTCGCCCAGACCGGGATGCTCCTCCTGCTCGCTTTCGACGTGATGCTCGCCGCGCTGCTCGTGCCGTTCGTCTTCGGGCTGTTCAAGCCGGACTTCGCCACGCGACAGGCCGCGCTCGCGTCGATCCTCGCGGGCTCACTCACCCGCCTCGTGCTGTTCGCGCTCGTCCCGACGACGTACGCGATCCCGAACTCCCTGCTCTACATCCAGAACCCGTGGTTCACGCCCGCGTTCGACGGCCTTCCGACGTTCATCGCGCCCGCGCTCGCGCTCGTCACCTACGTCGGCGTCGCCGCGGTGACCGAGGACGCGGAGGTCGAGCGGACGTCGCGCGCCCGCACGACCGCCGCCGAGCCGACGGACGACTGATCGGCCTCCGCGTTCGAAGCGTGCGGTCTTTCGCGTTCGCTTTTGGACCGAGATAGCGAATGTCGCGGACACGAATAGGCGTATATGGTTTCAGCACACACAGCTATAACGAGTATGGATGGTCGTTCGTGAGAAAGCATCGGGGTGGATGGCGTCGTGACCGGTGAGGACGTCCGCATCACGCGGAAGGTCCAACAGCTCGGGTCCTCGACGCTCGCGGTCACGCTCCCCGCCGAGTGGGCGCGCGAGCACGAAGTCGAGAAGGGCGACTCCGTCGTCGTCCAGCGCGACGAGAGCAGCGGGTCGCTCCTCGTCGTCCCCGACCGCACGCTGATCGACGACGCGGAGACGACGGTGGACGCGAGCGGCCTCGACGCCGACGCGCTACGGCGGGCGGTCATCGCCCAGTACGTCCTCGGGCGGCGACTCGTCCACGTCACCGACGACGGCCCGATCGCGCCCGGCCACCGCGACGCCGTCCTCGACGCCGAGCGCGGCCTGATGGGCGTCGGCGTCGTCGAGGAGACCGCGGAGGCGATGACGCTCCGGTGCTCGATCGCCGCCGACGACTTCGAACTCCCGACGCTCCTCGGCCGCCTCGATCGCACGGAGACGACGATGCGTAGCGAAGCGCTCGCGGCGTTCCTCGACGGCGACGCGGAACGCGCCCGCGCGATCGAGCAGCGACACGCGCAGGTGGACAAGCTCTTCTACCTCCTCTTGCGCGTCCTCTTCGCCACGTATCGAAACCCCGACCTCAACCGCGCGGTCGGCGTCGACACCGGGTTCCCGCTGATCGGCTATCGCTCCGTCGCCCAGGACGTCGTCCTGATGGCGGACGCCGCGACGGACCTCGCCGGGCTGACCGGCGAGCCGATCCCCGACGGCGCGCGCGAACGCCTGCGCGACCTGGCCGACGCAATCGACGACGCCGCGGACGCCGCGCGGAACGCGGTCGTCGAACCGTCATATAGCGACGTCACACGCGCACGCGCGGCGCTCGATCGGGCGCGCGAGCGCACCGACGCCGCGAACGACTACCTCGAAGCGGAGCGCCCCGAGCCCCTGCTTCGCCTCCAGCGCGCCGTCTGCGCCCTCAGCGGCGACGCCCGCCACGTCCGGGACACCCTCGACGTCGCCACCCGGCTCACCTTCCGGGACGGCAGCGGCGCGACTCCGGAGTGAGTCGGCCACCCGCGCCCTCTTCTCCGTGCCGACTCGCCATACGCCGAGCGACGGGTCTATCACCGGACGGAGGACGGCGTTCGCGTGACCTTATATTCTCGTAGGTGTAGGAGGCGACTCGAACGGTGGGAGGACGAACCAATCCCGCATACGAAACAGTACACATCCAAATCAAAGCTTTTCATACCGGATAGAAAAGGAGATATCGTCGAAGGAAGCGCACGATACGGTGCGTGGAACGGAGAAAGACACACAATGACGGAAAACGAACGCGACGGAGAGGACATCTACGGCGAGGCGCACAAGGAGGCGAACGAACCGATCTTCAGCGGCATCCCCTCGTTCCTGAAGCTCCCCGAGGTCGATCGAGACGCGCTCGACGAGGAGGACGTCGACGTCGGCATCCTCGGCGCGCCGCTCGACACCGCGACGACGATCCGGCCGGGGACGCGCTACGGCCCGCGTGCGGTCCGCGCGGCCTCCACCGTCCCCTCGCCGCCCTACGAGCACTTCAACATCGAGACCGGCGTCGACCCCTTCGATCACTTCAGCGTCGCGGACACCGGCGACGCGACCGTCTCGCCGGGCGACACCCGAGGGAGCCAGTTGAACATCGAGGACGCCGTCGCGGAGATCAGCGAGCAGGCGACGCCCGTCGTCATCGGCGGCGACCACTCGATCAGCTACCCCGACATCAAGGGGTGGGCGGAGGCCAACGGCTACGAGGACATCGGCCTCATTCACTTCGACTGTCACGCGGACACGGGCGACGACGGTCTCACCGGCTTCGAGTACGATCACGGCGCGTGGGTCAAACGGGTCTACGACGAGGGCATCATGGCCGGCGAGAACTACACGCTCATCGGACCGCGCGGCTTCTGGCCGGGTCCCGACACCTACCGCGACATGCGCGACGCCGGCATGAAGTGGTACACCGCCGACGACGTCGCCGCGATGGACCTCTCCGAGATCGTCGCGGACGCCGTCCGCCGCGCGACCGACGGCACGGACGCCGTCTGGATCTCCTTCGACGTCGACGTCATGGAGCCCGCGTACGCGCCCGGTACCGGCGAACCCGAGCCCGGCGGCCTCATTCCCCGCGAGGCGATCTACATGGTCCGAGAGTGCGTGAAGGAGCTCGACCCCGAGGCCTTCGGCTTCGACGTCGTCGAGGTCTCGCCCGCCTACGACACGAGCGACACCAACTCCTACAACGGCGGCATCACCTCCGGCCTCGCCAACCGCCTCATCATCGAGGTCCTCGGCAGCATGGCGCTCGCCGCACAGGGCAAGGAGTCCGGCGAGCCGATCACCCCGAAGGAACCGCTCGGCGTCCCGCCGGAGGCCGAGAGCCCCGCGGACGATTAGGGCGAGAGACGCATCCCGGTGGTACGAGCAGCACCAACGGCCGTGAAACCACTCCTTTTAGCGGAAAGGGTCGTCGGCTACTCGTCGTCTCTCCTCCCACGTGAGAGTATCCTCGCCGACAGCTATTCTACTTCCATATTAGCCACAACTGGAACATATATTTCCGATAGAACGGTGCGACGATCTATACGGGCGACGCGAGGACAGTGCTGTTCGACGCGATCCGTGAGCGCCGTATCGACGCACCGTGTCGCCTCCAGCCGAATACCACCACACGACCGCTCGTCGTGGACGCGAGCGAGGCCGGGAGTGTCTTCCTCCTCGACGAGACGGCGCTCACTGTCGCGGGCGCACGAGCGGTCGCGCCGACGCCCGAGGAGGCGACGACGCTCTCGCGCGGTGATCCCGACAGTGACCTGCCACTCACGGATGCAGACGAGCGGGCGTGCACAGTCGCACTCACGAGCATCGAAGAACACATACGAACCGCTATCGGGAACACACTCCGGATCGCGACACGAGTCGAGCAGACCCAACACCCCGGGGAACCTCGTCTCCGACGTATTCGGGCATTCGCTCAGTCCGCGCCGTCGCGTCACTCATCTCCATACGCATCTTCACGGGGGATTCTTCTGGAGATGGACGCGGATTATGAACGGGAGAGGGCCGAAATGGAGGCACTATGAGTCTTATAATCGGTTGCTGTCTATCGGTTTGACTGGGTCGGGGATGACAGCGCTGCGGAAGCGATCGGCGAGCGCGTCGACCTCGCCCCCATCGACGTCGATCGCGGCCGCGGCGTCGCGGTACGCGGCCGCGGCGGGGCTGTCGGGGGCGTAGGCGAGGAGGGGTTGGCCGGCGCGACGGGCGGCACGGGCGGCGTCGTCGTCCGGGACCGCGCCGATGATCGGCCCCTCGAAGTAGCGTTCAGCCTTCGGGGTGATGCGTTCGATGGCGTCGGCGGGCCCGACCTCGGTGAAGAGGACGCCGGCGACCCCCGTCCCGTACGACATCGCGTACTCCTGGACCTTGAGAGCGACAGAGAGTGCCAGATCCGTCGGCTGCGTGACGAGGACGACGCGATCAGCGAGGACGATGGGGAGGACGGAGGCGGCGGAGTCGAGCGCCGCCGGCGAATCGAGGAGGAGGACGTCGGTGTCGGCGGCGAGTTCGGCGATGACGTCGTGCAGGCGCGTGGGATCGGCCTCGCGGAATCCCGCGAGGTCTGTGCCGCAGGGGACGACGGTGAGCCCGAAGCGCTCGTAACACGCGTCGGCGACCGGGATGTCGCGCTCGCCGAGCAGGAGATCGTGGAGGGTGACGTCGGCGTCGTCCAGGCCGGCGTGGAAGAGGAGGTTCGCCATCCCGGTGTCGGCGTCGACGACCGTCACGTCGTACGTCTCGGCGAGCGCCAGCCCGAGCGCGAGCGTGCTCGTCGTCTTCCCCGTGCCGCCCTTGCCGCTGGCGACGGCGAACGCTTCGACCATTTGCTACCTCTCCGACGCCGGCGCGTAAAAGGACGCTGGTCGGCGTGTGCGGGCGTGAAAACCCGAATTCCGGCGTCTCGGTCGTCGCCGTCGGTCACGGCGGGAGTGGCGCGCCGGCGACGGGTCGGGACGACGGCGGTGCGGGTGGATCGAGGGGAGACACGGCGGCCAGCGCCCCGGACCGCACGCGTCAGGCCGGCGTTTGACGCTCGTGGCTCTCCTCTGTCCGGTGGCGGCCGTGGCGGGGTCGCTCGTCGCGGTCGCCACGCGAACGACATGTCAAGTCAAACCGACAGCCCGTCTCTCGCGTGGGACGGCACACGATCGGTGTACAGCACGCTCGCGGCCCTCTTTGCGTACGGGGTGCGAGCGAAAAACGCGCTGGTGTACAGTTCGGCGTATCTCGTGTTCATCGCCGGGGTCGAAGTCGCCACGACGATGATCGCGCTCTCGCTCCCCCTGAGTCCGGCGCCGCTCGTCATCGCGCTGCTCACGTTCGCCGTGTACGTCGGCGATCGGATCGCTGACGCGGAGGCGGACGCCGCGACGAGCCCGGAGCGGGCGGCGTTCGTCACGCGCTACCGCCGGCTGTTCTCGATCGGGACCGCGGCGGCGTACGGACTCGCCGTCGCCCTCTCGATCCTCGGCGGGCCGACGGCGCTCGCCATCGCGCTCATCCCGGGCGCGTTCTGGATCCTCTACGCCTCCGACTGGCTCCCGTCGCTCGGCCGGTACTTCAGTCGGCTGAAGGAGATCCTCGTCGTCAACTCCGCGGTCGTCGCGCTCGCGTGGGCGGTCTGCGTCGTCTGCCTCCCGCTCGCCTACGCGGACCGGGCGTTCACGCCGACGGCCGCCGTCATCTTCGGCTACTTCTTCCTCGACACCTTCGTCAACACGGAGATCCCGAACCTCCGTGATCGGGAGGGCGACGCCGCGAACGGCGTCTCGACGCTCCCCGTCGTCTTCGGCGTTCGCCGCACTCGACACGTCCTCTACGCGCTCGATCTCTGCCTCGTCGCGGGGATCGCGCTCGCGTTCTACGCGGGCGTCCTCGACGCGGCGATGACCGTCGGGATCCTCGTCGGACTCGCCTACGCGCTCTGTCTCGCGTGGTTCGTCGGGCGGACCGAACGGTACGGGCGACTCGCCATCGCCGGCGAGGCGAAACACCTCCTCGTCGTGGCCGTCGTCGTCGTGCTCGGCGCGGTCGGGTTCTGAGTCAGGCGCTGACACCGCGTCCAGTTGCCTGACTGAAACGTTTATTTCTCGCCCGTCGGCGGTTGATTCATATGGGTGTGGTGGCTTATCTCCGGCCGTAATACTGTGTTGCTCACCACGCTCCTGCTCGTCTCGATCGCCGTCGGGACGGGGGCCGCGATCCTCGCGTGGCGGGAGCGGCCCAAGCCGGGGGCGTTACCGCTCGTCGCGCTCCTCGCCGCACAGGCGTGGTGGTCTACGTGCATCGTCTTTCGCCTCCAAGCCGACACGATCCCCGCGAAGCTCCAGTGGCTGCAGCTCGGGTGGATCGGCGTTGTCTGCGTCCCCGTGGCGTGGCTCTGCTTCGCGCTCGAATACACCGGCCGGGATCGCTATCTACGCGCGCCGTACGTCGCGGCGCTCGCCATCGTGCCCGCGATCACGGTGGTGCTCGCCGCGTTCGGCGGCCACGACCTGCTCGTCGTCGAGTCGTACACCACCGGGCCGGGCGACGTCGTCCACTTCGAGCAGGGCGGACCGTGGTACGCCGTCGTCGCGGGCTACACGTACCTCCTCGGGCTCTTCGGCGTCGCGGCGATCGTCGAACTCGTCACGAGCGACGCGATCGCCTTCCGCGGGCAGGGCATCACGCTCCTGATCGGACTGGCCGCCCCGTGGGTGACGAACGTCGGCTTCCTCCTCGGCGCCTTCGGGACGGGGGGCGTCGACCCGACGCCGATCGCCTTCGCCGTCTCCGGCGTCGCCTACCTCGGCGCGATCACCCGCTATCAGCTCCTCGAAACGAACCCCGCACCGCGGCGTCGCGCCCGCAGGCTCGTCTTCGACGGGATGCGCGAGGGCGCGATCGTCCTCGACACGGACGGGCACGTCGTCGACGCGAACGGCTACGCGATCGACGCCCTCGGCATTCCGCGGGGGGCGGTGCTCGGCGAGCCCGTCGAGCGGATCGTCCCCGAGTACGACCACCTACGCGACGAAAGCACGGCCGGACACCTGCGGCTCGGCGACGACGACGGGCGGACGTACGACGCAGCGGTCACGGACGTAACCGACGTCCACGACCGCCACATCGGCTCCATCGTCACGTTCCACGACGTCAGCACGTACGTCAGACAGCGCCAGCGCCTGGAGGTGCTCAACCGCATCCTGCGTCACAACATCCGCACGGAGACGAACGTCATCCACGGCTACGCCGAGCGCTTCGCTGACGGCGACGCCAGCCGGATCGTCCAAGAGCGCGCCGAGCGCATCGAAGCGGTCGGCGAGAAGGGCCGACAGGCCGTCGAGCTCTTCGAGCGGACGCGCGGGACGCACACCGCCCGACCGCTCGCCGTCATCCTCGACGAGTGCGTCGAGGCCGTCCGCGAGTCGTACCCCGACATCGACGTGTCGTACGATCGGCCCGCCGATCACATCGCGGTCGCGAGCGTCCTCGCCGCCGTCTTCGACAACCTGATCGAGAACGCCGCGACGCACAACGAGGGCGACGAACGCACCGTGATGATCGAGACCCGCGCCGACGCCGACGACGTCACGGTCGTCATCGCCGACGACGGCCCCGGGATCGACGCCCAGGAGACCGACGTCATCCGCGACGGCGGCGAGAGCGCGCTTCGACACGGGAGTGGGCTCGGCCTCTGGATCGTCCGCTGGGGCACGGAGATCGCCGACGGTCGGACGGAGTTCAACGATCGGGACCCGACCGGGACCGAAGTCACCGTCACCGTCCCGCGGCTCGACGGTGCGTGAGCGAAGCGGCGTCGCGCACCCGATACCGGGGAATACGGGCGCGTCAGTCCGGCCGGAGGATCGCGGCGACGTCGTCGTCGTCGAGGTCGTCGGGGAGGGCGGCGAAGCGGTCCATCGCGCGTTCGCGCGCCGCCGTGATCCCCTCACCGCGCTCGGCCTCGTAGAGGGCCGCGACCGCGTTTCGGTACGCCGCGATCCGGCGCGCACGATCGACGATCCGGCGGACCGTCGCCTCACCGGCGTCCGGCGCGAGGACGCCGTCGTACGCGGACGCGTCGAAGGCGTCCGACCCCGCGACGGCGACGACGGCGAGCGATCCGTCGGCGCGCTCCCGGACCGTCCGCACGAACTCGCGGGAGGCGGCGACGGCGTCCGGGTCCAAGAGGAGCAGCGTTCCACCCGGAACGCGCTCCGGTACGGCAGCGAGCGACTCGACGTGGACGCACCGCTCGTCGAACCCAGCGACGAGAGACGCGTCCGGACCGGCAACCAGGATCACTGCACCGGGACGGTTTCGCCCCACCGAGGATAATACTTCGGTATGCAGAGAGTGAAAAATTACCACTCGTCAACGGTTTGACGCCGTCTGCGTCGAATGAGAGGAAATGATTGACCCGACAGGTCTCCCGTTCGACTCACCGTTTCGGGTGCTCGTCGAAGATAGATAAACAGACGCCAAAGGGCCACCTACGGGAAGTTTACGGCGTTTCCACTTCTGCGTGGAATCGACGGGAAGGAGGATCCGCCCTCCCCGATTTGAACGGGGGGCAAGCCGATCTACAGTCGGCTGCTCTACCAGTCTGAGCTAAGGGCGGGCGCATCGAAACGTAGGCCGCGGTACGAATTTAAGACTTCTCATTCGCCACCGGTGTCAGGGTGTAGTTTCAAATGGGCGGGCGTCGTACGACCCGATATCGCATGTCGAAGATCACGTTCCGGGCCGACGCGGACCTCGTCGAGCGCGTCGAGGCGCTCGATGCGTCGAAGAGCGAGGTGATGCGCCGCGCGCTCCGGGCGTACCTTGACGACGACCCGGGCGAGGCGACGTCGGACGCGGGGTCGGGAAGTCTCGACGCGCTGCTCGACGCGCGGATCGACGAACGGGTGGACGAGCGGGTCGCGCGTCACCGCAAGGGGGACGACGGCGACGTGACCGTGAACGTGAACGTCGGCGAGATGTCGGACGCGCCCGCGACGGCGAGCGAACGCGCACGCGGGGGCGTGCGCAGGACCGACGACGGCTCGAAGTCCGTGTCGGACGCGGCGGGCGCGGCGGAGTCGGACGCGCGAACGTGTCCACAGTGCGGCGAGGAGCTGGCGGCGGCGCACTCGTTCTGCCCGAACTGCGGGGAGCGGGCGGCCGGACGGCCGGCGTGCGAGTGCGGCGCGGACCTCCGCTCGGATTGGGCGTTCTGCCCGGACTGCGGGCGTCGGACGATGGCGGGCGACGTCCTCGATCGGTAAGACACAATCGTTTACACAGCCATTAACTATTTATGCAGGTCCGTTGTCGTTGTGCGTACGTAAGACGGAGGTCTTACGGTAGATCGGCCGGGTCCGCGTCGGTGCGCCCGGTTCGGGATGCTGTGTAAGACACCGAAGGACCGTCCGTCTTGCAGGGGAAGATCAACAATGGAGCGTGTGACACTCCGGATTCCGAAGCAGCAGATCGAGGAGGTCGAGGAGATGGTCGAGCTCGGGAAGTACCCGAATCGCTCGGAGGCCATCCGCTCGGCGGTCCGCGAGATGCTAGATGAACAGACCGACTCGAAGTCGAACGAAAAGCGCAGCTGGGCGAAGGTGTAAGAGATGCAAGATATCGTCAACGACGCCCTCGAAAACGCCGAGGCAGAACAGCGGGACCTGAGCGACGTCGACAGCGATGACAGCGAGTTCGGGGATCCCCGAATCGTCATCATCGGCTGTGGCGGCGCCGGGAACAACACGGTCAATCGGCTGTACAACATCGGGGTCGAGGGCGCGGACACCGTCGCCATCAACACCGACAAACAGCACCTGCAGATGATCGAGGCCGACACGAAGATCCTCGTCGGGAAATCCCTGACGAACGGCCTCGGTGCGGGTGGGGACCCCTCGATGGGCGAGCGCGCCACCGAGATGGCCCAGGGCACGATCAAGGAGGTCCTCGGCGACGCCGACCTCGTCTTCGTCACCGCGGGCATGGGCGGCGGGACGGGCACCGGCGCGGCGCCCGTCGTCTCCAAGATCGCCAAAGAACAGGGCGCCATCGTCGTCGGGATGGTCTCGACGCCGTTCAACGTCGAGCGCGCCCGCACGGTGAAAGCCGAGGAAGGACTGGAGAAGCTCCGCGACGAGGCGGACTCCATCATCGTCCTCGACAACAACCGACTCCTCGACTACGTCCCGAACCTCCCGATCGGCAAGGCGTTCTCCGTGATGGACCAGATCATCGCGGAGACCGTCAAAGGGATCTCGGAGACGATCACCCAACCCTCGCTCATCAACCTCGACTACGCCGACATGACCGCGATCATGAACCAGGGCGGCGTCGCGGTGATGCTCGTCGGCGAGACGCAGGACAAGAACAAGACCGACGAGGTCGTGAAGGACGCGATGAGCCACCCGCTCCTCGACGTCGACTACCGCGGCGCGTCGGGCGGGCTCGTCCACATCACCGGTGGACCGGACCTCACGCTCAAAGAGGCCGAGGGCATCGCGGACAACATCACCGAGCGCCTCGATAACTCCGCGAACGTCATCTGGGGCGCGCGTATCCAGGACAACTACAAGGGCAAGGTCCGCGTCATGGCGATCATGACCGGCGTCCAGTCCGCGCAGGTGCTCGGTCCGTCCACGCAGAAGCAGGCCGATAAGTCCCGCGCGGAACTGCAGGGCTTCGAGGCCGACGACAGCGGCGGGTCCGAGTGGGAGGGCGCGCACAGCGACGGCGGGCAGAGCGAGCTCGAACAGAACAACGGCCTCGACGTCATCCGCTGACGCCGTTTCACCACACGTCCCTTTTTGCGTGCGCTCGTCGACGGCCAGCGGCGCACGCGCGTCTTACACGTCGGACGCGCGACCGTCACGTCAGTCCGCGGCGTGGACGGCCTCGACGAGGTAACACTTGCGACAGATCTCGCGCGTCGTCGGCGCGCCGCACGACGCGCACTCGTCGAGGTCGGATTCGCTCCCCGCGCTCCGGTAGCGGTCGGCGGCCATCGCGGCCAGCTCCTCGTAGCCGGCCATGATGCTGTGTCGGGTGCCCGGGTGGGCCTCCTCCAGGGAGAGGAGGAGGTCCTGGATCTCGCCCCGGAACGCCTCGCTCGAATGCGGGCACTCGGCCATGTGGACGGGGAGGTCGCGCAGTTGGGCGTAGAGGGCGACCTCCTTCTCGGGGACGTCGCGCAGCGGCTTCGCGCGCGGCGTCATCCCGCCCTGGGCGTTGCGCTCGTCGAAGGGGCCCAGCGAGGCGTCGAAGTGCTTCGCCATCTGCTCGACGTTCCCTTCGAGGACGTTCATCAGCGCGGTCTCGGCCTCGTCGTCGAGGTTGTGGCCGGTGAGGAGTTTGTCCGCCTCGTACCCCTGCGCGTACGTGGAGAGGAGATCGCGTCGGAAGACGCCGCAGTAGGCGCAGGCGGCCATGTTCTCCGGGTCGGAGTCGACGACGTCGTCCATCTCGACGTCGAACTCCTCAGCGTACGAGACGATCTCGTGGTCGATGTCGAGTTCGTCGGTGAGCGCCTCGCAGGCGTCGACGCTCTTGTCCCGGTAGCCGGCGATCCCCTCGTGGACGGTGAGCGCGACGAGCTCGACGCGGGGGTCGTCGGCGAACGTCTCGTGGAGGATCTGCGTGAGCACGACCGAGTCCTTCCCGCCGGAGAGGCCGATCAGCCACGTCTGGGGGTCCGCGGGCGTCGCCGAGCTCGACAGGAGGTCGTCCTCGCGGACGCGGCGGCGGACGCGGCGCTCGACGGACTCGCGGAAGTGACGTTCGCACAGGTGATTCCCCGAGTACGCCGCGTGCATGACCGCCTCGCGGTCGCACTTCGTGCACTCCATCGCGTCCCCGTTGTCGACGCGCGCGTTTGACCGTTGCGGAGACGCGGGCGGGCACGGAAGACGGCGGGAACCGATACGCTTTCGTGTTTGATTAATCGATTAGTCAAGCAATGGGCGAGGATATGGGAGCGGAACGCTCGGAGACGCAGACGGCCATCATGGAGGCGACGTACCGAGCGCTGTGCGAACACGGGTACGCGGACCTGACGATGCAGGCCATCGCCGACGAGTTCTCGAAGTCGAAGTCGCTCATCCACTACCACTACGACACGAAAGAGGAGCTGTTGGTAGCGTTCCTCGACTACCTCCTCGACGGCTTTCTCACGAAGGTCGAGGAGACGGACGACAGCGACGACCCGCGCGAGCGACTCACCACCCTCGTCGACATCCTCCTCTCGGGGCCCGAGAAGTCCGAGGAGTTCCAGATAGCGATGCTCGAATTCCGCTCGCAGGTCCCGTACGTCGAGGCGTATCAAGAGGCGTTCACGGCGAACGATCGCCGGCTCGTCACGCTGCTCGCCGACACGATCGCCGAGGGAATCGAGACGGGCGCGTTCCGGGACGTCGATCCCGAGCGCGCCGCCGAGACGATCCTCGTGATGATCGACGGTGCGCGCTCGCGGAGCGTGCTCTTCGGGGACGGCGACACCGTCGCGCACACCAGAGAGGCGATCGACAGCTACGTCCGCTCGCACCTCGTCGCCGGCGGCGAGTGACCCGGGGCCGGAGGGAAAACGCGTTGTGGCGCGAGCACGTCGAGCGGGTATGGACCGCGACGCCGCGCTGGATCGCGTCGAGGCCGTCCTCGATGCGGTGAGCGACGGCGACCTCCCCGTCCCCGTCACCGAGTGTTGGGTGTACGGCGAGGTCGCGCTCGGGAAGGACCCGCTCACCCGCCTCGACGTGTACGTCACGAAGGACCTCCTCCTCGGGGGCGAGCCCGCCCCGGACCTCGACGCCGAGTACGGCGTGGAGGGGATCGGCCGCACCGTCGACGCCGAGTGGGCGCGCGAACACCCCGAGTGGGTACGCACGGACGACAGCGGCTACGTCGCCCCGGAGAGGTGTCTCGCCGCACAGCTCCTCCCCGAGGGCGAACCCGTGCACCTGGAAGTGTGTAATACGGGCTTCGAGCGCAACGTCACACAGCGCGCGGACGGCGCGCGGGAGAGCGGGCGCTACGAGCAGGTGATCGACCCGCGGGGCGTCTGCCTCTATGCGGAGGGCCGCCGCGACGACGAGACGCTCGACGAACTCCGCGCGGGCGCGCTCGCCTTCCCGACGCTCGAAGACGCCCTCGGGATGCTCGGCTTCGACGGCGACGAGGCCGCGACGGCCGCCGAGGCGATGCGCGCCTACGAGGCGCAACGGGACGGCGCGACGGTGCGCGGCGACGTCGTGTGAGCGCCGTTCTTGCCCGCTGTCCGTTCAGCGCTCGGGCGCGTCGGTGGCGTCGCGTCCGACGTCGGTCTCCGTCACGTCGCGCGCCTCGCTCGCGCGCTCGGCATCGTCGGCGCGTCCGCCATCCGTCGTTCTCTCCACCGGTCCGTCATCCGTCGGTCGCTCCGCGTCGTCTCCGTGTCCGTCTCCGTCGACGCGGGTGGCGTCGCTCGCCTCGACCCGCCCCGCGACGACGTAGAAGGGGACGACGGCGCGGCGCTCGTACTCTCCGGCGGCCATCGCGTCGACGACGTCGCGTCCCATGGCCTTCCACTCGCTTTTGAGGTCGTCGACGTCGGTCCGCGAGAGGCCGCCGCGGCGGAGCGTCGGCGCTTGCTCCTCGATCCGGGTGCCCGCGGCCTTCGCCTTCGCGGCGTCGAGCGCCGGCGCGTCGTACGGCGGTTGGACGGTGCGCTCGTGTTCGTACCGGCGACCCTCGACGTCCGAAAGACCGGCCTCGCGGAGGAGCGCGGTCGCGCTCGATCCGAGCGTGACGTCCGTCTCGACGCCCGCGATGTAGGTGTCGCGTGCGCGCTTCGCCAGCGGGGCCTCGGCCGCGACGCTCGACTCCACGACGACCCCGGCGTTGTCGGGTTCGACGCAGGCGACCAGATCCGCGGAGACGCGCGCGAACTCCTCGATCGCGCGCCGGGGGTCCGGGAGATTGATCAGGAGCGCCTGGCAGACGACGAGGTCGAAGGCGTCGTCGCGGAATGGGAGGCGCGTCGCGTCGCCCATCGCGCGCGCGTCGGCCTCGGCCTCGGCGAGGAGCGCGCAGTCGGCGTCGACGGCGACCACCTCGGCGTCGCTCTCCTCGCGGAGGACGCGCGTCAACTCGCCCGTGCCACACCCGACGTCGAGGATGCGGGTCCGCGAGTCGAGGGCGAGCGGCGCGAGCGCCGACCGATCGTCCCACATCCCGCGACGGGTGGCCGTCAGGTAGTCGGCGGAGAACCGTCTCACTGCGAGGGCGTAAGTACGGGAGGGAAGAAACGCTTACTGCTCGACGACGGGACGCTCCCCGAGTCGGCGGAGAGTCGGACCGCGCGCTCGTCGAGTCGCGACGGCCCTCTACCGGTCGCCGTCACGCAGCTCTCGAACGTGCTCGATGTTCCACGGGTAGGAGCGTCCGTCCTCCGTCGGCGTCTCCAAGGCGAGCGGGACGTCGCGGATCGCGTCGTGGTTCAGGAACGCCTCGAAGCCGTCGTCACCGATGTAGCCGTCCCCGATGTGGGCGTGTTCGTCCTTGTTGGTGCCACACTCGTGTTTCGAGTCGTTGAGGTGGACGTACTGCAGACGATCGAGGCCGACGACGTCGTCGAGTTCGGCGAGGGTGGCCTCGACGCCCTCGGGGGTCGAGAGGTCGTAGCCCGCGGCGAAGGCGTGGGCGGTGTCGAGGCAGATGTCGAGGTGCGTGTCGGCGAGGTCGAGGACGGTGGCGAGGTGCTCGAAGTCGCCGCCGAGCTTCGTGCCGCTGCCCGCGTCGGACTCGATGAGGATCGTGACGTCGTCGGGGACGTCGAGGGAGTCGATGACGCCGGCGGCGTTTTCGAGGCCCCGCTCGACGCCCGCGCCGGTGTGCGCGCCGAGGTGGACGTTCACGTAGGGGATCCCGAGCGCGTGGGCGGCGTCGACCTCCTCTTGCATCGCGGTGCGGGACTTCTCGCGGAGGTCCTCCTTGGGCGTGCAGAGGTTGACGAGGTAGGAGGTGTGGACGACCCACGGGCCGACGTCGTGCTCCTCGCTGGCCGTGCGGAACGCCGCGGCCTCGTCGGCGTCGACGTCCGGCGACTGCCAGACCTGCGGGGAGTGCGTGAAGATCTGCCCGCAGGTGCCACCGACGTTCCGCTGGCGCCAGACGGCGTTCTCGATGCCGTCACCGGGCGGGGATTCGGGATCGCCCGAGGTCTTCGAGCCCGCGATGGAGACGTGTGCGCCGACGTTGAGAGACATGCTCGTGGGGAGGGGGGCGGCGAGCAAAGGGGCTTCGGAGTCCGCCGAGCGCCGGAACGCACTTGGGCGACGACGCCCTGTGTCGGGCCAATGAGCCAGCCGCTCGCCGTGGGTGACGTCGCGCCGGACGTGACCGCCCCGCTCGTCCGCCCGGACGGGAGCACGGCGGACGTCTCGCTCTCGTCGCTGACCGACGACCGGCCGACGATCCTCGCCTTCTACACGAACGACTTCAGCCCCGACTGCATGGCGGAGTGGTGTTCCTTCCGCGACTACGGCTGGTTCGCAAACGACGAGCGCGTACAGGTCGTCGGCGTCTCGCGATCGCACGCGGCGACACACCGGTGGTTCATCGATTACCTCGACCTCAGCTTCGCGCTGTACGCCGACCGGGACCTCGACCTCGCCGAGGCGTTCGGCGTCGACTACCGGACGTTCGGCCTCTTCCGGCGCGCGAAGCGCTCCGTCTTCTTCCTCGGAACGGACCGGACGATCCGCTATCGGTGGGTCGGCGACCACCCCATCGATCCGGCGCGCGATCAACCGCCGCTGGCGGAGGTCCGGGCGGCCGTCGAGGACGCCCTCGGCGGAGCTGAGACGGAGACGTTCGGGTTCGAGTGAGGTGGCCGAAACGCTTTTGTTGTTTTAGGCGAACCTAAAGAACGGGTGAGGTGCGGCCGCGCGGTCACTGTTCAGACTCATACCGACCGCGCGACTCCCCCGTCCCATAGCACTTCTGCGCGTCAGTAGAGATCGCCGCCGAGCGGCACGGCTTCGTCGGGCGCGACGAGCACCGGGTGGCCCTCGTCGTCCGGGACGCCGAGCGTGAGCGCGTCGGACTCGAAGCCCGCGATGTTCACGGTGCCGAGGTCGATCGCGCAGAGCACCTGTCGCCCGACGACCGCGTCGGGGTCGTGGTTGTAGCCGAGCTGCGCGGCGGAGTGTCTGATCTCGTCGCCGAGGTCGATCTCCAGTTTGAACAGCTCTGGTTTGCGGGCCTCCTCGAAGCGTTCGGCGGCGCGGATCTCACCGACGCGAACCGTCGTGTCGAGCGGACTGCTCATGCCTCGTGGCGCGGACCGACGGGGCTTGAACCTTCGCGTCGCGGCCGGTTTTCGAACGACGCTTCAGGGTCGAGACCCACGTGCGCGTATGGCTTTCGAGTCGCTGCCGTCGCGCCCGCTCTCCCACGACGAGGTGATGGCGCTTTCGGCCTCCGGTCGGTTCGTCGACGTTCGCCCCGTGAACGCCTTTCACTACCCGGAGCGCGAGACGCAGTTGATCACCGCGATCGTCTTCGTCACGAAGAGCGGCCTGCGCGCCGTCGACTACGACCCGACGGCCAGGGAGTGGCGCGTCGTCCGCGAGGCGTCGCTCGACGAACCGGACGACGTCACGGACGTCCCGGACGCGCTGTTGAGCGACGTGCAGGCCGAGATCGAGCAGCGCGTCAGCGAGATGGAGGACGCGGGTGTCGTCGGCGGGGCCACGGCGCGCGACGACACGACCGAAGTCCGGGACGCCACCAGCCTCGGGAGCGTCCTCTACGATCAGTACACGGACGACGACGCGTAGGGACCGCGCAGGAGAAAGGGGCTCGTGAGTCGGTCTAGACGAGTCGCTCGGTGGCGATCTCGGCGCCCTTGACGAGCGCTTCGAGTTTCGCCCACGCGATCTCGGGGCTGACCATGCCGAGGCCGGCCTGTGTGCCGAACCCGCAGTCCGGTGCGGCGACGATCGGCGTGTCGTCCGGGGCGGCGTTCGCCACGCGCTCGATACGGTCCGCGATCGTCTCCGGGTGGTCGATGATGTTCGTCTTCACGTCGACGACGCCGGGAATGAGCGTCCAGCCGTCCGGGATCGGCTCGTCGGCGAACGCGCGATACTCGTGTTGGTGACGCGGGTTCGCCTGTTCGACGCTCAGCCCCGTGATGTCCGCCTCGTAGATGACCGGCAACATGTCGACGAGGTCGATGTCGAGGTGGCCCGGTCCCTCGTAGCTCCCCCAGCAGGTGTGGAGGCGGACCTGCTCTGCGGGGACGTTTTCGAGGGCGTCGTTGAGCGCCTCGACGTGGCGGCGGGTCGCGCTCTTGATGTCCTCGATGGACGCGTCCCGGAAGGCCTCGGTCTGCCCGGCCGTGAGCAGCTCGGGGGCGTCGATCTGGAGGGTGAAGCCCGCGTCCGCGACGAGCTCGTACTCCTCCTGCATCGCGTCGGCGACGTCCGCGAGGTAGTCGTCGTAGGCGTCGTAGTAGTCGTTGACGTGCGTCGAGGTGACGACGCTCGGCGACGCGGCGGTCATGAAGGTGTCCTCCGCGGTCGCGTCGAGGTCCGAGAGCGCGTCGCGGAAGCCCTGGATCTCCGCTCGGGCCTCCTCGTAGCCCGTGTACTCGATGGGGCCGGTGACGACCGGCTGCTCGGAGAGGTCGATGACGTCCGTCTTGAACGTCTCGTCCGCGTACTCCGGGTAGTCCTGGAGGTCGGCCCAGAGCTCCGTCTCGCGCGTTCCCTCGATCCCGCTGAGACGGTTCTGGACGTACCAGTTGAACGAGACGCGGGGCTGCTCGCCGTTGTTGATCGAGTCGAGGCCGACGTCGAGTTGCCGCTGGACGACGTCGTGCGTCGCCTCGGTCGTCGCGCGCTCCCACTCCTCGGCGTCGACGTCCTCGCCGTCCTGTTTCGCGGTCAGGAGCTCGAGGAGTTCGGGCGGTCGGGGGAGGCTACCGATGTGCGTCGTTCCGATCTCGTCGTCCGTCATGATGTACTCTGAGAATAATTCCCCGTCATAATATAACTAGTGGTATTGACGCGGGGGCGTACGCCGGGACGGCCGATAGGTTATCAAGCGACGCTCGCGGAGTCTCGGTCGTGAGCGACGAGGGGGCACTCAGGGTCGTCCGCGTGACGGGTGACGCGACGGAGCACGCCGGATCGGGGGTGGGGGACGCCGACGGCGTCACCGTCTCGCACCGGCGGATCGGCGACGCCGCGGGAGCGGCGGCGGACGCGGACGCGATACTCGCCGGGGAGGACGTCGCGCGCAGTGAGGCGCTCGCGGGGCTGATCCGCGCGAGCGACGCGGTCTGCGTGGTGGCCGACGCGGACGCCGACGCCGGCACGGCCGCCCGAACGCTCCGGCGCGCCGTCGAGGAGGAGTGGCGCGACTTCCCGGTCCCGGCGGGCGAGCGCGCGCGCCTCCGCGCCCTCAGCGCCCGCGACTTCGACGATCCGACGCTCCGCGCGCACCTCGGCGGGATGACGACGACGGCGCGCGAGTGCCTCGACGCCCGCGCGGGGTTCATCGGGCTGGTCGACGAGCGCCACGAGACGTTCCTCACCGCCGAGGGCGTCGACCTCCCCGACCGTGAGCGCGGGCGCGCGATCTGCGCGCACGGCATCACCGGTGACGGTGCGCTGATCGTCGACGACGCCGCGGTCTCGGATCGGGGTGCGCGCGTCGCCCCGGACCTCGGCCGTTACGCGGGCGCGCCGGTGATCGCCGGCGGCGAACGCGTCGGGATGCTCTGCGTCGCGGACGACGAGGGGGCGTTCGACGAAGCGGACGGGGTCGTGCTCGAACGCCTCGCCGAACAGACCTCGCGGTACGTCGAACGCTACGGGACGACCTGACGACCGGCGGCGTCTCGGGGGGTGTCGCGGGGCTTTTATCGCGTGCCGACCTACCCGAGGAGAGATGGTACGGAACGTCGCCGAGGACGTCGCGGCGCTCGAACAGGAGGATTTCAACCTCCTCTCGGGCGTCGAACACGGGATGCGCTTCTCGGAGTGGGTGGCCCGCGAGAAGCTCCCGGACTTCGCGCGCCTCACCGCCGAGGAGGTCGACTACCGCCTCGATAGGGTGGAAGACCGCGGGCTGGTCGAACGCCAGACGATCCAGTACGAGGGGTTCCGACTCACCTTCGAGGGGTACGACGTCCTCGCGCTGAAGGCCTTCGCCGAGCGCGAGACCGTCTCCGGGTTCGGCGCGCCCCTCGGCGTCGGCAAGGAGAGCGACGTCTTCGAGGTGGAGTCGTACAAGCCGCTCGCGCTCAAGTTCCACCGCGAGGGGTACACGAACTTCCGCGAGGTGCAAAAAGAGCGCGACTACACGAGCGACAACGATCACGTCTCGTGGTTTTACACCGCGAGGAAGGCCGCCGAGCGCGAGCACGAGGCGCTCCACGCCCTCTACCCGGACGTGAGCGTCCCGCGTCCGATCGACCAGAACCGCCACGCGATCGTGATGGAGAAGATCGATGGCGTCGAGCTCAACCGCGCGAAACTCGAAGACGAGCAGGTCGTCGGCGTCCTCGATCTGATCCTCCGGGAGATCGCCAACGCGTACGACGAGGGGTACGTCCACGCGGACATCAGCGAGTACAACGTCTTCGTCCGCGAGGACGGCGTGTTGCTCTTCGATTGGCCCCAGTCCGTCCCGACGGACCACGAGAACGCCCGGGAGTTCCTGGGACGGGACGTCCGCAACATCGTCGCTTACTTCCGCCGGAAGTATCCGAACCCGACGCCCGAGACGGACGCCGAGGCCGTCGCCGACGCGGTCGCCGCCGACGACTTCGAGACGGTGCGGGAGTACCCCGAGTAGCGCGGGACATTCCGGTCGAATTTGGGTCCGATTCGGACCGAACTCCGGCACGATCTCGAAAAACCGGTATATACCCGTGGCCCGACGGATCGGATGGAGGCTCGTTCGTGGCATACACATGGACGACGGCGCGTCGTGGTAGCGTCGCCGTGGTGGGGCCCGCGAGCTGATCGACGCTCGATCGGCCCCGGAGGCCTCCCCGGGTCGTTCAGCCGCGACCCGGTCCTCGCTGTACGCTCTCCTTCCCCTGCGTTTCATCGTCGCGAGGACGGCGTTCGCTCGGTCCTCGCAGCCGTTTCCGAAGGCCTTAACCCCGTCACGGGGGAAGAGCCACTAACTCGTCGGCGCGGGCCCGACGGGCACCCGCCGCGGCATCGCCGCGACGGGACGAAATGTGGTGCGCACCGCGCACTGAATCGCAAGCGCCCGCGGACACACTATGGCACGAAGCTTCTACTCCCACATCAAGGACGCGTGGAAGCAGCCCGGCGAGGGGAAGCTCGCCGAGCTGCAGTGGCAACGAAAGCAGGAGTGGCGCGAGCAGGGCGCCATCGAGCGCGTCGAGCGACCGACGCGCCTCGACAAGGCGCGCGAGCTCGGCTACAAGGCCAAGCAGGGCGTCGTCGTCGCGCGCGTCTCCGTCCGCAAGGGGACGGCGCGCCAGCAGCGCCACAAGGCCGGTCGTCGCTCGAAGCGCCAGGGCGTCAACCGCATCGGTCGCGCGAAGAACCTCCAGCGCATCTCCGAGGAGCGCGCCTCCCGGAAGTACCGCAACCTCCGCGTGCTCAACTCCTACTGGGTGGGTGAGGACGGCTCGCAGAAGTGGTTCGAAGTCATCCTCCTCGACCCGGAGCACCCCGCGATCCAGAACGACGACGATCTCGGTTGGATCGCAAACAACAGCCAGGAGAACCGCGCGTTCCGCGGGCTCACCTCCGCCGGCCGCAAGGGCCGCGGTCTCCGCAAGCGCGGGAAGGGCACCGAGAAGACCCGCCCCTCGAAGAGCGGCGGCACGCAGCGTAAGAAGTAACGCCGCGAGTCGCAGTTTCTCCCGCTTTTCCGTTTTTCGCGCGTCGAGGAGCGACCGCGCCCGCGTCTCAGCGTCCCCGCCAGACGACCTCGTCGGCCACGTCAGAGCGCGTGACGACGCCCACCGTCCGGTTCTGCGAGTCGGTGACGACGGCGAGCGACGCGCCGGTCTCCCGGAGTTCGGTGAGCAGGTCGTCGACCGTCCACGACTCGCGGGCGCGGGTGACGGCCGCGGTGATCGCGTCGAGCGACGCGTCGGTACCGACGGCGCGTTCGGCGTCCGCGAGCGAGACGACGCCGCGCACGTCGTCGAGGTCGTCGCCGTAGACGGGGACGGCGGCGACGTCGGCGGCGAGACAGGCGTCGCGGACGTCCGCGGGGGTGGCGCTCGCCGGGACGGCGACGACGGCCTCGCGGGGCGACATCACCTCCTCGACCGCGGTCTGTTCGAGGTCCAGGACGGCGTGGACCATCTCGCGTTCGTCGGCGTTGACGACGCCGAGTTGTGCGCCCGTGACGAGGAGCGCGCGGATCTCCTCGCGGGTGACGTACGGCGGGACGGCGTCCGTGGCCCCGAGGAGTGACGTGAGAGCGTCGGAGGCGACGTCGAACGCCCAGACGACGGGCGAGAGCGCGCGTTCGAGGACCGCGACGGGACGGGCGACGGCGAGCGCCCACGATTCGGCGTGCGCGACGCCGTAGGCCTTCGGGGCGACCTCGCCGAAGAGGAGGACGAGCACGCTCGTGACGACGGTCGCGGCGACGATCGCGGGGCCCGGGGGGAGGAGCGCGATGGTGAGCGTGGCGATCACCGTCGAGAAGGCGACGTTGACGACGTTGTTGCCGACGAGGATCGTGACGAGCAGTCGGTTCGGGTCCTCGCGGAGGTCGCGGAGGGCGCCGGCGCGCGGGTCGCCGCCGGCGGCGAGCGACTGGATGCGGTGCCACTGCAGGGAGAACGCGGCGATCTCGGCGGACGAGAAGAACGCGCTACAGACGAGGAAGAAGAGACAGAGCGCGCCCGCGAGCGCGAGGAACGTGGCTTCGACCATGCGACACCCGTCGGGCGCGCGGACCGTAAGCGCTCGCCCGGGCTAGTCGTCGGCGTCGTCGGCGGCCGCGAGCGCGTCGCGGAGGGTGCCGAACGCCTCACGGTCGGCGTCGTCGGCGTTCGCCACGAGGCGCTCGACGATGAACTCCGGCGTCGAGCGCCCGACGACGCCGAATCGGGGCTGGTAGTCGACTTCGAGCGCGAGGTCGTCCGCGAGCCCCTCGGCGAAGATGCCGTCGATCCGCGCGACGCCGGGGAGCGGGTCGAGGTCGTCCGCGAGGTGGGTGACGTAGACGCCGAGGGCGTCGCGCTCGGCGGTGAGCGAGACGAGGCCGTGCAGGAGGTCGGCGGCGCTCCCGGGTTCGGTGATCGCCTCGAACTCGTCGACGAGCATGAGGGTTCGTCCCTCGGCGGCGAGCGGCGGGACGACGGAGCGCAGCGTCGTCTCCAGCACGCCGGCGTTGAAACTCGCGTGGCGGCGGTGGAAGACGAGGCGATCGAAGTCGCCGACGAGGGCGTGCTCGGCGGGCACGGGCAGACCGAGCGACGCGAGCGTCGCCACCTCCGCGAGGGTTTCGAGGAGCGTCGTCTTCCCGCCGGAGTTCGCGCCCGTGAGCACGCTCACGCGGTCGCCGGACGGCAGTCCGGCGAAGTACTGGGATGCGTCGCCGTCGGCACCGGCCCCGTCCGCTCCGACGGTGTCGTGCGCGCCGAGCGCGTACGACACGGGCTGGACCGCGACGCCCTCGGTGAGCAGGTCGAGGTTTCGCGCGCCGACGACCGCGAGCGCCGCGTCCTCGGTGTACTCGGGTCGCGTCAGGTCGTAGGCGATGGCGAAGCGCGCGAGCGAGCAGGCGAAGGCGGCGTCCGGCACGGCGTCCGCGGCCGCCTCGACGTCCGCTTCGGCCTCGTCGATGGCCGCGTCGAGGTCGGCGCGGACCGTGGCTTCGCGCTCGGCGGCGGCCTCGCGGCGCGCGTCGGCGAGCGAGCGCAGCGTCGTGCTCACGAAGTCGGCGGCGTCGCTCGCCTCCGTCGCGGCGTGCTCGCGGACGGCCGCGGCCTCGACGCCCGTCGCGTCGACGACGTGCTCGATGACCGCCTCGCGGAAGGCGTCGGGACCCCGGAGGTCGCCCGAGCGGACGTCGTCGAGGACCGCGACGGTGTCGGTCGCGAGGCGCTCGACGGCGGCGGCCTGCTCGCGGAGGGCGTCGAGGCGGTCGTCGTATCCCTCTCGAACGCCGTCGTCGCCGTCGCGTGCGCGGAGCGCGGCCGCGGCGTCGCGCAGCGCGTCGGCGTCGAGGTCGGCGAACGCGGCGAAGGTGCCGGTGGTGAGGCCGGCCTCGATGAGCGCGAGCGCGGTCTCGACGGCCGCCCGGTCGCCCGCATCGCGGCTCTCGTGCTCCGCGAAGGCGTCGACGGCGGCCTCGCGCTCGGCGTCGCTCAGCCCGCGCCACGTCTCGATCGCGGCGTCGATCTCGTCGAGGCGGCGCTCGGCGGCCGCGTGCGTGTCGAGCGGCGCGAGCACGCGGATGCGATCGCGGGCGCGATCGGTGAGCGCGTGCGCCGTCGCGGCGTCGAGCACGCGGTTGTAAACGTCGCGCGCGTCGTCGGTCGCGAAGACGTCCGCGTCGCCGTCGTCGGTGGCGCGTCGGAGGATCCGCGTGGCGCGCCCCGCGGGGACGCCCGCCTCGACGAGCGCACCGACGTCCGCGGACTCGACGGCTCGGATCGCCGCCGTCTCGCCGAGCGACTCCGTGAGGAGCGCGGCGGTCTTCGGGCCGATCCCCCAGTAGTCCTGTAGTCCCATACGGGACCCGTGGCTCGCGGAGCGAAAAACCGTTCCCCTACGACGTCAACGCGTACCACTCGCACCCGACGTAGTTGCAGAGCCCACCGCCGGTGACGGCGGAGAGCGACGCGAGCCACTGCGGGACGGCGAGCCACTGTAGGCCGACGGTGAGAACGGCCGTGTAGACGACGTACCCGAACGTGCAGACGCCGAGGTAGCGGACGAAGCGTCGCCGGAGGCGATCGGTCGCCGCGAAGGTGTAGCGGCTGTTGAGCGCGAACGTCCACGTCGCGGCGCCGAAGAAGGCGACGAAGGCCGAGACGACGTACGGGGCGTCGCCGAGCAGCGCGAGGAGGAGGAGGACGTTCAGGATCGCGCCGGAGGAACCGACGGCGCCGAACTCGAAGAGGCGGACGGCGCGCGCGGGCCGACAGAACCGCCCGACGCCGACACGCTCGGCGGCGGTTTCGAGCCCCGCCTCGACGCGCGCGAGCGAGGAGTCGGTCATGACCCGGAATGGACGACGGTATCGCCGTGAGAGTGAAAAAAGTTGCCGCGAGCCGGCGGTGAACGCGTCGCGGCTCGACGGAGAGAGCGCAGGGGAAAGAGTGGGGGTCGGCCCCATCGACGGCCGACCCGGTCGATCAGGGGTGGCGTGTGGTCGCGGTGTGCGGCGTTATTCGAGGTCGAAGCGGTCGAGCGTCATGACCTTGTGCCAGGCCTCGACGAAGTCCTCGACGAGCTTCTCCTCGCCGTCCTCGGCCGCGTAGACGTCGGCGTGCGCGCGGAGGCGGGCGTTGGCGCCGAAGACGAGGTCGAAGCGGGTGGCCTCCCACACCTTCTCGCCGCTCGCGCGGTCGTAGCCCTCGAAGACCTCCTCGTCGTCGTCGACGGCCTCCCACTCGTAGTCCATGTCGAGCAGGTTGGCGAAGAAGTCGTTCGTGAGCGCGCCGGGATCGTCGGTGAGGACGCCGCGATCGGTGTCGTCGTAGGTCGCGCCGATCGCGCGCATCCCGCCGACGAGCACGGTCAGCTCCGCGACGGAGAGGGTGAGGAGGTCGGCCTTGTCGACCATGCGCTCCTCGAGGGAGTCGTAGAGGTCGTTCCAGTCGCCGTCGCCGATGTAGTTGCGGAAGCCGTCGGCCTTCGGCTTCAGCGGCTCGAAGGAGTCGGCGTCGGTCTGCTCGGCGCTGGCGTCCGTCCGGCCCGGTTCGAAGGGAACGTCCACGTCGTAGCCGGCGTCCGCGGCCGCGTCCTCGACGCCGACGTTACCGCCGAGGACGATCAGGTCCGCGAGGGAGACGCGGACGTCGTCGTCACGCGACTCGTTGAAGTCGGCCTGGATCTCCTCGTAGGTGTCGAGGACGTCGGCGAGCGTCTCGGGCTCGTTGGCCTCCCAGTTCTTCTGGGGTTCGAGGCGGACGCGCGCGCCGTTCGCGCCGCCGCGCTTGTCGCTGTCGCGGTACGTCGAGGCGGACGCCCACGCGGTCTTGACGAGGTCGGTGCGCGAGAGGTCGGCGTCGCGGATCGCGGCTTCGAGCTCGGCGACCTCCTCGGCGCCGACGGTCTCGTAGTCGGCCTCCGGGATCGGGTCCTGCCAGACGAACTCCTCCTCGGGCACCTCGGGGCCGGCGAGGCGCTGCTTCGGACCCATGTCGCGGTGGATCAGCTTGTACCACGCGCGGGCGAACGCCTGCTGGAAGTGATCGGGGTTCTCCTGGAAGTCCTCGAGGATCGCGCGGTAGTCGTCGTCGCGCTTCAGGGCGACGTCCGTGGTCAGCATCATCGGCTCCTCGGACTCGTCGAAGTCCTGGGCGGCCGGGGCCTTCTCGATGTCCTCGCGCTCCTCCTCGGTGGCCGGCCGCCACTGCCACGCGCCGCCGGGGCCCTTGTGGGGCTCCCACTCGTATTCGAGGAGGTTGTCGACGTAGCCCGTGTCCCACACGGTCGGCGTGGCGTTCCACGGTCCCTCGATGCCGCTCGTGATCATGCCGGCCTTCTCGAAGTCGTGGTCCCAGCCGAGACCCTGATCCTCGATGGGCGCGGCGTCGGGCTCGGGACCGACTTCGGTCTCGTCGTCGGCGCCGTGGACCTTCCCGAAGGTGTGCCCGCCGGCGATGAGGGCGACCGTCTCCTCGTCGTCCATCGCCATGCGGTCGAACTCCTCGCGGATGTTCGCGGCGGAGCCATCGACGTCGGGCTCGCCGTAGGGGCCCTCGGGGTTCACGTAGATGAGACCCATGACGGTGTTGGCGAGCGGGTCCTTGAGGTTCCCGACCTCGCCGTCCTCGAAGCGGTCGGGCGACGTCGTCTCCCACTCGGTCTCGGGGCCCCACTCGATGGCCTCGTTGGACTTGTACGCGTCCTCGCGACCGCCGCCGAAGCCGTACGTCTCGAAGCCCATCGTCTCGAGGGCGACGTTCCCCGCGAGGATGATGAGGTCGCCCCACGAGAGCTTCCGGCCGTACTTCTGCTTGACCGGCTGGAGCAGGCGGCGGGCCTTATCGAGGTTGACGTTGTCCGGCCAGCTGCTCTCCGGCGGGAGGCGCTGGCGGGCGCCGGCCGCACCCGCGCGGCCGTCGAGGGTGCGATAGGTGCCGGCGCTGTGCCACGCCATCCGGATGAACAGCGGACCGTAGTTGCCGTAGTCGGCGGGCCACCACTCCTGCGAGTCCATCATCACCTCCTGAATGTCCGACTTCACCTCGTCGAGATCGAGGGAGTCGAACGCCTCGGCGTAGTCGAAGTCGTCGCCGTACGGATCGAGCTCCGCGGCGTTGTCGTCGAGGATGTCCAGTCGCAGCATCTCGGGCCACCACTCCTGGTTTGACCAAGTCATCTTGTACGCGATTGCACACGCGTTATGAGCATAAACATACCGATCGCTTTCGATACGCCACCCAAACTTCATCTATGGAGGCCAGTATTTTTCGTAGAGAAAACAATAGTTCCCGTATGGCGTTCGCGGATGTGTGGATCGGCCCTCGTGACGGGAGGCGTGGACGCTCGAAACGGACGGCAGCCGTCGTGGAAAGGATACTGGGGGTCGGGTCGTTACTCGCCTTCGACGAGTCGGCGGAGCTGCTCGGGCGGGACCGCGCCCCGCGCCGCGTACCCGTCGTAGGCGAACGTCGGGACGCCCGTGATCCCCATCTCGTGGGCCTCGCCGAACTTCGTCCGGACCGTCTCGCGCAGGTCGTTGTCAGCCACCGCCTCGCGGACCGCCTCGGCGTCGATGCCGACCTCGTCCGCGACGGCCGCGAGCACGTCGACGTCGCCGATGTCGCGCTCGTCCTCCCAGAGCGCCGCGAAGAGCGCGCGGTCGAAGTCGAGCCACGTCTCGTACTCTTCGGTCTCTCGCACGTGGTAGGAGGCGATCTGCGCGTCGAGGGAGTCGACGTCGTCGCCCGCGAACGTCGTCGCCATCTCGTCCGCGCCGTACTCCTCGCGGAGGCGTTCGACGTTCTCGCGGGCCTGCTCGTAATACTCGTCGTCGTGCCCGCTCTCGCGGACGACCTCCCCCTCGTCGTTCCGCTGATTCGAGCGCAGGTCGAAGGGGTGCCAGTCGATCTCGAGGGCCTCGTCGCGGCTCTCCTGGTACTCGTCGAGCGAGCGCCGTCCGAGGTAGCAGAACGGACAGACGTAATCGGAGAAGACGGTGATTGTCTCGGCCATGGGGGACGAACGCGCCGAGGCGGAAAGAAGCCGGCGGCACCGGCACGGACGGCGGGTAGCCGCGCGACGGTGTCGCTGAGGGCGTTCGGGACGCGTGGTCCCGGCGGGGCCGGACCGCGCGGGGCCCGACGCGACGGGTATTTCCGAACCGGCGCGCTGGATACGGGTATGGACGCGGCACTGGGACCGCCGGCGGCGATGGCCGATCACCGCGAGGAGCTGACGCCGATGATGGCCCAGTATCACGACCTCTGCGACGAGTACGACGACTCGCTCGTGCTCTTTCAGGTCGGGGACTTCTACGAGCTCTTCTGCGAGGCGGCGGAGACGGCGGCGCGGATCCTCGAGATCACGCTGACGAAACGCGAGGACTCGACGGGCTCCTACCCGATGGCGGGCATCCCGATCGACAGCGCCGCCTCCTACATCGAGGGGCTCTTGGAGGCGGGCTATCGCGTCGCGGTCGCGGATCAGGTCGAGGACCCGGACGAGGCGAGCGGGATCGTCGAGCGCTCCGTGACGCGCGTCGTGACGCCGGGGACGCTGACGGAGACCGAGCTCCTGCGCTCCGACGACAACAACTTCGTCGCCAGCCTGACGCGGGGCGACGAGGGATACGGCCTCGCCTTCCTCGACGTCTCGACGGGGGACTTCGTGGCGACGGGCCCGGACGCCGCGGCGACGGTGCGCGACGAGATCGCGCGCTTCGACCCCGCGGAGGCCATCGTCGGGCCCGACGCGGACGGCGAGTGTTTCGCCGACGACTGCATGGTCACGGCGTACGATCCCGCGGCGTTCGCGGACGACGCCGCGCGCGGACGCGTCGCGGACTACTTCGGATCGCCGGACGCCCACCTCGGCGGCGAGGCGGAGGTGCGGGCCTGCGGCGCGCTGCTCGCGTACGCGGAGTACACCCGCGGCGGCGAGGGCGACGGCGCGGGCGACCGCCTCGACTACCTCACGCATCTGACGCGCTACGACCCCCGCGAGTACATGGTGCTCGACGGCGTGGCGCTGCGCTCGCTCGAACTCTTCGAGCGCCGGAGCGTCCACGGGAGCGAGGGGGCGGCGTTGATCGACGTCCTCGACGAGACGGCGTGCGCGCTCGGCGGCCGCCGGCTGAAGGACTGGCTCCGCCGCCCGCTCGTCGACGCGGATCGGATCGAGGCGCGCCACGACGCCGTCGAGGAGCTCGTCGCGGACCCGCTCACGCGCGACGCGCTCGGGACGGATCTCGCGGACGTGTACGACCTCGAACGGCTCATCTCGAAGGTCTCGCGCCGCCGCGCGGACGCCCGCGACCTCCGCTCGCTGAAGGCGACGCTCGACGTCGTCCCCGAGATCCGGGCGACGCTGGCGGAGGTCGAGAGCGAGCGCCTCCGCGACCTCCGCGCGCGACTCGACGGCCTCGACGACGTCCGCGGGCTCATCGGGAACGCGATCCGCGAGAACCCCGAGCGCGAACTGACCGAGGGCGGCATCATCGCGGACGGCTACGACGAGACGCTCGACGAGCTGCGCGAGACGCGTCGCGCGGGCGAACAGTGGATCGACGACCTCGAAGCACAGGAGCGCGAGCGCACCGGCGTCGACTCGCTGAAGGTCGGACACAACTCCGTCCACGGCTACTACATCGAGGTGACGAACCCGAACCTCGATGCGGTCCCCGAGAACTACGAGCGCCGACAGACGCTGAAGAACTCGGAGCGCTTCGTCACGCCGGAGCTGAAAGAGCGCGAGGAGGAGATCATGAACGCGTCGGCGCGCGCGGACGACCGCGAGCTCGATCTCTTCCGCGAGGTGCGCCGGGAGGTCGGCGAAGCCGCCGAGCGCGTCCAGCGGGTCGCGGACGCCCTCGCGACGGTGGACGCGCTCTGCTCGCTCGCGGCGGTCGCGGCCCAGTACGACTACTGTCGGCCGACGGTCGGCGCGGACGGCTTCGAGATCGAGGGCGGGCGCCACCCGGTCGTCGAGCGGACCGAAGAGTCGTTCGTTCCGAACGATCTGACGCTCACGCGCGAGTCGCCGCTCGCGGTCGTGACGGGCCCGAACATGAGCGGGAAGAGCACCTACATGCGGCAGGCGGCGCTCGTCGCGGTGCTCGCCCAGCTCGGGAGTTTCGTGCCCGCGCGCCGAGCACGCGTCCCCCTCGTCGATCGGGTGTTCACGCGCGTCGGCGCGAGCGACGACATCGCGGGCGGCCGCTCGACGTTCATGGTCGAGATGACGGAGCTCGCGGACATCCTCCGCGACGCGACCGCGGACTCGCTCGTCGTCCTCGACGAGGTGGGCCGCGGGACGAGCACCGCGGACGGCTACGCGATCGCGCAGGCCGTCACGGAGCGTCTGCACGACGAGGTGGGGGCGTACACGCTGTTCGCCACGCACCACCACGACCTCACGGTGGTCGCCGAGGCGCTCGACGGCGCGCGCAACCTCCACTTCCGCGCGGCGCGCGACGGCGACGACGTGACGTTCGTCCACGAGGTCGCCGAGGGCGCGGCGAGCGCCTCGTACGGCATCGAGGTGGCCGAGCAGGCCGGCGTCCCGCCCGGGGTCGTCGAGCGGGCGCGCGATGTCGTCGCCGAGCGCGCGGAGGACGCGGGCGGGAAGGACGCGGGAGAAGGAGGGGAACAGGGGGCGTCGAAGGACGCGATCGACGCCGCGGGGGCGGACGCGAGCGCCACCGCGGACGGCGGGAGCGCCGACGCCGACAGCGTGGTGCTCGACGAGCTGGCGGCGCTGAACCTCGCGGAGATGACGCCCATTCAGGCGCTGACGACGCTGAACAGGCTCCAGCGCGAGCTACAGTAGGGGCGTCAGAGGAGGTCGTAGTCGCGCTCCTCGTGTTGGACGGAGATCCACTTCGTTTCGAGGAGTTCGTCCATCACCCACTCGCCGTTGTAGCGGCCGAGGCCGGACTGTTTCATGCCCCCGAAGGGCGCCTTCGGATCGTCGTAGACCGGGTGGTCGTTGACGTGGACCATCCCCGCGTCGATCCGGTCCGCGATGGACCGACCGGTCTCCTCGTCGCCGGCCTGCACGGCGGCGGCGAGGCCGTACTCGGTGTCGTTGGCGATCTCGATCGCCTCCTCGGTCGAGGAGACGGGGATGACGGGCGCGACGGGACCGAAGTGCTCGTTGCACGCCGCGGCCATCTCGTTCGTCACGCCGGAGAGGACGGTCGGCTCGACGAACAGGCCGTCGGCCTCGCCGCCGGTTTCGAGCGTCGCGCCGGCCTCGACGGTTCGCTCGACGTAGTCGAGGATCTCGTCGCGCTGACCCTCGTTGACGATCGGGCCGAGGTCGGCGTCGCTCTCCGCGGGGTTACCGAGGGAGAGCGACTCCGCGTGCTCGACGAGGCGCTCGACGTACTCGTCGTAGACGTCCTCGTGGACCACGTGGCGGTTGATCGAGATGCAGACCTGGCCCTGGTGGGTGAAGGAGCCGACGGCACCGGCGCGCGCGGCCTGCGCCACGTCTGCATCGGCCGTGACGACGTTCGGACCGTTGCCCCCGAGTTCGAGCGCGGGGAGGGCGATCGTCTCGGCGGCTTGCGAGGCGACGCGCCGCCCGACGGCGGTCGAGCCGGTGAACGAGACGGTTCGCGGGATCGGATGGCCGGCCATCCGGTCGCCGATCTCAGAGCCGTGGCCGGTGACGACGTTGACGACGCCGTCCGGGATGCCGACCTCGTCCGCGATCTTCGCGAGCAGGAGGCCGCCCGTGATCGGCGTATCGGAGGCGGGCTTGACGACGACGGTGTTCCCGAGGACGAGCGCGGGGGCGAGCGCGCGCGTCGTGAGGTGGATGGGGTAGTTCCACGGCGAGATGATGCCGACGACGCCGACCGGCTCCGAGACGACGTGGTTCGCTTTGCCCTCGACGAAGGTGGCGTCCCGCACCTCCTCGCCCGGCGGTTCGAGGTCGAGGGCGTTCTCGAAGTCACCGGTCGCGAGCCCGACCTCGGTCCGCGCTTTCGCGCGCGGGCTCCCGCTCTCCGCGGCGAGGAGCGTCGCGATCGCCGTCGACTCCTCGCGGATGCGTTCGAGGGCGTCCGCGACGAGCTCGCGGCGCTCCTCGATCGGCGTCGCCGCCCACGCCGACTGCGCGTCCGCCGCGGCCTCGTACGCCGCGTCGACGTCCGCTTCCGTCCCCGCCGGGACCTCGGCGATCGTCGCTCGGGTCGCGGGGTTCTCGACGGTCAGCGTCTCGCCGTCGGCCGACGGCCGCCACTCACCGTCGACGTACTGGCGATCCCACTCCGCGTCGATCGTGTACTCGTGTGAAGCCACACCTCATCGCACAGCCGTGGACACCATAACGGACCGGAAGGGTTTGGCCGATGCCGATTCCGCGTCACCTATACGCATCAGTCGTCCCGCGACGGCGCGAGGCTCACGAACTCGTGGCCGTCGCGGGCGAGCACGCGCCGCGTTCGGGGCGTACAGGAGGGCGCGACGAGGATCCCCCGGACGTCGGCGTCCGCGTGCAGGTCGCGTTCGAGGGCGTCGACGTATCTGGCGAGTTGGCTCGCGGCGTCCGGGCCGGCGCGGACGGCCTTCAGTTCGACGGCGACCGGGTTCCCGGCTCGGTCGCGTCCGAAGACGTCGACGGGGCCGGCGGGCGTGTCGCGCTCGGCCGCGAGCGCGCTGAAGCCGTCCTCGACGAGCTCGGGGGCGGCGAGGACGCGCTCCTTGAGGTCCGCCTCGGTCCCGGACACCTCGACGTCGGCGTCGCGCTTCTCCGCGGACATCGCGCTCGCGCGGGCGACGCGCTCGAAGGTCACGACGAGCTCCTCCGCGGGCGACTCGCGCGTGGCGACGAGGCGGACGGTCCCGTCCTCGTGCGTCACGTCGAGGGCGTCGGCGGCGAGGCGGTTCTGCGGCGTCGGGCCGTCGGCGGCGTGCACGAGGAGCGTGCGGTCGGGCTTGAGCGCGACGAGTCGATCGGCGGGACCGGCGTGCGAACGCGTCCGTCCGTCGTAGGCGACGTGACAGCGGCCGAGGAGGGTACAGAAGGCCCCGCGATCGCGCGCGTCGCGGACGAACGCGGCGGCGACGGCGGGCGCGGGATCGGCGAGCGCGTCGGGCGTATCGGACACGCCACGCACTCGGCGACCGAGGGGGAAAAGCGTCCCCCCGCCGGCGGGTCGGGGTCGCGCGGGGGCGGACACGGTGTGAAACGGCGAGGCGCAGACCTAAGTAGCCGGTCCGCGAACGCGGGCGTATGTCGGAGTGCCCCGAATGCGGTTCGGAACTGGAGCTGTCGGAATCGGTCGAAACGGGCGAAATCGTCGACTGCGGGACGTGCGGTGCGGAGCTCGAAGTGACGGGCGAGGACCCGGTGACGCTCGACCTCGCCCCCGAACTCGACGAGGACTGGGGCGAGTAGATGCGGCTGGGTTTCTGCTACTCGCGGATCCGGAAGGACGAGACCCTCCTGCTCGAGACGCTCCGCGAGCGCGGCCACGACGTGGCGAAGATCGACGTCCGCGAGCCGCGTTTCGCCATCGGCGATCGACCCGACGAGTTCGACGACCTCGACCTCGTGTTGAACCGGTGCCAGGAGTCCTCGCGGGTGCGCTACGTGAGTCGGTTCTGCGAGCATTACGACCTCCCCGTCGTGAACGGCTCGGAGCCGACCTCGACGTGCGCGGACAAGGTCCGCGGGAGTATCGCGCTCGCCGACGCGGGCGTCCCGACGCCCCGCACGGAGGTCGCCTTCGACGTCGAGAGCGCCCTCGACGTCATCGAGGCCTTCGGCTATCCCTGCGTGCTGAAGCCCGTGACGGGATCGTGGGGGCGGCTGATGGCGAAGATCGACACGCGCGACGCCGCCGAGGCGATCCTCGAACACAAACAGACCCTCGGGAGCTACGAGCACTCGGTCTTCTACGTCCAGGAGTTCGTCCCGAAACCCGATCGCGACATCCGGGTCGTGGCGGCGGACGGCGAGCCCATCGCGGCGATGACGCGCTCCTCCGAGCACTGGATCACGAACGCCGCACGCGGCGGCGAGGCGACGGCCTTCGCGATCGACGACGAGATCGCGGCTCTCGTCGCGCGAGCGAGCGACGCGGTCGGCGGCGGCCTCCTCGGCGTCGACCTGATGGAGACGGGAGACGGATACACCGTCCACGAGGTGAACGCGACCTGCGAGTTCAAGGCGCTGAACGACGCCGTGCCCGAGGTGGATGTCCCCGCGCGGATCGTCGACTGGCTTGAGACGAAACCGGGGGTGAGCGCCGCATGACGGCCGTCGACCGGCGTTCGACGACGTCACACTCAACGCCGGCGGCGTCTCGCGCGACCAACGCCAGAGCGCGCTCTGGCTGGGCCACGCTCGCCGCGAACGCGTCTCGCGCGACCAGCGTTGGACCGACGGTCCGACTGGGCCACGCGAACCACGGGGGGTGGTTCGCGTGACGGTCGTCGTCAAGATCGGCGGCGCGAGGGCCGTCGACCCCGAGGGCGCGCTCGCGGACGTCGCCGCCCTGCGAGAGGAGGGCGAGGACGTCGTCGTCGTCCACGGCGGGTCGACGATGGTCGACGAGACGCTGGAGCGCCTCGGCATCGAACCGGAGTACGTGGAGACGCCGGGCGGCGTCGTCGGACGCTTCACCGACGAGGCGACGATGGAGGCGTTCAAGATGGCGATGCCGGGCGTCGTGAACACCGACCTCGTCGCCGGCCTGCAGAATCAGGGGGTGGACGCCGTCGGTCTCTCCGGCGTCGACGGCGGCCTCCTGACGGGCCCGCGGAAGTCCGCGGTGCGCGTCGTCGAAAATGGAAAAAAGAAGATCAAGCGCGGCGATCACTCCGGGACCATCGAGGACGTGAACGACGACCTCCTCGAACGATTGCTCGACGGCGGCTACACGCCGGTCGCGTCGGTCCCGATGCTCGGCGTCGAGGACGACGGCTCTTACACCCCGGTCAACAGCGACGCGGACCGCTCGGCGGCGGCGGTGGCGGGCGCGCTCGACGCCGACCTCGTCCTCCTCACCGACACCCGCGGCGTCTACCGCGACCCCGACGATCCCGAGACGCTCATCGATCGCGTGACGACGCCCGACGAGTACGACGGACTGCGGACGGCCGCGGAGGGGTTCATGAAGCGGAAGGTGATGGCCGCGGAGGAGGCCCTGCGCGGCGGCGCGCCCTCCGTCGTCGTCGCGGACGCGAACGCCGACGAGCCGATCCGGTCGGCGCTCCGCGGCGCGGGGACGACGATCGAGCGCGACGCGCTGCCCGAGGAGTAGCGGCGCGGGCGACGCGCCCCCGTCGTCGGTGCGGGCGCGGGAAGCGCAGACGCTAACCGCCCGGGCACCGCCCCGTCCGGTATGGATCCGGGAAAGGTGGACGGCGCGTTCTTCGCGGAGCACATCTACCCGCGCCTCGGCGCCGACCGGGCGGACGTCCGCCTCGGCCCGACGCACGGCGCGGACTTCGGCGTCGTGGACGTCGGGTCTCACGTCGTAGCGCTCGCGACCGACCCCGTCTTCGTCCTGCGTGAACTCGGCGCCGAGCGCGCGGCGTGGTTCGCCTTCCACGTCGCCGTGAGCGACGCCGCCCTCTCCGGTATCCCGCCGAGCCACCTCAGTATCGATCTGAACCTCCCGCCGGACACGACGAAGGCGGCGTTCGGGACGCTCTGGGAGGTCTTCGACCGCGAGGCGCGCGAACTCGGGATCTCGATCGCGACGGGCCACACGGGGACCTACGCGGGCTGCGCGTGGCCGACGGTCGGCGCGGCGACCGCGCTCGCGGTCGGCGACCCGGACGACCTCGTGCTGCCGACGGGCGCGACGCCGGGCGACCGACTCGTCTGCACGAAGGGGCCGGCAATCGAGACGACGGGGATCCTGAGCGTGCTCTACGGCGACGCGCTCGACCTCGATTCCGGGACCGTCGACGCGGGGACGGCGCGCTTCCGCGAGGCGAGTCCCGTTCGGGACGCGCTCACCGCCGCCGCGGCGGGGCCGGTGACGGCGATGCACGACGCGACCGAGCGCGGCGTCGACAACGCCCTACACGAGCTCGCCGCGGCGTCCGGGGTGCGACTCGCCGCCGAGCGCGAGCGCTTCCCCGTGGGCGAGGGCGTCCGCGAAGTCTGCGACGCCTTCGGCGTCGACCCGTGGACGGCGTCGAGCGAGGGAACGGTGCTCGTGAGCGTGCGCCCGGACGGGGTGGACGACGTGCTGGACGCGCTCGCCGACGAGGGGGTCCGGGCGGCCGCGGTCGGCGACGTGCGGGAGGGTGGGGGCGTCGAGATGGACGGTGCGGAGCTCGACGAACCGTCGAACGACCCGTTCTGGGGCGCCTACGAGCGCGGGAGGGAGCGCTACGGGGTGCGGACGGGGTGGGACGCGGCGGAGTGAGAGAGGGAGGGAGAACGAAACGGAGAGACGGCAGGTAGGTGGAAGAGGGGAGAAGCGGACGTGGGATCGTCCGTCACGCGCCCGTCGTATCCGCTGTGCGTGTCGAGAGGTACGCAAAAGGAGACGGCGGGAGACCGGGGGGAGTCGTCAGCGGCGTCGTCGCACGGCCACGACCGCGAGGAGCGCGACGACGACGAGCGCGACGAGCGCGCCCGCGATCGTCTGGAGCGCCGGGAGCCCCGACGCGGAGGCCGAATCGGCGTCCGGCGACTCGACGGCCGCGCTCGTGCGTTGCGTGGACGACGAGCCGTCGTCGGGCGTCCCGGACGTCACGGTGACCGTGCCGACCGCCGTGTCGGGCTCGACGGGCCCGCCGCCGTCGGCGTCGAACTGCAGCGGCTCGGCGCTCAGTTCGGCGGAGCCCGCGCTGACGCCGGTGAGCTCGACCGTGCCGAGGACGACGTCGGAGGCGCCCGGCTGGACGCGCTCGTTCAGGTCCGCGGCTTCGAGGCGGACCTGTCGGCCGTCGTCGGAGAGCGCCGGCTCGCTCGTCAGCCCGTACGTCTCGGGGTAGCTCGCGTTCGTGATGCGCGCGGCCGACCCCTCGACCGAGACGTCGACGGCGAAGCCGGCGAGACCCTGCGGCGCCGACGACAGGACGACGGTCGCCGTCGCCGTGCCGTCCGACGCGACGTCCACGTCGGTGACGCTGACGGTAGGCGCGTCCGCGGTGTCGGCGGTCGCCGCGTGGCCGGCCCCGGCGGCGATCGGCGCAGCGACGACGACGAACAGGGCGAGCGCGAGCAGGCGCCGGGTGCGTCGCGTGGTGTTCGGACTCATGTCTTATGCGTGCCGTCGGGTCACGCGCCGGCCCCAGTCTCCTGGTAGAGCTGTACGATGTCGGCGTAGTCGAGGCGCTCGTTGCCGTTGAAATCGAAGCTCCGCGTGTTCGAGGAGATGCTCTTCGAGTCCATGCGCTGGAAGAAGAGGACGACGTCGTCGTAGTCGACGCGACCGTTGCCGTTGACGTCCTCGAACAGCCCGTCGCCGTCCGGGTCGCTCGGCGGGGCGCCGCTGGGGGCGACGCTCGCCGGACCGGTGAGCGCGATCCCGGAGCGGGTCTCGACCGCGATGTCGTTGCCCGCGTCGTCATCGAGCGCGGCCTGCACGTCGAGGCCGGTCGCGCCGCCGCGGACGCCGGAGAGCGTGAGGGTCGCGAGCGTGAACTCGACGCCGTCGGCCTGCATCGCCTCCTGCACGTCCGCGAACTCGAAGGCGGCCGTCGAGCCGTCGTCGGCGACCTGCGGGGCCTTGGTGAGACCGGCCGCATCGGGGTAGCTCGCGCTCGTGATCTGGGCGACGTCGGGGTCGGCGACGGAGACGGAGAACGTCCCGCCGGCGATGCCGTCCGGGATGTGCTTCGCGCGAACGTCGACGGTGACGGAGTCGCCCTGCGCGACGGCGGCGGAGCCGGCGGCGACCGTCGGGTTCGGCTGGTAGACCCAGAGGCAGTCGTTCGGGTAGGAGCGTTTGGACTCGTTGAAGCCGTCCTCACAGCAGAGGACGCGGCCGTCGTCCATCACGTTCACGTTGTCGACGTTCCGGAGCGCGTCGTTCGCGGCCTGCGGGCCGTCGGTGAAGTCCGGGCCGACGATGACGGGTTCGAGGCGACTGATGTCGTAGTGGGTGTCGAGTTCGCCGCGATAGACGACGCCGCCGTCGACGCGGTCCATCTGGAGGTCGCCCGTGTCGTCCGCCATGTCGTCGTTGAACTCGGAGATGCCGAAGTAGACGTAGTCGCCGGGGCCGGCGTCGTCGGCGCTGTCGACGCCCTCGGCCTTGTTGAACTCGATGGAGGCGCCGATCTCCTTCGCGGCCGCGCGGAGTTCGAGGAATGGCACGCGGCGCAGGTCCTCGTCGACGCCGTCGTAGCCGCGCTCCTCGTACTGGCGCGCCCACTCGACGATCTCCTCGTTCGTGATGTAGTTCTGGTTGCCGTTCGCGATGACCTCCCTGTCGGCCTCCTCGATGGCGTCGCTGTAGGCGACGTCCTGACCGAGTTCGGCCTCGTCGTAGTCGGTGTGGGTCGTGAGGTAGTCCTCCTGCGTGACGTCGTCGTACTCCGCGATCCATGACTCGATCTCCGCGTTGGAGGCGTGACCGATCGGGATCCACTCGACCTCGAGGTCGACGTCGGCCGGGGACGCGCGCGTACCGGAGTCGGCAGCGCTCGCGGCGTCGTTCGTGATCTTCGGCGCGTAGAGCGTGCCCTCGACGTCCATCGGATCGGCGTAGCTCGGGATCTCCTCGTCGGCGACGAACTTGTAGATGCCCTTGCTGTCGCCGTCGGAGCAGCCGTAGACGGTCTTGAGGTCGTTCTGGAAGTCCGGACACTCCCAGGCGGCCCGCCCGATGACGTAGTACTTGATGGGATCGGGGGTCTCCGCGTGGGGGTCGCGGTAGTCGACGAAGTAGCCGTAGCGATACGGGTTCGGGTACTCCTCGTCCGTGATGGGCTCCACGTTGTTCTCCGCGCCGTCGGCGACCTCGCTTCCGCCGTAGGTGTCGGAGGTCTCCGTATCGACGCCCGTCGTGTCGGTCGGCGCGGCGCCGAGCGAGTAGGCGAGGAGTTCGACGCCGGCGAGCGCCCAGTAGCCCTGCAGGGTCCACGCCTCGTCGTCGTAGTAGTCGTTCACGGCGCTCTGGATCGCGGTCGGGCTGGGTCGGTTCCAGAACTGACAGCCGCCGATGAGGCCCTTGCCGCTCTCGGCCTCGACGATGTCCCCGACCGTGTGCGTGAAGTTGACGCGGGGGTGGGCGTAGTTCTCCTCGGCGGAGACCATCGTGTCCCACGGCGAGCGATCGCCGTAGCAGTTGATCATCGTACCGCCGAGCGAGCGGAGCGCCTCCGTGTTCGCCATGTTGATGGCGTTCTGGGTGTCCGCGGTCCACTCGCCGTCGTCGGTCTTCGAGACCGGGACGCGCGTGACGTTCCCCGGTGTCGCCTCGAAGTTCGTGAAGAGGTGCCCCTCGGTGCCCTCGTCGTTCGAGGGGATGAACTGGTTACAGTCCGGCGTGTAGCCCGCCTCGGAGTACCGCGTCCCCGGGTACTTATCGATGTTCTCGCCGTCGGGCGTCTGCGGGACGCCGAGCTGTTCGTCGCCGTCGCCGATGGACTCCTCCTGGCTGAAGAGCATCGTGTAATCGCCGGCGGCGGTGCGGACTTTGCGCCGTTTCTTCTCGGAGTTCGGCGCGGAGAGCTCCTCGAAGTCGTCGTTGCTCCCCGCCATCTCGAAGCTGAAGCCGCTGACGTAGCCGACGCCGGCCTTGTTGAACGGCTCCGTGTTGTCGGTGTTCGGGTGCTGGAGGCTGTACAGCGGCGTCCCGTCGGCGAAGACGTAGGGGCCCGTGACCTCGGCGCCGAACGCGGTGTTCGAGAAGCGCTTGAGCGACCCCTTCACGCTCGGTGCCCCGGGCGTGTCGGACTCGTCGACGTCCGCGCTGACGACTCCACTACCGACCACGCTGGCTCCGAGCGCGGCCGCGACCGAGCTGGCCATGAGACTGCGGCGACTGATGTCGACCATGCAGTCCGGTGGTTCGCGTCACACCGAATAACTGCTTATAATAGTGATACGTTCGGCGTGGTGAAGTATCGGAGACGGAAGTGAGGATGGTACCCGTACGGACCCGTACGGACGGGAACCGAGACGCGGCGGGTGGTCGACGGGCTACGGGTGAAGAGACGGGACGGCCGTATGTAGCTGCGGAGCGTTTCGAGCGTCGAAAGACGGCGGAGCGACCCGAGCGCGGCCAATCGGTTACGGCAGTCGAACGGGAGCGAGAAAGAGGGGGGGGAGCCTCAGGCGTCAGCGGGCGTGACGTCGCGTTCGCGCGCGCCGTCGCGGATCTCGGCCGCGCGCTCCTCGACCCACGAGACGTACTCGCGGACGCGGTAGGGCTTCTTCCCGAAGAAGGAGGCGACCCACTGATCGTCGCCGTACTGCGTGAGGAGGTAGGCGGCGAGCACCGCGCGCCCCGCGCCGAGCACGTCCAGCGGGACGCCGCGCTCGCCCGTCCCCGCCTCCTCGAAGCCGTTCGTACAGAAGTAGACGTCCGCGTACAGCTCCGCCGTCTCGGCGTCCGCGAACGTCTCCTCGCGATTCCCGGGGGCGTCGACGCGGTAGCCGTCCGCGCACTCGACGATTCGAACGTCGAGGACGTACTCCCGGTGGATTGACGTTTCCGCCTCCGCCTCCGCTGTGGACTCTGTCTGTGACATGGTGAGGGGCGGGCCGCCGAGGGGGCGGCCGTCGCTACGAGAAGAGCGAACGAACACCCTATAGATCGTTTATATGATAGGTATATATCAGACCGGAGGGGTTCCCTCCCATCCGTTTCCGTCGCGCGGGGCGCGAAGCGACCCGCTCACCGCGAAAGCGGAGTCGAAACGCGCCGCTCGGCGACGAGAACGCGTAGAATCGGGACGACGCCGGCCGTCGTCCCTCGCTCGTATCTACTACTTGTGGCGAGAGACACTTAAAGAGAGAGCGCCGGGGCGAGGCGGTGCGTTCTTACTCGCTCGCGGCCACCTACCGCCATGATCGAGACGACGGTGCAGACCCGGGTGAGGGCGGCGTGACCGGCATCGTCGAGGAGTTCCTCGCACTGAAGGAGGAGTCGGACGCGGACGTCCTCGCCATGCAGGTCGGGGACTTCTACGAGTTCTTCGCGGACGACGCGCGTCTCGTCGCCGACGAGCTCGACTTGAAGGTCTCCGAGAAGTCGAGTCACGGCTCGTCGTATCCGATGGCCGGCGTCCCGCTGAGCGAGCTGACGCCCTACCTGAAGTCGCTCGTGGAGCGGGGCTACACGGTCGCGGTCGCGGAGCAGCGCGGCGACGACGACACGACGCGCGAGATCACGCGGACGGCGACGCCGGGCACCCTCCTGGAGGCGACGGGGGCCGACGCGCGCTACCTCGTCGCCGTGGTGCGCGAGGGCGACGCGTACGGGCTCGCGGCGGTGGACGTGACGACGGGGGCGTTCCGCCTGACCGAGGTCGGAGACGAACGCACGGCCTTGGCGGAGCTCGGGCGCTTCGGTCCCGAGGAGGTGTTGCCGGGGCCGGTACTGCGAGGCGACGACGACTTCTGCGACGCGGTGCGCGACGACGCGGACGCGACGCTGAGCGTCCACGGGACGGAGGCGTTCGCACCCGGGAAGGCCACCCACCGTGTCCGCGAGCAGTTCGGCGAGGGCGCGCTGGACGCGGTCGGCGTCGAACCGGAGGGGCCGGGCGTGCGGGCGGCGGGCGCGGCGCTCGACTACGTCGCGGAGACGGGCGTCGGCGTGCTCTCGTCGCTGACCCGCGTCCAGCCCTATCGGGCGGACGATCACGTCTCGCTCGACCCGACGACGCGGCGCAACCTCGAACTGACCGAGACGATGCGCGGCGACAGGGAGGGATCGCTCGCGGCGACGCTCGATCACACGGTGACGGCGATGGGCGCGCGCCGCTTGGAGGCGTGGCTCGTCCGACCGCTGCAACGGCGCGGGGAGCTCGAACGCCGACACGACTGCGTCGCGGCGCTCGCCGACGACGCGCTCGAACGCGACGCGGTGCGCGAGACGCTGGACGGCGCGGCGGACCTCGAACGCCTCGCCGCGCGGTGTACGTCCGGGAGCGCGGATCCGGGCGCGCTGAAACGCGTCGTCGACACCTTGGAGCGCCTCGACGCGCTCCGCGAACGCGTGGCGTCGTCGCCCTCACTGGCCGACTCGCCGCTGGGCGACGTGCTCGCGCGGGTGGACGCCGACGACGCGGCCGCCCTGCGCGAGACGGTGGACGACGCGCTCGCCGACGATCCCGGCGGCGAGACGGGGATCTTCGCGCGCGGCTACGACGAGACGCTCGACGAGCTCGCGGCCGAACACGACGAGCTCGTTGCGTGGTTCGACACGCTCGCCGAGCGCGTCAAGGCGGAGAGCGAGCTCTCGCGGGTGACGGTGGATCGGAACAAGACTGACGGATACTACCTCCAGGTCGGTCACTCGCAGACCGATCGCGTCCCCGACGACTACCGCGAGGTGAAGACGCTGAAGAACTCGAAGCGCTATCGAAGCGCCGAGCTCGACGAGAAGGAGCGGGCGCTGTTCCGCGTCGAGGAGGAGCGCGCGGCCCGCGAGCGCGAGCTGTTCGACGAACTGCGGGCCGAGGTGGCCGCACACGCTTCGCTGTTGCAGGACGCGGGGCGAGCGCTCGCGGAGGTGGACGCGCTGGCGAGCTTCGCGGAGCACGCGAGCGCGAACCGGTGGACGCGCCCCGAGCTCCGCGACGACCGATCGCTCGACGTGAGCGCGGGTCGCCACCCGGTCGTCGAGCAGGCGGTGGAGTTCGTGCCGAACGACGCGCGCTTCGGCGAGGGCCGGCGCTTCCTCGTCGTGACGGGTCCGAACATGAGCGGGAAGAGCACCTACATGCGCCAGACGGCGCTGATCGTCCTGCTCGCGCAGGCGGGGAGCTTCGTGCCCGCCGAGTCGGCCGAGATCGGACTCGTCGACGGCGTCTACACGCGCGTCGGCGCGCTCGACGAACTCGCGCAGGGACGCTCGACGTTCATGGTCGAGATGCAGGAGCTCTCGAACATCCTCCACTCCGCGACGGCGGACTCGCTCGTCGTCCTCGACGAGGTGGGCCGCGGGACGGCGAGCGACGACGGCATCAGCATCGCGTGGGCGGCGACGGAGTACCTCCACAACGAGGTGCGCGCGAAGACGCTGTTCGCGACGCACTACCACGAGCTGACGGCGCTCGCCGACCGTCTCGACGGCGTGCGAAACGTCCACGTCGAGGTCGACGACGAGTCGTACGCGTCGGCTGGAAGCGAGGAGGAGTCCGGTCCCGCGACGGGACGCGACGGCGACGTGACGTTCCTCCGAACGGTCGCGGAGGGCCCCGCGAATCGCTCGTACGGCATCCACGTCGCCGACCTCGCGGGCGTCCCCGATCCCGTAGTGTCGCGCTCGCGCGACGTCCTCGAACGCCTCCGCGCGGACGAGGCGATCGACGTCCGCGGCGGGAGCGAGGGGAGCGAGCAGGTCGTCTTCGACCTCGGAAGCGGCGAGCTGCGGACCGACGAAGGCGCTACGGGCGAGAGCGGGGGAGAGGGTGAAGACGCGGCCGGCGACGGTGAGGACGACGCGGCGGCCCTCGACTCCGAGGCGGCGGCCGTCCTCGACGAGCTGCGCAACACCGACGTGAACAACTCCTCGCCGCTCGATCTCCTCCAGCGCGTCAACGAGTGGCAAAAGCGGTTGGACTGAGCGAGCCGACGGAGCGCGACGAGCGCCGGATTGATGTGGGCGTGCGGCCATCCACGGCCATGAGCGAGGGCGACGGCGGGGGCAAGACGGGAGCGGAGATCCGCGAGCTCGACGCGGCGACGGTCGATCGCATCGCGGCCGGCGAGGTCGTTGAGCGGCCCGCGTCGGTCGTGAAGGAGCTCGTGGAGAACGCCCTCGACGCGGACGCATCGCGGATCGAGGTGTCGGTGACGGGCGACGGGACAGACGAGCTGATCGTGCGCGACGACGGGATCGGGATGACGCGCGCGGACGCCGAGGCGGCGATCGAGCGACACACGACGTCGAAGATCCGGGACGCCGACGACCTCGCGCACGTCGGGACGCTGGGCTTTCGCGGCGAAGCCCTCCACACGGTCGCCGCGGTGTCGCGGCTGACGGTGACGACGAAGCCCCGCGAGGGCGGTCGCGGGACGGAGGTACGCGTCGCCGGCGGCGAGGTCGAATCGGTCGGCCCCGCGGGGCGCGCGCCGGGGACGACGGTGACGGTCCGCGACCTCTTCTACAACACGCCGGCGCGCCGGGAGTTCCTGAACGCCGAGAGCACCGAGTTCGGCCACGTCAACCGCGCGGTATCACGCTACGCGCTCGCCAACCCGGACGTCGCGGTGTCGCTCGAACACGACGGGACGGAGACGTTCGCCACGCCGGGCGACGGCGACGTGCGCTCCGCGCTCCTCGCCGTCTACGGGCGCGACGTCGCGGAGTCGATGATCAGGGTGAACGCCGCGCCCGAGGGGGCGATCGAGCGCGTCCGGGGGTACGTGAGCCACCCGGAGACGACGCGCTCGACGCGCGACTACCTCGCCACGTACGTCAACGGCCGCTACGTCAGCGATCGGGTGCTGCGCGAGGCGATCGTCGAGGCGTACGGGACGCAGCTCGCCGCCGATCGCTTCCCGTTCGCCGTCCTCGACGTCGAGCTCCGCGCGCGCGAGGTGGACGCGAACGTCCACCCGCGGAAGATGGAGGTGCGATTCGAGGACGAGGCCGGCGTCCGCGAGGCGGTGACGGACGCGGTGCGCGACGCGCTCCGCGAGCACGGCCTCGTGCGGACGCGGGCGCCTCGTGGGGCCTCACAGCCGACGGACGCCGCGATCGCGCCCGGGGACGACGGCGTCGAGCGCGCCGTGAGGAGCGGGTCGAGCGACGACGGGGAAACGGGCGGGAGCGAGAACGCGGCCGGATCGGCGAACGGGTCGTCGAGCGGGCCGGGCGGGCGGGATCCGTCGTCACGTAGGACGTCGTCGCACGGCGCGCCGGCGGCGAGCGGGACACGCTCGGGCGCGTCGGCGTCGGAACGGTCGTCGCCGCGGTCACGCGGGACGCGCGCCGACGACGGGGGACCCGGAGCCGGAGGCGAGCGCGAATCCGGGCGGATCGCCGGCGCGACGCGTAACGCCCGGCTGCCCGGAACGGCGGAGACCGACGACGCGCCCGAGCGCGAGCGCCTCCCCTCGCTCCGCGTTCTCGGGCAGCTCCACGAGACGTACGTCGTCGCGGCGACCGCTGAGGGCCTCGTGGTGATCGACCAGCACGCGGCAGACGAGCGGGTGCGCTACGAGGCGCTGCGCGCGGAGCTCGACGACTCGCCGGACTCGCAGGCGCTGGTGACGCCCGCCGACGTGTCGCTGACGGCGGCGGAGGCGGCGAGCTTCGAGGCGGCGCTACCCGCGCTCCGCGACGCGGGCTTCGAGGCCGAGCTGAACGGGACGCACGCGGTCGTGACGGCCGTTCCCGCGGTGTTCGGCCACGCGCTCGACGCCGCGTTGGTGCGAGACGTCATCGCGTCCGCGACGAGCGCCGCGGCGGGCGACGCGGTTCTCGACGCCGCGGACGCCCTGCTCGCCGACATGGCGTGCGCGCCCGCGATCAAGGGGAACACGTCCCTTCCCGAGGGGGACGTGACGGCGCTCCTCGACCGACTCGACGACTGCGCGGAACCGTGGGTGTGCCCGCACGGTCGGCCGGTGCTCGTCGAGATCGACGCGGCGGAGCTCGACCGGCGATTCGAGCGGGACTACCCCGGCCATCAGGACCGCGCGCCGGAGTGAGTCAGTAGCGCCGCTCGAACTCGACGGGCTCCGTGTACGTGTAGTAGGGCCCGCCGAGACGGCCGATCGTCGTGATCTCGCGGGAGTCGACCTGCCCGTCGCGCATCGCGGCGTCGGCCGCGTGAAAGCGCACGACGTCGCCGATGAGCATCGTGCGGCCGTGGATCTCCTGGCGGTCGTGGAGGGTACACTCCATGGCGATCGGGGCGTCCGCGACGTACGGGGCGTCGATCCGATCGCACTCGGCGCGCTCGACGCCCGCGAGGTCGAACTCGTCGCCCTCCTCGGGATCGGCGGCGGTGTGGTCGACAGTCTCCAGGACGTCCGCGGTGGCGACGCTCACCGAGAAGACCTCGGTGTCGATGACGTTTCGCGGGGTGTCCTTCAGTTCGCCGTCGCGGCGGCTCGCCGTGAACAACACCGACGGGTCCTCCGCGCCGACGTACGTATAGGAGCTGAACGGGGCAAGGTTGTCGGCGCCGGACGCGTCGCGCGTCCCGACCCACGCCACGGGACGCGGGCTGACGGCCGTCTTGACGATGCGCTCGCGCTCGCTCGCCGAGAGGTCGTCCGTGTCTCGTTCGAACATGACGCTCCCGAGTACGGACGAGGGGGGTATGAGTGGGCGGGGAATCCCGCGGATTGATTTGGGGCGGCGTCGTCGGCCGTGACATGAGCGACCTCGTGACGTTCGGCGAGACGATGTTGCGCCTCAGCCCGCCGGGACAGGAGCGCCTCGAACGGGCGTCCGAACTGGAGTTCCGCGCCGCGGGCGCGGAGAGCAACGTCGCGGTGAACGCCGGCCGCCTCGGTCTCGACACCACGTGGCTCTCGAAGCTCCCCGACAGCGCGCTCGGGCGGAAAGTGACGGCGACCGTCGAGGCGCAGGGGACCACGGCGGACGTCGTCTGGAGCGACGAGGGACGACAGGGAACCTACTACCTCGAACAGGCCTCGGCGCCGCGCCCGACGAACGTCATCTACGACCGGGCGGACGCGGCGGTGACGACGGCGACGCCGGACGAGCTCCCGACGGAACGGATCGAGGGGAGCGACGCGTTCTACACCTCGGGCATCACGCCCGCGCTCTCCGACACCCTCGAAGGGACGACGGCGGCCCTGCTCGCGCTGGCGGGAGAGGCGGGGGCGACGACCGTCTTCGACGTGAACTACCGCTCGAAGCTCTGGAGCCCGGCGGAGGCGCGCCCGGTCCTCGAATCGCTCTTCCCCGACATCGACGTGCTCGTGACGGCGGTCCGCGACGCCAGAGACGTCCTCGGGCTCGACGGCGACGCCGAGCGCGTGGCGCGCGACCTCGCCGAGGAGTGGGGCTTCGAGACCGTCGTGGTGACGCGCGGCGCGGCGGGCGCGCTCGCGTGGCACGCGGGCGACGTCGTCGAACAGCCGGCGTTCGAGGCCGACACGCACGACGCGGTCGGGACGGGCGACGCCTTCGTCGGCGGCTTCCTCGCACGCCGCCTCCGCGGCGACGGCGTGCCCGTCGCGCTTGAGTACGCGGCCGCGACCGCCGCGCTCAAGCGCACCATCCCGGGCGACACCGCGCTCGTCACACCCGAAGAGGTCGAGGCCGTCCTCGATCGCTCGGGCGACGATATCGCGCGCTGACGGCCCCGCGGCTTTTCGGCACCGCCTCGCGTAGACGACGGTATGCACGTCCTCGTCATCGGTGCGTACGGGAGCGCGGGCGTCGCCGCCGCGGAGGTCCTCGCGGACGGCGACGCCGAAGTGACACTCGTCGACGACGGCGATCCGGGCGGCGGGCTCTGTATCCTCCGCGGCTGTATGCCCTCGAAGGAGGTGTTGAGCGCGGCCCAACACGGCTATCAGGCGCGCTCGGATCCGCGCCTCGACGCCGACGTCGACATCGACCTCGATCGGGTCGTCGCCCACAAGGACGACCACACGGCCGAGTTCGCACGCCACCGACGCGACGCCGTGCACGACCTCGCCGAGCGCGAGAACGTGACGTTCCACCACGAGAGCGCGAGGTTCGTCGACGACGGCGTCGTCGCGGTCGGGGACGAGCGGTACGAGCCGGACTACGTGATCGTGGCGACCGGTTCGACGCCCCGGACGCCCGACCTCCCCGGAATCGACGACGTCGAGCCGATGGACTCAGCGGACGTCCTCGACGCGACCGAGTTGCCCGCGTCGGGCGTCGTCCTGGGGTTCGGCGCCGTCGGTCTCGAACTGGTCCCGTACCTCGCGGAGGCGGGCGGGATGGACCTCACGGTGATCGAGCACGACGCGCGGCCGCTCGACCGGGCGGCCCCGGCAGTCGGTGACGGCGTCGTCGAGTGCTACCGCGAGGAGTTCGGCGTCGACGTGCTGACGAACGCCGAGGAACGGCGCGTCGCGGCGACGGAGGACGGCGGCGTCCGAGTGACCGTCGAGCGGGACGGCGAGACGGAGACGATCGAGGCCGATCGGCTGTTCTGCTTCACCGGACGCGTCCCGAGCACGGACGGGCTCGGTTTCGAGGCGACGGGGATCGAGCCGACCGAGGGGTGGGTCGATCCGGGAACGCTTCGGGCGCGCGACGATCCGAGGGTGTTCGCCGCGGGCGACGTCGTCGACGAGCGCGAGCTCCTCCACACGGCGAAGGAGGAGGGCGAGGTCGCGGCGCGAAACGTCCTCGCGGACTGGCGCGGCGAGGCGCTGGAGACGTACGATCCGATCACGCACCGCGTGGTCTTCACCGCGGCCGGCGTCTACCCGTACGTCACCGTCGGCATGACGCCCGGCGAGGCGGAGGACGCGGGCCACGACGTGCTGACGGCGTCACGGGAAGCGAGCGACGACGGCGTCTTCCGGACGAAAGACGCCGCACGCGGCCGGGCGGAGCTCGTCGTCGACGCGACGGACGGAACCGTACTCGGTTACCACGGGTGGCACTACGAGGCCGACGTGATGGCGAAGACGCTGCAGGTGCTCGTTGAGACCGGGATGGACGTCCGGGACGTTCCGGATCGGTCGTTCCACCCGACGACGCCGGAGATCATCGACGGACTCGTGCGGACGGTGAGCAGAGAGCTGCGATAATCGGGTCGCCTGAGGGGGCGAGCAGGCGGCGCGCGATGGGGCGCGGGAGAGAACGCACGTCGCACCGCCGGTTCCGCGGGGCGTGCGCGGCCGTCGTCAGGACATACCGCGGGGTGGCTCCGGCTTTGGTGATGAAGGCGCCGACTCAGACGACGGTACAGCCGCCGGAGTACTCGACGTCCTCGACGCTCTCGATCGGGTCGTCGCCGCAGACGGGACAGTCCGGGTTCCGGGCGATTGGTACCGCCTCGAAGCCGACGCTCGCGGCGTCGTAGTGGAGCAGTCGCCCCGTCAGGAGGTCGCCGACGCCGAGGATCGACTTGACCGCCTCCGTGGCCTGCAGACAGCCGACGGTCCCGGGGAGCACGCCCAGGACGCCCGCGGTCGCGCAGTCCGGGACGGTGCCCTCCTCGGGCGCCTCGGGGAAGACGCACCGATAGCAGGGGCCGTCGGGGGTGACCGTGATCGCCTGGCCCTCGAACTTGTAGATCGCGCCGTGGCTGAACGGGACGCCGGCGAGCACGCAGACGTCGTTGACGAGGTAGCGCGTCCCGAAGTTGTCCGTGCAGTCGACGACGAAGTCCCGATCGGCGACGAGGTCGCGGGCGTTCTCGCGCGTCAGGCGAACGTCGTGACCCTCGAAGTCGACGTCCGGGTTGAGGGCGTCGACGTAGCGGCGCGCGGAGTCGACCTTGGGCGTGCCGACGTCCGCGTCGCGGTGGACGATCTGTCGCTGGAGGTTCGAGCGCTCGACGGTGTCGTCGTCGACGACGGCGAGCGTGCCGACGCCCGCCGCCGCGAGGTACTCGATGACCGGCGAGCCGAGGCCGCCCGCGCCGATCACGAGGACGTCGGCGTCGAGCAGGGCGGCCTGGCCCTCCGGGCCGACGTCGTCCATGATGATGTGCCGGGAGTACCGGTCGAGTTGCGTCGGGTCGAGGTCGAGACCGGGCATGGTGGAACGTGGCGCGCGAGGGCAAAACGGGTGTCGGTGGGCGAAGGGAAGACTTCAGAGGTAGTAGACGGCCACGACGACGAACGGCCCGACGACGACGAGCGACAGGAACGCGACGACGATGACGGCCGGGTCGTGGCTGACGTGCCACGCCGCCGCGGGAACGCACGCGAAGGCGGCGACGAACGCGAGCGCCGCGTACGCCACCGTCCGATTCGGTTCGGGACGTTCTGCGGGACGCACGGGGAGGTCGAGCGCGACGACGGCGTCGCTGAACGCCGCGAACGGACCGACAGTCGCGCGCGTCCGCTCCGGGTCGTACGCGGCGTCGGGCCAGTACCCGTCGCCCGGGTCGCGCCAGTCGAGCTCGACGAGCGCGGTGTCGGCGACCCGATCGATGAGGCGTCGGGGGATCGACCCCTCGCAGACGTCGAGGGGGGCGCGCCACTGCGGTTCGTCGAGCAGGCGGTCGTGGCCGACGAGCGTCTCGCCGTACCGGTGGAACGCCATCGTCCCGAGTCGGAGGTAGCGACCCGCGGCGCCAAGGCAGACGCTAGCGACGAGGAGCGAGGCGGGGAGGAGCGCGAGGGGCGAGCGGAGGACGACCGCGAGGAAGGCGGCCGCGAGCGCACAGAGGACCGCGGGCCGACTGACGAGCGTCGCCAGCCCGCGACAGGCGCACTCCATGCGGACGGCGCGCGGGTCGGGCGTGCGGACGGCGTCCGGGTCGCCCTCGGGAACCGGGACGGTCGGGGCGTCGACGGTCGTGTCCCGGTCGCCGAAGACCGCGGCGAAGACGCCGTTGCCGGGTTCGTCGTCGGTCACGCGGCGGTACGTCTCCGCGAGGAGTTTCGCGGCGACGACGCCGGTCACGACCGCGAGTCCACCCGCACGGAACGACTCGCTCGCGGCGACCGGGACGGCGAGTAAGAACACGAAGACGGTCTGCTGGCCGGTGTGAGAGATCGCCATCCGGGCGGACGTGTGCTCGTACGCCCGCTCGCCGACGTACTCGCGGACGAAGGAGACGCCGTGCGCGACGGCGATCGCGAGCGCGCCCGCGGCGACGGTGAGCCATCGCGCGTCCCCGAGGGCGCCCCACAGATCGAGGGCGTAGGCGAAGTAGAGGCCGATCCCGCCCCAGACGGTCCCGAGCATCGAGAGCTGGAGGAGCGCCGTCGGGACGTTGCGGACGTAGAGCGTGTGACCCCGATAGGTCCACCCGCCGCGTTTCTCGCGGAGGCCGGCGAGCGGGAGGGCGTGCGAGCTCACCGAGCGGTCGAACGGGACGGCGAGTAGCGCCCGCGGGACGCCCCAGAGCGCGGCGACGCCCATCTCGACCCAGTAGAGGACGAGGACGGTGAGGAGATCCCAGCCGAACGCGAGGACGCCGGCGAGCGGATAGAGAGTCGCGGCGGCGACGGCGAGGAACGACGCGGTGCGCCGCGCGGCCGTCCGCGCGTCGGTCTCCGAGTCACTCACGGCCGGGGGAGTGCGAGAGGACGTGGTGGACGAACGAGGCGCGGCGGTCGAGGGAACGAGCCGCGCGGCGATCGGCGTGCGACGCGTGACGTGTGGAGGATGGACCGCGGCGATCGCGGTCGGACGCGTGGCGGGCGGCCATCACGCCCCGCTTTCGGGGCGATCCGGAAAAACGACGGGATCCGACGGGCCCTAGAGGTAGTCGTCCCAGAGCGGGACGTGGGCGTATCGATCACCGCGGTCCGGGAAGGGAACCACGACGACGTCGTCGGAGCCGAGGTCGCCGTGGTCGGCGAGACGCGTCACCGCGGCGAGCGCGCCCCCCGAGGACGGCCCGACGAGGAATTCGCCGTCGGCGCGGAGGTGCTCGCGGACGAGCGCGGCGTCGTACTGCCCGGTGTCGTGGATCTCGGGATCGCGCTCGGCGTAGCGCTCGCGGAGGCGCCGCGCCTCGTAGTACGCGTCGGCGGTCGAAATCGAGAGGACGGCGTCGAGTTCGTCGGCCGCGTAGACGGCCGGATCGTGGTAGCGCGACCCGCGCACGTATTTGAGCCCGTCGATGCCGTGGCGCGGCTCCGCGGGTTCGTAGCCGACGACCGTCACGTCGCCGCGCTCGCGGAGCGCGCGGCCGACGCCCGTGACGGTGCCGCCTGAGCCCGCACCCGCGACGAAGTGCGTGACACGCTCGGCCGTCTGCGCGCGGATCTCCGGACCCGTCGTCCGCTCGTGGACTGCGGGGTTCGCCGGGTTCGCGTACTGATCCGGCATGTACGCGTCCGCCTCGGTGACGCGACGATCAGCGACGGCCAACATCGTCTCGTAGTCCGGCGCGACCGTCACCGTCCCCCCCGCCGCCCGGATCGCCTCGGCCTTCTCGACCGGGGCTTCCGCCGGCATCACGATCTCGACGTCGTAGCCGCGCGCGACGCCGAGGCGCGCCAGCGCCGTCCCCGTGTTCCCCGACGAGGGCTCGACGACGAGCGCGTCGTCGTTGAGGTCATCAGCCGCCGCCGCGGCGTCCAGCATCGAGCGCGCGATCCGACTCTTCACCGACCCGCCGCCGTACGGGTGGGCGTGGAGGTTGTACCACTCAGGCTTCGCGTACACCTCGCAGGGGACGTCGGGGTGCTCGACCCGTAGCAGGGGCGTCTCGCCGATGTGCGACTCGTCGACCGGCGGTGCATCGGCCATGGGGAAGAACAGCGGCGGCGGCGTGGTAAAGGAACGGGCCGAGAGCGAGGAGGGGGCCGAAACGCCGCCGGCCGGCCGACGCGTCTCGACACCGACGTTCAAGGGCGCTCGCGGCGTACGGACAGCGCACGCGATGGACGACGACGGCGAGGTGCTGGAGGACGCGCGGTTCGTCCTCGAAACCCACCTTAACACCCTCGAAGAGCTGAACACGCGCGCCTATCAGGTCATCAGGCTCAACGCCGTCATCCTGACGATCCTCGCGGCCGGCCTCTACCGGACGCGCCCGTCGAGTCTCCTCCTCTTCTACACCGCCATCGGCGTGCTCGGGCTGATCGCGGTCTCGATCTGGTGTTTCGGGCTCTTGCGCGGCGCACCGGTCGGCGCCGGGATGAACGCGGACAGCTTCGAGGAACTCGTCGAGGACGATATCGACGTCGAGGACTACTTCCATCACGCCGTCGGGACGATCTACCCGGCGGCGATCCGCGACGCGAAACGCTCGGCGTCGGAACAAGCGTATCGACTCAACTACGTCTACGCCATCGAGGGCGGATCGATCGTCTGGATCGTCTTCAGCGCGGTCGTCACGCACCCGATGTAGGGGGAACGTATACGGGGGCGCGCGCCCACGGGGGGAGTATGACCGACGACGGCGACGACAGCGAAAGCGAGAGCTCCCCGTTCAGCAACGAGGAACCGAGCGAGACGTACAAGGGGTTCGCCGAGAACGCCGACGAGGGCGGCGACGAGGAGTGACGCGCAGGCAGTGACGACGAGCGTCGGGCGTCCACGCAGACCGTAGCGTGTCAAGCGAACGCCGACGAGTCTGCGGGAGGAGAATGGGCCCTGGCGGATTTGAACCACCGATCACCCGGTGTCCCACGGTCGGACTGGTCGTCGCGGCCGGTATGAGCCGGGGGCTGTAAACCAGACTGAGCTAAGGGCCCTCGTACCGCCGTATCGGGCGCGTCGTCTTTAGGGTGTCGGGACTCGCCCCGTCGAGGCGGCGAGGGGCACGGACGGAAGCGAGTGGAGAAACGCGATGCGTTTCTGGGTAGACGTAATTCCGAGGGGGAATGGACGCCGTGTGCAGAACGTGTACGCGTTCTGCATGCGAACGAGGCACTCTGTGTCTCGTGAAGCGACGGCCGAAGTGAGGAGCGCCGTTTTCAGAAACGCTACGCGTTTCTGAACTCGCGTCAGACGCCGCGCGTCTGACTGAGCCCACTTTTGCTTCGCAAAAGTACGCCGCCACCAGGGCTCGAACCTGGGACAACCTGGGTAACAACCAGGTGCTCTACCAACTGAGCTATGGCGGCTTGCTCGCACTCAACCGTAGCGGTGTCGTTCAAATATGGCTTTCGTTTTCCCCCGGACGCGGCCACCGACGGGTTTTGAAACGAGGCGGGCGTAACGCGGTCATGACCGAGACGGACGCCGTGTTGCGGGCGGTTCGGGAGCGCGTGGACCCGACGGCCACGGAGCGCGAGCGACTGCGGACGGTGGCCGATCGACTCGTCGAGCGCGCAGAGGCGGCGATCGACGAGCGCGACCTCGACGCGGACGTCGTCCGCGTGGGGAGTACGGCCCGCGGAACGTGGGTGCGCGGCGATCGGGACATCGACGTCTTCGTGCGCTTCCCGCCGTCGCTGGAGCGCGACGAGCTGGAGGAACACGGCCTCGCCGTCGGGAACGCGGTCCTCCCGAACGGCCACGAGGAGTACGCCGAACACCCGTACGTGAAGGGGGAGTTCGAGGGGTACGACGTCGATCTCGTTCCGTGCTACGCCGTCGAATCGGCCCGCGAGATCCGCTCGGCCGTAGATCGGACGCCGTTCCACACGGACTATCTCGCGACGCGCCTCGACGACGACCTCGCGGCGGACGTTCGGCTCTGCAAGCAGTTCCTGAAGGGGATCGGCGCGTACGGCTCGGATCTGAAGACCGAGGGGTTCTCGGGCTACCTCACGGAGCTCCTCGTGCTCGAATACGGGGGCTTCCGAGCGCTCTTGGAGGCGGCCGCGGAGTGGCACCCGCCGGTGGAACTCGATCCGGAGAGTCACGGGGAGGCGAGCTTCGACGACCCGCTGGTCGTCGTCGACCCGACGGACCCCGAACGGAACGTCGCGGCCGTCGTCTCGGCGGCGAACGTCGCGCGCCTCCAGCATTACGCCCGGCGGTTCCGCGACGACCCACGTGAGAGCTACTTCTTCACGTCGGCGCGCGACCCGATGGACGCCGCGGCGGTGCGGGCGGCGCTCGCCGACCGCGGGACGCGCGCGCTCGCGGTTCGGTTCGACGACGAGCGGCTCGCGGGGCTCGTCGAGGACCAGCGCTATCCGCAGCTCCGTCGCTCGCTCGACGGCCTCGTCCGCGGCCTGGAGGAACGCGGCTTCGAGGTGGTGCGCGCGGCGACGTGGGCGGACGAGACGGCGGTCCTCTTCTGCGAGCTCGCGGTCGCGGAGCTCCCGGCGATCGAACGACACCGCGGGCCGCCGGTGCACGTCGGCGAGCACGCCGCGGGGTTCTACGAGAAGTACGCGGACGACGACGCGGTGTACGGGCCGTACATCGACGGCGATCGCTACGTCGTCGAGCGCGAGCGGTCGGTGAGGAGCGCGGCGGCGTTCGCCGAATCGGAGTTGGAGTCGGTCGCGCTCGGCCACGCGGTCGAACGTCTCGTCGCGGCGGGCGACTACGTCGTCCTCGCGGACGCCGACGTCGCGGTGCTCGCGGAGGAGTTCGGGACGGAGCTCGCGGCCTACTTCGACCCGAGGCCGTGAGCGTCTCGGACGTCGTCGAGGACGGCCGCGGCCTCCTCAGAGGGGTCGGTGTCCGGGCCCTCCGGGACGAGGCCGTCGAAGACCTCGTGGACCATCCCGACGCCCTCGGAAAGCGTGTCGAGGCTGTAGCCCCCCTCTAAGACGAACGAGAGCGCGGCGTCGCAGCGGTCGGCGAGGTCGCGCACGCGGGTCGTGAGAGCGCCGTAGCCGTCCGTCGAGACGTGCATCCGAGAGATGGGATCGTGGCGGTGGGCGTCGAACCCCGCGCTCACGAGGAAGAGGTCGGGATCGAAGGACTCGATGGCGGGCGCGAACGCCTCGTCGAAGATGAGACAGTAGTCGGCGTCGTCGGCGCCGGCGGGAAGCGGGACGTTCATCGTCGTCCCCTCGCCGTCACCCGTGCCGGTCTCCTCGATGTCGCCCGTCCCGGGGTAGAGGCCGTCCTCGTGGATCGATCCGTAGAAGACGTCGCCGCGGTCGTAGAAGATGTCCTGCGTCCCGTTACCGTGGTGGACGTCCCAGTCGAAGACGACGACGCGCTCGACGTCGCGCGCGTCGAGGGCGTGCTGGCTGGCGACGGCGGCGTTGTTCAGGAAGCAGAACCCCATCGCGTCGTCCGCGACGGCGTGGTGTCCGGGGGGTCGACCGAGCGAGAACGGCGTCGTCCGGCCATCGTCGCCGTCGAGCGCGGCGTCGACGGCCCACATCGACAGGCCGGCCGAAGCGAGCGCGGCGCGCCACGTCGCCTCGACGGCGACGGTATCGGGGTCCCAGCTCCCGCCGCCGTCGTCGCAGAACTCGCGGATCTCGTCCACGTAGTCGGCGTCGTGAACGGCACGGGCGTCGTCTTCGTCGGCGGGGTCGGCCGTGACGTACTCGATGCCGTGGCGTTTCTGGAGCGCGCGCCTGATCGCGCGGATCCGGTCGGGGTTCTCCGGATGTCGGTCGCCCGGGTCGTGCTCCGCGCAGACGTCGCTGACGCCGAATCTCATCCGACGAGCTCGAAGTACGTCTCGACGTCCTCAGCTTGCACGGTGCGACGACCGGCGTGGCGGGCGAGCGTCGCCGCGCCCTCGGCGGCGTCGTCCGCGAACGCCTCCAGGTGTGCGGCGAGCGCGACGCGGGCGTCGGCCGCCACTCGATACTCGTCCGGGATGTCGAGGCGAGCGATCCGATCGACCGGCGCGACCGGCAGCGTCAGATCGTCGCGTTCGGGCGCTTCGGCCGCAAAGCCGAAGTCCTCGACCATCAGGGTCTTGCGGCCCGCGTCGGTCGCGTGTTCCGCGGCCTCCCGGGCGAGGGCCGCACCGCGACGCTGGATGCGGCGGGCGAGTTCCTCCGCGGCGTCCGCGCTCACGCGGAGGTCGCCGGCTTCGCGCCGGATGACCGTGTCCACCGGCGCGAACGGGAGCTCGACACTCATACCCTGAAACGTGCGTGTACGACCCTTAACGTTTTCCGTCCCCGATCGACGTAGAATCGCCGACGGGCGGTCATCGCCACGGCCGCGTGAGTGACCGGCCGCGTCCCCGCGACCACACGGCGGACGACCCGGAGCGACCGGGGCCGAAGACGTCCCAAATCGAGACGTCGAGGTGGAGAGGAACGTGACGGAACGGGGAAGAACTAGCGGACTTCCTCCGCGTCGAGGCGCTCGTCGCGCACCGGCCCGCGGACCGTCACCGTCTCCCCCAGCGTGACGTCCGCGTCCGTCTCGACGCTCATCGTCTCCGTCCCGTCGTCGAGGATGACGGGATCGCGCGCCTGCACGACCGTCCCCGTGAACTCGACGTCCTCGCCAGCGTCGTCGGCGCCATCGCCGTCGCCCGCGTCGCGTTCGTCGGTCTCGGGCGCGGTTCCGTCCGCGTACGCACCGAGTCCGGTCGTCTCCTCCGACGACGACTCGTCGTCCCCGACGGCCGTCGTCGCGCCGTCCGCGAGTTCGACGACGCTCGCGCGCCATCCCGCGGAGGCCTCGATGTCGTCCTGCCAGCCGTCCTGAATCTCGACGTCGGTGAAGAGCACCTCGTCGCCCGGTCCGACGTCGCGATCCGCCTTCTCTCCCCAGAGCGCGACCCGGATGTCATCCGTGTCGTCCTGTAACCGGACGTTTCTGACTTGGCCCTCGCTCCCGTCGTCGCGCTCGAACGTCCGCTTCTCGTCCACGGATCGGATCACGCCGGCGATGTCCGCGACGTCGTCGATTTCGAGGTCGTCGATCGGCGTGGACTCGGGAACGAACTCGACGTCCGCGTCGACGGCCTCGACGGCGCCCTGGTCTCCGACGTGGAGTTCGATCGCGCCGTCGCGCTCCCGGACGTAGCCGTCCACGATCTCCACGACGTCGCCCGGTCCGAACTCGTCGGCGGCCGCCGTCCGGTCGTCCCAGAGAGTCACCGTCACGCGGCCCGTCTCGTCGCCGACCGAGAGGTTGGAAACGCGCCCCTCGCTCCCGTCGTCGCGCTCGAACGTTCGCACGGCGTCCGTGTCGAGCACCTCGCCGACGAGCGTGACGTCCGAGAGTCCGACCGAGAGGTCGTCGACTCGGTAGGTGTCGCTGACCTGGACGTCGATGTCGACGTCGGGGTCCGGTTCGACGCGATCGGCGCTCACTTCGACGCCGTTGTAGCCGTCCGTCGGCCGCCCGGCGACCCGGATGACGTCGCCGGCTTGGAGTTCCGTCGCGGCGTTCGCGGCCTGCTCGTCCCACAGCGAGACGCGGACCGTCCCGCTCTCGTCCGCGACGTCGACGTTCAGCACGCGCCCGTCCTCCGCGTCCTCGTCGTCGCGCTCGAACGTCCGGAGTTCGCCGACGGAGACGACCTTGCCGACGAACTTCGCCTCGTCCATCTCCGGGGTGACGTCGGCGATCCCGTTCACCTCCCCGTCCTGTAGCTCGTGCGCGAGGAGCATGGCGGCCGTCTCGTCGTCCGCCAGCCCACCCATCTGCTCGACCTTCTCCGCGACGGCCTCGCGGAACTCGTCGAGGGAGACCTCGTCGGTCTCCAGGTCGGCGTACGTATCCTCTATCGCACCCATGATAATCGTAGTTCAGCCCAAGGTGGGCCCGCGCATAAGCGTTGTCCTTGCCCGTTTCCGGCCCGCTGTCGGTCGCTCATCGGTCGTACGTCAGTTCTCCATTCGCCTTGAACTCGCGGTCGCGCGGCGGCGCGTGCGGGACGCGATCCACACCCACGACGGGGTCGAATCGTAACCGCTTTACGTACCCTGCGGCTACGAGAGAGTGAGTCCGGGTAGGGTAGTGGACTATCCTCTTGGCTTGCGGAGCCAGGGACCGGAGTTCAAATCTCCGTCCGGACGTTCCTTCACGGTACTTCGCGACGAGGCTCCGCCTCACCGTTCCGGCCAGTCACGTCCGGACGGTCGTCGAACCGTAGACGACGGGCGACAGCGAGGGATCCGGTCGTCGTGACACGCCGCTTCGTCGTCCGTCACGGCGGCACGCGGTCACCCCCGCCCCCCACCCTCACGCCCCCGCGTGCGCCACGTCTTTCTCCGCGCGACGCGAAACGTCGAGTATGCACGAGGGAGTGCGCGCCGGCATCGCGGCGTTCGACGCCGGGGAGTACGCCGCGGCACGCGACGTTTGGCGCGACGCGAACGAGCCGGGCGAGCGGTTGGCCGACGCTGCGTCCATGATCGTCCGCGGTCGCGCCGGATCGTTCGACCGGGTCGCGGCGGACGCCCGAGCGGCGAGCGAGACGCTGTCGGAGTTCGACGTGAAACGGGGGGTGGGCGTCGCGGCGCTCCGAGACTACCTCGATACGGTCGCGGCCGATCCCGAGGTGATAGCGCGGCGTCGTCCGCCCGCGATCGCGCTCGACGGGGAGCCGGTCGCGCTCGACGACCTCGATGTCGGCGGCGTGTTGACGCTCGCGCCGGCGGTCGCGGCCGCGGCCGGGGGTGACCGGGCGCGCGTCGAGCAGGCGGTCGAATACGCGCGATCCGACCTCGACGGGGAGGCGAACGCGTTCGTAGCGCTCTGTTACGACGTCGTGACCGACCCCGAGGCCCGCCCGGTCGCGTACCAGCGGCTCGTCGAGCGCGTGGAGCGACGCGAAGCGCGCGAGGCGGACGTCGAAGGGCTGTTCGGGTAGCGATTCGGGATCGGGCTACGCGACCGCGACGTACGCGGCGACGGCGAGACAGAGCGCGCCGAGCGCGCGGACGACCCACGTCGCGCGGGTCGACGCCGGGCCGTCGTCGCCGTACTGGCCCGTCCGGTCGGGCGTCGTCGCGCCGAACGCGCTGAGTCGACGGACGACGTCCGGCCGAGCGAGGCAGAGCGCGCCGAGACCCGCACCGAGGCCGACGGCGAGCGCGGTGCGCGGCTCCATCACTCGCGGAGGCGCGCGATACGCTTCTCGACCGGCGGGTGGGTGGCGACGAGCTTCGTCACCAGCGAGCGATCGTCGTCGTCGAAGATGCAGAGCGCGCCGACCTGCTCGTTCACGCCGCTGGACTGGCCGCCGCGAGAGCGCTGACCGCGGCCGCGCCGACCGCGCTGGCGGGTAGCGGACCCGCTCGCGCTCGGGGCCTCGTTACCGCGCTGAATCTTTTCCAGCGCGCGGGCGAGGGGTTCGCCGCTGCCGATGTACCGTTTGGCGTCGGCGTCCGCGACGTACTCGCGGTAGCGGCTGATGGCGAGGACGAAGAGCATCACGACGAACTGGACGGCGGTCCCGACGAGCATCGAGAGGAAGAAGTCCGCGATGTCGTTGTCGCCGCTGAGGAGGACGAGCCACTGCGCGGCGATCCCGACGATCGAAGCGATCCCCTGTCCGATCACCATCGTGACGACGTCGCGGTTCTTCACGTGCGCGAGCTCGTGCGCAAGCACGCCTTCGAGTTCGTCGTCGTTCAGGGTTCGTGCGAGTTCGTTCGAGACGACGACGGTCGCCGCGCCCTTGCGGCCGACCGCGAAGGCGTTCGGGACGCCCATGTCCGCGACCATCAGGCGCGGCTTCTCGATGCCCATGTCGTCGGCGAGGGCCTCGACGCGGCGGTGGACGTCGCCCCACCTGCCGTCTTCGGGCATCTCCTCGGCACCGACCGATCGCAACGCCGACCACTTGCCGATCTTGTACTGGACGCCGACGAGCGCGACGCTCCCGAGGAGCACGAGGACGAGCGGGACGCCCATGGCGTACGCGACCGCGGCGACGACGGCGTAGAACGCGAAGAGGATCGCGCCCACGACCGCCATCCGGAGCTTGAGTCCGGGGTGTCTCATGGGCACCGCTACGGGTTTATACCGGATAAGTTGGGTGGTCGCGCGCCGGTCTCAGACGTTCTCCTTCGGCTCGCCGCCCATCGTGTACTCGGCGGAGTTGTCCCGCGGAGCGTAGCCGAGGACCTCCTTCGCGCGCTCCAAGGAGTAGTACTTGCGGTCGTTGTCGCTGATCCCGTAGACGATCTCGTAGCCGTAATCGGCCTCGATGCAGCGCTCGAAGAGGTGCGCGCAGTCCCGATAGGAGAGCCACATCGCCTGCCCGCGCTCGTAGTCGATCGGGGGATGGCCCTTCGTGAGGTTGCCGATGCGGACGCAGGCGACCGAGAGGTCGTGCTCGTCGTGGTAATACCGCCCGAGCGTCTCGCCGGCGGCCTTGGAGACGCCGTAGAGGTTCGAGGGCCGGGGGAGTTCGCTCCCGTCGAGGAGGTAGTCGTCGTCCCTGCGGTAGATGTCGGGCTTGCGCTCGGTCTCGTAGTGGCCGACGGCGTGGTTCGAGGAGGCGAAGACGACGCGCTCGACGCCCGTGTCGACGGCGGCCTCGTAGACCGTCTGCGTGCCGTCGATGTTGTTCGTGAGGATGGATTTCCACGGCGCTTCGGGGCGCGGGTCGCCGGCGAGGTGGAGGACGGTGTCGACGTCGGCCATCGCGTCGCGGACGGCCTCGTCGTCCGTCACGTCGGCGACGACGAACTCGTGGTCGGACTCCTCGGCGGGCGGGTCACGGTCGAACAACCGCCACTCGTACGCGTCGCCGATACCCTCCAGTACCGCTCGCCCGACGCGTCCCCGCGCGCCCGTGAGGAGGACCAGTTCGTCCATTCGACTCGAAGTGGGACGGCGACGATAAAGTAAGGCGCGGTTCGCTCAGGCGTCCGCGACGGTGGCGTGCGGGGCGTCGTCGCCGCCGTCGGCGGGCCCGACGTCGCTCTCGGTACCGGCGTCGTCGGCCGCGTCGCGGAGCTGTCGGTAACACGCGCCGAGGAGCGCCTGGATGAAGACCGCCCAGACGGCGCCGACGAGGCCCGTGAGCACCCATCCCGCGACGGTCGTCGACGGGAGGATGACGCCGAGAATGCCGGCGACGAGAATGTAGACGACGCCCGGAACGAGGAAGGTCGCGAGGAGGCGCCACCGGTTGCCGGACGCGAGGTCCCACGAGGACTGCATCGCGGTGAAGGCCGTCTCGTCCTCGACGGCGACGTAGACGAGCGTGAAGGCGAGACCGAGCGCGAGGTAGATCCCCGGAACCACGAGCAGGACGAACCCGATGGTCACGAGGATCCCGACCACGATGGAGGCGACGAACCACCAGACGAGGGCGGGACCGACGTTCCGAGTGAAGAACTCCCCGGGGACGTGGTCTGTGACGTCGCTCACCATCGAGCGGATGGCGACGATGCCGATGTAGGCGAAGAGGACGTAGGCGACGAGGCTGAGGACGCCGCTCGCGAGCGCGCCAACGGGGAGGACGATCGGCGCGATCTCGCCGGGCGGGGCGACCGACTGGATGGCCGCGTTCATGTTCGTGGTGAACAGCGTGACGAGCAACTGGAGGACGAAGAACGCGCACGCGAGCGTCAGCCCGGCACGGGTCGTGGTGCGGCTGACGGCGGTTTCGAGCGCGTCACCGATGTTCAGGGACATCGTTCGCTCGGTTCGGTCCCGGGCGTGTTAGAGTTTCGGTCGGTGTGGGAGAGAGAGAGAGGGACGGCGCGGAGGGGCGTCTGGGCGGGACGAACGGGAAGGCCCATACCGGCGCGCGTCGGGCGTGACGATATGGTCAGCAGTGCCGAGGAGGCGGCGTTCGAGGTCGGTATCAAGTTCGGAACGCTCTACCACCAGTTCGCGGGGACGCCGATCAGCCCCGCGAGCGCGCCCAGTCTGGAGACGGCGATGGAGGAGGCGATCGAGAACCAGCCGTACTGCACCGACGTGACGGTCGACGTGCTGACGGCGGCGCTGGAAGCCGAGTTGGCGGGCGGGCCGGCGGCGTACACGGAGCTGACGGGCCGCTTCATGGAGGTCGACGTCGTCGTCGACTACGAGGGGACGCGGGCGGTCGCGCGGATGGAGATGGACGACGGCTACCCGCTGATGGAGCTCGTCGAAGTGGAGACGTAGGCGGGCCCGGGCGGGTGTGCGGGCCGGCCAGGCGAGCGAACGGCGAATGGACGTGAACAGTGAGCGCGGCGAGAGCGTCGGTCCGGGCCGACGGAGCGCGGAAGCACGCGGGGGGTGTGAGCGGGGTCACGGGCGCGTCGTCGGCGGAATCGGGGTGGAGTTTTAAACTACGGGGGTGCGTAGCACGTTTCATGAGCCAATCGGGGTTGGACGACGAGGAACTGTTCGGCGAGGCGGCGACCGAGATCCGCGCGGACGTCGAGGATCACCTCGCGGGGGCGCGCGAGGCGCTCCCGAGCGCGTCGGCGGTGTGGGACGTCGAGGCGGACAACACGCTCGGCGTGCTGAACGGTCTGCGGACCGCGCTCGCGGTCGAGGAGGTGGAGGCCCACCTCCGGGACGCGAAGAAGTGGTACACCATCGGCGAGCGCGCCGACGCCTTCGAGGACGCCGACGACCTCGCGGACGAGATCGAGCGCATCGAGGACGTCCTCGACGACCTGGAGGAGGTGAGCGACGCGGTCGCCGATCTCGCCTCCGCGATCCCCGAGCTCCGCGGCGAGCTGGAGGAGCTACACGCGGCGGCCGACGAGTCGGCCGACGGAACCGCGGACGGCGAGTAGACCGACCACGACGGTCGGACCGCGCGAGCCGCGCGGTCGAGTGGCGACGCTCGGCGACCGAGGTCGGGGCGTGTCAGCGGTGCGGGACCGGATCGGCGTCGCGCGCCGTGACCGCGTCCGCGAGGTCGCAGAGCGCGTCGACCGCGCGCGAGAGGAGTTCGGCGCCGCGCGCCTCGGTGTCGACGCCGGGATCGCCGACGACGCCGTTCTCGCTGAACGCGGCGGAGTCGTGCGCGAGGTTGGTGGCCGAGACCCACTCGCCCCAGCGGTCGCTCGCGCCCTCGCGCGCGGCGTCGATCCGGTCCTCGCGGACGGACTCGGGGCGCGCGTGTCTGAGGAATGCGGTTTCGAGGGGGCCGGCGTGGCCCATGTCGGTGGCGTGCTCGCCGACGGCGTCGAACCACGTGAAGGGAACGGCGTAGGCGTCGTCGTGGCGACTGATCGCCGCGCACACCTCGCCGAGGGCGGGGACGTTGCCGCCGTGGCCGTTGACGACGACGACGTCGGTCCAGCCGTGGTGGGCGAGCGACGCGACGGTGTCGCGGACGTACGCGCGGAACGTGTCCGGCGAGACCCAGAGCGTCCCGGTGAACTGCCGGTGCTCCTCGGAGACGCCGACGGAGACGGTGGGCGCGACGACCGCGGTACCGGCGTAGGCGTCGGCCGTCCGTTCGGCGACGGTCTCGGCCGTGAACGAGTCGGTCCCGAGGGGCGCGTGCGGGCCGTGTTGTTCGGTGCTGCCGACCGGGAGGAAGACGACGTCGACGGCGGCCGCGTCGGCGTCGGTCCACGTGGCGTCAGCGAGGCGCATACGTCGACGTGCGCTCGTCGAGGACTTGTAGCCCGTGGATCGCTGAACGCCAGCGACGCGGGGAGCGTCGCGGGCCGGCGATCCCCGCCGCCAGTGGTATCGGTATTCAGATAGGTTAGGTGGCCAGTATAACTAAGGCGGGTTGCGTCCTACCCGAGTAGTGAGTATGCCGGATTGTCAGAACTGTGGGTCCTTCGTGACCGACGCGTACGCGCGGGTGTTCACACCGGACGGCCACACCGCCCCCCGCGTCTGTCCGAACTGCGAAGACAAGATCCGAGACGGTGCAGAGGTCCGCGAAGCGCGCTCCACTCGTCGCACCTGAGCCGTCGGTTTCGTCCGTTTCCGTCGCGGAAAGTCACGCCGCTTATACCCTCGTAGGTCCTGTAGATGTGTAATGAGTCAGTCGGAGCCACAGGTCACGCGCCTGTTCGGCGGTCCCGGCAGTGGGAAGACGACCGCGCTCCTCGACCGCGTCGAGGAGATCCTCGAAGACGACGACGTCGAGATACGGGACGTGCTGGTCGTCTCCTACACGCGCGCCGCCGCGGCCGAGGTACGCGAGCGGTTGGCCGAGCGCCTCGACGTGAACCCGCGCTCGCTGCGCGGGAACGTCTCCACGATGCACGCGAAGGCCTACGAGCTCCTGAACCTCTCGCGGGGCGACGTCGTCGGCGAGGACGACAAGGAGGCCTTCTGCGAGGACTACGGGATCCCGTACGAGGACGAGTACGCGTCGGGATCGCGGCGCACGGCGCGCTCGACGACGCTCGGGAACAAGGTCATCGCGACGAGCCAGTGGCTCCAGCGGACCGGGCGCGACGTCGCCGAGTGGTACGACGTGCCGTTCAACTGGGACGACGAGGAGGTCCGACTCCCCCCGGAGATCGACGACAACGCGCAGGTCGGCAACAAGTACACGCCGACGTGGCCGTCCAGCGACGAGCGCTACGACATCCCCGAGTGCATCCGGGCGTGGCGCACCTACAAGGGCGAACACGAGCTCGTCGGCTTCGCGGACATGCTCGAACGCGTCGAGCAGCGCTCGCTCGTCCCGAACGTCGATCACCTCGTCATCGACGAGTTCCAGGACATCACGAGCCTCCAGTACAAGGTCTACCAGGAGTGGAAGCCCCACATGGACACCGTCCTCATCGCGGGTGACGACGACCAGGTCGTCTACGCGTGGCAGGGCGCGGATCCGGACCTCCTGCTCGACACCGAGGTGACGGAGAACGTCGTCCTCCCGAACTCCTATCGGCTCCCCTCCGAGGTGCTGAAGATCGTCCAGCAGGAGGTCGGTCACATCACGAACCGCCAGGAGAAGGACCTGAATCCGCGCAAGGAGGGCGGGCGGGTCGAGGCCGTCGACTCGCCGTCGATGCTCGATCTCGTACGGAACGTCCGGCGGACGATCGAGACGACGGACGAGACGGTGATGATCCTCTTCCGCGCGCGCTACCAGCTCTTCGACTTCGTGGACGAGTTCATCACCGAGGGCATCCCGTTCAAGGCGCTGACCGACCAGCGCCTCTGGACGGACCGGCTCCAGCAGTACGTCGAGGCCGTCGAGGCGATCGACGCGGGCGAGCCCGTCACCGGCCTGCAGGCCCGCCGGCTGATGGACATGCTCCAAGACTCGGCGTTCGGGACGAACGACCGCAGCGACTTCCGCGACGAGATCGACGCGCGCCGCGAGGAGGCCAGCGAGGGCGACGAGGCCGACGCCCCGCTCGACGAGCTCGAGTTCAGCCCCGAGTTCATCCGGAACTGGGTGCCGTTCGTCCCCGCGCCCGCCGCGGCCGCCGACATGCTCCGGAAGGTGACGCGCTACCAGCGCCGCTCCATCGACGCCTACTTCCAGGGCGACTACCGCGGGATGAACTCGGATCGCGTCCGCGTCGGCACCATCCACTCAGCGAAGGGCCGCGAGGCCGACCACGTCTTCCTCGCCACCGACCTCACGGAGAAGGTCGTCGAGCAGATGGCCGCCACGGCCGACCCCGACGACCTCCCCGAGGGCGTTGAGGAGTTCACCCGGCAGAGCGACCCCGTCCCCGTCCTGACGGACAACGAGCGCCGCGTCTTCTACGTCGGGATGTCGCGGGCCCGCGAGCGGCTCGTCCTCATGCAGAACCTCGTGACGGGCGCGCCGACGCTCCCGCTCGACGTCCTGCTCTACGGGAAGCCGACGGGCGAGACCCTCGAAGAGGCGCTGTCGAACGCGGCGGCGCCCATCTCGATGAACTAGGCGTGACGGCGACGGACGGGCGGGCCGCGACGGCGCTCGCCGACGCGATCGAGGCGCGCGATGCGGCCGCGTTCGTCCACGTCGGCGATCGGAGCGACGCGACGATGCGCTATCTCGCCGGCCCCGCCCTCCCGGATCGGCCGAGCGCGTTCCTCCTGAGCGCGGCCGGCGAGCGGCTGCTCTGTCCGCCGCCGGGTGCAGCGAGCGCGGCGAGGGAGGCCTTCGACGGGACGGTGGTGGGCGCGGGCTCGATCGACGGGCACGCCGCGGGGGAGCGCGCGGCGGCCGTGCTCGCAGAGCGCGAGGCGACGGGAACGGTGTTGGCGACGGCGACGATCCCGCACGCGGCCGCGCTCTACCTCGAACGCGCCGGCTACGAGGTGGCCTCGACGGACGCGCTCGACGCCGCGCGCGCGACGAAGACCGAAGCGGAGATCGAGCGCATCCGAGCCGTCCAGACGGCCGCGGCGGCGGGCGTCGAACGCGCCGAGGCCGTGCTCGCGAACGCGGAGCGGCGAGAAGGAATCGGAGGCGACGCCGACGCTGACGCCGCGGCGCTCATCCACGGGGGCGACGCGCTGACGACGGCGAGCCTCCGCCGCGAGGTGAACGCGGCGCTGGCGCGCGCGGGCGTCGATCCCGCGGGGAACACCCTCGTCGCCGCGGGGGCGGCGTGGCGCGACCCCGCGCGCGGCGGCGACGATCCGATCCGGGCGGACGACCCCGTCCTCGTCGATCTCGCGCCGCGCGACGCCGCCGGCTATCACGGTCGGCTCGCCCGGACGTTCGTCGTCGACACCGACGGCGGCTGGGACCGCCGCGCGCACCTCGCGGTGACGCGGGCGCGCGAGGCCGGCCTCGCCGAGCTCGAAGCCGGGACGCCGGCGAGTCGCGTGCACGAGGAGACGGCGGCGGAGATCGTCGCGTACGGCTTCGACGCCGTCGGCGACGGGCGAACGGGTGGCACACGGGCGCTCGGCCACGGCGCCGGCCTCGCCCGTCGGGAAGCGCCGTGGCTGACGGGGACGAGCGAGCTCGAGCCCGGGCACGTCGTCGCCCTCGCGCCGACGGTGTTCGACGCGGGTGAGGGCGGTGGGGTGCGGATCGCCGACCTCGCGGTCATCACCGAGAAAGGGTACGAGCTACTCGGGGAGTACCGGACGTCGCTGTCGCCGACGGTCGACTGATCAATTCGCGTCCTCGTCGGGGTCGCGCGCGACGGCACCGACGGCGCGCTCGACCGCCGCCACGGCGACGTCGTCCGGTGTCAGCACGTAGCGCTCGACGCCGAGGACGAGCGCCGCGAGGCCGAGGAAGAGGAGGGCGAGCGGCTTCCCCGCGAGCGCGTACCGCGCGCCGAGCGTGATGAGCGGCGCGCAGAAGGCGAGGGTGACGACGACGGAGAGCTGCGAGAGGATCCCCATGGGCGCGTGAGGGGGTCGCGGCCCGTAGGCGTTGCGCCGGGAGCGACAACACTTTCGTGATACGTCTCGGAACTGTTCGCATGTTCACGGGGATCGTCGAGACGACCGGCCGTGTCGTCGACGTCACGCGAGACGAGGGGGGACGCCGCCTCCGGATCGAGACGGACGGGATCGACGGGTTCAGCCACGGGCAGAGCGTCGCCGTCGACGGCGTCTGTCTCACCGTCGAAGACCACGGCGAGACGGACGCCGGCGCGTGGTTCGAGGCGTTCCTCGCCGCCGAGACCGTCGCGCGGACGAGCCTCGACGAGCGCGCCGTCGGTGACGGCGTCGACCTCGAACGCGCGCTCCCGGCCGACGGGCGCTTCGACGGTCACGTCGTGCAGGGCCACGTCGACACCACCACGACGGTACGGGCGATCGAGCGGGTGGGGGAGGACTACCGCTACACGTTCGCCCTCCCCGCGGGGTACGAGCGCTACGTCGCGGAGAAGGGATCGATCGCGCTCGACGGCGTGAGCCTCACGGTGGCGAGCGTGGACGACGATGCGGGGACGTTCGACGTCGCGGTCATCCCGACGACGCGCGCGGAGACCACGCTCGACGAGCGCGAGCCCGGCGACGCGCTCAACGTCGAGCTCGACGTCGTCGCCAAGTACGTCGAGCGACTGGAGACGTACTAGAAGCGCCGGCGACGATCGGACGACGACGGGGCGCGCGCTCATCGACGTCTCCGCCTCCTCGCGGCGACGCGCTACGTCTCGTCGCCGACGTACTCGACCGCGGGTGTCAGGTCCTCGAAGGGGTCCTCGGACGCCTTCCCGGCGTCGAGGTCGGTGTAGACGTCGCGGTAGCGCGAGAGCTTTCGGTAGAGGACGAGGAGGAAGACGCCGTCGTAGACGAGAACGAACCCGATGAACGCGAGGAGGTTCCAGTTCGGGAAGAACTGGGGGGCGTAGGTCACCACGGTGTTGTACGCCGCGTGGATCGTCGCGGCGATGAGCAGGCCCTTGACGACGATCGGGCCGCGGTTCTCCGAGTTGAACTTGGCGAGACCGAGGTAGTAGCCGGCGAACGCTGAGTAGATGACGTGGCCCGGGCCGGCGAACGTGCGGAGCGTCGCGGTCTGGAGCGCCTGCCCGAGCGCGGTCTGGAGCGTCGCGCTGTTCGCGGCGGTGAGGAACTGATTCGTGATGTAGATCGTGTTTTCGATCGTGGCGAAGCCGAGACCGGCGGCCGCGCCGTACACCGCACCGTCGATCACGGCGTCGAATCGCTCGGATCGGTACGCGTAGAGTCTGACGGCGAGCCACTTCACCGTCTCCTCGACGGGACCGACGACGACGAAGAAGAAGAGGACCATGGCGATCGGGGCGATGAAGTCCTTGAGAACGGTGTTGAGGACGGAAGCGAAGCCGGCGAAGAGGAAGCCGAGGACGAACGTCCCGACGAGCATCGACAGCGGCTCGCGCATCGTGACGTCCATGCGCCAGACGGAGAAGACGAGGATCGCCGCCGGAACGATCGAGAGCAGGACGTAGACGCCGAGGAGCGGGTTCTGGAACGCCGCGACGCCGACGATCAGGAACTGCGCGGCGAGGATGACCACGGCGAGCGCGATGACCGACCACCGACCGCCGACGGTGAGCAGTCCGTGGAGGCGGGCGGCGAGGTGATCGATCGCGGTGCGTTCCTCCCACGACGCCACGTCGTAGAGGTCGCGTCCGTCCGCGGCGCGCTGGATCGGATCGCGTTTCTGCGGCATGCCCCGCGGTACAGGTGGCTCGCTCTAAGTTCTTCGGGCGAGAGCGACGTTTTTTCAGCCAGTCACGCGTAGTCGCCGGCATGCTCTTCGATCAGCCGACCCGGCGCGCGCTCCGCGAGGCCGGCGTCTCGGCCGACACCCTCCGCGACGTCGAGGAGACGGTCGCGCGCGAGGCGCGCGAGACGGCCGCCGAGATCTCGGCGTTCTTCGCGGACCACGAGACGGTCTACTCCGACATGGAGCAGACGCATTCGAACGACCCGTATCCCGAACACGACATCGACTACTGCGACCTCTTCACGCACAGCCAGGACGTCCGCGGGTTCCTCCGGTTCGACACGTGGGGCGTCTACGTCGAGGGGGCGCGAGCGCTCGACGACGGGACGGTCGAACTCGAACTCGGGCCGACGGTCCACGACCGGGTCCGGTTCGCACCGACGCGGGACGCGCTCGAGTGATGCGCGTTCGCATCCGCGGGATCTACGCGACGGCGCTCACCGCGGTGTGTCTCGACGCCGGGCACACCGTCGTCCAAGCGTCGGAGCCGATCCGCGAGCGCTTCGACGCGGCGTTCCCGGACGACCCCGCCGACGTCACCGTGGAGACCACCGCGGACCGACAGGGCGTCGGGCTCTCGGGGAGCCCCGACGCCGTCGCGTCGCTGCGCGAGCGCTGCGTCGGCGTCGGGGAGGACGCGCTCGACTGGGACGAGTCCGTGCCGGCCGGCGCGGTGTTCGACGCGCGCGTCTCCGGGACGACCGGCGGGGGCGCGGTGCTCGACCTCGGCGGGGAGCGGGAGGCCTACCTCCCGTTCGACGCCGCGGACGGCTACGTCGAGACAGGCGATACGCTCCGGGTGCAGATCCGGGAACCAGCGCCGCCGTGGCTCGACGGCCGCGCGACGGCCACGACGGCACTCCGGACTCCCGGTGTGGGCGCGCTCGCCGCATTGGAGGAGGGGGACGCGCTCGTCGCGGCGACGCCGGACGGCACGGCCGAGCACGAGCTCGTCCAGACGACGGAGATGCTGAACGTCGACGTCCCCGACGCGTGGGCGGTCCGGTGGGGCCGCGCCGCGGACGGAGCGTCGTTCGCGGCGCTCCGCGAGGCGCTCGAAGCCGCGGTCGAGCGCACCGACGACATGGAGCGCGCGATCGACGAGGCGGGGGACGTCGACGCGCCGCGGGCAGTCTATCGCCCGCTGCGGACGGCGTGGGTCTGGTTCGGGCGCGACGCGCGCTTCGCGCTCGACGACCGCCGGAGCGCCGCGACGGCGACGATGCCCGGCCACCACCGGACGAAGGCCGCGACGCCGGCGGCGAGTCGCGCCGTCGACTTCGCGGAGGCGGTCGGCGTCGACGCGGAGGAGTTCCCCTTCGACGCGGTCTCGGCCGCGTTCGGGCCGCGCGAGGGCGACGCGCTCGCCATCGAACACGGGAAGCCGAGCGGCCGCCTCATCACGCTCGGGAGCGGGACGATCACGAACTGCGAACCGTCGACGGGGAAGGTGACGCTCGAACGCGAGATGCATCCGGGCGGCACCTACGACGCCCTCGGGACCGAGCGCGAGGCCGGCGACGTCGCCACGACGCGGATCCAAGAGGGGCGCGAGTGGTACATGACGCGCTACGAGGGTACGGACGGCACGAACAAGGGCACCTACGTGAACGTCTCGACCCCCGTGGAGCTGTTCCCGGACGCGATCCGGTACGTCGACCTGCAGGTGGACGTCGTGAAGTACCCGGACGGGACGGTCGACGTCGTCGACGAGGACGAACTGGAGTCGGACGTCGAGGCGGGCGACGTCCCGCGCGCGCTCGCGGACCGGGCGCTCGACGTCGCGGACTGGCTGGCGGACGGGCTCAGCGAGTAGCGAACGAGGACGGACGGCGGGCGCTGTCGTCGTCTCCCGCGGGCGGTCTACGCCGGTGTCGCGTCGACCGAATCGACCGGGGAGGTACCACCGACGCCGAGGAGTGCGGTCGTTAGGCGTACTGCTCGTCGAGGTACTCGACGATGTCGTCGCTCTCGGGCATCCCCGTCACGTCGGTCGCGGGATCGACGAGGACCGGGACGCCGGTCTGATCGCTGATCGCTTTCACCTCGTCGCGCTGACCGTGCGAGCGCGGGACCTCGTGTTCCACGTAGTCGAGGCCGAGCTCGTCGAGCTTCGAGATGACTTTCGCGCAGTACGGACAGCCGGGGAGGATGTACAGTTCGAGGTCGCTCACGTCGTCGCGTACGCGTTCGAGGGGGAAGAGGGATGTGGAGGCGGCGGTTCGGGTCAGGCTTCCGTTTCGGCGTCCTCGCCGCGCTCCTTGAGGAGGTCGCGGAAGGCGTCCGGGTCGTCCATCCGTTCGAGTTCCGCGCGCTCGATGATGGCGGTACCGCCGATGGACGTCTGGGTGGCCTCGTCGACAAAGTACACCGCCCGCGTGCGGGTGATGCGGCCGACGCTGGCCATGATGCGCGCGCGCTTGACCGCGGCGTCAGTGAGCGAGGAGTGACCGGTGAGGAGTCCCTCTGGGCGGTTCGTGTCTTCGCCGACGGCGTTGAACGGCGCGCGGACCGTGGGGTGGACGTCGAAGCCGGCGCGGGTGAGGACGGCGACGATCGGTTCGTCCTCGGGGTCGGCGTCGGGGTCCTCGGGGGTCGGGTCGGCGTCGCGGACCTCGTCGGCGCCGTTCAGCACGTCGACGGGGCTGGTGAGGTCGTCGCCGAAGACGTCTTCGAGTTTGACCGCGACGTCGATACTGGCGTTCATCCCGTCCTCGTACTTCGAGACGGTGCGTCGGGAGACGCCGAGTTCGGTGGCGAGGCGGCCGAGGCTCCATCCCCGTTCCTCGCGTTCGTCGGCGAGGACGTCGCCGTCGATGTTGACGTACAGCCCCCCAGGGGCGGCGTAGACGAGCGGAGGGACGCCCTCGACGAAGAAGTCGAGGGCGGTGTCGGGGCTGATGACGGGGACGCCGTGGCGGAAGTAGACGACACCGCGTTCGAGCTCCTCGTCGCGGGTGCGGAGCCCGACGACCATCGGGGTGCCGTGGAGGTAGTGGCCGAGCCGGCGCATCTCCGCGCCCGTCGGGCCGTCGAGCGCGTCGACGTTCCCGAGGATCTTGAGGAAGAGCAGGTCGTCGCCGCGGCGGGCGGCGACGTCGAAGCTCTTCGGGCGGATGACGCACCGGTCGCTCACCGCGAACCCCGCGTCCTCCAGCATCGCGGTAACGTTCTCGATGAGTGCCGACCGGGACATACGGGTTTCTAAGCCGGTATGCACATATATGTATTGTGCCAGCGGGAGACGAACCCCGAAAGCCGTACGTGGATTCGACGGCTAGGGACGTGCGTGACGACGGTCGGCATCGACGATACGGACTCGCGGACGCGGGGGATGTGCACGACGTACGTCGCCCACCGAATAGCGACGAGTCTCGAAGTCCGGGGCCACGACGTCGCGCGCGTCCTCCTCGTCCGGCTGAACCCCGCCGTCGAGCACAAGACGCGGGGGAACGCGGCGCTCGCGCTCCACACGGACGCTCCCGTCGACGACGCGTTCGCCGTCGCGCGCGACGCGATCGCGGACGCCGCAGAAGTGGGCGACGACCGGACGAACCCCGGACTCGTCGTCGCACCCGGCGATCCGGCCGCCGTTCCGGACGCGGTCGCCGACTTCGCGCGGGAGGCGGTGCGCGACCACCACGGCATCGACGACGCACTGGCGCGCTGCGAGGAGGTCGGCTACCGCAGCGAGGGGTGGAAGAACGGTCGGGGGCGGATCGGCGCGCTCGCGGCGGTGGGCGCGTGGCGCGCGTTCGACGGATGGACCTACGAGCGCATCGCGTACCGCGAGCCGTCGCGCTGGGGGCGCGAGCGCGACGTCGAACACGACTCGGTGTTCGCGGCCGCGGACGCCGCCTATCCGACGGTCTGGGACACGGTGGATCGAGCGGCCGGCGAGACGGTCTGCGTCCCGCACACGCCGGGACCGATCCTCTACGGGATCCGCGGCGACGACCCCGCGGCCTGCCGGGATGTCGCGGCCCGGATCGAGGGCGAATCGATCGCGGCCGCGCGGACGTTCGTGACGAACCAGGGGACGGACGCGCATCTCCGCGACGCGGACGCGCTCGACGCGCTCCGCGACGGTCGGGCGTACCGGGTGGACGGGACGGTGACGCGCGCCCCGGAGACGGAGCGCGGCGGCCACGTCTTCTTCGCCGTCGAGGACGAGACGGGCCGAGCACGCTGTGCGGCGTTCGAGCCGACGAAGCGCTTCCGCGATCGCGTGCGCGATCTCCGCGTCGGCGACGAGGTGACGCTCTGCGGTGAGGTGAGCGACGGCACGCTGAAACTGGAGAAGTTCGCCCTCCGGGAGCGCGTGACGACGGCGCGGACGACGCCGACCTGTCCCGACTGCGGGCGCACGATGGAGTCGGCGGGCGCGACGCAGGGCTATCGGTGTCGGGACTGCGGGACGAGCGCACCGGGGAAGGTCGCGGTTCCGATCGAGCGCGACCTCGACCCCGGGTGGTACGAGGTGCCGCCCCGGGCGCGCCGCCACATCGCGCGCCCGCTCGTCCGAGGGTCGTGGGACGCGCCGACGCGTCCGGAACGGTGAAGGGGCGGTGGAAGAACGGCGACGGGCGGCGACGGACGGCGTCGCACGGCCGCCGACTGCGACGGGCGCATAGGAGGGCTGTTGGCCGCGTATGCGCCCGGGTGTGAATCGTTTCGGTTTTAATTTCGAATCAGATGGACGCCTATATATGTCGGGCGCGACTGGATTCGAGTGACCGATGCGATCCGAGACTGCCGCGCCAGCGGCGAATCGGGAGGTGGACGAATGACCCGCGGTTGCGTTGCGGACGCCGCGTCGACCACCGACCTGCGACTCGTGCGAGAGACCGAGACGTGGCCGGAGTTCGATCTCGCGTGCCGCGTCGAGGAGCACGACGGCGACGCCGAGTGTACGGTCTACCCCGCGGACGCCGACGACGACACGCTCGTCACCACGTGGCTCACCGCCGCGGACGACGCGTTCGTCGACGTCGAGACCGTCCGCTGATCGGTCCGTCGCGCGCGTCCTCGTCTTCGGTCTCTCACCCGTTCGCCGCCCGGCGGTCGCCCCGCCAGCGAGCGCCGTCCGCGATCAGTACGTGTCGATCGTCGTCCCGACCGAGCAGACGTACTCGCCCGTCGCGACCTGCGGGAGGCGACGCGAGCGCCAGAAGACGCCGTCGTTGTCCGCCGTGACCTCCGCTTTCACCTGTCCGAAGGAGTCGACGACGCGGAAGAGCTCGTCGCCGCGTGACACCTCGTCGCCGAGGTCGACCCGGTAGTCGACGAGACCGCCCGCGGGCGCCCCGTACCGATCGAAGGCGTGCGCGCGGGTCTGCGGGCCGGGCTGGTGGTCGCCGTCGAGATAGCCGTAGTGACGCAGGACGTTGAAGAGGCCCGTGACGCCGTATTCGATCGACTCCTCGTCCCAGCCGACGCACCCGCCGAGTTCGGGGTCGATCGTCGGGATGCCCTCGTCGGGCGCGGCGCGCGCGAGCTGGCCCTCCGGACCCTTCTGGTCGAGGATGTGCCCGCAGTCGAAGACCTTCGCCAGTTCGAGGCACTCGCGGTGGAGCCGGTGGTGGCGACCGCAGCGCACCCGGACCTCGTTGATCATCCGACTCGTCGAGCCCTGATGTAGGTCGATCACCATGTCGGCGCGCGTCGCGGCCTCGAAGGTCGCGTGTGCGATCCGCTCCGAGGACGACCCGTGCGCGTCGCCCGGATACGCGCGGTTCAGCTTCGTGTCGTCGATCGGGTTGCGGTGCTCCGCGACCTGGTAAGCGTGGAAGTTGGCGATCCCTGTCACGAGGACCGTCCCCGAGAGCGCCGCCGGATCGAGTTGCGGGACGAAGCGCGAGACGACGCCGACGCCGTTCAGTTCGTCGCCGTCGCTCGCCGCCTGCACGTAGAGCGTGTCGCCGTCCGTCTCGCCGTTGATCACGGCGACCGGGAGGCCGACAGTCGTGCCGTCGCGCGTCTCACCGACCGTGAGCCGCCCCGTGTCGATCTCGCCGGGGGCCGCGCTCGCCGTGCCGAGACTCGTCATTGTCTAATGGGGGTCGGTGGCGCGTATTGAGTGTCCCGGAACGGCCGTCGGCCGCGGGAGGACGCGGCCGGCCCGGCGGACGCGTCGACCGAGGCGGTCGTCGCGCTATCGCACGGCCGAGGCGACGCCGACGCGTCGTCTCCGACTACTCGATCTCCAGTCGCTCGTCCGCGGTGTCGTCGCCCTCGTCCCATTCGAGTTCGAACTCGACGCTGAGCTCGCCGGTCCCGTCGGTCGGTCCCTCGCGCTCGGCTTTCACCTCGAACGTCGGGTTCGACGGCGGCGTCAGCGTCACGGACTCCGCGCCCGCGCTGAGCGTGAGATCGTCACCGCGTTCGAGGGCGTCCGCGACGCTGCGGAGGTACGCGGCGATCTCGGCTCTCGTGTGGACGCGCTCCGACTCGAATAGGACCTCTTCCGTCATACGAAGTGCGTAGGGTACGCGAGCGAATAAGTGCACCCGCGCCGGCCGGGAGCGTCGTCACTCGTCGTCGCCGGCGAGCGCGCGGAGTCGGTCGGCGCCCGCGCGCGTGCCCTTCGCCAGCAGGACGTCGCCGGTACGGAGGGCGGTGTCGGGACCGGGTTGGATGACCCACGCGTCGTCGCCCCCGGCGTCGAGACCGTCGGACGCGGCGCCGGCCTCCCCGTCGGGGCGGCGGACGGCGATGACGCGCATCCCCGTCTCGGTCTTCACTTCGGCCTCGCCGAGCGTCGTTCCGGCGAGGGAACCGCGGTCGGTGACCTGCACGCGGACGATGACCTCGTCGGACTCTTCGACGGCCTCGCGGACGACGACGTGCGTGTCGAGGCCGCGGAGGACGCCCTCGGAGATCTCGACCGCGGCGTCGCTTATCACCTCGGTCGCGTTGGCGATCTGAACGAGTCCGCGGAGGGAGACCGGGTCGGCGACGTCCGCGGCGGCGCGGAGGGTCCACGCCTCGAATCGGGCTTTCAGCGCGTCGACTTCGGCTTCGAGTTCGACGACTTCAGCGGCGATGTCGGCGCTGTCGAAGAGGACGCTGCCGTAGGCGAGATCGACGGCGAGCTCGCTCATGTTCTTCATCAGGACAAGCGAGTCGACGGCGCGCTCCAGGTCCGCGATGTCGGGGTCGGCGGGTTCGGCCGGGGCGTACGCGTCGCCGCTCGCGGCCTCGTAGACGTCACCGATCGACTCCTCGGGGCCGCGGAGGAGGAGGACGTCGTCGGCTTCGAGCGTCGTCTCCGCGCCGGGGTTGGGGATCCAGTCGCCGCCGCGGCGAACGGCGATGACGCGCACGCCGGTGTCGGTTTCGAGGTTGACGTCGGCGAGCGTCCGGTCCGCATACCTGGAGTCGGGCGAGAGCTCGGCGCGCACCAGCCGCTCGACGGCGTCGGGGAGCGCGCCGCGGATCGCGTCCGGGACGCCGACCTCCTCGATGACGACCTTGGCGATGTCGCCGCTGGCGTCCGAGACCTTCTCGGCCGCGCCGATGATGCCGAGGACGGGCGCGAGCGTCTCCGCGTCCTCGGGGTTGCGCGCCGCCATCAGGAGGCTCATCCGGGCGCGCAGCTGGAGGACGTCCATGCGCTCTTCGAGTTCGAGGACCTCGCGGGCGATGTCCGGGCTCCCGTGGAGGACGGCGGAGTAGGAGAGGTCGATGAGGAGCTCGGCGGTGTCCTTCATCTCCGCGAGGAGGTCCTTGACGCTCGCGGGTTCGTATTCGACGCGACCGGGCATAGGTGGTGAAACACCGCGACCGCGTAAAAAGTCACGCCCGCGTGCGAACCGTCACGCGACGAACGGGCGATAGACGACCGTCGAAAAATACGCGGATACGGGGGCGGTCCGCACGGTGGTTGCGGCACGACACGGAGAAACGATTGACGATAGGCAATCCTTTTGGAACCCGATGAAGAACCGTGGTGTATGTCCGACGAACTCAAGAAGGGCCTCGAAGGTGTGCTCGTGGCTGAGTCCGGGCTCAGCTACATCGACGGCGACGAGGGCCGCCTCGTCTATCGCGGTCACACCATCGAGGACCTCGCGCGTGGGGCGTCGTACGAGGAAGTCCTCTATCTCCTCTGGAACGGCGAACTCCCGACCGAGTCGGAGCTCGACGCGTTCGCGAGCGACATGGCCGCCGAGCGCGCCGTCGACGACGACGTCCTCGGGACCGTTCGGGACCTCGCCGAGGCCGACGAGGTGCCGATGGCCGCCGTCCGGACCGCCGTCTCGGAGCTCTCCGCGTTCGATCCGGACGCGACCGAGGACGCCGATCCGACGGACCGGAAGGCGAACCTCGCGAAGGGCAAGCGTCTCACCGCGAAACTCCCGACGCTCGTCGCCGCGTTCACACGCCTGCGGGACGGCGACGAGCCCGTCGAGCCGCGCGAGGACCTGAGTCACGCCGCGAACTTCCTCTACATGCTGAACGGCGAGGAGCCCGACGACGTGATGGAGGAGGTCTTCGATCAGGCGCTCGTGCTCCACGCCGACCACGGCCTGAACGCCTCGACGTTCTCGGCGATGGTGACGGCCTCGACGCTCGCCGACCTCCACTCCGCGATCACGTCCGCCATCGGGACGCTCTCCGGGAGCCTCCACGGCGGCGCGAACCAGAACGTCATGGAGATGCTGGAGGAGGTCGATGCCTCCGGGAAAGACCCCGTCGAGTGGGTCGAGACGGCCCTCGACGACGGTCGGCGCGTCGCCGGCTTCGGCCACCGCGTCTACAACGTCAAGGACCCGCGGGCGAAGATCCTCAGCGAGCAGTCCGAGGATCTCGGCGAGGCCGCGGGCGACACGAAGTGGTATGAGATGAGCGTCGCCATCGAGGAGTACATGCGCGAGGAGAAGGGCCTCGCCCCGAACGTCGACTTCTACTCGGCCTCGACGTACTACCAGATGGGGATCCCGGTCGACATCTACACGCCCATCTTCGCGATGTCCCGCGTCGGCGGCTGGATCGCCCACGTCCTCGAACAGTACGACGACAACCGCCTCATCCGTCCGCGCGCCCGCTACGTCGGTCCCGAGGACCGGACGTTCACGCCGATCGACGAACGGTAAGCGATTCCGACCGGTCGAGCCCAGCGAGGCCGGAGGTTCTCCTCCCGTGTTTGTGCGAGGAGCGGTGAGCAGAGCGTACCCGACGAGCAAAGCAACCGGGCCGCGTCCGTCCGCGCGCCCGCCACGCCGACCCCGCGGACCGGCCGTTCGTCCCCCTCGGCGAGCGTAAGCGGGCGATTCGATCGGGGTTTCTCCGGCGTCAGTCCTCGGCGTCGCTGACGCTTCCCCGTTCGGCCATCATGCCGGCGGCGCGAGTCGCCCAGTCGGAGTAGCGGAACCCGAGGGCGGCGACGGCGGCCATCCAGACGTACTGGACGGCGACGGCGACGTACGCGCCGAGCGGACCCCACCCGAGGGCGACGCCCAGGGCGTAGGTGAGGCCGACGAGGCCACCGAAGACGCCGGTGGCGCGCGCGAAGAGGGGGATGCGGGTCTCGCTCGCGCCGCCGAGCGCACCCGAGAGGGCGGTGAAGACGGCGACGAAGACGGCCGTGAGACCGTAGACGCGCGCGAACCCGGTGGCGTAGGGGAGCGCGTCGGGCGAGCCGGCGGCGAGGAGGCGGACGGCGTCAGGGGCGAGGGCGACGAGCGCGAGGCCGACGCCGCCGACGGTGAGGGCGGCGAGGCCGGCGGTCGCCCACCCCCGGTAGCGGGCCTCGGCGGGGTCGCCGTCGCCGAGCGCCTGTCCGACGAGGACGCCGACGGCGGTGCGATACCCGCGCGAGAGCGGCCCCGTGACCTGCTGGTAGACGCGGCGGCCGATCTGGAAGCCGGCGTTGACGGGCGTTCCGAAGCCGAGCAGGAGGGCGTTGAACGGGAACTCGGCGAGCGTGGTGGCGGCCCCCTCGGCGATCTTCGGGACGGCGACGGCAAGGAGCTGGCGGGCGATGAGGAGGTCGCGGGGACGGACGAGTTCGAGGTCGTCGGCGAACGCGCCGATGGCGGCGACGAGGAGCGCCGCGGAGAGGACGTTCGAGACGGCGGTGGCGGCGCCGACGCCGAGGACGCCGTAGGAGGCGACGCCGAAGAGCCCGAGGCCGAGGACGAGCGATCCGGCGATGTTGGTGACGTTGGCGAGGCCGGTGACGTACATCGGCGTGCGGGTGTCGCCCGTGCCCTGGAGGGCGCGGCTGGCGACGAGGGAGACGTGGCGCGCGGGCGCGGTGGCGAGGACGACGCCGAGGTACGTCGCGCCGAGCGTCACGGTGTCGCCGGTCGCGCCGAAGAGCCGAATCAGCGACGGGCCGAGGAAGATCCCGCAGAGGGCGATGGGGACGCCCGCGAGGAGCCCCATCAGGACGGCGCTCGAAACCGCTTCGGCGCGGTTGGCGTCGGCGTCCGCGCCGGTGTCCTGGCTGGCGAGCGCGATGGCGGCGCTTCCGAACCCGATACCGATGCGGAGCGGGACGCGCCCGTAGAGGTCGGCGAGCCCGACGGCGACGACGGCGGCGGGCGAGAACGTCGCGGTGACGAGGACGTCGACCGTCCGCATGAGCGTGCGGAGGGTCTGAGAGGCCATCACGGGCCACGCGAGTCCGAAGACGCGTCGCCACGTGGCGGCCAGGCGGCTATCCACGGCCGTACTGGACGGCGGTCCACCCTAAGGCGTGCGGTTCCGGCGCACGGCCCCGTCAGTTTCACTTTCACTCCGCTTTCCCGGCACTTATTACGTCCCGGCACGTCGGTCCAGTCGTCACACGCTTCCGTTCTGCGATGCATCGAATCGCTTAGGCGACGCCTCGGCGTAGCGGTCGTATGCTCGAACTCGACGACGTCCGCGAGGCCGTCGCCCCCGTCTCCGAGGTCGCGCGGCGGACGCCGCTTGAGCGCTCGTACACGTTCTCCGCGATGACCCGGGCCGACGTGCACCTGAAGTTCGAGAACGCCCAGCGGACCGGCTCGTTCAAGATCCGGGGCGCCGCGAACCGCATTCGGCGGCTCACCGACGCCGAGCGGGAGGCGGGCGTCGTCACCGCCTCCGCGGGCAATCACGCGCAGGGGGTGGCGCTCGCCGCGACGCGCGCCGGCGTCGAGGCGACGGTCGTGATGCCCGAGACCGCGCCCATCTCGAAGGTGAAGGCGACGCGGAACTACGGCGCGACCGTCGAGCTACACGGCGTCGACTACGACGAGGCCCAAGCGCGCGCCCACGAGATCGAGGCCGAGTCGGGGCAGACGTACGTCCACGCCTTCGACGACGAGGCCGTCATGGCCGGACAGGGCACGATCGGCATCGAGCTCATGGAGGCCCTCCCCACGATCGACACCGTCGTCGTTCCGGTGGGCGGCGGCGGGCTGATCAGCGGCGTCGCAACGGCGGTGAAGGGAATCGCACCGGACGTCCGGGTCGTCGGGGTGCAAGCCACGGGCGCATCGAGCGTCGCGGACAGCCTCCGGAAGGGCCGTCTGACGGAGGCCGAGCAGGTCGACACCATCGCCGACGGCATCGCCGTTCGGGGCGTGGGCGAACGCACGTTCCCCGTGATCCGCGAGCGCGTCGACGAGGTCGTCACGGTCACCGACGCGGAGATCGCGAACGCGCTCGTCCTCCTCTTGGAGCGGGGGAAGACCCTCGTCGAGGGCGCGGGCGCGGCGTCGCTGGCCGCGCTCCTCACCGACGCGTTCGACGTCGACGCGGACGAGACGGTCGTTCCGATCCTCTCCGGCGGCAACGTCGACCTCAATCTCCTCACGACCGTGATCCTCCGCGGCCTCGTCGATCAGGGCCGCTATGTCAAACTCCGAACGGTGTTGAAGGACCGTCCCGGTGCGCTCGACGACCTCCTCGATATCCTCACCGACGAGCGCGCGAACATATACGCGATCCAGCACGACAGGACGAACCGCGACGTCGCGCTGAACGCCGCCGAGGTCGAACTCGACCTGGAGACGCGGGGCGAGGAGCACGTCGAGGCGTTGCTCGCACGACTCCGCGAGGCCGGCTACGAGGTCGACCTACTCGTGTAAGCTACCCTATCCTACTTCGCTTACCCCATACGGGGTTCGCTCGTTGAGGGTAGGGCTTTGATGTGGACTCCCGGCAATCAGTCGCCAGCAATAGGCCGGTGACTCTCGCCGTTCAACGTCCCACCATTCACACGCAGGTCTACTTCTGCGTCTCCGCTCCCCGACGTGGGCGAGGAACGGAGTCTGTGTGTCTGCTTGCGAGCGTATCGCAGCCCGATGTTCTTCGCACCGTTGTAGTCCGCGTTCACCTCGTAGCCGCACTTCTGGCACTCGAAGTGTTCCCCATGGCGGTTGTCCTCGTGCGTGAACCCACAGTCCGTCCGCGAACAGCGTTGAGACGTGTGGTTCGGTTCGACCTGCTCGACGGAGACGCCCATCTCGGGGGCCTTGTAGGAGACGTACTCGAACAGGCGTCGGAACGCCCAGACGTGGTGCCACTTCGCCTGCGGAAGCCGCTCGCGGATATCAGTCAAGTCCTCGAATACGATTACGTCGCAGTCGTATTCGATAGCTTCCGAGACGAGTTCGTTGGCGACCGTGTGGATGTACTGTTTCCGCCATGCTTCTTCACGCTTGTCGAGTCGAAGCAAGGCGTTGTGGGCGGCTTGCGTGCCGCGCCGTTGCATCTCGCCGCGTCGCTTCTCGAACTCGCGGCACCAGTGGTCGTAATCGTCTCCCTGCCAAAACGTGCCGGTCGAAGCGACGGCGAGACTGTTGACGCCGAGATCGATACCGAGGACCGTTTGGTCGGGGTGCCCAGTATCTGCCGAAATCTCCTCGTCAGCGCTGTCGATCCGCCGAGTCGAGATGTTGAGGTAGAACTCGTCGGTCGCCGCATCGTACCGAAGCGTGCTCTCGCGGAACTCGTAGTTCTCGGAGAGTACGTACCGCTCGTAGGGTGTCGGGCTATCTGCCGGGAGAACGAATGACGGCTCGACCCGGCCCTCAACGGTCGCCAGCGATACCTTGTTCCGGTAGAAGGTCGCGCTCCGCGTGTCGTAGTCCATCGTCTCGGCGGTGAACGTCGGACGGGAGACGCGCTGTCCTTTCTTCCACCGTTCGATGACGCCCTTAGTGGCTTCGACGGCGCGACGTATCGCGGCTTGGACGAGTTGTGCCTGCAACGCCGTCTTCTCTCGAAGTTCAGAGTAGAGGGTGTCCCGTACCTGTCGTTTGTTGGTCTTGCACTCGGTGTACGATGTGTCGGACCAGCAGTATTCGGCGGTTCGATTCGCGCAGTACAGGTATTGCTCGGCGGTTCGATGGAGTGCGTCGCGTTGTTCGTCGGAAACAGCGAGTTTCACGACAGCGGTTCGACGCACACCCATATTTCAGAGAAGATAAGGCGGTACTTATACGTTCGGGAGTCGGCCGGTCGCTATACGTCGGTTGTATCGTACCACGTCGGTTTCCTCTCCGACCTACTCGCTCCCTTCGCTACGCTTCGGTCGCTCCTTGAGGCCGGAGGCTCCACCATGTGTTATGCTGAGCCGGGATCGCCGCGCACCGCGTCGTACTCGATCGTGAGGAAGGGCACGCCGCAGAGCCACATCGTCTGCGTCGCGGTGATGGCCGCGTCCGCGTCCGGGTGGTGGCCCGTCGCCGGACGGACGGCGAAACGCTGCTCGACGGGGAGCGCGACGTCGCCGAGCGGCGTCACGAGGTAGAGGCCGGAACGCTCGCCCGTGCGCGTCGTCAGGTCGACGCCCGTCGCGTCCGGGTCGCCGCCGGCGTGGACGATGTGGAGCGCGGTCGAGACGTTCCCCCACGGGATCGGGACGGCGACGTTCACGTACCGCCCTGCGTCGTTCACGTACCGCTCCTCGCTGCGTGAGCCAGCGGGACCGCCAGCTTCCGCATCGATCGCGTGTCGCTCTCCCGCGTCTCCGTCTCCGTCTCCGATCCGGTCGACCCCGCCGTCGTCGTGGCTCCCGTAGAGCGCGACGAAGACGGCCTCGCCCGTCTCCGGGTTCGTCCGCACCCACGCCCGGACGCCGTCCCGCGGATCGATCCCCTCCCGGACCGTCGCGAACCGGCTTTCGAGGGGAACGGTCGAGTCCTCGCGGGGGCCGGGGAGGTTCAGCTGTTCGACGGCGCTCGTGGCGCGCGCGGCGAGCGCCGCGCCGAGGCGAAAGCCGCGGTGCCACGTCACCGTCGCGGTCATCCGGTACGCGCTCGTCGCCTCGTAGAAGTCACGGACCGCGGGGTGGACCCGATCCGGGTCGAAGTCCGGACGGCCGTAGTGGGCCATGTCGTCCATCTCGCCGGCCGGGACCTCGCCCGTCGTCAGGTCGGTGCGCTCGGGGAAGTCGGGGCCGACGTATCCGCGCGCCGTGACGGGACTGAGTGGGACGTCGGCCGCGCGGCGTCGCGCGCGTAAGGAGAGGTACCAACAGAGAGCGAGCGAAGCGGCGGCGAGGAGGCGGAGGCGTCGGCGCACGCCCGCCCTTCGCACGCCACCGAGTAAACGACGGCGGTGGAGGACGAAACCGCGACCACAATTAAGTCCCGCCCGAGCGAGGGTGGACGTATGAAACGGATCATCGAGACGCCGGACGCGCCCGAGGCCGTCGGGGCGTACAGCCAAGCGACGACCGACGGAAGCGTCGTCTTCACCGCCGGGCAGATCCCGCTCACTGCGGAGGGAGAGAGCCTCGCGGACGAGGACGTCGCCACCCAGACCCGCCAGTGTCTGGAGAACGTGAAGGCCATCCTCGAAGACGAGGGACTCACGATGCAGGACGTCCTCAAGACGACGGTGCTCCTCGACGACATCGACGACTTCGAGGAGATGAACGACGCCTACGGCGAATACTTCGCGGACAATCCGCCGGCGCGGAGCGCGTTCGGCGTCGAGGCCCTCCCGAAGCAGGCGGCGGTCGAGATCGAGGCCGTCGCCGCCCAGCGCGACTGAAATCGAATGGGCGTCGCGGACACGGCCGCGTGGGGCGCGGTCGCCTCCCTCGTCTTCCTGATCGTCGCCGTCGCGTATCGCGCACTCGCGGGCGGCGGTCCCGCGATCGCCGCGCTCCTCGCGGTCGCGGTGGTGGTCGGCGTCGCGGGCGCCGCCGGAGCGCGCGCCGTCGGGTGACGAATCACCCGGGGCGAAAAGAAGGCTTTAAATCGTCGACCGGGCTATCAGGGGGTGCAGGCCGGGATGGCCGAATGGCAAAGCGCACGCCTGGAAAGCGTGTCCCCGTATGGGGTTCTGGGTTCAAATCCCAGTCCCGGCGTCTTCTCTCCGCGATCCACCGTCGAGGAGCACCGCGTATCGATCTTCGGTGATCGACGACGCTCGGTGCGAACGCGCTCGGGCTAGACGACGCCGAGGCCGACCGCGAGCGCGCCGAGTCCGACGACGGCGGCGAGAGCGGCCCCGACGTACGCGTAGCGGTACGTCCCGAACGCGTCAGCGAGTTCGGACTCGGGCATATCGGAGACGATGAACGACTCGCGTGGGGTGACGACGACGTCCTCCGGCTTGAGCGGGTGCGTGGCGCCCTCGGTGGCGCGCGCGTGCCCGAGTACGTAGACGTCGTCGTCGGGCGCGAGGACCCCCTCGTAGTACCGGCGCTCGCCGTGCGCCGTCCCGAAGTCGAGGACGTTCGTGATGGAGTCGCGCTGCTCCGCGAGGCCGGCTTCGCCGCGGACGAAGTCGGCGACGCGCTCGGGCGGGTCGGCGTCCGGGGGGACGCTGACGCCGACGGCGAAGTCGTCGAGGACCGCGAGGACGTCGTCGGCGGAGACGCCGACGCCGGCGAGGCGGTCGACGTCGATGGGGCCGACCTGTATCTCGTGGACGCCGGTGCCGGAGGAGACGTCGTCCACGTGGTCACCGACGTCGACCGTGACGCGGCCGGTGCCGTCGTCGAGGGCGAACGGCGTCGCGTAGACGCCTTCGGCGCGCGTCTCCCACATCTCGGAGTCGCCGCGCTCGTCCCACTCCTCGACTTCCCACGCGGAGAGGACGGCGGGGTCGCCGCGGATCGGAGAGTCGAACGGTTCGTCGGCGCGGACGGTGCCTTTCAGTTCGACGCGACCCTCCTCGCGGACGTCCCAGACGTCGGTCGTCTCGGTGTTCCGGACGAGCGCGCTCCGGCGGTGCTGGCGGCGACCGTAGACGCCGGCGAACGCGGCGACGAGGAGGAGGGCGACGCCGACGGCGATAGGGAGGGCGGACATGCCTGTTCCGGCATCGAGAGAAGAGGCGGTTAAACGTTCGGCTCGCGCCGTCGCCCTACAGGTCGACGTTCACGCGGATCTCGCCCTCGGTGACGGTGTCGACGAGGTCGCCTTCAACGGTGTAGTCGTCCCCGTCCCGTTCGCTCCACCCGAGGGCGGCGAGGACGGCGTCGCCGAGCCCGGGATCGGGGTCGACCCACGCGGTGTTCGACTCGACTTCGGTGACGACGCCGAACTCCTCGCCCTCGACGTCGACCAGGATCTTCCCTTCGTCCTCGCTGGTGAGCGTGGCCATACGGGACGGGTGTCGGCGGGACGACAAAGGACTGGTGGCTGTGGGGACCGTGCGGGCACGGCCGGGTCAGGCGGTACTCCGCGCGTGAGGGCGTCGAGCGCGGACCGGCGGTGTGGGCGGGCGCGGCGACGTGGTCCGCCGAATGGGTGTGATAATCCCCACCATACGTTTCGGTCGCGTCGGGCGCTCTCGCGCCCCTCGACACCGACATACACACAAATTTTATATAGAAGGACAAACAATCGATGTAGTGACGATGTCTCAGCGACGTATGCAGGGCCAGCCGATGGTCATCATGGGCGACGACGCGCAGCGAGTAAAGGACAAGGACGCACAGGAGCACAACATCTCCGCGGCGCGCGCCGTCGCGGACGCCGTCCGCTCCACCCTCGGCCCGAAGGGGATGGACAAGATGCTCGTGGACGACATGGGTGACGTCACGATCACGAACGACGGCGTCACCATCCTCGAGAAGATGGACATCGACAACCCGACGGCCGAGATGATCGTCGAGGTCGCCGAGACCCAAGAGGACGAGGCCGGCGACGGCACGACGACCGCCGTCGCGATCGCGGGCGAGCTCCTCAAGAACGCCGAGGACCTCCTCGAGCAGGACATCCACCCGACCGCGGTCATCAAGGGATACAACCTCGCCAGCGAGAAGGCCCGCCAGTTCGTCGACGCCGAGGCCGTCGACGTCGACCCCGACGACGAGGAGCTCGTGCGCTCCGTCGCCGAGACGTCCATGACGGGCAAGAGCGCCGAGATCGACAAGGAGCAGCTCTCCGGGCTCCTCTACGAGGCGCTGCGCGCCGTCTCCGTCGACGCCGACGACGGCTCCACGGTCGTCGACGTCGCCAACATCAACATCGAGACGCAGACCGGCCGCGCCGTCTCCGAGTCCGAGCTCCTCAAGGGCGCGACCGTCTCCAAGGACCCGGTCCTCGACTCGATGCCGACCGAGTTCGACGACGCGGACATCCTGCTCCTCAACGAGGCCATCGAGGTCGAGGAGGCCAACGCCGACACGTCCGTCAACATCGACAGCCCGGACCAGCTCCAGAGCTTCCTCGATCAGGAGGAGGAGCAGCTCAAGGAGAAGGTCGAGCAGATCAAGGCCTCGGGCGCCGACGTCGTCCTCTGTCAGAAGGGCATCGACGACATGGCCCAGCACTACCTCGCGAAGGAGGGCATCCTCGCCGTCCGCCGCGTGAAGAAATCCGACGTCGAGTTCCTGAAGGAGGTCCTCGGTGCGGCGATCGTCACGGACCTCGACTCCCTCAGCGCCGACGACCTCGGACGCGGGAGCATCCGCCGCGACGCCGAGGACGAGCTCTTCTACGTCGAGGGCCTCAACGAGACCGCCCACGGCGTCACGCTCATCCTCCGCGGCTCCACGGACCACGTCGTCGACGAGCTCGAGCGCGGCGTCACCGACGCGCTCGACGTCGCCGCCCAGACCATCTCGGACGGCCGCGTCCTCCCCGGCGGCGGCGCCATCGAAGTCGAAGTCGCCGACCAGCTCCGCAACTACGCGGACTCCGTCTCCGGCCGCGAGCAGCTCGCCGTCGAGGCGTTCGCGGACTCCCTCGAACTCGTCCCGCGCGTCCTCGCCGAGAACGCCGGTCTCGACCCGATCGACACCCTCGTCGACCTCCGCTCCGCGCACGAGGCCGGCGAGAACCGCACGGGCCTGAACGTCCTCAGCGGCGACTTGGAGAACTCCCTCGACGCGGGCGTCGTCGAGACGGCCCACGCGAAGGAGCAGGCCGTCAGTAGCGCGACCGAGGCCGCGAACCTCGTGCTCAAAATCGACGACATCATCTCCGCCGGCGACCTCTCCACCGACAAGGGCGACGACGAGGGCGGTCCCGGCGGCGCCGGCGGCATGGGCGGCATGGGCGGCATGGGCGGCATGATGTAAGAGTACCGTTTGTTCTGCGCGCCGGCTCTGCCGGCGCTCGGCAAAAGCTACGACGAAAGCATCGGTGCTCCCGCCGCGGCGCTGCGCGCCGCGTTGGTCCGCGCCGAGCGCGATCGCTTCGCGCTCGGTGGCTTCGCGAGTGAGCAGCGCGAATGAGCGTGACCGGAGCGATTTCGTCGCTCCGGAATCGCGCGACTACCGGGCTCTACCGAGCCGCTCGTCGCGCGAACATCCGCGGCACCGCTCGCTGATCGTTCGGCCCGCTGCGGTTTTTCTCTGAGTCCGTGGACAGCGACGGCTACGCGTGCCGTCGGAGCCAGCGGACGGCGACCCGATCAATGTCGAAGACGTACGCGAGGAGATAGGCGCCGCCGACGAAGAAGAGGACGCCGACGGCGCCGACGGCCGCCGTTGCGAGGGGCGACCCGGCGGACGCGACGGCCTGCGGGGTCGCCATGCTATGCGCGACGAGCGAGACGCCGAGGAGGAAGTAGACGACCTTCCAGAAGAGCCGGCGTACTTCGCCGCGCGCGGCGCGTTCGGCCGCGCGCTGAACGTCGTCGGACGCCGAAGCGTCCGGGGTCGGGGCGGTCATGGTCGTCACTACGTGTCGGAGATATAATAATCTAGGCGGGTCGTCTCTCGCCGTGCGGGAGGCGGCTTACTCCTCGTGGATGTCGAGTTCGAACTGCTCGTTCTCGGCGGCGGCGTTGAGCACGACGCTCGTCGAGGACTCCTTGATGTCCTTATCGCCGAGGAGTTCCTTGATGAGGTAGTTCATGTCGTCCGTGTCGATGAACTTCCCGATGGCGATGATGTCGTGGTCGCCGGTGACCTCGTAGACGGACACCATCTGCTTGTGCGCACGGAGGTGGTCGGCGAGGTCGGGGAGCGCGGTCCCCTCGACTTTGAGTTGGAGGACGGCGGTGACGTCGTAACCGAGCTTGTCGTAGTCGACGATCGGCGTGTACCCCTGGATGACGCCCTCGTCTTCGAGGTCCTTGAGGTGGTTCGAGATGGTCGTCACGGAGACGTCGAGCTCTTCGGCGAGGCTGCGGAGGCTCGCGCGGCCGTCGCCGAGGAGGGCGTTGATCAGTTTCGCGTCGAGGTTCTCGTAGGTCACGTCCGTACGGACGCGCCGGGGGCATTAGAATTTAACGAACGTCCACTTCCCCTGAGACCGAAAAGATTTGCGAGGACCGCAACCGCTTTAGTAGTCCGTGCGTTTGCATCGAACGACGAAACCAATGACGAACGGGAAACCGGTTACTGATGGCGGTCTCAGCGAGACTGAACAGGAAGTGCTGGACGAGATCGAGGAGAAGAACGTCGATTTCCTCCGACTCCAGTTCACGGACATCCTCGGCACCGTGAAGAACGTCTCCGTCCCGGCGGAGCAGGCCGAGAAGGCCTTCACGGACGGGATCTACTTCGACGGCTCCTCCATTGAGGGGTTCGTCCGCATCCAGGAGTCCGACATGCGGCTCAAGCCGGATCCGGAGACGTTCGCCATCCTCCCGTGGCGCCAGCGCGAGGAGACGGCCTCGGCGCGTCTCATCTGTGACGTCATCGACACGTCCACGGACGAGCCCTTCGAGGGCGACCCGCGCCGCGTGCTGCAGAACGTCCTCGAACGCGCCGAGGACATGGGCTACACCGTCAACGCCGCGCCCGAACCCGAGTTCTTCCTCTTCGAGGAGGACGAGCGCGGTCGCGCGACGACGGAGCTCTCGGACTTCGGCGGCTACTTCGACCTCGCCCCGAAGGACCCGGCCTCGGACGTGCGCCGCGACATCATCAACGGGCTCGAGGACATGGGCTTCGAGATCGAGGCCTCCCACCACGAGGTCGCGGAGTCCCAACACGAGATCAACTTCGAGTACGACGACGCGCTCACGACCGCGGACAACGTCGCGACGTTCCGCACCGTCGTCCGCGCCATCGCCGCGGAACACGACATGCACGCGACGTTCATGCCCAAGCCCATCGCGGAAATCAACGGCTCCGGCATGCACACGCACTTCTCGCTCTTCGAGGACGGCGAGAACGCGTTCCACGACGAGGACGATGAGTTCGACCTCTCCGAGACCGCCCACCAGTTCCTCGCGGGCATCCTCGAACACGCACCCGCGATCACGGCCGTCTCGAACCCGACCGTGAACTCCTACAAGCGCCTCGTCCCCGGCTACGAGGCCCCAGTCTACGTCGCGTGGTCCGACCGGAACCGCTCCGCGCTCATCCGCAAGCCCGCGGCGCGCGTCCCCGCCGCCTCCCGCATCGAGGCGCGCTTCCCCGACCCGTCCTGTAACCCGTACCTCGCGTTCGCCGCGCTCATCTCGGCGGGCCTCGACGGGATCGAGAAGGGTCTCGACGCGCCCGACCCGGTCCGCGAGAACATCTACGAGTTCGACGCCGAGAAGCGCGAGGAGTACGGCATCGAGACGCTGCCGTCCAACCTCGGTGAGGCCGTCGACGCCCTCGAAGCCGACGACACCGTCCTCGACACGCTCGGCGACCACATCGCGGAGAAGTTCATCGAGGCCAAGCGCGAGGAGCACACGGGCTATCGCATCCAGGTCTCCGACTGGGAGAAGGAGCGCTACCTCGAGAAGTTCTAACGGCTCCGCTCAGCGACTCCCGACCCGTCGGCGAATCGCCCGGGTGACGGGGAGCGCGACGACCCCCGCACCCGCGATACCACTCGTTAGTACGACACCGTACCACGGGAGCGGCGCGACCAGCGCCGCGAGTCCCAGACCACCGCAGACGGCGTACCCGAGCAGCGTCGGCCCCGTCCCGAGCGCGCCGCGCGGGTGTCGCACCACGCCGATCGAGCCGAGGAGCGCGCCGACGCCGAGCCCGGCGGCGGCGAGCGCCTCGACGGTCGGGCCCGCGAGGGGGACCGCGAGGACGCCGAGGGCGGCGGTGAACGCGTAGCCGGGGCCGAGCCGGGAACGCGTGAGCGCGAGGACGACCGCCACGAGGGCGCTCCCGACGAGGACGCCGGCGATGACGTCGACGAGATAGTGGACGCCGAGGAGGAGCCGCGTCGCGCAGACGAGCGCGACGGCCGCGGCGGCGACCCCCCACCGGTAGCGCGGGCGCGGTCGTCGGAGGAGGGCGGCCGCACCGCCGTAGAGGGCGGTCGCCGAGACCGCGTGGCCGCTCGGGAAGCCGTAGCCGTCGGCGGCGACGAGCGTGAGGCTCTCGGGCGGGCGGCCGGCGGCGAGAAGCGCTTTCGCACCGACGACGGTGCCGAAGACAGCGAACCCGAGCGCGACGTAGCGCGCGGCGTCGCGGTCGCTGACGAGGTCGTAGCGGGGACCGAGCCAGTGGACGGTGGCGACCGCGGCGACGACGAACCACGCGTCACCGAGCTGGGTGAGCGCGGCGAGGAGGGGGACGAGGACGTCCGGGACGAGTTCGGTGAGCGCGCGCGTGAGACCGACGCCGCGCATGTGTTAGCGCTTCGATCGGAGCCAGCCGGCGACGCGTCCGGGGGCGCCAAGCGCGTTGAGCGAGAGTCCGACGACGAGCATGAACACGTAGAGGCCGAGAGTGGAGAAGCCGACGACGAGCATGGCGAGGACGGACCACCCACCATCGAGCCAGTGGAACGCCCCGAGCGTCATGACGGTCCCGTATAGGAGAACGAGATAGGGGCCCCAGCCGCGGGCGTGGTTGCGTCGGACGCGCGAGCGGACGTACCCCTTCAGATCGTCCTCGAAGGCGTCGCGGTCGACGGTCTTCTCGTCGAGAGCGTGTTCGAGTTCGTCGACGCGGCGCTGGAGCTCGGTGACGTCCGGCGTCGGCTCGTTCCGACCGCCGTCGGTCTCCGGGCGGCCGCCGTCCGTCTCGACGCGCCGGTCGTCCGGTGCCGTCTCGGTGTCGTCCGTTCGTCCCGCGAGCACGGGAGAGAGTATCGCCCCGGCCATAATAACAGTCCCGGAGACGTACGGCCGCGTGACGAGGGGGACGGCCGCGACGAGGACGCCGTGGCGCTCGGATCGTTCGACGCCGAGGACGGAGAGACGGAATCCGTTGGTGGCCGATCGAACGGTCTCGGTGACGACGCGCTGGCTCGCGGGCGTGCGGAACGCGCCGGCGAAAACACCCGGGTGGGACCCTTCAGGGCGCGGCGTCGCGGATCTCGGCCACGGAGGCGTCCGTCTCGAACGTCGTGCCGCCGTAGTGGGTGCGCGAGGCCTCGAATCCGGCGTCGCGGAGCGCCGCGAGGAAGTCGTCCATGGCGACGGCGGGTTCGCTCCACCGCCCGTAGAGTTTGTGCTGGTCGTAGTGGGTAGGTCGATCGAGTTCGTTCTCGATCGTGTCGAGGAGTGACGCGGCGGTCTCCGCGGTCCCCATGTCGTCGTCGAGGGCGTCGCGGGTCGCGTCGAGGAACGTGTCGGCGTGCGTCGCGCCGAGCCATATCGGCCCCGCGGTGAGGAGGTTCCGGCCGCCGCAGTTCGGGCAGGCGTCCGGACGGGCGGCGTGGAGGCCGGCCTCGTGCTCGCGCCAGAGACATTCGGGGCAGTGATAGACGTGTCCGAGGGCGTCGATGGCGTCGTTCGCGGCGCTCGCGGAGTGGGTGAGGTCGACGTACGTGCGGACGTAGTGGCGCGTCGCGTGCGTCAACAGCGGCGTGACGCCGACGTCGAAGCGCGCGGCCGAGCGCGCCATCGCGGCGAGGAGGACGCGAACGCCCATCTCGGCGTGGTACTCCGTGTTTCGCGGGACGATCCCGTACTTTCGGACCCCGGAGTCGAAGTGCGCGCCGCAGAGCGGCGCGGTGTCCGTCGCGGTGACGCAGACCAGATCGCGGGCGTTGGCGAACGTCGCGTCGAGGAACGGCGCGGGCGTGCCGAACGGGTCGAGGTCCACGACGTCGTAGGCGTCCTCGGGGTCCCAGAGCACCGCGTTCGCGTCGTCGTGTAAGACGTCGCCCGCGACGCCGTTTCGCGCGAGGTTCTCGCGGGCGAGGTCGACGGCGGCCGGGTCCCGATCGACGAGCGTCGCGTCCCACCCGTCGGCGGCCGCGCGAACGCCCCGGACGCCCGAGGCGCACGTCGCGTCCAGATACGTCTCCGCGCGCGGTTCGCGCCCGCGGTAGGCGCGCAGCGCCGCCACCGTCAGATCGCGGTTCAGTTCCTGCTCCGTGTTGAAGAACACCGCGCCTTCGACCCCCTCGCCTGACTGCTCGGGAACCTCGACCGTCACCGCGCCCTCCGTGACCTCCATGGTCTCCCGTGCGGGCGGTGCGGTCCTAAAGGACACGACACGGGGCGGCCGCGGTACCGAGGCGGCGTGACGCCGACGCGGGCGTGACACCCGCGAACCGCACGCCCTTTAGTCGGCCCGGGAGTAACGACGGTCGTGACGGCCGACGCCCGCGGCGGTGGGGACGACGACTGGCGCGACGCCCTCGAAGCCGCGGGCGAACTCACGCCCGGGATCGTCGAGCGGGTCCTCGACGCGCACGGCGACCGGGGGCGACGCGCCATCGACGCCGTCGGAGAGGGCCGCGTGAAGCAGTACGTGGACTTCACGGTCGTCGTCGGCCACGAGGACGAGTACATCGTCGAGGACGGCGGCTGTACCTGCCGGGACAGCCAGTACAACCTCGATCCCGACGACCCCGACCAGCGCTGCTGGCACGTCCTCGCCGCCGAGATCGCCGAGCGCGTCGGCGCCGTCGACCACCACGACATGTACTACTCCGAGGTCCGCGAGTTCCTCTAGGCCGCCGGCTTCGCGGGTGCTTTTTGCCGTCGGGCACGTATCGGTGGTCGATGACCGCTTTCGCGGACGCGACGGAGGCCGACGTGCGCGCGGCCTTCGACCGGCAGGACTACGTCGCCGGCGACGACGTCGTGACGACGGCGCTCTTGGCGCTCCGGCTCGGCAACCCCCTGCTCGTCGAGGGCGCGCCGGGCGCGGGAAAGACCGAGCTCGCCAAGACGCTCGCGCGCGGCTTCGACACCGATCTCGTCCGCCTCCAGTGCTACGAGGGGTTGGCGGCCGAGAACGCCCTCTACGAGTGGAACTACACGAAACAGCTCCTCGCCGTCGAGGGCGAGGAGGCGAGCGTCGACGGCGAGCACTCCGTCTTCGACGAGGAGTACCTGTTGGAGCGCCCGCTGCTGCGCGCGCTCGCCGACGCGGACGACGGCGAGAACCCGCCCGTGTTGCTCGTCGACGAGGTCGATCGGGCCGACGAGGCCTTCGAGGCCCTCCTCCTCGAGGTGCTCTCCGACTTCCAAGTCTCCGTGCCCGAGCTCGGCACGATCTCGGCCGATCGGCCCCCGATCGTCGTGCTCACGTCGAATCGGACGCGGGGGCTCTCCGACGCGCTCAAGCGCCGCTGTCTCTACCTCCACGTCGAACCGCCGTCGTTCGAGCGAGAGCTGGAGATCGTCGAGCGCAAGTCCGCCCTCGACACCGACGTCGCCGCGGCGGTCTGCGGCGTCGTACAGGCGCTTCGCGAGCGCGCGCTGCGCAAACAGCCCGGCGTCGCGGAGACGCTCGACTGGGCGGACGCGCTCGCCGCGCTCGGGGTCGAAGAGCTCGACGCGGCGACCGTCGAGCGGACGATCGGCTGCCTGTTGAAGGACGCGACGGACGTCGCCGAGATCGACGCCGAGGCCATCGAGGCCGCGCTCGACGAGGCGCGCGCCGGGACGCGGGCGGCGTGATGGACGACCACCTCCGGGCGGAGCTCGTCCGCTTCGCCACCGCGCTCCGGGCGGGCGGCGTCGCGGTCCCGGGGGACGGCGCGCTCGCGGCCGCCGACGCGCTCGCCGCGCTCGACGACCGGGGCCGCGAGGCCGTCCGGGCGGCGCTGCGCGCGACGCTCTGCACCCGCCCCGCGGACGAGGACGTCTTCGCGTCGCGCTTCGAGACGTTCTGGACGCGCGTCCGGGGCGGCGATACGGCGTACGGCGACGACGACGGCGTCGCCACGCTCGACACGAGCGCCGAGGGGGTGGCAGACGCCCCCGGTCAGATGGTCGTCGACGAGAACGCCGCGATGCCGGGCGGAGCGGGCGGCGAACGCAGCGGCGGCGTCGGCCCGAGTCAGAGCGAACGCGCCGGCAGCCAGTACAGCGCCGACGGCGCGAGCGAGCGGGTGTCGCTCGACGGCGTGCGCGGCGACGAGGGGTCCGTCGACGACGCCGTCGCGACGTTCACGGACGCCGTCGCATCGCTCCCCGGCCGCCGCTGGGGACGGGGGACGGGGGCACCCGACGTCCGGCGCGCGCTCCGCCGCGGGGCCGCGACGGGCGGCGTCCCGCTCCCGCTTCCGGAGCGCGAGCGCGAGCGCAGCGCGGCGCGCGGCCTCGTCTTCGTCGACGTCAGCGGCTCCGTCCTCGATCACCTCGATCGGGACGTCCTGATCGGGTTCTGCCACGCGATCCGGCGGCGGTGGCGCCGAACGCCGATCTACTTCTTCGACACCGCGCTCCGCGACGTCAGCGGGGCGTTCGACGTCTCGTCGCCGGCGGCGGCCGCGGACGTCCTCGAATCGACGCGGGTCGAGTGGGGCGGCGGCACCCGGATCGGCGACGCGCTGGCCGGCCTCCACCGCGAGCGACCGGAACGCGTCGGCCGACACGATACCGTCGTCGTCGTCAGCGACGGGATCGAACGCGGCGACACCGACGGCCTGCGCGAGCAGGCCGCGTGGCTCTCGCGGCGCGCCGGGCGGGTCCTCTGGCTGAATCCGCTCGCTGCCGACGAGCGCTGGACGCCGAGCGCGCCCGGCATGCGCGCCGTCCTCCCCTACCTCGATGGCCTGTACGCGTTCGCCGACACCGACGACCTCGCCGCGCTCGCCGCCGACCTGAAACGACACGGGCCGACGCTCCGCGCCGCCGACGGTCGCGGATCGGCGTGACCGAGCCGACGGAGAGCACGTCACGCGCGGCGTTCGTGCGGTCGCTGACGACGCCGCACAGATGACGACGCCGCGCAGAGATCGAAGCGGACCATGTCTTTCCACCTCGGGGCCGTCCGACGACCCCCTCGGTCCAAAAACGTGGTCCACGCGAACGAAGTGAGTGCGAGAGCAACGAGACGGGACGCGTCTCGCGGGGGTGAAAATTCCGAGCGCTTCGCGCTCGTCCTACGACTCCGCGCAGAGGTCGACGTAGTTCCGGAGGATCCGCAGACCGGTCTCGCCCGACTTCTCGGGGTGGAATTGCGTGCCGAAGACGGTGCCGTCGTCGTTCGTGACCACGGAGGCGAAGTCCGTCCCGTAGTCGGTCGTCGTGACGACGTGCGTCGGATCGTCGGGCTCGGCGTAGTAGGAGTGGACGAAGTAGGCGTACTCGCCCTCGACGCCCGCGACGAGCGGGTGCTCGTGCTCGACGTGGAGCTCGTTCCACCCCATGTGCGGGACCTTCAGGTCGGGATCGTCGAAGCGGACGTTCGTCCCGGGGATCAATCCGAGGCCCTCGACGTCGCCCTGTCCCTCGCGATCGGCTTCCTCGCTCGTGTCGAGGAGCATCTGCATCCCGAGGCAGATGCCGAACAGCGGCGTGTCCGAGGCCGCGACGTCGCGCAGGGCCTCCCTGAAGGGACCGGCGTTCTCCATGCCGTCGCCGAACGCGCCGACCCCCGGGAGGACGACGCCGTCGGCGTCGGTGAGCGCCTCGGGATCGTCGGATATCTCCACGGCCGCGCCCGCGCGTTCGAGACCGCGCGTCACGCTCCGGAGGTTCCCGAGACCGTAGTCGACGACGACGACGTCCGCCGTCGTCTCGCGGGGAGACTGCGTACTCATACGGGAGAGTGGGGGACGGCGAACCAAGTCGGTTTCCCCTCCATCTTTTTCCGGCAGGGGGTCGCCTGCGGCGACCCCCGTACCGCAAAAACATGGGTGAAAAAGGCCGGTCGCCGGAGGCGACCGGTGAAACTCGCGCTTCGCGCGAGTACGCTTGACCGCGCCGCGACCCTCAACCAACGTTAGATATAGAGCAGCGATTGAACATTAGATAGAGAGCGCGTGCCTAACCGTATAAATGGGGTACCCCGGTGTATTTTCGGCGTTGGTAGAGATAGATGAGGGCTCCGGGCACTGTAATGACCATCCAGAGGATTGGAACCACGAAATTTCCGAGTTGGACGAGCGCAATGAGTCCATACCACCAACTTGGTGACCACTCATCGGACTTCTTCCGAAGTGCGCGAATATCCAAGAGAAGAGACGCTGAGAACGCAATAGAGGACAAATAAACAATGAGTGATGCAAAAAATAAGCCGACTACACCGATAATAAATGCTATCATATGCTGGTTATTGGAGCCAGGTGACTGAGCAGTGAGTGCAATTAGTTGGAACGCGTAGAGAATCCCAGCCAGAATCGGTAATGAGGCCACACCGTACCACCATCGTGATGAAGATGAACTCATTACAGATATTTGATTGAATTCGCGTATATACTCTAGGGTTGTGTTCTGTGTTCAGTTCGCACACAGACCGAACGATCCAGGTGGATAGCGTCCGGCGACCAAGTGGTCCGAAGGACCCGGTAGGTCGCCGGTTCCCTCGCCGGAGGGCGAGGTGCGAGCGCGACCGTAGGGAGCGCGACGCGCTTTTGGCCGAGCTTTTGCCGAGCGCCGGCGAAAGCCGGCGGGCAGAGCAAAAGGTCGTTTAGAAGTCCCCGAGGCTCGACTGGCCGCCCTCGGCGCCGACGATGGTGGCGACTTTCTCGATAGTGCCCTCGAAGGTGTCCTTCTGCGAGCGGTCGTAGAGCGTCGCGGCGGGGTGGACGCAGACGAGGACGTCGAGGCGCGTCTCACCGATCGAGACGGTTTCGATCGTCCCGGCTTCGTTCGTGACGGCGACGTCGCGTCCGAGGAGGTGTTGGGCGGGGACCTTGCCGAGCGCGACGACGACATCAGGATCGATGGCTTCGAGCTCGGCGTCGAGATACGCCCGGCAGTTGGCGAGTTCCTCGGCGCTCGGATCGCGGTTCTCCGGGGGGCGACAGCGCACGCAGTTCGTGATGCGGACGTCCCGCCTGCGGAGGCCGTGCGTGTCGAGGGCGTCGTCGAGGACGTCGCCGCTGCGGCCGACGAAGGGCTCGCCCTGCTCGTCCTCGTTCGCGCCCGGTCCCTCGCCGACGAAGACGACGTCGGCGTCGTCGGGGCCGACGCCGTTGACGATGCGGCTACGGGAGTCGACGAGAGCGGGACACTTCCGGCAGGCTGTAACGCAGAGGCCGTCCATCCCGTCGGGGTCGCTCATACTCGCGGGTCGGCGCCGAGGGCGTTAAGCCTCCGGGTTCCGACGGTAGCGGTCGGCGGCGCGCGCGGCCTCGCGGGCGACGCGAAGGGGGTCGGGTCGTCCGCCCTCGGGGGTGAACGCCTGGACGATCCGCGCGGGCTCGTCACAGCCGACGCTCCGGACGTAGACGGTGTCGTCGTTCACGGGAACGGCGTGGCGCTCGGGGAGCGCGCGGTAGCGGGCGAGGCGCTCGGCGGCCGCGGCGTCGTCGAACTCGCGTCGGATGGCGTCTTCGAGGCCGTCGCTCGACTCGAAGGAGACCGCGAGAACCGGGCGTCCAGTCGCGTCGTGGAGGCGATCGACGTCGAGGACGTTGTACCACGCGAGCGCGACGCCGGCGACGAGGACGTATCGGACGTCGGGCCGATCGAGGCCGTTCCAGACGTCGATGGCGGCGGTAGTGGCGTCGCTCCCACCGACGGCGCAAGAGGAGAAACGGAAGTCGTCGACGACGCGGTCGGCGCGGACGACGGCGCCCGCGAGCGTGCTCCGGCCACCCTCGCCGACGTAGGACTCGGCGAGGCCGAGCGCGCGAGCGCCGGTCTTCACTTACTCGCCCTTGATGTCCTGCAGTTTGTCCAGCAGCTCGTCGTTGCTAGCGTCGATCTCGTACTCCACTTGGCCCTCGTGGGCGTTCTGCTCGGTCTCGACGCCCTCGCCGTCGGCGTCGTCCGAATCGAGTTGCTGTCGCTCCTGCTCGGACTCATCGTAGCTTCCGAATCCCATACGAGAACGATCCGGGCTCAACTACTAAAAGGAACCGGATATTTAAAACTAGGGTGTATAGGCGCGGACGTGCGCGTCGAACACGTCACCGCCGCGGCGGAATCGTTCACCTGCAACGCCTACCTCGCGCTCGGCGACCGGACCGTCCTCGTCGACGCGGGCGCGATGGACGGCGTCGCGGACGTCGTCGCGGAGCACACCGACGGCCTCGACGCGGTCGTGCTCACGCACCAGCACGGCGATCACGTGGAGGCGCTCGACGAGGTCGTCGCGGCCTTCGACCCCGCGGTGTACGCCTACGCCGAGCACCCCCACCGAACGGACGCGCTCGACGGCGGCGATACGCTGCTCATCGGCGACGAGACCTTCGAGGCCGTGTACACGCCCGGCCACGCCGACGATCACCTGGCCTTCGTCTCCGCGACGACGCTCTTCTCCGGCGACGTGGTCGTCCACGACGACGGCGCGTTCGACTACGGGAGCTTCGGCCGGACGGACATGGCCGGACAGAGCCGAGAGGCGCTCGTCGAGAGCATCGAGCGCCTGCTCGACCGGATGCCGGCCGACGTCGAGCACATGTACGCCGGTCACGGCGCCACGTACCACGGCGACGTCCGCGACGTCGTCGAGACCGCCCTCACGCGCGCCGAGAAGCGCGAGCCGAAGTACCCCGAGGAGTAAGTCGACGAGCGGCGCCGTTCTCATCGCCTCCGGCCCATCGGACGCTCCACCAGCGACGGCACCGTGAGAAGAGTGAACGCAAAGACATATAATTAGACGAGGCTAATTCGAGGATAACTAATGTCGAATAACGCGTTCTCGATACGCGAGCTGGCGCGGTACATCGGGCCGGGCTTTCTCATCTCCGTCGCGTACATGGACCCCGGGAACTGGGCGACGAACATCTCGGGCGGCGCGAAGTACGGCACCGCGCTCCTCTGGGTGATCGTCCTCGCCTCGATCGTGGCGATGGGCATCCAGATCGTCGCCGCGAAGCTCGGCATCGCCACCGGGAAAGGGATCGCCGCCCTCTGCCGGGAGCGTCTCCCGCGGCCCGTCGTCTACGTGCTCTGGGCCGCCGCCGAGCTCGCCATGATCGCCACCGACATGGCGGAGATCATCGGCGCCGCCATCGGGTTCAGCCTCGTCTTCGGCCTCCCGCTGTGGGCGGGCGCGGTCCTCGCGGGCATCTCCAGTTTCGCCCTCCTCGGCGTGCGCTCGGCGTACCGGCGGGGCTTTCGCGCCATCGAGTTCGCCATCATGGCGCTCGTCGGCGTCATCGCGCTCGCGTTCGTCTTCGAGGTCGCCCTCGCCAAACCGGACCCGGCGAACGTCGCGCTCGGTCTCGCACCCTCCATCCCGAACGCCGGCGCGCTCTACGTCGCCATCGGTATCCTCGGCGCGACCGTGATGCCCCACTCCGTCTACCTCCACCCCTACATCGTCCAGGACCGGCGCAGCCGTCTCGTCGCCGAATCCGGAGACACCGAGGCCGTCCACCGGCGCCACTTCCGCTACGAGAGCATCGACACGATCGTCGCGCTGTTCGGCGCGATGTTCGTCAACGCCGCGATGCTCGTCGTCGCCGCCGCCGCGCTCACCGGTACCGGCATCGAGACCCTCGAAGAGGCCTACGTCACGCTCGCCGGCGTCTTCGGCGCCAACGCCAGCCTCGCGTTCGGGATCGCGCTCATCGCCGCCGGTCTCTCCTCCTCGCTTGTCGCCACCATGGCCGGCCAGACCGTCATGGACGGCTTCCTCGACTGGAACGTCTCCGTCTGGACCCGCCGCTCCGTCACGCTCGTCCCGAGTCTCGCCGTCGTCATCGCCGGTTTCGACCCGACGAGCGTCCTCGTCGCCAGCCAGGTCGCGCTCTCCTTCGAGTTGCCGTTCGTCCTCATCCCCCTCCTCTACTTCACCCGCGAGGAGGGGCTCATGGGGTCGTTCGTCAATCGAACGAGCACCACGAGCGTCCTCAGCCTCGTCGTCGCGGTGATCATCGCGCTCAACGGGTGGCTGCTCTACACGACGCTGTTCGGGTAACCCGAGTCGCCGACCGCCGAGGACCGCGATTCTAAAACCTTAACCGCTTCCGCGCCGATTCCGACAGTATGGCCGAGCAATCCATCGAGGACCGCCTCCTCGGAAAGCAGATCTGCATGCGCTGTAACGCGCGCAACGCGAAGGAAGCGACGCAGTGCCGCAAGTGCGGTTACGGCAAGCTCCGCCCGAAGGCCCGCGAGCGTCGCGCGACGTAGAACCGCGACCTTTTGCAAGCGCGGCCGAAGGCCGCGCACAGCAAGAGCTCGACCTCCGCGAGCGATCGGAGATCGTTCGCTGATCCCGCGGAACGCGGCGCGTTCCGCGGACAAAAGCCTTCCTCGCCACCGTCAGTGGCTCGTCGGCCTCGCGCTAGCGCGCGAGTGAGCCGTCACTCCGGTGGTTCCGCTACGCTTCCTCGCCCGCGTCGAGGTACTCCTGTTGGACCGCGACGACCTCCGTCGAGTCCGCGCACGCCGCGTATCGGCGCAGCGGCTCCTCGTTCAGTTCGAGGAAGGTGTGCCCCCACCGGAACTTGCCCAGTACGTCCTCGGCGTGCTCGCGTTCGCCGAGGATACAGAGCGCGCCCGCGAAGGCCTCCGCGGTGTTGAGCCGGAAGGGCTTCCCGTAGTTCACGGGGTTGGCGGCGACGAGGAAGGGGAGCGCGCGGTGATCGCCAGCCATCTCGAACATCGCGCGTTCGGCGGTCTCCCACGAGCAGTCGAGCGCGACGAGCGTCGAGTGATCGGCGTCGGCGGGCGAGAGCGCGGTGTCCGCGTGGGGGTTGAGGACGAGCCCGTACGGCGTCGCGCGGTTCGTCCGGTGGAGCTCGGCCATGTCGAAGCGCGCGAGCTTGCGGGCCGTGCACTTCTCGGGGTCGTCGTCGCCCTCGTAGCGGACGTGGAGGTCCACTACGCGTCGTCGCCCTCGCCGGCGCCGAGCGCGCTCTCACCGACCTTCTCGCGGCCCTCGATGACCGTCTGGCCGCCCATGTAGGGCTGGAGGGCCGCCGGGACGTCGACGGTGCCGTCCTCGTTCTGGTAATACTCGAGGATGGCGACGACGACGCGGGGGACGGCGAGACCGCTGCCGTTCAGCGTGTGGAGGTACTCCGCGGACTCGTGGGGCTCGGGCCGATAGCGGATGCCGGCGCGCCGCGCCTGGAAGTCCTCGAAGTTCGAGACGGAGGAGACTTCGAGCCACCGCCCGCCCTCCGCGGGGCCCTCGTCCATGTCGTCGCCGGGCGCCCACACCTCGAGGTCGTACTTCTTCGCCTGCGTGAAGCCGAGGTCGCCCGTGCACATCTCGAGGATGCGGTACGGGAGTTCGAGGCGGCGGAGGACCTCCTCGGCCTCGTCGACGAGACCCTCGAAGCGCTCCGCGGACTCCTCGGGGCGGACGAAGTTCACCATCTCGACCTTGTTGAACTGATGAACGCGAACGATCCCGCGCGTCTCCGTCCCGTGCTCGCCGGCCTCGCGGCGGAAGTTGGGACTGTACGCCTGATGTTTCAGCGGGAGGTCCTCGCCGAGCAGGATCTCGTCGCGGTACATGTTCGTCACGGGCACCTCGGCGGTCGGGAGGAGCCAGAGGTCGTCGTCGTCGTAGTCGGCCTCGTTGACGCCGCCGACGCGGTAGGCGTCCTCGACGAACTTCGGGAACTGCCCCGTCCCCTCCATCGACGCCGAGTTGACGGGGATCGGCGGGAAGACGTCGACGTACCCTTGCTCGCGGTGGACGTCGAGCATGAACTGGATCAGCGCGTGTTCGAGGCGCGCGCCCGCACCCTTGGCGAAGTAGAACCCGCCGCCCGACACCTTCGCGCCGCGCTCGAAGTCGAGGACGTCCAGGTCCTCGCCGAGATCGTAGTGCGGGACCACCTCGTCGGGGAGCTCGCGAAGGTCGTCGAAGCCCTCGCGGCGGCGCTCGACGTTCTCGGACTCGTCCGCGCCGACGGGCACCTCGTCCTGCGGGACCTGCGGGAGCGTCAACAGGAGGCGTTCGAGTTCGCCCTCCAGGTCGTCCGCGCGCGCCTCGACGTCCGCGAGCTCGTCCTTGAGCGACTGGGAGCGCTCGATGGCCTCCTGGGCCGCCTCCTCCTTCCCCTCCTGTTTCAGCTGCCCGATCTCCGAGGAGACCTCGTTACGCTCGTGTCTGAGGTCGTCGCCCCTCCGTTTGAGGTCGCGCCACTCCTCGTCGATCTCCAGGATCCGATCCAGGTCCGCGTCGACCCCCTTCTTCTCCAAGGCGTCGCGCACGACGTCCGGGTTCTCCCGAACGAACTGCCGGCTGAGCATACGTACGTGTTCCCGTCGGCGGGCAAAACGGTGACGGGATTCGTCTCCCTCGCCGGGCGGCGCTTTTTTCGCGCTTCCGGTCCCACGTCGAGTCATGCCACAGAGCGGCACGTCACCGGGGGACGTCGCGCGCGTCGACGCCTGCACGGACGTCCACTACGTCGACACGGGGATGTACGACACGCCGGGCTACGGCGCGGTGTACGTCGTCGACGCCGAACGGCCCGCGGTGCTCGATACGGGCATCGGCACGCACCACGAGCGCGTCCTCGACGCGCTGGACGAAGTCGGGATCGCGCGCGACGACCTCGGCGCGATCGTCGTCTCGCACGTCCACCTCGATCACGCGGGCGGCGCGGGCTTCCTCGCCGACGCCTGTCCGAACGCCGACGTCTACGTTCACGAGATCGGCGCCCCCCACCTCGTCGACCCCGCGGACCTCGTCGCGGGGACGAAGCGCGCCGTCGGCGACCAGTGGCGCTACTACGTCGACCCCGAGCCCGTCCCCGAGTCGCGGATCGTCGAGCTCGCGGACGGCGACCGGATCGACCTCGGCGATCGGACGCTCACGGCCCACCACGCGCCGGGCCACGCGCCCCACCAGGTCGTCCTCGAAGACGACCGGGACGGCTTCGTGCACACGGCGGACGCCGCGGGCATCTGGGTGCCCGCGCTCAGTGAGGTCCACGAGACGAGTCCGCCGCCGAACTTCGAGCTGGAGACCTGCCTCGACGACGTGGCGACGATCCGCGAGCGCGCCCCCGACGTCCTGCTCTACCCGCACTTCGGGCCGGTCGCCGACGACGTCGACGGCGTGCTCGACGAGTACGCGACCACCCTGCGGGAGTGGGTCGCGCGCGTCCGGGAGAAGCGCGCAGAGCTCGACGACGACGAGGCGGTCGAGCGGTACTTCGCGGAGCGGACGTCGCTGGACGAAGTCTGGCCGGCACACAAGGCCGAGGAGGAGGTGGCGATGAACGTGCGCGGGGTTCTAGTGGCGCTCGATAGGAGAGTAGCATAAACACCACCGAACAGTCGTGGAATTTCGCGCCGCGACCACCCCCATTTATTGCATATCCCCCAAAACAACCTACTGGTACCCGTGTCCGGATCGTCACTCATCTCACTCGTCGCGCTCATCCTCGTGCTGGGCGTCCTCGCCCAGCTCGTCGCCGCGCGACTCCGTGTGCCGAGCGTGTTGTTCCTCATCCTCGCGGGCGTCTTCGTCGGGCCGGTGTTCGGTCTCATCGGCCGCGATACGTTCGGAGGCGCGCTCTCCGGGATCGTCGGGGTGAGCGTCGCCATCATCGTCTTCGAGGGGGCGTTCCACCTGAAACTAGAGAAGCTTCGCGAAGCGCCCCGGGAGAGCTTACGTCTCGTGACGCTCGGAGCGGCGGTGGCCTTGCTCGGGACGGCGCTCCTCGTCAGGGTCCTCCTCGGGCAGCCGTGGGACGTCGCGTTCCTCATCGGCGCGCTCCTCGTCGCCACGGGGCCGACGGTCATCACGCCGATCCTCGAGGTCGTCCCGGTGCGCGATCGGGTCGGCGCGTCGCTCGAAACCGAGGGCGTCGTGAACGACGTCACGGCGGCGGTCATCGCCGTGGTCGCCTTCGAGGTCGTCACCGCGGAGGCCGCGACGACGAGCGAGGTCATCACCGCGTTCTCCGCGCGCATCGGCGTCGGCGTCGTCGCCGGCCTCGTCGTCGCGGGGGCCGCGTGGGCGCTCCTCCGCCGGATCGACCTCTCGCCGGGGAACGCCGTGCAGAACGCGCGGCTCGTCACGCTCGCAAGCGCGCTCGCCGCGTACGGCCTCGCGGAGCTCTCGGGGCTCGGGGAGGCCGGGCTCCCCGCCGTGGCGACCGCGGGCATCATCCTCGGGAACGCCGACCTCCCCTACGAGGAGGAGATCGAGACGTTCAAAGGCGATATCACGCTCATCGTCCTCTCCTTCGTCTTCATCGCGCTCGCGTCGCTGCTCTCGCTCGGCGACCTGCTACGCTTCGGGATCGCGGGCGTAGCGGTCGCGGCCGGGGCGGCCCTCGTCGTCCGCCCCCTCGCCGTCTTCGTCTCCACGTTCGGTGATCGCTTCACGATGGCCGAGCGGACGTTCATCAGTTTCGTCGGCCCCCGCGGGATCATCCCCGCGTCCGTGGCGACGCTCTTCGCGGTCCAGTTGCGCTCTGCCGGGATGGAGAACGCAGCGAACGCGCTCGTCAGCGTCGTCTTCCTCACCATCCTCCTCACGGTCGTATTCGAGGGCGGCCTCGCGAGGCACATCGCGGAATTCCTCGACGTCATACCCATGCGTGTCATCATCGTCGGCGGCGGCACCGTCGGTCGCGCGCTCGCAGAGCGCCTCGAAGACCGCGGTGAGAACGTCGTCATCGTCGAAATGGACGAATCGACCATCGAACTCACGCGCGAGCGCGGCTTCACGGTCCACGCCGGCGACGGCACGGACATGGACGTGTTACGCGCCGCGGGCATCGAGAACGCGAAGATCGTCGTCACCGCGACCGGCGACGACGACGCGAACCTGCTCGTCAGCCAGCTCGTCGACTCGAAGTTCGACCCCGAGACCATCATCGCGCGGGTCAACAACCCAGACAACGTCGACGCGTTCAGCGAGCTCGGCGTTCGCGCCGTCTCCTCCTCGCTCGCCACGGCGTGGAGCATCGACAACCTCATCGAGCGCCCGGCGCTCTCCAACTGGATGACGGAGATCGGACGCAGCGGCGATGTTCAGGAGATCGAGGTCACCGCGGACGACCTCGTCGGGCGCACGATCGGCGAGCTCGACGAACACCTCCCGAACGGCTGCATCATCGCGCTCGTCGGCCGCGACGGCGAGAACGCCGTCCCCAGCGAGGACTTCACCCTACAGGCGGGCGACCACCTCACCTTCCTCGGGCGGAAGGAGGCGGTCCGCGAGGCCGTCGAGCGGTGTAACCCCTCGTCGGCGGCGGAGAAGGCGTGATCGGCGGCCGAGCACCGCCCAGCGAACCGGCGTGAGCGATCCGGCGCTCCGCCTCGCAACGCCCGACGACGCGGCGGCGATCAGACGTATTTACGCGCCGTACGTCGCGGAGACGGCGATCACCTTCGAGACGGCGCCGCCGAGCGTCGCGGCGTGCCGCGAGCGGATCGCGGAGACGCTCCCCGACTATCCGTGGCTGGTCTGCGAGCGCGACGGCGACGTCGTCGGCTACGCGAGCGCCGGGCCGATCCGCGCGTACGGCGCCTTCGAGTGGGCCGTCGAGAGCACCGTCTACGTCACCGAGTCGGCACAGCGCCGCGGGATCGGGAGAGCGCTCTACGAGGCGTTACTCGCGCTGCTCGATCGACAGGGGTACGTCGTCGTCTACGCCGTCGTGACGCTCCCGAACGAGGCGAGCGTCGCGCTCCACGAGTCCCTCGGCTTCGAGCACGAGGGGACGTTCTCCGGGATGGGGTACAAGCACGGCGCGTGGCACGACGTGGGGTGGTGGTCGTACGCCCTCGGCGAGCGCCCGGCGGACCCGGACCCGCCCCGACCGCTCACTGCGCTCCGCGGACGCGAGGCGTGGAACGATGTCCTCGGGTCGCTCGACGCGCCCGCGGAGTGACCAGTCGCCCACAGAGCGGGGGAGAGACACGAGACCGGGCACGCCGACGACGGCGGCGGACGCGATCGCGGCGGGCGGCGCATTGGCCGGACCGCGCGCCGTCTCCTAAAGCGTTTTAGGAGCCACCACCCACGTAGCGCTATGGGCCAGCGTCTCCGCCGGTTCAGCCGCCCGCTCCCCGTCCTCCTCGTCGTCACCGCGCTCGCGCTCCTCGCCCGCCTCGTCGCGCTCGGCGCGCGCGTCGCCCACCAGGACGAGGGGCGCGTGGCCGACTGGATCCTCCACTACATGACGGTCGGACAGTGGCAGTATCGCCCGATCATCCACGGCCCCTTCCTCCCGCACGTCAACGGCGTCGTCTTCTCGTGGCTCGGGGCGACCGACGCCACGATGCGCCTCGTGGTCGCCGTCGGCGGCGGCCTCCTCCCGCTCTGTGCCTACCTCTACCGCGACCGACTGCGCGACGACGAAGTCGTGATCTTCGGTCTCCTGCTGGCCGCGAGCCCCGCGCTCCTCTACTACTCGCGGTTCATGCGCAACGACCTGCTCGTGGCCGCCTGCATGATGGCCGCGCTCGGCTGTTGGTCGCGGGCGGCCGCGACCCGCCGGATCCGCTACGTCCTCGCGGGGACCCTCCCGTTCGCCCTCGCGTTCACGATGAAGGAGAACGCCCTGCTCTACCCGGTGGCGTGGATCGGCGCGGGCGTCCTCGTCCTCGACAGACACCTGCTCGCCGCGGCGCTGAGCGAGCGCGGCCTCGTCGCGTCGGTGACCGACGCCGTCGGCGAGTGGAGACGGAGCGCCGAGACGCGGACCGCCGCCGCGTTCCTCCTCGCGCTTCCCGCCGCGCTCCTCGTCTTCGCCGCCGTCGTCGTCGCGTTCTACGCGCCGATCCCGGAGGTGTACGGGCTCTTCGGGGGGCCCGGCGCGTTCGCGGGCGTCGTCGAGACGGCGACGGTCGACACGTGGCACGCGTTCGTCGACACGTGGGCGCACGCGGGGATGAGCAGCCACTCCACCGTCGAGTTCGTCGGCCGCCTCCTGAAGATCGTCGGGCTGACCGCGACCGTCACCTGCGCGTTCGCGCTCGTCGGCTTCGTCCGAGAGCGCTACGGGCGCGGCGGGACGCGGAACGTCGTCGAGTTCTGCTTCTACTGGGGGACGGCGAGCATCTTCGGCTACGCGGTCGTGACGGACATCCTCGCCGGGTGGCTCGCGACGCACGTCGTCGCGCCGCTCGCGCTCCCCGCCGCGGTCGGCCTCGCGTGGGTGCACCGCGTCGGCAAGCGCGGCTACGTCGCCGGGGAGCCGATCGCGTTCCGCCTCGCCGCCGCGGTGTTGCTCGTGAGCGCGGCGGTCGTCGGCGGCACCGCGGCGTACACGAGCTACGCCGCCCCGCAGGACGGCGAGACGAACCCGCTCGTCCAGTACGCCCAGCCGGCGGGCGAGATGAAGCCGACGCTGGCCGAGATCGAGACGGTGGCCGCGGCGCACGACGGGATCGACGTCGTGTTCTACGGCGAGGAGTTCTACAACCCGAGCGACCTCGAACGGCCGCCGTCGCTGGAGATCGAGAGCGGGGGGTATCCGGGCTGGTTCGCCCGCCTCCCGCTCCCGTGGTACTTCGATCGGTACGGCGCGCGGGTCGGGAGCACGACCGACCGGAGCGTCCTCGCCGACCGCCAGCCGCCGGTCGTGATCGCGCTGGAGAGCGAGGCGGGAGCGGTCCGGAGCGCGCTCGACGCGGACGCCTACACCGAACGCACCCATCAGGGGTACCAGTCCGGGCGGCCGCTGGTCTTCTTCGTCCGCGACGACGCGACCGAGGGAGCGACGACCGACGCGGCGGGCGCGATGCCGGCACCGAACGGGAGCGTCGTGGCGGCGTGACGCGCCGTCGGTCGTCCGACGGTCTTATGCGGCGGGAGCGTCAATTCCGGGGGTAATGACCGATCGGGCGCTCGACGTCGTGGAGTTCCTCCTGACCGCACGCGTCTACGAGCGCAACACCGACCTCGATGAGAACGACCTCCCGCCAGCCGTCCGGAGCGCGCTCTGGGACGGCGACGGCGTCCCCCGACCCCCGCAGGCGACCGGCGAGGCCGTCGCGGAGGCGACCGACATCGCGGATCCGTGGGACGAGGTAGCGAGCCTGATGTTCACCGAACAGGACTCGTTCTCGGGGCGCATCCGCCTCGTGGACGACGAGATGGCGAAGGAGTGGTACGCGAACCACGCGAACGCCCCGCGGATCCAGGCGAACCCCGCGCTCGCCGCGGCCTACGAGGACGACTTCGACGACGTCGATTACGCGGCCGCCCGCGAGGCCAACCGTCCCGTGCAGGCCGATCCGCAGTGGATCGACGGCCTGCTGGAGGACATGTTCGACGAGGACGACGAGGAGATGCTCGACCTCGTGGAGGTGCAGGCCCCCGCGGAGATTGAGACGACGCTCGACGACCTCGTGCTCACCGACGAGCAGCAGGCGGAGACCGCGAAGGTCTCGAAGGCCATCGAGCACCGCGACTACCTCGCGCAGGTCGGGCTCGTCGAGGTCGGGAAGCTCCTCTTCGTCGGCCCGCCCGGCACCGGGAAGACCAGCACCGCGAGGGGGCTCGCCCACCGCCTCGATCTCCCGTTCGTCGAGGTGAAGCTCTCGATGATCACGAGCCAGTACCTGGGCGAGACCGCGAAGAACGTCGAGAAGGTCTTCGAGGTGGCGAAACGCCTGGCGCCCTGCGTGCTCTTCATCGACGAGTTCGACTTCGTGGCGAAGACCCGGACGAGCGACGAGCACGCCGCGATCAAGCGCGCCGTCAACACCCTCCTGAAGGCCATCGACGAGATGAGCCTCGTGAAGGACGACGTCCTGCTCGTCGGCGCGACGAACCACCCGGACGAGCTCGACGCGGCGGTGTGGCGGCGCTTCGACGAGATCCTGAGCTTCCCCAAACCCACCGAGCCGATGCGCGCGGACATCCTGCGGATCGTCACGCGCGGCATCGAAGTCGAGGGGTTCGACCCCGAGGCGATCGCCGCGAACACCGACGGTCTCACGGGGAGCGACCTCCGCCTCGTCCTCCGCGAGGCCGTCTTGGACGCGCTCGTCGAGGACCGCACCACGCTCTCGCAGGCCGACCTCCTCGACGCGGTCAAGTCCTTCGAGGAGCGCGATCACCTGCGGAACCTCGACAGCCTCGAAGAGGCGGTGGAGACGGAGGACGACGCGCACGACCACGGACACGATCACGACCGCGACCACGAACACGAACACGCGCCCGCCGACGCGGACGACTAGGGATGCGCGTGACGCTGCTCGGGACGGGCGACACCGCGGGAACGCCCCGGCCGGGGTGCGACTGCGACACCTGCCTCGCCGCCCGTGAGCGCGGCGTCGAGCGCACCCGCTCGTCCGTCCACGTCCGCAACGAGTCGACGGGCGACGTCCTCCTCATCGACGCGAGCCCGGACTTCCGACAGCAGTTCCTCCGCGAGGACGTGGCGCTCCCCGACGCCGCCGTCATCACGCACATCCACTTCGATCACCTGGACGGCTTGGGCAACGTCTATCGGCTCCTCGATCACCTCCCGGTCTACGCCGCGAACGAGACGGACCCGAAGACGAACGAGAGCGTCGCCGGGACGATCCGGCGGAAGTACGACTACCTCGAGACGGTGAGCGTCCAGTCGCGGACGCCCCACGAGTCCTTTCGCGTCTGCGGCTTCGACGTCACGCTCGTCCCCGTCGACCATCCCCCCCTGCTCACCTACGGCGTCGTCGTCGAGGAGCCCGAGACGGGCGCGACGCTCGCGCTCTCGGGGGACACGAGCTACCGGGTGCCCGCGGCCTCCCGAGACGCGCTCCGCGACGCCGACCTCCTGCTCGCCGACGGCATCGTCCCCGCGAGCCTCTGCGATTACCACCCGCTCGGCGGCCGCGACGAGGACGAGACGGGGACCCCGCGGACGTTCGGCACGAAACACATGACGCGGGAGGGCGCCGTGTCGCTCGCGGACGACCTGAACGCGGCCGAGTTGCGCGTGGTGCACGTCGCCCACCGCTATCCGCCCAACGAGGCGTTCGCGGCGCCGCTGGCGGTGGACGGCGAGACGTTCTCACTCTGAGGGGGAGGCGTACGCGACGCCGGTGACGAGGAGGCCGACGACGCCGGAGAGGACGACGCGAACGCCGGAGCGGGTGAGCGGGCGAGTGCGAGACACGTCGGAGAGCGGAGCCGAGTGCAGTTAGTCGTTCGTCCACCGCCCGAGGCCGGCCTGCGTGCGCGCGCTCGACGCGTCCGGGTCCCACGCCTGTCGGGCGGCGCGCTCCGCTTCGGGATCGACGTCGGGCGCGTCACCCGCGGCGTACCCCGGGCACGCCGGCCCGCACTCGCTCGCGGGATCGACGAGGCGGTCCTTGTACGCGCAGTCGGGGAGCGTCTCGACACCCGCCTCGCGCCCGCGCTGGGCGTTCGCACACGCCGGGAGGTCGTAGGTCCGCCACCCCTTCCCGTAGGCGCGTTCGGCGACGCGACGCCGTTGGGTGGCCTTCTCCGATGGGGGGACGGTGGCGACCTCGCGCCGACCGGGGTGGGCGTCGCCGGGTTCGAGCCCCCAGCCGTCGGCGTCGAGGCGCGTCGGTTCGCGCACCACCTCGATCGGCTCCGCGGCGTCGACGTCGACGCGCCAGACGCCGACGTCGGGCGGAAGGCGGTTGAGGTGCGCGCGCGTCACGTACGACTCGGTGGCGAGGACGGCGTAGTCGAGGACGCCGAGCGAGACGTCGTGGCGGAGTTGCGCGTCGAGGTCCCCCGGCTCCCCGAGGTCGGGTTTGTTCTCGATCCCCACGAGGTCGCCGACCCAGTCGGGGTAGCGCGCGGTCCGGCGGACGACCGCGTGGCCGTCCCGCCTGTCGAGGTCGAAGAAGCCCGCCTCGTGCCCGCGTTCGGCGAGGTCGCGGGCGCGGGCCGGCGACCCGTCGAAGGCCGCGGTGACGCGACGCCACCGGCCGACGCCGACGTCGGCCTCGATCGCGGCGACGGGAATCGCGTGGGGCGTGAGCCGCGTTCGAGCGTCGAACTCGGGGCCGCGCGTGAGACAGACGACGTCGACGATGCGCCCGCCGGCGGCGCGGACGCTCGTGCCGAGCTGGCGCGCCACCACCGGATACGACCGTTCGAGGTGAGCGCAGAGCCGGAGTTCGAACGCGAACTCTCGCATACGCCACGGGAGGGGCGCCGCGGGGTTAAGCGCCGCGTCGGATCAGGCGGCGAGCGCGACGTCGAGGGTGAGCATTACCATCAGGCCGGCCATCGTGCCGAGGGTAGCGGTGCGCTCGTAGCCCCGCGCGTGGCTCTCGGGGATGATCTCGTCGGAGATGACGTAGAGCATCGCGCCGGCGGCGAACCCCATCGCGTACGGGAGGACCGGAGTGGCGACGAGGACGGCCCACGCGCCGAAGACGGCGACCGGAACCTCGACGAGGCCGGCGCGAAGCCCCGTGATCATGGCGTAAAAGCGCGTTCCGAGACCCGCGTTGCGCGCGGCGATGGCGACGGCGAGCCCCTCGGGAACGTTCTGGATGCCGATGGCGAGCATCAGGGGGAGCGCCTCGCCGAGGTTCCCGGTGCCGAACCCGACGCCGACCGCGAGGCCCTCGGGCATGTTGTGGAGCGTGATGGCGACGATGAAGAGGAGGACGGAAGCGACGCGACCGTCGACGTCGAGGCCGGGGTCGTCGCTCGACGCCTCGGGATCCGTCGCGTCGCCCGTGTCGCGTTTCGCGGCGTCGGCGCGCGTGCCCCCGGTGACGAGGACGTGGACGTGGGGCACCCAGCGGTCCGCGCGGTCGAGGAGGAGGACGCCGAGGACGAGGCCGACGAGCACGGGGACGAGGCCACCGGCGTCGATCCCCGGGAGGATGAGGCTGGTGAAGCTCGCGGCGAGCATCACGCCTGCGGCGAACCCCAGCGCGCCGTCGAGCGCGCGCTCCGAGGGATCGCGCCAGACGATGATGCCGAGCGCGCCGACGAGGTTGAGCGCGGCGATGACGAGACCCCCGACGAACGCCTGCACGATCGGGTTAGAGCCGGCGACACCGACGAACGCGTCGGCGAACGCGCTCATCGGCGTCGATCGGTGAGTCGCGAGTGGTTCCCGGTGGTGGGTGAACGTGTCTGCATGCCGGTCGTAGGCGGAGGCGGGGGATAGTACCTGCGGCGGTCGGGGGTGGTCGTGCGAGGCGTCGGCACGGGCTGAGAACCGCCGCGACGCCGTCGAATCGGGGGCTTTATCATTTCTGCGGGGTGAAGTACCCGCAAGATTACTGCATGGCAGGAACTCACCGCCAACCGGAGGTGAACATCGGTCTCGTCGGGCACGTCGACCACGGAAAGACGACGCTCGTGCGCGCGCTGTCCGGCGAATGGACCGATCAGCACTCCGAGGAGATGAAACGCGGCATCTCCATCCGACTGGGCTACGCGGACGCGACGTTCCGGCGTTGCCCGGAGGACGAGCCCCCCGAGTGTTACACGGTCGAGGAGCACTGTTCGGAGCACGACGTCGACACCGACGTCCTGCGGACGGTGTCATTCGTCGACGCGCCCGGGCACGAGACGCTGATGGCGACGATGCTCTCCGGCGCGTCCCTGATGGACGGTGCGGTGCTGGTCGTCGGCGCGAACGAGGAGGTCCCTCAGCCCCAGACCGAAGAGCACCTGATGGCGCTCGACATCATCGGGATCGAGAACGTCGTCATCGCGCAGAACAAGATCGACCTGGTCGACGGCGAGCAGGCCCGCGAGAACTACGAGCAGATCCAAGAGTTCGTCGAGGGCACCGTCGCCGAGGACGCCCCGGTCGTCCCCGTGTCGGCCGAGCAGGAGATCAACCTCGACGTCCTCATCGAGACGATCGAGGAGGAGATCCCGACCCCCGAGCGCGATCCCGACGCGGACCCGCGGATGTACGTCGCGCGCTCCTTCGACATCAACCGCCCCGGCACGACGTGGGAGGGGCTCACTGGCGGCGTCCTCGGCGGGAGCCTCGTCGCGGGCGAGCTCGACGTCGACGACGACCTCGAACTCCGGCCGGGCCGCGAGGTCGAGGAGGGCGGCCAGTCCGAGTGGCAGTCCATCACGACGACCGTCCGCTCGCTTCAGGCGGGCGGCGAGGACGTCGACACCGTCACGCCCGGCGGCCTGCTGGGCGTGGGGACGGGCCTCGATCCGAGCATGACGAAGGGCGACGCGCTCGCCGGACAGGTCGCCGGCCACCCCGATGCGCTCCCGCCGACGTGGGAGTCCTTCGAGATGGAGGTCGACCTCCTCGAACGCCTCGTCGGCGCGGAGGAGGGCGAGACCATCGACGACATCAACACCGGCGAGCCGCTGATGCTCACCGTCGGCACCGCCACCACGGTCGGCGCGGTCACGTCCGCGCGCGAGGGCGAGTGCGAGGTGAACCTCAAGCGCCCGGTCTGTGCCGAGGTCGGCGACGTCATCGCCATCAACCGCCGCGTCGGCGCGCGCTGGCGTCTCATCGGCATCGGCCGCCTGCAGGGGTAACATGACGGAACGGGTCGCACTGGACGCGAACGCGCTGATGATGCCGGTCGAAGTCGGCGTTCGCGTCTTCGAGGAGCTCGATCGGGTCTGCGCCGACTACGACCCGGTCGTCCCCGACGTCGTCGCCGACGAACTGGCGTCGCTCGCCGACGGAAACGGCGAGGCGGCGACCGCGGCGGCGGTCGGGACGGACCTCGCGGCCCGCTGTGACGAACAGGAGACGGACGGACAGTACGCGGACGACGAGATCGTCGCGCTCGCCGACTCGGGCGCGGTCGACGTCGTCTGCACGAACGACGGCCCCCTCCGCGAGCGCGTACTCGCGGCCGGTACCCCGGTGATACACCTCCGGGGCCGGAATCGACTCACACGCACGCACCCATAGATGTACAAGCGCGCACGCCTGAAGGACACGGTAGAAGTACCCCCGGAGCACCTGGCGAACGTCTCGCCGGACCTGGTGAAACGCTTACTCCAGGACAAGCTCGAGGGGCGCATGGACGAGAACCTCGGTAGCGTCGTCACGGTGACGGAGGTCCACGAGATCGGCGACGGCGCGGTTCTCCCGAACCGACCTGGGGTGTATTACGAGGCGGAGTTCGACGCCGTCACGTTCGACCCCGAGATGCAGGAGGTCATCGACGGTGAGGTCGTCGAGGTCGTGAACTTCGGGGCGTTCGTCGGGATCGGCCCCGTCGACGGCCTGCTCCACGTCAGCCAGATCAGCGACGAGTACCTCGCGTACGACGAACAGAACCAACAGCTCGCCAGCCGCGAGTCCAGTGAGGTGCTCGGCGTCGACGACGCGGTCCGCGCACGGATCGTCACGAAGAGCATCGACGAGCGCAACCCGCGGGAGTCGAAGATCGGCCTCACCGCCAAACAGCCCGGTCTCGGCAAGCACGAGTGGCTCCGCAAGGCCGACGAGAACCCGGAGGCCGAGTAGGATGGCGTCGAACCGCCTCGCCTGCCACGACTGTCACCGGATCGTCGAACCCGACGAGGACGTCTGTCCCTACTGCGGGTCGAACGACCTCACGGAGGACTGGGCGGGCTACGTCGTCATCACGCACCCCGGGTCCTCCGAGATCGCGGAGAAGATGGAGGTCACGGAGGCGGGCGAGTACGCGCTGAAGGTCCGCTGACGGGTCGATGGAGACCGTCGCAACGTTGCCGAAGAGCGCGCGCGCGTCGTTCAAGGAGCCACTCGGCCCCGTCTTCGCGGACGCACACGAGCTACTCGACGGCGCGGGCGAGCCGATCGTCGCCGTCGGCGACGTCGTGAGCGCGCACCTCGGGCGGGCGGGCGTCGCGCCACACGTCGCGGTCGTCGACGGGAAGACGGAGCGCGAGTCGATCGCCGACGACGTGCTCGCCGACATCCCGAACGCGCCGCGGACCGTCGGCGTCGACTCGAAGCCGGGGACGCTCTCCGCCGAGTTAGTGCGCGCGCTCCGCGACGCCATCGACGCCGACGGTCCGACGCGGATCGACGTGACGGGCGAGGAGGACCTCGCCACGGTGCCCGCCGTCCTCCTCGCGCCCGCCGACGCGACGGTGGTGTACGGCCAGCCCGGCGAGGGGATGGTGCGCGCGAACGTCACCGCCGGCCTCCGCGAGCGCGTGCGCGACCTCGCCGAAGAGCTGGAGACGACCGCGGCGTTCTGGCGGCTCGTCGAGCGTCAGTAGTCGCGAAGCCACGCGAGGACGACGCCGACAGCCCCGAGAAACGCGAGCAGGAGGCCGACGGCCGAGACGTCGCCCGCCGAGGCCGAGTGGAGGAACCAGCCGAGCAGGAGCACCGCGAGGCCGGCTCGCTGCGCCAACGCCGTGCTCATCGGATCACCGTGGAAGGCATACGAGCGGGGACGGCGGAGCGCGAGAAAAGCGTTCGGCCGACCGACCGATCCACGTCGCCAGTGTCCGCGACCCGAGTGGCTCGGAGAGCCCGGTAGAGTCGCGGTTCGCTCGCCGTCAGGCGAGGCGCAAACGACCCCTACGGGGTCGTACAGCGCTTTTGGCCGAGCTTTTGCAAGCGACGGCGCGGCGAAGCCGCGCCGAGCGCTGCAAAAGGTCGTTCGTAATGCTTTTACTCGGTTCGGCGCCTTAGTGGATGACAACTGATCATGGAAATCGAAATCCTGAGCGAGGAGGGCAATCCGCTCCTCCACAGACAGGAGGTCCAGTTCGAGATCACGCACGACGAGGCGACGCCGTCCCGTCTCTCCGTCCGCGACTCCCTCGCGGCGACGCTGGACAAGGACAGCGACGAGGTCGTCGTCCGCAGCCTCGACACGAAGTTCGGGATGCGCAAGACCGTGGGCTACGCGAAGGTCTACGAGTCGCCGGACGCCGCCATCGACGTCGAGCAGGGCCACATGCTCGAACGCAACAAGATCGAGGCCGAGGGGGCCGAGGAAGCGGAGGCTGAGGAGTAATGTCCCGCGCCGACTACTACAACGACGACGGCACGGCGTCGAAGACCCAGTGTCCGCGCTGTGGCGACACCTTCCTCGCGGATCACTCGGACCGCGAGCACTGCGGGAAGTGCGGCTACACCGAGTGGAAGTAACGCGCTAACGTCTTTTCATGCGCGTCGTCGGGATCGAAGGGACGGCGTGGTGTGCGAGCGCCGCGGTGTTCGATACGGAGCGCGATCGCGTCAGGATCGAGTCCGACGCGTACGAACCGGAGAGCGGCGGTATTCACCCGCGCGAGGCCGCAGAGCACATGCGCGAGGCGATCCCGGCGGTGATCGAGACCGCCCTCGAAGACGCCGAGGGTCCGATCGACGCGGTGGCGTTCGCGCGCGGGCCGGGCATCGGGCCGTGCTTGCGGATCGTCGGGTCGGCGGCGCGCGCGCTCGCGCAGGGTCTCGACGTCCCGCTCGTTGGCGTGAACCACATGGTGGCACACTTGGAGATCGGTCGCCATCGCTCGGGGTTCGAGTCGCCGGTCTGTCTGAACGCGTCCGGAGCGAACGCGCACGTCCTGGGGTATCACAACGGGCGCTATCGCGTGCTCGGAGAGACGATGGATACGGGCGTGGGGAACGCCCTCGATAAGTTCACGCGCCACGTCGGCTGGTCGCACCCGGGCGGTCCGAAGGTCGAGGACCACGCGAAGCGCGGGGAGTACGTCCCGTTCCCGTACGTCGTGAAGGGGATGGACTTCTCCTTCTCGGGAATCATGAGTGCCGCGAAGGACGCCTACGACGACGGGACGCCCGTCGAGGACGTCTGTCGGGGCTTAGAGGAGACGGTGTTCGGGATGCTGACGGAGGTCGCTGAGCGCGCCCTCTCACTGACGGGGCGCGACGAGCTCGTCTTGGGAGGCGGGGTCGGCCAGAACGCCCGGTTGCGCGGGATGCTGGCGGCGATGTGTGAGCAGCGCGGCGCGGGCTTCTACGCGCCCGAGCCCCGTTTCCTCCGGGACAACGCGGGGATGATCGCGGTGCTCGGTGCGAAGATGTATCGTGCGGGCGATACGCTCGACGTCGCGGAGTCGGCGATCGACCCGGATTACCGGCCGGACGAGGTGGCGGTGACGTGGCGCGACGACGCGGAGGACGTGTTGCTCGGCGGGTCGGGCGGCGACCTGCGCGGCGCGGAGGCGATCGTCGAGGCGGACGAGACGAGAGTGACGAAGACTCGTCGGCCGAAGGGATACCGTCACGACGCGCTCGACGCGCGCCTCCGCCGGGAGCGGACGACGGGGGAAGCGCGCCTGCTCTCGGAGGCGCGGCGCGTCGGCGTCCCGACGCCCGTGCTCTCGGACGTCGACGTCCCGGAGAGCACGCTGCGGATGGAACGGGTCGGCGACACCGACCTGCGCGACGCGCTGAATGAGGCGCGCATAGCCGCCGTCGCCGAGCACCTCGCGGCGATCCACGACGCGGGCTTCGTCCACGGCGATCCGACGACCCGGAACGCGCGCGTCACGCGCAGCGTGACGCGGGACGAGCGAGCGGGAGCGGAAGCGACACACGGGCAGCGCGCCTCGCGCGATGGGAGGGCAGAGCGCGTCCACCTCATCGACTTCGGCCTCGGCTACTACACGGACGACGTCGAGGATTACGCGATGGACCTCCGCGTCTTCGAGGGGTCGATCAGGGGGACGGCGAGCGACCCCGAGCCGCTCGTCGCGGCGGCGGAGGCGGCGTACCGCGAGGCGGGCGATCCGGACGTCGTCGCGCGCCTGCGGGAGGTCGAGGAACGCGGGCGTTACCGATAGCGAAAAGCTTCTTCCCACCGCCCACCGTAGCGTCGCGTATGCCCGAGAAACCCACGTCCGGCGAACTGTTCGGCGTCCCGTACAACTTCGAGCGTCCGTCGCTCTCGAACATGCTGAAGGCGTATTGGCAGCCCGGCGAGGGGATGCTCGTCGAGAAGCCGTTCGGCGTCGGCTACACGCTGAACCTGGCGAACTGGCGCTCGTGGATCGTCCTCGCCATCGCCGGCGTCCTCCTCTGGCAGCAACAGCAGGGCGAGGACGAGGAGGGGGCGGTGGACGAGGCCGTCGAAGTCGTCGTCGACGAGTAAGCGTCGCCGACGGTTTCGAACGCTCTTTGGTCCGCGGCGATGCACGATAGGCCATGAGCCTACTCTTCGTGACGACGAACGCCGGCAAGGTGCGCGAAGCGCGCGACTACCTCGACGCGGCCGTCGAACAGTTCGACTACGACTACGCGGAGATCCAGAGCGACGACCTCGCTGCGATCGCGGCGCGCGGTGCGCACGAAGCCCACGAGGCCGCGGGCGGCGGCGATCCGGTGATCGTCGACGACTCGGGGCTGTTCGTCGGCGGCCTCGGAGGGTTCCCCGGGCCGTACTCCTCGTACGTAGAGGACACGCTCGGGATCGAGCGCGTCTGGGAGCTCGTGCGGTCCCTCGACGACCGCGCGGCGGCGTTCCGCTCCGTCGTGGCGTACGCGGACGGGGAGACGGTCGAGACGTTCACCGGGGAGGTGTCGGGGCGGATCGTCGCACCGCGCGGGGCCGGCGGGTTCGGCTTCGATCCGATCTTCGAGCACGAGGGAGAGACGTTCGCGGAGATGGGGACCGAGGCGAAGAACGCCGTCTCGCACCGCGGGCGCGCGCTCGCGTCGCTCGCGGAGTGGCTGGCCGAGCGCGAATAAGCGAGGGGGACGTCAGGCGCGCGGATCGCGGTCCGGGCCGGGGTAGTCACCGCCGACGACCTCGGGGTAGAGGCGCTCGGGGTCGAAGAGACGCGCGAACCCGTCGGGTGGCGAGAAGCTCACGGTGACGTACTTCTTGACGGTCGCGTTGGTCCGTGCGCTCCGCAGCGATTCGTCGAAGGTGAGGACGCGCGCGGCGTCGCCGTGCGCGGCCGAGGCGAGCGCGGGATGGTCGCCGTCGGGGTGATCGACGAGCGCCGCCCGCGACGCGACTTTCTCGCGCCAGTCGGTGGCGAGGGCGCCGTCGGCGAGGTCGGCGATCACGGCCTCAGCGTCGTCGAGCAGCGCGTCGCTCGCCACGAGCGTCATCCACGAGTGCGCGCGCACGACGTCGAGGGCGTCGCGGGCGGCCCCGCCGACGAGGAGGTCCGCGGCGAGGACGTCGGCGTCGGCGACGACGCGCGAGACGTCCGGCGGATCGGGGTCGCGTCTACTCATCGGCACCCCGACGGTCGGCGAGCGCGTCGCGCACGTCGTCGAGGGCGACGTCGTAGTCGGCGGCGCGATCGAAGAGGGCGTCCCAACGTTCCATACGCGACGGCGAGGGTCGGCGCGCGGATAAAGTCACGCGTCGGCGTCGCGTCCCCCACGGGGGAGGACGTGCCAGCGCCCGGGCGGGACGGCGACGGTCGTCTCCGTCGGGGGATCGGTCGGCGCGTACGCGACGAGTTCGGCGTCCCCGACGGCGAGCGTGACGCGGTGCGCGGCGTCTTCGCGGACGGCGCGCGTGACGCGCGCGGGGACGCCGGTGTCGACGCCGACGCGGACGTGTTCGGGGCGGACGGCGAGCGTCCCCGTCGGGGCGTCGAGGCCCGCGGGGAGGTCGGTACTCTCGACGACGGTGGCGCCGGTGAAGGCGGCGACGAAGCGGGTCGCGGGGCGCTCGAACACCGCCTCCGTCGGACCGACCTGCGCGACGCGACCGCCGCGGAGGACGGCGACGCGATCGGCGACGGCGCGCGCGGTCGTCCGGTCGTGGGTGACGTACACCGCCGTCTCGTCGGCGAGGACGTCAACGAGGTCGTCGCGGAGGCGCTCGCGCGTCGGGGCGTCGAGCGCGGAGAGCGGTTCGTCGAGGAGGAAGGCGTCGGGGCGGACGCAGAGCGCGCGCGCGAGCGCGACGCGCTGTTTCTCTCCCCCGGAGAGCGTCTCGGGAGAGCGCGTCGCGAGGTCCGCGACGCCGAGGCGCGCGAGGAGGGCGTCCGGGTCGCGGGCGTCCTCGTGGTACGTCGCCCCGAAGGCGACGTTTTCGCGGACGCTGAGGTGGGAGAAGAGCGCGTAGTTCTGAAAGACGAGGCTGAGATCGCGCTCCTCGGGCGGCGCGTCGTCGAGGGAGCGACCGTCGAGTTCGATCGACCCGTCGTGGTCGTGGAACCCCGCGAGGAGTTCGAGGAGGAGCGTCTTCCCGCTCCCGGAGGGCCCGAGGAGGCAGAGCGTCTCGCCGTCGCGGACGGTCAGGTCCGCGGCGACCTCGAACGTCGTCGCGTCGTCGCGGAACGCGGCGCGGACGTCGAAGCGAAGCACTAGGCCCACCTCCCGGCGTCGCGGGTGAGCGCGCGGACGGCGAGGAAGACGACGACGCAGACGGCGAGGAGGCAGACGGCGACGGCGACGGCGGCGTCGAAGTTGACGTCGAGTTCGCGGACGACGAAGACGGAGCCGAACATCGCCTGCACGCGCTCGCCGGCGGGCGGGTAGAAGACAGAGACGTTGTACGCGACGACGGCGACGGCGCCGTACTCGGAGACGGCGCGCGCCCACGAGAGGATGGCGCCGGAGAGGACGCCCCGGACCGCGAGCGGCGCGGTGACGCGGCGAAAGGTCTCGAAGCGCGAGGCGCCGAGCGAGCGCGCGGCGCGTTCGGCGTCGCGATCGACCGTCTCGAATCCCTCGCGTGCGCCGTCAACCGCGTAGGGCGCGCTGACGAACGCGAGCGCGAGGACGAGGCCGGGGACGGCACCGAGGACGGGGAGCGTCGGGAACGCCCCGCCCTCGCCGAACGCGAGGAGGACGGCGAGACCCGCGACGCTGTGCGGGACGACGAGCGGGAGGTCGACGAGGGACTCGACGAGCGGGCGCCCCGGGAAGCCGCGGCGCAACAGGAGCGCGAGCGGGACGCCGAGGACACAGGCGAGCAGCGTGGCGAGCAGCGGGGCGTAGACGGAGAGGTAGAGCGTTCGTCGAACGTCTGGACGGGCGAGCGCGGCGAGCACGCTCTCGGGCGAGGCGACGGTGACGAGCGTGACGAGCGGATAGACGAGCGCGACGAGGAGCGCACCGCTCAGGCAGGCGGCGACGATGCCGAACGGGCCGCGGTCGGCGAGCGCACCGAGGCAGGCGGCGCTGGCGACCGCGAACGCGACGTACAGGGTGGGACGACCGAGAGCGTCGGCGACGAGGAACGCCGCGACCTGCACGGCGCCGACGGCGAGCACGAGCGCGCGGGCTCCAAGCGCGGGAACGCCGCCGTAGCGAACGTCCGTGGACACGAGTTCAGAGGGACAGGGGGCCAAGCGAGGACTTCGCTTTCGCTTCCGCCATCACGGCGTCGGGCACTGCGTCCGACGACGACGCCGGTACCACCGCGGTGTCGAGCGCGGAGAAGCCGTCCCGTGCGACGACGTCCGCGCCGTCGCCGAGCGCGTACGCGATCCACTTCGCGCCCCAGTCGGGGTGCTCGGCCGTGTTCGGGACGGTGATCCCGTACGCGATGGGCGCGCCCGTGTACGTCGTCCCGCCGGCGTTCACCGTGGCCTTCGCGTAGTGGTCGGCGTACGCGCTCGTCGCCTTCGAGAGGTCGACCGCGTGCTGGAGGTCGAGCGTGTTCACGTCGTGGGTCGCGCTCGTCGACTGGTACTCCCACGCGTAGTCGATCTTCCCCGAGTGGAGCTGACTCAGGAGGGCGACTTCGTCGCTCGCCGGGACGTGCGCGTTGTCCTTCAGCGACCGCGCGGTCGCATCGTCGTAGAGCGCGTCGCCTCGGAAGGGGATCGCACCGAGATCCATCGACATGAGCGAGCGATATCCGTTCGGATCGACCGCGGGGTCAGAGTGCGCGACAGAGACGTCGTCGCGCGTCAGGACGTCCCACCAGTTGTCGGGCGTGATCTCGTCGGCGTACGCTGAGTCGTCCGTGTACGCGAGCGTCATCGCATTCGTCGAGAAGATCGCGTACCAGTCGCCGTAGTCGGGGAGGAGGTCGTCGCGGAGCAGCCGGAAGTCCGCGACGGCGAGGACGTCCGCGGCGCGATGGGGCGGCTGCGTGATCTTCTTCGTCGAGCGTACCGACCCCGCGGACTCCTGACTGACCGCCGCGTCGTAGCGCTCGGTGAACCCGTCCTCGAGGTCGTCGAACGCGGCCGTGAGACTCCCGGCGTGGAAGAGTTGCACCGTCCCGGACGAGTCCGACGACGCACTCGCTTCGCCCGTACTCGACGATCCCGAGCCCGTCGAATCCGTCGCGCTCTTCGCACCCGAGCCGCCGTCAGTCCCGACGCAGCCGGCGAGACCGCCGAGACCCGCGACACCGAGCGCACCGAGAACGTCGCGGCGCGACCGTTGTTTCGTCATAGATATAACGCTCGCGGCCGGCGACATAACGGTTTTGCTCGGGGATCGGATATGGTCGATATGGACGCCGACGCCGGCTTCGACGCCAGCCTCCGCGCCGACGACGTGGCGTTCGGCGCGCGCGATGCCGCCCTCCTGCGCGCGATCGACGCCACGGGATCGCTGAACGCCGCGAGCGACCGCCTCGGTCGCTCCTACTCGCGCGCTCACGAGCGACTCGACGACTTGGAGAACGCTTTCGGGCCGCTCGTCGAGCGAACGCGCGGCGGCCCCGGCGGCGGCGGCACGACGCTCACCGACGACGGTCGCGCCCTCGTCGCGCGCTTCGAGCGCCTCCGCGCGGGCTACGCCGCCATCGCCGAGACGACGGTAGCCGTCCTCGACGGGACCGTCACGGACCGGACGGGCGAGCTCGGCGTCGTCGACACCGAGGCGGGTGCGATCCGCGCGCTCGTCCCACCGGACACCGATCGCGTCGAAGTGAGCGTCCGCGGCGACGCCGTCACCCTCCACGACCCGGACGCGTCGCCGGCCGCCGACGCCACGAGCGCGCGCAACCGCTTCGAGGGCGTCGTCACGGCCGTCGAGCGCGGTGACGCGGTCGTCCGCGTCGCCGTCGACATCGGCGCGGGGACGCCGATCGACGCGCTGCTCACGGCGACGAGCGTCGAACGCCTCGACGTCGAAGAAGGGGCCTCGATCGTCGCGTCGTTCAAAGCCACCGCGACGCGTGCGACGCCGCGGGAAGCGTGACTCGGCGAAGAGGAAGGGGAAGGAGAAGAGCCTAGGCCGGGATTTGAACCCGGGGTCTCGTCCTTACCAAGGACGCGCTTTACCGCTAAGCTACCCAGGCAGGCACTCTTCCGTAGCCCGGTTTCGACTTTAGGGGTTTCGATTCGAGTCGGAGAGGGCGACCCGTCAGTGATCGGTCGCGGAGGGGCGGACGGCGTCGTCGCTCTCGGGCGCGGACGGGCCGGCGACGCGCGCCATCACGTCCGCGGGGCGCTCCGGGAGGACTTCCGCGGGGGAGCCGAGCGGGCGCTCACCCCACGAATCAGCGAGACCGACCGCGTACTGTCGGAGACCGAGCGGGACGTCGGCGCCGACGGCGCTCGCGCCCGCGACGACGGCGAGGTCGAAGACGGAGGCTTCGAGCGAGCGCGTCGTCGACTCGCGCCCCGCCTGCACGTCCGTCCGCTCGCGGCCGAACTCCCGGACGGTCCGGACGGCCGCGTCGGCGGCCTCAGTGCGCGCGAGCAGGCGAAAGCCCTTGGCGACGAGCACGTCCGCGGCGAGGACGTCGAGGTCGGCGGGCGTGTCCGTTTCGTCGCCCGTCCACGGGACCGTCTCGACGAGGTCGCGGGTGAGCACGAGTCCCTCGTAGACGAGTTGGACGCCAGCGGCGCGCTCCGCGAGTCGGTCGCCCGTGTGGCCGGGCGTCGCGTTCGCCGCGAGGAAGACGAGCGCGCCCGGGACGACCGAGCACTGAGCGAGTCGGTCGGCCATCGCGCGCTGGAGGTCGGACGGTTCGACGTCCCGGACCGCCTCACGTGCGGCGGCCCGAGCCTGCTCGGCCTCTTCCATCGGTTCGACGTAGCCCGGCGAACGGCAAAGGCCTTTGGAAAGCACGGACGCCCGCCGCACGTCCATTTTCGCGCCTCAGAAGAGCGCGTCGGGCGCGGGCGGGACGTGGCGCTTGTGCTCGCTCGCCGCGTGGAGGTCCCGAACGTGCTCGACGTTCTCGATCGTCGTGTCCGCGATCTCCGCGGTGGCGGCGGGCGGGACGCTCCCGTCGATCGTCAGCGCGATGACGGCGTCGAGCGTGTCGTAGTCCATCCCGATCTCCTCCTCGTCGGTCTGCCCCGCCCAGAGACCCGCGGTCGGCGTCTTCTCGACGAGGTCCGTCGCCGCGCCGAGGTCGGCGGCGAGCTGCCGGACCTGCTGTTTGTACAGCGTGCCGAGCGGGTGGCAGTCGACCGCCCCGTCGCCGTACTTCGTGAAGTAGCCGATCGCCGCCTCCGTGCGATTCCCCGTCCCGAGCACGAGCCCGCTCTCGTGGTTCGCGACGAGATAGAGCAACACCGCCCGCGAGCGCGCGCGGGCGTTCCCGACCGCGATCTGATCGCCCTCCGCCTCCGGCACGGCGTCGAGGAACTCGTCCACGATCGGGTTGATCTCGAGGACGTCGTACTCGATCCCGAGCGTCTCGGCGACGCGTTCGGCATCGCTCATGTTGTCCGCGTCGCTCACCTCGCCCGGCATCACGAGGCCGTGGACGCTCTCCGCGCCGAGGGCCTCGACCGCGAGGTACGCCGTCGTCGTGGAGTCGACGCCGCCCGAGAGCCCGATGACCGCGCGCTCGGCGTTCGCGTCCGCCAGTTGCCCCTCGATGAACGTCTCGATGTGAGCGCGTTGTGCGTCGAGTTCCTTCTCCGAGAACTGTAAGTCGAGCGGCTCGATGTCGGACATACGCGACCCTACACCCGGCGACGACTAAAACCCACTCGCCGACGCGAAACGGTGGACGCGCGTCCAGTATCGAAACGCTACGTTCAAGTGGGAGAGCGGACTACGCTGTGACGCACGGGACGCGAGCGCACCGGTGGTCTAGTGGTAGGACATGAGCTTCCCAAGCTCATAGCCCGGGTTCAATTCCCGGCCGGTGCATTTCCATCTTTTTCCGAGTCGGGTGTGGTTCGAGAGAGCTTCGCTCTCTCGTCATCACGAAAGGCGCGACGCGCCTTTCGAACGACGCGGAGCGCACCCGTCCCCGCAAAAACATGGGTGAAAATCTCCCGCGAGCCGACGGCTCGCGGTACAGTATCGAACCCGCACGCGACAGCCGCGACGGCTGCGCTAAGCAGCGTCTGTTACTCTCAGCCCACGAGCGCGTTATCGAGTTAGAATCCGGCAAGCGAAAAAGCAGCGACAGTCCGCCTCAGACTGCAGTCTGGAGGACGCCGCTCGTGCGGACGAAGAAGTAGACGAGGAAGGCGAGCGCGAGGAGCCACTGACCGATACGGACCTCGGCGGCGTCCCCGACGGCGGTCTTGACGACGGGGTAGGCGATAATGCCGGCGGCGATGCCGTACGCGATGGAGTAAGTGAAGGGCATCACGAGGATCGTGAGGCCGGCGGGGATCGCGTGCGTGAGGTCGTCCCAGTCGATCGCGGTGACGTTCGAGAGCATCAGGATGGCGACGACGACGAGGGCGATGTGACTCGCGTACTGCGGGATCGCGGCCGCGAGCGGGACGACGGCGAGCGAGAGGAGGAACAGGACAGCGACGACGAGCGCGACCATGCCCGTCCGGCCGCCCTCCTCGACGCCGGTCGCGGACTCGACATACGTCGTGACGGTCGAGGTGCCGAGCATCCCGCCGATCGTCGTGCCGACCGCGTCCGCCATCAGCGGCCGGTCGGCGTCGGGGAGGTCACCGTCCTCGTCGAGGAAGCCGCCGGCCTGTCCGACGCCGACGAGCGTCCCCGCGGTGTCGAAGAAGTCGACGAAGAAGAACGTGAAGACGATGAGCGCGAAGCTGAAGGCCTCGACGTTCGCGAAGCCGCGGAGGAACGCGCCGACGAGCGGGCCGATGTCGTACTGCGCCTGCGGCAGTTCGCTCGCGGCGATGCCGCCCTGCTGGACGAAATCGCCGATCAGGACGCCGGGGCTGACGACGCCGATGAGCGTGAGCACGGCGCCCGCGGCGGAGGTGACGAGGATGCCGATGATGATGCTGCCCGTGACGCCGCGGGCGTAGAGCGCGAGGGTGAAGAAGAGGCCGACGAGCGCGAGGACGGCGACGGGGTTCTGTGCGAGGTTTCCGAGCGTGAGGAGCGTCGCGGGGTCGTCGGCGACGACGCCCATCGCCTGCAGACCGATGATGGCGAGGAAGAGACCGATCCCGGTCCCGACGGCGAACTTCACGGGTTCGGGGAACAGCTTGATGACGTACTCGCGGGCGCCGACGGCGGTGAGGAGGATGAAGACGAGGCCCTCGACGACGACGGCGGCGAGCGCCGTCTCCCACGGGACGCCGAGCGTGCCGACGACGGTGAACGCGAAGAAGGCGTTGAGCCCGAGACCGGGCGCGAGCCCGAACGGCCGGTTCGCGTAGAACGCCATCACGAGCATCGCGATCGCCGACGCGAGGAGCGTGACGACGGCCAACATCTGGACGGTCTGGTCGTGGCTGTAGCCGGCGAGCGCGACGCCGGGTTTGACGACCTCGCCGTCGGCCGTGACCTGCGTCATGATCGACGGGTTGACGACGACGATGTACGACATCGCGAGGAAGGTCGTGATGCCGGCGACCACCTCCGTGCGCAGGTCGGTGTTGTGCTCCTCGAAACCGAAGTACGCCGCGAGTGTATCGGTGAACCCCATGCGGTACGTCCGTGGATACCCCGTCGTGCGGACTTAACTGTTACCACCTGGGTTGCACGACACTGTGGGTATCAGGCGTCTCGGTCATCTCGTTCGACACGAACGTGCCGAAAAATAAGGCAGTCAGTCGAGTTCGGCGAGCGCGCCCGTCGGCGCGTCGGTGCGGGTCCGGGCGCGTTCGATCCCCTCGTCGCCGGCGGCGATGAGCGCGAAGACGCCCGCGACGTCGGCCTCGGCGGCCGCGACGATATCGAGGAGGAGCTCCTGCGTCTCGCCGGATCGGATGAGGTCGTCGACGACGAGCACCGACTCGCCCGCGTCGACAGCGGACGCGGGGAGGTAGTAGGTGAGTTCGATACCGGACTGGAGGCGCTGGCGGGCCTCGATGAACTCGTCGACCGCGGTCTCCTTCGACTTCTTCGCGTACGCGCAACGCGCGTCGTAGTACGACGCGAGCGCGGCGGCGAGCGTGATGCCGTCCGTCGCGGCGGTGAGGACGACGTCCGGCCGCTCGAAGTCGAACGACTCGGCGGCGACGGGCGCGACGAGGTCGAGGAATGCCTGATCGAAGACGACGTCGGAGTTGTCCACGTACCCCTCGTCGTCGAGGCGGACGCGCTCCGCGAGTTCGTCGCGGAGGACGCGCTCACCGACCTCGGAGACGACGGCGCGCGCGCGGTCGGCGCTCGGGAGCACGTGGCCGTTCACGTAGCGGTTCAGGTCGCCCGCCGGGAGACCGGTCTCCGCGGCGAGTTCGTCGTACGTACGCGTCTCCTTCAGGGTCCGCAGGACGGAGACGGCCTGCAGTTGGAGGGCGGCCTTCTCTGCACGGTTCATACACCTAGTCACGATTACAGAGGTATGAATATCTCGAATCGAGTGCAACTGGAAAGAGACAGTGTTGCGCAAACGTGTAGTCACACGTGCGCGGCCGTCGAGGACGGCGTCGTGGCGCGGCCGACGGGGGGCTGTCCCGCCGTCGCGCTCGTCGCGAGGAGGAGTTACCGATCGCCGTCGAGCAGGTCGCTCGCGGTGACGAGCGCCTCCATCTCGACGCCGTGTTCGGCGAGGCGTTCCTCGCCGCCCTCTTCGCGGTCCACGACGAGGAGTGCGCGGTTCACCTCCGCACCGGCGTCGCGCAGTGCCTCGACGGCGTCGGCGGCCGATTGGCCCGTGGTGGCGATGTCCTCGACGACGACGACCTCCTCGCCGTCCGCGAGGCGGCCCTCGATCCGGTTCGCGGTGCCGTACTCCTTGGCCTTCTTGCGCGCGATGACGTACGGCACGTCCGCGGTGACGGCCGTCGCGGCGGCGAGCGGCACCCCGCCGAGGGCGACGCCGCCGAGTTTCGCGTCCGCGTCGATCCGCTCGGCGAACGCCTCCGCGATGAGGCGCAGACAGCGCGGGTCGGTCTCGAAGAGGTACTTGTCGACGTAATACTCGGAGGTGCCGCCGTGCGACAGTTCGAACTCGCCGTACTGGACTGCGTCGGCGTCCTGCAGAGCCGCGATGAGCTCGTCGTCCGTCATTACCCGAAGAGAGGCGGCGAGGCCGATAAACGACGCGATCGGTCGCGGGACGTCCCTCATCCGCTCGCCGCGACGCGTCGCTCACCAGGGTTCGTCCTTCAGCCCGAGGAGGTACGCGACGCCGTTCGTGAGGACGTGAAGCACGGGCGTCAACACCAGCACGACGACGACGACGGTGAGCGTGAAGGTATCGCGGAACCACCCGGGCGCGGCGACGGCCGTGAGCGCGAGGGCGACGACGACGAAATCGAGCTGGTCGAGGAGGGGGAAGGCGGAGCCGCGCTCGCGGCCCGAGCGGCGTTTGAGGAAGGACGCGAGGACGTCACCGAGCATCGCGCCGAACGGGAGGGTGAGGGCGACGACCGGCGGGAATCCGGGGAGGGCGGTGCCGACGGCTCCGGCGACGGTCGGCGCGACGGCGTCGAGGGCGAGCGCGAGCGCCGCGCCGGCGAGCGTGCCGAAGAGAGTGCCGCGCCACGTCTTCCCGTCGCCGAGGATCCGATTGCCGTCGCGCCACGTCCGCCCGCCGTCGATGGGGCGCCCGCCGCCGGCGAGGACGGCCGCGTTGTTCGGGACGTACGCGGGCAGCATCGTCCAGAACGCGACGACGACGGCCTCGACTGGGTGCATGGCTCGTCGGTGCGTCGCCGGGTGCTTAACGGCTTATGTCTCGCCGTGGGCGGTGGGGCGGTAGGGAATCAGCGACGGCCGCCGACGCTAGACGTTTATCCCCGTTCCTCTCGCATCGTTTCGACAATGAGTTCGTGGAAGCGGGACGCGGCGAGTGGGCTCATCGTCATCATCCCCGTCCTCGTCACGCTCTACATCATCTACTGGGTGTTCGGATCGCTGGCGAGCGTGGCGCTGATCGCGACGCAGATCCGGAACCCGTACCTCGCGGTGCTGTTGACGCTCGTCGTCTTCGTCCTCGTGGTGTTCGCCGTCGGGTACCTGATGCGGACGGCGCTCGGACGGTTCCTCGAGGACCGCCTCGACGACGTGATCAATCGCCTCCCGGGGTTGCGGATCGTCTACAACGCCTCGAAGATGGCCGTCGAGACGGCGCTGAACGGCACCGAGGAGTTCCAGAAGCCCGTGAAGGTCGAACCCTGGGACGGGATGCGGATGACCGCCTTCCGAACGGGACAGCGCGCCCCCGACGGCCGCGAGATCCTCTTCATCCCGACGTCGCCGAACATCACCTCGGGCTACGTCGTCGAGGTCGAGCCCGAGGACGTCATCGAGACCGGCGAAACGGCGGAGGATGCGCTCACCCGCGTCCTGTCGGCCGGGTTCGGAAACAGCACTACCGGCGCGAGCGACGTCTCGAAGTACCTCGACGAGACGGAGCGCGAGAACGACGAGGAGCGCGACGAGACGGGAAGAAGGCCGAACGGGACGGCGGACGGATCGGACGGTGGTGCGGGCTGACCGAGGCGACGGCGCGACGGGACGAGCGGCGGGGATCGGACGAGAACGAGAAAGGGGGTGAGGTGAGGCGGTGGCCGTCCGGCGTGAGAGGGAGACGAGACGGACGCGTCGGTGGCGGGACGGCGCGGCGCGTCGCGCTCGCGGGGCTTTGCGTGCGCGACGTCGCCGTCGGCTCGCTGCGTAGGGAGAAGCGACGCTTCTCCCGATGGTCGGGCTTTGCGCGCGAGCGGTCGCCGAAGGCGGCCGGAGCCCGAAGACGGTCGTTGGGTAGGCTTATCGGTGCGGCACGGAAAGGGTGGATCGATGGACGCCTGGCTGTGGGTCCTCGCCGCCGTATTGGTCGTGTGGATCGGAGTGGCGACGCTGGATCGGAACGGATACCTCCCCGACTACGTCGGGACGATGGGGCCGATGCTGACCGTGCACACGAAGCGGGGGCGGGCGCTCCTCGATCGGATCGCGACGCCCAAACGGGCGTGGCGGGCGTGGGGAAACCTCGGGCTCGGCGCGGCGCTGACCGTCGGCGTGGCGATGTTCGTGTTCCTCGTCGTGAGCGCCCTGAACATCGTGCAGAACCCACCAGCGGCGACGTCGCCGGTCTCCCAACCGCGAAACGTCCTCGTCATCCCGGGCGTCAACGACTTCCTGCCGCTCGACGTCGCCCCGGAGATCGTCCTCGGGCTCCTGATCGGGATGCTCGTCCACGAGGGGGGCCACGGGATCCTCTGTCGCGTCGAGGACATCGACATCTCTTCGATGGGCGTCGTCCTCCTCGCGGCCATACCGATGGGCGCGTTCGTCGAACCCGACGAGGAAAGCCAGAGCGAGGCCGCGCGCGGATCGAAAGCGCGGATGTTCGCGGCCGGCGTGACGAACAACTTCTTCCTGACGGCGCTCGTCTTCCTCCTCCTGTTCGGGCCGGTCGCGGGCAGTATCTCCGTGGCGTCCGGCGCGGCGGTCGGGAGCGCGTTCACGGCGTCACCGGCCGCGCAGGCGGGGATCGGGCAGGGCGATCGCATCGTCTCCGTGGAGAACGAGTCGATCGCCAACAACTCCGAATTCGACGCGGCGCTGGCCGACTCCGCGACTCGGCGCGTCTCGGTCGGCCTCGCGTCCGGCGAGACGACGACCGTGAATCGCTCGCTCCTCGTCCGGGCCGCGCCGACCGCCGGGCCGTTCGCGGAGATCGGGCGGAACAACACCGTCACGGCCGTGAACGGAACCCCGGTCTACACTCGGGCGGGGTTCGCGGACGCGGTCACGAACCGATCGATCGCAGCGCTGACAGTGCGGAACGGGACGTCGGGCGAGACGACGACGGTGACGGGCCCGATCGGCGCGCTCGCCGTCGTCCAAGTCGACGGTCCGACCGCGGAATCGACCGACCTCCCCACGGGCGAACCGATCGTGATCACACGACTCGGCGGACGGCGCGTCACGACGTACGATGACGTGAGCGCCGCGCTCGCGGGGACCGAGCCCGGAGACACCGTGGCGCTGACGGCGTACGTGAACGGCTCGGCCGTGGAGCGGACGGTGACGCTCGGGGCGAGCCCCGACGCTGACGTCGGCTACTTGGGCGTCCTCGGGACGTACGGGACGACGGGACTGTCCTTCACCGACTTCGGGGTCCACCTCTACGACGCCGCGTCCTACCTCGACTACATGAGCGGGAACGTCGGCGACGGCGGGCTCGCCGGGTTCGTCCGCGCCGTCGCGGCGACGCTCGTCCTCCCGTTCATCAGCCTCGTTGACCCCTCGCTCTCCTTCAACTTCGCGGGCTTCTACGGGTGGAACCTCAACTTCTTCGCGGTCGAGGGAGCGCTCGCGGGGCTCGGCGGGGCGACGTTCCTGCTGGCGAACGTCCTCTTCTGGACCGGGTGGATCAACCTCAATCTCGCGTTCTTCAACTGCATCCCCGCGTTCCCGCTCGACGGGGGTCACCTGTTGCGCACGAGCGCGGAGGCCGTGATCGCGCGCCTCCCGATCGACGAGAAACGCCGCGCGGTTCGGACGGTGACGACCGGCGTCGGTCTCGCCATGGGCGTCAGTCTCCTGTTGCTCGTCTTCGGGCCGCGCCTCCTCGGTTGAGCGCGCCGGACTGGAAAGACCCTTGGGCCCACTGGCCCAACACCGACGTATGGTAGACGCGCCCGAGACGGCTGAGGGATGGTTCTCCCTCCACGATTTCCGGACGATCGACTGGGACGCGTGGCGGGACGCCCCCGAGCGCGAACGCGAGCGCGCGCTCGAGGAGGCCGAGGCGTTTCTCGCGGACCGCGAATCGCTCGTCGACGCCGAGGCGGGAGATTCGGCGGTCTTCAGCATGCTCGGCCACGAGGCCGACCTGCTGTTCGTCCACTTCCGCCCCGAGCTCGACGACCTCGACGCCATCGAGCGCTCCTTCGAGTCGACGGCGTTCGCCGAGTACACCGAGCGGACCTACTCCTACGTCTCCGTGACGGAGGTATCGGGGTACGTCAGCGACGAGTACTTCGAGGACCCGGAGAGCGTCGATCCGGGCATTCGTCGCTACATCGAGGGGAAGCTCACGCCGGACATGCCGGACGACGCCTACGTCTGCTTCTACCCGATGAGCAAGCGCCGCGGGCCCGAACACAACTGGTACGACCTTTCCTACGAGGAGCGTGCCGACCTCATGGAAGGTCACGGCGACATCGGCCGCGAGTACGCGGGGAAGGTCCGGCAGGTCATCGCCTCCTCGGTCGGGCTCGACGACTGGGAGTGGGGCGTGACGCTGTTCAGCAACGACCCCGTGGAGCTGAAGGACATCGTCTACGAGATGCGCTTCGACGAGTCCACCTCGAAGTACGGCGAGTTCGGCTCCTTCTACATCGGCCGGCGCTTCCCACCGAGCGACCTTCCGGCCGTGTTGGCCGGCGACCCCGTGCCGACGAGCGACCACGGGGACGAGGACCACCACGATCAGGCGCACGAGTCGGGTGACGACAGCCACCACGGTGACGACGGGGGCGACATTCGCGACGAACTCGACGACCTCGACGTCTACGCCGGCCAGCCCCACGGCGAGGACGTCTACGCCGTCGTCGTCTACTCCGAGGCGGACGTCGACGAGCTCACCGGAGAGGTTGAGGGCCTCACCGAGAGCTTCGATCACTACGACACGCACGTCCGCACGAGCGTCTACGAGGGGGAGGCAGAGCACGCCGTCGTCAGCCTCTGGGACACCCAGTCCGCCGCCGACACCGCCGCGGGCTTCCTCACCGACCTTCCCGGGGTCACGCGGAAGGCCGGGGAGCGTGAGGACGGCTGGGGGACGATGGGGATGTTCTACACCGTCAAGCCCGAGTACCGGGACGACTTCGTCGAGACCTTCGACGAGGTCGACGATCTCCTCGCCGACATGGACGGCCACATCGACACCGAACTCCTCGCCAACGTGGACGACGAGAACGACATGTTCATCGCCAGCCAGTGGGAGTCCAAGGAGGACGCCATGGCCTTCTTCCGCAGCGACGCCTTCGGCGACACCGTCAGCTGGGGCCGCGACGTCCTCGCCGATACGCCGCGTCACGTCTTCCTCGCCTGATCGGGGCCTCGGACTCTCCGCGGTGGCTCGTCGCCACGCACGGTTCGAGGGCACGCCCCCCGTCGCCGGACGGGCCGGCACGGTCGACCCGACCCCCTGCCTTCGCGTGGAAACCACCCGACTGCACACGCGTCCGACCGTCATCGTTCACTTTCACTCCGTACCCGGGCGGAGGCCGACGCGCTCGCCGCGACGCCATGGCTTTTGAGGCTCCTCGCCCTCCGTACGCGTGTATGCTCGAACTCTACCAGTCCGAAGGCTGCCCGCACTGCGCGAAGGTCCGACAGAAGCTCAGCGACCTCGGAATCTCCTACGTCATCCACAACCCCCGCCTCCCCGGCGGCGAGGGCGGCGACGTCACGAACGAGGTCACGCACGACGAACTCCTCGCCGGCGGCGAGGATCAGGTCCCGTACCTCGTCGACACCGATCGCGAAGTCACGATGTACGAGAGCGACGACATCGTCGAGTACCTCGACGAACACTACGCCTAGGTCGGCCCGAAGCGCGGCCCTCGGTTTTTCGCGGCGCGCGATAAGAAGCCGTCAGATGAGCTGTTCGAGCTGCCGCGCTCGTCGATCGAGGTCCAAGAACGGCTCCACTCCGTCGTCCGCGGCGAGGCGTTCGAGGGTGCGGAGCACGTCGGTCCCTCGGGTCTCCGCGTACGCCGCGACGGCGTCGATCTCCGCTCGGTAGAGGACGAGCGAGTCGAGCAGCGCGAGCAGGCAGGCGAGCGCGACGGCCGCCTCGTCGTTCACCGGGAACGCGTCGCTGACGCGCGCGAAGTCCGGGGACGCCGTCGGCGGATCGTCGAGCGGCGTCACCGAGAGACAGCGCGTGCAGAGCGCGGCCCCGGGTCGGTCGTCCGGTAACTGATCGCGGAGGTCGTCGGGGATCGCGAACGCGACCGTCGGGGCGTCACAGCGCGGGCAGGACATACCGACAGTCGCCGCGCGGCGGTGAAAAAGGGACGTGGGAGAGCTAGTCCACGATGCCGGCGTCGGCGGCAGCGGCCTCGGCTTCGGCGCGCTCTTCCTCCTCTTTTTTGTCCTTGACCTTCTTCATGCGGAAGATCTCCTCGCGTTCCTGCTCTTCGAGCTTCTGCTCGATGTAGTCCTGTGACTCGTAGAGGTCCGGTAGGACGGTGAACTCGAGGGCGTTGACGCGGCGTTTCGTGCTCTCGATCTCCTCCAGGAGCTTCTTCATCGCCGTCTCGACCTCCGCGGCGAGGACGATCGTCTCGAGGAGGTCCTCGTAGGCCTCGGCGGCCTCGTCGATTCGGGAGCTGGTGCCGATGACGCCGTAGCCGCGCTGGTCGAGGCTCTTCGAGACGCGCGAGGCCTCGATCTGCGGGACGACGACGCCCATGATGTTGTTGGAGCGGACCGTGATCTCGGGGTGCTCCTTCAGCGCCGCCGCCGCGCCGCGGACCGCGACGTCGCCCTCCATGGCGCGCGCCATGTTGATCGTCTGTTGGGCGTCCTCGTAGTTCTGCTCGAGGTCCGCGCGGACGTCCTGCGCCTGATCGAGGATGTCCATGAACTCCATGATGAGGCCGTCACGCTTCTGTTCGAGCGTGTCGTGGCCCCGCTCGGAGAGGTCGATCCGGTCCTCGATCTCCATCAGGTTCTTGCGCGTCGGTTTGACGTCCTCGGCCATGGTGCGTTAGGCCTCCGCTTCCTCGGCGTCGTCCGCCGTGTCGGGCTCCTCGCCCAGGTAGTACTCCTCGATGAACTCCTCGTCGATGCGCGAGAGCTCGCTCTTCGGGAGGATGGAGAGGACGTCCCACGCGATGTCGAGGGTGTCCTCGATGTCGCGGTCCGTGTGGAACCCCTGATCGACGAACTCCTCTTCGAAGGCCTCTGCGAAGTCGAGGACCTTGTTGTCGCGCTCGTCGAGCGCCTCGCGGCCGACGATGTTCACGAGGTCGCGCAGGTCCTTCCCCTCCGCGTAGGAGGCGAAGAGCTGGTCGGAGACCCCGCTGTGGTCGGCGCGGGTGACGCCCTCGCCGATGCCGTCGTCCATCAGGCGGGAGAGCGACGGGAGCACGTCGATGGGCGGTTCGACGCCCTGGCTGTTCAGTTCGCGGCCGAGCATGATCTGCCCCTCCGTGATGTACCCCGTGAGGTCGGGGATCGGGTGGGTGTCGTCGTCGCCCGGCATCGTGAGGATCGGGATCTGCGTGACGGAGCCGTCCTCGCCCTGCAGGCGTCCGGCGCGCTCGTAGAGCTGAGCGAGGTCCGTGTACATGTACCCCGGGTAGCCACGGCGACCCGGCACCTCCTCGCGGGCGGCGCCGATCTCGCGGAGCGCCTCACAGTAGTTCGTCATGTCCGTGAGGACGGTGAGAACGTGATAGCCCTTCTCGAAGGCGAGGTACTCGGCCGTCGTCAGCGCCATCCGCGGCGTGACCGTCCGCTCGACGGCGGGGTCGTCCGCGAGGTTGAGGAAGACGACGGAGCGTTCGAGCGCGCCCGTGCGCTCGAAGTCGTCCATGAACTCGTTGGCCTCCTCCTGCGTGATACCCATGCCGGCGAAGACGACGGCGAACTCCGTCTCCTCGCCCTCGTCGGCGACGTCCTCGGGGACGCTCGCCTGGCGGGCGATCTGGAGCGCGAGTTCGCTGTGCGGGAGCCCGGAGGCGCTGAAGATCGGGAGCTTCTGTCCGCGCACGAGCGTGTTCATGCCGTCGATCGCGGAGATGCCCGTCTGGATGAACTCCTCGGGGTACTCTCGGGCCGTGGGGTTGATCGCGGCACCGACGATGCTCCGGCGCTCGTCGGGCACGATGTCCGGACCGCCGTCGATCGGGTTCCCGGAGCCGTCGAGGACGCGACCGAGCAGGTCCTCCGTGACCGGGAGCTTGAGCGTCTCGCCCAGGAACCGGACGGACGCGTCCCGCCCGACACCCTCCGTTCCTTCGAAGACCTGGATGGCGACGTAGTCCTCCGCGGTTTCGAGGACCTGGCCGCGCTTGACTTCGCCGCTCGGCGTCTCGATCTCGACGATCTCGTCGTAGCCGATCGGTTCGTCGGTCTCGACGTACACCAGCGGGCCGCTGACCTCCGTGATTGTCTGGTACTCTTTCATTAGTAGAGGGCCTGCAGCTGTTCCGTGATCTCTTCCTCGAGCTCCTCGACGTACGCCTCGTACTCCTCCTGCGTCGCGATCCGGTTGAGCCGGGGCGCGGCGTCGATGGAGGTGATCTCCTCGATCGGCGCGCCGGCCTCGAGGGCCGCGAACGCCTCGTCGTTGTACGTGTGGATGGCCGTGAGGATCTCGTAGGTCTTCTCCGGCGGGGAGAACGTGTCGACGTCGTGGAACGCGTCCTGCTGGAGGAAGGCCTCGCGGATGTAACGCGCGACGTCGAGCGTCAGGCGCTGGTCGTCGGGGAGCGCGTCACGACCGACGAGCTGGACGATCTCCTGCAGTTCGTCCTCCTCGTCGAGGACGTCGACCGCCCACTGGCGCTCCTCCGGCCAGTCGGGGGCGACGTTGTCTTCGAACCACGGGTCGAGCTGGTCCTTGTAGAGCGAGTACGACTCCGTCCAGTTGATCGAGGGGAAGTGACGGCTCTCGGCGAGGTCGGCGTCGAGCGCCCAGAAGCACTTCACGATACGGAGGGTGTTCTGCGTGACCGGCTCAGAGAAGTCCCCGCCGGGCGGGCTGACCGCGCCCACGACGGAGACGGAGCCCTCCTCGCCGCGCAGCGTCTCGAAGCGACCGGCGCGCTCGTAGAACTGCGCGAGGCGCGCGGCGAGGTACGCGGGGTAGCCGCCCTCCCCGGGCATCTCCTCCAGCCGGGAGGAGATCTCGCGCATGGCCTCCGCCCACCGCGAGGTGGAGTCGGCCATCAGCGCGACGTCGTACCCCATGTCGCGGTAGAACTCCGCGATGGTGATACCCGTGTAGATGCAGGACTCGCGGGCCGCGACCGGCATGTTCGAGGTGTTGGCGATGAGCGTCGTCCGCGCCATCAGCGGGTTGCCGGACTTCGGGTCCGTGAGGTTGGGGAAGTCCTCGATGACCTCCGTCATCTCGTTCCCGCGCTCGCCACAGCCGATGTAGACGACGATGTCCGCGTCGGACCACTTGGCGAGTTGCTGTTGGGTGACCGTCTTCCCGGAGCCGAAGGGGCCCGGGATGGCCGCCGTCCCGCCCTTCGCGATCGGGAAGAGACCGTCCTGCACGCGCTGGCCCGTGACGAGCGGTTCGGTCGGCGTGAACTTCTCCGCAGAGGGACGGGCCTGTCGGACCGGCCACTCCTGGTGCATCGTCACTTCCTCGCCGTTGTCGAGGACGACGATGGGTTCCGTGACGGTGTGCTCGCCCTCGTTGACTTCGACGACTTCGCCGCCCTCGAAGTCCGGGGGCACGAGAACTTTGTGCTCGATGCTGACCGTCTCGGGGACGGTCCCGACGACGTCGCCGGGTTCGACGACGTCACCCGCGGAGACCGTCGGGGAGAAGTCCCAGGAGGCCTCCAGATCGATCCCCGGGGAGTCGACCCCGCGGTCGAGGAACGCACCCATCTCGTCCTCGAGGACGTCGAGCGGGCGCTGTACGCCGTCGTAGATGGTGTCGAGGACCCCCGGGCCGAGATCGACCGTCAGGGGTTCGCCCGTGTTCTCGACCGGTTGGCCCGGCGAGATCCCGGACGTCTCCTCGTATACCTGGATCGTCGTCGTCTCGCCCTCTATCTCGATGACCTCGCCCATCAGCCCTTCGTCGCCGACGTAGACGACGTCGTTCATCTGGGCGTTGAGGCCCGTGGCGGTCACGACCGGACCGCTCACGCTCGCGATTTCGCCGGTGTCTGTTGCGGTGTCTGTCTGGCTCATTCGTTCGCACCTTCGTCTTGGTCCATCAAGTCGATCCCGATGGCCCGCTTTATCTGTTCGCGCATTCCACTGCTCCCGCCGCTGCCACCGCCGATGGTGACGACCGTCGGCTCGACGCTCGTCTCGACCGCCTCGCGGACCTGCCGCGAGAGGTAGTCGAGATCGTCCGCGTGCATCACCACGATCCCGACGTCGTCGGTGTCGAGAACGTCGCTGACCGCGGCGTCGAGCCGTTCGTCTTTCTCCTCCTCGGGGACGTTCCGGAACTCGCGGACGCCCGCGAGGCGAAAGCCCGTCGTGAACTCGGCGGTACCGATGACGGCGATCTCCTGGCTCATAGCATCACCAGTTCCTGTTCGATCTCCTCGCCGCTCAGACCGACCTCGCGGCCGCGCGCGATCGCTCGGATGTTGTCGACCTCGCGCTCCTTCGCGAGGACGTACGCGAGGACGGGACAGACCGAGAGCGGGAAGACGTGTGAGAGGTGATCGGCGTACCCCAGCAGGGCGGTGTCGAGCGCGTGCTCGAACCCGATGAGGGTGTCCGCCGACTCCAGCCGTTCGAGCGCCGGGCCGAGTTGCTCGCTGTACCGGCTCTCGCGGAGGCGTGCGACGAGCTCGTCGCGGTTCTCCACGAGCGACGCGAGCTCGGTGGCCTCGAAGAGGCGACCCCCGGCGATGTAGTACTCCGAGGGATCGATGCTCGCGCCGCTTCGCGCGAGGCGGAACGCGTTGCGGATGTTCCGGAAGTCGACCTCCGCCTGGAGGAACTTCACGAACTCCCGCGTCCCGCTCTCCGTCGTGGCGTTCAGCCCGCGGAGGAGCGTGCTGTAGAACGTCCGGTCGACGGCGTTCTCCAGGGGAACGAGCGCGCCGGTCTCCTCGTACTCGGCGAGCGCGTCCGCGAGCGGGTCGCCGAAGACGGTCTCGGCGAGCGCGTCGACGATCGCCTGAACGCTGCCGCACTCTTCGAGCGTCGTGAGGAGCGCCTCGTCGAACTCCCCGGCGCGGATGAAGTCATCGTCGACGACGCCCGAGTCGGTCTCCGAGTAGACGCCGCGGAGGGCCGTCTTCACGTTCCACGCGTCGAACTTCCGGAGGTAGCGCGAGATGAGGTCGTACAGCGTCCCCTGCGACCATTCGAGGAGGTCGTCGAAGTGCCGCGCGAGGTTCCGGTTGAGCGCGTGCTCGACGAGGTCGACGCCGGAGTGGCGAGAGCCGAGCGCGTCGATCTCCGGGCCGTACTCGGACTCCCCGAGCGACCGAGCGATCTCGCTCGGCCCCATCCGCGTGAGCGTGTCGTACTCGTCGGCGTCGAGCAGGAGCGCCCACCGCGAGCGCACGCGTGCGTTCACGTACGAGTAGTTCGACGCGTCGCGGCTGATGACGTTCATCGGTCGTCGAACAACCGGTCGGAGATCTGCTTCAGTTCGTTCTCCCAGACGTCCTCGAGGACGCTGTCGAACGTGTTCTTCACGCGAACGCGGGACGTCTCGCTCTCGACGACGACGCCGCCGAGACAGTCGTATTCGCCCGCCGTCGTGACGTTCGGGCGCTCGTCGAGGAGGTCCTCGAGGAGCGCTTCGTCGCCGGGTGCGTAGTGGACGGCGAGCTGCTCGTCCTCGTCGAACTCCGCGAGGGAGTCGGTGAGGAGCGAGTCGGTCAACGAGCGGCGCTTCTCTGCGTCGAGGTCGGTGAGACGCGACTCGACACGGTCACGGACGTCGTCGAGCGCCTCTCGCCGGGCGCTCATCCGTTCGTGTTTGGCTTCGAGCTTCGCGCTGGAGAGTTCCTGCTCGCGCAGCTGGTCGATCTCCTGCTCGACCTCGGCTTCGGCGTCGGCGACGATCTCGTCGGCCTCCGCTTCCGCCTCCGCGACGATCTCTTCGGCTCGCTCCTCCGCCTGCTGACGGATGGCCTCGGCTCGCTCCTCGGCCTCCGATCGGATTTCCTCCGCGACCGTTTCGAGACTCATCGTGGGCTTAGACGATGAAGATGACGACGATCGCGAGGATGACGAGCGTCTCCGGCAGGACCGTGAACAGGAGGCCGATACCGAAGAAGTCGCTGTCTTCTGCGATGGCACCGACGGCGGCGGCACCGATGCCGCCCTCAGCGATCCCCGCACCGAGTGCGGCGATACCGACGCCGAGTGCGGCACCTGCGGCGGGCGGGAAGGCGACCGTGGAGCCGGCTTCCGCGCTCTGCTGTGCGATCAGTCCGAGCATGTTGATGGCTGCGACGAGGGTTTCGTACATTATTGGTTAATCCTGGGTGGTGTAGGTTCGCTGGTGGCCGAACGGTTCGTATTTCTCCCCACCGCCTTCATAAAACTTCCCAAAGAACTCGACGTATTCCAGACGAACGGCCTGTAGACCGGCGCTGGTAACACCGAGGGCAAGCACTAAGGCGTGACCGAGGACGAAGATGACGACGCCGCCGACGACCGCCGCGATGGGGCCGTGGATGAGACCGCCGAACATCAGCGTCGCTTCGGGGTGGGTGGACTGTACGTGGCTCCAGCCGTGATTGAGCATGAAGTGGAACTCGCCGTGCGTCTCGTACGCGCCGAAGAAGAGCAGGTTGACGACGAACGCCATTCCGCCCTTGGCGAGCATGACCGCGGCGAGCCGGGTGTAGGAGAGAACGTGCGTGAGGGAGTTCAGCGCGCCCTCGACGGCGCCGATGGCGCCCTCCGCGTAGATGAGGAGAGCGTACCCGACGAGACCGACGACGATGGCCGCCCAGCCGACGGTCGGCGAGAAGCCGGTGAAGCCGAGGGGCTGACCGGAGAGCGAGGTGAACAGCAGTTCGGGCTTCGCGCTCTCCATGGCGCGGCTGAAGATCCAGATCCACAGCCCGACCATGAGGATGGCCCACGACGCGCCCTCGGTGAGCGCCTCCCACGCGCCGTGTCGGAGTCGCTTGTACGTGTCGATGGCGTATCCGAGAGTGAGGTGGAGGAGTGCGGCGAGGACAGAAACGACGAGCCAGAGGCGCGCCCACTCCGCGTTCGCCGGCATCAGGCCCTTGTGGAGCGGCGGGCTGCCGGCCCAGAGGTACTCGCTGATCAGGTGGAAGCCGAACACCTCCCCGTAGAGGATCCCGAAGACGACCGTCGCCACTCCCGAGATGACGGCGACGCCGCCGAGGGCGGCGAGCGCGTCGCTGTCGAGACGCGTGTACATCAGCCAGCCGACGGCCGTGTAGAGGATCCCGTAGCCGACGTCGCCGATCATGAAGCCGTAGAAGACCGGGAACGTCAGGAACAGGATGAGCGTCGGGTCGAGGTCGAAGTAGTTCGGTCGGTTGATGACGCGAACGAGCATCTCGAAGGGTTCCGCGACCTTCGGGTTGTCCTGAACGACCGGCGGTCGGTCCGTCCGTCCGCCGTCGGCGACGGCTTCCTGCTCGCCGTGACCGACGTCGTGCTCCGGGGGCTCGTACGCCGCACGCTCGAGCTCCTCGACCTCGATCCGCTCGCCGAGCGCGTCCTTCAGCGCGGAGGCGTAGGACTCGTAGTCCCGCGTCGGGATCCACCCCTCCGCGAAGAAGGCGTGCTCGGTCGTGGCGAAGCTGAGCGGCGCTTCTGCCTTCTGGACCTCGATGCTGAGCTTCTCCTCGGCCGCGAGGAGGAAGCCGGCGTGTTCGAGGCGCAGGCTCCGCAGGTCGCTTTCGACGCTCTCCAGATCGGATCGAAGCTGCTGCTTGCGGTGTTCGAGGCGTTCGAGGTAGTCGGCGGGCGACCCCTCCTCCTCGGGGACCTCGTAGCGTTCGACTTCGAGCCCGACGAGGGCCTCGGAGAGGGCGTCAGCTGGGGCGTTCGACTCGGGGTAGGCGACGACCGCGAAGACGTCGCCCTCGGCGAACACCTGGTAGGACCGGATCGACCCGGCGTCAGCGAGCGCGTGACCGACCGCGTCGGTGTCGCCCTCCCCGACGACGACGTCGAGGGAGTCGTACCCCCACAGCAGGTCGAGATCGATCCCGAGCGTCACGAACGGCTCGACCGCGGCGATCTGTTCGTCGATGGCTTCGAGGTCGTCCTCGACGGCGGCGCGCTCGTCGTCGAGCTCGTTGACTTGCTGTCGGACGCTTTCGAACTCCCCTTCGAGCGCCTCGTCCGTGACGATGCGCGCGGGTCCGGCGTCCTCCTCGGTGACGTCGAGGATGTTGATCAGCGAGCGGACGGTGACGAGCTTCTCCGAGGCGGCGTCGGCACCCTCAAGGGGTGAGCCGGCGTCGAACCCCTCGATGGTGCCGTCGTAATCGGAGAGGTGGAGGACCCGCTGGTCGTGCGTCACGTCGATGACGTCCTCGATGACGTTCTTGGTGCCCGTGACGGACACCTTGCTCATCTGCTCAGGTCTGAGCATCTACCGCCTCCTCGAACTGGCCGAGGGCGTACTCGACGGCCGCGTCGGTGTTCGCGTCGGCCGTCGCGCGGAGCTGTTCGCGCTCCGCTTCGCCCTCCTCGATGATTCGCTCGCGCTCGGCCTCGATCTGCTCGCGGGCCTCGGCGAGGCGCTCCTCTTTCAGCTCTGTCGCGCGTTCTTCGGCCTCTTGACGGATCTCGTCGGCCCGTTGCCGGGCCTCGGCGAGGCGCTCCTCGCGGGCTTGCTCGGCGTCGGCGACGATGTCGTCGGCGTCTTGCTCGGCCGTCTGAATGCGTTCTAAGACCTCTGGCCTCGGCATGGGCTAACGGGTGGGAATTGAACGAACGCGTATAAGGTAGTTGCGAAAGGAACGAGCGTCCGAAAGACGGGAACTTATGTTCCGCGCGGCGTTACGAGTCGGGGATGGGAGTCCTCGAAGACAAAGGACGGGCCCGGCTCTTCTACCGGTACCTCTCGACGGTGTACGACCGCATCAACCCGTTCATCTGGAACGAGGAGATGCGCGCGGAGGCCCTCGAGATGCTCGCGCTCGACGCCGACGACCGCGTACTCGACGTCGGCTGTGGCACCGGGTTCGGAACCGAGGGACTCCTCCAGTACACGGAGCACGTCTACGGGCTCGATCAGAGCGAGGGGCAACTGGAGAAGGCGTGGGCGAAGTTCGGGAAAACGGACCGCGTCGACTTCACGTTCGGCGACGCCGAGCGCCTCCCGTTCGCAGACGACAGCTTCGACGCTGTGTGGTCGTCGGGATCGATCGAGTATTGGCCGAACCCCGTCGCGGCGCTCCGCGAGTTCCGCCGCGTGGTGAAGCCCGGCGGGGACGTCCTCGTCGTCGGGCCGAACTATCCGCGCTCGACCGTCTTCCAGAAGCTCGCGGACGCGATCATGCTCTTCTACGACGAGGCCGAGGCCGACCGGATGTTCCGCGACGCCGGCTTCGAGCGCATCGAGCACCGGACGATGGGGCCGACCTACAAGCCGGACGTGGCGATTACGACGCTCGCGCGCGTTCCGGACGACGACTGAGCCGGTTCGACGCGCGTTCTGACGGTGGCGATCGGGAGCCCCGCACGAGTGAGTCGAACCGTGAGGCGATCGCCCGCGTGTATCTGCGGTGCGTTCGTCCCGGCGAGCCGAAGCGTCGCGCGTTCGCCGGCGTGCCACGTCGCGTCGCTCGCGGCGTTGAACGGCCCGGTCGGCGCGCCGTCGAACCCGCGCTGGCCGACGAACGGCGGGGACGGCTGATAGCGGAGGGGGTGACCGTCGACGGTCGCGGTGATCCCGAGCGCCGCGACGTCCAGCGGGGGTCCGCTCCGGTAGGTGAGCGCGATCGTCCCGTCCGCGGACGCGGCGAGATCGAACGCCGCGGGTATCGGCGCCGCGATGTCGGCACCGGTGTCGGCGAGCGACGCCGCGACGACGCCGCTAACGACGACGCAACACGCGAGGAGGAGGAGCGTCCCGACGACGGGGGCGATCCCGCGGGGCTGAGCTGTCACGGGGCGGCGTCGTGACGTACTCCGTAAAGAACCCGCGTGGTCGGCTCTCTCTTCGAGTGCGGGCGCGTATACGACAATCTGAAGGTATGGAAAGCGTTTTGCCACCGCGGCCTCCACCCGAAACTGACCATGCGGCACGCCGCCCTCCTCGTGCTCGCCGTCGCCCTCCTCGCCGCCACCGTCCCCACGGGGGTCGCCGTCGCGCAGAGCGACAGCGCCCCGACCGGCGGGGACGTCGTCCTCGGCGCACACGTCCAGCCGGACGGTGACGCCCGTTGGCACGTCTCTGTCCGGTACGTCCTCAACGACTCCGCGGAACGCGACGGGTTCGAACGGGTCGCAAGCGACTTCGAAGCCGGCGACGTCGGCCCGTCGGTGACCCCGTTTCGCGCGGCGGCCGACACCGCGTCCGCCCGGACGAACCGGACGATGGAGATCAGCGACGTGACGCGGCGCCACGACGTCAGCGAGCGCGGCGACGGGGCCCCGGTGGGGACGCTGACGCTCGCGTTCACGTGGACGAACTTCGCGAACGTCACCCAGGACCGCGTCGAGGTCGACGGCGTCTTCGAATCGGGGTGGCTCGGCGACCTCAACGCCGGGCAGACGCTCCGCGTCTACCCGCCGGACGGCTACCGGGCCGAGAGCTGGCAGCCGTCGGCACAGCGCGCCGATGGGGCGCTCACCTGGCGCGGGCCCCAGACGTTCGGGGACGGCGGCCCGAAGATGGTGTTCGTCCGGGACGCCGGTCTCCCGTGGTACCTCGTCGGTGGACTCGTCGCGCTCGCGCTCGGCGTCGGCGTCGCCGGCGCGTACGTCTGGCGTGGCTTCGGCGGACGCGGGAGTCTCGAGGTCCGAAATCGGCGTGAGACGGACGCCGCGGAGCCCGACGAGGCTCCCTCACCACCCGATCGGGCCGCTCCCGACGACGCCGACGACGACGGAGCCGAGGGAGCCCCGGACGCGGGAGTAGACGACGCCGCCGGCGCCGCAGCGGAGGGGGAACCGGAAGAGTTGCTGAGCGACGAGGAGCGCATCGAGCGACTGCTACGGGAGAACGGCGGCCGGATGAAACAGGGGGACATCGTCAGCGAGACGAAGTGGTCGGACGCGAAGGTCTCACAGCTGCTCTCGGCGATGGCGGAGGAGGGGCGAGTGGAGAAGCTCCGTATCGGACGGGAGAACCTCATCTCGCTCCCGGACGCCGAAGAGCAGTGAGACGGCCGGTGCTCGCGCGTTCGATCCTCCGATAGCGTTTTGCGTTCGCCGGGACTAGCTATCCGCATGGCAGAGTGTCCACTCGCGGACGAATGTCCGAACTTCCAAGAGCGCATCTCGGGCATGGGATGCCAGCACCTCGGTGATCGCGGCGGCATGGATTGGTGTCAACAGTACAATCAGCCGATCGAGGACCTGAAGACCGCACCCGTCGTCCCGGGCGAAGAGATCGTCGTCGAGGTCGACGACATGCACGAGTCGGGCGCCGGCGTCGGCCGCCACGAAGGGACGGGCTTCATCGTGATGGTCGACGGCGTTCTCCCGCCCGCGCGCGTGAAAGTGCAGATTACGACCGTGAAGTCGAACTACGCGCGCGCCGACCTCGTCGAGCGAGTCCCGGACGACACCGGCGACGAGGCCGCCGAGGGGGCGGACGAGACGGCGACCGACGAAACGGAGGGGGAGGACACCAGCCCCGCCCGCGAACGGCTGGGGAGCCGCGAGAACTTCTGGGGACAGTAACGCCGACGCGAGTGGGCACGGCCCGCCTTTTTCTGTCCGCATCGATCGAGCAGCCGCCGCGCCGACGCCATCGAGTATCTCTAGAAAATTGCTTTGATTTTATTCCATAACCTATGAGATAAATTCTCGCACGGGGCGGTCCTCGAATCGTGTATGTCTGAGAAAGACATCACGGCGTACCTGGCGGACAACCCGCGAAAGATCGGCGCGCTGTTCACCCTCGTGCTCCTGCTCTCCCAGGCCGGTAACTCGGCGGCGATGTGGGGAACGAACGTCATCGGACCGTGAAACTCTAAGACTGTACAGAGACCTTTACATATCACGTACTGTCGTCGTATCCCCCGACGAAGACTAACTTGGTCAATCACGAAGAGCTGATACGTCAATCTCATCACTCCACCGAAGTTTACCATCGACCAACATAGGGGATCGGCCAGAAGAGAGGATCTCGTCGAACTGTTCATGAGGAATTTCGAAGTAGTGGTCGGCAGGACTAGAAAGGTGACGAGCGGAGGAGTCCGGGAGGAATGGTGTGGTAAATACACCAGGTCCAAGATCCCGAGTAATATAGTCACGAATCGAGATAGTAAGCGTCTCAGACCCAATCTCATCGGTGTTGACGACCGCTACCTTCGGACACCCGAACGGGTACTGACAGAGCGTGACGCCGCCGTTTCCGACGATGGTGTAGTGTGAGTCGGCGGCGACGCTCTCGGTGGCGACGTGGAGCGCACCGTAGAGGTCGAACCCGGCGTCGAGGAGGCGGGCGACGGACCGACCGACCGTCGTCGCCACGTGGTCGTAGACATCCGCGAGGGTGACGACGCCGCCGAGCGCGCCGGCCTCGACGAGCGCCATCCCCTGGGCGTACGAGCGACACCCGTTGAGGATGAACGCGTCGGCGCCGACGGCGTCGAGGCCGCGGGCGTCGAGGACGCCGTCGCGGCAGCGGATCCCGTCCTCGGTGATGTGGCCGATGAAGTGGAGGAAGTCGGTGTCCGTTTCGAGGGCCACCCGCGTCTCGGCGACGGAGAGGTCGAAGCACGTCTCGATGTCGAAGTCGATCATGTCCCGGAAGCCGTAGAGGTCGGCGGCTTCCTCGCGCATCTCGGGATCGTTGCAGACGACGGTGACGTCGATGACGGTGTCCTCCTCGACTCGCCGGTCGAGCTGGCGACGGTACGACTCGATCGTGGGTTTCGAGGCGCCGCGGGGGTAGTCGTCGCCGACCCACGCGTGCCCGACGGTCTCGGCGTCGACGGGCGAAACGACGCGACCGCCCGCGTCCGCCGGTCGATCGGCCGTCTCGTCGCCCCCCACGTCATCGGCGCGCGTCGAACGGACGAACGCGTCGGTGTCGGCGGAGCGGAAGAACTCGGAGACGGCCGTCGGGTCGGGCGTGTCGGCCGCGGCGGCGTCGGGGACTGGCGAGCGGACGAACGGGAGGTCGTTGACGAGGTAGGAGAGAAGCGGGGCGCGCTCGACCGACGGTTCGACGTCGACCGTGAGGTGCCACGCGAAGACGTCCTCGGTGACGTCGAGGGGGACGTCGAGGTACGCGGCGGTCCGGTCCGCGAGCGGGCGGTCGTATAGCGTGGCGGGATCGAGGTCGACCCGATCGAGGACGGTCGCGCGCTCCGCGAGGTCGATGGGGTAAATCCCCTCGGTCCGGACGACGCAGTCGAGCACGAAGCAGTGGCGCAGGACGGCGTTCGCGGAGCGCGAGAGGTCGTCGTACGGGAAGTCGAACGCCCGATCGCCCGCGACGAGTCGCGGCGTCGAGCCCGGGACGACCGTCGCGCCGAGATAGTAGGCGAGCGACGAGACGGCGTAGACGGCGTCGTAGCGCGCCGGGACTTCGATCCGGACGTCGGTCTCGGGCGGTTCGAGGTGGTCGGGGGCCTCGAAGCGCTCGCCGCGTTCGATCGTGGGTGGGTGACCCCGCATCGTCGGGAAGGACCGCTCGGGGCTCGTCGTCTTCAGCGCGGAGCCGAACGTCGAGACGGCGCGCATCAGAGAGCGGGGCGTGTCGTCGATCGTCACCGTCCCCGCGGGGTGCTCGTGGAGCGAGCGGACGCCGATGCGGACGGGCGTCGGCGCGCCGAAGTCGACGACCGTCTCGTCGCCGCGGGCGTCGACGGTGACCGGGGAGTCCACGACGCGGACGTACAGTTTGAGGCGGACGGCGGAGACGTCGAGCTCGTACGTCCCGGCGTCCGCCTCGGCGCGCCCGCCGGGCGTCACGTCGAACGCGACCTCGTCGCCGCGATACGCGAAGACCTCGGGGAGGGTCGGGAAGACGAGCTCGCTCGTCGTGACGTCGACGGCGCGGGTCAACGGGACGCGGAACGGCTCCGTCTCCGCGGGCTCGATCGAGTCGGCGTCGAGACCGATCTCGTACGTCACGGACTCGATGCGATCGTCGATCCGGAGTCCGCGGTCGGTCGCCTCGAAGCCGACGGTCACGCTCGCCCCCGCGTTCGCCGGTCGGGGCGAGTCGGGGCGGTCGCTCCCGAGCGCGCCCACGAATAGCCCCCTGACGTAACGCTCACGGGATCGGTGACGGCCCACACGGAGTCAAACGTTTCGGAGAAACGGGCCGTCGAGACTCGTGAGAACCGTTTTTGTGTCGGGACGCCGATCGGACGGACATGGGATTCGATCACGACGGCGAGACGGCGCTCGTGACCGCGAGCACGAGCGGCCTCGGCAAGGCGTCCGCGACCGCGCTGGCGGCGGACGGTGCGAACGTCGTACTCTGCGGGCGCGACGAGGATCGACTCGAATCGGCAATCGCGGACGTCCGCGAGGAGGCGGTCGGCGACGTCGAGGGCGTCAGCGCCGACATCACGGACCCCGACGACATCGAGGCGCTCGTCGACGCGACCGTCGGGTCCTTCGACGGCCTCGATCACCTCGTCTGTTCGGCCGGTGGACCGCCGTCCAGACCGTTCCTCGACACCGGCGAGAGCGACTGGTACGACGCCTACGACCTGCTCGTGATGAGCGTCGTCCGCGCCGTGAACGCCGCGCATCCGCACCTCGCCGCGAGCGACGCCGGCACCGTGACGGCGATCACGTCCACCACGGTCGAGCGGCCGATCGAGGGACTCGTCCTCTCGAACGCCGTTCGACGCGGCGTCATCGGGCTCGTCGAGACGCTCGCGGTGGAGCTCGCGCCGGACGTGCGCGCGAACGCCGTCCTCCCCGGGACGTTCGAGACGCCGCGGATCGGCTCGCTCGTCGAAGAGGGCGTCGAGCGCGGCGACTACGCGGACTACGAAGAGGGGATCGAAGCGTGGGGGTCGGGGATCCCCCAAGAACGGGTCGGCGACCCCCGCGAGCTCGGCGACGTGATCGCGTTCCTCACGAGCGATCGCGCGAGCTACGTCAACGGCGTCTCGCTGCCGGTCGACGGCGGCGTGCTGTTAGAGTGAGCTACCACGTTTCGATCTGACCGTCGCGGAGGTCTTCGACACATCCCTCACAGGCCGGGTGGTCGGCGTCGAAGCACGCCGGGCGTCCCTCCTCGTCGAGCGTGACGGCGCGCTTCTCCGCGTGGCGCCGACAGACGATGCGGACGCGCCCGGCGTCGTCGCGCGGCGGCTCGCGTCGCCCGTCACGGTAGGCAGCGACGGTCTCCGCGTACCGGCGACCGGCAGTCCGCGCGAGTCGACCGACGAACCCCTCGTCGTCCTCGCTCATGGACCGTCGTAGCGCGTGGAAGAGTATAGGCCTGTGGCCGAGATACAAGGTGAGGAACGCGATCGGAGACGAGCACTTTCACCACGGTACGCGAGGGTTTATACGGCGGTAGGGCGTATCTCGGGGCGTCTCCCACCGAAACACACGCGGAGACGGAAACCCGACTATGAGCGACATACAGCAGACCGCAGAGCAGCTACACGATCAGTTCTCGGAGCACCTCGACGTCGATGTCAAAGAGATCAAGGAGCGCCTCGAACGCTACGTCGACGAGTACAAGATCCCGCTCGACGAGGCACGGCGTTCCGTCGAGAGTCACTACCTCGACGAGGCTGGGATCGAACGCGACGAGCTCGGTCGCGGCGGCAACCCGACCGTACAGGCCGCGGACGTCGACGCGCCCGACGAGTGGGTCGACATCACCGCGAAGGTCGTCGACCTCTGGGACCCCCGGAGCGACAGCGTCGCGCAGGTCGGCCTGCTCGGCGACGAGTCCGGCACGATCAAGTTCACGAAGTGGGCTGCCTCGGATCTCGACGAGCTCGACGAGGGCAAGGTCTACCACCTCGGGAACGTCGTCACGGACGAGTATCAGGGCCGCTACTCGGTGAAGCTCAACCGCACCACGACGATCACCGAAGTGGACGAGGACATCGAGGTCGGCGACGACGAGACGACCGTCGAGGGCGCGCTCGTGGACATCCAGTCCGGGAGCGGCCTCATCAAGCGCTGCCCCGAGGAGGACTGCACGCGCGTCCTCCAGAACGGCCGCTGTTCGGAACACGGCGAGGTCGAGGGCGAGTTCGACCTCCGCATCAAGGGCGTCCTCGACGACGGGACGGAGGTCCACGAGATCATCCTGAACGAGGAGGCGACCACGGAGCTCACCGGCGTCACGCTCGAAGAGGCGAAACAACAGGCGATGGACGCGCTCGACACGACCGTCGTCGCCGACGAGATGCGCGAGACGCTGCTCGGGAAGTACTACCGCGTGAGCGGCCCGACGCTCGGGCGCTACGTCCTCGCCAACGACATCGATGAGCTGAACGACCCGGTCGACGGTGAATCGGTGCTGATCAAAGCGAGGTCGATGTAAGATGTCCGAATCCGCCCCCACGCGCGAAGTCGCCCGCCGCGTCTTCGCCGACGAGTTCAACGACGCCACGTTCACGTTCAAGGAATCCGACGACGAGCGCGCGCCGCTCTACAGCCTCCTCCCCACGGGTGCGAAGGCGAACCGCGTCTTCCTCGTCGGCACGCTCACCGAGACGGAGGACGTCGGCGAGGACTCCGAGTACTGGCGCGGTCGCGTCGTCGATCCCACCGGGACGTTCTTCGTCTACGCCGGCCAGTACCAGCCGGACGCCGCGAACGCTCTGCGCGAACTCGACACGCCCGCGTACGTCGCCATCGTCGGGAAGCCCCGCGCCTACGAGACCGAAGACGGCACGGTCAACGTCTCCGTCCGCCCCGAGTCCATCACCGAAGTCGATACCGCGACGCGCGACCGCTGGGTCGTCGAAACGGCCGCGCGTACCGTAGAGCGCATCGAGGCCTTCGACGAGGAGGGCAACGAGTACGCTCGGCGCGCCGAGGAGGAGTACGACCTCCCGCTCCGGCGCTACACGCAGGCCGCCATCGACGCCCTCGAATCGCTCGACGAGGCCGACGGCGACGACGGGAGCGCGGACGCGCGCGACGAGGGCGTCGCCGAGTCCGTCTGAGGATCGTCTGACGAAGAACTAAGGCCCGTTCGGGGCTACCTAGGGGTATGGGCAACAAGAACAAGACCGTCTCGTTCCGCGTGAACGAGGACACCTTCGACGCGCTCCGCGACATCGCCGAGGAGCGCGATCTCTCGTTGTCCGCGGTGTTCCGGGACTACGTCGACGCGCTCGTCGCCAACGACGGGCGCGTCGAAGTCGTCCCGACGGACGACGTCGGCGAGGACGTCGACGGGGAGTTCCCGCCGACGGTCGAGGTGCCGAAGAGCTTCGTCCGCGAGCACGAGCGCCTCGAGCTCGAGGCCGAGCACCTCCGCGAGCAGTTGGAGGAGCACAAGGCGTACATCAACGCCCTCCGCGACGAACTCGACGACGCGGAGGACGTCGAGGACGTCATCCACCTCGACGACCTGGAGAGCGACGGCGAGGAGTCCTTCCGCCTCAACTAACTGGCGAGGACGCGCCACGTGAGCACGTTCTCGAAGCAGTAGTTCACGACGAAGCCGACGCCGAGGCCGACGACGTTCGCGGCGAGGTACCAGACGCCGGCGCGGGTGAGCGCGAAGAGGACGGCGATGCCGGTGGCGAGGCCGACGGCGCGGACGGCGTTAGACGTGAGGAGTCGCCTCGCGAGCGCGCGGACGCCACGCGCGCCCCACGAGTCGAACGTCCAGCGCTCGTTCACGGCGAACATCAGGATGATGCTGGTTTCCGCGGCGACGAGTTTCGCGGAGAGCAGCGCGAACGCGAGGACGTCGTGGAGGACGACGAGCGCAGCGTTATCGAGGAGCGCGCCGAGCGCGCCGACGGCGAGGAACTGACCGGCGCGCGCGGGCTGGAAGAGGGCGGCGACGACACGTCTGATGGAGGCCATGCGGACGTCTACACCGTGACAGCTACGGGATACTTCACGCTTTGTATTCGGTCCCGATACAGAGCACAACACACATACCGGACAGAACGACACCGATAGGGCGTGAGCGCCCTCCACGCCCTCGGCTGGCTCGCCGCCCTCCTCGTCGTCGCGGCGGCCGGCCTCCCCCTCGCCGCCCGCGTCCTCCCCGACGATCACGCCGCCGGCCTCGCGCCGGCCATCGGACTCGCCGCCGTCACGCTCCCCGCGTACTGGCTCGGCCACCTCGAGTGGGGGCGCGCGACCGCCGCCGTCGCGGCGCTCGTCACGCTCGGCCTCGGCCTCCTCGTCGCGCGCCGCGACGGCCTCCCGCCGATACCCCTCGGACCGGTCCTCGCGTTCGCCCTCGCGTTCTGCGGCCTCCTCGCCTACCGGTCGGTGTTCCCGGGCGTCTATCCCGCGGGCGGCGAGAAGTTCCTCGACTACGGGCTCCTGAAATCGCTGTCGCGAGCGAGCGCCCTCCCGCCACAGGACGTCTGGTTCGCCGGCCGCCCCGTGCGCTACTACTACGGCGGCCTCCTCGCCGTCGCGAGCGTCACGGAGCTATCGGGCGTTCCCGTCCGCTACGCTTACAACCTCGGACTCGCGACGTTCTACGCCACGCTCGCGAGCGCGGCGTACGCCGTCGCCGCCGCCGTCGCGGACGCGAACGGCAACAGCCCCGTGGCGGGCGGCGCGTTCGGCGCGTGCCTCGTCGCCGTCGCCGGCCACCTCGTGACCCCCGTCCGCGTCGTCGTCGGCCTGCTCCCCGAGGACGTCGCGCTCCCCGCGTTCGACGTCGCCTTCGCCGGCGTCCACATGGAGGCGGCGGACGCCTACGCGCACTACCACAGCCTCGGCGAGTGGACGCCGTGGCTCGGTCGCTACGTCGCCCCCGGCACCCTCCACGTCACGCCCGCGTGGGAGTACACGAACGCCGACCTCCACGCGCACATGCTCGCCACGCCCTTCCTCCTCGTCGCCGCCGCGCTCGCGTTCGCGCTCTCGCGGACCGACGAAACGCGGCGCGCGCTCGCGCTCCTCTGCGGGCTGGGCTGCGTCGCCGGCCTCCTCGCGCTCGTCTCCACGTGGAGCTACCCGAGCGCCGTCGGCCTCACCGGCCTCGCGCTCGCGTTCGCCGACCGGCATCCGGGGAGACTGCTCGGGCGCCACGGCGCGCGCCTGCGCTCCGACGACGCGCTCCGCGACGAGGTCAGCCGTCTCGTCGTCGCCGTCGCGGGCGCGCTCGCCGTCGCGCTCGGCGGCGCCGCGCTCGCGAGCCCGTTCCTCCTCTTCCACACGCCCGTCAACGGCGGCGTCGGCGTCCTCCCGCCGCGCACGCCCGTCGTCCCCTTCCTGCTCGCGTCCGGCGTCCCGCTCGCCGCGTTCGGCCTCCGCGTCGCGCGCGACGCGACCGTCGCACGGCGGACGCTCGCCCTCGCCGCCGGCCTCCTCGTCGCCGGCATCGCGCTCGCCACGCTCGCGTCGCTCGGCACCGCCGCCCTCCTCCTCGCGTGTATCGCCGCCGGCTGGTACCTCCGCCGGCGCCGCGACGCCGGCTTCGACCTCCTGCTCCTCGTCGCCGGCGCCGGCCTCCTCCTCGCCGTCGAGTTCGCCTACGCGAAGGTCTGGCCGCACGACCCGAACGCGCCGCGCTGGAACACCGTCTACAAGGTCTCGATGCAGGCGTGGGTGCTCTGGGGCGTCGGCACCGGCGCCGCGCTCGCGGGCGTGCTCCCCGACGTCCGCCCGCGCCTCCGCGCGCTCGCTCGCCCCCGTGAAATCGACGTCTCACCCGGACGCGTCGCACGCGTCGCCGCGGTCGCGCTCGTCCTCGGCGCCGGCCTCGCCTTCCCCGCGCTCGCCGTCAGCGACCGCGTCGGCCACGTCGCCGCCCACGGCGCCGACCCGACGCTCGACGCCACCGAGTACGTCGAGGAGCGCCATCCCGGAGAAGCCGCCGCCATCGACTGGCTCGACGCGCGCGAGGGCGCCTCGCACCTCGTCGAAGCACCGGGGACGCCGATGTACCAGTTCCGCAGCGAAGCCAGCAGCCTCACCGGCCTCCCGAGCGTCGTCGGCTGGCACCACGAGCAGGGCTATCGCGGCCCCGACGCGTGGGAGACGCGCACGCGCGACGTCGACGCGATATACGCCGCAGACTGGGAGAGCGCCGCCCTCCTCCTCGACGAGTACGACGTGACCTACGTCTACGTCGGCCCGAACGAGCGCGAGCGCTACGACGTCCGATCGTTCGACCGCCCCGGCGTCGAGGTGACCTTCGAGAACGACGCCGTCACGATATACGAGGTCGACCCCGACGCCGCCTGCGAGGCGGTCCGGACGGACTGCCCGCGCGGCTGAACGGCGTGCGCCGCGCGCCGTGATGAAGTGGCGTTCGCTCAGCGACCGACGTGCGTACCGGTCCCCGACGCGGAACACCGGTGGTGCCCGCTCGTCGAAGCGACCTGCACGGAGAAGAGGGGCCGCACGGCGCGAAAAGCGCCTACGCGAGGGGCGTTCGCTCGACGACTTGGCCGTCGTACGTCGGGTACTGCTCGACGATTTCGCCCTCGGTGATGTCGCCCTCCTCGACCATCTCCTCGAGGAGCCACCACGCGACCTCGACGTGCTCGGACTTGACGGTGTAGAACTCCTCGGGGACGCCGAGGGCGTCGAGTTCCTCCGGCGAGGTCCACGTCTTCCCGTAGACGAGCGTGCCGTCCTCAGTCACCTCGTCGAACTCCCGGCGGACGTTCTTCGCCATGCGCTTCAGACGCGAGCGGTGTTGGGCGGCGTCCTTGAAGACGCTCGTACAGAAGTAGACCTGCTCGTGGCTCGCCATCTCCTCGAGGATCGCGTCCTTCGAGCCCTCGACGGCGGACATGTGGCCGTCCTGCAGTTCGTAGCCGGCCTCCTGCATCCGCTCGTAGTTGCCGTCGCTCATCTCGAACTCGTTGACGTTGCAGAAGTCCGCGGCGCCCTCGTCGAGGAAGTCGAGGAACTCCGGTTCGGCGCGGATGCCGGGGATCTCGAACGCGGGGGTAAGTCCCTCCTCGCGGGCGACGTAGAGGATCTCCTCCCACTCGGTCCCGTGGAGATCGCCCCACTGCTCGTAGGGCGGGTGGAAGCGGATCTCGTCGAGGCCCGCCTCGCTGAGGCGACGCATGTTCTCGCGCCCGCCCGTGATGCCCGTGTAGAGGTGGGTGTGGTGGTCCTCGCCGAACTCGTCTTTGAGGAGGCGGAGATAGCGACACGTCCGCTCCAGGGCCTCCTGGGGTTCGCCGCCGGTGATCGAGGTACCGAGGGCGTCCATCTTCTTCGCCTCGGCGATGACGTCCTCGTCGCTCTCGACCGGCCGCTCGTTCGCGTAGACCTGCGTGACGTTCTTCCGGTTCTCGCCCAGCGGGCAGTAGAAACAGTCGCGCTGGTCGCAATACCCGTAGACGAAGAGGACCATCTTGCCCCCTTGCGCGCACTGCTCACAGCCCTTCGAAATCATTGCGTATCACCGACGTACCCCCTGAGGACTCAAAAACCGCACGGGTCGCCCCGCGGGGTGTGCGCTCGGCGCACGGGCGACGTCTCCCGAACCTCCTTAACGGTCGACGGCGTACGGCCGCGTGAATGCTGTTGGTCCTCTGCGTCGACCTGGACGACGATCTCGGTCGGAAGACGGAGACGTCGACGCCGGTCGTCGGCCGCGACGCCGTCGAGGACGCCGCGGTCGCGCTCGCCACCGTCGATCCCGAGGACAGCGACGTGAACGTCCTCTTCGAGGGCGTCCACCTCTACGACGACCTCTCGACCGACGAGCGCGTCGAAGTCGCGGCCGTCACGGGCGTCGAGGGGAGCGACGTGCAGGCGAACCGCGCGGTCGGCACGGAGGTCGACGAGGTGCTCGCCGGCCTCCAGACGAGCGAGGAGGTCCGGACCGTCATCGTCACCGACGGCGCACAGGACGAGTCCGTCCTCCCGGTGATCCGCTCGCGGGCCCGGATCGACGGCGTCCGTCGCGTCGTCGTCCGGCAGGCGCAGGACCTCGAATCGATGTACTACACGATCAAGCAGGTGCTGAACGATCCGGAGACCCGCGGGACGATCCTCGTCCCGCTGGGCGTCCTCCTCCTCATCTATCCGCTGGCGGTGCTCGCCTCGTTCCTCGGGCTCCCGGGAGCCGTGCTCGGGCTGTCGTCCGGCGCGCTCGGGCTCTACGCGCTCTTCCGGGGGCTCGGCCTCGCCGACGCGGTCGACGAGCTCGTCGAGCGCGCCCGCGATAGCCTCTACACGGGTCGCGTCACCCTGATCACGTACGTCGTCGCCGCCGCGCTCCTCGTCATCGGCGGCGTCGAAGGCGTCGATCGGCTCAACGACTATCGGGCCGCGACCGGCGGCCCGCTCCCGGTGACCTCCGTCATCGCCGCGCTCGTCAACGGCGCGGCGACGTGGTTCGCGGCCGCGGGCCTCACGTCGAGCGTCGGCCAGATCACGGACGAATACCTCCACGACGGGTTCAAGTGGCAGTACCTGAACGCGCCGTTCTACGTGCTCGCCATCGCCGCGGTCCTCTACGCGCTCAGCGGGTTCTTCCTCCGGACGGTGTCGCTCCCGACGCTCGCCGCGGTCCTCACCGTCGGGACGCTCATGAGCGTGCTCAGCACGCTCGCGTTCGCCGTCATCGAGGATCGAGGGGTGCGGACGGCGAAGTGAGCGATCAGCGTTCGCGCTCGACGACGAACGTCGCGAGGCGTTCCAAGTAGGCGCGGGCGCTCCCGTCCTCGATCGCCGCGTCGTCGAGCGCCGCGAGGGCCGCCTCCGACTCCGCGTCCGCGAGCGCGTTCACGTCCTCGACGGAGCGCTCGGTCACGCGCAACACCGACGGGCGGTTCAGCTCCTCGTCCGTGCCGGCTGGCTTCCCGAGGTCGCCGGTCTCCGCGGTCACGTCGAGGACGTCGTCGCGGAGTTGGAACGCGACGCCGACGCGCTCCGCGTACTCGCCGAGCGCGTCGATCGTGTCGTCGTCGGCGTCCGCCGCGATCGCGCCGAGCTCCGCGGCGGCGCGGAAGAGCGCCCCCGTCTTCCGGCGTGCGAGCTCCATGTACTCCGCTTCGGTCTCCGGGCGATCCACGAGTTCGGTCGCCTCGCCCTGCCCGAGTTCGACGAGCGAGTCCGCCGCCGTCTCCAGCGCACTGGGGTCGTCGCTGAAGAGGGCGAACGCCTCGCCGAGCAGACCGTCGGACGCGACGATCGCCGGCCCGTGGCCGTACGCCGCCCACGCCGAGGGCTCACCCCGACGGAGCTCCGAGCGGTCGATGATGTCGTCCACGACGAGCGAGGCGTTGTGAACGAGTTCGACGCCGACGGCGTAGTCGAGCGCGTCCGCGGCCTCGCCGCCCGCCGCCTCACAACACAACATGGCGAGCGCCGGCCGGACGCGTTTCCCGCCGGCGAGCGCCACCGCTTCGACCTCCTCGCGGAGCTCCGGTGGCTCGACTGCCTCCAGCACCTCGCGCAGGCGGTCCTCGACCGCGCGACGGTGCGCCTCGACGTCCTCCATTGACACGGCTTCGGGGCCGCAGCGCCAAAAGCATCCGTCTTTCGCCCCGGTGGCAACGCGCCGTCAGCGGCCCTCGATCTCCGCGCGCGCGTTCGCCGCGTGACGTGCCTCCTCGGGCCGGTCGTCGACGTTGGCGAGGTCCTCGGTCGCCTCCAGCGTGCGGACGGCGTCGTCCAAGAAGCCGTAGATGTCGCCGGGGTAGGCGTACACCATGTAGTCGTCCGTCATCACGTCGACCATCGCCTCGGGATCGAGGCCCTGCGCGCGCAGGTCGAGGAGGTACGCGATGAACTTCCGCTCGGGGTGCCCGCAGTAGGGGTTGGCCTGACAGTCGCAATCGAGGAAGTCCTTCGAGAACTCGATGACGCGATCGGCCGTCGCCTCGTTCAGCCCGTCGAGGTTGCCGCCGCCGAAGAGCACGTCGAGTGTCGCACCGCTGAACGCGCCCTTCGGGAAGTTCGCGTCCAGTTGGCTGACGAGCTGGCGGTGGTTCTTGACGTAGATCTTGTCCGTGACGGCCACTGTCCGCACTCAGGGGCGCGGCGACGAAAAGCGTGTCGCGTTCCGTCGGCGGTTTCGTAACGCCTATTAACGGCAGGGCGCTACGGACGGGTGCAGTGTCCGGGTTGGGGTAGTGGACTATCCTTCAGCCTTGTGGAGGCTGAGACGCGGGTTCAATTCTCGCACCTGGACCTCCTTCTTCGCGTGACGAGCCGTCGAGCGCCGCGTGTGCTCGACGTCAGCCCCGATTCGACTCTCGTATCGCGACGTCAATCTCCTGAGCGCTCGCCACCGAGCGCCCGGGCCGCTCAGGGCGTCCGGCCGGGATCGTCGCCGTTCACCGTCGGGGCCGGCGTCTGGGCCCCGCGGCCGGCGCTCTGAATGATGTTGAACGCGGTGACGAGGTCGGTGCGGCTGACGAGGCCGAGCAGGGCGCCGTCGTCGTCGACGACGATCAGCCGGCCGATGCCGCTGTTCTGGATGCGCTCTAAGGCGTCCATCGCTTCGGCGTCGGGGGTGGTCGTCTCGACGTCGCGCGTCATCACGTCGCCGACCGTGAAGGCGTCGCGCTCGACGGGATCGACCTCGCGGGCGTCGCCGAGGGTGACGACGCCGACGACGCGGCCGTCCTGCATGACGGGGTAGCCGGTGTGGCGCTCCTCGAACATCCGCTCGGTGAGTTCGGCCACGGTGTCGTCGGGATGGACGCTCTTGACGTCCGCGGCGTCGGTCATCACGTCGCGGACGGTGACGCCCTCGAACGCGGCGTTCATGACGGTGCGCTGGCTCTCCGATGAGGCGCCGATGTAGATGAAGAAGGCGATGGCGACGAGGAGGAGGTTGCCGAAGAGTCCGAGGATCCCGAGGACGACGGCGACGGCCTTCCCGACTTCGGCGGCGAGCTGCGTGGCGCGGGCGAAGGGGCGTCTACGCGCGAGGAGGGCGCGCAGGACGCGCCCGCCGTCCATCGGGAACCCGGGCAGGAGGTTGAAGACGGCGAGGACGACGTTCGCCAGGGCGAGGTAGCCGACGACGAAGGCGAGCGGCGGCGTCCCGCGGACGGCGACGAGCGCGACGTACGAGACGGCGCCGAGGGCGACGCTAACGACCGGGCCGGCGAGCGCGATGAAGAGCTCCTGCTTCCAGTCCTCGGGCTGCTCTTCGAGGTTGGCGACGCCGCCCAGCAGCCAGAGGGTGATCGACTCGATGGGGTAGCCGTAGTGCATCGAGACGACGCTGTGGCCGAGTTCGTGGATGAGGACGCAGGCGAAGAGGCCGACGGCGGCGGCGACGCCGAGGAGCCACGGGGTCGCGCCCTGCGAGAGCGTACCGACCGGGAGGCCGAGCGCCCACACGGAGTTGAGGGTGCTCACCCACTGCTCGGTCTGCCAGCCGATGAGGGCGGCGAACGCGGGGAGGACGAGGAGGAACGTGACGTCGAGCTTGATCGGAATGCCGAACACGCTGCCGACCGTGTAACTCCGCATGGGTCCGGCTTCGGGCGTGGACGGCATAAACGTCTGTGGCCGTTCCGGGGTACGCAGGGCCGCCCGGTCGGGGTCTGACGGGGACGCGCCACGGGAGCGAACCCCTCAAATAGCCCGCGACCGTACGCTCGGGCGTGTCGAAGCAGGTCCAGCGGGTGGATACGCTCTTCCTCCACGAGGTCGGCGACGACTACGCGGTCGTCGCGCGCCGCGACGGCGAGCGGTTGTTCCACGCGCGCCTCCAAACGAAGGAGACGGACGCCGGCCCGCGGCCCGGGAAGTTCCGAGTGAAGACGGCGAACGGGGAGGATCCCCGATCGCCCGACGAGTTCGTCGAGATCGCTCGGCTGGCCGACCGCATCCGCGTCTCCGAACAGACCTCCCGCGGGGGCCGCCGCGAGGTCCGCGACCTCCTCGATGGCTATCAGCTCGCCGAGAAGGCGAAGGTCGTCCGCACCTGCCGGTACTGTGCGGGCAACGGCCGCTACTCCCCGATCACGGACGAGAGGTCGGTCGAGGCCGACGGCGAGCGTATCTGTCAGGACTGTGCGATCCGCGAGCTCGAACGCGAACTCGCGTTCAAGGGCGACCTGACGGGCGCCGCTGAGGACCGCCTCGAAGAGCTCCTCCTCGACGTCGGCGACCTCGACCGGATCGTCGGTCTACTCGAGGGCCAACTCGACCCGGACCTCACGAAGTTCGACGAGGTCTCGGCGAACACGGACGACGTCGACCCGTATCCGGTCTCGGACCTCGACCTCCACCCGGGCGTGCAGGTCCTCCTCGAAGACCGCTTCGAGACCCTGCTCCCGGTCCAGAGTCTCAGCGTCCAGAACGGGCTCACTGACGGCGAGGACCAGTTGGTGGTGTCCGCGACGGCGACCGGGAAGACTCTCATCGGCGAGATCGCAGGCCTCCATCGCGCGCTCAGCGGCAACGGGAAACTCCTCTTCTTAGTCCCGCTCGTCGCGCTCGCCAACCAGAAACACGAGGACTTCGAGGACGAGTACGGCGACCTCGTCGACGTCTCGATCAGAGTGGGGTCCTCGCGCATCCGCGACGACGGCCAGGCGTTCGACCCGAACGCCGACGTCATCGTCGGGACCTACGAGGGCATCGACCACGCCCTCCGTACCGGCCGCGACCTCGGTGACGTCGGCACCGTCGTCATCGACGAGGTCCACACCCTCCAAGAGGAGGGGCGGGGACACCGCCTCGACGGCCTCATCACCCGGCTCAAGCACTACTGCGAGCAGCGCGCACAGGCACGCGAGTCGTACGCGGGCGCGCAGTGGATCTACCTCTCCGCGACCGTCGGCAACCCCGGCGGACTGGCGAAGAAGCTCCGCGCGAACCTCGTCGAGTTCGAGGAGCGCCCCGTCCCCATCGAGCGCCACGTCACCTTCGCGGACGGCCAGGAGAAACCGCGCATCACGAACAAACTCGTCCGCCGCGAGTACGACAAGGAGTCCTCGAAGGGGTATCGGGGGCAGACGATCGTCTTCACGAACTCGCGGCGGCGGTGCCACGAGGTCGCGCGAAAACTCGACTACCCCGCCGCCGCCTACCACGCCGGCCTCGACTACGGCAAACGCAAGCAGGTCGAGCGCCAGTTCGGCGATCAGGACCTCGCCGCCGTCGTGACGACCGCCGCGCTCGCCGCCGGCGTCGACTTCCCCGCGAGTCAGGTCGTCTTCGACACGCTCGCCATGGGAATCGAGTGGCTAACCGTGCAAGAGTTCGAGCAGATGCTCGGGCGCGCCGGCCGACCCGACTACCACGACCGCGGGAAGGTGTACATGCTCGTCGAACCCGACGCCGTCTATCACAACTCCATGGAAATGAGCGAGGACGAGGTCGCGTTCAAACTCCTCAAGGGCGAGATGGAGGACGTCGTCACCGCGTACGACCAGAACGCGGCGATCGAAGAGGTGCTAGCGAACATCGTCGTCGGGGGGAGCGCCGCCAAGCGCCTCAGCGAACGCATGGTCGGCGACGTCCCCACGAAACACGCGGTCGGGAAGCTCCTCGAATACGGCTTCATCGACGGCCTCGAACCGACGGACCTCGGGCGGACCGTCACGACTCACTTCCTCGACCCCGACGAGGCGTTCAAGATGCTCGACGGCGTCCGCAAGGGGCTCGACCCCTACCGGATCGCCGCCGAGATCGAACTACTAGGCGAGGAGGACTAAGCGTCAGGGGCGGCGGAGCGCACTCACCGCGAGCGCGGGGCGCTCGCGGGAGTTTTTGGCCGAGCTTTTGCGACGGAGCGGTGCGCGGAGCGCACCCGAGGGAGTAAAAGGTCGCGGATGACCGCCGAGATCGAACTACTGGGCGAGGAGGAGTAGGCTCACAACGTAACACTTACCGCCGCCGCTCAGTTACTCTAAGGCGCGGGACCGTGGGGTAGCTTGGTATCCTTCAGCGTTTGGGACGCTGTCACCCGTGTTCAAATCACGGCGGTCCCACTTTTCGACGGCGTGAAAATGGGAGCCAGCGAGACGGCCGTCTCGTGGTGGTCCCACTCTCGTTATTCGTCGTCACAGACCACGTCGCGGAGTTCTTCGAGCAGATCAGGACGGTGTTTGGCGAGGAGCGCGACGTCCTCGGGGAGTTCGTTCTGGATCCGGCGACGGACGCGTGAGACGGCCACGTATCGTTTCTGGTCCTCGACGTCGGCTTCGCCGGTAAGACGCTCACGTTCCGTGTCGGTGATCAGTGCACGGGATTTCGCCATACTCCCCGAAGGGTGATCGCGGTCTTGAACGACCGTGGTTTCGAATATGCGAAAGTGTAATACTGATACCGCGGGACGGTATAATATGGAACCACACCGAAAAGGCGACCTCACCGAAGCCATAGTCATCGCGGAGTTGAAGCGCCGCGAGATATCCGTCTCGACGCCGTTCGGAGACAACGAGCGTTACGACCTGCTCGCCGAAGACGAGAGCGGAGACGTGTGGAAACTCCAGGTGAAGACGGGAGGATTCCGCGACGGGAAGGTTCTCTTCAACGGGAAGTCCCAGCACACGAACGCGAGCGGACATACGTACGAAGTCTACGACGGCGACGTCGACTACTTCGCCGTCCACTGCGACGACGTCGACGGACTCTACCTCGTTCCCGAGTCGGAGGTCGGGTCCCAGATGAGTCTCCGCATCGCGGACGCGAAGCAGGACCACCGGACGATCAACTGGGCGGCCGACTACGACTTCGACGAGCGGTGGCCACCTGAACCGACGCCGAGCGGGTGGCGCGACGCGCTGATCGCGGACCTCCGAGAGCGCGGCGTGGACGTCATGGACGCCCGAGGGACGAACGCACCGTACGACGTCGTCCTCCGCGACGACGCGGACACGCTCTACCGGACGAGTCTGCGGCCGGGAAGCGTCAGCGGCGAGCGCGTATGCTTCGATACGGGGAAGACGCGGGCACCCGGTCCGGAGACGATAGATCTGGTGCTCGTGAGGTGTCGGGACACGGACGAGACGTACATGATCGAGCGGGACGCGTACGACGAGTCGATCAGCCTGCGCGTCGAACCAACCCGGAACGACGACCGACGGACGAATCGCGCCGAGGAGCACGCCTTCGGCCGATGCTGGCCACCGGCACGACTCGATGGTCGCCCAGAGAGAACAGCATAGCCGATATCGCCGGCGGTGGTCGATTGCGCCGTAATTTCTGTACTGGACCGCACGCCGGAGGCGCGCGGGGGTTTTTCACCTCTGCGAGACCGAAGGTCTCGCTGATCCCGCGTTCGCCGCTGGCTCGCGGACCGTGTTTTTGCGACGAGTGGTCAGCTTCGCTGACCCGAGTCGGAAAAAGATGGACGTCCAGTTTCACTGTCCTTTGCGAACCTTCTTACGGCGTCACGCGCTACCTACGTGAGCGAATGGCTCAGGCTACGGATCAGGAACTCGTCGACCGCTTCGAGGCGTTCTTCCGACGGTACTACTCGGACGAGGTCGGCGACCTCGCACGGAACTACCCGCGCGATCGGAAGAGCCTGCGCATCGACTGGGGGGACCTCTATCAGTTCGACGCGGACCTCGCGGACGACTACCTCCGCTACCCCGATCGGTATCAGGAGGCCGCCGAGGAGGCGCTGCGACGCTACGACCTCCCGATCGACGTCTCTCTCGGACAGGCGCACGTCCGCGTGCGCGGGCTCGCCGAGGCGACGGAGATCCGTGCGCTGCGCTCCGAGCACCTCAACACCTTCGTCGCCGTGCAGGGCATCGTCCGGAAGGCGACGGAGGTCCGCCCGAAGATCGAGCAGGCGGTGTTCGTCTGCCAGCGCTGTAACTACGAGACGCAGATCCCCCAATCGGACTCCGGTTTCCAAGAGCCCTACCAGTGCGAGTCCTGCGAGCGCCAGGGCCCGTTCAAACTCGACCCGGAGAAGTCGGAGTTCATCGACGCACAGAAGCTCCGGATCCAGGAGAACCCCGAGGGGCTCGCGGGCGGCGAGACGCCGGAGAACATCGACGTCCACATCGAGGACGACCTCACGGGACAGGTGACGCCGGGCGATCACGTCACCGCGACGGGATCGCTGCGCCTCGATCAGAGCGAGGGGTCGAACGAGAGTCCGGTCTTCGACGTCTACATGGAGGGCAACTACGTCGAGATCGAGGACGAGCAGTTCGAGGACATGGAGATCACGAACGAGGACAAGGAGGCCATCGTCGAGATCTCCCAGCGTCCGGACATCTACGAGGACATGGTCGATTCGGTCGCGCCCTCCATCTACGGCCACCGCCAGGCGAAGCTGGCGATGCTCCTCCAGCTCTTCAGCGGCGTCACCAAACACCTCCCGGACGGCTCGCGGATCCGGGGCGACCTCCACATGCTCCTGATCGGGGACCCGGGTACGGGGAAATGTCTCGACGGCGACACCGGCGTCACGCTCGCCGACGGGACGGAGCGGCCGATACGGGATCTCGTCGAGGAGAACCTCGACGACCCGACCCCGGTCGACGACGGCGTCTGGGACGCCGTGGACATCCCGCTGCCGTCGATGGAGGCCGACGGATCGCTCGTCGAACGGCGGGCGACGAAGGTGTGGAAGCGCGAGGCTCCCGAGGAGATGTGTCGCGTCCGCACGTCGAGCGGGCGCGAGCTCGACGTGACGCCGTCACACCCGCTTTTCGTACAGTCGAACGGGCGCATCGAAGCCAAGCGGGCCGACGACCTCAGGGAGGGCGAGTTCGTCGCGACACCGCGGACGCTCGACACGGATGGAGACGACGCGCTCGACGTCGAGTACCGTATGTCGAGAGCGCCGAACGCGGTCCACCTCGACCTCCCGAACGAGTGGACGCCGTCGCTCGCGCGACTCGTCGCCTACGTCGTCGCCGAGGGGCACGTCGTCCTCCGTGACGATCACACGGCGGACGTCCGTGTGACGAACAACGACGCCGAGATCGTAGACGATGTCACGGGCGCGTTCGACGCGCTCGGCCTCAACTACAGCGTCGACGAACCACGGGAGGGGAAGTCCGCGAGGACAGTGCGCTGTAATTCGGGCGAGTTCGCGAGCTTCCTCAAGAACCTCGAACCCGCTACCCTCGAACGCTCGGCCGGGCAACGCGTCCCCGACGCGATTAAGAGTGCGACGCTAGAGACGAAACGCGCGTTCCTCCGCGCGTACGTCGACGCGGAGGGTCACGTCTCGACGACACAGCGGGAGATCACGGTCGCCTCGATGAGCTGTGACCTCCTCGAAGGCGTCCGAACACTCCTGCTCGCGTTCGACGTCACCGGCAGCGTCGAGGAACGACACGACGGGAGCTATCGGCTGCGGATCGGCGGGGACAGCTTCCGTCGCTACGTCGACGCCATCGGATTCGTCACTGACCGGAAGACAACGGCCTCGCATGCGTTCGATGACCGATCGTCGAACACGAACGTCGACGTCGTCCCCGAAGTGGGCGACGAACTCCGGCGGATCCGGAAGGCGCTCCAACTCTCACAGGCCGAGTGCGGGCTCACGCGCACGACGTACCAGCACTACGAGCGCGGTGACCGGAACCCGAGCAGGGGGAACCTCCAATCGGTCGTCGACGCATTCGAGGCCCGTCTTGCGTGGCTCCGCGAGACGAAGCGGCGACTCGAAGCCGGAGAGTGGAACGACGTCACGGCGATCAGGCGGGAGTTGAACGTCTCGCAGGCTGCGCTCGCTGACAGGATGGGCGTCGAACAGACCGCCGTGAGCTACTACGAGCAAAACGATGTCGTCCCGGACGGCGGGAAAGTGTCTGCGGCGCAGAGCGGGCTCGTCGAACGAGTGGAGGACTCGCTCGGTGTAGCAGACGACGTCGAACGCCTCCGATCGCTCGCCGAGAACGATGTCTCGTGGGACCGGATCGACTACATCGAGCGCGTCGAACCCGCCGAGGAGTGGGTGTACGACCTCGAAGTCGAAGGGACGCACACGTACATCTCGAATGGCGTCGTCTCTCACAACTCCCAGCTCCTGTCATATGTACAGAACATAGCGCCGCGCTCCGTCTACACCTCCGGGAAGGGATCGTCGAGCGCGGGCCTCACCGCGGCCGCCGTGCGCGACGACTTCGGTGACGGTCAGCAGTGGACGCTGGAGGCGGGCGCGCTCGTCCTCGCGGATCGGGGGATCGCGGCGGTCGACGAGCTCGACAAGATGGCTCCCGACGACCGCTCGGCCATGCACGAGGCACTGGAGCAGCAATCGATCAGTATCAGCAAGGCGGGGATAAACGCCACGCTGAAGTCGCGGTGTTCGCTGCTCGGCGCGGCGAACCCGAAATACGGGCGCTTCGACCAGTACGAGCCGATCGGCGAGCAGATCGACTTGGAGCCGGCGCTCATCTCGCGCTTCGACCTGATCTTCACGGTGGCCGACCAGCCGGACCCGGAGGAGGACGCGCGGCTCGCGGAGCACATCCTGCAGACGAACTACGCGGGCGAGCTCCACACGCAGCGCGAACATCTCGCCTCGGCGAACTACACGGAGGACGAGGTCGCGGCACAGACGGACGAGGTCGCCCCGGAGATCGACGCTGAGCTCCTGCGGAAGTACATCGCGTACGCCCGCCGGAACGTCTACCCGGCGATGAGCGACGAAGCGCGCGCGGCGATCGAGCAGTTCTACGTCGATCTGCGCGCGGAGGGCGCGGACGAGGACGCGCCGGTGCCGGTGACGGCTCGCAAGCTCGAAGCGCTCGTGCGCCTCGCGGAGGCCTCGGCGCGCGTTCGGCTCTCGGATACGGTCGAGGAGAAGGACGCGGAGCGGGTCATCGCCATCGTGCGCTCGTGTCTGGAAGCCATCGGGGTCGACCCCGAGACCGGGGAGTTCGACGCGGACGTCGTCGAGACGGGGACGTCGAAGAGCCAGCGCGACCGTATCAAGAACCTGCGGGCGCTCATCGAGGACATCGAGGACGACTTCGAGGAGGGCGCGCCGACCGAGGAGGTCATGGCGCGCGCCGAGGAGGTCGGGATGGAGCGCTCGAAGGCCGAACACGAGATCGAGAAGCTGAAGAAACAGGGAGAGGTCTACGAGCCCTCGACTGGCCACTTGCGGACGACCTGATGGACCGCATCAGCGCGCTCCGGAACGTCGAGGAGACCCTCGGGGACCTGGAGCGCGGCGAGACGGATCTCGCGAGCGCGGAGGAGCGAGTGTGTTCGATCCTGCGGACGTACGCGACGGACTACGACGGCGACCTCGTGGCGTGGCGGGCGTCGGGCGACCCGGGCGCCGAGGGCCTCGTCGTGCTCGCGGCGAGCGAGCGCGAAGCGCGCGAGCGGGTCGCGGCGCTCGTCGACGACACGACCGGGCGGGTCTCCGTGTCGCGGCTCGCGTAGTGTCCGACCGGCGACGTTTTATCCGCCGGTCGCTCTTCTACCGAGGTGTTACTGATCGTCGCGTACTCGCGGGCCGCGAGACAGGCCCTGCGGAACAGTTGTTCGACGCACGCGGAGGCCGTGATCCGTCGCTTCGGTCGGGCGGTCCTCTTGTGCGAGACGGAGTACGGCGCGTTCGTCGCGTGTCGCCTCCGAGAGCGCTTCGGGACGGCGGTGGAAGTGGCGCGGACGGAACCGCTGAACGAGTACCGCGACGTCCCCGAGCACGTCCGCGACGCCGCGGCGGCGTACGAGGCGCGCGAGTCGCCGAGCACGCCGTACGCGAAGTTCGCGGCGGGACGCGGTCTCCCGGAGCCGGACGCGATGCGCGAGACGCCGCTCGCGGACTGATGCGGGCGCGCGTCGACGGGCGAACGATGCGATCCGACGCCCTGGACTTCCGTGACGCCGACGTGTCCGCGGCCGACGTGGTACGCGCGATCCGCGATGCCGACGGATGGCTCGACTGTCCGACGCCGACGGCGGTGCACGACACCGTCGGGTTACTCGACCGACCGCGGACGGTCGGGCCGGCGATGCTGGCCGCAGCGGCGCGCTCGCGCGGACACGACGCTCCGGTGACGGCGAGGCTCCGCACGCTCCGGGGGGCGCTGGCCGACCCGATCGCGGAGGTCCGGGGGCTCCGCGCAGCGCGCGAGCGACTCGCGACGCTCGGCGCGGACGTCGTGGCGCGCCGGGAACGCGTCGAGCGCCTCGGCGGACAGGTCGCGGCGCTCAGAAATGCGGGGATGGTGGACGCCGACGTGATGGACGCACACGGGACGGCTATCGCGGCGCTCACCGACGCGGAGACGGAGGTGATCGCGGCCACCGAGACGTACGAGCGGCTCCGTCGGGAGGCGCGCATCGTCCGCGACGAGCGGGAGCGGCGGCTCCGGCTCGCGGACGAGGAGCGGCGGCTGAAGCGGGAGCGCGATGCGGCGCTGGTGGCGGAGATCCGGTCGTCGTACGAGCGAGCGCGGCGCGCCGTTCCCGGGGGATCGTGGCGCGACGCCCTCGCCCTCGCGCGGGTGTCGCGGGTGCGGGCGCCGCTGGTACTCGCGGGCGGGCCGTTCGAGCGCGCAACGCGGGCGGCGGCGTGTCTCGACGCACCCGTGGTGCTCGTCGCGGCACGCGTTTAAGCCCGAACGCGGGACCACGATGGCACGTGTCCATCGGCATCGACAGCGACGCGAGGGAGCACGGCGGCGTGACGCTCGTCACGGCGGTCGTGCGGAACGACGATGACGCGGACCGACGGGTCCGGGTCACGAACGAACTGGACGGCGTCGTCCGTCCCCCGGCGCGGGACGGCGTCGCCGTTGAGGGGTGGGACGCGGACGGCTTCGAGGGCGTCGTTCCGGGCGGGGGGGGACGCTCGCGCTCGGATACGCGTGCGGGGGCGCTCCCGCTGACCGGCCGTGTCGCGTCGCGTGGACGGATCGTGCCGGGACGGGCGGGAGGAGGGCGGCGACGGTCGCCGACGCGCTACGCGACCTCGGCGATCCCCGCCCGTCCGCAGAGAGCGGACCGCACGGGGCGTCGGAGACGGAGCCGGTCCCACCGGCGGTGGCGGCGTGGCTCGGCGACGTGGCGAGTCGAGTGAGCGAGGGGACGGCGAGCGAGGCGGATCGGCGCGCGCTGGAGGTCGTGGACGACCGCCTGCGATCGCTCGCGAGGGGCCCGTGATACTCGCCGTCGTCGGCGGCAAGGGCGGCGTCGGGACGTCGACGGTCGCGCTCGAACTCGGTCTGCGACTGGACGCGGTCGTGGTCGACGCCGACCTCTCGATGGCGGACCTCCCGACGGCGCGCGGGCCGGATCTCCACGACGTGCTCGCGGGGCGCGCGTCGCCGGTCGAGGCCGTCCGCGAGGGCGGCGCGGTGTCGATCCTCCCGTGCGGACGCACGCTCGCCGGGGCGCGGGCGTGCGACGTGGGCCGACTCGGCGAGGCGCTGGGCGCGGTGGCGCGCCAATACGGCGACGTCGTCGTGGACTGCGCGGCCGGGATGCGCGCAGACGTGGGCGTGCCGCTCGCGGTCGCGGACGCCTGCGTCGTCGTCACCGCACCGGCGCGACCGGCGTTCGCCGACGCGATCCGGGTGCGCGAGCTCGCCCGGTCGTTCGACGCGGGGTTGGCGGCGATCGCGTACAACCGCGCCGACGGCGTGCCGGACGCGGTGGAGCGGACGCTCGGGGCGCCCGGCGTGGCGATCCCGAAAGACGAAACGGTACGGCGGGCGCGCCGAAGCGGCTATCCGGCGGGTGCGCTGTTCCCGGACGCGCCGGCGAGTGCGGGATTCGAGGCGCTCGCGGACGCGGTGCGGGCGTGCGGGCTGTAGGGGAGCGGGCGACGCGGACGCGAGAAGAGCCGAGTTCGGAGGGTCAGTCGAGGGCGTAGTAGGCGTTTCGGAGCGTCGCGGGCGTGACGCCGGCGGCGTCGGCGGCTCGGCGTTGGGTGAGCGGGTGATCCGCCTCGCGGGCGGCGGCGTAGAGGCAGGCGGCGGCGACGCCGCTGGGTTTGCGGCCGCCGGTCGATCCGGTCTCGGCGGCGCCGGCGGCGAGCGTGGTCGCGCGGCGCTCGACGGCGCGGGGCACGTCGAGCTCAGTGGCGAAACGCGGGATGTACTCGCGGGCGTCGATCGGACCGGTCCGGAGGCCGAGGTCGCGGTTCATCGCGGCGTACGCGGCGTGGAGTTCGTTCTCGTCGGCGCGGGCGACCGCGACGGTCTCGTCGACGGTTCGCGCGACGCCGTTCGTCCGGCAGACGGCGTAGACGGCGGCCGCGGCGAACCCTTCGAGTGAGCGTCCGCGGAGGAGCCCCTCGGTCTGTGCGCTGTCGAAGAGCGCGCAGGCCTGATCGCGGACGCTGTACGTGAGCGAGAGCGAGCTCACGAGCCGACGGATCTCGGTGAACGCGTAGATCTGGTTGCGTTCCGCCTTGCTTGCGACGTTCGCGCGGCTGTGTTGACGGCGGAGGCGCGCGAACTGACGGCGCTTACGGCCGGTGAGCCGCGAGGAGTACCCGATCTCGGTGCTGAGGCCGCGGTCGTGGCGCGAGCGGGTGAGGGGCGCGCCGACGCGCTCGCGGTTTCGGTCGTCGTCCGCGAACGAGCGCCACTCGGGACCGCGATCGAGGCGGTCGGTGTCGACGACGAGCCCGCAGTCGGTGCAGACCATCTCATGGCTGTCGCGTTCGAGGCTACCGGCACACTCGGGGCAGGTCGTCGCCGTCGATTGGCTCATACACACGACTTGGTGCCGAACCGGTACTTAAGCGAGGGGCGGATCGTGACCGCGAGAGAGTCGAGCGCGGCGGGAACGTACCGGTCACCGGTACGTTCGGAACCGTGCGGGTTCGCCCGCGGGCGCCGCACCGAACGGCACCTTCATGTAGGTGAGCCGACGGATAGGAGAGTGATGGGGCTCTCGGACATCGCGGCCGGGTTGACGGTCACGACGCCGCAGCGCGAGCGCGGGGTGGCGACCGTCGACGCGACGGAGGCACCGCTCGCGGAACGGTTGACGCCGTACGCGGACGACCTCCCGTGCCGCGTAGCGGTCGCGGCGGCGCTCCTCGACGCCTACGGGGCGGGGACGAGCGTGGGGGCCGCGGCGGCCACCGCGGGGGTCGCGCCGACGACCGGTGCGAAGGTGTTACACGTCCTCGGCGTCGGCGGCGTGAACCCCGTCTCGCCGCTCGCGCGCGAGATCGTCGCGGATTGGCTGGACGGCGAGCTGACGCGGAGCGAAGCGGTGGCGCTCTCCGGGGCGAGCGACGCCGAGTTCGCTCTCGGGGCGTACTGCGCGACGCACCCGCCGCTCGAAGAGGCCGCGGCGGTCGTCGCGGCGGCGCGCGAACCCGACTCGCGGACGCTCGATCGACGGAGCCGGGACGCGCTCGCCGGCGCGTGCGGGACGCCCGACGACCTCCGATAGCTCAGTCGAGCCGACGACGAAGGCCCGCGAGGAAGCCCGGGCGTCCTCGGGGACGAGGTCGTCGAGGGCGAACGCCCGTTCGACGAGCGACGCGACCGCGCGCGTGTAGTCGTCCGAGTCGGCTGGCGTGACGGCGGGGGCGCGCTCTCGGGACCGAGGTCGGCGTCGGCGACGGCGACGTCTGCATCGGCGAGCGCGTCCTCGTCGCTGGAGTTGGCAACGACGGTCGCCTCCGTGTCGACGCCGACGTCCGTGAGGCGATCGCGCTCGCGCGCGGGGGCGTCCCGGGCGCGTCGAGCGGGGAGGCGGCGTCGTCGACGCCGAGTTCGGGGTCGGTGACGAGCGCCGTCACGTCGGGATCGAGGCGGTCGTCGACGTACGTCGAGAGCCCCTGCGTCGCGTAGTTCGCATCGAGCACGAGCGCGTCGCGGCCGGCCGCGGCGAGAAGCGCGGCGGCCTCGACGGAGAGGCGAGTCGCGCCGACGCCGCCGGCCGTCCCGACGACGGCGAGGGTGTTCGATTCGGGATTCGACATACGTCCACGGGCGGGCGGCCCGAACGAAAGTGCGGTGGCGTCTAGCTGTTGATGCCGTAGACGTCACCGGACCAGTCGCGGGCGGGCGTGTCGTACACCGGGTGGTTCCGGTCGCGCGCGTCGAGGCGCGCGCGGTCGGACTCGTCGAGGTCCCAGTCGAAGAGCTCGCGGTTCGCGCGGACGTGCTCGGGCGAGGAGGATTTCGGGAGGACGGCGACGCCGTTCTCCACGGCCCACTTGAGAACGATCTGGGCGGGCGATTTGTCGTACGACGCGGCGAGTTCCCGGACGACTTCGTCCGCGAAGACCTCGGTGCGCGCGAGCGGCGCGGCGGCCTCGACGACGGTGTCCGTCTCGCGGCAGTACTGGAGGAGGTCGTCGCGCTGGAACCACGGGTGGTACTCGATCTGGTTGACGACGATGGGAACGTCGCTGACGTGCTGTGCGCAGGAGAGTTGATAGGCGCTGAAGTTCGAGACGCCGACGTTCTCCACGAGACCGCGCCGTTTCAGGGTGGCCATCGCGTCCATCGTCTCGCGGATGGACACCGCGGGGTTCGGCCAGTGGACGAGGTAGAGATCGAGGGAGTCGACGCCGAGGCGATCGAGGGAGGCCTCGCAGGACTCGATGAGCGCGTCGTAGCTGAGGTGTTTGGGGAGGACCTTCGAGGTGAGCCAGTACTCCTCGCGGTCGTAGTCGGCGAGGACCTCGCCGATGGCGGCCTCGTTGTGATACCCCTCGGCGGTGTCGACGTGCGCGTAGCCGGCGTCGAGGCCCGCGCGGGCGGCGTCTTTCACCGTCTCGCCGCCGATGTCCCACGTTCCGACGCCGACCGCCGGGAGTTCGTCGCCGCTCGCTAGCGTCACCGTTGGTGCGTCCATACGGTGAGGGGCGTCCGGGTCGATGTTAGTCGTTCCGCCGGCGGCGATTCGGACGCGTGCCCGCGACGGGCGACGGCTCAGTCCGCGATCCGCGCGGCGATCTCGTCGAGTTCGTCGTCGTCGAGGTGGGGGCGTTCGCCCGCGACGGCGTGGATGGGGCCGCCGCCGTCGCCCTCGAAGCGCGGGACGACGTGGGCGTGGACGTGCGGGACCTCCTGGCCGGCGGCCTCGCCGTCGTTGATTCCGACGGTCAGCGCGTCGGCGTCGACGGCGGCCTCCACGTCGGGAGCGAGGGCGTGAACGAGGTCGAAGACGGCGCTCGACTCGGCGGCGTCGAGGTCGGCGAGGCGCTGGCGGTGGCTCGCCGGTACGACGAGGGTGTGGCCGGGCGCGAGCGGGTTGGCGTCGAGGAACGCGACGGCGTCGTCGGTCTCGGCGACGATGCGGCCGGGGATGTCGCCCGCGACGATCGAGCAGAAGATGCAGTCGTCACTCACGTGCGTGTGGTGCGCGCGCGGCGGCCTTAGTTATTCGGTGAGCGGGAGGACGACGCCGAAGACGAGCGGGCAGAGGATGATGCCGAGCGCACCCAGCCCTTCGGCGTCGACGGCGACGGTCATCGCCCAGCCGGGGAGCGTCCCGAAGAGCGCCGTCCCGGCGTCGGCGAGGAGGAACCCCCCGACGACGAGGGCGAGAGAGCAGAGCGTCGTGCGTTTCGTCAGCGTCGGGTAGTCGACGTTCCCGTAGCGTCCCATACGCCCCGAAGGCGAGAGCGCGTCGAAAGCGTTTCGCTCGCGTCGGCGCGCCCGCGGGCGCGGGACCGATTCTCCTTTCACCGAGGAGAGTGAGGCATGGGGCATGGACCGATTCGCCGAGCCCCCGGAGCAGTACGACCCCGAGGCGGTTCGGGACCGGGTGTTCGACTACTGGGACGAGGTGGACGCCTACGAGCGGACGAAGGCCCACCGCGAGGACGGTGAGGACTTCTTCTTCGTCGACGGCCCCCCCTACACGAGCGGTGCGGCCCACATGGGGACGACGTGGAACAAGTCCCTGAAGGACGCCTACATCCGCTACTACCGGATGAACGGCTACGACGTGACCGACCGGCCGGGCTACGACATGCACGGCCTCCCCATCGAGACGAAGGTCGAGGAGCGCCTCGACTTCGACTCGAAACAGGACATCGAGGCGTTCGGCGTCGAGGCCTTCATCGAGGAGTGCAAGCAGTTCGCAAACGAACAGCTCGAGGGCCTCCAATCCGACTTCCAATCCTTCGGCGTCTGGATGGACTGGGAGAACCCCTACAAGACGGTCGATCCGACGTACATGGAGGCGGCCTGGTGGGCGTTCAACCGCGCCGCCGATCGCGGCCTCGTCGAGCAGGGCAAACGCTCGATCAGCCAGTGTCCGCGCTGCGAGACCGCGATCGCCAACAACGAGGTGGAGTACGAGGACGTCGAGGACCCGACCGTCCACGTGAAGTTCCCACTCGCGGAGCGCGAGGGGAGTCTCGTCATCTACACGACGACGCCGTGGACGATTCCGGCGAACGAGTTCGTCGCGGTCGGCGAGGACATCACCTACCAGCGGGTGGCGGCGACGAAGGACGGCGAGACGGAGACGCTCTACCTCGCGGAGGCCTGCGTCGAGGAGGTCCTGAAGGAGGGGCGCTACGACGACTACGAGGTCGTCGACTCCTTCCCCGGCGCGCACATGCTCGGCTGGGAGTACGACCACCCGCTCGCCGAGGAGGTACCGGACCGGCCGGACGAACGGGGCGTCGGCGAGGTCTACCACGCGGATTACGTCGAAGCCGAGGACACGGGGCTCGTCCACTCCGCGCCCGGCCACGGTGACGTGGACTTCGAGCGCGGCGAGGAGCTCGGTCTCCCGGTCTTCTGCCCCGTCGGCGGCGACGGCGTCTACACCGACGAAGCGGGCACGTACGCGGGCGAGTTCGTGAAGGACGCCGACGAGGCCATCACGCAGGACCTCGCGCGCAAGGGGTTGCTCCTCGCCTCCGGCACCGTCACCCACTCCTACGGCCACTGTTGGCGCTGTGACACCCCGATCCTCCAGCTTGCCACCGACCAGTGGTTCATCACGATCACCGACGTGAAAGACGAGCTGCTCGAGAACATGGAGGACTCGGAGTGGCACCCGCAGTGGGCGCGGGACAACCGCTTCCGCGACTTCATCGAGAGCGCGCCGGACTGGAACGTCTCGCGCCAGCGCTACTGGGGCATCCCCGTCCCCATCTGGGTCGCTGAGGGGACGAAGGGCGAACGGCCCGACGACCGGATCGTCATCGGGACGCGCGACGAGCTCGTCGAGCGCGCCGATCAAGACCTCGACGCCGGGATGGACATCCACAAGCCCGCCGTCGACGACGTCACGATCACGGAAGAGGGCGTGACGTACGAGCGCGTCCCCGACGTCTTCGACGTGTGGCTCGACAGTTCGGTCGCCTCGTGGGGGACGCTCGACTACCCCGAAGAGGAGGGCGACTTCGAGGAGCTCTGGCCGGCGGACCTCATCATGGAGGCCCACGACCAGACCCGCGGGTGGTTCTGGAGTCAGCTGGGCATGGGCACCGCGGCGATGGGCGACGTCCCCTACGACGAGGTGTTGATGCACGGCTTCGCCAACGACGAGGACGGCCGGAAGATGAGCAAGTCGGTCGGGAACGTCGTCCAGCCCCACGAGGCCATCGAGAAGCACGGCGCGGACGCGATGCGGATGTTCCTCCTCGGGCAGGACCCGCAGGGCGAGGACATGCGCTTCTCGTGGGACGAGATGCAGAACATGCAACGGGACCTGAACGTCCTCTGGAACGTCTTTCGCTTCCCGCTGCCCTACATGCGCGCGGACGGCTTCGACCCGACGGCGCAGACGGTCGACGAGCTCGACCTCGCCGTCGAGGACGACTGGCTCCTCTCGACGCTCCAGAAGCTCAAACACGACACCGAGGAGTACTGGGAGAACCGCGAGCAGCACCGCGCCCTGCAGGCGCTGCGCGAGTTCGTCGTCGAGGACCTCTCGCGCTACTACATCCAGCTCATCCGCGAACGCGTCTGGACCGAGCAGGCGGGTGAGAACAAGACCGCCGCCTACGCGACGCTCCACAAGGTCCTCCGGGAGGTCGTCGCGCTCCTCGCGCCGTACGCGCCGTTCGTCACCGAGGAGATGTACGGCTACCTCACCGGGGAGTCGGGCCACCCGACCGTCCACATGTGCGACTGGCCCGCGATCGAGGAGCGCTTCCGACAGCCCGCCCTGGAGGACGCGATCGACACCGCGCGCTCCATCGAGGAGGCCGGCAATCACGCGCGCCAACAGGCCGGCCGGAAGCTCCGCTGGCCGGTCGCGCGCGTCGTCGTCTCCCCCGACAGCGAGCGCGTCGCCGGGCAGGTCGATGACTACCGCGGCCTCCTCGCGGATCGCCTGAACGCCCGCCGCATCGAGGTGCTCGACCCCGACGAGACGTTCGGCGACGTCGAGTACTCCGCGGAGGCGGACATGAGCGTCCTCGGACCCGCGTTCGGCGGGGACGCCGGCGAGGTCATGGAGGCGCTGAACGCCGCGCGCGTCGCCGACGACGACCTCGACCTGCTGGAGGACGCCGTCCGCGACGCCCTCGACCGAGAGGTGCAACTCACCCCCGAGATGGTCGAGTTCCGCGAGGAGACGCCGGACGACGTCGCCGCCGCGGGCTTCGAGGGCGGCACGGTCTACGTCGACACCGAACTCGACGACGACTTGGAGGCCGAGGGGTACGCCCGCGAGGTCGTGCGCCGCGCCCAAGAGCTCCGCAAGGACCTCGACCTCGACATGGAGGCGGAGGTCCGCCTCGATGTCCTCGTCTTCGACGACCGCGTCGCGCCGCTCGTCAGCGAGCGCGAGGATCTCATCGCCGAGGAGGTCCGCGCCCGCGAGTTCGCGGAGGTCGACCCCGACGACGCGAACACGGCCGTCGAGGAGTACGACGACGTCGAAGGAGTCCGGATGCGCCTCGGCGTGCAGAAGGTCTAACTGGCGCCCCAATCCGACGCGTTCGCCCCGTCGGCGCGCACCGCGCCGTCGATACGGTGGAGCGTCGGCATAGTGCCCTCGTTCTCGACGGTCGTGACGACGCGACCGTCCACCTCGACGTCGACGGAACTGTAGTTCGTCGGGAGCGTGCCCGCACCGGTGAGCGTCGTTCCGACCGCACAATCCCTGTCCGTGACCGGCTGTTTTCGCTCCGAGCCGGTCGTCTCAACGGCGACGGTGTAGTCACCGGCAGCCCCACCGGTCACGTTCGCGGCGACCGATGCGCCCTGCTTGTGGCGGACCGTCACGTTGAACGCGTAATTGTAGTGGTCGCCGTCCGCGACGCTGTAGAGCCAGCCGTCGTGTGAACCGTTGGCCAAGCAGTGCGCGCCGCTCGAACCGAGCACGAGCCCCGTCGGCGGCGACGGCTCGGCGGCGTCATCGGGCGCGGCGTTCGGAGCGGATAGCGATGGGAGAGTAAGGCCGATGCCGACGCCAACGACGAGCGCGACGACGGCGACAGTGGCGAGCGTTCGCGAGTCGGACATGAGGGCGTCGTCAGCTATCGATCCGGTACGGATAACGGTTCGGACGCGGCACCCCCTCAGTCCCCGCGAACGCGCGCGGACTGGTCGGTGAGGCCGCCGAGGAGCATGAGGAGGCCGGCGACGAGGCCGAAGTAGGCGAGCGGCACGAGCGTCGGCGCGGTACCGAGGAGTACCGCGCCCGTCACCATGAGGGCGGTGCCGGCGACGAGGAGTTTGAACTCGAAGGCGGTCGCGTCGTCCATGCCGACGTGTCCGCACGCCGAGTCGAAAAGCCTGTGGCGCTACTCCCGGCCGAGCGCCGTCGCGACTGCGGGCGCGGCCGAGGCCTCGCTGACGGCGCGCTCGATGGTGTCGGTGGCGACGACGGCGTCGACGCCGGCCTTCGAGAGTTTCGTGCGCGCGTTCGCGGCGAGCAGCGGGTGAACGCACGCGACGAACACGCGACGCGGATCGTCGAGCAGGCCGATCGCCTCGCTCATCGTGGAGCCGGTGGCGACGATGTCGTCGACGACGACGACGTCGCGGCCGGACACGTCGGTCTCGCTCGGCGTGATCTCGACGTCCGTCCCCGAGTGGCGCACCTTCTCGAAGAAGTCGGCGTCCCCCGGCCCGTAGGCGTCCCGGACCGATTCGGCGAGCGGCAACGCGGAGGCGTCGGGCGCGAGGAAGACCGGATCGTGGAGGTCCTCGGGGAGCGGGTCGGCCAGGTGCGGGGTGGCGTCGACGTTCGTCGTCGGCACGTCGAAGAACTCTCCGACGGCGGGTTCATGGACGTTCACGGTGTAGACGGCGTCGGTGCCCGTTGAGATCGCGCGCGCCATCGCGCGGGCGGAGACCGGTTCGCCGGGTTCGAACGCCTCGTCCTGTCTCGCGTAGCCCATGTAGGGGACGACGGTGACGACGCGGTCGGCGCCGGCCTCGCGGACGGCGTCCTGCAACTGGAGGAGTTCGACGAACGAGCCGTCGTCGACGGTGGAGGCGACGACGACGGCGCGGCCCTCGACGGGCGGAACGCGGACGATCCGCTCGCCGTCCGGGAACGACTCGTACTCGACGCGCGCGAGCTCTTCGCCGAGCTCGGCGGCCAGCGCGGCGGCGAGGCCCTGCGAGGCGGAGCCACTGACGATCATGGCTGTACGGTGTAGTAGCGCGGGGTTAGGCGTTTCCGTCCGGGGTCAGCGCTCGTCCGCGACGGCGGCGACGGCGGCCACGCCGGGGAGTCCGATCGTCCGGGTGCGCCAGCCGTGGCCGGCGTCGACGGCGACCGTCCCCGTGGAGTCGGCCGCGTAGAGCGCGCCCGCGCCGTAGTCGACGTCCGCGAGATCGGTGAGGGGACACGCGCGTTCGCGCCAGCCGTCGCCGTCGTGCTCGTACAGGGTGTCGTCGACGATCGCGGCGGCGTGATCGGCGCGGGCGGCGACGGCCGTCGCGCGGCCGTCGCGCTCGGCGAGCCAGCCGTTACCGAGCCGATAGGCGCCGTCGTCGGTGGCGGCCCACGGACCGGCGCCGGAGACGTCGTTCACGTCGTCCAACCCGGCGTGTACCACGTCGTCGTCGGTGACTCGATAGACGCCGTCGACGGTGGCGAGGAGCGAGCCGTCGGCGCGCCGGGCCTCGGGGGCGATCCCGCGGTCGTCCCACACGTCGCCGTCGCGGGCGGCGACGCGGCCCTCGGGCCCGGTAGCGAGGAGCGTGTCGTCGTCGTAGCCCACGGCGACGGCGTCGCCGAAGCCGGTCTCGGTGAACGTGGGATCGCCGCCGACGGCGTTCCGGCCGGCGTCGGTGGTCCGGACGTCTTCGCGGTCGGCGACGGCCGCTGTCCCGTCCGAGACGGCGACGTCGCGCACTTCAGTGGTGGTGAGGAGGGCGAACTCGCCGATCTGGTCGCCGGAGATCGCGACGGCGGCGAGGCCGCGATCGGTACCGACGAGCAGGGTCTCGGTGCCGGTCTGCTCGGCGTAGACGCGTTTCTCGTCGATGCTGATGTCGTGGTCGCTCATGCGTGAAGAAGTGAGTGCGGGGGCGGAAAGGGTTGCGCACGGAGCGCGGTTCCGAGCGACGCGAGGAGCCGCGGGACCGCGAACGCGAGCGGGGAGGAACGACCCGTGAGACGCGCGCCGTCGTCCTGTGCGGACCGCACGGTACTTCACGTCGCCGCTCCGAGTGGCGAGTATGCGACGACGTCGGTACCTCGCGGCGGCGGCGACCGGTCTCGCGGGCGCGCTCGCTGGCTGTAACGGCCTCGGTCTCGGGGTTCTCGGGCCGTCCGGCGAGTGGAAGCTCCGCGCGATGCCGGCGGATCCGGAGGCGAGCGACTACACGTGCACCTTGGAGGAGTCGTTCGTCACCGCGCACCCGAACTTGGAGACGGCGCTCTCGCGGGCGGCGGACGGCGAGCGCGGGTCGTGGTCCGATCCGGTGTATCTCGACGCGGAGACCGGCAACGAACTCGGCGCGGACATGGCCGACTACTGTAAGGGGGGCTTCCGGGGCGTCTACTTCTACGACGGCGACGCGTTCTTTGTGAGCCTGATCGACCGCAAGCCGGGCAACGGGAAGGGCCACGACCACTAGGGAAACGGCTTTGGGACGGCCGCCGTCAGGTGAGGTATGCAGGTGTTCGGGTCGAGCGGGACGCGCGGCGTCGCCAACGAGGAGCTGACGCCGGCGTTCGCGCTCCGGGTCGCGAGGGCGGTTGGGACCGTCCGCGAGGAGTCGCGCTTCGCCGTCGGGCGCGACACCCGGTTGACGGGACGGATGTTGGAGAACGCGGTGGCGTCGGGGCTCGCGGCCGTCGGCGCGGACGTCGATCGCCTCGGCGTCGTCCCGACGCCCGGGGTGCAAGCGTACGCGGCCGACGAGGGCGTCCCGGCGGTAATGGTGACGGCGTCGCACAACCCGGCCGCGTACAACGGGCTGAAGCTCGTCGGTCCGGACGGCGTCGAACTCCCCGTGGAGGCCCTCGAACGGATCGAAGAGGCGCTCCTCGGCGAGGCGTTCGAGGCCGTCGCGTGGGACCGCACCGGTACGGACCGGGCGGTCGACGGCGCGAATCGGCGGTACGTCGAGCTGGTACTCGAATCCGTCGAGCGCGAGCGGATCGCGGACGCGGAGCTGACGGTCGCGCTCGATCCCGGCCACGGCGCGGGCGCGCTGACGAGCCCCGACGTCTACCGCGAGCTCGGCTGTCGCGTCGTCACGGTGAACGCCCAGCCGGACGGCCACTTCCCGGGGCGCGATCCCGAGCCCGTCCCGGAGAACCTCGACGCGCTCGGACGGCTCGTGCGCGCGAGCGACGCGGACGTCGGCATCGCCCACGACGGGGACGGCGATCGTGCGGTCTTCTACGACGAGCGCGGCGAGCCGATCGACGGGAGCGCGTCGTTCGCGGCGCTCGCCGCCGCCGAGGTGGAAGCGGGCGACACCGTCGTCTCCGCGGTGAACGTCAGCCAGCGTCTCGTCGACGTCTGTGAGGCCGCGAACGCGGAGCTCGACCTGACGCCGATCGGCTCGACGCGCATCATGACGCGGATCGGCCAGCTCGAAGCCGAGGGCGAGCGCGTACCGATCGCGGGCGAGGGGAACGGCGGCGTGATCTTCCCGGGGTACCGGATCAGCCGCGACGGGGCGTACATCGGCGCGCGCTTCCTCGAACTGCTCGCGGACGGGGCAGCGGCGAGCGACGTCGTCGCGCCCTACGACGACTACGCGAACGTCCGCGTGAACGCCGAGTACGACGGCGAGGCGGAACGGGAGGCGCTGCTCGCGGCCGCGGAGGCGTACGCCGACGCGGCGACCGCCGACGACGGCGCCGGACTCACGACCATCGACGGACACCGCCTCGACTACGGCGACGCGTGGGTGCTCGCGCGCCCGTCGGGGACGGAGCCGGTCGTGCGCGTCTACGCGGAGGCGCGTACGGAGGCGCGCGCCGGCGAGCTCGCCGACGACCTCGCGGCGGCGCTCCGGGCGGCGATCGAGTAGCGAGCCGCGACAATTAAGCGTCTTCGAGCGCCGAGGCGAGGCGCTCGCGGGCGTCGCGGGCGTCTTCGAGCGCCGCGGCGACCGTTCCGTTGGCGACGCGCTCGCGTTCGGCGTCGTCGAGTTCCGCGCGGGCGAGCGCGGCCTCGCGGAGCCGCTCGTAGCGCTCGGTGCGGGCGAGCGCGGTCACGGTCCGGAGACGGTCGATCGCCGTATCGGCGTCGAGACGCGCGAGCGCGGAGACGAGCTCGTTCGCTCGGTAGCGCAGGACGTCCGCGGGGTCGGGCGGCCAGCCGAGCGTCAGGAAGCCGCCGTCGAGACGCTGGAGGAAGGACCGGTTCGCGCCGACGACGCGCTTGAGCGCCGCGGGGTCGTCGACGTAGTGTTCGAGCTTCGAGAGCGACTCGTCGCCGTGGTCGAGGAGCGTCGGGACGGGTTCGTCGCCGGCGTCGTGCTCGCGGACGTACGTGAGGAGGGCGGGCGGGACGGTCGGCGCGTCGACGAGCGGGAACGCCGTGAGCGCGTCGAGCCACCCGAGGACGTCGCGCGCGGACCGCTGAGCGAGGGCGTCCTCGACGACGGTCCGCGCCGCCGTGTCGTAGGCCTCGACGGGGTCGCGGAGGTCGGCGACCGGGGCGTCGAGGTCGGCGTCGGCGAGCCGGGCGACGCGTTCGAGGCGGGCGATCTCGTCGTCGAGCGCGTCGAGTCGGTCCTCGGCGTCGTAGCGGACGGCGCGATAGGCGTCGCGCGCGGCCTCGCGTTCGTCGAGGCGATCGGTGAGGTCGGTGACGGGGTCGAGGGCGTCGCGGGCGCGCTCGAAGTCCGACTCGGTGACGCGGCGCTTGTCGAGCGCGTCGTCGTAGTCGTCGAAGGCGTCGGCGCGCGGGAGGTCGTCGTCGACGCGCTCGACGAGTTCGGCGACCTTCCCCTCGAACTCGATGTACGACTGGAAGTCGCCGGAGCCGGTCGCCGAGTCCTCGTACCGCCGGAGGAGGGCGAGCGCGTCCGCGCGGTGCTCGCGGAGGCGTTCGAGGGTGTCGGTGCCGTACTCGTCGACGGCGGCTTCGGCGTCGGTGCGGCGCTCGCGGGCGTCGCGGAGGCGCGCGAGCAGTCCCGAGACGTCGGCGGGGTCGTCGCTCGTGGCGCCGGCCATCGTCACTCGTAGACGTCGTCGGGGTCGAAGACGCGTTCGCCGACGGTCTCGCCCTCGACGGTGCGGTAGAAGCAGGAACGATGACCGGTGTGGCACGCCCCGCCGGTCTGCTCGACGACGTAGAGGAGCGCGTCGCCGTCGCAGTCGACGCGGACCTCCTCGATCGATTGGGTGTGCCCGCTCGTCGCGCCCTTCTCCCAGAGTTCCTCGCGCGAGCGCGAATAGTAGTGCGCGACCCCCGTCTCGACGGTGCGTTCGAGGGCGTCGCGGTTCGCGTACGCCAGCATCAGAACGTCGCCGGTCTCGGCGTCCTGCGCGACGGCTGGTACGAGGCCGTCGTCCCCGAAGTCGAGGTCCACGCCGAAGCCGCTCTCGCTCTCGCTCATACCGGAGCATACCGGCGGGCGTGGATAGGTCTTCTGTCGCGCCCGTCGGGGAGTCGGGGGCTACGCGACGCGTTCGCGAGCCTCTGCGAGCGTGAAGTTCCCCTCGTAGAGCGCGGTGCCGACGACGACGGCGGCCGCGCCCGCCTCTCGAAGCGCCGTGATGTCGTCGAGGGCGGCGACGCCGCCGGAGGCGACGACCGGGATGTCGACGGCGTCGACGACGCGGGAGACGACGTCGGTGCGGACGCCGGTCTGCTGGCCCTCGACGTCGACGTCCGTGAAGAGGACGCCCGAGGCGCCGACGGTTTCGAACTCGGCGGCGGCCGCCGCGGGGTCGAGGCCGGTCCCCTCAGTCCAGCCGGAGACGACGACTTCGCCGTCCTTGGCGTCGAGGCTGACGAGCGTGCTGTCGTCGTAGGCGTCCGCGATCTCGCCGACCAGCTCGGGGTTCTCGACGGCGGCCGTCCCGAGGATGACGCGATCGACGCCGATTTCGAGGAGGTCGCGCGCGTCGGCGAACGACCGGATGCCGCCGCCGACTTGGACGTCCGCGTCGTCGCCCACGGCCTCGACGACGGCGCCGATCGCGTCCTCGTTCTCGCGTGCGCCCTCGAAGGCGCCGTCGAGGTCGACGAGGTGGATCGTCTCCGCGCCGGCCGCAAGCCAGTCCTCGGCGGCCGCGACGGGGTCGCCGTAGCGCTTGCCCGTTCCGCGTTCGCCCTGTACCAACTGGACGACTTCGCCGTCCTGTACGTCGACCGCGGGGACGACCTCGAACGTCTCGAACATACTCCGAGTGCGAGGGCGACGGGCAAAAGCGTCCGCGTTCGGGAGCGAGCGACGGGGCCCGACGGAGGCCGTGCCGGCGGCCGACTCGTCGGCGCCCGCCGCCTGCGATCACCGGGTTCAAACCGGGTGCGGGCGTAGCCCGAGGCGATGGTCTCGGCTCTCCTCGCCGTCGGCGTGCTCGTCGCGGCGTTCGTCGGCTACAACATCGGCGGGTCCTCGACGGGCGTCGCCTTCGGGCCGGCGGTCGGCTCGAAGGTCGTGACGAAACTCGGCGCGGCCGCGCTGATGGCGGTCTTCGCGCTCCTCGGCGGCTGGACGGTCGGCCGGAACGTCATCGACACGATGGGCGGCGAGATCGTCCCGAGTTCCGAGTTCACCCTCCCGGCGTCGGTCGCGGTCCTCTTCTTCGTCGGCGCCGCGCTCCTCGTCTCGAATCGCTACGGCGTCCCGGCGTCGACGTCGATGACCGCGGTCGGCTCGATCGCCGGCCTCGGCGCCGCGACCGGCACCCTCCAGATGGCGACGATGGGACGGATCGTCTCCGCGTGGGTCGTCGCGCCCGTCCTCGCCTTCTGGCTCTGTGCGGTCGTCGGCCGCTACGCGTACCCCTATCTGGACGCCTTCTTCCGGCTCGATGCGCCCGAGGACGGACTGCTCGTCTGGCGCGAGCTCGGCCCCGTCGGCTACCCGGTCGGCAGGAACGAGAGCGCGACCCCGCGGCAGTTCCTCGCGGCGTTCCTCGTCGTCGCGATCGGCTGTTACATGGCGTTCTCGGCGGGCGCGTCGAACGCCGCGAACGCCGTCGCGCCGCTCGTCGGCGGCGGCTACCTCTCCGCGAACGCGGGCGTCCTCCTCGCCGGCGCGGCGATCGCCGTCGGCGCGTTCACGATCGCCCGCCGGACGCTCGACACCGTCGGAAACGACCTCACGGACCTCCCGCTGCTCGCCGCGCTGATCGTCGAGGTCGTCTCCGCGTCGCTCATCACCGCCCTGTCGGTGCTCGGTATACCGGCGAGCCTCGCCGTCTCCGCGACGATGTGCATCGTCGGGCTCGGGTGGGGGCGAGCGACGCGGACCGTCCGTGCGAACGACGCGCTCAGCGGCGAGGGGCGCACGCCGATCGCGGTGGGGTCGCTCACCACCGAGCGGGCGGACGCCCCGCACGACGTGCCCCGGATCGGCGAGGAGGACCCCGACGAGCTCGCCGCCGGGGACCTCTTCGATCCCGCGGCCGTCGGGCGGGTCGTGATCCTCTGGGTGCTCACGCCGACGATCGCCGCGACGGCCTCGTTCGCGCTGTTCAGCGTCGCGGGGGTCGTCGGATGAACGAACGTCCGTGCGCGAAACCGGCGGCGACTGCGTGAAAACAGCAAGGCCTTTCATTACGGGCGAAAAATCTCACCGTGATGCCAACCGTCGAATACCTGAACTACGAAGTCGTCAGCGACCAGGGCTGGGACATGGACGACGACGACCTCTTCGAGAAGGCCGCGGACGCCGGTCTCGACGAGGAGGACTACGGTGAGCTTGACGTACCGGAGGGCAGTTACATCCTCGAATCCGCCGAGGCGCAGGGCTACGACTGGCCGTTCTCCTGCCGCGCCGGTGCGTGTGCGAACTGCGCGTCCATCGTCAAGGAGGGCGAGATCGACATGGACATGCAGCAGATCCTCAGCGACGAGGAGGTCGAGGAGAAGAACGTGCGCCTGACCTGCATCGGGTCGCCGGCCACGGACGAGGTCAAGATCGTCTACAACGCGAAGCACCTCGACTACCTCCAGAACCGCGTCATCTAACGCGGCCAGCTCGAACGACGACGTTTTTCTTTCGGGACGCACCGCCACGTAGCCGTGCGTCGGCATCGACGGTCGGCGATCGATCGCCCGTCGCCGAAACTCCTTTGCCCCTCTCGCGCGCCGATTCGTTCGTGTACGCGTCCGTTCCCGACCTGCTCCGCTTGCTCGCCGTCCCCGCGTTCGCCTACGGTGCGTACCGGGACATCGAGACGCGTCGCGTCCCCGACCTGCTCTGGCCGCCGCTGCTCGTCCTCGGCGTGCTCTGCCTCGCGGTCGAGGGGTGGAACGCCGTCCACGCGCCCGACGCGTTCACCTTCCGGGCGTTCGCGCTCCGGACGGCCGTCAGCGTCCTGCTCGTCGGCGGCCTCGGCGCGTTCTTCTACGTCGTCCCCGTCGGCTTCGGCGGCGCGGACGCGAAGGCGCTCGTCGCCATCAGCGTCCTCCTCCCGACCTACCCGACGTACTACTTCGACGGGTTCGTCCTCCCGCACGTCCCGACGACGGTCCGCGTCTTCGCCCTCACCGTCCTCATGAACGCCCTCGTCCTCGGGATGGCGTACCCGCTCTACCTGCTCGTCTCGAACGCGGCGCGCGGCGACATCGCGCCCGTGATGGCCGTCGGCAAGCGCGTCCCCGTCGAGCGCCTGCCCGTCGAGCACGGCAGCCTCCTTGAGGACCGCGAGGGCACGCGCCTCACCGGCGGCCTCGATCTCGACGCCCTGCGGATGTACTGTCGGTGGCGCGGCGTCACGCTCGCCGACCTCCGCGACGATCCCGGCCTGCGCGATCCCGGGACGCTCCCCGCGGAGCCGAACGACCCGACCGACGGGGTGGTGACGGCGAGCGACGGGCGCGCGCGCACCGACGGCGGCGAGCGCGACGGACGCGGAGCGGGTGACGTCGTCGCGGGCGACGGCGACCCGTGGGGCGCGGCGGCGTTCCTCGACGACATCGAGGGCTCCGCGTACGGGACGTCGCCCGCCTCGCTCCGCGAGGGCCTCGACGTCGTCACCGAGCGCGAGGCCGTCTGGATCACCCCCGGGACGCCCTTCTTCGTCACGCTCTGTCTCGGCCTGATCGTCGCGTTCACCTACGGCGATCTCCTCTTCGCCGCCCTCGGCGCGCTCGGGTTGGTGTAGGCGAACGCAACGGCCTTGAGCGACGCGCGAGAAGGACGGCGTATGAGCACGCGTACGGGCGCGGCGTCCCGCTCGACCGCCGAGACCGACATCGACGTCACCGTCGACCTCGACGGCGACGGCGAGAGCACGGCGGAGACCGGTATCGGCTTCTTCGATCACATGCTCGAATCGTTCGCCAAGCACGGCCTCTTCGACCTCACGGTGCGCTGTGACGGCGACCTCCACATCGACGACCACCACACGGTCGAGGACGTCGCCATCGTCCTCGGGGAGGCGGTGAACGAGGCGCTCGGGGAGAAGCGCGGCATCGTCCGCTACGCCGACCGAAGGGTCCCCCTCGACGAGGCGGTCGGAAGCGTCGTCCTCGACGTCTCCGGGCGCCCCTACTACGAGTTCGAGGGGGAGTTCAGCCAGGAGCGCATCGGCGACTTCTCCAGCGTGATGGCCGCCCACTTCTTCCACTCCTTCGCCGAGCACGCCGGCCTCACGCTCCACTGCGCGATCGACGGGGAGAACGCCCACCACGAGGTCGAGGCGCTCTTCAAGGCGAACGCCCGCGCGCTCGACGACGCGACGCGACTCGACGAGCGCCGCAGCGACACGCCGAGCACGAAGGGCGAGCTCTGAGTCAGGGCGTCCGCACGCCCTCGGGCGTCTCCTCGAGATGCCCGTTCTCGACGGCGGCGTCCACGGCCGCGTCCACCTCGGCGCGCGAGAGGTCGTAGGCGCCGTCGGCGAGGTCCGCGAGGGCCGCGCGCGTCATCGCGCCCGGGCGATTGCGCAGGAGACGGACGAGTTGGGCGTACCCCTCCGGGCGATCCGGGCCGGTATCCGTTTCGCCGTCTACCTCGGTTTCGTCTCCGTCGGCCGCGTCAGCGTCGCTGTTTGCCGCGTCAGCGTCACCGTCGGTCGCGTCGGGATTACTGTCGGTCGCAGCGACGGTGCCGTCGGTCGTGACGTCGCGGCCGGGATTGCCGTCGGCCGCGTCGGCGTCGCCGTCGGCCGCGTCGTCGGCCGTCTCGTCCGCGTCGAGTTCGACGTCGGGGACCGCGGGTTCGACGGTGACGGCCGGAGAGTGGTCGTGCTCGGCGTGGTCGTGGCCGTCGAGGGCGTCGAGCAGCGGGTCGACGACGCCCGCGAGGGTGTCCCGGCAGGCCGTACAGAGGACGAGGCGGCGCGCACCGCTTGGAACGGTATCGGGGACGACCTCGTAGACGCCGTCGGCGGGTTCCTCGCAGAAGTCACAGCGGTCGAGTTCGCGCATACGCGACGCGTCGGGTGCGAGGGACTTAGGTGGTGCGTGCCGCGGATAGCCGCGAACGCGGCCGGCACGCTGACGTTTTTGCGCGCGGCGCTCCGAGGAGCGCGTATGTCCGACATCCCCGAGACGATGGACGCACAGGTGATCCGCGAGCACGGCGACCCGGAGGTCTTCGAGTCGGCCACGCTCGACGTCCCCGAGGTCGACGCGAACGAGGTGCTAGTCGAGGTGGCGGCGACGAGCGTCAACCCCGTGGACACGAAGATCCGCAGCGGGTTCGCGAGCGGCCTCTGTCCGGACTTCCCCGCCGTCCTGCACGGTGACGTCGCCGGCGAGATCGTGGCGGTCGGCGAGGGCGTCGACGAGTTCGCCGTCGGAGACGAGGTGTACGGCTGTCCGGGCGGCCTCGCGGGCACGACGGGTGCGCTCGCCGAGTACGCGGCCGCGGACGCCGCGACGCTCGCGCACAAGCCCGACTCGCTCTCGATGCGCGAAGCCGCCGCGCTCCCGCTCGTGACGATCACCGCGTGGGACGGCCTCGTGACGCGCGCAGACGTCTCGCCCGGCGAGTCCGTCCTCGTCCACGGCGGGACGGGTGGCGTGGGACACGTCGGCGTCCAGATAGCGAGCCTGGAGGGCGGCGTCGTCCACGCGACGGCCTCGACCGACGAGAAGCGCGCGCTCGCGGAGGAGCTCGGCGCGGACCACGCCTTCGACTATCGGCGCGACGTCGCGGACTACACCGACGAGTACACCGACGGCGAGGGGTTCGACGTCGTCTTCGACACGGTCGGCGCGGGCGCGGACAACCTCGGGAACGACTTCGCCGCCGCGGGCGTGAAAGGGCGCGTCGTCACCACCGTCTCGCGCGGCGAGGCCGACCTCGACCCCGTCCACTCGAAGGGGCTCAGCGTCGATACGGTGTTCATGCTCCTCCCGCTCATTCACGACGACCACGCCGGCCGCCTCCGCCACGGCGAGATCCTCGATCGCGTCGCCACGCTCGTCGACGAGGGCGATATCGTCCCCCACCTCGACGACACCGACTACACCCTCGACGAGATCGGCGACGCCCACCGCCGCCTCGAAGCCGGCGAGCACGTCGGCAAGATCACCGTCCGGGTGAAGGACTAAGCGCCTCGCAGACGCCCTCATCGGTATGCCCGAGTTCGATCCCGCGGAGACCGCGCTGATCGTCGTCGACATGCAGAACGGCTTCTGTGACCCGGACGGGAGCCTCTACGCGCCCCCGAGCGGCGACGCCGTCGATCCCTGCGTCTCGCTCGCGACGCGCGCCCGCGAGGCCGGCGCGCGCGTCGTCTACACCCGCGACGTCCACCCCGAGGGGCAGTTCGAGGGGAACCACGCGTACGACGAGTTCGCGCGCTGGGGCGAGCACGTCGTCGAGGGGACGTGGGACGCCGAGCTCGTCGACGACCTCCCCGACCCCGATCACGTCGTGGAGAAGCACACGTACGACGCCTTCCACGAGACGGAACTGGCGGGGTATCTGGACGCGCACGGGGTCGAAGACCTCGTCTTCTGCGGGACGCTCGCCAACGTCTGCGTCCTCCACACGGCCGCGAGCGCCGGCCTCCGCGACTATCGCACCGTCGTCGTCGAGGACGCGCTCGGCTACATCGAAGCGGACCACCGGGAGTACGCGACGGAGCACGCCGCGTGGCTGTTCGGCGAGACGACGACGCGCGACGCCGTGGGCTTCGACGCTTAGACGTCCTGGTCGGGCGGCGTCGTCACGTTCGCGCGCCCGACGACGTAGAGGGCGGCGACGAGCGCGAGCAAGAGCAGGGCGTACCCCGCGGCGGCGATCGTCGACTCGGTCGGCGTGCCGTAGTCACCGGAGTGGAAGCTGATGACCTTCCGCGCGACGGCGATGAGTCCCGCCGCGATGACGATGCGGATGACGCTCTGCTCTTGGGCGTACGCGACGACCGTCTGGAAGATCTCGACGATGATGAACAGGAGGAGGATCTCGTCGATGAGCCCGATGATCGCCGCGGTGTCCGTGATCGCGCCCGTGCGGACGAGCGTGACGATCTGGAGGAGGAAATCGAAGACGCCGATGCCGAAGAGACCGACGAGTACGAAGGCGGCCACGACTTCGAGATAGCGCATCAGCCGCTCGGAGACGTCGACGAACCCATCCACATCCGGTACGGTCGGCGTGTTCATCATCCGAGTCGTGGGGCCGGACGCATAAATCGGCACGCCCGGGCTCGCGGATCGCGCGCGGCGTGGCGTGTCGTCAGCTTTAGGCGCGAGAGCGCCGACGCCCGGGTATGCGCGTGATACGCGACGCGACGCTCGCGGACGGCCGGGTCCGCGACGTCCGCCTCGACGGCGAGACGATCGACGCGGTCGGCGTAGACCTCGACGGGACGGTGCCCATCGACGCCGACGAGCGCCTCCTCCTCCCCGGCGCGATCGACGCCCACGTCCACTTCCGCCAGCCCGGCGCGAGCCACAAGGAGACGTGGGCGACCGGCTCCCGGTCGGCCGCGGCGGGCGGCGTCACGACCGTCGTCGATCAACCGAACACCGATCCGCCCACGACGACGGGGGAGGCCTACGACGGGAAGGCGGCGTTCGCCGACGATTCGCTCGTCGACTACGGTCTCAACGGCGGCGTCACGGAGTCGTGGGATCCCGACTCGCTCTTCGAGCGCCCGCTGTTCGCGCTCGGCGAGGTCTTCCTCGCCGACTCGACGGGCGAGATGGGGATCGACGCCGACCTCTTCGCGGACGCCGTCGAGCGCGCGGCGAGCGCGGGCGTTCCCGTCACCGTCCACGCGGAGGACGCGACGCTCTTCGATGAGAGCGTGCTGCCACGCGGCACGGAGAGCGCGAGCGGGGGGGACGACGACCCGCGAGCGGAGGCGACGGCGCGCGACGACCCGGACGCGTGGAGCGCCTACCGGCGCGCGGAAGCCGAGATCGTCGCCGCCGAACGGACCGTCGACGTCGCCGCCGACGCCGACGCGCAGGTCCACCTCGCGCACACCTCGACGCCGGAAGCCGTCGACATCGCCGCCGACAGCGGCCTGACCTGCGAGGCGACGCCCCACCACCTCCTCCTCTCGCGCGACGACTACGACGACCTCGGGACGTTCGGGCGGATGAACCCGCCGCTGCGGAGCGAGAGCCGGCGCGGCGAGCTGTTCGAGCGCCTCGTCGACGGGACGCTCGACATCGTGGCGACCGACCACGCGCCCCACACTCGCGCGGAGAAGGACGCGGACATCTGGAACGCGCCGTCGGGCGTGCCGGGCGTCGAGACGATGGTGCCGCTCCTCCTCGCCGCGACGCGGCGCACGGACCTCACGGTCGAGCGCGTGCGCGACGTCACCGCGCGGAACCCCGCGGAGCTGTTCGGCGTCGCCGGGAAGGGGCGGATCGCGCCGGGGTACGACGCCGACCTCGCGCTCTACGATACGACCGACGTGACCGAGATCGACGCCGACGCCCTCCACTCGAAGTGCACCTGGACGCCGTTCGCGGGCTTCGAGGGCGTCTTCCCCGTCTGGACGATGCGGCGCGGCGAGCGCGTGTGGGACGCGCCCGAGGAGGCGTTCGGGGAGCCGGGCGGGACGAACGTTCGCCGTCGGTCGCCGTAGCGCGCGACGGGGCGCGTCGGGGGACGCGCGGAGTCGAGCGGCGCGGGCGGGGCCGACGGAACCGACGCAGGCCCGAACGTTCAACCGACGGCCGCCCGACTGATCGGTATGCCCGACTCGACGCTCGACGCCGCCCGTCGGACGGCGCTGGAGACGGTCGCGGTCGTCCGGGATCGGAACCTCACGTTCGTCGCGGGCGCGATCGCGTACGCGGCGTTCGTCTCGCTCGTGCCGCTGCTCGTGCTCGTCTTCGCGCTCGCAGCGGCGCTCCGCGGTCCGGCGACCGCGGACGCCGTCGTCGCCGCCCTGCAGGGGTTCCTCTCACCGAACGCCGCCGACCTCCTCCGCGGCGCGCTGACGAACCGCACCGGCGCGTTCGGCACGTCGGTGCTCGGCGTCGTCCTGCTCGCGTGGAGCGCGCTGAAGGTCTTCCGCGGGCTGAACACGGCGTTCGCGGTCGTCTACGGCGAGGACGACGCCGGGCTCGTCGGCGCGGTTTGGGACGGCCTCGTCGCGCTCGGCTGTCTCGCCGTCGCCGCGGTCGGCCTCGTCGGCGTCGGTGCGGCGCTCGCGCTCGTCGTCGAGCAGGTCGTACTCGACCTGCTCGGGCCGCTCCTCTTGCTCGTCGGACTGACGGTGGCGTTCCTGCCGCTCTACTACGTGCTGCCCGGCGCGACGGTGACGCCCCGCGAGGCCCTCCCCGGGGCGTTCGTCGCCGCGACCGGATGGCTCGCGTTCGGTGCGCTCTTCCGTGCGTACGTGGCCTACGCCGGCGACAGTCAGGCCTACGGCGTCCTCGGCGGCGTCATGCTACTGCTCACGTGGCTCTACGTCGCCGCGCTCGTGGTGCTCGTCGGCGCGGTCGTGAACGCCGTGTCCGGGGGGCGACTGGTCGACGACGGGGAGAGCGCGATCGGCGACGACTGACGCTCAGTCGTCGGCCTCGCTCATCTCGTGACCGCAGTTCGGACAGGTCGCCTCGGAGTGCCGGAGTTCGTCGCTGGCCTCGCGGACGTCGCGCATGACCTCGGAGATGCGGTCCTCGGCGTCGAGTTCCTCCTCGACTGAGAGTTCGACCCCCTCGACTTCGAGGAGGAACTTCGCCACCTCCGTCGACTCGTACATCAGGTCGTCGAGCTCGTCCGCGGTGAAGAAGTCGCTCATCGCGCCGTAGAGGAACGTCGCGCCCGCCTTCGTCACCTTGTCCTCGAACGCCGAGCGGGCCTGATTCACCGCTTGGGGCGTGTAGGTGTCCGTCATGAACGGGACGAGCTCGGGGAGGTTCTCGCCGATCTTCGTCATCTCGACGCCCGTCTCCGTGCGGAAGTCCGCGCACAAGCGCGCGATCGCCCACTCGCGGGCCGTGACGTAGGTCCGCTCGCGGAGGAAGTCGTTGACGCGCTCGTACTGTGCGCCGTCGACCTTCTTGAAGCGATCGTACTTCCGGACGTCGTCCGGGACGCCGGGCGTCGGCTCGTCCGCACCGCCCGCGGTCGCCGCCGCGCCGTCGGTCGCGTCGTCGTCCGCCGTCGCGTCGATCCCGTCGGCGTCGCCCTGCTCGGTCATACCCGGCCTACCCGAGAAGCGGGCAAAAGCGTGTCGCCGGGCCTCGCAGCCGCTCCGGGGTTTCGACGCGCTTTTAGGTCGCGCAGCCGGGAATACGCGTATGGCTACGTTCAACGTCGTGGTCGCCGACCCCGCGGAGGGGACGGCGTACCCGATCGAGGTCGAGGGACAGGACGCGAATCGCTTCATCGGTCGGAATATCGGCGACGAGGTCGACGGTGACGCCGTTGGACTGACCGGCTGCACGCTCGAGATCACCGGCGGCTCCGACGAGGCCGGGCGCCCGATGCGCGGCGACGTCTCCGGGCCCGGCGTGGAGAGCGTCCTCGTCAAGACCGAGAGCGTCGGTTACAACCCCGAGCGCGACGGCGAGCGCCGCCGGATCAGCGTCCGCGGGAGCGAGGTCTCCGACGCGACCGTCCAGATCAACGCGAAGGTCACGGAGACCGGCGACGAGTCCGTCGCCTCCCTCCTCGGCGAGGAGGAGGACGCGGACGAAGCCGACGAGTAACGCATCGAGTCGAACGCACGGCGCTTTTCTTCCGCGAGCGGGTAGGGGAGGTATGACCGACAGGTACACCGAGTTCCTCGCGGGCGAGCGCCACGAGGACGTCGCGCTCTACCTCACAGAGGACGTCGTCGAGAACGTCGGGTCGCTCGCGGACCGCGAGGACGCCGTCGCGTACGACGACGGCGTGGTCCTCGTCGTCGACGGGGAGAGGGGGCGCACCGTCTTCCAGAAGACGACGGGAATGGCGGCGATGGAGTTCGCACAGGAGGCGATGGGCGCGGACGGCCACGTCGATCGCGACCTCGCGGGCGGCGAGTGCCCCGAGGCGGGCGACGGCGAGACCCACGACGTCTCGTTCGTCTTCGCGTTCACCGAGGAGCGAAACGAGGAGGTCGGCGGCCTCTACGCCGAGGGCCCCGTCGTCCACGCCTACGCGCACTGCCAGTGCGGGGCGAGCTACTCGGAGCGCTGGCTCTGCGAGTGACGCGTCGTCGGATCACGGGGGTCTGAGCGGCGGGCCCCGAGAGCGACGCGGGCGCTACGCTACTCCTCCGCGCTCTCGGCGGGCTCGTCGGGGAGCGTTCGGAAGGCGTTGAGGATGACCTGCGTGGCGACGGCCCCGCCGGTCGTCCAGTGGTTCGCGTAGTCGAGCATGTCGTCGTAGATGTCGGGCTTACAGCCGGCGGCCTGCGGGTGGCCGCCGCCGTTGACCTGCCGGGCGACCTCGTGACAGCGCTCGAAGTCCTCGCTCCCGCGGATGGAGGCGGAGCCCGCGGGCTTGACGATGACGGCGGCGTCCGCGCCCTGCTCGCGGAGGTCGTCGGCGACCTCGTTCTGGGAGCACCGACCGTAGGTGACGCCGACGGTCACGTCCTCGCCGGCCACGGAGACGGTGCGGAGTTCGGCGCGGGAGAGGGCCTTGTCGATGAGCTCGCGTTTCTCGACGCGCTCGGCTTCGAGGAAGTCGAGGACCTCGGCGGGGAGGTCGGGGCCGTGTTCGCGGACGGTCTCGACGTACTCCTCGTCGTCGGCGCGATGCGAGTAGTCCGAGAGGTCGTCGCTGCGCGGGTCCTCCTTCAGCCAGAGGTCGTGATCGCGGGTGACGGCGGCGAGCTCGACGAGGTGGCGCGGGAGGTCGGCGTCGAGGGAGCGCACGGCGACGTCGGCGGTGCACTCCTCGTCGGAGTCACCGATCACGAGGTCGACGCCGGCCGCGCGGACGCGTTCGGCCGCGTCCTCGGTCCACTGGTGATGATCGTACCAGTGGACGGCGCCGGCGTGCGCGACGAGGCGTTCGAGTTCGTCGCGGACGTACGCGTACTCGTCTGGACAGAGGTCACAGACGTAGACGGTCGCGCCGGCGGGGGCGTAGTCGGCGACGCGATCGAGTCCGTCCTCGAGGGTGTGCGGGCCGGCGGGGACGAGGGCGGCCGCGCCATAGACCTCGCGGACGAGCGCGGCGCAGGCGAGGCCGTCGGCGTCGGGGTCCGCCACCACGACCACGTCCGCGCCGTCGAGGCGCTCGCGCATCTCGCGTTCCGTCTCGGCCTCGGAGACGTCGTCGGGGACGAAGAAGCCCCGCCCCGGGAGGCGGGACTTCCGTTCGAGCGAGAGGGTATCGTCGTCGATGACCCGGTCTTTCATACGTGGGGAAGCGCGGCGAGGGAGAAGAACCCGGCGGTTACGCGCGTCCGTCGATCTCGTCGGTTTCGAGGCGCCGCACGGTCAACACGGGGATCGGGGAGTCGCGGACGACGCGCTCGGCGACCGAGCCGATGAGGAGGCGGTTCTCGCCGTGGCGTCCGCGCGTGCCCGTGGCGACGACGTCGGCGTCGATCTCCCGGACGTAGGCGAGGATCTCGTCCGCGGGACGTCCCTCGCGGACCGCGGTGGTGACCGGGCCGTCGGCGCGTTCGGCGACGTTCGCGAGGGCGTCCTCGGCGCGCGCCGCGAGCGCGTCCGCCATCTCCGTGCGGAGGTCGTCCGGGGTCGTGTCGAGCGCCCCCGTGTCGACGACGGAGAGCGCGTGGACGTCGGCGTCGAAGCGCTCGGCGAGGTCGAGAGCGGTGTCGATCGCGCGCCCCACGCTCTCCGACCCGTCGGTGGCGACGACAACGGTATCGATCATGTGGGGGACGTCGCCGCGTCCGCACTTAACTCCACTCCTCGGTGGGCTTTTGGTGGCGGCCGCCGGAGACGCCGACATGAGCCTCGAAGTCGGGACGGTCCTCGTCCCCGTCGACGGGAGCGACGCCTCCGGGACCGCCGCCGAGTACGCGGTCGCAGTCGCCGAGCGCTACGACGCCGACGTCCACGCGCTCTTCGTCCTCGGCGACGACGTCGCGCGGAGCATCGCGGACGGCGACGTGGACGAGGACGGGATCGCGGACGCACACGAGTCGTTCCTCGACGACGTCCGCGCGCTCGCCGACGCGAGCGACGTCCCGGTCGGCACCTCCGTCATGCACGGCTTCTCGACGCGACGCAAGACCCACCACCCCGGGAGCGTGATCCTCGACTGCGCGGACGACGTCGACGCGGACTTCCTCGTCATGCCCCGCGAGGCGCGTTCGAGCGTCGATCCGCCCGGGACGGTGCTGGAGAAGGTCGCCGAGTACGTGTTACTCTACGCGAGTCAGCCCGTGTTGTCCGTCTGAACGCGGGCCGTCGAGAGGTCCATCTCCATCTCGATCTCGAAGCTCTCGGCGCTCATCGTCTCGAAGCCCACCTTCTCGTAGAGCGCGATCGCCGCGTGATTCCACCGCTCGACCGTCAGCCAGACGTGACCGACGTCGTTCGCCGCGCCGTAGCCGAGGAGCGTGCGGATGAGACGCGTCCCGATGCCACAGCCCTGCGAGTCCTGGTGGACGAAGATGGCGAGCTCGTACGCGTCGTCGCCGTCCGGGACGAGCGTCGCGTGGCCGACCGCGTCGTCGCCGTGCCACGCGACGACGTTGTAGGCGTCGCCCCCGACGAGCGTGTCGAGCCACGAGCGCACGCGGGCCTCGCCCGTCGGCGGAATGCCCTGCGCGCGCATGCTCGGGTCGAAGTCGTCGTACATCGCCACGAGCGACTCGATCCCGTCGGCGTCCGTCGACGCGAGCGAGCGGACGGTGATCTCGCGCCCGTCGGCGTCCTCGAAGGCGTGGGGCGGCGTCGGGAACGGGCCGGGCGCGTCGGTGTCGTTCGTCATCGGACCAGGGAGACGGTGACGGGCGCGTTCAGCAGGACGAACTCGGCGATGTGGCCGAGTCGGATCTTCCCCATCGGACTGCGCTCGCCGCCGCCGAGGACGACCTGTTCGAACCCCTCGCGGCCGGCGAGTTCGACGAGCTCGCTCCCCGGGTCGCCCGTGAGGTGTCGAACGTCGGCGTCGAGGCCCGCCTCCTCCAGCACCGACGACGCGTGATCGATGACCTCGTCCGCGGACCGGTCGCTCTCCGGGTTGTCGAGGACGGCGACGGTGAGCTCGTCACCCGCCTCGACGGCCCGCTCGACCGTGCGGTCGAGGGCGTCGAGCGAGTCGTCGCTCCCGCCGATGCCCAACAGCACTTTCATGAACGATACGTCACCCCGGCCCAGCAAAAGCCTTTGCGGCGCGTCTCTCTCGCCGCCGACCTATTTGTCCGGCGCGTCCGTATCGACACCCATGACGACAGTCGGGTTCATCGGACTCGGCGCGATGGGCGTACCGATGGCGTGGAACGTCGCTGACGACTTCGACCTCGTGGTCTACAACCGGAGTGAGGCGCCCACGGAACCGTTCGCGGACGCGGGCGTCCCGGTCGCGGGGACGCCGCGCGGCGTCGGCGAGCGCGCGGACGTCACCGTCGTCATGGTGACGGACGGCGAGGCTCTCCGGGACGTCCTCGACGGCACGGACGGTCTGCTCGCCGGACTCTCCGCGGGCGACTACGTCGTGAATTCGAGTACGGTCTCGCCGGACGACACCGGGGCGGCCGCGACGCTCGTCGCCGAGGCGGGCGGGCGCTTCGTCGACTGCCCGGTCTCGGGGACGATCGGGCCCGCCGAAGACGGGACGCTCACGATGCTCGCGGGCGGCGCGGACGCGGACGTCGACGCCGTCGAAGGCGTGCTGGAGGCGATGGGCGACCCCGTCGTGCGCTGTGGCGGCGTCGGCGACGGCACGCACGCGAAGCTCTCCGTGAACCTCCTCTTGGGGAACATGATGCAGTCGTTCGCGGAGTCGCTCGCGCTCGCGGACGCGAACGGCCTCGACGTGGACGCGATGCTCGAAGCCATCGGCTCCGGGGGAGTGGCGGCGCCGCTCTTCGACGCGAAGGGGGAGGCCATCGCCGAGGGCGATTTCGAGGCCGCGTTCCCGCTCGACCTGCAGTTCAAGGACCTGCGTCTCGCGCTCGATAGCGCGAGCGAACGGGAGGTGCCGGTGCCGGCGACGGCAGCGACGAAGGAGGCTGCGAGCCGGGCGCGCGCGCTCGGCCACGGCGAGGAGGACATCGCGGCGTTCGTGCGCGGTATCGAGGACGTCACCGGCGACGAGATCCGTCGGTAGGAGCGGGCTGGCGACCGGAGAAATCGCGGCGGGGCGTCGCGCGACGCGCGCCGACGGGCGCGCTCGACCGGACGCACGGTGGCGCGACCGGCTCGTTGGACCGCCGCGAGCGGGGGGTCAGGGCACGCACCGGGATGGTCCCGGCATCGCACTCGGAGGTACGGGTCGGGGGCACGCTCTTTGGACCGGGGCGTCGAGTGTCGCGTGTGACTCGGTCCGTGGACGCGTTCGCGGACGCGCTCGCGGTCTTCCCCGGGAGCGAGGCCGAGCGCAACGCCGTCGCCCGAATCGCGGCCGATCTCGCGGCGAGCGGCCGCTACGAGCGCGACGCCGGCCACGAACTCGCGCCCGCGGAAGTCGTCGAGCATCTCCGCGACGCGCCGGAGGGGCGCGTGGCGTCGCGGTGGAACTGGTGGATCGGGAGCCTCGATCTCGCCTACGGCGGGTACGGGGAATTCGCCGTGCGCCGCTGGCGGGAGCGATAAACGAGGAGAACGGGAATCGTCGGCCGTTCAGTCGCTGAGCGGCGCGCCGCCGATGGGGACCACGGTGCGGTCCCACGCCCAGTTGACGACCTCCGCGAACGAGGCGTACATGGCGAGCAGGCCGGTGAGGACGCCGACGTAGCCGCCGATCGTCGCCGTCCCGAAGCCGAGGTCGCCGAGACCGAGCAGCAGGAACGTGATGGTCAGCGTGAGGAACACGGACCAGAGCGCCCAGTTGAGCTTGAACGTCGCGACCCACATGTAGGCCGTGAAGAGCCCCCAGAGGAGGAGCGCGGCGCCGACGGCCGTCGCGTTGACGGAGAGCCAACCGTTGCCCGCGAAGAGGACGAGCAGGCCGAACCACCACCAGAACGCCCCGTAGCTACAGAACGCCGTGTACCCGAACGTGTTCCCCTCCCGATACTCGAGGAGGCCGGCGAAGAACTGGCACGTGCCGCCGAAGGCGAGCGCGAGCGGGAGGACGACGGGTTCACCCGCGCTGGGTAGGATCCCGCCGTTGACGAGACTGAGGAGGACGGTCGTCAGGCCGAACGCGACGAGGCCGAGCGGTCCGGGGTTCGCGGTGTCGGTGTTAGCGGGCATGATCACTCACCTCGGACTTCGGCTTCGATATTGCGGACGATGTCGGGATTGCGAAGCGTCGAGGTGTCGCCGAGTTCCTCCCCGTCGGAGATCTCTTCGAGGAGGCGGCGCATGATCTTCCCGGAGCGGGTCTTCGGGAGCTCGGGCGTGAAGACGATCTTCGCCGGCCGCGCGATGGGACCGATCTGATCCTCGACGGCGGCCTCGATGCGCTCGCGCAGTTCGTCCTCATCGGCGTCGTCGTCTTCGAGGATGACGTAGGCGTGGATGACTTCGCCCTTCAGGTCGTCGCTCGCGCCGACAATGGCGGCCTCGGCGACGCCCTCGGCGGAGACGACCGCGGACTCGATCTCCATGGTCCCGAGTCGGTGCCCGGAGACGTTGACGACGTCGTCGACGCGACCGACGACGGTGATGTAGTCCTCGTCGTCGATCTTCGCGCCGTCCTCGGGGAAGTAGACCCAGTCCTCGGGGTCGTCAGAGTCGGTGTCGGAGTACTCGGCCCAATACTCGTCGATGAACCGCTCGTCGTTCTTGTAGAGCGTGCGCAGCATCCCGGGCCACGGCTTCTGGACGGTCAGATAGCCGGCACCGCCCGCGGGTACTTCCTCGCCGTTGCCGTCGACGATACGTGCGTCGACGCCGGGGAGCGCGGGACCGGCGCTCCCGGGCTTCATGTCGTTGACGCCGGGGAGCGTCGTCACCATGTGACCGCCGGTCTCCGTCTGCCACCACGTGTCGACTATCGGGCACTCCTCGCCGCCGATGTGCTTGTAATACCACTTCCACGGCTTCGGATTGATCGGTTCGCCGACCGTCCCGAGCAACCGCAGCGAGGAGAGGTCGTGGCGCTGCGGGTGTTCCGCGCCCCACTTCATGAACGACCGGATGGCCGTCGGCGCCGTGTAGAACTGCGTGACGTCGAGGTCGTCGACGATCTCCCAGAAACGGTCCTCCGCGGGGTAGTCGGGTGCGCCCTCGTACATCGTCGTCGTCGTCCCGAGGGCGAGGGGGCCGTAGACGATGTAGGAGTGACCGGTGATCCACCCGATGTCCGCCGAGCAGAAGTAGGTGTCCTCGGGTTTGACGTCGAGGACGGCCTGCGAGGTCCACGCCGTCCACGCGAGATAGCCCGCCGTCGTGTGTTTCACCCCCTTCGGTTGGCCGGTGGTCCCGGAGGTGTACATGAGGAAGAGCATGTCCTCCGCGTCGCGAGCGACCGGCTCGACCGTCGCGCCGGCGTGGTCGGCCACGAGGTCAGCGTAGTCGTGTTCGTCCTCGTCGAGGTCGTGGCCGAAGTCGTCGCCGTTCGGGCCGAGGCGATCGACCACGACCGTCTCGACGTCGTGCTCGACTTTCTCGACGCCCTCGCGTGACTTCGAGAGGTGGTCGAGGGGGTCGCCGCGCCGGTAGTAGCCGTCCGCGGTGACGAGGTACTCGGAGTCGGCGGCGTTCATCCGCTCGGCGAGCGCCTCGGCCGAGAAGCCGGCGAAGACGACCGAGTGGGGCGCGCCGATACGCGCGCAGGCGAGGAGCGCGATCGGGTGGGCGGGGATCATCGGCATGTGCATCGTGACGACGTCGTCCTCGCCGACCCCGAGGTCGCGTAACGCCGCCGCGAACTCGTTCACCTCCCGGTGGAGCTCCTCGTAGGTGATCGAGCGGTCGGCCTCGTCGGCCGGCTCGCCGACCCACTCGATGGCGACTTCGTCGCCGCGCTCGGACAGATGCCGGTCGACGCACTCGTGGGAGGCGTTCAGCGTCCCGCCGGTGAACCACTCGTAGAACGGCGGGTTCGAGTCGTCGAGCACCTGATCGTAGTCGTCGTACCAGTCGAGGAGATCGGCGGCGCCCTCCCAACACTCGGGCCAGTTCTCCTCGAACTCCTCGTAGATGTTCGGATCGGTGACGTTAGCCTGCTCGACGAACGACTCTGGCGGCTCGAACACGTCCTGTTCGGCCAATCGCGTTTCGAGGTTGTCGTTTTCTACCATACCACACGTAGCAATCGAAGCTATTGTAATAAACATTCATTCTAATTAGTTGGCACACCCGAGCGCCACCATCACGAGGACGAGTCGAACAGCGCGGTGAAGACCTTCTGTTGGGCCTTTCGAAGGTGGTTGTGCAGTGTCGGTGCCGAGACGCCCATGGAGCCCGCGAGCTCTTCCGCGGTGCTGCCGCGCGGCCACTCGAAGTAGCCCGCGAAGTACGCCGCGCGGAGCGTCACTCGCTGTTTATCGGTCAGCTCGTGCTCCACCGTCCGGTGGACGTCGTCCGGCGACTCGCGCCGCACGGCCTCGCGTTTGGCCCGGAACGAGACACCGGGGTGCGCCGCGGTGACGTCCTCGACGAGCGTTCGGACGTCGGTCTGTGTCGGGAAGACGGCGGCGACGCGCGCGACCCCGTCGGCGGCCGTCACCGACTCCACGGCGCCACCGCGTCGCACGATCTCCGCGATCGGCGCGTCCGAGCGGACGACGAACTCAAGCTGTGCGCGCTCGCCCGCGTCGCGGATGAGGCGAACGTCGGCGATCCCGTTCGACGCGGCGGCCCGGTCGAGGAGGGCGTCGACCGAAACCTCACGCGCCGCGACGAAGCAGAGGAGCGACTGATCGGCCATCGGGACGAGCCCGTCGAGCTCCAGTCGACAGTCGAGCGCCCGGGACGCCGACGCGAAGAACGACCCCGCGTCCACCTCGAACACCAGTTCGACGCCCGTATCGGAGAGCAGTCGCTCCTTGCGCTCGGTCGCCGCCACCGCCCACCCGACGCGCCGCCCAGCGTCGACGAGCGCGCGTCGAAGGCCGCTGGTCGACGTGGACGGGCCGACGACGACACAGAGGAGCCCGTGGACGCGGTCGCCGGCGCGGATGGCGCTGGACGCCAGCGTCCGGTCGGCCCGCCACGCCTCGGCGGTGAGGTCGCGCTCGACGAACCGAACGCCGCCCTCGACGTCGAGGAGGGCCGTCTCGTCCAACACGTCCGCGATCGCCGCGCGGGCGTCCGGGTCGTCGACGCCGGTCGACGCCCGGATCTCCCCACGCTCGTCGCAGATCACCGCCGGCCCGCACGTCGCGGCGAGCGCCTCGCACGCCCGCTCCTCGACCGCCGGTCTGGTCGCCACGTCCTCGAGCGCCGCACCGAGGGCCGTCGCCGCCTCCGCGAACCCCGAGCGATCGGGTCGTTCGCGGTCCGGCTCCGTCGGTGAGGCGTCGCTCCCGGCCGCCGCTTCGTCGCTCAGCGCGGCGGCGACCTCCGCGCGGGTCGGCGGATCGGCGTACGGCTCCAAGCTGGCGAGGCTCGACCACCCACCCGCTTCGCGGACGATGCGGGGGTCGACGCCGGCCCCGAGCAGGCGAGCGGCGAAGTGCGCGCGGAGGTCGCGCGTGGAGACGTCGGCGAGGCGGTCGTCGTCACCGTCGGCGGCCCGCTCCGCGACCTCCGCGATCAGCATCTGGAGACGGCGCGGCGTCACGTCGAAGAGCGGTTCGTCGTCGGCGATGTCGGCCGCGCCGGCGTACTTGCGGACGTCGGCCGCGGCGGCCGGCGGAACGTAGGCGTCGCGCGTGTCGTCGTCCCCCGGGACCGCGAGGAAGTCGTGGTCGCTCGACGTCCGGGTGAGGTCGCCGGGGCGGAGGCGTGCGATCTCGCCGGGCCGCAGGCCGACGCGCCCGCAGAGGGCGACGAGGAGTTCCGTGCGGTACGAGTCGGCGGCGTCGACGAGGCGCTCGTATTCGGCCGTCGTGAGCGGCGCTCCGGCCGACGGGTCGTCCATGCCGTTTCGCTCTTGATACTATCGCGAAATAAGCGTTGGGTGGTGAGAGTCACCAACGGTCTGAATGTGAGAAGAGAGGAGCCGCTATCTCGGAGTTCGGTTTCGCGTTTTCGCCTTACTCCGAAACGCCGTCGACGATCGATTCGAGCTCGCCGACGATCTCGGGGTTGCGAAGCGGTTCCGTATCGGAGACTCGCTCACCGCTGGCGATCTGTCGGAGGTGGCGCCGGAGGACCTTCCCGGAGCGGGTCTTCGGGAGGTCGGGCGTGAAGACGACGACATCCGGGGTGGCGAACCGACCAATGGCGGCCGCGACGGCCGCACGCACCCGCTCGCGCAGCGGTCCCGCGGACCCGGCGTCGCGCTGCGGCGTGACGTACGCGTAGAGGGCGGTATCGCTCTGGGGACCGTCGACGCCGACGACCGCCGCCTCGGCGACGCCGTCGACGCCGACGATCGCCGCCTCGAGCTCGCGCGTTCCCAGTCGCTGCCCGGCGACGTTGAGGGCGTTCCCCTCGCGGCCAAGAAGCCGGAGGTAGCCGTCCGCGTCGACGGCCGCCGCGTCGCCCGTCTCATAGCGCCACGCCGTGGGCGCCTCGCCCGTCGAGTCGCCGAGGCCGAGCGCCATGCCGGGCCAGGGGCGGGTGAGGACGAGCGAACCGGATTCACCCGGGTCGACCGGCTCACCGCACGCGTCGACGACGTCGGCGGAGATGCCCGGGAGGGGCGGGCCGGCGGTGCCCGGGCGCATCCCGTCGACGCCGGGCAGCGTAGAGACCACGATCCCGCCGGTCTCGGTCTGCCACCACGTATCGACGAGCGCACAGGCGCCGTTCCCGACGTGGTCGTAGTACCACCGCCACGTCGTCTCGTCGATCGGTTCGCCGACGGTTCCGAGCAACCGCAGCGAGGAGAGATCGTGGCGCTGGGGGTGCTCCGCGCCCCACTTCATGAACGCGCGGATGACCGTCGGCGCCGTGTAGAAGACGTCGACGGCGTTGCGCTCGACGATCTCCCAGAGGTGGTCCCGCTCGGGGTAGTCCGGCGTTCCCTCGTACAACACCGTCGTCGCCCCGAGCGCGAGCGGGCCGTAGACGACGTACGAGTGCCCCGTGATCCACCCGACATCCGCCGAGCAGAGGTGCGTGTCACCGGGTTCGAGGTCGAGGACGGCGTGAGACGTCCACGCGACCTGTGCGAGATAGCCGCCGGTCGCGTGTCGGACAGCCTTCGGACGACCGGTGGTCCCCGAGGTGTAGATGACGAAGAGAGGATCGCTCGACTCTCGGGGGACCGGATCGACCGTCTCCCCGGCGTACTCGTCGAGGAGGGTCGCGTACTCGGCGTAGTTGTCGCCGTAGGATCGGTCGTCGTCGAGCCGGTCGACGATGATGCGATCGACCGACTGCGGGGCGCGGAGACAGGCGTTGTCCGCCTTCCGCTTCAGGTCGTGGGCGGTCCCGCGCCGGTAGTAGCCGTCGCAGGTGAGCAGCCACGCCGACTCGGTGTCGGCGAGTCGCATGGCGAGAGCGTCGGCCGAGTAGCCGGCGAAGACGACCGAGTGGACGGCGCCGAGACGGGCGCATGCGAGCATCGTCACCGGGAGCTCCGGGAGTACCGGCATGTACGTCGTGACGACGTCACCGGCCTCGACGCCCCGCTCGCGGAGGGCGGCGGCGAGCGCGTTCACCTCGCGGTAGAGGTCGTGGTACGTGTACGTCCGCGTCTCGCCGAGGCGACCCTCCCACTTGAGGGCCGCGTGGCTCTTCCGGCCGGCCTCGACGTGCCTGTCGACGCAGTTGTACGACGCGTTCAACGCGCCGCCGGCGAACCAGTCGTATCCGTTCGCGGCGTCCAGCACTCGATCGTACGACGACGACCAGTCGAGGAAGGCCGCGGCCCGATCCCAGCACTCCGGCCAGCGATCCGCGAAGCCCTCCCGGATCGATCGATCGGTGACGTTCGCCCGCTCGACGAACGCGGGCGGCGGATCGATCCGGGATGCGTTCGCGGCGGTCGGCCGGCCCGGAGAGGACGTACCCTCGTTCATATGGCGTGGTACTCGGACGTGAGGCCCCCGACGACTAAAGTCACGAGGGTGAGTCACACGGTTCGACTGGTGTCCGGTCGCGGGACCGACGGGCCCAAACGCCGCGGGCGAGTAGCGTCGGACCGATGGACGTACGGTTCCTCGGCGGGGCGAACGGCATCGGTCGCAGCGCCCTGCTGGTGAACGACTCGCTCCTCATCGACTACGGACTCGAAGGCGGGACGCCGGCGAGAACGCCGCCGGACGTCGAACCGGACGCCGTCGTCGTCTCGCACGCCCACCTCGATCACGTCGGCGCGGTGCCGAGCCTGTTGAAGGGGGGTCGCCGGCCGTCGGTTCACTGGACGCCGCCGACGCGCGAGCTCGCCGACCTCCTCGCCCGGGACACTCTGAAGCTACAGGCCGATCGCTACGACCGGCCGTTCACCCGCGCGGAGATCGGCGCGCTCGGCGAAGTCTCGCAGACGCACGCGTACGGCGTACCGTTCGAGGCCGCGGGCCACACGGTCACGCTCTTCGACGCCGGCCACATCCCGGGGAGCGCACACGTCCTCGTCGACGAATCGGGACGGAGTCCCGACGGAAGCAGAACGCAGTCCGGGGACGACGACACCCGCTTGCTCTACACCGGGGACTTCCACACGGAGGGACAACGCCTGCTTTCGGGCTCGACGGCGCGCCCCGACGCCGACGTCGTCGTCTGCGAGAGCACGTACGCGGACGTGAGTCGGGGGCGGCGGCGCGAGACGGAACGGCGGTTCGCACGCGAGCTCAGGGAGACGGTTCACCGAGGCGGGACCGTCGTCGTACCCGCGTTCGCGGTCGGACGCACGCAGGAAGCGATGCTCGTCTGTGCGGCACACGACATCGACTGCTACGTCGACGGGATGGGGGTCGACGTGGCGAAACGGCTGCGAGGCGTCGACGGGTTCCTCCGCGACCCCGAAGCGTTCCGCGCGGCCATGGGAAACGCCCGCTTCGTCACGGGCGGGCGCGGTCAGAAGAAACGCATCGCCGAGCAGAACGCCGTCGTCATCACGACGTCGGGGATGCTCACCGGTGGCCCGGCGATGACGTACGTCCCCGCGATTCGCGGCGACCCGACGAACCTCGTCGCGTTCGTCGGCCATCAGGTCCCGGGAACGCCGGGCTACGACCTGCTCGAACGCGGTCGAGCGGAGTTCGACGGGCGCACCCTCCCGATCGCGGCGCGCACGGCGTCGTTCGACTTCTCCGCACACGCCGACCGCGACGGTCTCCGCTCGTTCCTCGACGCCTACCGCGACGCGCGCGTCTTCGCGGTGCACGGCGACGCGACCGGTCGGTTCGCCGCCGACCTCCGCGCCGACGGCTACGACGCGACGGCGCCGGACACGGGCGAGACACACACGATCTGATCGACCGCCGCGTCGGAATCGGGACCGGATAAGCAGACTTTGTTGCCGGTACTGGGTCCGATGGCACGACCGCGATCTGTCGCGTCCGCCGACTCCCCGCGTCCTGGGCTTTCGAGGCGACGATGTACCCGTATCTCGACGGGTCGCTCGGCGTCGTCGAAAGGGGCGGGAATCACTACTACCCGGAAGCAAAGGCGGGTAGTGCGCTCTGGGGCGTCCTTATACCGATGGGGGTCGTACGAAGGGGCACATGGCAGAGACACAAACCGAGGCCGGCCGCGACGGGGACGATCATCTCGACGATGTCGAGCCGGGGGCGGGGTGCACCGAGATCTGGGAGCACCTCAGCGAGCGGCGCGCCGAGGAGTAGAGATTTATATCGGAGACGTTCTAGCAAGGATATGAGCGACGGGTCAGAGATTCCGCCGACGGACCGCGAGTCACCGGTGGGGCGACCCGTCATCCGCGGCGACGAGCGCGTCGCCGGGGAGCGCGCACAGGAGGCCGTCGAATTCGATCCGACCGATCCCGAGAGCGTCGCCGACGCCGCCGAGACCGTCGCATCGTTCGCGGGCGGCGAGCTCGGCGACGATCGGTTCTACATGCTCCGCGGGGCGGCGGCCTGCGCGGCGCTCGTCCGCGCCGAGGGGTCTTATAAGGCCGCGGCCGAGCGCGCCGGCGACGGCGTCACCGTCTCGTTCATCCGAAAGTGGGCGCGCGTCCACGACCTCCCGCGTCCCGTCCGTCGACACGTCGCCGCGGGCCATATCGCACCGACCGCGGCGAAGCACATCGCGCGCGTCGGGGGCGAAGCGCGCTATCAGCTCGCGTTCGCCGCCATCGACAACGACCTCACCGTCCGCGAGGTGCGCGCGATCGCCAGCGAGGTGAACGACGGTCGGCCCATCGAGGACGCGCTGCGCGAGCGCGGCGTCACGCCCGGCGAGCTCACCGTCTCGCTCCCGCTCGACACCTATCGGGAGCTCAGACGACGGGCGGCCGTCGAGGACGTGACTCCGGGGGCCGTCGTGACCGACGCCCTCGAAGAGTACCTCGAATGAGCGGATGGTAAACGTTTAACGCCGCCCCCACCACGTACCCGATGAGGGCCGATAGCTCAGTCCGGCAGAGCGTCTGGCTTTTAACCAGACGGTCGCGTGTTCAAATCGCGCTCGGCCCGTACACCGCTCGCGGAGCGACGCGTGAACCGGCCGCGGCGAGATTCGAACGCACGACGACGCGAGGACGACGAGCGGCGGCCAGTGTTCAGATCGCGCTCGGCCCGCTCTCGATCGACGAGCGGTGCGACCGGTCGCGCGGACGCATCCGGTAGCGTTAGGGGCGACGACGCAGAGAGATACGGGTATGGCAGGAACTCTCGCCGGCTACGATCCGTTCGACGCACTCGGAACCGTCCTCGGCGTCTATCTCGCGCTCGTCGCGATCGCGACGCTCGTCGGGAGACCGTGGCAGTACACCGGCGGCGCGGGCGTGATGATCGTCCAGATCGTCGGTTGCGTGCTCACGTTCTTCGTCGGTGCCGCGCTCCTCGCACTCGTCTACCGGGTCGGACGATGAGCGTCGCCATCACCGTCTACAGACGAGAGCAGTGTCGCCTCTGCGACGAAGCCGAGCGAACCATCGAGAACGTCGTCGACGACCTCGACGTCGCGGTGACCGTGACGACGCACGACGTCGACGCCGACCCCGAGCTCGAAGCCGAGTACGGTGAGCGCGTCCCGTACGTCGAGGTCGAGGGCAGTGTCACGTTCGAGCACCGGGTCGACGAGGCGCGCCTGCGGAGCGCGCTCGCGGACGCGGCGTAATCAGTCCTCGGCGTCGGTATCGGGTTCGACGAACACCGTCGCGACACCGAGCGCGAGTCCGAGAAGCCCGCAGGCGATTTTGAGCGGGCCGTGAAGCGTCCCGGGAACGAGCGCGACGGTCAACAGCACGAGCCCGAGGAGCTTCGTTAGGCGATCGAGCGCACGATAGCGCCGCGGCGAAAGCGAAGACATCGAAGAGTGTGTGAGTGTTAGTCGTCGGAGACCGCGGTGTTCGCCACGTCCGAGTCGTCGTCGCTCGGGACGGCGTCGGAGGCACGGCGTTCGACGCCACGCTTGAGCACGAGGTAGGTGATGGCCCCCCAGACGAGCGGAACGATGATGTTGAGGTAGAGCAGGTAGCCCGTCACCTCACCGGTCGGTATGCCCGTGACCTCGGCGACCGTCCCGTTCATCGCGGCGATGGAGAGCATGATGACGAAGACGATCGCTCCGACGCCGACGGCGGTCTGAGCCGGCCGCTCGATCGGATCGGCCGTGAAGTGGACCGCGTCCGACGTGTAGTCGACGAACGGCCAGAGCACGAGGACGCCGGCGATGACCCCCGGGAGGAGCACGCCGCCGACGAACTCCGCGAGCGGCACGAAGTCGGGGATGATCTTCAGGAGGCCGAACACCCACATGAAGTACCAGTCCGGTGCGACCCCGCCCGGCGTACTGAACGGGTCGTTGGGCCCCCAGACGGGGAGGCGCTGGACGGGGAAGAGTCCCGCGAGCAGCGAGAGGACGGCGAACGTCGAGAGGAAGACGATGAGCACCACCGCGACCTGGTTCGGGAGGAGCGGAACACCGGTGACGAGGGACTCATCGGAGACCTCGACATCGGCCTCGGCGTCGCGCCCGGACTGCTGGTCGGTGTGTTTCTGCCGGATGAGCAGGAACATGTGGACGGCGATGAGGCCGCCGATGATCAGCGGGATGAGGAACGTGTGGTAGAAGAACATCCGCGGGAGGATGGTGCCGGCGTTGTCGGGCCACAGCCCCCCGAAGACGATCTTCGTCAGCGTCTCGCCGATGACGGGAATGGAGCTCGCGAGGTTGAACCCGATCCCGGTCGCCGTCGACCCGTACTCGTCGAAGGGGAGCGCGTACCCCATGAACCCCTCGACGAGGCCGAGGAACAACAGCGTCGACCCGACGACCCAGTTGAGTTCGCGCGGGTTCCGGTACGCACCGCTGAAGAAGACGCGGAGCATGTGGAGCCCCATCGCGGCGACGAACAGGTACGCCCCCCAGTGGTGGACCATCCGGATGAACATCCCCATCGGGACGTCGTAGGTGATCCGCAGGACGGACGCGAACGCCATCGGAACCTCCGTCCCGGCGTAGTTCGCCACGATGCCCTGGTAGGTGGTGTCCGCGGCGCCCGGGCGGTAGAGCAGGCCGAGGAACGTCCCGGTGAGGACGAGGAAGACGAAGCTGAACAGCGTGACCTCACCGAGGAGGAACGACGCGTAGCGGTCCTCCGGGAACGCCTTGCCGAGGAACTCGTCGCCGAGTTCGAGGCGGTCGTCGAGCCAGCGGTAGACGCGGCTCCCGTCGTACTGCTGGGCCTCCTCGCTCTCGTCGGAGTCGGTGATCGTGCTCATCGGTTACTCCCCGGCCCCAATGTGGGCCTCGAACGGGCCGGTGGCGATTATCAGCTGGTCTCCGTCCTCGGCGATCCCGACGGGGAGCTGGGGCAGCGGCCGGGGCGCGGGCCCGCTGACGACTTCGGCCCCCTGTTGAGGATTGAACTGGCTCTGGTGGCACGGACAGAGGAAGTCCCGGTTGTTCGGGCCGGTCCGCTGGGAGACCGTACAGCCGGCGTGCGTGCAGACCGCGGAGTACGCCGAGTACCCCTGTGCGGTCCCGTCGAGCATCGTCGGCTCGCTGTAGTCGTCCTCGGAGAACCGGACGAGGAGCGTCGTGGCGACGGGGACCTGGAGCGCGCCGCCGCCCTCCTTTTCGGGGAAGACGGTCATGCTCTCGCCGCTCCCCTCCTCGATCGCGTCCACGGAGAGGGGATTGCCCTCCCCGTCGACGATGCGCGTGCCCTGCGTGTAGAGCGTCTGGTAGTTGTAGTCGGGGCCGCCCGAGAGCGCGGACTCGTCAAGGCCGTAGAGGCCGGTGACGGCGAAGCTCCCGATCGCGGCCGCGCCGCCGAGCGCCGCGAAGAACTTGGCGGCGTTCCGCCGGGTCGACTGGAGGCGGTCCTCCTCGTAGTCGACCTCGGACTGTGCCTGGGCGTCGGTGTCGGCGTCAGTGTCGTCGTTCGTGGACATGGTCAGTGATCGCGTTCCTCCGCGACCTCGATGGTCGGCATGAAGTGCGTGTAGTACATCAGGACGGTCTCAGAGAGGGAGAGCGCGAGGATCGCACCGTAGAACCCGAGGAACTGGTTCCGAGAGAGCCCCATGACCTCGCCGGCGAACAGCACGGCGAAGACGGCGCTCAGGAACGTGAACAGACCCATGAGCCAGACGGCTCTGAGACTGGCGTCCGCGGGATAATACGCGATGATCCGCCTGTGCGCGTTGTGGAGGAAGTCCGGCATGTACGGAAGCGAGTCGCCCTCGTCGGGATACAGTGGCTCCGTCCGTCTCCCCACGTTGTGTGCGTATCGCACCTGCGCGTAGAGAACGCCGACGAGCGCGAAGAGTGCGATCCACGAGACGATGCCGGCCACGTAGACCGAGATCTCCGTGGGCATCGTCACGAACTGTCCCGTCGGCGCGAGTGAGACGTCCGCCCCTGACTGTAGGGGGATCTGCTCGAAGCTATTCCCTCCGCTCGCGATCGCGATGCCCCACATCGGCATGAGCACGATGCCGATGAGCACCAGTATGATGGCCGTTTCGCGTCTCATTGTTTGGTTTCGAAGTCCCGACGCGCCAGCGGCGCTCGGTACTCGTCGCTACTTGGCTGTTACCCGGTTACGTACATCCTTGTTTCGGTTACGCGCTGGCGAGAGCGCGAGTAGACGATCGAAACACACTCAATCCGGGGCTGAGTACACTCCTCCACGGACGGCGTTGTTATGAAACGGAGGCAGTTCATCACCAAGGCAGGTGGCGCGGGGCTCGCCGCGAGCGGTATCGTCGGCTCCGCCGCCGCACAGGAGAGTGAGGGCGACGATCCCCGGACGGGATCGGGGACGGAGAGCGATCCGTACGTCGTCGAGATGCACACGGAGGGATCGGATTACCTCTTCGATCCGGTCGGGCTCTACGTCGAGCCGGGCGACTACGTCCAGTGGGTCAACGCGAGCGGGAGCCACTCGACGACGTCGTACTCCTCGTCGAACCCGCAGGCGAGCAACGACCTCATCCCCGAGGACGCCGAGCCGTGGAACAGCGGCACGCTCCAAGAGCAGGACGCGACGTTCACTTACCAGTTCCAGGCGACCGGGACGTACGACTACTACTGCATCCCGCACAAGACGCTCGGGATGGTCGCGCGAATCGTCTGCGGCGAACCGGGCGGTCCGGCGGCGGGCGAGGAACCGCCGGACGCGGTCGGGAGCGGCGTCCTCCCGGACTCGGAGACGATCGTCGAGGACCTCGCACTCGAATACCCGTACATCCCGGATACCGGCGGCGGTCCCCTGCCCGGGCTCGCCCTCGGCGGCGCCGCGCTGTTCGGCCTCGGGAACGTCTACCTGCTGAGTCAGACGGACCGCTTCTCCGGGCGGTACAGCGAGGACGCGCCCGACGACACCGAGATCTAGATCAACGCCGTCGCGGCGATTCGAGTTCGATGTCCGCCGCGTCGAGTCGCTCCTCGACTTCCGCGCGCTTCTCCTGGTGCTCCGCGAGGAACTCCTCCATGAGCGTCGCCGCCTGTTCCTTGCAGTCGCCACAGAGGCGCTCGCCCTCTCGGCACTCCTCGTAGACGCGTTCGGCGAACTCGTCGTCGTCGGACGCGAGGAGGTAGGCGTAGAGTTCGTACACCGGGCAGTCGTCGGGTTCGCCGCCGAGTTCGCGCTGCTCCTCGGCGCTCGTTCGGCCGCCGGTAGTCGCCGCCTTCACCTTGTCGTACCCCTCTGCGGGATCGTCGAGGAGGCTGATGTGGCTCGCCGGGATCGAGGAGCTCATCTTCCCGCCGGTCAACCCCGTCATGAAGCGGTGGTAGATGGAGGAGGGCGGGACGAAGCCGTAGCCACCGTGATCGACCTCGATTTCGCGGGCGAGATCCGCCGCGGCCCCGCGGTCCATCTCGAAGCTGTCGACGTGACCCTCGAAGACGCGCTTTTCGCCCTCGACGGCCTCGATGAGGGCCTCGAAGGCCTCGTCCGTCGCGTTCCGGTCGAGGAACCGCACGCGCGGACGGAGCGGCTCCTTGCCAGCAGCGCGGAGTTTCTCGACGGCGCCGTCGCGGGCCGCGGCCCGGTCGTCGCCGAGATCGGCGTCGGCGAGCCAGTCGGCCGCGGCGACGCAGCGCACCGGCTCGTCGGCGTCGGGGTCGGCGAGCGCGTCGGGGTCGGCGAGCGCGTCGTAGGCTCGCGCGAGCAGGGCGCGTTCGGCGTCGCCGTCGACCTCGAAGGAGGCGTACGCCTCCGTGACGCCGAAGTACCGCGTTCGGGCGGCGAGGTCGCGCGCGAATCGGACGTGCGGGTCCTGATCCGGCCCGACGGGCACGACGGTCGGCTTCGGCTCGTCTAATTGCGGCGAGAGGATGTCCGCCATCTGCGTGACGACGGACTGCATGTGCGAGACGTCGGTCTCGCCGTCGAAGCCGTAAATGGACTGGAACTCGGAGAAGTTGGCCTCGATCCCGAGTTCGAAGGCGAGGTCTTGGACGTCTCGGTTCGTCGACTGCCGATAGAGCGTCCCCTCGTCGGGGTCGAAGCCGAGCGCGAGAAGCGAGAGGAGGTAATCCCGCGTGTGCTCGTCGATCTCCGCCCACGAGAGGTCGCGCGCCGCGTGCGCTTCGAGGTCGGCGATGAGCGCGGTCGCGTCGCCGCCCTGCTCTTGGTGCCAGATGATCTCGTCGAAGACCATCTTGTGGCCGATGTGGGGGTCGCCCGTCGGCATGAACCCGGAGAGCGCGGCGAACGGTTCGTCGGCGCGCATCGCGTCAAGGACGCGCCGGTAGTCGCGGTGGCCGAAGATGATCGCCCGCCGCATCAGGTAGTGGGGGGTCGGAACGTCGCCGAGGACGTCCTCGAAGGACTCGATGCCGAACTCCTCGAAGAGTTTGCGGTAGTCGGAGACGGTCGAGGATCCCCACGGATCGAGCGCGAGCTCGTCGGCGCCGTCCGTGGTCTCCGTCCCGCCGTCCGTCGCGGCCGTGTCCGTGTGGTCTGCAGTCATAAATTAGGGCGTGAGTCGGCTCGCGGCGAGCCAGGTGATGTCGTCTCTGTGTGCCAGCGCAAAAACCATTCGCTTCCGCACCCCGTGGGCGAGTCTGACGTCGAGCGCGAGGTCGCGCGGGTCGAAGACGTGGGCGGGTTCGAGACAGCGCACGAGCCACTCGGAGTGTCCGAGGTCCTCGACGTCGGAGACGTCGGCGTACGTGCGGAAGTCCGCGCCGAACTTGAACCCGGTCTTGGGGACGAGGCCGCGATCCCGGAGCTCTCGATACGTCCGAAGCCGTCTGTCGAAGCGCCCGCGTTCGACCGCGCGACCGCGTTCGACGAGCGCGTTCACGTCGCCGTCCCGTTCGGGGAGGACGAGATCGCCCTCGGCGGCGAGGTACGCGGCCTCGACGAGCGAGAGCTGGACGGCACCGACGTCCGAGGCGCGACTGGAGAGCTCCTGCCCGTAGAAGGCCGAGCGGTGGAGCGCCGTCGGGGGCTCCCAGACGACGACGCGGTCGTCAAGGAGGACGCCCTCGGCCGGCTCGCCGAGGTCGTACTCGGTGGCGCCCTCGGGGGTGACGCGTTCTGTTTCGAGGTAGGTGAGCTCCGACTCCTCGTCGACGACGGCGAGCACGGTGTCTCCGAGTTCGGACGCGGGGACGTCGGTGCGTTCGCCGACGACGCGGACGCGGTACGCGATCTCGTCGTCGCGCGGCCCCTTCCCGCGCGGATAGACGACGAAGTCCTCGTCGCCCGGCTCGTCGATCCAGTCCTCGCGGGCGGGCGAGAGGTAGAATCCCCGGTCCCGGAGGTCCGTGTAGACGAGAAAGCGGGTGCTGAAGCCGCTGTCGCCGGCCGCGAGGAACTCGCGGAACCCCATTCCCTCGACGGCGTCGAGCTCGCCGCGGAAGAGGAGGTGCGCCGCCTCGACGCGCGAGAGGGCGATCTCGTTCCCGCTTCGCGGCACCCCGTAGCCGCTGGCGTCGTGGAACCGCTGACGGGCGTCGTCGCCGACGACGACCCGATCCCCCCGGAGGTGACCGTTCATACCGACACCGTGCGACGTGGGCGACCAAAGGGCCTACGGTGCGGCGCCCGCGTCTCGCCGGCCGTCGTTCGCGTTCGGGTCACGCACCCCGAAACGCGGGGTCTACGGCGCGCGCGCCGGACACGTCGTGGCGAGACAGCGCTCGCCGCTCGGCGTCTCGAAGCGCGGCCCGCCACAGTCGCACTCGCCGACGACGGTGCCCGATGGGACCGCGTACGCGTTCTCGCACGCCGCACAGCGGGCGCGGAGGGCGTTGCGCCGCTCGATGCGGAGGGCCCCACCGCAGGCGGGGCAGTTCCACGCGCCGTCGAAGCGCTTGCGCACCGCCGCGTCGATCGGCTCGCAGTGGCGATCGAGACAGACCTCGAAGACCGCGCCGCGTTCGACGCGGATCCGCGGTAGTCCGCACCGCGCACACGTCTCATCGAGCACCGTCGCGTCCCGCGGCACGGGGTAGCGCGCTCGACAGCCGACACAGACGACGTCACCGCGCGCACGCACGAGCGGACCGTCGCAGTCCGGGCACGTCCCCACCTCGGGACCGGCGGGCGTCACGGGCGCGAAGGTGTCGAGCGTCGTCTCGTGGCTCCGCACGTCGAGGCGTTCGGTCCCGGAGCCGGCGACGATGCGGGCGCCGTCCGCGTCGCTCGCATAACGGACCACGTCGGCGCGCGTCAGCCACGACGCGGGCTGATACCCGTCGGAGTCGTGGACGAGGACGGTGTTGTCGGGTTTGACGAGCACGATCACCTCGCCGCGTTTCTCGGTGCGTTCTGCGTCCTCGTATGAGACGGTACAGTCGCCGGCCAGCACGCGGGTCGCGTCCTGCATCGGGGCGACGTGGCCCCGTCACCGTAGAAGAACCCTCAGGCGATGTCGACGAGGCGCGCCTCGCGGACGGTGTCGAGGACGCTCTCGGGGAAGACGACCTCGACGGCGTAGACGAGCGCGTCGTCGTCCGCGCCGAAGACGCCGACGGGGAGCGTCGTCGCGCCGTCGAGGTACGTCGTCGTGGACGTCATCTCGACGGTCTCGCCGGCCGCCCCGTCTCGGGTCGCGGTGACGCGACAGACGACGCGCGCGGGCCCGCCGTCGTTTCGCACCGTCACCTCCCGCATGTCGTTCTCGCCGCGCGCGACCGCGTCGGGAAAGTCGCCCCAGTCGATGGAGAGGTCGGGGAGCGCCGCGGCCTGCTCGATCACGGCGTCCGCGACGCCGCCCGACAGCCCCGCCTCCACGAGGCCGTCCCGGCCCGCGGCGCGCACGTCGGCGACGCTCGTGATCCCCTCGTCGACGAGTCGGTGGGCGCGCCCGGCCCCGACGCCGTCGAGGGCGGTGAGTTCGACCGCCTCCGCGGGGACGCCGGTGTCGATCCGGGCTTCGAGGCGGTGGGCGAGGTTCGCGCCGTCCGGTTCGTCGAAGCGTTCGAGGAACTCCGCGAGGGCGGCGAGCAGGCGGAGGGCGTTCTGTCGGATGACCCACGCGTCGGAGCGGAGTTCGGGCGGCGTCGAACCCCGCATCGCACCGTAGAGGACGCCGAGCACCTTCCGCGGGCCCGCTTCGAGGTCGTCGCCGCGGTCCCCGAGGACGGACGCGACGGCCTCGCGCTCGTCGCGGCGGGCGCTCACGCTCTCGAACTCAGAGGCGCGCGAGACGGCGCGGAGGACGGCCGCCTCGTCGACGTCGCCCTCGGCGAGGTCGCGAAAGCCGACCGCGGTGTCCATGTCGAGGTAGTACGTCGAGGTGAGCATGCCCAGCTGGGTGGCGGTCAGGCCGAGGTCGTCGTGCGCGCGGACGAACCCCTCCTCGATCAGATCGTCGAGGACGCCGCGCACCCGCTCCCGGACGTTCGCGAAGTCGTAGGCCTCGGGGGCGGACTGCGCGCGCCGGTAGTAGAAGGTCGTCTCCAGCCACGCCATCACGTCGTCGAGGTCGTCGACCGTCCCCATGGCGATCTCCGCGTTCAGGTGCTCCGGGAGGTCGTCGGCGAGCGCGGACTCGATCTCCTTGCCCTCGCGGAGGAGCGTCCGGTACTTGTCCGCCTCCGCGTTGTCGCAGACCACCCAGCCGTATCCGACATCGTCGTACCCCGGACGGCCCGCGCGCCCGAGCATCTGGAGGACGTCGAGCGGGCTCATGTCGACTTCGCCTTCCAGGGGTTCGTGGTACTTCGTGTCGCGGATGACGACGCAGCGCGCGGGGAGGTTGACGCCCCACGCGAGCGTCGACGTCGAGAAGAGGAGGCCGATCTTCCCCTCACGGAACCACGCCTCCACGCGGTCCTTGTCGTTCTTCGAGAGGCCGGCGTGGTGGAACGCGACGCCGTCGAGCACGCTCTTACGGAGGGTGTCGTTGTCGAGTTCCTCGGCCTCGGTGTGGAAGTCGTAATCGCCGCGCGCGCCCATCGGGACGTCGCGCTCCGCGAGCTCGTCGCGGGCCTTCTCGGCGGCCCGAACGGTGTCCTGTCTGGAGGCGACGAAGACGAGGGCCTGTCCGTCCTCGCGGAGGTGGGGTTCGGCCCGGTCTAAGGCCTTGTAGAGCCGGCGGTACTTGTCCGCGAAGGAGTTGTCGCCGTGGACGTACGTCGTGACGTCGGCGTGGAGATCCACCGGTCGATAGTCGTCGCCGAACTCGAAGGTGCACTCGGGAGGTGCATCGAGCCACGCGGCGACGTCCTCGACGTTCGGCATCGTGGCGGAGAGCGCGACGATCCGGGGGTCACAGAGTCGCCGGAAGCGCGAGACGACGACCTCCAACACCGACCCGCGGTGGTCGCTGTCGAGGAGGTGGACCTCGTCGATGACGACGACATCGACGTCCGTGACGAACGAGTACCGCGGCGAGTCGTGTTTGCGGGTCGCGGAGTCGGCCTTCTCCGGCGTCATCACGAGGACGTCGGCGCGCTCGGCGCGACGCGGGTCGAGGTCGCGTTCGCCCGTGACGACGTAGACGGAGTAGCCGAGGGCCTCGAAGCGCTCCCACTCCTCTTCCTTCTCGTTGGTGAGCGCGCGCAGCGGCGCGACGAAGAGCGCGGTCCCGCCGGCGGCGAGCGCGCGACAGATCGCCAGCTCGGCGAGCGCGGTCTTGCCGGAGCCCGTGGGAGCGGCGACGACGACGTTGCCGTCGCGTTCCGTGAGGGCGGGGACGGCCTCGCGTTGCATCCGATTGAACTCCTCGAAGGGGAAGGCGTCCGCGAACTCCGGGACCGCCTCGGCGACCTGCATTGTCGGGTAGTCGAAGGGCGGGCGGCGGGGAAAGCGTTTCCGTCCCGCGTCGCACGGCGTGGCGCCGACGCCCTTTTCCCGCGTACGCGGCCTATCGTGTGACATGCACACGGTCACGCTCGGCCCCGCGGGGACGTACTCGCACCGCGCCGCGGGCGCGGTCGCCACCGACGACGAGATCGAGTTCCGCGAGTCCATCCGCGACATCGTGAACGCGGTGGCCGACGGCGACGCCGCGCGCGGCGTCGTCCCCATCGAGAACAGCATCGAGGGGAGCGTCACCGAGACGCTGGACGCCCTCGCGGAGCGCGACGTCGCGGTCGTCCGCGAGGTCATCACGCCGATCAAGCACGGCCTCCTCGCGCAGTCCGAGACGTTCGACACCGTGGCGAGTCACCCGCAGGCGCTCGCGCAGTGCCGCGAGTACCTCGACGAGCACTATCCGGACGCGACCATCGAGGCCGTCGCGTCCACCGCCCGCGGCGTCGAGCTCGCCGCGGAGGACCCGAGCGTCGCGGGAATCGGTCACCCGGACAACGCGACGGGCGACCTCCGGGTGATCGCCGCGGACATCCAAGACCGACGCTCGAACGCGACGCGCTTCTTCGTGCTCGCCCCGCCCGAGGAGCGCACCGACGCGGGCGGGAAGTCGAGCTTCGTCGTCTACCCGGGCGCGAACTACCCCGGGCTCCTCCTCGAACTTCTCGAACCGTTCGCGGAGCGGGGCGTCAACCTCACGCGCGTCGAGTCGCGCCCGAGCGGCGAGCACCTCGGTGACTACCTCTTCCACCTCGACGTCGACGGCGGCCTCTTCGAGGAGCGGACGCAGGCGGCGCTCGAAGAGGTCGAGGAGATCGCCGAGAACGGCTGGGTGCGGCGACTCGGGAGCTACGACGTCGAACACGTCGTGTAGCGGGACCGGCGTCTCACCGGGCGGCGCGTCAGCGGAACGCGAGACCGCGGCGTCGATCGTCCCTCTCCCGAAGGACCGCCGTCGGTCCCCCGCGTCCCGGAAAACGACCAACGGTGGTACACCGCCGTCGAGTAGTCGAGAGAGCCGTCGCTGGGAGATCAGTACGCACGGCCGAGAACGGTCGGCGACGCCTCGTCGTATCTACTACTTGTGCCGAGAGATACTTAAATGGATTCGGCGGGGACGCAACGGCGAAGTGGCGGGCCCGCGAAGCCCGAGTATGCTCGAAGAAGGCGACGACGCGCCCCCGATCACGGCGACGAATCAGGACGGTGAGACGCTCGAACTCGACTTCGCGGAACCCACGGTACTCTACTTCTACCCGCGCGACGACACGCCGGGGTGTACGGTGGAAGCGAAGGGGTTCAACGAGGAGTTGGACGCCTACCGCGAGGCGGGCGTCTCGGTGTACGGCGTCTCGACGGACGACGCGGACTCGCACCGGGAGTTCCGCGAGGCGTACGGCCTCGATTTCGACCTGCTCGCGGACCCCGACGGCGACGTCGCCGCGGCGTTCGACGTCGACACCTCGCGCGGGGCGGCCGAGCGCGTGACGTTCGTCCTCGCGGACGGCGAAGTGCGGGCGGCGTACGGCGGCGTGACACCCGAGGGACACGCGGAGGAAGTGCTGGAGGACGTCCGACGCTCCGGGCTACTCCCCGAGGAGTGAGCCGATAGCGGCCGCGGCCTCGTCGACGGCCGTCAGCCACGCACCATCCGGGGTCGCGCCGTGCGTCGGCGGCGCGACGTCGAGAGTGAGGGCGTCGTAGGCGAACCCGTCGAGGTGGTCGCTCGCGAGGGCGCCGACGAACGCCGCGTTCTCGCGCTTCGAGGAGACGCCGCCCGAGTCGAGCGCGTAGTAGTCGCTGAACAGGTGAACGAGGCGAACGTCGCGGTCGAAGTCGCCCTCGTGGGCGTAGCGCGCGAGCTTCACGGGGTTGTTCACGGGATCCGCACGCCGCATCTCGACCTCCACGAGGAGGAGCGACGCGGCCGCGTTGTCCGGGACGCCCGCGACGTCGACCGGCGTTCGGCGCGCGTACCACTCCGTCTCCCACGAGCGCGCGGGGTGGCGCGCGGCGAGGCCGTCGCGCAGGCGGGCGTGGACGCGGTCGGTGAAGTCGGCCACGAGCTGGAGCTGGGCGCGCGCCACCGAAAGGCTTCCCCCCGCGATGGGAGGCCTTTTGGCCCGCGGCGGTGAACGACGGGGCATGACCTACGAGCCGCGCCGACTGGAGCGCAAATGGCAGGAGCGCTGGGAGGACGGCGGCCGGTACGAGGCCGACCCCGGCGACGACGAGGACGCGACGTTCGTCACGGTGCCGTACCCCTACCCCAGCGGGGGGATGCACATCGGCCACGCCCGCACGTACACCGTCCCGGACGTCTACGCGCGCTATCGACGCCTCCAGGGCGACGACGTGCTCTTCCCGATCGCGTGGCACGTCACGGGCACGCCGATCATCGGCGCCGTCAACCGCCTCCAGAAGGGCGAGGAGGAACAGCTCTCCGTCCTGCGCGACACGTACAACGTCCCCGAGGACGAGCTGGAGGAGTTGGAGACGCCGATGGGCTTCGCGCGCTACTTCATCGAGAACCACTACAAGCGCAACATGAAGTCCCTCGGCCTCAGCATCGACTGGCGCCGGGAGTTCACGACGAACGACGAGCGCTACTCGAAGTTCGTCACGTGGCAGTACGAGACCCTCCGCGAGGACGACCGCCTGGAGAAGGGCTTCCACCCCGTGAAGTACTGTACGGAGGAGGAGAACCCCGTCACGACCCACGACCTGCTCGAGGGCGAAGAGGCCGAGCGACAGGAGTACACGCTCGTGAAGTTCGGGCTCGGCGACACCAAAGTCCCGATGGCGACGCTGCGCCCGGAGACGGTGCGCGGCGTGACGAACGCCTACGTGAATCCCGACGGGCGCTACGTCGAGGCCGAGGTCGACGGCGAGACGTGGCTCGTCAGCCACGACGCCGCGCAGAAGCTCACGCTCCAGCAGCGCGACGTCGAGATCGTCGACGAGTTCCGCGGCGAGGCGCTCGTCGGCGAGCGCGTCGAGAACCCCGTGACGGGCGAGGACGTCCTGATCCTGCCCGCCGACTTCGTCGACCCGGACAACGCGACGGGCGTCGTCATGTCCGTCCCGGCGCACTCGCCGGACGACTGGATGGCCCTGCAGGCCGCGAAAGCGGACGACGAGCGGCTGCGCGAGTACGGTATCGACCCCGCCGAGGTCGCGGAGATCGAACCGAAGGCCATCATCGACGTCGAGGCGTACGACGACGTCTTCCCCGCCCGGGCGGCCGTCGAGGAACACGGCATCACGAGCGCGGACGACCCCGAACTGGAGAAGGCCACCCAGGAGGTCTACAACCGCGAGTTCCACAGCGGGACGCTGAAGGACATGTACGGGGAGTACGCGGGGAAGGTCGTCGAGGACGTCCGGGACGAGCTCGCGGCGCGCTACCGCGATTCGGGGCAGTTCGACGCGATGTACGACTTCTCGGAGCCCGTCGTCTGTCGCTGCGGCGGGAAAGTCGAGGTCGCCGAGCAAGAGACGTGGTTCCTCACGTACAACGACGAGGACTGGAAGGCGCTCGCTCACGAGGCGGTGTCGAACATGGACGTCGTCCCGGAGACCTCGCGCGACCAGTTCGATCACACCATCGACTGGCTGGAGGAGTGGCCGTGCATTCGGAACTACGGCCTGGGGACGAAGCTGCCGTGGGACGACGACTTCGTCATCGAACCCCTCTCGGACTCGACGATCTACATGGCGTACTACACGATCGCCCACCGGATCGAGGACGTCCCCCCCGAGGAGCTCACCACGGAGTTCTTCGACGCGCTCTTCGACGGCCCCGAGGCGGTCGAGGGCGAGGCGCCCGAGAAGGCGCTCGAACTCCGCGAGGAGTGGGACTACTGGTACCCCGTCGACTATCGCGTCTCGGGGAACGACCTCATCTCTAATCACCTGACGTTCTTCCTCTTCCACCACGCGGACCTCTTCGAGCGCGCGAACTGGCCGGAGGGCGTCGCCATCATGGGGATGGGCCTCTTGGAGGGCGAGAAGATGTCCTCGTCGAAGGGCCACGTCGTCCTCCCCGCCGAGGCCATCGAGGAGTACGGCGCGGACACGGTGCGCTTCTTCCTGCTGAACTCCGCCCAGCCGTGGCAGGACTACGACTGGCGCGCCGAGGAGGTCGCCTCGACGCGAAAGGGCCTCGATCGCTTCTACGAGCGCGCGGAGGACGTCGTCTCGCTGGAGGCTCCCGAACGCGAGGACGTCGAGTTGCGGCGCATCGATCGCTGGCTCCTCTCGAAGCTCCAGCGGACGATCGAACGGACGACCGCGGCGATGGACGAGTTCGAGACGCGCAGCGCCTCCCAGGAGGCCTTCTACCGCTTCGAGGAGGACCTGCGCTGGTACCGCAAGCGCACGGACACCGAGCGGCCGGCCGCGAAGTGGGTGCGACAGGAGGTCCTGCGGACGCGCCTTCGCCTGCTCGCGCCCGTCGTGCCGTTCCTCGCCAACGAGCTCCACGAGGCCCTGGACGGCGTGCCGGTCGAGGACGCCGCGTGGCCGAGCGTCGACCGCGACTTGGAGAGCACGCGCGTCGAGGTCGAGGAGGACCTCATCGAGTCGCTCGTCGACGACGTGCGCGACATCGTGGACGTCACGGGGACCGACCCCGACGCCATCACCGTGTACACGCCCGCGGAGTGGAAGGGGACGGTGTTCGAGACGGTCGCGGAGACCGGGCCGGACGTCGGCGCGGTGATGGGGACGGTGATGCAAAAGGAGTCGCTGCGCGAGCGGGGCGACGCCGTCAACGACCTCGTGCAGGATCTCGTTTCCGACGTGCGCGAGTACGACGACGAGGAGCTGGCGGCGCTCGAAGCCGTCGACGAGACCGAACTGTACGCGGACGCCGCGGGGTTCCTCGCCCGGGAGTTCGACGCGAGCGTCGACGTCGTCCCGGAGGCGGACGCGACGGACGAGAAGGCGTCGCAGGCGGTGCCGTTCCGCCCGGCGATCCGCCTGGAGTGACGGGGCGCGAGGCGAGCGGAAGCCGGGGGGCTTAATCCCCCGGCCGCCGAAGCCGCCCGTATGACCACCGAAGCGCCGCGGACGCTACGCGAGAAACTGAAGCGGACGCTCTCGCCGCACATCGAGGAGGGCGGGCTGACGGGGCGGGCCGAGATGGACTTCTTCGGCCTGCTGTACCTCCTCGTCATCGTCGTGCTCGTGATCCCGCTGCTCCCCTTCCTCCTCGTCGCGCACGTCCTCAACTCCATGGTGCGCTCGTTCTACGATCCGTTCCGGCGGCCGCGGAACTGATCAGACCCCGAGCAGGTCGAACGCCGTTCCGTTCCCCCTCTCGCGGGCGTGCTCGTAGACGACGTGTGCGGCCGCGACGTCCTGAATGGCGAGGCCGGTGGAGTCGAAGACGGTCACGCCGTCCGCGTCGGTGCGGCCCGCTTTCGCGCCAACGACGATCTCGCCGAGTTCGGCGTAGAGGTCGTCGTCGTCGAGAACGCCGGCGCTCCACGGGACGTTGATCTCGCCGGAGTGGGTCGTCTGCGCGTAGTCGTCGATGACGAGCGTCGCGGCGAGCAGGATCTCGTCGGCGAGCTCGTGCTTGCCGGCGGCGTCCGCGCCCATCGCGTTGACGTGCGTGTGCTCGCCGAGGTCGTCGGCGTCGATGATCGGTTCCGAGACGGGCGTGACGGTCGAGACCACGTCGCAGTGACCGGCCTCGCTGATCGAGCCCGCGCGGACGTCGAACTCGTCACCGAAGCGGGCGATGAAACGCTCGATGCGCTCCTCGCGGAGGTCGCTCACGACGACCTCCGTGATGTCGCGTACCTGGCTGATCGCCTCCAGTTGGGTGTAGGATTGGACGCCGGCGCCGACGATGCCGAGGGACGAGGCGTCCGGAACGGCGAGCGCGTCGGTGGCGACGGCGGCCGCCGCGCCCGTGCGTTTCATCGTGAGCACCGTGCCGTCCATGATGGCGAGCGGGTAGGCGTTGTGCGGGTCGGAGTAGACCATCGTCCCCATCACGGTCGGGAGGTCGAACGAATCGGGGTTGTCCGGGTGGGCGTTCACCCACTTGATCCCCGCGGCGTCCCACTCGCCCGCGTCGAGGTACGCGGGCATCGAGCGGAAGTCGCCGTTGTACTGCGGGAGGTCGATGTAGGACTTCGCGGGCATCTGCGCGTCGCCGCGCTCGTAGGCGGCGAAGGCCTCGCGGACCGCCGGGACGAGTTCGGCCATCGTGGCGTTGGCGTCCACGTCGTCCGTGTCGAGGAGCAGCGTCTCCATACCGGGGGGTCGGCCGGCGGACACTTAGAACGCGCGACGCGCGGACGGCCGGGCCACCGCATCGATTATGGTGTTCGCGGCCGAAACGGACCGCATGAGAGCTCACAGCGTCCTGTCGTCGGTAGCGACGGTGTCACTCGTCCTCGCGCTCGGCACCATCGGGGGGTGGCTCCCGATCCCGAAAGTCTCCGTGTTCTTCCTCCTGGGGATCACCGTCTGCCTCGCCGTCGTCCTCTTCTTCCTCACCGCCTACCGGATGACGCAGGGCGTCTTCGCGGCCGAGAACCCGGTCTAACTCACGAGTCGAGGCGCGCGGCGAGTGCCTCGGCGTTCGAGACGTGGCGGAGCGTCCGACTGGTGCCGTCCGCACACTCGACGTGGACGGTGTCGGCGCCGGGGACGAGACGAGTTCGGGAGACCGTCGCGTCGGTGATCGTCGCGCGGGGAGCGACCCACTGCGCGGCGTCCGTGAGCCCGTTGTGCGCACCCACTCGACGAGGCGGAGCGCCTGCCCGATCGTGAACGCGACCGCCGCGACCGCGAGCGCGTCGACCGAGAGCGAGAGCGGCGGCGCCGGACCGACGACGCCACTCGCGCCGAGGCCGGCGAGCGGCCAGAGGGTGCAGAACGCGAGCAGCGTCGGGAGGACGTGGGGGACGTTTCGGGGGTAGAGCGGCGGGAGGCCGGGGAGTTCGATGCCGCCACGGACGGCCGCCAGCGCGGGGAGCGGGAACGGCGCTCTGGTGTCCGTCGGACGATACGCGCCGGCGGGCGGCCGTGCGGCGAACAGCGATTGGATGGCGTCCCGGGCGACGACGAACGCGGCCTCCAACCAGTAGCACAGGAGGAGGACGCGGACATCCCAGCCGAGGACGAACACGCTCGCGGCCAACAGGAGGGACGAGGCCACGACCGCGAGGCGACCGCGGCGGGAGTCGTCGGGCATCGGTCGGGCGAACGGCGTGCTCCTCGAAAACGTGGTGGGTAACCGTCGGCGGACGACCGGCGTCGAGTCGCGACACCGGGCGCGAGACGGCACCGAGAGCCGTCGCTACGCGGGTAACGTCGAAAGAAACGGAACGTCGGGAGTCGAGCGTTCGGTGCGAGGCGTGGGTGGTCTGGGTGGCGTGGCGGGGCTGTCTCACAGGACTCCGGCCCGTTCGACGTCCCGAGGTTCGTTCAGACCCTCGTTTACATCGGCGGGCGAAGCGAAGCTTCGCTGCCTACGTGAAATCAGGCGAAGCCTGACTTCACATAGCGCCGCCCATACCGCCCATGCCGCCCATGCCGCCGGGCGCGCCGCCGGGACCGCCCGCGCCGCCGTCGTCGCCGCCGTCGTCGGCGTCGACCTGCCCGCCGGCGAGGTCGCCCGCGGCGATGACGTCGTCGATGCGGAGGATCATGACGGCCGCTTCGGTCGCGCTCTCGATGGCCTGCGTCTTCACGCGGAGGGGCTCGACGACGCCTTCCTCCTCCATGTCGATGACCTCGCCCGTGTAGGCGTCGAGGCCGGCGCTCGTGTCGCCGTCCGCGTGCTGCGCGCGGAGGTCGACGAGGGAGTCGATCGGGTCGAGGCCGGCGTTCTCGGCGAGGGTGCGCGGGCCGACTTCGAGGGCGTTGGCGAACGCCTCGACGGCGAGCTGCTCGCGCCCGCCGACGGAGTCGGCGTAGTCGCGGAGTTCGAGGGCGAGTTCGGTCTCTGGGGCGCCGCCGCCGGGGAGCACCTGCCCGTCTTCGAGGGTGACGCGAACGACGCCGAGCGAGTCCTCGATGGCGCGCTCGACCTCGTCGACGACGTGTTCGGTGCCGCCGCGGAGGATGAGCGTGACGGACTTGGCGTCCGCGACGTCCTCGACGAAGATGCGCTCGTCGCCGCCGATGTCCTTCTGGGCGACGGAGCCGGCTTCACCGAGGTCCTCGGCCTCGATCTCCTTCGCAGAGGAGACCGGGGTCGCGCCCGTCGAGCGGGCGAGACGGCTGAGGTCGGAGTCCTTCACGCGACGGACGGCGAGGATGCCTTCCTGCGCGAGGTAGTGCTGAGCCATGTCGTCGATGCCGCCGTCGACGAAGACGACGTTCGCACCGGACGCGGCGATGGCGTCGACCATCTCGCGGAGCTGCTCTTCTTCCTGGTCGAGGAACTCCTGGAGCTGGTCGGGGTCGGTGACGTTGACCTCGGTGTCGATCTCGGTCTCCTGGACTTCGAGCGCGCCGTCGACGAGGGCGATCTTCGCGTCCTCGACGGCGTAGGGCATGTTCTCGTTGACGCGCTCCTTGTCGACGATGACGCCCTCGACGAGCTCGGAGTTGTCGATGGAGCCGCCGGTGACCTTCTCGACCTTGATGTTGTCGGTGTCGACGATGCCGTCGTCGGCGACGGCCTGCGCGGCGCGGACGACGAGGCCGGAGAGGGCGTCCTTCGCGTTCTCGGCGCCCTTGCCGGTCATCGCCGTGGCGGCGATCTGTTCGAGGTAGTCGGTGTCGTCGGCGTCGATGTCGATGGCGATCTCGGAGAGGATCTCCTTTGCCTCCTCGGCGGCCTCCCGGTACCCCTGCGCGAGCGTCGTGGCGTGGATGTCCTGATCGAGGAGCTCCTCGGCCTCGTCGAGGAGTTCGCCGGCGACGATGACGGCGGATGTGGTGCCGTCACCGACCTCGTTCTCCTGCGTCTCGGCGACCTCGACGATCATGTTGGCCGCCGGGTGCTCGATGTCCATCTCCTTGAGGATGGTGACGCCGTCGTTCGTGACGACGACGGACCCGGTGGAGTCGACGAGCATCTTGTCCATCCCCTTCGGGCCGAGCGTCGTCCGAACGGACTCGGCAACGGCCTTCCCGGCGGAGATGTTCATCGACTGCGCGTCCTCTCCCGACGTTCGCTGCGAGTCGTCGGAGAGTACGATCAACGGCTGATTGCCCATCTGTTGCGCCATAATCACTCGCTGATTGTTTGCCGTTCTATATAAAACTTTGGGAAGCGTGTCTGAACGGGTCGCAGACGGCTCGAAGATACCGTGCGAGACAATGACAACGTGAGTATTTAACAACCGTCCGCCGCGGCCGTCTGATAACCGAGGGACGCGACAACGAACGAAAGAAGAAGGCGGAGTCGTCCGCGCCGATCCCGTCGTGCCGAGCGGTGGAAAGTGCGCGTTCAGCCCGAGAACTCGTGGTACTCCATCCCCTGGTGCTTGAGCTCCTCGACGTGTTTGCGTTCGAGGAAGGAGTAGACCGAGCCGTGGGGGGCGCCGTCGAGGAGCATCTCTGCCGCCGAGCGAGCGACGTCCACCTCGTTCGGGCCGCCGATCACCCCGAACGTCGACCCGTAGATGACGACGTCCGCACCGGTGAGCTCTTCGATGAGTTCACGCGTGCGGCCGTTCTCGCCGATGAGCCGGCCTTTCTTTCGTCGGAGGTCGTTGTCGTTACGCGCCGCGCGCTCGATGTCGATCGTCTCGAAGAGGCGCATGTCGTCGTCGAGGAGCGTGAGCGCCGCGTCGGGATCGAAACCGCGACCGATCGCCCGCACGATGTCGGGTGCTTTCATGCCGCGGATCGGATCGCCGGTCTTCTCGACCGCGACCGCGCCGTCGTCGGAGTTCACGTCGAGGCTGACCTCCGCCGACCGCTCGATACGGCGCAGGGTCTCGCCGCCCTCCCCGATGAGGACCCCGATGCGGTCCTGCGGAATTTTGACGTGTTGGGTCATATGCAGTCGGCTACGGGACGAAGCGGTTTAAGACTTACACGCCGTGCGCCGCGTCGCCGGGCGGTGATCAGGGCCTGATTAAATCGTATAACGTGATATCAAAATGATCTCGTTCCCGGTGCGACACGGTTACCGGACGCGACGACCTCCGCGTGTAGCAGCGCGTGGCCGATCGACACGGGATCGGGTTCCACACCGCACCGGATGCGCCGCGCGAGCGTGCGACACCGCGGATCGTCCAGTTCGGAATCGGGACCGGGCCCGTTGGCGCCGAGAAGTACGGCGCGAGGGAACGCGTATCCGGATCGCGTTCGATCGCTCGATCGGTCGGCCGAGTGGCGCGTCGATCGCGTGGCCGAGCGACGCCGGCGGCACCACGGCGTTCGGCCCAGCAGCACCGTATCGGGACGGCACGCCGAGGCGGCCGCGGTCACGCCGCCGGCCACGTGCCGAACGAGGGTGGCACTAGTTCCACCGGGGAACGACCCGTAACGGCTCGGGGACGCGGCCGACGGATCCGGCGGACGACCCCAGAGAGACAACAGGCGACGATCCACCCGTCGGAGGCGCGGACGGGCACACCGAGTGAGCGACCCGTTTCCGCCGTCTTCGTATCGCGGTATAAGATTTATATCGTGATCGGTGACATCGCCTACGGGAGGCTGAAACGGCGCGTATCGGCCTGTCGGCAGGAATAACGAGGGAAAAGGATTAGTCGCCGGCGTCGCCGCTCGGATCGGCGTCGACGGACGTGACGTGGTCGTAGAGGGCGTCGGGGTCGGCGTCGACGCCTTGGCGCGAGAAGAACGCGGCGACGTTCTCGCAATCGCGCCGGAGGAACTCCTCGGCGTTCCCGTGGTGGACGGTGACGGCCTGTCCGACGTCGATGATCGTGAGTTCGCCGTCGTGGACGACGATGTTGTACTCGGAGAGGTCACCGTGGACGAGCCCGGCGCCGAAGAGGCGCTGCATGTACTCGCGGACGACGTCGTACGCGGTCTCGGGGTTCTCGAGGGTGACGTCGTGGAGCGTCGGTGCGGGATCTGTGGCCTCACCGATGAGCTCCATCACGAGGACGTTGCGCTGGACCACGATGGGATTCGGGACGCGGACGCCGGCGTCGTGGGCGCGAGCGAGGTTCGCGAACTCCTTACGCGTCCACGCGAGCACGATCGCCTTCTTGTCACCCCGGATGCCCTCGAAGCGCGGATCGCCTTCGAGGTAGTCGCGCATGTGCTGGAAGTTCGAGGCGTTGATCCGGTAGACCTTGACGGCGACGTCGTCGCCGTCCGCCGCGGCCGCTTCGTACACGTTCGCCTCCTTCCCGGTGGAGATCGGGCCACCGAAGGCCGCGAGATAGCCGTCCTGTACGAGCTTGTAGAGCGCGGCGAACGTCGCGTCGTCGAACGCGCCCTCCTGGACCTTGAACTGATCGGCGTCCTTCAGGCGCTTCAGGAACGACTCGAACTCGCGGTCCTGGCGTCGCGTGATCCGATCGACCTCGTCGTCGGAGACGTCGAGGTCCTGCCACTCGTCGCCCGCCGGACCCTCCGTCTCCTCGATGAACTCGCCGGCCACGCTAGACGTGCCCCTCCTCTCGGAGTTGGTCGGCCGCCTGCTTGTCGTAGCGCCACTCGACGTCGGCCTTCTCGTCCTGCCAGTCCCAAGGATCGACGAGGACGATGTCGCCCTCGCGGATCCAGACGCGCTTTTGCATCCGACCGGGGATGCGGGCCGTCCGCTCGGTGCCGTCGGCGCACCGGACCGCGATCCGGTTCGCGCCGAGCATCTCCGTCACCTCGGCGAACACCTCGTTCCCCTCGGGCATCCGGAGGTCGAGCCGCTCGGATTCCTCGTTCATTGGGCCCGTGTAGCCCCGGCAGACGGTTAAACCCAACTCACGCGACCGAGAGTCTGGGGGAGCGGTCGCCGGCGGACCGTCGGGGGAGCGTTCAGCCGCGCAGTTCGCGCAGGCGCTCGCGCCCCGGCGCGATGAGTTCGTCGAGGGAGGCGGCGAGCGCCGACTTCGCGTCCGCCGGGTGGAGTTCGCCCGATTCGAGGTCGGCTTCGAGGGCGTCGTAGCTCCCGTAGACGAGATCCCCGCCGTACTCGTCGGGGCGCTCGACGACGACCTCGTCGAAGCGCGGGAAGACGTGGTACCGGAAGATCTCGAGGACCGGGTTCACGAGGTCGCCCTCGGGGTCGGCCGTCGGCGGGCAGAAGGCCGCGTTGACCTTCTCTTCGAGTTCCGCGGTGGAGTCCTCCATCGAGATGGTGGTGCCGGTGCTGGAGGACATCTTGCCCTCGCCCGTCTCTAGGTCGCCGACGATGGGCGTGTGGAGGCAGGTCGGCGCGTCGTAGCCGAGTTCGGGGAGCTCCTCGCGGGCGAGCATGTGGACCTTGCGCTGGTCCATCCCGCCGACCGCGAGGTCGACGTCGAGGTACTCGATGTCGAGCGCTTGCATCAGCGGGTAGACGACATGGCTCACCTTCGCGGTGTCGTCGCCCTGCAGTTCCGCCATCGCGCGCTGGGCGCGCTTCAGCGTCGTCCCCACCTGCAGCGAGTGGAGGTCGAGCTCGTAATCCTCGTCGAGCTGGTAGGACGACCCGAGGACGAACTCGGTGTTCGCCTCCTCGAGGCCGTACGCGAGGAACTGCTCTTTCATCTGTTCTGCGGTGTCGCGGATCTCCTCGAAGGTGCCCTTGTCGTTGAGGGAGGCGTGGACGTCGGCGAGGAGGACGACGACCTCGAAGCCGCACTGCTGGAGGTCGATGAGCTTGTTCGCCGTGAGGAGGTGCCCGATGTGGAGCACGCCGGAGGGCTCGTAGCCGACGTACGCCCGCTTCCCGTCGGGATCGTCGGCCAGGGTCTCTACCTCCTCCTCGGTCACGACTTCCGCCGCGTTCCGAGTGATGCGCTCGTAGGCGTCCATACAGGTCGAAATCGGAGGAGTGGGTTAAGCCATGCGGATGTGCGGGCGTTCAGGCGAGGAGGACGAGGCCGATCGCGATCGCCAATCCGCCCGCGAGGACGCCGGCGAGCGACGTGCGCGCCATCCGGACCACGGTCGCGCCCCGGGGCCGGTCGGCCATGACGAGCGGGTCGACGCTGCCGTCGTCCGTCACGCGCCCCACGACCGTCACGTTGTCACCGGGTTCCACGCGGTCCTCGACGTACCGCCGGGCGCCCAGCGAGAGCGCGTCGAAGACGGGACGAAGAACGCCGGGCGGGCGCCGCCAGACGTCGAGGCCCGGCAGGTCGACTTCGCGCTCGAAGCGCGCCACCCGCGACGGCGGCGACGCCGTCCGTCCCATCTGCGCCACGACGTCGCGCCCGACCACGACAGAGCGCGGCGGCGCGGTCACCGCAACTGCAGTCACGGGCGTCCGCACGTGAAACGCGTCCGCGCCCGCCCGCTCGTGGACCGTCACGAACCACGGCAGGAGCCACGGACTGAGCCGTCGTTCCTCGACGGCGTACCGCAGCGCGACGCACGGCCGCCCGCTGAACGGCGCGACGAGTGACTCGGCCGTGCCCGCCGCCATGCCCGAGACGCGGACAAGCGATCCGGCCGGGACACCGTCGAGAGCGTCCGCGTCCATCGCTCGGTACACCGCCAGCGCCCGCCACACGTACCGCGCGCTGAACGCGGCCACGACGCCACCGAGGACCACGAAGAACCCGCCGACCACCCACGACGTGTCGAACCCGGCGGCCATACGCGTCTTGCGCGAGCCAGCGCGAAGTATCTACCGACGGGTCGGTCGGCGACCCCGTGTCGCGCCGCTCGATGGGCTCGGCGACGCGTCGCTCGCGGCTAGCGCCGCTCGCGTTTCCCGCGATTCCTCCGGAATCGCGTTGCTCACGGGTCGCTCCTCACGGTTCCACCGTTCGGTTCGCGGTCTCAGTGGGACCGCGTACTCCCCGTTCGCCTGTTCGCGGCCCCTCGCTGGCGCTCGGCGCCGCGTTACTCCCGATCCGCCCGGTGCTCGCTGATGATCGAGTCGACCATGCTCTCCGTCTCCGCCTGGGCGCGCCGCTCGGCGCGGTCGGCGTAGTCGGCCTCGACGGCCGCGACGGCGTCCTCGCGGGCGATGGCGAGTTCGTCGATCTCGCGGATCGAGACGTCGCTCGCGTCGCCGAAGGCGACGTCCGCCTCGTAGAGCACCTCCTCGGCGACGTCGCTCGTCTCCCCGTCGAGGAGGACGACGCGGGGCTCGCGTTCGACGAGCGCCTCGGCGGTTCGCCGGCCCGCGCCGCTGGCGTCGCGGAAGTAGACGACGTCGCCGCGCGCGATGCCGTACGCCTCGTCCGCCGCCTCGATCTCGTCGAGGGTGAACTGCGCGACCGGCTTCACGGCGGTCAGCGATCCCGAGCCGTTGACGTCCGCGAAGTTCGAGTGGTCGAGCTTCCAGAGCTCCTTGAGGCGTTCGAGCTTCTTCGCCAGCTCGTCGGCGCGCTCGCGCTCCTCGTCGAGTTCGTCTTCGAGTCGGTCGTTCTCCCACTCCAGCCGGGTGACCTCGCGGCGCTCGCGGGCCTCCTTGCGCTCCTCGCGGCGGGCCTCCTCAAGTTCGGTCTCCAGCTCCGCGATGCGCTCGTCCTTCGCGTCGAGGTCGGCTTCAAGGTCCGTGACGTGGTCGTCGAGGCGGGCAACGCGCTCGCGGAGGCGCTTGATCGTGCGCTCCTCCTCGGTGAGTTCGCGCGCCTCGTGCTCGTGGTCGTCGCCGTCGTCGCCGTCGTCCGCCGTGAGGTCGTCGACAGCGGCCTCGACCGTGGACTCGTCCGCGAGCACGCGCTTTACGACCTCGCCGCGATCGACGCGCGGCGGGATCTTGCGCGTGATGCGCCGGATCTGATCGGCGTGGTCGTCGTGGGCGTAGAGCGCGGCGGCCATCGCGTCGCGCTCGTGGTCGTTGTCGTACCCCTCCTCGCGGGTCCGGTGTTGTTTCTCGTCGACGGGGATGTCGCTCTCGGGGTGCCAGCCGGCGGCGTCGAAGCTCCGGCGGATCTGATCGACGGTCGCGGGCATCGGGTCGACGTCCGCGGCGACGAGCACGGGCCGGCCGCGCTCGATGATCCACTCGATGACGTCCGCGGTGTCCGCGGTCCGGGTGGAGAGGACGTCGAGCAGGTGCCCGTCCAGGTCGACGAGCGCGACGGCGGTCGTGGTGCCGGGATCGACGCCGACGAAGACCCGGTCGCGTCGCTTCGCCAGCGGGCGGAACTCGATGCCGTCGCGGCGGACGCGCTCGACTTCGATGCGGACGTCGCCCGAGCGCATGCTCGACACGGGAATGTCCTGCGGGCGGCCCTCGACGGTGAAGACGGCGTTCGAGAAACCGCCGTACTTCTCCGTGACCTCGCGCTCGTAGTCGAGGCCGGCGTCGTCGAGCTTCGAGGCCACGTTCCGCGCCTCGCGTTTGACGTTCCCGTGGATCCGGCGGGTGTATCGGTCCTGGCTCCAGCCCCCCTTCCCGGTCGATCGTCCCCGGGAGATCTTGACGGTCGTCTCGTCCGTGAACGCGGAGACCTCGGATCCGACGTTGCGGGCGGCGAGGCGAGCGACGGCCTCGGCCTCCTCGATGGCGGGCTTCCCGTACGGAACGCCGTGGCGTTTCGCCACCCGCGAGAGGGGCTCGGGGCGTTCGTCGCCCGTCACCTGTACGAGTTTCGTCGCGTCGGGGAGCCCGCCGAGGAACCGGACGAGCGCGTCCTTGTCCGCGGCGAGTTCGTACATGTTGTCCGTCGCGACGATGTCCGGCTCCTCCGCGTCGACGAGGCGGAGGAGTTTACGGCGCGTCACGACGTCGCGCTCTATCGACTCGCCGTCGTAGGTGACGAGGGCGTACGAGGGCGCGTCACCGCGGACGTCGCCGCTCTGGACGTCCACGCCGTAGACGAGCGTGTCGAGGGCGCGCGTGCGAGTGCTCATTCGACGGGGGCGGATAGGCGCTCGCGGCCTATAAGTCCCGCTCCGCACTCGCTTCGAGGGCGGCGAGGACGTCCGCGACGCGCGTCGCCTCGTCGGCGTGTTGGCAGGCGGCGCGGAGCGCCTCGACCCGCTCGGGGGGGAGGAGTCGGCCGGCCTTCGCTTCGAGGGTCGCCCAGTCCATCGGCTGCGTGGGGTGACCTGGGTAGGCGCCGACCTCGGCGTGGTAGACGCTTCCGTCGTCGCGTTCGACATCGACGACGGCGGGGAGCAGGCCGGCCTCGAACTGCGCGGTGAGCCCGGGGGCCTCCTCGACGGCGACGGTCGCGGCGAGGCGGCGCACGGCCTCGTCGCCGAGGATGTCGGCGAGGTCGGTCGGCCCGCTGACGAGCGCCGCGGCGACGGAGTACGGGAGCGAGCGCGCGGCGTCCGTGACCGTGTCGGGCGTCGGATCGTTCGCGGGCGCGGGGAGCGTGAGCGAGTCGAACGTCCGGACGGTGACGCGCTCGACGGCGTCGGGATCGAGCGCGACGCGCGCGCCGAGGTCGGCGGCGGCCGCGACCGCGGCCTGCACGGCGAACGGCCCGCGCACGCGTCTGGCGGCGACGTCGTGGACGCGCTCGCACGCCGGATCGAGCGCGAAGCCGTCCTCCTCGGCGTGCGCCTCGATGGAGTCCGTGTCCTCGCCGAACTCGCAGGCCGCGCCTTCGCGTGCCTCGTCGACCCCGTCGTCGGCAGCTGCGCCGTCCGCGTCGCCCGCGCCGTCGGCGAGGACCCCGAGGACCGGGTGGTCGACGAAAGGATCGGCTGGGCCGGCGACGCCCGCGGCGGCGAGCGACGCGGCGGTGACGCCGGCGCGAGCGGCGAGCGGTCCCGCGAGGTCGTGGTCGGTGTCGTCGGGACCGGCGCCGAAGGACGCCCCGTTGGCGACGGCGATCGAGACGGCGTCCCGGGTCGCCGCCGCGTCGAGCGAGCGGGCGCGCGCCGCCCCGGCGGCCGCGGCGACGAGCGTGTGGATCGCGGGCCCCCACCCGTGTTCGCGGACCGGGGCGTGCCACGCAAGTTCGCCGTGGACCTCGTACGTCGCGGCGAGCGCGGCGACGAGCGTCTCGCCGTCCGCGTCGGCGGCCTCGGCGGCGGCGACGACGGCGGGCACGGCCTCGCTCGGGTGGCTCGGGCCGTCGGGCGCGAGGAAGGCGTCCGCGGCCGCGGAGCCGCGAACGCGGGCGGCGTTGTGGAGCGCCGCGGCCGCCGGGCCGGCGCGCGTCGAGGCGGCCCAGCAGGCGCAGGCGTCGCCGCCCTCTCCCGCGGCGACGTCGGCGGCCGCGCCGGCGGCGTCGGAAGCGACGTGCGCGACCGCGAGCGCGTCGAAGAGGCGGCGCTCGGTCGCGTCGGCGACGGCCGCGGAGAGGTCGTCGTACGTCACGTCGGCGACGAAGGCGGCGATGTCGGCGGCGGTCGTCATACGCGGGTGTGGGGCCGGGGACGGGAAAACCGGTCCGGATCGCGTCGTCCGGGACGCGGCTCAGTACGCGAAGACGTCCCACGTCCACTCGCCGAGCGAGCGCGCCCCGAGGGCGTCGGGCCGGCGGGCGTCGACGGCGGGGCCGCTCGCGGCGTCGTACGTGAGGTTCCGGACGAGGTCGTGCTCGCCGATCGTCGCGTTCAGCCGCGCGGAGCCGCCGAGGACGACGCCGCGCTCGGTGTCGAGGCGCATCCGCACGCGTCCCGAGCGCACGGTCGCGTCGTCGGCGTCGGCGTCCTGTAGCGCGTCGAACACCGCGCGGCCGTCGGTGAGGGCGACCGTCCGGGTGTCGGCGGTCTCGTCGACGGTCGTCCACGCGCCCGTGCGCGGATCCGGGAGACCGTACGGGAAGCCGTCGGTGATCACGCGCTCGTCGCGGAGGGACCAGTAGCCCGGGAGTGCGTACGCGCCCCGGGAGTCGTGGACGTCGCGCTCACCGAGGGCGAACAGGCCGGGGGAGAACCCGGCAACGCCGTAGACGACGCCGCTGTCCGCGTAGCCGACGGCGGGACGGCGTGCGCCCTGATCGACCGTGAGGCGGATCCGGCGATCGGTGCGATCGACGGTCGTGGTCGAGACGAGAGCGCCCCCCTCGCGTGCGTGTCGGACGGTGACGCGGTGGTCGCGCGCGGCCGTCCGGTCGAGCGCGGCGGCGTACGCGTCGGTCGCCTCGGCGGGGAGCGACGCGGGCCCCACGTCGGGCGTCGGGCGCGTCTCCGTCACGCGGATCGCGCTCGCCCCGGCGACGAGAGCGGTGAGGAGGAGCGCGACGAGAGCGACGCGCCTCGCGGGCACGGGCGTCGGGGAGCGCGATCCGCCGCGGCCGCGGCGGGCGAGCGCGACGTGCACCGGATAGGCGAGCGTGCCGAGGAGCACGAGCGCGCCGATCGCCGAGACGAACGCGACGCCGAGCGAGACCAGCGCCGCGGTCCGCGTCGGGTAGGTATCGCGGGCGAGGGCGACGCAGACGCCGAAGAGACCGAGAGCGACGAGCGCGCAGGCGAGGTGGAGCACGAGGACGACTGCGATCCGCCGGCGGTCGCGGAAGCGAAGCGGCGCGCGGGCGACGCTGCGGAAGTCGGAAAGGTCGTCGCCGCTCGCGGCGCGCGCGACGGCGGGCGCGAGGAGGCCCCACGCGACGAACGCGCCGGCGGCGACGCCGAGGAGCGGCGTGAGGTGGACGGCGACCGTCGGGACGGTGCCGCCGGTCGCGTAGATCGCCCAGCGGACCGGGGTGTCGAGCAGGAGGAAGACGGCCGCGCCGCAGGCGAGCGCGACGAGGTGGCCGGCGACGGCGAGTACGAAAAGCGCCGGGCCGCGTTCGCGGAGTCGCGCGCGGAGAGCGAACGCGGACGTCGCGTCCGGGACGGCGACGCCGACGTTGACGGCGGGCGCGGCCGCGCCGAGGAGCGGGAGGGCGAGACGACCGGCGGGCAGAGGACGCCGAGCAGGGGGTGAACGGTGGCGAGCGCGAGGCGGAGGAGGACCTCACAGAGGAGCGCGCCGGCGGCGAAGCCGAAGACGCGCGGGCGATTCAGCGCGACGCGGGGGCCGTCGCGGAGGGCGTCACGGGGTGCGGGCATCGCTCGCACGTCCACGCGGTGCGCCCTTGACGGTTTGGCCGGGATCGACGTGTCTCGGCGGGCCCGCCGGGACCGACGTCGCGGGCCGGGCTAGCGGTAGGGGACGTCGATCGTCAGGCCGTCGTGGGCGAGGATCGTCTCGCCGTCGTGTTCGTCCGCGGCGTCGGCTTTCAGCGCGCCGACCGCGCCGCCGTAGCGCGAGGAGATGTGAGTGAGCGCGAGGCGTTTCGCGCCGGCCTCGCGGGCGATCCGGCCGGCTTCGCCGCCCGTCGAGTGGGCGGTCTGACGGGCGCGCTCGGCGTCCGCGTCGGTGAACGTCGCGTCGTGGACGAGGAGGTCTGCGTCCTCGGCGGCGGCGACGGTCGCGTCGGTCGGTCGGGTGTCGCCGGTGTAGACGAGCGTCCGGCCGGGGCGCGGATCGCCGACGACCTGCTCGGGCCGGACGACCGTGCCATCGTCGAGTTCGACCGCGTTACCGGCGTGGAGTTCGGAGAACTTCGGGCCGATGGGGACGCCGAGCTCCTCCGCGCGCTCGCGGTCGAAGCGGCCCTTCCGATCGTCCTCGACGAGCGCGTACCCCACCGAGTTCGTCCGGTGGTCGGTCCGGAACGTCTCGATGCCGTACGCGTCGCGTTCGAGGACCGTCTCGCCCGCCGAGACCTCGTGGACGTCGAGTCGAAACGAGGGGGTCGCGCCGATGGCGGTGACGAGGTCGCGCAGTTCGGCGCCCGTTCCGCGGGGCGTGTAGACGTCGAGCGGGCGGTCGCGGTCGTTGAAGTCGAGCGTCTGGACGAGCCCGGGGAGCCCGAAGACGTGGTCGCCGTGGACGTGCGAGACGAAGACGGCGTCGACGTCGAAGCCGGTGCCGTAGCGCATCATCTGACGCTGGGTGCCCTCGCCGACATCGAAGAGGAAGGCCTCGCCCTCCCGTCGGACGTGGAGCGCGCTCGTGTTGCGCTCGACGGTCGGGACGGCCCCGCTGGTGCCGAGGAAGGTGGCGGAGAGAGTCATGGTGGGAGTCGGGTCGGAGGGCGTAAACCGCCTTCGGAACGCCGGGGGGCACTCTCGGCGTGCGAAAACGGACACTCCGTTTATCCGGGGGGCGCTCCCAGTGGCGGGATGGATGAACCGACAGGGACTGCTCGCGGTCTGTCTGGTCGCGCTCGTCGTGCTCGCCGGGTGTGCCGGCGGACCGGGCGGCGGGACGACGAGTACGACGAGCGACGACGGCGGGGCGACGAGTACGACGAGCGACGGCGGGACGAGCGGTTCCGGGACCGTCGTCACGTACCTGAGCGACCGGCCGGCGGCGATCGATGACTTCGCGCACCTGAACGCGACGGTGACGCGAGTCGGCCTCCATCGTGTGAGCGCGGCCGGAAACGAGAGCGACGGGGCGAACGCGACCGCGGGCGGCTGGCAGACCGTCGACGTGAACGAGACGGTCGATCTCACCGAGCTCCGCGGCGAGAACGCGACGCACATCGTGAACCAGAGCGTGCCGAGCGGAACGTACGACAACGTCTTCGTCTACGTCAGCGACGTGAACGGCACGCTGACCGACGGGTCGAGCGCGGCGGTGAAACTGCCGTCCGGAAAGCTCCATCTCGCCACGACGTTCACCGTCGAGGCGAACAGGACGGTGGACTTCGTCTACGACCTCGCCGTCCACGGGACGGGCAACGGTCGCTACATCGTCCGCCCGAACGCGGGTGAGTCCGGTGCGGACCAGCCGCTGCGAGTCGTCGGCGACGGCGGGACGAGCGCGAACGCCTCGGCCTCGGCGGACGTCGACCTCGCCGTCACGCAGAACGACGGCGCGAACGCGAGCGAGAGCGTCAACCTCACGGTGGCGGAGAACGTGAGCGCTGAGGGCGAGAGCGTGACGAGCGGGAACGAGACGACGACCGCCGGCGCGGGCGCGAACGCCACCGTCGAGGCGACCGCGGCGGCGACCGCCGGGGACGCCTGAGCGGTACGCAACCGCCCCTTTCTTTGCCGGGCGAGCGGTAGGACGGGGTGATGGACGCGCCGCTCTGGACGGACACGCACGCGCCCGCGATCGCCGATCTCCCCCAATCGTCGGTCCGGGATCGGCTCCGCAACGCCCTCGACGAGCCGCAGAACCTCGTCGTCCACGGGCCGGCCGGCGCGGGGAAGACAGCGGCGGTGCGCGCGCTCGCCCGGGAGGCGCACGCGGACGCCGAGAACGACCTCGTGGAGGTGAACGTCGCGGACTTCTTCGGGATGACGAAAAAGGAGGTGAGCGAGGATCCGCGCTTCGCGCGGTTCATCTCCGCGAAGCGCCGACGGAACTCGTCGAAGGCCGACCTCATCAATCACGTCCTGAAGGAGTCGGCGAGCTACGCGCCCGTCACGGGCGACTACAACACCGTCCTGCTGGACAACGCGGAGGCGATCCGCGAGGACTTCCAGCAGGCCCTGCGACGCGTGATGGAGCAGTACCACGAGGCGACGCAGTTCGTGATCACGACGCGCCAGCCCACGAAGCTCATCCCGCCGATCCGTTCGCGCTGTTTCCCCGTCTCCGTGCGCGCGCCGACGGACGCGGAGACGGTCGCGGTGTTGGAGTCGATCCTCGCTGCGGAGGGCGTCGACCACGACGCGGACGGCCTGGAGTTCGTCGCGGGCTACGCGGACGGCAACCTCCGCAAGGCGATCCTCGCCGCGCAGACGACCGCCGAAGAAGCGGACGAGGTGACGATGGACGCAGCCTACGAAGCGCTCCAGGACGTCGGCCTCGACGACACCCTCCGGGAGATGCTCGACGACGCGGCGAACGGCGAGTTCACCGACGCGCGCTCGACGCTCGACGACCTCCTCGTCGACGAGGGGTACGAGGGGGCGGAGCTCCTCCGCGAGCTGTTGCGCGTCGGGCGCTCGAAGTACAGCGGCGACGAGCTCGCGGAGCTCCACGCGCTCGCCGGCGAGATCGAGTTCGAGCTGAACGAGGGGACGAACGACCGCGTCCACCTCTCGCGGCTGCTCGCGGAACTGGGGCGCGAGGCGTGAGGCGAGCCGACGACGCGGGCGGACGGCGCGACCGCGGTGCGCGCGGAGGAGACGGGGGACGATGACCGGCGAAGCGGGAGACGGCGGAGACGCGCGCGGGGACGCGACCGCGGAGGACGCCGGAGCCGCGAGCGGGGAGGCGAGGGGCGGCGTGCGCGGGTCGCTCCGCCGGACGGGCGCGCGCCTCGAAAGGGCCACCGCGGGCTGTATCGCCGCGCTCCCGTTCGCCGTCGCGCTCCTCCCGATCGTCCCCGGCTGGGCCGCCGTCGCGCTCGTGCTCGGCACCGGGGCCGCGGCCGTCGCGCTCGTCGAGACCGATCGGCTCCCCGTCACCTACGGGGCGTTCTTCCGGTGGGCGCTCGCCACGGGCGTGCTCGGCTACGCCGGCTGGCAGCTCGCCGCGCTCGACGTGCCGCCGGCCGACGCGGGCGTCGCGTTCGCGTACGCGGTCGCGGGCGCGCTCGTCGCCGTCCCCGTCGCCACCTACCGGCGCATCTGGGGCGTGCTCGTCCTCGACTAGGCGAGCACGAGGACCGTCCGCGTGAGCGAGCGGTGCACGCGGCGCTCGAAGCGCGCCTCGACCGACCAGCCGGCGTCGCGGGCCTCCGCGCGCCAGTCCCGATCGGCGACGAGGACGCAGCGGTCCGCGGCGACGCGGCGCACCTCGGCGAGCGCGCCGGCGACGAGATCGGCGAGGTCGTGCGTCTCGATCTTCGACTGGCGGCCGTACGGCGCGTCGAAGACCGCGCAGTCGAGCGCGTCGTCGCGGAGCGCGAGGCGGGTCGCGTCCCCCCGCAGAACGTCGTAGTCGTCGAGGTAGTGCGCGAGGTTCTCGTCGGTGCCCCGGACCATCTTCTTCTGGGCGTCGTTGCCGACGACGGCCGCGCCGACGAGGCCGGCCTCGATGAGCACGCCCCCCGTCCCGCACATCGGGTCGAGCAGGCGGGCGTCCGCGTCGGCACCCGCGAGGTTCACGCAGGCCCGCGCGAGGAGCGGGTCCATGCTCCCTGGTTGGAAGAACGGTCGGTCGGTCGGTCGGCGCGACCCGTAGTCGCGCACGGAGGCGACGGCGTGCCAGCCGAGACAGCAGACGCCGTCGCTGAAACACGCGCGGAGTTCGTGGTCGGGATCGTCGAGGTCGACCGAGAAGCCGCGATCGACGAGCGCGCTCCCGAGGGCGCGCTCGGCGCGCTGAGTGTCGACGCCCGTCGTGTTGCGGACGTCGCGGGCGCGGACGGCGACGCTCCCGACGCGATCGGTGTCGGCCGCCGTCAGGGCGGCGACGGCGGCGTCGATCGTCGCGTCGGTCCGCGCGAGGAGCGCGTCGGCGTGCCGGGTGTAGGCGAGCGTCCGCACGCCCGCCGGGTCGACGTCGGCCGCGACAGCGAGACCGGGCGCGACCCGTTCGACGTCCGCGGCGGCCCCGGCGGCCGCCTCCGCGGCGGCGAAGGCGTCGTCCTCGCCCGCGAGTTCGAGGCAGTACACGCGCTCACTGCGTCGCCCACGACCCTCGTTCTGTCGAACGGAGCGGCGATATAAGGCAGTCGGTGTCGGTATCGCCAACATTTATAAAGGTTAAATACGACTTAAAGACGAAGGATGACCGACCCGAAGGAAACCATCAACATTGAAAACGTGGTCGCGTCGACGGGTATCGGACAGGAGCTCGACCTCCAGTCCGTGGCGATGGACCTCGAAGGGGCGGACTACGATCCCGAGCAGTTCCCCGGTCTCGTCTATCGCACGCAGAACCCCAAGAGCGCCGCGCTCATCTTCCGTTCCGGCAAGATCGTCTGTACCGGCGCGAAGAGCACCGAAGACGTCCACGAGTCCCTCCGCATCGTCTTCGACAAGCTCCGCGAGCTCGACATCAAAGTCGAGGACGAACCCGAGATCGTCGTCCAGAACATCGTCACCTCCGCGGATCTGGGCCACCAGCTCAACCTCAACGCCATCGCCATCGGCCTCGGACTCGAGAACATCGAGTACGAGCCCGAGCAGTTCCCCGGCCTCGTCTACCGGCTCGACGGCCCCGAGGTCGTCGCGCTCCTCTTCGGCTCCGGCAAACTCGTCATCACCGGCGGGAAGGAGCCCGAGGACGCCGAGAAGGCCGTCGACAAGATCGTCTCCCGGCTCGAAGAGCTCGGCCTGCTCGAATAGTACCTTTTGCCAGCGAGGCGCGCGGAGCGCGCCTCGCTGGCAAAAGGTACGCTAAAAGCCGTCGTCACCCCCTACGGGGGTTCCTCGGCCTCGCCCAACGGGCGAGTGAAACGGCGACCTACCGGGCTCTGACGAGCCGCTCGGTCACCGGACGCTAGCCCATACAGCTTTCGTCGTCCGGTCTCTTCGTGGAACGGTTGTTAAGGAGATCGACAGACTGTATGGTGAACAGAATATCCCCAAAATGACATTATGTAAAGACCTAATCGAATTTTAACCAGACCCTCAGATCGATCTCTGGAAGTCGTAGTGGTATGTGAATATATATGCGGTGGATTATATTCTGAGATAGAATTACTCTGCCCCTGTATATTCTATAACTTCGACACTACCATCACCCGCCCGTATTGTTGCTCCCTCAAATGAATAATTAACTGATATCTTTTGCGAGGTTCTTCCATATGATGAATTGGCTGTTATCAGGCAAGACATATCTGTTGGGTTTTGGGGGATAGCGTTAGATAGATAAACTGTATTTTCAGAATCGACGGATATAGTGCGTTTGATTATACGTTCGCCTTGGTCATCGATCTGGATATCAAACTCGAGTTTCTCCTTAGTCCAATTGGCTACTCCAAGGTCATATGGAGATGTCCGGTCGTTCGAAAGAGTGACAGCTGTTGTAGAACTGCTTGTATCATCGCCAGTATCACTTACCATTGAGCATCCAGTAAGCCCGACGATGGCCCCTGTTCCTACAAATCTAATTACGTCTCTACGGTTCATAGTGATTCTGTGTGTCCTACATCAGGTATAATATTTCTGAGGTTGAAAGGAAGGCGATAGTTTTGTGGAGTAGTGGCAAATTGGGGCACTTCTCATCCTTGCGTCTGCTCTCGTTGGCGCTGTAGTCGAGAGAATAGGTCGGTCGGAGTCTGACATTCTTGGACTGGTGGATTTCTTTGTGGGCGCGCTATTTGCCATCCTCTTACTCTGCCATCTAATATTCATCTGATGAGTAGATCGGCTGTACCGAACGTTCCACAGGACTAGCGTCCGGCGAACGAGTGGTCCGATAGGACCCGGAAGGTCGCCAGTTCGCCGCGAGCCGGCGGCTCGCGGGCCGACGAGCGACTGTAAGGAGCGAGAAGGTTTTGGTCGAGCTTTTGCAAGCGACGGCGGGCGACGCGCGCCGAGCGCTGCAAAAGGTCGTTCTATTCGACGAGGCGTTCGATTTCTGTGACGAGGATGTCGCGCGCGCCGACCGCCTTCAGTTCGGCGACGGTGGCGAAGACGTCGCGTTCGTCGACGACGGCGTGGACGGCGACGCTGTCGTCCCCTTCGACGTCCATGACGGTCGGGCCGCCCATCCCCGGCAGGACGTCCTCGACGGCGTCGAGTCGATCCTGCGGGACGTTCAACATCACGTAGCGCTTGCCGGCGGCGTCGAGGACGGAACGGAGGGCGGTGACGACGCGATCGACGTCCGCGTCGTCGGCGACGTCGTCGCGGGCGAAGAGGCGCACGGAGGAGTCGAGCACCTCGTCGACGACCGCGAGGTGGTTCACGCGGAGGGTCGTCCCCGTCGAGGTGATGTCGACGATGGCGTCGGCCATCTCGACGTGCGGGGTGAGCTCGGTCGCGCCCGTCACCTCGACGACGTCGACGTCGATGTCCTTCCCGTCGAAGTAGTCCGCGGTGACGTTCGGGAACTCGGTGGCGACGGTCAGGCCGTCGAGGTCCGCCGGGGCGTCGATACCGCCGTCCTCGGGCGCGGCGAGGACGAGTCGACAGGAGCCGTATTCGAGGTCGAGGAGATCGCTGACGTCGTCGACCCGGGACTCGCGGTGCTGATCGTAGCCGGTGATGCCGAGGTCGGCCGCGCCGTCCGCGACGTACTCGGGGATGTCGGCGGCGCGCGCGAACAGCACGCTCACGTCGGGGTCGACGGTGTCCGCGTAGAGTTGGCGATCGGCGCCGGCCTCGACGGCGAGGCCCGCGCGCTCGAGCAAGTCGAGCGTCGGATCGTGGAGGCGACCCTTGTTCGGGACGGCGATCTTCATGCGGGTACGTGGCAGGGGGAGACCTAAGCGTTAGCGGTGAGCGTCGGGGGCGCGTCGGTGATCGGTGACCCGCGAAACCGACGGATTGAGGCGAGACCATCCGAACTATCGGACATGACCACGCTCCGTATCGCGGACGGTCGCGTCCTCCACCCGGACCTCTCGGTGCGCGAGGGCGACGTGCTGGTGGACGACGAGTCGGGCGAGATCGTCGCCGTGGGCGACGTCGAGGCGGGCGACGAGACGCTGGACGCGGCGGGCTGTCTGGTGATGCCCGGGCTCGTGAACGCGCACTGCCACGCGGCGATGACCCTGCTACGGGGGTACGCGGACGACAAGCCCCTCGACGCGTGGCTCCGCGAGGACGTCTGGCCGGTCGAGGCGGAGCTGACGGACGCGGACGTCCGCGCGGGGACGGAGCTCGCGCTCGTCGAGCTCGTGAAGGCGGGGACGACGGCGTTCGCGGACATGTACTTCTCGATGGACGAGGTGGCCGAGGCGGTGGCCGACGCGGGACTGCGCGCCCGACTCGGACACGGCGTCGTCGGCGTCGGGAAGGGCGAGGACGCGGCGCGCGCCGACCACGAGGAGAGCCTCGCGTTCGCCCGCGAGTACGACGGCTACGCGGACGGCCGGATCCGGACGATGTACAGTCCGCACAGCCTCACGACGGTCGACGAGGCCCTGCTCCGGGAGTACGTTCCCGAGGCCCGCGAGATCGGGGTGCCGTTGCACTTCCACGCGAACGAGACGCGCGACGAGGTCGACCCGATCGTCGCGGAGCGCGGCGAGCGCCCGCTCGAATACGCGGACGACGCGGGGATGCTCGGTGGCGCCGACTTCATCGCGCACGGCGTGCACAGCGACGCGACGGAGATCGAACTGCTCGCCGAGCGCGGAACGGCCGTGGTACACTGCCCGGCGTCGAACATGAAGCTCGCGTCAGGCGCGGCGCCGATTCCGGCCTACCGCGAGGCGGGCGTGACGGTCGCGCTCGGGACGGACGGCGCGGCGTCGAACAACGACCTCGACCTCTTCGACGAGATGCGCGACGCGGCGATGCTCGGGAAGCACGCCGCCGGGGACGCGAGCGCGGTGCCCGCGGAGGCGGTCGTGGAGATGGCGACCGCGGGCGGCGCGGACGCGCTCGGTTTCGACGCGGGACGGATCGCGGTCGGACGGAAGGCCGATCTCGCGGTGGTGGACTTCGAGGCGGCGCACCTGACGCCGACGCACGACGCGGTGTCGAACCTCGCGTACGCGACGCGCGGGAGCGACGTCCGACACACAGTGTGCGACGGCGAGGTGCTCGTGCGCGACGGCGAGGTGCAGACGCTGGACGAGGACGCGGTGCGCGAGCGCGCCGCCGAGCACGCGCGGGACCTCGTCGCCCGGGCTGAGTAGACGGTGCTCGCGGGGGCGGCGAGCGCCCGCGGACCGACGGACGACGCCGGCGTGACGCGCGCCCACGCGCGGTATCGAAGCGCTTTCCCCCCGGCCCGTCGTTGCCGGGGTATGGACACGGCCGCACCTATCAGCGACCGCCTCGACGACGTGGACGCGCACGTCGAGGAGGGGCGACGGAAGATGGACTGGGCGCTCGAACACATGCCCATCCTCACCGCGCTGCGCGAGCGGTTCGCGGCGGGCGAACCCCTCGCCGACCACCGGATCGGGATGGCGCTCCACGTCGAGGCGAAGACCGCGGTCCTCGTCGAGACGCTCGCCGAGGCGGGTGCCGACGTGGCCGTCACGGGCTGTAACCCCCTCTCGACGCACGACGACGTGAGCGCGGCACTCGACGCCCACGAGAACATCACGTCGTACGCGAAGCGCGGCGTGGACGACGAGGCGTACTACGAGGCGATGGACGCCGTCATCGGCCACGAGCCAACGATCACGGTCGACGACGGCGGCGACCTCGTCTTCCGCATCCACGAGGAGTACCCCGAACTCATTGAGGACATCGTCGGCGGCACGGAGGAGACGACGACGGGCGTGCATCGCCTCCGCGCGATGGATCAGGAGGGCGCGCTGGAGTATCCGATGTTCAACGTGAACGACACCCCGATGAAGCACCTCTTCGACAACGTGCACGGCACCGGGGAGTCCGCGCTCGCGAACATCGCGATGACGACGAACCTCTCGTGGGCGGGCAAGACCGTCGTCGTCTCCGGTTACGGCTACTGCGGGCGCGGCGTGGCGAAGAAGGCCGCCGGGCAGAACGCGAACGTCGTCGTCACGGAGGTCGACTCGCGGCGCGCCTTGGAGGCCCACATGGAGGGCTACGAGGTCATGCCGATGGACGAGGCCGCGAAGGTGGGCGACGTCTTCGTCACGACGACGGGCAACCGCGACGTCATCACGGAGAAGCACTTCGCGAGCATGCAGGACGGCGTCGTCCTCGCGAACGCCGGACACTTCGACGTCGAGATAAATCTGGAGGAGCTCTCCGAGCTCGCCGTGAGCGAGCGCGAAGCCCGCGAGGGCGTCCGCGAGTACGAACTCGAGGACGGGTCGCGCGTGAACGTCCTCGCGGAGGGGCGTCTCGTCAACCTCGCGTCGCCGGTGGCGCTCGGTCACCCCGTCGAGGTCATGGACCAGTCCTTCGGCGTGCAGGCGGTCTGCGTCCGCGAGCTCGCCGAGAACGGGGGGGAGTACGACGCCGGCCTCCACGGCGTCCCCGACGAGCTCGATCGGGAGGTCGCGGAGACGAAACTGGACGCGGAGAACATCGAGCACGACGTGCTCTCGACCGAACAGGAGGAGTACATGGGGTCGTGGCGTCACGGGACGTAGGCGACAACCGAGCGGAGTGAGGGCGTCGCCGATACGCGAACGGCGCCAGCCGTGAGCGCCGTCTGCGACGACGAGCGACAGCGAGGGCGCCGCTAATACGCGAATGCCGATAGAGAGCGGCGCCCGACTACGGGAGGTAGAAGTCCGACTTCTCGTGGTGCGCGGGGGACTTGTCGGTGAGCATCGAGATGTCAGAGGGGTCCCCGTTCTGGACGATGTGGATGTCGTAGGCGTCCTCGGCGGCGACGGAGGCGCCGACGCTCCCGAGCGTGGACGAGATGCCGCCCGCGTTCTCGCTTCCGATGAACACGATCGAGGCGTCCTCGTCGCGGGCGAGGTCGCGCAGTTCGCCGGCGATCGTGCCGGAGGGAGCGAAGCGATCGACGATGACGTGCTCGAAGTCGGCCGCGGGGGCGATCGATGCGACCTGTTGGTGGAGTCTGGCGACGATACGCGAGCGGTCGAACGACTCGTCCGGGTGTAGCCATCCCCGCTCTCGGGCGTAGTCGCGGTTTCCCGCCGGGATGACCGCCGCCGCGACGACGCGCTCCTCGAAGGCGTCGGCGAACTCGACGGCCCGGACGAGCGCGGTCCGCGAGAGCACCGACCCGTCGAACGGAACGAAGAACGTCACGGGCGGGACATCGACCGGCGGCGGCAAATATGTTCTCGCTGTGTCGCTAGGTGCCGGCTTCCCGGACGTCACTCCCCGCCGCGGACGACGTGGCCGTACTTGAGGAGGGCGACGAAGACGGTGCCGCCGAGGACGTTCCCCGCGGTGGCGACGACGAGGAACCGGAGGAAGGCGGTGAGGGGGTACGCGTCGGAGACGAGGACGCCGCCGAGCACTTCCGCGGTCCCGGCGATGGAGTGCGGGAGGTGGGCGAGCCCGATCGCGGCGGTGACGAGCCAGACGACGGCGAAGCGCGAGAGGGTGCTGTCCGCGCCCGCGACGAGCCACGAGAGCAGGCCCATCAGCCAGCCGGCGAGGATGGCGCCCACGAACACCTCCGGCGGGCCGTGCGCGAGGAGCGGGGCGGCGAGTTCGACGAGCGCGGAGCGCTCGACGATGCCGTAGGCGGGCGCGAGCCACACCATCGCGACGGCGAACACGCTCGCGCCGACGACGTTCCCGACGTAGACGAGACTCCAGAGCCGCGCGAGCGCACCGAGCGACGCGCGCCGGTCGAGGACGGGGAGGACGGCGAGCGTCGTGTGCTCGGTGAAGAGTTCGGAGCGCCCGAGGATGACGAAGACGAACCCGATCGCGTAGGCGTTGGCGGTCAGGAACGTCCGCACGGCGTGATCGTAGAGGCCGGCGGTCAAGGTGAGGACGACGCCCATGAACAGCGGGCCGAAGCCGATGTCGAGGCCCGCCGAGAGCCCGGAGAGCAAGAGCCCGTCAGCCGGCCGCTCCAGTTCGTTCAGCCCGGAGCGGATCTGTCGGGCGAGGATGTCCGTGCTGGACGCGCCGGCGGACGCTGCGTCCTCGCTCGTCGGGACCGTCGACTCGCCGTCGTGACCGTCGCTCACTGGTCGGACGTTCGGCCGCCGATCGATTAAGCGTCGGGCTTCCCGGCCGCATCGCCCGGTTTATCTCCGCGGGGCGGGGAGTGGCGGTATGGTGCGAAACGAGAAGGGCGATCGCCGCGAGCGCGAGCTCGTCAACCGCCTCGACGAGGCCGGGTTCGCGGTGATGCGCGCCCCCGCTTCGGGGGCCGCGACGACGCGCGAACTCCCCGACGTCCTCGCGGGCGACGGCGACGTCTTCTACGCCGTCGAGGCGAAGTCCTCCGCGGGCGATCCAATCTACCTCACCGGGGAGGAAGTCGAGGCCCTCGTCTACTTCTCGCAGAGCTTCGGCGCGCGGCCGAAGATCGGCGTTCGCTTCGACCGGGAGGACTGGTACTTCTTCCACCCGAGCGACCTCCACGTCACGGACGGCGGGAACTACCGCGTGAAAAAGGAGACGGCCCTCGACGAGGGCGACACGATCCCCGACCTGCGGGCCGCGGGCGAGGGCGACGAGGACGCGGACATCGAGGGCGTCCTCCAAGCCGTCGCGCGGGGCGTGCTGAGCGTCGAGGAGGCGACCGAGATGCTCTGAGATGAGATGCGCTCGCTCTCGGAGTACGTGGCCTATCGCGGGAGGCGCGCGAGACGCCCGCGCGGGAAGGCGTACGAGCGGACGCCGCGCTCGCGGAGGCGCTGGGGCGTCGGATCGCGGAGCGGATAGCAGGCCTCGACGACGACGTCGTCGGGGTCATAGCCGTCGTTCGTCGGATGGGTGGCGACGGTGTGGTCGCCGACGGCGACGTCGCGTGCCCGCGCCGACATCGTCTCGACGACGGCGAGGACGTCGCCGCGCTCGCGATCGCGGACGAGGTCGCCCGGGTCGAGCGTGCAGTCCTCGCAGTAGACCGGATCGGGAGCGGCGGCGGCGACGAAGCACGGCGCGCCGCAGTCGGCACAGGCGGCGTCGCGCTCGCCGGGCGCGGGGACGCGGCCCGCGGTGACGTCGATGGCGACGCGGCGGAGGTGCTTGCAGCGTCGGCCGCGATACGTGTGATCGGGGCAGTCGCACGTCCCGACGTCGAGGTCGACCGTGTAGGCCGTGCCGCCGCGGACGACGACGTCGTAGCGGGCGCCGCCGAGCGCGACGACCGCCATCGGTTCGCTGCGCGCGCGGGCCGCTCGGCTGTCCGTCGGACCGCCCGGCGAGAGGGGCGCGAGCCGCGAGTGTGTGGTGCTGGTGGGTTTCGTGGACACCATACGAGAACGTAGGCGATCGAGCGCTAAAAGGCCATCACCGGCCCGTGTGCCGACCGAGAACGGCGGTTCGGTCCGGCCCGGACCGCCACGCTTTTGCGCGCACTCCGGGAACAGGGGGTATGTACATGGAATGCGAAACCGCCGTCGAGGCGGGGGTCACGCTCGTCGCCGTCGCGGTCTTCGTCGCCGTCGTCATCCTCGGCGGCGAGGTGAGCACCGCGGGTCTCACCGAGAGCGGGGCGTACGCCGTCGTCGGCGCCATCGTCGCCTTCATCCTCGTGATGGCCGGCGCGGGCTACTACCTCTCGACGAAGCAGGACTGAGAATCCGCACGAGTCGAGTCGAGCCCCCGCGTCACTCGGCCTCGCGTTCGTCGCGCCAATCCTCCAACTCCTCCTCGTCGGCGTCGTCGATCTTCGCCTCGTAGTAGCCGAGCGGGTGACTGATGTGCTCGCAGAGCGCGTCCGGATTCACGCAGTCGCCGTAGGCCTGCATCGTCGCGCACGACGGCGCGGTGTACTCCGTCGGGCTCGACTCGCCCTTGATGTGGTCGGTCTGATAGCGCGTCATCTCCTCGCCGAACCCGGGGTTTACCTCGTAGAGCTCCACGATCTCGTCCGTCGAGAGCCCGATGTTCCCGAGGAAGGCCGTCAGCGCGAACCGGGAGTGGTGCGCGAGGTGGTCGCCGCGCTGGACGGCGTCGAGGAGGTGTTGCATGCAGGGCGGGAAGAGGTCGGGAACGACGGTGTCGATCTCCGTGGTGAGATCGAGGTCCGCGAGCGTCTCAGTGACCGACGCGACCGCCCCGTCGAGCGCGTCGCCGATGGCGTCCGGGACGTTCAGGGGGAGGCCCTCCTTCACGCGCTCCTCGACGGCCTCCCGGAGGAGGTCGTCGAGTTCGGGTTCGCTCACGGGGACGTCGCCCCGATCGAGCGCGCGGTTGACGAGGCGCCACTCGTCGCCGCGCAGCGACGACGCGTAGCGGAGGTAGGCGGCGACGCCGATCAGGAAGCCGCCGTCGCGTCGCGGGGTGACGGCGTCCCCGACATCGAACTCTCGGAGGAGCGCGGTCCGCGTGATCGCGGCGCGCCCGTCCTCGCGCCCGAAGTCCTCGCGGAAGCGCTCGGCGGCCCGCGAGGCCTCGGCCTCCGCGTAGTAGCGCGTGCAGACGTTCTGATCGACGAGCGAGACGATGACGCGCGCGACCGGGTAAGAGAGGAGTTCGACGCGGTCGGACGCGACCGACTCGCCGACGTCCCGGTCGGTGATCGCCGCAGTGACGCGCTCGGTCGCGCGCTCGACGACGGCGTCCTCCTCGCGGACGACCTCGACGAGGTCCACGCCCGCCTCCTGGACGGCGCGACGGGCGTCACCGAGGAAGGGGTATCGGGCGTGGCGGCGTTCCATACGAAACGTGGGTGGGTGCGGACGCCGATAAAGCGCCCGATCCGGCGGGACCGCAAGAGGGTTGGCGCGGCGGGCCACACCACCCGACATGCGTCTCGCGCCCGGCGCGCGGCGGTACGCGGTCCCGCCGCTCGCCCTCGCCGTCCCCCTGTTGTTCGTCTTCGCGCCCGCCGGCCTCGCCTGCGCCGCCCTCGGTTGCTTCGTGCTCTGGTTCCACCGCGATCCGGACCGGGACGTCCCCGAGTCGGGCGTCGTCGCACCCGCCGATGGTCGCGTCAGCGTCCTTCGGGTCGAGGACGGCCGCGTCCGCGTCGGCGTCTTCATGAACGTCACCGACGTCCACGTGAACCGCGCGCCGCTCGACGGCGTCGTGGCGTCCGTCGACCACCGGCCCGGCGCACACCGCCCCGCGTTCTCGAAGGAGTCCGAGCGCAACGAGCGCGTCCGGATCACCACCGACGGCTACGAACTCGACCTCATCGCGGGCGCGTTCGCCCGCCGCGTCCACCCCGCCGTCGAACCCGGCGACACCGTCGCGCGGGGCGAGCGGGTCGGCCACATCTCCTTCGGCTCGCGCGTCGACGTCCTCCTCCCGCCCGAGTACGACGCGACGGATGTCGCCGTCGCCGTCGGCGATCGCGTGACGGCGGGCGAGACGGTCATCGCGTAGCGGGAGTCGATCAACAGTGGTCGTCGAGGAGCGATCCGAGTTCCGCCGCGTACTCGTCGTAGTCGTAGCCGAGGCGCGAGAGCCACATGTGCTGGTAGGCGGGGTGGAGCACCGGGAGCACCGTCGCGCCGAGCGACGGACAGGCGACGGGATCGAGGACGGTGTCGAGGAACGAGTCGAGGTCGCGCCCCGCGGCGTCGAACATGACCCGCGTCGCGTGTTTCCCCGTGGTGACGACGACCGACGGATCGACGGCCTCCAACTCGGCTTCGAGGTGCGTGAAGCAGTTCGACAGCTCCGCCTCTCGCGGTTCCCTGTTCGACCCCTCGCCGTCGGGGGGGAAGCACTTCACCGCGTTCGTGTAGAAGACGTCGGTGTGTCCCGAATCCGCGAACAGCTCGCGGACGATCCTGCCGGAGTGACGCGCCGTGTACGCCATCCCGGTCCAGTTGCCGCCCCGCCACCGGTCCTCGTCCGGGGTACCCGCGCCCGGCGCTTCACCGACCGCGACGACGTCCGCGTCGGGGGGGCCGTTGCCCCACGCGATACACTCGCGGGCCTCGACGAGGGCGGGACAGCGCGCACAGCCCGGCTCGATCGGATAGGCGTCGTCGGGGTCAGGGAAGGCGGGATCGCTCATAGGCGAGTGGACGCGCCGGCGGCGAAAGAGCCGTGCGGTCCTCAGCGCTCGTCCGGGAGGGCGCCGGCGAAGAGCGACGCGAGCGCGAAGACGAGCGCGAGGACGCCACAGGCGCTCAGCGCGAGGCGGGCGAGATAGCGGAGATCGGGCGCGAACGCCGCCGCGTCGCCGGCCAACGCGGTGTGTCCGAGGACGTTCGCCTCCGGAATCGCCGCGGCGTAGAGCGGATTGGCGAGGCAGGCCGCGGCGACGACGAACAGCGCGCCGGCGAGCGCGTGCGCACGGTGCATACGTGTGCGTGGCGACGCGAGCACGTGGGTCTTACGCGAGCGTCCGACGTCTCGTCAAAAATCGCTGGAGCGTCTAGTCCGACTGAATTCTGGGCGCCAACATGAACGTGACAGATCCCAACCCTTCGGCGAAGTCGAAGTGGAGCTTGACGGGGAACTCCTCGCCGAGTTCGAGGGTGACTTCGGCGTCCTTGGGGAGCGCCTTGTTCATGTCCTTGAGGTAGTCGAGGCTGAAGAGCGAGCGCGCGTCGCCGGCCTCCAAGTCGATGAGGTCCTCGCGTTCGAGTTCGAGGTGGACGTCGTCGGTGTCGCCCTCGGCGTCGACGTAGAAGAGTTCCTTCTCGGCGTCGACGCCGAGCGCGATGTGGTCGGAGACCATGTCGGCGGCCCGGACGGCGCGGTCGATGTCCGCGCCCTCGACGACGACCTGCGCGGGGAGGTCGAGGTCGGGGAGGTCGGGCTCCTGACGGATACTGTCGGGGTCGATGAGCGCGAGAGTGTATTCGAGGCCCTCGATCTGGATGTGGAGCTTGCGGGTCTCCTCGTCCAGTTCGAGCTGGACGAGCTGGCCGGCGTCGGCCATCCCGGCGATGTCCTCCAGCCGCGAGAGGTCGACGCCGATGAGTCCGCCGTCGGCCTCGTAGGACTCGAAGGCGTCCGCGGAGAGGGTCAGGTCCACCATCCCGACGTTCGCGGGATCGACGGCGCGGATCTCGAGGCCGTCGTCGTTGAGGTGGATCTTGCACTCGTCCACCAGCACGCTCACGGAGTCGAGCGTGTCCCGGAGCGTGTCGGCGCTCACGATCGCCTTGAACATCTTGGACGTCGGTAGGACTGGCCCGTACAATAAACCCCCGGATGCGCGCGCACGCGTGAGAGTGCGGACCGCGGGACGCGACGGGGCCCGGCACGTGCGGGGAGCGAAGCGGACTCAGTACCGCGCGGCGAGCCGATCGCCGGCGTCGAGCCCGCAGCGGAGCGCGGCGTGGAGTCGCGGCGCGCCGGCCACCCAGTCGCCGACGACGTGGAGGTCGTGCTCGCGCGCGGCGGCGACGGGGGCGTCGGCGACGCCGTCGCGCGGGAGGGCGTAACGCCACCCCTGCGTGTCCGTCCAATCGGGGTCGGCGAGTCGGTCGTCGTCGAGGATGTCGGCGGCGATCCGGGCGAGCGCGGCGGCGTTCTCGTCGGGCGAGTCCTCGAAGTGCGCCGCGCTCCAGTCGGCGTTCGCCTGGACGACGAGGACACTCTCGCCGTCGGGGACGTGGCCGGGCTTGCACGCCTCGCGGGCGATCCAGCCGACCGCGTGGTCCTTCTCGGGGTTCACGAGGGCGTAGTACGGCGCCTCGATCTCGAAGGGGTAGTGGAGGACGGCGGTGTAGATGGAGTCGAAGGGGACGGCAGCCGCGGCGGCGTGCAGCGTCTCGCGGGCCTCGGCGTCCCACGCCGCGTCGCGGAGGAGCGCGGCGGTCTGGGGTGCGGGTGGGTCGCAGACGAGCGCGTCGAAGGGACCCCAGCGTTCGCCGTCGGTGTCGACGACCGACCACGTCTCGGTCTCGGCGTTCCGGTCGAGCGTCTCGGCGCGCGTGTGGCGGTGGACGGTCGCGTCCGTCCCCGCGAAGAGCCGCTTTGCGATCTGCGTCAGCCCCGCGGCGTAACTCCACTTACGCCGATCGTCGTCGCGGCCGGGCGAGACGTCGCCGTCGGCGTCGAAGGTGTAGACCGGGTCGGTGACGTCCGCGAGGCCGTCGGTCCCGAGCACGTCGGCGACGAGGTCGTTGACGCGCGCGTCGTCGTCGCGGAGGTAGTTCGCGCCGTAGTCGTACGTGACGTCGTCGCGGCGTCTGGTCGCGGCCCGCCCGCAGACGCCGCCGGACTTCTCCAGTACCGTCACGTCGGCGTCCGTCTCCCCGTCGACGACGTGTGCGAGCGCGGCCGCCGCCGGGCCGGCGCCGACGATACCGATGTGAGCCATACGGGACCCACGAACGACGGGATGTTAAGCGATCGGGCGCGCGGTCGATCCGGTCGCCCTCCCGGCGCGGCGGCGCGGCCGAGCGAAGGGAGTAAACGGCGCGGCGCCCTCGTTTCGGCCATCATGGCCGGAAAAGACGACTACTACAACCGGGCGAAACAGCAGGGGTATCGCGCGCGCTCGGCGTACAAGCTGAAACAGCTCGATCGGTCGTTCGACCTCATCGAGCGCGGCGACACGGTGGTCGACCTCGGCGCGGCGCCGGGCGGGTGGCTCCAGGTCGCCGCGGAGGAGGCGGGGGCGCACGGACGGGTCATCGGCGTCGACCTCCAGCGGATCGACGACGTGGAGCGCGGCGACGCGCCCGTCGAGACGATCAGGGGCGACATGACCGAGGACGAGACGAGAGCGGCGATCCGCGAGGCCGCCGACGGTCGCGTGGACGTCGTCGTCTCCGACATGGCGCCGAACATGACCGGCGAGTACAACCTCGATCACGCCCGATCGGTCCACCTCGCCCGCCAAGCCCTCGAAACCGCGGACGACCTCCTCGGCGAGGGCGGGAACTTCGCCGTGAAGGTCTTCCAGGGGCAGGACCTCGCGGACTTCCAGGCGGACGTCGAACGCGAGTTCGCGTTCTCTCGGACGACGAGCCCGGACGCCTCGCGGGAGTCGTCCTCCGAGGTGTACGTCGTCGGGAAGAACAAACTGACCGGCCCGGTACGCGTCGGGGACGAACTCACCGTCGAGGTCACGGACGTCGGCGAGGAGGGCGACGGCATCGCCAAGGTCGAGGGGTTCACCCTGTTCGTCGACGGCGCCGAGGCGGGCGACGAACTCCGCGTCGAAGTGACGGACGTGAAGCCGCGTTTCGGGTTCGCGGAGCCGATCGAGGAGTAGCGGCCGTGCGGTCTTTTTGACGCCGCCGAGCGAGGGGTCGGTATGGAGCCTGTGGACGCGACCGACCTCGACTGGACGGGGACGGACACCGATCGGATGACCTTCCGGCGGAAGAAACTGGGCGCGGCAGCGGGCGGCGACGCGCTCGGGTGTAGCCTCTACGAGCTCGCGCCCGGGGACTCGGCGTGGCCGTACCACTACCACGCGGCGAACGAGGAGGCGCTCTACGTGCTCGCGGGCGGGGGACGCCTGCGCACCGCGAACGGCGAATACGCGATCGAGGCCGGCGACTACGCGGCGTTCCCGACGGGCGAGGCTGGCGGACACCGGGTGGTGAACGATGGCGACGACGCCCTCAGATACCTCGTCGTCTCGACGATGGCGGAGCCGGAGGTCGTCCGCTACCCCGACGGCGAGGGCGTGGGCGTGATGGTCGGCGGGGCGCCGGGTGCGGGCGAACGCGACTTCGAGGCGTGGTTCAAGAAGAGCGACGCGCGGTCGTACGCCGAGGCGACGTCGGCGGGGTCGACGTCCGCGGAGACGACGGCGAGAGGGGAAAGGGACGAGATGGAGTGATTACTCCGTCGGCGTGACGCGTCCGCCCCGCCGGCGGTCGCCGAGGAGGGCGACGACGGCGTAGACGAACGGCGTATCGCAGAGCGCGATTAGGAGTTTGAGGAGGTACTGTCCGACCATCAGCGACGCGAGGACGCTCCCGGGGAGCGGGCGGCCACCGAGGAGCGTCGGGGCGAGCCAGAAGCCGACGCCGACGAAGAGGACGGTGTCGATGGCCTGACTCGTCGCCGTCGAGCCGATGTTGCGTAGCCAGAGGTATGCGCCGTCGGTGCGCCGGCGGAGGGCGTGGAAGACGAAGACGTCCCAGTTCTGGCTGACGAGGTACGCACAGAGCGAGCCGGCGACGATGCTCGTCGAGGAGCCGAGGACGGCGGCGAACGTGCCGGGGTCGATGGAAGAGGCCGCGGCGGGCGCGAGGATCGTCGACCAGACGAGGGCGAGCAACACGAGGTTCATGGCGAAGCCGGTGTTGACGACGACGGTGGCGGCCCGGCGGCCGTAGAGTTCGCTGTAGCAGTCGCTCGCGAAGTACGTGAGCGCGTAGGCGAGCGCCGCGCCCGGCATCACGAGCGTGCTCCCGGTGACGGGGAGGGAGACGGGGATGTCGAAGGCGAGGATCTTCGCGGCGGTCAGTTGCGCGGTGACGAGCGCCGTGACGAAGAGCGCGACGAGGACGACCCGGCCGGTGGCGAGCGGCGTTTCGCCGTCAGGCATCGTCCTCGGCGTCGTACTCGTCGGAGAGGCGGCCGTGCCGGGCGTCGATGTCGTCGAGGACGTCGAGCGTCTTGCGGAGCGAGGCGCGCACGGCGTCCGATCGGTTCACGAACTTCCCGTCGTCGCCGACGTGGTCGTCGAGGTCGTCGAGGAGCTCCTGCGGGACGTCGACGGATATCTTGGGCATAGTCGAGTATTCGAACCCGAATAGTTAAACGACGTGTTCGTTACGCCGGGCGTCGCTCGGGCGCGGGTTCGTCGGCGGTCGCGCCACCGCCGCCGCGCCGGCCGCCGAGGGTGACGATCCAGAGGCCGGCGAGACCGACGAAGAAGGCGACGGCGATGGGCGCACCGACGACGACCATCGTGTAGAGGCTGTCGGGGGTGACGAGCGCGGCGAAGCCGAACGCGGCGAGGACGAAGACCCGCCAGCGCCGGCGCATGCTCGGGTAGCCGACGACGCCGGACCAGTGCGCGAGCCACATCGTCACCGGGACCGTGGCGAGGAGGCCGATCCCGGCCGTGGTCATGAAGACGAGCCAGAGGAAGTCGCTGATCCGGTAGCTGATGATGACCTGCGCCTGCAGGGCGTCCCAGACGAGGTAGGAGATGATCGTCGGCGCGACGTAGATGTAGCCGAGGACGCTCCCCGCGACGATCGTGACGCCGATCGCGCCCGCCCAGACGGTGACGACGCCGCGACGCGCCGCGATGAACCCGCGCTCGCGCAGCGCCGGCCAGATGAAGAAGAGGACGAGAGGGATCGTGGCGATCGCGGCGACCACCGTCGAGAGCTTCACGGAGAAGATCAGCGCCTCGACGGGGTGGAGGGCGACCGGCCAGCCGAGCGCCTCCGGGTTCCCCTGGAGGGCCCCGGCGGGGATGCGCCCGATGAAGTCGTCGCGGACGAACCCGAGGCCGCCCCGGTAGAGGAACCCGAAGACGACCGCGAGGACGAGCATGAACCAGCCGACGAGCCAGAAGAGCCGCGAACGCAGGCTTCCGAGGATGAACTGGAGGTCGTGGTAGTAGCCGCCGATGTCGTCCTCGGTCGTCTCCTCCTCGGTGAAGGCGTCGAGCATCCCCGCACTCGTCCGGGAGAAGACGTTGCCGGACTCCTCGGCCGCCGCGGCCTCGTCCGCCCCGTCGGTGCCGTCCCCGCTCTCCTCGCCCTCGCTCTCGGCCGCGGCGCGGGCCTCGGCCTCGTCGAAACGATCGAGGATCGCACCGGCCTTCTCCTTCTCGCCGGCCTCCATCGCCCCGTTTGCGAGTTCGAGGGCCTCTTCCTCGTCCATCGCGTCGAAGCGCTCGTCCGGGGCGGCGCGCACGCCCGCGGCGTCGAGCACGTCGAGGTTTATGTTCTCGGGCTTCGGGGCGCGCCCGCCGTAGACCGCGGACTCGGCGCGGGCGGCCGCGGCGATGGCGTCGTAGACCGCGTAGGCGAGCACGAGAACGAGCGCGAGGAGCGCGACGACGGCGCCGACGACGGCGAGCGAGGCGTCGGGGCCGAGCCCGACGAGAGCGGTCGCGGTCGGGACGCCGCGGGCGGCGAACGCGTCGAGCGCCCCGCCGACGAGCGGGAGGTCGGCGGCCGCGGCGCGGGCGAGCGCGTCGTTCACCGCGGCGGCGCCGCCGTAGCCGAAGAAGCCGTAGCCGAGGAGGAAGCCGAGGACCGCGCTCCCCGCGAGGACGTTCCAGCGCCCGCGGAGTTCGGCGCGGAGGTCGACCCGCTCGCTCCCGCGGCGGGCGAGCGTCACGACCTTCGCGAGGTAGAGGCTGACCGCGTAGAGGAGGAGCAGCGGCACCGCCCACATGATCTGGGTGAACGGATCGGGCGGGGAGAACAGCCCGCCGAAGACGAAGATGGCGACGACGGCGTGCTTCCAGTAGTCGCGGAACGTCTCGTAGGGGACGACGTCGAGGTAAGAGAGCGCCGTCATCACGAGCGGGAGCTGGGCGGCGACGCCGAAGGAGATGGCGAGCACGAGGATGAACTGCGTCCACGCGACGATGGAGTACATCGGCTTGATGTTCGCGCTCATGGCGTTCCCCGCGAGGAACTCGAACATCAGCGGAAAGAACAGCTCGTAGGCGTACGCGACGCCGACGAACGCGAGGAAGAGCGCGACGAGCGCGCCGCCCGCGAGGTGCCAGACGGAGAGCGAGACGTCGGGGACGATGTCGCGCTCCGCGAGCGGCCCCTTCGCGTAGTAGAGCAGGATCGGGAGGGCGAGCAGGACGCCGACGACCATCCCGATCTTCACCTGCAGGAGGATGACGTCGAACGGCGTCTGGAAGATGACCTCGACGCTCGAATCGAGACCGAGCTTCGTGATGAGGTCGCGTTTCAACGCGGGCCAGATGTACGTCCGCATCGCCATGATGCCGCCGAAGAGCCCGACGACGAACGCGATGAAGACGACTTGGAGGCGCTTGCGCGCGGCCCCGACGACGACGCCGATCGTCTCGCGCCCCTTGTCGACAGCGCGGGCCGTGTCCTCGCTGATGACCCCCGAGTCGCTCATTTGTGTCCGGTAGCCGGTTTCCCGTTATCAATCTTCCCGTCGGCACCCAAAAGAAAGCCTATAACGCCCACGTCGCCAATCGTAGGCAGAGAATGGGAGACGCACCGGACGGGCCGTCCGACGACGGGGACGACGCCGACGGCGAGGACGTCGCCCGCGCCGAGGCGGTGGACGCCGGTTCGACCGAGCCGGACGCCACCGACCTGAGCGAGGGCGACTCGACGGCCTCCCACGGTGCGACGACCGACGGTGACGCCACGAGCGCCGACGGCGCCTCCGAGGGCGACTCGACCGACGGCGCGGGCGGCTCGGCTGACAGTGCGGACGGCGCGGCCGACGGCGGCTACGCGGATCCGCCCGACTCGGTCCCGGAAACCGGCGATCCGTCCGTTCCCGACGAGGGCCCGACCGTCGCGGACGAGGGCCCCCCGATCGAGGAACACGACGGCGCGGAAACGCCTCCCGCAGAGGAGGAAGGGGGCGTGCTCGGCGGGGCGCCGGAGACCGATCAGGAGCAGCCGATCGCCGTCCACGTCGAGGAGATGGTGCGCCGCCTCGGGATCGTCGTCCTCGTCGCCGGCGTCGTGAGCGCGCTCTGCTTCCCGTGGGGCGACACTCTCATCACGTTCATCTGGGACGGCGTCCTGCCGGCGAGTTCGACCGCGCAACCGCACGTCTACGCGCCGCTCGAACTCATCGTCACGCAGTTCAAGGTCGCCTCCATCGCCGGCGTCGTCGTCGCGCTCCCCGTCATCGTCTACGAGACGTACGCGTTCATGCGCCCTGGTCTCTACCCCCACGAGCGGCGCTACTACCTCGCGGCGATCCCGACCAGCCTCGTGCTCGCCGTCGTCGGCATCGTCTTCGCCTACTTCGTCGTCGTCCCGAGCGTGATGTCGTACTTCCTCTACTACTCGACGAGCGTCGCCAACGCCGCGCTCGCCCTCGGGTCGACGTTCAACCTCATCCTCGTCCTGATGGCGTACCTCGCCATCGTCTTCCAGATCCCGCTGTTCGTCATGCTCGCCATCATGATGGGGCTCACGACGCGGCGGTGGCTCGCCGAACGCCGCCTCCTCTTCTGGGGGGCGTTCGCGGGCGTCGCCTTCCTCGCCACGCCCGACCCGACCGGCGTCGCGCCCGTCGTCGTCGCCGCCACGATGATCGTCCTCTTCGAGGGGACGCTGGGGCTCCTCAGGTGGACCGGGAACTAGACCATCTTTTTGCGCGGAGGGGTCGCGCTCCGCGCGACCCTCGACTCGCAAAAACATGGGTGAAAAAGGCCGAGCGACTTCGTCGCTCGGTGAAACTCGCGCTTCGCGCGAGTACGCTGGACCGCAGACCGAACCGCGACGTTAGCTGTAGCGGATGTGCTGAACGTTGCTGTTCGCGCGAACGAGCGGTCCGAAGGACCCGGTAGTGAGCGCGATTCCCCGCGACGCGTAGCGTCGCGGCCTTTTTCACCCATGTTTTTGGCGCGAGCGGTTCGCCGCAGGCGAACCCGAGCGGGAAAAAGATGGATGTGTCAGTCGTCGGCGTCCGCCGTCTCACTCCCCGACGACACCGATCCCGTCCGATACCCGTGTAGGTCCAGCGTCACGTGCTCGAAGCCGACGTCCGAGAGGTGTTCGCGGGCGGCCGCGGCGAACTCCGTGGTGAGGGCGACGTCGAGTTCCTCGGGGGCGACCTCGATGCGCGCGAGGCCGTCGTGGTCGCGGACGCGGAACTGCTCGAACCCCCAGGTCCGGAGCAGTTTCTCGGCCCTCTCGACGCGCGAGAGCTTCTCCTCGGTGACTTCGAGACCGGTCGGGATACGCGAGGAGAGACACGCCATCGAGGGCTTCTCGGCGACGCTCAGGTCGTATCGCTCGGCGATCTCCCGGACCTCGTCCTTCGTGATATCGGCCGCGCGTAGCGGCGAGTAGGCGTCGAGTTCGTCGACGGCGCGGAGGCCGGGGCGGTGGCTCTCGCCGGGGTCGGAGGCGTTCGTGCCGTCGCAGACGGTGTCGATGCCGAGGTCGCGCGCCGCCGAGAACATCTCGGAGAGGCGCATCGAGCGGCAGTGATAGCAGCGTTCGCCGTCGTTCTCGACGAATTTTGGGTCGTCGAGTTCGCTGAAGGAGACGAGCTCGTGGCGGATCCCGATCTCCTCGGCGACGCGTTTCGCGTCCGCGAGTTCGGCCTCGGGGAGCGTCTCGCTCTTCGCGGTGCAGGCGACGGCGTCGTCGCCGAGCGCGTCGTGCGCGATGGCGGCGACGACGGCGGAGTCGACCCCGCCGCTGAACGCGACGAGCACGCCGTCGCGCTCGGCGAGGGCGTCGCGGGCCGCGTCGAGTTTGGCCTCGACAGTCATGTCTCTCGTCTCCGGTCGCCACCGCCTTCCGTGTACCGGTCAGGCGAGCCGTGACGGGCGTTTTAAGCCGTCGGGGCGCGTCCGAACGCCCGATGTTCGACATCGACGACGTCGCGCGCTGGGTGAGCGGACGCGCCGTCTGGTGGTCGTTCGCGACGCTCGCACTGCTCGTCCTGACGCACGCACTCGTCGGCACGAACGCCACGCTCGGCGTGCTCGGTGTTCCGGGAGCGCTACTCGTCGACGCCGCGACGACGGCGTTCGAGGCGCTCGGCCTCGCGAGCGACGGCGCGACGTGGACGCTCGGTCTCGTACTCGCCTGCTACGTCCCCGCGCTCGTCGTCGGGGCGGTGGTGCGGGCCGTCGGCGCGGCGTGGCGCTGGCGGAAGGCACTGCTCTACCCGGAGGAGTACGCGCACTACTGAGGGCGAGGGCTTTTTTCCGATGCCGCCCGATTCACCGGCGATGGACTTGGAGGACGTGCCCGGCGTCGGCGCGAAGACGGCCGAGCGGCTCCGCGAGCTCGACGACCCGGCGGGGGCGCTCGAACGCGAGGACGTCGCCGCCGTGGCGTCCGCGCCCGGGATCTCGACCGGACGCGCGGCGCGCATCGTCCGCGGCGCGATCCGAGCGCGCCACGACGATCCCGGCGGGTTCCTCGCCACCGACCGCGCCCGCGAGGTGTACGACGCGGTGCTCGGGCTGTTGCAGGAGCGCGCGACGACGACGTACGCGGAGCACCGCCTGGCGACGCTCTACCCGACGGCGTCGGCCTCGCGGATCGAGGAGGTCGCGGCGTTCGCCGAGCGGGCGCACGAGCGGTCGCTCGACCCCTCGGTGGCGGAGGCGCTCGCGGACGTCGAGCCGATCGAGCGGCCGGACGACGTCACCGTCCGGGATCGCTGTCTCGCCACCGCCGACGCCGAGACGTATCAGGCGGCGACGGCGGCGTTCCCGGAGCTCCCCGTGGAGATCGTCGACGACGCGCGCGGGCTCGCGGACCTCGCGCGCGGCTACTCGTCGGTGGTCGCGCTCGACGAGGCGTTCGCGGGCGTCGCCATCGAGGGGGACGTGACGGTCGACCCGAGCGCGTTCGACCACCCGGCGGAGCACATCCCGGAGCGCGCGCTCGCGTTCTTCGCGACGAATCGCGCGTCGCTGCGCGCGGCCGCCGCCGTCCACCGACGCGCGGGCGTCGACGCGCCGCTCGACCTCGACGAGTTGGAGGACGCGCTCGACGACCTCGCGGCGGACGGGAGCGTCGCGGGCGACGAGGAGCTGGAGCGATTGAACGTCGCCGTCGACGACCTCGACGCCGCGGTCTCGACCGCCGAGTCGGTGGCGAACGACCGGCTGCGGGCGGCGATCGAGGAGCGGGACGTCACCATCGAGGGCGCGGACCTCCTCTCGCTCGTCGAACGCGGCGCGGGGGTCGACTCGCTGCTCTCGCGCGAGCTCGCCGACGAGTACGCGGCGGCGGTGGCGGCGGCGCGCGAGCACGTCCGCGACGCGCTCGCGCTCCGGAACGACGAGGCCGAGCGCGCGGTGCGGATCTTCGGCGACGAGCCGACGTATCCCGTCGAGCGCCGCGATGAGGCAGTCTCGCGGCTGCGGGAGGCGCTCGTCGCCGAACGCGATCGGCGCGCGGCCAAACGCAAGCGCGACCTCGCGGGGCGGCTCGCGGACCTGCGAGCGGGTGCGAGCGTGCTCGTGCGGGACGCCCTCGAGCTGGACGTCGAGCTCGCCGTCGCGCGCTTCTGCGCGGACTTCGACTGCACGCCCGCGGAGCGCGGCGGCGTGGGCTTCGAGATCGAGGGCGGGCGCTCGCCGCTGCTCGACGTACCGTTCGACGACGTCGAGCCGGTCGACTACGCGGTGGACGGCGTCGCGCTCCTCTCCGGGGTGAACTCGGGCGGGAAGACGAGCACCCTCGACCTCGTCGCCGTCGTCGTCGTGCTCGCGCACATGGGACTGCCGGTGCCCGCCGAGTCGGCGCGCGTCCCCGCAGTGGAGGAGCTCCACTACCACGCGAAGAGCCAGGGGACGCTCGACGCCGGGGCCTTCGAGTCGACGCTGCGCGACTTCGCGGCGCTCACGCGGGGCGCGGACGCGAAGTGCGTGCTCGTCGACGAGCTGGAGTCGATCACCGAGCCGGGCGCGTCCGCGAAGATCGTCGCGGGCATCCTCGAAGCGCTCCACGGCGCGGGCGCGACGGGCGTCTTCGTCTCCCACCTCGCGGGCGAGATCCGCGACGCCGCGGAGTACGAGGTCGACGTGGACGGGATCCGGGCGGTCGGTCTGAAGGACGGCGAGCTCGTCGTCGAGCGCTCGCCGGTGAAGGACCTGCTCGCGCGCTCGACCCCGGAGCTCATCGTCGAGAAGCTCGCCGGCGAAGCGGACGACGCGGCGTTCTACGAGGACCTGCTGGCGAAGTTCGACGGGGACGGACCGTGAGGGGCGTCGGGAAAGCGGGGTGATGCGGCGGCGGCGATCGCCCGCGAAGGCTTATGTGGCGTGCGGACCCACGTCACGGCGATGGCCGACGACTCGGACGGGATGCTGTCGTGGGACGAGTCGGTGTTCCGCGACGAGCACGTCTTCGAGATCGACTACGTGCCCGAGGCGTTCCGTCACCGCGAGTCGCAACTCCAGACGCTCCAGTACGCCCTCCGCCCCGCCGTCCGGGGGAACCGACCGCTGAACGCCATCGTCCGCGGGCCCCCGGGGACGGGTAAGACCACGGCGATCCAGAAGCTCTTCGGCGAGCTCGGCGGGCAGCCGGGCGTCCGGCCCGTCCGCGTCAACTGCCAGGTGGACGGGACGCGCTACGGCGTCTTCTCGCGGGTGTTCCAGTCGATCTTCGACTACGAACCGCCCTCGTCCGGGGTGTCGTTCAAGAAGCTCTTCGGGCAGGTCGCGGACCGCCTCGTCGACGAGGAGGAGGTGCTCGTCGTCGCGCTCGACGACGTCAACTACCTCTTCTACGAGAACGAGGCGAGCGATACGCTCTACTCGCTGTTGCGCGCCCACGAGACGCATCCGGGGGCGAAGGTCGGGGTCGTCCTCGTCTCCTCGGACACCGACCTCGACGTCGTGGAAGCCCTGGACGGGCGCGTGCAGTCCGTCTTCCGGCCGGAGGAGGCGTACTTCCCGATCTACGACCGCGAGGAGGTGGCGGACATCCTCGGTGAGCGCGTCCGCGTCGGCTTCCGCGACGGCGCGCTCCCGATGAGCGTCCTCGATCGGGTGGCAGAGCAGACCGCCGAGGCGGGTGACCTCCGCGTCGGCATCGACATGCTGCGCCGCGCCGGCCTCCACGCGGAATCGCGGGCCTCCGAGACGGTCTCGATCGAGGACGTCGAGGCGGTGAGCGAGCGCGCGCGCAACCACCGGCTCACGCGCGACATCGAGGCGCTGAGCGACGTCGAGCGCGCCCTCCTCGAAACGGTCGCGGCGCACGACGGCGACCGGGCGGGGGACGTCTACGACGCGTTCGCCGAGCGGACGGACCTGGGGTACACGCGGTACACTGAGCTCGTGAACAAGCTCGACCGACTCGACCTCATCGACGCGCGCTACGAGAGCCTCGAGGGGCGCGGACGCTCGCGGACGCTGACGCTCGCACACGACGCCGACGCCGTCGAGCGCCGGCTGTAGTGGAGGAGAGTGAGCGATTCGGGTTCGGCCCCTTCGGACCGTTTTTGGGCTCCCGGTCGTAGGTGGCGGGTATGAAGCGCACTGGCGGGGGCGAGACGGCGAAACGACACGCTGGCGAGCGGGCGGCGGAGGCGGTCGACGACGGCGACGTCGTCGGCCTCGGAACGGGGAGTACGGCGGCGCACGCGATCCGCACGCTCGGGCGTCGGGTGGACGCCGGCCTCGACGTGACGGGCGTGGCGACGAGCTTCCAATCGCGCGAGCTCGCCCGCGAGGTCGGCGTCCCCCTGACGACGCTGGACGACGTCGAGAGCGTCGACGTCGCCATCGACGGCGCCGACCAGTTCGATCGGGCGACCGGCGCGCTGATCAAGGGCGGCGGCGCGGCGCACGCCCGCGAGAAAGTGGTCGACGCCTCCGCGGACCGGTTCCTGGTCGTCGCGGACCCGACGAAGGCCGCCCGGGGGCTCGACGCCTCGGTCCCGATCGAGGTGCTCCCGTCCGCCCGCCGGCCCATCGAGGCCGCGCTGGACGACCTCGGTGGCGAACCGACGCTCCGCGCCGCGGCGCACAAGGACGGGCCGGTGGTGACGGACAACGGGAACCTCGTGCTCGACTGTGCGTTCGGCGCGCTCGCCAACCCGGACGCGCTCGCGGTCGATATCGCGGGTATCCCGGGCGTCGTCGCGCACGGCCTGTTCGTCGGCCTCGCCGACGCGGTGCTGGTGGGAACGGACGACGGCGTCGAGCGATACGACTACGCGGTCGAATAAAACGGAGGAACGGAGAGGTCTGGTTTACAGGTCGCGCGGCTGAACGGTCTTGCGACCGTTCTCCTCGGCGCGGCGGGCGGCGTCGTCGAGGAGGTCCTCGACCTTCTCGTCGAGCGCATCGTAGAAGTCGGACGCGACGTTCTTCTCCTCGAGCGCTTCCTTCACGGCGGCCTTAACGATGAGGTCTGCCATACGGCGTTTGCTTTACTTGCCTTGTTAATAAGGCTTCCCATAAACTGACGTGAGAGGGGCTTCTGTCCGGGGATCGGGAAGCGAAACCCACCTGTATTTGGGGGGCGACGGGTCGTTTATGCGTGACGTGCTCGAACAGCTCGCGGCCGGCGAGCTGTCGGTCGCGGAAGCCGAGGCCGAGCTCGCGGGGTACGCGACGACGGACGCGGGGCGGTTCGACGCCGCCCGCGAGACCCGTCGCGGCGTCCCGGAGGCTGTTCTCGCCGAGGGCAAGACCCCGGCGGAGGTCGGCGCGCTCGCCGCGACCGCGATGGAGACGGCCGGCCGCGCGCTCGTCACGCGCGCCGACGACGAGCGGCGGGCCGCGGTCCGCGCGGCGATGGCGGAAGAACACCCCGACGCCGACGTGACCGTGGACGAGCGCGCACGGGTGGTCGTCGCCCACGCGCCGGCGTTCGAGCCGCCCGCGTTGGACGCCACTGTCGGCCTCGTCTCGGGCGGGACGAGCGACGCCGCGGCGCTGGGGGAGGCCGACGCCGTGGCGACGGAGATGGGGGCGCGAACGATGCGGGTCGAGGACGTCGGCGTCGCCAGCATCGCACGCCTCCTCGATCGGGTCGACGAACTGCGCGCGTGCGACGTCGTCGTCGTCGCCGCCGGGAGGGAGGGCGCGCTTCCGACCGTCGTCGCCGGACTGCTCGACGCGCCCGTGATCGGGCTGCCCGTCTCCACGGGATACGGCCACGGCGGACGCGGCGAGGCCGCGATGCTCGGGATGTTGCAGTCCTGTACGGTACTGTCGGCCGTGAACGTCGACGCGGGATTCGTCGCGGGCGCACAGGCCGGCCTGATCGCCCGGCGGATCGCGGCGGCGCGCGCGGAGTGACGACGAGCGAAACGGTCAATCCGACGCGGCGGGGAGTAGGCGACGTGCACTACGTCTACGTCCTCGAATGTGCCGACGGAAGTCTCTACACGGGGTACACGACGGACGTCGAGCGCCGCGTGCGAGAGCACGACGCCGGCGAGGGTGCGAAATACACGCGCGGGCGGACGCCGGTGGAACTCCGACACACCGAGGCGTACGAGACCAAGAGCGCGGCGATGAGCCGGGAGTACGAGATCAAGCAGTTCTCGCGGGCGCGAAAGGAGCGCCTGATCGAGTAGCGACGCGTGTTACTCGGGTTTCAGGCCGCCGTCCTGAACGCGCATGATCGCCTCGCCGTCCGCGAGGTTCGGCGCGTCGACGAGCCGAACGATCCGCTTGTCCCCCTTGGACTTGCGGAGGTAGATGCGGAACGTGGAGGTGTGTCCGAGGATGTTCCCGCCGATGGGCTTCGTCGGGTCGCCGAAGAACGAGTCGGGGTTCGACTGGACCTGGTTCGTGATGACGACCGCGGTGTTGTGGAGGTCGCCGATCCGCAGGAGGTCGTGGAGATGCTTGTTGAGCTTCTGCTGGCGGTCGGCGAGTTCGCCCCGACCGACGTACTCCGCGCGGAAGTGTGCGGTGAGCGAGTCGACGCAGAGCAGGCGGACCGGCCAGTCGGTGTCCTCGTTCTCCTGGGCGACCTCCTTGGCCTTCTCGGAGAGGAGGATCTGGTGGTTGGAGTTGAACGCCTTGGCGACGTGGATCTTGTCGAGGACGCGCCGGACGAGTTCGTCGAGGTCCGCGTCGTCGGTCGGGTCGCCCTCCTCGATACCGTGGAGTTCCATGGTGTCGGCGAGGACGTCGTCGTCGAGGCCGCGCACCATGTCGTCGATCCGCTCGGGGCGGAAGGTGTCCTCGGAGTCGACGAAGATTGCGGATCCTTCGAGGCCGCCGTGCTCCTCGGGGAGCTGGACGGTGACGGAGAGCTGGTGGGTCACCTGGGACTTCCCAGCGCCGAACTCGCCGTACACCTCGGTGATGGACTGCGTCTCGACGCCGCCGCCGAGGAGGTCGTCGACCTCGGGGACGCCCCACGTGAGTTTGCCGATCTGCTCGCGGCGTTCGAGAACGGACGTGCCGCTCTCGAATCCGCCGATGTCGGCGTGTTTTCGCGCGCTCTGGATGATGTCGCTGGCGCTGGACTCGCCGACGTCACCGGTGTTGGAGAGCTCGCCGGGACTGGCGACGGCGATGCTCTGGAAGGAATCGTAGCCGGCGTCACGGAGCTTCTCGGCGGTCGCGGGGCCGACGCCGGAGAGCTCCTCGAGGTCTACATCGGGCATGTACCCCTCCGTTGTGCGCCCGTGGGGATAAACCCTCGTACACAGGAGGGTGAAAGTGAAACTACGAGGCGTGAACCGGTCGCTCGTCGGGTCGAGGCGAACGTTCAAGCGAGAAGAGCAGATCCGCTACTCCCAGGGGTGGCCACCGGGGGCGTCGGACCAGAGAGGGTACCAGTACGCGGTGTCGGATTCGACGTCGAGTTCCCCGTCGAGGACGGATTGGAGCGTCACCTCGGTGCTCGAATCACGCTCGTGATCGCCGGCGGGCGCGAACGGGTAGAACGACCCGCGCTTGAACGAGTAGACCCAGTAGATCGGGCGACCGCCGTCGAGGGGATCGAACGGGAAGACGGCGGCGAGGAGCCGATCGCCGTAGCCGCGGTCGGCGAGCGTGTCCGCGGCGACGTAGAGTTCGGTCGTGAGGTCGGTGATGTCGTCGCGGTCGACGACGGCCCACGTGTAGCCGTGATCGTCCGTGCGGATCTCGCTAAACCCCCCGCCCTCCAGGACGTCCTCGACGTCGCGGAGGGTGCTCCGGAAGTCCGTCGAGTCCATGGCGGAGAGACAGAGGCCGGCCCGATCGGCGGGTCGGTAGTCGAGATCGGCCTCCATCGTGACGGACGCCGCGTTCAACTGGAAGAAGTCCTCGGGGTCCGCGGGTCGCGTCGCGTCCGCCTCGGCGCTGAGACCGAGGACGTCACGGACGGTGTCGAAGAGCCCCATCACGCGCTCGTTCGGGTCTCCATCTCGCGTTCCAGCGCGCGGAGGCGTTCGACGCGCTTCTCGGTCGACGGGTGCGTGCTGAACAGTTTGGTGAGCGTCCCCCCCGAGAGCGGGATGATGAAGAACGCGTTCATCTCGGCCTGCTCGCGCATGTCCTCCGTCGGCACGCGGTCCATCCGGCCGTCGATCTTGAGCAGCGCGGAGGCGAGCGCCGCGGGGTTGCCACAGATGAGCGCCCCGCCGCGGTCCGCGGCGTACTCCCGGTAGCGGCTGAGCGCGCGGATGAGCAGGTAGGAGACGATCCAGACGACGAGCGAGACGACGATGGCGACCCACACCGGCGCGGCGTTCCGGTCGCGGCTGTTGCCGCCGAAGAGCCACCCCCAGCGCACGATGACGAACGCGATCGTCGAGAGGAACGACGCGACGGTCATCACCGCCATGTCGCGGTGTTTGATGTGCGCGAGTTCGTGCGCGAGGACGCCCGCGAGCTCCTCGTCGTTCAGCGTCTCGAGCAGGCCGGTCGTGACGCAGACCGCGGCGTGGTTCTTCGAGCGCCCCGTGGCGAACGCGTTCGGGACGCGCGAGTCGACGACGGCGACATCGGGTTTCGGGAGGTCCGCGCCCTGCGCGAGTCGTCCCACGGTACCGTGTAAGTGAGGGTACTCGTCCTCCGTGACCTCGCGCGCGCCCATGCTCCAGAGCGTGAGCCGATCGCTGAAGAAGTACTGGACGACCGAGAACCCCCCGATGAAGAGCGCCATCAAGAGGAGACCGCCGCCGAGGTACGTGACGAGCGCTCCCGCGAAGACGAGGTAGAGGACGAACAGCAGGACCATCGTCAGGACCATCCGGGCCCGCAGGCCCCAGTCCGTGTGCCACTCCATACACTCGTCGTTGGCGACGTGAGACTAAAAGCCGTCCCCACGGTGGATCGATAACGGGGGACCACCGCCGGTGTCGGTAGAGACTCGGACGCCACTCGCGCCGGTGCCGTCGACGGCGCGGCGAGCGACGGGGCGCGACGGCGAGCGAAACGCCGGCCAGCCCCGCGGCGCCGTGCTCGAAGCGCGGCGCCACCGAGGTCGGGCGCGGAAGGACCGACTTTAACCGTTCTCGCGCCGTATTCGGGCCAACATGAGCGATGCCGTTTTCTGCCCGCGCTGTGGCGATCCCGCCCCCGAGGGAGCGACGGGGCACACTCGCCGCGAGCGGGCGCTCTGCAACGACTGCTACTTCGAGGACTTCGACCTCGTCGATCGGCCCGACCGCGTGGAGGTGACGGTCTGCGCGCACTGCGGGGCCGTCGAACGCGACAACCGCTGGGAGGACGTCGGCGCGCGCGACTACACGGACGTCGCCATCGAGTCCGTCTCGGAAGCGCTCGGCGTCCACGTCGACGCGGAGGACGTCTCGTGGGGCGTCGACCCCGAGCAGGTCGACGAGACGACGATCCGGATGCACTGTCAGTTCTCCGGCGTCGTCCGCGGCGAACCCCGCGTCGAGGAGTTCACCGTTCCGGTGAAGATCGGGAGGCAGACCTGTCAGCGATGCGGTCGGATCGCGGGCGACTACTACGCGAGCGTCGTGCAGGTACGCGCCGTCGGGGATCGGACGCCGACGAGCGAGGAGACGGGGCGCGCCCGGGAGATCGCCGAGGAGATCACCGATTCGATGGAGGCCACCGGCGATCGGAACGCGTTCGTCACGGAGGTCTCGGAGAAGCCCGAGGGCCTCGATCTCAAGCTCTCCGACACCAAGATCGGCAAGAACGTCGCGCGAAAGCTCACGGAGGAGCTCGGCGGAGCGTACGACTCCTCGGAGACGCTCGTGACGGAGGACGAGGACGGCAACGAGGTGTATCGGGTGACGTTCGCCGTTCGGCTCCCGGCGTTCGTTCCCGGCGACGTCATCGACCTCGCGGACGACGACGGGGGGCCGGTGCTCGTGCGCTCCGTGCAGGGGAACCTGAAGGGCGTGCGCCTGACGACCGGCGAGCCCTACGAGGCGAATCACGAGGTCGGGGACGCCCCCGAGGCCCGGAAGCTCGGGACGCGGGAGGACGCGGCGGAGACGACGCTCGTCGCCGTCGAGGACGAGAACGCCGTGCAGGTCCTCGACCCCGAGACGTACGCGTCCGTGACGGTCGCGCGTCCGGACTACCTCGACACGGACGATGCCGAGGTACCGGTGCTGAAATCGCGCGCGGGTCTCCACGTCCTGCCGTCGTGAACGCGCTCGCCGTCGTCGTTCCGAAGACCGAGACCGAGGCGAAACTCGACGGCCTCGAAGCCGAGGGGGTCTACGACGACGCCCGGAGGGTCACGGCGCACGACGCCGAGCGCGTCGAGTTGCCCGTCCTCGCCGAACCGCGCGCGACGACGTTCGACGCCCTGATCGAGCAGGACGACCCCGCGTTCAGGACGGCGGGCCTCGACGACCGCCTCCGCGAGCGCGGGTGGGACGAGGAGGCGATCGCGGCCGCGCCGTCGTCGTGGGCGGTGGTCGGTGACGTCGTTCTCGTCACGTTCCCGGACGGCTACGACCCGGCCGACAGGACGACCGTCGGCGAGGTCCTCCTCGACCTCCACGGGGAGGCGGAGACGGTGCTCGCGCGCGACGGCGTGCGCGGCGAGGCGCGCGAGCCCGCGGTGACGGTCGTCGCGGGGAGCGGCGACACGGAGACGATCCACACCGAGCACGGCACGAAGTACGCCCTCGACCTCGCGGAAGTCATGTTCTCGCCGGGCAACAAGGCCGAGCGGGCCCGGATGGGCGAGGTCGCGCGCGAGGGCGAGCGCGTCCTCGACATGTTCGCCGGCGTGGGGTATTTCGCGCTCCCGATGGCGCGCGCCGGCGCGAGCGTGACCGCCGTCGAGCGGAACCCGACCGCCTTCCGATACCTCGCGGAGAACGCCCAGTTGAACGGCGTCGCGGGGCGCGTCGAGTGCGTGCTCGGCGACTGCCGCGAGTACGAGAGCGTCGACCCCGTCGAGCGCGTCGTGATGGGGTACTACGACAGCCTCGGCGGATACAGCGCGGGGCGAAGCGACGCGGCGGCCGACGCGCCGGCGGGCGGCGACCGCGGGGCGACGAGCGGCACGGAGCCGGGCGAAGCTGCGGACGGACGCGAGATGAGCGGACGTGCAGGAGACGAGAGCGAGTGGGATGGGCGTGCAGGGGGCGAACGTGGGAGAGGCGGGGGAACCGACCCGCGAAGCGACTACCTCGCGGCGGCGCTCGACGCCCTCGACGGGTCGGGGACGGTGCACGTCCACACGGCGTGTCCCGAGGGGCTGTTCCCCGCGCGGTCGATCGAGCGCGTCCGCGCGGTCTGCGACGAGCGCGGTGTCGGCGTCTCGAACGTCGAATCGCGCGTCGTGAAGACGCACAGCGAGGGCGTCGTTCACGGCGTGCTGGACGCCACGATCGGCGATGGGTGAGGGCGAACGCCACGTCTGGCTCGCGCTCCTGTTGGCGCTGCTCGTCGTCGGCGCGGCGGTCGTCTGGGCGCTCGGGTAGAACGGGTCCCGTCGTTTTTAGGCGTTGAGCACCGTACCGTCGGTATGGAGCGCCAACAGTACATCGCGCTGTTCCTCGCCGCCCTGATGTTGTTCTCGACCGTCGCGTACGTCCTCTCCGCGGTCTGATCGGCCTCCCGAGGCCGCGCGGGAGTCAGTCGACGTCCCAGACGTCCGCCATCGGACTCCGTCGCTCGGTGTCGTCGGCGTCGCCGTCGCCGCTCGCGCCGCCGGCGGGGTCACTCGACGGTCGCTCGCCACCGCCGCCCGAGCGTCGGCCGCGACCGCCCGCCCCACCCTCGGTTCGAGTGGACGTCCCGCCACCGACGGGGGTCGGGGAACCGGGGGAGACGTTCGCGGTGGCGGCGTCGGCGTCGAGCGCGGGAAGGTCGGGGGTCGTCATGCGATCGACCTGTTCGCGGAACCACGGCGGCATGTCGGTGCGTGCGCGCTCGAAGACGTCGAGGATCGAGTCGTCGGCGACGTACGTCGCGCCGTGGTCGTCCGGCGCGCGGACGACTCGGCCCGCCGCCTGGATGACCGTGCGGAGCGCGCTGCGGAAGTACCACGCCCACTGGCCCTCCTCGAGGCGGCGCGCGACGCGCGAGTCGTTCGTGTTGAGGAACGGCGCCTTGCAGAGCAGTTGCCAGCGCGCGAGGTCGCCCTCCAAGTCGAGGGCCTCCTCCATCTTCACCGAGAGGAACGCCTCGGGTTCCGAGCTGGCCTTCCACGCCTCCAAGTCGGCGTCGCGGGTGTCGCTGCCGTGCGCGCGGACCCGATCCGACACGCCGAGCGAGGCGAGTTCGTCGACGAGGGCGTCCTGTATCGCGTAGGAGTGACAGTGGACGATTCCCTTCTCGTCGGGGTGCGCGGCCATGATCCGCGCGAGGGTGCGCGCGACCTTCGGGAGGGTGTCGTCGCGCTCCTCGTAGGTCATCTTCCCCCGAGTCACGTCGTAGAGGGGGCGGTTCTCGACGGGGAAGGTGTGCTCGACGTCGACGAGCGCGACGGTCGCGGGGTCGAGGCCGACGGCGCGGCAGAACGACTCCTTATCGAGGATGGTCGCGGAGAGGAGCGCGAAGCGGTTCGCGCGGTCCCAGACGGTGTGACGGAGGTACCGGGCGGGGTTCATCGGCTTCGCGGTGATGGTGCCGTCGTCGGCCTGATCGACGACCCACGTCGTCGCGGACTCGGGGTCGCGGTAGTCCTCCGCGAACCACGACGCCTCGCTGATGAGCTCCTGCAGTCGGTCGCGCTCGGCGGCCTCCTCGGCGTCGAGTTCGTCCGCGCCGAGCAGTTCGTCCTTGCGGGACTCGCAGGTCGAGACGAGGGCGTCGGTGAAGCGCGCGGCCGCCTCCGCGCCGTCGACGTCGGGGACGCGGAGGTCGTCCCAGAGGGGGACGGTCCGCGGACCGAGTTCGACCGTCGCGTACATCTCCGCCCACTCGGCTAAGCCGTGGGCCTCGTCGATGACGCAGACGTCGCGTTTGCGGAACACCTCGCTCCCGGCCGTCCGCATGAAGTACGCGAGCGTCATCGCGGCGTGCGAGCGCGCGGAGGCGACGGCGCGCGCCGAGAAGTACGGACAGCGGTGTTTGACCGCGCAGTCGTAGCCGCGTTCGCGGGCGCACGGCGCGCGGTCGACCGGCGTCCCCTCCTCGTCCGAGAGGATGCAGGTGTAGTTGTTCTTCCCGCGGATGACCTTGAGATCGTCGAGCAGGTCGTCGTCCGCGACGTCGTCGAGTTGCGAGACCTGCGGCGTCGTGTAGTACGCGCCCGTTGCCTGATGCGGATCGGCCTCGTCGACGGTCCGCGCGCACCCCATGATCGCGCGGGCGATGAGCGACTTCCCGGACCCGGTGGGCGCGCGCACGAGGACGACGTCGTTGCCCGCCGCGAAGGCGTCGCGGACGTCCGCGAGCGCGCGTTCCTGCGCGCCCCGGTAGGCGGGCGCGGGGAACTCGTCGTGGATGCGCACCGGGTTCACTGCGTGTTCGTGACGCCGTCGCGCGTCTTAACCCCCGCGCTCGGCGAGACGGTGGCGGGCGCGGCGGGCGTCACTCCGGGGTGAGCGCGTCGACGTCCGCGCGCGTCGGGTCCTCCGGGAGGGCCTCGATACAGTCGAAACAGAGGAAGAACTTGCTCCCGTCGTCGAGTTCGAGCGTCAGTCCCCCCGGACCGGCCTTCTCCAGCGAACCGAAGTCCCAGAAGTCCCCGACGCCACCGGGGACTTCGACGCGCGCCTCGCAGGCGTCGCAGCGTCGCTTGCTCATGGCGTCGTTCGGGGCGCCGGCCCCTTCGCCCTGTCGGGGAGAAGGCTTTCCGTCCGGTGACGCCAACGGCCACGGCATGGAGGTGAACTGCGAGGGGTGTGCGGGGTGTTGCATCGACTGGCGCCCGCTCGCCGACGCCCCCGGGGACCGCGAGCATCGCGGGGCGCGTCCCGCGCTCGACGACACGTACAACCTCGTCCCGCTGACCCGCGAGGACGTCCGCGCGTTCGTCGACGCCGGCTACGGCGACGCGCTGACGCCGCGGCTCTGGACGCCCGCCCCGGGGGACGACCGCGTGACGGTGGACGGCCACGAGCTCGCCGCGATCGGCGACCGACCGGTCTTCTTCGTCGGCCTGCGAAAGCCGCCGAAGCCCGTCGCGCCGTTCGACGGCGACGCGCGCTGGCTCCCGTCGTGTGCGTTCCTCGATCCCGAGACCCTGCAGTGTCGGATTCACGAGACGGATCTCTATCCCACGGAGTGTGGCGACTACCCGGGGCACAACCTCGCGCTGGACGCCGAGACGGAGTGCGAACGCGTCGAGGACGCCTTCGGGGGCGAGCGCCTCGTCGGCGGCGAGCCCCCGGCGGACGCGGGCGTCCTGCTCGGGCCGCAGGCGCTCGGCGAGAAGGTGTTCTGCTATCCGGACCCCGACGAGCTGACGGGCGCGGTCGAACGCCTGCGCGCGGGCGAGTTGACGCGGGCGGAGCGCGCGCGTTTCGTCGGCGTCGCGGCGGCGAGCGCGCCCGGGACGGCCGCGATCGCCCCGGAGAAGCGCGAGACCTACGAAGAGCGCGCCGCGGGGGCGGATTCGTGGGTCGGGCAGGCGGCCGCGGAGTGGGCAAATCGGAGGGAGGAGGGCGAGGCGGGCGGGGACGACGCGGAACCGGGACTGGCCGGGGCGGTCGAGGGGGCGCGCGGCGCGCCGCCGACGCCCGGGTGGGACGACGTTTAAGCGGGTGACGTGCGACGGGACAGTATGCGCGTGCTCGTGACCGGCGCGACCGGCTTCATCGGGGGACACCTCGTCCCGGAACTCGTCGAGGCGGGCCACGACGTCCGCGCCCTCGTCCGTGACCCGGAGCGGTACGATCCGCCGGCGGGGGTGGAGGTCGTCGTCGGCGATCTGCTCGATCCGGCTAGCCTCGACGGCGTCTTCGAGGGGTGTGACGCCGCGTACTACCTCGTCCACTCGATGGGGGCGGGCGACGCGTTCGCGGAGCGCGACCGGACGGCCGCGCGGAACTTCGCGCACGCGGCGTCCGGTGGGGACGCCGCGGAACGAACGAACGCCGCGGGCGCGAGCGACGCGGCCGGCGTGTCACGCGTCGTCTACCTCAGCGGGCTCGGCGCGGACGGCGACGACCTGAGCGCACACCTGCGCTCGCGCCGCGAGGTGGAGGGCGTCCTCCGCGAGGCCGACTTCGACCTCACCACGCTGCGCGCCGCGATCGTCGTCGGGGCGGGATCGACGGGGTTCGACGTCGTCCATCAGCTGGCGAAGCGCCTGCCGGTGATGGTGACGCCGAAGTGGGTGCGGACGCCCTGCCAACCGATCGCGATCGGGGACGTCGTCGCGTATCTCGTCGGCGTCCTCGACGCGCCCGCGACCGCGGACGGCACCTACGAGATCGGCGGCCCGGAGGTACTCACGTACGAGGCGATGCTCGAACGCACCGCGTCGCTCATGGGCCGACGCCTCCGCGTGATCCCGATACCGGTGCTCACGCCGACGCTCTCGGCGTACTGGATCGATCTCGTGACGGACGCGCCCAGGTCGGTCGTCCGGCCGCTCGTGCGCGGCCTGAAGAACCCGGTCGTCGCGGACGACGGGGCGATCCGCGAGCACGTCCCCGTCCCGCTGACGCCGTTCGACGAGGCGGTGCGCGACGCCCTGCTCGCGTACGGGGAGACGCCCGCGACGCACGGCGGAGACACGGGCGGGCGCCGCGATGCGTGACGTCGACTACGGGCGGGCGTGGACGTACGAGAGCATCGTCGGCGCGATCCCGGGCGTCGACGTTCCGGACCGGGTCGCGCTCGCCGTCCAGTTCGCGCTCTTCGAGGGCGCGGTGCTCGCGCTCGCCGGCGTAAGCGACCTGTGGACCGCGGTGCCGGCGGCGACGGCGGCGGTGATCGTCGCCACGGCGGGGAGCGCGCTCATGCTCGACCTCGGGCGCCGCCTCCGCCGCGCGGACCTCCCGGACGCCTACACGCACGTCGTCTTCGGGTCGAGCGTGGAGACCGTGCTGGGCGTGGTCGCGTACGTCACCCTGCTGACGTACCTGTTCGTCGTCGACCCGCGCGACGGGACGGCGCTCGTCACGACGCTGCTCGGGCACCCACCGTCGGCGCCCGCGACGTTCCTGGCGCTCCTCGTGTGCTGGGACGTCTGCTATCGCATCGGCGTCGGCTGGTGGGCGGCCGTGACGGCGCTCTGGCGGACGCTGGCCTTCGACCTCGACCAGCACGCGCGGCGCGCGGTCGCGGCCGCGGACAGACGGACGGCGGCGTTCGGGCTCCTGCAACTCCTCCTCGTCCCGTTCGTGACGCCCGCGCCGCTGTTGGTGGTCGCGGTCGTCGGGCACGTGGTGGCGGTGCTCGCCGTGCTCGGGGTCGCGTCGATGGTCCGGTGACGTCGGGGAAAAAGAGTCAGTTCTCTTTCATCCGCTTGAACTGATCGAGCAACGCCTCGGCGGAATCGCCCGCGTCGTACGTGATCGAGCCGTGGTACTCGATTCGGTCGTCGTCCTCGCTGAGGTCGACGTCGGCATTCTTTCGTTCGCGGCGCTCGTGTTCGTCTTCGTCGTATGATCCGATGGACATGGTACCGATACCCGTGTGTACCTTTCGCATTGTAAAGAGGGTATCGGAGGGCGGCAAAAATCCCGGGTCCGCTCAGAACGAGACCGGATCGGGGCCGTCGACGCCCATCGGGGTCGGATCGCGATCGGAGTAGCCGACGCGGCCGACCGCGTCCTGCCCGACTGCGCCGTACACCGCGTGGATCGCGGCCGTCGCGTCGGCGAACTCGTCGTCACCCGTTCGTTCGAGGACCTCGCCGAGACGTTCCTCGCCCGTGGGGTGTTCGATGCGCACCTCTCCGTACGCCGCGCGCAGGTCGTCGATAGTCGCCGGATAGGTTGCGTCTTCGAGCAGGTCGGTCGCCGTTCGGAGCGTCATTACGACCATATCTATTGGGGACGATCATTATGAATTTGGTGGGTGACGTGTTACCACGGCGTGTGGAGTACGTTCTTGCCGCGTTCGACCGTAGGATCGGTGTGCCCTACGCCGACCTCCACGTCCACACGACGGCCTCCGACGGGTCGATGGCGCTCGCCGACGTACCCGCCGCGGCCGAGCGCGCCGGCGTCTCCGCCGTCGCCGTCACCGATCACGACACCGTCCATCCGGCCCTCCCCGCACCGCTGACCGAGCGCGGCGGCGTCGAGATCGTCCGCGGAATCGAGTTGCGCGTCGAGACGCCCGCGGAACGCGTCGACCTCCTCGGCTACGGCGTCCGCGAGACGTCCGCGCTCCGGGGAGAGCTCGAACGCCTCGGACGCGACCGGATCGAGCGCGGCCGGCGGATCGTCGAGAACGTCGAGGCGGAGCTGGGGATCGACCTCGCGCTCGACGTCGGATCGGGCTTCGGTCGCCCGCACGTCGCGCGCGCCGTCGTCGCCCACCCCGACACCTCCTACGACGAGGTCGGGCCGGTGTTCGCCGACCTCATCGGCGAGGACGCGCCGTGCTACGTCGCCCGCGACGTCCCGTCGTTCGAGCGCGGCCGCGACCTCCTCGCCGACGCCTGCGGGGCCGTCGGGCTCGCCCACCCGCTCCGGTACGCCGACCCGGACGCCGCGCTCGCGCGCTGTGCGTCGCTCGACGCCGTCGAGCTCCACTACCCGTACGACCGGCCGGTCGGACGTGACGCCGCCGACCACGCGGACGGTCACGCGCGGGTCCGACGGGCCGTCGAGGAACACGACCTGCTCGCGCTCGGCGGGAGCGACGCGCACGACGACGCGCTCGGCGTCGACGGCATCGACAGCGGCGAATACCACCGTCTCCGCCGCCGTATCCCGGGGTGAGGCGGCCACGGGCTTAAGGTGCTACGGCACCGAGGTACGCGCATGCGCTGTCACTACTGTGACCGGAGCGCCGACGTCTCCGTCGATAAGTCCGGTGTGCGCGTCGCTCTCTGCGAGGAGCACTTCCAGGAGCGCCTGGACGAGCTCGCGGACTCGGAGGCGCTCTCACAGCTCCGCGAGCAGCTCGACATCGACCGGGCGTGACGCCGCCCGGCGAGACCCGCGACGAGGGGAGAGTCCGTCGATCCCGCCGCGGACGGTAGCGACGACGCGAGAGTCCGTTCCCGAGCGCCACCCACGAGCGGCGACGCGCTCGCCGTCCGGAGCGCTCCCCACCGCTCCCCCCGGCGTTCGTCTTCGTTCACGCGCGTGACCCGGCGTCGCCGTTCGTCCGGACCGAGTCACCGCTGGCGCTCAGGCTCGCGAGTCGTCCCTCCCCGCTCCCCTCCCGCGCGTTCACCGAGGCGTTCACGCGCGTGTGCTATCCACGTCGATCGCGTCCACCGGACAGACGTCGACACAGAGCATGCAATCGATACACTGCGTCTCGTTGGCGGGGTCGGCCTTCTTCTCGCTCGTCGGGTGGCCGGGCGTCTCCACCCACTCGAAGACGTCCACCGGACAGTCCTCGACGCAGACGCCGTCGGCGTCGCAGATGTCGAAGTCGACGGCGACGTGCGTACCGTGGATCCCCAGCTGCTCAGGCTCCTCCACGGGCCCCCAGACGTCGTGGCCCTGGTGGTCGTCCACGACCTCCCGGTTCTGGTCGAAGTTCGGGTCGATAGCCATACCGGAACGGTGTCGCCGCGCGCGTTTAAACGACCGGGACGGGACCGCGAAAGCGGGCCGTCGGGCCGGCAGTTTTGAGGCGTCGGGGCCCCAGAGATCGACCATGCACACCGTCTCGCTCGACGACCAGCGCAGTCGGATGGGTCCCGCCTCGACGATCTACGCGCTCACGGACGCCCTCGGCGCGTCCGACCTCGCGCTCAACTACTACGAGGTCGCCCCCGGCGAATCGACCGCGTACGGCTATCACAGCCACGCCGCCCAGGAGGAGGTCTTCTACGTCCAGTCGGGCGAGCTCACCTTCCGGACCGCGGACGACGACGTCACCGTCGGGGCGGGCGAGCTCGTCCGCTTCGGCCGCGGGGAGTTCCAGCGCTCGCGCAACACCGGCGCGGAGAGCGCCGTCGTCCTCGCCATGGGCGCGCCACAGGACGCCGGCGAGACCGTCACGCGCCGCGAGTGCGACGAGTGCGGCGGGGAGACCGTTCAGGGGGTCGAGCTCGCCGATGAGGGCGACGAGGTGCTCGTCCGCTGTCAGGCCTGCGGCGAGGTCACGGGGCGATACGAATGACGCGCGTCGACGACGAATCGACGCGGAATGAACGAACGGCGACCGGAAGCCGCGAGCCGCGCGTCGACGGCCGAGGAGAGAGCGAGCAAGCAGGGAGAGGTCGCCGCGAGCCGCGCGCCGACGGCGGCGAGACGGACCACCCGCCGCGGCTCGTCTACGACGACGACTGCGGCTTCTGCACGTGGTGCGTCGAGCGCGCACTCGACCGGGGCGACTTCGAGCCCGTCGGCTTCTCCGAGCTCTCGCCCGATCAGCGCGCGCGCCTCCCTGAAGAGTACGAGACGTCGGCCCACCTCCTCACGGACGACGCCGTCTACTCCGCGGGCGAGGCCGTCGAGCAGACCGTCGTCCGGCTCTACCCCGAGCTGGAGCCGCTCGTCGAGGAGCTGCGCGCGTTCGAGACCTATCGCGAGCTCCGCGAGGGGCTCTACCGGTGGGGCGCGGATCGGCGGAGCTGGTGGGGGAAGATCGTCCGTGCCTGTCCGCCGGCGCGCCGGCCGGGGGACCGAACAGAGTGAGCGCCGTCAGTCCGCGGCGGGGGGCGCGTCGCGGGCGGCGAGTTCGCAGAAGTTGTCGAAGAGCCGCTTGGCCTCGCAGGCCGCCCGGTACTGCTCGGCGTCGATCCCCGCGAGCACGGTGGCCTTACGGTCGTCGGCGAGGTCGTCCTTCCGCTCGGTGACGCGTTCCGCAGTACGGGTGTCGTACTCGGGGTGGAACTGGACGCCGTAGGCGTTCCCGCGACGGAAGGCGTGGACGCCGTACTCGTTCTCCGCGAGCAGGTCCGCGCCCGGCGGGAGATCGGTCACGGCGTCCGAGTGCGTCGTGAACACCGTGAACTCGGTGTCGATGCCGTCGAAGAGCGGATCGCTCCCGTCGTGAGTGACCTCGCGATAGCCGATCTCGTACTCGTCCATCCCCTCGACGGTGCCGCCGAGCGCCTCGGCGACGAGCTGATGGCCGAAGCAGACGCCGAGGACGGGGAGCCCGCGCTCGTCGGCGCCCGCGACCCACTCGCGGGTCAGCGCGATCCATTCCTGCTCGTCGTCCCAATACACGGACGAACGCGAGCCCGTGACGATCGCGGCGTCGAAGTCGTACGAGTCGGGGAGTTCCCCGCCGGCGGCGTGAAACTCGACGAGGTCGGCGTCGACGTCCCGCCGGAAGTTCCGCGCGGTGTCCGCCGGGTCGTGGGCGGCGTTCAGGAGCGCGACGCGGAGCGACTGCATGGTGCTGTGAAACGTTCCCAGCCCGAAAAGCGTTGTCGCTGGTCGGGGTTTCGCCGCGATCGCGGACGCCGGTTCGCGGCCGCGAGCGCCGTCTCAGGCCCCTGCGGCGTCGCGGAGGATGTCGGGCGCGGATTCGAGCGCGTCGTCGAGCGCCTCGGCGTCGGGTCCGCCGCCCTGCGCGAAGTCGGCGGGACCGCCGCCGCCACCGCCCACGAGGGAGGCGAGTTCGCCGACGACCCGCCCGGCGTTCACCGGCGCGCCGTCGGGGACGCCGACGACGAACTGCGCGCCGTCCGCGCCGCCCCCGACGACCGCGATCTTGCCGTCGTCGACGAGCGCGTTCGCCGTCGCGCGCAGTTCGTCCATGTCCGCGTCCACGCGCTGGATCACGGCCGTCCACTCGCCGATCTCGATCTCCTCGCCGCCGCCACCGCCCGACGCGCGGGCCTCGGCGAGCTGTTCTTTCAGTTCCTCGATCCGCTTACCGCGCTCCTTCCACTCCGTGAAGAAGCGCGCGGCGGTCTCGGGCACCTCGGGCGGCGCGACGTCGAACGTCTCGGCGGTCTCGCGGAGGTAATCCTCCTGCGTCTGGTCGTGTTGGAGCGCGGCGATCCCGGCCGCGAACGTGATCCGCTCGACGCCGTCCTGGATGCGCTCGGTGTTCAGGATCCGGATCGAGCCGATGTCGCCGGTGCGCTTGACGTGCGTCCCCGCACACGCCTGCACGTCCTCGGCGACGTGGATCAGCCGGATGGTCTCGCCGGGCGGGATCCCGCCCTGATAGAGGTCGAAGCCGTGTTCCGATTCGGCCTCGTTGCGGTGGGGCCACTCCTGTTCGACGACCGTGTTGTCCGTCACGATCTCGTTCGCCACGCGCTCGATCGCCTTCACCTCGTCGCGCGAGAGCCGATCGTAGTGGCTGATGTCGATCCGCGAGGAGTCGGTCCCCTTCTGCGCGCCCGCCTGCCGGACGTGCGAGCCGAGCACCTCGCGGGCCGCGTGTCCGATCACGTGCGTCGCCGTGTGGTGTTGCATCAGCCGCCGCCGCCGGCTCATGTCGATCTGGCCGCGGACGAACTCCCCCTTCCCCGGGTCCTCGTCCGTCCGGTGGAGGACGACGCCGTCGCGCATCTGCACGTCCGACACCTGAACGGTCATATCGTCCGTCGAGAGCGTCCCGTGGTCGGCCGGCTGACCGCCGCCCTCCGGGTAGAACATCGTCTGATCGAGGACGACGTCGTACGCCGGGCCGCCGTCCTCGCCCTCGCCGTCGCGCTCGAAGACGTCGAGCACGACGGCCTCGAACTCCGCGCGGTACTGATCGTCGTAGTAGAGTTCCTCCGTGTCCGGGAGGTCGCCGAGGCGGGCGTCCGTCTCCTCGGTCTCGTCGAAGGCGTCGCCCGAGTCGTGGCGGGAGGCGACGAGCGAGTAGAAGTCGTCGGGCTCGTCGACGCGCGCGCCGACGTCCTCCGCGATCTCCGTCACCATGTCCGGCTGGAGGCCGTGGCTGTCGTAGAACTCGACGAGCTGGCTCGCCGGGATCGGCTCGCCGCGCTCCGCGTACTCCTCCGCGAGCTGCTCGACCTTCCGGGAGCCGCGCTCTAAGGTCTCCTCGTACTTACGGACCTCCGAGCGGACGATGTCGCGGATCGTCTCCCGGTTCTCGTAGTCGAGGCGCTTGGCCTGCCGATCCACGAGGTCGTCGAGTGCAACGTCCGCGTCGAGGCCGTCGATCAGGCGTGCCGTGCGGCGCAACACCATCCGCGCGAGGTAGCCCGTCCCGACGTTCGAGGGCACGATGCCGTCACCGAACATGTAGGCCAGCGTTCGGACGTGGTCCGCGATCGCGTAGATGTCCTCCAGCGGGCGCATCAGCTCGTGGAGGCGCGCGGGCTCGACGCCGAGTTTGTCCGCGATGTTGTCGCGCGCCGCGTCCATGTCCTCCACCTCGTCGATGTCGAGGTGGCCGGCGAGCTTCGCCGCGCGGTGGATGAGCTCCTCTTCCTCCTCGCCGTGGTCGATCGCCGCCGCGTCCTTCAGGTAGGCGATCGTGTCCGGGTAGACCGCCTCGTAGACGGTCGGCGTCCCCTGCGAGACCCACGTCCACCGTTCGAGGCCGTACCCCGTGTCCACGATGTACGTGTCCATCGGCGAGTACGTGTTCCCGTCCTTCATCTCGTACTCGCCGTCGGGGTCCTCGCTCATCGACATGAAGACGAGCGTTCCCAGCTCCGCGCCCTTGTAGATGACCTCGAAGGCCGGGCCGGCGTTCCCGCCGCCGACCCACGGATCCTCGATGTACGTGATCTCCTCGGGGTCCGCGCCCATGTCGACGAAGAACTCGTCGCAGTACGCGACCGTCTCCTCCTTCCAGTAGACCTCGCCCTCGTAGGCGTACTCGTCGTCGACGTCCTCGCGGGCGTTGAACGCCGTATGCGACATCATCTCGAACGCCATCGTGTGCCGACCCGTCCGGCCGACGTTGTCGATGTCCTGCATCCGGATGCAGGGCTGGCTGATGCACAGCGGGTTCGCCGGCGGCGGGGTCTCACCCGACGTGACGAGCGGTTGGAAGTCGTAGATGGAGGCCTGCGTCAGGAGGACGTCGTCGCGCCACCGGTTCGCCGCGACCGGATACGGGTCGATCCGTTCGTGATCGTGCGCCTCGAAAAAGGAGAGGAAGCGCTCGCGCATCTCGCCGAGCTCGTACGCCTCGTCGAAGCCCGGGTCGTCGATGAACCCGTACTCCTCGCAGGGCGGCTCCCCGCACGTCTCCCGGTCCGGATCGCGGGTCCAGAAGTGCGCCCCGCACTCCGTACACTGCCCGCGACGGAACCCCTCCTCCTCGAAATAGTCGAGGCGGTACTCCGCTTCGAGGTCGCTCATTGCCTCTTTCTGACCGACCGAACGGCAAAACGCTTCCGCACTAAGCCCTCACGCCTTCGACGCTTGCCCTCAGTATTCCACCGAGCCCGCCGGTTCCGTCCGAGCGGCGAAGCCGTCCGAACGTAGCGTGAGGCACGGACGGGCGGCCCGCCGCCACCGCCGCGTTGTCGTCCCCTCTCCGCCACGTCACCGCGACGGACGCCGTCACGCCACGCCACCGTATCGCCCTCGCACAGCCGCTATCGCCGGCCATTCACGTGCCCCGCCGAGTCCCCCGCGCTTTTGCGCCGCGCGCGCCTTCACACGCGTATGGCCCGAATGATCGACGGGGAGTGGCGATACGACGTCGAGCAGATACAGAGCGACGAGTCGGGGGAGTTCGAGCGCGACACCACGTCCTTCCGGGACTGGATCGCCGGAACGCGACGCGGCCCCGACGACGTCGTGACGGACGGTCCCGAACCCGAGGCGGGACGCTACCACCTCTACGTCTCCTACGCCTGCCCGTGGGCGCATCGCACGCTCTTCACGCGGGCCGTGAAGGGACTGGAGGACGCGATCAGCGTCGACGTCGTCGATCCGGTGCGAAAGGACGAGGGCTGGGAGTTCACCTCCGAGAAGGAGGGGTGCACCGCGGAGTCCCAGTACGGCCACGACTACCTCCGCGAGATCTACGCCGAGGCCGACGAGGGCTACACGGGACGCGTCACGGTGCCCGTCCTCTGGGACACGGAAGAGGAGACCATCGTGAACAACGAATCCGAGGAGATCATGCGGATGCTCGACACCGGCTTCGACGCGTACGCCGAGAACGACGTCGAACTCTACCCCGAGGGCTACCGGGCGGAGATCGACGACGTCATCGACGCCATCTACCCGGTGATCAACAACGGGGTCTATCGCGCCGGCTTCGCGAAATCGCAGGGGGCCTACGACGACGCCGTCGCGGACCTCTTCGACGCGCTCGACACGTGGAACGAACGCCTCGCCGACCAGCGCTACGCCGCCGGCGACCGACTCACGCTCGCCGACGTGGCGATGTTCACGACGCTCTACCGGTTCGACGAGGTGTACCACACCCACTTCAAGTGCAACCGCCGACAGATCGCGGAGTACGAACACCTCTGGGGCTACCTCCGCGAGCTCTGCCAGCTCTCGGGCGTCGAGGCGACGCTCCACATGGACCACGTGAAGAACCACTACTACCGGAGCCACCCGGACGTCAACCCCTCGAACCTCGTCCCGGTGGGTCCCGATCCGGACTTCTTCGCGCCGCACGGCCGCGACGACCTCCCGGGCGGGCCGCCCGCCGACCTCGCGTAGGCGACTCGGTGCGACCCGCACGGGTCGCATTCGTCGTACGGGCGACCCCAGAGTCGCCCGTACGGACACGCGGGACCTCCGGTCCCGCATGGCTCCCCGTTCGGTAGTTCGGGGGCGCCTGCGGAGCCGCGTCATCCCTCGCGTCTCGCTCCGTTCGCGCTCGGCGTTCCCGCGAACCCTCGCCGCGCTCGGCGCCGCGTTATTCGCTCTCCAGCGCCACCGACGCCAACAGCGCCTCCAACTGCACCTGTTCGTTCGCGCCCTCGGCGATCCGGTAGTCCGCCTCGCCGATGCGGTCCATGAGGCGCACGGCCTGTCTCTCGGCTAGATCGAACTCCCAGACGGAGCGGTGCAGTTGGTCGATGATATCGCCGCCGGCGAGACCGCGCTCCGTCAGGAGGTCGTCGAGGGTGGCGCGCGCGGCGACGAACTCGCCGTCGATGGCCTCCGTCACCATCTCCTCGATCTCCTCGGGACGGGCGGTGCTCGTGATCGCGTAGACGGTCTCCTCCGTCACCGCCTCGCCCGTGGCGGCGGCGGCCTGCAGGGCGTTGATCGCGCGTCGCATATCGCCGTCAGCCGCGTAGACGAGCGCGTCGACGCCGTCCTCGGTGTAGTCGACACCCTCCGCCTCCGCGACGTGCCGGACGCGCTCCGCGACGGCGTCGTCCTTGAGGCCCGCGAAGCGGAAGACCGCACAGCGGGACTGGATGGGGTCGATGATCTGCGAGGAGTAGTTACAGGAGAGGACGAACCGGACGTTGTTGGAGAACTGCTCCATCGTGCGCCGGAGCGCGCTCTGGGCGTCGCTCGTGAGCGCGTCGGCCTCGTCGAGGAAGATCACGCGGTAGTCGTAGCCGCCGAAGGAGGCGCGCGCGAAGTTCTTGATCCGATCGCGCACGACGTCGATCCCGCGCTCGTCGGAGGCGTTCAGTTCGAGGAAGTTCTCCCGCCAGTCGTCGCCGTAGAGCTCGCGCGCGATGGCGGTCGCCGCAGTGGTCTTGCCCGTGCCCGCCGGGCCGGCGAAGAGGAGGTTCGGGAGGTCGTCCTCCGCGACGTAGCTCCGCAACCGCGAGACGACGTCCTCGTGGCCGACGATGTCGTCGAGCGTCTCCGGCCGGTACTTCTCGACCCAGATGTCCTGTCGCCCCGCGTCTGCCATGTCGGTTCGAAGACGCCCGCGTCCCATAAGCGCCGCGAAGCGCCGAACGGGGGACGTCGACGGGGCGGCGAGCGGGCGTCACCGGGCGCGACGGTGGGCGGCGGACGACACGCTGATACGCGCCGGCGTCCACGCACACGTATGCGCGTCACCGTCGAAGTCGTCGGGGAGGACGTCCACGAGTTCGACGTCGAGGGGGCGTCTTACGCGGATCTCTTGGAGCGCGTGGACCTCAGCCCCCACGAGGTGTCGGTGATGGTCGACGGCCGCCCCGTTCCGGAGGACCAACCGGTGGAGAGCGAGCACGTGACCGTCCTCCGGCTCGTCCAGGGTGGCTGAACGCGACGTCGCGGTCCGCGCGGCGCGATCCGACGAGCACGTCGCCGTGCGACGCGTGCTCGACGCCGCGGTGCTCGCCGTCGACGACGCCCTGCTCGACCGCGAGCTCGACGGCGACGGGGACGGGGTGTTGGTCGCCGTGAGCGACGACCGAGTGATCGGCGCGCTCGTCGCCGACACCGCGGGCGCACGGCCCGGCGGGACGAACGGGCGGGGAGACGACGGCGACACCACGGGAGGCGCGGCGGCTCGGAACGAAGACGCGGCGGACGGCGACCGGTCGGGCGCGCACGTCGCCGCGATCGCCGTGCGGCGTCGCCGTCGGGCGCAGGGGATCGGCACCGCGTTGATCGCGGCCGCGGCCGAGCGCTGGCGGCCGCTCAGCGCCGACTTCGACGCGGACGTCCGGCCGTTCTACGAGGCGCTGGGGTTCGAGATCGCGGCGATCGACGAGGGGCGCTTTCGCGGGCGCCTACGCTAACTACACCAGCGGTTCGACGAGGTCGCGCCCGGCGTCGAGGAGCTCGCGGACGCGCGCCTCGCTGTCGGCCTCGGCGTACACGCGCATCTTCGGTTCCGTCCCCGAGGGACGGACGAGCACCCAGGAGTCGTCGACGAGGCGGACCTTGAAGCCGTCCGCGTCGTTCACGCCGGCGACGTCGACGCCCGCGACGGCGTCGGGGAGCGAGTCGGCGAGGTCGCGCACGACGGCGGCCTTCCGGTCGTCGGGACAGCGCACCGAGGTCTTCGACTGGACGACGTTCCCGTACGCCTCGCGGAGTCTGGCGACGCGATCGTCGTAGGACTCCTCGGCGGCCGCGGCGGCGGCGAGGAGCGCCATGAGGACGCCGTCCTTCTCGCGCACGTGGCCGCGGACGCAGAAGCCGCCGGACTCCTCACCGCCCATCAGGGCGTCGCGCTGTTTCATCTCCTCCGCGATCCACTTGAAGCCGACCGCGGTCTCGTAGACGGTCTCGCCGTGCGCCTCCGCGACGCGGTCGACGAGCGAACTCGTCGAGACGGTGCGGACGGCGGGCCCGGACCGGTCGTCGAGGAGGTAGTCGTACGTCGCGGCGAAAAAGCTGTTCTCGTCGAGGAAGCCGCGCTCGGGCGTGACGACCGCGATCCGGTCGGCGTCGCCGTCGTTGGCGATCCCGAGGTCCGCGTCGTGCTCTTGGACGGCGAGCGCGAGCGCCTGGAGGTTCGCCTCGTCGGGCTCCGGGGGCGTCCCGCCGAAGTCGTCGTCGCGCTCGCAGCGGTGGCGCTCGACGGTCGCGCCCGCGGCTTCGAGGAGGCGGTCCGTGACGCCGCGGCCGCTCCCGTGCATCGCGTCGTAGATCACGTCCAAGCCGTCGAGGTCGGCGTCCACGAGGGCCCGGCAGTGCTCGGCGTGCGGCGTCACGAGATCGACCTCGGTGATCTCGCCGCGCTCGGCGTCGGGGTCCGCCTCCGGCGGTCGGAGGTGGGCCTCGATGGCCTCGGTGACGTGCGGGAGGGCGGGCGCACCGTCGGCCGGGATGAACTTCACGCCGTTGTACTCCGGGGGGTTGTGCGACGCCGTCACGACGAGCGCGCCCGCGAGGTCGCGCTCGACGATGGCGTGCGCGACGAGCGGCGTCGGGCAGTCGCGCTCGGGGAGGAGGACGTCGTGGCCGTTCGCGGCGAGGACGTCGGCGATCTCCTCGGCGAACTCGCGGGAGGTGGGGCGGGCGTCGTAGCCGACGGCGACCGTCCCGTCCGCGTGTCCGGCGTCCGCGAGGTGATCGGCGGTCGCCTGCGCGACCGCGCGGACCCGCGGCGTCGTGAACACGTCGAGCGTCGCACGCCAGCCGTCCGTGCCGAACGCGATAGCGTCGTCCATGGGTCGTACTCCCGCCGCCGCCGGCAAAACGACTGCGGTCGGATCGACCGGAGGCTTACTCGTCGTCCTCGGTCGACGTCGCTTCGAGTTCCTTCTCGCCGCGGTAGATGTCCGCGCCGTCCTGCACGACCTTCTCGGCGAGCACCGCGCACTTGATCCGCATCGGCGTCACCTCGACTCCAAGGAGGTCGAGCACGTCGTCGCGGTCGAGCTCGTCGATCTCGTCGAGCGTCATCCCGGGGAGCTCCTGAGAGAGCAGGCTCGCCGAGGCCTGACTGATCGCGCAGCCGTCGCCGTGGAAGGCGACGTTCTCGACCGTCTCCCCGTCGTCGGCGAGCTGGACGTCGAACTCGATCTCGTCGCCGCAGGAGGGGTTGAACCCCTCGTGGCTGAACGTCGGCTCGTCGAGTTCCCCGTGGTTCCGGGGGTTCCGGTAGTGGTCGAGGATCTGCTGTCGGTACATATCCGAACCCATGCTCATGATGACCGTACGTACGGACGTACGGCGGAAAAACGTTCCGTCGCCGGCGTTCTCGGGCGGTACGGGACGCGACGGGCCGGCGGCCGCGGGTGACGATCGCGGCGGGCGGCTGACGACGGACGGTGGTGGGCGCATCACGGCGTCACGCTCGCCCCACCGCGCTTTACCCCGTGGGACACGCACGAGTCGCGCATGGGCTATCGGGACCGGCTCGCGCGGACCCTCCTCGACGAGTCGTGGGCGTACGGCTACACGCTCACGATCTGGGGCGCGGGAGCGTTCCTCATCGCCGAGTTCGGCGTCCCGACGCACCTCGACGTCCTCGGCTACGTCACGGGATCGCTGGTCGGCTTCGCCGCGCTCACGTGGTACGGCTTCGGTGGCTTCCTCGTGCGCGTCGAGCGCGACAGCCGCGACGTCCGCTCGGCCGTCGAGATGGTACACCTCTTCGCCACGTTCTGCAATCTGCTCGGCGCGCTCGCCGCGATCAGGCTCGTGGACGCGTTCCCCGTTCCCGAACCGGTCGTCTTCAGCGCCGTCGGCTGCTGGGCGACCGTCGGCTACAGCCTCCTGTTGCTCGTCGAGGAGTACGTCGGCGAGCGCTGGATCGACGGGGACGCGACGCAGTCAGAGGGGAACGACGGCGGTAAAAAGTGATTACTCCTCGGTGGCGCGGTCCGTGAGCGTCTCGTAGGCGCTCTTCGCGCCGGCGCTCGTCTCGCCGAGGAAGGCCCCCGCGAGCGCGCCGAGCGCGCCGCCCGTGCTCGCCGCGTTCCGACTGACCAGTCCGCCGATACCGGCACCGAGCGCCGCTCCGACCGCCGCGTACTTGGCGCGGTTGACGGCGCGCGTGATCTTGTCCTTCACGGTACGACGTAATCCGCGAGGCGGCATAAAGGTCGGGGTCGAACGAGCGCCACCGGGGCGCGAGCCGCCGGCTCAGTGGAAGATGTCGATGGCTCCCTCGACGCCCTCGATCAGGGTGTCGACCTCGTCGCGGGTGTTGTAGAGGTAGAAGGAAGCGCGGATGCTCGCGGGGACGCCGAGGGTGTCGTGGAGCGGCTGGGTGCAGTGATCGCCGGCCCGGACGGCGACGCCATAGTCGTTGAGGATGCTGGAGAGGTCGTGGGCGTGGATGCCCTCGACGTTGAACGCGACGAGACCGCCGCGACGGTCCGCGGGCGGGCCGTAGATCTCCACGCCGTCGAGCTTCGAGAGCTCGTCGTAGGCGTACTCCGTGACGTACTCCTCGTGAGCCCGGATGTTCTCGAGGCCCACGTCGTCGACGTAGTCGGCGGCCTCGGCGAACGCGATGCCCTCGGAGATACTCGGCGTGCCGGCCTCGAACTTCCACGGGAGGTCGTTCCACGTCGCGTCGTCGTAGGTGACCTTCTTGATCATCTCGCCCCCGAAGAGGTAGGGATCCATCGCGTCGAGGAGGTGGCGTTTCCCGTAGAGCGCGCCGATGCCGGTCGGGCCGGCCATCTTGTGCCCGCTGAAGGCGTAGAAGTCGGCGTCGATGGCCTCGACGTCCACGGGGCGGTTGGGGACGGCCTGCGCGCCGTCGACGAATATCAGCGCGTCCTGCTCGTGAGCCATCTCGGCGAGGTCCCCCACGGGGTTGATGGCCCCGAGGACGTTCGAGGCGTGGACGACGGAGACCATCGCCGTGTCGTCGTCGATGAGGTCGCCCGCGGCGTCCATGTCGAGCGTGCCGTCCTCGGTGATCGGGATGTACTCGACCGTCGCGCCCGTCTTCTTGGCGATCTGCTGCCACGTGACGAGCGAGGCGTGGTGTTCCATCTCGGTGAGGACGACCGTATCGCCCTCGCCGAGTTCGTTCAGCCCCCACGCGTAGGCGACGAGGTTGAACGCCTCCGTCGTGTTCTTCGTGAAGACGATCTCCTCGCGTGCGCCCGATGCGCCGACGAGCTCGGCGATCCGATCGTGGGCCTCCTCGTACGCGATCGAGGCCTCCTGGCTCAGCTGGTGGATCCCCCGATGGACGTTCGAGTTGTACTCGTAGTAGTAGTCGGTGATGGAGTCGACGACCCGCGTGGGCGTCTGGGTCGTCGCGGCGTTATCGAAGTAGACGAGCGGCACGCCGTCGGCGACCTCGCGCTCCAGAATCGGGAAGTCCGCGCGGAGCGCCTCGACGTCGAGCGGGCTCTGTTCCTGCGTCCCCATGTTGAGCGTACTAGCGCGTGAGAACGTTTGGTAGCTTCGGAACCGCGAGCGGTTGCCGTCGTCGGCGACGAACCTACAGCCGGAGGTACTGGGCGTGCGGGACGCCGCCGAGGTCGACGACGTTCGCTTCCGCGACGTAGCCGGCGTCGATGGCGGTCGTGACGGCGATATCGCCCACGAGGTTGGCGACGCTCGCGCGCCCGAGGCTCGCCGCGAGGGCGTCGGCGTCCGTCTCGCTCTCGGCGTCGCCGTAGAAGGACGGCTCGACGGTGACGGAGACGGTGCCGTTGTCGTACGTCTCGCCGACGATCGCCGCGTCCGCGGCGGCGACGAGGAGACCGCGGTCGGTGTTGCGCTCAGTGAGCCGGACGCTCATTCGCGCTGTCGTTCCTGATCCACGAGGCGTTCCTCCTGACGTTCGCGGATCTCCTCGGCGTGTTCGACGACGTCCGTCGCCTCCTCCTCGCGCCCGAGCTCGTCGAGCGCGCGGGCCTTCTCCTCGTAGACGTCCGCCTGTTTGAAGCCGAGGCGGATCGCGTTGTCGAGGGCGTCGAGGGCCTGCTCGTGACGGCCCTGCTCGTTCTCCATGAAGCCGAGGTTGTACCAGCCGTGCGGGAGGCGCTTGTCCTTGCGGACGGCGTCCTCGGCGTGCTGGTAGGCCTCCTCGGTCTTCCCGTACTCCCAGAGGGCGTACGCGAGGTTCGTCTGCGCCTCGGCGGCGAACGGGCCGTCCTCGTCGATGTAGAGCGCCTCCCGGTGGGCGCTCGCGGCGGCGTCCCACTCCTCGAGTTCGGCGTGCGCGACGCCCTGATTCACCCGCGCCTCCTGCTCGTCCGTCTCGTCGTCGGCGAAGCGCGCGGCGCGCTCGAAGGCGTCGACGGCCTCCTCGAAGCGATTGATGCCCATGTAGCTCAGCCCGACGTCGATGAGCGCGTCGGCGTCGACGCGGTCGGCGGCGATGTTCGCGTCGTCGAGCAGGTCGACGAGAACGCGGTCGTCAACGGGGTCGACCTCGGTCGGGTCGACGTCGAGTTCCGGCGGGTCGAGATCGAACCCCTCGTAGGGGTCGTCGAAGCCCTGCCCCTCGGAGAAGCGATGATCCGCGCCCTCGCGTGGCTCGCGGTCGGTCATGGTCCCGTTTAGCGGCCCGCGGGGTTAAGGGCTACGCCGTGCGAGAGGCCGGTATGCGGCTGTTCGTCAGCGTCGACCTCCCCGACGCGCTCGTCGAGCCGATACGGGCGCTCCAGGCCGAGTTCGCGGACGCGGACGGCCTCGACTTCGTCGACCCCGCGACGGCGCACGTGACGCTGAAGTTCCTCGGCGACGTCGAGGAGTCGGCGTACGCGGAGACGGTGGCGGCGGTCGAGCGCGCCGTCGCGTCGACGCGCGTCGGGCCGTTCGACGCGACGTTCGGCGGGCTCGGCGTCTTCCCGAGCCTCGACTACATCAGCGTGCTGTGGCTCGGCCTCACGGCGGGCGCAGTCGAGCTCGCGGCGCTCCACGACGCCGTCGAGCGCGAGTGCGTGGCCGCGGGATTCGACCCCGACGGGACCGAGTTCACGCCCCACGTCACGCTCGCGCGGATGCGACACGGCGGCGGGAAGGAGCTAGTGCGGCGTCTCGTCCGGGAGCGCGATCCCGAAATCGGGACGGCGCGCGTCGAGGAGGTGCGGGTGACGGAGAGCACGCTGACGCACGAGGGCCCGGAGTACGAGACGCGCGAGCGATTCGCGCTGTAGCGGGACGCCGCGTCGTCCGCTACTCCGCGTCGTCCGCGTCCTCGCCGAGGTTCCCCTCCCGCCAGTGATCGAGGGTCTCCTCCAGGGCGGCGGCGCAGGACTCGACGTCCGTCATGGTCAGGCCGTCCGTCGTCAGGAAGACCCCCTCGCGGTCGGTCGTGACGCGCAGGAGGTAGCCGTTACTGAACGCTCGGATCGTGTAGTCGTACTCGCCCAGTTCGCTGCCCGCGTAGGCGTCCTGGGTGAGCTGGAACGACTGCCACTCGGCGCCGATGAACGCGGAGAGGTCGGCGTCGCGTTCGAGGTCCGAGCGGAGGTAGACTTGCTCGTAGTCGGTGTGCGTGAAGTACGTCACGGAGCGGAGGCTGTCCCCGAGCGCGGTGCGCGCGATGATGCGCAGCCGCTCGCGGGCCTCCTCTGAGAGCAGGTCGTGTTCCAGCTCGGCGTCTTCGTTGGCCATACTGGGGGTGTCCGCGTACAGGTCCTTAACTGGTCGGGCGGCGGCGCGTGCCGGGTCGAGAAGAACAACGTTTTAAGCGCGGCGGGGAAACGTTCGTACCACTATGGGCAAGAAGACCAAGGCCAAAAAGAAGCGGCTGGCGAAGCTGGAGCGCCAGAACAGCCGCGTCCCGGCGTGGGTCATGATGAAGACGGACCGCGACGTGCAGCGAAACCCGAAGCGCCGCCACTGGCGGCGTAGCGACACGGACGAATAATGAGCGCCAGCGACTTCGAGGAGCGCATCGTCACCGTCCCGTTGCGCGACCTGCAGGCCGTCGCCAAGCACGAACGCGCCGGGAAGGCCGCGACGCTCGTTCGCGGGCACCTCGCCAAGCACTTCGCCGTCGACGAGGAGGAGGTCCGCCTCGATCCCTCGATCAACGAGGCCATCTGGTCGCGCTCGAACAAGAACCCGCCGCGGAAGCTTCGCGTACGTGCCGCCCGCTTCGAGGAGGAGGGCGAGACGGTCGTCGAGGCCGAGCACGCAGACGAGTAACACCACCTTGCTCCGCGCTTCGTTCTCCGGATCACCGTACGTCGGCGTGTTCGCCCGCGCGACCGACGGTTGCGTCCTCGTCCGCCCGGACCTCGACGACGACCTCGTCGAGTCGGTCGCGGACGAGCTCGACGTGCCCGCCGTCCCCACCCGGATCGGCGGGTCGAGCACCGTCGGGTCCCTCGCCACCGGCAACGCGTCGGGAATCCTCGTCAGCGGCCGCGTCCGCGACCGAGAGCGCGAGCGCATCGCCGACGCGACCGATCTCCCCGTCGGGGCGCTCCCGGGACGCGTCAACGCCGCCGGCAACGTCGTCCTCGCCAACGATCAGGGGGCGTACGTCCACCCGGACCTCGGCCGTGAGGCCGTCGAAGTGGTGACCGACACCCTCGACGTGCCCGTGACGCGCGGGCGCATCGCGGACGTCGAGACGGTCGGCACGGCCGCCGTCGCGACGAACGACGGCGTGCTCTGTCACCCGAAGACGACCGACGACGAGCTCGATCGGCTGGAGGAGGTCCTCGGGGTCCCCGCCGACATCGGCACGATCAACTACGGCGCGCCGCTCGTCGGCTCCGGCCTCATCGCCAACACGCACGGCTACGTGGTCGGCGAGGACACGACCGGCCCCGAGCTCGGCCGTATCGAGGACGCCCTCGGCTACATCTGAGACTTCGCTCACGCCGACGCACCCCGTTTTCGCCGGCCCGCGAGGCGTCGGGACCCACATCCTAAGATACTTCCCGCTCGCGGCCCCCCTTCCACGCATGAGTCTCGGAGGCGGCGGTGGCGGTCGACAGCAGCTGCAGGAACTCTCCCAACAGATTCAGGCCCTCGAAGAGGAACAGGCCGAACTCGAGGCGGAAGTCGAGAGCCTGCGAGAGGAGAAGCGCGAGGCAGACGAGGCCATCGAGGCCCTGAACACCATCGAGACCGGCTCGACGGTGCAGGTACCGGTCGGCGGCGGCGCGTACGTCCGCGCGGAAGTCGAGGACATCGACGAGGTCATCGTCGAGCTCGGCGCCGACTACTCGGCCGAGCGCACCCAGGAGGGCGCCGTCGAGAGTCTGGAAGCCAAAAAGGAGACGCTCGACGAGCGCATCGAGGACGTCCGCGAGGAGCTCGCGGAGGTCGAAGAGGAGAGCGCACAGCTCGAACAGCAGGCCCAGCAGGCCCAACAACAGATGATGCAACAGCAGATGCAGCAGTCGCAGGGGCAGGGCGGCGACGGCGAATAACCCGACATGTTCGACGGGCTGAAGGAGAAGCTCGGTCGGTTCCGCAAGGACGCCGAGGAGGTCGCAGAGGAGAACGCCGAGGCGGTCGAAGCCGACGTTGAGGCCGACGCCGACGCTGAGGCCGACGCCGACGCTGAGGCCGACGCCGAGACCGCGGAGCCGAGCGAAGCGACGGCGGGCGCCGCCGAGCCGGACGCGGAGGCTGTCGAGGCCGCGACCGAGGAACGCGGAGACTCGGAGACGCCGGCCACCGAGAGCGGGGGGTCGAGCGGGCCCGCGACGGCGGACGCGGACACGAATGCGACCGCGGCGGCAGCACCGACGACGGACGCCGCGTCCGAGACGGACGACGCGGATGTCGTCGAGGGCGAGGTCGGCACCGGCTCGGACGCGACGCCCGCACCCGAAGCGACGTCGGCCGACGAGCGTGCGGCCGCGGACGTCGAGCGCGAGACTGAGACTGCGACCGACACCGAACGCGGGAGCGACGGCGACGACGAGCGCGAGTCCGAGGAGTCCACGACGGGCTTCGGCCTCGCGAAGAAGGCCAAGTCCGCGGTCCGCGGGCGGGTCGTCATCGAGGAGGAAGACCTCGAGGACCCCCTCTGGGAGCTCGAGATGGCGCTCTTGGAGAGCGACGTCGAGATGAGCGTCGCCGAGGCCATCCTCGATCAGATCCGGACGGAGCTCGTCGGACAGGAGCGGAAGTTCACGGAGTCGACGGGCGATCTCGTCGACGAGGCGCTGCGCGACGCGTTACTCTCGGTCATCGGCGTCGGCCAGTTCGACTTCGATCGGCGCGTCACCGAGGCCGAGAAGCCCCTGGTGATCGTCTTCACCGGGATCAACGGCGTCGGGAAGACGACGAGCATCGCGAAGCTCGCGAACTACCTCGACGAGCGGGGGTTCTCGTCGGTCATCGCCAACGGCGACACCTATCGCGCGGGGGCAAACGAGCAGATGCGCGAGCACGCCGAGACGCTCGACACGAAGCTCATCGCCCACGAGCAAGGCGGCGACCCGGCGGCCGTCATCTACGACGCGGTCGAGTACGCGGAGGCGAACGATGTCGACGTCGTCCTCGGCGACACCGCGGGCCGCCTCCACACCTCTGACGACCTGATGGAGCAGCTGGCGAAGATCGACCGCGTCGTCGATCCCGACATGACGCTGTTCGTCGACGAGGCCGTCGCCGGACAGGACGCGGTCAACCGCGCCCGGGAGTTCGACGACGCCGCGGAGATCGACGGCGCGATCCTGACGAAGGCGGACGCCGATTCGCAGGGCGGCGCCGCGATCTCGGTCGCGTACGTCACCGGGAAGCCCATCCTCTTCCTCGGGACGGGACAGGGGTACGACGACCTGCAGCGCTTCGACCCCGAGGAGCTCGTCGACGACCTCCTCGGATTGGAGTAAGACCGGCCCGAGCGGCGGCGGGGCCCGCGCGTACCGAGCGCTGACGAAGGCGGCTCGACGTACGCGCGGCTAGGAGAGGCGTTTATCGGTAAACCGTCAGATCGACTCTTCGGGGGCGCTCGCGGCGAGGAGGACGATCTCACGGCGCCCGCGTCGGTCGTACGCGCGGACGTCTTCTGCGATCCACGGCGGGACGGCGACGAGCAGCCGCGCCGCCAAGTCGTCGGTCAGCGACGGGTTCGGGTCGCCCTCCGGGTGGGAGAGGAACCGACCGCGCGTCCGACCGGACGGCGTAGCGAGGTCGACGCCGAAGACCGCGGCGATAGCGCCGCCGGCGTCGGGGAGGTAGAACTCGGCGAACACGGGGGTATCAGCGGGCACGTCGGCGAGCGGCGTGCCCGCTCCGTCGTCGGCGTCGAGCTCGCCGGCGGGCCGCGTCGTGAGCGCGATCGAGAGCGTCTTCGGATCGGCGTCGGCGGCGAGGTCGCAGAGCGCCTCGGCGAGCGCGCGCGTCGCGTACACCGGATCGTCATCGGCCACGTCAGATGGGGTCGTCCGGTGCGTTCGACTCGCGGACGCGCTCGACCTCGCGCCGGTATCGCTCGGCGCGATCGGCGTCCTCGACCGGCGTGAGTTTCGCGGGGTCGACGTCGCGGGCAGCGGTCGGGTCGGGCGCGTTCAGCGACTGCTGTTTCTCGAATCGCGCCTCGCCGTCCGGCGTCGCGTAGCGGACCGTGAGCATCCCCTTATCGGTGTACTCGCGGCCGACGAACCAGACGCGGACGCTGTCGTCGTCGCTCATACGTCGCCCGTGGGACCGCGGGCGTTTGGCTCTGTGGGTACGGGGGCGCGTCCGGGGCGAACGCGACGTTCAAACGGCCGCGGGTGCTAACGCGGGTGATGGACGACGAGGCGGTGCGCGGGGCCGCACGGTCCCTCCCGGCGGATCCCGGCGTCTACCAGTTCCAGCGCGACGACGGCACGACGCTCTACGTCGGGAAGGCCGTCGACCTGCGCGCGCGGGTGCGTTCGTACGCCGATCCGCGGAGCGCACGTATCGCGCGGATGGTCGAGCGGGCCGACGAGCTCGACTTCGCGGTGACGGACACGGAGACCCAGGCCCTCCTGCTGGAGGCGAACCTGATCAAGCGCCACCAGCCGAAGTACAACGTCCGGCTGAAGGACGACAAGTCGTACCCGCTCGTCCAACTCACCGACCACCCGTTCCCGCGGATCGAGGTGACGCGGGATCCCGACGAGGGCGCGACGGCGTACGGCCCCTACACGGACCGCGGGCGCGTCGAGACGGTCGTGAAGGCGATCCGCGAGACGTACGGCCTCCGCGGGTGTTCCGACCACAAGTTCGACGGCCGCGAGCGGCCCTGTCTCGATCACGACATCGGACTCTGTTCGGCGCCCTGCACGGGCGCGATCGACCGCGAGTCGTACGCGGAGGCCGTCGAGGCCGCGAGTCGCTTCTTCGAGGGCGAGACCGGCGCGCTCGCCGACCCGATCGAGCGCGAGATGGAGGCGGCGGCCCGAGCGCAGGAGTTCGAGCGGGCCGCGAACCTCCGCGACCGCCTAGCGGCCGTCGAGGCGTTCCACGGCGGCGGCGGGGAAGCCGTCGCCTCGCGAGGCGGCGAGCGCCACGTGGACGTCCTCGGAGTCGCCGTGGAGGGCGACGCCGCGACGGTCGCCCGACTCCACAGCGAGGGCGGCCAGCTCGTCGAGCGCGATCAGCACCGCATGGACGCCCCGGACGGCGACGAGCGCGTCGCGGACGTCCTCGCGGCGTTCGTCCCGCAGTATTACGCCGAGCGCGCGCTTCCGGACGCGCTCTTGCTCCCCGAGGACCCGAGCGACGACGACCTGCGGGCGTGGCTCGACGCGGAGGGCGTCGCCGTCCGCGTCCCCGGCGCGGGCCGCGAGGCGAAGCTCGTCGATCTCGCGCTGAAGAACGCCCACCGGCGCGCGGGTGGCCGGGACGAGCTCTCGGCGCTCCGTGACGCGCTCGGACTGGACCGACGGCCGGCGCGGATCGAGGGCGTCGACGTCAGCCACGCGCAGGGGAAGGCGGTCGTCGGGAGCGACGTGACGTTCGTCGAGGGGAGCGCCGAGAAGGGCGACTACCGGCGGAAGAAGCTCGAAGAGGAGAACGACGACTACGCGAACATGTATCGGCTCGTCTCGTGGCGCGCCCGGCGGGCCGTCGCGGGACGGGACGACCGGCCGGACCCCGATCTCCTCCTCGTCGACGGCGGGCGCGGCCAGTTGGACGCGGCGCTGGACGCCCTCGACGACGCGGAGTGGGACGTCCCGGCAGTCGCGCTCGCCAAGCGCGAGGAGGTCGTGATCACGCCTGAAGGCACGCACGACTGGGCGTCGGACGCCCCGCAGTTGCACGTCCTCCAACGCGTCCGCGACGAGGCCCACCGCTTCGCCGTTCAGTACCACCAGAGCCTCCGCGACAGCGTCGACACCGCGCTCGACGACGTCGACGGGATCGGCCCCGAAACCCGAACGCGGCTCCTCCGACGGTTCGGGAGCGTCGAGGGCGTCCGGGCGGCGAGCGTCACGGAGCTCCGCGACGTGGAGGGGGTCGGTCCCGCGCTCGCCGAGCGCATCGATCGGCGGCTCTGAGAGAGCGGGGACGAGAACGGGGCAACGGCTAAGGGCACTGAACGGGACGGTCGGTGTATGTCCGGGGACGAGACGATGCGGCGGTTCTTCCGCTCGCTCGGGCGCGCGAGCGCCCGCGTGGGACGCTGGCACCTCGGTGTCGGCCTCCTCGCGGTCGTCGCGCTCTCCCTCGCCGCCAGCATCGGGACGGGCGCCGTCCTCCTCGTCCTCGCACTGAGCGCCCTCGTCGTCGTCGCCGTCGAGAGCGTGGAGATCGTGCAGGCCTACGAGCGCCGGCCCTACACCGTCTTCGGGGCGTACAAGGGGATCCTCGGGCCCGGGATCAACCTCGTCGTCCCGTTCGTGACCGAGACGGCGGTCTTCGACACGCGCACCCAGACCGTCGAGGTGCCGACGCAGGAGGCGATCACGCGCGACAACTCGCCGGTGCGCGCGAGCGCCGTCGTCTACCTCAGCGTCGTCGACGCCGAGAAGGCGTTCCTCGAAATCGACGGCTACCGCGACGCCGTCGCCTACCTCGCACAGACGTCGCTGCGCGCGACCATCGGGGACATGGCGCTCGACGAGACGCTCAGCGACCGGACGGCGATGAACGAGCGGATCCACGAGCAACTCGACGCGACGGTCGCGACGTGGGGCGTCGCCGTCGAGGCCGTCGAGGTGAAGCGCGTCATGCCGAGCGAGGGGGTCGTGAGCGCGATGGAGCGCCAAGCCGCCGCCGAGCGCTACCGCCGGGCCGCCATCCTCGACGCACAGGGGGTGCGCGGTGCCGCGGTCGAACGCGCGCTCGGCGAGCGGACGGCCGCGGTGCTCCGCGCCGAGGGGAAAAAGCGCGCGAGCGTCTTGGAGGCGCAGGGCGACGCCGCCGCGACCGTCCTCCGCGCCCGCGCGGCCGAGGCGATGGGCGAGCGTGCGCTCATCGAGCGCGGCTTCCGCGCGCTCGAACGCGTCGGGGCCGGCGCGGCGACGACGTACGTCGTTCCCCAAGAGCTCACGTCGCTCGTCGGCCGCTACGGCCGGCGGATCGACGGTGGACGCGGCGGTCGCGGCACCGACGCGAGCGGGCTCACCTCGAACCCCGTTGACCTCGTCGAGCTCGATCTCGAGGACGTGATCGAGACGCCGGCGAACGCCGACGCGATCGACGTCGAGATCGAGTAGCCGCGACTACCAGTCCGCGTCCGGTTCGGGGGCGACTCCCTCGTCGTCGCCGTCGAGGTCGTGTTCGGATCGGAGAGTGGCGATCCGGTCGCGGATGTCGGCCGCGAGCTCGAACTCCAGGTTCGCGGCGGCGTCTTCCATCCTGGTTTCGAGCTCGGCGACGCGCTCGGCCGCGGCCTCGGCGTCCGCGGGCGTCTCGCCGCCCGTCGCGCCCCCGGTGTCCGTCTTCGAGCCGGGGAGGTTCGCGTCCGAGACCGCCTTGTCGATCGTCGTCGGCGTCGTCCCGTGCTCCTCGTTGAACGCCTGTTGGATCTCGCGGCGGCGCTCGGTCTCCGCGATGGCGTCCGCCATCGCGTCCGTCGTCTCGTCCGCGTAGAGGACGGCCTTGCCGTTCACGTTGCGCGCCGCGCGCCCCATCGTCTGGATGAGACTCGTCCGCGAGCGGAGGAACCCCTGCTGATCGGCGTCGAGGACGGCCACGAGCGAGACTTCGGGGATGTCGAGGCCCTCGCGGAGGAGGTTGATGCCGACGAGGACGTCGAACTCGCCGAGGCGAAGCCCGCGGACGAGTTCGTGGCGCTCCAAGGTGTCCGTCTCGTCGTGCATGTATTCGACCGCGACGCCCGCTTCCTCCAAGTACTCCGTGAGATCCTCCGCCATCCGCTTCGTCAGCGTCGTCACGAGCGTCCGCTCGTCGCGATCCGCGCGCTCGCGGATGCGTGCGAGGAGGTCGTCGATCTGTCCGTCGGCGGGCGAGATCTCCACGGCGGGGTCGACGAGGTACGTCGGACGGACGACCTGCTCGACGACCTGTCCGGAGACCTCGCGCTCGTAGTCCCCCGGCGTCGCCGAGACGTACAGCGTTCGATCCGTCTTCGCCTCGAACTCCTCGAAGCTCAACGGGCGGTTCGCGTACGCCGTCGGGAGGCGAAAGCCGTTGTCGACGAGACTCTCCTTGCGCGCCTTGTCACCCGCGAGTTGGCCCTTGATCTGCGGGACGGTCCGGTGGGACTCGTCGATGACGGTGAGGAAGTCGTCCGGGAAGTAGTCCAACAGGGTGTAGGGGGCGTCCCCCATCTCCCGATCGGAGAAGTAGAGCGTGTAGTTCTCGATCCCGGAACAGTAGCCGGCCTCTTGGAGCATCTCCAAGTCGAAGGTGGTGCGCTCCTCGATCCGCTGGGCGGCGAGCAGGTCGCCCTCGCGTTCGAACTGGGCGACGCGCTCCTCCATGTCCGCCTCGATCTCCGCCATCGCGTCCGCCAGACGCTGCTCGGGGATCGAGTAGTGTTCGGCCGGGTGGAAGAGCACCGCGGGCTCCTCCGAGACGACCTCGCCCTCCAGCGGGTCGAGCTTCGTCAGGCGATCGACCTCGTCGCCCCAGAACTCGACGCGGACCGCGTAGCGCCCGTACATCGGGTACACCTCGACGGTGTCGCCGCGGACGCGGAAGGTGCCCTGCGTGAACTCCACGTCGTTGCGCTCGTAGTTCAGATCGACGAGCCGGGAGAGGAGTTCGTCGCGCTCGATGGTCTCACCGCGCTCGACGGAGAGCGACATGTCGACGTAGTTCGACGGGTCACCGAGGCCGTAGATGGCCGAGACGGAGGCGACGACGATCACGTCGTCGCGCGTGAGAAGCGAGCGCGTCGCCGAGTGGCGGAGGCGGTCGATCTCCTCGTTCACCGAGGCGTCCTTGTCGATGTACGTGTCCGTCTGCTCGACGTACGCCTCCGGCTGGTAGTAATCGTAGTAGGAGACGAAGTACTCGACGGCGTTGTCGGGAAAGAGGTTCTTCAGCTCCTCGTAGAGCTGCGCCGCGAGCGTCTTGTTGTGCGCGATGACGAGCGTGGGTTTCTGAAGCGCCTCGATCGTCCACGAGACGGTGTTCGTCTTCCCCGAGCCCGTCACGCCGAGGAGCGTCTGGGCGTCCATCCCCGCCTCGAACCCCGACGCGAGCGCCTCGATCGCGTCCGGTTGATCCCCCGCCGGGTCGAAGGGCGCGTCGACGCGGAACTCACGTTCGGCGTCCGGGCGATCCGGTTGCAGCGGGCCGGCGTCACTCATTGGACGCGTTTGGCGACGCGGCTACGTAAGTGGCGTGCCGGGAACGCGTCGAAACGTTTAGGCGGTCGTTCGCTCAGTTTCGGGTATGGTGATCGACGAACTCCGAGACGCGAGCGAGACGCTCGAAGCCGCCGCGAACGACTGCGACGACGACGACCTGCGCGAACGGCTGGCCACGCAGGCCGACGCGCTCGCGTCGCTCGCGACGCGTGATCAGGGGCCGGACCACGGCCGCCTCGCACGACACACGCACGCGCTTCAAGACATCGCGTCGGACGCGGACGACGACGATATCGCCGCGGCCGTCGACGACGCGCTCGCGTCGATCCGAGCTTACCGGGAGACCGTCAGCGGGGTCTGATCCCACCGCGGACGCCCGGCGAGCCACAGAGAGAAGTATCAGGGGGACAAAAACAAAGCCATGGACGACGCGGCGACGGGGGTGTTTCACGAGCCAGACGTCACGGAACGGGTGATCCTCCTCATGTCGCCCGGCCGGGACCGCGAGCTACTCGCCGACTGGCTCGAAGACGCCGCCGACTACGCCGTCGAATCCGCGAGCGACGCGAGCGGCCTCCCCGCCGAATACGACATCTGCCTCCTCGACGATCGGGCGCTTCGATCGGACCGGGAGTCCATCGTCGAACACAGCCGCGACGCCGACCCCGTCTATCTCCCGCACGTACTCTTGACGACCCGCGACGACGAGAGCGTCTGGGACGTGGTGGGCGTTGACGACGTCGTGTCGCTCCCGGTCGGACGCGACGAACTGCACCGCCGCATCGAGAACCACCTCCGCACGCGTCGCGCCTCGCTTCGCCTCGCCGAACGCGAACAGCGCCTCCGACTCTTCCGACGGGGGATCGAAGCCGCCTCCCAAGGTATCACGATCGCGGACGCGGAGGCGGACGACACGCCCATCATCTACGCGAACGAGGCCTTCCATCGGATCACCGGCTACGACACCGACGAGGTGATCGGGCGGAACTGCCGCTTCCTCCAAGGGCGGAACACGGACGAATCGACCGTCGAGACCATCCGCGAGGCCATGAAGCGCAACGCCCCGGTCTCCGCCGAGATCCTCAACTACCGAAAGGACGGAACGCCGTTCTGGAACCGACTCGACATCGTCCCCATCCGCGACGACGAGGGCGATATCACCCACTACCTCGGGTTCCAGCAGGACGTCACCCAGCGCAAGCGCCACGAGCTCCGGCTCTCCGTGCTCAATCGCGTCCTCCGACACAACTTCAGGAACAAGATGACGGTGATCAAGGGGTACGCAGAGCGGATCGAAGCGGGGGAAAGCACGTCCGAGGACGCAAAGCGGATCCGTCGGGCCGCCGACGAGCTCCTCCAGATCGGCACCCAGATGTACGAGTTCGACACCCTCGTCGCCGACGGCGACGCCGAGGGGGAATCGTTCGACGTCGTCGAGATCGTCGAGAACGAGGCGGACGCGCTCAGAAGACAGGTCCCGCGCGCCGACGTCGTCACCGACCTCCCCGACCGGGCGGTCGTCTCCGGACATCCGTCGTTACGCGCCGCTCTCCGCGGGTTCTTCTCCCTCTTCGAGGACGTCTCGAAGATCGATCTCGACGTCGCGGTCCGTGAGCGCGACGGCGAAGTGCGTCTCACCGCCACCGACCGGAGCGGCACGCTACGGCGTCACGGCGTCGAGATCGTCGCCCGTGACGCCGAAACGCCACTCGACCACCTCGATCGGCTCGAACTCTGGTTGCTCCGCTGGGCCGTCGAACAGTCGAGCGGCGAATTCGAGGTCGACGCGAGCGACGACCACCCCACCGTCACGATCCACCTGAACGCGACCGAAGCGGGGTAAGAGCTATTCGAGCCGTCCACTCATACAGGGACGTGTCACCGACCGACGACCGTGACGGTCGCACGAGCACTGGGATAGCCGGTCTCGACGAGGTCCTCGACGGCGGTTTCATCCCCGGGCGAAGCTACATGCTCCGCGGCCGGCCCGGGACGGGGAAATCACTCCTCGCGCTCGCGTACCTCATCGACGGCGTCGAACGGGGCGAAGACTGCCTCCTCGTCGCACTCGAAGAGACCGAGGCCGACATCCGGCGCAACGCCGCAGCCGTCGGCCTCGACATCGGGGGGATCACCGTCCTCGATCTCACGCCCGAATCCAGCGCGTTCACCGACGACGGGACGTACGACGTCTTCGATCCCGGGACCGTCGAGGAGCGTTCGCTCACGGAGACCATCACCCAACGCGTCCGTGAGGTCGAGCCGACCCGCGTCGTCATCGATCCGATGACGCAGTTACGATACCTCGCGCCCGACGAGTACCAGCTCCGAAAGCAGATCCTCGCGCTCACCCGTTTCCTCGAACAGGTCGGCGCGACTCTCGTCTTCACGACGCAGGCGACCAGCGATCACAGCGACGAGGACTTCCAGTTCATGGCTGACGGCGTCATCGAGATCGACAACGGCGAAACCGGGCGAACGATCTCTGTCCCCAAGTTCCGCGGGTCCAAAACGCGCGGCGGCACGCACACGCTCCGGATCCGCGATAGCGGTCTCAGCGTCTACCCCGAACTCGATCCGAATCATCACCGGCCGTTCGAGTCCGAATCCATCCCCTCCGGTATCCCGGAGTTCGACGAGCAACTCCACGGCGGAATCGAACGCGGGACCGTCACCATCATCTCCGGGCCGACCGGCGTCGGGAAGACGACGACCGGCGCGCAGTTCATGAAGGAAGCCGCCGGTCGCGGCGAACGCTCCGCGATCTACCTCTTCGAGGAGGACGAACGCACGTTTCTCGAACGCTGCACCGACGTCAACATCCCCGTCGATCGGATGATCGAGCGCGAAACCCTCGCCATCGAGGAGATCGAAGCCCTCGAATACACACCACAGGAGTTCGCCAACACCGTCCGCCGAGACGTCGAAGAAGCTGGCACGCAGATCGTGATGATCGACGGTATCAACGGATACGAACTCTCCATCCGCGGCGACGAGCACACCTTCCGCTCCGAGATCCACCGGCTCTGTCGGTACCTCAAGAACATGGGCGTCACCGTCGTCCTCATCGAGGAGATCGCCTCCGTTACCGGTGACTTCCAAGCCACCGAAGGCGAAATCAGCTACTTGGCCGACAACATCGTCTTCCTCCGCTACATCGAGATGGACGGCGAGCTACGGAAAGTCGTCGGCGTCCTCAAGAAACGCACCAGCGACTTCCAGCGAACCCTCCGCGAGTTCGAGATTACGCAACACGGGATCAAGATCGGCGACCCGCTCACCGGGCTCCGCGGAATCCTCCGTGGGACGCCCGAACAGCCGAGCGAGTGAGCAGCGCGACTCCCGGTTTCCGCCCACGGTAAAAGGTGAGAAGCCAAGGGCCGGATTTGAACCGGCGATGGGCGGCTCTGCAGGCCGCTGCGTTAGGCCGGACTCTGCCACCTTGGCGCGGTTCACCGTAGCGGGCAGGCGCGCTTAAACGTAGCGATCCACCCCGAAACGGGTGAAGAGCGCTGTGGCTCTCCGGGCAAACGAATACCGAATGAACGAGTCGGTGGAATCCGCCCTCATCCCACCAACTCTCCGATTATGAATAGCGAGGCGGCGAATCGGTGTTCCCAGAGGCTCGCGCACTC
>NZ_BMOQ01000002.1 GCF_014647155.1 Halarchaeum nitratireducens | reverse complement strand
CGCGGGGCACAATATCGGTGCGGTAAAGCCCCGTCCTCAAGCAGTGACCGAGGGCCGCAAGGCCCGAGGGAGCGAGTAGGGCGGGGTAGTTTACTCGTCGGTGCGGACGAGGGTGTCGTCCGCGAGGAACTTCTCCACGTCGTGCGCGTCCGTCTCGATCGTGCGGAGGTGCCCGCGGAGGATCTCGACGGTGGTCTCGTCGCCGAGCTCGTGGGCGAGGGCGACGTGGTCGCGGAGCTGCGCGACGAGAGTCGCGTACGCCTCCAGGTCGTGTTCGAGGGACGGACGGAGCGCGTAGACGTCCGCGCCCTCGATGGTCATCGGGGCGTGCTGGCGGATCCCCATCGGGCCGTTGACCGGGACGCCGCCGAGGGCGTGGACGCGAATGGCGATCTCGTCCGTCGCCTCGGAGAGGCGATCCGCGGCGTCCTCCAGGAACTCGACGACGGGACGGACCTCCCGACCTTCGAGAGTCCAGTAGTGCTTGCGCAGCTGATTGAAGAGGATGTAGAGGCCGGAGAGATCGGCGTTGAGCGCCTCGACGACGCGCGCGGCGGCCTCCCGATTGAGGCGGAGTTCGTTGTCGACGACGGTGTCCCACTCCTGGCGGAGCGCGTCGTCGCCGGGGTTGCGGAGGTGCGGCGCGCTCATCGGGATCCCTCCGTGACGAGCGCGTCGTCCGCGAGGAAGTCCTCGATGTCGCTCGCGTCGTCTTCGAGGACTTCGAGGCGATCCTGCAGGAGTTCGACCGTGGCCTCGTCGCCCAGTTCCTTCGCGAGGCCGACGTGCTCGCGCATGCTGGCGACGAGCGTCGCGTAGGCCTCCAAGTCGCCCTCGAGGGAGGCTCGAAGGTCGAAGTGGTGTTCGGCCTCCAAGTGGACCGGCGCGTACTCCTGGAGGTTCGGGGGCGTGCTCGCCGGAACGCCGCCGAGCATCGTGATTCGCTCGGCGAGGTCGTCGTTCAGGTCGCGGGCGCGTTCGTACTGCTCCTTGAGCACGTCCGCGACGTCCTCGTGTTCGGCCCCTTCCGCGGTCCAGTAGTGCTTTCGCAGTACGTAGAAGAGGTTGAACGCGCCGGCGTGGTCGGCGTTGAGCGCCTCGACCATCCGTGCGGCGTCGTCCCGATCGAGCCGGACGGCGTTCTCCGTGATCGTCCCCCACTGTTGGCGGACGGACGCGCCGTCGAGCTCGCGAACCAGACGCCCGGTCCGTGGTTCAGCCATTAGTTGGTCGCGCTTTCGAGGACGAGGGTGTCGTCTTCGAGGTAGTGATCGACCTCGTGCGCCGCGTCTTCGAGGTCTTCGAGGACGTCGCGCAGGAGCTCGCTCGTCGCGTAGTCGCCGAGGTCCTCCGCGAGCCCGACGTGGTCGCGGACCGACTCGATGACGTCGCCGTACATCTCGCGGTCGTTCTCGAGCGACGTGCGGATGTCGTAGACGTCCTCGCCCTCGAAGTCGACGGGCGCGTGCTCTTCGAGAGCCGCGGGACCGCTCACGGGGACGCCGCCGAGCGCCTGCGCGCGCTCCGCGATGTCGTCCGCGGCGTCCTCGGCCTCCTCGGCGCGCTCGCCGAGGAACTCGTGGAGGTCGTTGAACTCGGCACCCTCGACGTTCCAGTGGTGCTTGCGGAGCTGGTGGTAGAGGACGTACGACGCCGCGAGGTCGCGGTTCAGCGCCTCGATGATCTGTTCGGCCTTCCCTCGATCGAGTCGCAGCGCGTTCTCCTCGACGGTACCCGCTTCACGACGGATCGTCTTCTGGGTGTTCATCGTATTACCTACTATGCGCCCTCCCCACTTAAGGCTTTCCGCCAACGGGAACAATTCTTGTCCCATCAAAAAATTAGGGTTACCTAAAACAAAACCATCGCCGCCGATCGGTAGCCACGCCGCACCTCACGCGTCGAGCGGCGATCGAAGCGCCCGCTCGATCGGCGTCTCACCCGAAAGCAGTTCGAAGGTCAGATCGTGGGTGCTCGCCATCGGCAGGGACGCGACGAGCGTCGCGGCGACGTCCTCGCGGGGGATCGTCGCGTCCGACCGATCGAGATCGGCGCCGGTCCGGATCCGTCCCGTGCCCGGCTCGTCCGTCAACGCCCCGGGTCGCACGATCGTGAACGTCAGCGCGCTCTCCCGGAGGTACGCGTCCGCGTCAGCCTTCGCGCGCAGGTACTCCCGGAGTTCCTCGGGGCTCTCCGCGGGCGCGTCGGCGTTCATCGCGCTCAGCATGACGAAGCGCTCGACGCCCGCGTCCTCGCAGGCGTCCACGCAGTTCTCCGCACCGTCCCGGTCGACGCCCCACACGTCCGCGCCGCTCGATCCCGCGGCGAAGATCACGGCATCGACGCCGGCGAACGCGTCGTCGAGCGAGGTACGATCCGTCACGTCGCCGCGCACCGGCGTCGCGCCGAGCGCCGCGACGTCGTCCTCGTACGCGTCCGTTCGCACCATCCCGTACGCCGTGTGGTCGTCGTGTTCCGCGAGCAGACGGGTGACGTGCTGACCGACCGCGCCGTGCGCACCCGCGACGAGTACGTCCATACGGACCCGTGGGTGCGCGCCGCCCAAGAGCGCTGTGCCCGGCGAGGCGCCGAGCGCGCGGGCGGCATCCGGCCGCGGCTAGCCGGCCGAAAAGAACGGAGAACGGGAGAGTCACGCACACGCGCGGAGCCGAGCGTCAGCGAATCCGCGTTTACTCGCGCCTCACGACGTTCAGCGCTCGTGTGTTCGTCCGACGCAGAGGCGTCGGACTACTCGGTCAGCTGGACGACGTTACCGTTGCGCGAGATGTGAAGGTCCTCGCCCGTCGTGTACCCCTGGGACTCCGCCAGATCGACGTACGGCGCGACGCCGGAGAGCGACTGGTGGGCGGGGATGATGTTGTCCGGGCGGACGGCCTCCAGCATCTGGTAGTGGCCCTCCTCGCGGAGGTGACCGGAGACGTGGACCTCGTCGTAGATGCGCGCGCCCTGCATCTTCAGGAGCTTCTCGGCCGCGTAGCGCTGCCCCTCGTTGGTGGGCTCGGGGATGACGCGGGCGGAGAAGACGACCTTGTCCCCCTCGTCGAACTGGAACGGCGTCTCGTCGCGCGCCATCCGGGTGAGCATCGCGCGCGGTTCGCCCTGGTGGCCGGTGACGACCGGGAGGAAGTTACCCTTCCCCTCGTTCATGATACGCTTGAATGCGCGTTCGCGCGAGCGGCGATGCCCGTAGATCTCGAGGTCGTCCGGGATCGGATAGCCGAGATCGCGCGCCGTGTTCGTGTACTTCTCCATCGAGCGCCCGAGGAGGATGGGCTTCCGGCCGATCTCCTTCGCGAACTCGACGAGGCTGTAGACGCGCTCGACGTGGCTGGAGAACGTCGTCGCGACGATCCCGCCCGTGTAGTCCTCGAAGCTCGTGAGGGTGTCGCGGAGGTGTTCGCGTGCGAGCGACTCGCTCGGCGTGCGGCCCTTCCGACCGGCGTTCGTGCAGTCCTCGATGTAGCAGAGGACGCCCTCGTCGCCGAGTTCCTCGAAGCGCTCCATGTCGAAGGGGTCCTCGAGGACCGGGTTGTGGTCGATGCGCTTGTCGAGACCGTAGACGATCGCGCCCTCCGGCGTGTGGAGGACGGGGCTGACCGCGCCGACGATCGAGTGCGTCACGTGGACGAACTCCATGTCGACCTCGTCGCCGATCTCCATCGTCTCGCCGGCCTCCATCTTCACGAGGTCGTTGTCGACGTCGAACTTCGACTCGTCGTCGATCTCCTGACGGACGAGTTCGATGGTGAACGGGGAGCCGACGACGGGCGCGTCGTAGCGGTGGGCCAGCTTCCCGATGGCGCCGATGTGATCGAGGTGGCCGTGCGTCGGCACGATGGCCTTCACGTCGCCCTCGAGTTCGGACATGACGCGATCGTCCGGGATGGCGCCCATGTCGATCAGGTCGAGGCTGTGCATCTGCTCCGTGCGGACGTCGTCGTGGATGAGGACCTGCGAGAGGTTGAGCCCCATGTCGAAGACGACGATGTCGTCGTCCACACGGACGGCCGTCATGTTGCGGCCGACTTCCTCGTAGCCGCCGATTGTCGCAATTTCGATTTCCATATGTATAGCCGATCAATGCGTTCCTGCGACGACGCCCGCAACCGTCGACGACGCAGCGCCCACCCGACCCGTACGGTCGAGCATGGCGGTGCGTCCCGGACGAACGCGTCGTCGCGGACCGCACGTCTTTCGGATACGTGAACTGTGGGGTCCGGGGCTTAAGAGCTTCCGGGTTCCCACCGCCGCGGGGGACGGAGTCGAGCGTCTCGATACGTCTATCGAGGCCGCAATAGCCCTCGGTATCGGGTTTCTTGGACGCGCCGCCCGTCCGATTCGACCGTATGTCACGCGCACTCCTCTTGCGGTGTCCGGTCTGTGACGCGACGCACGCGTTCCGCGGCGACCGAGACGACCACGAGAAGGCGGAACTGCTCGACGCGACTGCCGATCACCTCCGTAACCACTCGCTCGGCGAGAGCGCCCGCGCGATCAGGAAGCACGAGGCCGTCGCCGACGCCGAGGAGCGCATCCTCGCCGACGACGAAGTCACCCGGCTCCCGACCGACGGCTGGGCGGAGACCGCCGAGGCCGCTGTCGTCGACTAAAGCGCGCCTCAGTGCTCGATGCCGCCCACGACCTCGGTGTGCGCGATCAGCCACTCGCCGTCGACGCGGCGGTACTCGTCGCGGTACGCCGCCTGTTCCGTCCCGGTCTCGCCGTCCACCGCGTAGTGGAGCGTGAGGTACCACCGGCCGGTCGCGGCGTCGCCCTCGACGTCGATGACGGGGTTCGTGAGGACGTGGGCGGTCTCGTCGAAGGCCTCCTCGATGCCCGCGGCGAACTCGCGGAGTTCCCCGCGCCCCTCGAAGCGCTCGCCCTCAGGGGTGTCGAAGCGGGCGTCCGCCGTGAAGCAGTCGACCACGGCGTCGTACTCCCGGTCGTCGATGCGGTACGCGTACTGCCGTTTGACGCGCTCGATGGCTCGGATGTCAGATGGGGACACACCCCAGGTTCGTTCGGCGAGCCACATAATACGCGGGTGCGGTGTGCTTAAGTCGCCGTAGGGAGTCGGATCGTCCCAACCGCTGACAGTCGGCGCGCGCCACACGATGCACTCGACACCCACCTACCGAACGAACCGGGACCTCTTCTCGAACCACTATCTCGACGACCACCTCCGCGGGACCGAACCGTGGACGTCGGTGGACGACGACGACGTGCGAGCCGCCTACGAGTCGATCCGCGAGCGCTGGCTGGCGAAGCGTGATCGCGTCGCCGACTACAACGAAGCGCAGCTCGAACGGAACTTCATCCGGCCGATCTTCGACGACCTCGGGATCCCCTTCGAGATCGAGGAGACCGTCCGGCGGACCGCGCGCCGTCCCGACTACGGCTTCTTCCCGAGCGCCGACGCGGCCGACGCGGCGTTCGACCGCGAGGACTTCTACGAGGAGGCCGTCGCCGTCGCCGACGCGAAACGCTGGGGGCGCAAGCTCGACACGCGCGGCGAGGCCAAACGCGACTTCGAGAACCCGAGCTACCAGATCCACGCCTACTTACAGGAGACCCCGGCCGAGTGGGCCGTCCTCACGAACGGCCGACAGTGGCGGCTCTACTACGGGCCGACGAGCCACCGCCTCGACTCCTACTACGAGATCGACCTCCCGGCGCTCCTCGACGCGATGGAGTCGGGCGACGCCGGGCTGGCCGCGTTCAAGGAGTTCTACTGCTTCTTCCGCCACGAGGCCTTCCTCCCGGACGCCTCGGGCGACTGCTTCCTCGACGACGTCCACGACGAGTCGAGCGTCTTCGCGGAGGCCATCGGCGAGGACCTCCAGAACAACATCTACGAGGCGATCCGCGTGCTCGCCGAGGGCTTCCTCGACCGCCACGACGACCTCTCCGAGGACGACCTCGATCTCGTCCACGACGCCTCGCTCATCTACCTCTATCGCCTCATCTTCGTCCTCTACGCCGAGAGCGAGGGCCGCGACCTCCTCCCGACGGACAACGACATCTACGCGGAGAGCTACGCGCTCAACGACCTGAAACGCGAGGTCGCGTCGAAGCGCGACGAGACGCGCCAACACTACCAGCCGTGGCAGACGACGCTCTGGGACACGCTCGCCGAACTCTTCGAGCTCATCGACCAAGGGAGCGAAGCGAAGGACATCGACCCCGATACGCTCTCCGTCCCCGCGTACAACGGCGGGCTGTTCCGCACCGATCCCGACCCGGACGACAGCGCGGAGGCGCGCTTCCTCGCCGCCCACGAGGTCGGCGACCGGCACCTCGCCGAAGTCCTCGACCTCCTCACGCGCCGCGAGCGCGAGGACGGGGAGGAGAGCGCGAGCGGGAACCGGGCGGACGCGGACGGCCGGGTGTTCGTCGACTACTCCTCGCTCGACGAGCGCCACCTCGGGTCGATCTACGAGGGTCTCCTCGAATACCGCCTCGACGTCGCGGACGAGGCGCTCACGCTCGACGACGGCGAGTACGTCCCCGCCGACGAGGGCGACGCCGTCGCGGTCGAGACCGGCGAGGTCTACCTCCGCACGGACGCCGGCGAGCGCAAGGCCACCGGGTCGTACTACACGCCCGAGTACGTCGTCGAGTACATCGTCGACGAGACGCTCGGCCCGCTCGTCGACGACATCCGCGAGGACCTCCTCGCCCAGGACCCCTTCGAGCAGGCCGGCGGCGGCCAGTTCGCCGCGGAGTTCGCCGAGCGCGTCTTCGAGTTGAAGGTCCTCGACCCCGCGATGGGCTCCGGGCACTTCCTCGTGAACGCCGTCGACTACCTCGCGCGCGAGATCATCGACGCCCAAGAACGCCAGGACCAGCAGGCCGCCGCGGCCGGCGACGACGCGCGGATCAGCGACCCCACCACCGAGGAGGGCGAACTCCGCGACATCAACTGGGCGCGCCGGAAGGTCGCCCAGCAATGCCTCTACGGCGTCGACCTCAACCCCCTCGCCACCGAGCTCGCCAAGGTCTCCCTCTGGCTTCGCACCCTCGCCGCCGAGCAACCCCTCGCCTTCCTCGATCACCACCTCAAAACCGGAAACTCCCTCGTCGGGAGCGACATCGAGGCCGTGCTCGGCGACGCCGACGACGCCGACGAGGGCGGGCAACTCACCCTCCAGCAGTCCTTCGACCACACGCGCCAGCGCGCCCTGGAGCACGTCATGGAGCGCTTCACCGACCTGCTCAGCATCGACAACGAGACCCTCGCGGACATCAAGGAGATGGAGGCCGTCTACGAGGACGTCCGCGACGACGACCTCTACCAGCGCCTGCTGGCGATGGCGAACGTCCACACGGCGTCGGAGTTCGGCCTCGACGTCCCCGACGACGCCGAAGAACGCATGGCCGAAGCCTTGCGTGACGACTCGTGGGCCGACGTCGAGGACCAGGATTGGTTCACGAGCGCGCAAGCCATGGCCGAGGACGAAGCCTTCTTCCACTGGGAACTGGAGTTCCCCGTCGCCTTCTACGGCGACGACGGCGAACGGCTGGCGAACGCGGGGTTCGATGCCGTGATCGGGAATCCGCCGTACGTGAAGATACAAAATCTCCGACAGAGTCACTCAGAGCTAGCCGATTATCTGGTGAATAGTCCGGAGTACACAACAACGGAGGCACGGTTCGATATTTATGCGCCGTTCGTTGAGCGCGGATACTCATTAGCGTCAAAAGGACGTTTGACGTACATACTCCCGAATAAATTCTTCAAATCCGACGGCGGAAAGGGTCTCAGAGAATACCTACTCGATAAGCAAGCCATCTCCGAGATCGTTGACTTCGGTGATTTTCAGGTATTCGATGGAGCGATCACGTACACCTGTATAATGTCGTTATCGGAGCGGCAAGATCAGTTCCAGTATATCGAGGCGTATGATGGTGTTGACAGCCCAGAAGAGGTGGGGTCGTTGCCGAGCGTTGAAGTCGAGTTAGAAGATTTAGACGACAATCCGTGGACATTGGTGGGGCCGAGGGAGAAGCCAATTCTTTCGCAGATGGAGACAGTCGGGAACCGACTGGAGACGTACACCGAATACATCTCCGAAGGGGTCGTTTCTGGCGATAACGACGTGCTGTTCGTGGAGGTAGTGGAAGAACGGGGGAATGAAACTCGAATCAAGTCAAGCGTGAACGGGAACGAGTATCCGATAGAGAGTGATCTCGTGCATCCACTGATAGCCGGAGATGAGATATATAGGTATTCGCCGCTAAAGACAGACTTGGCAGTGATATATCCGTATAGTATCGACTCGGGATCCACTGAGCTGATTAGCGAGGATATTATTAAATCTAAATACCCAAAAACGTACGAGTATCTGGGTTCGTTTAGAGAGCGGCTGGGCGACAGGGGAAGCAAGACTATGGAGTATCCTTCATGGCACGCGCTGTGGCGTCCGCGTGAGAAATCCCTCTGGGAGAGCCCGAAACTCCTCGTACCGGACATCTGTGAGCGGAGTGAATTCACCATCGATGACGAAGGGGGAGTGTATATACCAAATTCTGGGTACGGGCTTGTTCCGAAGGAAAATACGAAAGGGATGAGAGCATATCTCCTCGGAATCCTAAACAGCACCCCAGCGTGGTTTTATATCTATCATAATTCGCCGGTTCTTGAAGGAGATTTCCGGCATACACTCGCATCGTATCTCTCCGCTATCCCAATCCCACCAGTAGAGAAGTCATTCGGTGAGATGCTATGTGATCCCGGGGAGGTGCAAGCGATGCCCTACGAAGCGATTCGGGAACAAAACCCCGATCAAGAAGCGATTTCCTACTTGGTGCGACGGATCCTTTCACACAAATCTGACCGCGCATCCCTCAATCTCTCCCTCCTCGACTACCTCGGGAACTACGCCGAGGGCCCGAAACTGCCCGACGTCGGGCTCTATCAGCCGACGGGCGCGACCGTGTTGGACGCGACGACGGAGGCGTACGAGAAACTGCGCGTCGGCGAGGTGCGGACGGTCCGCGACGGCCGTCGCGTGACGGTGGAGGCGACGGCGCGCTACAAGCCGGAGGACGAGGACGCACACGAGACGGACCGCTGGGGCTACACGGAGACGGACTACCACGAGGCGTTCGCGCTCGCGGACCTCGACGAGACGGAAGCGACGCTGATCGAGGCGTTCGTCCCCGTCGCCGTCGCGGAGGCGGACGGGTTCGCGGGCTTTCGGGACAACGCGACGAAGACGAACTCGCTCGTGGACCGCCTGAAAGCGATCACGCTCCCCGATCCCGACGACGTCGCGGCGGACCTCGAACGCTACGCGGAGACGAGGGAGCGCGCCGCGGAGCTCGACGAGAAGATCGAGGAGACGGATCGGCTGATCGACGAGATCGTCTACGACCTCTACGACCTCACCAAGGAGGAGATCGAGATCATGGAAGAAGCGGTCGGCGAGTAGAGCGGGAACGTCGAGCGCGAAGTGCTCGGAATTTTTCACCCTCGCGGGACCTGCGGCCCCGCTAGTCGCGCACTCGCGTTGCTCGCGCGGACCGTGTTTTTGCGGTGAGCGGTCGCCGGAGGCGACTCGAACCCGAAAAAGATGGTCGACGGTCGTGGAAGAGGCGGTGGGGGAATAGGTCGTCACGTCGTCGACGGAGCGGAGCGACCGACACACCCCGCAACGAGTGACTGACGGGATCGGAGGGGGACGTACTACCGACCGGACACACCCCACAACGAGTGACTCCGGAATCGTCGCACGAAGGGGGGAGCCAATCGCGGTAGTCGTCGAAGTCACTCGGTGTCCGGTGTGTCCCGTCGTTGAGAGGCGAAAAGGCGTGAGTGGAGACACAGCTCATAACGAGTGACTGACGGGGTCGAAGGGAGTGATGCACTGCCGCCAGACACACCCCACAACGAGTGACCAGGTAGGTCGGACACGACTCGGACTATCGTTCTTTCACTCGGTGTCGGGTGTGTGGGCGCGACACCGTCGTCGCCTGAAATCCCGATTCAGCGCGGCAGTCGGACGCCGTAGGTGAGGTCGACGTCGGCGATTCGCCACGTGTCGTCGACGCGCTCGAAGGCGTCCTCGTAGGTGGCCTGCTGGACGGCGGTCTCGCCGTCGGCGGTCTCCTGGTAGAGCGCGAGGTACCAGCGGCCCGTAGCCGTGTCGCCCTCGACGTCGACGACGCCGTTCGTCAGGGTGTGGGCGGTCTCGACGTACGCGTCGTCGAAGACCTCGGTGGCGAACGTCCGGAGTTCCTCGTGGCCCTCGAAGGCCGTTCCGTCGTCGCCACAGAAGCGGCCGTCGTCGGTGAAGAGGGCGACCCACGCGTCGTAGTCACCGTCGTCGATGCGGTACGCGTACCGGTGTTTGAGTCGCTCGATGGCGGCGACGTCGTCATCGTGGTTCACATCGGCGACTGGGACGGCCGCGGGCATAAGGACTGGCGTCGCGGCGCACGGTGCCCGCGGCGCGCCTCGATACCATCGCTTTTCCGCGTGGGGGCACTCTCCCGAGTGTGAGTATCACCGACGGCAACACGGTCACGTTCGAGTACACTGGACGACTGGACGACGGCACGGTCTTCGACACCTCGCGCGAGGACGTCGCGGCCGAGGAGGGACTGGCGGACGCCCAACCGGAGCGCGACTACGACCCGCTGACGGTCGAAGTCGGGGCCGGCGCGGTCATCGAGGGCATGGAGGACGGCCTGCGCGGCCTTTCGGCGGGCGACGCGGAGACGTTCGAGATCCCGCCGGAGGAGGCGTACGGCGAGTGGAGCGAGGAGGCGGTACAGGAGTTCGAGACGGACGAGCTGCGCGGGATGCTGGGCGAGACGCCCGAGGAGGGCGCGTACCTGCAGGCGCAGAACGGCCAGCAGGGCGAGGTCGTGCACGTCGACGAGGAGACGGTCCGCGTGGACTTCAACCCGGAGCTGGCGGGCGAGACGCTGACGTTCGAGGTCGAAGTCGTCGACGTCGAGGACTGACGGGACCGAGTAGCCCGGCGGAACGGAGGAGCTACCGGATCGCGGTGACGGCGAGGGTCTCGACGCGCTCGTCCGCGCGTTCGACGTCGAAGCCGGCGTCGGCGAGCATCGTCGCGGCCGCGTCGGCATCGTAACGCTCGCTCAGCGGCGGGCCGGTCTCCCCCGCGCCGGCGGCGCTCCAGTCGACGACAACGAGGCGAGCCCCGGGTCGGCAGACCCGCGCGAGCTCGGCGACGCTCGCCTCGTCCGCGAACTCGTGGAACGTCATGGTGCCGTACGCGCCGTCGAGGGCGTCGTCGGCGAACGGCAGATCACCGACGGCAGCGGCGACGAGGTCGACGTTCGAGGCGACTCCCTTCTCGCGGTAGTAGTCATGCATCTCGGGTTGGACGTCGACCGCGTGCAGCGTCCCGACGAAGGGGGCGACGTCGTCCGCGTAGAACCCCGTCCCGCTTCCGAGGTCGGCGACGGCGGCTCCGGGATCGGGAGCGAGCGACCCGAGAAGCTCCTCGCGCGAACAGTAGCGGTAGCGGTCGGCCGCGTCCTCGAGGGCCGCGGCCTTCTCGGTGTCGAACGTGTGAAAGCCCATGACTTGCCTTCGCGCGCCAGCGTCAAAGTCGGCGGGGGCGCCCAGCCACGGCCGCGTGCATCGGCATCGTCGATCGTCGGACGGCACAGACGACATCGCGGCGCACCGATCGAGTTGGGAATCCGAAGCCGAACGCCGATCGGAGTTCGCTTCCGAAGGCGCAAACGGCGTAAGTGGGGCCACCCTACGAGTATCCGTCATGACGAAGACCTACACCGTCACGGGAATGTCGTGTGACCACTGCGAGCAGAGCGTCGAGGACGCGGTGGGCGAGCTCGACGGGGTCGAAGACGCCGAGGCCGACAACGAGGCGGACACGCTCGTCGTCGAGGGCGAGCCGGACGACGACGCAGTCGTCGCCGCCGTCGACGAGGCCGGCTACGAGGCCTCGGCGTAACGCCGGCCGCGAGTCGACCGCCACCGGTCCGCAGAACGCCCCGTCGCGCCGGCCGTCGTCGCGCGTCGACGGGAGAACCGACCGCCGATCCGCCCAGCACGAACGTCACCGATGGACACGCGCGACTACCTGATACTCGCCGGAATGGCCGTACTGGTCGTCGTCGTCGGCGCGATAGCGACGACGAAGCCGCTCGACGCCTTCCTCCTCGACGGGGCGATCGAGGCCGCGAGCACGACCGCCGCGATGGTGTGGATCACGTGGTGGGCGCTCGTCTTCGGCTTCGCCATCGCGGGCGGCGTCGAGGCGTGGGTGGACTCGGACGACATCGCCGACCACCTCGCGGGCGACGGCCCGCGCGAACTCGCGCTCGGGACGTTCTTCGGCTTCGTCTCCTCCTCGTGTAGCTACTCCGCGATCGCCACCGCGAAGAACCTCTACAAGAAGGGCGCGAGCGCCGGCGCGAGCCTCGGCGCGTTCATGTTCGCCTCGACGAACCTCGTCATCGAGATCGGCTTCGTCATCTGGCTGCTGCTCGGCTGGCAGTTCGTCCTCGCGGACTTCCTCGGCGGCCTCGTCCTCATCGTCCTCCTCGCGCTCGCCTTCCGCTACCTCGTCCCCGACGACCTCCTCGAACGCGCCCGCGAGCACGCGACGGACGACGACGACACCGTCAGCTGTCCGAACTGCGGGATGGACGTCGACCCCGACGAGACGGAGTACACCCGCGAGGTCGAGGGGACGACCTACTACTTCTGCTCGCGCTCGTGCGTGGAGTCGTGGGACCCCGAGGCCGCGAACACGACGATCCGGGAGCGCGCGACGTCGCTCGCGGGCTGGCGCGACCTCGCCGACAAGCAGTGGAAGGAGTGGGGGATGCTCTACGACGAGATCGCGCTCGGCTTCGTCTTCGCCGGGATCCTCGCCGGCTTCGTCCCCCAGTCCGTCTGGACGGCGCTCTTCGGCGCCGAGGTCCTCGGCTCGCCCGCGATCACCGTCGTCTCGATGGCGCTCCTCGGTGCGGTCGTCGGCGTCGTCACCTTCGTCTGCTCCGTCGGCAACGTCCCCTTCGGCGCGTTGCTCTACACGAAGGGGCTCCCCTTCGGCGGCGTCCTCTCCTACATCTACGCGGATCTCGTCATCCCGCCGATCGTGGAGGCGTACCGGGAGTACTACGGCGGGACGTTCGCGGCCGTCCTCTCAGCCCTCATCTTCGTCGCCGCGGTCGTCACCGGCGCCCTGCTCCACGGCGTCTTCGTCGCGCTCCACGGCCTCACCGGGATCGTCTTCGTCCCCGATCCGGCGACGGTGACCGTGACGGAGTTGCACATCGAGCTCAACTACAAGGCGGCGCTGAACGCGATCGCCGTCGTCGTCTTCGCCGTCCTCTACTGGCTCCACCGGACGGGCGACGGCGCGACGGACGGCGGCGGGGGCGGCGGCCACGGCCACGATCACGGTCACGACGAGGAACACGCTCACGATCACCACGAGGGGGAACACGCGTACGGCCGCGAAGGCGGGGACGTCGCGGTCGACTGAGCGCGCGGCGGGTGCCGGGGTCGCGCCGACACGCGAATCGACCCCGGATCGGGGCGGTGACGTCGGGGTTAGCGCGCTTTGAAGGCGCTCGCGCTCCTTCGAGTACCTATGGCAGACCCGAACCCGACGCCGGGCATCCACCACGTGACCTGCGTGGCGAGCGACCCGCAACAGAACCTCGACTTCTGGGTGGAGACGCTCGGCCTCCGCCTCGTGAAGCGCTCGATCAATCAGGACGACCCGGGCACCTACCACTTCTTCTTCGCGGACGCGGAGGGGACGCCCGGGACGAGCATGACGTTCTTCCCGTGGGGCGATATGCGACGGGGGAAAGTCGGATCCGGGCAGGTCGCCCGGACCGCCTTCCGCGTCCCCGCGGGGAGTCTCGACTACTGGGAGGCGCGCTTCGACGACTACGGCGTCGACTACGACGACCGGGTGGAGCGCTTCGGCGAAACCGTCCTCCCCTTCCGCGACCCGGACGGCCTCCCGGTCGAGCTCGTCGCGGTCGAGATCCCCGACGACGATCCGACCGTCCCGTGGGAGGCGTTCGTCCCCGCCGAGCACGCGATCCGGGGGTTCCACTCCGTGACGCTCTGGCTCACCGATCCGGACCGGACGATGGACCTCCTCGAAACGATGGGGCTCGAACGGGCCGGCACCGAGCAGTCCCCGAGCGACACCCCCGGCGACGAGCGCACGCGCTTCGCGGCCGCCGGCGCGGTCGGCACGTACGTGGACGTCCTCCCGACCGTGGCCGCGAGCCGGCAGGGCCACGGCACCGTCCACCACGTCGCCTTCCAGACGCCGACGGACGACGACCAGGACGAGATGCGCACCGCCGTCCGCTCGATGGGGCTCCGTCCCACCCAGCAGATCGATCGCCACTGGTTCCGCTCCGTCTACTTCCGGGAGTTCGACGGCGTCCTCTTCGAGCTCGCCACGTCCGACCCGGGCTACGCGAGCGACGAACCCCTCGACGACCTCGGCGGCCGCCTCGTCCTCCCCGGGAGATTCGAGGACCGACGCGAGGAGATCGAAACGAACCTCCCGGAGGTGACGATCCCGACGCCGGAAGACGCGCCGGGAGACGCATCGAGCGATGGCGACGAGGACGGCGACGATCGAAACGCCGACGTCGAGGCCGACGCGGACGACTAGCGGGACGACCCGGAAGATGGAGAAAGGGGAGGGCTACGGTTCTCCCGATCCGTCGATCCCGTCCGCGAGCTCCTCGTACCGCTCGACGAAGCGCGCCTCGCAGGTCGGACAGCAGAACCGATAGCGTTCGCCGCCGAGGCGCGCGCTCGTCCCCTCGTCCGTGACGGTGTTCCCGCACTCCGCGCAGGCGACGGCGAGATCCGCGTCCGCGAGGTCGTTCGTCCAGTCGCTGGCCGCGAGAACGGAGACGTCGTAGTCGGCGACGACGGCCGTGTCGAGCGCGTCCGCCAGCCACGACTCGACGTCCGCGTTCGGGAGGCTGACGTGCGCGACGACGCGCGCGTCCGCGCTCCGATAGACGTGTTGGGTGCCCTCGGCCTCGCGCAGGCCCGCATAGACGTCCGTGGCGTGACCGGGGTCGACGGCGACGTCGACGAGGAACGCCACGCGGTCCGCGAACGTCGAACGGTCGACGTCGACGGTGAAACGAGTGATGACGCCCGCCTCCCGGAGCCGCGAGACGCGATCCGAAACGGCGGGCCCGGAGAGGCCGACCTCGTCCGCGATCTCGCTGTACGGTCGACGCGCGTCCGCGTGGAGGAGTCGGAGGATCTCCCGGTCAGTCTCGTCCAGATCGTGCACGCCCCGACTAGCGCCCGCGGAGGCAAGGCGATTTCGGGGTGCCCCGGGGCGCGGCGGGACCGGCGCGTCGGGAGCGCGCCGCGAGCCCAACCTACTTCATCGGGGACGGCGAAGGGACGCCCGTGCGACGAAGCGCTACGGGTGAGCTGGTGTGACGTACGAGAACGTGCTCGTGCCGACGGACGGGAGCGGCGGCGTGCAGGATTCGGTGACGCAGGCGCTCGACATCGCGGAACGCGCCGGCGCGACGGTCCACGCGCTCTACGTCGTCGATGGGAGCCTCCGGAAGCGCCTCGGTGACGCCGCGTTCCCGGACGACGACCTCCGCGTCACGGGCGAGAACGCCGTCGCGTCGATCGAGGGGGCGGCCCACCGCGCCGGCCTCGGCGCCGAATCGGAGATCACCGAGGGCGACCCCGCGGACGAGATCCTCTCCTACGTCGCCGACAACGCGATCGACCTCGTCGTGATGGGGACGCACGGCCGCGAGGGCGCCGCGCGCGCCGTTCTCGGCAGTACGACCGAGCGCGTCCTCCGCCGCGCCGACGTCCCCGTCCTCGTCGTCCGCGCGACCGACCACGAGTAGGGGCACGCGGCGACGAGGCGGACCGCTTAACCGGACCAGTACCGAACGACCGGTCATGAGCGACGGCCTCGAACGAATGAGCGTCACCGTCCCGTCCGACCTCCGCGACACCCTCGACGACGTGGTGGAGACGGGGGACTACGCGAGCCGCTCGGAGGCGACGCGCGACGCGCTCCGGGCGTTCGTCACCGAATTCAATCGGCAGACCGGGCTCGCCGGGGCGCTCAGCGGCACCGTCGTCGTCCTCTACGATCACGACCACAGCGGCGTCGCCGCGGCCATGACCGACCTCCAGCACGACTTCGCGGACACCATCATCGCCGTCCACCACGTCCACCTCAGCGACCACCTCTGCCTCGAATCCATCGCCGTCGAGGGCGACGGCGAGCGCATCGAGGCCCTCCTCGACAGCCTCCGTCCCCTCGAAGGCGTTCACCACGTCAAACTCACCGTCGTGGACGCCGAGGGCTGAGCCACGCTCGTCCGGAGTCGATGGCGATCGTGATAGTGTGGCTCCGTCGAAGCCGTAAAGAAGCGTCCGACAGACGCCGAGAGCGCACCATCGCCCGGTTCACGCACACCGTCGGTCGGTCGCGCTGACCGAGGGATGACCGATCGGCGTCGTGCTCAGAGACCGAAGTGCGCGTCTCGCTCAACGACGGTGTATCCCTGCGCCGCGAGCGCGTCGTCGCGGTACCGGTTCGCGACGAGCTGTTGGGGGATGCGTCGTAGGCCGAAGCGGCGATTCGAGGTATATTCAACCTCGATGACGGTACGGTCGTTCGTCTCACCGATCGTCGAGGTGTACGTGGCCCAGGGCTGAGCGTTTACCGTGACCTCTGATTCGACCAGACAGTCGCCGTTTGGTGCGGCGTCCGTTCGCGTGCGGACGCTCACCGCGACGGAGCGCAGTCCGAAAAGGTACGAGACGGTGTAGATAGCGACGCCGTCGTCCGTGGTTACCTCGTCGGCCGCGCCCCACTGAAGTGCGAGCACGGGCGGGATCGGGCCGGTAAACTCATCGACGACCGCGTCACGCTCCGCGTCCGTTCGGAGTCGAAACGTCCCCCTCGATTGAAGGACTGGAGAGCGTGCGGTGACGAGCAGGACGGCCGCGACGACGACCGCTGGTAGCAGTGAGGTCGCGAGGTACGTCCCGAGGAACAGCGACACCGCGAGCACGACGACGAGCGCGCTAACGGGGCGTTCTCGCCTGAGATAGCGCGTCACGACGTCGAGCGCTTCCGGTGGCCGCTCGATATCGTCGGAGGGCATCATGGAGACCACCCGTCGTCGGATCATTAGCTCTGTTGAAACGCGCTCGGAGTCTCCGGGTACGACGCGCCCGGGCGTGAAAGGACGAACGTCTCTCCGAGAGCGGTTTCGGGGGGTCACCAGAGCCGGTGGTTTCCGACACCTCCCGGAGCTACAAGCCCCGTCCGGTCCATCGTCCCGTATGCGCGCGTACGAACTGCGAGAGCACGACCCCGAGTTCCAGGGACTGGAGATCGTCGAGCGCGAACGCCCCGAACCCGGCCCCGACGAGGTGCTAGTGGAGATCGAGGCGGCCTCGCTCAACTACCGCGACCTCGCCATCGCGGCGACGGAGTTCGGCTATCCGGGCGAGGAGTATCCGATGATACCGCTCTGCGACGGCGCGGGCGACGTCGTCGAGGTCGGCGAAGACGTCGAACGCCTCGAAGTCGGCGATCCGGTCGTCGCGCCGTTCTTCCCCGACTGGGTGGACGGCCCGGCGACGCCGGAGAAGACGCACACGGCGACAGGCGGGAACCGACCGGGGACGCTCGCGGAGTACGCGGTCTTCCCGGCGGACGCGACGCCGCGGATGCCGGCGTCGCTGGACTACGAGGAAGCCTGCACGCTCACGTGCGCGGGGTTGACGGCGTGGACGGCGCTCGAAGAGCACGGCGACCTGACGGCGGGCGAGAGCGTCCTCTGTCTCGGGACCGGCGGGGTCTCGACGTTCGCCCTGCAGTTCGCGGACGCGACGGGCGCGACCCCGATCGTCACGTCCTCCAGCGACGCGAAACTCGAACTCGCGGAGACCCGCGGGGCCGAGGCGACGATCAACTACGAGGAGACCCCGGAGTGGGACGAAGCGGTCCTGGAGGCGACGGACGGCGTCGGCGTCGATCACGTCGTCGAGGTCGGCGGGGCGGGCACGCTCGAACGCTCGCTCCGAGCGGTGCGGTACAACGGCGAGGTGCACCTCATCGGCGTGCTCTCGGACCCGAACTCGGAGATCGCGCCGCGCGCGATCCTGGAGAACGCGAGCAGCGTGCGCGGCGTGAGCGTCGGGAGTCGGGCGGCGTTCGACCGGATGGCGCGCGCGATCGACGCGAACGGGATCGAGCCGGTCGTCGATCGGATGTTCGACTTCGAGGACGCGACCGCGGCGTACCGCTACGTCTGGAACGGCGAGCACACCGGGAAGGTCGTCATCGAGGTCTGATCCGATCAGGCGAGGTCGCGCTCCATCTCGAATTCGAGGGCGCGCTCCTCCGTGATCTCGAAGTCGTAGTGCTGGTAGAGCGATACCGCGGGGCCGTTGGATTTCTCGACGTGGAGCCAGACCGTCTCGACGCCGCGCTCGCGGCCGTATTCGAAGAGCGCCTCCATCGTGTGCGTCCCGACGCGGGCGCCCTGATAGTCGGGCTGGACGAAGATGGCGAGTTCGTGCGCGTCGCCGTCCGGGACGAGGACGGCGTGGGCGACGGGGTCGCCGTCGTGCTCGACGAGGACGTGTTGGGCGCCGAGGTCGCCGAGGCGTTCGATCCATGACCGGACGGCGTCGAGCCCCATCGGCGGGAGCCCCTGCGCGCGGTCCTCGAACCCGAACGTCCCGTACATCCCGGCGAGGGCGTCCGCGTCGCCGTCCGGGAGGACACCGCGATGTCCGGTGATGTCGAGCTGTCGCCCCGCGCGATCGGTGACGGCGGCGACGTGGACGCCACCGTTAGTTGACGAAGTGGTACCGATTTCGGATTCAGAGGGGCTTTTCGACATCTTGTTCTCGAATCTGTGTACGTACGCATCATACAAATAGGTTTTTGTGCCCATATTTTCACTAGATATGTTGTCTGCGTGGATAGGGAATCGCCCACCTACAAGCGAATCGCGGACGACAGCGACCGTATGTCGGTCCTGGATCTCCTGATCGGCGCGAGTGTCGGCCAACGCGTCGTCGTCGTCGGAACGCTCGTCCTCTACGGCTATCTGGCCGTACGTCGGCCGTCGACGGCGCGCGCGGCGGCGGAACGCGGGGCGAAGACGCTGGGCATGCTCACGACGCTCGTCCTCGCCGCGCTCCTGTTGGCGAGCGCCATCGGCCGACTCCTCCCGCGAGACGCCGTCGCCGGACTGATCGGCGGTGCCGCGGGCGTGCCGGGCGTCGTGCTCGCCGGCCTCGTCGGGGGCGCCCTCCCCGGCGGTCCCTACGCCGTCTACCCCATCATCGCCGAGGTCGCGGACAACGGCGCGGGACTGGCGGCCGTCCTCGCGCTGCTCGTCGGCTACGGCGGGATCGGGCTCTTGCGCGTCCCGTACGGCCTCGTCTTCTTCGAGGAGCGGATCGTCGCCGCACGCGTCGCCATCGGCGTCGTCGTGACGGTCGCGTTCGCCGCCGTCATCGCGGTGGTGATCGGTGCGTGAGTCGTCTCGACGTGCTCGTCGGCGACTCGTGGGGACAGCGCGTCGTCGTCCTCGGCACGCTCATCCTCTACGGTTATCTGGCCGTCACTGACCCGGGCGTCGCCCGGGCCGGCCTCGCGGGCGGGCTCTCGACGATCACGAGCCTCGCCACGACCATCGTCGCCGCGTTCTTCCTCGCGAGCGCCATCGGGGAGCTCCTCCCGGAAGAGAGGCTCGCCGAGTTCCTCGGCGCGTCCGCGAGCGCCCACGAGGTCGTTGCCGCCGGTCTCGTCGCCGGCCTCGTCCCCGGCGGACCGTACGCCGTCTACCCCATCATCGACCGGATGCGCGATCGGGGCGCGGACACGCCCGCCGTCCTCACGATGCTCACCGGCTACAGCCTCATCAGCGTCGGGCGCGTGCCGTACGGCCTCGTCTTCTTCGGCCCGCACGTCGTCGGCCTCCGACTGCTGATCGCGGGGACCGCGACGGTCGCCGTCGGGACCGGGCTGTTCGGCGTCGGCGCGCTCCGCCGCGGTACGTGAGGCGCGGCAACGCGAGTTCTCCCTCTCTCCCCGTCCCGAGGAGTCAGGCGATCGACCCGCCCTCGCGCGCCGCGCACAGCGCCTCGAAGAGGACGTTCGCGGCGAGCACCGCCGTCACGTCGCCGTGATCGTACGGCGGCGCGACCTCGACGACGTCGACGCCGACGAGGTCGCGCGTGAGCGACAGGAGCTCGCGCGCGCTCATTCCGCCCGGCATCGGCGTCCCCGTTCCGGGAGCGAACGCCGGATCGACGACGTCGACGTCGATCGTGGCGAACGTCGGGCCGTCGACGTGCGCAGCGATGGCGTCGCCGATCGACGCGACGTCGTGGGCCGCGAACTCGTCCATCGTAAAGTAGTCGATCCCGGCGTCCGCGAATCGCTCGACGTCCGCGGCGCCGTAGAGGCCGCCGCGGTCGCCGATCCGGATGGACGTCTCGGGGTCGATCAGCCCCTCCTCGATCGCGTGGTGGACGGTCGTGCCGTGGTTGTACGGCTTCCCGAAGTACTCCATCCAGAGGTCGGCGTGGGCGTCGAACTGCACCAGCGAGACCGGACCGTGCTCGGCGGCGACGGCGCGCAGGACGGGAAGCGTCGTGGAGTGATCACCGCCCGCGAGAACCGGAAAGACGCCGCGGGCGAGCACGGACGCGACGCGCGACTCGACCGCCTCGAAGGTCGCCTCGGTGTAGCCGGGGACGACCGGCGCGTCGTCGTGGTCGACGATCGAGAGGTCGCCGAGCGATGTGTCCGTGGCGGGGTTGTACGGTTTGAGGAGGGTCGACGCCGCGCGGATCGCGCGCGGACCGAATCGCGCGCCGGAGCGGTACGTCGTCGCGTCGTCGTACGGGACCCCGAGGAAGGCGACGTCGGCGTCAGTCCCGTCCAAGTCGGGGCGGTGCGGCGAGCGCATGAACGTCGCGACGCCGGCGAAACGCGGCGTTTGGAGCGGGTCGCGCACCCTACTTGCTCACGTCCGTCGATACCGCGCCGACGTCGTCCGTGACGCGGCCCGTCTCTGTGACGCGCCGAACGACCGGGTTCCCGTCGTAGTCGGCCAACGCGCCCGTCACGTCGTCGAGCCCGCGGACCCCGCGGGGCTGGAGGTAGCGCATACAGCGGAGGCCGATCTCGTGGAGCTCCGCCGTCGGGGCGGCGACGCACTCCTCGACGGCGCGAAAGGCGTACTCGCGCTCGTGAGCGCCGTGGGCAGTGTAGTGGACGCAGACGTTCGTCATGGTTCCCGCGAGGAGGACCGTATCGACGTCGTACGTCGCCAGCAGGTGTTCGAGCTCCGTCCGGTGGAAGCAGTTGTATCGGCGCTTCTCGACGACGTACTCCGCGGGCGGGAGGTCGTCGCCGTCGGCATCGACGTCGAGGTCGGGGTGCAACCGCTCGGCGGCCGACCCGCGGAGAGTGTGTGGCGGCTCGCAGGACTCGAGTTCCGCGCCGTAGTCCGCGAAGTCGGGGCGGTGGAGCTCCTTGAACCAGATCACGGGCACGTCGGCGTCGCGGGCGGCCGCGACGAGCTCGTTCGTGTGCTCGATGATCGCGTCGTAGCCGCCCGCGACGGAGCCGGCGTCGGAGACCATCGCCTCGTCGGTCTCGGGGTCTCCCTGCTGGAGGTCGATGACGAGGAGCGCCGGCGTGTCGCCGATCGGGGAGCCGTCCGTCGGGATCACAGGAATCGACTCTCCAGGAAGCGGACGACGGCGTTCGCGCCGAGCATCGGCGTCATCTCGTTCGCGTCGAGGCCCGGGGCGACCTCCATCAGGTCCATCGCGCCGATCGCGTCGCAGTCGCCGAGGAGGTCCATCGCGCGGAAGAGGTCGGCGGCGGAGATCCCGCCGAACTCCGGCGTGCCCGTCCCGGGGGCGAAGGCGGGGTCGGTGACGTCGATGTCGACCGTGAGGTAGACGTGATCGACGCCGTCGCTCGCGTGCTCGATCGCGTCGGCGACGCAGGCATCGATCCCCCGCTCGCGGACGTCGGCGGCGGTGTCGAGGTGGACGTCGCCGTCCGAGACGAGATCGGCGAACGCGGGGCGTTCGTACCCGCGGAGGCCGATCATCGCGTGGTTCTCGTAGCCGCCGTGCTCGGAGTCGTCGATGCGCGCCATCGGCGACCCGTGCCAGTGCTCGCCGTAGAGGTCGCTGTCGTCCGTCGTGTCGCTGTGCGCGTCGAGGTGGACGAGTCCGACGTCGGCGTCGACGGCGTCGGCGTACCCGCAGAACGCCGGGTACGTGCAGTAGTGATCGCCACCGAGGACGACGGGGAAGGCCCGCTCCGCGACCGTCTCGACGTACCCCTCGATCTGCGAGCGGGTGCGATCGACGTCGTTGGGGACGACGGGAACGTCGCCGCAGTCGCGGATCTCGATCTCGCCGTAGTCGACGGTGCGCTCGGTATCGACGTTGTACGCGCCGTCGGGCGCGCCGACGAAGTACTCGTACCACGCGCTCGCTTCGCGGAGCGCCTTCGGCCCGTACCGCGTTCCGGGACGCCGCGAGACGGCGCCGTCGTAGGGCGCGCCGACGACGGCGATGTCCGCGTCGACCGTTTCGGGATCGGCCGACGGCGCCTTCAGAAAGGTCGATGCGCCGGCGAAGCTGAGTTCGGGAAGCGATTCGTACGCTGCGTCGGTGGGTTCGTGACTCATGTGTGTCGATGGTGGGTGGTTGCGGTCCTGTGCGGGCGTGTCGTCACTCCCAGATCCCCCCGGAGAGCCGGTCGATGCCGAACATCACGGCGACGGTCGCGAGGATGAACACCACGCTGATCGCCGCGATGATCGGGGAGTAGGAGTAGCGCAGGCTGGTGAAGATCTGGATCGGGATCGTCTTGAACGCGAAGCCGGCGACGAGCCACGCGATGATGTACTCGTTGAGCGAGAGGATGAACGCGAAGAGCGCGCCGGAGAAGACGTTCGCTCGGACGAGCGGGAGCGTGATGGTTCGGAGCGTCGTCAGCCGCGACGCGCCGAGGTTCCGCGAGGCCTCCTCGTAGCTCCGGTCGACCTCGTCGAGCCCCTGCGAGATCAGCACGAAGGGGAACGGCGTGACGAAGACGGCGTGCGCGACGACGAGGTTCGACACCTGGCCGACGACGCCGAGGCTGACGAAGAACGTCATGAACGCGACGCCGAGGATGACGGGCGGGAGGAGCGTCGGGACGGTCGTGAGCCCCGCGAGGAGCGCCCCGAAGCGGTAGTCGTACCGGTAGAGCGCGTAGGCCGACGCCCCGCCGATGGTGGTCGCGAGGATCGCGGAGCCGAGGGCGACGACGAGGCTGTTGCGGAGCGCCGTCATCCACTGCGACGACGCGGCGAGCTCGTGGTACCACCGGAGCGAGAACCCCTGGGGCGGGAACTGGAGGAACTCGCCGGGGGTGAACGACATCGCGGCGATCGTCACCAGCGGGAGGAGGATGAACACCAGCACCGCGGAGACGTACGTGCGAAGCGCCAGCCGGCAGATCGCGTCCCGGATACGCGTGTTCACGCCTCCACCTCCGCGTCGCTCGGGTCGGGATCGGAATCGCGGACGATGAGCGCGACGCCGCCGACGACGACGGCGATGAAGACGACCAACACGACGCTGATCGCGGCCCCGAAGGGGACGTTCCCCTCGACGCCGACCTGATTGCCGATGAGGACGGGGAGCGTCCACTGCGACGGCCCGCCGAGGAGACGGGGGAGGACGTAGACGCCGAGCGAGAGGATGAAGACGAGCGTCGTCCCGCTCGCGATCCCGTTCTTCGAGAGCGGGAGGGTCACGCGCAGGAACGTCGTGACCGGCCCCGCGCCGAGGTTCCGCGACGCCTCCTCGAGGCTCCGGTCGATGTCCTTGATCGTGGTGTAGAGCGAGAGCACCATGAACGGGAGGAAGACGTAGACCATCCCGACCAGGAGCGCGCCGAGGCCGGGCGTGAGCGCCTCCCCGGACGGGACGAGACCGAGCGCCGCCAGCGCGCGCGTGACGATCCCGCGCTCGCCGAGCAGGACCTGCCACGCGTAGCCGCGGATGATGAACGTCAGCCAGAGGGTCGAGACGACCGTCGTCAGGTACGCTTGGCGGCGGAAGCCGCCGTCGAGGCGCGCGAGGTAGTACGCGAGCGGGTAGCCGAGGACGAGACACGCTAAGGCGGTCGCGACGGACACCTCGAAGGTGAACAGCGTCCGACCGAGGTAGAGGTCGCTCGTGAGGAAGCGAGCGTAGTTTTCGAGGGTGAACCCCGGCGCGAAGTAGCCGCCTTCGACGTTCTGGTAGAAGCTGAAGACGAGCAGGAGGCAGAACGGGACGCCGAAGAGCACCACGAGCATCGCCACGGGGTACGAGGCGACGAGGTACTTCGGCGACGGGAGCGACCCGGTGAAGGCGCGGCGGTCGTCGGCGTCGACGTGGGTCGTATCAGTCATCCGTGGTCCCGACGAGTAGGCAGTCGTCGACGGGGGCGCTGGCGACGACGGGATCGCCGACGTCGAGTCCCGGACTCTCCGCGTCGCGCACCGAGATGAGCGTTCGCTCGCCGGTGTCGACGTGGTACTCGACGCGATCGCCCATGAACTGGCGGAGTTCGATCCGCCCCTCGAAGGCGTTCACGTCCGGGTCCGCACCGCCGTCGGCGGCCGTCGCGTCGAGCGCGGTCCGCTCTGGGCGGACGACGACGGAGACGTCGTCACCCGGCCCCGCGACCTCGTCGGCGGTCGCCCGGAGCGCGTGATCGCCGCAGTCGACGGTCGCGACGCCGTCGTCGAGGCGCGTCACCGTCCCTTCGAGGACGTTCGCGGTCCCGATGAAGTCGGCGACGAACCGGGAGTTCGGGTCGTTGTAGATCTCCTCCGGGGGGCCGACCTGCGCCAGGTGTCCGTCGTTCATCACGGCGATCCGATCGGACATCGTGAGCGCCTCGGTCTGGTTGTGCGTGACGAGCAGCGTCGTGATATCCGTCTCCTGCTGGATGCGTTTGATCTCGACCTGCATCGTCTCGCGCAGTTTCTTATCGAGGCTCGCTAGCGGCTCGTCGAGCAGGAGGACGTCGGGCCGGGGAGCGAGGGCACGCGCGAGCGCGACGCGCTGTTGTTGGCCGCCGGAGAGCTGTTCCGGCGTTCGGTCGGCCGTCCCGGGGAGTTCGACCAGATCCAGCATCTCCTCGACGCGGGCGTCGACGTCGACGTCCTCGTGGCCGTCCTGAACGCGCAGGCCGTACGCGACGTTCTCGGCGATCGTCATGTGCGGGAAGAGGGCGAAATCCTGGAACACCATCCCGGCGTTGCGGTCGTCCGGAGCGACGTCCGTCACGTCGCGGCCGTCGATGCCGACCGTCCCGCTGGTCGGCGACTCGAACCCCGCGATGGTCCGCAGCGTCGTCGTCTTCCCGCACCCCGAGGGGCCGACGAGGGTGACGAACTCGCCGTCCTCGACGACGAGGGAGACGCCGTCGACGGCGTGCACGTCGTCGTTGTACCACTTGTCGACGCCTTCGAGAACGATTCCGGTCATGTCACGACTGGATGATCAGCTCGTTCCACTGTTGGTTGATGAACTGCTCGCGCTCGATGTACATCTCGTAGTTGGGGACGATCGCCGCATCGAGGCCGGGACCGACGATCTTCTCGAACGTCTGGTCGTCGAGCGAGGAGTGCTGCTGCTCGACCGTCGGCGCGGTGTAGAGGTTCCGCGAGACCGTATCCTGGACCTCGGGTCGGGAGGCGTAGTCGATGAACTCGACGATCGCGCCGCGCTTGTCGCTCGTCCGCGGGGCGACCCACCGACCGCTGTCGAGGAGCGACCCCTCGTCGACGAACGTCGAGGTGACCGGAGCCCCGTTCTCCTCCATCACCACCGTCACGTCGTTGTAGAGCATGCCGGCGGGCGCGTCGCCGCTCTTGAGCTGCGCCTCGAAGTTCGCCTCGTTCGTGTACCAGAGACTGGACTGCGGTTTGACCGCCGCCAGCTTCTCGAAGACCTGCGTGATACCGTCTTTCGTCGAGAGCAGGTCCTCTCCATCGAAGTGCGTCGCCGCCGTGATGTCGAGGAGGAAGCTCGTCTGTGCGGGCGTCAAGAGCCCGAGTTGGCTCTCGTACTGCGAGTCCCAGAGAGCCGTCCACGACGTCGGGGGGTCGGCGAGCACCTCCGTGTTGCTGACGAGGTTGATGAACCAGGCCTGTGAGCCGACGCCGATGATCTCGTCGCTGTCGCTCGCGCGGGTGATGAGGTCGTCTGAGACCTTCGGGACGTTGTCGAACTCGTCGTCGGACCACGACATCCAGAGGTCCGAGTGACGACCGCGAAGAGTCCCGATCGCGGACATGTCTGCGACGTCGACGGGCGCGTTCCCGCCGCGGACGGCGCTCTCGAGTTTCGGCAGGACGTTCGCCGCACCGCCCTGTGCTTGGGACTCCACCGGGATCCCCGTCTCCTCGCGGAAGGGCTGAATGAGGTGTTCGTCGAGGACCTCCTTGAACACGCCCCCGAAGACGGAGACGACGAGCGGGTCGTCCTCGGTCGGCGTCACCGTCGTCTCGGTCGAGGAGCCCGATCCGCCGCCACCGCCGAGACAGCCGGCGAGTCCCGTGAGGGCGAACGCGCTCCCCGCCGCACCGGTCAGGTACGACCGCCTTGAAGTGCCCATTCTATTTGTTATATTCTTTTTTGGTTCTGTTTTGCCATCCATATTGGCGCATTCTATGCGTTTTGTTTTCTACTGAAAGGCTTTTCTCTTATATCCACCAACTGGAGGCATAGGAGTGGGGTCGGGTTTGGTCGATGACCACGGGTATAACCAACACATATTGTATAAGGTCACCCCCGGACGGTGGACGGATACGGATTGTTTGGTCCAGTACCCAACAGTACGTGGAAAGCGCTTATCCGCGTCCGTGTGGAGACGCCGGTCGAAGATGACCGATCGACCGCCGACGGCCGACGCGCCCGATCAGAGACGATCCGCGACCGAGACCGGGAGCGACGGGGTGCGCTCGCCCGCCGAGGGCGTCCGCGAACTCCGGCTCGGGCCCGACGGGAGCGATTACTTCCGCGCGTACGTCGTGACCGGCGAGCGCCCGACGCTCTTCGACGCCGGTCCGGCCGAGACGAACGAGACGCTGATCGAGCGGCTCCGAGGCCTCGGCGTCGAGGTTGAGCGGCTGGTCGTCACGCACGCGGACTTCGACCACGTGGGCGGATACGACGCCGTCGTCGACGCGTTCGACGTCGAGACGTACGTGCCGCGGGAGTCGGACGTCGCGGACGACGTCGCCACACCCCCGGACGTGCGCTACGGTCACGGGGACGACGTCGCGGGCTTCGAGGCCGTCCACGTCCCCGGGCACAAGCCGGACAACTACGCGTTCGTCGACGAGGGACGCGACCTCGGCATCCTCGGCGACGCGGTCATCGGCGCCGATCGACGCGGCCTCCCGGCCGGCTACTTCCTCCTCCCCGAAGCGATCTACTCGCACGACCTCGTCGCCGCGGAGCGGAATCTGGAGCGGCTGCTCGACTACGAGTTCGAGGTCGGGCTCGTCTATCACGGCTCGTCCGTACTGGATCGGGCGCGCGAGCGCCTCGAGGCGTACGTGGAGTTCCCGAACAAACCGGAGTGGGACGGGGACGACCCCGGGGTCGGGTCGTGATCGTCGCGCTCTCCGAGGTCCCGCTCGTCCCGGAGACGCGAGAGCGCGCGCTCGACGTCCTCGCGTCGATGGCCGCGGAATCGCGCGCGGAGGCCGGCGTCGTCGACTACCGCGTGACGACCGACGTAGAGGAGCCGAACGTCGCGCACATCGTCGAGCGCTACGAGGACGAGGCGGCCTTCGACGCCCACGAGAACAGCGCGCACCTCGACGCGTTCCAGTCCGAGATAGCGCCCCTCATCGACGGGGAGGCCACCCTCTACCGGTACGCCGTCGAGCGCGAGGACGTGCTCCCCGGGCCTTAGACGGCCAAGTACGAGGCGATGGCGTCCTCGTCCTGCAGTTCCTCGGGACCGACTTCGTCGACGATGCGCCCGCGTTCCATGGCGTAACACCGATCGGCCATGTCCTGGATCGCGCCGAGGTTCTGCTCGACGAAGAGGACGGTCGTCCCCAGCTCGGCGTTGAGCTCGCGGAGGTTCTCGCTGATCTCCTCGACGATAGAGGGCTGGACGCCCTCGCTGTGCTCGTCGAGGAGGAGCAGGTCGGGGTTGCCGACGAGCGCGCGCCCGATGGCGAGCATCTGCTGTTGGCCGCCGCTCATCGTCCCGGCCTTCTGGGTGCGGCGCTCGTCGAGGATCGGGAAGTAGTCGTACACCGCGTCGTAGAGGTCGCGTTCCCGATCGCGGTTGACGCCCTCGCCGACGAGGAGGTTCTCCTCGACGGTGAGGTCGGGGAAGACGTCGCGGCCCTGCGGGATGTAGCCGATGCCCGCGTTCGCGCGCTCGTCGGCGGTCGTCCCCGCGAGATCCGTCCCCTCGTAGCGGACGACGCCGGAAGCGGGTTCGAGCAGGCCGATGATCGTCTTCATCAGCGTCGACTTCCCCGCGCCGTTCTTCCCCATGACGCCGACGATTTCGCCGTCTTCGACGGTGAGGTCGACGTCTCGGAGGACGAGGGTGGAGTCGTACGCCGCGGACACCCCCTCGCAGTCGAGGACGGGCGGCACGGCTCACTCACCCCCCAAGTAGATCCGCCGGACGTCGTCGTCGTCGCGGATCGCTTCGATCGAGCCCTCGCGGAACACCTCGCCGCCGTGGAGGACGGTCACCTCGTGGGCGATCTCCGCGACGAAGTCGATGTCGTGCTCGATGACGATGAACGCGATGCCGTCGTCGTTGAGTTCGGTGACGAGGTCCGCGACCTCGTTGCGCTCCTCGACGGAGAGACCGGCGACCGGTTCGTCGAGCAACAGGAGGTCGGGTTCGAGTGCGGCGGCCATCCCGATCTCCAGGCGGCCCTGCTGGCCGTGCGACAGCTCACCCGCCGGGGTGGTGGCGCGCGCGGCGAGGTCGATGCGTTCGAGCGCGTCGAGGATCGCCTCGTCGAGGTGCGCGTCGGCGTGCGTCCGCTGGACCGAGAGGCGCATGTTCTCGTACGCGGTGAGTTCGTCGAAGACCGAGGGCACCTGAAACTTCATCCCGATCCCGAGGTCGACGCGCTCGTTCGGACGACGCGTCGTGATGTCCGTGCCGTCGTAGTAGATCGCGCCGCTCGTCGCGTCGTGGCGGCCCGTGATGAGCTTCAACAGCGTGGACTTCCCGGCCCCGTTCGGTCCGATGAGACAGCGGAGCTCGCCCGTCTCGACGCTGAAGTCGACGTCGTCGATGGCGGTGAAGCCGCCGAAGCGCTTCGTGAGGCCGTCCGTCTGGAGGAGGGTGTCGGTCCCCGGGCCGGTGGCGGCGACGGCGGGCGATTGCCGACCGGACGTATCGGTCGCTCTCGTCGCGTCCGTCGTCCCCGAGTCGGCGGCGTCCGGGGTCCCGCCGTCCGGTCTCGCCGTCTCCGACGCGTCCGTCGTCTCTGCGGTCGATACCTCCGTCGTCTCCGTGTCGATGTCCGTGTCTGTCGCGGTCATTCTGGCGTACCTTCAGGTGCGTCGTTGCTCGCGCCGAAGCGATCGCGCGCGCCGCGGATCGCCGCGTCGAGTCGCGGAACGACCCCTTCGGGGACGAAGAGGATCGAGGCGAGGAGGACGACGCCGACGACGATCAGCGCGTACTGGCTCCCGGTCGCGGAGAGCTGTTGGCGGAACCACTCGATGACGACGGTGGCGACGACGGCGCCGAGCAGCGAGCGGCGACCGCCGACGGCGACCCACACGACGGGGATGGAAGCGAAGGTGATCCCGAAGACGGAGGGGCTGATGTAGTTCCCCCACGTCGCGTAGAGGACGCCCGAGAGCCCGGCGAGCGCACCGCCGAGCACGAAGACGAGCAGCTTGACTCGCCGGACGTCGTAGCCGAGCATCTCCGTGCGGTCCTCGTCCTCGCGCGTGGCGACCATCGCGTAGCCGAAGCGGCCATTGACGAGCGCGCGGAGGCCGAGGTAGCTGGCGACGAGCGCGGCGAGCGTGAACCAGTAGAAAGCCGCCCCGTCGAGGGTGATCGCCGTCTCTCCGACGCCGAAGGTGAGGCTCGGAATGGCGGGGATCCCGTTGAAGCCGCCGAGCGCGACCGAGCCGACCGTCCACTCCGAGCCGGCGGTCTGCGCCATGAAGGTGTTGAGGACGAGCGCGACGACGAGCGTCAGGATCGTGACGTAGACGTCGCGGACCTCGCCGTAGAACATGAAGTAGCCGAGCACGAGCGCGGCGAGCGCGGCGATCCCGACGGCGACCGGGAGCGCGAGCATCGTCGTCAGCGCGCTCTCCAAGTTCATGCTGAGCAGGGCGAAGGAGTAGCCGGCGACGCCGAAAAAGGCCACCTGTCCGAAGCTGAGGATCCCCGTGTACCCCCAGATGACGGTGAGCGAGAGCGCGAGAATGGCGTAGAGCAAGTAGAGCGCGGCGCTGGAGGCGGCGTAGCTCCCGAAGCCGATCGGGTAGCCGACGAGGCCGACGAGGACGACGAGGAAGCCGACCCAGAACGCGCGGCCGTTACCGAGCGTGTTCGGGCCCTCGAATGGCCGGCGGAGGCGGTCGAGGGCGTCAGCGAGGCCCATTCACTCGCCCTCCACGCGGTTGCGGACGGTTTCGACGAGCCCGGTCAGGCCGTCGGACAGGACGCGGATGACGACGATGGCCGTCAGGAGCATGGCGATCTGGCCGTAGAACGTCCCGAAGAGGTTCGTGAACACGGCGTCGATGGTGCCGAGCAGACCGCCGGAGAGCGTCGTCCCGAGGAGGACCGAAGGACCGCCGACGACGACGGCCACGAACGCCTCGACGAGGAAGGACGACCCCATCCCGGGGACGACGGTGAGCGTCGGGGCGTAGAGCGCGCCGGTCAGGCCCGCGAGCGCGGAGCCGATGACGAACGTCGCGGTGTACATCCGGTCGGTGTCGACGCCGAGGGCGCGCGCCGTGTCGGGGTCTTGGATCGTCGCCCGGGCGCGGATACCGAACTCCGTGCGCGTGAAGAGGACGTAGAGGCCACCGAGCACGAGAAGCGCGACGGGCAACAGGAGGACGCGGTACGTCGAGTAGGAGAACTCGCCGTACGCGATGTTCCCGAGCGGCGTCGAGACCTGCGGGATCGAGTTCCCGAAGAGGATCCGCATCCCCTGCGTGAGGATGAGCCCGAGCGCCCACGTCGCGACCATCGAGTCGAAGAGCCGATCGTACAGTCGGTGGATGATCGTCCGCTCCAAGATGAGCCCCATGACCGCGGTGACGAGGACGCCGATCGCCATCGCCACCGGGAGCGGCGCGCCCGCGTTCGCGGACAGCGTCGTGCCGTACGCGCCGATCATGATGAACTCGCCGTGACCGAGGTTGATGACGCCCATCATCCCGAAGATGACGGCGAGTCCGACCGCCGCGAGCACGACGAACGCGAAGTTGTCGGCGAACTGGAACAACAGGTTGAGGGCGTTCATTCTTGCGTGGCGTCGGCCTCCTCGTAGTAGTCCGCGGGGACATACTGGGTCGTCTCCTCGTTCTCGCGGAGGTTACAGCCGACCGTCTCCGAGAGGAACTGCTCGGAGATCTGCTGCTCGTCCTCGACGGTGATGGTGTGGTCCTCGTCGCACCGGAAGACGCGCATGTTGTGCGTCATGTGGTGGACCGGCCCCTGGAGCGAGATGTCGCCCTCGGGCGCGGAGACGTCCATGCCCTTTTCGAGTTCCTCGATGATGTCGGCCTGATTCGTCGAGCCGACGGCCTCGGCGGCGCGAGCGTACATCTTGATCGAGAAGTAGTTGTTGACCGCCTCCTCGTTGATGTACGCGGCGTCCGGGAACTTCTCGTAGTACCGGCTGACGAACTCCTGATTGCGGTCGGTCGGGATCTCCTCCATGTAGTTGAAGCCGCCGTAGACGTTCGCCATCGCGGGCGGGTCGAGGCGCTTGTGCTGGTAGCCCTGCGCCATCACCGTCGAGGTCCCCATCGGGACGTCGAGACCCGCGGAGGTCCGCTGGTTCCAGAAGGAGGTGTGGTTCGCGCCGACGAGCAGGGCCATCACGAAGTCCGGGTCGGCGTCCTGGATGTTGTTGATCGTGGAGCCGAAGTCGGTAACGGAGAGCGGGATGAACTCCTCGCCGATGACGTTCGCGTCGTTCTCGTCGGCGAGCACGCGGACCCAGTCCGCCGAGAGCTGACCGAAGTTGTAGTCGGCGGCGATGGTGTAGATGTCGGTGCCGAAGTTCTCGACCATGTACGGGAGAACGCTGCCGAGTTGCTGGCGCGCCGTCGCACCCATGCAGAAGGTGTAGGAGTCACAGACGCCGCCCTCGTACTGCGTCGTGTAGAAGTAGAGCTGTTCGTTCTGGTCGATGATCGGCCGGATCGTCTCGCGCGTCGCCGAGGAGTAACCCGCCCAGAGGGCGTCGACGTTCTCCTCGTTGATCGCCTGCCGCGTGAGCTGCTGGTAGCGCTGATTGTCGGACTGCGGGTCGGGCGCGAACGTCTCGATCTCGTTTCCGAGGATGCCGCCTTCCTCGTTGAGCTCCTCGATGGCGAGCATGCTCGCGTTGTACTTCGGCGTGCCGTTGAGCGCGAAGTTGCCCGAGCGGTCCTCGATGATCCCGAGTTTCACCGTCTCCTCGCCGCTCCCGCCGCCGGTGAGACAGCCGGCGAGCGCCGCCCCACCGATCGCACCGCCGGTGGCGAGGAACGAACGCCGCGAGAGCCCCGAGCGTTTCCCGCTCATTCGTGACACCCCACAACCTGGTCAATAGATGAGTATTTGCAGTTGAGTTTGGTGATACGAGCACCGTGGGCAGAATATTTTGAGCTATCGTCCATGTTTTCTCGACGTCACCCCGAATTCGAGACGGGCTGAAAAGGCTTTTCCATCGAATCGCATTCATTGTCCAATCCGGATTAAATTGTTTAAGGTGTGCGTACAGACGCGGTGAAAGCGCGCCCGTTCGTCCACGTACGAGATCTTATATCGGACAGGTACGGAATCAGTGAGGGGTCGCAGAGCCGCACGAAACCGTCGTCTACTGGGCGGAGCCGTCCGAACGCGGTCGTTTTCTATATACGCTCTGTCCTCGGTATTTTGCGTGCAAATATTGTCTTCTGTGCCCGTTCTTATTACGATATGGCTAGAATATCCCGCATAGGATGGAGAGATCGGATCAGGATCACGTGTCGAGGGCGAGCCGATGACGGACCGACTCGTCCCGGGGGCGATCGACCCCGGTGAGGGCGACGTGACGATCAACGAGGGCCGCGAGACGACGAGCGTGACGGTGTCGAACACCGGGGATCGGCCCGCGCAGGTCGGCTCGCACTTCCACTTCTTCGAGGCGAACGCCGCGCTCGCGTTCGACCGCGAGGCCGCGTTCGGGATGCGGCTGAACGTCCCGGCGGGGACGGCGGTCCGCTTCGAGCCCGGAGACGAACAGGACGTCGAGCTCGTCGCGTTCGGGGGGAAGGGCCGCGCGTACGGGATGAACGGGCTCGTGAACGGGAGTGTGACCGTCGATCCGGCCGCGGCGCTCGAACGCCTGCGCGACGCGGGGTACGCTGACACGGCCGTCGACGACGTCGGGGAGGGCGAGGAGTCGTGACCCGCGACGTCTCCCGCGAGGCGTACACGGAGCTGTACGGGCCGACCGTCGGCGGGCAGGTTCGGCTGGGCGACACGGACCTCCGCGTCGAAGTCGAGGCGGACTATCGGACGCCGGGCGACGAGGCGGTCTTCGGTGGCGGGAAGACGATCCGCGACGGGATGGGGATGGCTCCGGGCGTCACGCAATCCGAGGGCGCGCTCGACTGGGTGATCACGAACGCGACGGTCCTCGACCCCGTCATCGGCGTCGTCGCGGCGGACGTCGGGATCCGGGACGGCCGGATCGCGGGGATCGGAAACGCCGGAAACCCGGACACGATGGACGACGTCGATATGGTGATCGGGCCGTCGACGGACGTCTACCCCGCGGAGGGGAAGATCGTCACGCCGGGCGGCCTCGACGTCCACATCCACTTCAACTCGACCGGACTCTACGAGCACGCGCTCGCCTCCGGCGTGACGACGATGCTCGGCGGCGGCTACGGCGGGGGTGCGGCGACGACGACGACCGGGCCCGTGAACGTCGAGCGGTTCCTACAGGCGGCCGAGGAGTGGCCGGTCAACGTCGGCTTCTACGGGAAGGGGAACGCGAGCGAACCCGGACCGCTGCGCGAGCAGTTGGAGGCCGGGGCGTGCGGGCTGAAGATCCACGAGGACTGGGGCGCGACGCCCGACGTCATCGACACCTGCCTCACCGTCGCCGACGAGGAGGACGTCCACGTCGCCATGCACACGGACACCCTGAACGAGACCGGGTTCCTGGAGAACACCGTCGCGGCCATCGACGGCCGGACGATCCACCTCTTCCACATCGAGGGGGCGGGCGGCGGGCACGCCCCGGACATCATGGAGGCCGTGGGCGACGCGAACGTCCTGCCGTCGTCGACGAACCCCTCGATGCCGTACACCGAGAACACGTTCGACGAACACCTCGACATGGTGATGGTCTGTCACCACCTGAACCCGGACGTCCCCGAGGACGTGGCGTTCGCCGAATCGCGCATCCGTGCGGAGACCATCGCCGCCGAGGACGTGCTCCACGACACGGGCGCGATCTCGATGATGACGAGCGACTCCCAAGCGATGGGGCGGATGGGCGAAGTCGTCTCGCGGACGTGGCAGACGGCGCACAAGATGAAGAGCCAGCGCGGGCCGCTCGCCGAGGACGGCGCGGGCGACAACGAGCGCGTGCTGCGCTATCTCGCCAAGTACACGATCAACCCCGCGATCACCGCGGGGATCGACGATCACGTCGGCACGCTCGAACCCGGGAAGCTCGCCGACCTCGTCCTCTGGGACCCGGCATTCTTCGGGAGCAAGCCCCACGTGACGTTCAAGGGCGGGTTCCCGGTCTACGGCGAGATGGGCGAGTCGAACGGCTCGCTGATGACCTGCGAGCCGATCATGCAGCGCCCGCGCGCCGGCGCGGTCGGAAAGGCCAAACACGCCCTCTCGCTCGCCTTCGTCAGCCCCGCGGCGAAAGAGCGCGGCGTCGGCGACGAGTACGGCCTCGATACGGAGACGGTCGCCGTCTCCGGCACACGGACTATCGACAAGGGCGACATGGTGCGCAACGCGACCCGGCCGGACGACATCGAGATCGACCCCGAGACCTTCGAGGTGCGCGTCGACGGCGAACACGTCACCTGCGAACCGGCCGCTGAACTGCCTCTCACCCAACGCTACATGCTATGAATCTCACGCCGAAGGAACGCGAACGGCTCACGATCTACACGGCGGCGCAGCTCGCGCGCGACCGCAAGGAGCGCGGCATCGAACTCAACCACCCGGAGGCCGTCGCGTACATCTCCGATTGGATCTTCGAGGGCGCGCGCGAGGGAAGGGACGTCGCGGAGCTGCGGGCGGGCGCGACCGGTCTCCTCGGCCGCGAGGACGTCATGGACGGCGTCCCGGAGATGATCGACATGGTGCAGGTCGAGCCGATGTTCCGCGACGGGACGAAGCTCGTCACGGTGCACGATCCGATCCGCACCGACACCGCGCGCGAGGTCGGGAGCGAATGAGTTCGCGTCTCACGCACCGCGACGTCGCCACCGTGGGGATCGGCGGTCCCGTCGGCTCCGGGAAGACATCGCTCATCAGCGAGGTCGTCCCCCGGCTGCGCGACGCGGGCCTCGACGTCGGCGTCATCGCCAACGACATCCTGACGCAGGCGGACGCCGACGCCCTGCGCGAGCGATTCGCCGGCGTCGTGCCCGCGGACCTCGTCGCGGGCGTCGAGACGGGCGCGTGCCCTCACACGGGCATCCGCGAGGACCCCTCGATGAACCTCCGACAGATTGACGACTTCGTCGACGAACACCCCGAGCTCGACCTCGTGATCGTCGAGAGCGGGGGCGATAACCTCGCGGCGACGTTCGATCCCGAACTCGCGGACTACTCGCTCTACGTCATCTCGGTCGCGGAGGGCGACGACATCCCCGCGAAGCGCGGGCCGGGCGTCGTCGACTGCGACCTCCTCGTCGTCAACAAGACCGACCTCGCGCCCCACGTCGGGGCGGACTTGGAGAAGATCGAACGCGACGCCGAGGCCGTCCGCGAGGGGCCCCACGTCCTCACGGACTGCAAGGCGGAGACGGGCGTCGAGGACGTCATCGACCACGTCCGCACCGAGGTGCTGTTCGCGTAGATGGCGACGGACGAAGCGCACGCGACCGGCGGGAGCGAGGCGGCGCGCGACGAGGACGACGAGAGTGGGGAGACGACGGCGGCGGACGTCGCGAGGAGCGATGAAGGGTGGGCCGCGAAGAACGACGAGAACGGGGTGATCTTCGCGCACGCGCGAGACCTCCCGCCGGCGTTCGAGCCGTACGCGGAGGAGCCGCTCCCGCAGGTCGGGGTGGGGTCTCCGGGGAAGACCGGGGAGTTGGAGGCGACGTTCGCCGTCGGCGTGGACGGGACGACGGACCTCGTCGCCGATTACGCGCGCGTCCCGTACCACCTGAGCGGAACGCTCGATCACGACGTCGGACGGCCCGACTTCGCGTCGGCGTACGTGCAGAGTCCGACCGGCGGTGTCGCGCAGGGCGACCGGAACCGGATGGTCGTCACCGCGGAGGCGGACGCGCGCGCGCACGTCAGCACTGGGAGCGCGAGCAAGGTGCTCTCGATGGACGCGAACTACGGGCGCGTCGACGCGACGTTCGTCGTCGGGGACGGCGCGCACGTCGAGTACGTCCCCGAGCAGACGATCCTCCACCCGAACGCGCGCTACTGCGGCGAGACGGCCGTGACGCTCGGACGCGACGCGAGCGCGATCCTGACCGACGTCGTCGTTCCGGGTCGGCTGGCGCGCGACGAGGCGTTCGACTTCGAGCGCTACTACGCGCGCACCACGGTCGACGGTCCCGGCGGACGGATCCTCTCCGATACGACGCACCTCGCACCCGGGAGCGGGGGAACGGATCCGCGCCGCGCGGGCGTCCTCGGCGACTACGCGGTGCTCGGGACGTGCTACGTGGTGACGACGCGCGACGTCGATTCGACGGCGATGAGCGACCGACTGGCGGAGCGGCTCACAGACGGCCCGGCGCGTGCGAGTGCGACGGCGCTCCCGCGCGACGGCGGGGCGTTCGTCCGCGCGCTCGGTGACCGGGCGGACGACGTGCGCGAGGCGCTCGACGCGGCGTGGGACGAGGCGAGTCGCGCCCTGCTGGACGCCCCGGCCCCAGACCAGCGTAAATACTGACGCGGAGACACGATGGAACTCTACGACACCTACCTCGGGAACGAACGGACGGACGACGACGTCGCGGCGCGCGTCGCGGCGAGCGAGGACGGCGACGTCCGGCGCGTCACGCTGGACGAGACGACGAGACGGCGCTCGCGCTTCCGCACGGAGACGGACGACGGCACGGACGTCGGCGTCGTGACGACCGACGCGGGCGGCCTCGAACCCGGCGACGTCCTCGCGGGCGAGGACGGGCGCCTGCTCGTCGTCGGCCTCGCCGCGCGCGAGGCGCTCGTCGTCTCGATGGACGAGGCGACGGCGACGCCGACGGCGATGGCACTGGCGGCGAAGCTCGGCCACGTCGTCGGGAACCGCCACCGCGATCTGGCGGTGCGGGGGAGCGACGTCCTGATCGCGGTCTCGGAGTCGATCGAACGTCAGCGCGCGGAAGTCGCGGACCACCTCCCCGACGGCGCGACGGTCGACGTCCGCGAGGTCGATCCGACGCTGTTCGACGACGCGACGCCGGATCACGCCCACGACGAGGGAGGGGGCGGGCACGGCGGGGGGATCGGCGACCACGCGCACGACGGGAGCGATCACGACCACGTACGCGGCGAGGAGGAGCACGATCGCATCCACGAGGACGGAGACGCTCACCACGCGCACGGTGGCGTGCGGACGCCGGAGGGTGACGCGTCGTGAACGACGGGGACGCGAGCGACCCGGGCGCGGGTGGTACGGATACGAGCGGTACAACGGCGGACAGTACGGACGCGACCGACGCGCGCACGCGACTCGCGGCGTATCGGTTCGCGGATTCGTTCCTCCCGGTCGGCGGGAACACGGTCTCCTACGGGCTGGAGCAGTTCGTCCAATCGGGAGCTGTCGCCGACGGCGACGACCTACGCGAGGTGTTGGAGAGCTACCTCCGCCGACAGGTCGGCCCCTGCGAGACGGTGGCGATCCGGGCGGCGCACGCGGCCGCGGACGACCTCGATGCGGTCCGCGACGTCGACGAGACGGTGCGGGCGACGACGCTCGCCGCCGAGTTCCGCGAGAGCGCGACGAAAGCGGGTCGACGGCTCCTCGAAGTCGAGGCCGAGACCGGCGGCGATCCCGTCGTCGCGGCGTACGAGGAGCGGGTGGCGAGCGGCGACGCGCCGGGGAACTACCCGGTCGCGCTCGGGCTCGTGGCCGCGCGGCGCGGTATCGACGCCGGGGAGGCCTGTCTGGTGCACGCCCACTCCTTCCTCACGGACATGCTCGGGGCGGCCCAGCGGCTCCTGAGTCTCGGGCACGTCACCGCCCAGCGCGTCCTCGACGACCTCGCGCCCGTCGCGGCGGCCGTCGTCGCGGCGAACGAAGACCGGGATATCGAGCGGATGGAGGCGTTCGCACCGCTCGTGGACGTACACGCGATGGAACACGAGCGCGCCGACCGGCGGCTCTTCCTGAGCTAGGCGGGGGTAGTTTTACGCCGATCGAACCCCACTGCCTACGAGAATGGTGAAATCGACGGTCCGGTTCCCGGAGGAGGTGCTCGACGCCGCCGAGGAACTGGTCGAGCGCGGGCTCTTCACGAACCGCTCCGAGTTCCAGCGCTTCGCCGTCGAGTGCGTCCTCGAACAGGTCGACGAGGAGTACGAGCCGGCGATGCTGGACTACGACGAACTGTACGCCGAGGTGTTCCCGGACGAGGGGCCGGGCGAGGACGGATCCGAGGAGGGGTCGATGGACGACGAGTTCATCCGGACGGCCGCCCGCGTCCGCCAGTTGGCGATACGCGGCGACGTCGAGACGGCGACCGAGCTCCTCGACGGTCGGTATTCGCCGGCGGATCCCCGGGCGCTCCTCCTGGAGGACCTCCTGGCGGAGTACCGCGAGTAGCGCGCGGCGTTCTCAGGCGAGGCGATCGCGGAGCGCCGCGGCGCTCGGCGCGAGGAGCGTTGCCGTCCCGTCGGGGTCGCGTACCGCCGCGCCGTCGGCGTCCGCGGCGACGGCGGTCTCGGCGACGCGCTGCGCGGGCAGGTCGGCGGCATCGAGGTCGACCGGCGTCGCGTCCGCCGCGAGCGCGTCCGCGCGGTCGAGCGTGAGCGCGTAGCGATAGGCCGGGTCGCGCTCGCGCGCGGCGAGCAGCACCTCGCCGAGGCGGCCGGCGTCGCCGAACCGACCACCCGCGCCGCCCGCGACGTCGGCGAGCGATTCGGCGTACGGCGTCGCGCCCGCGGCGTCGGCGACGGGATCGAGCCCCGCGAGGTCGCGGACGACGGTGGCGACGTCGTCCCGGGTGGCGTCGTCGCGCAGCGTGGCGAGGTGGTGAACGCTTCCGGTGGGGCCGCCGACGGCGTGGGGGTACCGGATGGCGCGCGCGACGACGTCGATCCCGCGGGCGACGGCGGTTTCGAGGTCGTCGCCCCGCGCGAGTCGGGCCGTGATCGCACTCGAGATCGTACAGCCGGAGCCGTGGGTGCGTTCGGTGTCGACGCGCTCGCCCACGAACGTCCGAACCGCGTCGTCGGTGACGAGGACGTCGACGGCCCGCTCGTCGTCGGTGTACGAGTCGCCGCCGGTGAGGAGGACGGCGTCGGCCCCTCGCTCGCGGAGGGCTCGGGCGGCGGCGACGGCGTCGTCGCGGGTCTGAATGGCCGTCTCGGTGAGCGTCGCGGCCTCGTCCGCGTTCGGCGTGAGGAGCGTCGCGTGCGCGAAGAGCGCGTCGTAGGCCGCGGCGACGGTGTCGTCGGCGAGCACGTCGCCCGCGGTGGCGACGAGGACGGGATCGACGACGAGCGGGCCGTCGAAGTCGGTGACGGCGTCGACGACCGCGTCGAGGGTCTCGAGCGTACCGAGCATTCCCGTCTTCGCCGCGCGGACGTCGTAATCGTCGGTGACGGCGTCGAGTTGCGCGGTGACGTCTTCGGGCGGAAGGTGGTGGACGCCGTGGACGCCGCGGGTGTTCTGCGCGGTGACGCTCGTGACGACGCTCGTCCCGTACGCGCCGCAGGCTTCCATCGTCTTCACGTCGGCTTGGACGCCCGCGGCCCCGCCGGAGTCGCTGCCGGCGATCGTGAGCGCGACGGGGTAGTCGACCGGAGCGGCGCGTCGGGTCACGCGGCCACCTCCGCGGTGGCGCGCGTCGGGATCGTGAACGGCATGCCCGGGGATATCACGCGGTGATACAATAGCGTAGTGGACGCCGGATCGGGTGGCGCAGTACGCGGGACCGGCGGTTTTTGGTCGTCGCGTCCCCCAGTGCGTGCGTGGAGAACGCTAATCGGGGGTACGAGCGGCTGTTCGGGGACGACGGGTTGACGGTCGGGGCGACGTTCCCGCTGACGAGCGCCCGGACGACCCGTCCGAACGTCGGACGCGAGCTCGCGCTCACCGAACGCCTCGAAGCGCTGGGGTTCGACGGGCTGTGGGCGCGCGACGTGCCGACGGACTGGCCGAAGTTCGACGACACCGGCCAGACCTTCGACCCGTGGACGTGGCTGTCCCGGGTCGCCGCGCGGACGGACGATGTCGCGCTCGGAACGGCGAGCGTCGTGCTCACGCTCCGGCATCCGCTCCACGTGGCGAAGCAGGCGGCGTCGCTCGATCACCTCTCGGAGGGGCGACTCGTCCTCGGCGTCGCGTCGGGCGACCGGCCGCCGGAGTACGAGGCGTTCGGCGTCGCGGAGGACGAACGCGGTGCGGCGTTCCGCGAGAGCGTCGAGGTCCTCCGGGCGGCGTGGCGCGACGCGCATCCCGAAGTAGAGACCCGGTGGGGGACGCTCGACGGAACGCTGGACGTCGTACCGAAGCCGACCGCGGGCGACCTCCCGCTGCTCGTCACGGGCAACAGCCGCCAGTCCCGCGAGTGGATCGCCGCACACGGCGACGGCTGGCTCTTCTACCACCTCCCCGAGGACGCCCTGCGGAGCTATCTCGACGACTGGAACGAGCGGACGGCGGCCCCGTTCGTGACGACCTGTACCGTCGATCTCGCGGGGGATCCGGAGGCCGACCCGGAGCACGTGAATCAGGGCTTTCGCGCGGGCGCGGCGTGGTTCCGCGACTACTTCCGGGAGCTCGACGCGTGGGGCGTCGATCACGTGATCGTCGGCGTCCGCGGCGACGACCGCGAGCGGGCGTACGAGCGGGTCGCGGAGCGGGTGCTCGACCGTCTGTGAGGAGCGCAGGTCGATCGGTGCTCAGTCGGACTCGTCGAGGGCGTCCAGCACGGCCGCGACGAACTGCGCCGGGTCGGCGTGCATCGCCATGTGCGCGCACCCCTCTACCGTCACGACGGCGGCGTCGGGGAGTGCGTCGGCGACGGACGCCACGGCGCGTCGCATCGCGGGCGGGCTATCGCCACCGAGGAGGAGCGTCGTCGGGACCGCGACGTCGGCGAACGCGGCCGGATCGAAGCGGTCGGTCTGCGTCGCGCGGATCTCGCGCGGAACCGTTGAGATCGCGTCGAGGCGGGCGCGCCAGAGCTCGTCGCCGCGCATCGAGTCGATCACGACGTCACTCAAACCGACGGCGTCGCGGAGGAACGCGGCGGTCGCGGCGTCGGGACCGTCCTCGCGGCGCAGGCGCTCGATGTCGGCCGCCGCGCCGTCCGGTTCGGGGACGTCGCCGAGCGGCGGTTCGTAGAGGACGAGCCGATCGACGGCGTCGGTCTCGCGGACGGCGTGGAGCGCGCAGATCGCGCCGTACGAGTGCCCGAGAAGGGAGACGGGCGCGTCGGGATCGGCCTCGGCCGCGGCGCGTTCCACGACCGCGGCGACGTCCGCGTACTCCCGTTCGATGTCGTACCCCTCGGCGTCGCCGCTCTCTCCACGTCCGCGGCGCTCGACGACGTACAGCGTGAACGACTCGGCGAGCGCGGGTTCGACCTCTCGCCAGTCGATTCGATGGCCGGCGGTGCCGTGGACCAGCACGAGGGGCGGCCCGTCACCGATGCGCTCGTAGGCGATCGCCGTGCCGTCCGCCGAGGTAACAGTGAACACACTCGTTCGGAGGTCATCGATCACCATGTACGTGTGGGTGGCGAACGCACCCATCGGCGCCAGCGCTGACCACAACGGTTTTCTCGGCGCGCGGACCACTACGGGTTACAACCCGTGAATATCGAGTTCGGCACGTACCTCGTCACGCAGGGGAGTCGATCGCGTGGGCGGACGACCGAGGACATCGTCGCGGCCGCCGTCGCCGGCGGCGTCGACGTCGTGCAGTTGCGCGAGAAGGGCGCGACGGCGCGCGAACGTTACCACCTCGGGCGCGCGCTGCGCGAGCAGACGCGCGACGCGGATGTCGCCTTCCTCGTCAACGACCGCGTGGACATCGCGGCGGCCGTCGACGCGGACGGCGTCCACCTCGGGGACGAGGACCTCCCGGTCGCCGCCGCGCGCGACGTGCTCGGCGACGGGGCGATCGTCGGGCGCTCGGTGTCCTCCGTGGAGGCCGCCAGACGGGCCGTGCAGGCGGGTGCGGACTATCTCGGCGTCGGGGCCGTCTACGCGACTGACTCGAAGGACGTCCGCGAGGAACACGCGGAGATCGGACCCGAGACCGTCGCTGCCGTCGCGGACGCCGTCGACGTTCCGATCGTCGGGATCGGCGGGATCACGGCCGCGAACGCCCCGGACGTGATCGAGGCGGGCGCGGACGGCGTCGCTGTCGTCTCCGCGATCACCGCCGCGGACGATCCCGAGGCGGCGACGCGCGAACTCGCGGAGGCGGTACGGAGCGCGAGAGGAAGCCCATGACCACCGACTTCACCATCGCCGACTGCCTCGGCACGATCCGGGACGAACAGCCGCTGATCAACTGCGTGACGAACGCCGTCACCGTCAACGACGTCGCCAACGTCGCCCTCCACTGGGGCGGCCTCCCCGTGATGTCCGACGACGCGCGCGAGGTGGGCGACATGGTCGCGGGCGCGCAGGGCTGTCTCCTCAACATGGGGACCGTCAGCGAGGCCGGCGAGGCGGCGATGATGACGGCGGGACGGGCCGCGAACGAGCACGGCGTCCCGCTCGTTATCGACCCCGTCGGCGTCGGCGCGACGCCGACCCGTGACCGCGTCGCCGACGCGCTCGTCACCGACCTCGATCCGGCGGTCGTCAAGGGGAACTACGGCGAGATCACGGCGCTCGCGGGCGACGACGCCGACGTCCGCGGCGTCGAATCGGTGGGCGAGTACGCCGACGTCGCGGAGACGGCGGTGGCGCTCGCGCGAGACACCGACGCGGTAGTGGTCGCGTCCGGCGAGACGGACGTCGTCGCGACGGCCGACGCGGCCTACGAGGTCGCGGCGGGCAACGCCATGCTCGGCCGGATCGTCGGCACCGGCTGCATGCTCGGCGTGACGCTGGCGACCTTCGCCGCGGCGCTCGACGACGCGGAGACGGCGGCGCTCGCCGGCGCGCTCTCCTTCGGCGTCGCGGGCGAGGTCGCGGCCGAAGGCGCGTTCGGCGACTACGAGGGGCCGGCGAGCTATCGCGTCGCCTTCATGGACGCCGTCGCCGGACTCGACGGCGCGGATCATCCGGAGCCCGGCGCGCGGATCGAACGCGTCGTCGACGTCTGAACGGAATCGAAAGCCGAAGACACGGGAGAGCGCGGCGTTACTCGACTTCGATGCGGTGGCCGCCGGAGCCGTCTTCCTTTCCGAGCGTGACGGTGAGCACGCCGTTTTTCATCGTCGCGGCGACGTCGTCCGTGTCGATCGGCTCGGGGAGCGTCAGCCGACGAGAGACGGACTGGCCGTGGCGTTCGCGGCGGACGTACGTCGATTCGTCGTCGTCGCCCTCGCTCGACCCCGTCTCCGTGGTCCGCTCGGCGGTGATGGAGAGCGCGCGGTCCTGCACGCGGACGTCGACGTCCTCCTTCTCGAAGCCGGGGAGGTCGACGGTGACGACGAACTCGTCACCGGCGTCCTCGACGTCGGCGGCGAAACCGCCCGTGAGCGCGTCGCCGCCTTCCGCGTCGAACATCTCGGCCGCGTCCTCGAACTGACGGTTCAGCCGATCGAAGAGCCGGTCGATGTCGTCGAATGGGTTGCGTCGTGTCATACGTGTGGACGAAAGGCGGTCTCGAATATAGGCGTGACGGCGGTGCGGGCGAGCGGACACGGCCGCGTCGGAGTCGTCGGGAGGCGGACGGGCAGGGAGCCGACGAGACGAAGCGGACCGAGAACCGGGGGCGACGAGTCGTGTGAGGCGCGCCGGGGCCCGTAGTGTTTTCGGGCCGACGGACGTACGTCGGCGCGATGAGCGACTTCCACCGGCTCGGCCTCGGGACGTACGAGAACACCGATCCCGCGGACTGTCGGAACGCCGTTCGAGCGGCGCTCGAAGCCGGATACCGACACGTCGACACCGCACAGATGTACGACAACGAGACGTACGTCGGGGGAGGTATCGCCGACGCCGACGTCGAGCGCGACGAGGTCTTCCTCGCCACGAAGCTCGACACGGACAACCTCGCGCGCGACGCGGTCCACGAGACGACCGCGGAGAGCCTCGAAGCGCTCGACACGGAGTACGTCGATCTCCTCTACGTCCACTGGCCGATAGACGGCTACGACCCCGCGGAGACGCTGCCCGCGCTCGACACCCTGCGCACCGAGGGCGCGATCCGCAACGTCGGGCTGTCGAACTTCACGCCCGACCTCCTCGAAGAGGCCATCGAGCACCTGGAGAGCCCGGTCTTCGCTCATCAAGTCGAGATGCACCCGCTCCTCCAGCAGGACGGCCTCCACGAGCGCGCGCTCGCCGACGACCACTGGCTCGTCGCCTACTGCCCGGTGGCGCGCGGGCAGGTCGCGGACGTCCCCGAACTCGTCGAGATCGCCGGGAAGCACGACGCGACGCCGTATCAGGTGTCGCTCGCGTGGCTCCTCTCGAAGGAGAACGTCGCGGCGATTCCGAAGGCGACCTCCGAGGCGCACATCGTCGAGAACTACGGCGCGCTCGACCTCGATCTCGATGATGGGGACGTCGCGCGCATCGACGGAATCGAGCGCGAGGAGCGACTCGTCGACTTCCCCGCGGCGCCGTGGAACGAGTGAGTTACGCCCACCCGGCGCGTTCGAAGTAGTCGCGGATCGGCGACGGGGCGACGCCGTAGCGTTCCCGGAGCGCGTCGGTGTCGGCGCCGAGGAGCGCCCCCTCGTTCGCCCACCGGTAGAAGGCGGTGAGCGCGCGCGGGGCGGCTCTCGGTCCCCGGGGATCGGCCGTGATCGATCGATCGAGGAGGGCTTCGAGGACGTCGGCGACGTCGTAGAGCGAGTGCGTCCCGGAGACGATGGGGAGGCGTTCGCCCGCGGGCGCGCGCTCGTCCGTGAACGCGGCCGCGGCGGCCCGACCGACGTCGCGCGGGTCGGTCAGCGGGACGCGCGCGTGTCCGTCGAGCGGGAACGGGAGTCGTCCCTCTGTCTCGACGGTTCCGCGGACGCGCTCGAAGGCATCGAGGGGGACGCCGGGACGCAACGAGACGTGCGTGACGTCCCTGGAGACGAGGTCCGCGTCGATCCGACCGCGGACGTCGACGAGGGGGACGCCGGGGCGCGTGTCGGCGGCGAGGAGCGACGCGTGGACGACGGTAGCGTCCGTGCGGTCGGCGGCGCGCACGAGCGTGTCGGCCCGTTCGGCCGCGGTTCGCGCGCTCGCACCCGGACCGCCGACGGCGAGGAAGAGGGCGTCGGCGTCCGCGAGGGCGTCCTCGACGTGGTCGAGTTGGTCACGCCGGCCGCGGGCGAGGCGGACGCCGCGCTCCGCGAGGTCGCCGGCGGCGTCGGCGTCCGGGTCGCGGACGAGCGCCGTGACGTCGACGGCCGCGTGACGGAGCGCGAGCGCGGCGGCGTAGCCGTATCGACCGGTCGCGCCGGTGACGAGGACGCGCACGAACGTACGGAGGACGAGGTGCTACTGGGGGCTTTCGGTTCGGAACGGTGGATCGCTCGTCGAGACGGGCGACGAGGACCGACGACGAACGACCCCGGCGTGTCCGCCGTTCCGCACCGACACCACCGCGTCCGCGGTAATCGTCGGCGTGACCGATCGGGACGGCGGACGGGGCCACCGCCTACCCCACCGTGTCCGCAGTAATCGATCGCGGAGGGACGGCGGGCGGGGCCGCTGGCCCCGCTCGGGGAGCGCTACTCGAAGGACGCCAACGACGCGTCCGAGCGATCCGGGTCGGCCCGTGTCTCACCATCCGATCCGTCGCCCTCGGTGCTGGCGACCGCCGTCGTGAGATCCGGCATAGCGTCCTCGGCGAGTTCGACGACGGACTCGTGGACGCCGACGAGTTTCACGGTCTCCGAGAGCGCGCTCAACACCTGCTCGACGGGCATGTCGAGTTCGTACTCCCGGTACGTCCCGCCGCGACGGCCCTCGTTGCGCTCGGTCACGGAGATGATCCCGAGCATGGCGAGTTCGCTCAGGTGATCGCGCATCCGGCGCGGGACGAGCGGATCGCGTTCCGCGAGTTCGGCGAAGCGCGTGTACCGCGGGCGGACGTCGCGCGAGCGGATCGGCGTTTCGCCCTCTAGATCGTTCGTCACGAGCGCGTAGAGGACGAGGTGGCCGTGTTCGGTGAGCCCCCTGATCCCCTCTTCGATGCGGCCGCGTTCGAGCGCGGTGCGGCCGCGATCGACGTGGTCTTCGGTAATCGTGGTCGCCTCGTCGTCGCGCGCGACGTCACCCGCCTTCATCAGGAGGTCGATCGACTGGCGGGCGTCGCCGGCGTCCTTCGCGCCGTAGGCCGCACAGAGCGGGATGACGCCGTCGTCGAGAACGCCGTCGTGGAACGCGACGTCCGCGCGCTGTTTCAGGATGGCCTTCAGGTCGGTGGCGTCGTAGGCGGGGAAGTGGATCTCGTTCTCACAGAGCGAGGACTTGACCTTGGGGGAGAGGTCGTCGCGGAAGGAGAAGTCGTTGGAGATGCCGATGAGGCCGACCTGCGTGTCTTCGAGCTTGCCGTTCGCACGGGCGCGCGGGAGCTGATAGAGAATGGAGTCGTCGCCGATGTTGTCGATCTCGTCGAGGACTATGAGGACGGTCCCGCCGTGGGAATCGAGGTCCTCCCAGAGCATCTCGTACACCGTCGCGAGCGGGTAGCCCGTCGTGCTGATCTGATTGTGCTCGGCGCGCAGTTCGTTCACGAGATGGGTCGCGACCTGATAGGAAGAGGAGAGCCCGTCACAGTTGAGGAAAATGATGTCGAGGGCGATGTCGTCGTACTCCTCGGCGTCCTCCCGGAGGTGGTCGAGGAGGTAGCGCGTCGCGGCGGTCTTCCCGACGCCAGTCTTCCCGTAGAGGAAGACGTTGTTCGGCTGCTCGCCGTTGATGACCGGCTGGAGGGCGGACGTGTAGGTGGAGAGTTCCTCGTCCCGCCCGACCAGCTCGGCCGGCTGGTAGTCCTCCCGAAGCGCGTCGCGGTCCCGATAGATATCGGTGTCCCGCTCGAAGAGTCCCATACGAACACCCCTCGTCGGATCGCATAATAAAACCACCGCGTCCGCAGTGTCCGCAGTTCTACAGAATATATATACGACGAACGATGGCACATCAAGATTTCGGCCACGACCCTCCCCCCACTTTGTCCGCAGTAACGAGAAAAATAGTGGGGCGGGAGTGAGAGAAGAGTTTCTAGATGGACGATAGTTCTAAGTAGGAGTATAGCAAATAGTACCCGTACTGGGTTATTAAGGAAATGTTAGTTATTAGAAACGTTGGAGTTCCCGACAGCGTCGTCCTTTACCGATCCCGACAGAGGCGGTGAAAATATCCTCGTGCCGCATTTACCAGCAATATACACTTCTTCTTTCTCCCCCCGTCCGTGCCCCCGAACGCGATTACTGCGGACAAAGTGGGGGGAGGGTTCGTCCCGTCGTCGCGGATCGCGGACGCTCGAAGAACAGCGGACATCGTGGGGTGTCCCTCGTCGGTCATCGTCTCGAATCACGCCGGTTGTCGCCACCCGGTCGTACCGTCTCGCTCTCGACTCGTGTGACCGACACACGTCGTCGGCTCGTACTCCTTTCGACTCTTCGGCCGTGAACCGATCGTCCAACTGCACCGTCTGCTTCCGTCTCGGACCGATTTACTGCGGACAGAGTGGTGTTGCCCGTCGATCCAGTCCCTCGCTGTTGCACCGTCGACGGGGACGATAGCCGTCGATAGAGTTCGGGATCGGTGGATCGATGTGCGTCTGTTCCGTCTTGGCCCAGCGCGACCGACACCACTCTGTCCGCAGTATCGTCGGTCGTGACCGTCTCAGGTTGCAGATTATCGGAACGTCGAATCACTCGACACGAACCTGAACGGTGTCGTCCGACGCGGCCGCCTTCTCCCGGAGACGCTCGACTCGCTCGTCGAGATCCGGGTGCGTGGAGAACCACCGCTCGATCGGGTTCTCCACGTCGTCGTCGTCGCTGTGCACGTAGAACGGCGAGAGGACCGCCCACGTGGGCCGGCTCGCGCGTTCGATCTTCCGTAGCGCCCGCGCCAGCGCGATCGGGTCGTCGGTCACGTCGGCCGCGCGGTCGTCCGCGGCGAACTCCCGGTGTCGCGAGTGCGCGTTGACGGCGAACGTGAGCGCGATGAGGCCGAACCCGATCACCCCATCGAGGACGCGCCGAACCCGTCCGACCGGGTTCTGCGTCCACGTGTCCGGTCGACCGCTGAACCACGCCCAGGCCTTCGCCAGCCCGGTCGTCGACAGGACGGCCGGGAAGAGCACGATCGACAGGAGCCCCGTGAGCGTCTCGCCGACGCTGAACGCGAGCGTCCGGACGAACCCGTCGTGGCTCTCTAAGTGCGCGAGTTCGTGCGCGAGAATGGCGTCGAGCTCCGTCGTGGTGAGGAGACCGAAGAGCGAGCGATCGAGGACCACGACGCCGGTCCCGATGCCGCCGAGTGCGAACGCGTTCGGCATCGCCATCCGGCCGACGTAGAACGCCGGGACGTCCGTGTCCATCCGCTCGCAGAGCGTCGCCGCCCGGTCGTAGAGTCCGGGCGCGCGCTCCCGTGCGATCGGCTCAGCGTCGAGTCGCGCCAGGAGGTGTCGCGTCCCGAACGCGTAGCTGAGAGAGCCGACGACGATCACGGCGACGGCGACGATCGTGAGCGCCGTCGTCGGATCCGGTCGAGTCGTCCAGAGGACGGCGAGCACCCAGTACGCGAGGGCCGCGGCGCCGACGTATCCGACGAGGAGCGCGACACCGACCGCCGCCATCGCCAGTCGGAGCCCGAGTCGCTTCATCGCTCGCGTCTACGGTCGCCTGCCCGAAACGCGTTCCGGCGGTCGCCGTTCCCGCCGGTCGATCGAGTCGCCCTCGGCTCCGCGTCCTACGCCGAGGGTTCCACCTTCGACTCGAAGGCCTCGCGCACCTTCTCGACCTTCGGGCGCGCGTGCATCGTGCAGTACGCGTCGTTCGGGTTCTTCTCGAAGTAGTTCTGGTGGTACTCTTCGGCGCGGTAGAAGGCGTCGAGCGGTTCGATCTCCGTCGCGACGTCGTCCGCGTACTCCCCGTCGAGCGCCTCGATGTACGCCTCCGCCTCCTCACGCTGGCGGTCGTCGTGGGTGAGGACGATCGAGCGGTACTGCGAGCCGACGTCGGGACCCTGCCGGTCCACCTGCGTCGGGTCGTGGATCGTGAAGAACACCTCCAGCAGGTCGGCGTACGAGACGACGCCCGGATCGTACTCGATCTGGACGACCTCCGCGTGGCCCGTCTCGCCCCTGCACACCGCCTCGTACGTCGGATCTTCGACGCTCCCGCCGGCGTAGCCGGACGTGACGTCGACGACGCCTTCGAGTTCCTCGAACGCCGCCTCGATACACCAGAAACACCCGCCACCGAACGTCGCGGTCTCGGTCGCAGTCATACCCCCACGTACGCCACCCACACATATGTAGTTAGCGCGCGCGATGACGCGACGGCGGAATTACCTCGTTGCTAGACTATGTGTGTATCTGATTATTCGGTGGTATCTTCCCGGCTTGGACCGTCCCACGTGCGATCGGGGGTTCGTTTCGAGTCGGCATCGAGACCGCGGACGAACCAAACTATGATTACCGATGGGATCCAACTCGAAAACATGCGCGCTGGCCGAACCGAACGGACGCGGGTCGTATCGACAACACTGCGAACCGAGCGGCTGTCGAGGGTGCGTACGTAGATGTACGAGATCCTCGTGCCGCTCGACGACCCGGATCGCGCCGATAAACAGATCGAGTCCATCCTCGATATGCCACTCCAGATGGACGAGGTCCGCGTGACGCTCCTCCACGTGTTCACGGACAACCCGGAGGGCGCGTCGGTCGGACAGATCGAGTCGGTCCACGAGGCCCAGGACTTACTCGACGACGCGGGCGTGGAGACGAACCTGATCGAACGGAGCGGGGACCCCTCGACCGAGATCGTCGAGGCGGCCCGCGACCTCGACGCGGACCTCATCGCGCTCGCCGGCCGCTCGCGGAGCCCGACCGGCAAAGCGGTCTTCGGAAGCACGACGCAGCGCGTCATCCTCGAGGCCGAGCGCCCGGTCGTCGTCCAGAGCGTCTCGGAGTAGCGCACCCCCGGCCGCGTTGCTCCGGGCGGTTCGGACCGCCACCGTCGACGTTACCGACTGGTGCTGTCGGCCATGCTACACCCACCGAAACTGGTTTGTTCGTTCGCATCCGACTACGCGCGTGAGCAAGCAGTACGTTCGTCCCGTCACCGACCGGGGAACGTTCCGCGCGGCGGCGCGTGACGCACCCGACGGCGCGCGCGTCCCGGTCGAAGTCCGCCTCTCCGTCGAGGACCCGTTCGAGGCCTACCGCCGAGCACGCGGCGGGCGCGTGGCGGACGTCGGGACGCGCGAGCCGTCGTTCTTCTACGAGACGGGCGGGGACGCCGACGGCTGGGGCTACTTCGGTGTCACGCCCGCGGACGTGACGACCATCGGTCCCGAAGACGAGGGGGCCTTCGCGGCCATCGACGCGCTCCTCGCGGACGAGACGCTCGTTCGTGGGGGCTGCGACGTCCCGTATCCCGGCGGCTTCTTCGGCTACCTCTCGTACGACGCGGCGCGGGAGACCGAGGCCATCCCCGAGACGACGACCGACGACCGTGCCCTCCCGCGCCTCGAACTCGCCGCCTACGAGTGCCTCGCCGCGTGGGAGGCGCCGTTCGAACCGGGCGACGACCTCCGCGTGGTCGCCGCGCTCCGCCTCGACGCGCACGACTCGATCGACGAGGCCTACGACGCCGCGCTGTCGCGGGCGACGGCGCTGGCCGAGCGTGCCCGGGAGGGCGATCCGGCCGTCGGGCCGGCGCCCGCGCCGGACGCGACGACGGCGGCGTTCGAGAGCGACGCGGGCCGCGAGGCGTTCGCCGGGCGCGTCGCTCGGATCAAGGAGGCGATCCGCGCGGGCGATACGTTTCAGACGAACGTCAGCCAGCGCCTCCGTGCGCCGGCCGCCGTCCATCCCGTCGAGGCGTATACGGCGCTCCGCGACGTGAACCCCGCGCCCTACGCTGGCCTCGTCGAGTTCCCGTCCTGCGATCTCGTTTCCGCGAGCCCCGAGCTCCTGCTCGAACGGGCGGGCGATCGCCTCGTCACGGAACCGATCGCGGGGACGCGGCCGCGCGGCGAGAGCGACGCCGAGGACGTCGAGTACGAGGCCGACCTCCTCGGCGACGAGAAGGAACGCGCCGAACACGCGATGCTCGTCGACCTCGAACGCAACGACCTCGCCAGGGTCTCGGAGCCGGGATCGGTCGCCGTCGAGGAGTACCGCCGCGTGGATCGCTACTCGCGGGTCATGCACCTTGTCTCGCTCGTCACCGGCCGGATGGCGCCCGATACGTCGCTCGGCGAAGCCGTCGAGGCCGTCTTCCCCGGGGGGACGATCACGGGTGCCCCGAAGCCGAAGACGATGGAGCTGATCGAGTCGGTGGAGACGACCCGCCGCGGACCGTACACGGGCAGCATGGCGGCGATCGGGTTCGACGGCGACGCCGCGTTCAACATCGTCATCCGGACGCTCGTCCGCACGGACGCCGAGTACGCCCTCCGCGTCGGTGCCGGCGTCGTGCACGACTCGGATCCCGACGCCGAGTACGACGAGACGCTCGATAAGGCCCAGGCCCTCGTCGACGCGCTCGATCGCGCGCTCGCCGCCGACGCCGGCGGGATGGAGGTCTCGAAATGACCGTCCTCGTCGTCGACAACTACGACTCGTTCGCGTACAACCTCGTCGACTACGTGGCGAGCGAGAGCGACGCGGACGTCGTCGTCCGCCGGAACGACGCCATCGACGTCGACGACGTTCGCGCGCTCGACCCCGACGCCGTCGTCGTCTCCCCGGGTCCCGGGACGCCCGCGGAAGCCGGCGTCTCCGTGCCGCTCTTCGACACCGACTATCCGATTCTCGGGGTCTGTCTCGGCCACCAAGCGCTCTGCGCCGCCCGCGGTGCCGACGTCGTCCGCGCCGACGCCGTCGTCCACGGCAAGCCGTCCGCGATCCGCCACGACGGTACCGGGATCTTCGCGGACCTCCCCGACGCCGTCACGGTCGGTCGGTACCACTCGCTCGCCGTCGACGCCGACACGCTCCCCGCGCGACTCGCCGAGACCGCGTGGACGGCGGACGGCGAGCGCGACGACGTCGTCATGGCGGTGCGGGACCGCGAGAAACCGCACGTCGGCGTCCAGTTCCACCCGGAGAGCGTTCTCACCGGCCGACCCGACGATCCCGCGGATCTCTCGCTCGGCCGTCGGCTCGTGGCGAACTTCCTCGCGGGCACGGGCGCGGAGCGCCAGCAGTGACGATGCAGTACCACGTCGACGGCGCGCTCGTGGACGCCGACGCGGCGAGCGTGAGCGTCGCCGACCGGGGCTTTCGCTACGGTGACGCGGCCTTCGAGACCCTCCGCGCCTACGGCGGGACGGTCTTCCGGTGGGACGACCACGCGGCGCGCCTCCGGAACACGCTCGACGCGCTCGGCTTCGAGCGGTATCCGGACGCCGCCGACATCCGCGCGCGCGTCCGGGAGACGCTCGCCGCGAACGACCTCGCCGACGCCTACGTTCGCGTCTCCGTCACGCGCGGCGCCCAGCCGGGCGCACTCACGCCCGGCCCCGCGGACCCGACCGTGATCGTCGTCACGAAACCGCTCCCGCGCGGCGGTACCGCCGGCGACGACGTCTGGGACGCCCCGGCGAGCGCACGCGTCGTCGAGACGCGCCGCGTGCCCGACGCGGCCGTTCCCGCGGCCGCGAAGACGCACAACTACCTGAACGGCATCCTCGCGCGGAACGAACTCGACGGAGAGGACGAAGCGCTCCTGTGTGACGTCGACGGCCGACTCGCCGAGGGCGCGACGAGCAACGCCTTCTGGGTTCGCGACGACACCCTCCACACGCCGACGCTCGACGGCGACGTTCTCCCGGGCGTGACGCGACGCGCCGTCCTCGATCTCGCCGCACGCGAGGGGATCGACGTCGAGACCGGAACGTACGACCCGGTGGCTCTCCGGCGCGCCGACGAGGCGTTTCTGACGAACACGACGTGGGAAATCCGACCGCTCGTCGACGTCGACGGGACGGCGCTCCCGGTCGGTCCCCTCACCGAGCGGCTCGCGGCCCGCTTCGACGCGGCGGTCGAGGCGGCGCACTACTAGCGGTCCGCGACTCGCGGCGCCGCGGCCGCGGACTCCCTATTCGCCGCCGTCGACTTCCTCGCGGAGCTGCGCGAGGGGAGCGACGCGTTCGGCGTGGGCGTTGTGCTGGTGGATGGACTCGTCGTTCGACTGCTTCATCGTGACGACGGTCCCGTCCGGCAGGTCCGGATACTCGTCGACCACCCGCTCGGCCATCGCTCGCACGCAGTCCTCGACGAACCGGGCGTTCGCGTGCGCTTCGTACGTCATGTGGTCCTCGTCCGGGCGCTTCGCGAGGTTGTAGATCCGCGCGCTCATCGCGTCGCGCGCGATCTCGATGAGGTCGCGCAGATCCACGTCCGGCGTTCCGGCGGTCTCGACGGTCAGCGTCGCGTGTCCCCGCTGCGAGTGACCGGCCTGCGGGACGTCGCGGAGGAACGACTTCACGTCGTCCTCGTCTACGCCGAGGTCGGCGAGCCGCTCTGCGGCGCGCGCCGACATCATCTCCTGACTGCAGGGACAGACGGTCATCCCGGTCACGCGGACGCCGACCTCCTCTCGGGTCTCCTCTCCCTCGCGTGCCGTCGCCGACGCGATGATGTCCAGCGTCGACTGGGTCGCGCGCTCCGACTCGGGCGTTTCCTCTCGCGTCATGTACGCGGCCTCCATCGAGACCACCGCCTGCGAGGTGTAGTCGTGCTTCTCGAGGAGTCGATCGGCCACCTCGCCACAGACGTCCTCGACCTGGTACGTCGGTTGGTCGATCGCCGACTGGAGCGTCTCGTCGATGACCTCCATGTTTCGGCTCATGTCGATCCCCTTGCGTTCCCGCGGGAGATCGACGTAGACCTCGAACTCCGCCATCAGGACGACGGGGCGCTTCTCCGAGCGTTCGAGCGTCACTAGCTTCTCGACGCCCGTCACGCCCACGTGGCTCAACCCCACCGAGACGTCCGGTGCCGATGCCTGCACGTCCGGAAGCTCGTCTGGCATTACCATTCAGTGGACTGGCATCCGTTTATTCCTTGCTCTTTTCGCTCCCGTCGCCGGACGCTCTCACGACACCGCGTCTCCCCCGGTTCGACGCGAGCCACAGCCGAATCGGACCGACGGAACGTATCCGCGAGTATCGGATATTTTCCGATTCGTGTCGGAAATAAGTGATTCTTTCGCCCTCGATCGACGCCCGACCCGACGGATATTTACGACGTTATGCGTGTAAACGCAATCCGGAGGCGTGTGCTTATCTCCCGAACGATCGCCGGACAGTCGAAAACATCCGATTTTATCGGACGCGTGTCGCGAGGGCCCTCAGGGCGACGTGGCGATGTACTGATCGGCCACTCGCTCGCCCTCGACGATGTTCCGGACGTTCTCCGTCAGCTGGTCGATCGTGTCTTCCCGGCTCGCTTCCGTCATCGCCGCGACGTGCGGCGTCGTGACAACGTTCTCGAAGTCGAGGAGCGGCGGGTCGCTCGGGAGCGGTTCCGTCTCGTACACGTCGAGGCCCGCGCCCGCGATCGCGTCCGAGTCGAGCGCGTCGAGCAGCGCCGCCTCGTCGACCACGGGACCGCGGGCCGTGTTGACGAGGATTGCGCTGTCTCGCATCGCCTCGAACTCCGCCGCGCCGATGAGATCCGTCGTCTCCTCGGTCAGCTCGGCGGTGACGATGACGAAGTCGCTGTGGGCCAGCGTCTCGTCGAGCGACGTGAGCTCGGCCCCGGAGAAGTCGGCGTCGATGCTCGGCACGTAGGGATCGCTCGCGTACAGCTCGACGTTGAACCCCGAGAGCAACGAGGCGACGCGCTTGCCGACGTCGCCGAAGCCGACGATCCCGACGGTCGATTGCGAGAGGCGCGTTCCCAGCGGGTACTCGTCGCGCCACTCGTCGCGTTCGATGATCGAGCGCGCCGTCGGTAGCCGCCGCGCGCTCGCCAGCGCGAGACAGATCGCGTGCTCGGCGACCGAGAGCGCGTTGTGTCCCGGCGTGTGCGTCACGGTGATCCCGTGCTCGGCGGCCGCCTCCAGGTCGACCGAATCGATGCCCGTACCGAGCTTGGCGATGATCTCGAGGTCCTCGGCGTGTTCGATGACCTCGCGCGTCATCGGGATCCGCGAGGTGACGAAGACGACCTCGACTCCCTCGACGGCGTCGAGGAGCGCGCCGCCGCCCTTCTCGATCCCGATTCTGACGTCCCACGACGATGGGAGCGCGTTCGTCAGTCGTCCGCTCGGCGTGATGTCCTGATCGACGATCGCTCGCATAGGCGTGCATCTCGGGCGCGTCACTTGTGCGTGCCGATTGCGCCGACGGCTCCCCCGAGCGCGACGTTTGACCGATAGGTTTTTGCACCCGTTGGATAAATCGGGATGCACAGCGAGCACGGTCACGTGCTGGTGTCACAGATGAATCCGAACCTAACCGAGGTCACCGTTATCGGTGACGACGATACCGGGGTACTCACCCGAGTCACGTCCGTGCTGTTCGAGCACGACGTCGAACTCGAAGAACTCGACCAGCAGGAAGAACAGGGCGTGTTCCGCGTCAAAGCGCTCGCCGACACGTCCGACGCGGACGAGTCGGCCCTCGAGGCGGACCTCGCGGCGGCTTGCGACGATCTCGGCGTCGATCTGCGCGTCCGCTTCCCCGAGGATCAGGGCGGCGATTCGCTCGGTATCCTCGTCACGAAAGAGAGCCACTGCCTCGAGGCGATGCTCGAGGCGGTCGAGAGCGGTGCCCTCGACGCCGACGTGGAGGTCGTCATCGGGAACCACTCGACGCTCGCCGATATCGCCGAGGAACACGATGTCCCCTTCTACGACGTCGGCGACGAGAACGGGAACCCCGACGAGAGCGAGATCCTCCGCCTGCTCGAGGAGCACGGCGTCGACGTCGTCGCTCTCGCGCGCTACATCCAGATAATCAGCCCGGAACTCGTCTTCCACTACGAGAACCGGATCATCAACGTGCATCCGAGCCTCCTTCCGGCGTTCCCGGGCGCGGCCGCCTACCGACAGGCCGTCAACGGGGGCGCGCGGATCGCGGGCGTCACCGCCCACTACGTCACGCCGAATCTCGATCAGGGCCCGATCATCACGCAGCGCGCGTTCAACGTCCCGGACGACGCCGAGGAGGCGGACCTCAAAGAGCAGGGCCAACCGCTCGAGGCCGACGCGCTCATCGAAGCCGTCCGGCTCCACGTTCAGGGCGCGCTCGAAGTCGCGGACGGGCGAACGTACGTCGACGACGCGGACGCCGATCTCGGTCTTCCCATGGAGATCCGAGAGCTCAATCCGTCCGAGCCGACCGACCGGAACTGAGCGACGCGGACGCGTCCGAGCGCTCTCGCTCGCGGGGAAAAGTCGCGGAGAAGTCCGCTCAGAAGACCCCCGATAGACGGTATCCTCCCTGTTACTCACCCGGTCGCCGAACGCCGACCGTCGAGTCGGCCCCGGCCGTTACTCGCCCAGCCGACTCTTCCGCCACGACTCCGTGTCCGGCACCTGGTTGAAGGTGTAGATGTGGAGCGACTGGATGTTGTACTCGGGGTCGTCGGCGTGCGGCTGGAGGCCGTCGATCAGCGCGTCGGGCGTGTAGTTCCCGCGCGAGCCGATGAACTGGCGGAGGAAGCCGAGGATCCCGTTCGTCTTCTGGAGGAAGCGAATGGAGTCGCCGACGCCGACCTTCCGCGAGATCGAGAGGAGGCGGGAGTACTTCATGACGCCCGGGATCCCGACGACGACGGGGAGGTCGACGCCGCGCGCCCGGATCTCCTCGATCCACTCGAGCACCGCGTTCGGATCGAAGCAGAGTTGCGTGGCGATGTACGTCGCGTACGGCGCCTTGTTGTCCATCGACTCGGCGAGCGTCTCGTCCGAGAGGAAGTCGTGACCCTCGGGGTAGCCGGTGATCCCGATCTCCTCGAAGTCGTAGTCGATGCGTTCGAGCCCCTGCAGGAGGTCGTACGCGGACTCATAGTCACCGATCGGCTCTTCGCGATCGCCCCCGGGGACGAAGATGTCGTCGACGCCGATCTCTGTGAGCTGTTCCGCGATCTCGGCGAGGTGGTCGTCGCCGCGGACGTATCGCGCGGAGACGTGCGGGACGACCTCGAAGCCCTGCTCGGCCGCTTCCTCGGCGGCCTCGATCGTCCGCTCGATACCGAGCTGTGGCGAGGCGGTGATCGTGACCGTCGCCCCGTCGGGGAGGTGTTCGATCTGATCGCCGAACGTATCGAACGGCATCAGTTCGTAGCGCGGGTCTGCGAGCAGTGTCGTGGAGTCGCGGGACGTCGATGTGGTTTGTGCCATGATTGTCTCCGGTCTACCGCGGTCGTCCCACCGCCGGCCCACCGTCGCGTGCGGCGGCTGTCAGCCGAGTCGGTCGAACGTACGCACGGTACATCACCTACATTATGCGCGATCAGCACTATAAGCCTTCCCCTCAACATCGCCGCTGAACCGCCGAGCGCTCGAACAGACGGAGCACGCGAATTCCGCGTATCTCGGACGTACACGGAGCTGTGCCCAGTCCCACCACCGAATCGCGCGCTCTCGCGGTCTTGACTGCCGTCTGAACACCGTCGTTTTACGAGAGTATCGATGTAAATGAACGCGTGTCCTGCTCGGGGAGCGATCCGCTCACACGCTCACTCTCTCAAATTTTCCGATCATATCGGACAGATTCGCTGGCGGATCGCGTGGCACCGACGGTCGAGCCCGCGTCGGTGACGCCGGGCGACAGAACTGTTTGACCCGCGCGCGACGTCCGCCTCTGAGCGGTATGGTGAATCGAACCACGAAAGTATTATATAGACCAGGCACAACTGATGAGTTACGACTCACCATGAGCAGAGAGTGGTCATTCAGCGACAGCATGGAAGAGGCAGTCGAAGCGGCCGGAAGCCCGCTCGACCTGATGCGCAACCTCGGCGTCGGCAAGTTCACCGAGGTCCCCGACGAGTACACGCACTGGATCGAAGAGCAGCGCTCCTGGGCCGAATCCGTCGCCTTCGCCGACCAGTCCTACCACATGTCGGACCTCCGTATCAAGGGTCCCGACGCCGTCGAGTTCCTCTCGGACTTCGCCGTCAACAACTTCGAGGGCTACGAGGTCGGGCAGGCGAAGCAGCTCGTCGTCGCCAACCCCAACGGGAACTTCCTCGGTGACGCCATCCTTTTCCACGAGGAGGAGAACAACCTCCTGAGCGTCGGTGCGCAGGCCGGTCACAACTGGCTGCGCTACAACATCGAGACCGGCGACTACGACGTCGAGTACGAGTACCAGCCGCGCCCCGCCGCGACGGGGAACGACCCCAACGACTACCGCTACCAGGTTCAGGGTCCCGACGCCGTCGAGGTCATGCGCGAGGCCGCCGACGACCCGCTCCCGGATCTCGGCTTCTTCAACTTCGAGACGATCACGATCGACGGCGTGGAGACGAACCTCCTCCGCCACGGCATGGCGGGCGAGTCCGGGTTCGAGTTCTGGGGTCCCTACGAGGAGCGCGAGGAGATCCGCTCCGCGATCCTCGAAGCCGGTGGGGACTACGACATCCGCCGCCTCGGTGCCGAGAGCTACCAGACGGCCAACGTCATCCTCGGGTGGCTCCCGCTCGTCGTCCCCGCCATCTTCAGCGACGAGATGGAGGAGTATCGCGAGTGGCTCGACGTCCGCGACGGCCTCCTCTCCGTCGGCGGGAGCTTCGACTCCGACGACATCTCGGACTACTACGTCACGCCCATCGAGCTCGGCTACGACCACATCGTCAGCTTCGACAACGACTTCGTCGGCCGCGAGGCTCTCGAAGAGGAAATCGACAACCCCGAGCGCGAGAAGGTCACGCTCGAATGGGACGCCGACGACCTCCAGAAGGTCCGCGGCTCCCTCTTCGAGGAGGGCGAGACGAACGAGTACATGAACTTCCCGCACCCGCGTAACGCGGCCTGCCCGTACGACGAGGTCCTCGTCGACGGCGAGCACGTCGGCGTCTCTACCGACAAGAGCTACGTCTACAACGAGCGGAAGTTCCTCTCCCTCGCGGTCCTCGACACCGAGTACACCGAGCCCGGGACCGAGGTCACCATCGTCTGGGGCGAGCCCGACGGCGGCGAGGGCAACCCGGTCGTCGAGCGCCACGAGCAGACCGAGATCTCCGCGACCGTCCACCCCGCCCCCTACGGCGAGGACAAGCGGTAACACCACCCTCCCGACCCGCGAGTTCCCCTCCTCGTGAGGGGGCGTGCATGTAACTCGCGGCCCCCTGCGCGGCTTTTGTCCCATCCCGCGTTTCCCGAGCGCATCGAAGGTATTTTGTGCGCTGCGCGTCCTCTGTTCTCGTAACGACCCCGAGGCCACGTTCGCCGCCATCGGTTCGGCGATCCGACGCGTCGTCCGGGGCTCGCGGCGACAACAAGGTGCTACTCAGACATGGCTGACATCATCGACGGGAACGCGGTAAGCGATCGTATCAAGGACGAACTGAGCGAGAACGTCGACGCCCTCGCCGACGAGGACGTGACGCCGGGGCTCGCGACCGTGCTCATGAGCGACGACGGCGCGAGCGAGACGTACGTCTCGATGAAACAGCGCGCCTGCGAGAACATCGGCATCAACAGCGTGCACGTCGAGATCGACCCCGAGGCCCCCGAGCAGGAACTCCTCGACAAGGTCGACGAGCTGAACGACGACCCCGAGGTCCACGGGATCCTCGTCCAGATGCCCGTCCCCGATCACGTCGACGAGCGCAAGGTCCTCCAGCGCATCGACCCGATGAAGGACGTCGACGGCTTCCACCCGGAGAACGTCGGGCGACTCGTCGCGGGCGACGCGCGCTTCAAGCCCTGTACGCCCCACGGCGTCCAGATCCTCCTCGGCGCCGCGGGCGTCGACACGACCGGAAAGGACGTCACCATCGTCGGGCGATCCAACATCGTCGGCAAGCCGCTGGCGAACCTCCTCGTCCAGTCCGGCGAGAACGCGAACGCCACCGTGACCGTCTGCCACTCGAAAACGCAGGATCTCGAGGAGAAGACACGCCGCGCCGACATCGTCGTCGCGGCCGTCGGCGTTCCCGAACTCATCGACGGCTCGATGCTCAGCGAGGGGACGACCGTCATCGACGTGGGCGTCAACCGCGTCGATGCGGACACGGACAAGGGGTACGAACTCGTCGGCGACGTCGAGTTCGAGAGCGCCGAGGAGAAGGCGGACGCCATCACGCCCGTTCCCGGCGGCGTCGGCCCGATGACCATCGCCATGCTGCTCTACAACACCGTGAAGGCGGCGGGCCTCCAGCACGACGTCGACGTCGACCTCCCGGACGCCTGAGGCGGATTCCCACGCGCCTCGCGGCCGGGCGCTGACGCTCGTTTCACCCACACCACAACGCTTACTACCGGTGCGAGCGAACTCTCGCGCGTGCTTGGAGATATCGACCACATCGAAATCGAGGCGAGTGACGCCGAAGAGATGGCGGAGTTCCTGAAGTCCCTCGGCTACGAGGAGCACCGGGAGACGACCCACCACGGCCAGTCCTTCGAACTGGTGCCCGAGGAAGGCGACGGCCCGCTCTTCGAGATCCACACGGTCGAGGGCGAGGAAGTCCCCGGCATCAACCACATCGCCTACGCCGTCGACGACATCGAGGCGATCACGGAGAAGCTCAAGGAGGACGAGAACGTCGATCAGGTCTCCGATCCCTATTACGTCGAGCACACGGGTCGCACCATCACGAACTTCCGCGACCCCGACGGCCGTCGCTTCCAGATGGTCGAAGACGACGAGTAACGCCGCCACGACCACCCGTCTTTTATCGCGCGACCGCCGCGTAGCACCCGCTCCACTCGTTCGATCTATCGGAATCTATAACTTCGGAGGCCGTGCACGACCAGACGGTATGGATCAACACAACTCGTTCCGCGAGCGCATCGAGAACGGCGAAGTCGTCCTCGGGGCTCGCTCCGTGACGTTCTCGCCGACGGTCATCGAGGTGTACGGCGACCTCGGTATCGACTTCGTCTGGCTCGACTTCGAACACCAGGGCCCGAGCCCGTACGACAGCACGCTCTTCGAGGACCTGACGCGTGCCGCCGAGGTCGGCGGCACCGAACTCTTCGTTCGCCTCCCCTCCGCCGACCCCGCGCTCATCCGGAAGGTCCTCGACGCGGGCGTCCGCAACGTCTTCATCCCGCGCGTCGACTCCGCCGAGGAGGTCCGCCGGGCCGCGAAGGCGACGCGCTTCGTCTACGACGGCGAACCCGGCGAGCGCGGCCTCGCCAGCGGGCGCTCCCGGACGTGGGGGAGCGCGGACGACTACGTCGAGACCGAGGACGAGGAGGTCTGTCTCGGCGTCATGATCGAGAAGACGACCGCCGTCGACGACCTCGAAAACATCCTCGACGTCCCGGAACTCGGCTTCGTGTTCATCGGCCCCTCGGACCTCTCCGTGCAGATGGGTCATCCGAACGAGAAGTCCCACCCCGAGGTCCGAGACCAGATCGCCGACATCCAACGGCAGTGTCTCGACGCCGGCGTCCCGATGGGGTGCATCGCGAACGAGCCCGAGGCGGTCGCCGAAGCCATCGACGACGGCCACCAGATCATCCGGATGGGCGGCGACCTCTCCTCCGCGAAGTCCGTCCTGAGCGAGCGTCTCGATCGGATCGACGACCTCCGATAACGCCCGCTCGCCCGTCACGAGACGGGACGCTTCTTCATCTTCCGGCACGAAGGAGAGGTAATGACGGACCACACGGATCAGAAACGAGAGACGGCGGCGTCGTTCGGCTCGGCGACGGACGCCTACTTGGCGAGCGACGTTCACGGGGAGGGCCGCGACCTCGAAACGCTGGCGGACTGGTGCGCCGACGCGACGACCGCCCTCGACGTCGCCACGGGTGCCGGCCACGCCGCGGGCGCGGTCGCCGATCGAGGCGTTCCGGATGTCGTCGGACTCGACGCGTCTCCGGAGATGGTGCGAACCGCGACCGACGCCTTCGACGGCGTCGCTGGCGTCGTCGGTGACGCCGAACGTCTCCCGGTCGCCGATGACAGCGTCGACGCGGTGACGTGTCGTATCGCCGCTCACCACTTCCCCGATCCCGAAGCCTTCCTCGCGGAGGCGGCGCGCGTCCTCACCGCGGACGGTCGCCTCGTGATCGAGGACAACGTCGCGCCCGCGGACGCCGACCTCGCCGCCTTCCTCAACCGCGTCGAGCGCCTCCGGGATCCGAGTCACGTCGAGTCCTACACCGTCGAGCGGTGGCGCGAGTGGCTTCGCGCCGCGGGGTTCGAGGTCGAGCGGACGGCGCGATTCAAGAAGACGCTCGACTTCGATGCGTGGGCAGCCGCCCAATCGCTCGACGGCGCGACGCGCGAGCGCGTCGAGACCGTCCTCCGAGAGGCCGACGCGGACGCCCGCGCGCTGTTCGAAATCGAGACGAGCGACGGCACGGTCGAGTCGTTCGCGAACCTGAAGGCGATCTTCGACGCGACGCCGCGCGAGTGAGCGTCAGTAGACGTTCTCGACGATACTCTCGTCGAGGTCGTCGAAGCCCTCGAGGTAGTCACGGCGCTCCGCACGGAGCTCTCGGCGCTTTCGATCGTAGTCCATCACGTAGTCGGCGACGTCGTACTCGTCTACGTCCAGTCCGGGGACGGACGTCGGAACGGCGAACCCGCGCTCGGCGGCGTCGTCCCATTCGACGCGCCCGCGCGAGATCTCGCGGAGGATCGTCGTCGACTCCTCGACGCCGATGGACTTCACCCCGTCCCCGAGGGAGCCGGTGTTGAGGACGTAACACTCGACGTCGAGGTCGTCGACGAGGTCGCGGAAGCGGTTGCCCTCCTCGCCCTCGGAGCCGATGATGAAGGGGTTCGTCCCGACCACGCGGATGGCCTCCCCGGCGCTCGACGGATCGCCCGCGCTCGTCTGGACCGACTCACCGAGCATGAACGCGGCCGCGGCCGCGTCCGCCGGGAGCTTCGCGACGGGGGGCATCGTCGGATTCCGGGTGATGAAGAACACCTGCTGTGCGCGTTCGAGGTCGATCTCCTCGGCCGCGGAGTCGAGGTGCTCGCGGAGCACGGTGGCGCGCCCGTTGCTGGTGTATCGATCGCTGTCGAAGTCGACCGTCCCGTCCTCGGCGATGTCGACGTTCTCCAGGACGGCGGACTCGTGCGTGACGGCGTCGTACACCTCGGGCTGCTCGTCGGCGTCGAGGCCGATCGTCTTGAGGTACAGCCCGTTGCCCTCGCTCCCGGCGACGGTTCCGTTCGGTAGGAGCGCGCAGACGTCGTCCTGTACCATGACGGCGTCCTCGGGATCGTCGAGGCCGAGGCCGTGCGCGGTGAGCGTCGACTTGCCGGTGCCCGAGAGCCCGAGGAAGACCTGTCCGACCGTTCGGAGGTCGCCCTCGTCGTCGCGGACCGTCACGCGCTTGCTCCCCGCGTGGAGGCCGAGCCCGCCGGCTCGCTTCGCGCGGTACATGAAGAGGCGGAGGGCCGCCTTCTTCGCCTCGCCCGTGTAGTCGCTTCCGAGTACGGCGGTGACGCCGGCGTCCGGAACGGCGCGAATGGCGAGCTCGTCGTGGTCCGGCAGCTGAACGGTGAGGAAGTCGGGGTCAGCGTCGGCCGGCGCGGGCTCGAAGAGGCGGGTAACGGCGAGCGCGATGCGGCCGTACGCCTTCGGGACGTAGTACCGATAGCAGTACGTGTGCTCGGGGTGACGCCCCACCTGTCGGTCGATACAGAGCATCTCGTGCTCGCGCGCGTACGCGATCGCGTCTCTGATTCGGCCGTAGTCCTCGCTTCCGAACTCGTCGTCGACGTCGTTCTTCGTCCGGCCAGACGAGCGCGAGCGCTGCTCGCTGACGTACGCGGGCGAGCCGAACTCGGTCGTCGTCTCCAGGTGCGCGGAGAACTCCCGTAACCGCTCTTCGCTGGGGTCGTACACGACGTTGTCCGCGTCGGCCGGATCGGGTAGCGCCTCCGCTGCCGGCGGCACGGCGTCTTGCTTACTCATTGCTACCCGACCGTTGTGTCCCCACCAACAAATAGTTATATATCGCTCCGAGCGGCCGCGGTACTCGGTATCGCTCACCGCGCCCGGTCGTCCGAGCGCTCTCATTCCCATTCAGTCTCAGTGGTACGGAAGGCTTAATGATGAGTCACGAATGATGTTCACGTATGTCCGAGCCAGAACTAGCACGTATTGGGCACGTCGCGCTCGAAACGGCTGACCTCGACGCGTCCTTAGAGTTCTTCGTGGACGCGGTCGGATTCGAAGAGGTCGAACGGGAGGACGGAACGGTCTACCTCCGCGCGGTCGACGAGTTCGATCACCACTCGGTCAGTCTGACGGAGGCCGAGCGAGCCGGCGTCGCTCACATCGGCTGGCAGACCCGTAATCCCGAGGACCTCGAAGCGTACGCGGACCTGCTCGAAACCGAGGAGGACATCGACGTGACGTGGGTCGACGCCGGCGAGGAGGCGGGACAGGGCGAGGCGATCCGCTTCTCGACGCCGCACGGTCACCTCTTCGAGTTCTACCACGAGATGGAGAAGCCCGATCCGCCCGCGGAACGGCGCTCGAAGCTGAAGAACAAGACGTACTCCCGGACGACAACGAACCCCGTCGCCCCCCGTCGGATCGACCACGTCCAGATCTGGGACGCCGACGCGCCGGGCTGTGCCGAGTGGCTTCAGGAGACCTTCGACTTCACGGTCCAGGAGTACTACGACCGCGAGGACGGCTCGCGCTGGGGGACGTTCGTGAGCTCGAACGGCAACAAGATCGAGGCCGCGGTCATCGACGACGAGGCGGAACAGCCCCCGGGACTCCACCACATCGCCTACAAGGTCGATAGCGCCGACGACCTCTTCGACGCCGCCGACGCGATGAACGAGCGCGGCGTCCCCACGGACGGGATCGGGCAGCACTCCATCTCCCGCGGGAAGTTCCTCTACGCGCGCGACGAGGAGAGCGGCCACCGCATCGAGTTCAACGCCGGCGGCTACCTCGTCTTCGACCCCAACTGGGAGCCCATCGCGTGGCAGGAGGGCGACCTCGAGGATCGCCAGTGGATCGGCCAGATCGAGTCGACGGAGCGCGTCCAGTACTGACACCCGACGGCCGCCTTCGGTTTTTCCGCACGCTACCCGCGTAGCGACGCCTCCCTTCCGTGAGCCGATCCCCACTTCGACCATCCGAATATTCCGGAAAATATATCGGCATCAGTCACGGTAGTTACGGGTATGAGCGATGATCCCCGTTCGCTGACGACGATTCGGCGGGCGTTCGAAGTACTCGATGTCCTCCAAGAGACGAACGGGGCCGGCCCGACCGAGCTCGCAAAGCGCATGGACCTCCCCAGCAGCACGATGTACGACTACCTCCGGACGCTCCACGAGACCGGCTACGTGACGCGGGAGGACGGGGAGTACCGACTCAGCCCTCGGATATACACGATGGCCGGGCGGATGAAGCACCGCGATCGGCTCTTTCAGACCGCGAAACCGGAGATGAAGCGCGTGGCGAACGACACGAACGAGCTCGTCGGGCTCACGATCGAACACGACGGCCGGGGGCTGATCCTCCATCAGGAGGAGGGTCCCCAGGCGCTGAACCTCGGGACCTATCCGGGCGCGATGACGCCCCTCCACACCCACGCGTCCGGAAAGGTCATCCTCGCGTACCTCCCGGACGACGAGGCCGAAGCGCTGTTGCGCGACGGGCCGCTGGCGGAGCGCACGGAGCGGACCGTTACCGACCCCGACGCGCTCTGGGCCGAGCGCGAACGCATCAAGGAGCGGGGCTACGCGGTCGACTGGGACGAACAGGTGATCGGGATGGGCATGATCGCGGTCCCGATCCTCATCGACGAGCGACTCCACGGCGCGTTGAACATCGTCGCCCCCTCGGGACGCGTACAGAACGAGTCGTACCAGGAGGAACTCCGTCAGAAGATCGAGGAGTCGGTCAATCGCATCTCCATCAACTATCAGTACGGCGGTTCGGGGACGCCCCGCGAGCCCTGATCTCTCGGAGCATTTCGGACGCTCTCGAATCCCTCCCGTCGACGTCCGTACCGGCGGAATCGGTGGACCGTCGCCCGATCGCGGTTGATTAGATTCCCCAAAGACGCACTTCTTTACGAGAATATATTTGTAAATATACGCCGGGAGATGTCACGCAATATCCGATACTATCGGATACTGTGCTGGACGCGGACGAGCGGCTGAGCCGGGGAGACGCGCTGGGCTGTGGCTACGCGGGGCGACGCGGGCGCACGGTTCCGAGAGACGGGAGAAAACGGCCGGCTGACGGTTCGCACGCGGTACGACGACGCAGAACCGTTACTCGATCGCTTCTTCGAGCGGATCGCGCACCTTGTCGGGGATGACCATGCTCTGTTTGTTCTTGTCGACGCAGACGTGTTGCTCGTGGCCCTCGAAGGCGATCTCGCCGTCCTCGTGGCGCGCCGTGAAGTCGAACCCGAGGCTCTTGGTGCCGATGTCCGGTTCGACCTCGATGCTGATCGTGTCGCCGACGAACACCGGCTTCCGGAACTCCATGTCCATCGCCACGAGCGGCAGGTCCATGTCGAACTCGTTGACGTCCATGTAGGAGATCCCGATGCTCTCCATGAACTCCTCACCGGCCTCGTGCATCGCGTCGACGAGACGCGGGTAGTACGCGATTCCTGCCGGATCGACCTGCCCCCAGTGACACTTCCATTCGTGCTCGAACATCACCCGGAAGATGACGGTTATACACAAATCCCTTTCGGTGCCGCCGCCGGCGTTCCCCACCAGTTCGGTCGTGCGTCGCCGACGGAGTGTCTCGCCTGAGCGACTGGACGCTAACGGCGAGACGCGCCGATACTCCCGTTGATCCGAACTCTCAAACTATAAGTAATCGCAGGATTATCTATCGTTATATGCAACACGGGTCCGAGCACGACGTTCCCCCGATTAGCGACCTCTCGGCCATGGCAGCGGAGAACAACCCGAAGGGGACGGCGTTCGGGAGCGGAGTCGAAGGACGGACGATGACGTGGGAGGAGTTCGACCGGGAGAGCAACCGGGTGGCGAACGGACTCCGGGAGTACGTCGCGCAGGGGGACCGGGTAGCGATGTTGTGTCAGAACTCCCTGGAGCACGTCTCGCTGTGGAACGGGGCGCTGAAAGCCGGGTGTACGGTCTCGAACCTCCACATCCGGGCGTCGCCGAACACGGTCCAACACTGCATCGACGAACTCCGTCCGCGCGTGCTCGTCGTCGACGAGCGCACTGCCGAGTTCTTCGAGGAGCGCGTCCGGGAGAAGATCACCACGGACCTCGCCGCCGTCATCACGCTCGCGGAGCCGCAGGCCGACTACGAGCAATCGAAGGCCGACCTCGTCGAGGGCCAGTCCGCCGCCGAACCCGACATTCGCGTCACTGAGGACGACCTCGCCGCCGTTCTCTGGACCTCCGGCACGACCGGCCAGCCAAAGGGCTGGTGTTTCACCCACCGCGCCCTCTACCTCCGCGGCAGCACGCTGGTCGATGTCGCGGAGGTGAATCGCTCGTCGCGTCAGCCGAACACGTTCACGCCGTCGTTCGCCGCGTGGTATTCGGTGATGCTCCCCGCGCTCGTCTCCGGCGCCGAGACCCATTTCCTCAGCAACTGGGACGCCGAGACCTACCTCGACATGATCGAGACGCACGAACTCACCACGGGGATGCTCGTCCCGACAATGTGGCGCGAGATCCTGCGCTCGGACGCGCTGGCGGAGCACGACGTCTCCTCGCTCGAAGCGATCACATCCGCCGGCGAGGTGCTGGACGCCACGACGCTCCGCAACCTCCGCGAGAACCTCTGCTCCGAAGTGAAGAACATGTACGCGGCGACGGAGTCGTTCTCGACGGTGATGCAGAACGCGGAGCTGAACGAGGAACGCGTGGAGAGCGTCGGGAAACCGGTCCCGGGCGTTCGCCTGCGCATCGTCGAGGAGGGCGGGTCGTACGACGACATCGTCCCGCAGGGCGAAGTCGGGGAGCTCGTGATCAACGCGCCCGACGCACCGGTGTGGGCGTGGGGCGACACCCCGAAGACGGATGAGTCCTTCGAGGACGGCTGGTGGTACTCGGGCGACCTCGGCTACCGAAGCGAGGACGGCTTCATCTATCTGGAGGGCCGCAGCGACCTGATGATCCTCTCGAAGGGCATCAAGGTCTACCCCGCGCCCATCGAGGAGCGCCTCAACGAACACCCCGGCGTCGAGGAGGCGGCGATCGTCGGCGTCACAGACGAGGAGTACGGCGAGAAGGTCACCGCCTACGTCAACCGCTCCGACCCGAGCGTCACCGCCGACGACCTCGACGACTGGTGTATCGCCAGCGACAACCTTTCACGGATGGAGCGCCCGCGAACGTACCATTTCGTCGACGAGCCCCTCCCTCGCACCGCCACCGGAAAACTCGACCGCCTCAGCGCCAAGCAACTCGGCGACGGCGAGTAGCGCCCGACGCTCTCTCCCCTGCTTCCGGTATCCACTCGTTTCGCGCGACCGCCGTCGTCCCCGGCCGCCGGCATCGTCGAGGTGTCGGCCGCCGCTCCGGTCGCTCTCTCGATCGACCGCCCGTCCACCATCACGCACTATTATTATATTGCCACGAGCGAACGTACCCCGAAAGCATTAACCTCCCCGAAAGATAATGGACGGACCAGTGATGCTCACACAGATGCTTTCGTCCGCCACTCCGGGACGGCGGGCGGACGAACGCTCCCCGCTGGGTCGGTGGTACCGTGCTCTCTATTGAGGGGCTGACCAAGGAGTTCGGTTCGCTCGTCGCCGTCGAGGACTTGAATCTGGAACTCGAACCCGGCGAGATCCACGGGCTCATCGGTCCGAACGGCGCGGGGAAGACGACGACGATCAACCTCATCACCGGCGAGCTCTCCCCGACGCGCGGAACGATCACGTACAAGGGGGAGAACATCGCCGGTCGATCGCCGACGGCCATCGCCAACATGGGGATCGGTCGGTCCTTCCAGGTCGTCCAGTACTTCCCGGAGATGACGGTTAGAAAGCACCTCCGGCTCGCGGCGCGCGACTCGAAGCGGACGGTCCTGAGCGCGTTCACCCCCCAGGAGGACTACACCGAGGAGATCGAGGAGGTCGCCGAGATCGCGCACCTGGACGGCGAACTCGACACCGTCGCGAAGAACCTCTCGCACGGCGAACAACGGTTCCTCGACATCGCCATGGTGCTCGCCATGGAGTCCGAGGTGATCCTCTTCGACGAACCGGCGGCCGGACTCAACCAGTCCGAGACCGAGGAAGTCCGTCAGATCTTCGAGGAGATGCGCGGCGACTACACGATGCTCGTCATCGAACACGACATCGACCTCGTGCGCGCGCTCTCCGATCGCATCACCGTCCTCCACAACGGTTCCATCCTCACCACCGGGTCGCCGGACGACGTCGTCGCTAACGAGACGGTGAAGGAGGTGTACCTCGGTGAGTGACCTGCTCTCCGTCGAGGAGCTGAACGCCTACTACGGCGAGAGTCAGATCCTCTTCGACGTCTCCATCGACGTCGGCGACAACGACGTCGTCGGCATCTTCAGCCGGAACGGCATGGGGAAGACGACGCTGCTCGACAGCATCGTCAACCGCATCGACCGCAAGACGGGCCGGATCGTGTACGACGGCGAGGACATCTCGGAGTGGGAGACCCACGACATCATCCGGGACAAGATCGCGTACGTCCCCGAGGACCGGGAGATCTATCCGGCGCTGACCGTCCGCGAGAACCTCGAACTCGCCGCGCCCCGTGACATCGACAAGGCGACGCGCGAGGAGCGCTTGGCGGAGGTCTTCGAGCAGTTCGAACGCCTCGGCGAGCGCCAGTCGCAGCGCGGGGGAACGCTGAGCGGTGGCGAACAACAGATGCTCGCCATCGGTCGCGCGCTCGTCACCGACCCGGACCTCCTCCTCCTCGACGAACCGACGGAGGGGCTCGCGCCGACGATCATCGACGACGTCATCGACATCCTCGAGGACCTCGTCACCGACGACCGCGCGGTGCTGATCGTCGAGCAGAACATCACGCGGATGCTCCCGCTCATCGATCGCGGCTACATGATCGAGACGGGCCGCATCGTCGCCGAGGGCGACGCGGCGCTCCTCGACGACGAGGAGCTACAGGACGAATACCTAACGGTCTGAGGGACGGCCGCACGCCGCTATCGCGGCAGTTAACAGAAGACATAATATGGTGTGGCATCACCTCTACCCCAATACGAAAGATAATGACTATCGAAACCACCTCGGACGGCGACGTCGGGACACGGACGCTCGTCGCTCCACCCCTCGTGAACCACTGATGGACAACGACACACAACCCACGCCGTAATGTACGAGCTACCACTCCTCACGTCGAGCGAGTTCGTCACGTACCTGTTGAACGGCATCAGCCAAGGAATGATCATCTTCCTCGTCGCGAGCGGCCTGACCCTCATCTTCGGCCTCATCGGGCTCATCAACTTCGCCCACGGGGCCCTCGTCGCGCTCGGGGGCTACGGGACGCTCCTGATCGCGGACGCGACCGGCAGTTTCTGGGCGGGCCTCGCGGGCGCGGTCGTACTGGTCGCCCTCCTCGGTCTCGTCCTCGAACGCAGCGTCCTCCACCGGGTGTACGAGCGCCCGCTTCTCGGTTTCTTAGGGACGTTCGGGATGTACGTCGTCATCGAGGAACTCCTCTCCTTCCGGTTCGGTGATCAGGCCCGACAGATCGCCGCGCCGTTCCCCGGCTCGGTGAGCGTCATGGGCGCGTCGTACCCGAAGCATCGCCTCCTCATCATCCTCGTCGGCGCCGTCGTCGCCATCGGCATCGGCGCCCTGCTCTCGTACACCCGCCTCGGAATGGAGATCCACGCGACCGCGACGGAGCCCGAAACGGCCGAGATCCTCGGTGTCGACTCCGCACACGTCTACACCCTGACGTTCGTCATCGGGGCGTCACTCGCGGCACTCGCCGGCGGCCTCACGGGGCCCGTGACGTCCGTCTCGCCCGGCATGGGCATGAGCTACATGATCCTCGCGTTCCTCGTCATCATCGTCGGCGGTATGGGGAGTTTCAAAGGGTCGCTGCTCGTGAGCCTCATCGTGGGTCAGATCACCGCGTTCGGCTGGCTGTTCCTCCAACCGACGTACGTCCGCCTCGGCGTCTTCGTCGCCGCGATGGTGTTCATCCTGTACAAGCCACGTGGCTTCTTCGGGAAGCCGGAGGTGTTCGAATGAGCACCGTCGCCGAACTCCGGCGTTACTTCACGGAGACGAGGCGGTGGCTGCTCGTTCCGGTCGTCCTCCTGGCGATCCTCCCGCTCGTCAGCGAACAGCACCTCCTCAGCATCGCCACGCAGGCGATCATCCTCGGGCTGTTCGCCATCTCCGTCGACATCGCGCTCGGTTACGTGGGGCTGTTCACGCTCGCTCCCGCGGCATTCTTCGGGATCGGCGCGTACTCGGTGGCGAAACTCGTCGTCGACTACGGCTCGTCGTTCTGGCTCGGCTTCCCGGCCGCGATCGTCCTCGCGGCGGTGATCGCGCTCCTGATCGGCTACGGGCCGATCAAGCGCCGGATCGGACTCGTCTACTTCGTCCTGTTCACGCTCGCGTTCGGCGTCCTCGTCCACGACTTCACCTACACCACGACGTGGCTCACCGGCGGGTCGAACGGGCTCGGCTACCTGACCGCGCCGACCGTGTTCGGGATCGACCTCTCGCAGACCGTCCCCTACTACTACTTCGCGCTCCTCGGCGTCGTCGTCGTCGCGGGGCTGCTCTACTGGATCCTCTCGTCGGACTACGGCGACGTCCTCCACGCGACGCGGCAGAACGAGGTCCGGATGCGGTACCTCGGCTACGACACGGACCGCGAGAAGCTCATCGCGTGGGTCATGTCCGCCACGGTGTCCTCCATCGCCGGCGCGATGTACGTGGCGACGGTCGGGATCGCCTCGCCGTCGCTCATGGCCTTCAGCCTGACCGGTGAGGTCACGATCTGGGTCGTCATCGGTGGCCTCGGTACCTTCTTCGGGCCGTTCGTCGCCGCGTTCGCCCTCACGATCTTCGAGTCCTACCTCGGGACGGTGATCCCCGAGGGGTACCTGTTGATCCTGGGCGCGCTCTTCATCGTCTTCGTCTTCGTCCTTCCGGACGGCCTCGTCGGCCTGCTGCAGCGCTGGCGCGACGGCGAGTAGCCGTCCCGCGCCTTCCCGGATACAGAAGCGTTATAAACTCGGGGCACGACTCGTAACCCACACCATGGCTAATAATAATGAACAGAGCTCGGTGCGACGGCGTCGGTTCCTCAAAGCCGCGGGAGCCACGGCCGCCGCGACCGCCCTCGCCGGCTGCGGCGGCGGTGGCGGCGGTGGTGGCGGTAACGACAGTGCCAAAATCGGTATCCTCGCCCCGCTGAGCGGCGCGACGCCGACGACCGGACAGGAGGTCCGGCGCGGGACGGAGATGGCGAAAGAACACCTCGGTGGGCAGATCCTCGGCTCCGATTTCGAACTCGTCGTCCGCGACACGCAGTCCACCCCCTCGGGCGCCCTCGAAGGCGCGCGCTCGCTCGTCACGCAGGAGGACGTCGACGCGATCATCGGCCCCTCGCTTAGCTCCTCGACGGCGTCCGTCGTCCCGTACATCAAGAACGAAGCGCAGATCCCGATCCTCCCGACCCAGGCGTCCGCCACGGAAGCGCGTGAAGGCGACAACTGTTCGGACTACTCCTTCTTCATCTGGCCGAGCAACCGGCACGCCGTCAGCGCCGGCGTCGACTTCATCAACGATCTGTCGGACCACATCGATCGGGACTTCGACCCGAAGCGGATGCACTTCTTCGCCGCCGACTACTCCCTCGGGCAGAACAACCTCTCGCTGCTGCGCGAGCGCCTCAGCGAGGAGGGCGGGGAGGTAACCGGGACGACGCTGGCTCCCCTCGGGACGCAGGACCTCTCTTCGTACATCTCCGAGCTACTCAACAGCGACGCCAAACTCATCACGGGCGTCATGCCGGCCAGCCTCGCCATCACGCTGATCAATCAGGCGCAGGACTACAACCTCAAAGAGGAGAAGATCCTCATGTTCAACTCCGGGAAGCCGGTCAACCAGATCGTTCAGGCCTCCGTCGGCGGCGCCGCCGACGGCTGGTACGGGACGACCTTCTACAACCCCACGAGCGACAGCGAGATCAACCAGACGTTCAAGGAGCTCTACCCCTCGGACAGCACGAGCCTCCTGCCGAACGCGCCCTGTGGGAGCGGCTTCGAGACCCTGCGCGCGCTCGCCAAGGCGATGGAGCAGGCGGGGAGCACCGACGGGGACGACGTCGTCAACGCCCTCGGCGGCCTGAACTGGCAGTCCGTCTTCGGCGACACGACCTTCCGCGCCAGCGACGGCCAGATCGAGGTCGACTTCATCGGCGCGACGCGTCAGAACACCGAGTTCACCCCGATGGAGGAGTACAGCGACGTCATTCCGCCGAACATGTGCTGATCCGCGCGCCGTCTCGCTGACGGGGCCACGCGGGACGACGTGTCGTTCGTCTCCCGTTCGCCGCGCGTCGCCGCCGTTTCCGCTCTTCGGCTTTTTTCGCTTCGCCGCGACGGATCCCCGGTCTACGATCGCGGTCCGAGGTACCCCCACGCTTGGAGGCGATCTCCGTCACCGTCCGTCCAGCGCTCGCCGATGTCGTCGCGGTAGTACATGTTCGGCATCACGATCCGGTCGATGCGCTCGTAGGCCTGCTCGCGGGCCCGCCGCATCGTCTCCCCCTTCCCGGTGACGACGAGGGGCATGCCGGACTCGCCGGCGACGCGCCACTGTCCGTCGACGTTCTTCGCGTCCTCCAAGTGGACGCCGTCGCGCGAGTCGTCGTCGAAGACGACCGCAGCGTTCCGCGAGCTCTCGTCGTACGTCTTCTCGTCGTCGAACGGGAACGGCGGGAGGACGATGCGCACACCGACCTGGTAGCCGTTGTGTACTTCGAGGATCGGGTCGTTTCCGTGCGCGAGATCGTAGAAGAACTGCCCCGTCGGGGATTCGAAGGACTCTTCCTGTAGGGCGATCGTTGGATACCCGAAGCGCGGCGTGAACTCTAAGGGGTAGATCCCCGTCTCGTTCACGATACAGTTGACGTCGATACTCCCGACGTACCCCTCCTCAGCGAGCCACCCTTCGAGCTTCCCCAGCGTCTCCTCGAAGAGCCTGTTCCGGCCGCCCCAGAACATTGACGTCCCCATCTCCCCCGTCGACGGGCCGATGTTTCCGGGGAAGAGCTTCTTGTGCTCGAAGTTGAAGTTGACCTGATCGATGAACCGATCGCCGTCGAAAAAGCCGCAGATGGCGACTTCGACGCCTTCGACCTTCCGCTGGAGTTGGAACCCCTTCATCCGGTGCCCCCACGCTTTCTTGTACGCCTTGAGCACGTCGACGACGTCGCTTCCGTCGTCCTCGTCACCGACGTAGAGGAGGCGCTTGACGTTCTGGACCTCGCCGAGCGGCTTGATGACGTAGGGTGCGGGGTTCTCCCGGACGTGCCGGATTCCCTCGTCGAAGTCGTCGAAGATGTGGTGTTCGACGGTGTTCACGCCGTGCGCTTCGAGGATCTCCATCGCGTAGCCCCGATCCTCCTCTAGGTGGTCGGTGTTGGGAGTGCCACCGACGACTGCTTTCCCCTGCTCGCGGAGTTCTTGTGCGAGCGCGCCGGTCCCGATGTCGGAGCCGACCCAGATGTCGTCGAAGACGATGACGTCCGCCCACTCCACTTCGGCCTCCCAGTCCTCCGTCTTCGGGACGAACCCGTCGCCGATCTCCTGATCGCTCTCCGCCTCGATGTAGTACTTGACGTCGTGGCCCTCCCGGTGGACCTGCCACGCAACGTCCGTGATGAGCGCTGCGTCGAGCGAGCAGAAGAGGAATTTCTTCGCTTCCATACTCTAGTCTCTGGCCGACGAGAGATAAAAACTGCTGCCGGATCGCTCCGGCCGCCGACCGGCGACGCGTCGATCGCCCCCGATCGGTGAGACGGCGAGACGAGAGCACTGGACGTTTCGGACGGCCATTCTGGGCTTCGGCACGCGACTCTCCGTCGTCGGGCGTGGGCTCTCTTCGCTCGACGGGCGCCCCGTCGGAACGCGGTCGACATCGGCTACACACCGGCCCGCCATCCCCCTTCCCTCGATCGATCGGGCGGCTCGTTCCGCGTCGGTTCGTCGCGTGACGATCGGTACCCGTGACGGTCCCGCCGCCCGAACCATCCACATTGGACATACTGTCTGAGTGTACTGCGCAGTATTACTGAATGGTGCGTTCTCGCAGACCGGTCGGTCGGAGCGTCCGGCGGGTTCGTCCCCCGAACCGTGGGATACACTTACATACCCCACCCACCAAGCGGTGAACGTGACGACGTCGTTCACGGCTGTCGACACCACGCCCCGCACGGACACCACTCTCGGCCGGTCCGTCCCGGCCGTCGTCCGCGACCGGCCTCTGTGGCGGTCTCGCGGAACCGACGGGGTGGTCGCCCGATGACGACCGCGACCGTCGGCGACGTTCGCTGTGCCGTCTGCGACACCGAGTTCGCCGTTCTCGACGACCTCTTCGATCACGACTGCGACGACGCGACCGGTCGCGCGCTCGCCGTCGCGGACGACTGATCGCCGCGACCGGTGATTTGATCCGCCCGCCGGGCGGACCCGATACCATGGAGTACACCAAACTCGGCGCGACGGGCGTCGACGTCTCGCGGCTCTGTCTGGGCACGTGGCGATTCGGCAAGGAGTCCGACGGCGTCGTCGAGACGGACCGCGAACAAGCCCACGACCTGCTCGACGCGTTCGCGGACGCCGGCGGGAACTTCATCGACACCGCGAACGGCTACGGCGACGGTCGCTCCGAGGCGTGGATCGGCGAGTGGCTCGACGAGCGCGACCGGGAGGATTACGTGCTCGCCTCGAAGGTTTACTGGACGCAGGAGTCGCGCTTCCAGGAGAACCTCTCGCGGAAGACGATCCGCGCCGAGATCGAGGGGACGCTCGATCGCCTCGGCACCGACTACCTCGACGTCTACTACATCCACCGCTGGGACGACGAGACGCCGATCACCGAGACGCTCGACGCGCTCACCGCTCTCGTCGATGCGGGCAAAGTGCACTCCCTCGGTGCCTCGACGATGGCCGCGTGGCAGCTCACGAAGGCTCTCTGGAAGGCCGATACCGAGGGCTACCAGCGCTTCGACGTCACCCAGCCGCTCTATCACGCCGCCTACGAGCGCGACGTCGCCGACTACCTCTCCGTCTGCGCCGATCAGGACCTCGCGGTCTGCCCGTATTCCCCGCTCGCCGGCGGCTTCCTCACCGGCAAGTACGAGCGGGCGGGGCAGGGGACGTACGACGTGAAGGCCCCGGAGGGATCGCGCGGCCAACTCGACGAGCTGTTCTCCGATTACTACGTCTCCGAGCGCGGGTGGCACGTCCTCGACGCGATCCGCGCGGTCGCGGACGAACTCGACGCGACACCCGCGCAGGTCGCGCTCCGCTGGCTCGTCGAGCGCGAGGCGTTCACCTGCGTCCCGATCGTCGGGGCGCGCACCACCGACCAGCTCGCCGAGAACCTCGGGGCCGTCGACATCTCGCTCTCCGACGACCAGCGCCGACGGATCCGCGACGCGCGTTACGACGAGAGCGGCGACTACTACGAGACCTCGGCCTGATTCACGCGGGGAGCGCGATCCCGACGGCGTCCGCCGCGCGTCCCGCTGGCCGGCCCGCCGACCGCGACGACGTCTCGCTTCGTCTTACCCCTCGCGCTTCTCCGCGTACCGTTTTCGCCGTGCTCGTTCAGTGCATGTCGCACCCCCGCCCGCCGAAAGTCGACAAAAAATTGATCACCTACCATAACGATCTTTCGATATGGTGGATGCTACCATCGACGTCATCGATCGCGGGGGGCTCGAATGCGACCTCAACTACCTCATTGAGGGGAACACGCTCGGGAGCCACGACGAACCGAACCCGGACACGGACTACGTCGAGATCCCGGTGTACAACCTCGTCATCGACCATCCGGAGGCGACGATCCTCTGGGACACCGGCAACCACGAGGAGGCGCTCGACGGCGCGTGGCCGGAGGAGTTGAAGCAGGCCTTCTACCCGCACGACGTCCGCGAGCACACGCTTGCGGGGGACCTCGCGGACGCCGGCTACGACCTCGACGACATCGACGCCGTCTTCCAAACCCACCTCCACCTCGACCACGCCGGCGGTCTCCATCACTTCGACGGGACGGACGTTCCGGTGTACGTCCACGAGAAGGAGATCAAGTTCGCGTACTACTCCGCGAAGACCGACGAGGGGAGCGGCGCTTACATCCTCAACGACTTCGATCACGACCTGAACTGGCAGGTGCTCCATCGGGACAGAGAGACGCACTTCGAGGACGTGGAGTTCATCCGCTTCCCCGGCCACACCCCGGGACTCACCGGAACGATGGTTCACCTCGACGACGCGGGCACCGTGATCTTCACCGGCGACGAGGTCTATCAGGCCGAGAACTACGAGAACGGGACGCCGCTCGGCGCCCAACTCCTCTGGAGCGGTCGACACTGGTTCGACAGCCTCCAGACGATCCGCGACCTCCAGCGGCGCCACGACGCGGAGGTCGTCTACGGCCACGACCCCGAGCAGTACGCGGAGATCGGCGGGGGGTGGTCGTAGATGGCGTACGAACGCTCCGTCTCCGCGGCCGATCACGACCTCGTGCCGGAGAGCGTCTGGAACATCCGCCTCCCCGAGCTCCGCTTCGGGCGCGACGCCACCGCCGAACTCCCCCACCAGATCCGCGACATCGGCGTCCCCGACGGCGCACACGGCCTCCTCGTCACCGACGAGACGCTCGTCGACGTCGGACACGCCGGCCGGGTCCGCGACGTCCTCGTCGACGCCGGCCTCGACGTCGACGTCTACGACGACTGCGAGCGCGAGCCGTCCGTCGCGGCCACCGAGGACTGCATCTCCTTCGTCCGCGACGAACAGGGCGAGGCGGGCTACGACTTCTACGTCGGTCTCGGCGGCGGGAGCTGTCTGGACACCGCGAAGGTGACGCGCTCCGTCATCGCGAACGGCGGCGAGCCCCTCGACTACATCGCCGAACCGACCGGCTCCGGCGAGCCCCTGGAGACGTCCGGCGCGCCCCTCGTCCTGATGCCGACGACGGCCGGGACCGGCTCCGAGATCTCGCCCGTCGCCATCCTCTCGGTCCCCGAGAAGGAGATCAAGGAGGGGATCTCCAGCGCGCACGTCCGCGCCGACGCCGCCGTCCTCGACCCGACGCTGACGACGACCCTCCCCCCCGAGCTCACCGCGCGTACGGCGATGGACGCTCTCGGACACGCCATGGAGGGGTACACGACCCACGAGTACGACTCCCTCCTCCGCCCGAACGACCCCGCGGACCGGCCGGTCTACGCGGGGCGGACGCCGCTCACCGAGATGTTCTCCGAGAAGGCCATCGATCTCCTCTCCTCGAACGTCCGGCGCGTCGTCCACAACGGGGACGACCTCGACGCCCGCGCGAACATGCTCCAAGGTGCGCTCTTCGGTGCCATCGCCGGCCTCACCGCCGGTGCGAGCCTCTGTCACGCGATGGCCTACCCCGTCGGAAACAAGTACCACACCTACCACGGCGAGACCATCGCGGTGTTGACGCCCGCGAGCACGATCGACTACAACTCCGCGAGCGATCCGTCTCGCTTCGCCGACCTCGCCGAACTGTTCGGAATCGAGACGACCGGCCTCACCGATCGGGAGGCCGCCGACGAACTCAAATCCCAGTACGTCCAGCTCCAGCGAGACCTGAACGTCCTCCCGAGCGGCCTCAACGAACTCGCCGGGATCGAGGAGGAGGACATCGACTGGCTCGCGAGCCAGACCGTCGACACGCAGGCGCGCCTCCTGCGCTGCAACCCCCGGCCCGTCGAGAAGGCCGACGTCGCCGCGATCTTCCGCGACGCCCTCCACAACTGGGAGTAATCCCTCCTTCTTTCGGCGGGCCCGCGACGTTGAGCGGCGTCCGCGATCGACAGGCCGTCAGGACGACGGTGAGCACCGCGAACCCGGCTGTCGAACCCCGTAGCGGCGCGAGACGGTCTTTCACCGCTCGTCGATCGCCGCGGTCTGATTTCGCCAATCTCCCCGGCGTCGGGAGGTAGAGTTACGGTCGTCGCCGCCGACGCCTCTACTACATGCCACAGTCCTCGTTCGACGTCACGACGAAGTCGGGACACGAGACCGGTACGACCCTCGTCGTCGGCCAGACGCATCCCGGGCTCGCGGGTGTCACGTCCGCCGACTACCTCGTTCGCCACCTCGACTCGGAACGGACCGGTCACGTCTCGACCGACGACCTCCCGGCCATCGCTCCCTTCGAGGCCGGCGTCCCGCGCCACCACAGCCGGCTGTACACCCTCGACGACGCCCCGCTGTCCGTGCTCGTCGGCGAACTGTTCGTCCCCTTCGGGGCCGCGCGCTCGTACGCCGACACTCTCCTCGCGTGGGCGGAGACGCAGGGCGTCGACGAGATCGCGGTCCTCCACGGCGTCCCGTTCGCCCACGGACCCGACGAACACGCGGTCTTTCACGTCGCGACTGACGGCTACCGGACGGATCGCCTCCCCGACGACGTCTTCCGCCCGCTGGCGAACGGCTTCCTCGACGGCGTCGCCGGCGAACTCGTCACTCGGAGCCTCGACGGCGCCGCGCCCGAGGTCGGCGTCTACATCACCCCGACGCACCCGCCGGGACCGGACGTCGACGCCTCGCTTCGGTTGCTCACGGCCCTCGAAACCGTCTACGGCTTCGACGTCGACGAGAGCGAGCTCGAAGCGTTGAGCGAGCAACTCCGCGAGTACTACGGGAAGCTCGCCGAGCGCGTCGCGTCCGCCGCCGAGGGCGAGGAGGCGCTCGGCGATTACGACACCCAGAACGGGATGTACATGTGACCGTTCGGCTGTAGCTCCCCACCCAATGAGATCCGTTCCCATATACACAACGATAAAACGTTATGAAATCGTCCGCGTGGAACCGGCTACCCGATCCGCCGGCGGTACCGGCGCGCGCCGCCGCCAGCGCCGTCGAGTCCCTGCTCGCGCTCTGCGCCGCGCTCGGCGTCGCGTGCTGCGCGCTCGGACTGCTCGTCGGCACGCACGGTGCGGCGAGCGTCGGCGCTGCGGGCGCCCTCGGAAGTCTGGTCGTCGCGTCGGCGTACACGCGGACCGACGGCGACGGCCGACGTCGCTAACCGCGTTCCGCGCTCTCGGACGCCTCAGTCCGCCCCGCTCCGCACCGTCAACACCGGCGCGTCCGCCGTCCGGACGACGCGCTCGGTGACGCTCCCGACGAGCACCCGGTCGAGCCCGCGGCGACCGTGCGTCCCCATGACGATGAGGTCGATGTCGTTGGCGCGCGCGTACGCCGTGATCGACTCGTGGACGTTTCCGGTCGTAACGGACCCCTGCGCCTCGACGCCCGCGTCTTCCGCGGCCGCCGTGACGTATTCGACCGCAACCTCACCCTCGTCCTCCAAGTCCTCCACGACCGTCTCCGTCGCGTCTAGCGTGGCGTACGCGCTCGTGTCGACGACGTAGAGCGCGTGGATCCGCGCGCCGTACGTCGCCGCGATGTCGACGGCGTGCTCGACGGCCGCCTCCGCCTCGGGGCTCCCGTCCGTCGGAACGAGTATGTCGTCGTACACGATTCGCACTACGAGCGCCACCGCATAAACACCGTGCCTGACCGCCGCGCCGACCCCCGTCGCTGACTCACCCGCCGTGGTCGGGTACCTCGACGGCCGACGCGTCGACGCGCGCCATCGACCGAAGAGACGAAGCGCACGCGTCCGGGACATCGCGGTAATGGGATCGCAACCGCTGACCGATCGCCTGCTCGCCGCCCTCGACACCGACGACGAGGCCGACGCAGTCGCCGCACTCGAGCGGTGCCGCGACGCCGACGTCGACGTGCGAAAGGACGCCCTCCGCGCTCTCCGCGATCGCGCCGCGGACCACCCCGACACGCTCGCCCCCGTCGTCTCCGATCTCACCGCCTTCCTCACTGACACCGACCGCGCCGTCCGACTGATCGCCGCGAAACTGTTCGCCGCGCTCGCCGACGCCACTCCCGCACACGTCCGGCCGGTCGTCCCCGACCTCGCGGAGCGCCTCGCCGACCCCGACGAGTTCCGCTACGTCCGCGCGCGGAGCGCCGAGGCGATCGGCCGCGTCGCCGGCGTATACCCGTCCGACGCTGTGACGCCGGAGATCGTCGCCGACCTGCTTCTCGGCCTCGACGACGCCACCGACGACGACGTCGCGGGGCGGTTCGCGCTCGCCGTCGAGCGCGTCGCGCTCGGGGACCCCTCACGGCTCCGCCACCACGCGGGGCGCCTCGCTCGCCACCTCGACGCCGACGCCGCCCTCGCTCGCTATCACCTCTGCACGGCGCTCGCGGCCATCGGCTGCGAGCATCCCGACGCCCTCGCCGACGCGCGGGACGCACTCGGCGACGCGCTCGACAACGACGCCCCGTGGGTCCGCGCCCGCGCCGCCGAGGCCCTCGGTCTCCTCGCGCGTTCGGACGCCGATGACGCGCCCCCGGACGCCCTCGCCACGCGCCGCGACGACGACCCATGCGTCGCGGCCCGCGCCCGATTCGCGCTCGTCGACGCGGACGCGAGCGACGCGGACGATCTCGGCTCGGTCGACGGCCTCCGCCGGACGACCGCCGACGCCGCCGAGGCGATCGCGGCCCCCGACAGCGAGTGTCCGAACTGCGGCCTCGCGCTCCCCGACGCCGGCCCGCCGATGTGCCCGCGCTGCGGCGCGCCGTACTGAGCGACACGCTCGACGGCCGGCGCGTCGCGTCCGTGAAACCGAAGGGGTTATACAGGATTAGGCAAGCCTAAAAATATGGCAAGGAACGAACCGACGCGACGCGACTACCTGACGTACGGCGGGCTGGCGCTCGGGAGCGGCCTGCTCGCCGGATGTGCGGGATCCGGGGGAGCCGAGTCGACGACGTCGACGACGACCGATGCCGCCACGACCGAGGACACCACGACCGACGCCGACGCGTCGTACAGCGTGACGATGGCACCGATGGGCGACGTGACGTTCGAGACCGTCCCGCAGGACGTGTTGGCGGGCTCGACGAACTACCTCGACATCATGGCCGCGATCGGTCACGGGAGCGCCGCGACGTCGACGTCCAGTCCGTCGACGACGACGCCCTCGCTCGAATACTACTACTCGACGCTCGACGTGTCCACGGACTGGCTGGATCTGGAGAAGGCGGGCGAGTACGCGAAGGAGAAACTCTACGAACTCGACAGCGACGTCCACTTCGTCGACCCCGCGTATCTCAGCACGCTGGACGGCTGGAGCCAGTCCGACCTCCGCGAGGTCGAGGAGAACGTCGGGCCGTTCTTCGGGAACATGTACAGCCGCAAGCACCGACGGCCCCCCGAAGCGTACCGGGACAGCTATCAGTACTACACGCTCTGGGAGCTGGCGTCGAAGTACGCGGCCGTCTTCCGAGAGCGGGAGCGCTTCGAGCAACTGCACAGCCTCAAGCGCGGCCTCATGCGCGACGTCGAGGCGAATCTTCCGCCGGAGCGCGAGCGGCCGACCGTCGGCATGGTGTACCCTCGGCTCTCCGAGGACGCGTTCTACGTCCACAAGCTCAATCAGCCGGGCTACTTCTTCGCACACACGCGACCGCTCGGCGCGAACGATGTCTTCGCGGACATCCAGACGGGCGAGTACGGCGGGAAGCTCGTCGACTACGAGGCGATGCTCGACGCCGACCCGGACGTCATCATCATGAACCACGGGATCTCCTCGTACTACGACGTCCCCGAGACGAAGGCGTCCATCCGCTCGCACAGCGTCGGCTCGCAGCTCATCGCCGTCGAGAACGACCGCCTCTACGCGTCCGGGAACCCGCGTCAGGGCCCGGTCATGAACCTCTTCCAGCTGGAGATGACCGCCAAGCAGTTCTACCCCGACCTGTTCGGCGAGTGGCCGGGCTTCTCCGTCGATCAGTACCCGGAGATCCCCGAGAGCGAACGGCTGTTCGACCGCCAGCGGCTCGCTGACGTCATCAACGGGGAGTTCTGATCGTGAGCGACGACCCTCGCACGACCCACCTGACGCGTCGGAGCTACCTGACGTCCGGCGGCGCGCTCGTCGGCGGCGGTCTGCTCGCCGGCTGTACGGGCGGCGGCGACGGATCGACGGCCACGACGAGTGCGACGAGTACGACCACCGACGAGACGACCGCGACGGCGGACGCCCCGTACACGGTGTCGATGGCCCCGATGGGCGACGTGACCTTCGAGGCCGTCCCCGAGACGATCTTCACGCGGCTCACCCACCTCGCGGGCATGGCGTTCGCGCTCGGGCGCGGAGACGACGTGAACGCGCTGCACGCGCCCGACTACTACGACGCGCTCTGGAACCAGTTCACGCCGCGCCTCCCCGGCGTCGAACTCGACTGGACCGGCCGCTACTCCTCGTGGACCACCTCGAAGGAGAAACTCTACGAACTCGACAGCGACGTCCACCTCGCCGACCCCGCGAGCGTCGTCGCGCTCGACGACTGGGACGTCGCGGACATCGCGGAGATCCGCGACAACGTCGGGCCGTGGTTCGGGAACACGCTCAGCGACGACCACGCCGAGCCACCGGAGGCCTACGCCGACGCGTACGAGTACTACACGCTCTGGGAGCAGTTCGAGAAGGTCGCGCAGGTCTTCGCGGACGAGGACAAGTACGACGCGCTCGCCGCGATCCACGACGACGTGCTCGACCGCGTCGAGTCGCCCCTCCCAGCGGAAGCGGAGCGCCCGAGCATCGTCATGGGCGGGTTCAGCGACCCCGCCGCGCCCTACGTCTACAACGTCGACACGCCCGGCTTCCTCACCGCGCACGTCCGCCCGTTCGAGCCGGTGGACGCGTTCGGCGACGGCGTACAGTCCGGATCGCGGGTGGACATGGAGTCGCTCGCGGAGGCGAACCCGGACGTCATCCTCGTCTTCGGCGGCCTCCATCCGACCTACGACATGGCGGAGATCCGCTCGTCGCTCGAAGACGACCCCGTCGGCGCGACGATCCCCGCCGTCGAGAACGGCCGTATCTACCCGCAGGGCGGTCGCTACCAGGGTCCCGTCCTCGATCTCTTCCAGCTGGAGATGACGGCGAAGCAGCTCTACCCGGACGTCTTCGGCGAGTGGCCGGAGTACGTCGAGGGGCCGTACCCCGAGCTCCCGGAGAGCGAGCAGTTCTTCGACCGCCAGCGCGTCGCCGACGTCATCAACGGGGAGTTCCGACGATGACTGAGAGCGAGAGCCGAACGGACGGACCGACCCGACGCGATTACCCCACGTACGGCGGCGAGCGCGCCGCCACCATCGTCACCGGCGACGGAGGTGTCTGACCCGTGTCGAACGACGAGGGCGAGCGCGACGCCGACGCTGGCACCGACGCGCTCGCGTACGACGTCGTGATCGTCGGCGGCGGCCCCGCCGGCTCTTCCGCCGCCGTCTTCACCGCCCGGTACGGCCTCGACACGCTCGTCTTCGACCGCGGGAACGCCTCGATACAGCGCTGTGCGTACCTCGAAAACTACCTCGGTTTCCCCGCGGGCGTCGACATCGAGACCTTCTATGACCTGATGCACGACCACCTCGACACCGCGGGCGCGGAACGCCGCGACGCGCTCGTCGAGTCGGTCGAGCCCCACGGTTCGGGATTCGCGCTCACGACGGCGGACGGCGGGACCGTCACGGCGCGCCGCGTCGTCGCGGCGACGCGCTACGACGGCGACTATCTCCGGGGCCTCGACGACGCGGACGCGCTCTTCGAGACCCACGAACGCGACGGCGAGACCCACGAGCACTTCGATCGGGAGTACCCCGACGAAGACGGCCGCACGCCGATCGACGGCGTCTACGTCGCGTCGCCGACGAGCACGGCGGACGCGCAGGCGATCATGGCCGCCGGTCAGGGCGCGCGCACCGCCCGGGCGCTCATCGCCGACGTCCGGCGCGAGCGCGGCTACCCGGCCGCCGTCGCCGATCACTACGACTGGGTGCGCCGCGAGGCCTCGCGCAGCGGCGAGTGGACGACGCGCGAGCGCTGGCGCGAGTGGTTCGCGGAGCGCGCCCCGGACGACGTCGACCTCGACGACGAGCGCGTGGTCGAACTGCGCGAGCGGGAGATCGACCGCCGCTTCGACGCCTATCGCACGGCCGACGAGATCGAGGCCGCCGCGGAGCGCGGACAGCGCCGCCTCCTCGATCACGTCGACGACGAGTACATCCTCGACGCCGCCCGCGAGATCGAGGCGGCGCGCGACGACGGGGGTGACTGAGCGTGGCGGGAGCCTCGCACGACGCCGAACGCCCCGGGCGCCTCCGGCGCGTCGTCGACGATTACAGCGCGCTGTTCACGCTCTGTCTCGCGAGCACGCTCGCGATCGTCGCAGGCGGGCTCGTGCAGGTGAGCTTCGGATCGTACACGATGACGCTCGTGCAGGCCTGGCAGGCGGTCTTCAACCCCAACGTGCTCTTCAGCCTCGACGCGTGGGAGGCGTTCGTCTTCGGGTCGCCGGTCCCCGAGATGTCCCGCGCGAGCCTCATCGTCTGGAACATCCGCCTCCCGCGGGTGTTCGTCGCGGCGTTCGTCGGGATGAACCTCGCGGTCTCGGGCGCGATCTTTCAGGCCGTCACGCGCAACGAACTCGCCAGCCCGTACATCCTCGGCGTCTCGTCGGGCGCGGGGCTGACGATCCTGCTCGTGCTCGTCGTGTTCTCGGGCGTCACGATCGCGATCCCGTACGTCTTCGGGACGCTCGTGCTCGGGATCTCCTCGCTCCTCCCGGTCATCGCCGCGCTCGGGGGCATCGTCGCGTTCCTCATCGTCTACGTCATCGCGTGGAAGAACGGCACGAGCCCCGTCAGGCTCGTGCTCGCCGGCGTCATCGTCGGGACCGTCTTCAGCTCGCTCCAGACCGGCGTGTTCTTCTTTGCGGACGACCTCGGCGTCGTCCAGTCCGCGATCTCGTGGACGACCGGGTCGCTGACCGGGACGGACTGGGCGCAGGTGCGGATGGTGCTCCCGTGGACGATCGTCGCCATGGGACTCGCGCTGATCAGCGCCCGCCAGCTCAACGTCCTGTTGCTCGGCGAGGAGACCGCCCGCTCCCTCGGGATGGACGTCGAGAAGATCCGCTTCGCGCTCTCCGGCGTCGCGGTGCTGGCCGCGGCCGCGAGCATCGCCGCCGCCGGTATCGTCGGCTTCGTCGGCCTCATCGTCCCGCACATGGTGCGCAACATCGTCGGGAGCGACTACCGGCAGCTCGTCATCGGATGTCTGTTCGCCGGTCCCGCGCTGATGGTCGTCGCCGATGTCGGCGCGCGCCTCGCGCTCAGCCCGACGCAGATCCCCGTCGGGATCGTCACCGGCATCGTCGGCGGACCGTACTTCCTCTACCTCATGCGCAAGCAGCAGAACATGGGTGCGATCTAACTCACCCGTCGCCCATTGCTCGCGGCGATTACCGCTGCTTTCCTCCTCGATATTGGCTGCGTCACTCGCTCTCGTCGAGCGCCGCCCGCTCCTCGATCAGCTGGGCGGCCAGCCCGGCCCAATCGCCCCGTAGGACGCCGGCGCCGACGATCGCGGCTCGGGCGGCCCACGAGAGAACGATTCCGACGCAGACCCCGACGATCCCGAAGCCGAGCGTGACCGCGAGGACGTAGGACGATCCGAGCAGAAAGCCGTACGCACCAACGAGGCCGCCGTAGAACGGCGTCCGGGTGTCCCCCGCGCCCTTCAGTGCCCCGGCGAGCGGGAAGTAGACGCCGATGCAGGCCATGGCGACGGCGAACGCCCGGGTGAACGCGACCGCATCATCGATCGTCGCGGCGTCGTCCGTGAACAGCCCGACCAGCGGCTCCGCACCGACGAACAGCCCCGTGCCCGCTGCCCCGAGCGTCAGCAGACTGAGCGCGCAGACCGCGCCGGCGACGTATCGCGCCTCGTCGCGGTCCCCGGCGCCGAGCGCCTGTCCAACGCGGATGCTCGACACCGTCCGGAACGCCCGGAAGAGCGGCGCGGTGAGCTGTTGATAGAGCCGATTGGCGATGTGGTAGGCCGCGGTCGCCTCGGTGCCGAACAGGAGGAGGAGCGCGTTGAACGGGAAGTTGGCGACCTCGGTGCTCAGGCCGCCCGCGACGTCCGGGGTGCTCACCGCGAGGAGCTGTCGGGTCACGACGATATCGCGGGGCCGCGCGAGCGATACCGCCGTGCGCGGACTCCGGATCGCGCCGATGAGGAGCGTGGCCTCGACCACGCGACTCGCCGCCGTCGCGATCCCGACGCCGACGATACCGAGGCGCGGCGCGGGCCCGACCCCGAGCCCCAGCGCGACCGAGAGCAGGATGTTGAGCCCCGTCGCCGCGCCGTTGACGAGCATCGGGGTGCGGGTGTCGCCGATCCCCTGTAGGGCGCGCGCGCCGACGAACCCCGTGATCCGGAACGGCGCGGCCGCCAGCACGACCGCCAGATACTGACCGCCGAGCAGAACGACCCCACGCTCGGCCCCGAGCGCGTCGATCAGGAACTCGCTTCCGAGCACGCCCACGACGGCGATCGGGAGGCCGGCGAGCGCGCCGACGAGCAGGGCCTGAGCGATGGCGCGATCCCGCGTCGCGCTCGACGCCCGCCCGGTCTCCTGACTCGAGATGGCGATCGCGCCGCTCCCCAGCCCCATCCCGACGCGGAGCGGGACGCGCGAGTAGAGGTCCGCGAGACCGATCGCCGCCACCGCTGCCGGGGAGAAAAAGCCCGTGATCAGGACGTCGACGGTCCGCATCAGCGTGTTCAGCGTCTGTTGGAGCGCGATCGGCCAGCCGAGCGAGACGGCGTCCCGCCAGACCGACCGGACGCGGGCCGACACGACGGTCATCGGCCGACGCTTTCGACGGGAGCGACAAATAGGTTCGCGGGAGGGGTCTGCCGGGTGCCGGGGGGCGGCTCGGTATCGGCACATGCGATATATCGGGATCCGCGAGCGTGGGGGTGGGACTACCGCGGGATCACCGCAGAGACGTGATTCGCGATCGACTGATTCGGTGTGCGGGAACTGATCTGCGTGCTCTCCAAACGCTGATCGTACAGCGGTACGTGGACGACTGATTCGGCGCCTCCGTGTTCGCCCCGCTGGAACCACGGTTCGGCGACGAGGCGAACGTCCGATTCAAGTCCGGGGAAGAGTGGGCGATCTGGCAGACGAGGCGCTTCGAGACCCACATTTCGAGGTCACGAAAGGGTGCTGACCATGGGATCTCACGTACGTCTCCACCCGATCGATACCGACTCCTATGCGATCGTAACGGTAGTCCCCTCGACTGCGTCAGTGATCCATCGTGGGTGCATCGGTAGTATTCCCCCCGGGTGTCGGTCCGTGTCGAAGAATCCGACGTCGAGTGCCTCATCTCGATCTGCTTCGAGCGTACCGCCGTCGACGCTACATAGAAAGCAGTTCGTCACGAAATGGACCGTCTCTCCGGACGGATACGAGAACACCTGCTGCTTCGGGTGGGAATACACCCCCGTTAGTCGGTCGACCGTGACTCGAAGACCGGTCTCCTCTCGCACCTCTCGCGAGATCGCCTCCACGACTGCTTCACCCCGTTCGACCGTCCCCGTCGGGAGTGCCCATCGTTCTCTGTCGGCCCGCTTTAACAGCAACACCTCTCCGGACTCATTCAGGACGACCGCACCGACCCCCGGTCGGATGTCCTCTGGCCACGAGTAGTCGGGGCTTTTCCAGGGAGTCGCTGTCCGTGAGAACAACCCCGCAAGCGATCGAATCACTGCGTCGGGGTGAGCGAAATCTCGGGCCGAGGCTGCTACTGGTGTTTCATCTGCGACGAGAACTCCCGTGAGGCCCGCGCGATGTGCGCCGCGGATATCCGTTGCCGGATTATCGCCGATGACGACTCCATTCTGGCCGACGGGGAGTCCTTCGAGGGCCGCCTCAAACATCAGCGGCTCGGGCTTGCCGACGACGGTAGGCGATGTCCCCGTCGCTGTTTCGACCGCGCGAACGATGGCCCCTGCCCCAGGTGCGGGACCGTCAGGGGTCGGAAATGCACCGTCCGGACTCGTCCCGATGAACTGTGCCCCTCGATCGATGTGCCTCGTTGCCCGTCTGATGTCTGCATACGTTGTTTGTTCATCAGCTCCAACAACGACGGCGTCCGGCGACTCATCTGTGACTGTGATTCCCTGCTGACGGAGCTCCGTCTGCAACCCTTCGCTTCCTACCGCCGCCGCCGTGGCGACTCCTTCACGACGAAGGTGAACTGCAGCCGCCCAAGCCGCCGTTACTATCTCCCCTTCGTCCACCCTGATTCCGAGCTCGCGAAGACGCGACGCGACCGTCTCCCGCGTCGGTCGTGGATCGTTCGTGAGAAACCGGATTCGCTTTTCTCGCTCGTAGAGCCGATTTACGCTGTCAACGGCGTGCGGGAGCGCTTCATCGCCGAGGTGGACGACGCCATCGAGGTCGAACAGAAACGTTTCAAATTGGTCAGCGATCATTGCAATCACGTGGTAGTATCACCTACTTATATCTGTTTCTGTGGTTCTGAATACGACGCTTGGGTAGCAGGAAGGGGCCACGAGAAGCCGGCCATGGCGTCCGATGGTCCGCTCAATCCCGCCGCGCCGGCAGTCGCGCTCGCCCCGACAGCGACGATATACATTGCGGTGGCGGGCCGCACCCATTGGCCAGTGAGCCCGGTGCATGATTTATACGTCGCAAGTCGCCACGTCCCCGTATGGACCGTCGGCACTTCCTCGCCGCCGCACTGGCCCCGCTCGCCGGGTGCGCGAACGTCGACGACGCCGAGACGAGCACGTCGCGTACGGACACGACCGCCGTCGACGACTCGGCGTTCGAGCCGGTGCCGGAGGGCGACTGGGAGCGCGCCGACGCCCCGCCCGAGTGGGAGCGAGCGGCCGACCGGCGCATCGACCGTCACCGCCGCGGCGACGTGACGGTCGCGGTCAGTCGGGACGGCGATCCGGTCCCCGACGCCGACGTCAGGCTCCGACTCCGCCGACACGCCTACGACTTCTCGACGGCGTACAACGTCGCGCGCCACTGGTCGAGCGATCCGGACGGCCCGTACCGCCGCTGGGTCTCCCGGCTGTTCAACGAGGCGGTCTTCGAGAACGCCTACAAGTGGCGTCAGTGGACGGCGCCCGACGGCCACCAGCGAACGCACGGCGTCATCACGTTCCTGCGCGCGAACGACGTTGCCGTCGCCGGCGCGCCCGTCGTCTGGCAGAACCACGAGAAGGACGTCCTCCCCGACGAGGTCTGGTCCGCTTACGAGAACGGCGACATCGATCGACTGCGGGAGCTCATCGACGATCACGTCCGCACCTTGGTCGGTCACAATGCCGGCGATCACGGAGTCGAGGACTGGGTGCTCTTGAACGAACAGCTCGGCTTCCACGACTTCACGGACGCGCTCGCGGACGCCCCGCCGACGCGCTCACCGCCGCTGCGCCACTGGTTCGACATCGCGCGCGACGCGGCTCCCGACGCGACGCTCGCCGTCAACGACTACGACATCCTCACGCTCGACCGTCCCGAGCACCGCGATCGGTACGCCGACCTCGTCACGTACCTCCTCGGCGGAGCGGCGCCACCCGACGAAGTCGCGTTTCAGTCGCACGTCACGACGCCCGACGGTTCGATCGGTCCCGCCGAGCAGTACGCCCGCCTCGATCGCTTCGCCGGCCTCGGCGATATCGACCTCGTCGTCTCCGAGTTCGACACGCCCGGGATCGCGGACGAGACCGCGGCCGGCGACTACCTCTATCGAACGCTCAAGACCGTCTACAGCCACCCCGCGAGCGCCGGCTTCCGCCTCTGGGGCTACTGGGACGACCAACACTGGCGCGGGGACGCCCCGCTGTTCCGCGCGGACTGGTCGAAGAAGCCCGGGTACCACGCGTACGTCGACCTCGTCTTCGACCAGTGGTTCACGGACGTCCGCGGGACGACGGACGCGACCGGCGAATTCTCGACGACCGCCGACCTCGGCCGCTACGACCTGCGCGTCGCCGCCGACCCCGAGACGGTGAGCGACGTTCGGGCGATGACCGATCCCGACGGCGAGACGCGCCTCCGCGTCGAACTCTGAGATACCTGTCCCCTCTCCTCTCCTCTCCTCTCCTCTCCTCTCGGCCTTTACCGCCCCGGTTCATGCCCCTCACCCGACTCGCCGTTCGGATCGGCGTCGTCGTCCCCACCGGCTCCGTCCCGCACGAGCGCGCCGGGGACGTTCTGCTTCACGGAGTCGAGCGTCCCCTGCACGCGCTTCGCCCCGCGCTCGATCGCGGGGACGTCGTTCGCCTCGCCGTACGCCCGGAGCGCCGCCGCCGACGCGTCGAGGTCGGCGACGAGCGCCCGCAGTTCGTCCAGATCGTCGGGTGCGTCCTCAGACATGGTTCTCACGTCGGTCGTCCAGCCGATCGGCCTTCAGCTCGGGTCGCTCCAGCGACTCGTACGGCACGACGTCGATCCGACAGGTGATGCTCGTCGTCTGTTTGAGCGTCTTCCGTAGCTCCTCGCTCGCCTCGTCGGCCGAGACGTCCGTCTCCGGGTTCTCCTCGGCGACGACGGTCACGACGTCGAGGTCCGGCTTCTCCTCGTGGTCGTCGATGATCACCTCGTACTCGTCGGAGACGCCGTCGTAGGAGCGGACGGCGTCCTCGATGGCGGTCGGCGCGAGCAGGACGCCGTTGACCTTCGTCAGGTCGTCGAGCCGCCCGAGGACGCCGCCTTCGGCGAACCGGAACGTCCGCCCGCAGTCGCAGACGGCCGCGCCCTCGCGCAGTCCGATTTCGTCGCGCAGCTCGAAGCGGATGTACGGCTGGGCGGTTCGGTTCAACGGCGTGATGACGATTTCGCCCGTCTCGCCGGGATCGACGGGCTCCCCGTCCTCGTCGAGCACCTCGATCAGGAACTGGGCCTCGTTGAGGTGGAGGCCGACGCTCTCGCCGTCACAGGAGAACCCCCACGCGCCCGCTTCTGTCGCGCCCGCGTGGTCGTAGACGTCGGCGCCCCACGCCTCCTCGATGCGCGCTTTCGTCCCCGGCACGCTCGCGCCGGGTTCGCCCGCACAGACGACGGTGTCGACCGCGAAGTCCGTCGGCTCGAACCCCTCCTCGCGGGCGACCTCCGCCAGCCGAAGCGCGTACGTCGGCGTGCTGGCGAACGCCGTCACGTCGATCTCGCGCATCTTGCGCACGCGCTGTGCGGAGGAGAGGTTCCCGCCCGGCACGACCTCGGCGCCGATGCGCTCGCAGGCGTAGTGCGCCGCCCAGAAGGCGACGAAGACGTTGTACGAGAAGGGAAAGAAGACCCGATCGTCGGGGCGGATGCCCTGCGCCCAGAGCACGGTCGCCCAACAGTCACCCCACCACTCCCAGTCGCTCCACGAGTCGGCCTGTCGAACGGGCTCGCCCGTCGTCCCCGACGTCTGGTGATACTCCGTCACCCCCTCGGGAGACGCCGCGAGCAGGTCGCCGTACGGGAAGGGCTCGCCGCCCTGCGCCTCGCGCAGTTCGCCCTTCTTCGTCGTCGGCACCGCCCGCACGTCCTCGAACGTCTGGATGCCGTCCGGGTCGATCCCTGCCGCGTCGAGTTTCCGCCGGTAGAACGGCGAGTGATCGTAGGCGTGTCGGACCTGCTCGCGGAATCGATCGACCTGAAGCGCCCGCAGGTCCGCGCGGTCCATCGTCTCCAGCATCGGGTTCCACATCCGACTCATCGATGTCGCCCCGCCGCGTCCGTGTCTCGTCCCATCGATACCTCGACGGAGACTACCACGAACAATAATGTTTGTGACCGTTCGGCAACGTCGCGCGAACGAATTACGCGAGCCGGGAATCGATGTTCTGGACGTTACGCGGTGCGGACCGCGGTCGCCAGCATCTCGATCGGCGTCGGGGGACGCTCGGCGTCCTCGTCGCGGTCCCCGAGCTGGGTGCGACAGGACGCGCCCGGCGCGACGACGCGATCACCGTCGCTCTCCGCGACCTGCTCGAAGAGGACGTCGCCGATCGCGTCGCTCATCGAGGTGTGCTCGGCCTCGTAGCCGAACGAGCCCGCCATTCCACAACAGCCCGAATCGAGCGGGTCCACCTCGTAGCCCGCCCGCCGGAGCGCGCCGACCGCGTGGTGGTCCTTCTTCACGGCCTTCTGGTGGCAGTGGCCGTGGTAGGTCAGCGTCTCCGCGGGGTCGCGCGTGTCGAGCTCCTCGACGAGCCGGTGCGCGTCGAGGTACTCCATCACGCCGTAGGTGTTCTCCGCGACGGCCTCGACGCGCTCGCCCGAGAGCAGGTCGCGGTAGTCGTGCTGGACCATCACGGCGTCCGAGGGCTCGACGAGGACGACGTCCCACCCGTCCTCGACGCGCGGGTGGAGCTCCGCGACGTTCTCGGACGCCGTCGCGCGCGACTTGTCGAGGAAGCCCTTCGAGTGGGCGGGCCGGCCGCTGTCCGTGCGCTCCGCGAGGTCGACGTGGACGCCCGCGGCCTCCAAGACCTCGATCGCCGCCTTCCCGACCGCCGGGTGGCTGTAGTTCGTGTAGGTGTCGACGAAGAAGACGACCCGCCGTTTCGCCTCCGCTTTCGACACCCGCGAGCCGCCGCGCGCCTCGAACCAGTCGTGCAGCGTCTGCGCACGGAAGGACGGGAGGCTACGCTCCGACGTGATGCCGAGCGTCCGTTCGAGGAGCGCGCGGGAGCCCGGGATCTTCGCGGCGAGGTTCGAGAGCGGCGCGGCCATCGACCCGAGCTTCGAGAGCGTGTCCACGTTGGCGAAGATCCGATCGCGCAGGCTCGCGCCCTCGCGTTGGTGGTACTCGTGGGTCACCTCGGCCTTCATCTTCGCCATGTCGACCTCGCTCGGACAGTCGTTCGAACAGCCCTTACAGCCGATGCAGAGGTCCATCACCTCGTGCATGAACTCGACGTCGAACTGCTCGTCGGGGAGGTCGCCGCTCATCGCCTGCCGAAGGAGGTTCGCGCGGCCGCGAGTCGCCTGAATCTCCTCGTCGCTCGCGCGGTACGTCGGGCACATCACGCCCCCGGCGGTGTCCTGGTCGGTCCGACAGCCGCCACAGCCGTGACAGAGCTCGACCATCCCCTCGAAGCCGTTGTCGTTCTCCCAGACGAGCTCGGGTTCGAAGTCCGCGTCGAACTCGTAGTCGGGGTCGTAGCGCAGGTCTTCCGTCATCGAGACGCGTCGCGCGCGCTTGGGGACGCCCTCGGGCAGGGTCTCGTCCGGGTCGTAGCCACAGACCTGTCCCGGATTGAGCAGCCAGTCGGGATCGTACGCCGTCTTGAGCTCCCGGAACGTCTCCCAGAGCTCGCGCCCGTAGAGCTTCTCGTTCCACTGGGTGCGCGCGCGCCCGTCACCGTGCTCGCCGGAGACGCTTCCGCCCAGTTCGACGACGAGGTCCGTCACCTCGTCCGCGATGCTCTCGTACGCCGCGAGCCCCTCCTCCGTCTTCGTCGTGATCAACGGACGGATGTGCAGGACGCCCGGCCCCGCGTGGCCGTAGAACGCCCCGAAGGTGTCGTGGTCCGCGAGGATCTCCCGGAAGCCCGCGACGTACTCCGGGAGCACGTCCGCGGGCACCGCGCAGTCCTCGATGAACGAGAGGTGCTTCTCGTCCGTCGTCCGCGAGAGCAGGATCGGGTTGCCTGCCTTCCGGAGCTTCCACACGCGCCCGCGTTCGTCCTCCCCGTGCGCCTCGATCGCGTCCATCGCCGCCGTCCCGACGCGGTCGGCGACGAGCGCGTCCACCTTCTCGCGCCCCTCGTCGTCGCTCTCGGCGTAGAACTCGACGAGGAGCGCCGCCCGCGTCCCCTCCGGAAGCATCTCGACGACGTCGTGGAACTCCGAGGTGTCGCCCGCGAGATCGATCAGCGTGTCGTCGATGAACTCCACGGCCGCCGGGTCGTGTTCGAGCACCTCCGTGACGTCCTCGACCGCCGCCGTCAGCTCGTCGTAGGTGAGGAGCGCGACGGCCTTCGTCTCCGGGATGGGTTCGAGTGAAACGGTCGCTTCCGTGACGATCGCGAGCGTCCCCTCCGACCCCGCGAGCAGGCGCGCGAGGTTCACCGTCGCGTCGTCGGGAAGCGCGTCCCCCTCGTCGGCCGCATCCGCACCCGCGTCCGCGTCCGCCGCGGCCCGCGCTCCCTCGTAGGCCTCGTCGACGAGCATGTCGAAGTTGTAGCCGGAGACGTTGCGCTTCAACTCGGGATAGCGCGCGTCGATCTCCGCGCGCTCGGTTTCGAGCACGTCGAGGACGGCCGCGTGGATGCGCCCCTCGATGTCGCCCTCGGCGTCCGCGCGCTCGCGGATCTCGCCGATCGACACCTCACCGAAGCGCGTCACGCTCCCGTCCGCGAGGACTGCCTCGACCTCCTCGACGTACGCGTCCGTCTTGCCGTACTTCAGCGAGTGCGACCCCGTCGAGTTGTTCCCGATCGCGCCGCCGATGACGCTCCGGTCGCCCGCCGCGGGATCGGGCGCGAACTTCAGGTCGTAAACCGAGAGCCCGTCGTTCAGCCGCGCGAGCGTGATGCCGGGCTGGACGCGCACCGTCCGGGCCTCCGGGTCGGCGTCCGCCGCGCCGTCCATGTGGCGCGTGAAGTCGAGGACGACCGCCTCGTTCACCGTCTGGCCCGCGAGGCTCGTCCCGCCGCCCCGCGGGAGCACTGGGACGTCCTCGGCCGCGCAGTACTCCACCACCGCCGCGACGTCCGCCGTGTTCCGCGGGAAGACGACGCCGATCGGCGTCACCTCGTACGGGCTCGCGTCCGTCGCGTACAGTTCGCGCGAGTACGAATCGAAGCGCACCTCGCCGTCGGCGCGCCGGTCGAGCGCGTCGAGCAGATCGGGCCGCTCGACGTCCTCGCCCGCGTAATCGTAGTCGGCGTCCGATGCCGTCGCCGGATCCGGCGGCGCGGCGTCCGTCTGTCGCGTCGTCATGGTGTTATCGTGAGAGTGGTCGCTAGCGTTATCAAAGTACACCGTCGGGAGACGGGGACCGGTCCGGCTCGGTCCGTGCTCGTCGCGCGCCCGCGACTCCCGGTGATCAGTACTGGCCGATGGAGACCGGCGGGCTCCCGTGTGGCCCGTAGGGCGCGTCGTCGAGCCACTCGCCCGCGGGCTCGTAGTAGTCCGCGAGCGCCGCCGCGAGGCGCTTTTTCGCCTTCGTCACGACGCGCTCGCCCTGGAGGTATTCGAGCGCTTGTGCCGCCGCGTCCTTGTTCCACTCGCCGGCGCGCCGGCGGCGCTCGGCGCACTTCTCGATCTCCGCGCGCGCGACCGCGTCGACGTCCGCGGCGAGCGCGCCCGCGATGGCCGAGGCGACCGCGTCCGCGTCCGCGATCCCCGAGTTCATCCCGCGCGCCCCGAACGGCGCGAAGAGGTGGGCAGCCTCGCCCGCGAGCAGCACGCGAGCGTGCTCGTCGGCGTACGCGTCGGCGTTGACCTGTTTGAACTGGTAGGCCGACACCCACTCCACGCGGTCGCGGTACCGCTCGCCGAGCGCGCGCGCCGCGTACTCCGAGATGACCGCGTCGCTCGTGATCCGGTCCGGGTCGTCGTCCGGCTTACACTGGATGTCGACGCGCCAGCCGCCCTGGAACGGGACGATCAGGAGGTTGCGACCGCCGAGCTCGGGCGCGTCGTAGTGGAAGACGCGCTCGGGCGGGCGCGGATCGTCCGGGACCTCCTCGATGTCCGCGATGATGAAGTAGTTCTCCGACTGATCGCCCGCGAAGTCCGCCCCGATCTCCTTGCGGACGGTCGAGCCCGCGCCGTCCGCACCCACGACGTACGACGCCTCGTGCGTCTCGCCGTCCCCCGTGTCGACCGTGACGCCGTCCGGGCGCGATTCGACGGTCTCCACGGGCGTGTTCCAGTGAATGTCGATCCCGACGTCGTCGAGCGTGTCGAGCAGGACGTCCTCCGTCCACACCTGCGGGAGGCTGGTGAACGGCGGGAGCCCGTCATCCGCGTCGAGTGGGTCGTCGTACGTGCGCAAGAAGACTTCCTCGCCGCGGAACAGCGTCCGTCGGGTCGGCCAGACCATCCCTCGCTCGGCGAGGTCCGAGCCGAGGTCCGGATGGAGGGCGTCCAACGTCCGCAGCGTCGCACCGTGGACGAAGATGGCGCGACTCCCCGGTCGATCGCGGTCCTCTGGGTCCGCCTCGTACAACTCGACGGGGATACCCCGCGCCTGCAGACCGAGCGCCGCGACCATCCCGGTCGGCCCCGCGCCCGCGACGATGACTTGGTCCTCACTCATCTTTCCTGATCAATCTATTTCGGTCCACTTGGTGTTTACGCATCTACCTACGATCGGCTATCCAATGACCGAAGAACGAGAAAACACGCTATTTCTCTTACGACAGACGATGAGCCGTCAGGGGGTCCGTACTCGATCCCGCTAGTCGGTGCCCTCCGTATCGGTGGCCGTGTCGATCTCCCCGTAATGCTCTTCGAGGTACGCGCGCCCCTCCGGCGTCTCCACGAGGATGTCGTCGAAGATGGCCGCGTCCGTCTGGAACTTGTGGACGTTCCGGAGCATCGTGTTGTGGAAGTCCTCGAGGAAGTCGCCGTGCTCCTTGAAGAACTCGTGCACCCACCGTCCCATCTGTTCGTCGCTGCGGAACTGCGTGACGAGGTGCCAGTGATACCGGCTGTCGGCGTTGAAGAACATGAGCACGTGCGGGTCCTCCCGGAGGTCCCAGTAGCACGACTCCCACCCCTCCGCGAAGTTCGGGTAGTGAAACGCGATCCGGAAGAGGTAGTGGCGGAACATCTCCTGGTTCGGGAAGATCGTCTCGCGGAACGCGCCCGACTCGGAGAGCTCGCGGAGGATCTCGTTGATGCGGTTGTGCGAGAGCTCGATCCCGTACTCGTTTTTCAGGATATCGCTGAGCTCGCGCGTCGAGACCGTCGGATACTCGACTCGCACCTTCATGATGACCACGTCGCGCGGTGAGATGTCGAGATCGCCGTTCGAACTGCTCATGGCGGCTCTTTCGCCCCCGCTTCACGAAAACGTTCGTGCTGTTTTCCGCCCTCCCGGACCGTGCGTCGCCGTCGTCGCCTCGCCGCGCTGCGGTCGACGGTATCGCGGAGCCGCGCTCGCCGGGCCGCGACTCACCGATCACCCCGCCGCGGGACGATCCCGATCTCCCTTTTCACGCACAGCCGTTCCTCGGTCGTTCGCCCCTTGGCTCGTCCCTCCGACGACACCGACGACACCGTTCGAACCGCCCGGCGGCTCATGCGAACCGTCCGCACCGGCTGTACACTCTGTCTACTCAGACAACACGTCCAACAATCCTGAATGGAACCCCCATCTGGCAGTGTTGATCAGAATATCTGTACGGAAAGTACACTCGGTAATTCTGAGCAGTATTACTAGAATACCGAACCACCTGGCTCCCTACTCCCCCTCGACTCGAATCCGACCGATCCGCGGTCGAACGGCGCGCCCCCTCAGATCTCGGTCACGCGCCGGTAGTCGTCGTCGAGCGCCTGCGCGTCCTCCGGCAGGAGCGCGACGGCGATGTACGGTGCGTACTCGTGGAAGTAGTCGACGAGCGCCGCGATCCGACTCGAATCGATGGCCTCCAGCGAGTCCAAGAGCATGAACGGACACTCCTCGTACACCTCGTGGACGAGGTAGCCCGCCAGTCCGAAGACGAGCCCGATGACCTCGCGTTCGGACTCCGAGAGGTGCTCGACCGTGTCCTCGTACGCCGTGCCGTCCGCCCCCGTCCGGATCACGTGGAGCCGGAAGGCCGTCCGCTCGACCTTGCGGCGCCCCTCGCGGACCTGCTCGGTGGCGCGCTCGATCCAGACCCGCGAGACGTTCCCGTAGTCGAGCACGTCGAGCACCGTCTCCATGTGCTCGTTGAACGATTCGACGGCCTCCGCCTCCAGTCGCTCGATCCGCGTCCGCAGCTCCGCGAGCTCGTCCGCGATCGACTCGCGTTTCTCCGTCAGCTCCGACTTCCGATCGACCTCGGCTTCGAGCGACGCGATCTCGGACTCGATGTCCTCCAAGTCGTCCTGCAGGTCGTTCAACTCGAACTGGAGTTCGTTCGCCTCCCGGTGGAGGTCGAGCACGGCGCTGTGTCGGCCCGCCTCCAGCTCCTCGACCGTCTCCTCCAAGTCCTCGACGGCGTCGGCCGCCTCCTCGCGGCTTTCGGTGAGTCGCTCGACGTTGGCCTCGCGGGTCTCGATCTCCTCGCCGAGCTCTTCGAGGCGCGCCTCGAGGTCCTCGCGGCGCTCGACGCGCGTCTCGATCTCGTTGCGTTCCGACTGGACCTCCTCGAGTTCGGTCGTCACCGACGATCGCTCCTGTCGCTTCTCCCGAGCGAGCTCGCGGAGCGTGTCCAGCGTCTCCTCGATCTCTTCCATCGACACCTCAGAACCGCACGTCCAACAGCGCCCCGCCGCGCTCTCCGCGCCGGCGAGGAGCGCGTCCGTCACCGCGTTCGACCCGTCTCCGCCCTCGTCGTCGGCGAGCAACTGGAGCACCTCGGTGTGCTCGCCCTCCAACATCTCCTCGTTGAACTGGATGAGGCTCTGGAGCTGCGTGATCGTCGAGTCGAGCTCGCGCTTTCGATCGCGAAGCGACGACACCTGTTCGTCGAGGTAGTCCGCGCGCTCCTCCGAGACGCTCTCTAACTCCTCGAGCGTCGCGGCGACGTCCTCGCGCTCCGACCGCACCGACGAGAGGCTGGATCGCTCGTTCTCCAGCCGGGAGGCGATCCGGTCCAGCTCCGCTCGGCGATCGTTGAGGTCGTCGAGCGCGTCTTCCAATTCGTCGCGCTCCTCGCGGGACTCGTCGACGTCGGCGTCCGCGTCGTCGATCTCCGCTTGCTTCTCTTCGAGGGCCTCGCGTTTCGCCTCGATCTCGTCGAGCAGCTCCACGCGGCGCTCCTCCAAGTCGGGGATCCGCCGTCCCGCGGCCTCCGCGTTCTCGATTTCGTCGTCGATCCGATCGCGCTCCGCGACCAGTTCGTCGATCCGATCGTTGATCGCCTCGGTGTCGACCGGCCGCATCACGAGCTCGCGCAGGTCGCCCTGCGTCGCCACCGCGCGTCGCGCCTCGTTGTCCTCCAACAGGAAGGCGAACAGGTCCGCCACCTCGGCGTCGTCGACGATCGGATCGCCGGAGAAGTCGACGCCGTCCCCGCGCCGCGTCAGCACGCGCGTGAATGTCTCTCCGTCGAGATCGGCCTCGACGCGTCCCTCCTCGCTGTCGCCCTTGAGCGTGGCGCGCTCGCTGCCCGCGACGGCCATGAGCGACTGCAGGAACGACGTCCGGTTCGTCGCGTTCCGTCCGACGAGGACGTTCACGCCGGGTGTGAGGCTGACTGCGGTCTCTTCGATACCGCCGATGTTGGACACGCGCACGTCGACACCCGTGCCCGTCTCTCGGCTCGTCTGCATACCACCGTGGTACGACGCCCGCCGACTTATATGTACTGCAGACTCAGGCGGTCGAGTCGAGGCGGCAGTCACAGCCGCCGGCTTCGAGGAGGTCGCCGAACTCGTGGCGCCGCCCGCACTCGTCGCAGGTCACGTGCGTCGTCACGATGACGTCGAAGCCGTCGATCGCCACCTCCTCGCCCGCGAGTCGTTCGAGGTTGTTCGCGGCGATCTTCTCCGTACGCGTCTCCAGCGATCCGACCGTGTTCCGCGTCGAAGCGACGCGATCCGCCGGCTCGGGGTTCTTCTCGACGTCCAGACACTCGCGGAGGTGCGTGTGGATCGATTGGTGAGAGACGAAATCCCGCCGCACCGCCTCGACGTCGACGCCGTCGCGTTCGAGTCGGCCGATCGCTTGCGTCCGCATCCCCGCGCTCACGTCGTCGTCCGTCAGGAGCCGATACGTGTTCTCCAGTTCGCCGTCGAGCACCTCGACGTTCGCCGCGCGTAGCGCCGCCTCCAGCACGCGCCGATTGAAGTACTGCTTGAGATCCCGGAGGCTGTACGACTCCCCGTCCTCGCCGCGCCACAGCGACGCGAGCTCGCCGTCGATGTCGTCGAGCCCGTACGCGTCCGCGACGCGCCCGACCTTACAGTCACAGGACCGTTCGTCCGAACTCATCTATACCTCGCATAAGCTGAGATCGTATATAGTAGCATCGGTCATCGGTTTACAAAACTATACGTGTAAGTGATAACGGACGCGTCAGCCGCCCGTCTCGGCGTGTCTACCGGTCGTATCCCCACTCCCGAAGGACGTCCGCGGCTTCGTCGAGATGGCGCATCCCCGCGAGGTAGATCGCCTCGCGCGCGTCGAGTCTATAGACGTCCTCGCCGAGGAGCTTCTCGAGGTCGCGCTCCGCGTCGCGCGCCAACGTGTCCGTCTCGTCGCGGACGAACAGCTGATGGACGTCCGGTCGCTCGTCTTTCACCTTGTCCCGACGGTAGATGTACGGGAACTCGGACGTGTCGGTCCCCCCGTTCCTGCTCTCGGTCGACGCGTCGCTCCCGTCGGCGTCCGACGAGTCGCTCGTCGCCGCCTCCGCGTTCGTCGGGGCGTCGACGGTCTCGCTCCCGGCCGTCTCCTGTTCGGCCGCTTCCGCCTCCGCGGCGGACTCGGTCTCCTCGTCGTCGGCGAACGGATCGCTGGCGCCGGGTTTCATACTCGCTCCTCCGTCGGGACGTCGTCCGCGTCGATCTCCACGCCGAACTGCTCGGAGACGTACCGCGCGAGCGCGTCGAACTGTTCGAGCGTTTCGAGCTCTCGGTCGCGGACCCGGTCGCGTCCCGTGGCGAACGCGTACGGGGTCACCTGCTCGTCCCACGCGCCCTCCAGCATCGCGCGGCGCTCGCGGATCTCCACTGGCGCGACCGGGAACTCCTGCGCTTCGAGGTCGGCCTCGTATTCCGCCTGCTTCTTCGTGTTCGAGACGCGGTTCGGGACGACAGCGAGGACGCCGATCTCCACGTCGTTGAGCTCCGACTCGATCCCCTCGACGGTGTCGCGCATCCCCTCCACCGACTCGCGGCCCTTCGCCGAGAGCTCCAGCGGAATCAGGAGATTCGACGCCGCGTACACCGCGTTGTAGACGTGCTGGCCGCCCGTCGCCGGCGGGTCGATCAGGATGACGTCGTACTCCGCGGGTACGTCGTTCTCCTCCAGGACGCGCCGGAGCTGACGCTCGGGGACGAATTCTTCGCCCATGTCCTCCTCCATCCGCTGTGCGCGCAGGAGGTTGCGTTCGAGCGACTCCAACATGTTGTGACTCGGCACGAGGTCGATCCCGTCCGCGACCGTCGTCACGAGGTCGTCGAAGTCGCCCTTCGGCCGCTCGATCATGTGTCGGACGAGGTTGTCCGCCTCGGGATTCGCCCGATCCTCGGTCGCGCCGAAGTGGTGGGTCGCCCCGCCGTCCTGCGGGTCGAGATCCACGACGAGCACGCGCTGCCCGTGACGGGCGTGCGCGGCCGCGAGCGTGACGGTGAAGGTGGTCTTCCCCACCCCGCCCGCCTCGCTCCAGATCGTGTATGCGATCGTCGCCATGCTCCTTCACTCACCGCGGCGGGGCAAGTATTTTTCGCCAACCCTGCTGGTAATACTGTCCAGTATTACCAACTACAGTCGATAAACCGTATGAAACGATATCTATGCTCGACTGCAAGCAGGTGCCCCGGATCCATCCGTTCGCATTCGGGGCTAGCAATCCAGTACACACTGCGTGAAGGCGTGACAGATACCTTCTCACGCGAGACTCCGTAATCGACCGAACGATTATACCGTACTAGTCCCGATGGCACCCTAATGAGCCCTCCACTTTCCCGCCGCGAGACGCTCGCTCTCGTTTCTACCACAGGCGTCAGTGTTCTCTCCGGGTGTCAAGGGCTAACCGCACCTCTCAGTCGATACACGGCGGACCCGCAGGAGCAAGAGAGGGATACCGAAACGACCGCACTTGTCTACGCCAAGAGTTCGAATGCGTCTTTTCCACGTGACGATGCGTCGTCTCCTAGCGGGTGGGTTCATATCGTCAGTGACGGAGAGTCAGCAGACCTCACGTTCGACGTCCGCTTGTGTAGTTCATTAGAGGATGTCGAACCAGAAGTGATCGATTCAAGCGGAAACGAGTACGTCCTGCGATTCGAGGTCAGTGCCGACCTCAGCGGGAAATCCGTATCTGATGAGTCGACCGGTGGATCGACGTGCGACTCTGTCACCCGACTTACCGGTAGCACAAACGTACCTAGTGATTGGGAAACGATATCGGTACGCGTGAACAATACAGAAGTTCAGCCGGTTGAAAAATCAGGGACGATGCCGGAACTACGGCGACTCCCCGACCCTATACACTTCGAATGACTAGGTACCGTCTAATTTAGAATCCCTTCGGCCGACGTCACCGTCGGACTCCCCTAATCCTGCGAGCGCGCCGACGCCGACTTCGCGGCGGCCGTCGAGGCGGTGCGGTCTCGCATCGAGTGGGGAGACCGCTCCCTCGAACGTTCGACCGCGATGTCCGCCACACCCGCTCGCCGGCCCGGCCGACATCCACGCGTCCGGATCGGACGACACTCGACGAACTCGTTCGGCATCCGACGTCTCCATCGAGACCCCCGTCCGCCCCGTTTCTTTTGTCGCGCCCGGGCTCCTCGGCGTCGACGCGGCGTCCCTGCGACGCGACGCTCCGACCGTCGCCGGCCGGCGGCTCCGTCACCACAAAGTACATACGACTTCTCGATCCCTGTGTACGTATCTCATGAACGCACAGTCCCCGCCAGCGACGATCACGGACGGCGTCGACCGTCAGTCTGCGGTGGCCTAAATGGCGAGTCGCTTCCCCCGAACTGGCCTCCTCGGCGCGTTCCTGGTCTGTCTCCTCCTCGGGTCGAGTGTCGCCGGAGTCGCACCCGTCGGTGCACAACAGGGGGGGAACTCCGGGCAAGTCATCGGCCAACCCGAACTCGACGTCTTCACGAACACGAAGGAGTTCGAACCCGGCACCGAGGCCGAACTCCGCCTCGGCATCTCGAATCGCGGCGACGTCGACCAGGGCGGTCCCTCCCAGTACGAACAGCGCGTGACGACGGCCCGCGGGCTCACCGTCGACGTCCGGGCCGGCTCGGCACCCATCGAGGTGAACACCGGTACCGTCGGCGTCGGGAACGTCCCGACCGGGACGTCGCCCGTCGACCCGATCGGTATCACCGTCTCGGACGACGCCGAACCCGGCACGTATCGCGTTCCGGTCACGCTCTCTTACGCGTACACGCGCGGCGTGAGCTACGACACGTACGGCGCCGAGTACCGCGACTTCGAGCGCGAGGAGACGCAGTACGTCACGATCCGGGTCCGCGACCAGGCCCGATTCGCGGTCGTGAACCGCTCGACGAGCGCGCAGATCGGCTCCACGGGGTCGCTCTCCGTGACGGTCGAGAACGTCGGGAGCCGCGCGGCGAGCGAGGCGAGCGCGACGGCGACCTCGCGGAGCGACGAACTGACCTTCGGCTCCGGGTCGGCGAGCTCGACCGCCCAACTCGGTGCGTGGGAGCCCGGTGAGCGCCGGACGATCGACTACGTGGTCGGGCTCGCGGACGACGCCGCGCTCCGCGAGTACACCGTCGACCTCTCGGTCGATTACACCGACCACAACGGGATCGCGCGCACCTCGGAGACGCTGAACGTCGGCGTCGACCCCCGCGACGAGCAGCGATTCGCCCTCCGGAACGTCTCGGCGTCGCTGCGCGTCGGCGAGGACGGTACGCTCCGGGCCACCGTGGTCAACACCGGCCCCGACCCCGTCCGCGATCCGGTCGTTCGGTTCGCGTCCAGCAACCCGAACGTCCAGGTCGACTCACCCGAGTACGCCATCGGTGACCTCGCGCCCGGCGAGCGTGCGCCCGTGGCGTACGCCGTCGCCGTCAGCGACGCCGCCAGCGCGAGCGTCCAGCAGTTCAACCTCACCGTCGAATACCGCACCGAGCGCGGCGACGTGGAGCGGAGCGACGGCCTGACGACGAACGCGGAGATCGGTGCCCAGCGGGACCGCTTCGTCGTCACGGTCGCCAACGACACGGTCCGAGCGGGCGGATCGCGCGCGCTCACCGTCCGCGTGACGAACAACGGCGACGAACCGCTGACGAACGTCGAGGCGAAGGCGTTCGTTCGGGACCCGCTCGGAAGCGACGACGACGAGGGCATCGTCCCGTCGCTCGCGCCCGGTGAGACCGACGAGTTCACCATCGCCCTGAGCGCCGGCGGGAGCGCGCTCGAAAAACGCTATCCCGTCTCGTTCGACTTCCAGTACGAACTGCCGGACGGCGACACCGAGGTCTCGCAGACGTACACGGTCCCCGTCACCGTCGTCCAGTCGTCCGGCGGCGGCCCCCCGATCGCCCTGATCGGCGGCGTCGTGCTCGTCGTGGCCATCGCCGCGTTCGTCCTCTGGCGGCGCCGGCGGGAGTGATCGATGGATCTCCAGATCGACGCTCAGCGCTACATCGACGCCGTCGACCACTGGATCGTGGACCGACCGCGGACCGTCATCGTCGTCTTCCTGCTCGTCTCGGGCGTCTTCGCCCTCGGCCTCGGCGGCTCCGACACCTCCTCGGGCACCAGTCAGTTCACCGAGGACGTCCCCGCACAGGAGGCCCTCTCCGACGTCAACGCCAACTTCGAGCGCGTGACGTTCGAGCCCGACACGGGAACGACGCAGCTGATCCAGTCGGAAACGAACGTCCTCTCGAAGCCCTCCCTCCTGCGGATGCTCCGCGCGCAGGAACGCCTCCAGTCGAACCCCGACATGCAGGTCGCCGCCACGACGAGCGCCGCCCGGACGGTCGCTCGGACGCTCGACCCCTCCGCGACGACGCTCGACGAACAGATCGACGCCGTCGAGCGGGCGACGCCAAGCGAGATCGACGGCGCGATCGCCGCGGCGGCCGCGGCGAGCCCGGGGTTCGCCGCGAGCCTCAGCACGGACTTCAACGCCCGCTCCGCCTCCGCGTCGGCGACCGTCGGGACCGTCACGCACTCCCTCTCCGCCGAGACCGGGGACGGCGCGGGGACGAGCGGCTCCAGCCCTCTCACCGACATCCAACAGCACGCGGTGTTCATCGTCGACTCCGTCGGCGGCGACATCACGGTGTTCGGGAGCGGCATCCTCTCCGAGGAGTTCGCCGCGGTGATCGGGGACTCGCTCGCCCTCGTCGTCCCCGCGGCGGTCGTGCTCATCCTCTTCTTCCTCGTGTTCGCGTACCGCGATCCGATCGACCTCGGGCTCGGTATCGTCTCGCTGGCCATGGCGATCCTCTGGACGTTCGGGTTCATGGGGCACGCCGGGATCGCGTTCTCGCAGATGCTGATCGCCGTCCCGCCGCTCCTCCTCGCCGTCGGCATCGACTTCGGCATCCACGCGATCAACCGCTACCGCGAGGAGCGCGCCCAGGGGTTCGGCGTGCGCGACTCGATGCGGACGGCGACCGATCAGTTGCTCCTCGCGTTCGTCATCGTCACCGGGACGACCGTCATCGGCTTCGCCGCGAACGCGAGCAGCCAACTCGGCCCGATCCGCGACTTCGGGCTCGTCGCCGCCGTCGGGATCGTCTTCACCTTCTGCATCTTCGGGGTCTTCCTCCCGGCCGCGAAGGTGTCCGCCGATGGCCTCCGCGAGCGCGTCGGCGTCCCCCGATTCGGCTCGCGACCGCTCGGTTCCGAGGAGTCGCTCCTCGGCACGCTCCTCCCCGTCGGCGTCCGGATCGCCCGGATCGCCCCGAGGCTCTTCCTCGCCGTCCTGCTCGTCAGCACCGCCTGGCTCGGCGCGTACGGCTCCGGCGTCGACAGCCGCTTCACGCAGGAGTCCTTCCTCCCGCCCGAGGACAACCCCGATTACTTGGAGTACTTCCCCGAAGCCCTCCAGCCCCGCGACTACACGGTGACGGAGACGACGAACTTCCTCGAAGAGCGCTTCCAGACGGGTGAGGAGGACCTCACGACGGTCTACGTCGAGGGATCACTGACGAACGACGGCGCGCTGGAGTCGATGTGGAAGGCCGGCGACGGGCCACCGGACAGCTTCGTCGTCGACGGCGGCCACGCCCGTGAGACGAGCATCATCACCGTCATCCGCGCGTACGCGGAGCGGGACGACTCGTTCGCGCGACTGGTCGCGCGCAACGACCGGAACGCGAACGGGATCCCCGACGACGACCTGAAGACGGTCTACGACGCGCTGCTCGACTCGCCCGCGCGCGAGCGGGCGCTCGACTACATCACCGACGACTACACGGCGGCGCGCGTCGAGTACGCGGTCGAGGCCGACGCCTCACAGGCCGCCGTCACGGACGACACGCAGGCCGTCGCCGACCGCTTCCGCTTCGAGGCAACCGCGACCGGTAACGTCGTCGTGCTGAAGGCCGTCTCGGACGTCATCGCCCAGTCGGCGTTCATCAGTCTGGTGTTCGCCCTGCTCGGGACGGCCGCGTTCCTCGTCCTGATCTACGGCCTCCTTCAAGGGCGTCCGTCGCTCGGGATCGTCAACCTCGTCCCGATCGCCGTGACCGTCGTCGGCATCGCGGCGACGATGCGCTCCCTCGACATCCCGTTCAACGTCCTGACGGGGACGATCCTCTCCATCGGGATCGGCTTGGGTATCGACTACTCCGCCCACCTCGTTCACCGCTTCGCGGAGGAGTACGACGAGTCGGCGGACGTCTTCGACGCGCTCACGCGGACCGTCCGTGGGACCGGCGGCGCGCTGACCGGGAGCATGCTGACGACCGTCACCGGCATCGGCGTTCTCGCCATCGCCATCACGCCCGTGCTCGGCCAGTTCGGCCTCCTCACGGGACTCTCGATCCTCTACTCGTACCTCGCGTCGCTGATCGTGCTCCCGCCGGTCATCGTCGTCTGGGCGCGGTACGTCGACCGCGGCGACGCCCGGATCACGGGGGGCGACGCGTCGGGAGACGCACCGGCGTCGGGGTGACGGCGCGCGACGGACTGGGACCGCCACCGTCGGCGTCCGACCCGCTTCGCCGCTCAGTCCCCCCTCGCGGCTGTGCCCTTCTCGTCCTCGACGTCCTCGAGGAGCCGATCGCCCAGGAGCCGATCGCCGAACGCGACGACGCAGAGGCCGCCGAGCGCGTCGAAGACGAGGTCGAGGGCGGTGTCGCGCGGTCCGTACGTGACGAGGAGCGGTTCGAGGCCGAACCGGCGGGCGGTCCGGTGGACGGCGTACTCCATCGCCTCCCAGAGCACGCCGAGGCCGAGCGTGGCCGCGAGCACGGTCCGGGTCGTGTCGTGGCCGCGCCGTCGCGCGAACAGGTGCGCGGCCGTGCCGACAAGCGAGGCGGAGCAGAGGTGCGTGAGGTGATCCCACCACCACGTCTCGTCGTAGGGACCGAGCATCCCGATCGCGTGGAGGAGGGAGGCCGCGGAGACCCAGACGCGGTGTCGCGGGCGGACGCTGAGCACCGTCCGCCGCTCGAGCACGTCGGGGAGGAACGTCGCCGCGAACCCGACGAGCGCGTTGACGAACGCGCCCGGGTCGCGCCGCCGGAGCCCGGCGACGGCGACCGCGAGGAGGCCGAGGCGGAGCGCACGGTCGGTCGCGCGCCCGGCGCGCGTCGACGGATCCACAGTCATCACCGATCGCCTCGCGCGCTACGGTATTAACTCCGCGGGTCGACGCCCGTCGGACCGATTGAGTGGTATTACTGACCAAATATACTGCCTACACATACTACCTGGACGCACTGTAAACCGCCCCCCCCTCGTCGCCCGCGCCGCCCGAGCGTCCCCCGGCCCGTCGTTCGCCTCAGAAGTCGTCGAGGCGGCGCTGCGAGTCGGAGAGCGAGTCGTCGTCGGCGTCGATCGGGTCGACGCCGAGGAGCCGCGGGAGGGCGGTGTCGGCGAACGTCAGCCCGACGACGAGCAGGATCGGTGCGAGGAAGAGCCCGTAGAACCCGAGGACGACCGGTCCGAGGGTGTACGCGAGCATCAAGAGCCCGACGTGCGTGTTCTCGCCGCTGAGGATCGGGCGGAGCACGATGTCGGGGATCGTGTCCACGACGACGACGGCGACGACGAGGAAGCCGACGACGTAGACGAGCAGGTCGGTCCGGCCCGTGAGCGCGACCGGGATCGCGGTGATCGCCGCGAGCGGGAGGTAGACGAGCTTCATCCCCACGACGGGAACGAGGCTCGCCAGGCCGGTGAGCGCGCCGGCGAGCGCCGGATACGGCACCTCGACGGCCTCGGGCGCGACGAAGTTGTAGAGGGTGAACGACGCGATGGCGATGAGCGCCACCGCGATGACGTTCAGGAGGTTCCCGAAGAGGACGGCTTCGAGTTCGACGTCCGTCGCCTCCAGGTAGTCCCGGACGATGGCGTCGTCGTCGAAGCGCAACAGCCACTCGCGGAGGCGTCCGCCGTCGATGAGCAGGTAGTAGGTGACGATGATGATGACGAACAGATCGAGGAACAACTCCGAGAGGAGTCCCGTGAGGAAGGCCGCGTGGTCGGTCGCGAAGGTGATGAACGGGCTGAGCTGGCCGGACTGGTAGGCGGTGTAGAGGCCGTCGATGGTGAGCGGCGGGAGGGTGCCGATCCCCTCGAACCACGGGAGGCGCGCCGCGGCGACGTCGAGGAGGGCGTACTCCATGATGAACGAGCGGGCGTCGACGACGAGGAGGACGACCGCGTAGCCGATCAGCAGGACGAGCGGGACGGCCAGCGACGCGAGGACGATCGCCGCGCGCGCCCGAGAGGGGAGGTGGAGGCGTTTGAGCGATTTGTGGTAGCGCCGCGTCGAGTAGTAGAGGAAGACCGAAACGGTCAGCGGCGCGATGAACCGGTACGCGAGGAAGGCCAGGGCGGCGGCGACGAGGACGCCGAAACAGGCGACCACGAGTCGCTTCTCGTTCATGCACGCCCGTCTCGTGCGCGCGTAGTAAAGCGTGGGGCCTAGCGTGCCCGTCGGCCGCCGCGACGGCGTCTCACCGGACTCGAAGGCGCGCCCGTTGGCGCGACCGAGACCCGCGTCGCCGCCGGTCGCCCCGCCGCCCTCCCGCGAACCTCGCATAGTAGGTTCCGCGCGCGGGGTGGGTAAGTGAATAGACGACGGTCTTTCTGGCCGGTGGGTACTCTCTTCGTTCGTCATGCGACTCAAACTCGCCGCCATCGCACTCGGAATCGTCGTCGTCGCCTCCGCCTTCGGGGCGAGCGCGTTCACCACCGCGACCGTGGACCGTGACGCCAGCCTCAACGTCGCCACGGACAGCGGCGGTCTCGTCGGCCTGCAGGCCGGGGACTCCAGCCTCGTCACGACGAGCAGCGACCAGCTCGCCATCGACGTCACGACCGGTACCGCCACGGGCATCAACCCGGACTCGACGCTGACCATCGGGAACGCGACCTCGCCGGCGTTCACCATCACGAACAACTTCGGGAACGCCCACACGTTCAACGTCACGTACGACATGAACTCCGACCCGGACACGAACACGGACAACGTGCAGTTCGAGCTCATCAACAACTCTGGGGGCACCGTCGCCACCGTGAGCGAGGACACTAGCTACGAGGGCGAACTCGCCGCGGAAGAGACGCTCGACGTCGTCGTCACCGTCGACTCGACCGGCCAGACGAGCAACGATTCCCTCACCGGGACGCTGAACGTCACGGCCTAAACGCCCTCACCCGTTTTCGTGCTCCGCACCGTCTCCCTCGCCGCGTTCCTCGTCGTCGCCGCGCTCGTCGCCGCGCCGGCCGGATCGCCGGTGCAGGTGTCCTACGTCTACTCGGACAGCATGAGTCCGACGCTCGGCATCGGCGACGGTTACGTGCTCGTGCCCGCCGGCGACGTCGACTCCGGCGACGTCGTGACGTTCTGGAGCGAGACGCGCGGAGCCTACACGACCCACCGCGTCGTCGCCGAAACCGCCGACGGCTTCCGAACGAAGGGCGACAACAACCCCGTCGCCGATCAGGCCGCCGGCTATCCGCCGGTCCCGCGCGACGCCGTCATCGGCCGCGTGCTGACGTGGAACGATGCGCCCGTCGTCATTCCGCACCTCGGGCGCGCCGTCCGCTTCGTCCACGAGCACGTCGCGCTCCTCGCCGGCCTCGTCGGCCTCGCCGCGCTCCTCGGCCGCGGCCGCGCGACAGGTCGCCCGTCACGACCCGCGAGTGCCCGCTCGGTCCTCGTCCCGCTCCTCTTCGCCGCGGTAGTCGGGACGGCCGGAGTCGTCGCGCTCGGCGGCGTGACGCACGCGGAGACGGTCCTCGCCGTCGAGAACCCGACCGGCACCGGGTCGATCCCGACCGTCGCCACCGGATCGTCGCACGCGCTGAACTACACCGTCGCCGTCCCGTCGCGGCCGTGGACCGACCGCGTCGTCCACACCGCGGGCCTGCGCGACGTCGCCGTCTCCCGGAACGCCACCGCACTGACGGTCTCCGGGCGGATCCGCGCCCCGACCGATCCCGGCGCGGTGCCCGTCGAGGTCGCGGTCCGGCGCTACCCTGCCGTGCTCCCGCACTCGCTCCTCGCCCGCCTCGACGCCATCGAACCGCTGCTCGCCGCCGCCCTCTCCGCGGCCCTCGCCTTCTCGCCCGCCATCGCGCTCGCGGCGTTGATCGACGGCCGCGAACGCCTCCGCGGGTCGCGATCGCGCTGGTGGCGCCTCCTCACGGAGGGGTTCGAGTGAGCCGGCACCGAACCCGCTCGCGCGGCCCCGCCGGTCGCGCCTTCACCGCCGCGCTCGCCATCGCCGTGGTCGTCGCCATCGCTCTCGGCGGCGCGGGGACCGGCGCGTTCGCCACCTCCGCCGTCGACCGCGACTCCGCGCTCCCCGTCGCCGCCGACGAGAGCGGCGTCGTCGGCCTCGACGTGAGTGCGTCCGTGGCGGCGAACGACACGACCCGCCTCGTCACCGTCACGAACTCCCTCGACGCGCCCGCGAGCGCGACCGTCTCGCTCCACGAGAGCGCGCGCGACGACGCCGACCTCGTCGTCGACGGCTCCATCGTCGGCGACTCGGCGACGGTCTCCCTCTCGTCCGGCGCGAGCGAGACCGTGGACGTCCGCGTCGCCTCGAACACGACGCTCGACGCGCTCGCCTTCGACGTCAGCGCGACCGGCGAGCGCGGCGTCACCGTCTCGGCACCCGACCGCTCCGCGACGATTACCACCTGACACACCGTGCTCCCACCCCGACTCAGATACGTGCTCGCCAAGCGCGGCCCGGCCGTCGCGCTCGCCCTCGCCATGCTCGCGCTCGCGGCGTTCGGCGCGGCCGCGTGGACGACCGCCCATCCCCCGACGACCACCGTCACCGATCGCGCGAACGTCCAGCACGTCGCACTCGACACGTCCGGGCGCGCGACCGTGACCGGCGACGGCGCGCTCCACGACCCGGGGACGGTCCTCGAAAACCCCGTCGTCTACCCGCGCGCCGCGCCCGATCTCGTCTTCACGGCGCGGACAGGGAGCGCGAACGCGTCGTTCGCGCGCGTCACGCAGAACGTCACGCTCGTCTACACGGCGACGCGGGACGACGAGACGTTCTGGACGCGCACCGTGCCGCTCGGGTCGAACGCGACGACGGACGCCGCGAACGTCACCACGACCGCGCGGATCGACACCGAGCGCGTCCGCGGACGCCTCGCCGCCTACCGGGCGGCCGCGGGCGACGCCGGGAGCGTCGACGTCGCCGTCAGGACCACGGCTACCTACCGCGTCGCGGGCTACGCGGACTCGCTCTCGGCGAGCGCGCCACTCGCGTTCGGCGACGCGTGGTACGACGTCGAGACCGCCACGGACACCCGACGCCACGATCGGTCGGTCGAGCGAACCGTCGCGGTGCCCGGGAGCTCCCCCGTGCCGCCGTGGGCGCTCGCCGGCGTCGGCGGACTCCTCGCGCTCGCGGCCCTCCTCGTCGCCGCGTGGTATCGCGCGTGGCGGCCCGCGCTCCCGCGTCTCGCCGAGGCCGTCCACCGACACCGCCACGACGAGTGGATCTCGACCGGCCGCGTCCCCGACCCCGGCGACGCGCTCGTCGTCGAGACGGCGACGCTCGAAGACCTCGTCGACGTCGGGATCGACGCGGGCGCGCGCGTCATCCACGACCCCGAGCGCGGTCGGTACGTGGTCGTCACGCCCGCCGCGCACTACCGGTACGACGCGCGCGTCGACGACGACGCGTGACTCACCGCTCGAAGCGGGACCGACCGATAGAAGGCCGCGGCCCGAACAATACGGTCTGGATGACGGACGTGTCCCCGACCCGCCTGATAGTGGTCGACGACGACGAGGCCTACCTCGACCTCCTCGAAACGGCGCTCGAACGGACCGACACGCCGCTCGACGTCACGGCGACGACCGACCCGGCGCGCGTGCTCGACGCCGTCGAGGCCGGAACGGTCGACTGCGTCGTGAGCGACTACGAGATGCCGGCGTCGAGCGGCCTCGAACTCCTCGACGCCGTCCGCGAACTCGACGAACGCCTCCCCTTCGTCCTCCTCACGGGCGTCGGGAGCGAGCGCGTCGCGAGCGAGGCCATCGACGCCGACGTCACCAGCTACCTCTCGAAGCACGCCGAGGAGTCCATCGCGGCGCTCGCCGAGCGCGTCGCCGAGACCGCGACCGACGCCGTCCGCGCGTACTACCGGCGGCGCGCCCTCGACGACCACCTCGCGTTCGTCGAATCCGTCCTCGGCGCGCTCGACGACGTCGTCTACGTCGTCGACACGTCGGGGACGCCGCTCTACTGGAGCGACGCGCTGCGCGACGTCACCGGCTACGCTGACGACGATCTCTCGCACCTCACGGTGTACGACATCGTTCCCGAGGGAGAACACGAGACGCTGACGGCCGCCCTCGACACGGTCCGGGGCGGCGCGTCAGTCACCGTCCGCCTCCCGCTCGCCCCGCGCGACGGCGACCCCGTACCCTTCGAACTCAGCGCCGCACCCCTCTACGGCGACGACGGCGACGTCGTCGGGATCGCCGGGATCGGCCGCGACCTCACGGAGCGCGAGCGCTACGAGCGCGGCCTCGAAGGCCTCCAGCGGACGACGAGTCGCCTCCTCGATGCGGACGACCCGGACGCCGTCGCCGCCGCCGTGACCGAGGCCGCCGAGTACGTCGCTCCGGACGCTTACGGCGTCGTCTACCGACACGATCCCGCGAACGCGACGCTCGTGCCGGCGGCCGCCACCCACGGCGTCGAGGACGAGGACTTCACCTACGACGTCGCGGAAGACGCTCCGGTGCCGCGCGCGTACCGCTCGGGCGACCCGGAACGCGTTCCGACCGCGAGCATCGACGACGACCGGGATCGGGGGCCCGTCGACAGCGTCGCGGCTTTCCCGATCGGTGACCACGGCGTCCTCGTCTTCGGCTTCGACGAGACCGACGACGACGACGCGGCGCGCGCGTGGACGCTCGCCGGCATCCTCGCCGCGAACGCGACCGCCGCCCTCGACCGCCTCGATCGGACCGCGGCCCTCCGCGACCGCGAACACGTGCTCGCCACGCTCCACGCCCGCTCGGCCGAGCTGGCGCGCGCGACAGATCCCGACGCCGTCGCGGAGACCATCGTCGACGCCGCCGGGGGCGCCGTCAACGCCCCCGGGTTCGCGGTCTACCGCTGGGAGGACGCGGCGGGTCGACTCGTCCCCTCGGCCGTCACGGGCGACGTCGACCCCCGCGTCGTGGACGCGACCGCGGACGGCTGGCTCGTCTGGGAGGCGTTCGTCGAGGGTGAGACGACGGTCGCCGCCGACCTCGCGGACGACCCCTCGCGGGCACCGTGGCCGGGCGCGCGGAGTGCCGTCGCGGCCCCGCTCGGCGAGCACGGCGTCTTCGTCGCCGCCTCGCCGACCCCGGACGCCTTCGACGACCGCGACGTCGAGTTCGTCGACCTCATCGTGACGTACGCGACGAGCTCGCTCGAACGCGCCGCCCGCGAGGCCCGCCTCCGGGAGACCGAAGACGAACTCCGCGAGCGCAACGCCGAACTCCAGCGCCTCAACCGTCTCAACCGGGTGATACGCGATATCACGGGCGCGCTCGTCGACGCCGAGTCGCGCGGCGGCGTCACGCACGCCGTCTGCGAGAACCTCGCCGCCGACGACCGCTACGCGCTCGCGTGGATCGGCCGCCGCGAGGGCGGCGAGACCCACGTCGAGGCGTGGGCGGGCGCCGGCGAGTCGTTCCTCGACCACGTCGTCGAACTCGGCACCGAACATCCGCTCGCGGCGACGCGCGCGCGAGACGACACGGAGGCGAGAGCGAGCGCCGGTGTCGAGGGACGGGGGAGTGCAGCGGGCACGGAGTCGGGATCGGTGGGTGGAACGGGATCGCAGCGCGGCGACCGCGTAACCGTCGTCGACGACGTGCTGCGCGATCCCGCGTTCGCGGGTCTGCGCGACGAGGCGATGCGCCGCGGCTTCCGGAGCGCGATCCGCCTCCCGCTTCGCCACCGCGATCGGTGCCACGGCTTCCTCGAACTCTACGCGCGCGTCCCCGGTGCGTTCGGGAGCGAGGAGCGCGACGTCCTCGCCGAACTCGCCGCGCACATCGCGGACGCGCTCGGCGCCGTCGAGCGCACCGAGACCCTCCTCTCCGGGCGATCGCTCGAACTTCGCTTCTCGCTGGCCGCGACCGACGACCCGCTCTTCGCGCTCGCGGAGCGGGCGGGGCGCGCGATCGACGTGACGTCCATCGCCCCGCACGACGGCGGGTGGCTCCTCCACGCGGCGGTCGCGGGCGAACCGACGCAGCTCGTCGAGGCCGCATCGGGACGCGTCGCCGTCACCGACGCCGAGGTCGTTCGCGCGGACGAGGACGGGTCGATGCTCGCCGTCGTCGTCTCCGACTCACCGGTCCTCAGCGCCTTCGCGGACCGCGACGCGACGATCCGCCACCTCCGCGCGACGCCCACCGGGGGGACGATCACGGTCGCGGTCAGCCCCGCGACGGACGTCCGGGCGTTCGCGGACGCGATCCGCGAGCGCCTCCCGAGCGCGGACCTCAGCCGCCGCGCGCCCGCGGGAGACACCGCGGCGAACGCTCTCCGCCACGACCTCTCGGAGATCCTGACGGACAAACAGTTCCAGGCGCTCCGGACGGCGTACGCCCGCGGCTACTTCGAGTGGCCGCGCGAGACGACGGGCGAGGTCGTCGCGGACGACCTCGGCGTCGCCGGGCCGACTTTCCACCAACACCTGCGCAAGGCGCTCGGGCGTCTCCTCGACGACGCCCTCGGAACGCCACCGCGCTGAGACGCGCATCGCGCGCGTTCCGATCGCGGGGCCTTTCACGGCCCGGCGTCTTCCCGGTGTATGAACCCCGAGGACCCCGAGACCCCCGAGGACCCAGCGGACGTCCGCGCGGACTGGGCGGAGCGCGAGGGCGAGTTCTCGCCGACCTACTACGCGCATCTCGGGCCGAACGAGGTGAGCGAGACGATCCGCGACGCCCTCGATCACTACGTCTCGACGGACGCGGCGATCCTCGAAGTCGGCTGTAGCTCCGGTCGCCACCTCGAACACCTCCGCCGCGGCGGCTACGAGAACCTCACCGGCATCGACCTCAACGACGAGGCCTTCGACGTGATGGCCGAGGAGTTCCCCGCCCTCGCCGAGACCGGATCGTTCCGCACCGGCGCCATCGAGGACGTCGTTCCCGAGTTCGACGACGACGCCTTCGACGTCGTCTACTCCGTCGAGACGCTCCAACACGTCCACCCGGACGACGCGTGGGTCTTCGAGGACCTCGCTCGCGTCACGTCCGATCTGCTCGTCACCGCCGAGAACGAGGGCAACGGCCCCCAGCGGGGCCGCGACGGCCGCGAGGTGAGTTACGTCAACGACGACTTCCCGCTCTACCACCGGGATTGGAAGGCGATCTTCGGCGATCTCGGACTCGCACAACTGCTGTGCGAACCAACGAAGCGCGACACGATCCGCGTCTTCCGCGCGCCCTGACGGATCGGCGGCGATCGAGGCGGGCGTGCGTTTTTTCGCCGCGCGCGCCGACGGGTCGGTATGGCCGGCGAATCCACGCGCGTGCTCGAACGCGGCGACGACGCCCCGGCGTTCTCCCTCCCGGGCGTCGACGGCGAGACGTACGACCTCGACGACTTCGCGGACGCCGAGGCGCTCCTCGTCGTCTTCACCTGCAACCACTGCCCGTACGCGCGGGCGAAACACCCCGCGCTGAACGCCATCGCGGCCGACTACGACGACGTCGCGGTCGTCGGGATCAACCCGAACGACGCCGACGCCTACCCCGCCGACTCCGTCGACGGCATGCGCGAGGAGGTCGAGTCGGGCCGGATCGCCTACGACGCCTACCTCCGCGACGAGTCGCAGGACGTCGCGGCGGCCTACGGCGCGGTCTGCACGCCGGACCCCTTCCTCTTCGCGCGCCGCGGCGACGCCTTCGAACTCGTCTACCACGGTCGGCTCGACGACGCACTCACCCCCGACGCGGACCCGTCCGGCGAACCCGGCTTCGAGATGCGACAGATCATCGACGACGTCCTCGCTGGCGAGGCCGTCGACGCCGGCTTCCGGCCGTCGCGCGGCTGCACGATCAAGTGGCGCGAGGGGAACGAACCCGACTACTGGGAGGCGCTCTGAGCGACGCCTCGACCCCAGACCTGTCGACAGCGAACTATTGACGAGAAGGTGATGATTGGGGTGGAGAAATCGACCTCGAAGCGCGCGTCCGTCGTATCGGCTATCACCTCTGGCGTACCGGAACCTCGACGGCGGTGGCCGGCACTACGATTTCCCCCTCGATACGACGTCGACGCCGCGGCCGTCGATATTTGTCGAGCATCTATCTGCCTTCTCGTTCAGTCGGGCGGCCGACATCGATCGGCGGCGCCAGCGACGTGCGGCGCCCGGCCGCGGGTGTGGGCGCCGGCGACGCGAGCCGACCTGCTCTGGTCTCGGCACGCCGTACTTAATTACGCTCGGTACGAAACGAATCGAAGCTTTATCGGGCTCGTGACGTCACCGTCCGGACGGGACATGTCGTCTGAGACATCGCACATCACGCGGCGAACCATCCTCCAAGCGACCGGCGCCGCGCTCGCCGGGCTCTCGGCGGCGGGTGCCGCGAGCGCCCGCGACACGCCGTGGACCGTGGCGGAGACGCCGACCGATCGAACGCTCTACGACGTCGCGTACACCGACGCCGGGGCTCACGCCGTCGGCGGCGCCGGGACCCTCCTGTCGCGGACGGCGACGGGGTGGCAGCGGGTCCTCGACGGGGGACCGACTGGCAACGGGAACGCGCTCTACGGTGCCGACGTGACCGACGACGGGAAGCGACTCTGGTTCGTCGGCGCGTCCGGCGCGATCGGGGAGTACGACGTCACGACGGGTTCCCTCCGTGACCATTCGGCCCCGATGGACGTGACGAACAACTTCAACGACGTCGCTGTCACCGGCGACGCCGGCGCCGCGAACGTCTACGTGGCCGGCGACTCGGGGAAGCTCTACTACAGCTTCGAGAACGGCGAATCCGAGACGTGGGAGTACGTCACCCCGGCGAGCGGGTCGAACATCAACGCCGTGGACTTCCACGGCGATCGGCGCGGACACATCGTCGACGGCAACAAGACGGTGCTCCACACCCGCGATGGGGAGACGTGGACGAAGATCGGTCTCGCCGACGCGAACGTCAACTTCTACGGCGTCGACAGCGACGGCCCCGACGACGTCCACGTCTCCGGCGGCGGCGGGATGGTGTTCCACTGGGACGGCGCCGAGTGGACGCCGAGCGACACGGGCGACGCCGACCTGCGCGACGTCGAGGTGAGCGCGGGCGGCGCCGGGCTCACCGTCGGCGGTGGCGGGGCGCTGTACGACCTTACCGACGGGACGTGGCGCCAGCAGTCCACGCCGACGGGCGCGAACCTGAAAGCCGTGACGAGAGGACCGACCGACATCGCCGTCGGCGCCGGGGGTCTCGTCGTCGAGCGCCGGACGTAACGGCACGGAAGGACATATACGTCGACCGGGTGTAGGTGCTCGCGATGACACAGGAGCCGGCGACCGTCACGCGCGTCGAGTTCGACATGGAGTGGCCGCCGGGCCACGTCGCGATGTACGTCCTCGACGGCGCGGAGACGATCCTGTTCGACGGCGGCGTGCCGCCCGAGCGCGTCGACGGGGCGTCGTTCGCGGAGCGCAGCGGCTACGGGCTCGACGAGATCGACCACGTCTTCCTCACGCACCCCCACCCCGATCACATCGGCCACCTGCGTGCGGTCGTGGCGGCCGGCGATCCCGTCGTCCACGCGCCGCTCACCGCGAGCGACCGCCTCAGACGCCCGCCCGAGGTCGTCGCCGAGCGGACGAGTCAGACCATCGCCGCGAGCGGGGCCGACGCGGACACGCAGGCGACGATGCGCGACGAGGAGCGTTCGATCCGCGACCGCATCCGGCGCGATTTCCCCCTCGACGCGGTCGACGACTGGGTCGTGGACGATCAGCGTCTCACCGTCGGCGATCGGGCCGTCGACGCCGTCTGGACGCCGGGCCACCAGGCCGATCACCTCTGCTACGTCACCGACGTGGGCGGCGAACGCGTGGCCTTCTCGGGCGACATCGCCATTGAGCCGTTCCGCCCCGCGCTCCTCAACGACCGTCTCGACCTCGAACGCCATCGCGCGGTCGCGGACTACCGCCGCTCGCTCGACCGACTCGACGGCCTGACGATCGATCGCGTTTATCCCGGTCACGGTCCGATCCACGAGGCGTTCGAGGCGACCCTCGAACGCGACCGTGGAAGCCTCGAACGCCGTCTCGCGGGCGTTCGAGACGTCCTCGCCGACGGTCCGGCGACCGCCGTCGACGTCGCGGACGCCGTCGTCGGCGACCACGACCTCGTCTATCTCTTCCCCGAGGTCCTCGCCGCGCTCTGCGATCTCGTCAACCGCGGGGTCGCCGTCCGCGAGGACGGACCGAACGGGGAGCGCTACCGCCTCGTCTGACGCCCGTCCGGTCTCACCACTCCCCCTCGAAGAGCGTTCGGTACTGATCCACGCGCTCGTCGTCCGGTGGAGCGGTGACGAGGGCGACCGCGACCATGACGACGGCCTGTGCGACGAGCACGGGGATGACGGGGAGGAACCCGACCGTGAGGCTACCCGGGAGGACCCCGAGGTGGAACGCCCAGAGACCGACGAAGCCGAGGACGAGCCCCGTACCGCTCGCGGCTTCGGTCACCCGCTCGGAGTAGAACCCGCTCACGATCGGGAGGAAGGTGAGCGCGTAGCCGCTGAACGCGAAGATCGTCGTGTCGATGATGGACTCCTTGGTGAGGAGGGCGGCGACGTACGCGACGGCGAGGATGGCGACGATGAACCCGCGCGTTGCGAACACCTCTGTCCGTTCGTCGATGTCCGTGAACGGACGGAGGACGTCCTCCGTGAGCATCGTCGCGAGCGTGAGCACTTGACCGTCGAGCGTCGACATCAGCGCGGCGAGGATGCCGGCGAGCGCCAGACCGACGAGCCACGTCGGGAAGTTCGCCTGGATGAGCGTCGGCAGGATGAAGTCCGGATTGGCGATGTCGGGGAACTGCCCGAGCCCCCAGAACCCGAGCATCACGGCCGGTCCCCACGAGAGGAGAATGGCGATCGGATAGACGACCGCCGTCCGACGTAGTTGCTTGCTCGATCGGCTCGTCATGTACCGGATGAACAAGTGCGGGAGGATGAACGTCTCGATGGAGACCATCACCGCGACCGAGAGGTAGGTCTTCCACCCGAGCGGTGGGAGTCCGGCGCGGTTCACGAGTGCGGGGTTGACGTCGAGAGTCGCGCGCGTCGCCGCCTCGAACCCACCGAGCTGTTCGGGAATGACGATCGCGAACCCGACGAGCGCGACGACGAAGACCGTCCCCTGAAACGCGTTCGTCCACCCCGTTCCCCGCATCCCACCGGTCGAGACGTACACGAGAACGACGAGCGTCACCGCCAGCCCGCCGAGCCAGTAGGGAACGGCGCCGCTCGTGAGTTGCTCGAAGGCGATACCGCCTCCCTGGATACCGACGAGGAGGTACGGCACCGTCCAGAACGTGAAGACGAGCATCGCCAACACGCCGAGGGTCGAGGACTGGAATCGGTGGTTGAGTACCTGTCCCGGCGTGATGTGGTCGAATCGCTTCCCGACGAGCCACACGCGGTGGCCGATGGTCATCACGAACAGCGGGAATGTGAACACGAAGAGACCGACGAAGTAGCCGTACGCGTTCGGTCCGATGTCGTAGGCGAGGCTCGGCGCACCGATCATCACCACCGCGGACATGTTCGTGGCGAACAGCGCCGCGAGGAGGACGAGCGTCCCGAAGGACCGACTCGCCATGAAGTACTCCTCTCGCGAGTCGCCGGTCTTCCGCGAGGCGTACTGTCCGACGGCGAGGACGATCAGTAAGTAGGAGACGACGATTCCGACGATGAGCGTCGTGTCGCCCGCGATCGCGGTCATTCCATCTCACCTCGGGTTCCGTCGACGACGCCGCTCGTTCCCGACTCCGATTTCGCCGTCCCGTCGGGTGCCATTCGATACACCCCGTAGAGGAGGACGACCGCGAGGACGGTGTACGCGAGGTCGTAGGCGAACTGCATCGGAAGCCACCCGAAGAGCAACCCGGCGTCCAGCAACCCGAACAGCTCCGTGAAATGCAACACGACCATCCCGGCGAGCATGACGAGGACCGCGATACTCCGCCGCGAATCGGGGTACCACACGCTGGTTCGAAAGAGCATACGGTACGCTATCCCACACGCATATACATAATTGTTATTGATTGACGTTTCACTAACCGATTAGTTCGTCGCGGGCAGCGGTGAGAGCCGTCCGAGACGGACCGTCCGTCGCGACCGACGTCGTGACGCCAGCCCACCTCGATCCGATCGTGATGGCCGTCGGTGAGCGGCCGAGTCTCCGTCGGAACGCCGTAGGCGGGCTGACCTACGAGGACGGTTCGCTCCGGACCGAAAGGACACGAACGATCGACACGGACCGACGTGATTTAAGAGGACGCGGGCGAACGTTCGAACGCATGAAGTTCGTCACGTTCGACGGCGACAGACTCGGTGTGGTGAGCGAGAGCGGCGACGGCGTCGTCGACCTCACGGATCGCCTCGGCCTGGAGAGCGAGGAACCGCTCGTCGAGTACATGGAGGGCGATTACGACGCGAGCGAGTACGCCGACGCGGACGCCGACTACGCGCTCGACGAGGTCACCATCGAGGCCCCGATCGACCGGCCGGGGAAGGTCATCGCGGCCCCGCTCAACTACGAGAAGCACATCGAGGAGGCCATCGCCGATCGGGACATCACGACCGACGAGTGGTTCTCCATCGAGGACAAGGGGTACTTCCTGAAGGCCCCCTCCAGCGTCATCGGTGCCGAGGAGAACATCGTCATCCCGTTCAACGACCGCCGGATCGACCACGAGGTCGAACTCGGCTTCGTCATCGGCGAGGCGACGAAGGACGTCGACAGCGACGAGGCGTGGGATCGCATCTTCGGCTACACGATCCTCCTCGACATCTCCGTGCGCGGCGATCAGGACCGCTCGAACCGCAAGTCCTACGATACGTTCACCGTCGTCGGTCCGTACGTCGTCACGCCGGACGAGGTCGGCGACCCGCAGAACCTCGACCTCGAACTCGCGGTCAACGGCGAGGTCAGGCAGTCCGCGAACACGAGCGACATGGTCTACACCTGCGCGGACGTCGTGCAGTACGCCTCCATCGGCGCGACGCTCGACGTCGGGGACGTCATCACGACCGGGACGCCCGAAGGCGTCGGGCCGCTGCGCGACGGCGACACCGTCGACGCCGAGATCGAGAACGTCGGCTCCATGACCGTCGGCGTCGAGGAGCGCGACGTCTCCTTCGCCGACGTCGATGTCGAGAAACACGGCACCGAATAGCGCGTCGAGCGCCGCGCGCGTACCGGAACGAGGACGCGGACCGCGACGAAAAACTGCGACTCGACCGCGTCAGGTCGTGTTCTCGCCCTCGGCCTGTGTGCCGCCGTCGCGGACCGCCGAGAAGTACTTCTCCTCGACCGTCGAGCGCTCCAGCGTCCCCGTGTCCGTTCGCGGGAGTTCGTCCGTCGTGACGACGTAGCGACGCGGGCGCTTGAAGTTCGCGAGCGATCCGTGATCGACGCAGAACTGATCGAGTTCGTCGGCTCCGATGTCGCCGCTCGTGGAGACGACGGCCGCGACGACCTCGCCCCAGTGCTCGTCGTCGAGCCCGACGACGCCGACGTCCTCGACCTCGTCGTGTTCGAGCAGGGTCTGCTCGACCTCTTGAGGATAGACGTTCTCCCCGCCGCTGAGGATCATGTTGTCGACGCGATCGACGATGTAGAGGTAGCCGTCCTCGTCGACGTCCGCGACGTCGTGCGTGCGGAGCCAGCCGTCGACGAACAGGTCCTCCTCGGCCTCGGGGTTGTTGAGGTACCCGTCGCACATCCCGTCACACCGCGCGAGGATCTCGCCCGTGCCGCCGGGCTCGACGACGGCCTCGGGGTCCGGGTCCTCGTCCGGCGGGACGGAGTCGACCACGCGGAGCTCCCACGCGTAGGACTCCTTCCCGACCGTCCCTGTGTGCTCGTCCTGTACCTCGGGGTGGGCGTACGCGAGGTTCGGACCGCCCTCGGTCATCCCGTAGCTGTTGTAGACGTTCTCGGTGAGGTGTTCGGCGGCGCGCTCGACGAGACGCGCACTGACGACGGCGCCGCCGGTCCGGATGTAGTCGAGCGTGTCGATGTCGAGGCCGAGGTCGGCCTGGCGGTCCGCGAGGACGTTGAGCTGGGTCGGGACCGCGAGCATCCCCGTGACGTCGTGTGCGGCGACGAGCTCGAGCGCCTCCTCCGGTTCGAAGGTGGGCTGGATGACGAGCGTCGCGCCGGTGAGGAGGTGGGGGAGGATCCACGCGTCGGCCGTCACCATGTGGTACCACGGCGTCGTCACGAGCGCGACGTCCGTCGGTTCGAGGCTCATCTCCATGACGACCTGCGTCGCGCCGAGCCACATCGACTCCTGATCGAACGACACGGCCTTCGGCCGGCTCGTCGTCCCGCTCGTGTAGAAGACGCCGTACTCGTTCGTGTCCGCGCGCTCGACGACGCGCTCGGTCGCCGCCGCCCCGACGAACTCGTCGTAGGACACGACGCGGCCGCCGGCGAGCGAGGCGTCGCCGGCGTGAATCGCCAGGTCGAGGTCCGCCCGCTCCGCGACGTCGAGCGCCAGATCTGCGTTCGCGTCGTCGAAGAGGAGCGCGCCGACGTCGGCGTCGTCGACCATCCGGACGAGCTCGTCCACTCCGGCGCGGTACGGGAGCTGGACGTTGCCGCGCCCGCGCTTTTGCCCCGCGAGCATCGACACGACCGTCTCGATACCGTTGAGCGCGAGGGTCGCGCACCGCCGCTCGGGGATCCGCTCGTGGACCGCGTTGGCGAGGCCCGTGCTCTCGCGGTCGAGTTCCGCGTACGTCCGCTCCGCGCCGCTCGCCGTGACGAGCGCCGTTTCCCCGCCGTAACACCGCACCGTTCGTTCGAACCCATCGATGTAGTTCATTTTCTTTAGCTATGGTCCTATCCACGACGATTGTACATAATTGTTCGGGTACACGCACAGAGGTCGAATCCGATCGCCGTACCGCGATTGATCGACACCGTCGACCTACGTTCGCTGTGAGGAAACCGTTTCGCCCGATCGTGGGTCCGCCCCGCCGCGCGTCGCGTACGGGATTTACACGGATATGCTCGTAAGACCGGACGGGGTTCCTCGACCTCACGCGCGAGAAGTCGGAATTTCGCTTCGGTATTCGCTCATAGGGAACACAATTTCGGTCGGGCGGCGAAGGTCCTAAATGCCTCCCCCGACCTGTGTTTGGCATGGAATCGAACGAATCGGGGGTCGAGACAGTCGGGTCGGACGAGACGTTGTTCGCCATCGTCGAACAACTACGTGAGCGCGACGGCGCCGGCGTCACCGAACTCGCCGAGAATCTCGGTCTGGCGAAGAGCAGCGTCCACAAGCACCTGCGGACGATGGTCGATCACGGGTACGCGGTCAAGCGCGACGGGACCTATCACGTCGGCTTGGAGTTCTTCCGCGCCGGCGAGTACGCCCGTGATCGATACGACATCTACCGCGCGGCCAAGACCCCCATCGACGACCTCGCCGCCGAAACCGGCGAGATGGCGTGGCTCATCGTCGAGGAGAACGGCCGCGCCATGTACCTCTACGGGTCGCGGGGCGACTCCGAGGTCAGCGTCGAGACCATCGTGGGGACGTGGCGCCTGCTCCACGTCAACTCCGGCGGGAAGGCGATCCTCGCGCACCTCCCCGACGACGAGGTCGATCGGATCATCGATGCGCACGGGCTTCCGGCGCACACGGAGAACACCGTCACCGACCGGGCGGAACTCCACGCGGAGCTCGATCGGATCCGCGAGCGCGGCTACGCCGTCAACCGCAGCGAGGACCTCCACGGGATCCACGCGATCGGGGCTCCCGTTCGCCACGACGGGGCCGTGCGCGGCGCGCTCGCGGTCGCCGGGGCTGCCCGCCGCCTCGCCCGCGACGACCGCGAGGCCGACCTCGCGGAGCGTCTGCTCACCGCGACCGACGACGTCGAAGTCAACCTCGCCTACCGGTAACCCCACGCCGCGCACGGCGGTCCGTCCCGGCGGCACGCTTTTGGTCCTCGGTCTGTCACCACCACCCATGGCGGAGTTCGACAACATCTACAGCGAGTCCGACCCGTTCGTCCGCGCGCACTTCGACTGCCTCGACTGCGGCGGGAAGCTCTGGGAGTACGCCATCCAACGGCGCATGGTCTGTGAGGACTGCGGCGCGCTCTTCGACTCCGACGACGTCTTCGACGCGCAGGTGGAGGCGTAAGTCGACTCGCACCCCGATCCGTCACCGCGCCCCGATCTTTATTATCGATGATGCAATAGATACGGTATGGCCCAGCCGGAGTCACGGGAAGATCCGGAGGATCTCCTCGAGTTGAGCGACGACACGCGGAGCCTCCTCGAAGCGAACGACCTCCGACCGCTGTGGGAGGTCGAGGACGACCTCGGGAACGAGACGGCGGACCTCGAGGCCGACATCTGGAAGTGGGAGGACATCCAGGCCGCGATCGACGGTATCGAGCGCGACGTGCCGATCGCCGACCTCCCGCCGGGGTTCCAGCGCCGCGTCGCCGTCCCCCTCAACACCGGCGGCTACAACAACGCCATCTCGAACACGATCTACGTCGGCGTCCAGACCGTCTCGCCCGGCGAGACCGCGCCGTCGCACCGGCACTCCGCGAACGCCCTCCGCTTCACCATCGACGGGAACGAGGATATGAAGACCGTCGTCGCCGGCGAGGAGTTCCCGATGCGCGACGGCGACCTCATCACGACCCCGCAGTGGGAGTGGCACGATCACGTCAACGACTCCGACGAGACCGCGACGTGGCTCGACGTCCTCGACCTCCCGCTCGTCCTCGACTCGTTGAACACCCGACAGGCCTTCGAGAACCACGAACTCGAACGCCAGCCGGTGACGAAGTCGCAGGGTTACTGGGAGTCCCAGTACGGCCGCGCGCGCCCAACGGAGTCCACCGAGGAGAGCGACATCCCCGGCCCCTTCCGGGGGAACCGCGAGGCGACGCCGCCGTATCGCTTCAGTTGGCAGGACACCGTCCAGACGCTTCGCCAGCGCGCCGAGAACGACGATCCCGACCCTCACGACGGCTACAGCGTCTCCTACGTCAATCCCGCGACCGGGGCCCCGCCGCTCTTTCCGACGATGTCCTTCCGCGCGCAGCTCCTCCAGGCGGAGACCGACCCCCACTTCCACAACACCGTCGACGTCTACTTCGTCATCGAGGGCGAGGGCGTCACCCACATCGACGACGAGGCCTTCGAGTGGAGCGAACGCGACATCTTCGTCGTCCCCCGCGACGCCATCCACCACCACGAGCCGGACGACGAGGCCATTCTCCTCGGCATGACCGACCGGCCGGTCTTCGAGTCGTTCAACCTCTACGCGGAAGCCGAACCGCGCTGACGACCGGCCGCTCGCGGTTCCTGTTCTCTCGTACACCGTCCTCGATCTCCGGCCTCGGCGCGTCGAATCCGTGTTCCGGCGTCTCGAAACGGGAACCTCTATCACCACCCCGAGAGCGAGCGCCCGTCCTGCCGCCGCAACGCCGCGTGTCGGGCCCGAGCGATCACGCCGCTCCCCTCCGGTCGACCGTCGCTCTCCTCGAATGCGTGGCCTCAACCTGGCTGTTTGAGAGTTCTACAAACGAGATCGAGTGATTTTGAGGACGAGTCGGAGTCTGTCGAGGAATGAGTCTCCCGTTGAGGAGAACCTGATCAAATCTCGATTAGTATCGTTCGTATGCGAGATACACGGTGCGCTCTCGGCCCGTACTGTCCGTGTACGTCACTGGGTCTTCGTCGGGTTCGGCGTCGGCCTCGGATTTGAACGGGGAGACCCAGAACGGCCAGTGCGTGATATCGATGGCAGCGTGAACGCGCTCGTGGAATCCCGCGCTCGCTCGCGTATCGTCCGTGAGCTCCGCCAGAATTTCCTCGACGCCCGCGTGGAAGGGCTCTAAGACGTGGTCTCGAATCCGCTGCCATTCCGGTATCGGCGCTCCGGCCGTGAATTCGTCGAACGTGAGTTGACTCTCGAGCGTGGTGACTTTCTGCATCGTCCGATTGTGCGAGGAGCTGTGCGGGACTTCCTCGCGCTCGCTGAGTCGGGCGAAGCGTCGGCGCTCGGAGGTCGCACTCGCGTTCGCCATGTTCAGGTAGCCTTGGCGTTCGAAGTAGGCGTCGGGGGCGTACTTCGCGTTACTCGCGCGGTCCGCCGTGAACTCTTGGAAACCGAGTTGGGTTGCCTCGCGGACGGCATCCGTGATGAGGTCCTCACTCACTCTCGTCCCCTGGATATCCTCCGGGTCGAGCGAGGGGGCTTCGTCCTGGATGATGTCGTGTTCGACGCAGACGTCGCTAATCTCGTCGGCGAGGTCGTGGAGGAGGCCTCGGTCGGCGAGGGTGAAGCGAGTGCGTTTGTTGTGGCTAATGACTGGCTGGCTGATCGGTTTGGGGAGTCCGAAGCGGAGGTAGATGTAGGTGGCTCCCTGGAGGCGGCGTTCGACTTCGGACTGCCCGAGGTCGAGGGCGTCCATGTAGGGGAAAGTCCGGACCATGGGTGAGGTCGAATGTCGCGCGTGCAGGTTCGTCGTAGCCGTCGAACCAGTCGGGATTGATGTCGAGGTTGGCGATGATGCGGGTGATGTGGTCGTGAATCCTGTAGAGGTCCGTCGTCTGGGCGCGAATCTCGCCCGGGGCGTCCGCGCTTGAGTCAGCGACTGGCAGAGGCGCGGAGCCACGGGCTCGTTACACTCGGGATGAACCCGGGTGAGACGTCAGTCCGGAACGAGTACCGAATCACGACGCGTGGTGAGCGCGTGGTGCGGCGGATGGATCGGCAGGGGATTACGCACGCGTGCCAGACAATTACTCGATTATACGCACCGGATCGGGGAGGAAATGGATGGGTTGTCTGAGTGGGTGACGACGCGCCAAGCGGAACTCGCCCGCCTCGACGATCAGCCCGCGTATGTGGACGCGTTCGGCGAATCAGTCACGATTCCAGTCGATGAGGAGGCCGAGTACGATGACGAATTCATGAGTCAATCCGGTGGCGGCCCAGATGACGACGATGGATCGGCGTAACAGTTCTCAGTAGTTTGTGTCCCGTTCAGACGCATCATCACTTGTGTCGCTGGCTCTCACCCCAGATTACCGCGGACTGGTAATCGTTATGTAGGGAGTGCTTTTTCGGCGAGTTGGGTGATCGCCTAACATTTGGTGGGGGTGGTGATTTTTTGGTGGGGGTCCCAGTAAGCTGGCATTTTTCGATTCCATAGCGTAATGATGTATCAACCAAATGCTGGTGACACTGTGTCTGATCTGGCTGGATACGGAGGGGGATTTCCTTGGAGCGTAGGCCGGTCTGAACTGCCAGTCCTTCAGTGGCGGGAGGGGACACTCCGGCGGATGGAGGAACACGATGGCTGAATCTCACTCGCCTATCTCTGGAGAGAGTGACAGTGGTCGTCCTGCCCCGTCGTTTGAAAACTGGTCGTGGGAGTGGCTCGAATACTTGGCACGGTCACCGAAGCGAATCCGTGTTCTGCATGTACTTGATGAGAATACGCACCGGAAAGGCGAGCTCTCTGATACCCTCAATATTCCACGGTCAACGTTGCTTCGGACCCTCAGGGAGATGAGAGAGTATGGATGGGTGATAGAACGACAGAACGGCCTGTATGAGATCACGCTGGCAGGGAGCGGGATCGTCGATATGTTTGAGGAATTTTACAGGCAGCTTCACTCGATCGCTGGTCTCACCAAGCTTGAGCAAGTGCTCCCCTTGAAACTCACCGACTGCCCAGAATTCCGTTCACTCTTACAGGGGGACATTGGATATGACGAAATTAGTACGTATGTCTCAACGGCCGATTCGCCATACGAGCCAATGAGGCAATTCGCTGAGGAACTCCGTTCGACCGACGTGGAATGTCTGTTTCTTGGAGTTGCAAACCCATTCTACAGTGACGCTCTTGAGAGAGCACTCGAAAGTGATTCAATTTCATCACTTATCGTCTCTCGAAATGTTGTGAATGAGCTTTCACGGATAAATACTTTCGACAATATTCGGGTCGAAAGGAGTGACTTGACGACTATTACGGAAGACCAATTTAGGTATAATGGATTCACTACCGCGCAGAATGTGGTTATTGAGGGGTTGAATGAGGATGATCTGATGACTCAAGTTGTGGTTGAACTATCCCTCACAGTAGACATAGTTAGAGAGTGGTTTGAACACATTGGCTCCACTCTATAGTAATATCCAGAAGCATCTACCCACACTTGTCTCAATATCTCTGCGTGCCGGCGGAATACAACTGTTTTCGGTTGGCGTTCATCTGTAGAAGCCGGTGCTTAGATTGACGGGTGCTCACACCTCTCGGAGATAGGCACTTGACCCGGTGAAGAAACCCACCTCGTATCGAGGTGTTCAGTTCTGCAAATAAGCGTTCGGCTGGGAACTCCGCAAAAACTTCCAGATTCTACTATAGTAAGTTGAAGACGTGCCCTTTCCATCTCGCTGCTATACAATTGCGCCCAAATCATCGAGGTTGACAAATGTACATTCTGGAGTAAGTGCAAGTTCAAGGATGAAGAAGACATCTGCTACTTTGATAGTGAAAAACTGGCTGTTATATTGGGTTCCGCCGGGACGGCGAAGGTCACCATACCGTTCCCGAATGAGCGTCTCCGAAACCGTCGTGAAATGGCAGGCAAAAAGTGACCCTCTCCTGATTATGTCGTCCCACCGTGGCTTGATGGACAGGCAGGCCGATGGCATGGCCCATGCTCGAACGCAGGAAAACCCGCGACGGGGGCCTCTCCGCCGTCTCTCCGAGATGAACAGGATGTACGGTGCAAGCGGATACTGCGTCTATTCGGACGCCGAATACGCCGCCCCCCCTTATGGGACCGACGTATCGTGCATGAACCCGGAATCGACTCGCTGGACCAGTTCGGCAGGCCAGAAGTTACCAGCGGGGATGTGGGACCGGGCTGTTGTCCCACGTTGGAATCCTCGCGCCTCAGCGCGGAGGGGATGTCACCCAAATGCGAGTATCTCGGCTGCGGTCACCGTGACGTCTAGAGTCGTAACCAGCCAAGCCGAAGCGCCGACTCCAACAAGACCGAGGGCCTCTTTGATGAGTTGCTTGTTCTTGTTCCAGAGATCGTTGGCGAGTTTGGTAGCAGATACCGTAGATGGTTCGTACGTCAGACAATAGCCACCGCCCACACAGGCTTCAGCCCCGTTGGTTGAAAATCTCATGTAGGGGCATTCAGTCACGGGATCGAGTGCTAACTCCATGCTAGCTTCGAAGCCCTTAGAAACTTCGACATTCCCACTGGAGATCTTAACCTCAGGACCTTTTCCGAAGTCCTGTGAGACATGAGGACCGTAGAATGTGTATCCATTACAGGACACTTCTCCCCACCCTTGTGCAGTTGTAGAAGCACAGAAGTTTGGGACGTCCGGGATGCCTTTCACACACCAGTTGAATGGAAGTGCGCTGGGGATCGTGGGGAGCCAGGATGGGAATCCTTCGGTTGTAACCGTGCTGTTTGGCTGATTCTTCTGAATGTAGTTATTCGCCTTCTCCTGAAGGGTAGCGGTTACAGCCTTCTGCTGGGTGGGCGAAAGCGTTGTCGAGGAGTGTTTGTTACTTGCAGCTGCTGCTCCGCCAACGGAGCTGAGAACGATTCCAGCGGTAGCTCCGGAACCGAGTAGTTTGAGGACCTTGCGCCGGTTCGTATATGGTTTGTTTTTATCTCCCATACATGCGGATTAAACTTCTGTCGGATAATGTACTTACCCACCAATATATCTCGTATCGAGGGATAATTCATACTCTCCCAAGAACCATGCCGTAGTACTTCTACACTCAATAGAATCTCAAGGCTTGATAGAACCCAGAGTCTGGTAGCAACCATGTAGTGATTACAATCACCCGTGAATTTTTTATTGTCCTCCTATTGAAAGATAAGTATGGCATGTGCCCTTCACCTATTTGGCGCATCTCACTTAGATCGGTATTCAAGCATCCAAGAAGAGATAGAATGCCGGGTTACTGAAACTGATGCAGAGGCAATCTGCATCGAAGCCCCAGAAGAACGGATTCAGATCAAATACTGGCTACTCACGCTCCTCCGACTTCCATTAGTCATTACGGGATTCGCAATGATTGGCTTCGGTCAACTTGCACTGTTTGCCCTTTTCGCTCGGAGCGTATTTCCGGGGGAAGTCCGCGCTGCTCAAGAAGTCCATACTGATCAAGGAATTCCGCTCCACAAGGTTGACCCGCATTTTCAACGCTACTTCTCAGCGGGAGGTCTCTGGTTCATCATTGTTAACTGGGTGATTCTGATCGGCATAGCCATTGTCTTCTCGCCGATTCAGGTGGCAGTAATTTGCATTCTCGCAAACATTGGGTTTTGGTTCCTTCGAGGGATTGGCCAAGTCTCGGAGCGGATAGCAGTGATTATTGCGGTTCCCGCCTGCATCATCGTGTATATTGCACTATTCCAGATTACTTCGATCTTACTCGTATTCGTCGTGTTTTTCACCGGGATTGCTACCCTTGTCATTGCTGCTAAGCTAACGGGTGCGGAACGTACTGATGAAATGATTTCGAAGACGAAGACTTCAATGGTAGAAAACGAGTACAAGAACGTACTCTACGTTACGGGCCAAGGGCGGATATCAACTCTCCGAGATCGCATAACTAATTTGAGTGACATCGAAATTGGATCGGTATGGCTCAAAGACCGTTTCGAAAATGGCGAACTCGAACAACCTACTCCTGACAAATGACAATCCATAATCCTGTCCTCAGGATTATCCGCGGAAGAATTCCCACAGTTTCAGCCGTGAGAGGAAAATTAAGAACTAGGAACTCAGAATTCATTATCATTCAATAGGAGCCAGAAACTGTAATGTCAAATCGGTCCTCCACGACGCAGCCCATAGGAGTCCTCGCTGTGGCAGTCCTCCTCGTGAGTGCGGGATGCGCCTCAGAGGGTCCACAATACCCACGTCGACACAGGCGAACACCTCCAGTACTGGGCACTCGGCAAATTCGACAGCGTCGTTGTCCCACGGTCCACGTGTTCAACCCTTGAAGGCAGACATCTATAGTAATATGTCTATACCCCTGCTGGAAACTATCTGAATATGACATCAAGATCAGCCTTTTACATCAGTCTAATCGTTGCCAGCCTTCTCTTCATTGGCGGAGCGGGATACGTGGCGTTCCAAGTGCATCAGGCAGACACCGCAGCTACGACACCCGGAACAATTCATTCAGCGTCAGTCGCACAAACACGGACGATTAGCTATCGCCCGTATCAGAATTACCGCGCGAACGTCACCTACTCGTATCTCGTACGTGGCCACCAATACACGGGCCACACGGTTTTCCCGGGGCACTATGCGGCGTTTGCAGTCGCTAAGCCAATTGCAAATGTCGCAAATCAATACCACTCTGGACAATCTGTCACCGTCTACTACCGGCCGTCGAACCCAGAGAGTTCGTATCTGATTCTTCGATACGCGTTCATACCCGGATTTGTTGGAATGATGGTTGCGCCGTATATTGCGGCGAGCGTACTCACACCAGGCTTCGAATGGTTCAGTATCATTAAGGAAGCTCTTTCAGAGTCTAGCACGGAGTCGGTATATTCACCGGATAACTCATCGTGGGGATCGCAGAGCAACGAGGATAGTGAATCGTGGGACAATCCCACGTCTCTCAACGAGGCTACCTCGCCACAGGGGTCTGCCAGCGATGTTATTGCATTTGAGGTGACCGGGTGGCTGGAATGGGTTGTGTGGGGTGGCGCAACCGCCATCGCACTCTCTGTCGTGGGTCTCTACTTGCTGCTCTCGACCGCCCAGTACAATCAGACCGCTTACCTTGGAGCGGTAGTCGCCATTATCCTGCCACTTGCCCGGGCAGCAGTGAAGTACCAACTGACCTAGCACGATTCTCTTTCTGTCTGTAGGTCGATAAAACTATCAGATATCCCATGCACCAACTGAAAGATTAATTGACGTGTCCGCTCCACGTTGAATAGCCGAAGAACCTCTCTTATCTCCCGAAGCGAAAATGGTCGCGTGGAGCCAGATGGTGAACGCCCTGACGAGCGTCGCCGTCCGCTCGTTCTTCCAAGCTTTTCTAACCCCCTGTCATAGCACTCGCTGAGCAGGTCTGCGAGCATCCTAGTTGATTATCCTAACGAACGGCTTACTTCTCAAACTGACTTAACTAGACAGTTCCCCTGGAAACTATATCTTATTGGTTGGTTACTTCACCAAATGAGATGTCTCATGCTATGGCTAATACCACTGCGTAAACTGATTATTGACTAGTCCATCACTTTACCTATGGCCCAACAGTTTCGATTTAGACAACCAAAATACACTGGAGAGAACAGATGCCTTCCCTGTACGACGGTTAATTCGGTAATCGGCCTTGTAATCGTGGCGGGATTGGCAGCTATTGATCCGATTCTCGCCATCGTCGTATTGACGTTTGAGGGACTCTTAATCTATTATCGCGGGTACTTGATCCCTGGCACTCCCGAACTCACGAAGCGATACATGCCCGCGTGGATGCTCAAACTCTTCGGAAAAACCCCTGTCGAAGAACGACTCCTGACACATACCCAACATGAGGAACCAGCTATCGACGCGGACCAGCTGGACCCAATTGTAGTCTTAGCAGAGGCTGGTGTAGCTACTGAGACTGCGGATGGAACGGACGTCACACTTACATCCTCCTTCCAGAATCGACTCAATCAACAAGAGTTCGCTGCACCCACCGAAGACGCGGAAGAGATCTTCACAGAGCTCTTTGATAGTGTCACAATCGAGGACACTGACGCATCCATCCACCACCTTACACGTTCGGGCGGTAGAGTCATTCTAACGTGGCCGTCACATGCAGCAATGCTTGGTGACGCAAAAATAGCACAGGCACTCGCCGAGACTGATACCCAATTCACCGAGCGAGACGAGATGAACCAACTCCAACTCGTCCAGAGCACGCGCACGCTATTAGAGACCTGCCCGGCCTGCAATGGCTCACTGAGCTTTTCCCAGGAAGAACGGGAAACGTGCTGCCAAACATACACGGCAGGCGTCCTCTCCTGCGACGCCTGTGACAGCACTTTCCTAGAAGTGAATGAATCCGCACTCGACGACGCCGCCACAGCATAATCACAACTCGGAAGATAATGAGCCTGTAAGCAGCGATATTACACTCGCTTCTGTGGTTGTCTACGGAAGGACACCGGGTCCGCAGACTGTCTGATGTGCTCGTATTGCTCCTCCGCCCAGCGCAGGGCTGCATCAGTATCGTTGACCAGGATCCCACGAACACCACTCTCCCCGAACACGAGTACGCCGACGTGATCGTGGTCAGCAATCCAGAGCCCGAACGTGTCGGGAACATCGGCAGTGTAGAAGGAGATTGGCGAATCCGTGACAGCCTCGTGAATGAGGTCTGAGAAGTGCGCACGCAGCTGCTCGAAGAGAGACATGGGGACGACGAGTTCGATGCGTGGATCGTCGCTGATGAGAGCGTTCTCATAGAACGATTCGACATGTGCTGCGAGGACACGCGGAGTGAACATCCGAAAGCGCGTCGCGTCCCTCGCGGCGTCTAATAGGACTTGCATGACGTCCTCTTGAATTATCCCATCCGTGGAGTGGACGTCTGCATCGATGAGGATCGAACAGTCGAACGCGGTTTCATCAGTCGGCATATCGACGAATGAAGCGGCTTTTCGCAGGTCTCGTAACTGTTCACGATATCGTTGATGGAGCGCGAAGGCGCAGTGACCGTAGACAGTCAGATGCCATTCTCCATCTCGATAGACGACTAATCCGGCGTTCTCCAAGTTCCGCGTGACGCTATCGAGTGTCGACCGAGAGATCTCAACCGCTGGGAGGAGCTCCTGCTTCGTACTTGGATGCGCTTCGAGGGCTTGAAGGACGTTGTAGCGGTCGTGGAGGAGCTTGATTACGTCACGGGGGTGAGCCATTTCGCCTACTAGTTGGAAGTCCAATCAATTAATCATATCTACGATATCGAGTGCGTATAAGCCCCACCTTCCCGGGCCACAATATCGAGAAGCACGCGACGGAATTGGGCTAGAAGCCGCAGTCGTCTTGGACGTCGCCGATTGGGGTATTTCGAGGGCACCGACTTCACGGGCGTTCTCGTAAGCTTCGTAGAAGGCCGTCCACGTCCGACTGATATGCTCCGTCTCGGGGGACGGTTTGCTACGCCTCGCGCTATTGTCCGTGAAACGAGACTAATCCCCTAGGATGTCCAGATGCCAACCGAGAGAGAGAAACTGTTAGAGGAGAGGTGGTTTGTAGAAATCCAAACAGCCAGGTTGGCATGGCCCACCCGACGGATTTGATATAGCTACATATACTTTATAGAGATTCGGCCGATATGCGACCCACATCGTCTTGCACGGTTGTCTGACTGCGGACAACGGTACAAGACAACTACTAAGTCACTTGACTGTCTCTCGCTACCTACCGGGATCGGCCGGCTTGAACGCCGGCCACCCCACCGCTTCCGCCATGACCGATCGCTACTCGACGATGGATCGCGCCGACTGCGCCGCCTTCCTCCGCGAGACCGTCGTCCCCGAGATGCGCGCCGATCCGGACTGCGATCGCCGCCCGGACGACGAACCGCCGACGTACCGCTGGCTCAACGGGCGTTACCCCGGCCTCGTCAAGCACCTCCAGCGCGCCTTCGACGCCTCGCCCGCTTCGTTCTACCGCGAGCGAGTGCTCGCGGACGACGCGGACGACGCGGACGACGGCTACGACTGGGGACTGCCCGACGACGACGCCGCCGCGCGCACGCGCGAGCGACTCGACGCGCACTTGGAGGAACTCCGCTATCGGGGCCATCCCGAGACGACGATCCGCCCCTATCGCTCCCGCCTGAAGAAGTACGTCCGTCTCTACTGCGACCTCCACGGGCCCGACGTCCTCGACGGACTGCGTGACGAGTCGCGGCGCGCCGCGGAGATCGACCGCGCGTTCGCCGTCTGCAAGGTGCTCGACCGGACGCTTGAGACGCCCGCCGCGCGGCGCAAGTACGTCGAGGACGTCAGACGCTTCTACCGCGAACTCCACGACGCGGGCTACGTCAGCTACAACCCCATGCGGCGGATGGAGACCCGCCTCGGCCTCGACGTTCCCGAGTGGGACAATCCCGCGCTCGCCGCCGCGGACGTCGAGGCGCTCTGGGACGCGGCCGACTCGGCCCGCGAGCGCGTCCTCGTCGTCGGCCTCTGCGGGTGGGGGTTGCGCCCCTCCGAACTGGCCGCGCTCCACGTCCGACAGGTCGTCCTCGATCCCGCGGACGACGACTACCCGTACCTCGACTTCCGCGACGGCGACCGGAAGAACGGTCCGGGAACGGTGGCGATGCTCGCCGGCGACGCGGTACTCGACCGCCGTCTCGACGGGGTCGCCGACCGCGAGGGGTGGACGGGGTACGTCTTCCCCTCCGACGCCGCGACGACCAGGCACGTCCACGTCGACACCCTGCGCCGGTGGTTCGCCGACCTCGTCGAGCGGGCGGGTGTGACGGTCCGCGACGAACCCCCGACGCCGAAGTACGGGCGACGGTTCTGGTACGCGCGCTACGGCGAGGCCGTCGTCGAGGTCGCCGAGCGCTTCACGCCGGTCGCGGAGGCACAGGGATCCGCTGACGCCTCCGTCGTGATCGAGAACTACCTGAGCGAGGCCGACCGACGGATGCACCTCCGGCGGGTCATGGCGAAGTCGCTCGCCGACCTCTTCGACTGACCTGCGTTCGATCCGATCGCCCCCGCGCCGGTTCTTGCACACTTTCGACGCCGGCATCTCACACGGATAATCATAGACTTTATCTTCTTCTACCACGATCTTTCGTTCAGTATGACCTCGAGAGACGGCGTGCTGGGACGACGCGCGTACCTGAAGACGAGCGGTGTCGCTGGCGTCGCGGGACTGACTGGACTGGCCGGCTGTACCCTCGGCGGCGGTGGCAACGGCGAGAGCGGCGGGAGCGGTGGCGGGGGGAGCGACACGATCACCATCGGTGGGACCGTCCCCCGGACCGGCCAGTTCTCCTCGCTGGGCGAGGACCTCGAACAGGGGTACCGGATCGGCGTCGACTTGATGAACCAGAACGGAGGGATCGACGGGCAGACGGTCGAGCTCATCCTCGAAGACGACGAGAGCGACCCGAAGAAAGTCCGCTCGAACCTCCAGTCTATCACCAGCGACAACGACGTCGACATGCTCTGGGGGAGCTTCTCCAGCCTCCTCGTCACGGCCGGGAGCGCCTTCGCCGAACAACAGGAGATCCCCTTCGTCGGCACGGCGTTCGCCTACATGGCACCCCACATCGAGAAGAACTACCGGTGGACCTTCGCGCCGATGGCGAAGTCGCGCGACGTCGCCACCGCGACCGCCGGCATGCTCGGAATGCTCCCGGACGACCAGCAGCCGACGAACATCGGGATCTGGGAACCCAACACGGGCTGGGGCGAAGAGCAGTCCAACTACTGGGACGACGCGCTCTCGTCGGCCGGCTACGATATCGTCCTGCGCAAGAAGTACAGCCTCGGGACGCAGGACTTCTCCACGCTCATCTCCCAATCGAAGAGCGCGAACGTCGAGGTACTGCTCTCCGTGCCGACGCCGCCCGGCGCGATCACCGCGATGAAGCAGATGAAGTCGAACGACTTCTCCCCGAAAGCCGTCCAGTTCGTCCGCGGCGCCGACCCCAACGCTTTCTGGTCGGCACTGGGCGCCACCGGCGAGGGCGTCACGATGTGTCCCGGCTGGGTTCCGGGTCTCACGGGCAACGGCAACGATACCCTCCAAGAGCTCCACGCCCGGGCCTACGACTACCCCGACGACAAGCTGTTGCCGGTGATGGTCGGCTCCTCGTTCAACGTCGCGCAGGTCGCCGATCAGGCCTTCCGCGCCGCCGGCTCCACCGACCCCGGCGCGCTTCGAGAAGCACTGCGAACCACGACGTTCGAGACCGTCCTGGGGACCTTCGGTTTCGAGGACAACGGGCTCCCCGAGGAGGGCCAGCTCACCGCGCCGATCGGTCAGTGGCGCGAGGGCGGCCAACACCTCGCCTACCCGGACACCGAGGGCGACGCGGCCGTCGACTTCGAGTACCCGCTGACGCCGTGGAGCGAGCGCTGACGCCGGCATCCTCGCGGCGATGAGCCGGACGCAGTCGTGGGTCGCCGCTCTTCTCGGCGCCGCCCTCGCGGCCGGCGTCGCGCTCGCGGCTCCGATGCCGACCGCCCAGGCGCGCGTCCTCGCCATCACCCTCTTCGCCATCGTCGCTTGGATCGCCGCGCCCGTCCCGCCGTGGGTGACGGGCCTCGCCGCCATCGGTCTCATCGGGGTGGCACAAACGCCGGCGCTCGCCCTCTCCGGTTTCGGTTCGCCGGCCACGTGGCTCATCGTCTTCGGTCTCGTCGTCGGCGAGGCGACGCGCCGTAGCGGCCTCGCCACCGCGACGCAGACGTTCGTCTTCCGGCACCTCGACGTCGCCGGCGCGGACCCCCGCGGGCTCTACTACCGGCTGCTCGCCCTGCTGTGCGCCGTCGCCCTCGCGTTCGCGCTCCTCCTGCCGGCCGCGCTCGTCCGGGTCCTCATCGCCATTCCCGTCCTCGTCGCGATCGGGACGGTCTTCGAGGACCGACGGCCGCGACTCGGCGTCTTCTTCGCGCCGCTGTTCGCCACCTACTACGGCGCGTCGGGGATCCTCACCGCGAACCTCCCGAACGTCATCATCACGGGGATCGTCGAATCGGTCGCCGGCGTCTCGATCACGTGGAGCGAGTGGTTCGTCTCGCTCTTTCCCGTCATGAGCCTCGCGCGCGTCCTCCTCATCTTCGCGGTCGTCGGCGTCCTCTATCGACCGTCACCGGACGCCGCGCTCTCCCCGCCGTCGGCCGCGGACGGCGAGACGGGCGACGCCCGGCGGATGCTCTGTCTGCTCTTCGTCGGCGTCGCCTTCTGGGCGAGCGACGCCGTCCACGGCCTCCATCCGATGTTCGGCGCGCTCCTCGTCGCCGTTCTCGCGCTTCTCCCCCGCGTCGGCGTCATGGACTACGGGGCCGTCGAGGACGTCGACTTCTCCGTCGTCTTCTTCGTCGGTGCCGTCTTCGCCATCTCCGCCGCCCTCGCCGAGACGGGGTTCACCGAGACCGCCGCGAACGCCCTCCTCCGCTTCATCCCCGCGGACGCGCCGAGCGCCGTCGTCCTCGGCTGCGTCTTCTTCGTGACGCTCGCGCTCACCTTCGTCATCGAGGGCGTCGCCGTTTCGAGCGTCCTCACCCCGATCCTCGTGACGTTCGCCGCGAGCGCCGGGATCCCCGTCGACCACGTCGCGTACGTCGAGGCGAGTGCGCTCGCGACCTTCTTCTTCCCGTATCAGTCCGCGGTCCTCGTCGTCATCCTCCGCGCCGACCTCGTCGAGACCCGAGACGTCATCCGCACCGCCTCGCTGCTCTCGATCGCCACCGTTCTCGTGCTCCTCCCCGCTGAGATCGGGTACCTCACGCTCTGAGACGTTCGGCCCCTCGGGGACGGCGAGTATGTGATCGGGGCGTGGCCGGGACGGGGGTTTTTGTCGCTACACGACCCAACGTCGAACGATGTCGTCACGCACTGTACTCGTCGCCGTCTCGCGCGACGAGAACGACGCGATCCGCGTCAGCGAAACCGTCGAACGGCTCTACGACGCCGACGAGGTCGAGGTCGGACTCGTCCACTGCTTCACGGAGAACCCCGAGGGCGCGAGCGCCGCTCAGCTCTCCTCGGTCAGGCACGCTAGCGAGCGCCTCGAAGCCGCCGGCTTCGACGTCGAGATCCACGAGCGAAGCGGCGACCCCGCCTCGGAGGTGTTGGAGGCGGCCGTCGAGATCGGCGCCGACCTCGTCTGTCTGGGCGGCCGCCGGCGCTCCGCGGCGGGCAAGGTGATGTTCGGGAGCACCGCGCAATCGGTCCTCCACGACGCAGACCGACCGGTCGTCCTCGCACCCGGCCCGACGTAGCGGCGCGGGCGACGAAGCGGACAGCGGGCCGACCTGCCGTGCACCGACTTTCGACGCTCCGCGTCGGGGTCGCGCCCTCGGCTCAGATGAGGTCGCGGAGGTTCCCCGCGTAGACGTCCTCGCGCGCCGCCTCGTCGAGGTGCGTGTTCTCGACGGCCTCGATCGTGAGCTCGACGGTCTCGCGACCGCGCTCGGGACTGAACGGGTAGTCGGTTCCGAAGAGCACGTTCCCCGAGCCGAAGAAGGACGACGCGCAGTCGATCGCGGGCGCCGAGCCCGACACTGCGGTGTCCGCGTAAAAGCGCTCGAAGTACGCCTCGGCGGGCTTCGAGAGCTCGGCGGCGTTCTCGTGGAAGCCCGCGTAGTTCTCCGGGTAGTTCTGGCGCTGGCGGTAGAACATGGCGATGCGCTCGCCGTAGAACGGGACCATCCCGCCGCCGTGGTGCGAGACGAGTTCGAGGTCCGGGAACTCCTCCATCACGCCGCCGAAGACGAGCCGCGAGAGCGCGAGCGTCGTATCGAACGGCCAGCCGAAGAGCCGATGCTCCATGTACTCGGAGGCCCAGTCGTACCACTTCCAGAGCTGGGGATGCATCCACAGCGGCGTGTCCGTCGCGGCCGCGCGCTCGAACAGCGGTCGGAACGCGGGATCGTCGAGCGGTCGGCCGTCGATGTTCGAGAACATCTGCACGCCGACCATCCCGAGGTCCTCGACGCATCGGTCGAACTCCACCATGAACGCCTCACTGACCTTCGGGATCGTCCCCACGGGGATGAACTCCTCGTGCTCGTCGGCGAGCCGCCGGATCTCGTCGTTGGCGAGCTTTGTGATCTCCAAAGCGAGGTCGTGTTCCATCCCTTGGAACATCGTCGGGAGCGCGAGCGTGATGATCTGCTTGTCGACGCCGTAGTCCGCCATGTCGACCTTGCGCTGCTCGATGTCCCAGAGGAAATCGGGGCGGCCGTCGAGACCCTGGAAGCCGAACTCCTCGGTGATCGTGTCGAAGAACTCCTCCGTCAGCACGTGGGTGTACCCGTCGATGATCTCCGGCATACGTCACGCTAAACCCAACGCGGCCATAGTTCTTTGGCTCCGACGCGGCGTCGCGGCGACACGCGTATCGTCGGATCCTGCAACGCCGGGCGCCATCGCCGTCGGGGCGTCGTCGAGCCCTACTCGTCGGGGTACGCGAGCCCGTCCCAGCCGGGGCCCTCGCCGACGAACTGGTGGTTCGTCTCGCCGCCGATCTCGGACTCGTTCCACTCGATCGGGTCCCAGTCCGGCTCGAAGTTGAGGTAGCCCGGGCCGGCGAAGAACTCGATGCAGAGCCCGCTCGCCGGGTCGGAGACGTAGAGGTAGTCCGCGCTCGTGATCGCGTGCTTACCCGGCCACGCGTCCGGCTCGATGCCGTGCTCGGCGAGCACCTTCCCGGCCTCCCAGAGGTCGTTCAGGCTGTCGAGGTGGTAGGCGAGGTGGTGGAACTGGGGGTCGCTCCCAGCGGGTTCGCGGTGGATCGCGAAGTCGTGCGGGAGCGGCGTGACGGAGAACCACCAGCCCCACGTCTCGTCGTCCTCGGTCAGGTACTTCTCGTTGAGCTGGAAGCCCAGCTCGTCGTGGAGCCAGTCCGCGTGCGCCGGCGAGACGCTGTCCTGCACGTGCGCGTGGTCGATACGCCGCGGGGAGATGCGGTTACCCGAGGCCTCGCTGTAGACGCGGTTCTTCAGACGCGAGCGCTCTCCCTCGGGCGCGGGCGGCTTCTTGACGTCGTAGTAGAACTCGAAGGGGTGACCGAACTTCTCGACGCGGATCGCCTCGCCCTGCCCGGTCTCCTCGCCGGCCTCGACGTACGTCACGTCGTCGCCGTTCGCCTCGAAGGACTCGGCGAGGTCGTCGACGGCCTCCGGCGTCTTCGTGCGGAAGGCGATGTGGTCGACGCCGGTCTGCCCGGAGTCGATGACGGCGAGGGTGTGGTGCTCCCAGTCGCGCAGGCCGCGGAAGTACGCGACGCCGTCCTCGCGCTCCGTGAGCTTGAGCCCCAGCACGTCGCGGAAGAACCACACCGACTCGTCGAGGTCCGTCGTGTGCGTCGCGACGTGTCCGAGTTTGGCGATCGGGGACTCCCACCGATTCATTCGATGCCCCCGCGAAGCGGCCGCGCGGTCGTTCCCCTGATCGTGAACGGATCGCTCCTCACGTCTGTGTTCATCTATCACAGTAGTTCCGACGATCTATAATAAATATTGTGTGTGCGTCGTGAGCGCGAAGCGGCCGAACCCGATCGATTTATCATCGCCGCTCGTGTCCGCCCGGGCATGGACGTGCTACACAGCGCCCTGTGGGTGTCGGACCTCGAATCGACGCTTGAGTTCTACGAGACGGAAATCGGCCTGACGAAATTGAACGAGTTCGAGGGCGGCGACGGCGCGACGAACGTCTATCTCGAAGGCGACAACGGCGTCGTCCTGCAGTTCAAGCACCACCCCGATCGTGACAACGACGAGCCGATCGAGCCGACCGCGCTCGATCACCTCGCCTTCGGCGTCGACGACGTCGACGCGACCGTTGAGCACCTCGTCGAGGAGGCGGACTGTACGCACGTGCGCGGTCCGCTCGACTCCGAGGGCGCGAGCGCGCGTATCGCCTTCATCGAGGACCCGAACGGCTACGGGATCGAACTGATCGACGACGACGCGTTCGACGACTGAGGCGGACGCCTCAGTCGTCGGCTTCGACGGCGGTTCCCCGTTCTTCCGCGAGGCGCTCCGCGACGTCCGTGATGAGGTCCTCCTGTCCGCCGACGACCTCCATCTCGCCGAGTTCGACGAGGATGTCGCGCGGGTCGACGCCGTAGCGCTTCCCCTCGCGGCGCGCGTGCCGGAGGAAGGAGGAGTAGACGCCCGCGTAGCCGAGCATCAGCGAGTCGTTGTCGAGCTCTGGCATCGTGTCCTCGTCGAGCATCGGCAGCAGGACCTCCTCGGCGGCGTCCATCGTGCCGTAGAGGTCAGGGGTGACGTCGTAGCCCGCGCGTTCGAGCGCGCCGACGAGCACCTCCATCTGGGTGTTGCCCGACCCGGCGCCGAGCCCGCGCAGACAGCCGTCGACGGTGACCGCGCCCTCGTCGAGCGCGGCGAGGGTGTTGCCGACGGCGAGTCCGAGGTTGTTGTGCGCGTGGAAGCCCACGTCGATGTCGAGCTCCTCGACGAGCAAGCCGACGCGCTCGCGCACGCCATCGGGGAGGAGCGCGCCCGCCGAGTCCATGAGGTAGACGACGTCCGCGCCGTACTCCTCCATGAGCTGGGCCTGCTCCAAGAGCGTCTCCGGCGCGGCCATGTGCGAGAGCATCAGCAGGCCGTTGGCCTCCAGCCCGCGCTCTTTGACGTACTCGAAGTGGTCCTGCGAGATGTCGGCCTCGGTCGCGTGCGTGGCGATCCGGCAGATGTCCGCGCCGTGATCGGCCGCCATGTCGAGCTCCTCGACGGTCCCGATGCCGGGGAGGAGCAGGACGGAGAGTTCGGTGTCGGTGAGCTGGGGGGCGACGGTTTCGAGGTACTCCTCCGTCGAGGCCGCGGCCATCCCGTAGTTGATCGAGGAACCGCCCATTCCGTCGCCGTGCGAGACCTCGACGACGTCCATGTCGGCGTCGTCGAGCGCGCCCGCGATTTCCGCCATCTGCTCGGGCGTGAACTGGTGGTCGACGGCGTGCATGCCGTCGCGCAGCGTCATGTCGACGACGCGCGGTGACTCAGTCATCCTGCTCACCCCCGACGGCCGCCTCGGCCTCCCACTGCTCGGCGACGCGCTCGGCCGCACCGAGCGCCGCGCTCGTCATGATGTCGAGGTTGCCCGCGTACGGCGGGAGGTGTTGGCCCTCCCCCTCCACTTCGAGCTGCGTCGTGAGGATCACGGTGTCGCCGAGGTCGAAACCGACGTCGTCCTGATCCTTGACCGTCGGTTCGAGCGTGACCTCGTAGCCCGGGACGTACGACTGGATCTCCGCGGCGATGTCGTCGACGGAGGCCCGGACCTCGTCGACGTCGATGCTGTCCGAGACCTGGGTGTGGACGGTGTTGCGCATCATGATCGGTGGTTCGGCGGGGTTGAGCGTGATGATCGCCTTCCCGTCGTCCGCGCCGCCGACTTCCTCCAGTCCGGCGGCCGTCGTCTGCGTGAACTTATCGATGTTCTGCCTCGTTCCGGGCCCCGCGGACTTCGAGGCGATGTGCGAGACCATCTCCGCGTACTCGACGTCCGCGACGCGGTCGACGGCGTGCACCATCGGGATGGTCGCCTGCCCGCCGCAGGTGACCATGTTGATGTTGTTCGTCTCGCCGAGGACGTCCTCGACGTTCACGACCGGCACCGTGTAGGGGCCGACGGCCGCGGGCGTGAGGTCGATGGCGAACAGGCCGAGCTCCTCGTACACCGGCGCGTTCTGCTCGTGGACGCCGGCGCTTGTCGCCTCGAAGACGACGTCGAACTCGTCGGCGTGCTCGCGGACGCTGTCGATGCCGTCCGTCCCGACGTCGATCCCCTCGTCGACGGCGGCCTGGAGCCCGTCGGACTCCTCCACGGGGAAGATGCCGATCATCCGCTGGAGGTCGACGCGCTCCCCCCGATCCAAGATCTTGTACATCAGGTCGGTCCCGATGTTCCCGGGTCCGACGATGGCCGCGTCTACGGTCATGTATAAGGTATATTTATGAAGCTTTCTCATAAATCTGCCGGTCACGCGAGACGGCTTGCGCGGGACCGGGCGCGCCGGCCGCCCTCGACGGCGACGAGGGACGACTCGGGGACAGCGGTCGGGAGCGGCCCGCGGCGGTGGCGTGGTCGGGTCCGCACGCGAACGCGGCTGGAGGCCGCGCCGTGGTCGGCGCTAGAACGGGTAGCCGCGGTCCTCGCGCTGGACCGACGTCCACTTGACCTCGGTGAACTCGTCGATGATGTACTCGCCGTTGTAGCGGCCGATGCCGGACTCCTTCATGCCGCCGAAGGGCATGTGGGGCTCGACGTTGACCGGCTGATCGTTGACGTGCATCATCCCGACATCGATCTGGTCGGAGACGTCGCGCGCGCGGCCGAGGTCGCCCGAGTGGACCGAGCCGGCGAGGCCGTACTCGGTGTCGTTGGCGATCTCGACGGCCTCCTCGTCGTCGCTGAAGGGGATGACAGGGACGATGGGGCCGAAGTGCTCGTTGCACGCCGCCGCCATGTCGTTCGTGACGTTCGTGATGACGGTCGGCTCGACGAACAGGCCGTCGGCCTCGCCGCCGGTGAGGACCTCGCCGCCGGCCTCGACGGTCTCCTCGACGTACTCCATCATCTGATCGCGCTGGCTCTCGTTGATGATCGGACCGACGACGACGTCGTCGTCATCGACGGGGTTCCCGACCTTGAGCTCCGCCGCGCGCTCCGCGAGGCGCTCCGCGTACTCGTCGTAGACGGACTCGTGGACGATGTGGCGGTTGATCGAGATGCAGACCTGCCCCTGGTTCCAGAAGGAGCCGAAGGTCCCCGCCTCCACGGCCGCATCGAGGTCGGCGTCCTCCAGGACGACGTGGGGGTTGTTCCCGCCGAGTTCGAGCGCGGGGAACCCGAAGTGGTCGACGACGTTCTTCCCGACGATCCGACCGGCCCGCGTCGAGCCGGTGAACGCCATGACGTCGCAGTCGGGGTGGGAGGCCGCCTGGTCGCCGGCGGTCGCGCCCTCGCCCGGAACGACGTTCAGGACGCCGTCGGGGAGGCCGGCCTCCTCGAAGAGGCGCGCGAGGAGCAGGCCGCCGGAGATGGACGTGTCTTCGGCGGGCTTGAGGACCACGCTGTTCCCCGTGGCGATCGCGGGCGCGACCGCGCGGAACGAGAGCTTCAGCGGGACGTTCCACGGCGAGATGACGCCGACGACGCCGACGGGCTTTCGCTCGACGATGTTCTCCTTGCCGGGGATCTGTGACTGCGCGTGGCGGCCGTCGGCGCGATACGCGTACTGCGCGGCGTCGTAGCCGAAGGAGACGGAGCCGCCCCACTCGATGTCCTGCTTGGACTTCGCGCTGCCGCCCTCGGCGGCGAGGATCTCGCGGACCTCGTCCTCGTACTCTTCGAGGAGCTTGGCGACGGTGCGGACGACGGACGCGCGCTCCTCCAGGGGCGTGTTCTCCCACTCGACTTGCGCCTCCTTCGCGGCCGCGAACGCCTCGTCGACGTCGTCGCGCGAAGCCGCGGGGACCTGCGTGATGACCTCGCCGGTGGACGGGTTGGTCACGTCGATGCGCTCGCGCCCCTCTAGGCGGCGCCACTCCCCGTCGATGTAGGCGGCGTTCCAGTCGGCGTCCAGTGCGATCTCGCTTCCCTCCACGGTTGGGGCTGCGTCACTCATCTTCGTGTTCACACGTCGGATCTCACGCATATAGGGATACCGGAAGGAACGGTTCGGGTCGACTGACGCGGACGGTACGATTAAGTAGTGGCTCCGGCCACTGTGCCGTATGGCTCTCAGCCAGTCGGAGCTCGACGAGCTCGCCGACACACTCTACGAGGCGTACGACACCAAAGACCCCATCGAGCCCCTCAGCGACGAGACGGAGTTCACCACCGAGGAGGCCTACGAGGTCCAAGCGCGCGTCTTCGATCGCATCAGCGACGGCGGCACGCTCGGCCACAAGCTCGGTCTCGTGAGCGAGGCGAAACAGGAGCAACTCGGCATCCCCGAACCCATCTTCGCCCCCGTCGTCGAGGAGACCCTCCTCGAGGGGCCGGTCCAGGTCGACGAGATGATCTCGCCGCGGATCGAGGCCGAGATCGGTCTCGTCCTCGGCGAGGACCTCGAAGCGCCGGTCACGCCGCTCGACGTCGTCACGGCCACCGACGCGGTCGTCCCCGTCGTCGAGATCCTCGAAAGCCGCTTCGCCGGGTGGGCCATTCCGTCCGCGCAGGACGTCATCGCCGACCTCACCTCCGCCGGGGGCGTCGTCCTCGGCGAGTCGATGAGGGACCCCTCCGAGGTCGATCTCGTGATGGAGAGCATCGCCGTCTCCGTCAACGGAGAGCTCGAATCCTCCGGCATCGGCGGCGACATCATGGGCAACCCCGCGCGCGCCGTCGCGTGGCTCGTCAACCGCCTCGCCGATCGCGGCGAGAAGCTCGAGGCCGGCGAGCTGATCATGACCGGCGGCATCCCCGCCGCCATCGACATCGAACCCGGCGACGTCTACGAGATCGAGTTCGCCACCATCGGCTCGATCTCCGTCCGCGCCGAGTGACCCCCCTCAGCCGTCGTAGCGGTATTTGAGGTCGAGCGCGAGCTCGTTCGCGGTGCTCTCGACCTCCCCGACGATCGCCTCGTCGAACCCCTCGTTCCCGAGCCGTTGCGTCGGCGCGGAGATGCTGATCGCCCCGAGGATCTCGTCGTCGAGGCGGATCGGCGCGGCGATGCAGGCCAACCCCTCCGTGCGCTCCTCGTGGTCGGTCGCGTAGCCGCGCTCGCGGATCCGATCGAGCTCCGCGTGGAGTTCCGCCCGGTCGGTGATCGTGTTCTCAGTCTCCATGGGGAGCCCCCACTCGTCGACGATCTCGTCGACGCGCTCCCGATCGAGGTACGCGAGGATCGCCTTCCCGACCCCCGTGTAGTGCAGACGGATGCGGTAGCCGACGTGCGTATCGAGGTTGACCGCGTAATCGCCGCGCGCCTGATAGAGGTAGACGCCGCGCCCGTTCTCCTCCGTGACGAGGTTCGTCAACATCCCCGTGTCGGCGGCGAGCTGATCGGCCTTCGCGCGCCCGTAGCGATAGAGCGGCGTTCGCCCGCGGGTGTGTCCGCCGAGCGTGAGGAACTGGAGGCTCAGCCGGTACTCATCGCCGTCCTTCGTGACGTAGCCGTGCTCGCGCAGGGTGCTCAGATGGTTGTGTACCGCTCCCTTGCTCAGTCCCTCGACGCCGACGAGGTCGCGGATCCGCGCACCGTCCGCGTCGCGCAGTCGCTCGATCAGCGCCAGCGACTTCTCCGTCGTCCGAACGGGGTGGTTCGCTTCCTTCGCCATACCGACCTCCAGACGCCCCGCGAGTAAATAGGTTGTTTTCCGTGTGAAAACTTGGGCGGGTTCGCGTCTCAGTTCTCGCCGACCCGCGTGGTCACGGACCCGATGGAGGTGAACTCCGCGGTGAGGACGTCGCCGGCCTCGATGTCGAGCGCGGGCGTGAGCGAGCCGCTGAGCACGAGGTTCCCGGCCTCGATTCGCTGATCCATCTCGTCGAGCGTGTTCGCCAGCCACGCGACGGCGCGCGCGGGGTGACCGAGAACGGCGCTCCCGACGCCCGCGTCCGCGACGGTGCCGTTCCGATAGAGCTTGACGGCCTCGAGCGAGAGATCGAGGCCGTCGACGGGCGTCAGGGTCTCGCCCGTGAGGTAGAGCGCCGAGGAGGCGTTGTCCGCGACCGTGTCCTCGATGTCGATGTCCCACTCGCGCACGCGGCTGTCGATGATCTCCAGGACGGGGAGGACGCCGCGGGTCGCCTCTAACACGTCGAGGTACGTCACCGGCGGCTCCAACGTCTCCGCCATGAGGAAGCCGACTTCGGGTTCCACGCGCGGCTCGATGAGGTCGCCGGCGGGCACTGCTCCCTCCTCGACGAACATCGTGTCGAGCAGCCGCCCGAAGTCGGGTTCGTCGACGCCGAGTTGGGTCTGGATCCCCTCGCTCGTCAGTCCGACCTTGTGGCCGACCACGGACGCGCCGTCCGCGACGTGGCTGTCGACGACGCGGGACTGGATCGCGTACGCGTCCGACACGTCGAAGTCGTACTCGTCCGTCAGCTTCGCCACCGGCTCGCCGCTCCGATACGCCTCGTACAGCGACGCCGCGATGTCGTCGATGGTCCGATCGTCGAGTGTCACGATCTATCAGAGACCCGCCGTCCGCAAATACGTTTGTGGTCGCGTCCGCGACAGTGCGTTTTCTCATCCAAAACGATTCTCGGAGCCAATTCATTACGGGTATATCTATGTAAAAGACGGCCGTCGGTGCCGCGATCCGACGGCTCGAACCCGGTATCGCGGCGTTCGTCTGTCGATCCCCGGATCGACGACCGCTGGCGTTTTCTCCTACAAAACGACTCGTCGCCGTTCCGATCGGCACGTCGCCGTCGCTCCTCGCACGGTCGGGGTGGACACGAACACGGACGCGGCGAAAAAGCGACCGCGAGCGCGGGTCGACGAGCGGCGGGTCTCAGCCGCTGGTGGCGGCGTCGTCGCTCTCGTTCCGCCCCGCGACGTACGACTTGAGGGAGCCGTAGATCCCGTCGGGGAGGAAGATGACCACGAGAATGATGATGACGCCCTCGACGGTCGTCGCCAGACCGCCGAGCACGCTCGTCAGCCCGTTGTCGATGACCATGAAGACCACCGTCCCGAACAGCGGACCGGCGACCGTCCCCATCCCGCCGAGGATGACGATGACGAGCGTATCCACGGTCCACGTCACCGCGAGCGTCGAGGTCGGATTGATGTAGAGGGAGTTCAGCGCGTACGCCGCCCCCGCGAGACCGGCGATGAACGCCGAGATGAGGAAGGCGTACATCTTGTAGCGCAGGGGGTCGACGCCGAGACCGCTCGCCGCGGTCTCGTCGTCGTGGATCGCGCGCATCCCGAGGCCGAGGCGGCTGTTCACCACGAGGTAGACGCCGACCGTGGCCAGCGCCGCGACGACGACCGTGAGGAGATACGTCGGGATCTCGCCCATCCCGGCGTTGAGGTAGTATCCGGTCGACCCGCCGCTGATCGAGCGCTTGTCCGTCAGGACGAGGCGGATGATCGCCGCGAGCGCGAGCGTCCCGATGGCGAAGTAGTGTCCGCGCAGGCGGAACATCACGGGCCCCGTCACGAGCGCGACGAGCGCCGCGCCGACGCCCCCGAGGACGAGCGCGACGATCGGATGCGAGAGCGGGAAGGGGATCGCGGGGAGTCCCGCGGCCGCCGGCGTCGTGAGCCACGCGGCGACGTACGCCCCGAGGCCGAAGAAGGCGGCGTGCCCGAGCGAGATCTGCCCGGCGTAGCCCGCGAGCAGGTTCCACGAGACGCCGAGCATCAGGAAGACGAGCGCGGTCATCGCCAGCCCCGTGTAGTACGGCGTCGTCACGAACGGGACGACGAGCATCGCCGCGAGCACGACGAGCGAGGCCGCGACGGTCCGCTTCGAGGACGGGACGCCGAGCGTGAAGCGCTCGGTCCTCATTCGCCACCACCCCCGGTTCCGAAGAGCCCCTCGGGCTTCAGCAGGAGTACGAGCAAGAAGATGGTGAACGTCATCACGTCGCGGTAGCTCCCGCCGAGGAACAGCGCGGTGACGTTCTCAGCCGTGCCGAGGATGACGCCGCCGACGAGCGTCCCGATGATGCTTCCGACGCCGCCGAGGACGACCACGGCGAAGGACTTCAGGAGGTACGACCAGCCGACGTAGGGGTCGATCGGGAACAGCATCGAGAGCAGCGACCCCGCCGCCCCGGCCAGCGCCGCGCCGACCCCCATCGTCAGCATGTAGATCCGGTCGGTGTCGATCCCGACGTACCGGGCGGCCGCCCGGTTCTGCGACGTCGCGCGGATCGCGTGCCCCGTCGAGGTGTATTCGAGGAACAGCCACGTCAGGACGACGAGCAGGACGGCGACGACGAACGTCACCGTCCGCGACGGGGAGAGCAATACCGGACCGAGGTCGATCCCGCCGATGCCGAGCGTCAACTCGGTGGACTGCGCGTCCGAGCCGAGGAAGTGCTGGCCGAGGTTCTGGAAGACGAGCGCGACCCCGAACAGCACGAGGATCGGTTGCTCGATCCCCTCATCGACGACGCGTTCGAGCAGGGCGCGCTGGAGAACGATCCCGATGACGAACAGCACGAGCATCGCGGCGAGCATCCCGACGAGCGGTGAGAGGCCGGCCATCGTGAACAGGACGATGGCCACGTAGCCCCCGAGCATCAGCAGATGTCCGTGTGCGAGGTTGACCACGTCCATGATTCCGAAGATGAGCGAGAGCCCCAGCGCGGCGAGCGCGTAGATCCCGCCGAGGAGGACGCCGTTACTGACCGTCTGTGCGAGGAGGTCGATTGATACCATGAGTTCGTTGGGTGGTGTCGGTCTGCGTGGTGAGTCGGCGGTACTGCGGGCGGTCCGCGGTCGCGGACGTGGGTTCCGGCGATGTTCGCGGTGCGTATGGTGGGTTCACGTACTACTCACCAAGATAGGAGGCCTCGACGCGCTCGTCGCCCGCGAGCTCCTCGGCGCTCCCGGAGAGCTCGATCCGGCCGCTCTTGAGGACGTACCCCCGGTCGGCGACGCGCAGCGCGTTGTGGATGTCCTGCTCGACGAGGAAGACGGTCGTCCCCTGCTCGTTGATCCGCTGGATGGCCTCGAAGACGTCGTCGACGAGCACGGGGGCGAGCCCGAGACTCGCCTCGTCGAGGAGGAGGAGGTCGGGCTCGCTCATCAGCCCGCGCCCGATGGCGAGCATCTGCTGTTCGCCCCCGCTGAGCGTCCCGGCGCGCTGGCCCGCGCGCTCTTCGAGTCGCGGGAAGATCTCGTAGACCCGTTCGAGGTTCTCCCCCATCGCCCCGCGGTTCGTGTACGCCCCGAGTTCGAGGTTTCGTTTGACCGTGCTGTCGGCGAAGATCTCGCGGCCCTCGGGGACGTGCGCGATCCCCCGTCTGACGGCCTCCTCGGGGGCGATCTCGGTGATCGACTCGCCCCCGTAGACGATGTCGCCGTCGAGTGGCGAGAGCACGCCGCAGATGGTCTTCAGGATCGTCGTCTTCCCCGCACCGTTCGCGCCGAGGAGCGCGACCGTCTCCCCGGCGTCGACGGAGAAGTCCACGTCCCAGATGACGTGGATGTCGCCGTACGCCACGTCGAGGTCCGTGACGTCGAGAAGGGCCATCTACGCCTCGCCCCGCGCCGGGCCCTCGCGCCCCGCGCTCGTCCCGAGGTAGGCCTCGATCACCTGTTCGTCGCTCTGGATCTCCGTCGGCGTCCCCTTGGCGATGAACTCGCCGTTGTTGAGGACGAATACGCGCTCGCTGACGTTCATCAGCGCCCGCATCACGTGGTCGATGAGGAACACCGTCTTACCGCGCTCCTTGATGTCGCCGATGAGGGAAACGATCTCCTCGGTCTCCTCGGGGTCGAGGCCGCCCGCCACCTCGTCGAAGAGGAGGATGCCGGGGTCGGTTGCGAGCACGCGCGCGATTTCGAGGCGTTTGAGCGCGCCGACGCTGAGTTCGGTCGGCGTCTCGTGGGCGCGCTCGGCGAGGCCGACGAACTCCAGTGCCTCGTACGCCCGTTCCTCGACGTGCTCCGGGCGTCGACCGCCGAACTCGGCACCGACCTCGACGTTCTGGAGGATCGAGAGGTTCTCGAACGGGCGGACGATCTGGTGGGTCTTCACGAGCCCCTCGTGGCAGATGTCGTGGGGCGTCCACCCCGTGATGTCCGTCCCGTCGTAGCGGACGCTCCCCTCCGTCGGCGCGTGCGACCCGGTGATCACCTTGAACAGCGTGGACTTCCCGGCCCCGTTCGGACCGATCAGTCCGACGGTCTCCCCCTGCTCGATCTCGAACGAGACGTCGTCGAGCGCGACGATCCCGCCGAATCGCTTTGTGACTCCACTACAGTTCAACAATGACATGGACTATCGTGAGAATATGGTTTCCCCAGTATAAACCTATCCCACTCGTGGTCGATCGATCATGTCGTTTCTCGAATCGTGGAATCGTACGACCGGCCCGGTGCGATGAGAGAGCAGTCGATTTATCGAAATGTATCGTGATGTGTGTATTCGATTTATCTCACGAGCTCGTGCCACGTCGATCGGACTGGCCGCGTCGGGTCAACCTCGGCCTCCCGACCCGATTGACGATCGCGGTGACGGGGGCTCTCACCTCGTGTCGGACCGTGAAACGACTCATTCCGGATCGCGGTTCTTCGAGAACCGATCCCGCTCTCCGGCGCTCCGCGCTCTCGACGACTGACTGTGGTGTCGAACTCACTCTCCTCGACTATCTCATTTTCATCAACTATATCTGTAATTTTCTTAGATTAGTAACTATATGTACTACCGTATTCGACCGGCGCCTCGCAGGCGCTCGCGTCGTCGCTCGCGGACGGCCCGCCCCGCGGTGCGTCGGTGGTCCAACGTTTATGCGGCCGGCCGCGTACGGGTCCGTATGAGCGACGGTAGCGACGGCGGCGACGGTGACGGTGACGGCCCGCAGTGGCGGGTGATCGGCGAGGAGCGCCGCTCCGGGCCGCTCACGATGGCGCTGGAGGAGGTGGCGGCCGAGACGGCCGTCGAGGGCGGTCCGGCGACCGTCCGCGTCTACCGGTGGCCGGACACCCTCTCCCTCGGCGTCGCGCAGGACGCGGCGAGCGTGGACTGGGCGTCCTGTCGGCGCGCCGGGATCGACGTGACGCGCCGCCAGACGGGCGGCGGCGGCATCTATCACGACGCCGTCGGCGACATCTCGTACAGCGTCGTCGCGCCGAGCGACGCCGTCGCCAGCGACCTCTTGGAGAGCTACCGCGACATCTGCGGGCCGATCTTCGACGCGCTCTCGGACCTCGGCGTCGACGCCGACTTCGTCGGGGAGTCCCGGGACGCGATCTACGACCCCGCCTGCTACCTCCGCGGGCTCAACCCCGCCCACGACGTCGTCGGCCCCGACGGGCGGAAGCTCAGCGGAAACGCGCAGTACCGGCCGCTCGACGCCGTCGTCCAGCACGGCTCCATCTCGTTCACGCGACGCGCGGAGCGCCACTGCGACTGCTTCGACGCGGCCCTCGACCCCGACGCGTTCCGCGAGCGCGTCGGCGCGATCGACGACTACGCGGACGTCACGCGCGGGGACGCCGTGGACGCCCTGCTGTCGTCGCTCGCGTCGTGGGCGGACGCCGACGAGGGGTCGTGGACCGCGGCCGAACTCGACCGGGCGCGCGCGCTCGCCGACGCGAAGTACGGCGCCGAATCGTGGGTGCGCCACCGCGAGGGGTGATCGAACGGAGACAGGTATTAGTAACTCTCCGTGTTCGGTGGAGGCATGGAGTCTCGCGCGCGGAAGCCGGATTGGCTACGGATCCGTCCGCCCGGCGGCGAGCGGTTCGCGGAGATCGAGGGCGTCCTCGACGATCACGACATCACCACGGTCTGCGAGGAGGCCAGCTGTCCGAACCGCAGCGAGTGCTGGAGCGGCCGCGACGGCCCGGGGACGGCGACGTTCATGCTGATGGGGCGTCGCTGCTCGCGCGGCTGTAACTTCTGCGACGTCGCCACGGGCGGCATGGAGCCGCTCGATCCCGACGAACCCGCCGAGGTCGCCGCCGCCGTCGCGGAGATCGGTCTCGACTACGTCGTCCTCACGTCCGTCGACCGCGACGACCTCGACGATCAGGGCGCGGCGCACTTCGCGCGGACCGTCCGCGAGATCAAGCGCCGCGACCCCTCCGTCCTCGTCGAGACGCTCATTCCCGATTTCCGGGGCGAGGAAGCGCTCGTCGGCCGGATCGTCGACGCCGGCCCGGACGTGATCGCGCACAACGTCGAGACCGTCGAGCGCCTCCAGCGCCCGGTCCGCGACCCCCGCGCGGGCTACGCGCAGTCCCTCTCCGTCCTCCGGCAGGTCGAGCGCGAGTCGGACGTCTACACGAAGACGTCTCTCATGCTCGGCGTCGGCGAACGCGACCACGAGGTGTACGAGACGCTCGTCGACCTCCGCGACGCCGGCGTCGACGTCGTCACGTTCGGCCAGTACCTCCAGCCCTCTCCGAGCCACCTCGACGTCGAGACCTACGTCCACCCCCACAAGTTCGAGACGTGGAAGGCCGTCGCGGAGGAGGAACTCGACTTCCTCTACTGCGCGAGCGGCCCGATGGTCCGCTCGTCGTACAAGGCGGGCGAGCTGTTCGCGTCGGCGCTCATCCGCGACGGCGCGTCCGTCGCCGAGGCCCGCGAACGCGCCGAGCGCGCACGTACCGACTGATACGATACCGTACCGGAGATCCCGGCCCGACCGCCCGAGATCCCCACCCGACGCTCCAAACCTTTAGGGCGGCTCGCGCGGTCGTCTCGGCCATGCTGCAGCGCGACTTCACGCTCATAGACGTCCTCGACCGCGCGGACACGCTGTTCGCCGATCGGGCTGTCGTGACCGCTCGTCCGGACGGGAGCCGCCACCGCTACACCTACGGCGACGCCGCGGACCGGATCGCCCGCCTCGCGGGCGCGCTCGACGACCTCGGCGTCGGTTCGGACGCCCGCGTCGGCACCCTCGCGCGCAACCACTACCGGCACTTCGAGCTCTACTTCGCGCCCGCCTGCTCCGGGCGGAGCCTCCACATGGGTAACGTTCGACTCCCCGAAACGGACCTCGTCGAGACGATCCGGGACGCTGGCGACGAGGTGCTGTTCGTCGACCCCGCGTTTCTCGATCGCGTCGAGGCGGTCGCGGACGACCTCGACACCGTCGAGCGGTACGTCGTCCTCGCCGAGACGGTTCCCGAGACGACGCTCGACCCCGTCGTGGCGTACGAAGACCTGCTCGCGGCCGGGTCGCCCGACTACGACTGGCCGGCGCTCGCGGAGGATCGGGAGTGTGGGCTCTGCTACACGACGGGGACGACCGGTCGACCGAAGGGCGTGACGTACACCCACCGCGCGCTCGCCCTCCACACGATGATGAACGGGCACGTCGACACGTACGCGATCGGCGCGCGCGACACCGTCTGCCCCGTCGTTCCGATGTTCCACGTCAACGCGTGGGGGTTCCCGTACGCGGCGGCGTTCGCCGGCGCGGACCTCGTCCTCCCCGGTCCGCACACGGACCCCGGGCCGCTCGCCGCGCTGCTCGCCGAGGAGGGCGTCACGGTCGCCGCCGGCGTTCCGACCGTCTGGCGGCGTCTCGCCGCATACCTCGACGAGACGCCCGCGGCGGACATCGACCCCGTGGAGCGCCTCGTCGTCGGCGGCGCGTCCGTCCCCCCGTCGCTCGTCCGGAGCTACGACGACGCACACGACGTCACGGTCCAGCAGGGGTGGGGGATGACCGAGACGTCGCCGCTCGGCCTCCTCACGCCGCTCGATCCGAGTCCGGGCGACGACGCGGCGCCGCGGACGACGGACGGCCGCCCGGTTCCCGGCATCTCCGCGCGCGTCGTCGACGAGGACGGGATCCGGGTCGCCCGTGACGGCGAGGCGATGGGCGAGCTCCACGTCCGCGGGCTGTGGGTGACCGAGGGATACGCCTCGCGGACGCGCGACGTCGAGTCGCCGCTCACCGACGACGGCTGGCTGCGCACGGGCGACGTGGCGACGTGGGACGCCGACGGCTACGTCGACGTCGTCGACCGCACGGACGACCTGATCAACTCGGGCGGCGAGTGGATCTCCAGCATCGAACTGGAGGACGAACTGATGGCGCACGGGGACGTCGCCGAGGCCGCCGTGGTTCCGGTCGCGGACGAGACGTGGGGCGAACGCCCGCTCGCGGTCGTCGTGCCCCGCGGGGACGATCTCCCGGAGACGGACGCGCTCGACGCGCACCTCCGGGCGTCGTTCCCCTCGTGGTGGCTCCCCGATCGGTACGTCGTCCGCGAGTCGATCCCGCTGACGACGACCGGGAAGTTCGATAAGCGGGCGCTCCGCGAGCGGTTCGGGGACGCGGACGCCCGCGCCGACGACTCGACCGCCGGCGACGCGTAGGGGGGCAAGATTCACGGTCCTGCTGGCCGCAGAACGGGCATGGCGGTTCTCACCGCGGTCGACGGCGAGTCGATTCCGAGCAACCCGGTCCGCGAGGGCCAGACGTTGGCCGATCGCTTCGAGGAGCCACACGTCGTGTTGCACGTGATGCCCCAGGACGTCTTCGAGGAGTTCCGCGGTTCGACCGGGAGCGGCGGCGCGCCGTTCGCGTCCGCGGCGTCGTACGGCGACGGTGACGGTGCGGTCGGCGGCGGGCGCGGCGGGGAGTACACGGTCGAGGACGCGGAGCGCCACGCCCGCGGGGTCGCGCGTGACGTCGTCGAGGGGACGTTCGACGACGCGGCCGACCGGAACGTCGTGATACAGGGGCGCGTCGGCGACCCCGTCGCGGAGATCCTCGCCGAGGCCGACCGCCGCGACGCCCGCTACCTCGTCATCGGCGGTCGCAAGCGGACGCCGGTCGGGAAGGCGCTCTTCGGGAGCACGACGCAGTCGATCCTCCTCGACGCCGATCAGCCCGTCCTGACCGTCATGTCGGAGGGGTGAGCGACCGACAGAGCTAACCCGCACGGACTTGTGCCATCGTTTATGACAGTACGGGACTTACGCCGCTTCGAGTCGTCGCTCGATGCGGCCGGCGTCGCGGCGACCCGCGTCGACGCGGCCGACGTCGCCGACGCGCTCGACCGACTCGTCGAGACGCCGGCCGTCGGCGTCCCGCTCGGCATCGACGGCGTCTCGCTGGACGAGACGGTCGTCGACCTGCCGCCCACCCCTCGTCTCCTCAAGACCGCACGGACCGGCGTCACGCCCGTCGCGGCCGGCGTCGTCGAACACGGAACGTTCGTCCTCCGGAGCGACGCGGACGGGACCGAGCCCGTGAGCCTCTATCCGCCGACCCACGTCGGCGTCCTCCGCGCGAGCGACCTCCACGCGGACTTCACGGCCGCGTTCGACCGACTGGACGGGACGCTCGCCGAGGGCGGGAGCGCGATCCTCGCCACGGGCGCGAGCGCGACCGCCGACATGGGGGAACTCGTCCACGGCGTCCACGGACCCCGAACCGTCCACGCCGTGATCGTGGAGGACCGCTGAGATGAGAGACGAGTCGACACGCGCCGCCACGGCCGCGCACATCCGCGACCTCCTCGAAACGGAGGGCGACGCCGTTCACAAGAACACCACCCACCTGAACCGGGTGCGCTACGAGGCGAACGCGGCCGGCGGGGACATCGACGCGCTCCGATCGGAGGCGCGCGCGATCAAGGAGGAGGCCATCGAGCGCCTCCCGGAGCTCGTCGAGCGGGTGCGCGAGCGCGTCGCGGCGAACGGCGGACGGGTCTACGTCGCGGACGACGCCGCGGACGCGAACGACTACATCGAGCGCGTCTGCGCCGACGCGGACGCGGACTCCGTGGTGAAGTCGAAGTCGATGACCACGGAGGAAATCGGCGTGAACGACGCCCTTGAGGCGGCCGGTATCGACGTCCACGAGACCGACCTCGGCGAGTTCGTCGTCCAGGTCGCCGACGAGTCCCCCTCGCACCTCGTCGGTCCCGCGATCCACAAGTCCCGCGCGGAGATCACCGCGCTGTTCAACGACGTCTTCGACCCCGACGTGCCCCTTGAGACGGCCGAGGACCTCACGCGCTTCGCCCGCGATCACGTCGGCGAGCGCATCGAGCGCGCGGACGTCGGCGTGACGGGCGCGAACTTCGTGCTCGCCGAGTCGGGGAGCATCGCGCTCGTGACGAACGAGGGGAACGCCCGCAAGTGCGCCGTCACGCCGGACACGCATGTCGCGGTCGCCGGCGTCGAGAAGCTGCTCCCGTCCGCCGCCGATCTGCCGCCGTTCGCCGAGCTCATCGCGAAGGCCGCGGGCGGACAGGACGTCGCCACGTACCTCTCCCTGCTTACCCCGCCCGTCGACTCGCCGACCATCGACTTCGACGCGCCGGATGAACCGCTCGGCGACGCCGACGACCGGACGTTCCACCTCGTGCTCGTCGACAACGGCCGCCTCGACATGCGCGAGGACGACGACCTCCGCGAGACGCTCTACTGCATCCGCTGTGGGGCCTGTGGCAACTCGTGTGCGAACTTCCAGCACGTCGGTGGCCACGCCTTCGGCGGCGAGACCTACACCGGCGGCATCGCCACCGGCTGGGAGGCCGGCATCCGCGGCGAGGCGGCGACCGACGACTTCAACGACCTCTGCACGGGCTGTTCGCGCTGCGTCGACGCCTGCCCGGTCGAGATCGACATCCCGTGGATCAACACCGTCGTCCGCGACCGCCGCAACCGGGGACACGACCCCGGGACGTTCGACCACCTCGTCGAGGGGCTGACGCCGGACGACGACCCGGGCGGCGTCGACGTCCAGAAGCGCCTCTTCGGGAACTTCGGGACGCTCGCGCGACTCGGGAGCGCGAGCGCGCCCCTCTCGAACTGGCTGGCCGACCGCGCGCCCGTTCGCGCGGCGATGGACCGCTGGCTCGGCGTCGACCGGCGCCGCGACCTCCCGTCGTTCGAGCGCGAGACGCTCCGCGACTGGTTCGCCGCCCGCGACCCCCTGCCGAGCGCCGGACGCGCCGACCGCGACGCCGTCCTCTACCCCGACGCCTACACGAACTACGTCCTCACGGGACGGGGGAAGGCGGCCGTGCGGACGCTCGAAGCCCTCGGCGTCGACGTGACGCTCGCGCCCTGCCACGAGAGCGGGCGCGCGCCGCTCAGCCAGGGGATGATCGAGACGGCGCGAACGCAGGCCGAGCGGGTGTCGGACGCGCTCGCGCCCGCGCTCGACGCCGGCCGAGACGTCGTCGTCGTCGAGCCGTCCGACATCGCTATGTTCCGCAACGAGTACGCGAGACTGCTCGACGACGCGACCCACGAACGACTCGCCGCGAACAGCTACGAGAGCATGGAGTACGTCTACGGCCTCCTCGAGAACGGCGCGGACGCTGACGCGCTTACCGGCGGCGGCGACGTCGCCTACCACGGCCACTGCCAGCAGCGGACGCTCGGCCTCGCGGGCTACACCGAGGCCGTCCTCCGGCGGGCCGGCCACGACGTCGTCACGAGCGACGTCGAGTGCTGCGGGATGGCGGGCTCGTTCGGCTACAAGTCCGAGTACTACGAGCTCTCGATGGACGTCGGCGCGGACCTCCGCGAGCAGTTCGCGGGCGACGACGGGCGTGGGACCGACCGTCGCGTCGCCGCCAGCGGGGCCTCCTGTCACGAACAGCTCCTCGCGCTCGCCTTCGACGGCGTCCCACACCCCATCGAGCTCGTCGTGCCGGACACGCCGGACGCGCGCTGACGCGGGCGCGTCGCCGATGCCGCCGCCCTGCCGCCGTCATCGCCCCGCTCTCGCCGAAACGTGGCTGACAATAGTGAACAAATTTTATACCCCCGCTGATGTATGTCGCTACTGTGCTAGAGAGTACGAGGGTCGTCTGTAGGGTCCCCCTGCAGCGACCGCCCGCTATCGAGGACGCGACCCGTCGCACCGCGGACGGCCGAGGCCGGGCGGCCACGCCCGCGAACGCGACCGAACCGATCACCCCCGGGGGCCGGTGAGATGGACGGGCGCATCGGCATCTCACACCTCGAGAAGGTGTACGGCGAGGGATCCGAACGCACGAAGGCCATCGACGACCTCTCCTTCGACATCGACGGCGGCGAGTTCACCAGCGTCGTCGGCCCCAGCGGTTGCGGGAAGAGCACGCTCCTCTACATCATCGCGGGGTTCCTCGACATCACGAACGGGACCGTCTCGGTCGACGGCACGCCCATCGACGGGCCGGGGACCGACCGCGGTGTCGTCTTCCAGGACTACGCGCTCTTCCCGTGGCGGACGGTGAAGGAGAACGTCCTCTACGGTCTCGAAGAGGCCGGCGTTCCGGACGAGGAGGCGGACGCGACGGCGCAGCGCTTCATCGACATGATGGACCTCTCCGGGTTCGAGAACAAGTACCCGAAGGAGCTCTCCGGCGGGATGAAACAGCGCGTCGCGCTGGCGCGAACGCTCGCCTACGACCCGAAGATCCTGCTGATGGACGAGCCCTTCGGGGCGCTCGATCAGCCGCTCCGCGAGACGCTCCAAGACCAGCTCATCGACATCTGGGGCGACCTCGATAAGACGGTCGTCTTCATCACGCACGACGTTGAGGAGGCCGTCTACCTCTCCGAACGCGTGATGATCATGACCCGCCATCCCGGGACGAAGAAGACCGTGACCGAGGTCGACCTCGATCGTTCGCGCCCGCGCGAGGACATCGTCACCTCCGAGGAGTTCACCCGGAAGAAAAACGAGGTCTGGCGCTCCCTCCGCGAGGAGACGAAATCGGAGGTGCAACCGTAACGTGGCGACCCACGACCTCTGGACTCCCGATCGACTCCCCGACCCGTTCGCGGGCGTCGCGAAGTTCCTCTTCGATTGGATCCCGCTGCTCGTCTTAGTGGTCGGCTGGGAGGTCGCGAGCGGGCGCGCGGTCTCGGAGTCGGTGCTCCCTCCGCCGACCGCGGTCGCCGCGGCGACCGTCGACCTCTTCGCCACCGGCGAGGTGATCCCGCACCTCGCCGTCTCGCTGCTCCGCGTCGGCGTCGGCCTGGGGCTCAGCATCGCGGTCGGCGTGCTCCTCGGGATCGGGATGTCCCAATCGGACGCCGTAGAGGACTTCTTCGACGTCTTCCTCTCGCTCATCTACCCGCTCCCGAAGACCGCGCTCGTCCCGCTCGCGCTCCTCTGGCTCGGGATCGGGACGAAGACGGCGGTCCTCATCGTCTTCCTCGCGTGTCTCCTCCCGATCGTGATGAACGCGAACAACGCCGCGGAGAACGTCGATCAGAACCTCATCCGCTCGGCGCGGATGATGGGGACGAGCGACCGCCGGCTGTTCTGGAAGGTCGTCATCCCGGCGACGATTCCGGAGATCCTGACCGGGATCCGGCAGGCGATTCCCTTCGCCTTCATCTCGCTCATCAGCGCGGAGCTGATCGCCTCCGAGCAGGGCATGGGTCGCCTCATCCGCGACGCCGGATCGATCGGCCGCTACCCCGCGATGTTCGCCACGATCGTCATCATCTCCGCGGTGGCGTACACCGCTGTCTACGGGTTCGAACAGATCCGTGAACGGGTGTTAGTATGGACGTAGACGTGCGCTCGCTCGACGCGTCTTCGGTCGTCGACTCGCTCAAGTCGATCTACTCGCTCGTCCTCCTCCTCGTCCTCTGGGAGGTCGTGACGCGGATGGGCCTGATCTATCCGTACTTCCTCCCCCAGCTCTCCGTCGTGATCGACGAGTTCGTGCTGCTGGTGTCCTCGGGGCAGATGATCCACGCCGCGTACCTGACGCTCATGCGGGCGTTCGTCGGGCTCGCGGGCGCCGCCGTCGCCGGCGTCGTCATCGGGATCCTCTGCGCGCGAAACGCGCTCTTCGAGTGGTTCTTCGACCCGATCATCAAGATCGGCTACCCGGTGCCGGTCATCTCGCTCGTTCCGGTGTTCATGCTCTGGTTCGGGATCGGCGACGTCTCGAAGATCATCATGGTGGTCGTCGGGACGTTCTGGCCGGTCGCGGTCAACGCCCGCGACGCCACCCGGCAGGTCGATCGGAACCTCATCCGCTCGGCGCGGATGATGGGCACGGGCGATCGCCGCCTGCTGTGGCGCGTCATCCTCCCCGCGGCGTCGCCCGGGATCTTCACGGGCCTGCAGATCGCCACGCCCATCGCGCTCATCATCACGTTCGTCTTCGAGATGGTCGCGGGCGGCGGCGGGCTGGGCGCGCTCGAAATCGCCGGCGTCCGCGGCTTCAACTCCGCGCAGACGTACGCCGTGATCTTCGCGATCATCGCCATCGGTCTCGTGCTCGATCGGCTCCTGCGCGCCGCTCGGACCCGTCTCCTCGACTGGACCTGAGCGACTCGCCTTTTTCGCTTCGCCGACGGTCGTAGCGGCGCGTCGTCCGATCGATCGCGTCGTCCGAGGAGAAAGAGCGGCGGCCGCGCGGTCTCAGTTCTGGAACTCGTTCGTGGAGTGCTCCGTGACGTCGAAGGACTCGTCGATGAAGTCGAGTTCGACGAGGTCGTCGATGATGAATTGGAGTGCGTCCTGATCGACGGTGAGATCGCGGTGGTAGTCGTTCTCCGTGAAGAAGTACGACTCGACGGTCGACGCGGGAAGCTCGAAGTGACTCGCCGCCGCGCTCGCGGCCTCGCTCCGGTTGTTGCGCACGTAGTCGAAGAGGCCGGCGTAGTCCTCCGCCCACGCGGCCATGGCGTCCGGCTTGTTGTTGAGGGCGCGCTTCGAGGCGGTCGCGTACGTGAAGGGGTACTGCTGCGACCAGACGTCGGCGGAGCCGAAGACGCGGTTGAACCCCTCCGATCGGGCGCCGACGGCGAAGAGCGCGGGGTAGATGCCGGCGTCGATCTTCCCCTCGTTGAGCGCCGAGGTGTACGTCGGGAACCCCATCTCGACGAACTCGACGTCGTCGCGGCTGAGACCGGCGCTCCGGAGGCCCTTGACGTAGACGGAGTGGACACCGGTCCCGAGCGCGTTGACGGCGACCGTCTTCCCTTCGAGATCCGAGATCGACGTGATCCCCGAGTCCGGCGCGGCGAAGACCGACACGTCGTAGTTCTCGGGGGCCGCGTCCCAGAAGTCGACGCCGACGACGGAGAGCCCCTCGGGGACCGCGCTCTGGTTGACCGCGGACGCGAAGCTCACCGTGGACGTCATCACGACGTCCGCGCTCCCCGCCGCCATCTGGTTCAGCGAGGTCGGCGTCCCGGAGTTCCGCGTGACGTTGAGCTCGTAGGCCGAACCGGCGTTCTCGAGGTTCTCGCGGATCTCCGGGACGGCGAGCAGCGACGCCGCGTTCTCGATGGGAACGACGTAGTTGAAGTTGATCGTCGGCGTTCCGCCGCCGCCACCGCCGCCACCCGTACACCCGGCGAAGCCGGTGAGGCCAGCGGCGCCCGCGATTCCGGCCGCCTTGAGGTAGTCGCGCCTGTTGTATCGAGGCATCGTACCCGACGATACTTACCGATTTATAATAAGCTTTCGCCTCCGGGTCGCGGCGCGCTCCCGTCAGTCGGTTTGCACGTAGACGACGCCGTCCCGGACGACCACGTCGTACGACGGGACGACGTAGCTGTCGTCGCCGATGTGTTCGCCCGTTTCGAGGTAGAACGACCACCCGTGCCACGGGCAGGAGACGATGGAGTCGTCGCCGTAGCGCTGCTCGACGCGCTCTCCGGGGCCGCCCCACTCGCCGACGAGGCGTTTCTCCACGGGCCCCTCGCAGGCCGGGCCGCCGTCGTGCGGACACTGATTGCGGAGGGCGTAGAACTCGCCGTCGGCCTTGATGACGCCGACCTCGACGCGACCGACCTCGATGATCTCCACGTCGCCGTCCGCGAACGCGTCCGCCGCGCCGACCTCGATCTCGCCGTCGCTCACAGGCCGAACACCTCCGAGGCGTTCCGCCCGAGGATGTCCTTTCGCTGCTCGTCGTCCAGCATCGGGAGGTCCGTGATGATGTTCGGACTGTCGTAGTCCCAGTGCGGGTAGTCGGAGGCGTAGAGGAGGTGCTCCGTCCCGAGCATGTCGAAACAGATCTCGAGGAGATCGGGGCGCGCGGACTCCTCTAGGGGCTGGGTGCCGAAGTAGAAGTCGCTGATGTAGTCCCCGGGCGGCGCGTCGAGGAGCGGCGCCTCCTCGGCGCGCTTGAGGTACTCCTCGTCGAGGCGACTGATGAGGCCGGGGAGATAGGTGACGCCCGACTCCATGAAGACGATGTCGAGGTCCGGGAACTTCTCCGGGACCCCCTGACAGGCGACGCTGACGATCTGGGACATATTCGATTCGAGGAACCCCAGCGTGTGCGTCTCGATCATCTCTTCGTAGCCCGCCCGGACGTAGTCGTCGAGGCCGGAGCCGCCGGTGTGGTAGACGACGGGGAGCCCGAGGGCCTCACAGCGCTCGTAGATCGGGTCGTACTTGCGGTTCCCGAGCGGCGGACTGGCGCCCGCCGTGACCATGACGACGCCCTTGAACGCCCGCTCGTCCTCGATCCGATCGAGGACGTCCATCGACGCGTCGATGTCGTGGTAGGGGAGCGGGGCGAGCCCGTAGATGCCCTCGGCGGGGTCGAGCACCTCAGCGAGCATGTAGTCGATGTACCCCTTGATGAACGACTCGACGCGCCGATCGTCGGCCGTGACACCGCCCATGGCCAAGATGAGGTGCGAGATCTGGAGGGTCGCGTCGATGTCGAGGAACTCCATCCCCTCGATAACGTCCGCCTTCTCGTCGCCGCCCTGCGGGTAGTCCGAGAACTCCCGGTCGATCTTCCCGTAGTTCGATCGGTTCCCGGTCGACGTCGGGAAGAACGCGCTCAACCCCTGATTCACGCCCGTGCTGTCCCAGCCGCTGTTCTGAAACTTCGTCTTCCACGGCTCCGGCATGTAGGGGGCGATCTGATCGAAGGTGTCCGCGTAATGCCAGTCGCAGTCGACGACGAGGTGCTCGGCCGGATCGATCATCTGTGTCTCACCGTCATATGTCGTAGTACCACTGCGTCTGTAGCCGACAGTACATCATAAACCTTCGTGAAGGTATTCGCGCGCGGCGCCGACGCCTCGGGCCCCTCGAATACCCCACGATTTTAATACGACTTACTCACAACCTACCGGCTGTCGAATGACTGATAGACAGCGAACCGACCTCACTCCACCGGAGCCCGAGTCGTACGGTGGGCCGGTCGAGTACCTCTCGCAGGACGACCTGCGGGTGCCGACCCACCAGCTCGTCACTCCGGACGGGGAGTACGACGAATCGTCGATCCCGGACCTCGACGACGAGGCGTTTCGGGACCTCTACCGATGGATGGTCTCCGATCGGGTGTTCAACCGCCGGATGGTGAAGATCCAGCGCCGCGGCGAACTCGGCACGTTCGGGACGACGCGCGGCCAGGAAGCCAGCATCGTCGGGAGCGCGTACACCGTCGCGCCGGACGACTGGATGTACCTCGGGCGGGCGTGGACGGCGATGTTCATGCGCGGCGTCCCGATGCGCGACATGATCCTCTTCTGGCGCGGTATCGAGGAGAGCCAGCAGTCCTTCGCGGAACACAACTCCCAGATCGCCATCGCCGTCGGGGCACACCTGCCGCTCGCCACCGGCACCGCGTGGGGGATGGACATCCGGGACGCGGACGAGATCACGATGGCATACCTCGGCGACGGCGCGACGAGCACCGGAGTCGTCCACGAGGGACTCAACCTCGCCGGCGCCCTGGAGGTCCCCGCGCTGTTCTTCTGCCAGAACAATCAGTACGCGATCTCGATGCCGTTCTCCGAGCAGACCGGCGCAAACACGATCGCGCAGAAGGCGCTGGCGTACGGCATCGACGCGATCCGCGTCGACGGGCAGGACGTCCTCGCGGTCTACGACGCCGTGATGGAGGCCCGCGAGCGCGTGAAGCGGGGCGAACCGGTGTTCGTCGAGTCCGTCACCTACCGTCTCGACGCGCACACCACCTCCGACGACCCGCACCGGTATCGGACCGAGGAGGAAGAGCAGGCGTGGGAGGAGAACGATCCCATCGAGCGCTATCGGTCGTTCCTCGAATCCGAGGGGCTCTGGGCGGCCATCGACCACGACGCGATCGTCGAGGAGATCAACGCGGAGTTCGACGCGGCGCTCGCCGCCGCGAACGACTTCTCCGAGCGCGAGGTCTCCGAGATGTTCGCGCACGTCTACGAGGAGCTCCCGCCCGAGCTCCGGCGTCAGCTCACCGAGTTCGAACAGTTCCTCGAGGAGCACCCCGAGGCGTACGACTACATCGATCAGCGACCCAAGGGATAAATGAACGCGACTATCGTAGAGGCGGTCAACGACGCACTGCACACGGAGATGGCGGCCGACGAGCGCGTGCTCGTCTTCGGCGAGGACGTCGCCCGGAGCGGCGGCGTCTTCCGCGCAACCGAGGGTCTCTTGGAGGAGTTCGGACACGACCGCGTCGTCGACACGCCGCTCTCCGAGATCGCCATCATCGGCGGCGCGACGGGGTTGGCGATGTACGGCTACCGGCCCGTCGCGGAGATCCAGTTCTCCGGCTTCCTGCCGCCCGCGTTCGACCAGCTCGTCTCGAACGCGAGTCGGATGCGCTGGCGGACCCGCGGGGAGTTCACGGCCTCGATGGTCGCTCGAATGCCCTACGGCGCCGGCGTCCGCGCGCTCGAACACCACTCGGAGAGCATGGAGGGCAGCTACGCCCACATCCCGGGGCTGAAGGTCGTCATTCCGAGCACCCCGAGCGACACGAAGGGGCTCCTCACCGCGGCGATCCGCGACCCTGACCCGGTCCTCTTCATGGAGCCGAAACGGATCTACCGCTCCTTCCGTGAGGAGGTCCCCGAGGGCGACTACGAGGTCCCCATCGGCGAGGCCGCGGTCCGCGAGGAAGGCGAGGACGTCACGCTCGTCTCGTGGGGGTCGATGATGCCGATGGCCGAGGAGGCCGCGGCGAACGTCGACGCCGACGTCGAACTCGTCGATCTCCGCACGATCTCGCCGATGGACACCGAGGCGGTCGTCGAGTCGGTGAAGAAGACCGGCCGCGCGGTCGTCGTTCACGAGGGACCCCGAACGGGCGGCGTCGGGAGCGACGTCGTCGCTCGCATCAACGACGAGGCGCTGATGTACCTCGAAGCTCCGGTCGAGCGCGTCACGGGCTTCGACACCCAGGTGCCGATGCTCTCGATGGAGGACTTCTACTTCCCGAACCCCCCGCGGATCGCCGCGGGCATCGAGCGCGCGCTCTCCGTCTGAGCCGCCACACCGCGTCTCGACTCGCCGACTCGACGCGCCGCCCGTCCCGACCCGGGCGATCGGCAGGGAAACACTAAAAGGGATTTGCGTTGACCTTGCGTTCATGGTCGAACGATCGTTCGAACTACCGGACTTAGGTGAGGGTATCGCGGAGGGCGAGCTGGTGGCGTGGGCCGTCGCGCCCGGCGATCACGTCGAGCAGGATCAGGTGATCGCGGAGGTCGAGACGGACAAGGCGCTCGTTGAGGTCCCCTCGCCGTACGACGGGACGGTGATCGAACTCCACGCCGAGGAGGGCGAGATGGTGCCCGTCGACTCCGTCATCGCCACGTTCGAGATCGACGCGAGCGAGGCCGACGCGGCCGCGACCGACGAAACCGACGCGACAAGTGAGACGGGATCCGCCGAGGCGGAGTCGGCGGAGCTCGAAACGGTCGAGGCGACGGAGGGGGGTGCGGAAGCGGCCGAGGCGGGCGGCGGCGCGCCGGGCGGTCGCGTGTTCGCCGCGCCGAGCACGCGGTCGCTCGCGCGAGACCTCGATGTCGACATCGGCACGGTCGAGGGCACCGGCGCGGGCGGACGCGTGACGGAGTCGGACGTCCGGCGAGCCGCGGCGTCGGCGTCCGGAACGACGAGCGCCGACGCCGACTCGGCGGCGCCGGTCGACGAGTCCGAGCCGGTCGTCGTGACGAGCGAGGGCGGGACGACGCGCGAGCGGACGCTGGCGATGCCGGCCACCCGGCGGCTCGCCCGCGAGCGCGACGTCGACATCAACGACGTCCCGGCGAGCGAGGAGCGCGAGGGCGAGGCGTTCGTCACGCCCGCGGACGTCGAGGCGTACGCCGAGTCGGGCGGATCGGCGGCCGAGAGAGCGAATAAAGCGACGACGTCGGGCACGAGCGCCGGCGCGTCGGCGGTCGGACCGAGCGCGACGGCCGAGTCGGACTCGTCGACCGGCGGCGAGCGCGTCCCCTATCGCGGCATCCGGCGGACGATCGGCGAGCAGATGGCGGAGTCGAAGTTCACGGCACCGCACGTCACCCATCACGACGAGTTCGACGCCTCGGAGCTCGTCGACCTCCGCGCGGAGCTCGCGGCGATCGCCGACGAGGACGACGTGAACCTCACCTACCTCCCGTTCGTCGTGAAGGCCGTGACGTCGGCGCTCAAGGAGGTGCCGTATCTCAACGCGAGCCTCGACGAGGAGGCGGGCGAGATCGTCCTGCACGACGAGTACAACATCGGGATCGCGGTGGCGACCGACGACGGCCTGCTCGTGCCCGTGATCAAACACGCGGACCGGAAGGGGCTGAAGGAGCTCGCGCGGGAGATCGACGACCTCGCCACGCGGGCGCGCGAGCGCTCGCTCCCCCGCGAGGCGATGCGCGGCGGGACGTTCACGATCACGAACATCGGGGTCATCGGCGGCGAGTACTCCTCGCCGATCATCAACTATCCCGAGGCCGGCATCCTCGCCATGGGGCCGATAAAGAAGCGCCCGTGGGTCGTCGAGGACGAAGTCGTCGCGCGGAAGACGATGACGATCTCGATGTCGGTCGACCACCGGCTCGTCGACGGCGCGGAGGCCGCGCAGTTCACCAACCACGTCCAATCGCTCCTCGCGGAGCCCGCTCGCCTCGTCTTGGAGTGACGCCGGCGTGACGAGCCGCCGGCCGATCGATTCTCGCGTCCCCCGCATCGATCCCGCGAAACCGGGTGAACTTTTTACACAGGAACGCGACTGCCGTGGTATGGTAATGGGCGACATCACGACCGGCACCGACGTGGTAGTCATCGGTGGCGGTCCGGGCGGTTACGTGGCCGCGATCCGCGCGGCACAGCGCGGCCTCGCGACGACGCTCGTGGAGAAGGACCACTACGGCGGGGCGTGTTTGAACCACGGTTGCATCCCCTCCAAGGCGTTCATCACGGCCGCGGACGTCGCCGACGAGGCGGCGAACGCGACGGCGATGGGCGTCCACGCCGATCCCGAGGTGGACATGGGCGAACTCGCGGCGTGGAAGGACGGCGTCGTCGACCGGCTGACGGGCGGCGTCGAACAGCTCTGCGAGGCGAACGGCGTCGACCTCATCGAGGGGACGGCGGCGTTCGAGGATGAGCACACGATCCGGATCGCGCACGGCGGCGAGGGCCAGGGCATGGAGACCGTCGCGTTCGAGCAGGCGATCGTCGCGACCGGCTCGCGCCCCGTCGAGATCCCCGGTTTCACCTTCGACGACGAGCGCGTCTGGTCGTCGCGCGACGCGCTCGCGGCCGAGACGGTGCCGGACGATCTCGTCGTGGTCGGCGCGGGCTACATCGGGATGGAGCTCTCGACGACGTTCGCCAAACTCGGCGCGGACGTGACGGTCGTCGAGACGCTCGACGACGTCCTGCCCGCCTACGAGGAGGACGTGTCGAGTGTCGTCCGACGCCGGGCGAGCGACCTCGGCGTCGATTTCGCCTTCGGCGAGGGCGCGAGCGGATGGGAGGAGACGGCCGACGGCCGGCTCACCGTCCGCACGGAGACGGCCGACGGCGACGAGTCGACCTACGAGGCCGACCGCGTGCTCGTCGCGGTCGGGCGCGAACCCGTGACGGACACGCTCGAACTCGACGCGATCGATCTCGCGCCGGACGAGAACGGGTTCCTCCGGACGGACGATCGAGCCCGGACGGACCTCGAACACGTCTTCGCCGTCGGCGACGTCGCGGGCGAGCCGATGCTCGCGCACAAGGCCAGCGCCGAGGGGATCGTCGCCGCGGAAGTCGCCGCCGGCGAGAACGCGGCGTTCGACGCCCGCACGATCCCCGCCGCGGTCTTCACCGACCCCGAGATTGCGACCGTCGGGCTGACCGAGGCCGAGGCCGCAGACGCCGGCTTCGACCCGCTCGTGGGCGAGATGCCGCTGCGCGCGAGCGGGCGCGCCCTCACGATGGACGAGACGGACGGGTTCGTGCGGATCGTCGCGGAAGCGGACGCGGGGTTCGTGCTGGGCGCGCAGATCGTCGCGCCCGAGGCCAGCGAGCTGATCGCCGAGGTCGCGCTCGCGGTCGAGATGGGCGCGCGCCTCGAAGACCTCGCGGGCACGATCCACACGCACCCGACGCTCTCGGAGGCGGTGATGGAGGCCGCCGAGAACGCGCTCGGCGAGGCGATCCACACGCTGAACGAGTAGGCGACCGAGGTCTTATCGATCAGGGGTACGAGGAGAGGGTATGTCGAACCCGCTCGACCTCGACCGCATAGCGATCCACGACTGGGGCACGCACCCGTGCTACCCGAGCGACCTCCGCGATCGGTTGGCCGCGGCCGACGACGACCGCGCGTACGTCGTCCGCGACGCCGCGGACCTCGACGACTGCGACGCCGTCGTCACGCTCTATCACCACGATGCGTTCCCCGACGCCGTCGAGTGGGTCCACTGCGTCCGCTCGGGGTACGACGACTTCCCCCTCGACGCGTACGAGGACGCGGGCGTCTTGGTGACGAACAGTACCGGCGTCGCCGGCGACCTCGTCGGCGAGTCCGCGATCGCGCTCGTGTTGTCGCTGGCCAAAGGCCTCCACCTGTACCGGGACCAGCAGGCCGAGCGCGAGTGGTCGCGCCTGCCGGTCGAGCGGCCGTTCGAGCTCGGCCGCTCGTCCGCCTGCGTCGTGGGCCTCGGCCAACTCGGTGGCGGCGTCGCGTCGCGGGTGAACGCGCTCGGGATGTCCGTCACCGGCGTCGACGTGCGCCCGGTCTCCCAACTCGGCTTGGAGGCGGTCCACGACGTGGTGCAACTCGAACGCGCGGTCGCCGAGAGCCGATTCGTCGTACTCACGACGCCGCTGACGCCCGACACCCGCGGGCTCGTCGACGCGGACGTCTTCGCGGCGATGCGCGACGACGCCTATCTCGTGAACGTCAGCCGCGGCGCCGTAGTCGATCAGGACGCGCTCCTCGCTGCGCTCGACGCCGGCGAGATCGCGGGCGCGGCCCTCGACGTCTTCGACGAGGAACCCCTCCCCGCGTCGTCGCCGCTCTGGGATCGCGACGACGTCGTCGTCACGCCCCACGCCGCCGCGCAGTCGGATAACCACGGTGAGAAACTCGCCCGACTCGTCGAGACGAACGCCGCTCGTCTCACGGCCGGCCGCGACCCGTGGAACCGCGTCGTCTGAGTTCGCCACTGACGAACTACCGTTTCGCCCTCACGACCCTGGCGTCGATCGACGGTCGATTGAGTCCGTTCGTTCTTCAAATGTACACCGATATCCTCTCTACACGAACTAACAATCGAAATAGACGAACGACTGCACCCGTACACCGTCGCGTGGGTGTCAGATCGATCTCTCGCACGAGGGTTTACAAATATATCTGTGTAAACGACTCCGTGGCGCGTGGCGCCATCACTCCGGGACGCGGCGGCCGTCGCGGTGGTACGGCGTTCGCGTCTCTCGGACGACCCCCTTTCGAGAGCGACGGTGTACAGTCGCGGCTACGAGTACGCGCGGTTCAACTCGATCACGTTGACGGCGTCGCGGAGCTGCGGGAGCAACTCCGTCTCGATCCGCTCGTCGCCCATCCGGCTCGTCGGCCCGGAGACGCTCACCGCCCCGAGGACGCCGTCGTCGGAGAGCACGGGCACCGCGACGCACTTCAGACCGCGCACCCCCTCCTCGCGGTCGTACGCGACGCCGCTCTCTCTCACTTCCGCGAGCTCGGCTTCGAGCGTCTCGCGGTCCGTGATCGTCGCCGCCGTCTTCGCGTCGAGCTCGTGGCGCTCGAAGATGTCGTCCCGACGCTCGGCCGGGAGGTGGGCGAGGATCGACTTCCCGAGCGCCGTCGTGTGCAGCGGCACGCACTGGCCCACGTGGGAGTTGACGCCGACGGCGTTCTCCCCCTGCGCGCGCAGGAGGAAGACGCCGAGCCCGTGCTCCTCGACTAAGAGGTTCGCGTGCTCGCCCGTCCGCTCCGCGATCGATTCGAGTTCGGGTTTCGCGACGGTGTACAGCTCCTCTCGCGTCCGGGCGTGTGCGCCGAGATCGAGGAACCTGAGTCCCACCCGGTACTGCCGGTCGTCCTTCACGACGTACCCCTCGTGTTCGAGCGTCCGGAGGTAGTTGTGGGCGCTGCTCTTCGAGAGGTCGAGCGCGTCCGCGATCTCCGTGACGGTCGCGCCGTCGTGCTCTTTCAGCGCCTCGACGATCCGGAGCGTCGTCTGCGCCGTCTTCACCGGCGATCGCGGCGCGGCGTCGTCGACCATACGCATCGTACTACCGTCCACGGTAAAATACCTACTGTTCGCTAGAACGAACGAATACTTCCCTCTTCACGGACGATCGTTCGGGAACACGCGCCGACACGCGAGAGTTCTCGACCATCGCTGCGAGGCGCTCACACCGCGGCCGAGCGGTCGTCGCCGCGTTCGAGAGTACCCGCACGCGACTCACGAAGTCATCAGATAACGACACAAAGAACGAAATTCATACACGAGTACATTTACAACAAATCACTAGAGATACCAATACGGAGCCCGTGAGTACGAAACCGAGGGCTTTAGACCGGAACGCTCGATCCGCGCATCGAATATGTACGCAAATTCTATTTATCACATGTATATTCATCCGGGGTCAGTGGTCGCCCCGGCGCCCGGAGGTCAACGGCGGAGCGTCAGGAGGATGTACGCGAAGACGCCGGCCGTGAGGACCACCGACCCCCAGACGAGGACGGCGAACCCGACCGTCGACATCACCGCTCGGTCACCTCCGTGAGGCGCTCGCCGACGCGGCGGAGCGCGCGGATGTCGTACTCGCGCCGCCCGAGCGCGGCCGCGGCGAGCGTGAAGCCGACTGAGACGCCGGTCGAGCCGACGAACACCCAGAAGAACGCGGGTGTGACGGGGACGCCGATCGCGGCGAGCGCGCTCCCGATCCCGAGACCGGGGAAGTACGCGAGGCCGACGAGCAACCCGGAGACCGCGGCGAGGAGCGCGCCGCGTTCGCCGAGCGTCGGGAGGTAGAGACCGAGGACGAACGGCGCGAACGTGGCCGCGCCGAGGAGGTCCGCGAGGAAGAACAGCGTGAGGACGTCGTAGCCGCGCGCGCCGACGACGATGGCGGCGAGGGCGACGACGACGGTCACGGCCCGCGCGGTCCGCGTGAGCGCGTCGGACCCGGCGTCGGTGAACGCCGCGAGGTCGACGGTGACGACGCTGGCGACGCCGTTCAGCACGGTGTCGGCGGTGCTGGCGACGAGCAGGACGGCGAGGACGACGACGCCGAGCGCGAGCGGCGTCGAGAAGACGTCGTTCACGACGAGGAAGAAGGAGACGCCGGCGTTTCCGTCCACGAGGCCGCGCGCGGCGGCGATGACGCCGAACACCCCCGCTAAGACGATCATCGGGACGACGGCGACGGCGCTGACGCCGAACGCGCGTTTCACCGAGTCCGTCCGCTCGGCGGCCCAGATCCGCTGCCAGACCCCTTGGTGGAGGACGTTCGCGCCGAGGACGGCGAAGACGACGTAGAAGCCGAAGGCGAGCGCGGTCGGGTTCGTGAGCGTGAGGAGACTCGGGGTCTCGCTCGCCACGGTCGCGTGGACGGCGTCGGTACCGCCGAGCTGCCAGAGCGCGCCGACGGCGGCGACGACGAGGAGGGGGAGCGCCACGGCGGTCTGGACGGTGTCGGTGACGAGGCTGGCGACGAGGCCGCCGTACGCGGTGTACGCCAAGACGAACCCGCCGATGACGGCGGCGGTGGCCCACGCGGGGACGCCGGCGACGAGCGCGAGCGCCGCGGTGACGCCCGTCATCTCCGCCGCGAGGAAGACGAACATGTAGAAGACGGAGACGAGGAGGACGAACGCGTAGAAGGCCGTGCCGAAGCGCGCGCGGACGTACTCGGTGAGCGAGTGCCCCTCGGGCATCACGTCGCGGACGCGCGCGGCGACGGGGACGAAGAGGAGAAGCGGTGCCGCGCTCCCGATCGCGTAGCCGAGGACGGCCGTGACGCCGCCGTAGGCCGCGCCGGCCTCCGCGGGGCTGAGGAGGATCCACGCGCCCATCACGGATCCGACGACGGAGGCGACCGTGGTCCCCTCGCTCGCGCTCCCCCGGGCGGTGAGCAACGCGTCGAGCGACAGCTCGCGCCGACGAACGTAGGTGAGCCCGATGAGGCTCGTGACGGCGAGGGCGACGACGACGACGCCGAGCGTGAGCGTCGCGTCGATCATCGCTTCCCCCCGGCCATCGCGGCGTCGAAGAACGCGACTTCGAGATCGACCGCTCGCGCGAAGAAGCGCTCGACGCGCTCCCGCTCGCGGTCGCTCGCGTCGTCGAGCTCGCGGTCGAGTTCCTCGCGGAGCCACGCGACGAGCGCGCGGAACGCCTCGTTGTCGTGCAATTCGATCCACTCGCGGTGGTAGAAGGCCTTGGGGTCGCTCTCGATCCCGCTCGCCCACTCGAGGTACACCCACTCGACCGGGACGAGGACGGCGAGCGTCTCCGCGTAACCGCCGACGCTCGCGGCGTGCGCGAACAGGTCCGCGAAGGCGTCGCCGACGTCGCCGCCCTCGACCCTCGCGTCGGCGAGCGCCGGACCGGGGAGCGCGTCGAACGACCGGGCGAAGTAGTCGTCCTCGGGGCCGACGACGGTGGCGAGGAAGTCCGCGAACCGCCGCTTTCGCGCCATGTCGGGGGCGTCCGCGACGGCGTGCCCGAGGTGGCCGGCGAGCGTCTCGACGAAGGCGTAGTCGCGTTCGAGGTAGTCGCGGAAGACCGCGTCGTCGAGTGTCTCCGCCGCCAGTTCGGTGACGAACGCGTGCTCGACGGCGTCGTCCCACGCGCTCGCGGCGCGTAAGTCGTCGGTGTGGCTCACGCCTCCCACCCCTCCTCGCGCCACGCGGCGTCCCAGAAGCGATACTCGTAGCGCGCCGAGGTCTCGAAGACCTCGCGGTAGCGCTCGCGCTCGGGGTCGTTCGATCGGGCCGCGACGTCGTCCATGAGGTCCTTACACCACGCGGTGAGCTCGGTGAAGTCGTCGCCCGCGTACGTGCGGATCCACTCCGCGTAGCGCTCGTCGTCCGGGAGGCCGTCGGCTTCGAGGCGCTTCCCGGTCTCGTTGAACCCCCACATGCAGGGGAGGAGCGCGGCGACGAGGTCCCCGAAGGTGCCGGTCGCGGCGGTGCGGACGAGGAAGTCCGCGTACGCCCGCGTGGTCGGCGACGCCGTCGTCGCTTCCAACTCCGCCGCGTCGATCCCGAACTCGGCGGCGTACTCGCGGTGGAGCGCCATCTCCGTCTCCGCGGTCTCGTGGAGTAGCTCGGCGAACCGCCGGAGCGTAGCGAGGTCGGGCGCGCGCGCCGCCCCGTAGGCGAACACCCGACAGTACTCGACGAGGTAGACGTAGTCCTGGCGCACCCAGTACCGGAAGGGCTCGACGTCGAGCGTGCCGTCGCCGAGTCCCGTCACCATCGGGTGCGTCTCGATCGCGTCCCAGATCGGATCGGCGACCTCGGCCAGCGTCTCGGTGTATCCCATATCGGCCCCTCGTCATCGCCACCTATATAATTTAGTGGTATAACTGGATTATCGCCCATGGAGACGACACGCGACGACGGTCTCGTGCTCCCCGCCGAGGTGATCGCGGACGAGTTCATCCCGACGATGCGCGTCGCGCTCGCCCGTGCGCTCTCCGAGCGCGGTCGCTCCCAGCGAGAGATCGCGGGCTTCCTCGGCGTCACGCAGGCCGCGGTGAGCAACTACCTCGCCGGCGAGGCCCGCACCACCGATCGACTCGCGAACGACGAACGCTTCACGGAGACGGTCGAGCGCGTCGCCGACGGGTGGACCGCGGGCGACTACACGGGATACGATGCGCTGGTCGAGTTCCGCCGACTGCTCGATTCCTTCGTCGATCGCGGGCCGATCTGTGCCCTCCACGAGGACGCGATGCCCGCACTCGACGGCCGGGGGTGCGACCTCTGCGTCCGCGGGCGCGACGGCGCGGCGGCGCGCGAACGCGAGACGCTCCGCGACGTCCGCACGGCCGTCCGGCGCTTCGCCGCCGCGGACGCGACGTCGGCTCACGTCCCGAACGTCGGGACGAACGTGGCGAGCGCGCTTCCCGACGCCGACGAACCGGCCGACGTCGCCGCCGTCCCCGGGAGACTGCACGCGATCCGCGGGCGAGTCGAGGTCCCCTCGGAGCCGGCGTTCGGGGCGTCACAACACGTGGCGAGCGCGCTGCTCGTCGCGGCCGAGCGGGACGACACCGTCGGCGGGGCGCTGAACGTGGCGACGAGCGACGCGCTCCTCGACGCCTCGCGTTCGCGTGGGTACGACCCCGTCGAGTTCGACGCGGGCTACGACGACCGTGCGGCCGAACTCCGTGAGGCGTTCGCCGACGGCGTGCCCACCGTCGCCTACCACGACGGCGCGTACGGGATGGAGCCGATCTGCTACGTCTTCGGCGCGGACGCCCGCGACGCCGTCGAACGCGCGCTGACGCTCGTCGACGCCGTAGGCGAGTGATGGTGTGGCAACCGAAGGCTTAGGACGCGCGCGTTCGACCCGTTCCCCATGGCCTCCAAGCCCTCCCTCGGCGGCTACGTCGCGACGGTCGTCACCGGCATCGGCTTCGCCGCACTGTTCGCGCTCGCCCTGTTCAGCGCCGGTGGCGTCGCGGCCATCCTCGGTATCGTCGGGTTCTTGGTCGTCGCCTGCGTCGTTCTCGTCGTTACGGTCGACTCGCTCGTCAGGCAGTGGCTGACGTACGCCATCGAATCCGACGGCCTCCCGCCGGAACTCGCGCCGGACGACTGACGTCGTTCGGTCCGGAGTCGGGCAGTCTCCCCGCCGGGTCCCCGAACGGTTAAGCCGTTCGCCGCACCGATCCCGTGTATGACGGATACGCTGACCGACGCGACGGCGCTCGTCACGGGCGCGAGTTCGGGGATCGGTGCGGCGACCGCCCGCGAACTCGCCTCCCGCGGCGCGAACGTCGTCCTGAGCGCCCGCCGCGAGGAGCGCCTCGAAACGCTCGCGGCCGAGGTCACCCGCGACCACGACGTCGACGCCGTCGCCCATCCGACGGACGTGACCGACGCCGACGCCGTCGAGGCGCTCGTCGACGCGGCGGTCGAGCGCTTCGGCGGCCTCGACGTCGTGGTGAACAACGCCGGCCTCGGTCGCACCGAGACGGCCATCGAGGACCTCGACCTCGACGCCTATCGGCAGATGATGGACGTGAACTGCGACGGGATGTTCCACGTCGCGCGCGCCGCCATGCCGCACCTGAAGGAACGCCGGGGGAACCTGATCTTCCTCGGAAGTATGGCCGGCCAGTATCCGCGCCCCGGCGCGCCGGTGTACGCCGCGACGAAGTGGTGGACGCGCGGGTTCGCGCTGAGCCTGCAGGGGAGCACCGGCGAGGCGGGCGTCGGCGTGACGGCGATCAACCCGACTGAGGTCCGAACGGAGTTCGGGAGCGAGGACGGCGAGAGCTTCGCCGACGCCCTCGATCCCGGCGACGCCGCCGAGCCCGCGGACGTCGCGCGCGCCATCGCCTTCGCGGCGGCCCAAGAGGACCCGAACGTCGTCCAAGAGCTCGATCTCTTCCGCCGGGATAAGTTCTCCGACTGGTAGCGCCGGCGGGCGTTCGCGCCGCGGTGAGGGATCGCGTCCACGACGGCCTATCAGCCCGCTCGGGACACGCTCACGGATGCGCCCGTCAAAAAGTATTACTGGGCAGTACTATTGAATAGTCTGACTGTCGGTGCCGCGGCGCGCGTTCGAGTCGTCACCTCACTCGTCGAGGAACCCGAGATCGCGCGCGACGAGGTCGGCGAGCTGGTCGGCGACGTCCGGGTCGACTTCGGCCTTCGCGGCCCCGTCGTGGACGCGCTCGTTGTGCCGCTCGACGGTCTCGGCGACCTCCGAGAGCGGCACGCGGTTCGTGGTCCCACAGGCCGTACAGACGACCGGGGCGGTCGGCTGCTCGTCGTCACTCGTCATCGATCGACTTTCGGGGGAGGGCGACACAAGCGTTTCGCCTCCCGCGCTCGTCGACGCGCCGTCTCTCAGGCCGTCGCGCTCGTCGCGTTCGTCGCGTTCGATGCGTTCGTCGATCCACCGGCGGCGTTCGCGCCGTCGAGCGAAATCCCGCCCGGCCGCACCGTCGAGCCGGACGATCCGCCGATCGTGCCGGTCTTCGTCCCGCTCACGAGGAAGTCGGCGACGTTCCCGACGAGCGCCTCGTTGTCGGCGACGGTCGCGCCGTCCGGCGAGAGGAACCACGTGTCACCGATCGCGGCGACGTTCCCGCTTCGCACCGCGACGGCGTACGTCCCGGTGGTCCGCGTGCTCTCGCGGCTGACGTTCTCGGCGCTGATCGCCGCGGTCGCCGCGTCGCCGTGCGCGACGGCTACCGCGGCGTCGAACACGGTTCGATCGACGCCCGCGGCGAGTCCGCCGTCGGCGCTCGGCGAGCCGTAGACGTACTGGAAGTTGTTCGCGTTCTCCGTCATGTCGTAGAGGTAGTCGGCGTTGAACGCCAGCCCGTGCCGGGCGGCGACGGCGTTCGGCTGGCCGCTCCCGGCCGTCGTCTCGCCCGTGAGCCCGAGGAGCGACGACGCGCTCGTCGCCGTCGTCGGCGTGTCGCCCAGCAGGAGGACGCGTCCGCCGTTGTCGGCGAACGCCGAGACGGCGTCCGCCTCCGCCCCGCTGTAGGCTGCGGCGGGATCCGCGATGACGAAGGCGTCGGCATCGTTGAGCGTCTCGTTCAGTGCCGACGTCCCCGAACCCGAGATGAGCGACGAGGACCCACCGCCCGTGTAGAAGCGTACCTCGTGACCGCTTTCGACCAGGGCGTTCACGAGCGGCTGCATGTCCGCGCGCCCGACGGTATTCCCGTGGGCGGCGTCGACGACGACGGTCTTCTGGGTCCCCGCGTCAGGAGCCGGAACGGACCCGCCGTCGTCCACCGGCGTCGGCAGGAGGTCGCCCGTGTCGTACGCTGGGGCGTCGGGCTGCGTCGCTCCGTTCGATCCGACCGCGTCGCTCACGACGCCCACACCGGCCGTCACGACGACGGCGGCGAGGAGGACGGCGACGAACGCGCCGACGCCGCGTCGCAGGTCAGGCGCTCGCATTGGCGACCACCTCCGTCTTCGGGCCCGCGACCGAACCGTGGAGCGTCAGGTAGTGGACGGTCTCGACTCCCTGATTACCGAACGTCGCGCTCGCGCTCGCCGTCCCGTCCGCGTCGGCGCTGAGGCCGAGCTGGCTGAGGACGTTCGGGGTCGGCGATTCCATCCGCACCACCCGGTAGTCGGAGAGGCCGGCTTCGCTCGCCGCCGCGCTGATCGCCGTGTCGACCCCGCCGATGGAGTCCGCGAGCCCCAATCGGACGCCGCGCGCGCCCGAGTAGAGCTTCGCGTACGAGAGTTCGTTCGCGCTCAGCGTCAGCGATGCGTTCCGCTCGGCCATCACGCTGCCGACGAACGCCCGCCGGAGCGATTCGACGCGCTGGCGGACTTCGGTCTGCGTCGCCGTCGAGCCCTTGTCGGGCCCGGTGACGATCTCGCCGGCTGGCACGCCGCCAGTCGGGATCGTGGCCCGCACGCCGACGCTCCCGACGCTACTCGCGGGCGTCACGTAGATCTCGTCGGAGGCGACCGCGGTGTAGTAGCCGCCCGAGGCGGCCATCCCGGTCACACTCGTCACGACCGGCATCACCTGCCTCGTCCGCTTGACGGCGAGGTAGAGCTGTTCGCTCGCCGCCGCGGCGCCGCCCGGACTGTCGATGTCCAGGACGACGGCCTCGATCGAGTCGTTCTGTCTGGCCTCGCGGAGGTTGTCGATGACCGTGCTCGCGGTGTCGCTCGTGATCGTCGAGTGGAGCTCGACGACGGCGACGCTCCCGTCGGGGCCGGTCGTCCGGTCCCAGACCGTCGGGGCGACCGCCGCGCCGACGAGCAAGCCGATCACCGCGCCGACGAGGACGACTCGCCCGACTTTCGAGCGTTCGCCGCCGCTCACGTCGCGCTCACCGTATTCCGCGTCCCCGTCTCGTTCGCGCTATCCGTCTCGCTGAGGGTCACGTTCTCGTACCGGACCGTCTCGGTGACGGTCGTCCCGCTCGCCGTCGTCCACGTCGTCTCGACGCGGAGGGGGATCCGGCGGTCGGTGTCGACCCAGACGCGCCGCTCGGTGTCGTTCACACTCGCGTTCGCGGGGCTGAGCGAGACGATCGCGGTCCGGTGGCCGTCGAGGACCGTCGTCCCGTCGACCGAGACGTTGCTCGTCCGAACGAGCGACGCCGCGAGCGCGCCGTACGTCGCGTCACGGGTCGCCGCGTCGCGCCGTCCGGCCGAGAGGACGGGCGCGCGCGTCGGCGTTTCGTAGCGTACCGTCGTCCCCGCGTCGGGGCCGCTTCGGTACGTGACCGTCGTCGCGCCGTCGACGTCCGCGGAGACGTGGGCGCGGACCGTCGAGGTCTCGTCGTTCGCTTCGACCGTCTTCGTGACGGTCGCGCTGTACCCCTCGATCGCGTCGTAGCGATGCTGGACCTGCTCTCCGACCGCGTCGGCGTTCAGCCCACCCGACGGCAGCGTCGAGCAACCGGCGAGGAGGAGGGCACCGACGAGCCCGATGGTGAGGGCACATCGTTTCGTTCTGCGGGGCATCCGCTTACACGACTTCGATCGCGTACCATAATGGTTGTCTCTGCTCACCTGATCGTTTAACGACCACTCGTGAACGCCCTCGGACGTCATATACCGACCGGTTCGACGGCCGTACCGCGGGTTCGGCAACCGATACCTTTTGGCCCGCCGGCGCCCAACGAACGCGTATGACGACAGGAGTCATCCTCCTGAACTTCGGCGAACCGTCCGAGCCAACGCGCGAGGAGGTCGTCCCTTATCTCGAGCGTATCTTCTACAACAACCGCTTCCTCGAAGGCGACATGCCCGAGGAGCAGGCCCGCGAGCGCTCGCGCGAGCTCGCGGAGAAGCGCGCCCCCAGCCTCATCGACGAGTACGAGGACATCGGCGGCTCCCCGCTGAACCCGCAGGCGAAGGCGCAGGTCGACGCCGTCGTCGACGTCCTCACCGAACGCGGCTTCGATGTCACCGGCTACCTCGGGACGCAGTTCTCCGAGCCGACCATCGCCGACGCCGTCGAGGCCGCGAAGGCCGACGGCGTCGATCGCCTCGTCGGCCTCCCGATCTACCCGCTCTGTGGTCCCTCGACGACCGTCGACGCCCTCGGCGACCTCAACGACGCCGTCGAGGCCGCTGACTGGGACGTCCCGGTCGATCGGATCTCGGGTTGGCACCGCCACCCAACGTACACGCGCCTGCGTGCCGACAACATGCGCGAGTACGCCGATCGCGAGGGCCTCGACCTCGGCTCCGAGGACACCATGGTCCTCTTCTCCGCGCACGGGACGCCGACCCACTACCTCGACGAGGGGTCGCGCTACGACGTCTACGTCGAGGAGTTCACGACGGCGCTCGCCCACCTCGTCGGCGTCGACGAGTACACCGTCGGCTACCAGAATCACGAGAACCGCGACATCCCGTGGACCGAGCCGGAGACCGAGGACGTCGCCGTCGAGAACGACGCCGAGCGCGTCGTCGTCGAGCCGGTGAGCTTCATGCACGAGCAGTCCGAGACGCTCTCCGAACTCGACATCGAGCTCCGCGAGGAGGTCGAGGAAGCCGGCAAGGAGCTCTTTCGAGTCCCGGTCCCGCACGACGACCCGCGCTTCGCCGACCTGCTCGCCGACCTCGTCGAGCCGTTCGCGGCCGACGTCGATCCCGAGTACTACCAGCTCCGTGAGTGTCAGTGCGCGGCCGAGGAGGGCGCGATGTGCCTGAACGCGCCGCGCGCCGAGTGACCGTGGTCGCCGACGCGAGCGATGCGGACGTCGACGTCGCCGTGGTCGGCGCGGGGATCACGGGTCTCGCGCTCACCCACGCCCTCGCCGAGCGCGACGTCTCGTGCGTCACGCTCGAGGCCACCGGCGAGGCCGGCGGCGTCATCGACTCCCAGCCGCTCGACGACGGTCTCGTCGCCGAGCACGGCCCGAACCGGCTCAGACTGACCGACGGGATCGCCGCGCTCGTGGACGCCGCGGGGCTCCGCGACGACCTCATCGTCGCGGACGACGGCCTCCCGCTCTACGTCTACGCGGACGGCGCGCTCCGCGAGGTCCCCTTCGACCTCTCGACGTTCGTCCGCACCGACCTCCTCCCGTGGTACGCGAAGCTCCGCGTCCTCGCCGAGCCGCTGACGGGCGACGTCCGCCCGGACGAGTCCGTCGGGAGCGCCGTCCGGCGGTCCTTCGGCCGGACCGCGTACCGCAACCTCGTCGAGCCGATCTACGGCGGGACGTACGGGTCCGACCCCGATCGGATGCCCGTGCGACGCGCGCTCCCCGCGCTCCTCCGGATGCAGGAGGAACACGGCTCCCTCTTCCGTCCCCTGCTGGCGCGCGCGACGGGCGATCGGGAGACCCCGCCCCCGGTGTCGATCGAGGGCGGGCTCCAGCGGCTCCCGAGCGCGCTCGCCGAGCGCTACGCCGATCGCGTGCGCCGCGACACGCCCGCCACCGCGATCGAGCGCGACGGCGAGCGTTACGCCGTCTCGACGCCCGACGGGACGATCGCGGCCGACGACGTCGTGCTCACCGTCCCCGCGCCGGCCGCCGCCGACCTCCTCGAACGCGTCGCGCCCGACTCCGCGGCCGCGCTCGCCGAGCTCCGGTACAACCCGCTCGCGGTCGTGGCGATGTACTCGGACGCGCGCCGCGAGGGCTTCGGCTATCAGGTGCGTCGCACCGAGTCGCTGCGGACGCTCGGCGTCTCGTGGCACCACAGCCTCTTCGGGCGAACCGGACAGTACACGGCGTTCCTCGGCGGGATGGACGACGGGCGGATCGTCGAGGAGGATCCCGCGGACATCGGGACGATCGCCGCCGACGAGTTCGAGGCCGTGATGGACGCCGCCGCGCACGTCCGGGACGTCTGGGTCGGCCAAGACGCCCTCCCGGCCTACGACGAGTCGTGGGCGGCGCTCGACCGTCTCGATCTCCCCGACGGCGTCACGCTCGCCACGAACTACACGGCGCGCGTCGGCGTCCCCGGGCGCGTCCGGGAGGCCGAGCGCGTCGCCGACCGCCTCGCCTAGTCTAGCTCTCGTACTCCCAGTTCTTCGCCGTCTCGACGAAGGCCCGTACGCTCTCCACCGGCGTGTCCGCGTGGACGCCGTGGCCGAGGTTGAGGACGTGGCCGCGCGGGCCCGCGGCCTCGATGACCCGCTCCGCCTCCGCGCGGACGAACGACTCGTCGCCGAAGAGGTACTGCGGGTCCATGTTCCCCTGCACGGCGACGTCCCCGAGTTCGTCGCGCGCGTCCGCGATGTCGACCGTCCAGTCGAGGCTCACGGCGTCGGGGTCCGCGTCGGCGAGCGCGTCGAGTCGGCCCGCCATGTTGCGCACGAACAGGATGACGGGCGCGTCGACGCCCGCGCAGATCCGGCGGTGGAGCGGCTGGAGGAACTCGCGGTAGTCGGCGGGTGCGAGCTCGCCCGCGTACGTGTCGAAGAGCTGAACGACGTCTGCGCCGTGATCGACCTGGTACCGCAGCGAGTCGAGGACGGCGTCCGCGATGACGTCGAGGAGCGCCGCGAAGGCCTCGGGGTGGCGCGCGCGAAGCTGGCGGATCTCGTCGTGGCGCGACGACCCGCCGGCGACGATGTAGGAGGCGAGGGTGAACGGCCCGCCGGCGAAGCCGATGAGCGACGTCTCGTCCCCGACCGACCGATCGAGGCGGTCGAGGAGCGCGCCGACGTAGTCGAGTTCGTCGCCGATCGGTGCGTACTCCTCGGGCACGTCTCCGGGGCCCTCGAAGGGGTCCTCGATCACGGGGCCGACGCCGCTCTCGATGCGGTAGTCGAATCCCAGCGGTTCGAGGACGGTGAGGATGTCCGAGAACATCACGACGCCGTCGGGCCGATAGCGCTCCCACGGGAGGAGGGTGATCCGCTCGGCGACCTCGGGGGTCTTGATCGCCTCCAAGAAGCTGTACTCCTCGCGGATCTCGCGGTACTCCGGGATGTGCCGCCCCGCCTGACGCATCAGCCACACGGGCGGGCGCTCGACGTCCTCCCCCCGGACCGCTCGCACGAGAAGCTTCTCCATACTGGAGAGAACGCCACGCGGCAGGTAACTCTGTTGTTCCCGCGCGACCCCGAACGTTACGTACTCCCCGGTCGAAGTCATCGACCGCATGTACGACACCATCCTGTTGGCGACCGACGGCACGGTCGCGTCCGAGAACGCCGCCTCGCACGCGATCGAGCTCGCGCAAGCGCACGACGCGGATCTGCGCGTCGTCTACGTTGTCGACGAGTCCGTCTACACGGCGTACAGCGGCGACGAGTACGTCGATGGAGCCGAGGGGCCCGAGCACGGCCTCGAAGAGACGGGCGAGGCGGCCATCGACGCGGTCCGCCGCGAGGCCGAGGCTGCGGGCGTCGACGTCACGGGCGAACTCCGCCACGGCGACCCCGCTGAGACGGTCGTCGCCCACGCGGACGAAGTGGACGCGGACCTCCTCGTGCTCGGGACGCGACAGCGGCCCGAAGAGTATCGCGCGCTCCTCGGGAGCGTCACGGATCGCGTGCTCCGGCTGGCGACTCGTCCGGTCATCGTCGTGAAGACCGAAGCCGAGGCCGAGGCCGGGGCGTAGCGGAGTCCCGTCAGCCGTCGACGCCGCCGCTCCCGCGCGCGAACGCGAGATCGAACCGATCGGTGGCGAGGAGACCACAGACGAGCGCGGCGGTGCACAGCACGGGCAGCCAGTTCGCGTAGACGAGGTTGACGAGCCCCCAGAGGACGACGAAGCTCACGAGGTCGTCGAGGGCGAACGGACAGTCGTCGAGGCGCGCGCGGAGCGCGCGGTGATCGAAGGCGACGTCGAGGGCGAGGACGGCGACGCTCCCGGAGAGCACCCAGCCCGCGTAGTTCGAGAGCGGGACGCCGTAGTAGACGCCCCCGTCGGCGTACGACCAGAAGCCGAGCGCCACCGCGCCCGGGTCGAGCACGCAGTCGACGAGGAGGACGATGGCGACCGTCGCCGGCAGTCTGTAGCGCGCGGTCCCGGCGCGCTCGCCGAGCAACAGCACGGCGAGGAAGTAGGCGTTACAGACGAGTGGCAGGAAGAACAGCGGGAGCGCGAGCGGCACCCCCGCGACCATCGGCCCGAGCTCGACGCCGTAGCTGAACGCGCCGTACGGCCATCCGCTCGTCACGCCGACGTACTCGATCAGATAGGTGTAGCCGCAGAGGGCGCCGAGCGCCGCGAGCGCCCGCCGATCGAGCTCGGGGAGGACGGCGGCGACGAGCGGGAGGCGCAACATCGCCGTCCCGAGCAGGAGGAGCACGGCGTTGAACGCCAGCCACCGCGGCACGTAGCCGAGCGCGCCCCCGATGAGCGACGCCGCACCGATCAGCGGCGCGAGGACGGCGATTCCGGGGCGGTTCGCGGCGACGAGGCGGTCGAGTCGCGTCGAGAGCGCCGAGAGCGTCGCGCTATCCACGCAGGACACCCCACAGGCCGGCGCACGCGAAGAGCGCGCCGACGGCCGTGTTGAGCGCGGGGAACCACCAGTACGCCCGCGAGAGATCGACGTCCGCGAGGTTGAGCGCGAGCGCGAGCACCGGGTAGACCCCGAAGAGGAGGCCCGCGCGCGGATCGAGCAGCGCGAAGGCGACGGCGGCGAGGAGCCAGCACGCCCCACAGTAGGCCAGCGCGCGGCGCGCGCCGAGGACGGTCGCGGTGGTGTCGATGCCGGCGCGCCGGTCGGGATCGATGTCGGGGATCGCGGAGAACGTGTGCATCGCCATCGTCCACAGCCACCCCCCGAGCACCGCGAGGAGCGGCGGGATCGATCCCGCGAGCGCGGCGTAGGCGGCGATACCCGGGAGAACGTAGAGGCCGTTCGAGAGCGAGTCGAGCGGCGGGCGCGTCTTCAGCCGCGGGGGCGCGCTGTACGCCCACCCGAGGGCGAGGAACCCCACGATCCACGGCGCGGCGCGCGGGAGCCACGCGGCGAGCGCGAGGCCGAGCGCACCCGTGAGTCCGACGAGCGCGACGACGCCGCGCTCGCCGCGATACCGCACCTCCTTGTCCTCCTTCTTCGGGTTCTCCGCGTCGACGTCGGCGTCGTAGACGTCGTTGACGCCGTAGAGGTAGACGTTCGCGGGCACGAGGAAGTACGCGACGAGCGCGAGGGCGGGCGCGGAGAGCAGGTCGCCGGTCCCGTCGGCGGCGTACGCGAGCCCGACGAGCGCCGGGCCGGCGAGGTAGAGCCAGAAGCGCGGCCGCGAGCGCGCGAGCGTGCGCCGGAGGTCGAGTCCCGTCACGCGAAGTCGCTGAGAACCGCGCTCGCGGCGTGCTCGCCGCTGATGAGACACATCGGGACGCCGATTCCGGGCCGCGTGAAGCCGCCGGTGAAGTAGAGGCCGTCGAGCGCCGAGGAGCGGTGATCGGGGCGCAGCGGGCCGGTCTGACGGAGCGTGTGCGCGAGGCCGAGCGCGCTCCCTTCCGTCGCGTTGTACCGCTCGGCGAAGTCGGCGACGCAGAAGTCCTCCTCGACGACGATGCGCTCGCGGAGGTCGAGGCCGGTGTGGGTCGCGACGTCGTCGAGGAGACGGTCGCGGTACGTCTCCCGGACCGCCGCCTCGTCGTCGAGGCCGGGCGCGATCGGGACGAGCGCGAACAGCGCGCTGTGGCCGTCGGGCGCGACGGCGTCGTCCGTCTCGGAGGGCGCACAGAGGTAGTACGCGGGGTCGTCGGGCCACGCCGGCTCGTCGAAGATGGCGTCGAAGTGGTCGTCCCACGCGTCCGGGAGGACGAGCGTGTGGTGAGCGAGCGGCCCGAGGTCGCCCTCGACGCCGAGGTAGAGGAGGTACGCCGACGGCGCGTAGGTCCGCGACTCCCAGTAGTCGGCGTCGTACTGCCGGTTCTCCGGGTCGAGGAGTTCCTGCTCGGTGTGCGCGTAGTCGGCGTCGGAGACGAGCGCGTCGGCGCGGACGATCTCGCCGTTCGCCAGCTCGGCGCGCACGTCGCCGCGCGCCCCGCGGATCGCCGCGACCGGCGTGCCCGTGCGGTACGTGACCCCCAGGTCGTCGCCGAGCGAGGCGAGCGCGTCGACGACAGAGACGAGGCCGCCCTCGGGGTAGTAGACGCCGAGGTTGAAGTCGACGTGGCTCATGAGGTTGTAGAGCGCGGGCGTATTCGACGGCGACCCGCCGAGGAAGACGAGCGTGTACTGGACGAGCTGCTGGAGCCGGGGGTGCTCGAAGTAGTCCTCGACGTGCTCTTGCATCGTGCCGAGCAGTCCGAGCCCGCGGGCGTTGCGGATCACGTCCCAGTCGACGTAATCCCGGAAGTTCGGGCGGTCGGTGTAGACGAAGTGCTCCATGCCGACCTCGTAGGTCTCCTCGGACTTCGCGAGATAGCGCTCGAAGGCCGCGCCCGCGCCGTCCTCGTAGGACTCGAAGAGCGCCTTCGTCCGCTCGATGTCTCCATCAATGTCGACGCGCTCGGCGTTCGCTCCCGCCGCGTCCGTCCCGCGGCGCGTCGCGCCCGCGCCGTCCGGTACCGCGTTCGCGTCGCCGTCGTCGGCGAACGGATCGCGCGTCCCGGTGCCGTCCTTGAAGTACACCCGGTAGTGCGGGTCGAGATGCGTGAGGTCGTAGTAGTCCTCGGGCGCCCGCCCGAAGTAGCCGAAGAAGCGCTCGAAGACGTCGGGCATCAGGTACCACGAGGGCCCCATGTCGAAGCGGAACCCGTCGCGTTCGAGGACGCTCGCGCGGCCGCCGAGCTGGTCGTTCTTCTCGACGACCGTCACGTCACACCCCGCGTCGGCGAGATAGCAGGCCGCGGACAGACCGCCGAAACCGCCGCCGACGACCGTGACCGTCCGACTCACTCGCGCACCCCCAGGAGCGAGGAGAGCGACGCGGCCGCCGAGCGGGCGCGCGTCCGCACCGACTCGTTGCCGGGCCGCGAGCGCGTCGTCGAGTTCGGTCCGTCAGTCGTGTCGACGACGCTCGCGGCGTAGAACGCCGCTTCGGGGTCGCCGGTGCGTTTCCAGTGATACCACGTCCGGGCGACGAGCGCGAGGCGTCGGGGCGTCGAGAGCGTCGGGCGCGCGCTCAGCGTGTCGTAGCCCCGCCGGCGGATGAGGCGGTGGTGATCGGCGTAGAGCACCGCCGCGCACAGCACGCCGAAGCGACACGACTCGGGGAGGTACCGGATGCCGGCGACGCCCTCGCGGTAGAGGCGTTCGGTGCGCTGTAGCTCGGCGCGCATCGCCGCCGCGAAGCGCTCCGAGAACGTACAGGCGCGGACCTCCGACTCGGGGACGTCGTACCGGTCGAGCGTCGCGCGCGGGATGTAGATGCGACCGTACTCTCGGACGTCCTCGCGGACGTCGCGCAGGAAGTTCGTGAGCTGGAAGGCCTCGCCGAGCGCCTTCGCGTGCGGGCGGGCGCGATCGACCGTCTCGTCGTCCATGCCCTCGATGTCCGCCATCACGGTCAGCATCATGTTGCCGACGGCGACGGCCGACCCCCGGAGGTAGGTCTCCAGTTCGTCGTGCGTCTCGTAGCGGCGGGTGTCGACGTCCATCTCCATGGCGTCGAGGAACGTCTCGATCTCCTCGTCGGCGACGTCGTAGGTCTCGACGAGGTCGCGGAAGGCCCCGAGGACGGGATCGTCCGTGTCGGTCTCGCCGAGGGCGGCCGCGCGGAGGCGCGCAAGCTCGCGGCGCTGTTCGGCGGGCGTGGCGCCCCGCGGGTCGTCGACCACCTCGTCGGCGACGCGGAAGAACGCGTAGAGGACGTAGGTGGCGCGCCGGGCTCGTTCGGGGAGGACGCGGGTCGCGGCGGCGAAGGTCTTGCCGGTCCGCTGCTGTATCGCCTTGCTCGTGGCGACGTCGTCGGGGGAAATCATGGTGACAGTCGACCCACGGGCGTCCGGTCACGGCGGACCGGTCGGTGGCTCTCGTCGTTCGATACGCCGCCCGCCGACAAAACCGCCGTACCTGACTGGTCAGGTATCCCGATCGAAGATCGCGGCGAACACCTTCCGCTCGGCGGCGCGGAGGTGCTGGTGGAAGGTCGCCCGCGAGATGTCCATCGCCGCCGCGAGCTCGTCGCCCGTCGCCGTCCGCGTCGCGTCGTAGTAGCCCGAGAGGTACGCGCGCTTGAGCGCCGCGTGCTGGCGCTCGGTCAGGCGGTCCTCGACGGCGGCGACGAAGTCGCGCTCCGTCGTCGGCGGGCGTTCCGTCTCTCGATAGCGGACGAGTTCGACGTCGTCGTAGCGCTCGCGGAAGCGTTCGACCACCGACCTGGTGTCGACGCCCATCGGGAGTTCGAGTTCGACGCGCGCCCCGCCGTCCGCGGCGCTGATCCCCTCGATCCGGACGCCGCGAGCTACGAGGTCGTCCGGGAACGACGACGCCGGGAGTCTGAACTCGAAGAGCGGCGTGTCGTCCCCCCCGCCCACGACGGTCGCGGCCTCGACTTCGGGCGACGCCTCGGCGGCCGCGAGGACGCGATCCGCGTCCGCGTCGGCGGTGAAGAAGAGCACCGGGGTCTCCTCCCGATACACCTCGCCGCGGTACGTCAGCGTCCCCGGGAGTCGCGCCGCGAGGTCGACGACGAACAGCTCGCGGTCCCGCACGTCGAACGCGACCGAGACCACCTGGTCCGCGGCGGCGAGCCGGCGCGACTCGTGGGCGTTCAACGCCGTGGCCACCGTGCGACCGAGCGACTCCAGCACCGCCGTCTCGCGCTCGTTCAGCGCGTCCGCCTCCCTCGCGTACACCACCAACACCCCGTACGTCGTCCCGCGATAGCGCAGCGGCACCGCGGCGACGCCGCCGACCGATACGAGGCTCCCGGGGACGCCGGTCTCGCCGTCGCCGAGCGCGACGCGTCCCTCGTCGAGCGCGCGCACGACCGGGTTTTCGGTGTCGTCGCGCGCCACGGCGAGGTCGTCCGTACGCACGTCGCCGGCCTCACCCGCCCACGCCCGCGGTCGGACGACGCCGTCGGCGAGGTCGACGTCGCCGATCCACGCGAGCGCGTACGTCTCGACGGCCGCGAGGCGCTCGCAGACCTGCCGTTCGATGGCCTCCCGGCTCTCCGCGTTGACGACCGCCTCCGTGACGTCGCTCAACAGCCCGTCGACGCGATCGAGCACGTGTTCGAGGTTCGCCCGCTCGCGTCTGACCGCGAGCTCCGAGCGCGTGCGCTCGGTGACGTCGCGCTGGAACCCGACGAAGTAGCGGACGTCGCCGCCGGCGTCGCGGATCGGCGCGATCTTCACCTCGTTCCAGAACGGCTCGCCGTCCGCCCGGTAGTTCCGTAGCTCGACGACCGTCGACTCGCCCGCCTCGATCGCCCGCCGCATCTCGTCCACGCGCTCGTCGGCCGTCTCGGGCCCCTGGAGGAACCGGCAGTTCTGCCCGAGCACGTCCTCGCGCGCGTAGCCGGTGATGCGCTCGAAGGCGTCGTTCACGTAGACGAGCGGGTTGTCCGATCGAGTCGGATCGGTCATCGTGATCCCCACCGGTGCCTCGTCCATCGCGCGCTCCTTCACGTCGTCCGGGAGCCGCGGACCGTCGTCCGTCCCGTGTCGGGGTGCCATCTCGACGGTCGACCGTCGAACGCGCAGACGTAAGAGCGCCGCGCCACGACTGTCCGTATGCCCGCACCCGAGACGGTCGTCGGCGTCGACTGGAGCTCGAACGGCTGGGTCGCCGCCGTCCGCGACGCCGACGGCTGGGACGCGCGTCACCACCCCTCGCTCCTCTCCGTCTGGCACGCCCACCGCGACGCCGCGTCCGTCCTCGTCGACGTCCCGATCGGCCTCCCCGAGCGGGGGCGGCGCGCCTGTGACGAACGCGCCCGCGACGCCCTCGGCGCACAGCGCCGCCGCGTCTTCCTCGCCCCGCCGCGCGCCGTCCTCGACGCGCCCACGTACGCCGAGGCGAAACGCCGCGTCGAAGCGCGGACCGCGGGCTCGCTCACCACGCAGACGTGGAACGTCCTCCCGCAGGTCCGCGACGCCGACGTCCTCCTCGCCGAACACCCCGGCGCCCGCGGCGTCGTCCGCGAGGCCCACCCCGAGGTCTGTTTCGCCGGCCTCGGAGACGGCCCGATCGCTCCCGCGAAGACCGACGACGCGGGCGTCGAGGCGCGTCTCGACGTCCTCGACCGATACGACGACGCGCGCGTCGCCTACGAGCGACTCGTCGCCGCGCGCATCGACGAACCGCCCGCGCACGGCCAACGTTTTCGCGCGGACAACTGCGACGACCTCCTCGACGCGATGTGTCTCGCCGTCGCCGGCCGGACGGACCGCGGGACGCTGCGTACGCTCCCCGACGACCCGCTGCGGGACCCCGAGCGCGGCGTCCCCATGGAGATCGTCTATCGCGACGTCCCGTAGACCGGCCCCCCGTCGGGCCGAACGGAGCCGACGTCTCAGCGGACGACGGCGTCGTGGCGGCGCTCGCCGAGCTTTGCCGCGCCGGTACCGATCGCGTCCGGCCCCGTCCATACGTCCGGTCCGTCCTCCGCTAAAACGACGGTGGCCACCGAGCGCCCCGGAGCCCGCCCGAAAGGGGTGCTGGTCGCCGCCAGGGCGCATCTATTTGTATCGTGATCGTCTATCGTTAGAACGCGTATCATGAAAGGAGTTGTTTACCACGGAGAGCACCACGTCGAAGTCGACGAGGTGGACGAACCGACGCTACAGGGACCGAACGACGCGATCATCGACATCACGACCACGTGCATCTGCGGGTCCGACCTGCACATGTACGAGGGACGGACGGACGCCGAACCCGGGATCGTCTTCGGGCACGAGAACATGGGCGTCGTCGAGAAGGTCGGCGACGGCGTCGACGACCTCGAAGTAGGGGACCGCGTCGTCGCCCCGTTCAACGTCGCCTGCGGACACTGTAAGAACTGCGAGGAGGGGAAGACCGGCTTCTGTCTCAACGTCAACCCCGACGGTGACGTGCCCGCCGGCGGCGCGTACGGCTACGTCGGAATGGGACCGTATCAGGGCGGACAGGCCGAGAAGATCCGCATCCCGTACGCGGACTTCAACGCCCTCAAGCTCCCCGGCGAACCCGAGGACGAGTACGAGCAGAGCTTCGCGCTCCTCGCCGACATCTTCCCGACCGGCTGGCACGGCACCGAACTCGCCGACCTCCAGCCCGGCGAGTCCGTCGTCATCTTCGGCGCCGGCCCCGTCGGCCAGATGGCCGCCTACAGCGCGAAGATCAAGGGCGCCTCGAAGATCTACATCGTCGACCGCGTCGAGGCCCGCCTCGATCTCGCGGCCGAACACACCGGCGCCGTCCCGATCAACTTCGAGGAGGGCGATCCGGTCGAACAGATCCTCTCGGACTTCGGTGACGAGGTCGACAAGGGCGTCGACGCCGTCGGCTACCAGGCACTCGACCCGGACACGGACGTCGGGAGCGACGCCTACGACCCGGCCCGTGAGAACCCCGCGGTCGTCCTGAATCAGCTCATCGACGTCGTGAAGCCCAAGGGCCAACTGGGCATCATCGGCCTCTACGTGCCGTCCGATCCGGGTGCGCCCGACGCGATGGCCGCGCAGGGCCGCCTCGGCATCGACTTCGGGAAGCTCTTCGAGAAGGGCCAGCAGCTCGGCACCGGGCAGTGCGACGTCAAGAAGTACAACCGGTACCTCCGCGACCTCATCGCCGAGGACGTCGCCGACCCGAGCTTCGTCGTCACCCACGAGGCCGGCCTCGACGAGGCTCCCGATCTCTACCAGCGCTTCGACGACCGCGACGCGGACGTCCTCAAGGTCCTCCTCAAGCCCTAGGGCGTTCACGCGACAGACTGTTTTTTCCGTCGGGACAGCGTCTAGCTCACTGTCACGCCGATCGAGACGCCGACATCCGAGCGCGTTTGCTGACTTCGTCGCGGTATGCTGGTCGGTCGTCGCTCCCTCTCGGCCTTCGCGGCTGGTTCGCGGTCGCTCGTCGGTGTTCGTGATCTGGTGAGTGACGAGATCGACGTCCGAAACGGCCACAGCCTGTCGCACGCGCTCCTTTCGCACGGCGCACGGGTCGATTTCACGTGGATCCTATCGCGTGCGCTCTATGAACTTCCCGACCGTCGCGGCAATTCCGGTCACTGCGGGCGAGAACGAGCCCGACCCGATGTCAGAACCATTCCCGGGCCTTCAACCGAGCAGTCAACTCGATGCTCTTCCGGAGACCCCGCCGAACGATGCCGCTCGAGTTCGGGACGCCCTCGCCGTCCTCGTATTCGAGCCCGCGCACGATCACGACGGGAACCCGTTCGTCAGCCTGTCCGAATAGCAGCGCTGCCCCTGCCGTGAGCTCGTCGGCGACGAGATCGACACCGCCTATCTTCGGCTGGTCGTAGAGGTCCGCTCGCCCGAAGTTGGTGTCGATCGCTTCGATTCCGGAGCACCCGATGGCGAGATCCATCGATCCCGGACCGGCGATTTCCGAGTCAGACAGCACGACGGCGACGTCGGCTCCCGTTCGTGCCTCGATCTCCCCGCGGAGCCGGCGCGCGCTTTCGTCGGGATCCTTTGGAAGGAGGGTCATCTTTCCCTCCGGGCTGTTCGACCAGTCGACACCCGCGTTCGTGCAGAGTCGACCGTTACGTTCGGTCACGAGCATCGAGGGGACGTCGTCAAGCGCTTCTTGAGCGACGTCGGGATCCACGGCGTGTTCCAAGAGCAGGTCCTCACCGACCTCTGCGATCGGGATTGCACCGAGAACGTCGCTTTCCTCGTAGATGACCGCCACCTCACGCGGATCGATCCCGGTGATCTCGGCGACCCGTCGGTCGCGCTCGGTGACATCGACGTCATCGGCTTCGATGAGTCGCCCCTCGGCGAACGAAACGACTTTCGCGGTGATGACGATCACGTCGCCGTCCGACAGGGCGTACTCCTCGCCGGTCGTCGAGACGATTCGTTCGACGAGGTCGTCATTCGGGTCGACGCGTCCGATGTCCAATCCGTGAAAGGTCACTTCTGGCATCAGTGATAGATCCGGGGGCGACCTATTTCAGATATAATATTGTTCTCAGGTGATTGGACTCGAACGCGGGGACCATCTAGTGAAGCGAGTTCGAGCGGTGGGCGGTTCGTCGGCTGTTGTGTCTATACTCGATCGAGGACCGCTCGGAACGCCATCGGAGACGGCGGATCTCGAATGGCGGAGGCACGACGGCGCGACCGCTCGGACGGTCGTTCGCCGTCCGATCGCGCTTCCACACTCCCTCTCAGTCAGCGTCACAGCGCTCGTCGAGTCGGCCCGAGAGCATTTCGACGAACGCGACGACCCGATCGCTCCGTACACCGGCTCGACTAGACGGTGTCGTAAGTCATATACGGTGGCCACGACCATCGGATCCCAGATCGGGGTCTGCGGAACCACGCACCACGCGATCGTAACGCTTTAGTTATCTTTAGGCTAGCCTAAACACGTATGACACAGCGACGAACGTTCCTGAAGACCGTCGGGTTGGCAGCGGGGACGGCTCTCGCCGGGTACGGAGCGAGTGAATCGAACGCCGTCGGCGACGCGAGCGCGCAGGAGTCGAGCGGGGACGCGCCGCTCACCAGCGTCGAGCAGGCGGTGCCCTATCAGCGGAACGTCGAGGAGGTCAAGGGCCACCTCGAGGCGTCCGCGCATCTCCTCTCGGAGAGCGATGGCGCCGGGGACGCCGCGGACGGCGCGACCGCCGCGTTCCACGCGAAGCACGCCGGCGACTACTACAAGGACATCATCCCGCGGCTCCGCGACGCCGACTCGCAGCTCGCCCTCCAGCTGCGCGCCACGCTCGCGGACGTCCTGGAGCACTGTCGCTCGATGGACTCCGGTGCGTACGACGACTACGTCCACGACGACGTCTTCTCCCTGCTCGATCGGGCGTCCGCGGCGGTGATCTCGGAGGACCTCCGCGGGACGACGTCGTTCACCGGCCGCGTGATGAACGCGCTCGCGCGCCGTCTCAACGAGGAGTACTCGGTCGGCGTCGCCACCGACGGCGAGACGATCACGAACGCCGGCGAGTACTGGGACGCGTGGGGCTTCGCCGTCCGCATTCAGACGCTCTACGACGGCAACGAGTCGGCGTTCCTCAACGCGACGAGCGACGCCGTCTCCGCGATCCGCGGACAGGTCGAGGACACCGTCTCGAACATGGCCGTCCGTGAGACGACGCTCCAGCTCCGCGCGTCCGCGGAAGGCGCGCTCGGTCTCCCGAGCGCGAGCGTCGAGGGACGCGAGGACGCCCTCGATTACGCGCGAAACGTCGAGGAGGTCAAGGGGCACCTGCTCGCCGCGAGCGAACTCAAGCAGCTCGGCGACAGCTCCGGTACGGCGTTCCACGCCCGACACGCCCCCGACTACGCCATGACGGTGCTTCCGCCGCTCTACGCGTCCGACCCCGGCCTCGCGGGTGACGTCCTCACGCGCATGACGTCCGCGCTGGAGCGGGGCCACTCGCTCGGCGCCGACGCGTTCGACGACTACGCGACCGGCGAGACGTTCGACCTGCTCGACGACGCGATGGAAACCGCGGTCTCCGAGGAGTTCCGCGGGACGACGCCGTTCACCGCGTCGATCATCGTCGCGCTCGCCGGCCGCATCGAGGAGGAGTACAGCGCGGCCGTTCCCGAGGGAGAGGCCGTCGATCTCTACGGCGAGTACTGGGACGCCCGCGGGTTCCTCCGCCGCGTCGAGACCCACTACGCGGCCATCGAGTCCGACCTCGACGCCGAGACGCGGGACGCCGCCGGTACCGCGGTCGAGACGCTCCGGACGAACGTCGACACGGTGTCGACCGCCGACGAGCTCTCCGGGACGGTGAGCGACCTCGAATCCGCGCTCTCGTCGGTCGCCGGCGGGAACTGAGGCGTCGCGCTCTCGCTCTCGCTCTCGGGGAAACGACCGCCACCGACTCTCTTTTCGCGCCCGTCTCAGACGCCCCTCACGAGGGAGCCGACCTCGGTTGCGACCCGCCACAGCTGTCGCGCGACGATGGACGCGTCGAGCGCGAGCGAGCGTCGGCGGATGTACTCGACGTCGTAGCGCACCTTCTCCGCCGGCGTCTCGCTCGACACGTCGTGGAGCTGCGCGAGGCCGGTCAGGCCCGGCTTGACGAACCAGCGCTTGCGCCACGCACCGGTCTCCGCGAGGAGGAGTTCCTCCTCGGCCGTCCACGCCGCGCGCGGGCCGACGACGCTCATCCGCCCGCGCAGGACGGCCCAGAACTGCGGGAGCTCGTCGACGTGCGTCCGCCGCAACAGCCGCCCGACGCGGGTGACGCGGTCGTCGCCGGCGCCGGGGGTCGCGGACTCGCTCTCGGGGCGCATCGTTCGGAACTTGTAGACGTCGAAGGTGTCGCCGAACAGCGTCGTCCGCTCTTGCGCGTAGAAGACCGAGCCGCCGTCCTCGATCGTGATCGCCAGCGCGGCGAGGGCGAAGACGGGGAGCGTCGCGCAGAGGACGAGCGCGGCGAAACAGACGTCGAACGCGCGTTTGCCGACTCGGGCGCCGACGCCCCACGGTTCGAGGTCGATGCGGTCGAACCCGCCCCGGCGATCGGCGTCGCCTTCCTCCTCCGCGAGGAGGACGCCGCCGTGCTCGTCGGGAACGGAGACGTCGACGCCGTGCCGCCGGCAGACGTCGAGGATCCCGAAGAACTCCGCGCGGTCGGCGTGCGGGAGGGCGGGAACGACGGTGTCGACGTCCGCGTTCGCGAGCAGGTCGTCGAGTCGGGAGAGGCCGCCGAGGCGCTCGTGTTCGGCGAGCGTCGTCGCCACGGAGTCGTCGCCCCCGTCCGTGTCGACCTGTCCGTCGGCGGCCGGCCCGCTCGGCCACGAGACGGCGGACGCGTAGCCGACGACCGGGCGTGCGGTCGCCTCCAGCGCGGCCGAGATCTGTCGCGGGTCGGCGCCGACGACCAGCGTTCCCTCCGCTCGATTCCGCCCCCGGTCGAGGGCGACGAACCACGCGGGGAGGAGGACGGCGAGGACGGCGACCGTGCCGACGAGCGTGGTCCGGGGGAGTCGGTACGGGACGTCGAAGTAGCCGAGCGCCGCGAGCGAGAGGGCGACGGCGCCGAGCGCCCGCAGCGTCGCGGCGACGGTCTCGTGAGGGCGCCGCGCGCTCGGGTCCCGCAGCGCGTGGACGACGAGCACCGTGACGACGAGCGCCGCGCCGAGTCGCGCGAGGAGACCGACGCCGCCGAACGAGAGCGCGACGAAGCGCGATCCGGGGAGTCGGGCGAGGGCGGTCTGGGTCGGGGCGGCGTTGGCGATGAGAACCGCGAGCGCCGTGAGAAGCGTCGTCCCGACGATCCGGAGCGCCCGGCGTGTGTGTGTCGCGTCGTGCATCGGCGTTTCGTGTTCGCTCCGTTTAGGTAAACCTAAATTAAAAGCGTGCTGTTTCGCCTTCCGCGTCGGCGTCACTGACGCGCCCGCGCCCCCCGCGACGTGGGGCGGTCCGCCGGTCAGTCCGCGCTCGCCGCGGCGTCGTGAGTCGGGGCGCCCGGTCCTCGTGCCTCCAACTGGAAAGCTATTTTAGGCGACCCAAAACACATTACGACATGGATCACTCCACGCGAGACGGTATCGACGACGATCGGACCGGCCTCTCGCGGGCCCGCGACGCCGTCGGTGACCGGCGCTCGTTCCTGCAGGCCGTCGGGGCGAGCGCGGGCATCCTCGGCCTCGCCGGCTGTAGCGGCGGTGGTACTGACGGCGAGACGACGAGCGAGACGACCACCGACGGCGGCTCGTCGACGTCGACGTCGACGTCTACCGTCCCCGAGCCCAAGACGTACGCGGAGGACGAGCTATTCCACATGGACGAGTGGCGCGGTGACGGCCCGCAGGTCGGCGAGCGCCCCACCGAGTACACCGGGCTGTCGGTGCTCGACCTCCCCAACCTCCGCGGGGAGATCACGGTCTACCTCGGCGGCGGCGAGGGCGGTCTCTACGAGGACGCGATGCAGCGCATTCAGAACCTCTATCGGGACTTCACCGTCTACATCCGGACCGCGTCCTCCTCGCAGCTCGCGAACACGATCATCGAGGAGGCGAACGCCGGTCAGAGCCCCGCGGACGTCTTCTGGGCCATCGACGCCGGCTCGGTCGGGGTCGTCGCCGAGAACGGCGCGACGGTCACCCTCCCCGATCACGTCACGCAGTCCGTCGCGGACACCTACCACCCGACTGACGAGTGGGTCGGGATCATGGGTCGGGCGCGCTCGATCCCGTTCAACACGAACGAGTTCGACGCCGACGGGATCCCGGACAAGGTCGCGGCGTTCCCCGACGATCCGCGCTTCGAGGACGAGATGGGGTGGGCCCCGACCTACGGCGCCTTCCAGGCGTTCATCACCGCGATGCGCGAACTCAACGGCCGCGAGGCGACCAAGCAGTGGCTCGAAGCCATGCAGGACCACGGCGTCAGGAAGTACGGAAACGAGTTCCAGGTGGCGAACGCCGTCGCCTCGGGCGAGCTCTCCGCGGGCTTTTCGAATCACTACTACTCGCGGCTCGTCTACGAGGAGCGCCCCGACGCGCCGCTCGAACTCGCCTTCACGAACAGCGACGCCGGGGCGCTCGTCAACTGCTCGGGCGCGCAGGTGATCAAGAACAGCGCCGACCCCGAGACGGCCGCGAACTTCATCCACCACCTGCTCTCCATCGAGCTTCAGGAGTTCCTCGGAACCCGCGGCTTCGGTTACCCGCTGCTCTCCAGCGTACCGCCGGTCGGCAACCTCCCGACGATCGACCAGCTCAACCCGCCCGAACTCGACTTGAGCAAACTGGCGAACGTCGAGCCGACCCTCGACCTGCTCCGAGAGGTGGGCGCGCTGTAGGATGTCGGCCCTCGATCGGCTCGCGGCACCGTTCGCCCACGCCCGTTCTGGGGACTCCGACCTCCCCACCGGGCTCGTCCTCCTGAGCGGCGCGATCGCGGCGGCCGTACTGTCGCCGATCGCGTGGATCCTCCTCCGCGTCTTCGAGGCCGAGGGCGACGTTTCGCTGGTGACTCAACCCTCGACGTTCGCCACGAGCATCGCGCTCGTCGCGGTCGTCACCGGGGCGTCCGTCGTGATCGGCGTCCCGCTCGCGTTCCTCACCGTCCGGACGGACCTGCCGTTCCGGCGCTTCTGGACCATCGCGGTCGCGCTCCCGCTCGTCATCCCCAGCTACCTCGGGGCGTTCACGTACATCTCCGCGTTCGGCCCCAGCGGCTACATCGCCGGCGTGCTCGCGCCCCTCGGAATCGACTCCGTCCCCTCCGTCTACGGCTTCGGCGGCGTCGCCCTCGTCCTCACACTCTATACGTTCCCCTACGTGTTCATCACCACGCGGGCGTCGCTGCTCTCCTTCGACGAGTCGCTCGTCGAGGCCGCGCGTACCCTCGGCGTCTCGCGCTTGGAGGCCTTCCGACGCGTCACCCTCCCGCAGCTCGTCCCCGGGATCGCCTCCGGGGCGTTGCTCGTCGCGCTCTACGCGCTCTCGGACTTCGGGACGCCGAACCTCCTCCGTCTCGAAGTCCTCACGCAGGCTATCTGGGTGGACTTCAACGGATTCGGCCGCGAGACGGCCGCGATGCTGTCGCTCCAGCTCCTCACCATCACCGCGGTCATCCTCGCCGTCCAGTCCCGGGTCGGCGACTCCACGCAGGGGGCGTACGTCGGCACGCGCGCGAGCACGAGCAGCGACACGACCGTCGCGCTCGGCCGCTGGAAGGCCCCCGCGCTCGCCTTCTGCGCGACCGTCGTCACGATGTGCCTCGTCGTCCCCCTCGCCGTGCTGTTCGTCTGGTTCCGCCGCGGCGCCTCCGACGTCGGCCGGACGCGCCTCGTCTTCGAGTGGTCGTACGCGACCAACTCCGTGCTCGTCTCGGTGGCCGCGGCGGTCGTGTGCGCGCTGGCCGCGATCCCCGTCGCCTACCTCGCCGCCCGGCACCGCTCGACGATCGCGGAGGTGATCGATCGGGCCACCTACATCGGCTACGCGATGCCCGGGATCGTCCTCGGCCTCGCGCTCGTGTTCTTCGGCGTCTCCTACGGCGCCGCCGTCGACGACCTCTCGTCGGTCGTCGGGATCGCCTCGTACCTCCCGGCGCTCTATCAGACGCTCCCGCTGTTGATCTTCGCGTACGTCGTCCGTTTCCTCCCCCAGTCGGTCGGCGCCACCCGCTCGTCCGTGATGCGGGTCGATCGCGAACTCACGGAGGCCGCGCGCCTCCTCGGGCAGTCCTCGCTGGGGGCGTTCCGTCGGGTGGCGCTCCCCCTCATCGCCCCCGGCGTCCTCGCGGGCGCGGCGCTCGTCTTCCTCACGACGATGAAGGAGCTCCCGGCGACGCTGCTCCTCCAGCCGACGGGGTTCGACACCCTCGTCACCTACATCTGGGCGGTCCGTGAGTCCGGGAGCTACGGCGCGGCCGCGATCCCCGCGTTCGTCCTCATCGTCGTCTCCGCGCTCTCGATGGTCGTCATCCTCTCACAGGAGAAGTAATCCATGTCACGCACGACTCACCGACGCTCCGACGCATCGCCCACAGCGGACAGCGCCGACGCCGACGCCGAGACGGTGCTCGCGCTGTCCGGGATCACCAAGACGTACGGCCCCGAGACCGCCGTCGACGACCTCTCCATGTCCGTCGTCGACGGGGAGATCCTCGCGCTCCTCGGCCCCTCCGGCTGTGGGAAGACCACGACGCTCCGGATGATCGCGGGCCTCGAACGCGCCGACGCCGGCACGATCACCCTCGGCGACCGGACGCTCGCGGATCCCGACGCCGGCGCGTTCGTCCCGCCCGAGGAGCACGACATTGGGCTGGTGTTCCAGGACTTCGCGCTGTTCCCGCACCTGAACGCCGCCGAGAACGTCGCGTTCGGGATCGACGATCGGCCGGCCGAGGAGCGCGAGGCGCGCGTCGCGCAACTGCTCGAACTCGTCGGTCTCGACGACCACGCCGAGCACTACCCCGAAGAGCTCTCCGGCGGGCAGAAACAGCGGATCGCGCTCGCGCGATCGCTCGCCCCCGAACCGGACGTCCTCCTCCTCGACGAACCCCTCTCGAACCTCGACGTGGCGCTCCGCGTCTCGATGCGCGAGGAGATGCGTCGCATCATCGACGAGACCGGCGTCACTGCCATCTGGGTGACGCACGACCAGGAGGAGGCGCTCTCCATCGCCGACCGCGTCGGCGTGATGAACGACGGGCGCCTCCAGCAGATCGGTCGCCCCGAGCGCATCTTCGAGCGCCCGACGTCGCGCTTCGTCGCCTCTTTCCTCGGACAGGCCGGCTTCCTCACGGGCCGCGTCGACGGCGACGCCGTCGAGACCGACATCGGCCGCCTCGACGCCGCGCACTTCCCGGGTCTCGATCTCCCCGACGGCACGACGATCGACGTGCTCGTCCGCCCGGACGACCTCCAGGCCCGCCCCGCCGCGGACGAGGCGACCGCCGACGGCCGGCTCACGCAGCGCCAGTACCAGGGCCCCTCGTTCGTCTACCGCGTCGAGACGACCGAGGGAGACAGCATCCACTGCATGCACAACCACACGGAGCTCTTCGACGTCGGACGGCCCGTCACCGTCGACGTCGTCGCGGACCACCCGCTCCAGTGGTTCGAGCGCTGACGCACGCGACGCCACGCCGGTCGCGCTTCGCCTCTCCCTCCGACGCGCTCTCCCGCGCGTCGCGTCGTCCCCGCCTCGTCTCACCCGCGTCGCCCCCCCATCGCTCCCGCCTCATACGGCCCTCCCCCTCGCTCGCGCCGCCCCCGCGGATCGTCTGCTCCGCTATTCGCTGTCGTCTCCGACGAGTCGCGCCGCCAGCGGCGTCGCGGCGACCGTCAGGAGTCGGTAGAGCTCCTCGCCGGCGTCGATCTCGCCCGCGCGGTGGCGCCGGTACGTCTCCCACGCGGCGTCCCGATCGACGCCCGGGAGCGCGCGGACGACGTCGTCCGCCTCGCGGAGCGCGTCGCCGACGAAGTCGCGCTCGCGGAGCAGCGCGTCCTTGTCCTGCCACGGCCCCCACGTCCGGTACGAGTCGCGCCCGCCGCGGAGCTTGTCGAGGAGGCTCGACGCGGGCGCGGCGACGACGTGCGCGAGGTGCGGCGCGGTGAGCGGGAGCCGCGTGCTCGGGTGTGGGATCGCCGCCAGCTCCTCGTCGAGGCGTTCGAGCGCGAGCGCGACGAGGTCGTGCCGGAGGCGGTATCGCAGGGGGATCTCGAGGTGGAGGTCGACGAGTCGCCGGTCGAGGAAGGGGTTGCGCGTCGGCGCGATCTGGAGCGCGCTGTAGAGGTCGAAGCCGATGCCGTTCGTGATCGGGTAGTAGAACTCGCTCAGCGCGAGGCGCTCCACGTCCGGGTGGTCGACGCCGTGGTGATCGATCGACGCGATGCCCTCGCGGACGTTCTCGCGGACGAGCTGATCGAGCGGCGGCGCGTCGAGGTAGTCGGGATCGCGCGCCGGCTGCGAGGCCGCGTGGGCGGCGGCGTACTCCTCGACGGTCTCGGGGAGGTCGGTGATCGGGAGCGGGAGGCTCGCACCGTACGGCAGCGGGACCTCCGGCGAGGGGACGCTCCACGGCCCGAAGAGCGAGTCGCTGTAGAGACCGGTGAGCAGGACGTCGACGTCGGCGGCGAGCTCCGACGCGAACCCGAGCGCGTGGCCGGTGTTGAACGGGCCGATGAACTCTTGGATCGGCGCGGCGCGCTCCAAGAGCGTCTCGTGGTACGACGGCCCGCGGTCGAGGAGCGTGAACGGCGCGTCTCCGGTGTCCGCGATCCGCCGCGCGATCCGCGCCTCGCGGTTCCAGCCGTCGTTCATGTGGTAGGCGCGGATCGGCTCTCCGCCCCCGCTTCCGCCCGCCCGCTCGCGCCTGTCCCCGACCGCGCTCGCGTCCGCGCCCTCCCCCGCGGCCGCGAGCACCGCCCGCGAGTCGCTCCCGCCGCTCAGTAGCAGGCCCGCGGCCCGGTCGTCCGCCGTGCGGTCGGCGACGGCGGCCGCGAAGCGCTCGGCGAGTTCGTCCACGTAGTGCGAGAGCGGCCGGTCCACCGGGCGGTATCGTGGCGCCCAGTAGCGCCGCTCGTCGAGCCCGCCGTCGGCCGGGTCGTACGCGACGGTCGTCGCGGGCGCAAGCTGGTCGATCCCCGCGACCGGCGTCCGCGTGCCGAACGTTCGGCGCGCGTAGAGGTACTCGGCGAGGTAGTCGGGGGCGAAGGCGAACGCCGCGCCGTCGACTTCGGGGACGCTCTGGACGCTCGTCGAGAAGGCGAGCGCGTCGTCGCCGACGGCGTAGTAGAGCGGGTGCGCGCCGAGGCGATCCGTGAAGAGCGTGGCGCGTCCCGTCTCTGGATCGTAGCGGACGCCCGCGAACTCGCCGTCGAGACGGTCGGGGAACGACCGGCCGTGCGCGGCGGACTGCGCGGCGCAGACGCGCGCCGTCTCGCGCGGATCGACGCGCTCGCGCTCGTCGCCGTCCCCGACGCCGTACACCTCGCCCCAGACCCAGATCAGCGCGCCGTCGGGCGCGGTGACCGGCTGCTCGACGCTCGCGCCCCGGTGGAACGCGGTACGGACCGCGACGCCGTCGGCTCGGTGCGTCCCGCGGACCTCGTCGTCGACGGTGGCGGGGACGGTGTCGACCTCGGTCTCGGTGGCGCCCGCGCCGACGACGCCGGAGAGCCCGACCATGCTAATCGTCGGGATTCGGAGGGGCCGCGACGCGGCGGGCGCTCTCGCGGCGCGCGAGGTAGTCGTCGACCGAGAAGCTCTGGAAGACGTCGGCGAGCTCGGTCCCGTAGGGCGACGCCGCCAGCAGGCCGTCGAGGATGACCGCGTTCCGATACGGACCGAGGCCGAGATCGGGCGCGTTGATCCCGTGCGTGTGGATCTCGGCGTTCTGGACGTATATCTCACCCGGGAGGTCGTCGCCGCTGAGTCGGAAGTCGCGGGTGACGTCGAGTCGCCCCGCGTCGTCGCGTTCGAGGCGGTCGGCGAGTCCCGCGGCGAACGGCGGCTCGACGCGTTCGTACCCCGTGCCGAGCACGACGACGTCGCTCTCCTGCACGAAGCGCTCGCTCTCCTGCCACTGCTCGCAGAGGAGGGCGTAGCCGTCGCCGTCGGGCGCGGGCCCAATCTCCCGTACCTCGGTCGCGGCGAGCATCCCGACGTCGGGCTCTGCGGCGCCGATCGACCCCTCGTAGAGCAGGTCGTAGATCGCCGCGCTCGTCCGCTCGTCGATCCCCTTGTAGAGGAGGGTCTGTCCCTCGCGGAGCTCGTCCTTCGTCGCCTGATCGAGGTCGTAGAAGTAGTCGGTGTAGTCGGGCGTGTAGATCATGTGGCCGAGCTTGGCGTCGGCCATCTGGAAGAACCCGCGCGAGCGGGTGAGCCAGTCGAGCGCGTAGCCGTGCTCGGGCTGGCGTTCGAGGAGGTCGCGGACGACTTCCGCCGCGCTCTGCCCGGAGCCGACGACGGTGATCCGCTCGGCGTTGAGACACCGCTCGCGGTTCCCGAGGTAGCTCGCCGTGTGGAAGACGTCGTCGCCGCGGACGTCCGCGAATCGGTCCGGGACGCGCGGGCGCGTGCCGATGCCGACGACGACGTTCTCGGTCAGGTACGTCTCGCGCTCGCCCGTCTCGGGGTCGATCGCGGTGAGGCGATAGGCGTCCCCGTCGTCCTCGACGTCGATGGACGTGACGCGCCGGCGGAACCGGAGCGACGGGAGCTGTTCGGCCACCCATCGGCAGTAGGCGTTGTACTCGCGACGCGGGAGGAAGAACTCCTCGTAGAAGTAGAACTCGTAGAGGCGGTTCTCCGCGCGGAGGTAGTTGAGGTAACTGTACGGGCTCGTCGGGTCGACCATCGTGACGAGGTCCGCGAGGAACGGCACTTCGAGCGTCGTCCCCTCGATGAGCATGTCCTCGTGCCAGTCGAACGCGGCGCGCTGTTCGAGGAAGGCGGCGTCGCAGTCGGCTTCGACGTCGTCGAGGAGGGCGGCGAGCCCGAGGTTGAACGGACCGACGCCGACGCCGACGAGGTCGTACACGTCCTCACTCATCGGGCGCGGTCGTCTCGCGTTCCCGGACCATGAACTGGGCGGTCTTGTCGGGGAACTTGATCTCGCCGCGGCGCTCGAACCCCGCGGCCGCGAAGGCGCGGATCGCGCGCTCGTTGCGGGCGTCGGGCTCCGTGACGATCCGATCCGTCCGGGGGTGTTGGAACTGGAAGTCGACCATCGCGCGGATGAGCGGCGCGGCGTAGCCGCGGCCGAGGTACTCCGTCGGGCCGATGAGGAGGTGGATGCCCTGATCGGCCGGCTCGGCGTCGTAGTGGTCCGCGAGGCGGTCGTGGGCCGCCCAGTAGGACTCCCAGTAGCTCATCGGGACGTGGTCGCGGTAGCCGACGTAGAGCGTCTGGTGCTCGTCGGCGGCGCGCTCGCTGATCGTGTCCCGGACCACCGGCAGCGGGTCGTCCTGCTGCCAGTAGGGGAGCACGTGGTCGCTGTTCAACCACGCGTGCAGTCGACCGAGGTCCCGGTCGAGCGACACCTCCCGGAAGCCGAGTTCGGCACCGGACTCGGCGACCGTCCGATAGCTGTACGTCGACCCGACGGCCTCGCGCGGACAGGTCATATCGCGTCACCGCGGACACGTTCGCTCACCCGCCGCCCGCCGGTGTGACGGGTCGGTGTCGATCCTCCGTTCACGGTTCTCGATAGTATTTTTTAGGCGCACCTGAAAAGGGTTGCGCTCGGGCCGTGGGACCGACTACATCCGATCGTCGGGACGCCTACCCACGGATTCGCGTGACGGTGCCATCGACCGCGACCGTCCGGAAGTCGAGCGTCACGCGCGTTCCCTCACGGAGCGCGCGCGTGTGGAAGCGCAGACCGTCCGCCGTCGCGCGCGTTCGGAGGTCGACGGTGAGTTCGACGTCCACGTTCTCGGGGTGCTCTCGCTCGTAGATGTGGCCGTCGTCGCTCGTGAGCACCACCGTCGCGTTCTCCGTGCGGATGTCGGTGATCCGCGCCGTCGTCCGGCCGTCGCGGCGCTCGACCAACCCCGCCCGGAGGCCGTCCGCGACGGTCGGGGCGACGTCGGTGAGCGAGACGACGGCCGTCGTCGTCGTCGGCGACCCCGGCGGCGAGGCGTTCCCCCACCGCGCCACCGTCCCCGTCAGCGCGTACTGGTCCGTGTCGAAGCGGAGGGACTCGCCGACCTTCACGGGCGTCGCGCCGAAGTACGTGCTCCCGGAGCGATTCAGCGTGTGTACCCGCACGCCGAGCAGCGCCCGCCGGTCGCTCCCGTTCGCCACCGGGGCGGTCGTGACGCCCGTGACGCGCGCGGTCCGTCGGTCGTCGATTCGGGACGTGTCGCCGACCGAGACGGCGTCTGCGGTGGCCGGCGAGAGCGTCGCTTCGAGGAGGACGGGGAGCGAGCCGACGGGCAGCGTCTCGCCGTCCGCATCGACCCGGAGCACGTCGCCCGAGACGGCGTAGCTCGGCGTCTCGAAGGAGAGCGCGTCGCCGCGACGGAGCGGTTCGCCGTCGCGCTCGAAGACGCGGTCGTCCCCGTCGCCGGCCAGCGTCCCGTTCACGCGGACGCGGACGACGACGGACGCGTTCGCGCCGTCCGCGGCGGGCCCGACGTACGTGTCGGTGACGACGACGTCCCCGTCCGCGGAGCGATCGCCCGCTTCGATGCGCTCGGCCGCCGCGGGCGGTTGCGTACCGAGGTCGACGGTCGCGTAGCGCGTCGCCTGCTCGCCCCCACCGCCGAGCGGGACGAACGCGACGACGCCCGCGACGACCGCGGCGAGGACGACGAGGACGACGACGGCGTCGACGACGTTGACGCGGCCGAACAGCCGCCCGTCCTCATCGACAAGCCTCATGGTTCCCCCGGCCGAAACCCACCCAGACTGTGAACGCGTTCATGTGTGGGAAGTCGAATACTCGACCCTTCGCCGGAGGCGACAAAGGCGTTTCGTCTACGCGGGCACGCGCGCCCCGCCCCGGGAGCCGAGCGGCGGGCGCATGACGGACGACGACCTCCCGACCGCCACCCGACGGGAGAAACTCGACGCGCTCGCCGGCGTCGCCGCGTACAGCCCGCGTCTCACCGCCGGCATCGTCCTGCTCGGCCTCCTCGCGGCCGTCCTGGAGGGGGTCGGGCTGAGCTTCGTCCTCCCGATCATCGAACTCGTCGGTACCGCGGGACGGCCCGCGACGGACGGGATCGGCGGCCTGTTCGTCCGGGCGTACCGCGCCGTCGGCGTCCCGCTCACGCTCGGCACGGCCGTCGCCGGCGTCGCCGTCGTGATGGCCGTCCGCTTCGCGTCGAGCTTCCTCGTCGCGTGGCTCCGCGAGGCGCTGCGGACGTATTACGTCCGCGACCTCCAACTGCGCGCCTTCGAGCGCGCCCTCGACGCCCGCATCGCCTACTACGACGAGGCGGGCTCCGACGACGTCCTGAACGCGCTCGTCACGCAGACGTTCTACGCCGGCCGCGTCATCAAGCGCGTCGTCCTCTTCGTCGAGCAGTCGATGCTCGCGTTCGCCTACGGCCTCATCGCGCTCCTCGTCTCCCCGACGCTCACCGTCGCCACCGCCGTCGTCCTCGGCGGCGTGACGGTCGTCGTCCACCGCGTCGTCGACTCCGGCTACGACGTCGGCGCGGCCGTCGCGGACGCGAACGAGCGGCGCCAGTCGGCCGCGCAGGCCGGAACCCAGGGCATCCGCGACGTCCGGCTGTTCGGCCTCCGCGAGGAGGTGTACGACACCTTCCGGGCCGCGGTCGAGCGCTACACCGACGCCCGGATCACCCTCCGGCGCAACGAGGCGGCGATCACGAACTGCTATCAGTTCGCCGTCGCCGTCTCCGTCTTCGGCCTCGTCTACGCCGCGCTCACGTACGCCAATCTGGGCCTCGGCTCGCTCGGGCTCTTCCTCTTCGCGGCGTTCCGCCTCGGCCCGAAGGCGAGTCGCGCCCACGAGCTCCTCTACCAGGTCGAGAACGACCTCCCGCACCTCGTGCGCACGCGGGTGTTCACGGCGGAGCTCGCCGGCCACGCCGAACCCGAGGGCGGGACGGCGCCCGTCCCCGAGCGCGTGACGTCCGTGGCGTTCGACGACGTGACGTTCGCCTACGACGACGAAGCGACGGTCCTCGACGGCGTGAGCTTCACCGCCGAGGCCGGTGAGTTCGTCGCGTTCGTCGGCTCGTCGGGCGCGGGGAAGTCGACGATCGTCTCGCTCCTCGCCCGCCTCTACGACCCCGACGGCGGCGAGATCCGCGCGAACGGGACGCCGATCACCGAGATGCCGGTGGACGCGTGGCGCGAGCGCGTCGCCGTCGTCCGACAGGACCCCTACGTCTTCGACGACACGCTCCGCTACAACCTCACGCTCGCCGATCGGGACGCGACGGACGCCGAGCTCGAACGCGTCTGCGAGCTCGCGCGCGTCGACGAGTTCCTCGACGACCTCCCGAACGGCTACGGGACGCGCCTCGGTGACGACGGCGTCCGCCTCTCCGGCGGGCAGAAACAGCGCGTCGCGCTCGCGCGCGCGCTCCTCGCCGACGCGGACGTGCTCGTGCTCGACGAGGCGACGAGCGACCTCGACTCCCGGCTCGAACGCGACGTCCAGCGCGCCATCGAGTCGATGGAGCGCGACTACGTCGTCTTCACCGTCGCCCACCGCCTCTCGACCGTCCGCACCGCCGATCGCATCTACGCGCTCGCGGACGGCCGCGTCGTCGAATCCGGCCGACACGCGGAGCTCGTCGAGGCAGGCGGCGTCTACGCCGACCTCTACGGCGCACAACGCCGCGGCTAGCGTCGCTCATCGCGTGCGCACGCGCACGTCTTCACCACCGTCGAGCGCGTTCGCGCGCCCGCTCGTAGAGCGCGATGAACTGCGGGACGACCGTCGCGGGTCGGTAGTCGTCGACGCGCTCGCGCGCCGCCCGCGACGCGCGCTCGAATCCGTCGTCGGCGAGGTCCCGCACCCCCGCGGCGAGCGCGTCGACGCCGCCCTCGACGACGCGTCCCCCCGCGCCGACGATGTCCGCGACGCTCCCGACGTCCGTGGCCACCACCGGCGTTCCGGTCCCGAGGGCTTCGAGGAACACCCGGCCGAACGGCTCGTCCCACCGACCGGGGTAGAGAAAGCAGTCGTGGCGCGCGAAGACCCCGGGGAGGTCGTCGTTCGCCATCCAGCCGGTGCACGTCACGGCGTCGGCGAGTCCCGCGTCGGCCGCCCGCGCCTCGACGTCGGATCGCAGGCCCCCGTCCCCGACCACGGTCAGCCGGTAGTCGTCGTCCGAGTCGGCGTTCAGTCGGGCGAGCGCGGGGACGAGGCGGTCGACGCCCTTGTGCTCGTCGAGCGAGCCGACGTAGAGGAGGTCGTAGGGCGGCTCGAAGCCGCTCTCGTGGGGGCGGTCGAAGCGCTCGTCGAGGAGGTTCGGGACGACCGCGAAGCGCTCGGTGGGGAAGCCGAACTCGCCGTACGTCGCCTCGATGTGCCCCGAGAGTGCGTGGTAGGCGTCGACCGCGTCGGCGACGCGCTCCCCTCGGCGGACGAGGTCGAGATAGCCGAGGCGGCTCGCGGCGCGGTACGGCGCGCCGTACTCGTCGTGGCCGGGGCTCGTGGCGAGCGCACACGCCGTACACTTCGCTAGGCCGTTCGACGTGCAGGGCTCCCGGTCCATGTACCGGAGGTCGTTCTTCGGGCAGACCGCGCCGTAGGCGTTCAGCGTTAGGACGGTCGCGGTGTCCGTCTCGCGCGCGAGGTCGCCGAGCACCGGGAGGGCGTTCATGACGTAGCTGTGGACGACGTCGTGGGCGGCGAGGTCGGCGCGGACGTCGCGGAGCGCGCGGTCGAACTGCTGCCCGGTGTGGTAGGGGTAGCCCGAGCGATCGAGCGAGCGCAGCGTCGCGCCGGCGGGCGCGGTCGCGTCGTCCCCGGGCGTCTCGCGACAGTAGACGGTCACGTCGTGGCCGCGCGCCGCTACCTCCGCGACGATCCGGGTGGCGCTGTGCGACGCGCCCGTGCCCTCGCTCGCCGGATACGTCGGATGGAGGAACCCGAGATCGAGAGTCATTCGGCGTAGCCGAGATCGCGCAGGCGCTCTCGCACGACGGCGTCGTCGCCGCGCCCGGCCCGGTCCGACTCGCCCCGCGTGATCGTCCGTCGCTCGCCGCGCTCGACGACGAGCCACGGGACGGTGACGAGTTCGTCCGTGTAGAGCCCGCGCGGGTGGCCCCACTCACGGTACGGGATGGGGAACGCGCGCTCGCCGAGCATGTTGCCGTGATCGGCGGTGACGACCGTCCGGCCGCCGAGGTCGTCGAGGAGCGCGGCGACGTGCGGGAGCGCGCGATCGAGGTTCTCCGCGTAGAGGTCCCTGACCACCTCGGGGTCGACGTCCGCGTCGCCCGCGAGGAGGCGATTCCAGACGTTCTCGCCGTCGATCGAACCGTCGAGGTGGCCCTTATCGACCGTCGTGTCGGCCTCGACGAAGGGGTAGTGGGGTTGCATGTAGTGGACGACGAGGCGCTTTTCGGGGTAGTCGCGGGCGGCCTCTCGGGCGGAGGCCGTCATCGTCTCCGGGAGCACCGTGCCGGTCTCGTCGTCCCAACCGTCCTCGCGCCAGACGTCGACGACGGCGTGGAAGCTCGCGTCGACGTCGTCGTGCTGGCGGAGCTGGGGGTTCGCGGTGACGTACACCGTATCGCGGAGGTCCCGGCCGTCGACGGTCGCGCGGAGGAACTCGACCGTCGAGGCCGCGGGCGAGCGTCGGCGTTCGAGCGTCCCCGGGAGGTCGGCGCGTCGCGCGAACGTATCGTAACGACAGCCGTCGAGGAGCACGAGCGTGTCCCACTCCGCGTCGAAGGGGTCGTCGCCGGCGGTGTCGTGGCTCCGCAGGCCGAAGCGGCGGTGGTAGAGCCGGTTCGCGTGACGCAAGAAGAGCCGCGGGGTACCAAGCGCACGCGACAGGCGCGAACGGGCGTCCATACCCCGCGTTCGGGCGGACGCGCGAATCAGTCTTTCTTTCGTCGCGCGACGCGCGACGTCCGCCGCGCTCCGGGCCGAGCGAAAGGCTCACCCGCGCGCCCAGTGTGCCGTCGGGTATGCACGTGCTCGCCGCGACGAACAACCTCTTCCCGGAGCCCGAAGCCACCGGGTCCGGCCGGTACAACTACGAGGTCGGCCGACGGCTCGCCGCGCGCGGCCACCGGGTGTCCGTGCTCACGCGGCGGCGCGGCGACGCCCCGGCGCGCGAGACGGTCGCCGGGATGGACGTCCGCCGCTATCGGGCGTCGATCCCGCGGCTCCCGTGGACGCTGCGCGCCGTCGAACGGCGGGTGCGCGCGATCGAACGCGACGCGTCGATCGACGTCGCCTGCTTTCACGGCGCGCTGGGCTCGTTCGGCGTCGACCTGGCGCTCCCCGACGCCGTCCCGCGGACCTACACGGTCCACGGCCTCTGGGCGACCGAGTACGACGAGCGCGCGCCCGACGCGTCGGGACTCGAACGCCCGTGGCGGTGGGCGAACCGGACCCTCCGGGACCGGATCGAGGACCGGACGCTCGCGCGGAGCGACGCGACAGTCGTCCTGAGCGAGTTCATGCGCGAACGCGTCGCGGCCGCCCACCCTGACGCCCCGCCGATCACGGTGCTCCCGGGCGGCGCGGACGCCGAGCGGTTCGCGCCGCACGCGGCCGGCGGCGAGCCCTCGACGGCGGCGAAAAACCGGGTCGCCGACCGGCACCGCACGGAGTTCCTCACGGTCCGCCGCCTCACGCCGCGGATGGGACTCCACACGCTCGTCGACGCGTTCGCGGCGGTCGTCGCGTCGGGCGCGGACGTCGGGTTGACGATCGGCGGCGCGGGCCCGGAGCGGGAGGGGCTGGAAGCGCGGGCGGCGGCGCGGGGGGTGGCGGACCGGGTGACGTTCGCGGGCTACGTCCCCGAGGAACGCCTCCCCGCGACGTACGCGCGCTCCGACGCGTTCGTCCTCCCGACGCTCGCTCACGAGGGGTTCGGTCTCGCCACGGTCGAGGCGCTCGCGGCGGGAACGCCGGTGGTCGGGACGACGGCGGGCGCGACGCCCGAGATACTCGGGCCGCTCGAATCGGAGCCCGCGATCCCCGCGCGCTGTCTCGTCCCGCCGGGCGATTCGGCGGCGCTCGCGGAGGCGCTCGCGGCGTGGCACCGGACGGACGACGGCGCGCGAGCGAGGGCGAGCGCGGCGTGTCGCGCACACGCCCTCGACGCCGGCTACACGTGGGCGCGCGTCACCGACCGGGTCGAGGCGTTGCTCGAACGGGTTTGCGTCGGGTGAGAACCGTGGACGGTTTTGCCCCCGACGTGCGAGACGCCGGTGTGCGCCTGCTGGCGGCGATCCGGGAGTCGGCCACCTACCGCGCCCTGCGGACGCTCCGGCGCTGGACCGCAGAGAGCGCGGTCTACGCGCTGTGCACGGACGAACGCGTCCTACTCGGCGCACTCGCGTCGTTCGCGCTCGCCAGCGTCGTCTCCGTGCTCGCGTCGTCGCTCGGCGCGGCGATCAAGTTCCTCAGCTTTCTCCTCGTCGCCGCGCTCGTCGCGCTCGTCGTTCAGCGCCACCTCGACCCGCCGCCGGAGTGAGCCGTGCCACCGCTGGAGGGCCGGCGCGGCGAAGACGCCGAGGAGGAAGACGAAGACCGCGCGGTGTCTCACCGTCGTCCCGTAGTTCGCGTCGATCAGCCCGTAGCCGACGACGCCGCCGCCGTAGAAGACGAGCAGCGCGAGCGCCGCCGCGGGGTCGGTCTCGTAGCGGGTGAGACACCAGTACGCCGCGACGGCGAGCGCGACGACGAGCGGGAGCGACGCGGCCGCGAGCAGGTCGAACGCCGAGCCGACGTGGAGCGGGAACGGGGCGAACTGGAAGTAGAGCGCGCGGACCGGTGCGGCGAGGAGGACGTCCAGCCACGTGTCGTACGTCACGTGGCCGAGGTAGGCGGCGCTCCCGGTCGCGCGGTACTGCAGTCGCGCGTCGAGCGCGTCGACGGGGAAGACGAGCGCGAACAGCGCGACGCCGACGAGGCCGACGGGCACCGTCAGCGGGAGGAGCGCGCGGAGGGAGCGGACGCCCGCGGTCCGTTCGGCGGCGACGACGAGCCCCGCGGCGCACGCCGCGAGAAGCGCGAGAAGCGCGAGCTCCTCGCGGAGGAGGAAGAGCGCGCCCCAGAGCGGCGGGGCGAGGAGCGCGACGAACGGCGCGCGCTCCGTCGCCGCGCGGACGACGACGGCGAGGAGCGCGACCGCGAGGAGGGTGGAGAGCGCGTCCCGCATCGGGAGGCTGGCGAAGAGGAACGGGAGCGGACAGAAGAGGGCGAGCAGTCGGAGGCCGTCGGTGCCCTCCCGGTCGGGATAGAGCCGGTCGGCGAGCGCGCACAGCGGGAGCGGCGTGAGGACGGCGAACAGGCCGTTGACGACCGCGAGCGCCGTCGTATCGGTCCCGAACACGGCGTAGACGAGCGCCTGCACGGTCGCGAAGGCGTCGACGGCGGAGAACGGGTCGGTCGCGCCGCCCGCGAGGATACGCAGGGCGTTGACGTGAAAGAGCGGGACGTCCCAGTCGTAGGGGACGGCGGGGAGGACGACGACGGCGACGAAGACGTGGCCGGCGAGCGCGACGGCGCCGGCGCGTCGATAGCGGCGCGATCGCTGGCGCGCGAGGACGGCGTAGAGGAGGCCGACGGAGACGATCACGACCAGCATCGCCAGTTGGTCGGCATATGCGCGACCCGAGTATATAGCTGCGGTTCGGAGCCGACGTCGACGGACCGCGGCGGTTAAGCGGGTCGGGAGGCGGCCGTACCGGCACGCTTTTCGACGCGCCGTCCTCCCGTTCACGTATGGACCGACGCGCGTACCTCGCGAGCGCGGGCACGGTAGTCACGTCGGCGCTCGCCGGCTGCGGGGGGAGCGGCGGCGGTGGAACCGCGGAGTCGACGACGTCGCTGCCGCCGGACACCGTCCAGTGCGATCTCGTGGACTACGCCTTCCGGCCGGGGACGGACGAGACGCTGACGATCGACACGGGGACGACCGTCCGCTTCGTCTGGCAGACGGGCAACCACAACATCGTCGTCGAGGAGAAGCCCGCCGAGTCCGACTGGGACGGCGTCACGGAGATCTACGGGCAGGGCCACACGTACGAACACGAGTTCACGGTCCCCGGGAGCTATCACGTCGTCTGCGAACCGCACGTCAACATGGGGATGGTCGGGGACATCCTCGTGACCGAGTCGTCCGATTCGGGCGCGAACGGCACCGACGCCAACGGCTCGGCCTGACCGGCGATCGGCATCGCCCCTCCCGCGGCAATTCTCTCTCGTTCGTCGAGATCCAAACGACTATTAGTGTTTAGGCTAGCCTAAAAGCATGGTCACCGGACGCGACGGGCACGGAGGTGATCCGTGTGCGAACGACCGCCGTCGGGGAGAGACGCGACGAGAGCGAGACCGACGATCGGCTCCGTCCGCGACGGAGGGCGAACGATGGTAGCGACGGCCGAAGCGAAGACGCCCCCCGTCTCCGCCGGCTCGTGGACGGGGTACGTGATCCTCCTCACGCGCCTGCTGCTCGGGTGGTGGATGCTCCACGCCGGACTGGCGAAGTTCGCGTTCCTCTGGGACGCCGGCGCGAAGCCGTTCGCGGCCAGCCAGTGGCTGGTCGCCGGCACCACCGCCGCGCCCGGGTGGCTGCACGGCTTCCTCGCGTGGGCCGCCAACACCCCGTTCCTGCTCGCGGCCACGAACGTCGCCATCCCCGTCGGTGAAGTGCTCATCGGCCTCGGCGTCCTCATCGGGGCGTTCACCCGGCTCGCGGCCTTCTTCGGGGCCTTCCTCGCCGCCGTCTTCTACCTCTCGACCGTCGGCTACGCCGGCACCTACGTCACCGGCGAGCTCCTGCGGATCGTCCTCTTCGCCCAGCTGATCGCCTTCGGCGCCGGCCGCGTCTGGGGCGTCGACGCCGTCCTCGAACGGACCGCCCTCGTCGAGAATCACCCCCGACTCCGCGCCCTCCTCGGCTGAACCATGACGGGACACACACGCTCCGCCGACCGGATCGCCATGTGGCTCGGCGGCGGTCTCGTCCTCCTCGGGACCGCCGGATTGGGACTCGCGGGCACGTTCGTCGGCGAGCGCGCGTGGCTCTCCGTCGACGTCCGTGGCACGCTCGTCGTTCTCGGACTCGCCGTGCTCGCGTGCTACGCCGTCTACCGGGCCGTCGCCGGGGACTTCGTCTCGCCGCGCTGAGCGCCGATCCGCCCCTCCCCCGTCTCCCGTGCCCTCGTCCGTCCGCGTCTCCCGATCCCGGGCCGGCTCTCGCTCGTCCTCCGTTCCGTCATTCGCCGTCCCGGCCGTCCGCCAGCGACCGATAGACCGCGGCCGTGGCGTCGAGCATCCCGCGTCGCGCGAACGTTCCGTGGACGCGCTCGCGGGCGTTCGCGGAGAACCTCTCGTAGCGCTCGGGGTCGGCGAGCAGGCGGGCCGCGGCGTCCGCGATGGCCGCCGGATCACCGGGATCGACGGTGTACCCCGTCTCGCCGTCGACGCTGACGTACGGGACGCCGGTCGGGAGCGCCGTGTTGACGACGGGGAGGCCGTGCGCCATCGCTTCGAGTTGGACGATGCCGAACGACTCGTTCGCACCGACGGACGGCAGGACGAAGACGTCCGCCTCGCGGTACTGCCGTTCGAGACGCTCCTCGGAGACGTAGCCCGCGAACGTCACCCGGTCCGCCACCCCCCGCGCCGCCGCCCGCGCTTCCAGCGCCTCCCGCTCCGGGCCCGCGCCGACCACGGTGAGCGTCGCGTCGTCGAGGTGCGTCATCGCCGCGACGAGATGGCGGACGCCCTTGAACGGGACGAGGCGGCCGACGAAGAGGAGCTCCCGTCCGTCGGGCCGCCGGCCCTCGCGCGGGACGTCGTCCGTCTCGATGCCGAGCGGGATCACGTCGGTCTTGCCCCGGTACGGCGCGACGCGCGCGCACCCCTCGCGCATGTTGGGCGAGGTGACGAGCAAGCGGTCCGCGGCGTCGAGGAAGCGGCCCAACACCGGCGCGTACGGGTAGACGGCGGGGCCCTTCCCGACGATGTCGTCGTGGAAGGTCACGACGCTCGGCGTCTCGCCCCCCGGGTCGATCAGGGCGCTGACGGGTCCGAGGGGGAACGGCAGGTGGTAGTGGACGACGTCGGCCCACCGGCGCTCGCGGCGGAGGTGGCGCGGGAACGCCGGCGCGAGCGGCGTCGACAGCGCGCTCCCGAGGCTCCCCGCGCGGACGACGCGCGTCCCGTCGACGGTGTCGACCCGGCCCCGACCCTGCCCATCGCGGGTCGTGAGCACGCGGAAGGTGGCGTCGTCGATCCCGGTTACGAGGCTCCGCACGACGTTCTCGATGCCGCCCGTCGCGGGGTGGTAGTGCTTGCACACGTGGAGGACGCGCGGGTGATCGTTGTCGGCGGCCATGGTGAGTCGAGACCGGCCCGGCTCGCGGACCGGCGTCGTCGCGCTCAACGACGAGCGGCACCGAAAGCCCTTCGCGTCCGTCCCGAACCCGGGCACTTACGCCGTCCCATCGCCCACCTCCGCGTGATGACCGACGACGCGGAGCGACGGGGTGCGCGGGCGCCGTGAGCTACCGGCGCGCGCTCCTGACGCGGTGGTCGCTCCGCGACCGCCTCGCCGTCCTCGTCGTCGCCGTGACCGCGGCGTTCCTCGTCGGCGCGGTCCTCGTCCTCCTGGCCGTCTCGGGGCAAGCCACGGCGATGGCGGCCGACCACGGCGCCGACGCCGCGGTCGTCCTCACGAGCGACGTTCCCGACGGCGCGCCCCCGGGCGCGGCGGTCTTCCCGCTCACCACGGCGCGCGTCGCCGGCGACGCCCACACCGTCGTCGGCGTTCCGCGGCCGAACCCGCTCGGCCTCGATCTCCCGGACGGCGTCGCCGGATCGCCCGTCGGGACGACGGTCGAACTCGCCGGCCCAGACGCCACGGTGGCGCGCGCGAGCGCCGATCGCACGGCCGACGCCCCCTTCCCGGACAGCTGGCTCGTCACCGACGCCGCGACGGTGCGAGAGCTCGGTGCCGAGCGCGCGCTCGTCGTCCGCGACGCCGAATCGGCGGTCCCGGACCCCGGCGCGCCGCTCGTCGGCGCGCTGTCGTTCTTCCTCGCGGGGACGGCGGGCGTCCTCGAAACGCTCGGCGTCGTCTGCGCCGGCGTCGCCGTCCTCGTAGGTGTCGTCGTGTTCAGCGTCACGCGGATGACCGTCCGCGAGCGCCGCTCGACGCTCGTCGCGCTCCGCGCCACGGGGGCCTCCGCGCGCCGCGTCCGCCGACTTGTGGCGGCCCGGGCCGCCCTGCTGACGCTCGCGGGGGCGACGCTCGGCTACGGGATCGGCGTGATCGCACCGAACGCGGCCGCGACGGCCGCCGTCCGCTTCGGCCTCCCGGTCGGCCTCCCGCTCTCCCTCGACACGCGCGCCGCCGCCCTCGTCGGTGCGATCCTCCTCGCGCTCGTCTGCGTCGGCGGCCTCGCCGGCGCGCTCGCCGCTCGACCCGTCGTCGGCGGGGCGCCGCTCGACGAGTCCGACACCGGCTCGCGGGGGTGGCCCGGTGGGCCGCGGCTCCTGCCCGCGCGCGCCGTCGTGCCGACGACGGCGACGCTCACCGTCTTCGTCGCGTTCGTCCTCGTCGTCGCCGCGCTCGGCGGCGTTCTCGGCAGTCTCGGCGCGACCGGCGGGGGCGCGGGCGGCGTCGTCACCGAACCCGGGTCCGTCCACCCCGTCGACAGCCACATCCCGGTCGCGTACGCGGACGAACTCCGGCGCTCGGGCGTCGCCGCGAGCCCCGAGATCCTGCTCTTCCTCGCCCACGACGGACGGGCGTTCCCCGCCCGCGGCGTCGACTTCGACGCCTATCGAGCGGTCTCGGACGCCACCCTCGTCGCCGGCCGCGCGCCGACCGCGAGCGACGAGGCGGTCGTCGGGGACGACCTCGCGCGGACGCTCGGCGTCGACCCGGGCGATTCGCTCGCCCTCGGCGGGAGCACGGTGGCCGCCGTCGGCACCGTCGATATCGTCGGCGCCTACGACGCGCGCGGCGCGGCCGACGACCACCTCCTCGTCTCCCTCCCGCTCGCCCGACACTTGGAGGGGGTTCCCGCTGGCGCGGCCAACGTCGTCCGATTCGGCGGCGCGCGGGCCGCGAACGGCACGGTCGCCGTCCTCGGCGTTAGCGCCCCCGATCGCGTCGCGCGCGGCGAGACGGTCACGCTCCGGGTCCGGCTCCGCAACGTCGGTGACGACGCGGCGACGCGGACGGTCCGCGCGGCCTTCGACGGCGCCCGCGAGACCCGGTCGGTCGCGCTCGACGCCGGCGAGCGCCGAACCGCCTCGTTCGACTTCGCCGCGAACGCAGCCGGGACGCACACCGCGCGGGTCGCGGGCGCCACCAGACGGGTGCGTGTCGTCGCGCCGGGGACGCTCACGCTCGCCCCGCTCCCGGCCCGCGGACCGCCGAACGCGTCGCTCGACGTCGCCGTCGGGACGGTCGCGGGCGAGCGCGTCGAAGGCGCGCGCGTGGCGATCGGGTCGAACGCGAACGCGACGACCGCGGACGGCGCGACCCGCGTCCGCCTCCCGGCGACGCCCGGCCGCTACGAGATGCGGGCGTCGGCCGGCGATCGGCGAGCGACGCGGACGGTCCGGGTCGCCGACGGGGCGGTGCGCGGCCCCGGCGTTCGACTGCACGTCCCGGAGCGCGTGAGCGTCTTCGGCGCGCCGCGTGCGGCCCTACGGGTCACGAACCCGTGGCCGGCGCCGCTCGAACGCTCGGCATCGATCACGGGACCGGGCGTCGATCGGACGACGACCGTCGCGCTCGACCCGGGCGCCGAACGGACCGTGACGGCGGCGATCGCGCGCCGGCCACCCGGATCCTACGACGTCGCGGCGCGCGTCGGGAACGCCACGGCGAGCACCAGCTACCGCGTGACGGGCGACGCGCGGTTGGCTAGCGCGCTCGCAGCGAGCGGTCGCAGCGCCGGCGGTGTCGGGACCGCGGGGATCCTCTCACGGGCCTTCGGGAACCTCGGACTCGTGCTGGCGACGCTCCTCGGACTCGGCGTCCTGATGACCGTCGGGAGCATCGTCGCCACGTTCGCCGACGCCGTACAGGCGCGTCGGCGCGACCTCGGCGTCCACCGCGCGATCGGTGCCGACCCGCGCTGGGTCGTCGGGACGGTGCTGGCCGACGCCGCACGGATCGCGCTCCCCGCGACCGTCGCCGGTCTCGCCCTCGCGTGGCTGACGCTCCGCGCGCTCTCGTGGGCCGGCGCGCTGACCGCCTTCGGCGTCCGCGTCGCGCCGAGCGTTCCCCTCTGGACCGTCGCCCCCGTCGCTCTCGGGACGTTCGCGCTCGCGCTCGTCGGCGCCGGTGCGCTCGCCGTGCGCGACGCTCGCCTCGATCCGTCTCGACTCCTCGGAGGTGGCCGATGAGCGGCGACGACGCGGGCGCCGGGCCCCCTCGCGTCGATCCGCTGCTCCTCGTCGCCGTGGTCGCCGTCGGGATCGCCGCGCGCCTCGCCAGCCTCCACGTCTCGCCGCTGCCGTACAACACGGACGCGTTCGTCTTCGCCAGTAGCGCCGAACGTCTCCTCGCGGCCGGCGGCGTCCCGCTCGATCCGACGGCGGCCGCCGCCCCCGCGGCCGATCAGTACCTCTTCGTGACGCTGCTCGCCGCCGCGAGCGCGCTCACCGGCGTCGCGCCCCTGTTCGTCGCCCAAACCGTCGTCGCCTGTCTCGCCGTCGTCCCGCCCCTCGTCGCCGTCGTCTTCGTCCGCGACGTCACCGCCGACCTCCCCGCCTCGCACGGGCGCGCCGCGGCCGCGTTCGCCGGCCTCGCGCTCGCCGTCGAGGGCCCCTTCCTCTTTCGCACGATGTCGGTCAGCGGCGAGGTGTACGGGCTCGCGGTTCTCGCCGTTCTCGTCCTCGCGCTCGGCCGCGCACACGTCACCGGGAGTCGTCGCTGGCTCGCGCTCGCCGTCGCCGCGGGCGCGACGATGCCCGTCGCGCACAACCTCAGCGCCCTCGTCGCCGGCCTCGTCTGTACGACGCTGATCGCGCTCGCCGTCGCGCGCTCGCCCACTTGCCGCCGCCTCGTCGGCGGGGCGATCGGCACGCTCGGGTTCTGGGCGCTCACCGTCGGCTACTACGAGGCGATCGACCTCCCGAAGGCCGACACCGCCGTCGCCTCGCTCGGGCTGTTCGCCGCGTGGCTCGCGCTCGTCGTCGTCCTCGCCCGCTGGCTCGACGCGAGCTCCGCGCGCGTCCAGCGCGCCGTCCCGCTCGCCGCGTTCGCGGGCGGCCTCGCCGTCCTCGCCGCGAACGCCGTCGTCGCGCTCTATCCCGCTCGCGCGACGACCGCCCCGCTGCTCCTGTGTCTCACGCTCCCGCTTTTCGCCCCCCTCGCCGCCGCCGCGATCGGCGTGCCGCGGCTCGCCAGTGACCGCGGCATCGCCGCGCTCGCCACCGTCCTCGGGCCGCTCGCGGCGATCGGGTTCGCCCTCACCGCGGGGAGCACGCCCCGCTATCTCGACCTCGCCGTCCGCGCGACGGGGTTCGTCCACCTCGGCGCGCTCGTCGCCGCGGCCGCGGGGCTGGCCGCGCTCGTCCATCGCCGCCCACACCTCGGCCGGGTCGCCGCCTGTTGCGCGGTCGTCGCGCTCCTCGCCTCCGCGCCCCTCCCCTTCCTCGGCCTGCAGGCCTATCCCTTCGAGCCGATCACTCACCCCGAGACGTTCGACGCCGCGACGTTCGCCACGACGCACCTCGACGGGACGTGGGCCGCCGACGACCACGTCGCGCTCGTCGCCGACAACTACCGCTCGGCGGACGTCGCCCGCGCGCCCGTGACGGCGTGGCTCCGGGGCGACGGCCCGCCGCCCGACTGCCCGACTGTCGCCCGCGATTCGTGGACGACCGTCGGCGCGCCGACGGCGACCGGACCGGTCCGACTACCCCGCTCGACCTACGAGTCGTGGGTGATGAACGGAAGCGTCGTCTACGACGGGGGACCGGATCGCGTCGTCGTTCGCTGGGCACCGGGGACGTGTCGCGCCGGGGTGGCGCCGTGAGCGACGCGCCGCCCGTGCTCGACGCGCGCGATCTGACGCTGACGCGCGGCGAGCGCGCCGTCCTCGACGGGCTCTCGCTGCGCGTCCCGGCGGACGCGCGGACGCTCGTCCGCGGGGCGAGCGGCGCGGGCAAATCGACGCTGTTCGAGGTGCTCGGCCTCCTGACGACGCCGGACGCCGGGACGCTCCGCGTGCGCGGACGGGACGCGACGGCCCTCTCCGAGCGCGAGCGCGCGGCCCTCAGGCGCGACCACCTCGGCTTCGTCTTCCAGTCCTTCCGGCTCATCGACGACCTCACCGCCTACGAGAACGCGCGCGTCCCGCAGGAACACGCGGGCGCGATCGACGAGGCGTGGCTCGACACCCTCTTCGCGCGTCTCGGCGTCGCCGACCTCGCGACGCGCCACCCGCCCGCGCTCTCCGGCGGCGAACGCCAGCGCGTCGCCATCGCCCGCGCGCTCGCCAACCGACCCAGCGTCGTCCTCGCCGACGAGCCGACCGGCCAGCTCGACCCCGAGACGACGGACGCCGTGCTGTCGACGCTCGACGCGGTGCGCGACGACTTCGACACCGCGCTGCTCGTGGTGAGCCACGACCCCCGCCTCGTCGAGCGCTTCGACGACCGGTACGTCCTCCGCGACGGGACGATCGAGGGCGACTGAAGCGGAGCACAACGCACTTGCGCGCGCGGCGGATCTACGGACACGCATGCCGCCTCGCGCCGCGCCGCGCGTGCCCCGCGATCTCTCCGCCGCGATCGGGCTGACGCTCCTCGCCGACGCGTGCGTCCTCCTCTCGCCGCTCGGCGGCGCGCTTCGCCTCCCGCTCGGCCTCGCGCTCGCCCTCCTCGCGCCGGGGTACGCGATCGTCGCCGCGCTCTTCGCTGACGACGAACGCCCGGGGGCGACCCGCCTCGCGCTCGCCGTCGCCGCGAGCGCTGTTGTCACGCCGCTCTGCGCCGTCGGCGTCTCGCTCTCCCCGTTCGCCCTCGGTCCCGTCCCGCTCGCCGGTGCGCTCACCGCCGTGACGTGTCTCGCGGTCGTCGTCGCCGCTCGCCGTCGCTCCGCGGATTCGGCGCCGTCCGAGAGCGGTGCCCCCCCGGGGACCGCCGTCGCGTCGCCCGATGCGACCGACGACCGCTCGCGGCGCACGCTCGACGCCGCGCTCGTCGTCCTGATACTGCTCGCCGCCGCGAGCGTCGCCCACGCGGCGCTCACGCCCGCGACCGCCGGCGCGTCGCTCTCGCTCACGACCGGGGACGGCGGGGCGGTCGCCGGCGGCTATCCGGGCGAGAACGAGACGCTGAGCGTCGGCGTCACGAACCACGGGACGGGAACGGCGACGTACACGCTCGTCGTGCAGCGCCAACGCGTCGCCGCCGAGAACGCGACGCGTGTGCTCGCGCGAGACGAGGTCCGCCGCGAGACGCTCACGGTCCCGGCGGGCGAGACGCGACGCCGGTCGTCGGCCGTCGCGGACGGTCCGGGGAGGACGCGGGTCGTCTACCTGCTGTACGACGGCGGGGTGCCGACGACGCCGACCGCGTCGAACGCCGATCGCGAAACGCACGTCTGGATCGACTAGCCGTCGCCGAATCGGACTCCCTCGCCCGAGACGCGCCGTTTATGCCGCGCTCGAACGTATCGCGGCCCATGCCAACGCTCACGGTCGCGGCCGTCGCCGACGTCGGCCCGCAGACGGTCGCCATCGAACTCGACGCTCCGGCGTCGTTCGACGCCGCTCCCGGTCAGTTCGTCCTCGTGCGCCGCCCCGGCGGGGACGACGCCGGCTACTACACGATCTCCTCGCCGGCGGTCGCCGAGACGTTCGAGATCACCGTCGGCTACCCCGTCGACGAATCCCCGGAAGAGTCGCTCGGCACGTGGCTCGCGCGGCGCGAGGTGGGCGACGAGATCGAGATCGAGGGCCCGCTCGGGACCATCGAGTACCGCGGCGAGGGCGACGTCGCCGTCTACGCGGCCGGACCCGGGATCGGTCCCGCGGTCGGCGTCGCCGAGCGCGCGATCGAGAGCGGCCACGACGCGACGGTCGTCTATCGGGGCGACGCGCCACCGCACCGCGCGCGCCTCGACGCGCTCGCCGAGGCCGGCGCGACGGTCGCCGTCGTCGACAGCCTCGACGACCTCGCTGACTTCGACGCCGATCACCCGTCCGTTCCCACGCCCGCCGTCTACGTCTTCGGCTTCGACGACTTCGTCGCCGAGGCGAAGGCGCTCCTCGAGGCCGCGGATCGCGATCCCGCCGAGGCCGCGATCGAGAGCTTCGGGCCGGCCTGACGCCCGAACTCGAACCCGCAAGCGTTAACCGTCAGTTTAGGGTTGCCTAAATCATGGTAGACCGGACGCCACGCACGACGCGGCGCGCGTATCTCGCTGGCGCGGGAGCCGTCGGGAGCGCGCTCGTCGCCGGCTGTACGGGCGGGAGTAGCGACGACGCCGACGAGACGTCGAGCTCCACGACGGCCGGGGGGACGAGCGCGGCCGACTCGTACACCGCGAGCATCGCGCCCGTCGGCGAGGTGACGTTCGACGAGGTGCCGGAGAGCGCCTTCACGATGTACCCGCAGTACGCGGACATGCTCGTCGCGCTCGGCCACGGCGACGCCGTCAACTCGCTGTTCGTCCCCGAGATGTCCGGGACGACGATGAACTACTACTACGAGCACCTCGACGGCGTCGCCTTCGACTGGGAGGGCCTCCCGAACCCGTTCGACAACTTCACGAAGGAGTTCTTCTACAACCTCGACAGCGACGTCCACCTCCTCGGACCCGCGTGGGCGAGCACGCAGAAGAACTGGAGTCGCAGCGACGTCGACGACGTCGTAGAGAACGTCGGCCCCTTCTTCGGGAACTTCTACAGCGGCACGCGCAGCGCGCCGCCCGAGGCCTACGCCGACGCCTACGAATACTACACGCTCTGGGAGATCTTCGGCCGCGTCGCCTCGGTCTTCCGAGAGCGCCGGCGCTTCGAGCGGCTGAACGCCGTTCACGCCGACCTCATCACCCACATCGAGGAGAACCTCCCGCCGAGAGAAGAGCGCCCCACGGCGGTCCGCGTCACCCTCGGTGACGGCCAGTTCTGGACGTACCACCTCAATCGGCCCGGGTTCTGGCTCGCGGACACCCGCCCGCTCGCCGCGACCGACGCCTTCGGCGACGCGGAGTGGGACGGCCTCTGGGGCTCCGTCGGCTACGAGACGATGGCGGACGCCGACCCCGACGTCATCCTCCACCTCTGGGGGATGACCTCGCGCTACGACATGGCGACCGTCCGCGAGCAGCTCCGCGACCACCCGGTCGGCAAGGAGCTCTCCGCCGTGCAGAACGATCGTGTCTACGCGCAGGGGATGCGCTATCAGGGCCCGCTGATGAACCTCTTCCAGATCGAGATGACGGCGAAACAGCTCTACCCCGACGTCTTCGGCGAGTGGCCGGGCTACACCGACGGCGAGCCCTATCCAGCGATCCCCGAGGGCGAACGGCTCTTCGACCGACAGCGCGTCGCCGACATCGTCACCGGGAACTGACCGACACCGCTCCTCCCGCCGTCGCCGACGCGCCCGTCGTCTCACCGCTCCTCCCGCCCCCGGTCGTACTGTCTCCACCCGCGCCTGAGTGACCAGAGACCGACGAGCATCGCGGTGACCGTAGCTTCGTACGTGTACGCGTCGTCATCGTCTGCTCACACGCTGATCGGATCGACGAGCACGGGCCCGAAGACGGAGACGGAGACGAGGACGAGCACGGGCCCGAGGAGCAATCCCGCTCGAAGCCGATGCGATCCGACGCTATCGGAGAGCGCCGCCCGGGGCACGCAGCCCACCTCTCGCTGTCGGGACCCACACGTCGGGCTACGCGGGGCCGCGACCAAACCGATTACGACCGGCTCGATCGGTCGGCTTCGATCGGTCGCGGGTCGGGCACGGTACCCGACGTACGTACTCTTCCATCTCGCCCGCATCCGAAACGCGAAAGCATCCCCGACACGACCCCTTCGGTGTGTCGCTGGCCTCCAACCTCCTCTACATGTTCGGCCTCCTCGGCGCCGGGCTCGTCGCCCGCCGCCTCGGCCTCCTCACGGCCACGCGCGCGGACTACCTGACGCGCTTTGCGTTCTACGTCGCGCTCCCCGCGCTCGTCTTCGCCTCGACCGCGACGACGGACCTCGTCGCGGTCTTCTCACCGCGCATGATCGCCGCGTTCGTCCTCGTCGAGCTCGCCGTCGCCGCGATCGCGTGGCTCGTCCACCGCCGCCTCGACGACCCCGCGAAACGCAGCGTCGCCATCGTCCAATCGTACCACAGCAACTTCGGCTTCCTCGGGCTCCCGATCGTCACGATCACGCTCGGATCGGTCGCGGCCGGGAAGGCGAGCGTCCTCCTCGGCGTCGGCGCGCTCGTCCAGATCCCGCTCACCGTCCTCGTCCTCATGACGATCAACGACGCCGAGGCCGACCTCCGCGACGAATTCCTCGGCATCGTACGCAACCCCGTGATCGTCACGCTCGTCGTCGGCCTCGGCTTCGCCGCGTTCGGCCTCCCCGTCCCGGACGTCGCTGCGACGGCGCTCGGGTGGCTCGCGGACCTCGCGCTCCCCGCCGCGCTCCTCTCCGTCGCGGCCTCGCTCACCTTCGACGCCGACGGCGTCGACGTTCCGACGGTCGGTGCCGTCGTCGCCCTCAAGATCGTCTGTATGCCGCTCCTCGCCTTCGGCGTCTTCACGCTCCTCACGAGCGATCCCCTCACCGTCCGCACCGGCGTCGTCATGCTCGCCATGCCGACCGCCATCTCGACGTTCATCTACGCGACGCAACTCGGCGGCGACACCCGCCTCGCGTCCGCGAACGTCTTCGTCACCACCGTCACCTCGCTCGCCGCCGTCTTCGTCCTGCTCCAGTTCGTCCTGTGAGCGCCACCCCGTTCACGAGGCCGGCGATCGGGCCGTGGACGCGTCCGCCGTCCGCCGGTGGCCGCCGTCGGCCGTCGGTCTTCGAGACGGTTCGGGGCGTGAGGTACCCGTCGTCCGATCACTCGCCGTGTCCGTTCGGTTACGCGCCGCCGTAGCCGTCTGATTCCCGTCCACTGTGGCCGTTCGGTTACGCGCCGCCGTAGCCGTCTGATTCCCGTCCACTGTGGCCGTTCGGTTACGCGCCGCCGTAGCCGTCTGATTCCCGTCCACTGTGTCCGTTCGGTTACGTGCCGCCGTAGCCGTCTGATTCCCGTCCACTGTGGCCGTTCGGTTGCGGGCCACGGTAGCCGTCCGATCACCCGTCGCCGTAGTCGTTCGGTTGCGAGCCATCGCACCCGTCTGATTGTTCGCTACCGTGTCGGTTCGGTCACGGATCGGTACCGTCCGGTTGGGAGCCGGTGTCGTAGTCCGGTCGGGACCCGGTGTGACCGTCTCGGTGTCCGCCGATCGCGCCGGTCGCGTACGCCGGTCGGTCGCGTTCACCGGACCCTGACCGTGGTCGGGGCCGGTAATCGTTCGTGCGACGCGCGCGACTTCCGGTCCGCTCAGCTCCCCAGCGCGTCGCTGGAGCGTTCTGATCGCGGTGGCGTTGACACCGTTCGCGCGGAGGGCCTCCGCAGGGAGGCCCTCAGAGACGTTCGCGGTCCGGCTCGTCACCGCCGCGACGGCGTTCAACTCGGCACGCGTCTCGGCCACGCGTGCGGCGTACCGACCCTCGCTGATCGTTCCGTTCCGCCGGGCCTGCTGAAGTCGCGTGAGCCGGTCGGCGAGTCGCTCGGCTCGTGCTCGGCTCTCCTCGAACTGTGCGCTGACGATTTCGGCCTTCGCGTCCGGCGTCGCCGCGCTTTCGACCCGTCGACCGAACGTTCGGGATTCGAGATCCCCCTTGAGATCGGCGCCTCGGACACCGACCACGCCCGCGAGGCGCTCCCCGGGCGCGATCGCGTCCGACGCGGTGTCGTTCGTCGTCCCGTTCGGTACGGCATCGCGGGCGTCGCCGTCGACCGAACCGACGCTCGCCGTGACAGACGCCGACCCCGCGACGACGAGGAGACACACGAACAACGTGATGACGGATTGGCGCATCCTTTCGTCTCTAGTCACGGACTCACCGACATATATACGCCCGAGTTCGTCAACCCGAATTAACCGCAGTTACGCCGAATAGCGACGAACGAACGCGCGACGTCGCCGCCCGACTTCCCGATACGGGAACTCGACCCCCGGTCTCGGCGGCCGCGCTCACTCGGACTCCTCGGGCAGTCGTACGACGTTCTCGCGGCCGATTCGGAACGTCTCGATGTCCCCCGCCTCCCGGAGGTCGCCGATGACCTGACTGGTCTTCGCGTCCGTCCACCCGAGTTGCTGAACGACTTGCTGTTGTTTCATCCGTCCGCCGTGGGTTTCGACCAGTCGGAGCACGCGCTCCTCGTTGCTCAGCAGTTCCTCGGGCGGTTCGGTGGATTCCGCCGCCCGCGTGGACTCCTCCGCGTTGGTCGACGCTTTCTCCGCCGTCCGTTCGCTCTCGCCCGTTCCCGTTGCCGGTCCGGGTGATGGGCCACCGGACTCGACGGACGCCGTGTCGTCGGCGTCACCACGCCGATAGAGGTAGAGCGCCCCACCGACGCACGCGAGCAGGACGAGCGCACCACCGGCCAAGAGCGCCGGTGACGGACCCGACGACGTCGGTCGTCGAGACGACGTGGATGCGGTAGTGGCGAGGAGCGTCGGCTGTCCCGCCGTGAACTCCAGCGGCCCCTCCCAGATGACCGCGTTCTCGCGCTCGTCCGTCGGTTGTGGGTCGACGGCCGTGGCGTGATATGCCTCGGGCCACTCGACGAGGAGCGTCGTCTCGGCATCGAGGAAGAGTTGCGAGAGGGCGTCGCCGGCGCGGAGTCGCGGGCCGTCGACCGCCGCGAAGTTTGTCCACGTGAACCGATAGGTGATGACGCCGTAGGACTGCGGTAGCTGGCGCGTCTCCGCGTCGACGGAGACGTTCGTGACTCGCATCTCGCGGCCGGTCGCGTTCTCCGCCGCCAGCGCCGTCGCCCTCATCTGCCGCTCGAACCCGGACGTGTACTCCGCCGGCGACCCGCGGACGTCGGCCGCGAGCTCCTCGAACGCGTCGGTCTCGTTCTCCGTGGACAACCGCATCCTGTACGTGACACGCCACGTCGCGTTCCCGTCAGCGTGTAGGGATACCCCGAGCACGACGTCGTCGGGATCGATCTCGACGTCGCCGACGGTGACCGTCTCGCTCGCCGTCGCCGGCGGCGAGGCGACTGTCGCCGTCGGTATCGCCGCGGCGACGACGAGCGCGAGCACGAGGAGGCGGATCCATCGGCGATCGGGCATACGTTCATCCACCCTTCGAGCGAGGTCGGGAAATCGTTTGCTACAGGCGTCTCCCACCGCCGGGGTGGTCCCGGCCGGCGACGAGCGGCGGCCGAGACGCGCTTTAGCGCCGAGCGTCGTCCGACTCTCCGACCGTGTTCCGCAGGGTACCGACGCCCTCGTAAGTGATCTCGATCTCGTCGCCGGGTTCGATCAGGCCGGGGTTGGCCGGGCTGCCGAACGCGACGACGTCGCCCGGCCGGAGGGTAAATCGCTCCGAGAGGAACGCGATGACCGTCCGCGGCGAGAAGAGCATGTGGTCGGTGTCGGAGCGCTGGCGCTCCTCGCCGTTGACCTCCGTGTGCATCTCGATCCCGCCCGGGTCGACGTCCGTCTCGATCCACGGCCCGAGCGGGGCGGAGCCGTCGAAGGCCTTGCGGGCGGTGCGTCCCGGTTGGTCGAGAGCGTCGACGTCGTTCATGATCGTGTACCCGCGGACGACGTCGTCCGCGTCCGCCGCGGCGACGTCGCTGCACCGCTCGTCGATGACGGCGGCGAGTTCGCCGGCGTACGTGACCTCCTCGGAGAACCGCGGATAGGGGATCGGGCGCTCGGGGCCGAGCACCGAGACCGGCGGCTTGATGAAGAAGTCCGGTTCCGTCGGGCGCTCGTACTCCATCTGATCGAGCGTCGCCGCGTAGTTCCGCCCGACGCAGTAGAGCGTCGAGGGCGCCGCCGGTGCGAGTAACGCCGCCTCGTCGCCGTCGAGGTCGTACGCCTCCGTCTCCGTTTCGAGGACGCCGTCGTCGTACGTTCCAGTCACGATCCCGTCCGGCGTCCGCGCACGAGCGAGTCGCATACCGGCCGTACCGCGACCAGCCACAAGAACGCTCGTGCCGCGGTGATCCTTACCTCACGGCTCGACGAGGATCTTCACCGCCTCGCGATCGGGATCGAGGAGCGCGTCGAAGCCGTCGTCGACGATGTCGTCGAGGGCGATCCGGTCGCTGACGAGGGGGTCGGGATCGAGCGTGCCGTCCGCGAACATGTCGGGGACGGCGTTGAACTCCACGCCGCCGCGCGGTCCAGCCGCGTACGCGGTCGAGCCGCCGATCGCGCGCTCGCCGAGCACGATCTCGTTCGGGTCGAACGCGACGTCGTCCTCGAAGATGCTGACGATCGTCACCGACCCGTCGTGTTTCGCGGCGGTGATGGCGTCCCGTACGGTCTGTTCGATCCCGGCGACCTCGAACGTCGCGTCGACGCCGCCGTCGGTCTCGTCGAGGAGCGTCTCGAGCGCGTCCGTCGCGCTCGGATCGAGCGTGACGTCCGCGCCGACCTCGGCGGCGAGGTCGCGCCGCGTGGCCTGTGGCTCGACGGCGTAGACCGTCCGGGCGCCGGCCGCGCGGGCGGCCTGGACGACGGTGAGTCCGATCGGCCCGGTCCCGAACACGGCGACGTCGTCACCGGCCTCGAAGTCGGCGTTCCGGACGGCGTGGAGACCGACGCTGAACGGCTCGACGAGCGCGGCGTACGCCGGGGGCACGGAGTCGGGGAACGAGACGACCTTCTCCCGAGGGACGGCGATCTGCTCCGCGAACCCGCCGCCGCCCCCGGAGAGGCCGATGAACCCCAGGGACTCGCAGAGGTGGTAGCGACCGGCGGTGCAGTAGCGACAGTCGCCGCAGTAGAGGATGGGGTTGACGGCGACTACGTCGCCCACGTCGACGTCGGTGACGTCGTTCCCGACCGCCGTGACCGTCCCGCCGAACTCGTGGCCCATCGGGATCGGGGCGGTCTCGCCCGAGACCGGATGGGGCTCCTCGCCCGGCACGAAGATCGGCCCGGCGGCGTACTCGTGGAGGTCGGACCCGCAGATCCCGCAGGCGGCGACCTCCACCAGCACGTCGCCGTCGCCGACCGTCGGCTCTTCGATCTCTTCGACGCGAACGTCCTCCCGTCCGTGGTACACTGCGGCACGCATACGCGGCAGTTCCCGGCGGATCCACTAAAGTGTGTCCGGCGACTCAGCGCTCGGTCGCGTCGTAGACGCCCGCGACGCCGACCGGACTCGCCTCGATCGCGATCCGGTCGCCCTCGGCGTACTCCTCGGCGGTGACGACGGTGATCGCGTCGATCGACCCCCCGCGGAGGAGCGACCAGACGCGCCGGAGGAACGAGGGGGAGCCGCCGCGGCGACAGACGACGATGTAGTTGCCGGCGGCGCGCTCGGCGAGCGCGGGGTCGAGGTCGTGATCGTCGCGGTCGTCCGGGGGGACGACGTGGATGACCGTCCCCGTGATCGTCTCGGGCATCGTCGCGGCCTACGCGTCGGGGGTGGGTGAGCCCTCCGACTCGCGTTCCGGGGCGTCGAGTCGCGAGAGCACGGCGTCGAGGATCGCCGTCGTCGCGCCCTTGTGGAGGGGTTCGTTGTCGTTGCCGCACTGTGCGGACATGAGACAGGAGGGACAGCCGGTCGGGTCCGCGCAGTCGCAGCGCGCGACGCGATCGCGGGTCTTCGCGGCGACGGCCTCGACGTGGTCGTAGATGCTGTGCGCGAACCCGACGCCGCCCTCGACGGCGTCGTGGATGAACCACGTCGGCGCGCCCGTCTCGGGGTGCATCGGCGTGCTGAGCCCGCCCATGTCCGAGTTGTCGAGGCGGAGTTCGAGCGGCGCGAGCTTGATCATGCCGTGCTCCGCGCCGTGGAGGCCGCCCGCGAACGTCCAGCCGGCGTCGGAGGCGGGCGCGCCGTCCGCATCGAGGAGCGCCGCCGGTCCGAGCGCGTCGACGACCCGGGACTCCATGTCCGCGGGGAGCTCGACCCACGTCAGGTGCGTTCGCAACTCGATCGGCGGCAGGTCGATCGGGTACGGTCCCTCGACGCTGCCGTCGCCGATGTCGTGTCGGCGGTACTGCGTGTAGTCGATCTCGACGGTGCCCGTCCCCGCGTGGAGCGAGTAGCCGTCGCCGAGGTCGCGCGAGCGCGTCGCCTCGATGTCGTGGACTCGCTTCTCGTGGGCGGTCGTCGTGTACTCGTTCGTCCGGACGCGTTCGAGCTCGACGTACGGCCGGTGGCGGTCCTCGGCGAGGTCCACCACCTCGTACTGCTCGCCGTCGTACATCACGAGCGCGCCCGGGTGGTAGTCTCGATACGCGCGCTCGCGGCCGATCGGCTCCATGTCGATCTCCCCGTCGACGCGTCGGACCTCGTATTCGACGTCCGTCGTCGCGTACAGCGAGATCGACGCCTGCGGGCGCGGGCGACCGTCGTACTGTGCGCCGCGCTCTAAGTCGCCGACGATCTCCCCGGCGTCGCGCCAGACGGAGACGGCGCGTTCGAGGCGCTCTCGCGGGCCGAACCACGCCGCGTCGTCGGCGGTGAGCGGGAGCTCCTCGGCCGCACACCGGACGTGGCGCGCGTAGACGTGGTTGTTCGAGACGTCGACGACCGCGTCCTCGATCTCGTCGCCGAGCAGGTAGTCCGGGTCGTCGAGGATGTACTGATCGATGGCGTCCCGCCGCGGGACGAAGACGGAGAGCGCCTTCGACGTCCCGCGCCCCGCGCGTCCGATCTGTTGCCAGAACGACTGGCGGGTCTCCGGGTAGCCCGCGAGCACCGTCGCGTCGACGCCGCCGATGTCGATCCCGAGTTCGAGCGCGCTCGTCGTGAAGACGGCGTCCGTCCGCCCGCTCTTCAGGGTGTTCTCGACCGCGCGGCGCTTTCGCTTGCTCAGCCCGGCGTGGTACGGCTTCGCGTCGAGGCGCGCGTCCGTCGGGTGCTCGCGCGCCGCGTCCCGCGCCCGCTTCGCCGCGATCTCGACGCCCTGCCGCGATCGGAGGAACGCCAGCGTCTGCACGCCCGAGAGCCCGAGGTGGCTCGTGACGCTCGCGGCCGCCGCCCCCGCGCGCTTCCGGGCGGTCGGGGCGTCCGCGTCCGCGGGGGCGGAGGCGGCCCCCTCGTCGCTCCCGCTCCCGCCTCCGTCGTCGTCCCGCCGCGGCAGCCAGAACGCGATCTCGCGGCGCCCCCGCGGGCTCCCGTCGGTCTCGACGACGCTGAACTCGCGGCCGACCAGGGCCTCCGAGTGGTCCTTCGGGTTGCCGATCGTCGCGCTCGTACAGACGAACTGCGGCGTCGAACCGTAGTGATCGAGGACGCGGCGGAGCCGCCGGAGTACCCACGAGACGTGCATCCCGTGGACTCCCGTGTACGTGTGCGACTCGTCGATCACGACGAGGTCGGTGTTCGCGTACACGTCGCGCCACTTCGCGTGGTTCGAGAGGTAGTGGTTGATCCCCGCGAAGTTCGTGATGACGACGTCGCGGTTCGCCCGGATCAGCGGTTTGCGCTCCGCCTTGGTGTCGCCGTCGTACGTCTCCGCGCTCGCGTCCACGCCGAGGTCGCCGAACAGGTCGTTCAGCGCCCGCTCCTGATCGGTGCTCAGCGCCTTCGTCGGGTAGACGAACAGCGCCCGCGCGTCCGGATCCCGCCGCTTCAACAGCGCGTAGTAGAGCGCGTAGACCAGCGTCTTCCCCGAGGACGTCGAGGTGGCGACGGTGACGTTCTCGCCGTCCCGGAGCGCGTCGAGCGCCGCCGCCTGGTGCGAGTAGAGGTCGTGATCGAGCGCGTCCGCGAGCCACGCGGGGAGGACGTCGCCGGGCGCGACGGTGTCCGCCGCCACCGCCGGCACCGTCTCCACGTGCGCGAGCTGATCCGGTTCGGCGTCGGGGTACGTCGCTTCGAGGGCGGCGGGCGTGAGCTCGTCCGCCAGCCGATCGCGGTCGTCGCTCATTCGAAATCACCCAGCGTCCCCTGCGTGGTCGTCGTCGCCGCCGCGTCTCGCGGCCCGTCGCTCCGGGCGACGCCCGCGATCGGCTCGGCGTCGCGCACGGCCTCGTAGACGTACGCGAGGGCGCGCACGTCGTCCTCGCAGTAGCGCTCGTGGCGCGCCCAGTCGAGTTCTGTCGCCCGCGAGGGATCGGCGAGCCACCGTCGGAAGCGCTGGCCGACGACCGCACCGCTCAGGCCCGTCCCGGCGGACTCCCAGCCGAGCGCGCCCGCGACGTCGTCGAGCGCGTTCGTCGCCCCCGGGAGGACCGCGTTCCCCTCCGTCGAGGCCCACCAGAGCAGATCGAACGTCCACGCGTCGCGCCACGTCGCGGCGTACTCGGGGCAGTGGCGGGTGACGTGCTCGTGGAGGTGCGGGAAGTCGAAGCGCTCGCCGTTGTACGCGACGAGCGGCCGTCCGCTCGCGCGCGTCGCGTACCACTCCGCGAACGCCGACACGGCGCGTCCGCTCGCGTTCGGGTCGGTGGCGAGGAACGAGCGGTACTCCTCGGTACGGCTGTCGTACACGCCGATCAGCCAGATCATCGTCGGGCTCAGCCCGTCCGTCTCGATGTCGACGAACACCGGATCGTTGCCCGGCAGACGCTCCGCGGAGGTTCGGTAGACGACGCCCTCGCTTCGGGCCTTCGCGCTGTAGCGGATCGTCCGCTCCGTCGTCGCGCCGATCCCCTCACAGCGCTGGAGCTCGCCGGGATCGCTCGCCGCGACGGCCGCTTTCGTTGCGTAGCCGGCCTCGCGCAGCGTCGCCGCGCGCGTCGGTCCGACGCCGTCGAGGCCTTCGAGGCCGAACCGCCCCGGATCGTACGTGTCGCTCGCCACGGTCCCGTCGCCGTACAGGCGGAGCGCGGCGATCCGGGCCGGCGGTGACGCGCTCGTCTCGCTCGCGCCCGGCCAGACGCCCGCGACGGCGAGCCCGTCCCAGTCGTTTCGGTATCCGGGGTCCGCGTTCGTCGTCAGGTGCGTGTACGAGCCGTCGATCGCCGCCCCGTCCAGCGCCTCCTCGTACGCCGCGCGGCCCTCCAGCGTCGTCTCCAGCGCCGTCAGGTCGACGTCGACGGCCAGCGCGTCGGAGAGGACGTACGTCTCGCTCGCGGCGTCGAGGTCGCCCCGTCGCTCGTGACCTGCGAGCGTCTCGAACCCGCGCGGCGTCGAGAGACACGCGAGCTGCGGGCCGGACGCACCGGCGACGACCCCCGTCGGGAGGTCGGTCAGACGGAGCACCCGGCGGTCGCTCCCGACGGCCGCGAGCCGCGCCCCGTGTCGCGGCCGCTCGACGAGCACGGCGTCCGGGTCGAGGTACGCGAGGGACTCCCGGAGCCCCCGGTCGGTGAGCCGGTCGAGAACGGTGGCCGGATAGACGGCGAGCGCGACGGACCCCTCCATTCGGCCCGACTGAGGGGCGGCACGCGCTTAAACGGATCGTCGGGCGACCGACGGGGCGTGGCGGGACGCCGGTGACGAAGGGGGAGGAGAGATCGGGATGGCCCGCCCGGACGGGTTCGAAGAGGTCGATGCCGTCGCACTCCGGGAGGTCGTGCCCGGAGACGACGCAGCGACGGCGCCGCACGATCCGGCTCCCGGCTCTCTGCTATCCGTCGTCCGGTCCGGTGACTGCGCGCTCCGCCGGGCGTTCGGGCGTCTCGATCCCCGCCTCCTCGAAGGCGGCGAGGCTCCGCTCGGTGACATCGGAGGCGAACGCGAACTCGTCGCGGAGGTCGGCGACGTACGCCTTCCCCGTGACCGTCCGGTAGTACGCCTCGTCCTCGACGACGACCGCGGTCGGGTGGTCGTCGTCCACGTAGACGTACGGCGAGGTGACGAGGGCGTCCGCGACGACCTCGCTCGCTCGCGCCACGTCCGCGCCCTCCGCGACCGCGAGATCGACGGTCACCAGCATCTCCGGCGCGCCCGCGTTCGCGTTGGCGACGTTCGAGTCGAAGACGGTCGCGTTCGGCACGCGGACCTCGGTGTCGTTCGGCGTCGTCAGCGTCGTCGCGCGCAGCCCGATCCCCGTCACCTCGCCGTAGTGCTCGCCGATCTCGACCTTGTCGCCGACGCGGTACGGCTTCTCGGTGACGAGCACGAGCCCGCCGACCACGCCCGCGACGAGGTCGCGCAGACCGAACCCGAGCGCCGCGCCGAACAGCCCCGAGAGCGCGACGACCTGCGTCGACGACAAGCGCAGGAGGGGGCCGGCGATCACGTACGCGGCGCCGGCGTAGACCGCGAACGTCACCACCGGCGTCAGCATCTTGATAGCGATCCGGCGGCGCGGGACGCGCTCGGCGAGCGCCCCGATCGCCCCGGTCGCGACGCGGACGAGGACGTACGCCGCGACGAGCACCGCGACGCTGTTGCCGAGCAGCACCGGATCGATCGACACCGCGGTCAGCCCCGTCCGGGGCGGGATCATTGGAGCCCCCGCCGGTCGGTCTCGCGCGCGGCGGTCGGGACGGCCGCGGGCGCGAGCCGGACGATCCCCTCGTCGACGGTGACGACGTCGGCGCGGCGGAGGCGGGCGAGCGCGCGCGTCGCGTGGTCGACGAGTCGGTCGAGCTCGGGGCGCGCGACGCGCTCCTTCGAGAGGAGGACGCGCAGGCAGAACGCGGTCTCGCGGTCGAAGTCGAGGCCGTCGCCGGCCGGCGCGACGTCGCTCGGTCGGAGCTCGTCGCGGCGCGTCGCCTCCCAGATGGCCGTGGCGACGCCGACGTTCCCCATCGACACCGCGGCGAGACGCTCGAAGACGACGTCGGTCGGATCCACCTCTCTGCCTTCGGGTCTCGGTCCGAGCACGCGGCGGTTCGGGACCGGGATCGAGACGCCCACCGTCCGCCCGCGAAGCGTGGCCGAGACCCGGCGGGTCGTCACGATCCCGTCGGCCGTCCGGTCGGTCGCGAACGTCGGCAGGTCCTCGTACCGGTCGAGGAGGAGACCGGCGAGGTCCGACGCGCTCGCCGGCGCCGTCTCGACGCGCTCCGCGAACGTCCGATCGACGTCGCGGACGTGCGCCAGATACGTCCACGCGTAGCTGTTCCACCCCGCGACCACCGGCGTCTCCGTCGCCGCGAGGGCGCGCACCGCCGCGTCGAGGTCGTCGAAGCCGCCGATCCGGCGCTCGTAGAGGTGGTGGCAGTCGTCGACGACGAGGGGGCCGTCGCCGAGGGCGTCGCGGACCGCCGCGGCGTCCGCACCGGGGTCGAGGCGGCGATACGTCGCGCCGGCGGCGTCGGCGAGGCGTTCGAGCAGGTCGTGACGGCCCCCGTACGGCGGTCCGCAGACCGCCAGCGGCCCGGCCCGCTCCCCGCGGATCGTCCCCTCGACGGTCGCCGCGTCCTCCTCGTGTAGCGGCGCGAACTCACCGACCGGGTCGCCGGCGTCGTCATCGACCGCCGCGCGGTCGCGCTGTCCCGTCATGTCTCCGGCTTGTGGGAGGAGGACCGTAAGCGTTCGTCGCCGCGCCAGCGTCTTTCAGGTTCTCGAAGGCCGCGACCGTGGACGTCGCCGACGGCATCCTCGTCGCTTATGTGACCGGGAGCCCTCGCCCCGTCCGAATGCGCTCCAGACTCCGCCACCCTCTCACTGCCGTCGCCGTCACGCTCCTGTTGACCGTGCCGTGGCTCTGGTTCTTCGTGACCTACGGTGGCTACGGCGCGGTCCACGTCGGTGAGAACATCACCGCCGGGATGGCCGTCCTCGTCGCCGGAATCGCCATCCTCGGCGCCGCGTTCCTCCTGGCGTGGGCGGCCGAGACCGCCGAGAAGGACGTCCCGCGGGCGTTCGCCATCGCCGTCCTCGCGGTGCTCGCCGTCGCCCCCGAGTACGCGGTCGACGCCCTCTACGCGTGGCAGGCGGGCGCCGGATCGGCCGACGCGGCCAACCTGGCGATCGCCAACATGACGGGCGCGAACCGCATCCTCATCGGCCTCGGCTGGGCGGGAATCGCCCTGTTCAGCATCTACCGGGCGGGCAGTAGCGCGGACGCCGCGGTCGAGAAGCGCGACGGCTTCCTCGCGGACACGGTGACGCTCGATCGGAGCATCGCCGTCGAGATAACGTTCCTGCTCGCCGCGACGGCCTACGCCTTCGTCGTCCCGTTCGGGGGCATCGGTCCGCTCGACACCCTCTTCCTCGTCGGCTTGTACGTCTGTTATCTCCTCATCATCGTCCGCGGCGAAGTCGAGGAGCCCGAGGCTCACGTCGGGGTCCCCGCGTACTTCCAGAACTACCCGCGCCTCCCGCGGATCGCGCTCGTGCTCGTCGGCTTCGTCTTCTCCGGCGCGATCATCTTCACCGCGGTCCACCCGTTCGCGGAGGGGTTGGAGACCCTCGGACTCCAGTACGGCGTCCCCGAGTTCTTCATGATTCAGTGGATCGCGCCGCTCGCCTCCGAGAGCCCCGAGCTCGTCGTCGTCGCCTACCTCGTCAACAAGGCGCGCTCGACCGCGGGGTTCAACGCGCTCATCTCCTCGAAGCTCAATCAGTGGACGCTCCTCGTCGGGACGCTCGCCGTCGTCTACTCGATCTCCGCGGGCGCCGTCGGCGCGCTCCCCTTCGACACGAAGCAGGCGGTCGAGATCTGGGTGACGGCCGCCCAGAGCTTCTTCGCCATCGCCATCCTGACGAACTTCGAGATCGACGCCCGCGAGGCCGTCGCGCTCCTCGCGTTGTTCTCGACGCAGGTGTTCGCGGAGTTCTACGTGATCCGGACGTACGCGGAGCCCGTCGCCACCGAGATCAGCATCACGATCCTCTACGCTTACACCGCCGTCTACCTCGTCCTCGGCGCCGTGCTCTTCTACCTGCGTCGGGACAGTCTCCAGCGGCTCCTCCGCACGACGGTCCGCGACGCGCGCGGTGCATTCAGCTCCGGCGAGAACTGAACGCCGGCGCTGACCGTCCGCTGCCCGCCCGCCGTCTCAGTCCCACTGCCAGCCGCCGAGCGGGGGAACGCCGTCGCCGAGGTAGAGGTACGCCCGCGTGAGGAGCGTCGCGTTGAGAACGGAGACGCCGGCCCCCACGACGAGCGAGACCGCTTGGACGGCGAGGAAGCCCGCCAGCGTGGGGTCGGGGAACGCCACCTGCGTCCCCTGACTCACGAGGAGCGACGCGGCCATCGGACCCAGGAGGAGGGCGAGGATCCGCAGTCGGTTCCCCCGCGTCGTTCGCCAACTCTCGACGAACGCGCGCGCGGCGTTCCGATCCCGCAGGGCGATGGCCTGCGGGACGAACGAGAACGACAGCATCACGAACAGCGCGGGGAGGCTCAGGACGACGAACGCGACGAAGACGACGATCCCCGGCGACGCGACCGCGGTGAGTCGGAGGACCGCCCGGGGCGCGTATCGGAGCGCGACGTAGCCGACGAGCCCGATCGTGAGCACCTCCAGACAGACGAACAGGACGAACTGGACGAGACCCCCCGCGAGCGTGTTGAGCGACGCCCAGCCGAGTCGGTGGAGGACGAGTTCGTCGGAGAGCTGTCGGCGCGGATCGGCGACCATCACGCGCGTGGCGACGACCTGTACGGGCGCGGTCAGGAGCCCGCCGGTGACGGCGCCGAGCGACCCCGCGGCGACGGCGATCGAGAGCGGGAGGGACGTGCCGGGCGTCGGGGCCGCGGCGAGCGGGGTCCCCGGCACCGACATCGGCACGTACGCCGTCGCGAGCGCGTAGACGAGTCCGACCTGCACCGCGGACGCGAGCGCGAACGCGACCACGAGGAGGGCCCCCGTGCGGGTGAACGCGAAGGAGAGACCGGCGGAGAGCGTGCGACGTATCGGGAGATCCATACCGGGCGTACGTCCCTCGATAGTTGAAACCCGCGGGTCGCTTTCCGGGACGGAAAACGTCCGCGGGGCCGGTCTCGTGGACCGTGGAGGGCCGAAGGGGAAGGGATCGGCGGGCGGCCCGCCGACGTCGACACCGAGACCGGCCACTGGCATAACACCCGAGCGCGGTTTTCCGGGCCGGACAACCGGCGGCGGGTATTAAGCCGTCCCGGTCGAACGGTCCGGCGTGAGTGAGGACCGGCCGGACGAGGAACTCTTCGCGCTCCTCAACGACGAGTACGCGCGCGCCATCCTCACTCAGACGAGCACCGAACCGATGTCCGCGAAAACACTCCGCGACCGATGCGACGCCTCGCTTCCGACGATCTACCGGCGGGCGGAACGGCTCGTCGACGCCGGGCTCCTCACCGAACGCACCGAGATCGGCGAGAACGGGCACCACTACAGCGTCTTCGAGGCCCGCCTCGACCGCCTCACCGTCGATCTCGACGACGGCGAACTCACCGTCGCGGTCGAGACGACGGCGGACGACCCGGCGGATCGCTTCACCGACATGTGGGAGGGGATCTAGATGCCGGACGAGACGGCGTACGTCGGCTACCTTGTCCTGCTCGCGGTGACGCTGCTCGGTCTCGTCCTGAGCCTCGCCATCGTCCTCCAAGCGTACCGCGGCTACCGGCGCAACCGCAGTCGCCCGATGCTCTACCTCGCGCTCGGCCTCGGCCTCCTCACGGTCGTCCCGTTCGCCATCTCGCTCGCGGTCGCGTCGCTCGGCCAGCACCTCGGCTTCGGCCCGCTCGTCTACACCTATTACGCGCCCATCGTGAGTCGCGTCGTCGAGATCGCCGGCCTCGCCAGCATCCTCTACTCGCTCTACGTCGGCCGGTAGGGCGTGCCGTCCTCGGACACGGGCGACCCCGCGGGCGACGCCGAAGACGAGGGACGGGATCGCGGTCGCGAGATCCGCATCGGGCGTCGGTTTCCGGGTTGGAACATCGTCGCCGTACTTAAGTCACGGGCACCGAAAGGACTGGTCGTGTCCCTGAACATCGGTTCCTCCCTGACCGGCGGCCTCCGACGCGTCGCCACCAGAAACGGCGCCCTCATCGTGTTGGCGTACGCCGCGATCGGCCTCGTCTGGCAGGTCGCCCTGTATAGCCTGCTCGCCACGCAACTCCCGCGCGACGCCGCGACGGAAGCGACGGCGCTCCCGTCGATCGACGCCCCCCTCTCCGTCGTCGCGCTCGTCGCGGTGCTCGCGTTCGTGGCGCTCCAGTACCTCACGATCGTCGCGGTCCGCGTCTTCGTCGGCGGCGACTCGCGCTCGATCCCCGGCGAGTACTACCGGCGGAACGCCGTCGGCGCGTTCGTCAACACCGTCATCGGCGGTCTCGTCTACGGGATCCTCGTCGCCATCGGGACCGTCCTCCTGATCGTTCCCGGGATCATCGCGTACGTCGCGTTCTGCTTCACGATCTTCTACGTCATCGTCGACGACGAGAACTTCGTCGCGGCGCTCCGCGATAGCTGGCGGCTGACGCGCGGCAACTGGCTCCGCCTGTTCGTCGTGCTCTTCATCCTGTTCGTCGTTGTCGGCATCGTCGGCGCCATCGTCTCCGTCGTCGCGGCGGCGGTCGTCACCGCCGCCGCCGGGGCGTCCGCCGGCACCGTCGTCTCCGGCGTGCTCGTCCTCCCGTTCTCCATCATCACGATCGGCGTGCTCGCCGAGGCGTTCGTCCAACTCCGCGAGGGCGACGGCGCGATCTGAGCTGAGCCGTCTCGCACCTCCGCGTCGCGGTGCGGCTCGCGCCGCGTCACGTTCGCGTGACTCCGACCCGGCCTACCACTCGGCGACGCTGCCGTCGTCGTGTCGCCAGACGGGGTTGTGCCAGTCGACGTCTTCGTCGGCCTGCTCGCGGACGTGTTCCTCGTTGATCTCGACGCCGAGTCCCGGCGCGTCCGGTATCGAGACGTACCCCTCATCGTACTCGAAGACGGACGGGTCCGCGAGGTAGTCGAGGACGTCGCTCGTCTCGTTGTAGTGGATGTTCAGACTCTGCTCCTGGATCGTCGCGTTCGGCGAACAGGCGTCGACTTGGATGCACGAGGCGAGCGCGATCGGCCCGAGCGGACAGTGGGGCGCGAGCGCGACGTCGTAGGCCTCGGCCATCGCCGCGATTTTCTTCACCTCCGTGATGCCCCCGGCGTGCGAGAGGTCGGGCTGGACGACGTCGACCGCGCCGCTCTCGAAGACCTCCTTGAAGTCCCAGCGGGAGTACATCCGCTCGCCCGTCGCGATCGGGATCGAGGTGCGCGCGGCGATGTCCGGGAGCGCGTCGTTCTGCTCGGGGAGCACGGGCTCCTCGATGAACATCGGCTCGTAGGGTTCGAGGGCGACGGCGAGGCGCTTCGCCATCGGCTTCGTGACGCGCCCGTGGAAGTCGACGCCGATGTCGACCTCGTCGCCGACGGCCTCGCGGACCTCGCGGAGGCGGTTCACGGCGGCCTCGATCGCCGCGGGGTCGTCGAGGCGCTCCAGCTCCTCCGTTGCGTTCATCTTCAGCGCCGAGAACCCCTGCTCGACCTTCCGCTCGGCCTCGGCGGCGACGTCGCTCGGGCGGTCGCCGCCGATCCACTGATACACCTCGATCCGATCGCGGGCCGCGCCGCCGAGGAGCTCGTACACCGGTACGCCGAGTGCCTTCCCCTTGGCGTCCCAGAGTGCCTGATCGATCCCCGCGATGGCGCTCATGAGGACCGGCCCACCGCGGTAGAACCCCCCGCGGTACATCGTCTGCCAGTGGTCCTCGATGGGGTGAACGGGCTCGCCGAGCAGGTAGGTGTCCATCAGTTCCTCGACGGCCGCCCGCACGGTCTTCGCGCGTCCCTCGACGACCGGCTCGCCCCAGCCGACGAGACCGTCGTCCGTCTCGATCCGGAGGAAGAGCCAGCGCGGCGGGACCTCGAAGAGTTCGTAGTCGACGATCTGCGTCATCTGCCGACATCTGCGGCCACCACGCTATTGTAGGTTCCCGTCTCCGGCTCGCGCGACGGCGCAGGCGTCGACGCGTCGTCCGGGGACGCACCACGGCGACGATCCGCGGCCCGTCGGGGCGTCACGATCCCGAGCGCGTGGCGGCGCGTCCGAGGGCGGCGACGAGCGCCATCGCGACCACCCCGGTGAGCGAGAGCGCGAGCACGCCGGCGAGCGAGTCGGCCATCCGGAACGTCGCCGCGGTGTCGATGAGGTAGCTCCCGAGGTCGCCCGCGTAGAGGAACAGCTCGGCGGCGACCATCCCGCGGATCGCGCGCCCCGCGCCGAGTCGGAGGCCGGTCAGGATCGACGGGAGCGCCGAACGGAGGTACACTTCGCCGTAGACGACGCACGGTCCGGCGCCGAAGACCCGCGCGGCGTCGACGGCGCCCCGATCGGTCTCGCGGACCCCGGTCTCCGTCGTGACGATGATCACGAACACCGCGAAGAGGAAGACGAGTACGGTTTTCGCCAGCGGCGTCAGGCCGAACCAGACGACGAACAACGGGGCGAGCGCGACGACCGGCGCGGCGTAGAGCGCGTCGACGGCCGGGTCGTAGGCCGCGGCGAGGCGCTCCGAGAGGCCGAGCGCGAAGCCGAGCGGGACGCCGACAGCGACCGCGAGCGCGTAGCCGAGCGCCGCGTGGACGAGGGCGTCCGCGATGGCGCGCCGGAGCGTCCCCGTCACGACGAAATGCTCGACGAACGAGGCGGCGACCGCGACCGGCGACGCGAGCAGCGTCCGGGCCGCGGTCGTGTAGGCGTACCACGCGAGGAGGAGGGCGACGACTGACGCGACGCGGAGCAGGACGCGGCGCCGGCGGTCGGTGAGCGCGCGCGTATCGGACACCGTCAGCGAACACCCCCCTCGACGTGGTGCCACGGGGCGTAGCGGCGTTCGAGCGCGCCGAGGCCGCCCGCGATCCCGACCGAGAGCGCCATTAGGACGAGGACGACGGCGAGCGCGCTGTCCGTCTGACCGTACCGCTGATAGCCGTGGAGGAGACTACCGAAGCCGGCGTACACCCAGAGCTCGCCGACGACCATTCCCTTCACGGCGCGGACGGCACCGAGTCGGAGCGCGGCCGCGACGTGCGGGAGCGACGCCGGGAGGAGGACGTGTCGATAGACGCCGAGCCGCGACGCGCCGAAGACGCGGCCGGTCTCGACGAGCGCGTCGTCCACGTCCCGCACGCCCGCGCGGAGAGTGAGGGTGACGTGGAAGACGGCGAAGAGGAAGACGACGACGACGTAGAACCCGATTCCGGCCCCGAAGACGGCGATGAGCAGGGGGAGGAGGCTGGCGACGCTCGTCACGAACAGCGTCGTCACGGGCGTGTCGGCGAGCGCGTCCGCGGTCGACGAGAACCCCATGAGGAGCCCGAGCGGGACGCCGACCGCGACGGCGAGCCCGTAGCCGAGCGCGAGCTTCGGGAGGCTCGCCGCGAGCGCCACGAACAGCTCGCCGGAGGCGACGAGACCGACGCCGGCCGCGAGGACGTCCGAGAGCGGCGTCAGTCCGTCGACGGCGAGCCGGGCGAGGAGCTCCCACGCGAGCGCGAGCGAGCCGACGCCGAACAGCGGGTAGCGGACGCGTTCGTTCATCGCGGTCATCGGTTCCGTCGTCGCGGGCGTCGATCCGTCCGCCGCGAGCGTCGCCGGCTCGCTCGCGTGATCCACCGTGTACGCTCGGCGCGTCGGGCGTCAGTGATCACTGTTCGTCCCGGAGGTGATCCCAGATCTCGCGGCGGTAGTCGGCGAACGCGGGCGTCGTCTCCAGCTCGCGGCCGTGGCGCGGGCGTTCGAAGGGGACGTTGACGGTCCGCGTCACCGCGTTCGGTGCCGCGCCCATCACGAGCACGCGATCGGAGAGCAACAGCGCCTCCTCGATATCGTGCGTGACGAAGAGGACGGTCGTCCGCCGGTCCTCCCAGAGGTCGAGGAGCTCGGACTGGAGGACGGCGCGCGTCTGCGCGTCGAGCGCGCCGAACGGTTCGTCCATCAGGAGGACGTCCGGGTCGACGGCGAGCGCGCGCGCGAGACCGACGCGCTGGCGCATCCCGCCGGAGAGCTCGTCGGGATAGGCGTCCGCGAAGTCGGTGAGGCCGACGGTGTCGAGCCAGTCGTCGACCCGCTCGCGGCGCTCGGCCTCGGGGACGCCCCGCCGTTCGAGCCCGAACGCGACGTTCCCGCGGACGGTCCGCCAGTCGAAGAGGTTGAACGACTGGAACACCATCGCGCGCTCCGGCGAGGGGCCCTCGATCCGATCGCCGTCGACGAGCACGCGCCCATCGGTCGGCGCTTCGAGCCCGGCGAACAGCCGGAGGAGCGTCGTCTTCCCGCATCCCGAGGGACCGACGACGGAGACGAACTCCCGGTCGGCGACGGTGAGCGAGACGTCCGCGACGGCCGTCACGTCCCCGGCGTCGCTCCGGTAGGTCTTGCGGACGCGCTCGGCGCGTAGCGTCGTCATCGCGGCTCACCGCGCTCCGACGCGCGCGAGCGCGTCGTCGAGGATCGAGCGGTCCATCACGTCGTCCGTCGGGATGCGTTCGTCCGTGAGGCCGACCCGCGCGGAGAGGTCGAGCATGTAGTCGACCTCGTCCCTCCCGAGCCCGCCGCCGGGCGGCCAGACGTCGACGTCCGTGAGGAAGTCGTAGGTCCGGCGCTGGACGCGTTCCTCGGGACCGCCGCCGTCGACGTACTCGTCGATCAGCGTCCCGTAGCGCTCGTAGTCGTCGGCGAGGCGTCGGTTGGCGAGCAACTGGGCCGCGACGAAATCCACGAGCTGCGGGCGCTTCTCGTCGATGACGGACTGCGGGACCATGTAGGTCTCCTGAATCCACGACGTCAGCACGTCGCCGAAGGTGGCGAGGCGCGTGAGGCCGTCGCCCTCCTCGCGCATCGCCAGCCACTGCGCGTAGTGCTGGGGCGAGACGTCGATGCTCCCCTCGGCGAGCGCGGCCCGGCGCGCGCTCGAATAGCCGACGCGCTGGAAGTTCAGCTCGTCCGCGCTCTCGATGACGCCCTCCTCGCTGAGGAGCGCGATCGTCTGCACGGCGTCGAGCCCGTTCGGCGCGGACATTCCGATGACGGCGTCCTGCTCGACGATCGCTTCGAGCGAGTCGATCTCGCCGTCGGTGACGAGGACGTAGTCGGTCGATCGGATCGGAACGGAGACGAACGTGAACTCCCGCCCGGCCGCGACGAGGTTCGCGGCGGCCGTGACCGACCCGCGCGCGACGTCTGCGTTCCCCGACAGGACGGACTGTGCGGCGAGGTCGACGCCCTCGAAGACGTCGATGGAGGTGTCGAGGTCGTACTCCGCGGGCGCGACCCGATCGGCCGCGTCCCACGTGTTGACGTCGACGGTCTCCGCGGGAGCCTGGAACGCGAGCCGGAGCGTCCCGCCGTCCCCGCCGCCACCCGATCCGCCACAGCCGGCGAGGCCCGCGATACCCGTGCTCCCGATCACCGCCGCCCCGGTTCGGAGGTACGCTCTGCGACGCATTCATCGATGATATTGACCTCGAATACAAATCACTTCTGCATTTTCTCGCCATCGGGGTCTTTCGGAGAACAATTCTCTTCAGAGTACGTCGGAACCACCACCTACTGATTCAGGTACGAGACCCGGAGCGTTTTGTGGCTACGGACTGTCCGTTCGATATGGACACGAGACCACACGCTTTCCTCGAAGAAGACGGGGCCGGCTGGCGGGACGTGACGAGCGCGCTCGTCGAGGGCCACGACGCCGACGCGGTCGTTCGGACCCGCGATTCTGGGATCGCCGCGGGCGTCGCGGAGGCCCGCTCGCTCTTCGAGCACGTCGGTCTCACCGTCGAGACCGTCGTCGACGACGGGGACGCCATCGCGGCTGGCGACGACGTCCTGCGAGTGTCGGGCGACGCACGCGCGCTCCTCGAAGCCGAACGCCTCGCCCTCAACTTCCTCGGGAGCATGAGCGGGATCGCCAGCGCGACCCGGACCTGCGTCGATCGGGCCGGCGAGACGCGCGTCGCCGCGACCCGCAAGACGACGCCCGGCTTTCGCTACTTCGAGAAGAAGGCGGTCCGCGTCGGCGGCGGCGACCCGCACCGCTACGACCTCGCGGACGCCGTGCTCATCAAAGAGAACCACATCGACATCGTCGGATTGGAGACGGCCGTCCGCGAGGCCTGCGAACGCGCCTCCTTCACGACGAAGGTCGAGGTCGAGGCGGAGACGGAGCCCCAAGCCCGCCGCGCCGCGGCCTACGGCGCGGACATCGTCCTGCTCGACAACATGACGCCCGCCGAAGTCGCGGACTGCGTGGAGACGCTCCCCGACGACGTGCTCACCGAGGCCTCGGGCGGGATCACGCCGGAGACCGTCGCGGACTACGCCGCCGCCGGCGTCGACGTGGTCTCGATGGGGAGCCTGACGCACTCCGCGAACTGGCTCGACGTGACGCTCCTCACCGAGTAGCGGGCCCTCACCCGGCCGGCGGACCCCGTCCGGCTTCCCCGCCGGCGATCGCGTCGCCGAACCCGTCGTCGACCGCACGAGCGACGTCGCGGTTCGCGTCGTGCTCCTCCGGGTTCCGGTCGTACGTCTCCGCCCGCTCCTCGCGCACGTCGCGTTCGCCCGCGACGCGCTCGAAGATCGCGGCGAGCTCTGAGACGTATGATGACGTTCCGCACGGTGGTTCTCCGGGCGTGTCTATGTACGCCCCGGCGGGTCAGCCGGTCGAACCGCTCGACCGGTCGACTCGGTCGGTGACCGACTTCCCGCCCGACGCCCCTCCGAACTTATCCCCATGCGGAGCTAACGCACGCCAATGAGCGTGCTGGCGGATCGGCTGGACAGAGCCGAGCTGGCCGTCTTCGCCTCGGGGGTCGTCAGCATGGGCCTCGAAATCCTAGCGGGACGGATCGTCGCGCCCCAGTTCGGCAGTTCGATCTACACGTGGGGGAGCGTCATCGCCGTCTTCCTCGCCGCGCTGAGCGTGGGGTACCACTACGGGGGAAAGCGGGCCGCCGAGGAGGCGACGAACGGTCGGCTCGTCCGCCTGCTGCTCGGCTCCGCGGTGTACGTCGCCGTCCTCATCGTCTTCGCCGATCAGCTGTTGGCGTCGGCGGCGGCGCTCCCGCTCCCCGCGCGCTTCGCGTCCCTCCCCGCCGTCGTCCTCCTGTTCGGACCGCCGACGTACCTGCTCGGATTCATCAGCCCGTACGCGGCCGAACTCACCGACCGGGAGGGGATCGGCGAGGCCTCCGGGCGCGTCTACGCGCTCGGGACCGTCGGGAGCATCGTCGGAGCGTTCGGTACGACCTTCGTCCTCATCCCCTCGCTCTCCGTCTCGCGGATCGCCTTCGCGCTCGGGGCGACGCTCGTCGTGACCGCGGGCGTCCTCGCGTGGCCGTCGGACCGACGAGCGACGCTCTCGACGCTCGTCGTCGCGCTCCTCCTCGTCGCGGCGACCGCGACCGGCGCGTTCGGCTACACCGCCCGCGGCGACGTCGTCTACGAGACGAACACGGCGTACCAGGACCTCGCGGTCGTCGACGACGGCGACACGCGGACGCTCTACCTCGACGGCCAGCGCCACAGCGCGATGGACAAGAGCGACCCGACGCGACACGTCTTCGAGTACACCCAGTACTTCCACATGCCCTACCTCCTCGCCGACGACCCGGACGACATCGACCGCGTGCTGTTCGTCGGCGGCGGCGGGTTCACGGGGCCGAAGCGCTTCGCCGCCGAGTACGACGCGAGCGTCGACGTCGTCGAGATCGACCCCGAAGTCGTCCGCGTCGCCGAGGCGTACTTCCGGGCGGACGAGTACGACGTCACCGCCCACGTCGGTGACGGCCGTCAGTTCCTCCGGGAGACGGACGAGACCTACGACCTGATCGTCCTCGACGCCTACAAGAAGGACAAGGTACCGTTCCAGCTGACGACCCGGGAGTTCATGTCGCTCGCGTCGGATCGCCTCTCCCCGAACGGGGGGGTCGTCGCCAACGTCATCTCCGCGCCCACGGGTCCCGCCTCGCAGTTCTACCGCGCCGAGTACGAGACGATGAACGAGGTCTTCCCCCAGGTGTACAGCTTCCCGACCACCGACACGAACGTCGTGCAGAACGTCGAACTCGTCGCCACGAAGCGCGGGACGCACGTGACGCAGGCCGAGTTGCGCGAGCGGAACGCGGCGCGCGACATCGGCATCGACCTCGGCGACGCGATCGAGCAGTACGCCGTCGACGTGCCGACGGACGACGTGCCGACGCTCCGCGACGACCGGGCACCCGTCGACACGCTCCTCGATCCGATGGTCGGCCAGCGCTACGTCATCGAGGAGACGGGGAACGTGACGAACGCGACGGACTCGACGGACGCGCCGACCGCGACCGGTGTGACGCTCGCCGCGCGCGTCGCCGGCTAGTCCGCCGGTCTCGCCGCTCAGTCGGACTCCCCGTAGCCGTCCGCGTGCGCCGTCTCGGCCCGCCGTTGTGCGAGCGTGCCCGCGGTCCGCGCCCACTTCTGCACGCACGCGATCACGTACCAGACGAGGAGGTCGCGGCGGCGCGCCGCGGGCGCGTCGAGGGAGTCGGCGAACCGCCCCGGGTGGACCGGGAGGACGTTCCGCGGGTCGGCGAGCGGCCGGACGTCGAAGCGCTCGCCGTGGTAGCGTCGCAGTTGCTCGCGCCCGCGGCCGATTCGGTAGTTCTGCGAGAGCACGCTCCGTAGCGTCGAGCGCGCCGGGTGATACAGCGTGACGTCCGGCTCGTACGTCAGCGCGAAGCCGGCCCGGCGCGCCCGGCGGCCGAACTCCAGGTCGCCGTTCGACACCAGACGGGCGTCGAAGCCGCCGATCTCGTCGAGTAGGTGACGGGTGACGACGAGACAGCACGTCGGAGCGAAGCCGTGTTCCTCGACGTACTGCTCGATGGGGAAGCCGCTCGCGCGCCGGTAGCGCGCGACCGTCCCGTCGCCGGCGACGAGCTCGACGCGACAGCCCACGTACTCCCGATCCGCCACCGCCCGCGTCACTCCGCGCACGTAGTCGCGCTCGACCCACATGTCCGCGTCGACGAAGGCGATCACGTCGCCCGCGGCGGCCTCGATGCCGGCGTTGCGCGCGGCGTACGAACTCTGGACGTCGCCCTCGACGACGTGGCGGACGCGGGGCTCCGAGTCCGCGAACGCCGCGGCGATGTCGGACGTCTCGTCCGTCGAGCCGTTGTCCGCGACGACGATCTCGTAGTCGTCGGTGTCCTGCGCGAGGAGCGACTCGACCGTCGTCGAGAGCCCGTCGGGGTCGTTGTAGACGGGGACGACGACGCTCGTCGTCACCGCCGTCACGGTCCACCACCGCGGCGGCCGGCGTTCGACGTCGCGCGGCCGCCCCCGCCCGCGGCGGTCGGCCCGCGTGTCGCGTCCGGTCCCTCTCGACGACGGTGCTGAACGTGGCGCACGAGTGGTCGCCGGGGGGAGGCGCCGGAGGCGAATGACGGTTTCGATGGCGTCGCCGGCTCCGACCCGCACCGATCCGACCGCCGCGTCGCTCGCCACTGCGGCACCGACGGGTCGGAGTAACATATCGGGCACTTCGGGGCGCGAAACGAGCAGAATGTCGCACTCGTTCGGTTCGCTCGAAAAGAGACCCGCCTCGATCACGGACATCCGCCCGAATATTACGAACGACACGGAAAGTATTATTGACCTCCTCGCACTCGATCCGGACACGCATGCACATCCCCGACGGCTTCCTCGACCCGTGGGTCGCGGGCCTCTTCTGGCTCGGCTCCGGCGCCGCGATCGGTCTCGCGGTCCGGCGCGCCCGCGATGAGCTCGGCGACGAGCGGACCCCGCTCCTCGGCGTCGTCGCCGCCGGCGTCTTCGCCGCACAGATGTTGAACTGGCCGATCCCGGGCGGAACGAGCGCGCACTTCGTCGGCGGCGCGTTCGCCGGTGTCCTGCTCGGTCCCTCGCTCGGCGTGCTCGCCATGACCGCCGTCGTGACGATTCAGGCCCTCGTCTTCGGCGACGGCGGGATCATCGCGCTCGGCGCGAACCTCTTCGCCATGGCCGTCGTCGACGTCTTCGTCGGCTACGCGCTCTTCCGCGCCTGCCGGGGCGTCCACGAGACGGGCGCCGCCTTCGTCGCCGGATGGGGGGCGATCACCGTCTCCGCGCTCGTCGTCGGCCTCGGCGTCGGCTTCTCCTCGGCCTTCGCCTACGCCGTCGGGACCACGGTGCCGATCATGGTCGTGGGCCACGCGCTGCTCGGCCTCGTCGAGGGCGCCATCACCGCCGCCGTCTACGGCTACGTCGCGGACGCCCGTCCGGACCTCGTCCTCGGACGCTCGGCCGACGAGGTGGCCGCCCCGGAGGTGGGCGCATGAGTGCCGGCGTCCCCTTCACGCGCCCGTGGGTCCGGCGCGCGCTCGCGTGTCTCCTCGTCCTCGTCTTCCTCGCGCCCGTCTTCGGGTGGGCGTCGGGCGCCGTCGGCTACGCCGAACCGCTCGAGAACGCCGCCCACGCGACGGGCGCCGCGGACGCCGCCAGTACCGTTCTCCCGGGCCTCCTCCCCGACTACACCGTCGCCGGCCTCGACGGCCCGCTCGGCACGCTCGCGGCCGGCGGGATCGGGACGCTCCTCACGCTCGGCGTCGCGCTCGGCGCCGGACGCCTCCTCGAACGGTGAGCGGCGTCCTCGGTCGCTCCGTCGAGACGATCACGGGCGCGCTGCGCGCTCTCTTCGCGGCCGAACAACTCGCGACCGCCGACGGGTTCCTCCAGCGCCGCGACCCGCGCGTCTCGCTGTGCGCGATCACCGCGCTCGCGCTCGGCGTCGTGCTCACGCGCACGCTCGGCGTCGCGCTCTGCTTCGCCGCCCTGACGGCCGGCTTGGCCCGCCTCTCCGCGGTCCCGCTCCGCCGACTGCTCGCGCGGTCCGCGGTCGTCCCGCTCGTCTCCGCGCTCGTCGTCCTCCCGCAGGCGATCCTCCTGCCGGGCGACGCGCTCGTTCGGCTCTTCGGTGTGACCGTCACCGAGGCCGGCGTCGCCTACGTCCTCCTGTTCACCGTCCGCGTCGGCGTCGGCGTCGCGCTCCTCTCGCTGCTCGTGTTGACGACGCCGTTCTCGGCCCTCGTCGCCGCGCTCCGCGAGCTTCGCGTGCCGGTCCCGCTCGTCTGGGTCGTCGCCGTCACCTACCGCTACCTCTTCCTCTTCTTCGACGAACTCCAGCGCCTCGTGCTCGCGCGCAACAGCCGAACGACGGGCGAGACCGGTCTCCGCGACGGCTGGCGCGACGCGCGGCGGATCGCCGGGACGTTCGTCCTCCGCACGCTCGATCGGGGCGAACGCGTCGGGCGGGGGATGCGAGCGCGCGGCGGCTCGCGTCCGCCGTCGCCGTACGGTCGCTCGCGTCGCGTCGGCGTCGCGGACTACGCGCTGCTCGCGCTCGCGGCCGTCGCCGTCGTCGTCTCGGGGGTGATCCGGTGGACACCGTGATCGACGCTCGCGGGCTGACCCACGCCTACCCGGACGGCACGACGGCGATCAGCGACGTCGATCTGACGATCGAGCGCGGCGAGCGCGTCGCCGTCGTCGGCGCGAACGGATCGGGCAAGAGCACGCTCCAGCTCGCGCTCGGCGGCCTCGTCGCCCCGACCGCGGGCGAGGTGACGTACTTCGGGGAGACGACCGACGCCGAGGCCGTCCGCGAGCGCCTCGGCGTGCTCCTCCAGGACCCGAACGACTACCTGTTCAACACGACCGTCCGGGAGGACATCGAGTACGGCCCGGCGCAGCTCGGGCTCCCGCGCGAGCGCGCGGAGCGACGCGTCGCATCGCTCGCCGACGAACTCGGACTCACCGACCTGCTCGACCGGCCGCCGTTTCGCCTCTCCGGCGGCGAGAAGCAACGCGCCGCGGTGGCGAGCGTCCTCGCCTTCGATCCGGACGTCCTCCTCCTCGACGAACCGTTCGGCGCCGTCGACGCGCACTACCGCGCGCGCATCCGCGACCTCGTGCGCGATCACGACGGCACCGTCGTCGTGTTCACGCCGTCACTCGACGCCGTCCCCGAGATCGCGGAGCGCGTGCTCGTCGTCGACCGCGACGGGTCCATCGCCGCCGACGCGTCCGCCCGCGCGGTCCTCACCGACGGCGACCTGCTCGCCGACGTCGGACTCCGGCCGCCGACCACGGTCCGGGTGTTCGCGGGACTCCTCGACGATTCGGACGTCCCGCTCACCGTCCCCGAGGCGCGAGAGCGCCTCCGGGACGCGCTGTGAGACCCCGTGGGAGCGGGAGGGGCGGTCGTAGGACGCGCCGGCCGTTGACCTGTTCCGTCACCCGCGCCCGACCGACAGCGAGATCTCGGTCGCGCTCGCGGTGTACGTGAACAGGTGGGTGAGCGTTCCGGGCGCCCCGTTCGTCAGCGACGCGACGGCGAGGACGTCGAGCGCGCTCGTCCACCACCTGAGTCCGGGGTGCGCTCCGTCGATTCCACGGAGGGACGTCCGCCGGCAGGCGCATATATCGGTCGGTCGTGACGGGTACCGGTCGGACGCGCCGTCGGTCGCCGCGGCAAGAGGTATTAAGCCCGGAGGGTCGGTACACGTGGATATGACGACGCCGACGCCCGGGAGGGGGACAGCGGACAGGGAGTACGCCGCGCGCGCGCTCGACTCCCTCTCGAACGGGATCACCATCGTCGACGACGCCGGGACGGCCGTCGTGGCCAACGAGGCGTGGCGGACGTTCGTCGACGCGACGGGGATCGATCCGGCGGTCACGCGAACGGCGGCGACCTACCTCCGCACGCTCCGCCGGGGCGACGCGTCGCTCGACGACATCGCGGACCCGACGACGCCGCTCGACCTCACGCTGACGCTCCCGTATCAGGAGAGCGACGACGCGCGCTCGCATCGCCTCCGTATCTCGCCGTTCGTCTACGACGGCGAGGCGTTCGCGAGCCTGAGCGTCGCGGAGGACGCGCGCGAGAAGCTGCCGACGACGCCGCTCAAGACCGGGGCGATCGACGCCGCGCCCGTCGGGATCACGATCTCGGACTACACCCGTCCGGACAACCCGCTGATCTACGCCAACGCCGCGTTCGAGCGGATCACCGGCTACGACGTCCTGGAGACGCTCGGCCGGAACTGTCGGTTCCTCCAGTGCGAGGCGACCGAGGAGGCCGCGGTCCAGCGGTTCCGCGACGCGATGGCGGCCAACGAGTCGACGACGGTCGAACTCCGCAACGAGCGCGCGGACGGCGAGGAGTTCTGGAACGCCGTGACGATCGCGCCCCTCCGCGACGAGCGGGGCGTCGTCACGAACTGGGTCGGGTTCCAGCAGGACGTGACCGCGCGCAAGCGGGCCGAGGAGGCGCTCAGCACCGAGCGCGATCAGTACGAACTGCTCAATCAGATCATCCGTCACGACATCCGTAACGACATGGCGGTGATCCGCGGGTGGGGCGAGGAGTTACGCGGGAACCTCGACGCCGACCAGCGCGAGACGCTCTCGCGCGTGATGAACGCCGCCGTCCACACCCAAGAGCTCACGGAGGAGGTGCGCGATCTCACCGCGATTCTCGGGAGCGAGGATCCCGCGCTCGAACCGATCGACCTCGGAGACGTGTTGACGCGCGAGATCGAGCAGGTGCGCTCGACGTTCGAGTACCAGGCGGACTCGCTCGTCGTCGACGGCCCGGTCGATCTCCCGGACGAGTGTCTGGTGTCGGCGACGCCGCTGCTCTCCTCCGTCTTCACGAACCTCTTGGACAACGCGGTCCTCCACAGCGACGGCGGGGCGGTCCGCATCGACGTCTCCGTCGTCGCCGACGCGGAGACGTGTACGGTCCGCATCGCGGACAACGGCCCCGGAATCCCGGACTCGCAAAAGCGCGCCGTCTTCGACCACGGCGAACAGGGCGAGCGGAGTTCGGGCACCGGGCTCGGACTCTACCTCGTGGACGAACTCGTCACGCAGTTCGGCGGGCGCGTGTGGGTCGAGGACAACGACCCGCGCGGCACGATCGTCTGCGTCGAACTCCAACGGGTCCGATGATCCGCGTCCGATCACCGGGACCCCGCGGGCGTCGGGTCACTCGTCGCGCGTACCGGCTGTGGGGAGCACGATGTCGCTGACGCGGTTCCTCGATCGCGTCCCGGATCGGGAGCGCTCGCTCGTCGTCGCCAACGCGACGGGACCGGACGTCCTCCATCGGATGCTCGAATCTGCGTTCGCGGAGCAGCCGATCGACGTCGAGAAGGCCGCGGTCCCGGACGTCGACGACGACGTCGTGTTGCTCGTCGAGGACGGCGAGGTGGTGGCGACGTCCCCCCTCTCGGCCCTCCAGGAGACGCTCCTGTTCGTGAACTCGGACCTCTACCGGACCGGCGCACAGGGGATCGAGACGCTGGAGCTCCCGGACGTGCTGATGGGGCTCGATGAAGTCCGCTTCTCGCTGCGCTCGTACCCCCAATCCGACACCGAGAAACTCCTGTTGATCGTGATCTCGCGGTACATCGAGCGCGTGTCGTGGCGGGCGAACGGCGGACATCACCGGGCCTCCTTCCAGTCGCTCTCGCGCATCCGGGACGAGCGGGGGACGCGGGAGGTGTACGAGACGCTCGGCGACACCGAGACGGACGTCCACGTCTACGGCGTCCCGAACTGGGTCCCTCCCGAGTCGCTCGGCGTCACGATGCACGGCGGGTACACGGCGGACTTCACGGACTCGTGGTTCGTGCTCTTCCGACCGGACGCAGAGGCGCGGACGGAGCCGTCGGCGGCGTCCGAAGGGGCGTCGGAGGCGTCGCGGACGCCGGATCCGGTCGCGCTGCTCGCCATCGAACAGGAGTCCGGGACCTGGGACGGCTTCTGGACGTTCGACCCCGACCTCGTCGACGACATCGCGTCGTACATCGTGACGCGTCTGTAGACGACGAGCGTTGCAATTTTTGGCGTTTTCCGATAGATTTGATATCACATGGCATAGATTGGTCGACGTATGCCGAGTGATCGAGCTGACGACGGGACGCCGATCCGGTTGGTGCTGTACGTCCGGCGACCCGTCGCCGGCGAGCGGACCGTGGCCATCGACCGTCTCAGCGCGCTCGCGGCCGCCGGCGTCGTCGACGAGTTCGAGATCGAGACGGTCCAGGGGGAGGTCATCCTCTCCGAGGGAGGCGACGACGACACCGCGGACCTGCAGGCGCTCGCCGCGTGGTCGGCCGGCGACGTCCGCTCGACGCTCTCCGTCGAGACCCGCACCTCGCGGTTGGGGCGGAGCGTCCGCACGATCGCGCTCCCAGAGGTGACGCTCGCGGTGTACGAGGGCGACACGCTGGCGTGGGTGTTCCCCTGTACGGACGGGACCCGGACGTGGAGCGTCGCGGACTGCTTCGACGGCTACGAGACGGCCGAATCGGTCCCGCAGGGCGTCAGTTAAGCCCGCCCGGTCGCCGCCGTGGCCGCCCGCAGTCGCTCCGCGAGGGCGTCGTCGAGGGCCGCGGGGTCGAACCGCCAGCGCCAGTTGCCGGCCGTCGTCCCCGGCGTGTTCAATCGCGCGTCGCTCCCCGCACCGAGGAGGTCCGGGACGGTCGTCACCGCGAGAACGGCGTCGGACTCCCAGACGCCGTCGATGACGTCCCACGCGACGCCGTCGCCGCTGACGCCGAGGGCGTACTCCAGGCAGGCACGCTGAGTGTCGTCGAGGCCGTCGTAATACCCGACGATCGTGTCCGTGTCGTGCGTCGACGTGTAGGCGACGCAGTCGCGGGGGTAGTCGTGGGGCTTGTGCCGGTGGTGGTCGGCACACCAGTCGGCGTACTGCGCGACGCGCATCCCCGGGAAGTCGAAGCGCTCGCGGAGCGCCTCCAACGGCGCGTCGAGGAACCCGAGGTCCTCGACGATGAACGGGAGCCCGCCGATCTCGTCCCGTACCGTCTCGAAGAAGTCCGCTCCCGGGCCGGTGCGCCAGTCGCCCGCGGCGGGGTCGTCGGCGTCTCCCGGGATCGCCCAGTACGACTCGAAGGCCTTGAAGTGATCGAGGCGTGCGACGTCGACGCGTTCGAGCAGTCGGCGGAGGCGCGCGCGCCACCAGCCGTAGTCGTCGTCGGCGAGCGCGTCCCAGTCGTAGACCGGCATCCCCCAGCGCTGGCCGTCGTCGCCGGGGTTCGGCGGGACTCCCGCGACGGCGGTCGGGCGGCCGTCCGCGACCGCGAACGCCTCCGGGTTCGCCCATACGTCCGCGGAGTCGAGCGCGGGGTACATTGGCACGTCGCCGACGAGCGTCACCCCGCGGTCGTCGGCGGCCGCGCGGAGCGCGCGCCACTGCTCGTCGAAGCGCCACTGGACGAACGCGTGGTAGCGCACCGCCTCGGCGAGGTCGTCGCGGGCGCGAGCGAGGGCCTCGGGGTCGCGCTCGCGGACGCCTGCCGGCCACGACGTCCACGGCGCGCCGTCGTGTTCGTCCTTGAGCGCCGCGAACAGCGCGTAGTCGGCCAACCAGTCGCCCTCACGCTCGCGGAAGGCGTCGAACCCGGGCGACCCCGAGGCGTCGAAGCGCTCGAAGGCGTGCCGCAGGCGGTCGCGCTTGTACGGCGCGACGACGTCGTAGGCGACCGACGAGCGATCGCTCCCCGCTGGCGGTTCCGTCTCCGCGGCGGTGAGCCACCCCCGCTCGCGGAGCGCGTCGAGGTCGACGAGCAGGGGGTTGCCCGCGAAGGTCGACGGCGAACTGTACGGCGAGTGGCCGTGCGCGCCCGACGTCGGTCCGACGGGACAGAACTGCCAGACTGACTGGTCGGCGCGCTCCAGGAAGGCGAGGAAATCGCGTGTACCGTCGCCGAGATCGCCGATCCCGTGTCGTCCCGGTAGGGAGGTGAGGTGACAGAACACGCCGCTCGCCCGCTCGAAATCCATGCGAACGTTTTTGCGGCCCCCCTGCATCAACGTTACCGACCGTGACGAAACGAGAGCTGCGAGGGAAGACCCCGTGTCGCTGACGGTTGCGATGCTCGGATGGGGGTTCCCGCCGCGCGTCACCGGTGGACTCGACACCGTCGTCGGGGAGTTGTACGCGGAGTTCGAAACGCGCGACGACGTCGACATCGAACTCGTCCTCCCGGCGGAGTACGCCCCCGACGACGACCCGCACGTCCACGGCGTCCCGACGGGCGACGGCGACATCATCACCCGGATCGGCCGCCTCTCCGAGGAGTTCGTCGACGTCGCGGCCGACGCGGACGTCGTCCACACCCACGACTGGTTCGGCTACAGTCCCGGCGCGCGAGCGAGCACGGCCCACGACGTACCGTGGATGACGACGTTCCACTCGCTCTCCGCCGACCGGAACCTGAACCCGCCGACCCGCGAGGTCAGAACGGAGCAGCGGATCGTCGACGCCGCCGACCGGCTCGTCGCGGTGAGCGAGCTGACCGCGCGGCGGCTCGTGGCGCGCTACGGCGGCGATCCCGCCGTCGTCCACAACGGCTTCAAGCGCGTCCGCCCGACGGGACGGGACCTGAAGGCCGAACTCGGGATCGACGGCGAGATGCTCTTCTTCGTCGGCCGGCACACCCACCAGAAGGGGATCGCCTACCTCCTCTACGCGACCGCGAAACTCCGTCGGCCGGGGCTGACGCTGGTCGTCGGCGGGAGCGGCCACCTCACCGCACAGCTCCGCCGGTTCGCCGAACTGCTCGGCATCGAGGACCGAGTCGAGTTCGTCGGCTACGTCCCGGACGAGGAGCTCGCGGACTACTACGCGAGCGCGGACCTGTTCGTCTCGGCGTCGCTCGCGGAGCCCTTCGGGATGACGGTGGTCGAGGCGCTCTCCGCGGGGACGCGGATCGTGACGACGGAGTGCGGGGCGGCCGAACTCCTCCCGGAAGACTGTCTCGTCCTCGTCGAACCGGAGTCCGACTCCATCGCGGACGGCGTGGACCGGGCGCTGGCGATGTCGGGCGAACCGACGTACGAGAGCCGCTCGTGGGCGACGGTCGCGGACGAGTACGCGACCCTCTACCACGAGCTCTGCTAGTCGCGCGCCCCGACGACGCGCACGTCGTGGACGGGCTCGGGGTGAACGATCCGGAACCCCGTCGGCGTCGACGTGACGCCGAGCACGCGGGTGTCCGTCTCGGGGCCGTGCGGGTCGCTTCCCGCGTCGGTCCCCCCGCTGCCGTACGCGTCCTCCCCGCCGTACGCGGTCGTCTCGTCTTCGGCGGGGTCGCGTCCGCCGTCGTACGGGCTGACGGTCGACGGCGGTCCGTTCGTCGCGGGCGCGTCCGCGAAGTCCTCCGGCGGGAGGTAGATCCGTTCGCCGGATTCGGAGGAGACGATGACGGCGGCGTCGCGCGTCCCCGTGACGGTGACGACCGTCCGATCGTCGTCGACCGTGACGTCGATCGTCGTCCCCGTCGGGGTGTCCTCTGCCATACGGTCTCACGGGCGACCGACGACTAAGGCGTTGCGGTGACGGCGGGCGCGATCGGACACCGCCATTCAAAAGGGTCGGCGTCGTACCCACGACCCAGCGATGCATCACCCAGGGCCCCCGCGGTTCGTATCGGTCGGTGACCGCGTGGAGCTGGCGCCGCGCGACCCGGACCCCGCGGCGACGTACGCGTGGCGGATCGAGCGCGCGCCGGCGGGATCGGACGCCGCCGTCGACGACCGACCGGTCCAGTGGTTCCACCCGGACGTCCCGGGGCGATACGTGCTGACGCTCGACGCGCCTGACGGCGTCCACAGACAGACGATCCGGTGCTTCGACGTCGGCGGTGAGACGGATGCGGGCGGCGAGCGCGACGCCCGCGGCAGCGGCGGGGCCCTCGACGTGGCCGCCGAGGGCGACGCCGGGACGAGCGGCTACGGGCACGACGCGACGGGCGGTGGCGATCGCGGCGGCGGCCGACCCCGGGTCCACCTCGACGGGCGGGTCGCGGGCGACAGCGTCGTGATCGAGGCGGACGCGCGGACGAACCCGGCGGGCGGCGGCTCGGCGGCGTCGCTCGACGTCACGTTCGCGTTCGACGACCGCGACGACCTCCGGGCGGCCGACGCGAGCGCGGACGGCCGGCGGCTCCGAATCCCGCTCGCGCGGCTCCCGGAGCGCGCGCGCGTCCACGCGGTCGCGGTCTCGGAGACCGGATACAGCGTCCCGGACGCGGTCGATATCGTGCGGGACGACGCGGCGCCGGGCGGCGTCGCCGTCCGCCGGCCGTACGACCCCCCCGCGTGGGCGACGGACGCGGTCTACTACGAGGTGTACCTGCGGACGTTCGCGCCGGAGGCCGAGCACGGCGGGACGTTCCGCGCGATCGCCGACCGCCTTGATCACCTCGCCGACCTCGGCGTCGACGTGCTCTGGCTGACGCCGGTGCTCGCGGCCGACCACGCCCCGCACGGGTACAACATCACGGACTTCTTCTCGCTCGCCGCGGACCTCGGCGACCGCGAGGACTATCGCCATCTCGTCGAGCGCGCGCACGACCACGGGATGCGGGTACTCTTCGACCTGGTGTTGAACCACTCGGCGCGCGATCACCCCTACTTTCGGGACGCGTATCGAAACCCCGAGAGCGACTACCGCGACTGGTACGAGTGGCAGCCCTCCGGCGAACCCGGGACGTACTTCGACTGGGAGCACATCGCCAACTTCGACTTCGAGACGCTGGACGTTCGGCGCCACCTCCTTGACGCCGTGGACACGTGGGCGCCGCTCGTTGATGGCTTCCGCTGCGACATGGCGTGGGCGGTCCCGGACGGCTTCTGGCGCGAGGTCCACGACCGGGTGAAGGCCCGCGACGCCGAGTTCCTCCTGCTCGACGAGACGATCCCGTACATCCCGGACTTCCAAGCGGGGCTCTTCGACGTCCACTTCGACTCGACGACGTACGCGGCGCTCCGGAGCGTCGGCACCGGCTGGGCGCCCGCCTCGGCGCTCCTCGACGCGATCGAGGAGCGTTCGGCGATCGGGTTCCCGGATCACGCGCGATTCTTGCTCTACGCGGAGAACCACGACGAGACGCGCTATCGCGTCGAATGCGGGCGGCCGGCGGCGCTCGCGGCGGCTGGCGCGCTCTGCACGCTCCCGGGCGCGCCGCTCGTCTACGCCGGACAGGAGACGGGACAGCTCGGCCGCCGCGACGCGCTCGTCTGGGACGCGACGGACGACGCGCTCACCGACCACTATCGACGGCTCCTCTCCCTCCGCCGGACGATGCCGGCGCTCGCCGCCGACGCGGCGCTCGAACGGATCGACTACACGGTGCGCGAGGGCGACCCGGAGCGCGTCGTCGCTTTCGGTCGAGCGAACGGCGGTCGCGGCTCCGACCCCGAACGCGACGCGGGCGCGGGTGGGGGTGAGAGCGCGGCCGACGAAGCGGGCGTGACGGGGGACGAGCGGGACGCGGCGGCCGCCGTCGTCGTCTGCAACTTCGCGGCCGAGCCGGTGACCGTCGATCTCGGCGTGCCGACGGGAGCGCGCGACGCCGCGACGGGCGAGACGGTGGCGGCGAGCGGCGGCGTTCGCGTCGATTCGGTCGCGGTCCTCCCGACGTCCCCGGACGCGTTCGACGGCGGGGCGTGACGTCCCGCGAGGACGACGCCGCTCACGCGGGCGAGCGACGCCCCGGTTAACCAATTACGGTCCGCCGGCCGGGAGAACTACTTATGTAGTCGGCGTGGGTGGTAGTCGCATGCGGTTGACAACGGCGCTGAACGAGTACAAGCGCCAACACGACGAGCGGTTCCCGGAGGAAACGCGGACGACGACGGGGGCGTTCTCGGGACACGGGGACCGCCTCGTCCACGTCTCGCCGTCGGGCGCGCTCCGCGACTACTCGGACGCGCTCTCCGGGTTGCACGGGATCGACCGATCGCGGTTCGGCATCGAAACGGCCGATCGGACGTACTGGTTCGACGAGCTCGACGTCCTCCGCCAGCACTACTACCGCGGGACGCGGCTCGTCGAGACCGAGTTCGACGCCGACGGCTTCACCGTCCACCAGTTCGACCTCACGCTCGGGCGCGCGCACGTGACGCACGTCGAGCTCCGCGGCGTCGTGCCGGCGGAGAGCCGGCTCGTCGCGTTCCTGACGGCGGCCCCGGAGGGCCGCGAGGGCCGCGTCGGCGCGCTCGTCCACGAGAACGGCGGCCCGGACGGGTCGCAGGCGCTCGAGGTGTTCCACCGACGCGAGCACGACTACGTGACGGCCTCGACGGGACTGCGCGACGTGCGCGGGCAGCGCCCGGAGCGCTTCGCGGAGATCGTCGACGACGCCCCGGTGTCGTTCCCCCGCGGCGGCGTCGAACCCTACGACGAGACGCGTCTGAGCGGGAACTTCGTCGTCACCGCGCCCCTCGAACGCGAGGGCCGCGGCGTTCGGACGACGCTCGTCACGCAGCTCTCCGATCACGACGACATCGACCGGGAGACGGCGCTCACTGACCTCCGGGCGTGCGCGAGGAACCACGAGAGCGCGGCGAGCCTCCGCGAGGCCGCGATCGCGCGGACGCCGATCAGCGTCCCGGAGGACGTGCCGCGCGCGGGATCGGTGCGCGCCGACCTGCGCGTCGTCGACCTCCTCGAAGGGCCGACCGGGGGCCGCATCGCCGGCCCCGAGTTCGACCCCTTCTACGCCAACAGCGGGGGGTACGGCTACGTCTGGTTCCGCGACGACGCGGAGGTGTCGCGTCGTCTGCTGGACGCGGGCGATCGCCTCGACATCGGGACGGGCGCGGATCCCGTCCAATCCGCGCTCTTCTACTGCGAGACGCAGCTCGCGGACGGCACGTGGCCCCACCGCGTGTGGGCGACCGACGGCTCGCTCGCCCCCGGATGGGCGAACGCGAAGGTCGAGCGCAAGCGACGCTCGCACGAGTATCAGGCCGACCAGACGGCGACCGTCGCGGCGTTCTTAGCGACGGTGCTCACCGAGCGCGGCGACGCGCTCGACGCGCCGGTGGCGGCGGCGATCCGGGAGTCGATCGGGGACGCGCTCGACGCGCTCGACGACGGCCTCGCCGAGAACGGGCTCCCGGAGCGCTGTCAGAACGCGTGGGAGAACGCCGTCGGCCAGTTCGCGCACACCGCGGCGACGTTCGCGGAGGCGTACGCGACGATCGCGGCCGCGCCCGTCCCGGAGGACGTGGCGACGCGCGCCCGCGAGGGCGCGGCGACGGTCCTCGACGGCCTCGATCACCTGTGGGACGCGGAGCACGAGCGCTACGGGATGCGGCTCATCGACGGCGACCTGGACGACCGCCTCGACGCGGCCTCGCTCGCGCTCGTCGAGGCGGTCGTCGCGTGCGAGGACGCGTCCGGAATCGCGGTGTCGGAGCGACAGGTCGGTCGGCTCGCGCGCCACGTCGATGCGGCGCTGAGCGGGCTGTTCCGCGATCCGCCGGGGAGCGACGTCGCGGGATTGATCCGCTACGAGGGCGACGACTGGCGGGCGGCGAACCAGTCGTCGCCGAAGGTGTGGTCGGTCGCCACCGGGCTCGGCGCGGTCGCGGCGGCGCGGCTCGGCGTCCTCCTCACCGAGCGCGGACAGGGCGGCGCGGGGTTCCTCGAACGGGCGGGGGGACTCTACGAACTGCTCGGCGCGGACGGCCCGTTCGCCACCGACGCCGGCTACCTCGCGGAGCAGGTGTACGACGACGGCACGGCGGACAGCGCGACGCCGCTCGGCTGGTCGCACGCGCTCCGACTGCACGCGATGGCGCTCCTCGACGACGCGGGCGCGCTCCCCGCGCCGGCCACGGAGGCCGTCACGCCGCCCGAGCGTCCCCGGTGGACGACGGGCGAGAAACACGGGCTGTGCACGCCCGCGGACCACGACGCGGCGGAGCCCTCGCGGGTGTGGTTCACCCTCACGGAGGGGGCACTGACGGAGGCGCGGTTCCCGCGCATCGACGTGATGAACCTGCGGACGATGGACTTCCTCGTCCGGTGCCGGGACGACGGCTACACGGTGCGGACGCACACGCGCCGGGGCGAGGAGACCGACGCGGTCCTCCGCCGGGTCGAGCCCGTCGCGGACGACGCCCTCCTCTACCGGCACGTGTTCGTGGCCGACGACGTCGGTGACGGCCACGAGTGGACGCTGACGGTCGAGTACGCGGTCGACACGGATCACGACGCCGTCGTCGCGGACGTGACCTTCGAGGCGGCGGACGGCGCCACGTACGACGTGTTCTCGGTGGCGGACCTCTCCCTCGGCGACGTCGCCGACGACGTCAGCGGCCTCCGCGTCGGCGAGGCGGGCAGTTACAACCTCGTCGCGAGCGAGCGGGCGACCTACGCGGCCGACGCGCCGGATCCGCTCCTCGTCGACGAGAATGGCGAGGCGTACTCGGTGGCGCTCGCGCTGGCGACGACCGGCCGCTTCGACTGGGCGACCGTCGACGCCGCCGGAAGCGACCGCCTCGCCGACCTCTTCGACGGGGCGATCCCCGACGGGCGGTCGTCCGTCACCGACGGGAACGTCGTGTTGGTCGGGAAGGTCGGATCGGGATCGTCGATCGAGGAGACGGTCGCGCTCGGGTTCGCGGAGCAGGCGAACACTGCGGCCGCGCTCGGGGAGGCGAACGGCGCCCTCGAACGCGGCTTCGAGACGGTGCGCGAGTCGTACGTCGGGACGTGGCGCTCCGCGCTCGCGGGCACTGACACGCCCGCGTCCGTCCGCGGCGACTACGAGCTCGAAGCGCAGTACGACGCGGCGCTGATGTGTCTCCTCGCGGTCGAGGACAAGACGTACGCGGGCGCGTCCATCGCCTCGCCGTCCGTCCCGTGGGGGCAGGCGGTGGTCGCGGACGAGCCCAAGGGGTACGGTTACAACTTCGTCTGGTCGCGCGACCTCTACCAGGTGTTCACGGTCTTCGACACCGTCGGCTTCCACGACATCGCCGTCGACCAACTCGCGTACATCTACGAGTACCAGCAGGACGAGGCGGGGTTCATCCCGCAGAACACCTACGTCAACGGGACGACGCGCTGGGGCGGCGAGCAGATGGACAACATCTCCTTCCCGCAGGTGATGGCGTATCAGCTCCGCGAGGCCGGCTTCGACTTCGACGACGTTCCCTACGGCTACGAGAACGTCCGTCGCTCGGCGGATTACGTCGCGCGAAACGGCCCTTCGACGGCCCAGGAACGCTGGGAGGAGGAGTCGGGGTATTCGCCGTCGTCGATCGCCACCGAGATCGCTGGGTTGGCGTGCGCGGCGATGCTGGCGGACGACGCGGGGCACGCGGCCGACGCGCTCTGCTGGCTGGCGCTCGCGGACGACTGGGCGGCGAACGTCGAGTCGTGGACGGCGACGGAGACGGGGACGGCGCGTCACCCGGAGACCCCCTACTACGTCCGCGTGACGCGCGACGGCGACCCCGACGCCGGCCACTACCGGACGCTGGCGAACGGCGGGCCGACGCTCGACGAGCGCGACATCATCGACGCGGGATTCCTCGAACTCGTCCGGCTCGGCGTCCTGCCGGCCGACGATCCGACGATCGAGAACTCGATCGCGGCCGTCGATCGCTCCATTCGGGTCGAGGCCGATTCCGCACCCGGCTTCTACCGGTACAACGGCGACGGCTACGGCGAGCGCGCGACCGGCGACCAGGGCGGTCCGTGGTCGGCCGAGAACGCCGGCAAGGGGCGTCTCTGGCCGCTCCTCACCGGGGAGCGCGGCGAGTACGAACTGCTCGCGGACGCGCCGAGCGCCGGGACGGACGTCGATCCCGCGGGCTGTCTGCGCGCGATGCAGGAGTTCGCCAACCCCGGGCGGATGATCGCCGAGCAGGTCTGGGACCGGGAGTACGGGACGGGGTACGACTGGGCGTTCGGCGAGGGCACGGGGTCGGCGACGCCGCTCGCGTGGGCGATGGCGCAGTACGTCCGCTTGGCGCACGGGATCGACGCGGGCGAACCCGTCGAGACCCCGGCGGTCGTCGAGCGCCGCTACCGCGATCGCGGTCTCCACGAGGCCGCGGGGCCGACGCTCGACGTCACCACGCACGTTCAGGGCGGCGAGCTCCGCGTCTCCGGGCGGACGACGGGCGAACGCGTGGCGATACGGACGCCCGTGGACGCGGCCGTCGTCACGCCGAGCGACGGCGCGTTCGAGGCGACGGTCGAGGCCACCCACGACGGGGGGCACGTCACGGTCGCGGCGGCGGACGACACAGAGCTGGAGACCGCGGCGACTACGGTCCACCGCCGAACGCTGTGAGCGGGTGACGGCGTCGGGACGGCCGTGGCGTCGCCCCCCGGCACGGCGTCGACCACGGCGGTGACGCCGCCGGTCTCGGAAGCGCCGCTCCGAGTGCGGGGGCAGTGTCACGGATCTGCTCAACCGGTCGGCGATCGCTGTGCGTCGCTATTCCGGACAGAACGCCGTGGCGGCGTCGACCCACCGGATCCGAGAGACGCGTATCGGATACCGGGTGCGGGACGGGTACGGGTATCGACCCACGATGGGAGCGGGGGCGTGCCTACGCGATGTAGCCCGCCTGTCCCATGAATGCGAGGGAGAGCGAGAAGACGGTGACGAGCACCGCGATCAGCATCTCGGCGTAGAGGACGCGCCGGCCCCAGCGGTACCAGGGTTCGCGCGCCGGGTCGACGTCGGCGTCGGTCATTCAGTCGTCACCCCCGGGGGCGGTCTCGGTGCTGGGGCCGAGCCAGCGTTCCCGCGAGCCGATGCCGTGCGTGGACAGCCCCCGATCGGAGCGCATCGCCCAGACGTAGAACAGCGTGAACGGCACGAAGAGCCCGATGGCGACGAGTGCGTACCCGCTGTGGATGTTCGGCATCCAGCCGAACGCAAGCGGGTAGACGATGCCGCCGGCGGTCGAGACGCCCCCGACGAACCCCGCGGCGACGCCGGGACGCTCCTCGAACATCACGGGGACGATCGCGAAGACGCCTCCCGTCCCGAAACTCACGCAGACCCCGAACCCCGCGAGAATGACGACGGAGAGCGGGAGGACGCCGAGGTAGCCGGCGACGCTGAGCGCGCACAGGGACGCGATGATCAGACAGAGCGCGGTGAACAGCCAGTGGACGCGCGGGGCGTACCCCTGCTCGACCGAGAGGAAGGGGTACGGCGTCCACCCCTTGCGCTGCCAGAGGTCGGACATGTAACCCGAGAACGGCCGGAAGAGCGACGCGTTGAACGACTGGACGGCCGCGAACGTCCCCGCGGCGGTCTGGATCGCGGCGACGCCCGTGAAGCCGAGGCCGGCGATCGCGTCCCCGAACCCGGTCGCGTAGTAGGTCGGGAGCCACGAGTTCATGGCGATTTCGAGGCCGAACGACATCGCGTACGCGAGCATGAGGCCGATGGCGGCGAAGCGCGTCCAGACGTAGAGCGTGGACTTCAGATTCGAGTTCGCGCGCGCCGTCTCCGCGGTCGCGCGGTCCTTCGCGGGCCTCCCGCGCCACTTGTAGACGGCGGCGATCAGGAGCGCGACGATCCCGAGGTGGAGGAACGCCTGATCGAAGTTCGTCCCGTAGAGCCGCGGGAGGACGAGCGCGCCGACGCCCGCGCCGGCGTTCCCCGTGCCCGCGTAGATCCCCTCCGCGGTCCCGATCTCGTGGGAGTCGAACCACTGCGAGACGTGCTGGATCCCGACGACGAAGCTGATCCCCGCGGAGGCGACGATCAGCCGCTCGACGAAGAGGACGTCGTAGTTCACGGCGAACGCGGAGGCGACGCTCATCAGTCCCGAGTAGGCGAGGATGAACGCGAAGATGTTGTGCGCTCCGAAGCGGTCGGCCGCCCATCCAGCGGCGACGCGGCCGGGCGGGGCGAGCCAGAGCGCGCTCGACGCGAGCAGCGCCAGCCCGCCCGTCGTGAGGGTGAACGCGCTCGAAATGGAGGTGCTGAACGCCGCCGTCGAGAACCACATCAGGAACGCCCAGAAGAACCCGACGGTGGCGATGATGAGTTGTTCGGTCTTCTCCTGCACGCGTCAGTGCACCTCCGTGTCCCCCGGGTCGGTGAGGTAGTACGCGTCGTGCTCCTCGGCCGTGAGCTCGGCCGGACGGGCCGTCGGACCCACGCGCGCGGCGTCACCGCCGAGACCCGGGTCGCCACCCGGTGAGTCGCCGCTCTCGGCGTCCGCGCGCCGCGTCGATCCGTCGCGGGCCGCCGTCACGTCGCGGTCGTACCGCCGACCGGCGCGCTCGCCGTCAGTCATCGCCCCCCACCTCGATCGGGGTACCCTCGGCGTCCGTCGGCGCCGGCCCGTCGCCCTCCGCGAAGGGGTACCACGCCTGTTTGGCGTCGGTGAGACACGGATCGGCGTAGTCGGTCTCCTCGGGCTCGGCGAGCTCCGCGATGGTCTCGTGGCCCGTCGCCTCGACCCACTCGCGGAACGTCTGGCCGTCGTTGCGCATCTCGGCGTACGTCTCGATGACGTTCTTGAGGAGGCCGGGCACCTCGTCGGCCGGGACGCGCTGGTGGATCCAGTCGATGAACGTCGGCTCCCGGCCGATGCCGCCGCCGACGCCGACGTCCATCGCCTCCACCATCTCGCCGTCCTTGCGCGCGCGCATCCCCTGGAGGCCGATGTCGGCGCTCATCGCCTGCCCGCAGTCCGCCGTACACCCCGAGCAGTGGATCTTCAGCTGCGTCACGTCGTCCGGGACCTCGACGTTGCGCTGGAGCCACCCCAGCGTCTCCGCCATCCGGGTCTTCGTCTCCGCGAGCGCGATGGAGCAGAACTCCGTGCCCGTACACGCCATCCCGCCGCGCGCGAAGACGCTCGGATCCGGCGAGTAGGTCTCCAGGAGGGGCTCATCGAGCAGGTCGGCGACGCGCTCGTCCGGGACGTCCATGACGAGCGGGTTCTGCCGGCGCGAGAGCCGAATCTCGCCGCTCCCGTAGCGATCAGCGAGGTCTGCGAGCGCGAGCGCGTCCGCCGCGGGCATCCGGCCGACCGGGACGGAGAGGCCGACGTAGCTGCGCTCGTCGGTCTGATCGTGGACGCCGACGTGGTCGTGTCGGCCCTCGGCGTCGCGCTTCCCGGCGTTGTAGGTGTACTCGCCGCGGAAGTCGGTGCCGGCGTGCAGCAACTCGAAATCGAGGCGCTCGTCGAGCTCCTCGCGGATCGCCTCCGTCCCCCACTCGTCGACGAAGAAGCGCGCGCGGTTCTCGTTCCGGTTCTGCCTGTTACCCTCCTCGCAGTAGAGTTCGACGAACGCCCTGACGGTCTCGTAGGCGTGCTCGGGCGTGACGAAGAGATCGAGGGGACGCGCCTTCCGCGGTTCGCGCCCGCCGAGGCCGCCGCCGACGCGGACGTTGAACCCCCTCGTGTGCTCGCCGTCGACCGGGCGGTGGGCGGGCTCCAGGGCCACGTCGTTGATCGAGTCCTGCGCACAGCCCACCTTACAGCCCGTCACCGAGATGTTGAACTTCCGCGGGAGGTTGGCGAGGTCGTCGTCGCCGCGGATGCCCTCCTCGATCTCGTCGAGGAGGTCGCGCGTCGGGACGTACTCGTCGGCGTCCTTCCCGGCGACGGGACACCCCGAGATGTTCCGCATCGTGTCGCCGCCGGCGGAGCGACTGGAGACGCCGACGGCCTCCAGCTTCCCCCAGATCGCGGGGATGTCCTCGAGTTTCAGCCAGTGGAGCTGGATCGACTGACGCGTCGTGTAGTCGACCCACCCGTTCCCCCACCGGGGGTTCTCCGCGGGACCGCGGGCGTACTCGTCGGCGACTTCCGCGATCGCGCGTAACTGCTCGGGTTCGAGAACGCCCCCGCAGTTGTTCAACCGCATCATGAAGTAGCTCTCCTGTCCGTCCCGCTGGTGGAACACCCCCCAGAACTTGAAGCGCGTGAACCACTCCTCGCGCTCGTCCTCGGGGATCGCCTCCCACCCCCGCTCCGCGAACTCCTCGATCTTCTCCCGCACCGCGTCACCGTACATCTCCGATTTGACGTCCTCTTTGTAGTTTGCCATTGTTGTGAGTCGTATGGCCACTTCATACCGTTAGAAGTGGACGAAATTTGTCTGTATTCGATTACAGTGTGACTGACGGGGAGTGAAAAAGGTTGTGAGTGAATTGCATCAATACCCTAAATCAGACTAAGGTCGTCAACAAGAACCGCCATCAGGAGACCATTCGATTACGATATCTGGATATTCCTAGTCATTCGTCACCCTAAAGAGGGCGTGCGAGCCGTCGCGGCGAACGGAGTGTCGCGTCAGTCGGAGGCCTCGCTCGCCGCGCCGGCGTCGCTCGTCTCGGGCACGTCCGCGCCGTCCGTTCGCGGGACGAGGCGGGCCGCGCACTGCTTGTAGTTCGGCTCCGCGGAGCGCGGATCGACGGCCGGGAGCGTGAGCCGGTTCGTCGCGGGGTGATGGATAGAGAGCCAGAGGACGCCCGGCGGCACCGCGGAGTCCGCCGCGACGACCGCCGCCACCGATCCGCGTCTGGTCTCGACGGTCACGCGATCGCCGTCCGCGGCGTCCGCGGGGTTCGCCCGGACCGTGGGGATCGCCGTGTCGCCGCCGCGCGAGCGGACGCCCGTGTTGTAGCCGTCGCTCTCTCGGCCGGTGGTGAGCGTCAACGGGTACGCGTCGGTCGTCGGTTCGGGGAGATCGTCCGTCGGCGCGCCCGTCGAGAAGCGCGCGTCCCCGCTCCGCGTCTCGAACGCCCAGCCGTCGCCGTCGCGGTAGCGGTAGGCGACCGACGTCTCCGCGTCCGGGGCGGGCCAGCGCACCGCGCCCTCGTCGTCGAGGCGGTCGTAGGAGAGCCCGGAGAGATCGGCGGGCGCCCCGGCCGTCAGCGCCGTCATCTCGTCGAAGACGGCCGCGGGCTCGGGGTGGCGCTCGAACGTGCCGCGGCGCACGCCGTTAGCGACCGCCGCGATGACGTCGAGGTCGGTCCGGACGCCCGCCGGGAGGTCCGTGACGGCGCGGACGCGCGAGACCGTCCGTTCCATGTTCGTCGTCGTGCCCTCGCTCTCGCCCCACGTCGCGGCCGGCAGAACGACGTCCGCATGCTCGACCGTCTCCGTGTGGAAGGCGTCCTGTGCGACGAGGAAGACGTCGTCCAATCGCTCGGCGGCGTCCGCGGCGTTCGGGAGCCCCGCCGCCGGGTTCGTCGCCACCGTCCACAGCACGTCGATCGAGTCGCCGACCGCCTCGAACATGTCGACCGGGCCCGGCCCGGAGTCGTCGGGGAGGCGCGCGACGTCGATCCCCCACGCGTCCGCGACCTCGGCGCGCGCGTCCGGGTCGTCGTAGTCGCGCATCCCCGGCCAGCCGCCCTTCGACGAGCAGACCCGCGTCCCCATCGAGTTCGCCTGCCCGGTGAGCGAAAAGGGGCCGGTCCCCTCCCCGAGGTTGCCGGTGGCGAGACAGAGGTCGATCAGCGCGCCCGCCGTCGCCGTCCCGCGCGTGCTCTGATTGACGCCCATCCCCCAGTAGAGGAGGGTCTTCGCGTCGAGGGCCGACGCCAGCGCCTCGACGTCGCGGCGCTCGACGCCCGCCGCCTCGCAGGCCGCATCGACGTCTGGAAGGTCCGCGATCGCGGCGTCGAACCCCGCCGTGTGCGCGTCGACGAACGCCTCGTCCACTCGGCCGGTCTCGACGACGCACGCGAGCACCGCGCGGGCGAGCGTCAGATCCGCCCCCGGGTCGGGCCGGACGTGGACGTCCGCGGTCTCGGCGGTCTCGGTCTCCACGGGGTCGACGACGATCAGTTCCCCGTCGCGCGCGCTGTCCGTCACCCACCGGAAGAACACGGGGTGGGCGACGGCTGGGTTCGCCCCCCACACGACGTGACTCTCGGCCTCCGGGACGTCCGCGTAGCTACACGGCGGCGCGTCGCTCCCGAACGCGTCGTAGTAGGCGGTCACGGCGGACGCCATGCAGAGCGTCGTGTTCGCGTCGTACTGTCGCGTTCCGATCGCGCCGCGCGCGGCTTTCCCGAGGGCGTACGCCGCCTCGTTCGTCTGCTGGCCGCTCCCCAACACCCCGATCGAGTCGGGGTCGCGCTCGCGCGCCACCCGCATCGCCTCCGTGACCTTCCCGAGCGCGACGTCCCACGTCGTCGAGACGAGTTCGCCGTCGCGCCGGACGAGCGGACGCGTGAGGAACGTCGCGTCCGGATCCGCGGTCTCGCTGACCCCGCGCTGGCAGGCGAGGCCGCGGTTCGTCGGGTGTCCCGCGTCGCCGCGTACGGAGTCGACCCCGTTGCCGAGGTCCGCGCCGCGCTGGAGGTGGCCGCACCCGACCGCACACCGCATGCACGTCGTCGGGACCCATCCAGTCATCGCCGCCCCCGACGGTGCGATACAGAAACGGGCACCCAAGTCGAACTCTCTGAGACGCATGTCCCACTCGTCATCGCTATCCCAATCGTGTTTACGATATAAGAAACCACTCGTTTGTGATCGTCCATTTTTATCTTGGTCTGGTGACCGGTGCGGCGCGCGCTCGCTCAGCGCGGCGCGCACCGCGGCGCTCGCGCCGACTCCGCGGAGAGATCGAGGTGTGCCGCGCCGATCTCCAGCGCGCGCTGGACCTTCGCCTCGACGGTCTGGTCTGTCCCGTCGAACGGCCGATAGCGGCGCTCCCGGGCGCATAGACGGACATCTGGCGTCCGCTACTCCGCCCACGTAGTAACTCGAACGCCTACCGGTAACATGCGTGGCCACCCGGCGACGACACTCGGGAGGCGAAACGAGCGACACGCTTATTACCTTCGTGTCGTTAGAACGACATAGAGCCAGCACGGACGGATACGGTGAGACTCCGGGAGCCCCGTTCGGACTCCGGGCCGTGCACCACACGTGTTACCCATCCGGGGTCGAGGGCGCACCACCCCGACCCCATCGTTCGTCCCGCCGAGCGACAGCTGTCCGCCGACCGCGCGTTCACCGACGGGCCGAGTGGCGATCCGACGCGTCCTCGACAGCCCGTTCGCCGGCGGCCGCACTCTCGCCCGCTTCGCCGCCACCGGTCTCGTCGCACTCGTTACGCCCCTCCCGCTGTCGAGTTCGTCTGTGACGGGACCGTCGACGCGTGCGGTGGTCAGCGCGCGGCGCCCACGTCCGTCCCGTTGGTGTCCGTCTCGTTCGCGTCTGATTTCGCATCCGACGTCCCGAGCCGGACGTACTCGACGTCGGTGTCGTCCCCCGTCGTCGCCTCGATGCGGTAGACGCCGGGTGGCACGCCGTCGAGGTCGAACGCCGCCGTCCACTCGCCGTCCCACCCCCACGTCTGGGCGCTCGTCAGTCGGGTCGTCGTTCCGTTTGTCGCGCGAAGCGAGAGCAACACCGCCGCCTCGTCCGGCTGTCGGTTCGTCACGCCGCGGACGACGAGAGACGTGCCGGTCGTCGTCCCGTTCGTCGCTGTCCCGTTCGTCGCTGTCCCGTTAGTCGCCGTTCCGTTCGTCGTGACGCCGTCAATCCCCACCGACTCGGCCGATCCGTGCTCGGGGAGCGCCGCGCTCGTACCGCCGAGGAGCGCGCACGCCGCCAGCGTGCAGAGGGCGAGGGCCGCGGCGATCCGCGCGGTCCGTTCGGTCCGTCCGTCCGTCCACATCGGTACGACTGCCCGTTCGGTCCGCGACGCCGTAAGCGCCCCGCTAGAGCGACACCCACTCGCGGCGCTCGTCGCTCCGCTGGATCGCGTCGACGACGCGCTGGACGTCCCGCCCCGTCCCGAAGTCCGGGTCGTAGTCGTCGCCGTCGGCCGCCGCGCGGAGGAACGCGGCGTTCTCGTGGACGAACGTGTGCTCCCACCCGATCGTGTGACCGGGCGGCCACCAGTGCTCGACGTAGGGGTCGTCCGGGTCCGTGACGAGCACCGTCTCGAAGCCGCGGTCGTCGCCGCGGAGCACGTCGAGTTCGTTGAGCCGTTCGAGGTCGAAGCGGATCGCGCCCTCGGTGCCCTCGACCTCGATCGCGTTCGTGTTCTTGTGGCCGGTCGCACAGCGCGTCGCCTCGAACGTCGCCGTCGCGCCGCACGCGAGCGTCGCCTGCGCGCTGAACGCGTCGTCGACCGTGACCGATCGGAGGCGGCCGTCGTCGTCGGGTCGCTCGTCCACGTACGTCGTACACTGGCCGCTGACGGCCGCCACGTCGTCGACGAGGAACTGGACGAGGTCGATGCTGTGTGCACCGAGGTCGCCGAGCACACCCGTCCCCGCGCTGTCGGCGTCGAGACGCCACGACCACGGCGCGTCCGGATCGACGAGCCAGTCCTGGAGGTAGCGGGCGCGGACGTGTCTGATCTCGCCGAGGGCGCCGTCCGCGATCAGCCGCCGCGCGTACTCGATCGCGGGGACGAAGCGGTAGTTGAACGCGGTCGCGGCGACGGCGTCGCTTCGGGCCGCGGCCTCGGCCATCCGCTCGGCGCCGTCGAGCGTCGGCGCGAGCGGCTTCTCGCAGAGGACGTGGACGCCCTCGTCGAGCGCGCGGATCGACGGGTCGACGTGGACGTCGTTCGGTCCGAGGTTGTAGAAGACGTCGACGCGCGCGATCGCGTCCCGCCAGTCGGTCTCGACGTCGGCGAAGCCGAAGCGGTCCGCGGCCTCGCGCGCCGCGTCGGCGTCGCGGCCGCAGAGCACGTCGAGGGAGACGTCGGGCGCGTCCGGGAAGAACAGCGGGAGTCGTCCGAGCGCGTTCGCGTGCGCCTTCCCCATGAAGCCGTAGCCGAGGACGCCGACGGAGAGCGTATCAGTACCCATACGGTCCCGTGCGTCCGGGGGAGCCTCAAGGTGGCGCACGCGCGCGCCGAGTCCGGGGTCGTGAAGTGTGTCGGGGGAGAGGAGAGCAGAACGGAGCCCCTCGGCCGACGCCGTCCCGAGAATGCGCATCGGTCGCCGGGACCGCCACGTATTCCGAACGAGAGACCGAAGCCGCGTGTATGCCCACAGAGATGGCGGCACACCGGATCGCGGCGTACGGCGACGCGGACGCCTTCGAGACCGACACGGTCCCCGTCCCCGACCCCGGCCCGGGCGAGATCCGCGTCGCGGTCGAGGCGTCGAGCGTCAACCCCGTCGACTACAAGATCCGCCGGGGCGACATCCCGGACTTCGCGCCGTCGCTCCCGGCGACGCTCGGCTGCGACGTCTCCGGCGTCGTCGACGCGGTCGGCGAGGGCGTCGAGGCGTTCGACGTCGGCGACGAGGTGTACGGCATGCCGGGCGGGGCGGGCCGACAGGGCGCGCTCGCGGACTACGTCGTCGGCCACGCGGGGACGTTCGCGGACGCGCCGTCGTCGATCCCGCTCGCGGACGCCGCCGCGCTCCCGGTCGTCGCTCTGACCGCGTGGGAGATGCTGACCGACAAGGCCGACGTCGGCCTCGGGGACGAGGTGCTCGTCTACGGCGCGAGCGGCGGCGTCGGACACATCGGCGTCCAGCTCGCCGACTGGTTCGGCTGCGAGGTGACGGCGACGGGATCGACGGCCGCGAAGCGCGACTTCGCGGCGACGCTCGGTGCCGACGCGACCGTCGACTACACGACGACGGACGTCGAGACGTACGTGAGCGAGCACGCGACCAACGGCGGCTTCGACGTCGTCTTCGATCCGGTCGGCGACGACCACCTCGAAACCGCCTTCGAGGCCGTCCGTCCCTACGGTGCGGTCGTGACGACGGAGTCGAGCGCCGCGGAGTCGCTCTCGCTCGCGCCGATGCACGCGAAGTCGCTCGAACTGGGCGTCGTGCTCGTCATCCTCCCCGTCCTCCTCGGCGAGGGACAGGAACGCATCGGCGAGGAGCTCTCGGACATCGCGGCGCTCGTCGACGACGGTGCGCTCGCGCCACACGTCGACGAGCGCTTCGCGTTCGCGGACGTCGCCGAGGCGCACCGGCGCGCCGAAGCGGGCGACTTCCGCGGGAAGATCCTCCTCGTGAACGAGTGAGTCCACACACCGCCCCGTCCGCAGTATCGTCGCCCCGAATGCGGTAACTCGGTCGAATACCGCGGTGTGCTGACCGCGGACGAAACGGGGTGAAACGACCCCACCTAGCGGCCCGTCAGCGGCGACGCCAGCGGCGGCCGAGGCGTTGGGCCGTCGGGAGGTGCCAGTCGAGCGAGACGGCGAGGAGCCGCGCGCAGACGGTGACGCCCGCACAGACCGCGGCCGCTGTACGGGGATGGCCGCCGACGCCCGCGGACAGCCAGTACGCCGCGCCGCCGATGACCGCACAGCTGGCGTAGAAGTCGTCGAAGAGGACGAACGGCTGGCGACCGAGGAGGAGATCGGCGAGCGCGCCGCCGCCGACGGCGTTGATCGTGGCGACGGTGATGACGCCGAACCCCGAAACGCCCGCGTTCGTCGCGACGATCGCGCCCGTGGTGGCGAACGCCGCGAGCCCGATCGCGTCCGAGACGAGCGTCGCGGGGTGCTCGTCCGCGGCGTCGAGGACGACGTACGCGCCGACGGCGAGCGCGACGCCGATCAGCGCGAGCGAGATCTCACCGAACGACCGGAGGACGAGCGGGACGCGTCCGACGAGGAGGTCGCGCGTCGCCCCGCCGGCGAACGCCGTGGCGAGGCCGACGACGGTGACGCCGAACAGGTCGAACTCCTCGCGGATCGCCTTCGTCGCGCCGACGAGCGCGAACGCGACGAGGCCGACGGCGTTCATCACGGCGAAGGGGCGGACCGGCAGGGCGGCGAGGGCGTCCGACAGCACGTCCGAAGGACGTGGACGAGCGGTATTGAGACCACCGCTCCGCGCTGGCCGCCGGAGCGGACGGCCCCCGGATTGCCGCCATCGCGGAGGGAAGGCGCACGCCGTTGCCCGTGGAGGCGCCGACGAACCGGGATCACCCGTACACCGTTCGGTGGGTCTATATTGTATTGTACTCAATTCGAATTGAGACAATATGTTTGGACAGGATACTGCCACCGGGCGGTCGAACGCGGCGGTTCGGGAGGCGTACGACGACTACGTCATGCCCATCTGGAAGTCGCTGAACGTCCCCGTCCGGCGCGCGGAAGGCTGTACGCTGGAGGATTTCGAGGGGAACGAGTACCTCGACGTCTTCTCGGGGATCTCGGTGATGAACGCGGGCCACGGGAACGACGCCGTCGTCGAGGCCGCGACGGCGCAACTGGAGGAGTTCGTCCACGGCTGTTCGTACGTCCACCCGAACGAGCCCGTCGCGTCGCTCGCCGAGCGACTCGCCGAGGTCACGCCGGGGAACATGCGCAAGACCTTCTTCTGTAACTCCGGGACGGAGGCGGTCGAGGGTGCGATCAAGCTCGCGCGCAAGCACACCGGATCGAAGGAGGTCGTCTCGCTCGAAATGGGGTTCCACGGGCGGACGCTCGGGAGCCTCGCGCTCACGGGCAACAAGTCGTACAAGGCGGGGATGGCCCCGACGATCAACGACGTCGCGCACACCGCGCCGCCGTACGCGTACCGCTGTCCGCGCTGCGACGGCGAGCGCTGCGACGCGAGCTGCGCCGACCGGCTCGAACGGGTCATCGGCGCCCACACGAGCGGCGATCTCTCCGCGGTCGTCGTCGAGCCCGTCATGGGCGAGGCGGGGATCGTCGTCCCGTCCGCCGAGTGGCTCCACCGGGTCCAGGAGATCGCCCACGACCACGGCGCGCTCCTGATCGCCGACGAGGTCCAGACGGGGTACGGGCGGACCGGGGCGCTGTTCGCGAGCGAGCGCTTCGACCTCGAACCGGACGTCATCACGCAGGCGAAGGGAATCGCGAACGGCCTGCCGCTGGGTGCGTTCAGCGCGCGAGCCGGGATCGCGGACAGCTTCAGCGCGGGCGATCACCTCTCGACGTTCGGCGGGAACCCGGTGGCGTGCGCCGCCGCGCTCGCCACGCTCGACGAGCTGCAGGACGGCATCGTCGAGAACGCGCGCGAACAGGAGCCGTGGCTCCGCGAGGAGCTCGCCGCCCTCGAAGCCGACTTCGACGCCGTCGGCCAGAGCCGCGGGCTCGGGCTCATGTGGGGCGTCGAGCTCGTCGATCCCGACGCGAGCGGGCCGATAAGCGACGCGCCCGCGCCGGACGCCGACCTCGCGGCGCGCGTCGGCGAACACCTCCGCGAGGAGGCGAACGTCGTCATCGGCGTCGGGGGGTACTACAAGAACGTGATACGCTTCCAGCCCCCGCTCACGATCACGCGCGAACAGCTCTCGCGCGCCGTGACGGCGCTCCGAGACGCACTCGACGAGCTGGCGTAACCGGGGCGTCCCCCTGGGAGCGCGCAGGGCTCGGCGACCACGGCGCTCGCCGTCTCCGGGTCCGATCGCGTCCGGACCAACACGCATAGGACGGCCCGGCGCCACGTCTCACGGGGATGAGCGAACCCGACCTCGACGAGAAGGACGTCCGCATCCTCGGCGCGATCGCGAAGCTCGGGACCGGGAGCCCCGAGAAGCTCGCCGCGGAGACGGGGATTCCGAAGTCAACGGTCCACTACCGGCTGGACGCGCTCCGGGAGCGCGGCGTCATCACGAACGACGTGTTCGACATCGACCTGGAGGCGTTCGGTCTGAACCTCACCGTCATCACGGAGGTGCGCGCCGACTACGAGGAGGGGTACCACGACGAGGTCGGGCGGAAGCTCGCGGAGATCCCGGGCGCGAGCAAGATCTACTTCATGATGGGCGATACGGACTTCATCGTCGTCTCACAGCTGGCGAACCGAGGGATGGTCGAGGACCTCGTCTCCCGCTTCGAGGCCATCGACGAGGTTCGCCGGACGAGCTCGAAGTTCGTCATCAAGACGCTGAAGGACGACCCCCGCCCGATCGACGGCTACGACCCCGACGAGCTCGTCGGCGAGCTCTGAGCGACTGGCCGAGGCGGCCTATCGAGGGGAGAAACGCGAGGGGCGCGGACGCGACGACGTCGGCGGCGAGTTCCGCTCACCGATCGACCAGCGGCGGGACGGACGCGACGTGCTCGATGGCGCGGAGCTCGCCCCGTTCTTCGGTCCCGGCGAGCGTGCGCCACGAGGCCGCGTGGTCGCCCTCGACGAGCAGGGCAACGGCGAGCTCGCCGATGCCGCCGTACGTCAGCGACGCGAAGTCGAAGTTCGGGCGCGGGCCCGGGAAGGGGCCGTCCTCCCGGGGGCGACGGACGTCGAGGACGCCACCGATGTGCTCGCGCATCGCCGCCGTGAGGTCGAGGCATTCGCCGAGCCGCGATATCGGGAACTCGTAGTTGTCGACGATGAGGGTACCCGCACCGTCGAGCGCCGCGGCGACGTCGGTCCGGCCGGCCTCGATGAGGAGCGTAACGACGTCAACGGTCGAGTCGGTCCCGCTGATCGCGTCGACGTACCGCTCGACGGCGCCGCCGCGTTCGCGCCCGTCGTCGGCGCGGTACTCGACGAGGCCGGCGGTCTGGAGGTCGACGGGGATACCGCGCGCGAGGAGGACGCCCTCGACCGTGATGCTGGAGGGAAAGACGAACCGGACGGCGTCGTCGTTACTGTCACCGTCGCCGTCCCCGTCGACGGCTTCGACCGCGCCGCGGACGGGGCCGAGCGGCGAGTCGTCGAGCGCGCGAAGGCGGTCGAGCGCGGCATCGATGCGGTGTCCCGGAACCGTCACCGCGGACGTCACGACGGTCCCCACGTCCTCGATGGGGTCGTAGGTGACGCGGTCGGTGAGGGTGGCGATGCGCTCGCGGACCTGTTCGAGGCGGCCGGTGACGTCGCCGCGTTCGAGCTCGCGCCGCCCGCGATCCGTGAGGCGTCGGCCGCGACCGGGAACCTTCTCGGTCAACCCCGCCTCGTCGAGGTCGGCGAGCGTCAGCCGAATCGTGCGCCCCTGTATCGTGTATCCGTGGCGCTCCATCAGGTCGGTGAGCCGGATGCTCCCGATGGGGCCTTCGGCCCGGACGAGGCGGAGGAGATCGTAGGTCCGCCGGTCGAGGTCGACCATTGCGACCGAGGGTTGACCGCAGCGCCACTTAGCTGTCGGCGATTCGCCGACCGCCGGCGCCCCCGATTCGGTGGTACGACCATTCCGGTCGGTATCGCACTGAGAGACCGGGAGCGGCGGGCGCCCGAGCCGAGAGAGCACGAATCAAACCCTTACCCAGCGCCATGAGTAGTCGTATACGGCGTGAAATCGCCGGCGTCGCTCACGCGGCGGAGAGTGACGAAGGGTTATAGTGATACGGCACCGAGTTTCCGGTGTACGATGCGACAGGACGTCTCTCTCTCGAACGGCGATGCGACGCGGCCGCGCGGTGTCGCGGGGGCGAACGAATGAGCGATCGGACGCCCGCGGCGGCCTTCCACGAGCGTTACGACGACGCCGATGTCGGCCTCGCGTACAGCGGCATCAAGACCTTCCTCAAGGCCGCCCAGCGCGACGTCGACGACGTCGACGACGTGGACGCCGCGGTGCTGGGCGCGCCGTACGACGGCGCGGTGACGAACCGACCGGGCGCGCGATACGGGCCCGAGGCGCTGCGGAGCGCGAGCGGCTGGTGGGCGTACCTCTCGGGTTACAAGGGCGGGCTGACGAACATGCAGACGCGCGAGCAGGTCGACTACGACCGGCTCACCCTCGCGGACTGCGGCGACGTTCCCGTCTTCCCGATGGACGAGACGAAGACCGCCGAGAGCATCACCGCACACGTCGCCACCGTCGCCGAGCGGGCGTTCCCCGTGATGCTCGGCGGCGACCACTACTGCACCTACCCCGCGGTGCGCGGGTTCGCGGAGGGCGCGGGCCACGACTCCGTCGGCCTCGTTCAGATCGACGCGCACACCGACACCTCCTCGTCAAGCGCGCTCTTCGGGGAGCATTTCCACGGCTCGCCGACCCACCACATCGCCGACTCGCCGTACTCGGATTACGAACACGTCAGTCAGGTCGGCATCCGCGGCTACGAGGCCCCGGACTTCTTCGAGTTCGCGGACGACGTCGGCCTCGACCTCCACACGGCGCGCGACGTCGCCGAGCGCGGCATCGAGACGGTCGTCGCGGACGCCGTCGAGTCCGCCGCCGAGGGGACGGACGCCGTCTACGTGACGTTCGACATCGACGCCGTCGACCCGTCGATGGCCCCCGGGACCGGGACGCCCGAGGCGGGCGGTCTCAGCGCGGACGAGGCCCTCCGAACCATGGAAGTGTTGGGCGCACACGACGCGGTCGGCGCGGCCGACCTGATGGAGGTCGCACCGACGTTCGACCCGTCCGAGGGGACCCAGCGCCTCGGCGCGTATCTCCTCGTAACGCTCCTCGAACGGAAGTTCGCCCAGACCTAGTCGAGTTCCGCGACGGCCCGGACGGGCGCGCCGTCCGCGTCGATCTTGAGCGGATACGCGCGGAGCGCGAACCGATCCGGGAGCCCGTCGAGACCGGTGAGGTTCTCGAAGACGAGCCGATCGGCCCCGAGCAATCGCTCGTGCGCAGGGAATCCCGAGGGGTCGGACGGGGAGGCGTTCGCCGTCGGCGTCGGATCGGGGCTGAGGAAATCCACCGCGAGGTGGTAATTGTTTTCCACGCACCAGGTGGCGGCAGCCGCCGTGAGATAGGGGTGATCGAAGTATCGCTCGGTCCCCCACTCGGCGTCCCATCCGGTGCGGACGACGAGCACGTCGGCGTCGTCCGGGTCGGGGAGACGATCGGGGCCGATCGCCTCACGAGCGCCGGCGTCGACCGGCGCGAGGCGGGCGTCGAGGCGGAACTCGTCGAGCGGGACGTCTCCGAGCGTCGGGCCCGCCGCGTCGACGTGTCGGGGCGCGTCGACGTGCGTCCCGGCGTGCGTACCGAGGGCGAGGGAGCAGACGTGGTAGCCGTCTTCGGGGTTAGTCGCGGCAGTTTCCACTGATACCTCCGGGTCTCCCGGGTAGATGGGCATCTCTGACCGCAGTTCGTGCGAGAGGTCGATACTTTTCACGGGATGTGGTTTGTATCGTCCGTCTCAAACGTCCTTCGACACGGGGAGCACAATAATTAAGTCACGCTGTGAGAGAGTGTCTCACGGAAATGAGTTACCACGTGTCGGGGGCGGTCCCGTGATCCGTTCGACGACCGGTGCCGCGTTGTTGGCCCTCTGGGGAGCGGGAATGATCGCGCTCGCCTACTACGTCTACCGCCGTCAGGGAGTCACCAACGCCTCCGAATTCATCACCGCGGGCGGCCGAGCGCGACTCGGCCTCACGACGGCGAGCTTCGCCGTCACCTGGATGTGGGCGGGAGACGTCCTCGGCGTCCCGCAGTACGTCGGGATCACGGGCATCGCGGGCATCTGGATGTACGCCGCGCCCGCGGTGCTGTCGAGTCTCGTCGTGATCCCGTTCGCGCTCCGGATGCGACGGCTCTTCCCACAGGGGCTCACGTACAGCGAGTACTTCCTCGAACGCTTCGACAGCCGGCTCCCCCACCTCGCCGTCGTCTGCGTCGTCCTGTACACGATGGTGCTCGGTGGTATCATTCAGCTCTTCGTCGGCGGTGCCGTCATCGGCGGGCTCACGGGGATCAGCCCCACCGTCGTGAACGCCGTGCTCGTCGCGATCATCGGCGCGTACATCCTCCTCGGCGGGCTCTGGAGCTCGATGACGACGGACTTCGTGCAGTTCGTCTCCGCCATCGTCCTGACGCTCGTCTTCGTCCCGTTCCTCGTCTGGCAGGCCGGCGACCCGAACGTCGTCTACCAGCACGCCGTGACGAATCTCGGCGGGCAGGCTGACGCCTTCTTCAGCATGGGAAACCTCTCCTCGCTGGAGGGGCTCTTCCTCCCGTACGCGCTCGGCCTCGGCGTCTGGGGCGTCGTCAGCATGGCGACGTGGCAGCGCGTCTTCGCCGTCCGGCGCGATAAGACCTCGCGCTTCCTCACCGTTGGCGGCATCGGGGTCTTCACGACTATCGCCATGTACGGCGTCATCGGCGTCGTCGGGCTCTCCGCGTTCCCCGAGGTGTCCCCGGGGAACCTCTCCGTGGAGACGCTCTCGCTCCTCCCGTCGTGGGCCGCCGTCGTCTTCATCCTCGTGACGTTGATGGTGCTCGGTTCCTCCGTCGACTCCTACCTCGCCGCCATCGCCAGCCTCGCCTCGCGCGACATCTACTACCGGCATTGGAACCGCGACGCGGACAGCAGCGAACAGCTCAGCGTCGCCCGCTACGCCAGCATCGTCTTCGCCGTCGTCGTCTTCGCCGGCACCGAGTTCGTCAGCGGGCGGCTCTCGTTCGTCACGCTCCTGCTCATCGGCGGGATCGGTGCGAGCGGGCTCGTCGGTCCCTTCGCGCTCTCGCTGTTCTGGCGGTGCACGAGCGCCGGCCCGTTCGTCGCCGGCGTCGTCGTGAGCCAACTCGTCACCGCCTACCTCCTGCTCGGGAACGCCGCGCTCCCCGGTTGGGTCGGCCTCAAGCTGTGGGAGATCATGGCCGTCGGCCACATCGTCTCGACGGGGCTCACCGCCCTCGGGAGCGCCGTCACGCCCGACGACTTCGCGTTCGCCGACCTCCCGGACGAGGCCACGCGGGCCGACGGGGGTGAGGAACGGTGATCAGCGAGACCACGTTCCTCGTCCTCCTCGGCGTCGCGTGGGTCTCCGAACTCGGGTTCGGCGCGCTCATCAGCTACTGGTTCATCACGCAAGGGTTCGGCGACGACGCCGCGACGGCCGCGACGACCGCCCCGCTCGAATCGAGGCGGTCCGTCCGTCTCTCGCTCGCCGCGTGGGCGACGTTCTTCGTCGTACTCCTCGCTGCCATCGTCTTCCTGAACTAAGGGAAGGGCCCGGCCCGCGTCCCCCTCACCCTCATTCGACCGTATCGAGCGAGTAGGCGTCGGTGCGTCGATCGCCGAACGCGTCGGCGTGCGCCGCGAGGCGCTTGTCCCGCGCGCTCGCGAGATCGAGCGACGCGGAGCGTGTCTCCGCGTCCGTCACGCTCGCGGGGCCGGCACGCGGCCGACCCGCCGGGCCGACGACGACGCTCTGCCCCTCGAAGTCGACCCCGCGCTCGGTACCGCACCGGTCGGCGTACGCGAAGAACACCCGGCCCGGTTGGTCGTCGCACGCGCGATCGCGAGGTGGACGCCGGCCGTCCACTCCGAGGGTCGCTCACCCTCGTACGGCCAGTTCGTCGGGAGCGCGACGACGTCAGCACCGTCGAGGGCCTCTGCAGGCGCGTCGCCTCCGGGAACCAGAGGTCGTGGCAGATCTGGACGCCGAGCCGGCCGAAGGGCGCGTCCACGACCGGGAAACCGCCGTCGCCGGGCTCGAAGAAGAGCTTCTCACGGTCCCAGAGGTGGGCCTTCCGATACACCTCCTCCACACCGTCCGGCGAGACGACGGCCGCGCTGTTGTAGAGCCGATCGCGGTCGCGTTCGGCGAACCCGCCGACGATCCAGACGTCGAGATCGCGCGCGGTCGACACCCAGTCGGAGACGGTCGGTCCCTCGGCCGTTTCGGCGAGCGCGAAGGCCTCGGCACGCGTCTCGAAGACGTAGCCGGTGTTCGCGAGTTCGGGGAGAACGACGAGATCGGCGCCGTCACCGGCCGCGGTGCGGATACGCTCGTCGAGTTCGCGGCGGTTCGCCTTGACGTCGCCGAACGTCGGCTCGGTCTGGACGACCGCGACGGAGAGCGGCGCGACCGCAGTCATCGGTCGAGTGCGATGCGGACGGACTTCGACTGCGTGTACTCGTCGAGGGCCTCGGAGCCGCACTCGCGGCCGATCCCGGACTGCTTGAAGCCGCCGAAGGGCGTGCCCGGTACGGTACCGAAGTAGTGGTTCACCCAGACGCTGCCGGCGTCGAGGTCGCTCGCGATGCGGTGCGCCCGCGCGACGTCACGGGTGAAAACGCCCGAGGCGAGTCCGTACTCCGTGCCGTTCGCGACCTCGATGGCCTCCTCGTACTCCGAGAAGGTCATCACGAACTGGACGGGACCGAACACCTCCTCTTGGGCGATGCGCATCCCCGGTTCGACGTCGCCGAACACCGTCGGCTCGACGTAGTAGCCGTCCGTCGGGGCATCCGTGGGCCGCCCCCCGCCCGCCAGGAGCGTCGCGCCCTCGGATTTCCCGAGTTCCACGTAGTCGCGGACGCTCTCCCAGTGCTCGCGGTGACAGAGCGGCCCCTGCGAGACGTCGGCGAACGGATCGCCCACGGTGCGCGAGGCGACGGCGTCGAGGTAGACGTCGAGGAACTCCGCTTCGACGTCCTCGTGGACGAGGAGGCGCGTCCCGGAGTCACAGGACTGGCCGTTGTTGTAGAGACCGGCGGCGGCGGCCGTCTCCGCCGCGTCCTCGACGTCCGCGTCGGGGAAGACGAGGAAGGGGTTCTTCCCGCCGAGTTCGAGTGTCACGGGCGTGACGTCGTCGGCGGCGGCCCGCATCACCTCCCGGCCGACCGGTACGGATCCCGTGAACGAGACCTTGCGGATGGCGTCGTGGCCGCTCACCGCGGCGCCGGTCTCGCCGGAGCCGTTGACGACGTTCAGCACGCCGTCAGGGAGAACGCCAGCGGAGAGCTGCGCGGCGCGGATCGTCGCCAACGGCGTCTGCTCGGCGGGCTTGACGACGCAGGTGTTCCCGGTCGCGAGTGCGGCACCGACTTTCCACCCGAGGAGGAGGAGGGGATAGTTCCACGGGAGGATCTGGCCCGTGACGCCGTACGGTTCCTCCTCGACGTACGCGAGCGCGTCCGTGCCGCCGTCGGGTACCCGGCCCTCCTTCCCGGCGGCGACGGAGGCGTAGTACTCGACGAACCGGATACCGGTCTCGACGTCCTCGCGCGCCGCCGCGATGGGTTTGCCGACCTCGAGCGTGGTGAGTCGGGCGAGCTCGTCGTGGTGATCGCGGAGGACCGCCGACCACTCGCGCAGGACGTCCCCGCGGTCGAGGGGCGTCAGCGCTCGCCACTCCGCGAAGGCGTCGCTCGCGGCCGCTACCGCGTCGTCGACATCGCCGGCATCGCTCTCCGGGACGGTCATGATCGGCTCCGCGATCGTCGGATCCTCCGGGGCGAACGTCGCACCCGCGGACGCCAGGACCGTCTCTCCGCCGACGTAGTTTCCGAACTCCCGCTCCCCGATCAGCGATCGGATCTCTGACTCGTGTCGATCGCGCGTCTCGCTGCCGTCAGCCATGGATACCCGATACAGCCGCCGCGGTCGATCGATCGTACATCGGTGGCGGGGTGTTCGGTCGACCGGCACCTAAACCTTCGGTAGATGCGGAAATTACGTGCCACCCGTCTCCGCGTCGGACGGGTCGTCCGCGTCGTCGGCCAGCACCCGCGTGGCGAGGGCGTCGACGTCCGCGTCGTCGGGCACCGGAACGCGTGCGAGTTCGGGACCGGCGTAGTCGCTCGCGCCGGGGTCGCCGACGACGACCTTCGGGAGCGCCGACCCCGAGAAGCCCTCGACGAGCACGACGTCGACATCCTCGCCGAACTCGGCGAGCGCGCGGTCGAGCGCGGCGTCCGGGCCGCCGTCGGCCTTGCCCACGGGACGGAACGACGCCGTGAGGTCGGGGGTGACGCCGACGACGCGCGCCGCGCCCGCGCTCCGGTGGCGGTGGGTGTCCGTGCCGCGCTCGTCGAGCTCGACGGCGTGGTGGATGCCCTTCACCGTCCCGACGGTCGCGCCCGCGCGGTCCAACGCCGCGACGAGGTGCTCGACGAGCGTGGTCTTCCCCGCGTCGCTCTCCCCGACGATGCTCACGACCTTCATGCGGGCGCGTACGCCGGGGCGGCTGGTAAGGCGTTCGTCCCGCAGTGGCGGGCCCGGCCGGTGATCGGTCCCGGCAGTGGGATCACCGCACCCCGTTCGGGTCACCGTCGTAGTAGCGTGCGGTCGTCGAAGCCCGTGTCGGTGACCCGCTCACGTCGCCGGGACGGTCGGGGGTCACTCGCGGGCCTCGGCGTGCGTCGCGTACCCGGAGAGGCCCGCGGCGACGACGTCGCGGTAGCGTTCGACGTCGATGTCGAGCGCGACCGCGGCGTTCGGTGCCTCGTCGTAGACGCCGTGCTGGTCGCAGACGACCGATCCGTGCGACGGCCCGCCCGTCGTGTCGATCTCGCAGTAGTAGTCCGCGAAGTCGAGCGTGTCGGGATCGACGATGTCGGCGAGCACGGCGGCGTCGTGGATCGACGGCCCGGTCTCGCGCGCGTCGAGGGCGTCCGCGGGGTAGCGAAGCCAATCGGCGACGGTCCCGAGGACGCCGCCGCGCGCCTCGTACGACTCGATCCGCTCGAAGGAGATCGTCGCGTCGTTCGTCACGTCGAGACCGACCAGTGTGGGAGACGCGTCTTGGACGACGCGGCTCGCCGCCGCCGGGTCGTTGTGAAAGTTCGCCTCCGCGACCGGCGTGACGTTGCCGGCCGCGAGCGCCGCCCCGCCCATCACGTAGATGTCGTCGACGATATCGGGGAGCGCGGGCTCCATGGCGAGCGCGAGCGCGAGGTTCGTGAGCGGGCCGACCGCCGCGATCGTCAGGTCGCCGCCGTGCTCGCGGGCGTGGCGAACGATGGCGTCCGCCGCGTGTTCGTCGCCGACGTCGCCGCTCGGATACGGGAGGTCGCCGCGGATGCCGCCCGCGCCGTGGATCCACTCCGCGGTCGTCAGCTCGTCGACGAGCGGCCGGGCGCATCCGCGGGCAACCGGGACGTCGTAGCCCCCGAGTTCGAGGATCGCGCGGGCGTTGCGCGTCGTGTTCTCGACGGTCGTGTTCCCGCAGACCGTCGTGAGGCCGACGACGTCGATCGCGTCGTGTCCGAGCGCGGCCGCCAGCATCACCGCGTCGTCGCAGCCGGGGTCGGTGTCGAAGAGTACCTTCCGTGCCACGGTCGAGTTACGCGAACGGACCGACGTCGTCGACCGGCGTCACGGAGTAGTCGACGGTGAGCGTGTCCTTCGTCGCGCGGATCTTCCCGACGAACGTCGAGATGGCGTCGAGGCGGCCTTCGAGAATGAACAGCTCCATACAGTGGTGATCGCCGACGTGGCTGTGGAAGTTCGCGGCGACGATGGACTCGTTCTCGTGGCGGAGGTGCATCATCTTCTCCTCGACGGTCGTCGTCTCGTAGTCGAAGAGGACGGTGACGACGGCCATGAGATCGCGGTCCTCCAAGCGCTTGTCCTCGAACTCCCCGAGGAGGGTGCGCGCGGCCTCGCGGACGACCTCCGATCGGCCCGTGTAGCCGTGTTCGTCCGCGAACTCGTCGATCCGGTCGGCGAGTTCGGCCGGCATCGAGATGGAAACGACGGTCATTGTTAGTAACACAGGCGCGTTCGAGTAATAAGGAGTTGTGGTGTCGCGTCGATCGGGGACGAGATCGCGACGCCGGACCGTGCCGCGGGCGTGTGACCCGTATCCGGAGGCTTATCCGCCGGCCGGTCGAAGCGAACGCCGACGCGAATGGATCGAGATCACGGGACGCGGGCGCGCGAGATACTGGGGTTCTCGCGGTGGTGGCTCGTCGCCGCCGCCGCGGGAATGATGGCGGTCGTCGGGCCGTACCAGTACGTCTGGTCGAGCCTGCGTTCGCCGGTCGCGCGCCACCTCGGCGTCGACGCCGCGGTGCTCTCCACGGTGTTCACGCTGTTCGTCGTCTTCCAGGCCGGCTCGCAGTTCCCGGTGGGGTGGTGGCGCGACAGGCACGGTCCGCGCGGGATCTGTGCGCTCGCCGCGGTGCTCGCGGGCGGCGGCTACGTCGCGCTCGCGTACGCGAGCGCCGTCTGGCAGGTCTACCTCGCCTACTCGCTCGGCGCGGTCGGCGTCGGCATCGTCTACACCGTCGCCGTCAACACCGCGCTGAAGTGGTTCCCGGACCGCCGCGGACTCACCTCCGGCATCGGCACGATGGCGTTCGCCGCGGGACCCGCGGCGCTCGTGCCCGTCGTCCGCACGATCACCGGCCCGGCCGCGCCCGACGGGGCGTACGTCTCGCTCCTCCGGACCGTCGGCCTCGGTATCTTCGTGGTCGTCCTCGCCGGGGCGCTCGTCATCCGCGACCCGCCGGACGGGTGGCTCGACGGCCGCGACGACGAGCCGTCGCTCGCAGAGGGCGGTCGGCAGTACACGTGGCGCGAGATGCTACGCACCTGGCAGTTCTGGCTCATGTACGCGATGTTCGTCGCCGTCTCCGGATCGGGGCTGATGCTCACCGAGAAGATCGTCGACTACGCCGATCACCTCGGTCTCGCCGCGGTGGTCGCCACGCTCGCCGCGACGCTCCTCCCGCTCTCCAGCGCCGTCGGCCGTCTCATCCTCGGCGAGGCCGCGGACCGATTCGACCCCGTGCGAACGATGGCGTCGTCGTTCGTCCTCTGCGGTCTCGGGCTCTTCGCCGTCGTCCACTTCGGCATCCGGGGGACGCCCGCGGTCTTCGTGACGGCCGTCGTCGTGGCGACGTTCTTCTGGAGCCCGAAGTACACGCTCTTCCCGACCGTCGTCGCTGAGTATTACGGCACGGATCACTCCTCCGCGAACTACGCCCTCCTCTACTCGGGGAAGATCTGGGGCGGCGTCTTGGGCGGCACCGTCACCGGCCTCCTCGTCACCTCGCTCGGGTGGAACCGGACGTTCCTGCTCGGCGGCGCGCTCGCCGTCGTCGCCGGCCTCGCCGCGCTCTTCCTCCGGCCGCCGGAGGACGCGACATCGACCGACGAGACGCCTTCGTAGCCACGCCGCACGCCGTGACCGAAACGGCTTTAGATTATTAGGGTAGCCTAAAATCATGGCCGACGACAGCGGCGGCGACGCGGGACTGACGCGACGGAACTACCTCACGCGCGGCGGCGTGCTCGCCGGCGGGCTGGTAGCGGGCTGTGCCGGCAGCGAGAGCGACGCTCCGGTCACCGACGCGGAGACGACGATGACGACGACGAACACGTCGGCCAATTCGGCCGACGGTCCGCACTCGGTGACGATGGAACCGATGGGCGAGGTCTCCTTCGACGAGGCACCGGAGACGTGGCTGTCGTTCCTCAGCACGTACGGCGACATGGGGATCGCCCTCGGCAAAGCCGACGGACTGCGGGGGCTGTGGGATCCCGCGAACGTGCCCGCGTTCTTCTACGATTACCTCCCGGGAGTGGACGTCTCACTGGACGGCGTCACGTCGATCGGTGGCGACAGCGGATTCGATACGGAGACCCTGTACAGCCTCGACTGCGACGTACACCTCGTCGATCCGAACTGGCTCGGCGTCCTCGACGACGACTGAACGAGAGACGACGCGGCGGAGATCGAACGGAACGTCGCGCCCTTCCTCGGGAACGACATCCGGCGGCGCGGCGACGACTGGCACGACTACCGCTACTACTCGCTGTACGAGGCGTTCGAGATCGTCGCCGACGCCTTCGACGAGTCCGAGCGGTACGACGCGTACGACGCGGTTCACGAGGAGCTCCGAGCGACGATTCAGTCGACGCTCCCGCCGACGGCCGAACGGCCGACCGTCGGGTTGATCTCGGTGAACTCAGACTTCGAGAACGGGTCGTTCTGGGCGTACCCCATACAGGCGGGCAACAACCACAAACAGTACCGCGACCTCGGAATCCGCGATGCCTTCGACGGGCACATCGACGGCGGATACGCCAACTGGGACTACGAGCAGCTCCTGTCGGTCGACCCCGACGCGATCGTCTTCCAGTACGGCCTCACGCACGTCTCGACGGCGGAGTTCGAGGCCGAGATCGAACGGATGCGGGACGACCCGGTCGGCGGGCAGTTGCGCGCCGTGCAGAACGACCGCCTCTATCGCGGCGGTGGCTCCTATCAGGGACCCATCGTCAACCTCTTCCAGACGGAGGCCACGGCGCGGCAGTTCTACCCCGACGCCTTCGGAGAGTGGAACGGCCTCGATACGCTCGCCAGCGACTCGCTCACGCTGTTCGACCGACAGCGGGTCGCAGACATCGTGACCGAGGGCGCCTGAGCCGGCACGTTCCCGGCGGCCGCTCCAGCGGGCCAGCGATGGCGCCGATCGTCACGGACGCCGACCGTCGAAAAAACACCGGATCTGCGTGATCCAACCCCGCTCATCGGCCGCCTCCGCCGCCGCTCAGTGCGTCGTCTCGTGCGACGAGGTCGGGTGGCGCCACGCTTCGAGCGTGTAGAGGCCGAGCGCGCCCAGCGCGACGACCGCGGCACCGGCGATCACGTAGAAGAGCGCCATCGACTGGACGCCGCGGAAAACGATGAGGGCGAGCGCGACGATCTCCACGAGCGCCGCGACGCCGAACAACCCGAATCCGAGCTCCTTCCTGTCCATACGTGACGGTATTACGGAAGCCCGCTTATTCGTGTCGGTCGCGCACCGGGGGACGCGACGCGGTCCGCGCGCCGTCCGCGACTACGCCCCGGGCTCCGCCTCCGCCTCCGGCTCCGCGCTCTCGCGGAGTTTCGCCTCCGCCGTCTCGCGGTCCTCGGGGTAGCCGACGTCGACGCGCCACCCCTCAATCCCGATGGCGTCGATGGTCCGCCCCGACTCGATCAGGAGATCGACCGCCTCGCTGAGTTCGTACTCGCCGCGATTCGAGGGTTGGACGAGGTGGCAGGCGTGGAAGATAGCGGGCGTGAAGGTGTAGAAGCCGGTCATAACGAGGTTCGACGGCGGGTCCTCGGGCTTCTCGACGACGTCCGTGATCTCGCCGTACTGGTTCGTATCGCAGACGCCGTACCGGCCGGCTTCCGCCTCGGGGACCTCCTCGACGAGGAAGGCGGCGTCGGCGCGGTCCTCGCGCTGTCGGCGCACGACGTCGCCGAGGTTCGCGTCGAAGACGTTGTCGCCGAGCATGAGCATGAAGTCCTCGTCGACGTGTTCCTCGACGGTCAACAGGGCGTGGGCCAACCCCTTCTGCTCGCACTGGTGTTCGTACGTGATCGGGACACCGTCGAACGCGTCGCCGTAGCGCTCGATGATCCGCTCTTTCATGTAGCCGACGACGACGACGAGCTCGTCCGCACCGAGGTCGACGAGCTGTTCGAAGCAGTGCGTCAAGAGCGGGCGGCCCGCGACCTCGACCATCCCCTTCGGTTTGTCCTCGGTCAGCGGTCGGAGCCGCGTCCCTTCGCCGGCGGCCAGTACGACGGCTTGCATCGGACGTGTCCGTGTACGCCGACGCGCCGGCATATACGTGTCGACGCTCGGGGGAAACGGAGAGCGCGGACGTCCCCGCGTCGTGCCCACGACCGAACCGTCATCAACGTCCGCGCCTATCGTCGGGTATGGACGTGAGTATCGTCGGTTCGGGATACGTCGGAACGACGGTCGCGGCGTGCTTCGCCGACCTCGGTCACCGCGTCGTGAACGTCGACGTCGACGAGACGACCGTCGAGACGCTCAACGACGGCGTCGCGCCGATACACGAGGAGGGGCTGGCCGACCTCGTCGAGGCGCACGCGGGCCCGGGCGGCACCGGCCGCTTGCGTGCGACGACCGACTACGGAGCCGTCCTCGATACCGACGTCACCTTCCTCTGCCTGCCGACGCCGCAACGCGACGACGGGAGCATCGACCTCTCGATCATGACGGCGGGCGCGGAGACGCTCGGCGAGACGCTCGCCGCGAAAGACGACTGGCACACCGTCGTCGTGAAGAGCACGGTCGTCCCGGGGTCGACGGACGAGACGATCACACCGGCGATCGAGGAGGCGTCCGGAACGGCGGCCGGCGAGGCGTTCGGCGTGGGGATGAACCCCGAGTTCCTCCGCGAGGGGAGCGCCGTCGGGGACTTCCGCGACCCGGACAAGGTCGTGCTCGGCGCGGACGACGAGCGCGTCAGCGACGACATGGCCGCGGTCTTCGCGCCGCTGGTCGAGGCGAGCGGCGCGCCGGTCGTGGAGACGGACACCCGGACGGCCGAGATGATCAAGTACGCGAACAACGGTTTCCTCGCAGCGAAGGTCTCGCTCATCAACGACATCGGGAACGTCTGCAGGGAGTTCGGGATCGACGCCTACGAGGTCGCGGACGCCATCGCCCTCGACGACCGCATCGGTGAACAGTTCCTCCGCTCGGGGTTGGGGTGGGGCGGTTCTTGTTTCCCGAAAGACACGGGCGCGATCCGTCACGCGGCCCGCGAGGCGGGCTACGAACCGGCGATGCTCGAGGCCGCAGTCGAGGTGAACGACCGCCAGCCCGAGCGTCTGCTCGCGCTCCTCGACGAGCACGTCGACGTCGCTGGCGAGCGCGTCGCCGTCCTCGGTCTCGCGTTCAAGCCCGGGACGGACGACGTCCGGAACTCCCGAGCGCTCGACGTCGTCGCCGGCCTCCGCGAGCGCGACGCGGACGTCGTCGCTTACGACCCCGTGGCCGCGGCGAACGCCCGCGAGCACCACCCCGACATCGAGTACGCGGACTCCGCCGCGGACGCCCTCGACGGCGCGGTCGGCGCGCTCGTCGCCACCGACTGGGACGAGTTCGCGGCGCTCGACGCCGAGTTCGACGCGATGGACGAGCGAATCGTCGTCGACGGCCGCCGGATCGTCGAGCGCCGCGAGGGCCTCACCTACGAGGGCCTCACGTGGTGACGCAGAGCGAGGAGTCCTAGTTGACTGAAAATACTGGTCAGATATACTGAGCAGTAATACTAGGTGCGTTTCGAAGTGGCGAGTAGCCGGCGAAGCGACGAGCGAGGGGCGCTATCGGGGAGGCACACAGAAAAATATTTACATCTTGACTATTCACTGGTCTGAATATATTTTCATCAAGTGGGCCTAATAGGTGATAAGATGCGTTTCATACCCATATTCGGAAGTGGTTATTTATGTACTACTGCCTGATATTGTCGGTTTTATGTACTATCTCGTCGCACGTCGGGGGCGAGGCCGAACGGACCGAGCGTGGTCAGCCGTCCGCCTCGATCAGTTCGACGCGGTACCCCTCGGGGTCGGTGAGGACCGCGACGCGGTCCCCGCCGTCGAGGCGTTTCGGGCGGTGAACGACCTCGCTGTCCCACTCGGCGACGGCGGCGTCGATGGTCGCGTCGAGATCAGCGACGGTGACCGCGACGTGGTTCACGCCGCGGTCCGGTTCGTCGACTTCGACGAACTGGAGTTCGCCGCCGCCGTCCCCACCGACGCAGTCGCTTCGCTCGCCGTCGATCTCGAACGTGCGGGTCTCGTGCAGACCCAGCACGTCCTCGTAAAAGGCGCTCGTCGTCTCGACGTCGGCGACCTCCAGCGCGACGTGGTGTACGCGCATACGGGGAGAGCCGTGCGGAGGGAGAAGAGCGTTTCGCCGGCGCGGCGTCGGAGCGATCCATCGCGCGCACTACTCGATCGCCCGCGGTCGGAGACCGTCAGTCCAGACCGTACTTGACGGATTTCGCCTGCGTGTAGTAGTCGAGCGTCTCGACAGAGAGCTCGCGGCCGATCCCGGACTGCTTGTACCCCCCGTAGGGGAGACCGGGCGACATCTCGTGCCAGGTGTTCACCCAGATGTAGCCGGCCTCGATGTCGCGTGCCGTCCGGTCGGCGAGTTCGAGGTCGTTCGTGATGACGCCGCCCGCGAGTCCGTAGTCGACGTCGTTGGCGAGCGTCATCATCTCGTCGTAGTCGTCCCAGCGGAAGACTTCGAGGACCGGGCCGAAGATCTCCTCCTGAACGGCCTCGTGGTCGTGATCGAGGCCCTCGACGAGGGTCGGCGTCACGAAACAGCCGTTCGAGAGGGCCTCGTCGTCGGGCGCGTCGCCGCCGGCGAGGAAGGTCGCGCCGCCCTCTTTGGCGCGCTCTAAGTAGTCCATCGTCCGATCGACCTGCTCCTGTGAGACCTTCGGACCGACGTCCGTCTCCTCCTTGAGGGGGTCGCCGACGGTCATCCCCTCCGCGGCGCCGATCAGACCCTCCAGGATCGGCTCGGCGACGTCGTCGTGGACGAAGAGCCGCGAGCCCGCCTCGCAGCACTCGCCGGTGTTGGCGAAGATGGCCATGGCGATGACGCCGACGGCCTCCTCGGGGTCGGCGTCCGCGTGGACGACGATGGGGCTCTTCCCGCCGAGTTCGAGCGTGACGTCCGTGACGTTCTCCGCGGCGTTGCGCATGATCTGTTTGCCGACGGCCGTCGATCCCGTGAACGCGAGCTTGCGGACGCCGTCGTGGCGCGAGAGGGGATCGCCGGCCTCCTCGCCGTAGCCCGTGACGACGTTCACGACGCCGTCCGGGACGACGTCGTCGACGATTTCGAGGAAGCGGAGGACGGAGAGCGGCGTCTGCTCGGCGGGCTTGAGCACCGAACAGTTACCGGCGGCGAGGGCGGGCGCGAGCTTCCACGACGCCATCGCCAGCGGGAAGTTCCACGGAATGATCTGGCCGACGACGCCGTACGGCTCGCGGATCACCTCGCCGTGGACGCCGGGTTCGTCGCGAGTGTGACCGCTCTGCGAGTTCGTGGCGCCCGCGAAGAACCGGAACTGCTCGGCGACGCCGCCGACGTCCATCCGCGCCTCCATGAGGGTCTTCCCGTTGTCGAGCGTTTCGAGCGTCGCCAGCTCCTCTTGATGCTCCTCGACGCGGTCCGCGATCTCGGTGAGGAGCGCCTGTCGCTCGGCGCGACTCGTCTCGGACCACTCCTCGTCGTAGGCGTCCCACGCGGCCTCGACGGCGCGATCGATGTCCGCTTCGCCGCCGCGCGCGACGGATGCGAGGACCTCGCCGGTCGTCGGGTTCAGCGTGTCGAACGTCTCGCCGCTCGCGGCGTCCTGCCACTCGCCGCCGATGTACAACTGCGTGTGCTCGGGAACGACGTCGGCCGCCGCGTCGCGGTGCCGCGAGCGGATCGATTCGATCGTCTCCCCACCGTCGTCGCTGGTACTGGACATCACACGGAGTGTCGGCACCACACACAATAATAGTGATGTATTCGGCGGGGACGGCCCCCTCGATAGAGCCGCGGAGTCGCGTTGATATATACCTAACGTTCATTATTGATTAGCGCGTGACTCGAATCGAGATGGCAGACGGATACGATTACGTCATCGTCGGCGCCGGCTCCGCGGGTTGCGTGCTGGCGAACCGCCTGAGCGAGTCGAACGAGAACGAAGTACTGCTGCTCGAAGCGGGGAAGCCCGACGAGAAAGAAGAGATCCACGATCCGACGTCGTTCCCGCTCCTCATGCGCTCGGAGATCGACTGGGACTACTCGACCGTCCCGCAACCCGGTCTCGGCGGGCGCGAGGAGTACTGGCCCCGCGGGAAGACCCTCGGTGGGTCGAGCGCGATCAACGCGATGATGTACGTCCGCGGGAACCCCCGCGACTACGACCGCTGGGCGGACCTCGGCAACGACGGCTGGGGGTACGACGAGATGCGCACCTACTTCAAGCGCATGGAGGACTGGGAGGGCGGCGAGTCCCAACACCACGGCGAGGGCGGACCGCTCCGCGTCGAGCAGGAGCACCCGTACGGCGACGTGACGTCCGCGCTCATCGACGCCGCCGTTGAGGTCGGTTTCGACCGAAACGACGACGTCAACGCCGGTCGGCAGGCGGGAATGGGCCCCCTCCCGCTCACGGTGCAAGACGGCGAGCGACAGAGCACCGCCACGGCGTACCTCCATCCGGTGCTCGAACGGGACAACCTCACCGCCGAGACCGGCGCACGGGTGACGCGCGTCACGTTCGACGGCGACACCGCGACCGGCGTCGAGTACGTACAGGACGGCACGAAGCGGAGCGCCGCGGCCGGCGAGGTCGTCCTCTCCGCGGGCGCCATCGATTCGCCGGCGCTGCTCATGCTCTCCGGGGTCGGCCCCGCGGACCACCTCGCGGAGCACGACATCGACGTCCGTCACGACCTCCCCGGCGTCGGGCAGAACCTGCAGGACCACCTCGTCGCCTCCTCCGCGTACGAGTGCACGGTGGACCCGGAGATCGAACCCGGCGAGGTCCTCTGTCAGGTCACCGGATTCGAGCGCAGCGACCCCGACCTGGACGTGCCCGATCTCCAGTACTTCCTCGCGCGCGTCTACTTCATGAATCACGGCTTCGACAACCCCGACGGGAACGGGATAACGCCGAGCACGACGCTCCTCCACCCGGAGAGCCGAGGGGAGATCTCGCTGGCCTCCGACGACCCCTTCGACGATCCCCTGATCGATCCGAACTACCTCGACGCCGAGGCCGACATGGAGCGGCTCGTCCACGGCGTGAAACGCACCCGCGAGATCGCCGACGCGAGCGCGCTCGACGGCGTTCGCGGCGAGGAGATCTGGCCCGAGGGCGACGCGGAGACGGACGCGGACATCCGCGAACACGTCCGTGAGACCGTCCAGACGATCTATCACCCCGTCGGGACGTGCAAGATGGGGGACGACGAGATGGCCGTCGTCGACGATGACCTCCGCGTCCACGGCCTGAACGACCTCCGCGTCGTCGACGCCTCGATCATGCCCACTATCACCACCGGGAACACGAACGCGCCCACCATCGCCATCGCCGAGCGAGCCTCCGACCTCATCCGCGACGACGGCTGAAACGCGCGGCGACACGTCTTCGACCGCGTCCGAAGCGCGGGCGTGGGCTGTTCGTTTCGCGGGCGTGCACGAGACGGAAACGGCGAAGACTGAGAATGCGGACGGCGAGGAGTCGCGGGACGCGCGACGGGCGAACGACGTTGACGAGAGGCGGAATCGAACGAGCCGAGCGCGGGCGTTATTCGCCCTCGATCGTGATCCGGGGGTCGATGATCGTGTACGCGATGTCCACGATGAAGTTCCCGATGACGATCCAGGCCGCGATGAGCAGGAACATGAACTGGATGACTGGCGTGTCACGCGCGAACACGGACGTCAGGAGCAGCTGCCCGATGCCCGGCCAGTTGAAGACTATCTCGATGAGCACGAGCCCGCTGATCGAGGTCGCGGTCACGGCGGGGAGGACGGTGACGACGGGAAGCGACGCGTGCTTCATGATGTGACGGAAGCGCCGCCACTTGCCGAGCCCGAGGAGCCGCTGGTAGGTGGCGAACTCCTGGTTCCGAACCTCGACGACGCTCCCGCGCATCACCAGCGTCGGGTAGTACATGTACTTGATCACGACCGTGAGGAACGGGAGCGTGTAGTGGTACCAGAAGTCCGACGTGAGGTAGATCCCCCATCCGGAGGTGCTGGTCAGCGTGTCGACGGAGGCGATGCTCCCGGAGGGGAACCACCCCAGCCACGCCGAGAACACGGTGAGGAGCAGGATGCCGATGAAGAAGTCCGGCGTGGTGCCGACGATGTTCGGCGGGATGATGCCGTACTTCTCCAGCAGCGAGTTCGGCCGACTCCCCATCAGGGCACCGTAGAGCGACCCGAGGACGAACGCGACCAACACGCCGGGGAGCGCGACGATGAGGGAGTTGCGCAGCGCCGGCAGGACGACCTCGAGGACCGGCTCGTTGAACTGCCGTGACATTCCGGCGTTCCCCTGAGCCATGTTGCTGAGCCACTTGAAGTACTGAACGTACAGCGGTTGATCGAGCCCCCACATCTGTCGCACCTTCGCCACCTGCTCCGGTGAGGCGCCCTGCTGTAACAGGAGCGTCGCGTAGTCGCCCGGCATGAACCGAAAGGCGAAGAACAGGAACGTCGCGATGGCGAAGATGAGCAGGATCGAGACCACCGTTCGGCGCGCGTAGTAGTAGAGTTGGCTCATCGTTCACCTCCGTCGGTCGCGGCCGTCGGCGCGGGGTCGTCGCCCGAGCCGTGCTCGTAGTGGAGGTGGCAGGCCGCCCGGTGATCGTCGCCGACGTCCGCCTGACGGGGCATCCGCTCGCAGACATCCATCCGGTCCGGACAGCGATCGCGGAACCGACAGCCCGTTCCGAGGTCGGAGGCGTCGCCGGGCGTTCCCGGGAGCTCCGCCCACTCCCGTTCGTGGTGGGGGTCCGGGACGGGGATCGCCTGCAGGAGCGAGCGCGTGTACGGGTGTTTGGGATCGGTGAGGAGGTCCATCGTCGGCGCGCTCTCCACGAGCCGTCCGAGGTACATGACGTTCACCCGATCGCAGACGTACGAGACGGTCGAGAGGTCGTGGGAGATGTACAGCATCGAGACGCCGTACTCGTCGGTCAGTTCGTTGAGCATGTCGAGGACCGACGCCTGCGTCGAGACGTCGAGCATCGACACCGGCTCGTCGGCGAGGATGACGTCGGGTTCGAGGATCAGCGCGCGCGCGATCGAGACGCGCTGTTTCTCGCCGCCCGAGAGCTGCGACTCGTTGCGGTCGATGTACTCCTCGGCGGGCGTCAGCCGGACCTGCTCGAGCACGTCGAGCACCCGTTCTTCGCTGCGCTCCATGTCGTGTATCCGAAGTGGCTCCAGTAGCGTCTCCCGGACGGAGAAGTGCGGATTGAGCGTGTTAAACGGGTCCTGAAGGATGATCTGGACGCGGCGTCTGTACTCCTTCCAGTCCGCCTTATCGAACGACGAGACCGGCGTGCCGTCGAAGACGATCTCGCCCTCGGTCGGCTCGTACTTCCCCATGAGCGTCTGGAGGAGCGTGCTCTTGCCGCAGCCGCTCTCGCCGATGACGCCCTGGATCTGGTTCTCCTTCAGTTCGAGGTCGACGCCGTCGACGGCGCGGACCGCGTCCTGCTCGCCGCCGAAGACGCTGGCCCGAATCGTATCGAGCACGTTCGTCGACTGGCTGAAGTGCTTGTTGAGACCCCGAAGTGACAGGATCGACTCGTCGCCTCCGCGGTCGGCCCCGGCGTCCGCACCGGCGGGCTCCCCGTGGTCGTCGTCGACGTCCTCGAGGTCGCGCGCCGCGAGCGTCGCCACCTCGTCGCTACGAACGCAGGCGGAGGCGTGTTCGGCGTCGCCGGGGACGACCTCGGTCGGGGGCGCGCGTTCGCGGCACTCGGGTTCGGCCCACGGGCAGCGATCCGCGAACGTACAGTAGTCCACTTCGTTCTCGAGCGCCGGCGGCGTCCCGTCTATGCCTTCGAGTTTCCTGTTCGGATACCGGATGTCGGGGAACGCGCGCTGTAACAGGAGCGTGTAGGGGTGGTGGGGGTCGTCGAAGAGCGCCGTCGTGTCGCCGCGTTCGGCGACCTGCCCGCCGTGCATCACGGCCATCGAATCGCACATCTCGAAGACGACCGCGATGTCGTGCGTGATGAAGAGGAGGCTGAAGTCGCGGATCTCGCGGAGCTCGTCGAGGTGTTTGAGGAACTGGTCCTGCATGATCACGTCGAGCGCCGTCGTCGGCTCGTCCGCGATGATCATGGAGGGATCGAGCAGGAGGGAGAAAGCGATGATGGCGCGCTGTTTCATCCCGCCCGAGAACTGGTGAGGGTAGTCGTGAACGCGCGACGCCGGCAGTCCGACGACGCCGAAGAGCTCTTCGAGCTTGTCGACCGCCTTCTCCTCGGACCAGTCCGTGTGGGCCTCGGCGACCTCGATCGCCTGCTCGCTGATGCGCGAGAGGGGATTGAGGCTGTTCATCGCCGACTGTGGGATGACCGCGATCTCCTTCCACCGGATCTCGTCGTTGTACTCCTCCTCCGAGTAGTCCTGGATCTCCTCGCCGCGGTACGTCACCGTGCCGCCCGTGATGTCGCCGTTCTGATCGAGGGAGTTGGTGACGGCGCCGGCGAGCGTGCTCTTCCCGCAGCCGCTCTCCCCGACGAGGCCGTAGTACTCGTTGGCGTCGATGGAGATGGAGGCGTCCGTAACGGCCCTGAGGTCGCCGGAACTCGTGCGGTACGTGATGTCGAGATCGTCGATTTCGAGTAGGGGTGCCATGGTGTCGATCAGAACTCCGAGACGTTGGTTTCGTGCACGCGCTCGTATCCGCGCCCGAGCATGAAGATGCACAGCACGGTGAGGGAGATGGCGAAGCCGGAGGTGAGCGACCACCACCAAGCGCTCGCCATGTAGCCCGAGTTGTACGCGTTACGCAGCATGAGCCCCCAGGAGGGAAGCGACAGGTCGGCGAAGCCGAGGAACGACAGCGAGGCGCTGATGATGATGGTGAGGCCGGTCCCGAGCGCGAAGAACAGGACGATCATCCCGCCGAGGTTCGGGAGGATGTGGCGCGTGATGACGTATCGGTCGCTCGCGCCGAGCATCTGCGCGGCCCGGACGTGTTCGCGCTCGCGGATCTGGAGGACCTGCGAGCGGAAGACGCGGGCGTTGTTCCGCCACAGCAGACAGCCGATGACGAGGATCGTGCTCCACGTGCCGACGCCGAAGTACGCCGCGAGCACGATCGCCGTCGGGATGAGCGGGATGCCGAAGACGAAGTCCGTCAGGCGCATGAGGACGTCGTCCACGCGACCGCCGTAGTAGCCGGCGGAGACGCCGATGGTGACGCCGATCAGGACGACCAGAAACCCGCCGAGGAGCCCGGTGAACAACGTCGGCCGGGCGCCGATCAACAGCCTGCTGAACACGTCCTGTCCGCGCGCCGTGGTCCCCAACAGGTGCTCCCCGGACGGGTGGGCGAGCTTGAGTATCTCCCCGCTGCTGGTGATGAACACCTTATCGGGCGGATACGGGGCGATCATCGGACCGAACACGGCCGCCAGGAGGACGAGGACGAACCCCGCGAGGAACACGACGGTGAGCCGATCCGAGAGGTAGAGCCTCAGCGACGAGCGGAGGTTCCGGAACAGGTAGTGATCGCGGAGCCGCCCCGGACGGAGCGCACCGAGCAAGCCGGAGTCGGTCGACCCGCTCGAATCGTTAATCTGCATGAACCCTCATGAAACCCTCATCATTGTTGGGCCACTATAATTCTTTCCTCTATCGAGACGTGTATCCGGTGATTCGCGGTCGACGGGCGGCGAACGCGCCCGGACCGATCGGTCGTTACACCCCGTCGATCAGGAGTTCGGTCTCCGCACGGAGCGCGCCACGACCCGGGTTTCCAACGAAGCGCGACGCGACGGCGTCACCGGCGCAGAAGAGGACGGTCGGCGCCGCGCCGACATCGTAGGACTCGCGGAGCTCGTCGACGTTGTCCGGCCCGTAGACGGCGCCGAGTCCGATCTCGTCGGGAAACAGTCCCTCGCCTCGCAGCGATTCGAGATCCGCACGCACCGCGTCGCACGGGTCGCATTCCTCCCGCCAGCAGTAGACGACGGCCGCCGCGTGCGCGTCGAGGAACCGTCCGATCTCGTCACCGGAGAGCGATACGAATCCGTCCGGGACGTGCGGATCGGAACCGTCGAGTCCGTCGCGCGTGAGCGAGCGCGCGACGTGGAGGCTGGTGGCTCGGTCGACGCTCTCGCACGTCTCGTGGACCGCCACCGCGTCCGCGAGCGTCCGCTCGTCAACATCGGTCGCCGCGACGTCGGCGCCGTCGACGTACGCCTCGCGGAGGTCCGCGAGTGCGTCCTCATCGAGCGCTGCGACCGCCGCTCGCTCGCGCTCGCGGGCCGTCGAGAACGCGTCGCTCAGTCGCACTTCCTCGCCCGACTCTTCGAAGAGGCCGTCGTCGCGGAGTCGCTCGTAGAGGGACGCGGGATCGGTATGAGTTCCCATGCCGCAGTAATACCGACGATCGAATAAACATCTTTCCCGGTCGCGCGCCGCCGGCCGACGCGAACCCGGCCCGAAACCGATCGGGTCGCGCTCAGCCGCAGATATCGGGGACGCAGGGGAAACTATCGGGTTCCTCGCAGGGGGTCGATCCCTCGGGCCAGCGGGGAGTGAGGTCCTTCTCCGGCGGGTAGTGGAGTCGCCCGTCCCCGTCCCACCCCCACCCCGCGTCGCGCAACACCTGCTTCGCCGCCTCCGTGTTGGGCTGCGGCGAGTCCGCGATCTTCGTCAGCGCGTCGTCGCTCTCCGGGCGCCACGGGTGATTCTTTCCCGCGAACGACGAACGCAGCTCGGGGGTACCCGTCCCGCCGTTGAAGTACGCGTTCAGTCGAGTGCGGTTGAGCGTCTGCGAGACGGCGAGGCGGAACTCCCGGAACATCGACGGCGCGAACGAGTGTTGCGCGCGCAGTTCGTACGACACGAACGTGTCCGACGTCACGACGGTCGCTTTATCGCCGAGGGCGTTCTTGATCTGCTCGTTCGTGTCGTTCGTGCTGTTGAGGAGGATGTTGAGACTGCCCGATTCGAGCGCGCGGCGGGCGCTCTGCCGGTCGGAATAGCCCCGGAAGATGAGGTCGCCGGTGACGTCGATGTAGTGGTCCTCGTAGGGTTCCATGGCGAGGATCTGACGGGTCTGAAAGTCCCGGACCTGATAGGGCCCCGAACCGATGATCCGGTCGAACTCGACGTTCATCGGATCCTCCTCGGCGCCGGCGGCCCGCCAGACGTCCTTCGGCAGGACGCCCGACCAGATGGGGACGAACGCCGTCAGCCACGACGGTGCGGGCCGCGACATCTCGACCGTCAGCGTCGTGTCGTCCACCGCCGTCACCGACTCGTAGGGGTACTCGGAGATGACGGCGAAGGTGTCGGCGTTGTCGTTGAGGAAGTCGAGGGTCCACTTGGCGTCCTCCGCGGTGAGTAGACTGCCGTCGTGGAAGGTCATCCCCTCGCGGATGTCGAACGTGAAGGTCTGATAGCTGTTCTCGACGGTCCAGTCCTTCGCGGCGCCCGCCGCGAGCTCGTAGTTCCTGTCCCGGTAGAGGAGCGGCATGTACACCGTCCCCACCCACGGCGTCGACGGACGGTTGTTCATGTAGACGACGCTCGGGATGTTCCCCGGCGTCACGTTCGACTTCATCGCGTTCGCCCCGTTGATCGGCTCGGTGTTCCAGAGGAACTCCGGGTTTCGATCGACCGGTCCGGCCTGCCCGACGTCCTGCGCGTTCAGCTGATCGTTGCGGTAGATCGACGAGCCCGTGTTCGTACAGAGGGTCGTGGGCATGACGTCTTCCGAGGCGGTCGAGAGGGCGTCCGTGACGTACTCCCGACGCTTCTCCGTCGACGAGGCGGTACGCTGTTCGTCGAGTTTCTGCGAGAAGTCGCAGTCGGCGTAGTTGATGACGTTCGGATTGCCGTTCGCTCCCGCGTTCTTGATGTGGTAGGAGTAGAGGAGGTTGTCCGGGTCGAGGTTACTGGGGAACTGCGGGGAGAGATCGAGGTGGAAGCTGAACGTGCGGGAATCGCTGTACGCCTCGTTCCACAGCGTCGTCAGTTCCTTGATCGTCACCTCCGCGGGGACGCCTAACACCTCGCTGATCTGCGTGGCGACGTGCTGGTTCGCCTGCTCGATGGCGGACGCACCCGCGACGCCGCCCAGCGACGCCACCGTCAGTGCCGGCACCCGCTCGCCCAAGTCCTCGCCGCTCGATCCGCCCCCACCGCCGCCGCTACATCCGGCGAGGCCCGCCGCGCCGGCCGCCCCCAGCGCGCCCAAGTACGTTCGTCGATCGATCCCATCAGAGTCCGGTGAATCGTCAGTCATGATTGAATCCCGTGTGTCGTCGGCTCCACGTCCCGATCCGCTCGCCGGGCCGTCAGAACCGTGACGACCATCCACACACAAGTCGCTCATCATCGAACATAATAAATATGCCGATAGTACCGGTCGGTTCGCCGTTCTCGACCCGCGAGCGGGTCGTTTCGGCCGGGTGAGCCCGACCGAACCGCGGTCACTCGCAGATATCGGGGACGCAGGGGAAGCTATCGGGTTCCTCGCAGGGAGTCGATCCCTCGGGCCAGCGGGGGGTGAGGTCCTTCTCGGGCGGGTAGTGAAGTCGCCCGTCCCCGTCCCACCCCCACCCCGCGTCGCGCAACACCTGCTTCGCCGCCTCTTCGTTCGGTCGCGGCGAGTCCGCGATCTTCGTCAGCGCGTCGTCGCTCTCCGGGCGCCACGGGTGGTTCTTCCCGACGAACGACGCGTACAGCTCCGGGCTCCCCTCCCCGCGGGTGAACATGCCGTTTATCAGCGCTCGGTCGAGCGCTTGCGAGACGGCGAGGCGGAACTCCCGGAACATCGACGGCGCGAACGAGTGTTGCGCGCGCAGTTCGAAAGACGTGAACGCGTCGCCGGCGACGACCGTCGCCGACTCCGCCATTCCGTCCTCGATCTGCGACCACGTGTCGTTCGTGATGTTGATCAGGAGGTTGAGGCCACCAGTCTGGAAGGCGCGGAACGCGCTTTGGCGCCCCTGATAGCCGCGGATCGTCAGGTCCGCGCCCGCGTCGATGTAGTGGTCCTCGTCAGGCTCCAAAACGAGGATCTGGCGCGGCTGGTACTGGACCACGCGGTAGGGGCCCGAGCCGACGAGCCCCTCGAAGTCGGGGTCCGTCGGGTTCTCCTCGGCGCCGGCGGCCCGCCAGACGTCCTTCGGCAGGACGCCCGACCAGATGGGGACGAACGCCGTCAGCCACGACGGTGCGGGCCGCGACATCTCGACCGTCAGCGTCGTGTCGTCCACGGCGGTGATCGACTCGTAGGGGTACTCGTTGATCGCGGAGAAGCTATCCGTGTTGTCGTCGAGGAATTCGAGGGTCCACTTGGCGTCCTCCGCGGTGAGCGGACTGCCGTCGTGGAAGGTCATCCCCTCGCGGATGTCGAACGTGAAGGTCTGATAGCTGTTCTCGACGGTCCAGTCCTTCGCGGCGCCCGCCGCGAGCTCGTAGTTCCTGTCCCGGTAGAGGAGCGGCATGTACACCGTCCCCACCCACGGCGTCGCGGGCTGGCTCGACATGTAGGTCGCGCTGGCGATGTTCGCGGGCGTGATGTTCGAGACGATGCCGTCCGCCTCGCCGGTCGCCGTCGTGTTCCAGAGGAACTCCGGATTGCGGAGGCTCGCACCGGCCGATCCGGCGTCGCCGGGGTCGAGCTGGTCGGTCCGATAGGCGCCGCCCGTGATCGACGTGCACAGCGTGATCGGAGTGACGTCGGCCGAAGCGGCCGAGAGGGCGTCCGTGACGTGCGATCGCCGTTGCTCCCGGTTCGTCGCGGTGCGTTGAGCGTCCACCTTCCGCGAGAAGTCACAGTCGGCGTAGTTGATGCCGTTCGGGCGCCCGTTCGCCCCCGCGTTCTTGATGTGGTAGGAGTAGAGGAGGTTGTCCGGGTCGAGGACACTCGGGAACGACGGCGAGATCGAGACGGTGAAGTTGAACGTGCGCTGGTCGTTGTACGCCTCCGTCCAGTACGTCGTGATCTCGCGGTTGACGAGTTCCATCGGCACCCCGAGCACCTCCTCGCTCTGCGTCTGGACGTGCTGCATCGCCCGCTCTAAGTCGGACGAGCCCGCCGTTCCGGCGATGATCGCGCCGGGCATCGTCGGCACGCGCTCCCCGAGGTCTTCGTCGCTCGCGCTCTCGCCGCCGCCGCTACACCCGGCGAGGCCCGCCGCGCCGGCCGCCCCCAGCGCGCCCAAGTACGTTCGTCGGTCGATTCCGTCCGTCGTCCGTGTGTCCGCGTTCATGGTGGTGGATACGTCGGTCGGTCGTAGTGCGTCCGGACTCGGTCACCGGCACCGGTCTGCCGGGATCGGATGCGCTCGAGCAGCGCGATCGATCGCTAGATTACAATTAATAATTATAAATCTTCCGCCGACGATCGCGTCCCGGAGTCGGGACGTGACGGAAACGGGAGACGCGACGCTACCGACCGTCGAAACGCGAAACGAGAAGGGGTGGCGCCTCAGGCGCGGACTTCGACGAGGTCCGTCTTGTACTCGGACGGCGGCAGTTCCTCGACGTCGACGATCGTCGGATCGACGCGGACCTTGAGCTGACCTCGGACCTCGGAGACGACGTCCTCGATGATCTCGTCGTCGGCGCGGTCGGTGCCGGTCTCGCGGGCGATCTCGACCTCGATCGGATCCTCGAAGTGGACCTTGTCGGCGTCGGGGGTGAGCACGCGGATGCGCGGGGCCGCACCCTCGACGGCGGAGACGACGTCGCGGATCGCCGACGGGAAGACGTTCATGCCCTTGTAGATGAGCATGTCGTCGGCGCGGCCGATACACTGCATCTTCGGTGCGGTGCGTCCGCAGGCGCACTCGGTGCCGGTGACCCTCGCGTAGTCGCCGGAGCGAAAGCGGACGAGCGGCGTCGCTTCGCGCCGAAGGTGCGTGTAGACGAGTTCGCCTTCCGCACCGTCCTCGAACGACTTCGCCTCGCCCGTCTCCGGGTCGATGAGTTCGACGTGGACGTGGCCCTGCGCGTGGAAGTGCATCCCGTCTTCCTCCTCGCACTCCGCCCACATGCACCCGAGGATGTCGCCGAGACCCATGCCCTCACGGACGAGCGAAGCGTCCCACGTGTCGTAGAACTCCCGGCGGATCTCGGGGTTGGCGATACCGGGACCGGCGCCCCCGATGACCTTGTGCATCGAGAGGTCCGCGGGCGCGACGCCGCAGACGTCCTCGGCGTTCTCGCCGAGGTAGCGTATGTGCGAGGTCGTCGTCCAGAGGACGTCCGCGTTGATGTCCTTGCCGACGGAGAGGAGGCGTTCGGTGCTCTCCCCGCCCGCGGGCACGACGTTCGCGCCGAGTTTCGTCAGCGACTCGAAGTAGGGCGTCCCGCCGGTGACCATCGTCTGTCCGGCGCCGAAGAGCACCGTGTCCTCCGGGCGGACGCCGGCGGTGTAGAACGCCCGCGTCTGCACCTCGTTCCAGTCGCGGCGATCCTGTGCGGTGAGTCCGAAGTACGTCGGCTTCCCGGTCGTCCCCGAGGAGGAAATCGTGCGATTGAGCGCGGACGTCGGTGCCGTCTGGTGTTTCCCGAGCGGTTTCGCGGGCGACTGGACCGCTTGGCAGTCCCGCTCGTCCTGCTTCGTCATGAACGGGAGTTCGCGCAGGTCGTCGAGCGACGTGACGTCGCCGGGGTCGACGCCCCACTCGTCGAACGTGCGCCGGTAGTAGTCGGAGTGCTCGACGAGGTAGTCGAACTGCTTCGGGAGGAGACGCGCGTGCTCGGCGAGCACGTCGTCCCACGGGCGGAGCTCGATCTCGTCGTAGACATCGGCCATGGTGCGACGACTCACGGTCTACGATGATTAACCTATCGGTTACTCCGATTCGCGTACCCGATCGCGTGACCGAAAGGGTCGAAACGGACGAAAATCGTGGATCGCGGGAGTCGACGGCCACATCGTGCGTACGCGTGACGAGCGGGAGATCCGCGAGAGTGGATTTGACCACCACAAAAGTTTATGATTGTTGATCCGGGTATGGGACGTATGGCCGGGAACACGGAGGACCGGAAGATCCAATCCGTCGATCGGACGTGCGACATCCTACAGGAACTCGGCGAGAGCGGCGGGAGTACCGTCTCGGAACTCGCGGAGGGGACGGACCTCACACCGGGAACGGTCCACACGCACCTCTCGACGCTCGCGTCGAACGGCTTCGTCCAGCAGGTCGACGGCGAGTACAAGCTCGGAATGGAGTTCGTCCCGTTCGGCGAGTGGGTGCGGCGCCAGAGCCCGCTGTACCGTGCGGCGAAGACCGAAGTCGACGACCTCGCCCACGAGTACGACGCCGTCGCCCACCTCGTGACGGAGTACCGTGGAAAGACCCTCACCCTCTACGAGATGGCCGGCGAGGAGGCAGTCGGTAAGGAAGTACACACGGCGAAGCGCGGTCGTCCCCAGACGCACATCCACTGCACGGCGGGTGGAAAGGCGATCCTCGCCTACCTGCCGGAGGAGCGAACCCGAGAGATCATCGACGACTGCGGACTCCCGCCGTACACGAGCCACACCGTCACGGACGAGGAGACGCTCTTCGCGGAGCTCGAAACGATCCGGGAGCAGGAGTACGCGATCAACCACGAGGAGGTCGTGCACGGGAACCGCGCGATCGGGGCGCCGGTCCTCGACGACGACGGGACGATCCTCGGATCGATCAGCATGTCCGGTCCGGCGAGCAAGTGGCGCGACGAGCGATTCCAGGACGAGCTCGTGGACGCGGTCGTGCGCGCGGCGAACAGCGTGGAGATCAACATCCACACGGCGGACCGATCGCCTTGATTTGCAGTGATCAAACGAGGGTGAGAGAGGACGCGCCTTCGATTACAGTGATATTGGTGTAAATATAGGCGTGCTATGCCGAGTCGGTGACCGATCGCGGATAGCACGTGAGCGCGAAAAACCACGGTACGAAGTCACATGACACGGTGAGGCGGGCGTGAGGGAACCCCTATCAGTCCATTTGACACCCTCAAACAGCTGCTCGCTCCGTCCCGCGATCGAACGGCGCGTCGCCGATCACATAGATTTATTAACGAATAATGAGTTAGGTCTGGTATGAGAGCCGCACTCTTCTACGGACCGGAAGACATGCGCGTCGAGGACGTCGACGAGCCGAACCCGGGCGAAGGGGAGGTACTCGTGGACGTCGCCGCGTGTGGGATCTGTGGATCCGACCTCCACTTCTACACGGACGGCCTCCACGGCGACGCCGACTATCCGACGACGCTGGGTCACGAGATCGGCGGCACCGTCCTCGAAACCGGCGCCGGCGTCGACATCGAGGTCGGTACCGACGTCGTCCTCAGCCCGCACACGCCCTGCATGGACTGTTGGTGTTGCGAGAGCGCGATGTACAACCTCTGTCGGGACCTCGACGCGACGTCCGCGCGACCGGGCGGCTACGCGGAGAGGGTCGTCGAGCGCGCCGACAACGCGCTCGTGCTCCCCGATGGGGTCTCGCCCGCCGACGCCGCCATCGCCCAGCCGATCAGCGTCGGCCTCCACGCCGTCCGTCAGTCGCCCGTCGGTGTCGGTGACAGCGCCGTCGTCGTCGGCGCGGGGCCGATCGGACTCGGTGCGGTGCGGTTCGCCGCCTCCGCGGGCGCCGGCCCCGTCTACGTCTCAGAGCCGCAGGCGTCGCGCCGCGACGTCGCCGCCGACTTCGGCGCTGACGTGCTCATCGATCCCGAAGAGGAGGACCCCGTGGAGCGGATCCACGAGAAGACCGGGACGGGCGCCGACGTCGCGTTCGAGGCCGTCGGCCACGAGGCCACCCTCGATCAGGCCGTCAGCGCCACGCGCGCCGGTGGTCACACCACGGTCATCGGCGTCTTCGGCGGCGAAGCCGCGTTCGAACCGCAGAAGCTCGTCCGCCACCAGCGCACGGTCGCCGGGTCGACCTCCCATCAGCTCGGCCCGCGCGTCTCCAAGGAGTACGACGTCGTGCTCCGCCAGCTCGCCAGCGGAGAGCTCGACGCCGACGACTACGTCACGTCGCGGATCGACCTCGAAGACGTCGTCGATCGGGGGTTCGAGACGCTGCTCGGCGGGGAGAGCGAGGAGCGAAAGATCCTCGTCTGCCCGTGATCGGGTCCGGTTCAGTCGAGCGAGCCGTCGTGCGTGTCGACGACGTGCGCCGGTAGATCGTCCGCGTCGACGCGCTCTTCGCACCCCGCGACCGGGCACGCCGCGGGGTCGTCGAGCGCCGTCCGTTTGAGGCCGGACTCCGCCTCGGCGAAGACGAACCAGCCGTCGCAGTCCGGACACTGCCGGAGGTGTCGCTCCTCGTCCTGCAAGAAGAACTCGTGGGCCGCCTCACACCGCGGACACTCGACCGTCGTGGCGCGCATGCTCGGGACGGACGCTCCGTGCGCTCAAAACGGTTTGGTCGCGGTCCCGGCGGGAACCGACGGGCGGTCCGAGTGACGCTCAGTCGTAGAAGCCCTCGGTCGGAACCCAGTTCTCCTCGATGGCGTACTCCTCTCGGAGGTCGTCCCAGTTGTCCGGGAACTCGATCTTCTTCGTGACGGGACCGCCGATCGAGGTGCCGGCGATGGCGTTCACCCGTCCGGGGCCGCCGACGGCGATGAGGTTGATGGCGTCCGCATCGGCGTACTGCTGGATCTGTCGTGGCGGGACCTTCCCCGTCTCGCCGCGGGGTTCCTCGTAGCCGTCGAGCGTCCGGTAGGAGTTCTCGACGAGGTACTCCTTGACCTCCTGCTTGCTCAGGTCCTCCTTCTCCAGCTCCTCCGCGTTGTACGGGTTGAAGAAGTGCGTGATCGTCGCGTTGAGGTCCTCGCCGGAGCTCGCGCGCATCGAGGTCGGCGTGTTCTCGATCATGTTTCGCAAGACGTTCTCCGCGTTGTTCTCGTCGGGGAACCACTGGACCCAGCCGTTCGGCCCGGAGAGCGAGATCGTGCTGTCCCCCTCGTCGTAGCCGTTCGTGACGTGGTAGGGCTCCCACGGACTGGCGTCCTGGTTCTCGCCGGCGAGGAAGCTGAACTTGAAGGGGTTGCCCATCACGCCCATGTCCTTCTCGCCGGGATAGATCTTCGCGGTGTTCCGGTAGGCGATCCCGAGCGCCCGCGCGATCGTCTGGTTCGCGTGGAAACTCGGCCCGAACGCCCCGGAGCTCGTCTCGATGCCGAGCGCCTCACGAACGGGACCGTTGACGATCCATTGGTAGGCCCACGATCCCGTGCTGACGGAGAACTGAATCGAGTTCGAGTCGGGGTCCGCCAGCGCCCGGATACCGGCCTCCAGCACCGGCATGTAGGTCGGTAGACAGCCCGCCATCACGGCGTTCGACGCCAGCTGCTCGACCGTGATCGCGTTCTCGTTGTTGCCGAGGTCGCCGAGGACGTGGTCGCGGGGTTTGTCGGTGCCGCGAAGCATCTCCTCGACCCGCTCGTCGGTCGGCGGGATCACCGGGAGGCCGTCGGTCAGGCCGTCCTCGTACAGCGACTGATTGATCTCCTCTAGCGACTGCTCGTCTGGTGAGTGCTGGGACATGAATATCTCGGGGCGGGGATTACTGCGCGACCGGGTCGGCGCGCTCTTTGTCGTTCAGGGGGCGGGTGAGCTCGTCGATGATACCGTCGAGGACGTCGTCGGTGACCTCGTCGCGGACGCGCTCGAGGTCGGTCGTCTCGCATCGGACCGGGGTCTTCTTGTAGCGCAGCGGACGGCCGCGCTCGACGGCGTTGGACTGATAGTCGAGCTCGAACCCCTCGTCGATGAGTCCGACGCCCGGCGTTCCGGCGTCCTCGATGAACTCGATCCCCCACGTGAGGAACTTCGTGCACGAGCCGCAGTCGCCGATGGCTCCGATGGCGACGTCGACGTCCTCGGCCCACTCGGTGACCGCCGCCTGCTCCTCGTCGTTCTTGATCTGATTGAGGTGCTCGACGTGGTACCACTCGAACGTCGCGTCCGGATAGCGCTCGGCGAGCATCTCCTGGACCGCGGTCAAGAGGGGTTCGGCCGCCGGCTTCCCGTTGTCGTACAGCCCGATGTGCGTCCCATCAAGCGAGTCGACGCGCGGGGTGAGTGGCTTCTGGTCCGTGTCGTTGCCCGTCGAGGAGGGGGTTACGAGACCCATAGTATGGGTACTATACGCACTGACAATATAGTTTTTGGTGACAGATAATGATGTATGCGTGCTGTGGGGTCATTCGGTGGGCCCGTACTCGGCGACGAGCGCCGACCAGCCGTCGGGGTAGTCGATCGGCTCCGTCACCGGCCCTCCGATCGACGGCCCGATGACGGCGTCGCACCGGCCGGTCCGCCCGCCGCCAGCGACGACGCGAACGTACTCGGGACCCCTGATCTGTGGCACCTGCGCGTTCTCGACGCGACCGTGGTAGCCCTCGAGCGCACCCTCCCAGAGGACCCCCTTCTGGAACTCATCAACTGGAATCGCGGAGTTGTCCGCGACGTACCGCTTGACGTCGCGCTTCGAGAGCCCGGCGTCCGCGAGGAGGTCGATGCTCGCGGGACAGAGGACGTACGTGATCGTCTGATCGAAATCGCCGCCCTGCTGCTCGCCGCTGACCATCGCCGGCGGCGTGTTGGCGAGCATCCCGCGGAGGACGGCTTCCGCCTCGGCCGCCGCCGGCTCCCACTGGACGAAGCTGTTCGGTCCGGAGAGCGAGATCGTGCTGTCCCCCTCGTCGTAGCCGGCCGTGACGTGGTAGGGCTCCCACGGGCTGGCCTCCTCGTGCTCCCCGAGGAGGAGGCTGAACTTGAATGGGTTGCCCATCACGCCCATGTCCTTCTCGCCGGGGTGGATCTTCGCGGTGTTCCGGTAGGCGATCCCGAGCGCCCGGGCGATGGCCCGGTTCGCGCGGTAGTTCGGCCCGTACGCGCCCGTCCCGCCGGCGATCCCGACGTCGCCGCGGACGGGGCCGTTGACGATCCACTGGTAGGCCCACCCACCCGTGCTGACGGAGAACTGGATCGAGTTCGAGTCGGGGTCCGCCAGCGCCCGGACGCCGGCCTCCAGCACCGGCATATGGGTCGGCAGACAGCCCGCCATCACGGCGTTCGACGCCAGCCCCGCGACCGTGATCGGGTTGTCGTCGTTCCCGAGGCGACCGATGACCGCGTCGTCCGGTGTATCCGTGCCGCGCAGCATCTCCTCGACCCGCTCCTCCGTCGGCGGAATCACCGGGAGGCCGTCCGTCATCCCCTGCCGGTAGAGGGTGCGCGAAACCGCCGCTATCGACTCGTCGTCGGCGTCGTCTCGGACCATGTGTCAGTGCCGGCTACTCCGTCGGTCGCCTTCGTCTTTGTGCCGACGCGGGCGAATCCGAGCGGGAGAAAGCTTTTTTGCGCTCTCTCGCGGACCTGCGCGTGGCGACAATGGTACACGACGTTCTCATCATCGGGACGGGACCCGCCGGGTTGGCCGCGGGCACGTACGCCGGCCGGGCCGCGCTCGACACGCTGTTCTTCGAGGCGGAGTCGATCGGCGGCGAACTGGTGAATCGACACGAAGTCGAGTCCTTCCCGGGGTTCCCGGGCGGCGTCGCAGGCACCGACCTGCGCGCGCGACTCGTCGAACAGGTCGAGCAGTACGAGGTCGACGTGGAGCTGGAGGCCGTGAAGGCCGTCGAGCCCGGCGACGGTGACGATCCCCACGTGGTCCGTGCGGGAGGGGAGGCCCACGAGGCGGAGACGGTCATCGTGGCGACGGGGAGCCACTCCGAACGGCTCGGCGTCGACGGCGAGGAGGAGTACGAGGGACGCGGGATCTTCCACTGTGCGACCTGCGACGGACCGCTCTACCGAGGCGAGCGCATCGCGGTCGTCGGCGGCGGGAACCACGCGGCGATCGACGCCGTCTTCCTCACGGACTACGCCTCGGAGGTACTCCTCCTCACGCCCGACGCGGAGCTGTCGGCGGACGCGGCGTTCCGCGATCGGGTGGCGGAGGCGGACGGGCTCACGGTCCGGACGGACGTCGCGGTCACGGAGGTGCTGGGGAGCGACGGCGTCGTGGACGGCCTCGCGGTCGTCGACGCCGAGGGCGAGCCGGAGACGATCGAGATCGGGGGACTGAACGTCAACGTCGGCTCCGTGCCGAACACCGAGTTCCTCGACGGCGCCGTGGCGCTGGACGACGAGGGAGCGGTCGTCGTCGGCCCGGACATGGAGTCCAGCGTTGAGGGCATCTTCGCGGCGGGCGACGTCCGCCAAGACAGCGTCTTCGAGATCGGCGCCGGCGTCGGCGACGGCATCACCGCCGTCGAGTCGGCGAAGGAGTACCTGTAGCGCGGCGGTGAGCGGCGACGGGCCGCCGCGGACGGCGTGACGTGGAGCAGGTGCGACCGCACGACGGTGGACTCGGGTGGGCCATGGGACGCGAGCGCCGGTGCGACGAGGCCGTTTCGCAACCGATCACCGGTAACCGGAAATTATTAGTTATATTCTATCTATGATTGCATCGTTAATCATGTACGACTACATCATCGTCGGCGGTGGGAGCGCGGGGTGCGTGCTCGCCCGCCGACTGACGGCAGACGAGGACGTCGACGTGCTGGTCCTCGAATCGGGCGAGCCGGCAGAGGACCGCGACATGGTCAAGGATCCCACGCGGGTCTGGGACGTCCTCGGCTCCGACCTCGACTGGGAGTTCGAGACCGAGCCCCAACCCGGGCTCAACGGCCGTCGGATCGACTGGCCCCGCGGGAAGGCGCTCGGCGGGTCGAGCGTCATCAACGGCATGGCGTACGTCCGCGGCCACCCCGACGACTACGACCGGTGGGAGGAACTCGGCAACGAGGGGTGGGGGTACGACGAGATGCTCGACTACTTCAAGAAGTCCGAGAGCCTGAACGCCGACGGCGACGAGGCGTACCACGGTCACGACGGGCCGCTGAGCGTCTGGCGCGGGTCTCCGAACGAGTTCAGCGAGACGCTCGTCGAGGCCGGGCGGGAGGCGGGGCTCGACGTGAACATGGACTTCAACGGCGAGCAGCAGGCGGGGATCGGCTACTACCACTCCACGATGGACAACGGCCACCGACACAGCGCGGCGGCGGCGTTCATCAAGCCCGTCCTCGATCGCCCGAACCTCCACGTCGAGACGAGCGCGCACGTCACCGAACTCACCTTCGACGGCGACCGGGCGACCGGCGCGGTCTACGAACAGGACGGCGCGACGGAAACCGCGGAAGTCACGGACGACGGCGAGGTCCTCCTCGCCGCCGGGGCGGTCCAGACGCCCCAGCTACTGATGCTCTCGGGCATCGGCCCCGCCGACCACCTCGAAGAGCACGGCATCGACGTCCGTCACGACCTCCCGGGCGTCGGACGGAACCTCCAAGACCACCTGCGCGTGCCGGTCGTCTACGAGAGCTCGGAACCGATCGAGGCCGCCCCGGAGCCCATCGAGACGGCGGACGGCGAGGAACGAGGGACCCGCTACGACCGCTCGATGGTCGGCGCCTTCGAGCGCTCCGATCCGGACCTCCCCGCGCCCGACCTCCAGTACGGGCTCGCGCCTGGCGCGGAGAACGACCCGCAAGCCGGATTCTCGATCATGGTGCTGCCGTTACGGCCGAGCGCGCGCGGGCGCGTCACGCTCCAGTCCGCCGACCCCCACGACGATCCGGTGATGGACCCCGAGTACATGCTGGACGAGGAGGACGTCGAGGACTTCGTCACGGGCATCCGCCGCGCGCGTCGGATCGGCGAGACGGACGCGCTCACGGAGTACCGCGAACGCGAACTCTATCCGGGCGAGGACGCCCAGAGCGACGAGGAGATCGCGGAGTACATCCGGAACAACGCCGTCTCGGGCTACCACCCGACCTGCACGTGCAAGATGGGCGACGACGAGATGGCCGTCGTCGACGACGACCTCCGACTCCACGGCATCGACGGCCTCCGCGTCATCGACGCCTCCGTGATGCCCCGCGTCCCCAGCGGGAACACGAACGCGCCCACCATCGCCGTCGCGGAGAGGGGCGCGGACCTCGTTCGGAACGACTGAACCGACGCGTCGGTACGCTCTCCACGGGCGACGTCCGCGCACGCGTAAACACGGCAATCGTTCGTTATCTTTAACCCGGTTCGCGGTGACGGGGAGGTATGATAGACCTCGACGGAGAGACGGCTATCGTCACCGGCGGCGCACAGGGATTCGGCCGCGAGATCGCGACACGGCTCGGGGAGGCCGGGTGTGACGTCGTGATCGCCGACATCCAGGTGGAGCTCGCGGAGGAGACGGCGGACGACCTCCGCGCGGACGGGGTCGACGTCGAAGTCGTCGAGTGCGACGTCACCGACCCGGCGTCCGCGGAGGCGCTCGTCGAGGCGACGGTCGAGCGCTTCGGGAGCCTCGAAATCCTCGTCAACAACGCCGGCGGGAGCAGCACCGACCACTTCACTGACCTCGACTACGACGAGTGGGAGAGCGGCATCTCGCTCAACCTCTCGGGGCCGTTCAACTGCTCGAAGGCCGCCTCGGCGGAGATGCTGGAGCACGGGAACGGCCGCATCGTCAACATCTCCTCGATGGCGGGGACGAACGTCACCGTCCACGGGAACCCGAGTTACACCGCGGCGAAGTGGGGGCTCATCGGCCTCTCGAAGCACACCGCCCGCGACCTCGGGCCGGACGTCCGCGTGAACGCGGTCTGTCCCGGCGGCTCGCCGAACGGCCCGCTCGAACGCGGCGTCACCTCCGAGGACGTCGCCGACACCGTCCTCTTCCTCGTCTCCGACCTCTCCGAGTACGTCAACGCGACCGCCATCGAACTCGACGGCGGCGGGAGCCTGAACGAGCGCCCGGACTACCTGAGCAAGCCGCCGGAGGAGTGGCCGGAGTTCCTCCAGGACCAGTAAGTCGGCGGGGCTCGGCGGGCGACGCGTCGCGCGCGAAAAAGCGGTGTTCGGGGTCGACCGAGCGGCCGGAGCCGCGTTCAGCGCTCGGTGAGGTTGACGCAGATGTTCTTCGTCTGGAGATAGGAATCGAAGGCTTCCATCCCCATCTCGCGACCGATGCCGCTCTTCTTGAAGCCGCCGAACGGCGCGCCGATCGGGCCGCCGAACCACTGATTGACGTAGACGCTCCCCGCCTCGATCTGCTCGGCGGTGTTGAGCGCGGCCCGGATGTCGTCGGAGAAGACGCCGCCAGTGAGTCCCATCTCGACGTCGTTGGCGATGTCGACGGCCTCGCGGCGCTCCGAGAACGGGATGACGCAGAGCACCGGCCCGAAGATCTCCTCCTGGGCGATCCGCATGTCCGTCTCGACGTCCGAGAAGACCGTCGGTTCGACGAAGTAGCCGTCGCGGTTGAGGGCCTCGCCGCCCGTCTCGATGGTCGCGCCCTCCTCGACGCCGAGGTCGATGTAGTCCATCACCTTCTCGAAGTGCGCCTCGTAGTTGAGGGGGCCCATGTCGGGGTCGTCGATGCCGTCGCCGAGCTCGTAGGCGTCGGCGCGCTCGACGACGAGGTCGAGGAACTCGTCGTAGACGTCCTCGTGGACGATGGCGCGGTCCGCGGCGGCGCAGATCTGCCCGGTGTTCATGAAGATGCCGAGCGCGATGGCGTCGGCGGCCTCCTCCAAGTTCGCGTCGGGGAGGACGACGGCGGGGTTCTTGCCGCCGAGTTCGAGCGTGACGGGCGTGATGTTCGCCGCGGCGGACTCCATGACGGCCGCGCCGGTCTGGACGCTCCCCGTGAAGGAGACGGTGTCGACGTCCTCGTGGCCGGAGAGCGCCGCACCCGGTTCCGCCCCGCCGGTGACGACGTTGATGACGCCGTCGGGCACGCCGGCGTCCTCGAAGAGCTCCGCGAGGTGGATCGCCGAGAGCGGCGTGGTCGGTGCGGGCTTGATGACGACCGTGTTGCCGGCGACGAGCGCGGGTGCGGTCCCCTGCCCCATCAGGTTCAGCGGGGCGTTCCACGGGATGATCTGCGCGCTCACGCCGTAGGGTTCCCGAACGGTGAAGTCGACCTCCTCGCCGCCCGTCGGGATGCTCTTGCCTTCGAGTTTGCCCGCCGCGCCCGCGTAGTATTCGAGGGTCTGCGCGAGGCCCTCGACGGCGCCGCGGGAGTCGGAGAGGGGTTTGCCCTGATCGCGCGTCTCGACCTCCGCGAGGGTCTCCGCGTTCTCGCGGACGACGTCCGCGAGGCGCTCGACGACCTCGCCGCGCTCCGTGGGGGTCTTCGCCTGCCACTCCGGCAGGGCGTCGCGGGCGGCCGCGACCGCGCGGTCGACGTCCTCGCTCGTCCCGGCCGCGAACTCCGCGATGGGTTCCTCCGTCGCGGGGTCAATCGTCTCTCGGTACTCCCCGCCCGCCGATTCGACGAGCTCGCCGCCGATGAACATCCGGTATCGCTCGTTAGTCGCAAGTGACATGATTTGTGGACAACGGCCGACCGTCTCCGCGCTGGTGGGTCCGCTGTTGTCCCCGCGTACGGACGCGACCCAAATAGTTCTATCCATAACGATCCTTATGGTTCGGCGGGCGACGCCGCGGGCGGCGCGTCCCCCACAGTGCGGCGGTCGACCGCCCCCGATGGACCACGGGCGACCGACGATCCGCGACCCGGATCCCCCCAGGAACAATATACGACGATTTATGTGCATAGACGCGCGTGTATCGAGCGTCATGCGAGCAGCCAGATACCACGGCAACCGCGACGTCCGCGTGGAGGACGTCGCGGCGCCCGAACCCGAGGCGGACGAGGTCGTCGTCGACGTCGCGGCCTGCGGCATCTGCGGGTCAGACCTAGCCGAGTACAGCCACGGCCCGCGCGCCGGCGAGGCGTCGCTCCCCTACGTCATGGGCCACGAGTTCGGCGGCACCGTCGTCGAGGCGGGCGCCGACGCGGACGTCGACGTCGGCACGGACGTCGTGGTGAACCCGCTCGTCGCCTGCGAGGACTGCTGGTGTTGCGACGCCGGGATGTACAACCTCTGTCGGGACCTCACCGTCGTCGGCGCACAGCGTCCGGGCGCGTACGCGGAGCGGGTGAGCGCGCCCGCGACGAACGTCGTCCCGCTCCCCGACGGCGTCTCGCCGGAGCTCGCCGCCGTCGCCGAACCGTTCACGGTCGCCTACCACGGCCTGTTGCAGTCACCGATCCGATCGGGCGACGACGTCGCCGTCGTCGGGATGGGGCCGATCGGGCTCGCGACCGTCCAGTTAGCGCGTGATATGGGCGCCGGGTCGGTGTACGCGTCCGGCCACCGCGAGGCACGACGCGCGCTCGCCGCGGAGGGCGGGGCCGACGTCGTCGTCGACCCGCGCGAGACCGACTTCGTCGAGACCGTCCGCGGAGACACCCGGGGCGGGGCCGACGTCTCCTTCGACGTCACCGGGACCGAGTCCGGCTACGCAGACGCGATCGAGGCCGCCCGGCCGGGCGGGCATACGACGCTCGTCGGCGTCTTCGAGGACGAGATCGAGGCGGACGTCATGGCGTACGTGAGCGCCCAGCGGAGCGCGAGCGGGTCCGCCGCCTACCAGACCGGCCCGCGGGCCGCCGAGGAGTTCGGGACCGTCCTCCGGAAGTTCGCCGCGGGCAACCTCGACCCCGAGTCGCTCGTGACGTCGCGGATCGACCTGACGGATATCGAGTCGGAGGGCTTCGAGGCGCTCGCGGACGGCGGATCGGGTGAGGTGAAGGTCCTCGTGCGCCCGTAGCGTGGGAGCCGGGGGACGGCTCGCGGAGCGCCTACGCGTCCACGTCCGCGTCCGCGTCCGCCGGAACGAAGCGGTAGAAGACGCGTTCGAGGTCGGCGGGACCCTCGATGTCGACGACCTTCAGCGTCACCGGATCACCGATGGTGAGGTCGTCGTACTCGGCGTCGTCGATACGCGCCGAGAGGCGGACGTCGACGCCGTCGAGATCGACGATGCCGACGACGAACGGGAGGTCGTCGACTTTCCCGATCGGCGCGCCGGCGCGCATCACCGAGAACGCGTGGAGCGTCCCGGTGTGCGGGAGCGACGCGTACGAGAGGTCATCGCTCGTGCACTCGGGGCAGACGACGCGCGGCGGGAAGTGGAGTTCGCCACAATCGGCACACTCGGTCGTCGTGAGCGACCCGTCGTCGAGGTTCGCGTAGAACTCGTGGATGCGCGTCTCGTCCTCGCTTTGGATCTCGTAGAAGTCGAAGAGCCGCGGGAAGTCCACGCTGTCCGGCAGGCTCGTCGACCCGCGGGGCGGCTCGTCGCTCATCGCGGATCCCTCCCGAGCGTCATGACGCTGTGAACCGACGCGCTCCCGCTGAGGTTGTGGATGAGCCCCGTCTCGGGACCGTCCGGGACCTGTCGGGCAGACTCGACGCGGCCCGTGAACTGCTTGTGGACTTCGAGGGCCTGCGAGACGCCGGTCGCGCCCAACGGGTGGCCACAGCCGAGCAGCCCGCCGCGGGGATTGACGGCGATGTCGCCGTCGAGTTCGCTGCGACCGTCCTCGATGAACTGACCGCCCTCGCCCTTCTCGACCCACCCGAGGTCCTCGTACTCGATGATCTCGCTGATCGAGAAGCAGTCGTGGATCTCGGCGACGTCGAGTTCCTTCACGGGGTCGTCGATCCCGGCCTGCTCGTAGGCCTGCTCGGCGGCGACGGTCGCCTGCGGCCACGCGGAGAACGACGGGACGTTGTTGACCGAGTTGCCCGCCATACATGATTGGCCGCTCCCGGTGATGTACGTCGCCTCGTCCGTGACCTCGCGGGCCTTCTCCTCGCTCATGAGTATGAGGCCGGCCGCGCCATCCGTGACGCCGCTACAGTCGAAGAGGTGCAGGGGCGGCGCGATCGGGTACGAGTCGAGGACGTCGTCGACGTCGATGTCCATCCGGAACTGCGCGTAGGGGTTGTTCGCGGCGTGCGTCTTGTTCTTCACCGCGACCTTCGCCAGTTGCTCTTGGGTCGTCCCGTACTCGTGCATGTGGCGCTGCCCGAGGAACGAGAAGTACGTCGGGGCGTTGAGCCCGTTGACGCCGTCGAACTCGCGGTCGACGACGTTCGACATGCTCGTCTGCATCTCCTCGTCGTGGCCGTCGGGGAGGTTCATCTTCTCAACGCCGATGACGAGCGCGGTGTCGAGTTGGCCCGCGGCGATGGCGAGCCACGCGTAGCGGAGCGCGGCCTGTCCGCTCGCGCACGCGAGCTCCGTCCGGGCGATCATCGAATCGGCCTCGACGCCGAGGAGTTCGGCGACGAGCGGCGCGACGTGCGATTGGAACGCGAAGCGCTCGGGCTGCACGGCGCCGACGAACAGCCCTTCGACGTCCGGCGGGCCGACGTCCGGTACGTCGTCGAACGTCGCTTTCCCGGCCTCCTGCGCGAGGTCCTTCCACGTCGCGTCGCGCTCGCCCCAGTCGGTGTGACCGCCACCGACGATCGCGGCGTTCCGCGTCACGGCGCGGCCTCCGGTGCGTCGTCACCGACCACAGCGTGCCGCTCGTTATCACTCTGCATCAATCGTTACATCACGGAGTATCACAATCAATGTTGCGGTCCGTGGGCGCGTCGACGGTCGCACCGGAGCGAGTAACCGTGAGTAAGCGCGACACTATCGCGGTCGACGGCGCCCACGTAGTTATAGTTTGAGTGGGCGGTTCGCCGGCGCGCGCCGTCGGCCCGTCGTCGTCCGTCGCCAGCACGCCGATCGGCGGCGAACCGTCAGCAGACTCGTTTGGTAATAGGAAACGAACGCTCGTGGGGCGACGGCTTCGACGCACTCCTTTACGAAGATACAGGTGTAATTCGGTCGCGGTCGGGTGGAGACCCCCTGATCCGATCCGTTCGGTCATCGCGTCGATCGCGGAGCGGCTACCGCCGACTCGACGGCGACGACGCGATACGGCCGCGCCGACGACTCGGCGTCTCGTCTGATATACCCAAACGAATTTGGGCGTGCGCGGTGAACGACGGGACGATGACGACGCCAACGATGCAATCGGTCGAGCGGGTCTTCGAGGTCGTCGAGGTGCTCTGGCGCGAGGACGGCGCCGGGCCGGCGGCGGTCGCCGAGGCCCTCGACGTCCATCGGAGCACCGCGCACGGGTACCTGCGCTCGCTCGAAGCCGTCGGCTACGCGGTCAACGACGGCGGGACGTACGAGCTGAGCTACCGGTTTCTCGACATGGGGACGCGTCTCCAGTACCGAAACCGGGTCTTTCAGGCCGCACGCGAGGAGATCTCTCGGCTCTCGCGCGAGACCGAAGAGCTGCCGACGCTCGTCGTCGAGGAGGCGGGGAGCGCGGTCATCCTCCACCAACGCCCGGGGGCGAACGCCCTCGAACTCGGGACGTACTCGGGGATGCGGACCCCGCTACACACGACGGCGTCGGGGAAGACGATCCTCGCGCACATGCCCGCGGAGCGCGTCGACGCGATCCTCGACGGCGGCCTCGAACGGGTGACCGAGCGGACCGTGACCGACCCCGATCGGCTCCGCAAGCGACTGGCGACCGTCCGTGAGGACGGGCACGCCGTCGACGTCGACCAGCAGGTCGTGGGAATGGGGACGGTCGCCGTCCCGCTCCACCCCGACGACGACCACGTCGCCAGCCTCGCCATCGCCTGCCCGTCCGAGCGGATCCGGAACGAGTCGTATCAGGACGAACTGCTCGGCGCGCTCAAGGAGTCGCGCAACCGCGTCTCGATCAAGTATCAGTACGGACGATAGGCACCGTCACCTTGATTACCGGTTGCGCGAATGGATGGCACGATGGGACGCGAAATCGACACCGTCGCAGTGCTCGGAGCGGGAAGCATGGGCCACGGGATCGCCGAGGTCGCGGCGATCGCGGGCTACGACGTCACCCTCCGGGACATCGAGGAGTCGTACGTCGAAGACGGGTACGAGCAACTGGAGTGGAGCGTCGGAAAGCTGGCCGAGAAGGGGCAACTCGATCAGGACCCCGACGCGGTCCTCGATCGCGTGCGGACGACGACGGACCTCGAGGCGGCCGTCGGAGACACGGACCTCGTCGTCGAGGCCATCCCCGAGGACTTGGAGATGAAGCGTGACCTCTTCGCCGACGTCGAGGCGGCCACGGCCGCGGACACGATCCTGGCGACGAACACGTCGAGCCTGCGCGTGACCGACATCGCGGCGGAGACGGAGCACCCCGAGCGCGTCTGCGGGATGCACTTCTTCAACCCGCCGGTGAAGATGGACCTCGTCGAGGTCGTCTCCGGGGAGGAGACGGACGACGACGTCGTCGACGCGGCCTACGGGTTCGTGGAGTCGCTCGATAAGACGCCGGTGCTCGTCCGCAAGGACATCCCGGAGTTCGTCGTGAACAACGTCCTCGTCCCGTTCATGGAGGAGCCCGGCTGGATGCGTGATGCCGGCGAGGCCGACGTCAGACAGGCCGACGCGGCGATGGTGTACCGTCGCGGCTACCCGATGGGCCCGTTCGAACTCGCCGACTTCGGCGGTCTCGACATCTTCGTCCACACCCGCGAGCAGTGGAACGAGCCGGTGCCGGAGTGTTATCGATCGCTCGTCGACGGCGACGACCTCGGGCGAAAGACCGGCGAGGGCTTCTACGACTACGAGGACGGTCCCGGGGTGGATTACGAACCGGGCGACGGCGAGGGCTTCAACACGCTCCGCGTCGAGGCCCGGATGATCAACGAGGCGGCGCGACTCGTCGGGCAGGACGTCGCGGACCCCGAGGACATCGACATCGCCATGCGCCTCGGCGGCGGGCTCCCCGAGGGAACGTGTCGTACCGGCGATAAGCTCGGTCTCGGTCGCGTGCTGGAGAAGCTGGAAACCCTCCACGAGGAGACGGGCGCACCGCGGTACGAGCCCGCCGATTATCTGGTCGAGCTCGTCGAGTCGGGGCACACCGGCGAGGACGCCGGGCGGGGCTTCTACGACTACTCCGACGGCGGCCCGTACCACTACATCCGACACGAGATCGACGAGGACGGCGTGCTCCGCGTCGTCTTCGACCGCGAGGAGCGGCTGAACGCGCTCTCGGACGACATGCTGAACGAGATCGACCGGCTGCTCAAGACCGTCGACACCGACGAGGTCACCTGCGTCACCTTCGAGGGCGCGGGTGATCGCGCGTTCAGCGCGGGCGCGGACATCACGGGCTTCACGACCGCGGACGCGACCGACCTGATGGCGGTCGAGGACGCCGTGGAGACCATCTACGACTTCGAGCGCCCGACGATCGCCAAGATCGACGGCCTCTGTCTCGGCGGCGGTTTCGAGATCACGATGGCCTGCGACATCCGGCTGGCCACGGAGGGGTCGCGACTCGGGAGCCCCGAGATCAACCTCGGCCTCATCCCCGGCGGCGGCGGCACGCAGCGCCTCGTGCGCCTCGTCGGCGAGGCGCGCACGAAGGAGCTCGTCTTCCGCGGCGAACAGATCAGCGCCGAGAAGGCCGTCGACTGGGGCATCCTGAATCGCGCCGTCCCCGAGTCCGAATTCGAGGAGACCGTCGAGGCGTTCGTCTCCGACATCGCGAACGGTCCGCAGACCGCGCTCAAGGTCGCAAAGCAGGTCATCAACGAGGGGCAGGACGCGAGCCTGAAGACCGCCATCGCCATGGAGAGTCAGGCGTTCGGCCTGTTGTCGACGACCGACGACATGCTGGAGGGCGTCGAGGCGTTCACCCACGACCGGGATCCCGACTTCGAGTAGGGCCCCGGATTTCGTGTTACGTGACATAGATAACGTTTATTGTAGTGTATCCGGAACAGGTGGAACTGAATGGACGAAATAGACCGGCTGGAGAACTACTACTTCCACGAGCAGGGCTTCGACACGATCGAGGAGGCCCGCGAGTGGTTCGAGTGGGAGATCCCGGAGACGTTCAACATCGCGCACTACGTCTGTGACCGGTGGGCGGCGGCGAAGAAGAACGGCGTCGCGCTCTACATCGACGACGGCGAGGAGCGGACGTACACCTTCCGACAGCTCCGCGGGTACGCGAACCGCTTCGCGAACTACCTCGACGAGCGCGGCGTCGAGGCGGGCGATCGCATCGCCGTCAACGGGACCCAGCGCCTCCAGTCGCTCGTCGCGCACCTCGCGGCGTTCAAGCTCGGGGCGGTCACCGTCCCGCTCAGCGTGCTCCTCGGGACCGACGGCCTCCGCTACCGGCTCGACGACTCCGACGCCGTCGCGTTCGTCGTCGACGAGGGCGCGATCGAGACGTTCCGGCCGATCCGTGACGACCTCGACTCGCTCTCGTTCGTCGTGACGAGCGAGGGGTTCGACCGGGGGGACGAGACGTGTTTCTGGGACGCGATCGAAGGGCGGAGCACCGAGTTCGAGACGCGCGCGACCGATCCGGCGGATCCGGCCTGCATCATCTACACGAGCGGGACGACGGGCCAACCGAAGGGCGCGGTCCACGCCCACCGCCACCTGCTCGGCCTCCTCCCGCAGTTCGTCAGCCTCCAGGGCCACGAGACGGGCGACGAGCAGGTCGTGCGGACCATCTCGGAGTGGTCGTGGATCATGTCGCTGAATCAGATGGTGCTCCCGCCGCTGTTCTACGGCATCCCGGTCGTCGGCCGGCCCGAGGGGAAGTTCGACGCCGAGGCCGAGTTCGAGCTCGTCGAGCGCTTCGAGGTGACGCAGTTGAACCTCCCGCCGACCGCCGTCCGGATGATGATGCAGGTCGAGGACGCGGACGAGCGCTACGACCTCACGAGCCTCCAGTCGTTCTCGACGGGCGGGGAGTCCGCCGGCGAGAGCATCATCGATTGGGCGACGACGACCTTCGAGAACGCCGCGTTCGTCGAGGGGTACGGATCCACGGAGGTCGGCGGCCTCATCTCCGACGACCCCGGCTTCGGTATCGATCACCGTATCGATTACTTCGGCGTCCCCTCGGTCGGCCACGAGGTGGCGATCCTCGACCCCGACACGCGCGAGGAGGTGACGGATCCCGGCGAGATCGGCGAGCTCGCCGTGAAGTACGAGGGCGATCCGATGCTGTTCGTCGAGTACCTCGGGAAGCCGGAGGCGACCGCGGAGAAGGTCCAGGACGGCTGGCTTCTCTCCGAGGACCTCGTCTCTCGGGACGAGGACGGCTACTTCCAATTCCACGCCCGCGACGACGACCTCATCATCAGCTCCGGCTACCGCTTCGGGCCGAACGAGATCGAGGAAGCGCTCGTCACCCACGACGCCGTCTCCGAGGCCGGCGTCATCGGCGTCCCCCACGAGACGCGCGGCGAGATTCCGAAGGCCTTCGTCGTCCTCGCGGACGGCTACGAGGCGTCCGACGACTTACGCGACGACCTCCAGGCGCACGTCAAAGAGCGCCTGGCGAAGTACGAGTACCCGCGCGAACTGGCGTTCGTGCGCACGCTCCCGCGGACGTCGACGGGCAAGATCCGACGGACCGAGCTCCGCCAGGAGGAGGGCATCGAGGAGCCGTAGCGTGACGGTGACGAGACGGTCGACGGCGGCGAAAGGGCTTTGCTGGCCTTCCGCGTCCGTCCCGACATGGAGCTCTTAGACGAATCCTCGGTTCCGGCGGAGGTCCGCGAGGCCAAACGCGACGCGCGGGCGTTCGCCCGCGAGCACGTCGAGCCGAACGCGGCGCGCCACTTCGCGGACGGGACGTATCCACGGGAAGTCGTCGAGGCGGCGGTCGAGGCGGATCTCGTGGGGATCGAGATCTCCGAGGCGTACGGCGGCCGGGGCGCGTCGCTGCGAGAGAGCCTCGCCGTCACGGAGGAACTCTTCCGCGCGGACGCCGGGATCGGGATGGCGATCCGCGGGCGGAGTTTCGGGACGAACGTCCTCGAACGCTACGGCACCGACGAGCAAAAAGAGCGCTACTTACCGGGGATCCCGAGCGGCGAGTCGTTCACCGGCATGGCGATCTCCGAGCCCGAGACGGGGAGCGACCTCGCCGGGATGACGACGCGGGCGGAGCGGGAGGGCGACGAGTGGGTCATCGACGGGGAGAAGTACTGGATCGGAAACGGGATCGACGCCGATTGGGTTCTCACGTACGTCAAGACGGAGGAGACGGACGATCGACACGCGAATCACTCGCTCGTCGTCGTCCCGACCGACGCGCCGGGCTACGCGGCCGAGCACATCCCGGAGAAGATCGGGATGCGCGCCTCCCAGCAGGCACACATCGTCTTCGACGACTGTCGCGTGCCGGCGGAGAACCTCGTCGGCGAGCGCGGTGAGGGGTTCCGCATGGTCGCGGAGTTCTTCGATCACGGCCGTATCTCCGCCGCCGGTCACGGGCTCGGAATCGCCGCCGCGGCCATCGAGGAGGCGTGGGCGTTCGTCGACGACCGCGAGGAGTTCGGGCGACCGATCGGCGAGTTCCAGTCCGTCCAGCACGACCTCGCGGACATGCGCACGGAGTTCGAGAGCGCGCGTGCGCTGACGTGGCGCGCGGCAGAGCGGGTCGAGACGGACGAGGCGGCGAGCGACTGGAGCGCGATGGCGAAGACGAAGGCCACGGAGACCGCCGTCGAGTGCGCCGAGACCGGGATGCGACTCCACGGCGGTCGCGGCGTCCTCGACGAACATCGGATCTCGCGGCTCTACCGGGACGCGCGCCTCCCGCTCATCTACGAGGGCGTCAACGAAGTCCAGCGCGACATCGTCTACAAGCGATCGGAGGCCTGAGCGGTCGGCGCGGGCGCGACGGGACCGGGGGCGAACGCCGCACGCGCACGCGACCCCGAGTCGGCGACGACGTGACGCGCGGATCGAAGCGGGAGCGTGGGGGTGAGAAACGAGGGGCACCCGATGCCCGTAGCGGACGCGTTACTGCTCGATCAGTTCGACGGTGTACCCCTCGGGGTCGGTGACGAAGGCCGCGCGCGTCTCGTCGTCGATGTCGAACGGCTCCCGTTCGAGCGTCGCGTCCCACCCACTGACGGCCGTCTCGACGGTCGCGTCGAGGTCGTCGACGCCGACGGAGAGGTGGTTGATGCCCGCGGGAACGACGGGGTCGTCGACCTCGCGGAACTGGATCTCGGCCGGTCCCTCGCCCCCGACGCAGTAGTTGTGCGTCCCCTCGACGGTGAACGCCCGAGTGAAGCGGAGACCGAGCGCGTCCTCGTAGAACCCGCTGGCCGTCTCGATATCGGTGACGTCGACGGCGACGTGGAGCACGTCCATACGACCGCTACGGCGACCGGCGCGAAGAAGTTTGTGATCCGTGTGAACACACTGCATTGAGTGTGCACGCGGCGGACCGCAGCGCTCAGCCACGTACCGCCGGGACCCGACCGAGACGCCGCGAACCCGCATCCAAACGTGATGCGTGAACTCTACCCGAAAACACGATTATCGTTCGTTCGAAACGTGGCGGCACCGATGACAGACGCGTCGATGACCGTGTTGGAGAAACGCGCGGCCGAACCGGGGATGAAGCTCGCAGAGCGGCCGATACCGACTCCGGGGGCGGACGAGGTTCGGATCGCCGTTCGGTCGGTCGGAATCGACGGCGGCGTCGAGGCCCCGCTCTACCGCTGGGACGAGTACTACCACCGTTACGAGTCCCACCTCCCGCAGGTGTTCGGCCACGAGTTCGCGGGCGTCGTCGACGCCGTCGGCGCAGACGTCGTCGATTGGACCGGCGGTGAGCGCGTCGCGGTCGAGCCGCGCGTCTCCTGCGGGCGCTGTCGGAACTGCCGCGAGGGGCGACAGAACCTCTGCACGGAGAAACCGGGGTTCTCGCCACACGGCCGGCGGGCGATCGGGATCGACGTCGACGCGCCGGGCGCGCTCGCCGAATACGTCGTCGTCCCCGCGCGGAACCTCTACGAGCTTCCCGGGAGCGTCACGTTCGACGAGGGCGTCTTCCTCGAACTGCTCGCGATCGGCGTCCACGCCGTCGAGGCGTCGTCGTTCGAGATGGGCGATCGGGTGGCGATCGCGGGACCGGGATCCGCGGGGTTGAGCGCGCTGCTCGCGGCCCGTGCGGCGGGCGCGAGCGAGATCGTGATGATCGGGGCCGATATCGACGAGGGGACGCGGCTCCCGATCGCCGCCGAGATGGGCGCGACGGCGACGCGGAACGCGACGGAGGGAGCACTCGATCGACCCGTCGACGTGTTCGTCGAGGCCTCGGGGCACGAGTCGGCGTTTCGGCTGGCGGAGTCGAGCACTCGACCCGGCGGCGAAATCGTGCAGGTCGGCGTCTTTCATGACGATCGCGTCTCCGTCGCGCTCACGGCGCTGCTCAACGACGAGGTGTCGATCCGGACGGTAAACGGACGCCGACAGTCCGACTGGCGACGCGCGCTCGCGCTGTCGGAGAGCGTCGACCTCTCGCCCGTCGTCGGCCCCGCCTTCGACATGGCCGACTACGAAGCGGGGTTCGCGGCCGAAGCCGAACGCGCGGGCGTCAAAGTCGTCCTCAATCCGTGAACGGCCGCGTCGGGTCCACGCCGAACGACCCGTAGAGATTCGCGTCCGAGCCGGGTACCGGTGGGTCGAGGTCGGTGCGCTCGACGACGTTCGGCACGACCGTTCGATCGAGGGCGTCGACGTCGGGGGCGTTGACCTCGATCAGGTTCCCGGCCGGGTCGCGGACGTACAGTTGAGCGGTCCGGATCGTCGGCAGGTAGTAGACCGGCGGGTCGCCGTCGGCCCAGTCACCGCCCCCGGTGACACCGAGGTCGTCGAACGCGGCCGCGGAGTGCGCCTCGACCGCCGCGTACACCCCTTCGAGGTCGTCGACGTGGACGCCGAAGTGGTGAAAGGCCGGCGCGTCGGCGTCGGTCTCGACGAGGTGCAACTGGAGGCCGCCGCAGTCGAGCCACTGCACCGGGAGGTCCCAGTCCGGCGTCGGGACGGGTTCCATCCCGAAAACGCCGCCGTAGAAGTCGACCGCCTCGTCGAGGTCGTCGATAGCGATCGTGACGTGCGTGTACGTGGATCTGGTCACGGCAGTACTACCGCACAATTAGTAATAAATATTCGTGCGTGTCGGGCGGCGCGCGACTCGTTCTTCGATAGCGGGGCGCGGGGGCGGTCCTCAGAACCCGTAGTCGCGCTGTTCGTGCTGGACGCTCATCCACTTCGTCTGCGTGAACTCGTGGATGACCTCGTCGGCGTTGAACCGACCGATCCCGGAGGCACCGACGCCGCCGAAGGGCATGTGCGGCTCCTCGTTGATCGGCTGGTCGTTGACGTGGATCATCCCCGTCTCGACGCGCTTGGCGATCTCGCGCCCGCGTCCGGTGTCGCCCGCGTAGACGCTGCCGGAGAGGCCGTAGTCGGTGTCGTTGGCGATCTCGACCGCCTCGTCGACGTCGCTCGCGCGGATGACGGGAGCGATGGGACCGAAGTGTTCGTTACACGCCGCCGGCATGTCGTTCGTCACGCCGGAGAGCACGGTCGGTTCGACGACGAGCGAGTCCGCGACGTCGTCGAGGTCGTGGACGCCGCCGCCGGCTTCGAGGGTCGCGCCCGCGTCGATCGTGTCCTCGACGAAGCCGAGGACGGAGTCGCGCTGGGACTCGTTGACGATCGGGCCGACGATCGTCTCCGGGTCGTGGGCGCTCCCGGTGGGGACGTGCTCGGCCATCCCCGCGAGCTTCTCGACGTACTCGTCGTAGACGTCGTCGACGACCACGTGGCGGTTGATCGAGATGCAGATCTGCCCGGAGTGGATGAACGAACCGAACGCCCCGGCCTCGACGGCGTCGTCGACGTCCGCGTCCCCGGCGACGATGTGCGCGTTGTTCCCGCCGAGCTCCATCGCGGGGAGCGCGAGGTTCCGTCCCGCCGTCGCCGCGACCTCGCGGCCGACCGCCGTGCTCCCCGTGAACGCGACGACGTCCGCGTCCGGGTGGCCCGCCATCCGGTCGCCGATGGCGGAGCCGCGCCCCGTGACGACGTTCAGGACGCCGTCGGGGAGACCCGCGGCCTCGAACAGCGCGGCGACGAGCAGGCCGCCCGTGACCGGCGTCTCGGAGGCGGGCTTGAGTACGACGGCGTTCCCCGTGGCGATCGCGGGCGCGACCGCGCGCGTCGTGAGCACCAGCGGGAAGTTCCACGGCGTGATGACGGAGACGACCCCCTCGGGCTTCCGCTCGACGATGTTCTCCTTCGCCGGGACGTTCGAGTCGGCGTGTTCGCCCTTCATTCGCGACGGGAACGTCGCGGCCTCGCCCAGCGACGCGACCGTGTTCTCCGTCTCGATGCTCGCCTTCGCGGTCGAGGACCCGCCTTCCGCCGTGAGGAGACCGACGGTGCCGTCGAACGACGATTCGAGGGCGTCCATCGCGTCGAGGACGACGCGCTGTCGGCGGCCGGGACTCGCCGCCTCCCACTCGGGTTGCGCCGCCGCGGCCGCCTCGTACGCGGCCTCGACGTCCGCTTCCGTCGACGCGGGGACGTCGAAGAGGTGTTCTCGCGTCGAGGGGTTCTCGACGGCGAGCGTCCCGCCATCCGACGCCGCCGTCCACTCCCCGTCGATGTACTGTCGTGACCACTCGCGCTCCGAGATCGCTGGGTCCATGCCGACGGCGATACGGTCAGCACGAGTATATAGGTTCGCGTCAACGAAGGGCACACGTTTCGGCCGCGGTTTCGCAGACGAGTAATGCGAAACTATATTCTGTTCTCTATATATTTCGAGATATAAGACCCGCATCTCGATCCGCGTCCGAGTTCGCAGATCGCGACTAGATCACGCGGTAAGACGGGGCGTCCCGAAAGAAGGCCTCTCGGCGCGCAATGCATGCCGTGGTCGACCAAAGGCGCGATCGCCGCGACCACCGAACCCGATTAAGTGCCGCTCGGTGAAGATCGATCGGATATCACAACTTTCCTACTAGGTGTAGAAATAGTTCACTCGCGTATCTGTTATCGGACCGGGTGGACGGTCGACAGCGGACGACGGTGGGTGGTCGCTCCCACTGGCAGCGCGTCGGGCCGGTCGAGTGTCGAACGGCAAGACGGGCGTCCGACGATGCCCGGGCGCTTAAGTCCTCGAACGTCGAAATCGGGGTGAATGGAGACGCGCGGACACCTCGGTGTCGTATTGACGGTGATCGCCAGCGTGGGGATCGTGCTCCTCGGGGCGGACCTGATCGCGCCGACGCTGACCATCGGGGCGGCACTCGTCGGCTGTCTCGCGCTCGGGGCCTGTTGCGCGCCGCTCCCGAACGCGCTCGAATCGCTCACGGGGACGCGGCGCCGCGGCTACCTCCACAGCGTCCTCGCGCCCGTCGCGTTCGCACCGGTGTGCTACCTGCTCGTCCTCGGCGTGGGCACGCAGGTCCGAACGGTCGTCGACACGGCGATCGGGGCGGCGACGTGGGGGACGATCGCGCTCGGCGTCGCCGGGACGGTCGGCGGGTCGTGGCTCGTCCACATCGCCGTCGACGGCGGGGCGCAAGGCGACGGTCGATTCGTCCTCCGGCCGTTCGCGCCCGTCTCGGACCGCTCGGTCGCGGCCGGCCTCTATCGGAGCGACTCCCCCGTGGTCAACGCGAGCGCGCTGCTCGTCGGATCGCTCACGACCGGACTCCTCGGCGTCGTCTTCTGCCTGCGCGCGCTGCTCGGCTGAGCCGACTCACGTCGCGTCGGAGTCGGGAGAGTAATGGCGTCCCCAGCGATACCTGCGGACGATGGGAACGTCATCGGACCTCCTCGCCGCGGTGAAAGTCGACCTCGTGCGACTGCTCGGGGCGTGGCTCGATCTCGTCTTCGATCGTCCGACGGACGAGTACGCGGCCCGCGGGTGGCGACCCGAGGGCACGGCGAAGCGGATCGCCTTCTGGTGTTGGAGCGCCGCGGGCGTCCTCCTGATCGCCGCGAGCTATCCGTTCGTCCTCCTCGGGTTCTGGATCCGCTACGTCGCACACCGACTCGACCGGATCGTCGCCGGACTGGGCGTCCTCGTGATCGTCGGCGTCGTCGCGCTCGTCTGGGGCGGCTTGAGCGCGCTCGCGTGGGACCGCCTACCGACCGCCGGGTTCCGCGCCGTCCTCGCCGCGAGCGTCGTCGCCACCGTCTCCGTCGGGCTCTGCTGGGCGTTCGCGAGCCACCGCTCACGAGCCCTGACGCTCGTCTTCGCCTACCCCTTCGGCGTCGCGGCCGTCTTCCTCCCGCCCGTGACGGCCGCGCTCTTCTCGCCGACGCTCGGGACCGTCGTCCTCCCCGGGAGCACGTCGCTGGCCGCGTGGCTCCTTGATAACGTCCTCGGCGTCGCGGGACTCGCGGCGACGATCAGGGCGCGCTTCGACCTCGCCGGCTTCGCGTTCGTCGGCATGTGGTTCGGGCTCGCCGTCCCGGTCGGATGGGCGCTCGGCCTGCTGGTGCGACTGGCCGACGTCGTCCGGCCACAGGAACAGTCACGGCCGCGGCGATAGGCCGCGCCGCACGGCGCGCGGACCGCGCTCGCTACTCGCTCGCGTCGTCCGCCACCGCCTCCGCGTCCTCGATCAGCGGCGCGTCGTCGCTCGCGTCGCCCGCCCCCGAGTCCGAATCGGCGGCGTCCACCCCGTCGGCGTCGCGCGTCTCGCTCGCGGCGTCAGCGCGCGCATCGTCCGCGTCGTCGTCCGATGCGGGTTCGCCCTCGCGTGCCGCCTGCACGTCGAGCGCGCGCCGTTGGAGGGTGTCGATCCGTGGCACGTCCGTGACGTTCGAGAAGATGACGACGGCTTCGAGCGTCGAGGACCGCGGGCGCGGGTCGTCGCCGGCGAGGATCTCGACGGTGTCGGCCTCGGCTTCGAGCCACTGGCGCGCGCTCTCGAAGCCGCGCCGCGAGAGTTCGCTCGGCGGCCCCGAGAGCACGACGAGCGCGCGCTCCGCGCTCGACACCTCACAGGGGATCGTGAGGCGCGTGTTCGCGGCGCGTTGGACGAGCGACTTCACCTTCGCGGCGTCCGTCGCCTCGTCGTCGTCGGTGCTCCGACTGAACCACGCCAACAGGCGACCGAGGAAGCCGCGCTCGTCCGGTTCGACGTCCGTCGAGGCGTAGCCGATCGAGGAGACGCCACCGGGTTCGAGCGTGCGGATGAGGTCGCTCGAGTCCATCGCGTTCTCCGCGACGACCGGCGAGTCGAGTTCGCCGGCGGCGAACAGCGTGGCGACGCGCGTCGCCAGCGCGCGGATCTCCGGGTCGTCGTCGCGCTCGGGATCGCCCGGCCACGTCTCGCGGTCGAAGGCGAGCGTGCTGTCGGCGGTCGGCACGACCGAGCGGAGCGCGCGCGCGGCGTTCAGCGCCGCCGTCCCGCCGTCGTCGTCGGCCGGGAGCGCGCCGAGGACGTAGAGCGGTTCGTCGTACAGCCCCTGTAGCTCCTCGACGAGGACCGACCCGGCACCGCTCCCGGTCGCGCTCCCGAGGTCCGCGACGAGGAGCACGCCGTCCGACTCGTGGATGGCGAGCGAGTCGAGCGCGCGTCGGAACTCGGGGAGATCGGCCCCCGCGACGTCGGCGGCGAGTTCGAGGTCGCCCTCGACGCCCTCGGCGGTGACGCGCTCGTGGGTGTCGCCGAGGAGGACGCGCTGGTCCTCGGGGACGGCGTCGAACCCGTCCGCGGGCGTTCGGGCGATGTCGCAGACGAGGGCGTTCCCGCGGGTGAAGGCCCGACCGGTGTCAGCCTCGACTTCGAGGATCCGATCGACCATCCGACTCCCGACCGCGCCGACGCCGACGAGTGCGAGCTTCATCGACTAGACGACGGGGTCGAGGTCGTTGTTGTCGTCCGTGATCAGGTCGTTGATCTGCTCCTCGCGTACGGCCTCCTGTTCGGCGATCTTCTCCTGGGCGTCGACCGCCTGGTTCTGGATCTGGTCGATCCGCGGCGCCTCCGTGACGTTCGAGAGGAGGACGGCGGCGGAGAGGCGCGGCGAGTTCTCGCGCGGGTCGTCGCCCACGAGCACCTCGACCGTATCGGCCTCCTGTTCGAGCCACTGGCGCGCGCTCTCGATGCCCTTCCGGGAGAACTCGCTCGGCGGCCCGGAGATGACGGCGAGCGCGCGGTCCGCGCTCGACACCTCGCCGGGGAGGGTCAGCCGGGAGTTGACGGCGCGCCGGACGAGCCCCTTGATCTTCGTCGCCTGGCTCCCGTCGTCGCGGTTGACGCGCTGGGAGTCGGAGCTCCAGCGATCGAGGAGGCCCTCGGAGGTGTCCTCGACCTGCGTCGCGGCGTAGCCGATCGAGGAGACGCCACCCGTGTCGAGCGTGCGGATGATGTCGCTCGAGTCCATCGCGTTCTCCGCGACGTCCGAGTCGTCCGTCTCGCCGGCCGCGAGGAGGGTGACGAGGCGCGCCGCGAGCTCGCGGTTCATCTGCTCGTATCCCTCTTCGATGGTCTGCTCGCGGGCCCGCCACGCGTCGTTGTCGAAGCCGATGAAGTTGTCCACCTTCGAGACGAACGACTGGAGCGAGCGCGCGGCGTTCAGCGCCGGGCGGCCGCCCTCGTACTCGCCGGGGAGGACGCCGAGTGCGTACACCGGCTCGTCGTACATCTCCTGGAGCGCGTCGATGACGACGGGACCGCCGCCGCTGCCCGACCCGCCACCGAGACCCGCGACGACGAGGATCGCGTCGACCGTGTGGATCTCGACGTCGTCGAACGCCCGCCGGATCTCGTCGAGGTCCGCCTTCGCTACTTCGGCGCCGATTTCGACGTCGCCGCCGACGCCGTGGCCCTTTGCCTTCTGGTTCGTGTCGCCGATCAGGACGCGGCGCTCCTCGGGGATGTAGTCTGGCTTCGCCAGGTCCGTGCGCGCCGTGTTGATCGCGTGCACGTGACGACAGAGGTTCCGGTCGGTACGGGACTCGAACTCCAGCATTCGGTCCACGATCTTGCTGCCGGCGTTCCCGACGCCGATCGTAGCGAGCTTCATAGCTATCGTGTTACCCGGACTCGTCTCGGACGGATAAATCCGCCGTGTGTTTCGGTGACGCAACGGACCGGGTCGATGGGGCGCCAGTCACCAGCGTCGGAGGACGCGCTCCCGACGCCGGTGTTTCCCCCGGGAGATGTAGAAGACGGCGGCGGCGAACGCCATCAGCGCGGAGCTCGCGCCGACGACGATCGCCCCGGCGAGCGCGTTGCCCCCGCTGATCGTCCGTGCGCCGGTGGCGATAGCGAGCGGCGAACCGAGGAGTTCGCGGGGGAACGCGTCGCGCGGATACAGGGCCCGAGACAGCCGACGACGAGCAACAGCAGGGAGTACGACCCGCTGCGCATTAGCGCGGGCCCCCGTCGCCCGGGTCCCCGTTCGGGGAACGCCCCAGCACCGAGGCGTCGTGACGGACCGGCGACCGGTCGCGTCACGACGCTCCCGATCGGTGAGGAGGCCGGCGGCGGGACGGGGGATGGCGGAGTGGCAGAGTAACCGCGCGAGGGGAAGCGGTGCGGCGGGGGTCGTGGTACGGCGACGCGAAGGGGTAGACGTGGCCGCGTGACGACGTTTGAAGGCGACAGGCCGAGAAGTGCGCGTATGGCCATCGAGATGCCGCGACTTGGGCTCGGAACGTACACCGACGACGATCAGGAGGGGCGCTACGACGCCGTGAAGACGGCACTCGACGTCGGCTATCGCCACGTCGACACCGCGCAGGTCTACGAGAACGAGGAGTACGTCGGCGCCGCCATCGCGGACTCGCCCGTCGAACGCGACGACGTCTTCCTCGCCACCAAGACCGTCCACAACACCGTCCCGGAATCGACCGACCTCGTTCGGGACGCCATCGAGGGCTGTCTGGATCGCCTCGGCGTCGACAGCGTCGAACTCTGTTACGTCCACTGGCCGGTCGGCGTCTACGACGCGGAGTCGGTCCTCACGACGTACCAGGAGGCCTACGACGACGGGTTGATCGACAACATCGGCGTCTCGAACTTCACGCCCGAACACTTGGCGGAGGCGCGCGAGATCCTCGACGCCCCCATCGCCGCCCACCAGTTCGAGATGCACCCGCTGCTCCCGCAGGAAGAGCTCCGGGCGGACGCCCGCGAACACGACTACTGGGCGGTCGCGTACTCCCCGCTCGCACAGGGGAGGGTCGCGGACCTCGATCCCGTCGTCGACGCCGCCGACGCGCACGACGTCAGTCCGTACCAGGTGGCGCTCGCGTGGCTCCTCTCGAAAGAGAACGTCGCGGCCGTCCCGCGCGCGACCGGCCGCGAGCACATCGCCGACAACCTCGCCGCCCGAGCCCTCGATCTGAGCGACGACGAGCTCGACGCCATCGACGCCGTCGAGGACCGCGAACGCTGTATCGATCCCGAGTGGGCGCCCTGGAACTGACCACGCGCCCGACGAGACGAGCGTGACGCGGGCGAGCGCGGCGTCGTCCGCCCGGACCGGCGTCCGCGCCCCGCTCCCGATGCGAAGCTTTATCGGCCGCGTCGGCGGAACGCGGATGTGCGGTTCCGACAGCGTACGGCGGCCCTCGTCGCCCGGCTCCGATCCGGATTCGACGCGCGGTTCGGCGTCGACCGGCGCGGACTCGCCGCCTTCCGTCTCGCGCTCGGCGCGCTCCTCTGTCTCGACCTGCTCCTGCGCGCGCGGAGCCTCCGCGCGTTCTACACGGACGCCGGCGTCCTCCCCCGCGGGACGCTCCACGCCCTCTACCCGACGCTGTCGCGGCTCTCGATCCACGCCCTCTCCGGGGCGCTGTGGGTCGAGGTCGCGCTGTTCGCGCTCGCGGCCGCGTTCGCGCTCGCGGTGCTCCTCGGCTACCACACGCGCCTCGCCCTCCTCTGCTCGTTCGTCCTCCTCGTCTCCCTCCACGCGCGCAACCCGCTCGTGCTGAACGGCGGTGACTCGCTCCTCCGCCGGCTGACGTTCTGGGGGCTCCTTCTCCCGCTCGGTTCACGCTGGTCGCTCGACGCGCTGGCGCGCGTCCGTGCGGGGGTCCGCGACGCCCGCCCGACCCGCGTCGCCACGGCGGCGTCGGCGGTGCTTCTCCTCCAAGTCGTCCTCGTCTACGCCGTCACGGCGCTGTTCAAACACCACGGAACGCTCTGGGGACGCGGGCTCGCCGTCCGCTACGTCTTCGACCTCCGCGAGTTCACCGTCTTCCTCGGACCCGCGCTCGCCGGGCACGCGCTCCCGCTCACGGTTGCGAACGACGCGTGGCTCGCGCTCCTGACGTGCGCGCCGCTCCTCGTCCTCACGACCGGGCGGATCCGCGCCGCGCTCGTCGGCGCGTTCGCCCTCGCACACGTCGGCCTGCTCTGTACGATCGGCGTCGGGATCTTCCCGCTCGTCGATCTCGTCGCGCTCCTCCCCTTCGTCCCGTCGTTCGTGTGGGACGGCGTGGAGCGGCGTCTCGATCGCTCACGGCTCCCGGCGGTCACCGGCGCGCTCGCCGATCGCCTCCCGACGCCGCGCGCCGTCGCGCCGGCCCTCCCCGCGGGGGCGAGGCGCGCCGCACGTCGCGGGCTCGCCGTCGTCGTCTGCGTCCTCCTCGTCGCCATGTGCGCGTGGAACGCCGCGTCGCTCGGCTACGCCGACCTCGGAACCGAGGGGCGCGTCGACCCCGGCCAGTACGGCTGGAACATGTTCGCGCCCGACCCCGTCACGACCGAGGTGTGGTACGTCGCGCCCGCCGAGACGACGGGCGGCGAGCGCGTCGACGCGATCACGGGCGAAGCGGTGTCGTGGGCACCCCCGCCGTCGTTCGAGCGCCAGTATCCGACGGCGCGCTGGCGCAAGCTCCTCCGGAACGCCCACAAGCGCGATCTCGCGGGCGTCCAGCGGGCGTACGCCGGCTACCTCTGCACGCGCTGGAACGCCGCGCACGCCGACGACCTCGAACGGATAGCCGTCGCGGTCGCGGTGCAAGACGCGAGGCTCGACGGGCCGGAGCCCGTGACGCACGAGGTTCGATGGCGGGGGACGTGTGCGGCCGCGGGCGCTTCAGCGGCGGGCGTCGCGTAGGCCAGCCGAAAGCGAGACGCGCACTGCAGGCGGCTCGCCCGTAACGTCCCGCCAGCCCGGCGTGGCGGCCCGTCAGCGCCGAACGCCCGCTACCGCGACTGGCCGTAGTCGAGCGCGGCGTCGTCGGCGGCGTCGAGGAGGATGTCGGCGCAGCGGTTCCAGTACTCGGGGGTGTGGCCGGCGTTGTGGGGTGTGACGAGGCAGTTCTCCAGCGTCCACAGCGGGTGGTCGGCGGGGAGCGGTTCGGGGTCGGTGACGTCGAGGGCGGCGCTCCGGATGTCGTTGCCGCGCAGCGCGCTCACGAGCGCGTCCGTGTCGATCACGGGGCCGCGCGCGACGTTGACGACCATCGCGTCCGTGGGGAGCGTGAGGAAGGCCTCCTCGTCCACAAGCCCCGCCGTGGTGTCGGTGAGCGGACAGGCGAGCACGAGGTAGTCGCTGCGCGCGAAGGCGTCGAGGAGCGCCGTCTCCTCGAAACCGATGACGTCGTCGGCGTTCCCGCCCTTCGCGGGCGTGTAGCGCACGCCGATCGTCTCGACGTCGAAGGCCCCGAAGCGGTCGATGATCGTCTCGCCGATCGGTCCCATCCCGACGACCGTCGCGGTCGAGCCCGCGAGTTCGCCGCCCTGATAGTGGTTCCACTCGCCGCGCTCGTGTTGGGCCCACCCCCGACGGAGGTTCCGGACGTCCGCGAGGACGTACCCCAGCACCTGCTCGGCGATGTTCGGCCCGTGCACGCCCGAGGCGTTCGCGACCGTCACGCCCGCCTCCTCCAGCGCGTCGAGGGGGAGGTGGTCGGTACCGGCGAACGTGCAGACGAAGAGGTCGAGGCTGTCGGACGCCGCGACGACGTCCGGGTCGATCCGGAAGCCGGTCGCCACCGTCGCCTCCATCAGGAGCTCGCGCTCCTCGCTCGGCGTGCCCGCGAGCGCGACGTCCGCCTCGGGGAGGCGCTCGCGGATCGCCTCGGCGTAATCCGCCGGATCGAGCCCGTGGATCTTCTGCCGCAGGACGACCACGTCCGTCATCGCCCCGCCCCCGTCGCCGTCGGTCGTCGTGCGCTTCGCCGTCGCGCCGCCGTGTCGGCCGTCGCTACCATCGGTACCGGCGGTGTTCTGTCGCGCGCCCCATAAAGGACGCCGATGCGCGACGACGGGTCAGGCGTCGAGGACGTGGACGTTCCCCATCATGCCCGCCGGGAGGTGAGGGATGCAGTAGTAGTGGTACCAGCCGGGCCGCTCGAAGCGGTGCTCGTAGCGCTCGCCGGGCGGGACGACGCCGCCGCCGTTGACCTCGTCGATGAACGACCGGGTGGCGGCGACCTCGCCGTCGAACGACCCCGAGGAGAAGAAGCTGGCACCGGCCGGGAGGCGCGGGTCGTGCGAGTGCGCGGCGTCGCCGCCGACGCCGAGGAGCTCCTCGACGCGCTCGTGGTCGTACGTCGCGGCCGTGACCGTGTGGTTGCGTGCGCCCGTGTTCTCCCAGACGACGGTGTCGCCGGCGACGACTTCGACCGTCGGGACGTCGCTGGGAACCCAGTCCGGTGCGTCGTCGGGGACGGTCGCCGTCGAGTGCGGGACGTACGCGTCGGAGGTCATCGCCACGTCGTAGTCGCCCTCGGTGCCGCCGAGACAGCCGGCCGTCGTCGCGCCGAGGGCGACTGCCGCGCCGCTTGCGAGGAACGCGCGCCGATCCATACCCGATGGTTGGGGCGACGGCGGACTAATACTCCCCGGTCCGCCGTCTTCAGCGGGATGGGATAGAACGAGGCGGGACGAGTCGGGGCGGGCGACGGCGGCGCGACGACGAACCTGACAGGCATATATAGGCGCGTGTCCCTACGTCCGACCATGGAAACGTCGACGTCCGGACGCTCGCTCGCCGCGCTCCCGCGGCGCGTCGGGGGCTTCTTCGTCCGCCACGTCCGCGGGTTCGCCGCGCTCACGCTCGTCGTCACGTCCCTCCTCGTGCTCCTCGGCGAATACACCGCCGCGGCCGGTGCCGGCGCGACCTGCAACAACACCTACCCCGGGTGCGCCGGGCAGTTCTCGCCCGTCGGCCTCTCGATCCCGCAGTTCATCGAGTGGTTCCACCGCCTCGTCGCCATGGGGGTCGGCTACGTCATCGTCGGGAACGCCGTCCTGCTCTGGTGGGCGTACCGCGGTACGCGCGCCTCCCGCAGCGCGTGGCTCGCCACGTTCCTCCTCCCCGTGCAGGTGGCCTTCGGCGCGCTCACCGTCACCGTCGCCGGCCTCGTGCCCGGCGGCTACGCGCCCCCGACCCAGCTCGTCCACCTGACGACCGCGCTCGCGATCTTCGTCGCGCTCGTCGCCACGCTCGTCTGGATCGACGCCGAACGCGGGCGCGGCGCGAGCGCCACGCGGTTCCGCTACGCCGCGTTCGGTGGTCTCGCCCTCCCGGTCCTCCAGGCGGTCTTCGCCCGCGATCTGTTCGTCACCTTCTGGCCGAGCGTCCAGACCGCCTACCACCTCTTCGGCATCCTCGGACTCGCCGTCCTGATCGCGCTCGTCCTCTGGGCGCTCGACGCCGGCGAAGCGAGCATCGCCGCCTACGGCGCGGTCGGCGCGGTGGCGACGCTCGCGAACACGTACCTCGTCGCCGGCCTCTTCCTCGTCACCGCGCGCGTCGAGGCGGTGACGTACGTCCTGCTCGTCGTCCAGTTCTGCTGTTTCGCGCTACTCGCACGCGCCGCGAGAAACGCGAGCGCGTCCGCCGACCGCGGCCGCGCGACGCACCACCGCGCCTAGCGGCCCGGTCAGAGGGGAATCGGTCCTAAACTAGAGCGACTCGTCGGCCGCGACCGGCTCCGCGAACGCCACCGTCTCCTTCACGTCCGTGATCTCGACGTTGAGCTGATCGCCGGGCTCCGTCCCCGGGACGATGACGATGAAGCCGCGTTCGACCTTGGCGATGCCGTCGCCCTGATCGCCGAGGGTGTCGATCGTCACCGTCCGTATGTCCCCCTCGCTGACCGGGGGCTGTTGGGTCCGTCGACCGCTCGAATCGCCGTCGGTACGCGAGCGCGAGGAGCGCGAAGAGCGTGAGGAAGACGAGTCGGACGTCGCGTCCCGCGATTCCTCGTCGGTCCCGTCTGCGTTCGCCGCCGTCTCGCCGGCCGCCGCGAGGAGCGCAACGCGGTACGGCTCGTCGGTCGAGAGCGAGCCGTCCTCGACGAGCGATTTCGGGATCGACACCGCGTATCCGTCGTCCCCGTCAGTCTCGATTTCCGCCTCGAACAACAGTCGAATCGAATCAGATATCTCTGCCATTGTCTCGTCTACGGCGTCGGAGGATAAAATCCCCGGGATCGACGGGTGCCGATCGAGCCCCCGAGGCGATCCCGGGCGGGCCGCCGCGACTATCGGCCACGGTATTCAAACGTCCGGGCTCGCAAGTGTTGGCATGAACGAATCGCCGGGGTCGTCCTCCCGCGGGCTGGCGTGGGTGCCGATCTCCCTGCTCGGCCTCCTGCTCCTGTCCGTGCCCCTCTACGACATGTGGGAGGACACCACGGCGCTCTCGTGGGCCGTCACGACGACGGCGATCGAGAACGCCCCGCTAATCTGCCTCTCGCTCGGGCTCGTCTACGGCGGCGTCCGGCTCGGGCGAGCGGGGTGGGAGCCGGAGTACGTCTGGATGGTCACGAAGTGGAACGTCGGCGTCGCGGCCGGCATCGCGCTCCTCTACGGGCTCGTCATCGGCCTCCAGCTGTGGGCGATGGGCAGCCTCAAGCCGTGGATCCTCGCGCTCGACGGCGTCCTCTTCGGCTCCATCGCCGCGTTCGGTGCCGGCGTCTACAGCGCCCGACGGCGCCGGACCGAGGTCGATCTCGAACGGAGCCGCGAGGAGTACCGGACGCTCACGAACGACGTGCTCGACACCTCGGAGGTCGCCACGTTCGTGCTCGACACCGACTGTCGCGTCGTCTGGATCAACGAGGCGACCGCGGAGTACTTCGGCCTCGATCGTACCGCCATCGTCGGGCGCGACAAGCGCGAGCTCATCGACGAGCGGATCGCAGGTCGCATCGAGCGCCCCGAGCGCTTCCGCGATCGCCTCTTCGAGGCGTACGAACGCAACGACGAGACCGTCGAGTTCGAGTGCCACATGACTCCCGGCCCCGACCGCGAGGAGCGGTGGCTGAAACACTGGAGTAAACCGATCGAGAGCGGACGCTACGAGGGGGGACGCATCGAGCACTACACGGACATCACGGCGACGAAACGCCGCGAGCAGGAACTCAACGCCCGAGAGCGGACGCTGCGCGAGATGTACGAGGTCATCTCCGATCCCGAACGTGACTTCGACGCGAAGGTCGAGGCCCTCGTGGACATCGGACGCGACCTCTTCGACGCCGAGTACGGCTCGTTCGCGCGGATCGACACGGACTCCGGCGAGTATCGGATCGAGGCCGTCCGGTGCGAGGACGCCGACATCGGGGCCGGCGACGTCGTCCCGCTGGCCCAGACGCACTGCCAGCGTCTCGTCGAGGCGGGCCGGACCGTGCAGTTCGAGGCCCGGCCGTTCGACGTCCCCGAGCGGGACTACGGGACTGACGCGGGGTTCGAAACGTACGTCCGGACGCCGGTCTACGTCGGCGAGACGCTCTACGGGTCGCTGTGTTTCCTCGACCGCGAGGAGGCCGACCCCTTCGACGACTGGCAGCTGACGATGGTCGAGCTGATGGGCAACTGGATCGGCTACGAGCTCGATCGGAAGACCCTCTTGGAGGAGCGACGCCGGCGCCTCCGGGAGGAGGAGTCGAAGTTCGAGGAGGTCGTCGAGGACGTCGACAACTACGCCATCTTCGCCCTCGACGCCGAGGGACGCGTCGTCTCGTGGAACGAGGGGGCCGCCCAGATCAAGGGGTACGACGAGGACGAGATCCTCGGCGAACACATCTCGATCTTCTACCCGGAGGAGGACGTCGCGGACGGCCTTCCCGGGGAGCTCCTCGCCGAGGCGCGCGAGACGGGCCGCGCGCATCACGAGGGATGGCGCGTCCGCGAGGACGGCACGCGCTTCTGGGCGGACGTGACGATCGCCGCGCGGCGCGACGCCGACGGCGACCTCCAGGGGTACACGAAGATCGTCGAGGACATGACCGACCGACGCGAGCGCGAGCGCGCCCTCGAACACGAACGCGAGCGCCTGGAGTTCATGAACCGGATCATCCGGCACAACATCCTGAACGGCCTGAACCTCGTCGACGCCCGCGCCGGTCTGCTCGCCGACGAGTACGTCACGGACGACGCGGCGATCGACCACCTCCGAACGATCCGCGAGCGCGTCGACGACCTCGGGGCGGTCATCGACACGATGCGGACGTTCATGGACGCGGTCGTCAATCAGAGCGATCACGAGACCCACCCGGTGTCGCTTCGGGACGCCCTCGACGAGAAGCTCGCACTCGCGCGCGACACGCATCCGGACGCGGTGTTCACGGCCCACGACCTCCCGGACCCCGAGACGACCGTCGTCGGCGACGACCTCGTCGGCGAGGTGTTCGAGAACGTCCTCTCGAACGCCGTCGTCCACAACGACGCCGAGACGCCCGAGGTCGACGTGTGGACGACGCGAACGACGTGTTCGGCGCAGGTCGACGCCGAGACGGGCGAGGTCCTCCCGGACTTCGACGCCGGCCGCGCGGACGTGGACGTGACGGAGACCGAGCGCCCCGCGATCGCCGTCCACATCGCCGACAACGGCCCCGGCATCCCCGACGACAAGAAGGAGAGCGTCGTCCGGAAGGGCGTCTCGGAGCTCAACGATCCCGGGAACGGGTTCGGACTCTACCTCGTGAAGGAGATGATGCACGCCTACGGCGGCTCGGTCGGCGTCCGCGACAACGACGCGCGCGACGACGCGCGCGGCGCCGTCTTCGATCTCGTCTTCCCGCTCGCCGAGGAGACGGTCGCGGACGCACGCTCCACCGAGTGAGGACGAATCGGGGCACCCGGTACGCGCCGCGCGGGGTGTGAGCGCGGTCGCGGCGAAATCACTACGGTGTCGGCCGATCGATCGACGAGCGATGAGCGACGATCCCAGCGGCCGGGACGCGGACGTCGAGCGAACGCAACTCGCGGCGGAGCGGACGCGCCTCGCCCGCGAGCGAACCACGCTCGCGCACATCCGGACGGGGTTCGCCTCCTTCCTCTTCGGCACCGCGATCCTCGGCCTCTTCGACCGATCCACGGCGGTCCCGCTCGGCGGCGCGTTCGTCCTCGTCGGCGTCGCGTTCCTCGCGACCGGGTGGGTGTCGTACGTGCGGAGCAACCGACGGACGCGCGCCCTCCTCGACGACCTCGAACGGCCGTTCCGTCGCCGCCGCAGGCGGTGAGGCGGCATACGGCTTCGCCGTTCACTCAGCCCGCGGCGGGTCGCTGAGGCTCGCCGCCGCGCGGTTCGCGGATTCTACCGCTCACTCCGTCCGCGACGGGTCGCTCGCGCTCACCGCCGCGCGTACTTCCCCAGCGCGCTCCCGGATCGCCGCGAGGTCGCCCGCGTCGCGCTTGTCGTCGAGGTGCGAGTAGACGAGCCCCATCCGGTGGTTCGATCGGAGGTCGTCCTCGTTCTCGGCGAGGAAGTCCCAGTAGAGCGCGTTGAACGGACAGGCGTCCGCGCCGGTCGTCGCGTCCGGGTCGTAGGCACACCCCGCGCAGTAATCCCCCATCCGGTCCAGGTAGTTCGCCGACGCCGCGTACGGCTTCGTGGCGAAGAGGTCGCCCGCGTACTGGCCCATCTCGACCGTGTTCGGCGTCGACACCCAGTGATAGCCGTCGACGAAGGCGACGTGGAACCACCGATTGAGCGCGTGCGGATCGACGCCGTAGAGCAACGCGAAGTTCGAGAGCACCATCAGCCGCTGGATGTGGTGTGCGTACCCGCGACGGCGGACGCCCGCGACGGCCTCGGCCACGCACGCCATGTCGGTGTCGCCGTCCCAGTAGACCGGCGGGAGATCGCGCGTCGCGTCGAGGCGGTTCGCGTCGGCGAGGTCGGGCATCCCGACCCGGTAGGCGTGGCGGACGAACTCGCGCCACCCCAGGACTTGGCGGACGAACCCCTCGACGCTCTCGATCGGGACGTCGCCACGGGCCTCGTAGGCCTCGACGGCGGCGTCGACGACCTCGCGCGGGCCGAGGAGTCCGAGGTTCAGCGGCGCGGAGAGGAGCGCGTGATCGAGCGTCGGTTCGCCCGCGACCATCGCGTCCTCGTACGGGCCGAAGTCGGGGAGTCGACGGGCAACGAAGTCGTCGAGCGCCGCGAGCGCGCCCTCGCGCGTCACCGGCCAACCGAACGGCGCCGGGTCCGCCCACGACTCGGCGTTCGCGTCCGCGTAGTCGTCCTGCACCGCCCGCGTCGTCGCGTCCGGATCGAACGTCGGGACGTCGGGCGGTTCGTAGTCCTCGGGCGGCGTCTCGCGGTTCGACTCGTCGTAGTTCCACTCCCCGCCGACCGGGTCGTCGCCGTCCATCAGCACGCCGGTCTCGCGGCGCATGTGCCTGTAGAAATCCTCGTGGCGGAGTGTTCCGCCCTCGTGCCAGTCGTCGAAGTCGGCGGGCGAACAGCAGAACGTCTCGTTCTCGACGACGGTCAGCGTCCCGCCGCGGGCCGTCACGAGATCGCGGAGGCGGTCGGCCGCGCCGTGACTCGACGGGCGCATCACGACGAGGGCGTCGCCGGGACGGGCGTCGAAGTGCGCGTCGAGGCCGCCGCCGAACGTCTCGGTCTCGTGATACGCCACGTCGCGGCCGTCGTCGCGGAGCGCGTCGCGGAAGTGGCGCATCGCGCTGGCGACGAGCGTCCGTTTGTGCGGGTGGTAGGCGTGGCGGGTGGCGAACGCGCGCGCTTCGATCATGAGGACGCGTTCGTCGGGACGGGCGACGAGCGGGCCGGCGCGGCGAGTGAGTTGATCGCCGAGAACGAGGACGGTCACGAGTGCGTCGTCGCGGGGGACGCGGATGGCCGTTACGGTCGTTACGGTTCGGCGACGAGCGGTGCTTCGAGTTTGGTGACGTCGATCCGGACCGTCCGCCCGTCGTCCTCGACGGCCGTGACCTGCCCGGCGACGACGAGGGCCGTGTTCGGCGTGGGCCCGATGACGATCGGATCGCCGACCTCGACGTCGACGGCCTCGGTGAACTCGATTTCGGCCGCGCACTCGTCGGGGTGGTTCACTTCGAGGAAGTCGATTCGCTCGACGGTGACCGCGATGCGGTCGTAGTCGCTCGCGACCGTGAGCGCCTCGGCGTCGGCCTCGTCGAGGTCCTGCTGGTCGAGCGCCTCGTAGGCGTTCGTCGTCGGCTTGTACCCCCCGCGCGGGCCGGGAATCCCCTCGACGAGGTCGAGGGCCTTCAGCGTCTGCATCTGGTTGCGTATCGTCCCGGGGTGGCGATCGACCGCCTCCGCGATCTCCTCCCCCGTCATCGGGGACTCAGTAGACTGATAGCCGTCGATGAGCGCGGTGAGAATCGCCTGCTGCGAGTCAGTCAAATCCATCGATTCTTACAGACCGTAGGGCGTATCCGGGCATATACGTTTGGATACACCCCCTATCGATCGCTAGCGTCTCGCACCCGGGGGCGGCGACGAGTGAAAAGCGCTAACTCCGCGTCACGCCACGATACACCGTGCCCTCGAATCGCCTCACGGTGTCGCTCGACGAGGAGTCCGCCGACGCGCTCGGGGACCTCACGGACCGCGCGGAGACCTCGCAGAGCGAGATCGTCCGCCGAGCGCTGACGTTCTACGCGGCGAACTTCGACGCGGTCGACGGGGCGGCCGACGCCCGCCTCGACGCCTACCATCGGATGCTCTCGACCGGCGAACACGTCCTGCTCGACGTCGACTTCCTCCACTGCTTCCTCGACTACGTGGAGGGCGAGTCCGGCGACCCCGACCCGGCGTTCCTCGACGCGATCGATCGGGTCGCGGCGTATCACGCCCGCGAGTACGGCGAGCGGTTCACGACGCTCGGCGACCTCCTCCACTGGCTCGACTTCTGTGGCTTCCTCACCGTCCGCGACTCCGACGGCCCGACCTACCACGTCGTCTTCCCGACGGCGTCGATCAAGTGGTTCATGCTCCGCTTTCTCACGCACAGCGTCCGCGACCTCCCGTTCGACGTCAACGTCGAGGAGGGCGTCTCGAAGGCGATCGTCACGGCCGTCGACGCCGAGGACTGACGCGATCGATCACACGCGTTCATACAGCGTCATACGTCGCGTGAACGCACGCGCGCCTCCGGTGTCGGCGTATTCTCCGTTCTTACAAAGGTCTATACCCATCGCTGGTCGTTCGTGTGGTGTGATGTCTCACGCATGAACGGTATCGAACGACTACGGTCCGTCGGACCGGGAGCGATGGTCGCCGCCGCGTTCATCGGTCCCGGGACGGTGACGACGGCGAGCGTCACGGGCGCGCGCTTCGGGTACGCGCTCCTCTGGACCATCGCGTTCTCGATCGCGGCGACGATCGTACTTCAGGAGATGAGCGCGCGCCTCGGCCTCGTCTCGCGCGAAGGGCTCGGCGAGGCCCTCCGCGGGCAGTTCGACAACCCCGTTCCCTCCTACGTCAGCGTCGCGCTCGTCGTCAGCGCCATCGGTATCGGCACCGCGGCCTACGAGGCTGGAAACATATTGGGCGGCGCCGCCGGCCTCGCCACCCTCAGCGGGATCCCCGCGACCGTCTGGGGCCCCGTGATGGGGCTCGTCGCCGGCGCGCTGCTCTTCACGGGTCGGTACGAACTCATCGAGCGCGTCCTCGTCGGCCTCGTCGCCCTGATGGCCGTCGCGTTCGTCGTCGACGCCATCCTCATCGGGCCGGACGTCGGCGCGCTCGTCGCGGGGTTCGCCCCGCGCGTTCCCGGGGACTCGCTCGTCCTCGCCACGGGCCTCATCGGAACGACCGTCGTCGGCTACAACCTCTTCTTGCACGCGAGCAACGTCCAAGAGCGCTGGAGCGGGCCGAGCGACCTCCCGGACTGCCGGGCGGACACCGTCCTCTCCATCGTCGTCGGCGGCCTGATCACGATGGCGATCCTCGTCACCGCGGCCGCGGCGTTCCCCCGCGGGACCGCGATCTCGGACGTCGGCGTGATGGCCCAGCAGCTCGAACCGCTCGCCGGCCCGTGGGCGAAATACCTCTTCAGCGTCGGTCTCTTCGCCGCCGGGTTCACGAGCGCGACCACCGCACCGCTCGCCGGCGCGTACGCCACCGCGGGCGCGCTCGGCTGGGAGACCGATATCGACTCGCCGCGCTTTCGCGCCGTCTGGGGCACCATCATCGCCGTCGGCATCGTCGCCTCGCTCGTCGGCGGGAGCCCCGTGCAGGTCATCGTCTTCGCACAGGTCGTCAACGGTATCCTCCTGCCCATCGTCGCTCTCTTCCTCATCTACGCGGTGAACGATCGAGACATCCTCGGCGACTACACGAACAGCACGGCCGGAAACGTCGTCGGCGGACTCGTCACGCTCGTCGTCGTCTGGCTCGGCGTCCGAACGCTCCTCTCCGTCGCGGGGGTGCTGTAGATGGTCGAGACGCCCGCGACGCGCGTCGGCGTCGACGTCGGCGGCACCTTCACGGACGTCGTCCTCCACACCGCCGACGGCGACCTCGTGACGGCGAAGGTCCCGAGCACGGCCGACCAGAGCGTCGGCGTCGTTCGCGGGATCGAGGAAGTCTGCGAGCGCGCCGGCGTCGACCCCGCTGACGTCGAGGCGTTCGCGCACGCGATGACCGTCTCGACGAACGCGCTCCTCGAAGGCGACGGCGCGCGGAGCGCACTCGTCACGACCGCGGGCTTCCGCGACGTCCTCGAACTCCGCCGACAGGATCGACCGAGCCTCTACGACCTCGACGCGTCGAAGCCCGACCCACTCGTCCCGCGCCGCCGCCGCTTCGAGGTCGACGAACGGGTCACCGTCGACGGCATCGAGACGCCCGTCGACGAATCGGAGGTGCGCGCGCTCGCGGACGGGATCCGTGACTGCGACGCTGAGAGCGTCGCTGTCTCCCTCCTTCACGCCTATCGGCATCCGGAGAACGAGCGGACCGTCGCGTCGATCCTCCGCGAGGAACTCGACGTCCCCGTCTCGGCCTCGCACGAGGTGCTCGCGGAGTTCCGCGAGTACGAACGCACCTCGACGACGGCCGTCGACGCCTACGTCACGCCCGCCATCGACGCCTATCTCGGTCGACTCGAAGACGAGGTCGCGGAGCGCGGCGTGCCGACGCCGCGCGTGATGCAGTCGAACGGCGGTATCGCGGCCGCGGAGACGGTCCGCGATCACGCTGTCACGACGGCGCTCTCCGGGCCGGCCGCGGGCGTCGTCGGTGCGAGCGACACCGCGACGGACGTGACGGAGACCGCGGGACTCGTCACCTTCGACATGGGCGGGACGTCGAGCGACGTCTCGCTCGTGCGCGACGGCGAGGCCGAACGCACCACGGACGCCGAGATCGCCGGCCACCCGATCGGCGTCCCGATGGTCGACGTGACGACCGTCGGTGCCGGCGGCGGGTCCGTCGCGTGGGTGGACGAGGGCGGCGCGCTGCGCGTCGGCCCGAAATCCGCCGGTGCCGAACCCGGTCCCGCCTGCTACGGCAAGGGGGGCACCGAACCCACCGTCACGGACGCGAACGTCGTGCTCGGGTACATCGGCCCGGACGCGTCGCTCGGCGGCGACCTCGAACTCGACGTCGACGCCGCACGCGACGCGCTCGCCCGCCTCGCAGACGACGCCGACCTCGACGGCCCGCGGGCGGCCGCCCGCGGCGTCTACCGCGTCGCCAACGCGAACATGACGCGCGCGATTCGCCGCGTCACCGTCGAGCGCGGCCACGACCCCCGGAACTTCGCGCTCGTCGCCTTCGGCGGGGCCGGCCCGATGCACGCCGGCGCGCTCGCCGCCGACCTCGACGTCGACACGGTCGTCGTCCCGCGCGCCTGCGGTGTCCTCTCCGCGTACGGGTTGCTCGCCGCCGACGAGAAGCACGACGCCGCGCGCACCCACCAGGTCGCGCTCGACGACGCCGATCCCGCGACCGTCGAAGCCGCGTACGACGACCTCGTCGAGGAGGTCCGCGCGGACGTCGCCGACCCCGAGGCCGCGACCGTGACGCGCGCCGTCGACTGCCGCTACGCCGGGCAGAGCTTCGAGCAGACCGTTCCAGCGCCCGACTTCGACCCCGCGGCCGTCGCCGAGCGATTCCACGCGGCCCACGAGGACGCACACGGTTACCGGCTCGACGACCCCGTCGAGGTCGTCACGCTCCGCGCGAGCGCGACCGTCGAAGGCGACCCGCTCGACGTCGCGTACGCCGGCGCTGGCGATCCGGTCACCGGCACTCGCGAGGCGTTCTTCGACGGCGACTACCGGGAGACAACGGTGTACGACCGCGCGGCGCTCACCCCCGCGGCCGAGTTCGGCGGGCCCGCGGTCCTCGACGGCCGCGAGAGCACCGTCGTCGTTCCGCCGGGCTGGACGGGGCGCGTGACGTCGGACGGCACCGTCGTCCTCGAACGGGGTGAGCGCGAATGAGCGAGCGCGACCTGGACCCCGTCACCCTCGAAGTCGTCCGCAATCAGTTCGAGAGCCTCGCCGAGGAGATGGGGCAGGTGCTCATCCGCGGCGCGTACTCGCCGAACATCAAGGAGCGCGAGGACTGTTCGACGGCGCTCTTCGACGCCGACGGGCGGCTCGTCGCGCAGGCCGAGCACATCCCCGTCCACCTCGGCGCGATGCCGCGGGCCGTCGAGGCCGTCCGCGACTACGACCCCGCGCCCGGAGACGTCTACGTCCTCAACGACCCCTTCGAGGGCGGCACCCACCTCCCGGACGTCACGATGGTCTCCCCGATCGGGATCGGCGGCGAAGTCATGGGATACGCGGTCTCCCGCGCCCACCACGCCGACGTCGGCGGGATGACGCCCGGGAGCATGCCCGCCGGCGCGCGCGAGATCTTCCAGGAGGGCCTGCGCCTCCCGCCGACCCGCCTCGTCGAGGGCGGGGAGGTCGTCGAGGACGTGATGGACCTGCTCCTCGCCAACGTGCGCAACCCCGGCGAGCGCCGCGCGGACTTCCGTGCGCAGATCGCCGCGAACGACCGCGCCGAGGAGCGATTGGCCGAGCTCGTCGCCGACCACGGCCGCGACGAGATCCGCGCCGCCTTCGACGCCGTCATCGGCTACTCGCGCGACCGCGTGCGCGCCGAACTCCGCGACCTCCCCGACGGCACGTATCACGCCCGGGACGCGCTCGAAGGCGACGGCCTCACCGACGACGAGATCCCCATCGCAGTGGCCGTCACGATCGACGGCGACGCGGTCACGGTCGACTTCGCGGGCACGGCGGACCAGGTCGACGGGAACGTCAACGCGCCGCTCGCGGTCGCCACCTCCGCCGTCTACTTCGTCTTCCGCTGCCTCACAGATCCCGAGATCCCGCCCAATCAGGGGTGTTACGACCCGATCTCGGTCGAGGTCCCCTCGGGGTCCGTCCTCGATCCCGACCCGCCCGCGGCCGTCGTCGGCGGCAACGTCGAGACGAGCCAGCGCGTCACGGACGTCGTCTTCGCCGCGCTCGCCGACGCCGTTCCCGAGCGCGTCCCCGCGGGGGGGCAGGGAACGATGAACAACCTCACGATCGGCGATCGGACCGGCGACGGCTTCGCGTACTACGAGACCATCGGCGGCGGGGCCGGCGCGCGCCCGACCGGCGACGGCCTCGACGGCGTGCAGGTCGGGATGACGAACACGCTCAACACGCCCGTCGAAGCCCTCGAAAACGAGTACCCGCTCCGGGTCGAGGAGTACGCGCTCCGTCCCGACAGCGGCGGTGACGGCGAACACCGCGGCGGACTCGGCGTCGTCCGCACCGTCACCGTCGAGACGGACGCCACCGTCTCGCTCCTCACCGAACGTCGGCGGCGCGCCCCGCGCGGTCTCGCCGGCGGCGCGGACGGCGCGACCGGCGAGAACCGTATCGACGGCGAGTCGGTGCCCGCGAAGACCGTGCGCGACGTCGCGGCGGGGACGACTGTCTCGATCCGGACGCCGGGCGGCGGCGGTCACGGCGACCCCGCGAAGCGCGACCCGGACGCGCGGGCCGCCGACGCGGCCGACGGGACGGTCACGGACGCCGAGCAGGACCCCTAGTCGCCCTCCTCGACTCCCGACGCGAGACCGCCTAGATCCCGATCGCCGTCCGCGCGGCGCGTCGGCGTTCGCGCGACGTCCCCGGCAAACCTTTTTCCGATCACTCCGCGACCCTCCCGACGAGAGCCCTCCACGGCTCGGATACCGACAATGTCCATGGAACTCGACGAGTTCGTCACCGCGAACGAACCGGACGAGAGCGGCGAACAGTTCGAACTGGAGAACGGGAAGCTCCTCGATATCGCGGTCGACGGCACCGTGATCACGAAGGCGGGTGCGATGGTCGCCTTCGACGGCGATCTCTCCTTCACGGGAAAGTCCTCCGCCGAGGGCGGTGTCACGGGCTTCCTGAAGGAGAAGGCGACGAGCGAGGGGACGCCCGTCATGGAGGTCTCGGGACAGGGCCACCTCTACGTCGCCGATCAGGGCAAGGAGATCCAACTGCTCGAACTCGACGCCGACGAGGCCATCTCCGTGAACGGGATGGACGTGCTCGCCTTCGAGGACCGCGTCGACTACGAGATCGGCGTCACCGGGAGCCTCGGCGGGGCCTCCGCCGCCGGGTTGACGAACGTCTTCCTCTCCGGGCCGGGGACGGTCGCCATCACCACGCACGGCGATCCGCTCGTCCTCACGCCGCCCGTCCGCACCGACCCCGACGCCACCGTCGCGTGGAGCCGCGACCTCTCCCCGAGCGTCGAGTCGAATCGGAGCCTCAGCGACCTCGTCGGGAGCTCCTCCGACGAGCGCTATCAGCTCGTCTTCGAGGGCGACGCCGGCTTCGTCGTCGTCCAGCCCTACGAGGAGCTCGGACCGCAGGTCTGATCGGGGCCGTCACCCGGTCTCGTTCGCGTCCTCGTCCCCGTCCCGCTCCTCGGCGTCGGCGTCGGCCTCGCAGACGACGTCGACGACGACGCGGCGCTCACCGTCCGCGTCGTAGCAGTACGTCTCGTCGGGCGACTCGTCCGCCGTCGCGCGATGCGAACCGTCACAGAAGGGATGCTCGTCGGAGAGGCCGCAGCGACAGACCGCGATATCGCCCTTCTCGGGATCGACATCGTCGGCGTCGAGTTTCACGGGACCGTGCGCGTCGCGTTCGACGAGGCGGGACATGCGTGAAGGGAGACGGCGCGGACACAAGACGTCGGCGCTCCGAGCGGCGTTACGCGGCCGCCACCTCGACGCTCGCCGTCCCGGCGCGCACGAGGGGATCGGCGACGTCCGCGTGGAGATAGGCGACGCCGCGGCGGACGCCGTCCTCGACGGTGAGTACCGTCTCGACGCTGGCGCCGTCGCCGCGGACGACGACGGCGTCGCCGTCGGCGAGGCCGAGCGCGTCGGCGTCCGCGGGGTTGAGGTGGAGCAGTTCGTCCGCGGTCGCGTCGGCCGCCCCGAAGCCGCCGGCGCGGGAGCCGACGACGAGCGCCAGTCCATCCGCGTCGACCTCGACGTCCGTCTCGACGGGCGCGAAGGCGGCGCGGCCGTCGGGCGTGGCGAAGCGCTCGCGGTAGTCGTCGCCCCACCGCTCGCCGACGGTGACGTCGGCGTGGATCGGGCTCACCGCGCGGAGCTCGGCGAAGGCCTCGCGCGGGCCGTCGTACTCGAAGCCGTCGCCCATGAGGCGCCGTCCGAGGGCGCAGAGCGTCTCGAAGTCCGGTCGGGCGTCGCCCGGTGGGTCGGCTACGGCGGCGAGCGCCTGCACGCGGCGATCGAGGTTCGTGACCGTCCCCGTCTTCTCCACGCCGACGGCGGCGGGGAGGACGACGTCCGCGTGCGCGGTCGTCTCCGTCTCGTAGACGTCGACGACGACGAGCGTGTCGAGGGCGTCGAGGCGCGCCGCCGTCCAATCGGCATCGCGCTTCGAGATCGCGGGGTTCTCGCCGACGACGAGCGCCCCGTGGATCGACTCGCCGAACGCGGCGAGCGCCTCCTTCTCGTTCAGTCCCGGGGTCTCGGGGACGTCGGCGCCCCAGACGTCGGCGACGCGCTCGCGGGCCGCGGGATCCGTGAGGTCGGCGTGACCCGGGAGTTCGTCCGGCCGACAGCCGACGTCGGTCGCGCCCTGCTCGTTGTTCAGCCCGCGGAAGAGCGCGAAGCCCGCGCCGGTTCGCCCGACGTCGCCCGTGAGACAGAGCAGATCGCAGAGCGCGCGCGCCGTCGCGCCGCCGTCCGCCTCGACGCCCGTGCCGGCGATGACCGCGACGCCGTCGGCGGCGGCGATCCGCTCGCTGAGGTCGCGCACGTCGCCCGCGGGGACGTCCGTCGCCGCCGCGGCCCGCACGGCGTCGACGTCCGAGAGGGACTCCCGGTAGCCGTCGAACCCGGTCGTGCGTTCGGCGACGAACGACGCGTCGACGGCGTCGCGCTCGATGAGTTCCGCGGCGACCGCGTGGAAGAACAGCGCGTCCGTCCCGGGTCGGGGCGCGAGGTGGACGTCCGCCGCGCGCGTCGTCTCGTTCGCCCGCGGGTCGACGTGAACGACGTCGGCGTCGCCGCCGCGAACGAACGCGTTGAACGCGACGGGCTGTTGGACGGCCGGGTTCGCGCCGACGACGAGGACGAGGTCGCTGTCGACGAGCTCGTCCATGCCGAACGTCGAGGCCGGATAGCCGAAGCGATCGGCGAGCGCCTCGGCGGCGTTGTCGTGACAGAGGCGGGCACGGTTGTCGACGGTGTTCGATCCGACCGTCCGCGCGAGCTTCTGTAAGAGGTAGTTCTCCTCGTTCGAGCAGTGTGGCGCGCCGAAGAACGCGAGCGCGTCGGGGTCGCGCGCGTCCGCGACGGCGGCGAGACCGTCGGCCGCGCGATCGAGCGCCGTCGTCCAGTCCGTCGGAACGAGCGCACCGTCCTCACGAACGAGCGGTCGGGTGAGTCGGTCGGGGTCGTCGACGCTCTCGAAGGCGTTGACGCCCTTCGCGCAGAGCCGGCCGTTCGGGTTCGCGGGGCCGGCGACGCCGCGCGCCCGGCCGCCCGCACCCGCCCCGTCGGCCGGCGTGAGGTGACAGCCGACCGCACAGAGCGGGCAGACGGTCGTTCCCGCGGTCTCCGATCGGTCGCTCGCGTCGTCCGTGCCCGCCTCGTGCATCACCTAGGTGTTACGGCGGCCGAGACCCTTCAGTATCTCGACGACGTATCCGAGACCGGCGCGGGCCTCGCTGCTTCGCAACGCGCCGAGCGCGCCGAAGAGACCCATCGGCTCGGACTCCTCCTCGGCCTCACCGACGGCACCGAGGACGTCGTTGAGGGCGTTCGCGGTCGTCTCGTCGGCGTCGAGGGTGGAGAACGTCGCCGCGAGTTCGAGGAGCGCGTCGAGCTGACCGGTCTGCTTCAGTGCCATCAGGTCGTCGAGGACGTCCGCGAGCTCCTCGGCGTTCTCCCCGACGGTGTTAGCGAGTCGCTCGGCATCGTCCTCGTCGAGCGGTTCCGCGAGCGTCCCCGCGAGTTCGAGGAACATCGTGAGGTGGCCCTCCTGCTGGAGGCGCACCACGTCGTCGACGACCTCGGCGAATCCCTCGGAGTTATCACCGAACGACTCGGCGAGCGCGACGGTCCCCTCGGTGCTGATGGCGTCGCCCGCCTTCACGAGCGTCACCATCGAGTCGGTGACGTAGTCGACCTCCGCGTCGTCCGCGCTGGAGATGACGAGAATCGCGGTTTCGAGGACGTTCTCCAGTTCGTCCGTGTACTCCGCGGCGTCCGCGTAATCGCCGCCGTACTCCTCGAGGACCGATTCGAGGGCGTCGCGGCCCTCCTGCGGTCGTTCGGGCTCCGTGTTCGTCGCGCTCTCCGGAACCTCGCGGACCGGTTGGGCCATCAGTCGTCACCCCGGGCGGGTTCGACGCTCCCGGGTCGGCTCGTCGACTGCTGACCCTCGACGGGGCTGATGCGAACGGCGGTCGCCTTGAACTCCGGCGTCTTCGCCTCGGGGTCGAGGCGCTCGGAGTCGGTGAGCGTGTTGACCGCCGTCTCCGCGAAGTGGATCGGGGCGAAGACGGTGTCCTCGCCGATGCGCTCGGTCACCTGCGCGGTGACGACGATCTCGCCCTTGTCGGACTCGATGCGGACCGGGTCGCCGTTCTCGATACCGTAGGCGGCGGCGGTGTCGGGGTTGATCTCGACGAAGTCCCGGTCGTTGTACTTCATGATCCCCTCCTCGGGGTGCGTCATCGTTCCCGTGTGGTACTGGTAGAGGACGCGCCCCGTGGTGAGCGTGAGCGGGAGCTCCTCGGTCTGCGGCGCCATCGGCTCCGCGTAGCCGACCGGCGTGAGGTTCGCCTTGCCGCTCTCCGTGTTGAACTCCTCCGTGTAGAGGCGCTCGGTCCCGGGGTGGTCTTCGTCCCAGCACGGCCACTGGATGCCGCCCTCCTCCTCGATACGCTCGTGGCTGATCCCGCCGTAGATGGGCGTGAGCGAGCGCATCTCCTCGTTGATCTCGTTGGTGTCCGCGTAGTCCCACTCGCGGCCCATGCGGTTTGCGAGCTCCTGGAGGATCTCCCAGTCGGCCTTCGCGTTGCCCTTCTTTTCGAGGACCTGATTGACCTTCTGGACGCGGCGGTCCGTGTTGGCGAACGTCCCCTCCTTTTCGAGGAAGGAGACGGCGGGCAGGACGACGTCGGCGTACTTCGCGGTCTCGTTCATGAAGAGGTCCTGCACGACGAGGAACTCCATCTCCTCGAGCACTTCGTCGGCGTGCTTCTTGCCGGGCTCGGAGAGCGAGGGGTTCTCGCCGATACAGAACATCCCGCGGAGCTCGCCGTCGTCGAAGGCGTTGAACATCTCCGTCGTGTAGTAGCCCCGCTCGGCCGGGATCTCGCAGTCCCACGCCTCCTCGAACTTCGCGCGGATCTCGTCGTCCGCGACCTTCTGGTAGCCGGGGAAGTTGTCCGGCAGGGGTCCCATGTCGCCACCGCCGCCCTGCACGTTGTTCTGACCGCGGAACGGCGAGACGCCGGTGCCGGGCTTCCCGACGTTCCCGGTGATCGCGGCGAGGTTGGCGAGCGACGCGACGTTGTCCGTCCCGTGCGAGTGCTCGGTGATGCCGAGCGTCCAGCCGAAGACGGTGCGGTCGGCCTCGGCGATGGCCTCCGCGGCGGAGACGATCTCCTCGGGAGAGGCGCCCGTGACCTCCTCGACGTAGTCGAGGGTGAACTCGTCGACGGCCTCCTTGACCTCCTCGAAGCCCTCGGTGCGCTCCGCGACGAACTCCTCGTCGTAGAGGTCGTTCTCGATGATGTAGCGCGTGAGACCGTTGACCCAGACGGTGTCGTAGCCCGGGCGGATCGAGGTGTACTGATCGGCGTACTCGGCGATCTGCGTCTCGCGCGGGTCGAAGACGATCAGGTCGCCGCCCTCCTTGACGTGCTGCTTGACGCGCGTGCCGAGCACGGGGTGGGCCTCGGTCGTGTTCGATCCGGTGAGGAAGATCAGGTCCGCCTCCTCGAAGTCCTTCACGCTGATCGACGCCGCGCCGTAGCCGTACGTCTTGGCGAGGCCGGCGACCGTCGAGGAGTGACAGAGGCGGTTGCAGTTGTCGACGGTGTTCGTGCCGAGGACCTGGCGGGCGAACTTGCCCATCAGGTAGTTCTCCTCGTTCGTCGCCTTCGAGGACGCGATGACGCTCATCGCCTCGTTGCCGTACTCGTCGATGATGTCCCGGAACCCCTCGACGGTCCGCGAGAGGGCTTCCTCCCAGGTCGCCTCGCGCCACTCGCCGTTCTCGTCGCGGACGAGCGGGTCGGTGAGGCGCTGATCGGAGTTGGCGAAGTTGTAGGAGAACTTCCCCTTCACGCACGTCGAGATGTCGTTGACGGGGGACTCCTCGGGGTCGGCCGCGCGCGTCGCCAGCACCTCCTCGCCGTCCGTGTAGACGTCGAAGCGACAGCCGACGGCGCAGTAGCCACACGTCGTGCTGTCGACCGTGAGTTCGCCCAGTCGCTTGTCGCTGATCTGCTGGGCGATGTCGAAGAGCTTGCCCTCCGGCATCGAACCGGCGGCCATCCCCTCCGCGAAGTGCTCGACGTTCCTGTTCGCCTGTTCCTTGGCGCGCTGCATGAATCCAGCGACGCCCTCCTTTCGCTCGTTGTTACTACTCATAGCCAGTCACCGGGGTTCTCGTCCGTTCGCGCCTCGCTCGTGAGGTCCTTCGGTTCGTCGCGCTTCATCCGCGTCATCGGTCCCTTCTTCTCCTTGCCCGTGCTCTCCAGGGACTTCCCGATCGAGTTCTTCTGACTGAAGCCGGGCAGCGGGATCGTCGCCGCGTCCGTGATCCCCTGCTCGACGAGGCTCCCCGTCGGGCAGACCGTCACGCAGTGCCCGCAGGAGACGCACGTCGAGTCCTCCATCGTCTCCGAGCCGTTCTGGAAGCCGATTCGGGTGTCCGCGCCGTGGCCCTCCATCCGCAGGACGCCCTCGACCTGCACGTCGTTACAGGCCTCCACGCAGCGGTTACAGAGGATGCACTTGTTGCGGTCGATCTGGATGAAGTCGCTCGAATCGTCGAGGGGCTCGTACGCCTCCCGGTCGTCGAAGACGCCGTATCGGGGCTCCTCGACGTCGTTGTCGATCGCCGCGTCCTGCAGTTCGCAGCGGCCGTTCTTCCCGCAGGTCGTACAGCGGAGGTTGTGATCGGAGAGGACGAGGTCGAGGTTGACGTCGCGGGCCTCCGTGGCCGCCTCGTCGTCCGTCGAAATCGTGAGGCCGTCTTCGGCGGGGAAGCTACACGACGGCACCATCCCGTGCTCGTCGGTCTCGACCATGCAGGTCCGACACTCGCTGCGCGGGCCGATCTTCTCCGCCTCGGGGCTGTCCCGATCGTAGTAGCAGAGCGCGGGGACCTCGCCCGCCGTCTCCGCGGCCTCGATGGCCTCGATGATCGTCGAGCCCTCCGGGACGACGATGTCCTGCCCGTCGACCGTCACGGTCGCCTCCTCGGCGCTCTTCACGTCGGGGTCCGTCGCCGTCCCCGGCGCGATCGTCTCGGTCAGTGGCGGTGCGTCTGCTCTGTCTGCGTGTTCCGAACTCATCTACTGTGTCCCTCCGACCGCACACGTGCCGCTCGGGCAGTCCCCGTCGGCGTGCGCCTCGAACGCGTCGTCGAACTCCCGCATCGCCGTCCGCACCGTGCGGGGAACGTCGCGCCCGAACGCGCAGATACTCGTCGACTCCATCACGCCCATCAGCTCCGTCATCCCGCCCTCGTCGTACGTGCCGTCGTAGACGTCGCGGAGCTTCTCCGTGAGCTGCGTCGTCCCCTCGCGACAGGGCACGCAGCGCCCGCAGTTCGTCTCCGAGGCGACATTAGTCCGCTGGCCGACGAACGCGACCGGACAGCGGTCCTCGCCGAGGACCTCGACGACGCCCTCGGTGCCGAGGTCCGCCTCGTCGAGGTCCTCGGGGGCGAGGCCGACGTCGAGATCGGTCGTGATCCCGCCGAACTTTCCGCCGACGCAGGCGGCCGTGAAGTCGTCGACGCCCGCGGCGGCCGTCGCGCTCGCGACGGTGTCCGACTCGGCGAGTTCGACGGTCGTCGCGTCGGCCACGTCGCCCGTCACGGAGACGACGCGCGTCTCGGGAGCGTCGCCGTGGATCGCGCCCGCGAGGTGCGCGTACGTACGCGCGGTGTGGACGACCGTCGGGTTGCCGTAGATCCCCTCGACCTCGGGGCCCGGGGGACGCAGGCGCGCCTCCAGACGGTGGTTGCCCTCGATGGCCTCGATCGCCATCGTCGGCTCCGCGGCGCGATAGACGTCGGGGCCGGCGACGACTTCGACCGGAACGCCGTAGTCGCGGGCCGCGGCGGCGTCTCGCGCCCGTTCGAGGGCGGCCTCGTCGGCCTCGCTCGCATAGAGATAGAGATAGTCGGCGTCGACGGCGCGCGCGGCGGCGCTCGCCCCGTCGAGGACGGCGAAGGGGTCGCTCTCCAAGAGGAGGGCGTCCCCGGGGTTTCCGTGGGCGTTCACGACGACGGAGGTCGGTCCGTCGCGCTCGCGGACGCCCGCCCAGAGGTCGGCGTACGGTTCGTCGGCGCACCAGTCGCCCCAACCGCGACCGCGGAGGCCCTCGGCGGCGTCGAGGACGGCGTCGGCGTCCGCGTCGCTGAAACCGACCGCGTTCGCGTAATCGTCGGGGTCGCGCGGGTCGGTCCACCCGCAGCGCGCGAGGACGCTCCGCTCGCCCGCGAAGCCCTCGATCGAGGGGATCGGGAGCGACGCCTGCACCTCGTCGTGGTCGACTCGCGCATCGGCGTCGGGGAGCGTCCCGTCCGCGAGCGCGTCGACGGCGGCCGCGACGTCGTCCGCGTCCGCGTTCGGCACGAACGCCGAGGTGCCTTCGTGGGTCGCAACGACGAGCGGTTCGAGCGCCCGGGCTCCGGTCGAGCCGACGGCGACGACGGGAACGCCGTCGCGTTCCGCGCTGGCGGCCAAGCCAGCGGCGTCCGCTCCGGCGACGCGGAGCGCGGTCGTTCGTTCGGATGGATCAGTCACTACGTGTCACCATTCGTCAGACCGTTCTCGCCCCAGGCAAAAATAGTTACCCGCTTCGTACCGTTCCGCCCCTTCTTCCGCACGGTGGCGTCCGCGAGTCCGTGACCCGTGAAAGCGCCCGACGGCGGCGGAATATTTAGGGGCGCCAAAATCGAGTCGCCGAGGCGACGCCGCGGACGCCGCGGCCCGGGTTCAAGTAGTCGCGGTCGAGGGCGCTCAGCGGTCTTCGAGCGCGTCCGCCATCGAGGAGGAGAGGTAGTGCGAGAACAGCTCGTTGGTCGTGAGCGGCGACTTCCCGCTGGGGTAGCTCTCCTCGAAGACGGCGTACAGCGGCCGGAGGTAGACGCGCAGTTCGTGTCCGCGGCGCTCGACCGTCTCGTGGCGCCAGCCCGCCTCCTCGAGCGCCCCGCGAACGAGCTCGTCGAACCCGCCCTGCGTCCATCCGGTGACGTGGTCGCGGACCGGCTCCTCCTCCTCGCTCTCTCGCGCGAGGGCGTCGCAGACCTCGTCGTGGGTGACGAGCAGGCGGCCGTCGCCGCGCAGGTCGTCCGCGAGGGCCGTCGTCGCGTCGCGCAGCCCCTGCGGGTGGTAGTAGAGGTGTCGGCTGTACTCCCAGCCCTCGTCGGCGAACGCCTCCGTCACGCGGTCGTGGTCGATCTTCGAGATGTCGAGGCGGGTCTTCAGCCGGTGGTTGACGTCCGGACGCGAGAGGACCACGAGGTCCTCGCGGACGAGATCGGTGGCGAGGTCCGCTGCGGTCTCCGAGAGGTCGTCGCTCATGTCCCGTGGTGTGAGTCGGCCGCCGCATAACCGTTCCGACACCGGCCGGAATCGAGCGCGAAGCGCGTCGCCGTCCGCCGGGCGGTCCGGGCTACGCGCGCACGGCGTCGGCCCAGCCGCGGAGGCGCCGCCGGAGGGCGTCACCCTTGAGGAGACAGAAGCCCGCGAGGACGGCGACGAAACCGCCGACCGTCGCCGCGTCGATCACGTCGCCGAGGAGCACCCAGCCGAACAGCGCCGCGAACGGCGGGATGACGTACTCGATGAGCCCCATCTCGATCGGTCCGAGACGGTCGAGCAGACGGAAGTAGACGAGGAAGCCGACGGCGCCGGGCACGAGCGCGAGGTAGAGCACCCAACCGACCGTCGCGAGGGGGAAAGTCGCCGCGGCGAGCGACTGTCCGGGGAGGACGACGGCGGCCGCATCGAGCGCGAGCGCGCCGACGAGGAGCGTCCACGCCTGGAGGGCGAGACCCCCGAGTTCGGCGTCGTCCTCGTCGACGAGCACCGCACCGACGGTCCAGACGGCCGCGGACGCGAGGACGAGCGCGACGCCGACGCTCGCGGAGAGGTTCGAGGGGTCGGGATGCGCGATGAGCGCGACGCCCGCGAAGCCCACGAGGACGCCGGCGATACCGCGCGGGGCGAGACGGTCGTCGGCGCGTGCCACGCGCGCCACCGCGGGGGTCAACACCGGCACGAGGCCGAGGAGCGTCGCGGCGACGGCCGGCGGGACGGTCCGCTGGCCGGCGAAGAGGAGCGCGTGGTGGAGGCCGATGTTACAGACGCCGCCGAGCAGGATCGGTGCCCAGTCGCCGCGGCCGCGCGGTCGGAGGGAGCGTCCCGCCGCGGCGGCGACGGCGAACAGCGCGAGCGCGGCGATGTCGAAGCGGACGGCGGCCAGCAACACGGGGGGTACCGTGTCGAGGGCGGCGTCCGTGGCGACGAACGCCGTCCCCCACGAGGCGGCCAATCCGAGGTACAGCGCGACGTCGCGTCTCGCGGTCACGTCGGTTCGGACGGAGCAGGGCGGTTTGTATCCGTCCATTCGCCCGTGTCGCGGGGTAGCGATAGTGACGGTGTCGGTAGCGGTGGCGGCGGAGTACGCACCCGACGCAACCCTTATGTCCGACGGCGACGACGTTTCCGATACAGCTGACTAACCGTTCAGTTACTATCTACCATGCACGAGAGACACACCGGAACGAGCGAGGTGCCCCGATAATGGGTATCCGAGACATCGACAGACGAATACTCGCGCTCGCGTTCGCGCGGATGGCCGACGCGATGGGGAACTCCTTCCTCATCATCGTCTTACCCCTCTACATCGCCAGCGGCGTCGTCTCCGGCGGGACGTTCGGGCTCGCGCCCGCGCTCATCACGGGGATCATCCTCTCCATGTTCGGCTTCTTCAACAGCGCCATCCAGCCCTTCGCCGGCAACCTCTCCGATCGCAGCGGCAGACGGAAGATCTTCGTCATCGCCGGGTTGCTCCTCCTGACGGTGGCGAACTTCACGTACACGGTCGTCGGAAGCTACGCGGCCGTCCTGCTCATCCGCGTCGCGCAGGGCGTCGGCGTCGCGCTCACCGTCCCCGCGACCGTCGCGCTCGTGAACGAACTCTCCGCGGACGCCGACCGCGGCAGCGCGATGGGGATCTTCAACACCTTCCGGATGGTCGGCTTCGGACTCGGCCCCGTCGTCGCCGGCGGCGTCGTCGCCGGCGGCCCCTACGAGTTCCTCGGAGCGTCGATCACCGGCTTCGAGTCCGCGTTCTACGTCGCCACGGTTTCCTCGCTCGTCGGCGCCGTCCTCGTCCACGTACTCGTCTCCGACCCCGAGCCGGAGGAGCTCGGCGAGGAGGCCGGTGAGGACCTCAGCATCGCGATCCTCGACCGCGAGCGCGAGGGGAAGCTCCTCGATCCCGTCTTCACGCTCGGCGTCGCCTCGGTCTTCATGGCCGTGGGGATCGCCCTCCTCGAACCGCTGGCGACCCACATCAACGCCACGCTCGGACAGAACGCGACGTGGTTCGGCATCGAGTTCGCCGCGTTCGTCCTCGCGCAGGTCCTCTTCCAGGCCCCCATCGGCGCGTGGAGCGACGAGTACGGCCGCAAACCGTTCATCCTCGCCGGCCTCCTGTTACTCGTCCCCACGACGCTCGCGCAGGGATTCGTCACCACACCCGCGGGCATGGTCGTCGCGCGCTTCCTCCAAGGCGTCGCCGGCGCGGCCGTCTTCGCGCCCGCGATGGCGCTCGCCGGCGACATCGCCAAGGGGCGGAGTTCCGGGACGACGCTCTCCGTCCTGACGATGGCGTTCGGCCTCGGCGTCGCCATCGGACCGCTCTCCGCCGGCTACCTCGCCGGCTTCAGCCTCCCGTTCGGGACGTCGTACGCCGCGCCGTTCGTCTTCGGCGCCGTGCTCGCGCTCCTCGGGTTCCTGCTCGTCTACTCGCAGGTCGACGAGACCGTCCACCGCGGGCGATCGGGCGAGCGTTCCGAGGCCGAGCCCGCGGCCGCGGACTGAATCGGGGCGACCGAAAGCCGATAAGGGGTGCGCGTCGAACGCCCGATGTGCCCGCACGTCGACGCCCGCGTTCCCTCCTGGCCGCCGCGACGCTCGTCGCGGCCGTCGCCACAACCGGGAGCCTCACGTACAGCCTCGTCCTCGGCTACCCGCCCTGCGAACTCTGCTGGTACCAGCGCATCCTCATGTACCCGCTCGTCGGCGTCCTCGCGTACGCGTGGTACACCGAGGACTACGGGGTCTATCGACTCGTGCTCCCCTTCTGTGCCGGCGGGATCGCCCTCGCGGCCTACCAGTCGTACCTCCAACGCGTCGCCGGCGGCACCTGCACTCTCGGGGGCTGTGCCGCGATCCACGTCCGTCCCGTCACGATCCCGAACCAGTCGCTCGTCGCGTTCTGCCTGATCGCCCTCGGCATGGTCGTGCTCGCCGTCCGCGGGCGTCGTGCCTGAGGGAGGGATTTCTGCGGACAGGACGGGGTGAAAGCTGCGGACGCGGTGGTGTCTCAGGCGTCCTGTACCGCCGCGACCGTCGCGAAGAAGACGCTCGCACCGACCAAGACGAGAACGAACAGGTAGGTCTCGAGATCGCCGAGGCCGAACTGGCGGCCGCTCTCCACGAGCACGAGCGACACGCCGAGGAGGCCGAGGAAGCCCACGACCGTCGCCCGCCGGCCGAGCCCGCGCAGGCTCGTATCGATGCGGCCGTATCGCACCCGGAAGTAGCCGATCGCGAAGTAGAGCAGGCCGACGGCGACGCTCAGCGCCGGGTCCGCGAACCAGTAGTGGACGACGCCGCCGACGAGGACGGCCGCGGCGACGCCGACGATCGGGGGCGAACGGTGGAGGGCGGGCACGGCAGGTCCGTTTTCGGGCGACGGCGATAAATCTGGGGTCGGCGCGCGGCGTCCGCCCCGGCCGTAACGCCCTTCTCCACGCCCCCCGCGCTACGCGTATGAGTCGCTTCGTCGTCGCGCTCGGCGGGAACGCGCTCCTCCGGTCGGGCGAGGGGAGCGTCGCCGAGCAGCGCGCGCGCATCGCCGAGACGCGCGACGCCCTCGAACCGCTCCACGAGCGCGGCCACGACCTCGTCTTCACGCACGGCAACGGCCCGCAGGTCGGCAATCGACTCCTCGCCGAGGAGGAGTCCGAGGGCGGCGCCGAACCACTCGACGTCCTCGTCGCCGAGACGCAGGCGCAGGTGGGCTACCTCCTCCAGAGCGGCTTCGGCGACGCCTTCGGCGGGCCGCCGGCCCCGGTCGTCACGCGCGTCCGCGTCGACCCCGACGACCCCGGCTTCGACGACCCCGCGAAGCCCGTCGGGCCGTACTACACCGCGTCCGAGGCCGCCGAAAAGCCCTTCGAGACCACCGCGATCCACGGCGGCGGAGGCGACGGCACGCGATACCGACGCGTCGTCGCCTCGCCCGACCCGGTCGAGATCCTCGAAGCCGACCACCTCGCCGCGCTCGTCGAGAACGGGGCCGGTCCCGTCGTCTGCGGGGGCGGCGGTGGCGTCCCGGTCGTTCCGAGCGACGACGTGGGGTCGACGCCGGGCGACTACGAGGGCGTCCCCGGGGTCGTCGACAAGGACCACACGACGCGTCTCGTCGCGGACGTCGTCGACGCCGAGACGGTCGTCATGCTCACGGACGTCGACGCGGTGTACCGGGATTACGACACCGACGACCCGACGCCGATCCGCGAGACGACGCCGAGCGAACTCCGCGCGCTCCGCGAGACCGACGAGCTCCCCGCCGGCAGCATGCGACCGAAAGTGAGCGCGTGTGCGCGCTTCGTCGACGAGACCGGCGGCCGGGCGATCGTCACCGATCCCGAGTCGCTCGTCGCCGCGCTCGACGGCGACGCCGGGACGACCGTCCGACCGGCGTGAGTGGGTCCGAGGGGGATTTGTGGGCCAGCCGATAACGGTCGTGCATGCACACTGAGAGGGGTCTCGGGGGGCGCGCGAACGTCACCGGGACCGAAATCCGACTGGCTCGCACGACCCGCGAGCGGTGGTCCGCGTGAGCGGCCCCGACCGTCGCGTCGTCGCGCTCGGGATCGCCCGCCTCGCCGACTCGTTCGGGAACGCCCTCCTCATCGTCGCCCTTCCGCTCTACGTCGCCAGCGACCGCGTCGGCGGCCGAACGCTCGGCCTCTCCGTCGCCGTCCTCGCCGGCGTCGTCCTCGCCGCCTTCGGCGTCTTCGACGCCGTGATCCAGCCGGTCGCCGGGCGGCTCTCCGATCGGCTCGGCCGCCGGCGCGCGTTCGTCCTCGCGGGCCTCGTCGTCCTCTGCGTCACCGACCTCGCCTTCCTCGCCACCGACAGCTACCTCGGCCTGTTCGCCGCCCGCGCCGTCCAAGGCCTCGGCGTCGGCTGCACCGTCACCGCGAGCGTCGCGCTCATCAACGAGTACAGCACGCCGGACACCCGCGGGATGCACTTCGGCGTCTTCAACGCCCTCCGCCTCGTCGGCTTCGGGCTCGGTCCCGTCGTCGCCGGCCTCCTCGTCGCGCGCGGACCCTACGACCTGCTCGGGCACGCGATCGGCGGGTTCGCACTCTCCTTCGACGTCGCCGCCGCCGCGGCCGCGCTCGGACTCGTCGTCGTCCTCGCGCTCGTCCGCGACCCCGTGAGCACGAGCGCCGCGGCGGCGAAGGACCTCGGCTTCGCCGTGACGGACGGCACCGGTGGACTCGATCCGGTGTTCGCGCTCGGCGTCGCCACGCTCGTCCTCGCGCTCGGCATCGCCTTCTTCGCGGCCATCGAGCCCGCGATCAACGCGCGCCTCGATCAGAGCGCCGCGGCCTTCGGCGCGCAGTTCGCCGCGTTCGTCACCACCTTCGTCTGCACGCAACCGATCGCCGGACGGCTCTCCGATCGCTACGGGCGCAAGCGCTTCGTCGTCGCCGGCCTCCTCGTCGCCGCCCCGGCGCTGCTCCTGCAGGGGTTCGTCGCCGGCCCGTGGGGCCTCGGCGTCCTCCGCGCGCTCCAAGGCGTCGGGGCCGCGATGGCGTTCGGACCCGCGCTCGCCCTCGCCGGCGACTACGCGTCCGGCGGCAACGACGCCGCCACGCTCTCCGTGCTGACGATGGCGTTCGGCCTCGGCGCCGGCATCGGTCCCGTCGTCGCCGGTCCCCTCACGGCTTACGGCTTCACCGCCCCGTTCGTCGTCACCGCCGCCCTCTCCGCGCTCGCCGCGCTCGTCGTCCAGACGCAGGTGCCCGACGACGGCGCGGCGGGGTGAACCGAGAGCGCGTCGCGCTACCGCGTCGCGTCCTCGTACCGGTCGTGCCAGCCGTCGAACGTCTTCGTGAGCGCGCCGAGGGTGCTGCCGACGTGGAGGAGCCGATAGCCGCTCTCGACCTTCTCGACGGCGTCCTCCATCCCGAAGGTGAGCCCGCCGAGCGTCACGTCGTGCGCGAGCGCGGCGTCGTGCACCGCCTCGACCGCCGCTTGGACCTCCGGATCGGCGAGGTCGCCGGGCGCGCCGTAGGCGACGGAGAAGTCGTTCGGGCCGAGGAAGGCGAACCCGAGTTCGGGGACGGAGAGGATCTCGTCGATGTTCTCGACCGCCTCGGCGGTCTCGATCGTCACGCCGAGGAGGATCTCCGCGTCCTCGGTTCCGACGTAGTCGTCCGCGAGCCCGTAGCGCGCCGATCGCGGACCCCCGAGACCGCGTCGACCGGGCGATCCGGCGTACTCGAAGTTCGCGGCCTCGACGGCGATCCGGACCTCGTCGGCGCTCTCGACGCGCGAGAGGAAGACGTTGCGGACGCCCGCGTCGAGGGCCTTGCGGATCATCGCCGGGTTCGCCTCGGGGATCCGCACGAGGAGTTCGGTGTCGGTCAGCTCGGCCGCGCGCAGGAGGTCTTCGAGCGCGTCGGCGTCCCACGGGCTCGGCCCGCCGTGTTCGAGGTCGATCCAGACGAAGTCGAAGCCGAGCTCCCCGACGACTTCGACGGCCGCGGGGCTGTACGTGTTGTCGAGGACGCCGAACGCGGGGGTGTCAGCGTCGAGCGTTCGACGGAGTGCGTTGTGTCGAGGGTCCACGCTCAAGGCGTGGGACGGCGCGAGGAAAAGCGTCGGGGCCGAACGCGTACGGACCCGAGCGGTGGTCGCTTACTGGATGTGGCCTTCTTGGCGCAGCTGCTCGGCGGCGTCGTCGTCGTAGCGCCACTCGACGTTCGCCTTCTCGTCCTGCCAGTCCCACGGTTCGGCGATGACGACGTCGCCCTCCTGGATCCACGTCCGAAACTTCATTCGTCCGGGGATGCGGCCCATGCGTTCTTTGCCGTCCGCACAGCGAAGCTGGACGCGGCTGCCGCCGAGCATCTCGGTGACGACCGCGAAGACCTGGTTGTCGTCGGGCATCCGGAGGTTCCGACGGCCCTGATTGTCGCTCATAGAGGCGGTAGGCCTGCGACACGGTTAAACAATTCCCCTTCGTGACCGAAGCGTTCGAGGCGGCGGTGAGACCGCCCGATCGTTTCGATCGGAAACGAGCACGATCGGAAATAAATAGTTATAGGCGGTGCGCGCTATCTCCCGGTAGAGACTACCTCTGGCAATGCTACCGGAAGCGAGAAAACGGAAGATCGTGGAGCTGGTGTCGACGCACGACGGCCAGTCCGTCTCGGAGCTCGCCGACGAACTCGACTACTCGAAGGCGACGATCCGGCGCGACCTGCGGGCGCTGGCGGAGGAGGGACTGATCGAGCGCAGCCACGGCGGGGCGCTCCCCGCCACGTCGGTCGCCAGCGAGCGGTCCTACGGCGAGCGCGAGGTCAAGAACCTGGAGGCGAAACGCGCCATCGCGGCGCGCGCCGTCGAGGAGATCGCGGACACCGAAGTTGTCTTCTTCGACGCGGGGACGACCACGACGGAGGTGGCCCGCCGCGTCCCGAGCGACCTCCTCGCGGTGACGAACTCGCCGCAGCTCGCCGTCGAACTCGGGGAGCGCGTCGAGGAGGTGAAGCTCACCGGCGGGACGCTCCGGAGTCGTACGCGCGCGCTCGTCGGCCCGACCGCGGAGTCGTTCATGGAGCGGACGAACTTCGACCTCCTCTTCCTCGGGACGAACGGGCTGGACGTCGAGGCGGGGTTGACGACGCCGAACGAGAACGAGGCGCGGATGAAGGAGCTGATGGTGGAGAAGGCGAACCGGGTCGTGCTCGTCTGTGACGGCTCGAAGGTGGGCGAGCGCAGTTTCGTGCAGTTCGCGGAGTTGGACGACGTGGATCACCTCATCACGGACGCCGCGCTCCCGAAGCGCCTCGCGGAGACGCTCGACGCCGCGGGCGTCCGCGTCACCGAGGAGGACACGGCGTGATCCTCACCGTCACGCCGAACCCCGCACTCGACTACACGGTCGCGCTCGACGAACCGCTCGACTCCGGGGCCGTCGTCCGGACGAGCGGTGCGCGCGTCGATGCGGGCGGGAAGGGGATCAACGTCTCGCAGTACCTCCGTGCGCTCGGCTCCGAAACGGCCGCCAGCGGCTTTCTGGGCGATCCGTTCGGGCGAGTGCTCGCGGACGAGCTCGACGACGCGGGCCTCGAAACGGCGTTCGTCACCGTTGATGAGTCCACTCGGCTGAATCAGACGATCCTCGCGCCCGACGGCGAGTACAAGATCAATCAGGACGGCCCGCGCGTCTCCGAGCGCGCCGTCGAGGACCTGCTCGCGCGCGTGCGAGAACTCGCGCCGCCGTCGCTCGTCGTCGGTGGAAGCCTCCCGCCGGGCGTGCGCGCCGCGGACGTCGACCGGCTCGCGGCGGCCGGCGACTGGGCGACGACCGTCGACGTCGGCGGCGAGATGCTGGCCGAGCTGGAGAGCGAGTACGCCCTCTGCAAGCCGAACCGCGAGGAACTCGCGGCGGCGACGGGGATGGCGACCGCGAGCGTCGACGACTGCATCGCGGCGGCGGAAGCGCTGCGCGAGACGGGGTACGAACGCGTGATCGCCTCGCTCGGGGGCGACGGCGCGGTGCTCGTCGGACCGAGGGGAGCGTTCGTCGCGGACGCGCTCGACGTTGACGTCGTCGATACCGTGGGCGCCGGCGACTCCCTCCTCGCTGGCGTGCTCGCGGCGTACGACGACGGCGCGGACGACGCGACGGCGCTCGCACAGGGCGTCGCCGTCTCCTCCCGGGTCGTCGGCGTCGCGGGGACGAGCGTCCCCGATCTGGACGAGATCGCGGCCGTCCGCGACGACGTACGCGTCCGGCGGCACTGATCTCGCGCAGAACCGAGCAGAAAGACGCAAACCCGAACGGTTTTAAACACTCTCTCACAACTATCGTGACAGACTATGGCAGATCTGACCACGACGTATCGGGAGTACCTGACCTCGATCAAGGACGACCTGATGACGGGGGTGTCGCACATGATCCCGTTCGTCACCATCGGCGGGATCTTCCTCGCGCTCGGCTACGCGTCCGCGAGCGTCTTCGGTGACGTCACGAACGTCTTCGAGGCGACGGGGACCCTGGGGTGGTTCTTCGCGCAGGTCGGAAACATCGGCCTCACGATCATGGTGCCGATCCTCGGCGCGTACATCTCGTACGCGATCGCCGACAGACCGGGACTGGCGCCCGGCTTCGTCCTCTCCTACCTCATCCAGCAGGGGAACGTCCTGCAGGAGGCGGGGACGATCATCGGGATCCAGGGCGGCGCCGCGGGCGCCGGCTACCTCGGCGCGCTCGTCGCCGGCCTGATCACCGGCTACGTCGCGCTGTGGTTCAAGCGCCGCGACGTCCCCGGGTTCATCGAGCCGATGATGCCCGTGCTCATCATCCCGGTGGTGACGACGCTCGTGCTCCTCCCCGTGATGCTGTTCGTCGTCGGCGTCCCCGTCTCCATCGCGAACGCCGCGCTCACTGCCTGGCTCACCGGGATGCAGGGCAGTCAGGCGGTCCTCGTCGGCGCCATCCTCGGCGGCATGATGGCCTTCGACATGGGGGGGCCCGTCAACAAGGTCGCGTACGTCTTCAGCGTCGGCCTCATCGGCGAGCAGATCTACGGGCCGATGGCCGCCGTGATGATCGCCGGCATGACGCCGCCGCTCGGCATGGCGATCGCCAACCTCGTCGCCCCCGAGAAGTACCCGGCGGAGATGTACGAGAACGCGAAGAACGCCATCCCGCTCGGCCTCTCGTTCATCACCGAGGGCGCGATCCCCTACGGCGCCTCCGACCCCGGTCGCGTCATCCCGGGCATCGTCGCCGGTTCGGCCGTCGCGGGCGCCGCGGCGATGGGACTGAACGTCACGATGCCGGCCCCGCACGGCGGCATCTTCGTGATCCCGCTCTCGAACAAGCCGCTCCTCTTCCTCGGCTGTCTCGCGCTCGGCGCCGTCGTCACGGCGGTCATCGAGTACGCCATCACGCCGGCGTACGACGAGCGCGTCGGGAACGCGTAGCGGCCGAGCGAGTGCGGAACGCTTACACCCCGCGCAACACCACTCACAAACGATGAACGAAACTGAACTGAAGGAACTGATCGACGTCGATCTGATCTCCCTCGACGAACCGCCGGCCGAGAAGGAGGCGGTGATCGAGCACCTCCTCGATCTCGCCGTCGAGGCCGGGCGCGTCTCGGACCACGAGCAGGCGCTCGCCGACCTCCTCGCGCGCGAGGAGGAGTCGACGACGGGCGTGGGTATGGGCATCGGCATCCCGCACGCGAAGACGGCGGGCGTCGCGGAGCCGACGCTCGCGTTCACGCGCTCCAGCGAGGGCGTCGACTTCGGCGCGATGGACGACGAGCCCGCGACGCTCTTCTTCATGATCCTCGTCCCCGAGGCGTCGAGCGACGACCACCTCCAGATCCTCTCCAGCCTCTCGCGCTCGCTCGTCCACGAGGAGACCCGCGAGAAGCTCCACACGGCGGAGACGGCCGAGCGAGTGCAGGAGATCATCATCGAGGAGGTGGCCTGAGATGCCCGAGCGTGTCGTCGAAGTCGTTCCCGAGGAGGGCCTCCACGCCCGCCCGGCGTCGCTGTTCGTCGAGACCGCGAACGAGTACGACGCCGAGGTGTCGGTCGGCCCCGAGGGCGCGGCCGACGACGACCTCGTGAGCGCGTCGTCGATGCTCGCCGTCACCGGCCTCGGCGTCGCCGGTGGCGAAAAGCTGCGCATCGTCGCCGAGGGAGCGGACGCCGTGGCCGCCCTCGACGCCCTCGAAGAGCTGCTCTCGACGCCGGAGGACGAACTGTAGGGATGAGCGAACGACGACTCTCGGGGGTCGACGTCACGCCGCTCACGGGCGTCGGCACCGCCGTCTGGTACCGGCCGGACGCCGACCTCCCGGAGCGGCCGGCGCCGGCGGAGGTCGACGGCGAGGCGGAGTTGGCGGCGTTCGAGGACGCGCGTGACGAGGCCGAAGCCGAGCTCGACGCCGAGCGCGAGCGCACGGCCGAGCGCGTCGGCGAGGACGAAGCCGCCGTCTTCGACGCGCACGTGCAGTTCCTCACCGACCCGCAGATCGCCGACGGCGTCGCCGAGCGCATCGACGACGGCCTCCCGGCGGCCCACGCCGTCGCGGAGACCTTCGACGAGTTCGTCGAGCGGTTCGCCGCGATGGACGGGAAGATGGCCGAGCGCGCGGACGACCTCCGCGACGTTCGGGACCGGCTCCTCCGGCTCCTCACGGACGGCGAGCGGGTCGATCTCTCCGCGCTCCCGGATGGATCGGTGGTGCTCGCGGAGCGGCTCACGCCGAGCGACACGGCGCAACTCGACCCCGAGCGCGTCGCCGGATTCGCGACGGTCACGGGCGGACGGACGAGCCACGCGGCCATCTTCGCGCGCTCGCTCGCCATCCCCGCAGTCGTCGGCGTCGGTGACGCGCTGACGTCGGTCGCGGACGGCGAGACGGTCGTCATCGACGGCACGACGGGCGAGGTGGTCGTCGATCCGAGCGACGACACCGTCGCGGCCGCGAGCGAGGGCACGGAGGCCCGCGTCCGCGAGGAGCGCGTCGAGACCGCCGACGGCCGGGAGATCGAGGTCGCGGCGAACGTCGGCACGCCGGCGGAACTCGGTCCCGCGGCGGACCGCGGCGCGGACGGCATCGGCCTCTTTCGCACCGAGTTCCTCTTCCTCGACCGCGACGACGCGCCCGACGAGGCAGAGCAGTACGAGACCTACAAGCGGGCGATCGAGACGTTCCCCGAGGGCCGCGTCGTCGTCCGGACGCTCGACGTCGGGGGCGACAAGCCCGTTCCGTACCTCGATCTGCCCGACGAGGAGAACCCCTTCCTCGGCGAACGCGGCATCCGGCGTTCGCTCGGCCCGGACGCAGACCTCTTCGAGACGCAACTGCGTGCGCTCCTCCGTGCGGACGCGGACACGGACGTCGGGAGCCTCGCCGTGATGCTCCCGCTCGTCACGACCGTCGAGGAGATCGCGGCGGCCGAGACCGTCCTCGATCGGGTCGTCGAGGACCTCCGCTCCGAGGGTATCGAGGCCGAACGCCCCGAATTCGGCGTGATGATCGAGACGCCCGCCGCGGCGTTCATGGCTGACGAATTCGTCTCGCACGTCGATTTCTTCAGCATCGGGACGAACGACCTCGCGCAGTACGTGATGGCGGCCGAACGCGGCAACGACGCCGTCGCGGACCTCGGCGACTTCCGTCAGCCGGCGGTGTTGCGTGCGATCGACGCGACGACGACCGCCGCCGAAGGAACAGACGTCTGGGTCGGGATGTGCGGCGAGATGGCGGGCGATCCGGCGCTGACCGAACTGCTCGTCGGACTCGGGCTGACCGAGCTCTCGATGAGCGCGGTGACGGTGCCGGCGGTGAAAGAGCGCGTCTCGGAGATCGACACGGCGGCGGCGACGGCGCTGGCGGAACGCGCGCTCGCCGCCGCCAGCAGAGACGAAGTGATCGACCTCCTACCGTAACCATGAAACTAGTCGCAATCACGAGTTGTCCGACGGGCATCGCACACAGCCAGATGGCGGCCGAGAACCTCGAAACGACGGCCGAGGGAATGGGCCACGACATCAAAGTCGAGGTCCAGGGCGCCATGGGGGCGGAGAACGAACTCACCGCCGAGGACATCGCGGCGGCGGACGCGGTCATCATCACGGCCGACACGGCCGTCAAGACGGACCGCTTCGAGGGGAAGCCGGTCGTGCGGGGACCCGTGAAGGCGGGCGTCAACCGCGCGGACGAGATGGTCGAACGCGCCGTCGAGGCGGCCAACGCGGGCAAATCCGGCATCATCGACGAGGGCGACGCCCCCGAGTCCGAGTCCGAATCCGAATCCGGGTCCGGGACGGTCGAGTCCACGGAGACGGACGAGAGGCGAGAAGACGGCGACGCGGCGGCAGACGACGAAGACGGAGACGAGCCGGTAAAGCGCGGCGGCGACCCGGAGAAGGGGATCTTCCGCCGGCTTCGCCGGTGGCTCAGCGGCTAACTCGAATCGGAGTTTTTCGTTTCTGCGCGGGTCTGCGTTTTTCCGTGTCAGTTATACGGGTGGCGGGGGATCACCCGGACGAGGTAATACAATGGGCTTCTACGGCGGCGACGAACTCTCGAAGGTGTACGCAGACGGGCTGGAGGACGGCTTCGGCCTCGTCGCGAGCAACGTCGCGGAACCGAACGTGCTGTTGGGACTGCTGGAGGGCGCCGAGCGCGTCGACTCGGACCTCCTCGTCCAGATGAGCGCTGGAGCCTGTCGCTTCGCGGGCGACGGGGACGAGGTGGCGGGCCTGAAGGCGATGGGTAACTACATCGAGGTGATGGCCGAGCAGCGGGACATCGGCGTCTTCCTCAACATGGACCACCAGACGGACATGGAGTTCATCGAGGCGCAGATGGACCTCGACATCCCCTCCTCGATCATGATCGACGCGAGCCACGAGGAGTTCGAGGAGAACGTCGCGCGCTCGAAGCGCGTCGTCGAGATGGCCGAGGAGAAGGGCTCGGACGTCCTCGTCGAGGCCGAGCTCGGCCGGATCAAGGGCGTCGAGGACGAGATCGAGGCCGACGAGGCTTACTACACCGACCCCGAGCAGGCCGTCGAGTTCGTCGAGCGAACGGGCTGTGACCTGCTCGCCATCTCGGTCGGCACCCAGCACGGCGTGGCGAAGGGCAAGGACCTCGAACTCCGGCCGGACCTCGCGCGCGACATCGAGGACGCGTTGCGCGATCACGGCCTCGACACGCCGCTCGTCCTCCACGGTTCCTCCGGCCTCCAGCCCTCGCAGGTCGAGGAGATGATGCAGTACGGCATCTGCAAGATGAACAAGGACACCCGCTATCAGTACGAGTACACGCGGACCGCCTTCGACCTCTACCGGGCGCACACGGACGAGCTCGTCCCGCCGGAGGGCGTCCCGGACAGCCGTGACACCTTCTTCGAGGACGCGGACTGGTCGCCGAACAAGGACGTCTTCGACCCGCGCGTCGCCGGCCGCGACATCCGCGAGCGGATCGCCGACGTCCACGCGGATCTCGCCGAGCTCGCCGGCAGCGCCGGACGGAGCCGCTACGCGTAACACCCCACGCTCCGTTCACTCTCGTTTCTTCCGATCACTCGGTGATCCCGGCCAGCGACGCGTCCGTCAGTCGCCCCCGCACCGCCACGGTTAAATACCCAGTTGTATCACTAGGTGGTATGTCGTTCAGCGGCTTCAGCGACGCGACGGAGGCACAGGTCACGAACGCGATCGCCCGCTCGTGGGGCGACGAGTTCCTCGACTACACCGACACCGACGTCATCGTCGTCGGCGGCGGCCCCTCGGGACTGGTCGCGGCGAAGGAGCTCGCCGAGCGCGACGTGGACGTGATGGTCGTCGAGAAGAACAACTACCTCGGCGGCGGGTTCTGGCTCGGCGGCTTCCTCATGAACAAGCTCACCGTGCGCGAGCCCGCCCAGCGCGTGCTCGACGAACTCGGCGTCCCCTACGAGGAGGCGGAGGAGGCCGACGGCCTCCAGCTCGCGGACGGCCCGCACGCCTGCTCGGCGCTCATCCACGCGGCCTGCGACGCCGGCGCGAAGGTACAGAACATGACCGAGTTCACCGACGTCGTCGTCCGCGAGGACCACGAGGTGTCGGGCATCGTGATGAACTGGTCGCCCGTCCACGCGCTCCCGCGCGAGCTGACGTGCGTCGACCCCGTCGCCGTCGAGTCGGACCTCGTCATCGACGCGACGGGTCACGACGCCGTCGTCGTCTCCAAGCTCCAGGAGCGCGGCGTCGTCGACGCGCCCGGCATCGACGAGACGGAAGCGACGGGGATGGACACCACCGAGGAGGGCGAGTACGGCGCGCCCGGTCACGACTCGCCCGGTCACGACTCCATGTGGATCGCGGACTCCGAGGACAAGGTCGTCGAGTACACGGGCAAGATCCACGACGGCCTCCTCACCTGCGGGCTCTCGACGGCGACGACGCACGGCCTCACGCGCATGGGGCCGACGTTCGGCGCGATGCTGCTCTCCGGCAAGCGCGCCGCGGACGTCGCGCTCGACGAACTCGGCGTCGACGCGCCGAGCGTCGACGTGCCGGGGGCGACACCCTCGCCTGCGGACGACTAGCGTGATCCCTCCGCGATCACGTTGCTCACGGCTCCACCGTTTGCCTGAACGCGGTCGCGAAGCGACCGCGTTGCTTACGGCGTCGCCGTTCGCGTCAACGTGATCGCGGAGCGACCGCGGAACAGCGAGCGAGGAGCACGGCGGCCCGCGAGCAGGTAGCTCGAACGAAGTGAGACAGACGCGGCGAACACCGAACGACGCGAGCGCTCCGAGGACGCGCCTCAGACTTCGAGAACGTCCGCGACGTACGTGCCGGCGACGTCGCGCGCCACGTGGAGGACGGACGGGTCGGCGAGGACGACGAACCGAGTGCGCGCGCCCTTCACGATCGTGATGAGGGCCGAGGCGGCGGCGTCGGGGTCGACGTCGTCGCGGAAGACGCCGCGCTCGACGCCGTCGGCGATGACGGTGGCGAAGACGTCGCGGATGTACTCGTCGTTCCGGACGAGCTGCTCGCGGATGGCGTCGTGGTAGGGCGCCTGTGCGCGCATCTCGAGGAGCGCGCAGACGAGATCGTAGTCGCCCTCGCGGTCGATCAGGAGACCGTCGAGGAGGTCGCCGAGGTGACGCTCCGGCTCCGCCTCCGCCTCGCGGGCGTCATGGACGTGATCGAGGAACTTATCGAGGAGGTATTCGAGGAACGCGACGAGGAGGTCGTCCTTCGTGTCGTAGTGGTAGTGGATGGCCGCCGTCGTCTTCCCGTACTCCTCGGCGATGGCGCGCATCGTGAGGTCCGCGTACCCGTGTTCGCGGAGCGCGCGGTAGGTCGCTTCCATGATGGCCACCTCGACGTCCGTGGACTCCCGATCCGTCGGCGTGTCGGCCATTGGTAGTACGTGGGTGCGTGGGGGTTTGGATGCGTCGATTCGGCGCCCGACGGCGGCGGTCACGGGTGAGTCGAGCCGCGTCGCGGGCGAGTCAGAGGGGAACGAGGCGCCCGGCGATCACGTCGAGGAACGCCGCGGGCCGCTCCGCGTGCGGGACGAGGGCCGTCCGGTCGAGCTCGACGAAGTCGGCTCCCGCGGCGTCGGCGAGCGCGCGCCCCTCCGCGGGCGTCGTCGTCTCCGCGGCCGACCCCCAGACGAGCGTGACCGGGCCGTCGGCGTCCGCGAGCGCGGCTTCGAGGTCCACGTCGACGTTCAGATAGCCGCCGACGAACGCCGCGACGGCGTGTTTCGCGCCGCGCTGGTGGGCGCTCCGCCACTGGTAGTCGAGCCACGCGTCGTCGGCCGCCTCGACGTCGTAGTAGCCGTGGTCGGCGTTCGAGCGCCGGATCGAGTAGCGCGAGGTGGCGAGATCGACGAGGAGGTCGCCGAGCAGCGGCGCGCGGACGACCCCGCGAGCCCACGGGTTCGGACCGGGCATCGCGCCCGAGGAGGGGCAGACGAGGACGAGCGCCCGCGGATCGATCTCGTCGCGCGCGAGCGCGTTCGCCACGTAGCCGCCCGCGAGCGAGGCCGCGATCACCGCCGGCTCGTCGTACCGTTCGAGGAACGCCGCGACGAACGCCGTGTAGAGGTCGCCGTCGTAGTCGATCGGCGGCCGATCCGAGCAGCCAAAGCCCGGGAAGTCGGGCGCGACGACGTGGTACTCCTCGGCGAGCGCGTCCCAGACCGCCCGGTATTCGCCGCTCGATCCCGCGGCGTTCACGCCGTGGAGGCAGACGACAGTCGGGTCCGAGGCGTCGCCGGCCTCGGTGTACGCCACGTCCATCCCGCGCCAGCGGAACGTCCCGCGGCGGCCGTCGAGCGGCGGTTCGAGGTCGCCGGCGTACGCGCCGAGCGCGCGGTCCGCGACGGCCGCGAGACCGACCGCGCCCGCCGCCACGCCGATGGTTCGGAAGAGTCGCATGGGTGAGCGTTGGCCCGCGAGCGACAAAAGTTCGGGTGGAGGAGAACGGCGGATCGGGAGGGCCGTCGGCGGTGTCGTGTGAGAAACGTTTAGACGCCGCCGCGCGACGCCACGCTCATGCCCTCGGATCGCTGGCTCTACGCGCTCTCGCTCTCCGCGGTCGCCTCCAGCGTCGCCGGACTGCTCGTCCCGCTCTACGTCGTGTATCTCGGCGGCGGGCCGGGCGCGCTCGGCGTGTCCGCGTCGCTGTCGTCGCTCGTCGGCGCCCCCGGGGCGATACTCGCGGGTCGTTACGCCGACCGCACCGGGGACCGCCGCGGCGTCGTCGTCGCCGCGCTCGCCGTCGCCGCCGTCGCCCTCGTCGCCCTCCCGTTCCTGCACAGCGTCTGGTCGGTGATCGCCGTCTACGCCGTCCTCGCGTTCGCCGTCGCGGCGATCTCGCCCGTCGTTACGATGCTCGTTGTCGGTGACACGCCCGAGCAGGCGTGGAACGGTCGGATCGCCCGTCTGAACGTCTTTCAGGGGTACGGATCGACCGCGGGGCTCGTCCTCGGGACGGTGTGGACGGTCGGGGTGGCGACGGTCGCGTCGACGGACGTCGTACAGGGGTCGCTGTTCGCCGTCGCGGCGCTCTTCGGGGTCGGGGCCGCCGTGCTCGCCGCGCGTTCGCTCCCGCGTCACGACGACCTCCACGTCGGCCCGCGGCGCGCGAGCCGCGTCGCCGCCATCCTCTCGCGGACCTCTCGGAACGCGCCGGACGCGACGTTCGCGTACGGGACGAACCGGCTCTTCTGGGCGACGCGCTCGCTGTCGCTCGCTCGCCTCCGTCGGATCGGGTCGGAGCTCCCGCCGACGCTCTGGCTCTACTTCGGGGCGGCGTTCCTGTTCTTCACCGGCTTCTCCGTCTTCTGGGCACCGCTCCCGCTCTACCTCGATTCGAGTCTCAGCTTCTCCTCCGGGATGGTGTTCGCGCTCTACCTCGTGAACAACGCCGCCTCGACGCTCCTCTTCGGCCGTGCGGGTCACGTCAGCAGCGCGCGCGACGTCCGGTTCGTACAGGGCGGCGCGCTCGGCCTCCGGGCCGCCGCGTTCACCGGCGTCGCCGGCGTCGGCCTCTTCGGCGCGGACGCGCTCACGGGGACGCTCGGCGCGCTCGCCACCGTCGGTGCGCTCCTCTTCGTCGTGGGCGTCACGTGGGCGTTCATCGCCGTCACCGGAACGGCGATCGTCTCGCGGTTCGCGCCGCAGGGCGCACGGGGGAGCATCTTGGGGGCCTACGCCGCGCTCGCCGCGGTCGCCGGCGCGGTCGGCGGCCTCCTCGGCGGGTGGCTCGCCGCCTACCGCTTCGACGTCGCGTTCGTCGTCGCCGCCGGCCTCTGCGTCGTCGGCGCGGCCGTCGTCTACGGCGCGCGACGGCTCTCCGACGGACCGGCGGCCGCGGCCGACGCGACGAGCACGTGAGATAAACCGGCGTTCTTGTGTAGTCGACTTCCTCGCTTCTTCTCGAAGCGTTAATACACGGACACTAAAAGCACGGGACGGACATGGTCGCAAGCGCACTCGCTCCCGTCGCCCTCGGCTTCTTCGGGCTCGGGACCGGGTACTTCATCATCGGCGGTACGAACCTCTTCGAGTTCCCCGAAAAGGGCGAAACGACGCGACAGACCCTCGGCTCTTGGGGTATCTGGATGCCGGGGTTCCTCCAGTTCGTCACCGGGATCCTCCTCTGGGGCGGCCTCACTTGGTTCGACGCCTTCCGCGATGACCACCTGCTCTACATGGCAGCGCTGGCGTTTACCGCGTACGGCGTCCACTGGTTCGTCCTCGGGTGGAAGATGTACAAGGGATTCGATCCCCGGCCGGACGCGTGGATGGCGATCGCGTTCCTGTTGCTCTCCATTCTCGGGACGGTGAACTTCTACCTGGGCGGCGTCCTCCCGGTCGCCGTCCTCTTCTTCGGGCTGACGCTCGTCTACCTCTCCGAGATCTGGGCGCGCTTCACCGGCTCGGAGACCGGCGAGAAGTCCGTCGCGCTCTTCCAGGTGCTCACCGGGATCTGGCTGATGTACCTCACCTACGCCGTCACCCTCGACATCGGGCTCGGCTGGGCGCTCCCGAAGTAAGTCGTTCCGTTCGAATCGTTTCGACGCGCACCAGACGGTGCCGTGACGACCGCCGTCGGCACGGGCCGACGTTCCCGCCCCCTACCGGCAGTGAGTGGCGGGACCCAGTCTTTTAGGCGCTCCACGACCGTCCGAACGGACGTGGCAACGTCTCAGTCCCGTTACCGGGCCGGCGTGTGCAATATCGGTCAGCGAGAGCGTCGCCGGCGATACACGTACGCTGCGGCCGCCCTCGTCGCCGCGGGCGCGTTCGTGCTCGGCGTCGTGGTCGGCATCGTCCCGCAGGAGCTCGTCCCCGCCCTCTTCGTGCCGCTCGCGCTCGCGACCGAGTGGTATCTCCAAGCCTCGAAGTCGTTCTGCGCGTTCCTCGCCCTCTTGGGCCGGTACAGCTTCGAGGAGTCGGACGATCGCGGGACCGTCGAGGACCCCGCGAACCGGGCGGCCGACCAGCAGTACGCCGTCCGGATCACCGCGACCGCGGTCGTCGCGGCCGCGCTCGTCACGACCGTCGTCTTCGTCGCGCTCTGACGATCAGTCCTCGTCGGAGAGGGCGTCGCCCCGTTCTCGCGCGCGTTCGAGGAACGACGCCGGGAGCGACGCGATCTCGCCGGCCTGGACGCGCCAGAGGTTCGCGTACAGTCCGTCCCGTTCGAGGAGGTCCTCGTGGGTCCCGCGTTCGACGACCTCGCTGTCGTCGACGACCAGGATCCGGTCCGCGTGGCGGACCGTCGAGAGGCGGTGGGCGATGACGAACGTCGTCCGGTCCGCCGCGAAGTCCGCGAGCGCGCGCTGGATGAGCGCCTCCGTCTCCGTATCGACCGCGCTCGTCGCCTCGTCGAGGATCATGATGTCGGGGTCCTTCAGGATCGCACGCGCGACGACGAGACGCTGGCGCTGGCCGCCCGAGAGCTTCACGCCCCGCTCGCCCACCATCGTCTCGTAGCCGTCCGGCAGGCGCTCGATGAACGCGTGGGCCTGCGCGCGCTTCGCCGCCGCCTCGACGGCCGCGTCGCTCGCCTCGAACGACCCGTAGCGAACGTTCTCGCGCACCGTCCCGTAGAAGAGGAAGGGGTCCTGCCCGACGTAGCCGATCGCGCCCCGGAGGCTGTCGACGGTCACGTTCCGGACGTCCCGGCCGTCGACGCGGACCGCCCCCGAGTCGACGTCGTAGAGCCGCGGGAGGAGCTTGAGCAGCGTGGACTTCCCCGCGCCCGTCGGCCCGACGACGCCGATCGTCTCCCCGCCCTCGGCCGCGAACGAGACGTCGCGGAGGACCGGGACGCGCGTGCCGCCGTCGGTGTCGTCGACAGCGCTCCCGCCGCCGTTCGTGCCGTCGCCGTCCCCGTCGTCGCCGTTCCCGCCCGGCCGGTGATACGAGAACGAGACGTCGTCGTACGCGACGCGGCCCGCACCGACGTCGAGGGGTGTCGCGTCGGGGGCGTCGCGGATCTCGCGCTCGCGCGTCGAGAGCCCGTAGACGCGCGTGCCGGCCGCCTTCGCGCGCTCGTAGTCGTCGACGATGTCGCCGAACTGGACGATCGGCCAGACGAACTGCTGGGCGTAGATGACGAACGTCACGAACTCGCCGGGGGTGAGCGTCGCCGCGAGGCCGAACGGCGGACCGAAGAGCACCCAGTAGCTCCCGAGCAGGAAGGTGACGGCGAAGCCGACGCCGGAGATGACGTTCAGCCCCGGGAAGAACGTGATGCGCGCGCGGATCGCCGAGAGGTTCGACGCGAGATAGGCGAGCGACGCCTCGCGCGTCCGCGCGGCCTCGTACGTCTCCGCGTTCGCCGTCTTCACGGTCTCGATCCCGCTCACCGTGTTCTCCAGACGCGCGTTCAGGTCGCCGATCTCCTCGCGGACGGCGAGGTACCGCGGCTCGATGACGCGCGCGAAGACGAGCGTGAACACCGCGAGCAGCGGGATCGGGAGGAGCGCGGCGAGCGTCAGCGGCGCGTTCAGGGAGAGCATCACCGCGCCGATGCCGCCGACGGTCGCGAGGATCCACAGCGAGGAGCTCACCGCGTCCGCGAGGAAGGTCTCCAGGGCGTTCACGTCGTTGTTCAGCACGCTCATCAGTTCGCCCGTTCGGCGGTGCGTGAAGAAGGCGAGATCGAGCGCTTGGAGACGCTCGAACGTCGCCGCGCGGAGGTCGTGTTGGGTGCGCTGGGCGAAGACGCTCCACGCGTAGTCGTCGATCCACGAGAGCGCCGCGCCCGCGAGCGTCGCGGCGAGCAACACGCCGACCGCGACCTCCACCTGAGCCCACCGGGCCGTCGCCGCGGGGAGCCAGTCGGCGGGAACGAACGGGAGCCCGAACGGCCGCGCGCCGAGGAAGATCGAGTCGACGGCGAGACCGACGATGTACGCGGGGACGAGGCCGAGCAGGCGGCCCGCGACGGTGGCGAGCGCGCCGCCGGCCACCCACTCCCAGTTGCCGCGGCCGTGCTCCGCGTACAGCCGCCACATCGGGTTCCGGGGATCGGCGCCATCGGCGCCACCGTCGTCCATACTCCCGAGTGGGCGCGGGCGTTGATAAATGCCCGACAGGCGGCGGGCCGCGTCGTGGACCGCGACGGAGGCGGAACGGGGACGACGGAGGCGGGCGCGCGACTCAGGGACCCGCGTCAGGGGCCGCCGCGTCGTTCCCGTCGCCCGCGTCGGGGTCCACGACGCCAGCCCGGTCGCCCGTGACGTCGATGCCGCGCTCGACGAACGCCGTCACCGCGCGCTCGTACGTCTCCGCGCCGTCCGGCATGAGGAGCGACGGGAGGTTCACGCGGCGCTTGCGCGTCGCGTCGCCGTCGCGGTACGCGAGTACGAGCCGCGGGCGCGTCAGCCCCCGCTCGCCCCGCGTCGCGGTCACCGACTCGACGTCGTCGAGCGCGATCCGGTCGGGCGAGCGATACCCCCGGAGGTAGTTCGCGAGCCACAGCGCGACCAAGAGCGCGGCGACGACGCCCGCGCCGCCGGCGGCCCAGATCGGGTCGGCGTCGCGCTGGACGAGCAGGACGACCAGTCGCGCCGACCACCCGATCGCGAAGACGACCCATAGGACGTACCCGAGGAAGATCGCCCGACGCCACCACGCGTCGCTCTTCCAGTAGTCGCGGTAGAGCGATCGGAGGTAGCCGGCGACGGACGATTCGAGGAGAATCTTGCTGTCCTCGAAGCGCGCGGTGCCGCGCTTCGTGGCGAACGACTCGATGGAGGGCACGCCGATCCAGTGTCGCGCCAGCGCGTTATCCGTTCCGGTGTCCCGTGCGTCTTTTGGCGATGAGGGCCGTTCGGTCGCTCGATGGGAGAGCGGGAGTTCGACAGATGGCGCCGCGACTGGTACCGGTGGATGGCGTTCACCGCCGACCGACGGGTCCTGACGACGATCGTCCTCCTCGTCGGGTTCACCACCTTCGGGCCCGTCGCCGGCGCCCTCCTTGCGAGCGCGAAGAACCCGCTCGCGGACTCCAGTCCCACGATATCGCTCGTCTCGGCGCTCCTCAGCGGGACGTTCTTCCTCTTCAGTATCGTCGTCACCGTCAACACGCTGTTCGTCTCCCAACAACAGCACCCGCTCGCACAGCAGTTCGGTCGCGTGCAGAGCGTCGTCGAGTACCGCCGCCAGTTGGAGACCGTCGTCGACACCGAGCACGTTCCGGCGGAACCCGAGGCGCTCCTTCGACTCCTCTCCGGAAGTATCCTCGAACGCGCCCAGCGCCTCGAAGAGGACCTCGGCGCCGCGGACTTCGAGCTACGCGAGGACTTGGAGGGGTACGTCGAGACTCTCGCGGAGGAGACCGGCGAGATGAACCGCGGGCTCGAAAGCGCGGAGGACACCCTCGACGTCGTGCTGGCGACAATCGACTACGACCACGACAGGCAGATCCACGACCTCCGCGCGATCCGCGCCGCGCACGGCGACGAGCTGGACGACGGGACCGCCGAGCGCATCGAGGAGATGCTTCGGCTCCTCCAGTACGCCGCGACCGCCCGCGAATACTTCAAGACGCTCTACACGCGCCGCGATCTCGCCGACCTCTCCCGTGACCTCGTCCTCACGGCCGTCCCGACCGCCGCGATCGTCGCGGCGTTCATGCACTTCCTCACCGATCTCCCGGACAGCAACCTCCTCGTCGTCGCCGTCGAAGCCGTCGCGTTCGCCCCGTTCGTCCTCGTCGCCACCTACGTCCTCCGTGTGACGCTCGTCAACAGCGCACAGCGCGCCGCCGGCCAGTTCGTCGTCGGCGACGACGGCGGCGACATCGAGGGTATCCCGGACGGCGACTGAGGTGGACCGATCGGTCAGGTCAGTCCGAAACGGTCGTGTTCGCGTTCGTCCGTGTCTCGCCCGTCGTCGTGACGGTCGCGCTCGAATCGCTCGCACGGACCGTCGCGTTCCGGAGGTCGATCGGATCGCCGGTGAGTGCGATGTCGGCTTCGTACCCGCTCGTTTCGACGCTCCCGTCGCGAAGGCCGAGGGGTCCGGATCTGGCCGTGAGCGTGATCATCGCCCCCTGTTGCTCCGTCGTGACGCGGGCGCCACAGAGATCGAGCGACGCACCGCTCACCGAGATATCCACGCTGTAGCCGTATCCGGCGAGGGTGGCGTTACGTAGGTTCGCGTCGCCGGTCGTCGCGTCGATACTCACCGGCGCGTCCTGCTGTTGCGTCGTGACCGTTCCGTTCTCCAAGTCGACGCTCGCGCCGGTCAGTATCACTTCGGCATCGTACCCGGCCGTCTCGATAGTGGTGTTCTCGGCGTCGAAGACGCCGTTCGAGCTATTAACGTCAATGCTCGAACTCTGTGCGGTAGTGGAAACGGTGCTATCGCGGAGGGTGAGGCCGGTCCCGGCGAGCGACACGTGGGCGTCGTAGCCCGTCGTCTCGATGGACGCCCCGTCGACGGTCAGAGCCCCGCTCTTCGCGTCGAGCGTGATGTGGGCGCTCTGTGCCGACGATTCGACGCTCCCGTTGAGCGTGATTCCGTCCGCGGCGATGAAGAGCGGATTATCAACGCTAAGGGAGACGCTCTTCGGGACGACGAGCGGGATATCCGACGAGTACCCATCGACGAGTTCACTCTCGTTCACCCTAGTGTCCCCGCCGTCGTAGACACCGTTTGCGTTCGCGTCCGCGTACGCGAATCCGGGATCGGCGACCCCGTCACTCGTCGGCGGCGAGCTATCATCGTCGGTCGTGGTGGTGGTCATCGTCGTGGATGTCGTCGTGGTCGTACTCGCCGTGCTCGTCGTGGATGTCGTCGTGGTCGTACTCGCCGTACTCGTCGTGGATGTCGTCGTGGTCGTACTCGTCGTCGCCGTGGATGTCGAGGGACTTCTCACCGAGTCTCCACCACACTGCGTCGTGTCGACGAGCGTGTTCGAGGGCGTGTGAGCGACGGAGACGTCGTCCTCGGCGAGGGAGCCGACGCTCGCGTTCTCGAACAGCCACGTCATGCCCGGGGCGAACGTCCCGCTCGCGGGCCCGCCGCTCGCCCACTGTCCTTCGGAGAACGCGACGCGTCGCAGCCCGTTCGTCCCGTCAAGTACGGCGGCGAGGTCGTCGCTGGCGAGGGAGTCGCCGCCGCAGTGCGTGACGGTGACGTTCGTCCCATCGACCCCGACGTCCACGGCCGCGACGGGCGCGCTGGCCGCGCCGCCACCGCCGTACGCGCGATCCAGCATGGCAGCGCCGCCGACCGTCACTGCGACGACGACGATACCGGTCATGAGGATCGTGCCGACGACGCTGCTGACGCCCCTGTTCATTCGTGACACCTCGAATTCGTCGTTCGTACGCTCCGTGTCCGCAAAAGCGTTCGGCGCCCGGATCGGCCGGTTTTTGTCACCCGGCCGCGAACCGGACGATCGTGACGCGTTACGACCGCATCGTCCGGGCGGCCGGCGGCGTCGTCTGCTGGCTCGCGCTCGTCGCCGCGACGGCGTCGCTCGTCGTCGGTGGGATCTTCGGGACGTATCCGGGACCGTACGGCGGGACGGCGCTCGTCGCGGGCGCGCTCGCCGTCGCCGTCCTCGGCGGCGCGCTGCTCGTGGCCGGCGTACCGGCACGCGTCGGGCGTTCGCGTTAGCCCTCGATCGGCGGGTTGACGAACACCGCTTCGCCGATGAGACAGAGACACCCGAGACAGCCGACGGCGAGCGTCGGCATCGCCGCGTAGGGTGCGACGACGGTCGCCGCGAGGGCGGCGACGAGCAGGACGGTGATGGCACCGAGCACCGCGTCGGGGCGGTCGATACCGGCGGGGAGCGTGCGCTCGCTCGCGTCTGTCTGGGTCATCGAGAGGGGAGAGTGAGGGGCGTGTATCCGGCGGGCGTTACATGTAGCCGAGGTCGCGGAGGCGCTCCATGAGGTCCTCTTTGTCCTGAGCGCGGCCGGCGCGCTCGGTGGTGTTGTCGAGGTCCTGGAGCCAGGCGGGCTCGTCGTCGGCCTTATCAGTGCTCACTTCGCTACCGAGCGAGCGGAAGCCCTTGAAGTACTTGGGGGAGACGGGGATGTCCTCGTGGGTGATGCCCTCGGGCAGGTCGTCGTAGGCCTGCGGAACGTACCCCTCCTCGGGGTACCCCTCGACGCTCTCGGGGACGACGTAGTGCCAGAAGGCGTCCCACACCGCCGATTCGTCGAACTGGAGGATCGGCTGGATGCGGTCGTGCGGCGGGTAGATGTCGGGGTCATGCCGAGGAGAGAAGAACGTCTCGTCGGCGCGGGCTTCCTGTTCGTCCCAGCGGATCCCCGAGAAGATCCCGTCGACATCGTACTCCTCGAGCGCGTCGTTGAGCGCCACGGTTTTGAGCAGGTGATTGCCGACGTACGTGTCGAGGAGGAAGGGGAAGGTGTCCTCTTGGTAGTCGAGGATGTCCCGAACGTGGTGTCGGTTGTGTTCGGAGAGGGCGGAGATGTCGATGTCGTCACCGGGGTTGAGGTCGTTGGCCTCGACGTAGTCGCCGACGTCCTCGTTCCGGGCGTAGATGAGCTCGAAGTCCCACTCGTCGGCCCAGTGCTCGGCGAAATCCAGGAGGTCCTCGAAGTGCTGGTAGTGGTCGATGAAGATCGCGGGCGGCATCTCGTAGCCGTACTCCTCGGCGACCTCCTTGACGAAGTAGAGGGTGAGCGTCGAGTCCTTCCCGCCCGTCCACATGATCGCGGGGTTCTCGTACTCTTCGAGGCCCGTTCGTACGACCGCCACGGCTTTCTCGATCTTGTCTTCGAGCGTCGGATAATCCTCCGGGGTCTCGCCCTCGCCGTCCGCGTAGTCGACGTCGAGGTAGTCGGGGAAGTCCGCTGACATCGTTGTGTCCTCCTCGAATACCGTCCCACGTAAAGGCTTGCGTGTGCGGTCAGCGTTCACCGGGGGACCGCGAATGCGGAGCATGTGGCCGGTACCTGTGTGGTCGGACAGGACGGTCGGTGAGTGTGCCGGCACTACGTGCCGGAACCGCCCGGAACACTGAATATCGATCCTCGTGTCAATTCGCTATGGCTTGGGGTTCGATCGTCTACGTCGACGACGACCGCGCGCTCGCGGACGTCGTTAGTCGGCGCTTACGCACCCGCTTCGACCGAGGGGTGGAGACGGTCGAGAGCGCCGAGGACGCCCTCGATCGTCTCGACGACGGGCGGGTCGACTGCCTCGTGCTCGACTACCGCATCCCGGGCGAGGACCCGCTGTCCGTCCTCCGCGACGCGCGCGCCCGTCACCCCGACGTGCCCGTCGTCTTCTTCACGGGGATCGGCGACCCGGAGACGGTGGACGCGGTGATCGAGGCGGGCGCCGACGCGTTCGTCCGAAAGGGACCGGGCGGCGTGGACGCGCTCGCGGACACGCTCGGCGAGACCCTCGAGGGCTGATGGGGACGCTACGGGCGCGGGAGGCGAACGCGGACGTCGTTCCCGCCGAGATCGCTCTCGTCGAAGGAGAGTTCGCCACCGAAGGTCTCGACGGTCCACTTGACGAGCCACAGCCCGAGTCCGCTGCCGTGACGCGTCGGCGTGATCTCCGCGTCGCCGGTGACGACGTCGCGCTCGTCGGCCGGGATCGGCGGACCGTCGTCCTCGACGTGGACGGTCGTCCACCCCGGCGCCTCGGCGACGACTCGGACGCGGACGCGCGGCGTCTCGCTCGGGTTGTGCCGGATCGCGTTGTCGACGAGGCTATCGAGAGCGACGTCGAGGTGCCCGGTCGCTCGAACGGCCATCGACGTGGGGAGGTCCGTGTCGATGGCCGCGTCCGGCGACTCCCGTCGATGGGTCTCGACGACGCGTCGAACCGTCGGAACGCAGTCGATCGTCTTCGTCACCTCGGCGGCGTTCAGGACGCGGTGGATCTCGCCGGCCTCCTCGGTGAGCCGCTGGAGGGCGTCCGCCGCCCGCTCGACCGCCGCCACGGCGTCCGTCCGCTCGGCGGACTGCCCGTCGAACGCGTCGAGGAGCCGCGCCGTGTGCGAGACGATGACGTTCGCTTTGTTTCGCAGATTGTGCCGGAGCACGCGGTTCATCACGCGAGCGCGGCGCTCGTTCTGCACGAACCCGCTCAGGTCCGTGTAGACGGCGAAGCCGCCCTCGTCCGAGCGGTCGTCGGCGTACGGGATCCCGCGATAGAGGAACTCGCGGAGGCCGTCGGCCGTCTCGCGCTTCACGCGCTGATAGGTGATCTCGCCGGCGGACGTCCGGTCGTCGAGCGCGTGCGCCTCGTCCCGGAGCCACACCGGGACGATCAGGTCGTTCAGCACCTCGCCGCGCGCGTCCGCCGCCTCGTACCCGAATGTCTCCGTGAACGCCCGATTGACGCCGACGACGACCGGCACGCCGTCGGTCAGTTCGAACTCGACCACCGCGTCTTGGATGTGCTCGATGAGGTGCCCGTATCGATCGCCGCCGTCCGCGCGACCGATCGGTGTGTTTTCGTCCATATTTTATTTCATGCATCCAAGAGTAGTCATGATATGCGCATCAATAGCGTATCGCCCCACATGAACGTACTGCTCGTCGGGTGGCTCGGTCGGTTTCACTGCAAGATTGATCCGTGCGGCCGTCGACGGTCCGGTCGACGCCGGCCTCGGCCGGACCCCTTACAGTAATGGCACCTGACGACACCACACAGCGCCGATCGCTACCGGGCGGCCGCGAGCACGACGCGGCGATGGCGGACCTCTCCGGCTTCCAGCGCGACCTCCTCTGGCGGCTCTACGAGCACCAGCCGTGCAACGGGCTCGACGTCGAGACGCACTTGGAGGAGTACTACGGGGAGATCGTCAACCACAGTCACGTCTACGCGAACCTCGATCGCCTCGTCGACGCGGGCTTCGTCGACAAGCGCGACGGGGACGGCCGCGCCAACGAGTACCGACTCACGTCGTTCGCGCGGACGACCCTCGATCGCCGGCTCGCGTGGCTGAACGACCGCTCCGCACCGTAATTAAAATCAGATTGTAGTTCTACAACACGAGTTGCAAAACTTTATTCGCCCGTAGGGAGACACACGTACTACCGCCGGAGACGGCCCACGAACCCCACTGGCGGCCGTTCCGCCGGATAGATACATCCCCGTTCGACGGAGACGGCGCCCGAGCAGTGGCGACGCCGTCGAGCGGGACACACCACAGCCACGATGAGTCAGACACAGACACACGACGATCCGCGAGACACCGTCCACGCCGTCCTCGAGCGCGCCCGATCGCGCCTCGACGACGAGGGCGACGGGGACGTGCTGACGGACGAAACGTTCGCCGACCTCGTCGACGAGGCCGACCACGCACTCTACGACGGCGCGAGCACGGAGGAGGTCTACGAGGCCGTCATCGACGCGCTGACCGCGCGCGTCGATCGCGACCCCGCCTACAAGCGCGCCGCCGCGGAGGTCTTCCTCCAGACGTACTTCCGCGAGGTCGTCGGCGAGGACCTCACCGGCTTCGAGCGCGACCGCGCGTACCGGGAGACGTTCCGCGAGAACGTCGAGGCGATGGTCGAGGCGGAGATCCTCGACGAGCGGATGCGCACGCGTTTCGACCTCGAACGCCTCGCCGACTCCCTCGACCCCGAGCGCGACGGGAAGTTCGAGTACATGGCGCTCGACACCCTCTATCAGCGCTACTTCCTCAAGACCGCCGACGACGAGCGTCTGGAACTCCCACAGGCCTTCTGGATGCGCGTCGCCATGGGGCTCGCGCTGGAAGAGGACGACCCGAACGCCCGCGCCGAGGAGTTCTACGACGTCCTCTCGAAGCTCGAGTTCACGCCCTCCTCGCCGACGCTCTTCCACGCGGGCACGACGCACCCGCAGCTCTCCTCCTGCTACCTCACGACCGTCCCGGACGATCTGGAAGGGATCTTCGACGCGTACAAGGAACACGCGACGCTCTCGAAGTGGTCCGGGGGGTTGGGCAACGACTGGACGAATGTCCGCGCCGCCGGCGCGCGCATCTCCTCGACGGGCGTCGAGTCCACGGGGACGGTGCCGTTCCTCCGCATCTCGAACGACGTCACGGGCGCCATCAACCGCTCGGGGAAGCGCCGCGGCGCCGCCGCCGCCTACCTCGCCGCGTGGCACGCCGACTACCCGGACTTCCTCGACCTCAAGCGCAACACGGGCGACGAGCGTCGGCGCACCCCCGACATGAACACGGCGGCGTGGGTGCCCGACCTCTTCATGGAGCGCGTCCAGAACGACGAGGAGTGGACGCTCTTTTCGCCCGACGAGGTGCCGGAGCTCCACGAGACCTACGGCGAGGAGTTCCGCGAGCACTACGAGGCCTACGAGGAGGCCGCCCGCGAGGGCGAGATCGACGAGTACGAAGTCGTCGACGCCGCGGACCTCTGGCGCAAGACCCTCACGCGGCTCTTCGAGACCGGCCACCCGTGGATCACGTTCAAGGACCCCTGTAACGTCCGCTCGCCACAGGACCACGAGGGGACGATCCACTCCTCGAACCTCTGCACGGAGATCACGCTGAACACGAGCGACGAGGAGACCGCCGTCTGCAACCTCGGGAGCGTCAACTACGAGACGCACGTCGAGAGCGGGGAACTCGACCGCGAGCGCCTCGGGGACACCATCAAGACGGCGATGCGGATGCTCGACAACGTCGTCGATCTCTGCTTCTACCCGACCGAGAAGGCCGAGCGCTCGAACATGCGTCACCGTCCCATCGGTCTCGGGACGATGGGGTTCCACGCCGCGCTGATGGAGTGTGACATCCCGATGGGGAGCGAGGAGGCGGTCGAGGCGGCGAACCGCTGGCAGGAGTTCGTCTCCTATCACGCGATTCTGAACTCCGCGAAGCTCGCCGGCGAGCGCGGCGCGTACGACTCCTACGAGGGCTCGAAGTGGGACCGTGGGATCCTCCCGCAGGACACCGTCGACCTGCTCGAAGACGAGCGCGGCCGCGAGATCCCCACGGACAGGACGGAGACGATGGACTGGTTCGTCGTCCGAGAGGCCATCGAGGAGCACGGGATGCGCAACTCGAACACGATGGCGATCGCCCCCACCGCCACGGTCTCGACGATCAACGGCACGTCGCCCTCCATCGAGCCGATCTACTCGAACCTCTACGTGAAGTCGAACATGAGCGGTGACTTCACCGTCGTCAACGATCGCCTCGTCGACGACCTGAAGGAGCGCGACCTCTGGACGGAGGAGATCCGCGACCGGATCAAGTACCACGACGGCTCGATCCAGGAGATCGACGCGATCCCCGCGGAGCTGAAGGAGCTCTATCGCGGCGCCTTCGAGATCGACCCGCGCCACCAGCTCGACCTCACCGCCCACCGGGGGACGTGGATCGACCAGTCGGTCTCGCACAACGTCTTCTTCCCGAGCACGGACGGGAGCCTGCTCGACGACGTCTACACCCGCGCGTGGGAGATGGGCGTGAAGACGACGTACTACCTGCGGACGCTCGGCGCCTCCCAGATCGAGAAATCGACGCTCGACATGGCCGAGTACGGGAAGACCCAGCACCGCGACGACGACGCGGAAGCCGCGACGGACGGCGGGACGCGCGACGACGACACCGACCTCTGCGCCGTCGAGGACCCGACCTGCGACGCCTGCCAGTAACACACATACACACCGCTATGCCTGTCCTGAACCACGACGGCGAGCACGACCCGAACAAGATCCTGCCCATCGACTACGACTGGGCGCGCGAGTACTACGAGGCCGGCGTGAACAACAACTGGGTACCCGAGGAGATCCCGATGCAGGACGACGTCGCCCAGTGGCAGGGCGACGCGCTCTCCGAGGCCGAGCGCCGACTCGTCGAGTGGAACCTCGGGTTCTTCTCGACCGCGGAGTCGCTCACCGCGAACAACATCGTCCTCGCCATCTACGACTACGTCACCGCCCCCGAGTGTCGCCAGTATCTCCTCCGGCAGGCCTACGAGGAGGCGATTCACACCGACACGTTCATCTACTGCTGTGACTCGCTGGGCTTCGAGCCGGACTACCTCTACGGGATGTACGACCGCATCCCCGCCATCGAGGCGAAAGACGAGTTCGTCGTCGACCTGACGCGCGCCGTCGACGACCCCGACTTCGAATTGGAGACCGAGGACGACGTCCGCGAGCTCCTGCGCGACCTCGTCGGCTTCTACGTCGTCATGGAGGGCGTGTTCTTCTACGCGGGCTTCGCGATGATGCTCGGGCTCAAGCGGCAGAACAAGATGGTTGGCGTCGGCCAGCAGTTCGAGTACATCATGCGCGACGAGTCCCTCCACGTCGGCTTCGGCGTCGACCTGATCAACCAGATCCGCGAGGAGAACCCCGGCGTCTGGACGGACGACTTCGACGCGGAGGTCCGCGAGATGATCACGGAGGCCGTCGACCTCGAACAGGTCTACGCCCGCGAGGCCTGCCCCCAGGAGGTCTTCGGGATGAGCCCCGAGCAGTTCGCCGAGTACGTCGAGTACGTCGCCGACCGCCGCCTCGGCCAGCTCGACATGGCCGAGGAGTACGGGACGACGAACCCCTTCCCGTGGATGAGCGAGCAGGTCGACCTGAACAAGGAGAAGAACTTCTTCGAGACGCAGGTCACCGAGTACCAGTCCGGCGGGAGCCTCGACTGGTAGCGCTCGCGCGAGCGGCCCGCTCGATCGGCGACCGGCGAGCGCAGCGCCGTCCGGCCGCGGCCCGAGCTCGGCCCCCGCGTCCGGTCGAGTGATGGACAGGCGGTGTTTTCAGCCGATCGTCCGACGACGCCGCGGCCATAGTGAGTGAGGGCGGGTGTCATTAGCCAAGCTAGCGCCGACCGTCGGTGCGTGACGCGCGCTGACGGACGCGACGGGCGCGGCGCGTGGAGGCTTTCTCCCCCGATGCTCTAGGCGGGCACGGTCACGTCGAAGGCCTGTCGGGCCTGGAGGACGCTGGCGTAGTCACTCCGAGTGACGATTCCGGCGCGCTCGCCGTCGTGTTCGACGAACGCGGCGCCGGCGTCCCCGTCGTTCAGGACGGCGAGCGCGTCGAAGGCGTCGGCGTCGTGGGAGACCGTCGGGAGGTCGCGTTGCATCACTTCCTCGACGCGGTAGGCGTCGCGTTCGACCTCGCGGACCCGCCGGAGCGCGTCGAGGGTGACGACGCCGACGACCCGGCCGTCCTCGGTGACGGCGTACTCGGTGCGTTGGTCCGCGAGCACCCGATCCGCGAACGACTGAACGCTCGCTCGGGCGTCGATGGTCGGCGTGTCGGCGAGGACGTCACCGACCGTCAACCCCTCCAAGAGGTCGTCGATGAGGACGGTCCGGGACTCGCCCGTCGCGGCGCTGTAGACGAACCACGCGAGCAGGAGGAACAGCGGCGCGAAGCTGAGGATCCCGAAGACCGCGAACGCGACGGCGAAACCGACGCCGATCCGTGCGGCCGTACGCGTGGCGACGCCGTATGGACGCGAGCGCGCGAGATACGCGCGGAGGACGCGGCCGCCGTCCATCGGGAACGCGGGCAGGAGGTTGAAGCCCGCGAGAAGGGCGTTGCTGATCGCCAGCCAGCCGACCACGAACCCGAGGACCGGAAGCGACGCCGGCACGACGTAGAGGGCGGCGTAGCAGAGCGCGGCGACGAGCAGGCTCGTCACCGGGCCGGCGATGGCGATGCCGAACTCCTGTTCCGGGTCGCGCGGGATCGAGGAGAGACTGGCGAGACCGCCGAGGAGCCAGAGGGTGATGGCCTCGGTCTCGACGCCGTAGCGCGCGCCGGCGTACGCGTGCCCGAGTTCGTGGATCGCGACGCCGACGAAGAGACCGACGGCGGCGAGCACGCCGACGATCCACGGGTTCGAGCCGACGTGGAGCGTCGCCACGTCGACGGCACGGGGCGCGACGGCGTTGACGACGCCCGCGTACGTGTCGATCTGCGCTTCGCTCCCGAGGAGCCACGCGAGGAGCGGGAGAAAGAGGACGAGCGACAGGTCGATGCGGATCGGGATGTCCCAGACCCGCCCGACGGTGAACTTGCGCATCTGCTAGAATGTGGTGCGGCGGGTAGTAATAGGCACCGCCGACGTCGGAGGGCACGGCGACGCGCGGCCGATCGGTCCGACGGGGCACGCGTCGACGCGATCCGAGCGCGTCAGCCGTCGCGGAGGTCGTGCTCGGCGGCGTACGCGCGGATGCGGTCGTCGTCGAGGTGGTCGAGGAGGCGGTCGTGCGCGCGCTCGCGCAGGTCCTCGACCTCGTCAGGATCGCGTCGCGTCTCGAAGGCGGCGTCGACGTAGGACTCGCGCAGGTCGGCGATATCGTCGTCCCCTTCGCGCTCTTCGGGGACGCGCTCGTCGAACCACTCGCGCCAGCGCTCGCGCTCGCCCCAGTCGCCCGAGAACTCGCTCGCGGAGCGCAGCCAGTCGTAGTGCTCGGCGAGCTCCTCGGGGTAGCCGTCCGCGAGTCGGACGTCCTTGACGAGGCGGCGGGCGACGTGCGCGCCCTGTCCGGCCGCGACCACGGCCTGCGCGTTGCGCTGGCCCGCGGGCGCGACGACGTAGAGACCCGTCACCTCGGTGCGACCGTCGGCGTCGGGGTAGTCGCCGTCGAAGTGCTCGTGATCGTCGCCGTCGTGCTCGTGGGCCTCGTACGCGCCGTCACCGACGACGGGTCGGAGGTAGGCGCCGTCGTACCACGACGCCGCGACGACGTGGCGCGCGCGGACGCGGCGGCCGTCCGCTGTGGTGACGACGAAGCGCGCGCCGTCTTCGGCGTCGTCGTTCCCGCTCTCTCCGTCTTCGCGCTCGTCCGCGTCCGCCGCGTGCTCGACCGCCTCGACGGTGTCGGCGGCGAGGTCGGCACCCGCCTCGTCGAGGTGATCGCGCAGAAGGGCCCGGTAGGTCTCGACGTCGATGCCCGCGGGGAAGCCCGGGTAGTTCTCGAGGAACGCCGAGCGGGGGAGCGCGGCGACGCCGCGGTCGAAGACGAGCGTATCGAGGCCGTAGCGTGCGGTGAAGAGCGCGGCGACGCCGCGGTCGAAGACGAGCGTATCGAGGCCGTAGCGTGCGGTGAAGACCGCGGCGCTCGCGCCGCTCGGTCCACCTCCGACGACCGCGACGTCGACGGTCCGGGCCGCGTGCTCGCTCATGCGTCGAGCTCCCCGGCGACGATGTCCGCGACGCGCTGGCGGTCGAAGAGCTGCTCGCCGCCGAACTCGTCGGGGTAGAGACCTCGTGCGGCCTGTTCGAGGTGGAAGAGGTGAATGATGGGACCCTGATAGGTGTGTCCGCCGTAGAAGACGCGGCCCTCCTGGACGGCGGTGAGTTCGCTCGCGACCTCGTGTTGCTCCATGTGCGCGACGATATTCTCTTGGAAGTACGCGTCCGTTATCTCGCCCTGAATGCGGACGGCAATGGCGTCGGGGTCGATGTCGAGGAGCGCCTCGTAGTCGAGCGTCGCGCCGCCCGCCTGCGCGTCCGTGACGTCGTTCTGCGCGAGCGCATCGCCGACTTCGAGGGTCTGCCACTGCTCGGACTGCGTCCCGTCGCCGAGGAGGTAGGGGTAGAAGGACTCGGGCGGGATGCCGGCGGGATAGAGGAGCGCGATGTCGGGCGTCGACGCCGGGAGGCGATCCTTCACGTCCGCGACGACCTCGTCGTGGTAGGCGCTGAACGCCTCGTAGCGCTCGCGCTCGTCGAAGAGCTCGGCCATCTTCTCGAAGGCCTCGTAGAGCGAGTAGTACCGGTAGTCGTGCCAGTCGTAGACCCGCGTGAAGACGGTGTTCCCGAAGAAGGGCGCGACGTTCTCCCGGACCTCCGCGATGTCGCTCTGATTCCACTGGAGGCGGTTCACCATGAAGTTCGGATCGATGACGTGGACGTCGGCGTCGAGCGAGTAGAACACCTCCTTGCCCGTCCCGTCCTGATAGAGCTGCGTGAGGTCCTCCGTGTCGAGGGAGAGCTCCGGGATCTCATCGTAGTAGTAGGCGGCGTAGCGCGCGCGGACGCCGATGGCTTCGAGGCCGTCCGCCCGTCCGAGCGCGACGCCCATGTCGGCGTAGTCGGCGGTGTACGGGAACCACGTCTCCGGCACGTCCTCGAAGGCGACGTCCCCGACGGGCGCCATCGAGACGGTGTGCGTATCGTCGCCGTCGGCGTCCGGCTCGCCCGACTCGCTCGCCTCCGTCGTGGTCGCACCGTCGCCCGTCGTCGTCGAGCCACCGCCGGAGCCACCACAGCCGGCGAGCAGCCCGCTCCCGACGACGGCCCCGGTCCCGAGGAGGTAGTCGCGTCGCGTCCGCGTTCGTTCGGCCATGTCTTTTAGGCTAGCCTAAAACAATAAATCTCCTCCGGTTCGCGTCGGCCGCGTCAGTCGGCGTACACGTCGGCGAGGAAGTCCCCGAGGGCGTCGGACACGACGGCGGGGCGTTCGAGGTTGGAGAGATGGCCCGCCTCGGGGACGCGCACGAGGTCGGCGTCCGGGAGGCCCGCGGCCGTCGCCTCGGCGCGTTCGATGTCGAAGACGTCCTCCTCCCCGTGGACGACGAGGGACGGGACGTCGATCTCGTCGAGGCGGTCCGCGACGCCCGCTTTCGCGTACCACGACTCGTACTCGTTCGCGACGGCGTCGCCGGGGTAGGTCTCCCACCGCTCGGCCCACGTCTCCAGCAGTTCGGGGCGCTCTTCGTGGGTCGTCTCGCTCGTCACGCGCTCGGCGATCTGTCTGGCGAGCGTCCCCGGGACGAGGTCGTTCTCGCGGAGGTCGGCGACGATGCGCTCGTACGTGTCGCGCTCGGCGTCGGTGGTCGGGCCCGCGGGCGCGTCGATCAGGACGAGGCCGTCGACGCGGTCGGGATAGTCGAGGGCGACGCGGAGCGCGGTGAAGCCGCCGACGCTCATGCCGACGAGGACGCAGGAGTCGATGCCCTTGCCGTTCAGGAGCTCGACGCAGTCCGCCGCGAGGTCGTCGAGGTCGTAGCCGTCGGCGTAGGCGTCGGTCCGGGCGCGGGAGTCGTAGGCGACGCAGCGATAATCCGGGGTCAGCTCGGCGATCTGCGGGTCGAACATCGTTCGGTCCATGAGCGTCCCGTGTGCGAAGACGACGGGGGACCCCGAGCCGCGGTCGTCGGCGAGGACGTCGGCGCGGCGTCGGAACAGCTCCGGGTGTGCGGGCATACGTTCGGAAGAACGTGTGGGGGGTACACGAAAGTGGGGGGTAGCGTCGGGCCGAGCGATGCGAGGGCCGACGAAACGACGAGCGGCGTCTCAGTCGGGGTCGCGCTCTCGCGTGGTCTTCTCGGTGGCGCGGAAGGTGTCGGGTTCGTCGACGAGGCCCCACGCGGCCCCGAGGGAGTGGACGGCGACGACGAGCGGGTAGAGCGGAACGGCGAGCCAGTGGTGGTAGGCGGGGTCGTCGTAGTAACGCCAGCCGCGGACGAACCAGACGAGCGCGTAGACGAGCAGCCCCCACGAGAGGACGCGGTAGAGGCCGACGCCGGGCATCGACCCGGGGAGGTAGCCGACGGTGAGGAGGAGGAAGGGCGTGATCGGCGAGAACGCCCACGTGACGTTTCGAAAGGCGTAGAGCGCCCAGTAGCGGTTCGGGAGGACCGGTTCGTCGCGGAGGCCGCCGGAGAGCCACCGGCGGCGCTGTTCGATCAGCTCGCGGACGGACGGTGGGGCCTGATTCCGGAATCGATCGGTGGTGACGACGTACTCGGCGTCGTGCTCCAACACCGCGCGCCAGACGAAGACGGTGTCCTCGATGAGCGTCGGGTAGTCCCACGTCACGAGGTCCTCGAGGTCGGCGCGGACGGCGATGCCGCCGCCCCACGCGTAGAGCGGGACGCCGGGGAGCCCGAACCCCTGCTGTTCGGCCTGATAGCCGATCCGGACGAGTTCGCACCAGAAGGCGAGCGTCGAGCCGGTGTACTCGGGCCACTCGCGGAACTGGACGATGTCGGCGTCCGGGAAGCCGTCGAAGGGCCGAACGTGCGAGTCCTCGTCGAGGAAGAGGACGAACTCGCGCTCGCAGGGGACGTTGCGGCGCGCCCACTCCAGCGCCCGGCCCTTATCCGAGGCGCGACTCTCGAAGTCGTCGGGGACGACGTGGACCGTCGCACCGTCGACGTCGATGGGGGCCTCGGCGATGACGTGTCTGTCGCCGGGCGCGACGTCCGCCGGGAGGGCGTCGACGGTCTTCTGGACGACGGCCTCGGCGTCGACGGTGAGAATCCGGAGTTGGCACTCCGTGGGGGCGTACGAGACGTCGGGGGGCTCGTAGTCGCGCCACGAGGTGAGGACCTCGTAGGTCCAAAAGAGCGCGGCGAACGCGTAGATGCCGAGGAATCCCCACAGCGAGGCGTACGCGATCGGTCGGAGGACGACGTCGACGAACGGATGGATGTCACCGTGGAGGACGACGACGGCGGCCACGGCGAGCGCGAGCGCGAACGCGCCGGCGAGGAGCCGGTCCGGAGCGGACGGTGACGCGCGCATCGACGGACCGAAGGAGCGACAGCGGTATGAAACGTGCGGCCGGTCGGGCGCGGGCGACGACCCTCAGGGTGCCGGATCGGGGAGGTCGGGGCCGATGGCGCGGAGCGCGGTGCCGACGAGGACGAGCGTGCTCAGCGTGCCGATCCAGAGGAGGAGATGGACGAACGCCAGCGGGAGGACGTCGGCGGTGACGGCGAGCGGGAGGCCGACGGCGAACGAGACCCCCTGAGCGAGGAGGAGCGCGGAGATCGCGGCGACGGCGGCGTCGACGAGGCGCCGCAGTGGCGGGCCGGAGAGTCGCGCCCGCGCGGCGAAGCAGCCGACGAAGCAGGCGGCGGCGAGGCCGACGCCGACGCCGACGCCGATCCGCGGCCATCGTCCGAAGAGATCGGGGACGAGCGTCGTGGCGACGAAGTAGAGCGCGAACAGCCCGACGACGGCGGCGGCGACGGCGGCCGCGGCGCGGCCGGGCGAGAGGTCACGACCGGTCATACCGTCGGGTTCGGTGGCGACGCTGTTAGGCCGTTCGGTGCGGGGTCACTCCTGGGCTTCGAGGAGCTCCTTGTAGCGCGACCGGATGGTGACGCGGGCGACGTTCGCCACCTCGCTCACGTCGGCCTGCGTCACCGAGTGGTTCGTGAGGCGCGCGGCGGCGTAGACGGCGGCGCCCGCCATCGTCGTCGGGCTCTTGCCGCTGTGGACGTTCTCCTCGATGGCGGCGTCGAGGAGCTCGCGGGCGCGTCGCGCCGTCTCGCCCGGGAGGTCGAGATCGCTCGCGTAGCGCTCGACGTACTCGCGGGGGTCGGTGGGCGGGACTTCGAGCCCGAGCTCGCGGCTCACCTGCCGGTAGGCGCGCTGGACGCGGAGACGATCGACGCGGGAGACGGTCGCCACCTCGTCGAGGCTGCGCGGGACGCCGGCCTGTCGGGCCGCGGCGTAGACGCTCGCGGTGGCGACGGCCTCGATCGAGCGCCCGCGGAGGAGGTCCTCGTCGAGTGCGCGCCGGTAGACCACGCCCGCCGTCTCACCGACGGTCTCGGGGAGGCCGAGCGCCGAGGTCATCCGCTCGACCTCGCCGAGCGCTTGCTTGAGGTTCCGCTCTTGGTCGTCGCGGGCGCGGAAGCGCTCGTCCCACTTGCGAAGCCGGGCGAGCTGTCGACGCTTGCGGCCGGAGAGGCGCTTGCCGTAGGCGTCCTTGTCCTGCCAGCCGATGACGGAGCTCAGTCCCTTATCGTGCATCAGGTTCGTGGTGGGCGCGCCGACGCGCGAGCGGTTCTCGCCGTCGCCGTCCTCGAACGAGCGCCACTCGGGCCCGCGATCGACGACGTCTTCGTCGACGATGAGCCCGCACTCACGACACGACACCTCGCCGCGGCTGTCGTCGTGTTCGAGCGCGGAACCGCATTCCGGACAGGCGTCCTCGCGCTCGGTCGTCGTCTCGTTCGTTTCGCGTTCTCGGCCGACGGCCGTGGTCGTTGCTTGCATCGTTAGGTCACCCAACGCTTGCGTGACTACCGAGACACACCCCTGTCACATAGTACCGCAACCCGGTTCCCACGGCGTGGGAATCGGGTGAGTGCGAGTCGATCAGGCGTCCGGTTCCGGCGGGAGGAGAGCCGAGCGCAACGACTATGTATCACAATGGTGAAGCAGGGACTGCGATGCCCACGTGTGACCGCTGCGGTGGCTCGCCACGACAGCTCTGGAAACACACCGATACCGGGTTCGACGGGTTCGTCTGCGCGGACTGTCACCCGACGGTCGACGACGGAATCGCGTTCGGATCCTGAAACCGCGACGTTCCCGCGCGTTCGAGACGACACCCACAAGAGCGCCGATTCCCGAATGCGCGTGAACGGACCATGAGCGACCTCGACTTCGATCCGCTGTCCTACGAGGAACTACCACCGGAGCGGCGCCCCTCGCTCGCGCAGGCGCTCGTCCCCGTCGCCGGGATGCTGGTCTTCCTCGGCGCCGGGCGACTCGTCTTCGGCCTCGACCCGCAGTTCCCGCTGCTCCTCGGCGTCGCGTTCACCGCGCTCTGCGCGCGCCGGTGGTTCGACCTCGGGTGGCGGGACCTCTACGACGGCGCGGCCGACAGCATCACGATGGGACTGCAGGCGGTCCTCATCCTCTTCATCGTCTACGCGTTGATCTCGACGTGGATCGCCGCCGGCACCATCCCCGCGATCATGTACTACGGCCTCGGCGTCCTGACGCCGAAGGTGTTCCTGCCCGCGGCGTGCGTCCTCGCCGCCGTCGTCTCGTTCTCCATCGGCTCCTCGTGGACGACCGCCGGCACGCTCGGCGTCGCGTTCATCGGCATCGGTCACGGCCTCGGCATCCCCGCCCCGATGACCGCGGGCGCGATCCTCTCCGGTGCCTACGCGGGCGACAAGCAGAGCCCGCTCTCCGACACGACGAACCTCGCCGCCGCCGCGACCGAGACGGACCTCTTCGAGCACGTCGACGCGATGCGCGTCGGCACGGGGCTCGCGTTCCTCGTCGCGCTCGTCGCCTACGCCGCCCTCGGCCTCCACGCGGGCGGCGACATCCCCGTGGGGCAGGTGGAGGCCATCCGCACCGCGATCGTCGGGAGCTACGACGTCGGCCTCGTCGTCCTCCTCCCGCTCGTCCTCACGTTCGCGCTCGCGCTCTACGGGATCCCGGCGCTCCCTTCGCTCGGGACCGGGGTCTTCGCGGGGATCGCCACGACGATCGTCTTCCAGGAGGGGCCCGTCGTCACCACCGCCCCGCTCGCCTTCCACAGCGGGCCCGTCACGCACGCGTTCACCGTCGCCCAGTCGGGGACGAGCCCGAGCACGTCCTCCGACCTCGTGAACAACCTCCTCTCCTCCTCGGGGCTCACGGGCGCGTCGTGGGTCGTCACGATCGTCCTCGCCGCGCTCGCGCTCGGCGGGATGCTCACCCGCGCGGGCGTCCTCGCCGCCGTCGCGAACGCCATCGCCGCGCGCGCTCGCTCCGTCGGGTCGCTCACCGCGACGACGGCCGTCACCGCGTTTTCGATGAACGTCCTCGCCGCCGATCAGTACATCAGCATCGTCGTCCCCGGGATGACCTATCGCGGCCTCTACGAGGACTTCGGACTCGACTCGGCGAACCTCTCTCGCGCCGTCGAGGCCGCCGGTACCACCACGAGCGCCTTCGTCCCGTGGAACTCCGGCGGCGTCTACATGGCGGGCGTCCTCGGGGTCGTCCCCATCGGCCTCGAACTCACCTCGGGAGGCCTCGGGTTCCACCTCCTCGGCTACGCGCCCTACTACTTCTTCGGCTTCCTCAGCCCCGCGATCCTCCTCGTGATGGGGTTCACCGGGTGGTGCATCCGCCCGGCAGAGGGGGTCGAGACGCCCGCGCCCGGCGCCGGCGACGACGCCTGAGCTGAGACACCACGTTTCTTGTCGACTCGGGCGCAGCGTTCACCCGCGATGGTCCGCACGCCCTCCAGACGGTCCGCCCTCCACGCGACCGGTGTCGCGCTCGCCGCGGCCCTCGCGGGCTGTAGCGCGAGCGACACCGACGACGGAACCGAACGCGGCCGACTCCTCGGCGACGTTCCGCACGCGACGCTGCGCACGACGGGAGATCGCCCGCCGATCGTCGCGCCGACCGACGACCGCGGCGAGCCCTCGATCGGGACGGTCGAGAGCGACGCCGACGCCGCCGAGCTGTCGTACGCGACCGACGCGCTCGAATCGACCGACGTGACCGCCGCCCGCCGCCTCGTCGCCGAGACGGACTTCGATCACGAGTCCGTCGTCGTCTCCCAGACCGCCATCGGCGCGTGTTACCGCCGCCGGCTGCACTACGTCGCGCTCGACGCCGACGGGGACCCGGACGTCCAGTTCTGTCGAGTCGTCCGCGATGCGCACGCGCCCTGCGAGCGCGACGAGACCGACCACGTGGCGGCGCTCGTCCGCCTCCCGCTCGCCGCCGACGAGTACGACGGCTACTCCGTGGGGAGCGGCGGGCGATGCGGTCCCGTACCCGAACGCTACCAAAACGGGAGTGAGTCGCCGTGAGCGACGACGAGTCGTACCGCGACGGCCGCGAATCGCGCCAGGACGGCCACGACTCGCGCGCGGCGTCGCCGGGCGGGTCGGGAGTCGGCCGACGCGGGTTCCTCACCGCGACCGGGGCCGCACTCGCCGCGTCGCTCGCCGGCTGTGGCGGCCGGTTCGGCGGCGGCGATCCCGCGCCGGACTACGACGTGGACGCGCTCGCCGCGACGCTCGATCCGCTGCCGGACGTGCCCGTCGCGGTCCCCGTTCAGCCCTCGCGCGAGCACGTCTCGGCCGCCCGCGAGCGCGTTCGAGCGCTCCTCGACGGCGACGTCTCGCGCGTCCCGAACGCCGTCGTCCGGGATCGCCTCGCGGCGGAGCGCGAGGACGCCCGCGACGCGCTCGCCGACTCCCCGTCGAGTCGCCTCGACGCCGTCTCCGGACTCGCCCACCCGCGCGGGGAAGCGATGTTCGTTCGCGCGGGACTGGCGGCCTTCGACGGCGACCTGACCCGGTCGGACGTCGCCGCGCGTCGCGAGCGCGTCACGGGAGCGCTGGACGCGTTCGAGGCGAACCGGCGCTACGTCGGCGGCGACGACCCCGTGGCCGCGCTCGTCGAGCACGTCGAAATCGGCTCGTGGCGAGCCGACGCGCACAGCGTCCTCGCCTCGACCGTGCCGGACGCACACGATCCCGAGAACGACGTCCTCGGCGTCGCCGAGCACGCGAAGGACGTCGAGTGGGGGCGGGCGACGCTCGCGGACGCCCGACGGCTCGCGGCGCGCTACCGCGGGACGCTATCCGACCCCGTCGACTACGGGGGCCGGTTCGCCGCCGCGGCCGCCGCGCTCGCCGACGCGCTCCCGGACGACGCGACGGCGCGTCCCGACTTCGACGCCGCCGGGACGACGATAGAGCGCGGCATCGCGGACACGGCGGCGGCGACCCTGCTGCGCGAGCTCCGCCGATCGCGCTGGCAGAACGCGACCGACGTCGCCGAGGAGCGATCGGCGGGGCGGTCTCCGCTGGCCGTGGCGTCGGCGATGCGTGCGCTCGTCGAGGGGGCCGCACTCGCGGACGCCACGGCCGCGATCCGAGACGGGGCGTACGCGAGACCCGACGCGATCGACGTCATCGCGGCCGAGCGCGAGGCGGCCGTCGACGCGCTCCGGACGCTCCGTGAGGACGGGCCCGCGCCGCTCGCCTCGCGCGTCGCGTCGAGCGTCCGCGCTCGGATGCGCTGGGCGGACCGCGACGTCCGCGACGGGGTCGACGACCGCTCTCTCGCGGACGACGTGTACGCCGACTACGCGTACGCGCACCGCGTCGCGGCCGCCGCGCCGCCCGTTCTCGACCGCGTCGCAGACGCCGTTCGGGGCACCGCGTGAGCCGACGCGGCCCGTGACCGGTGCGGCGTGCGAAACGAGATCGGACGCGGCGTCGCCGCGCGTCCCGACGTATCGTTCGTGATTGAGACGGAGGCCGTGGTGACACTTAATAGGCATTCTATATCAGGGAAAGATACCTCCCCGCCCAGGCACATAGTCCGTCTCATGGGAGAGGATGACACGGGGCCCGTGGTGCTCGTGGCCGAGGACGATCCGGAGCTCCGGGCACTGTACGCGGCGCGCCTGGAGAGCCGGTACACCGTCCGAACCGCCGGCACCGGGGCGGAGGCGATCGACGTGGCGGATCCGTCCGTCGCCGTCGTCGTACTCGATCGCCGGCTCCCCGACGGGGACGGACTCGACTACCTCGACCACCTCGACGAACGGACGGACGGGGCGTTCGTCGCCGCGGTCACCGGCGTCGATCCCGAACTGGAGATCGCGACCGTCGACGTCGACGACTACCTCGTCAAGCCCGTCGACGGCGATCGGCTCGTCGAGACGGTCGACGCCCTCGACGAGCGACGACACTACGAGTCCGACGTCGCGCGCTACTACGCGCTCGCGTCCCGGCGCGCCGCCCTCGAGGCGACCCACGATCCGGACGCGCTCCGCGACGACGAGCGGTACGCGTCGTTGATCGCGGAACTCGAGGAGCTCCGAACGAGCGTCACGGCCCCGACCGCCATCGTCGAGGACCGCGCGCGCTCGGCGGCGCTCTACCGGGATCTCGCGGCCCCCGAGTGAGCGGAACGGCGGACACGGTGGGGTCGGACGGTCGCCTCAGTCGGTCGATGCACCGTCAAGCGCATCCTCTTCGACGTCGACGCGCTCGCGGGTGAGGTCGCCGCCGCGCCACCCGCCGCGGCGGTACCACGCGTAGGCGACGAGGGCACCGAGGACGTTCGAGACGGCGAACGCGATCCAGATCCCGGTCTCGCCGACCCACCCGGACGCGACCCACGCGATGGGGAACCGGACGAAGCCGAGCATCACCACGGAGAGCGCGGCGGCGGTCAGCGTCTCGCCGGCGCCGCGGAAACTGCCCGTGTACGCGCGCATCACGCCCATGAATCCGAACGTCAGCGCGACGTACCGGACGAAGGTCGCGGCGGCGTCGACGACCGCGGAATCGGTCGTGAAGACGCCGACGATCGGACCGGCGAAGACCCACGCGAGGACCCCGACGGCGGTGAGGACGCAGAAGAGGGTCTTCGCCGCGAGCCCCGCGGCCCGCGCCGCGCGCTCGGGCTCGCCGGCGCCGATGTTCTGCCCGGTCATCGTCTCGACGCCGCGCGCGACGGCGATCGCGGGGAGGAAGACGACGGAGAAGACCCGCGTCCCGATACCGTAGCCGGCGACGACGGTGTCCGGGAAGAACGCGACGATGAGGAGGAGGAGGTTCATCGAGAGCGCACGCCCCGTCCCCTCGACGGACGCCGGGACGCCGATGCGCGCGAGTCGTCGGAGGTAGTCGAAGTCGGGGGCCATATCGCGCAGGCGGATGCGGACGCCGCGCGTTCCGCGGAACATGATCGCGAGGCCGATGGCGAAGGCGAGCGCGCGCGAGAAGACGGTGGCGATGGCCGCGCCCTCGATCCCGAGGGCGGGGAAGGGCCCCCAGCCGAAGATGAGGAACGGATCGATGACGATGTTGAGGACGACGGACCCGAACATGACGAGCATCGGCGTCACGGTGTCGCCGTAGCCGCGCATGAGGGAGACGAAGACGGCGAACCCGAACATGGCGAAGAGCCCGAGGGAGATGTACTCCATGTAGCCGGTCGCCATCGGGAGGACGTCCGCCGAGGCGCCCATGACCGCGAGGAACTCGTCGACGAAGACGTAGCCGACGGCGCCGAGGAGGAGGGAGGCGAGAACCGCGAACGTGACCGTCTGCGAGGCGGCGTACTCGGCTTCGGCATCCGCGCCCGCGCCGGTGTACTGGGCGACGAGGACGCTGCCGGCGACGGAGATCCCCAACCCGAGAGAGATGAGGAGGAAGACCATCGGGAACGCGAAGCTGATCGCGGCGAGCGCGTCGGTGCTGTACTGGCCGAGCCAGAAGGTGTCGGCGAGGTTGTAGGCGGTCTGAAAGAGGTTCGTGATGACGATCGGGAGGGAGAGGAAGAACAGCGGGCGGGCGATCCCACCGCTCGTCAGATCGAACGCGTCGGGGCCCTTGAACAGGCGCTCGATCCGCTCACGGACGCCCGTCATCGGGTCTCCTCCCGCGTCGGTCGCCCACCGGTGGCGTGCGCGTGGCGCGTCGCGCGCCCCGCGTCTCCCGTGTCTCCGCGCCCTCGATGCGGTCGCGTCCCGGTACCGGACTCGTCTCGCATTACCGATGTTACTGACCGGTCAGTCAAAGGTCTTCCGTGAGGGGCGACGGCACGGGCCGCCCGCCGTCGCGACGGGACGGTGCGGGCGAGTGCAGACCCCGCTCATTTTTCTTCGGACGGCGTCTGTGTAGGATCGAATGCCGCCGAACCGCCCCAATCGGTCGCTCGCGGACGACGTCGCGTGGTGTTACGATGCCGTGCACGGCGTATCGCGTACGTTCAGCCTGACGATCGAGGAGCTCGACGAGCCGATGGCGCGCGAGATCTGTGTCGGCTATCTGCTCTGTCGCGTCGCCGACACCGTCGAGGACGCGACCCACGTCCCCCCGGCGGCGCAGGCGCGACTCCTCGAACTGTACAGCAGAGCGCTCGACCCCGACGACGACACCGGCGTCGACGCGTTCCGGGAGGCGGTCGACGAGTGGGTTCCGGACGATCCCGACGCGGATTGGACGGTCGTGGCGAACGCGGCCCGGATCGTCGGCGTCTTCCGCGACCTCGAACCGGCGTCCCGGGAGACGATCCGACCGGCGGTCCGCGAACTCACCGAGGGGATGGCCATGTTCGTCGAGCGGTACGCCGACGCGGGCGGTCTCCGTATCCGGACGCTCGACGAGCTGGAGGAGTACTGCTGGTACGCCGCCGGGACGGTCGGGGAGCTCGTCACGGGCCTCGTCTCGCGCGGCGCGACGCGGGCGACGCGGGCATCGCTGGAGGAGAACGCGACGGCGTTCGCGATGGTCCTCCAGCTGGTCAACGTGGCGAAGGACGCCGCGCGCGACTTCGAGGACGAGAACAACGTGTACCTCCCCACGGAGCTGCTCGACGCGCACGGCGTCACCCCGGGAGCGCTCGCCGATCCCGAGCAGAGCGCCGCGGTCGCGTCCGTTATCGGGCGCGTCGTCGAGCACGCCGAGGGCTACCTCGACGGCGCGAAGACGTGGCTCGACGCGATGCCGGAGACGCGTGGAAACACCATCGCGGCGTGGGCGATCCCCTACCTGCTCGCGGTGGGGACGCTACGCGAGCTCAAAGCGCGCCCCGCGGACGTCGTCACCGAGGGGAACGTGAAGATCACGCACGCCGAGGTCGCGGCCGTCTGCGCGCAGTTCGCCGACGACGCCAGCCCGTCGCTGGGCGACCTGCGGGCGCGGATCGAACGCCGGCCGCTCCACGAGTACGAGAGCTGAACGGACCCGGGACGACGAGAGGAGCCGGCCGCGAACGGCGGCAGCGCAAAGGTAGTCGAGGGAGAGCGCGGCCGCGAGGGCGAGATCCGGGAGTGATCGCGAAGACGAGAGCGAGAACGACCGCGAAGGCCGGGGCGAAAGCGCTCCCGTGGGCGGCGGTGAGAGCGAGCGCGTACCCTTCAGAGGCCGGCTTCGCGGAGGATGCGGCGGCCGGACTGTTCGAGGCGGTCGAGGTGGTTCTGCGCGGTCGCGTTGTGGACGAGGCCGTTGCGCTTGACGACGGTCCCGTCGACGAGGACGGTGTCGACGTTCTCGACGCCGGCCTGGAAGACGACGGTCTCGACGGGGTCGTGCACCGGGGCGGTGTTGAGGTCCTCGCCGTCGATGATGGTGATGTCGGCGCGCTTGCCGGGCGTCAGCGATCCGATGCGGTCGGCGAGACCGAGCGCACGCGCGCCCTCGATCGTCGCGTACTCCAGCGCGCGGTGCGCCGTCGGCGTGACGTCCTGAATCTGCTCGCCGCGCTCGACGGCGGGCTGATTGCGCAGGCCGCGCTCGACCTGGACGGCCGTCCGGAGCTGCGTGAAGAGGTCGTCGCTGACGTTCGAGACGATGTCGACGCCGACGGAGGGCGTCGCGCCCGCGTCGACGGCGTCGCCGATGGCGGGCATCCCCATCCCCATCTGGAGTTCGACCTCCGCGGTCGTCGAGATGGAGCCACCGGAGGCGCCCATGAGGCGGAACTCCTCGTCGGTGAGGCGGTTCGCGTGGACGTAGTTGAGGTCGCTCCCGAGGAGGTCGAGGTCGTCGAGTTTCGCGACGCCGCCCGGGCCGAGCGATCCGATGTGCATGGACACCGGGATGCCGAGTTCGCGCGCGAGTTCGATGTCGTGACGGGTGACCTCGTCGGTGGAGTAATCCGGACCGCGCGCCCCCATGGCGAGCGTGAGCAGACCGTCGTCGCTCGGGAAGCGCTCGCGGGCGAGCCGCCGGATGTCGTCGGGGTGCGGGACGTCGCTGTTCTCCCACCACTTCGCGCTGTTGTCGCCGGGCGGGCCGTGGGTGAACAGCGCGCGGACGCCGGCGTCCTGCAGGCCGTCGATGGCGCGGTCGGTGTGGTCGGGCGTGTTGGCGATGTGGAACCAGTCGAGGATCGTCGTCGTCCCGGCGTTGAGCTGCTGGACCGCGCCGAAGAGGTTGCCGAGGTAGGCGTCCTCCGGGCGGTAGTGGCTGCTGATGTTTCCCAACATCTTCTCCAGGTACTCCATGAACGTCCAGTTGCCCGCGACGCCGCGGACGCCGGACTCCCACGTGTGAAGGTGGGCGTTGACGAACCCGGGAACGACGATGGCGCCGCTCGCGTCGATGACGTCCGCGCCGGGTGCGGCGATGTTCGGCTCGATCCGCCGGATCTCCCCGCCGCGCACGAGGACGTCCGCGGTGTCGTAGACGCCGTGGTCGGGGTCGACGGTGACGACCGTCCCGTCCGTGATCAACGTCGCGCCGCCGGCGTTCGCGGTGCCGGCCGCCTCCGTTTCCTGTCCCGCGGCGGCCCCCGAAGCGAACGAGAGCGACGCGAGGCCGGCCGCGCCCGCCTTCAGGTAGCTCCGCCGCGATACGCCAGCTTTCGATGCGTCGGTGTCGTCTGCCATGAACGAGTGCTGCTTGCGGGGGGAGAGAGATATGGCCTCGTTCGGTATGTTCCAACTCCGGGCCGACGCCGGCGAGCGTCGCCGCGAATCCGGGGACGGCACCGCCGCCGGGGCGGTACAGCGGGCCGGTACGGCGCGCCGGCGATCGCGGTACGCGCGGGCGAAGGACGCGGAGCCACGAGGACGAGACGCGAGCGACGAGAATCGGGGAACGCCGAGTGAGAGAGAGACGAGGAACGGGACACAGCGCGGATCGTCGGGGCGGTCGGCGGCGCTACTGCGAGGCCGCGGAAGCGATCGAGGCGGGGTCGAAGCGGGCGTCGTCGACGAACGATTCGACGACGTGGCGCTCGGCGCTGGTGAGACGGTACTGGAGGGTCGAAGTGGGGATGTCGGCCAGTTGGGCGATCTCTTGGAGGGAGTGGCGTCGCGGTTGCTCGTAGTAGCCGTGTTCGACGGCGAGTTCGAGCGCCGCGCGCTGCTTCGGTGAGAGCCCGGCGTCGTCGACGCCGTGTTTCGACCAGTTCGTCGCGCGCTCGATGTGATCGAAGTCGATGGAGAGCCCCTCGCGAAGGTGGCGTTCGAGTTCGTCGTACACCGCGCTGAGCGCGGCGTCGTCGGGGGCGAGGACGCGCCAGACGTACTCGTTTCCGTGCTGTTCGGCGTGGATGAGCACGCCGTCGCCGAGGTGGTCCGCGACGAGGTAGGGGATGGAGCGACAGCCGGGCCCCTCGGACTGCTGGGAGTAGATGAGCCGACTCGTCGGGGTCTCCTCCAACACCTCGTAGCGCCAGTCGAGCGTGCACCCGCCCATCCCGCGGAGGTTCGAACAGCGGGTCAGACCGGCGAGCACCGCGTCGTACGCCGCGAGCGCCTCCTCCGGACCGGTCACTTCGTCGACCCGCCACATCGACTCGGCGGTGGCGTGACAGGAGACCGTCCGCGAGGAGAGATCCGGGTGGTCGATGAAGACGTCCATCAGTTCGTCCGCACCCCGTTCGTAGGTGACGGTGAAGGCGAACTCGCGCATACGTATCGGGTGGCGCGCGTCCGTATATATCGGTTCGGTTGGTATGTTCCAACGGGGGAGCGGAGAGGCGACCGGTCGACCGCTCCGGGGAGCGTCAGGCCGTCGCGTTTCCGCCGGCGCTCGCGTTCCCGTCGGCCTCGTTCTCGACGGTCACCTGCACGTCGCCGCCCTCTGGGACGGTGACGTTCTGCGTCCCGGTGATCGTGCCGTTCGCGTCCGTGACGACGACGCGGACGGTCGTGTCGCTCGCCGCCGGCCCCGAGCCGTCCGTCTCGTTCTCGATCGCCGCGACTTCCGCACGCGTCATGAAGGCGTAGACCGGCGCGTCGCCTTCGAGGATCGTCACGGTTCCGGTCCCGGCGTTCACGAACGCCGTGTACGTGACCCCGGAGTCGCTGCGCGGGACGACCTTCACGTGCCAGTAGAGGGCGTCGTCCTTCACGATCGGGATCGGCGAGACCGCTTGCGCGTTCGAGAGGCGGTTCACCTCGGGGTTACGCGAGACGAAGTCGATCGCGCGCTGCGGGCCGATCTGGGCGTCGTCGTACTGCTGGACGCTCGCCGCGCCGGTCTGCCCGTCGAACGTCCAGATCTGGTAGACGCCGTTCCCGCTGCCCGTCGGTTCGGTCGCCACGAAGTACGTCAGGCCGTTCTGCGTGTCCGTCGGGACGACGAGCGGCCACTCGTTCCCGCCCTCGGGGAGCTCCGCGATCCGGAGGACGTCCTCCTTCCAGAACCACTTGTTGAGCGGGCCGTGGACGTACTGCATCGACCGGACGCGGTAGGTCGACAGCGAGTAGGGGTAGACGTTCTGCCCGTCGAGGAGCGTCGACGCGTCGGCCTCCGCGGGCGTGAGGTGGCTGATCGAGCCGTCCGGGCGCATCACCTCGACGCCGCCGAACTGGGGGACGGCGTAGAGCTGCGGGAGCGGGAAGAGCCGGACCTTCCACTCGTACGTCGTCGTCGAGTGGGCGATGTAGCTCGTCCCGTTCGCGCGGGCGTTGAACGTCGTCTCCCAGTCGTGTCGTTCGAGCGGCGCGTCAAGGACGCTCTGGTACCGATAGGAGTCGAAGAAGAGCTGGCCGCGCCCGTTCTCGAAGCGCGTATCCTCCGTCTCGATGTCCTTGTCCGTCGTCGTCATGTTCACGTACATCGTGCCGCGCTGATTCCCGAGGACGGAGACGAGGAAGGCGTCGGGGACGATGCCGTACGACCACTCGTAGGTGCCGTTCCGATACGCGATGTCCGAACCGGTGAGGCGGTACTGCGGGTACTGCATCGAGGACTGGGCGTAGTTGTCCGCGACGCTCCGCGGGAGCATCCGGACGTTCTCCGCGGAGGTGTTCGGCAGCGTGTCGAGCTGCGTCGCGTCCTCGCTCATGCTCGCCGCGACGTCCTCGTGGGCGTAGATGCCGCCGACGATCGGCCCCGCGAAGAGGCCGAGGACGACGAAGACCGCGATCGCGGCCATCACGAGCGGGCGACTCCGCCGGCGGTAGCCGACCGCACCGAGGACGAGCGCGACGGCCCCCCACTGGATCAGGGCGGGCGTCCCGACGAGGAGGCCGTAGAGCGCGCCGTGAACGCTCGGGAAGTAGAGGATCCCGAGCACGACGGCCGCGAGCGCACCGGCGACCACCTGCCAGCGCTCGACGTCGCTCTCGATCGTGAACGGATCGGGGTCTCGCGAGCTCATCGGCGATCACCGCCGGCGTCGTCCCGTGCGGCGGACGGTCTCGATAGCCGTGGAGGGCGCGTCATCACGCCGATATTTTCGCGGCCACGCGTATATATCCCGTCGTTGCGATTTCGTCGCCACACCCCCGTCGTCACGAGAGCGCCGTCGACGCGCCCGTCACGGACGATGCCGTGGGATGTCCGGCGCGCGTCTCCGCGAAGCCCCGACCGCGAAGCCGAAGGCGATATGCCGACGAACGGGCTACCTCGGAGTATGACAGACACCGATCCGTCGCGGTCGCTCACTGACGAGGTCGCCGCGCACCGCGAGCCGAGCGAGGACGTCGGCGCGCTGTTCGTCAACCGGTGGTCGCCGCGCGCGATGACCGGTGAGCCGCTCGACGAGTCGGAGTACCGCCCGCTGTTCGAGGCGGCGCGCTGGGCGCCGTCGTCGCGCAACAGCCAGCCGTGGCGGTTCGCGTACGCCGCGCGCGGCGACGAGGCGTGGGAGACGTTCGCCGGCCTCCTCAACGAGTTCAACCGCTCGTGGGCGGCCAACGCTGCGGTGCTCGCCGTCCTCTTCTCCGAGACGACGGACGAGAAGGACAGATCCCTCCAGTCGCACAGTTTCGACGCGGGCGCGGCGTGGGAGAACCTCGCGCTCGAAGGGGCGCGTCGCGGACTCGTCGTCCACCCGATGGGTGGCTTCGATCACGAAGCGGCGGCGGCGGAACTGGACGCACCGTCGTCGTACGACGTCGAGGCGATGATCGCCATCGGCGAGCGCGCGCCGCCGGAGTCGCTCCCGGAGGACCTCCGCGAGCAGGAGGTCCCGAAGGGGCGAAAGCCGCTCGACGAAGTCATCAACCGCGGCGGGTTCTGAGCGACCGGCGAACCCGACCGCGGACCGTTGAGGAGGCCGTCTCATCGGGGGCGCGGAAACCCGCGACGTCAGCCGTTTGGCGAAACGCTATAGGCTCGGACGTGGAGGAATCAGCCGAGATGGACGTGCTCCTCCTCGGCGCGAGCGGACGTATCGGCCACCGAGTCGCGGACGAACTCCTGTCGCGCGGACACCGCGTGACCGGCGTCTCGCGGAGCGGTGAGATCGACGACATCGAAGGGCAGGACTTCGTGGCGGTCGCCGGTGACGCGACCGACGCCGACGACGTCGCGAAGCTCGCGACGGGCCACGACGCGATCGCGTCGACGCTCGGTCCGAGCGACGACGAGGACCCGGCGATCCTCTCGGGGATGATGCGCGCCGCCGTCGACGGGGCGCGCCGCGCCGGCGTCACGCGACTCGTCTGGACGGGCGGCGCGGGCGGCCTCGACGCCGGCGACGGCACGCCGCTCATCGAGACGCCGGAGTTCCCCGAGGAGTGGAAGCCGGTGGCGAGCGCCGCCATCGACGCGCTCGACATCCTCCGAGAGGCCGACGACCTCGACTGGACGTATCTCGCGCCCGCGGCGCTCATCGAACCCGGCGAGCGAACCGGCGACTACCGCACCGCCGAGGGAGAACTCGTCACCGACGAGGAGGGCGAGAGCTACATCTCGATGGAAGACTTCGCGGTCGCGCTCGTCGACGAACTCGAAGAGCCGCAGGGCGTCCACACCTATCTCGCCACGGGCTACTGAAGCGGCGGCGGGTGCGGCCGGCGGCACGGGGCGATCAACCGCGCACCCGAACCACACCGAGCGGCTTCGCCGCTCGGGGTTTTTAGTGGAGGTGTGTACAGTGAGCGGGTCGCCAGTGGCGACCCCGCTCGGTAAAAGAGTCCGTTAGAAGGGGTAGTCGCGCGCGTCGTGCTGGATGGAGATCCACTTCGTCTCGGTGATCTCGTGGAGGAAGGCGTCGCTGTTGTACGTCCCGACCCCGGAGGCGCCGATGCCGCTGAAGGGGACGTGGGCCTCGTCGTTGATCGGCTGGTCGTTGATGTGGACGTTCCCGGTCTCCATGCGGTCGGCGATGTCCTTTGCGACTTCGAGGTCGCCGGAGTGGACGGCGCCGGAGAGACCGTACTCGGTGTCGTTGGCGAGTTCGACGGCCTCGTCGACGTCGCTGAAGGGGATGACGGGGGCGATGGGGCCGAAGTGTTCGTTGCACGCGGCCGCCATGTCGTTCGTGACGTTTGAGAGGACGGTGGGCTTCACGACGAGGGAGTCATCGACTCCTTCGAGGTCGGCGATCTCGCCGCCGGTTTCGAGCGTCGCACCGGCCTCGACGGTCCGCTCGACGTACCCCATCATCTGATCGCGCTGGCTCTCGTTGACGATGGGACCGACGATGGTGTCGTCGTCGTGCGCGCTCCCGAGCGGGAGGGATTCGGCGCGTTCCGTGAGACGCTCGACGTACTCGTCGTAGACGTCCTCGTGAACGATGTGGCGGTTGATCGAGATGCAGACCTGTCCCTGGTGGACGAACGAGCCGAACGTGGCGCCGTCGAGGGCGCGGTCGAGGTCGGCGTCGTCGGTGACGACGAACGCGTTGTTGCCACCGAGTTCCATGGCGGGTACGGCGAGGTTCTCGCCGGCGAGACCGGCGACGTGCTGGCCGACTTCCGTGCTCCCGGTGAAGGAGACGACGTCGCTCTCCGGGTGGGAGGCGATGTGGTCGCCGATATCGGAGCCGCGTCCCGTGACGACGTTGACGAGGCCGTCGGGGACGTCCGTCTCCTCCAGGAGCTTGGCGAAGAGGAGGCCGCCGGTGATCGGCGACTCGGTCGAGGGTTTGAGGACGACGCCGTTCCCGGCGGCGATGGCGGGCGCGACGGCGCGCATCGAGAGGTTCAGCGGGAAGTTCCACGGTGAGATGACGGTAACGACGCCCTTCGGCTCGCGCTGTACGAGGTTCTCCTTCCCGGGGATGTTGGAGGTGGCGTGTTCGCCCTTCATCCGGCGGGGCAGCGTCGCGGCCTCGCCCGCGTGGTCGGCCGCGATGTGTATCGAGGTCTCGCCCATGATCGCCGATCCGCCGACCTCGTGGGCGAGGAGTTCGATGATCTCGTCGCTGTGTTGGTGAATGGCCTCGTCGAGCTGCTCGACGGCCGCCTGTCGCTGTGCGGGCGGCGCCTCAGCCCACTCCTCTTGGGCGGCCGCGGCGGCCTCGTACGCCGCATCGACGTCCGATTCGGTCGCGGCGGCGACTTCGGTGAAGACCTCGCGCGTCGAGGGATCCTCGTTGGGGATCGTCTCGCCGCTCTCGCTATCCGTCCACTCGCCGTCGATATAGAGCTTGTCCCACTCCGCGTCGATGGATAAGTCGTTCGACATCGTACTCTGACCATATGGACCAATCGGTTAAAAGGTGAGAGGAAGGGGCAAGGTGTTACCGATTCGCACCCGACGGGTGTGCGAGCGACGGTGAACGGCTCCGACCGGTCGGTTTCGTCGGTGGCCGCACGGCGGATTCGGGCCCGCCCGACGTCCACCCGGCCGCGCGCTGTCGAGTCGGGAGACGACGAGGCGTCGTTCGACGGCCCACCGTCGAGAGGTCCTATCGGCACGGATAAAATTGTTTTTCGCTTATATGATACCAGGGTTATAGATAAGTCGATCGTTTTTAGATCGTATTCAGGCGTCGAACGGTACGCGATAATCCCAAGGAGAGGAAGTAAATCGGGGCCGGATAAATCGTTTTCGTGGATTTCTGCTATGTAGTGCTCTCTGATTGCTTCTCGTTCTACTCAGTCCGATAGATATCGATCGGGGCGATCCACGTCACGACGCGTCCCGCTAAGTCACCGGTCTCGACTGCGGGCGCTCGCTCGCGCTCGGGCGGGGGAGCGTCGGAACGCGGGACCGACGGGAATCGAGTCGAAAAGCGGTGCTAGACGCCGAGGTAGCGCTGACGGAGCGTTTCGTCCTCGCGGAGGCGTTCCGTCGTCACCTCGTCCACGATGTGGCCCTCGTCGATGAGGTAGTGCCGGTCGGCCGTGGCGAGCGCGACCGCGACGTTCTGCTCGACGAGCAGGATCGTGACGCCCTCGTTCTCGCTGATCTCGTGGATGATGTCCTCGATGCGGCGCACGATGTAGGGCGCGAGGCCCTCACAGGGCTCGTCGAGCAGGATCATCTGGGGGTTCGTCACGAGGCTGCGCGCGATGGCGAGCATCTGCTGTTCGCCGCCGCTCATGTGCCTCGCCGGCCGATCGCGCATGTCGTCGAGTTCCGGGAAGCGCTCGAACATCGCCGCGACGTCGCGCGGGTTCGTGGCGTGATGCGCCGCCAATCGGATGTTCTCCGTGACCGTGAGGTCGCCGAAGCAGCGACGGGCTTCGGGGACGAGCGAGAGCCCGAGACGCGGGATATCGTGAGCCTCCGTGGCGAGCAGGTCGTGGCCGTCGAACGTGATGGAGCCCCCGCGAACGGTCGGCTCGTCCGCCCCGACGATGGAGCGCATCGTCGTCGTCTTCCCCGCCCCGTTGCGCCCGAGCAGGGAGACGACCTCGTCGCGCTCGACGTCGAGATCCACGCCGAAGAGGACCTGTCCGGTCTCGTAGCCGGCATCGAGGTCGCGGACTTCGAGGAGGCTCATAGTTCCTCCCGGACGCCGCCGAGATAGGCGTCCTGTACGTCGTCGTCGCCCTGAATCTCGTCCGGCGTGCCCGTGGCGAGGACGGAGCCGCGGTTCAACACCGTGATGCGGTCGCTCACCGACAGCACGATCTCCATGTCGTGTTCGATCATGAGTACCGTCAGTCCGAGGTCGTCCTGCAGCGACTGGACGAGCTCGACCGTCTCGCGGCTCTCGCCGGGGCCCATCCCGCTCGTCGGCTCGTCGAGGAGTAACACCGACGGCTCGGTCGCGACGGCCATCGCGATGCCGAGGCGACGCTGGTCGCCGTGGGAGAGGTTCGTCGCCTCCGTCGCGGCGTGCTCGCTCAGGCCGACGCGAGCCAGGATGTCGCGGGCCGCCTCCGCGCGAACGGAACGCCCGTCGCCGAGGAGAGAGAAGGAGAACGTCCCGGCCGCTGCCGTCTGGGCGATGACGCGGACGTTCTCCAGCACGCTGAGTTCGGCGAACAGTTCGTTGCTCTGGAAGGAGCGCGCGAGTCCGAGGTGGGGGCGACGCTCCTGCGGGACGTCCGTTATGTCCTCGCCGCCGAGGTACACGGATCCCGACGTCGGCGCCAGCGCGTGCGTGACGACGTTGAACAGCGTCGTCTTCCCCGCGCCGTTCGGGCCGATGATGGCGCGGAGCTCCCCGGCGGGGACGGCGAGGTCGACCTCGTCGACGGCGACGATGCCGCCGAAGTGCTTGCTCAACCCCTCGGTCCCGAGGGCGGCCGAGCGCGGGTCGACGTCGTCGCTCATTCGCTCTCACCCCGGATTCGGGCCGAGAGACGCGCGACCGTCGCCTTCGCCAGTCCGAGGACGCCCTCGCGCGGCGAGACGAGGACCGCGACGACGAACAGGAGGCCGAGGAAGAACTGCCAGTAGGCGAGGACGCCCGTCAGTTCGATCCGGAGGAGCGGCACCTCGGTGAGCGGGAGGACGAGCGTGTGGAAGTCCGTGAGGTACTCCTCGACGAACATCCAGACGAACACGCCGGCGAGCGGACCGAAGAAGTAGTTCGCCCCCCCGAGCACGGCCATGATGATGATGTTCCCGCTGGTGACGATGGAGAGTTCGGAGAGCGTGGCGCCCTGATTGTTGATCTCGAGGAGGACGCCACCGAGCGCGGCGAACGCGGCCGCGAACGTGAACGCCCACACCTTGTAGCGGCGGACGTTCACGCCCATCGAGCGCGCGAGCGCCTCGTTCTCTCGGACGGCGACGAGCGTCCGACCGAACGGCGAGCGAACGAGCTGCCACAACAACAGCAGTCCGACGACGAAGACGGCGGCGACCGCCCAGTACCAGTCGATCCGGAACCCGCCGAGTACGACGTACGTGAATCCCCGCGACGTCTCGATCCACGCCGGCGTCGTCCCGTCGGCGAGGCCGGTCGTCCCGCCGGTCAGGCCACCGGGGTTGTAGTTCGCCACGAAGTGCGCGGATTTGGCGAACGCGAGCGTCAGCATGGCGAAGTAGATCTCGCCCTTGTGCGCGATGAGGCGGCCGATGAGGTAGGCGACGCCCGCGGAGAACAGGATGCCGAGCGGCGCGGCGAGCAGGAACGGCACCGCGAGACTGGAGAGGGCGATGGCGACCGAGTACGTCCCGATCCCCATGAACATCGCGTGCCCGAAGGAGATCAGCCCCGTGTACCCCATGAGGAGATTGAACGACGCGACGATGATCATCCAGATGAGGAAGGAGCTCGCCACCTGCGGGTAGCCGAGCATGAGGTCGTGCGAGACGACCGGACGGAGGAGGACGGCGACCGCGAGGAGACCCAGCGGGACCTGCCAGACGCCGAGGTCGATCGCACCGACGCGTTCGAGGACGCCGGCGGTGGAGTCTCGGCTCATTCCATGAACCCCTCCTGACCGTAGAGCCCGCGCGGGCGGACGAGCAGCACGAGGATCATCACGAGGTACGGGACCAGCCCGCCGATGCCGGGGACGGCGAGCGCGCCGATCCCCGTGACGTCCGCGAGCGATCGGAGGACGAGAGGCGTCAGGAAGACGGCTTCGCCGATGAGGAGGCCGGCGACGACGCTCCCGAAGAGGCTGCCGATGCCGCCGACGACCACCACGACGAACGTGATGATGATGTACTGCTGTCCCATGGTCGGGTTCATGCCGACAGCGGTGCCCTGGAGGACGCCCCCGATGCCGGCGATGACGGCGCCGAGGAAGAACATGAGGACGAAGCGACGCGGCATGTCGATACCGAGGAAGCCCGCCATTTCGCGGTCTTGGACGCCCGCGCGGACGGAGAGCCCGAAGTCAGTGCGCTCGATGAGGAGGTAGACGGCGAGGATCACGAGCGCGGCCACGACGACGCTGAACAGGCGGACGCGCGCGACGGTCGTGACGGCGAGGTCGGCGCTCTGCGCGAGGACGGCCGGCGTGACGACCGAGAGGGGCGTATCGCCCCAGATCGCGCGGGTCGCCTCCTGGATCATCAGCGCGAGGCCGAAGGCGGCGAGCAGGCCGGCGAGCGGCGGTTCGTCGTAGAGCCACTGGAGGACCAGTCGCTCCATCGCCACGCCGACGAGGCCGACCAGTAGGGGCGCGACGACGAGCGCGATCCAGAACGATAGGCCCCAGAGCGCCATGAGCTGGTACGTGAAGTACGCGCCGAGCATGAACAGCGCGCCGTGCGCGAAGTTCACGATGCCGAGCAGTCCGAGGATGATGGAGAGTCCGAGGGCGATGAGGACGAGGGTCATCCCGTAGACGAGGCCGCCGACGAACTGATCCACGAACAGCCCAGGCTCCACCGCGAAGGCGACGAGGAGGAGGAGCGCGATAGCGCCCCAGACGGCCGCACCGCCGGCTGAGAGGCGTGCGAGTCCGAGCGTTCGAAGCGAAGACGTGGACATCTGAGATCAGAGCGTACAGCCGGTCTCCGCACACGAGCGGACGACGTCGTCGCCCGGGGTCGTGTCCGTCACGTCGAACCACTGCTTGTACGGGTCGTCCTGCATCTCGCTCGCGTCCCGCGCGGTGGCGCTGAAGACGGGCGAGACGAGTTCGTGGTCGCACGCGCGCCAGTACATCTCGCCGCCGCCGTGGATGTCCCTCGCGGCGCTCTGGATCTCGTGGCCTTCGAGTTCCTCGCGGACGTCCTCGGCGCGCGTGGAGCCGGCGCGGACCGCCGCGCGGATCTGCTGGTCGGCGGAGGTGTAGGACTTCGCGTGGCGCACGAACGGATCGAGTTCGCCCGCCTCGGCGACGCGGTCGTTGAAGTCTCCGACGCCGTCGATGGTGTTCACCCACCCCATCGATGCGATGTCGACCATCGCGGCGGCCTCGTGATCGAGGCCCCAGAAGACCATGTCTTCGAGCATCTGCGCGCCGATCTTGACGTCGGTGAGCCCCTGATTTCGCATCTGTTTCACGGCGCGCGAGGCGTCCGGGCCCGGGATGAGGAGCGCGACGCCGTCGGCCTCGGAGTTGGCGACGTTGTTGATGTACTGGGTGTAGTCGTCGTTCGGGAACGGCGTCGCGTCCGTGCCGACGACCGTCGCGCCGTTCTCCTCGACGGCGCTGGTGACCACCTGTTCCGCGTTGTGTCCCCACACGTAGTCGGCGTAGAGGACGTACCAGCGGTCGGTGACGTCCGCCATCTCGCGGCCGATCGTCGTCGCCATCATGTGGTTCGTCTGATAGACCATGTACATGAACGGTTGACAGGCCTCCCCGCGCAGGGAGTCGGAGGCGCCCTGTCCGATGTACGAGACGTTGTTGTCGGACGCCCACGTCCCGATCTTCGTGCAGACGGAGGAGTTGATGCCGCCCTGCGCGAAGTCGATGCCGTCCGCGGTGACGGCGCGTTTCATCGCGTCGAGCGCGCCGCTCGGGTCCGTCTTCGTGTCGTAGACGTTGAGGTCGACCGAGACGTCGAGTTCGTTTTCGAGGTCCCGGATGGCGAGCCGGGTGCCCGTCTCGAGCGACGGCCCCCACGGCGCGAACGCTCCGCTGTTCGGCGTGAAGAGGCCGAGCGTGATCTCCATCGCCCCCGTACTCCCGGTCGTGGTCCCCTCCGAGCCGGAGCCGTCGCCGGCGGGACCGCTGGAGCAGCCCGCGAGACCGGCGATACCCGCCGCACCGAGCCCTTCGAGAGCGCGTCGTCTGGTAATCTTCGGCATACCACGGTAATCCGAATGTGTGCATATAAAGATTGTTATGGATAGGGCGGCGGAACGGGTCGATCAATCGCCGCAGGCGGCGGTAAAACGCCGAGTGGCGGATCCGAGACCCGTCCGTATCGTCTGTTATATCCGAACGCCACGTCGCGGCGTCGGACCCGAATCGGAGTACCGACGCACAGGACGGGGTTTCGGCCCCGTATCGAAGCGATTTGATTACGGACGTATTCGCGTAAAGGGTCCGAATCACCCACGTGTTCGTCTACGATACGCAAACGGCGCGTTGATCGGGCCGTCGGGGCGCGGAGACCTGAGAGCGAGACCACTCCACCCAATCGTCGAGAATGACGCGACGCTACCGCCAGCCGTGGAGCGCGTGAGACATGTGGATTTCCGAATGATATACCTGATATATAATGTATCAATTATATGTGAGCGTGTGCCGCTTCTCTCGGACAGTGCTTCGCAGGCGCATCAGTGGCAGAATACGCACGGAAAGGCGGTTCTAGTCGAACGACGTATAACCCATCAATACTTATGTATTATTTTACACTTTCAGACCCATCGAGTCGACTGTACCCGCACGTACGCTTTTGGGTCTCCCGCCAGTACGGCAGGGTATGACGACTAACGACGACGCGAGCACGTCGCTCTCCCGGCTGGGACGACTCGCACTCGGACTCGGTCTCGCGCTGCAAGCGACCGAGGATTTCCGGGACATGGAGGACACGATCGAGTACGCCGAATCGGCCGGCGTTCCCGCGCCGTCGGTGCTCGCGCCGCTGGCCTCGGGGACGATGGTGTCGGCGGGGGTCGGGATCGCCCTCTGGCGGCTGCCGCGGCTCGCCACGGGGGCCGCCGCGACGTTCCTCTCGGTCGTGACGCTGACGATGCACGACTTCTGGACGAAAGACCCCGACGAGGGGCGCGGCGGCGAGCGACTCGCGTTCTTCGGGAACGTGGCGATGCTCGGCGGCGTCCTGATCGCGCTTCGCGAGGCGTGGCGGCGCTGAGCGTCGGGCGCGTCGGCTACTCCTCGCTCGTCGTCAGGCTGTAGAGGTCCTGACGGGCGTCGGGGATGTACATCTCCTTCTCGACGACGTCGTTCTCTTGGAGGCGTTCGAGCGCCTCGCGGGCCGTCCGCTGTGAGAGGCGGGTGCGTTCGATGATGTCTTTCTGCGTCAGCGCGCCCTCGTGTTCGAGCACCTTCAATACGAGTTTCGCGCTCGGTGGCAGTCGCTTCGCCGTCTGATCGTCCATCCCTGTGTACTGAATACTCGCGTGGTCGTTCGAAGCCGATGCGCCCGCGTCGTTCCGTCCCGGCTCAGAGTTCGGGGACGTCGTCGGGCACGTCGAAGTCGTGGTAGTACTCGCCCTTCTCCTTCGAGAGGATGTCGAGGACTGCGGAGGCCCCGTCGCCGACGGCGATGGCGGCCTGCCACTTCGTGTCGCGGCCCATCGCGCCGGTCGCGTAAACGCCGTCGACGCTCGTCTGCATGTCGACGTTCACGTCCACGACGTCCTCGTCGGTGAACTCGCAACCGAGGTTCTCGGCGAGGTCGCGGTTCGCGCCCGTGGCGAGCACGACGTAGTCCGCGTCGTACGCCTCGTCGTCGGTGGAGACGACGAAGCCGTCGCCGTCCTGCTCGACGGCCGTGACCTCGGTGTCCTCGTGGACGTCGGCGCCGCGATCGCGGGCCTGATCGCGGGCGATGAGGAGGAACTCCTCGCCGCTGATCGAACGGACCGCGGGGTAATTGAACAGGTGCGCGCGGTACATCCACGACTCGCCGGTGTCGAAGACGACCGTTTCGAGGTCGTTCTTCGCGGCGAACTGTGCGGCACTGAGGCCGGCGGGGCCGCCGCCGACGATCGCGACGTTTACCATACACGTCACTCACACCGCCTTGGTAAAGAGCCTTACCATATGGTAAAGTCGGGCGCGCGGTCGGCGCGCTCGCCCCTCAGAGGACGAAGGGGCCGCGCTGCTGGATCGGTTCGTCGTGGGGCCGGCCGGCGACGGCGACGAACCGGAACGTGCCGTCGTCGGCCGCGGCGGTGACGTCGCGGGCGTCCGTGACCGGCAGGACGTCCCCGGCGCCGAACGCGCGGCCGTCGACCGTTCCCTCGCCGTCGACGCCGTAGAGGAACCCGGTCCACCCGTCGGGGACCGACCACGTCCAGGTGTCGGAGACGCGGACGTCGAGGTACTCCATCTCTGTGTGGAGGGCGATGGGCGAGCCCTCGCCGACGACGGTGGTCACGGTCGCGCCGTCGTCCGTCGCGGTCGGGAGTTCGTCCGCGCTCGCGTCGACGTAGTCGGGCTCGACGTCCTTCTTCTCGCGCGGGAGGTTCACCCAGAGCTGGAGGCCGTTGCAGGCCCGTTCGTCGGCGGGGAACTCGGAGTGGCTGATCTCGCGGCCCGTCGTGATCCGCATCGCTTCGTCCTCGTAGGCGGTGTGCTCGACGCCGAGGGAGTCCTCGTGCTCCATCCCGCCCTCGATCATGTACGAGACGATCTCGAACCCCTTGTGCGTGTGCATCGGGAACCCCTTGTCGGGGTCGATGTAGAAGCGCTCGAAGAGGACGAACGGATCGAGGTGGTGGGGGTACGCCTCGGTCGGGAACGCGCGAGTGGACCGGACGCCCGTCCCGTGCCGGACGGTCTGGCCGGCGACCGGGTCCGCCCGGTCGCGCGGCGTCTGGTTACGTGCCATGCGCTCGCCTACGTTGACCAGATGGTAAAGCCTGTCGGGCCCGGGCGGTCGCGTCGGCGTTGACTAATCAGACAGTAAGCTTTTTCCGCGCCACTAAACTACGGAGGAATGGCGTTCGTCGGAACGCCGGCATGTGCTGCGATCGGGGACGACGGGCAAACACCGGGTTTGGCATACACACGGGATCGCCCCGGGGCCCGCCCGGCGTCCCCGAGCAGCACGCTTTTGGCCGCGTCGCTCGTCGGTTGACCGTATGGTCGACGGAACCGAGATCGCGTCGCTCGACGACGTGCCCGAGCTCGGATCGTACCTCTTCACCGCGGAGGATCTGTTCACGAACGAGGAGGAGGTGATCCTCGTCCGCTGCGAGGACGACCCGGGCGTCGAGGCGTGGGTCAACAACTGCCCGCACGAGAGCCAGCGCTTCGACCGGGGCGACGGCGCGCCGATGCGCGACGGCGAGATCATCTGCCCGAAGCACGGGTCGCTCTTCGACAGGTGCACCGGCGAGTGCGACAACGGCGAGGCCGCGGGCACCACCCTACCGTCCGTCGACGTCGCCGTCGACGGCGAAACGATCTACCTCACCGACGACGACTACACCTTCCTCCACGCGGGCCCGATGGACGACGACGAGGGACCCGGGTCGACGTCCCACCTCTCCTTCTGACGCGTCCGGTCGTCGTCCCGCGAGCGGATGACCGGCGAGCGTATTGTACCATACGGTCAACTTTTCGCGTCGCGAGCGACGATCTCACCGGCGAGTGAACGACTGACGACGAGAATGGCGTCGAATGCCGGGTTAGGTGATACGTTCTACGAGTCCGGGAGAGGCGACCAGTCGAACCGCCGTCTCCGGAATCGAGGGGCGAGGTCGTCGCGCGTCCGGGGCCAATCGTAAGACGGATGACTGAACCCGCCGTGAGGTGGAGTATGACGACAGCCGCGACACGACCGATCGGAACGGACGGCGCACACGGAACAACGACGGTGGGCGAGCGATGAGCACGGGCCTCGAAGCCGTCCTGCTCGTCGTCGGCCGCCTCCTCTTCGGTGGCGTCCTCGCCTACACCGGCATCGGGCACTTCACCGGCACCGAGGGGATGGCGCAGTACGCCGAGTACAAGGGACTGCCGGCGCCGAAGCTCTCCGTGCTCGCCTCCGGCGCCCTCCTCGTCGCCTGCGGGATCGGGGTCGTCGTCGGGATCTTCCCCGTCATCGCCGCGATCGTGCTCGCCGTCTTCCTCGTCGTATCCGCTGTTCTGATGCACGACTTCTGGAACGTCGATGAGGAGCAGCGGCAGAGCGAGGTGAACAACTTCCAGAAGAACGTCGCTATGGCGGGCGGCGCGCTCATCCTCGCCTCGGTCGCCGCGGACGGGTGGGCGATGGGGCTCGGCGTCGGCCTCTTCTGAGACGCGCGAGCCGCCCCATCGTGCGGTGTCGCCCGCGGAGGGGAGTCACGCGAACCTCACAACTCGTATAAGGCTCTCAGCCGTACGTTCTCGTATGACCGCTTCGAGTACGTCCCAATCCTCGACCGACACGCGGGAGGCGATCATGGAGGCGACGTTTCGGGCGCTCAGCGAGCACGGGTACAGCAACCTCCGCGTCCGTGACATCGGCGAGGAGTTCGAGAAGAGCCGCACGCTCATCCACTACCACTTCGACGGGAAGCACGATCTCATCTCCGCCTTCCTCGAATACCTCGTCGCGCAGTACGAGAGCGATCCGGAGGTGCCCGCGGACGCCGATCCGTGGGCCGTCCTCGACGAGCGCCTCGATCAGTGCCTCTTCGGGCCCGACGTCGGCGACTTCGATCACTGGGAGCGGATGCGCGTCTACCACGAGCTCTTCTCGCACGCCCGCCACGACGAGCGCCACCGGGAGACGTTCAACGAGCACTACGAGACGATCCGCGGCAACATCTCGCGCGTCCTCGAAGCCGGGATCGAGCGCGGCGTCTTCGCCGACGTCGACGTCGACGACATGACCCAGCTCATCACCGACGTCATCCACGCCGCGCGCGCACGGAAGATCTCGCTCGGCCACGACGACGCGCCCGCCCAGTCGCGCCGAGCGATCGACGAGTTCGTCCTCCCGGCGCTCGAACCCGACGAGGCGTAACGCGCCATGACGGACGATCGAGACGCGACGCTCACGCCGATGGAGTTCGACGAGATCAGCGTCGACGCCTACATGCGGACCGACGTCGACACCGTGGGGCCCGAGGCGTGGGTGACGGACGTCGTCGACCGGCTGACGGCCGGCGCGCGGTACACCGGACTCCCGGTCGTCGACGGGGACGACCACCTCCTCGGGTTCGTCGGCGCGATCGACCTCTTGGAGGTGTACGGCGACGTCCACGTGCACGAGGTGATGACCCGCGAGCTGATCGTCGTCGGCCCGGAGATGTCCGTGAAGGACGCCGCGCGCGTCATCTTCCGCACCGGCCACCAGTTCCTCCCGGTCGTCGACGAGGACGACCGGCTCCTCGGGATGTTCTCGAACGGCGACGCCGTCCGCAGCCAGATCGAGCGCACGACGCCGTCGAAAGTGGAGAGCACGCGCGAGCTCCTCGAACGGACGCACGACGTCGAGGTGCCGGTCTCCGAGCGCGACGTCACCGTCTCCGAGTTGGTGCCGACCCAACGCTCCGTCTACGCGGACGAGCTGGAGGGGCGACGATACGAGCTCGAAAACGGGCTCGCGGAGCCGCTCATCGTCGTCGACTACGGCTACGAGACGCTGCTCGTGGACGGGCACCACCGGGCGCTCGCCGCGGCCCGCGCCGGCATCGACCGGATGCACGCCCACGTGCTCACGGTCTCCCCCGACGACGTCCCCGACCTCGGTCTCCGCGAGATGGCGCGCCTCGGCGGCCTCCGGTCGCTCGACGACGTGGAGGTCGACGACTACGTCCGACATCCGCTGATCCGGAAGACCGACCCGGACGCACACGACGCGGCGTGACGCGGGGAGGAATCCGGCACGCGGACGGGACGACGGACGAAGATCCCACGGCACGCGGACGGGCGGGCGGGCGCAGGCGGTCAGTTGCCTCCGAGGTCGAGATCGTAGACGAACGAGATCCAACGATGAGACGGGCGAAGGACGTTAAGTGGCCGGGAGCGTACGTCTCGTATCGACCTCCGTATGTCCGGGACACCACCATCGACGTCGCGCGTGCCGTCCTCCGAGCGACGGTCGCCGCCGCGGCAGATCCGCGTCCTCTACGTCGACGACGACCGGGCCGTCGCCGAGCTGGCCGCGGCGCAGCTCACCCGCCACGACGAGCGGTTCGCGGTCACGATCGAGACGGCCCCCGAGGAAGCGCTCGAACGCGTCCGCGAGGACCCGAGGCAGTTCGACTGCGTCGTGAGCGACTACGAGATGTCGACGATGGACGGCCTCGCACTCCTCGACGCCGTCCGCGAACGCGACGAACGCCTCCCGTTCGTCCTCTTCACGGGAGCGGGCAGCGAGGAGCTCGCCAGCGAGGCCATCGCGCGCGGCGTCACCGACTACCTCCCGAAGAGCGGGGGGACCGAGCAGTACGCCGTGCTCGCCGACCGCGTCCGCGACCTCGACGTCGCAGCGGGGGACGATCGGGCCGTCGAGATGAAACTGCCGGCGATCGAGGCCGCACCGGTGGGGATCGCCATCAGCGACCCCCACCGGGCGGACAACCCCCTCGTCTACGTCAACGAGCGCTTCGAGGCGCTGACTGGCTACGACGAGTCGGAGATACTCGGACGGAACTGTCGGTTCCTGCAGGGCGAGGAGACCGCGGAGGCGGCCGTCGCCGAGCTCCGGGCGGGGATCGACGCCGAGGAGCACGTCAGCGTCGAGGTGCTGAATTACCGGAAGGACGGGACGACGTTCTGGAATCAGGTCGACGTCGCCCCCCTGTACGACGACGCGGGGGAGCTGACGCACTTCGTCGGCTTCCAGCGGGACGTCACCGAGCGCCACGAACACGAGGCGCGCGTGGAGGCCGACGCGGCGAAACTGGAAGCGCTCTTCGAGAACTCCCCGGACATGATCGAGGTCCTCGACGCCGCGGGGGGACGCCGCGCGGTGAACCGCCGGCTGTGCGAGGAACTCGGCTACGAGGAGTCGACGCTGCTCGACACGGCCGTGTGGGAGACCGACCGGCTGACGACGCCGGACGAGGTCCGCGAGCGACTGGCGGGGATGGACGACGGCGATCGCCGGCGCTTCGAGGGAGAGCTCGAACGGGACGACGGGTCGACGTTCCCCGTCGAAGTCCACCTGATCCGGTTCGACGTCGACGGCGAGCGGCGGTTCGTGTCCGTCATCCGCGACGTCACCGAGCAGAAGCGCCGCGAGGAGACGCTTCGCGCGCTCTACCAGTCCACGCAGTCGCTGATGGACGCGGCCGATCAGCAGGCGGTCGCGGACGAGGCCGTCGAGACGGCACGAAGCGTCCTCGATCGCCCGCTCAACACCCTCTGGCTGTACGACGAGGACGCGGACGCTCTCCGGCCGGCCGCGACCACGGCGGAGACGCGCGCCGTGTTCGACGGACTCCCCACGTACACGGGCGGCGAGAGCCTCGCGTGGGAGGCGTTCCAGAACGGCGAGGTGGCCGTCTACGACGACCTCGGAGCGGAGGAGGGGCGGTACAACGCGGAGACGGTGGTCGGGAGTGAGATCACGCTCCCGCTCGGACCGTACGGCGTGCTGACGATCGGGTCGCGCGAGACCGACGCGTTCGACGACGAGGAGACGTGGCGTGCTCGACTCTTCGCGCGGACCGTCGAGTCCGCGCTCGCGCAAACCCATCGGGAGGAGGAGCTACGCGCGCAGCGGGCGGAGCTCGAACGGCAGAACGACCGCCTCGACGCGTTCGCGGGCGTCGTCTCCCACGACCTCCGCACGCCGCTCAACGTCGCGGACGGCTACCTCGAGCTCATGGCGGCGGACGTCGACGACGAGCGGATCGCGAAAGCCCGGGACGCGCTCGATCGGATGGACGGGATCATCGAGGAGACGCTGACGCTCGCCCGACAGGGCCGGACGGTCGGCGAGATGGAGGACGTCGGGTTGAGCGAGCTCGCGCGCCGGTGCTGGGAGCGCGTCGAGACGGGCGCCGCCACGCTCGACGTCGAGAGCGACCGAGCGCTTCGCGGGGACCGCGATCGGCTCCAGCACGTCTTCGAGAACCTCTTCCGGAACGCCGTCGAGCACGGCGGCGACGACGTGACGGTGACCGTGGGCACGCTCGACGACGGGGGAGGGTTCTACGTCGCGGACGACGGGGCCGGCATCCCGCCGGACCAACGCGACGTCGTCCTCGAACCCGGGCACTCGACGGGCGGCGACGGCGTCGGGTTCGGGCTGGCCATCGTCGCGGAGATCGTCGACGCGCACGGCTGGACGATCGAGGTGACCGAGAGCGCGGCGGGCGGTGCGCGCTTCGAGATCCGGACCGCGTGACGAGAGACGGCCGCGTCGGTCGCGCGAGCGCGGGCGCGGGCGCGGGAGCGGGCGGCCGCCGGCGGCCACGCCCGCGGAACACCACCGAGTTAAATGGGGCGACGACGTACGGTCCGAACATGACAGACTCGGCGACGCTCGGGTCGTCGCTCACCGAGCGGACGGAGGTCCTGATGCCGGAGGGAACGAATCACTTGGGTCGCGCGTTCGGCGGTCGCATCCTCGAGTGGATGGACGTCGTCGCCTCGGTCGCCTGCCGGCGCTTCGCCGGCACGCAGGTCGTCACCGCGAGCATCGACCACGTCGACTTCCACGCGCCCATCGCCGTCGGCGACGTGGTCACCATCGAGGCGTACGTCTTCGACGCCGGGCGGACGAGTCTCACCGTCCGGACGACCGTGCGGGCGGAGGACCCCGAGAACGACGAGGAGTGGGACGTCACGGGCGCGTTCTTCACCTTCGTCGCCGTCGACGACGACGATCGGCCGACGGCCGTCCCGTCGCTCGACTGCCCGAGCGAGAACGAGCGTGCGCTCCGCGAACGCGCCCTCGATCGGCGCCGCGAGCACCGCGAGGACCTGCTCGAACGACTCGACGCGGAAGGGACGAACGCCGAGGCAGAATGACCGACGCCGATCCTCACCTCGCCGGGATCCGGGTCTATCCGGTGAAGTCACTCGATCCGGACCCGCGAACGCGGGCACGCGTCCTCGCCGACGGCGGGCTCACCCACGACCGGGCGTACGCGATCCGCGACGCCGACGGCCGGTACGTCAACGGGAAGCGAGAGCCCGCGGTCCACGGGATCGACGCGACGTTCGACCCGGCCGATCACGCGCTCGCCCTCCGCACGCGCTCTCGCGACCGCGAGTCCCGACCCGACGGGGCGCTCTCAGCGACTACCGTCTCGCTCGCCGACGAGTCCGGACGCGACGCCGCCGCCGACTGGCTCTCGACGTATTTCGACTATCCCGTGACGCTCGACCACGACGGGACGGGCGGCTTCCCCGACGACACGACGGCGCACGGCCCGACCGTCGTCTCGACGGCGACGCTCGACGCGATCGGCGACTGGTTCGACCTCGGGACGGAGAGCGTGCGCCGGCGCTTTCGTCCGACGCTGGAGATCGGCGGCGTCCCCGCGTTCTGGGAGGACCGCCTGTACGCGGACCGCGAGCACGTCGTTCGCTTCCGAATCGGGGACGCCGAGTTCCTCGGGACGAACCCCTGTTCGCGCTGCGCCGTGCCCTCGCGCGATCCCGAGACGGGCGACGCGATCGAGGGGTTCCGCGAGACGTTCGTCGAGCGCCGCGAGGCGACCCGGCCCGCGTGGGCCGACGAAGCGTGGTTCGATCACCACTATCGCCTCGCGGTGAACACCGCGGTTCCCGAAGCGACGGTGGGAGCGACCCTCACCGTCGGCGACGCGGTGACGGTCCTCGACGTCGAGGCCGGCAATCCGCAGTCCTGAGCGTCGGCGGGCGGCGAGCCGACTCGCCTCACGCGACGACGTATCGGCGGGCGGCTGAGCGGCGCGGTCACGCGATCGTCGGCGCGACGCGGACGTCGATCGAGCGCGTCCGCGGGCCGTCGCACTCCACGAAGAGCACCGACTGCCACGTCCCGAGGTCGAGCGACCCGTCGGCGACGGGGACGCTGACGCTCGATCCGAGGAGGAGCGCGCGGAGGTGGGCGTCCGCGTTGTCGTCGATCGCGTCGTGCGCGTAGTCGTCGTCCGGGACGAGGCGCGCGAGCGCGGCCTCGACGTCGTCCAACAGCCCCGATTCGGCCTCGTTGACGACGACGCCGGCGGTCGTGTGCGGGACGAAGACGGTGCAGACGCCGCGCTCGACATCGGACGGAACCGCGTCCGCGACGCGCGCGGTGACGTCCGTCACGGCGAGGCGATCGGTGGTGTCGATGGAGAGTCGCACGCGCGTCGATGAGGAGAGCGAGCGAGAAGAGCGGTTCGCTCGACGGCCGACTCAGCGTCTGCGTCGCATCGCCGCGACGACCACGGCGCCGAGGAAGAAACACCCGGCGATGGCGACGACGGCGTCGAGGTAGGAGAAGCGGGTGATGACCCCGCCGAGGACGACGGGCGCGACCGCGCCGCCGATCGGCAGACCGGTGTAGACGAGGCCGAAGCTCTTGCCGGTGTCCTCGGTGCCCGAGAGGGCGTTCGTGATGCGATCGCGGGCGGGGAGCGAGACGCCGAAGCCCGCGCCGGCGACCGCCCACACCGCGACGAACGCCGTCCGGCCGAGGTCGAACGCGACGCTCGCGCCGAGGACGAGCGCCGTCCACGAGAGGCCGACGACGATGATCGCGAAGGCGTCGTACCGGTCCGCGAGCCACCCGCCGATCAGAACCGTGACCGCGGTCACGCCGAGGAGCGCGGTCAGCGCCGTGTTCCCGACGACCGTCGAGAGGCTGAGGTGTTCCACCGCGAACGCCGTCGTGTACGTCTGAAGGCCGGTGTCTGCGAGCGTCACCAGCAGGAAGAACGCGAACATCCCGGCGACGAGCGGGCGCGTGAGCAACCCGACGCTGGCGAAGAGCGACCCGCGCCCCGCGTCGTCGTCGGACGGACCGGCGGCGTTCACGGCGCGGAGCGCGCGGCGGTGGACGGGGGCGAGCGCGACGGCGAGCACGCCGGCGTAGACGAGGCCGACGGCCCCGACGACGACGAGCGCGGTGCGCCAGTCGGCGAGCGCGGCGATGCCCGTCGTGAGCACGGGCGCGGCGGCGAAGCCGACGAAGCCGCCGAAGGAGTGGACGCTGAACTGTTTGCCCTCGCGGTCGGCGTCGCCGGCCGCGTCGAGGAGCGCGTAGTTCCCCGGGTGGAACGGCGATTGGCCGACGCCGGAGAGGAACGCGCAGACGAGAACGTGGAGGTAGGTGGTGGCGAACCCCGCGGCCACGATGCTCGCCGCGGTCACCGCGAGGCCGGCGACGACGGCGCGCTTACCCCCGACTCGATCGACGAGCTCGCCCGCGGGCACCTGACAGAGGAACTGCGCGGCGTAGATGAGCGTCACGCTCACCGCGAGACGCGTCACCGAGACGTCGAAGGTCCCCGCGATGAGCGGGAACAGCGGCGGGAACGCGAGGAGGTAGACGTGCGAGAGGAGGTGATCGGCGCTCACGAGCGTCGTCACGCCGAGGACGCCGGACGCGCGTCGCGTCATCGCGCGCCGCGGACGGGAGTGACTGCGAAGCGATACCGTCGGCGTTGAATCGAGATCGACATATCGGGGGATAGCGACGGCCCGGGCCTAAGCGTTTCCGTCGACTGTCACGTGCGCAAAGCGGGACTGGTCCCGCTGAGCGCGACGTCTCTCAGAGCACCGAGTACTCCTCGGACGGATCGTATCGCCGGAACAGGAGACTGTTCGAGAGCACGCTCACGCTGCTGAACGCCATCGCGGCGGCGGCGAGCGCGGGCATCATCAGCCCGAGCGAGGCCAGCGGGATGAGGACGGTGTTGTAGCCGAGCGCCCAGAAGAGGTTCTGTTCGATCTTCCGGAGCGTCGCGTCCGAGATGTTGACGGCCTTCAGGACGTCCGCGGGGTCGTCGCGCATCAGCGTGACGTCCGCGGCCTCGATGGCGACATCCGTCCCGGAGCCGATGGCCGCGCCGACGTACGCGGCGGCGAGCGCGGGCGCGTCGTTCACGCCGTCGCCGACCATCATGGCGCGCGAGCCGTCCGACTGGATGGCGTCGACGGCGTCTGCCTTCTCGTCCGGGAGCACCTCGGCGCGGACGTTCTCGGCGGGGATGCCGAGCTCGTCGGCGACGGCGCGCGCCGTCCGCTCGTTGTCGCCGGTGAGCATCCGCACCGTGAGGCCGCGCTCCTGCAGGCCGTCGACGGCGCGCTTCGCGGAGGGTTTCACCGTGTCCGCGGCCGCGACGACGCCGGCGAGCCGGCCGTCGATGGCGACGAGCATCGCCGTCTTCCCTTCGGATTCGAGGCGTTCGCGGACGTCCGCGGCGGCGTCGACCGGGACGCCGGCGTCCGCGAGGAGCGCGGGGTTGCCAACGAGCACGTCGCGGCCGTCGACCGTCGCGCGCACGCCCTTCCCGGCGGCGTTCTCGAAGCCGGTCGGCGTCGTCGGATCGATGCCGCGCTCCGCGGCGCCGTCGACGACGGCGTCGGCCAGCGGGTGTTCGCTTCCGGACTCCGCGCTCGCGGCCGCGTAGAGCAGGTCCGTTTCGGGAGCAGTGGGTGTCGCGCCATCGCCGCCTTCCGCGGCCGCGGTGGCGCCGGCGCCGTCGGCACGCGTCTCGCCCTCCGGTCGGCCGCCGTCGGCCGCGGTGCGATCGAGCGCCACGACGTCCGTGAGCGTCATCTCGCCCTCGGTGAGCGTCCCGGTCTTGTCGAAGACGACGGTGTCGACGTCGCGGACGCGTTCGAGGACGTCGCCGCCGGTGAAGAGGACGCCGTTGGTCGCGCCGATCGACGTGCCGATCATCGTCGCCGCGGGCGTGGCGAGGCCGAGCGCGCAGGGGCACGCGACGAGCACCGCGGAAGCGAAGACGACGACGGCGAACTCGAAGACGCTCACCGTCCCGCCGGCGACGACCGGTCCGCCGCCGACGAGCCCCCAGAGCGGAAGCCAGTCGACGAACCCCGCGAGCGTCGCGGGCGCGGCGTACCAGAGGATCCCCCAGAGGAGGGCGTTGGCGATCACCGCGGGGACGAAGTACGCGCTGATGCGGTCGGCGAGGTTCTGCACCTCGGGCTGGCGCGATTGGGCCTCGCGGACCGTCTCGACGATCTGCTGGAGCGCGGTCTCCGAGCCGACCTTCGTCGCCTCGACGACGAGCCGGCCGTTCTCGTTGACGGTTCCCCCGACGACATCGTCGCCGGGCGTCTTACCGACGGGTTCGGACTCGCCGGTCACCATCGACTCGTCGACCGCCGACTCCCCCTCGACGACGACGCCGTCAGTCGGCACCTTCTCGCCGGGCTTGACGACGAGGCGATCGCCGACCGCGACCACGGAGACTTCGACCTCGCGCTCTTCGCCGTCCCGGAGGACGCGCGCGGTGTCGGCCTCCATCTCCAGGAGGGACTGGATGGCCTCGCCGGCGCGGCTCTTCGAGCGCGCCTCGAGGTAGTTGCCGAGCGTGATGAACGTGAGGATGAACACGGCGCTGTCGAAGTACGTCCCGCCGGCGACGAGTCCCACGAGGGTCGCCACGCTGTAGACGTACGCCGTGGACGACCCGAGCGCGATGAGGACGTCCATGTTCGCCCGGCCGTTCGTCACGAGCGCCGTGTACGAGTTCTCGTAGAACTCCTTCCCGAGGACGTACTGGACCGGCGTGGCGAGGACGAAGCCGACGACGTCCATCGGGAGGTCCGTCCCGGGGATCGTCGCCGGGAGCGCGTCGGGCGCGAACAGTCCTTCGAGCATCAGCGCGAACAGTGGGAGGGCGAACGCCGCGCCGAACAGCGTGAGGTTCCGCTGTCTGCGCGTCTCGGCGCGCCGCGCGGCCGTCGCCGCGCTCTCGTCGTCGTCTCGGTCGCGCTCCGTCTCCGCCTCGCGGACGGGCGAGTAGCCCGCGTCCGCGATCGCGTCGTAGAGATCCGCTATCGACGCCGTCGCGGGGTTGTAGCGGACGCGCGCCTCGTCGGTCGCGAAGTTCACGTCCGCCTCGATCACGCCGGGCGTCCCGAGGAGCGCGTCGTGGACGGTCTGCGAACAGTTCGCACACGACATGTCGGTGATCGTGATCGTCACCGTCTCGTCAACGGGATCGTATCCCGCGTCCGCGATCGCGCCGTAAATCGCCGCGATCGACACCGACTCCGAGTCGTACGTGACGCTCGCCTCGTCGGTGGCGAAGTTCGCGCTCGCCTCGACGACGCCGTCGAGGTCGGAGAGGGCGTCCTCGATGGTCGCCGAGCAGTTGGCGCAGGACATCCCCTGGACGTCTATCCGCTCGGTTCTGGGCATGCGTGCGTCTACGTCCTCCCGGTTCAACGGGCTTGCCCTTACGGAACGTAAGCGAGACGGCCGTCCGACTTCGGCTTCGAAGGTCGATCAGTCGCCCGCGGTGTCGTCTGGTCGGTAGCCGCGGCTGATGGCGCGCCACGCGCCGGTGCGAAAGCGGTAGTAGTTGACGAGGGCGGGAACGGTCGTCTCGGCGAAGAGCGCGAGGTAGATCCCGCCGATCCCGAGCGGCGTCGTCGCGCCGAGATAGGTGAGCGGGACGGCGAGGACGAACATCCCGACGACGCGCCCGTAGAACGGCCAGCGGGTGTCACCGGTGGCGTCGAGAGCGCCGTCGAGGGCGCGGGCGACCCCCTGCGGAACGACGGCGACCGCGGCGACGCGGACGAGGTCGCGGGCGATCGGAACGACGGGACCGGTGGGATCGTCGACGAACAGGCGGACGATCGGTCCGGCGAACGCGACGACGAGGAGGCCCGCGAGCAGGTAGGTGGCGGCCGAGAAGACGGCGATCTCGCGGCCGTGGACCTCGGCTGTGGCCTCGTCGTCGCGGCCGAGCGCCTGTCCGACGAGGCTGCTCGCGGCGAGGCCGAACCCCCAACCCGGCGTGTTCAACAGACCCCAGACGCGTCGAGTGACGACGTACGCCGCGAGGACGTCGCTCCCGAGGAGACCGACGAACGCGAGCATCGGGAAGCGCGCGACCGTCCAGATGCCGTTTCGGCCGACGACCGGCACGCCGATCGTGAGGACGTCGCGGACGAACCCCGGGCGGAGGTACGGGCCGCGCGGGGAGACGGTCACGGGGAAGTCGACGAGCCCCGGGAGCCCGCCGCGCGCGAACCCGACGACGAAGACGACGGCGACGATGGCGTTCGAGACTGTGGTGCCGTAGCCGGCGCCGGCGGCGCCCAGATCGAAGCCGAAGACGAGGACGGCGTTCAGCGCGATGTTCGCGGCCGCGCCGCCCGCGCGGACGACCATCGGCGTCCACGCGTCGTCCGCGCCGACGAGCGCGCGACTGCCGACGAGGTTCAGCGCGGCGAGCGGAACGCCGACGCCGAGCGCGCGGAGGTAGGCCGCCCCGTAGCCGATCGCCGCCGCGTCGTCCGTGAGGAGGCCGACGAGGTCCGCGGGGACGGCGACGAACAGCGCGGCGAGCGGGAGGGAGAGGAGGACGACGAGGAGCGCGCTCGTCCGGACGGCCTGCGCGAGTTCGTCCGTCGCGCCGGCGCTGTACCGTTGGGAGACGAGCGCGATGGTGCCCGCGGCGAGACCGCCGCCGAGCGCGAACACGAGCCCCCAGTAGGGGCTGGCGTAGCCGACGCCCGCGATGGCGCTCGCGCCGAGGGCGACGCCGACCATCGCCACGTCCGCCGCCCCCTTCGACATCCGCGCGAGGCCGGTGACGATGCGGGGCCACGCGAGGTCGGCCGTGCGGCGGACGTTCGCGGGCTCGACGAGCCCGAGTCGGGAGAGCGCGAGGCCGAGCCGGAGGAGGACGGCGCGGACGGGGTTCGGGAGAGAGGACACGGTGGCGTCCCGGACGGTAGGTCGGGGGGCCCTTTGGCCGTTCGCACATCGGCCGCCCCGCCGGACCGGACCGACAACACGCCGACAGCGCCCGCGGCGCGCGAGGCGACGCGTATAATCGGGTCGAGCGTGTACGACGGCTCGGATGGACCTCGGCGTCGACGCGCATCGGTGGGCCCCCTCGGCCGTACAGCGCGACCGAGCGGTCCTCGCCCTCGTCGTCTTCGTCGTCCTGTTCGCCCAGGTGCTCCTCTATCCGGGGATCACCGATCTCGTCGCCGCGCTCGGGCGCGCGCCGTCGCTCGACGCCGGCACGTGGTTCCTCGGGGCCGAGTTCGTCGCCTTCGTCCTCTTCGCCGGACTCTGGGGCTACCTGAGCGACCGCACCGGCCGCCGGACGGCGTTCATCGTCGCGGGCGCGCTCGGCGGCGCGCTCGGCTACCTCTCGCTCGCCGCCCTCGGCCGCGGTGGCGACGTTCCGTTCGCCCTCCTGCTCGTCGTCCGCTTCGCGCAGGGCGCGTTCACCATCGGCGCGCTCTCCCTGGCGATGACGATGCTGATGGACTTAGAGGGCGGCCACGGGAAGAACATGGGCGCGGCGGGCATCGCGATCGGCTCGGGGACGGCGCTCGGCGCACCGCTCGGGGGACAGCTCTACGAGCGGGGCGTCCTCGTCCCGCTCTGGACCGCCGGCGCGGGACTCCTCGTCGCGGCGCTGTTGGCGACGCGCGTGGCCGATCGCGCGCCGAGCGGGGACGGCCGGGCGGTCGGACTGCGCGACGTCGCCGCGCGCGTCCGCGCGACTCCCGATCTCAGCTTCCCGTACGCCTTCGGCTTCATGGACCGGCTCACCGCGGGGTTCTTCGCGCTCGTCGGCACCGTCTACTTCCGCGAGACGTTCGGCCTCGACGCGGGCGGCGCGGGCCTCGTCCTCGGGCTCTTCTTCGCGCCGTTCGCGCTCCTCCAGTACCCGCTCGGCGTCGTCTCGGACCGCGTGGGACGGACGGTCCCTATCGTCGTCGGCTCGGTCTGCTACGGGGCCGTCGTGATCGCCGTCGCGCTCGCGCCGACGCTCGCGCTCGCCGCGGGCGCGATGGTCGTCCTCGGGGTCTGCGGGGCGCTCGTCTCCCCGGCGACGATGGCGCTCGTCACGGACATCGCCGCGGACGACGAGCGCGGCGTCGCCATGGGCGGCTTCAACGTCTTCGGCAACCTCGGCTTCCTCGCCGGGTTCGTCGTCGGGAGCGTCGTCGCCGACGCGGCCGGCTACACCGCCGCGTTCCTGACCGCGGGGGTGCTCGAGGCCGGCATCGTCCTCCTCACGCTCCCCGCGTTCCTCCGGCTCGACGTCCTCGGGCGCAGTCGAGATACATAACACGAGAAAGATCCGGCAGTTACGGCCGCTTTAACGCCGGTTAGTAATTCCGAATCGAGAGGGTTTATGGTCCCCGCAGTTCAGACCAAAGATCATGGGTAATAACGGTGCAGACAAGAACAGATGGCTGATCGCGGTCGGTGCGGTCGCCATCCACCTCTCCATCGGTGGAATCTACGCGTACAGCATCTACCAGAACCCGCTCCAGAGCGCGCTCGGCTGGGATACCTCGAGCGTCTCGCTGGCGTTCTCCATCGCCATCTTCGTGCTCGGGATGACGGCGGCGTTCCTCGGCAGCTACGTCGAGAAGTACGGCCCGCGGAAGTCCGGCCTCGCGGCCGCCGTCCTCTACGGAGTCGGGATCATCGGTGCCGGTCTCTCCGTACAGATCGGGAGCCTCTACCTGTTCTTCGCCACCTTCGGCATCATCGGCGGGATGGGGCTCGGGCTCGGTTACATCTCCCCGATCGGGACGCTCCTCGAATGGTTCCCGGATCGCCGCGGGATGGCGACCGGTCTCGCCGTCATGGGCTTCGGTGCCGGCGCGCTCCTCACCAGCCCGCTCGGTAACGCGCTGATGTTGAACTTCAGCACCGGCTCCGCGCAGTACACGCAGTCCGGCATCGCCACGACGTTCTACGTGCTCGGTGCGCTCTACTTCGTCCTCATGGCGCTCGGCGCGAGCTACCTCGCCAAGCCGAACGAGGGGTGGCTCCCGTCGGGCATGGAGCAGACCGAAGCGGCACAGGAGAAGGCGAAGTCCGCCATCTCCGGTCTCTCGAACCTCACCGCCGCGGAAGCGCGGAAGACGCCGCGCTTCTACATGATCTGGCTCATCATCTTCATCAACGTCTCCGCGGGCATCATGCTCCTCGCGTACGCCTCCCCGATCCTGCAGACGCTCGGCGGCGCGTCCGCGACGACGGCCGCGTTCATCACCGGCTACATCGGGATCTTCAACGGCGGCGGCCGCATCTTCTGGTCGAGCCTCTCCGACTACATCGGCCGGACGACGACCTACGGTGCGTTCTTCGTCATCCAGATCCTCGCGTTCTTCATGCTCCCGCAGGTCACGGGCGTCTGGATCATCGCCATCACGCTGTTCATCATCATCACGTGTTACGGCGGCGGCTTCGCGTGTCTGCCGGCGTACCTCAGCGACCTGTTCGGCACGAAGGAGGTCAGCGCGATCCACGGTTACGCGCTCACCGCGTGGGGTCTCGCCGGCGTCGCCGGTCCGACCCTCGCCTCGACCATCCTCGAATCCACGGGGAGCTACACGACGGCGCTCTACATCATCAACGCCGTCCTCGTCGTCGGCCTCGCCATCGTCCTCATCCTGCGCTGGCGGATCGGGAAGGTCGGCGAGCAGAGCGCGGCGGCCGCGGCGAACTAACGGCGTCCTCGCCCCGCATCGCGCGCGAATCACGCGGACTCGGTTTCTTCGGCCGACGACCCGTCGAGTGCGCCGCGCTCGCGACGAGACCCGTACCTTTTTCTTTAGGTGTCCCTAAACGAGGCGTATGTCACCATCGCGTCGTTCGTCTCGGGTCGAGCGGTCGGACGACCCCGACGGTCGGAGCAGGACGGACGAGTCGGAGAACGAGGCACCGACAGTCAACTGCCGCGAGCTACACTCCGAGCGCCGAGTCTTCACCGAGGACGGGAACAGCGAGGGCTGGATCTCGACCGACTTCACCGTCGTTCCCGAAGCGTAACGCCGACCGTCACCGAACCCCCGACTTCTCTCTCGCGGTTTCCGCGTCGACGTTCGAGACGTACGCGTATCAGTGGCAGCGGGCAACGGGCACGGAGAGCGGACAGCGGACGCGATAACGATCGACGGGAGTCGACGGCGGAGCCGGTACGACGACGTACCGAACCGGGGACGAAGCGAGAGGGGTGCGAGAAGACGAACCGTTTCAGTCGTCGGTAGCGCGGAGCCTCCGTCCTCAGCGAGCGAAGCGAGTAGGGCGGAGAGGAAGGGCGTTCGCGCACCTTTAAGACCGCCCGCGCCGTATCCTGTGCTACTGCCGTCCTCGCACACGTCGGGGTCGGTAGGCGT
>NZ_BMOQ01000001.1 GCF_014647155.1 Halarchaeum nitratireducens | reverse complement strand
TCGTCTATAACATCAAGCGGGCTGTGAAACAGTGAATTCCACCGCCGTATGGCGATTCAACACAGCCGTCTCAATGGTTTTCGAGTCAACCAGACTATCAGGATGTTCCTGAATGTGCTGTTTTATTTTCTCCTGCTCACGTGGAGAGGCCTTATTCTCGGTAATAATTTCAGCACGTCGAAACGGAATCTTGCTCCATGGTGAATGCACTACCTGCGGGGTCTCAATCGTCCCAGTCTGCTCAATACGTGCCTCGCCAAGCCCGTCAACACTTGGCGGATCAACACACGATAGGAGGAACATTTGAGGAAATTTGCTATAGATATAGATCCCATCGTCCACGGTCACGACGGATGCGTCGATACCCCGCGAAGAGTAGAATTCCCAGCCTTCAGGAGCTTCACTTGGTACAGATTCCGTCTCACCCAGTAAAATGAGGTGATGAGAGCGAGTGGCTGCCGAGAGCGGCTGATCACCGTTTAGAATAGCTCGCCAATGATGTTCGGCTTCTCTCAAGGCAGTCTGCTCGTCCGAGTCCCAAGCATCCATCGCCGAGAAGCTACTGACGAGGAACCTCCACGAGAGTGAAATGGTAAACCGCTTCAGCCAAGAGTCGTACTCGAAGTCCGTCTTTTGCTGCCGAATTACCGGATAGAAGATGCGAGACGCAAACTGCTGTTCCCAATCTCCTATTCGCTGCTCACACTCGCTACACAACAGCTTCTCCTTCTTATCTTGGATACGCGTATCCGGATCATCGACACCACGGAGAAATGGAGTCGCTCCGCTCTCTTTGAGCCACCTGATAACGAAATTCGGAATAATATGGCTCTGCCGTAACTCACGATCGTCTCCGCACAGCCGACATTTACTGCTCATGATAGCTCCACTCGCAGGAGTACCCCAGCTCATCGAAATCCTGCCCAGTATCGAACCTCACAAACAATCCATAGTCGTAGTCCAAGTGTTGCAGGTATGCTCGTATCTTCTGGCGGTCACCGTCGCTTGAGTTACCCGACTTCTTCGCTTCAATCACGAGGAGATTGTTTTCCTCTGACCCCCGCTGATGGATTATTACGTCAGGATAGACTGTCCCCTGACTATCGTCTTGCAGCATCTCCTCTGGGAGCCGCTTAGTCACATCACCGCCCTCGCCTATTCGGTTGTACTCGACATCTACGTCCCAAGGGTCACTGACTGCCTCTTGCAGATACATCCCGAGACAATGAGTGATGCTCCTCTCGTTAACATCGAACCTCAGTAAATCTGTATCCTCATCTATGACTCTCTCAAGAGCGACTGATACCGCTTGCCGTACCTCCTCTTCGTTCATACCTATATGTTGATTGTCACGGGTTCAACGCTTCGTACCGCTTCTTAACGACGTGAGCTGTTAACCCTACAAAGAACAGGGTTGCGACTCCAACATTGTCGTCGTAATATGCGTCTGGCTCACCGTGCATTATACGATGACGGTGTTGCCAGAAGTCACCCCACTTGTCTTTGAAAGCACTTCCCTGGTCGTTTTCGACACCGAAGATAGAGTACTGGTCGTACCAGTCTTCCAAGGCATCCTTTTTGTGGCCACTGTGATAGATGTCTTCTCCGTTGGCATTGGTTCTGTTCGTGGTGATATTCGGGTCGTGCTCACATAGCCAGATAATTAGCCCATCCAATGCCGATATTAGAGCCAATATTCCTGAATTGAAGTCCTGAATATCGTCATCACTAGAATCTTCAGCAAACATTTCAGAGCCATACTCTATTCGTTCCGCAATAGTTCCTAGGTCAGAATCTCCCGTCTCTTGTAACGAGAGTTGACCCTCGTGAGCCCACTTGAAGGCGTGATAGTATGCTTCATTTGATGGGGAATAGTCGCTCGGCTCGTAGTCCCATGGCGGGCCAATGTCGATATGTTTCTCCGCCTCTTTCTTAGCTCGTTCAAGACGTTTCTGGGCCTTTTGTATTGCATCGATAGCAGAGTCGATAGTGTCTTGTGATGGGAGCGAACCGGCGATACTCTCGTAATCTATCTCGGGGATATCTATTCCACTTACCGGATTATCAGACATATCAGTACAGTCTCAAGGTGGTTGGATAAAGGCCAGGAAAACCTAGACTGTCAGCGTTACTCATCGTTATTCTTCGAGTGGAGGGTCTTGAGAGGGAATGTAGATCTGCTTCAACGGTACTGTCGCCTGATACTCGGATTCGAGGTCGTCGTAGTGCTGAATCAGGAGGTCAATGAACTCATCCCGGTCGATGAGTGTGACCCGTTGTTCGGCGTTCCGTGCTGCATCCTGCGCTTCGCTGGTATAGCCACCAGTCGAGACGAATAGGCCCCGTTCGCCGTTCCCGAGGGTTCCGGTGAACGCTCTCATATCCGGGGAGCCGACTTTCTTCTGTTGGCGCTTCACCTGTGCCTTGATGTACGGCTCTTCGAATCCCAACGAGTCAGGGTGAGCGACCACGTCGATACCGCGGTCCTGACTGTCCCGCGTCTTCTTCGCGTGGTATCCCATCGCTCGTAGGACTGCGGCGACCAACTCCTCGAAGACGAACGGGTCCATGTTCGCCAGAATGTCGGAGATGAGTTCGTCTGCCTGATTCTCCACTTCGTCAACGAATGGTACAGTGTCCTCCTCGTCCTCGCTCTCATCGGGTGTCTCGCCGCTTAGAACGTCCGTGATTTCATCAATGCAGTCGTCAAGGGAGAACACCGTGAGCGTGCTTCCGAGTGTGTTCTTCGTCGAGGTCGTGAACTCGTCGCGGGAAACGGTGTCTTTCCACTCGACACGCCTGACGTGTGGGTATCCCGGCGGGTGGTCGCCTGGTTTCCACTCGTAACCACTTGTGACCTCGCCGATGAGATACTCGCGCTCCGTTTTGTCGTAGCTCAGAACCAGATGCCCCTCCTTCATCTCAAGCGCGAATCGATTCACTTGCCCCGCATTCTGAGCGAGACGCCGACTATTGTGCTGGGAATACTCGTCGGTCGAATTGAATCGGATCTTCATATCCTCGTATGACCGGATATCCGAAACGTCCCCCAGCTCCTTCCATCCGACCGCGACCAGAGAACGAGACTCGAATTCCTCGACTAACTCATTGTCATTCCCGGCGCGAACCATGAACGCTCGCTCAGCCATGTTATCCGGAACTATTCCGAACCTCCAAGTATCAAAGTTCGCACGTACTTTAGACTCGCAGTTGGTCTCATTCGCGCTGAGAGAGCATGACTTCCCGCCACTCATTGAGCGGGCCCAGAAATTCATCCGATTCTAGCCACTCCACCGAGCAGTCCGTTTTGAGAATATACCTATCGCTACTCTCTGCATCAAAAATCCCTTCGTCTGTTACGCCTGTTTCAAGGATTATCAGCATCGGATGGTCCAACATATACGCCATACCGGCTTCCAGCTGGTTCCAGGGTGTCGGTAAGTATTGCTCGTCAAGAGGTTCCCCCGCTCTATTTTCGCCGTCTTTCACTCGTTTCTGCTGAAACCCCAGAATGATTGCGCCGTCACATTCTTTCATCACCTCTCGAACCTTCTGAAGCGGAGTTTTGAATGAGTAATCGGAATAGCCGATAGACCGAATATTCATATTTCGGGCTTCCACCGTTGCCTCAATAGCCTCCCAGAATCGTTCCTGACGGTCATTCAAGCCATTTGGCTTGCTCACGAACACGTTCTGTTTCATCACTCGTGACCACTGCAGGCTTCTAAATTAATACCGTGGTCAGAACTGCCTCACTACTATCTCAACCCGTGGGGAAGCTACTATACCAGTGGGCTGTCTTGCTCGGATTATGTCGGACGATTCACTGAACATAGAAACAATAACTCTTAGCAGCGACGACAGACGAACAGAATACCGTCTATTCGTCTCCCACTCCTGGGATTATAGCGATGAATATGAGAATTTGATTGAACTGCTTGAGGAGGCAAACCATTTCGAATATACGAATTATAGCATCCCCGAAGAGGACGAGATTGATGCAGATACCGACGAGGAGTTAGAAGAGGCACTTCGTAAAGGACAGATTAAACCTGCTTCTGTTGTTATCGCCCTCGCTGGGCTCTATTCTTCCTATAGTGATTGGATTGGCCGAGAGATACGGATTGCTGAGGAAGAAGACAAGGCTATCTTGGGAGTAGAGCCGTGGGGAAGTGACAGCACCTCAAATTACGTGGAGCGGCATGCGGACCAGATGGTCGGATGGAATACCGACTCTATTGTTGATGCTATTCGTGATTTATCTCCATGAGCGATGACGAGGCAGAGGACTGTACCGAGACGGCAAGTGAGGATATTGACCAGAATACGGCACTTGAGCAGTGGAAGTTCTACGGTCAATCGACTCACCAAGTAAGCAATCGCCGCCTCAAGAACAATCGCTTCTATCTCCGGCTGCTCATTGCTCTATTGGGTGTCGCTGGAATCGGAGGAAAGCTCGGATTCATCACTCCCGTCGGGATACTGTTCATTGGAGCCATCGGCCTCCCCTTCTGCGTCCTTTGGACCTTTCACATTCTCTCATACAAACAACTGAACAGCGGGAAGTACCGCGTCCTCTGGCAAATGGCTGAACACCTTCCGTATGACCCATTTCAGATGGAATGGGACCGTCTCAAGGAGGGCGAAAAGCCAGACGTGTATATCAAACATACCACCGTTGAGGTCTGGTGGCCGCGTGTCTTCGGGTTCTTTTATGCAGTATTGGTAATCTTCGGGGCACTCTCGCTTCTGGATGAGCTGAGTTTCTACTGGTGGGGTGTCGGTATCCTCACTGTCATCTGGCTCATCTACGCTCTCCTCGTACTCAAAGGAAAAAGCCCGACTCAGAAATATTGGGACTACACAGGTGAGTAGGTGAGACACCGGTTATTTTGTGTGCTCAACAATTGCCCCTACGATTGATTTCTGCCGCCAACCAACCATCTCGACTGCTGCGTCTTCGACTACGTTCGGTGTCTGCTCGGAGCCGTGAGGACGAATCCCTACAATCGGTTTGTCAAACTCATTTGCTAATTCAATCTCGTTCTGAATCCATTCACGGTGCGCACTATACATTCCCGCGAGCACGAGGACGACGGCAGTGGTGCGTATCTGGTCCCGCAGTTGAGACCGAAGGTGAGCATCGTTCACTGTGTCAAGCGGGTCATCCAGGGGAACACTGTGGTTCTGCCAGTCCAACTCATCGAAGTCATTCAGAAAGTCAACTACGCGCTCGTACTCGTCGTTGTAGTCCCATGCGTGGCTGATGAACACATTGTACTGACGATTCTCCGGACTTGGCGGCCGCTGAGTGGTACTTCCCGGACTACTGGACGCTACCCCCGAGTCGCCGTCAGTGAGGTTTTGAATAATATCCCAAAGGAGCTTGACAACGACTGCGCCCCCGGCGAGAAGCAAAATGGCAATTGCTCCTTGCGGGATGTCATCTTTGTTTTCGAGTAGTTGTTTTACGAGCTCATATCGGGTGACGAAGTAGATGTTAGTGTTTCCCGGTTCCCAGACTGCAATATCATCTGTACTCGCCCAGCTTCGATGATGTACTCTGACTCCGGGAAGGACATCCGTATGAGCATCTAGTTCAGGCGGTATCGGTGGGACCTCATCTTGTTGAACCCACTCGATGGAATTGTTGACGAGGACGTTTTCGCGAATGCCCTGCCAACTCCGGTCAGGAGTGTTCGGTAGTTTCATACTCGAATATCAAACGGGAGGGTATTGTATGCTCGGAACTTGTTAACTTAACAGGATAGTCTGTCCAGCACGTCCTGTGTTTGTAGTCTCTCAGTCGCCATATCCATCGTTGCTATCCATACGCCTAGGTGCCTCCAGTCGTTATTGTCTGTTGTGAGACATGGATGAGTGACAAAGAGCCACAGCAGACCGAGTGGGAAACCGAGGTCGGGTTGTCCGAGGAGACGACCTACGTCGCCCTCTACCCGAATCGCAAGCACGCCGAGGAGTGGATGGAAGAGGCCGAGGAGCAAGGCTACGGGAGTCGGTCAAAGTACCTATACGAACTGATACAAGAGGCTCGTGCTGCCCGTCAAGAAGGGTTCCTTGCGTACAGTCAGAACGAGTCGAAGGTCGAAGAACTACAACTGCAAGTCGAGCAGTTGCAGGACGACCTCGAAGACGCTCGTAACTCCGAACCCGGTGAAATCGATATCGAACACGAGGAGTTCGTCACTGCGTTCCTCACTGACCGCTACCAGGAGTTCGAAAGCATCCTCCGGGAAGTCACGGGAAGCGGCGTCCTCACGGGCATCGTCAAGGATGCCGTCGAGGAGCAGCTGTTCGACCTCGCAGAAGAGGACAAGGTCGAATATAAGCAGGGGTACGGTTGGCGACTCGCTCACGACGACGCTGACACGGAGGCAGTCAAAGCATGACGGGCAAGACCCGCGAGAAGATTTACGAGAACGAGCACGACGCGGTCAACGACTTCATCCAACGGAAGGAGGCGATGGGTCGCAGTCGCCGGACGCTCAACGCCTACTCCCGAACGCTGAAATCATTCTTCCACGAGGAATTCCCTGACCTCGCGCCCGAAGACGTCAAGGTGGAACATATCGAGGACTACGTTGGTACGCTTGCCGACCGCGACCTTTCGCGGAACACGAAGCGGCGATACCTCGAATCGCTGTCGTCGTTCTACGGGTGGACGATGAAGCGGCCACGCTTCGAAGATATCACTGGGAATCCCGCAGCGGTCGTCCTCGAAGAAATCCCACAGAAGTACCGCGAACGTCCCGACTGCGCGACGTGGGAGAACGCGAAGAAAATCGTTCACAATATCGCTGACCCACGAAACAAGGCGATTGCCGTCATTCTCGCAAAGACCGGATGCCGGATTCGGGAGGCGCTCGAAATCGAAGAGGACGACCTGATGCTCGACGACGGATTCATTCGCCTCCGTGAGCGTAAGGGCGGGAGTCAGACGGTCGTCCCTGTTGACGAGGAGGTGAAGCACGCCATCAAGCGGTATCGACTCGTCCGCCCTGACAATAACTCTGAGTACCTGTTCCTGAGCGTGCGGGGTAGCCGCGTGCAGTCGACGCAGGTGCAGCGGGCCGTTCGGGATGCTGCGGTCAGAGCAGGCGTGATGGACGACGGCGAGACACGCTTTCACCGCAAATTTACGCCTCACACGTTCCGCACGGTGTTCACGACCCTGATGCGCAATAACGAGATGCCGGACCACATATTGCAGTACATCAGAGGAGACAGCAATAACCGAACGATGGACGTCTATACCCGTGTCTCGCGGGATGAGGCGAGGCAGTCATATCTTGAGTGCATCCAGTCACTCGAACTATAGCCCTCCCTTCGTAGAGCAATACGCGGAGACGCGAAGAGACTCGTTCGTCTAACGGTCGACGAGGTAGGCAGGTGTGTTCTATCGGACATCCACTGCACCGGGAGAGACGACGAACGTCTTCGGTCTGAGGGAAACGAGAATCATTGTGTCTTCTAACTGTCTCAGAGCGCACCGCTCCACGTTAGGTATGCTATGGCTGCGACCGGGATTGACGAGTACGCCCAGGACAGCGTGTAGTACCATCCTGGAAGGGATTCGTCGAACCCGTATGTATAGAGGGCGAGGCCAGCAACGAGAAGCCCGATATTCGCGTACCAGGTGAGCCAGTTGCTCACGAATGAGTAGTCGTATAGGTGGATGTTGATGGCTGCGACGTTCGCCCAGATGGCGGGTCGGCTGATGTACTGTTTCTCGACCAGCAATCCGAGTAGTATCAATGCAATCACGTCCAAATTCTCGATGACGACCGCAGGAAGCACATCAATCCACATGCATCGTACTTGTTGGGTGTCAAGATAATGCTTGTCCGAGCGGAGTGAAACTAATCGCCGTTTCCGACTGCACATTGCTTAATCAGTGGTCATCGGTGTACCTGCCTTCGCGTCTCCGACAAGACGCGCAACGCTCTCCCTGTTCGTGACCCCGGCCCCTACGATGTAACAGATGGAACCTGCCCTGCAAGAGCGAAGAGTCTGCTTCGTCTCAAAGGAAGCGTTTCTCAATCCGGTTTGAGGAATCCGAGGACGTTATCAGTGACATGCAAGAGTCCCCACAGCGGTAGTCCGACGACGAGCACCCCGAACCAGTAGCTGAAGAGTGCTATGTCGAGAGGGTGCGGGAGCGCAGTGATGGGAAGGCCCACTGCGTTGAGCCCGATGGCGAACAGGAACGAGAGGAATCCGAGGAGGTTCAGGGAACCAACGGCGCGACGAGGTGACTGGAACGGCCCACGGGGATTCGACCAGTCCCACGAGTTGTTCTCTGTCGAGGTCGCGTTGTCGGTCGTCTCGTCGTCGTCTCCCGCTACGGCTCCACACTCGGGACAGTACGAAGTGGCGTCGGCAAGCTCTGAACCACACTGTTGGCAGTAGTCAGGCATGCCACGGCGCTCGGAGAAGACGTTGGTAGGTGTGGTGGAGGAAATTCTATTCCGAAATCCCTCAGCTCAGAGATATAGATACTCTCCTGTTCGCTGTGGGACGTGTCTCAGCACTAGTCCGAATCGTTGTCTCTGTATTCACTTCGCGGAGCCCGAGGAGCAAGGTGGTGTGCTTGCGTTCGTCACTACCGACCCCCATGTTCCAACCTCTCGTCTTTACTATCGCTTAGACTGTAAGTACCCTCGTCAGACGGGTATCATATATTTAACAACGAGTGGGAAGACAGGTGTTTGAGAAAATATCGTTATGAGACTCTTTCAACGGGGTCAATCACTCTCGTCTATTGGTACAGCATACAGCTAAAAAAGCTAGCTACGTAAGTAGCTAGTAAAAAACTCGATTTGACCAGGTGTCGATGAGGTGGAGAACATAGTGTGCTATCTTTTAGCTTGGTAAGACTTCTTCCTAAGCGCGGGGGCATTTTTGGCTCGTACACGTAATCAGGTGTGGTCACTAACCCCCGTTGATGAGTTCGTGGAACCAGTATCTCTCGAGCAAGTGGAAGATGATGCAAAAGCAGGAGCAGTACGAAGAGGAAGCCTATCTTCGTCGCAAAGCACGGCGCGAGGGCAAGGAGTACAAGCCGCCAAACGTTCGAAAAGCCGAGGAAAAGCGTAGAAAAAAGCGTGCCGAACAGCGTGAATTCGCCGATGAGTTGCGCGAATATAAAAACGACCCGGCAGTATATGTGGAGAAGCGGCAGGAAGATGGCGTTCTGATTCAGAGCATTGAGGGGAATGACGAACCAGCTCCTCCGGGGGTTTGGATTCCATACGTCGGGTCGCAAGGTGGCCATGGCTGGGAAAATACTAGAACAGGGGAACGAAAGTACCAACTTGAGAAACCTGGGACGAATTCACGACTTGAGGAACCCCCGGACATCGAGGGCCGATGGCGTGAACCGGCGGAGCTGAGCTCAGACAATCCGGATTATGAAGCGCCGTTTACCCCCGATGAGGCACGCGAGTTCTTTAACACGAGAGATTGACTGTCTCTGCGGTTCCTCACTAGTTCTGATGTATCCCTCGGGGCGCCCCCTTGTCCCCGCTTCTCGTGGGAGTCTCTTGGGTCTACGACGAGAGACACTCGTGAGGCGTTCGAGCAGGATTGAGTATTCCTTATGAGTCTGTACCAAAGCAACCCTTATTCAATTAGCATCTGACCGGCTAACTATGACAAATCAACTCAAGGAGTTTGTCTATTTGAACGAAGTGAGTATAAACAACCATCTTTCATCGATGGGCAGAGGTGTGCCTGAGGAGGTCGTACAGCAATCAGGGGAGGAGACGGAGACGAGTGGAAATGCGAAAGTGGGTATCCCGAGTGTAGGTCTCGGGGCAGGCGGAAAAAGGAGCTACCTCGATTCGGACAACTTAGAGACGAGAATAACCGTTACTGGCCCTTATCGATTTCAGGAACTTCGTGACGAGATTGAGGACGCGGGAATTTCCATACATGACGGGAGCAATCCAGACGAGCTATCCAGAGGCGATGTTGTAGAGGTGTCTGGGAAACTGAAACCGATGTCTCTGTTCAAATTCGAGATAGCGTTTAAAGCATTTCTCGACATCATGGATAATGAAACTCAACAGTACTTGCAGGAGATTGATTATCAGGACCAACAGGTGCAAGAAGAGATATCCAAAGAGGACGTTGAGGAGTTGAAGAACATGCTCAACCTGATACAGAGATTTGCGGGGGATAAGATTCCGTTACGAGTTGACGTGGGCGGTCACCCATTTGGTATTCCCCTTGACCGAAATCACATGAGAAGTAACCCGGAGAGGGCGTTCTTCGAGGATAGGGAGTATACCGTGTTTGGTCGAGTAGAAAACCTCATTCAGGATGAAGAACAGTGGGACCCCGCAGCAGTAACGGATATTATCGACACGTACATTCCACAGGAACAGACCGGAGAAGAGATGCGGACCATACTCAAGCAGGTTTCGAGGGAATTCAATATGCAATTGAGCGATGAAGATTTCATAATCAAGTCTGCAGGGAGCATTGTCCACCCAATTGCAGTTCACTGGTAGCGGTCACTCATACAATTCTAAGGAACGTACTCGGACGAGCCATTTTAGACAACCTTCTATTCCGGAGGTTCAAGAACGAGAGAACGGAAGTGATCGATTCTCACTGTGAAACTCATATCTCGACTAGTGGAGTCGTAACCTCGATAGTAGTGACTGGGGCCTATGTGACGCCTCAGAGTGTACTCTATTCGCCTTTTGACTACGACTGTCCTCTCTCAGAGGGTAGTAGACACGATTCTCTGACGTTCGTACACTTCTTCCTGCAAATGTATGGATAGAAAGCTGGCCTCGGCACTCATAGGGCTCCTCATAGCGCGGGTGCCACCCCGGGCTCGGCCCGGTGCGCTCGTCATCGGCCACCGTGACGTATCGCGGCGGCGCGTAAAACGCCACCGTCGCGCGCTCGGCACAACCGTAATCCCGGCCCGGGACGACGAGTCGGTATGACCGTTTCGCGGACCGTCGAACTGGAGGGGCACATCATCGACTCGGGGACGATGCAGCGCTGTTTCGAGGTCATCATGGACCTCGGTGGGGACTTCGACGTGGAGGCGTTCGACGTCGGACGGGCGAAGGACGAGGAGTCCTACGCGCGACTACGGGTGCTCGCGCCGGACGACGCGACCCTGCAGTCGATCGTGCACGAACTCCACCAGTCGGGAGTGAATCCAGCGGATCCGGAGGACGCGACGTTGACGCCCGCGCCCGCGGATCGCGTCGTGCCGGCGGGGTTCTACTCGACGACGAACCACCCGACGGACGTGCGCGTCGGGGGCGAGTGGATCGAGGTGGCGGACATCGAGATGGACTGTGCGATCGTCGTCGAGGATCCGGAGGGCGAGCCGACGGCACGCACGCAGGTCCTGAACGGGATCGAGGCGGACGACCTCGTGGTGACGGGCGAGGCGGGGATCCGCGTCCGGCCGCCGGATCGGCCGCGGGACGCCTCGGGCGCGTTCGGCTTCATGCGCGGCGGCGTCTCCGCGGAGCGCCCCTCGGAGTCGCGCATCCGGAAAGTCGCGGAGGCGCTCGCGGCGGTGAAGGCCGAGGGGGGGAACGTCCTCGTCGTCGCCGGCCCGGCGGTCATCCACTCCGGCGCGGGCGACGCGCTCGCCGAACTCGTCCGCGAGGGGTACGTGGACGCGCTCTCCGCCGGCAACGGCTTCGCCACGCACGACATCGAGCGCGGGCTCTACGGGACGAGCCTCGGGATGAACATCGAGACTCTGGAACATCCGCGCAAGGGCCACAAGCACCACATCTACACGATCAGCGAGATCGTGCGGGCGGGCGGGATCGCCGAGGCGGTCGACGACGGCCTCGTGACGGAGGGCGTGATGTACGAGTGCGTCCAGAACGACGTCGATTACGTCCTCGCGGGGTCGATCCGCGACGACGGCCCGCTCCCCGACACGATCACGGACACCGTCGAGGCGCAGGGCGAGATCAGACGGCAGGCCCACGAGGCAGACATGGTCGTGATGCTCTCGACGCTCCTTCACTCCGTCGCGGTCGGGAACTGCTTGCCCTCCTCGACGCGCGTCGTCTGCGTCGACATCAATCCCGCGACGGTCACGCAACTGTTGGATCGCGGGAGCGCGCAGGCGGTCGGTCTCGTCACCGACGTCGGGACGTTCGTGCCGACGCTCGCCGACGAGTTACTGGGCGACGACTAAGCCGGTCGAAGCCGAAGAGAGCGGACGTGAGGGAGCGTCACTCGTCTGCGGCGTCGCCGGGCGTGGCCGCGATGCCCTCTTCTGCGGGATCGTCGGCGCGCGGGAAGGCCCCGATGGTGTCGGCGCGGAAGGCCTCCTCGTCGAACTCGTAGTCCGCGTCGAAGAAGTCCATGATCGTGTGAGTGTCGCGCATGGCGTTTTTCAGACAGGTGGAGGCTCCCGGGGAAGGCGTGATGTTGAAGATGACGTCGTCACCGACGATCTTCGCCTCGCCCATGTCGAGGGAGTAGGTCTCCGTGTTGACGATCTGCGGGCGGACGCCGCCGTACCCCTCCGCGCGCTGGATGTCGTCGAGTTCCATCGTCGGGACGACCTTCTGGACGTCCGGGAGGAAGGCCCGCCGGCCGATCTCCGGCAGGTCGTAGATCAGGTTCCGGATGACGAACGGGAAGAGGATGCGATCGGCGAGGATGTTCGCGTAGCTGACGAAGGAGGGGAGGGAGAGGCCGAAGACGTCGAGGAAGTCCGCGACGGTCCCGAGGCGACCGCGTTCGAGCGTCGGGACGACCTTCGCGGTCGGGCCGAAGCGCGTGATCGAGTCGTCGTGAACGTCCGCGTCGCCGTGGACGGCGGCGAACGGGAGCTTCTTCATCTGGAGGGTGTAGACCTTCCCGTTCAGCGGGCCGTCCTCGGCGAGGAAGAAACTCCCCGCGACGGGGAGGAGCGCGAGGTTCTCACCGTACCCCATCTCCTTCGCGATCTGGAGGCTGTGCGAGCCCGCGGCGACGACCGCGACCTCGCAGTCGAAGGGGCCGCGATCAGTCGTGAGGGTGTAGCCCCGCGTGGTCTCCGTGATGTCCTCGACCTCGGTGTCGAGGAAGACGTCGACGCCCGCTTCCTCTGCCGCGGCCTCGACGAACGACTGGGCAGTCGCGCCGTAGTCGACGACGTAGCCGTCGGGCGTCTGGAGCGCGAGCAGGTCGTCCTCGGGATCTCGACCCTCGACGACCTTCGGTTCGACCTCCGCGATCTCCTCGCGGCCGATCGGGCGGAGCTTCGGGAAGAGATCGCCGAAGCCCTCCTCGTGGTAGCGTTTCTCCAGGCTCTCGACCTCCTCGTCGCCGACGCCGAGAACCATCTTCGAGCGCTTCGAGTGCATCTCGCGATCCTCGTCGTGGTTCTCCAGGTAACCGGCGAGGAGCTCGGCACCCTCCTTGACCTCCTCGGCCTTCTCCAGGGTGTAGTTCGTCTCGATGTCCCCGAAGTGGAGCGTCTGGGAGTTGTTCGTGTGGTGGGAGTTGATCGCCGCGATCTCGTCTTCTTTCTCCACGAGCGCGACCGACTCGACGTCGGTGAACTTCGCGACCGTGTAGAGGAGCGATGCGCCACTAATTCCGCCGCCGACGATGACTAGGTCGTACTCTCCGGACATGGTTAAAGGTGGGTCGGGCTATCTCTGTGCTCTCGCTCCACCCGCTTAACTCATGTTCTATCGGCGCGTCAGCGCCCGACGACCGTCGAATCGAGGGTTCGACGGTCGTGTAAGAAACGGCGAGTCGAGACGCGGAGCCCGGAGAGGCGATCCGAGGACGCCCGGTCGAACGCCGTCGCTCGCGGGAGTAGTGTACGACAAAACGAAAGTGTGCTGCGTCGCCCGGGGGCGACGGTGTGAACGGACTTACGAGCGGACGACGTTCGTCGCGCGCGGGCCCTTGGGGGCGTCCTCGATTTCGAAGTCGATCTCGGTCCCCTCGGTGAGGTCCTCGCCGCCGACGTCTTCCATGTGGAAGAACACGTCCTCGTCCGCGTCGTCAGTCTCGATGAAACCGTAGCCGCCCGTGTCGTTGAAGAAGTCAACCGTACCGTGTGCCATTACGAATAAACGAACGTCCGGGGAAGGGATAAGTCCTTCGTGACTATCGTTCACTATGCGCCATCGGGTATACGAATGACCGATTCCAGTGCTGATCGGGGAGTGCGTGCCCACTCAGTCGGTTCCGGAGGCTGAAACGCCCGGAGCCGGTGATGGATCCCGATGTTACGGGTGTATCGACGGTTCCATCACTCGATGCGCTCGCGCGTCGCCGCCGTCACGAGCGGGAGGGTGATCGTCGCGTCGCCGACGACCGTCGCGTTCGCCGCGCTCGGTTTCAGCTTCCCCCACGAGCGCGCCTCGTCGAGCGACGCCCCCGACAGCCCACCGGTGTCCGTCGAATCCATCGTCAATTGGACGGCGTAATCGTACGCCTCGGGGACGACGAGCATCGTCTGGAGGACGTAGTTCTTCGGGACGCCGCCGCCGACGAGCATCGCACCCGCGCGCTCCGCGTCGAACGCGATGTCCGTGAGGTGCGTCATGTCCGAGAGCGCATCGAGCGCGAAGTCGGACGTCTGCGAGTACATCCACGCCTGCAGGCCGAGGACGGAGTCCTGGATCGCCGGGACGTAGATCGGGACGTCGTTCTCGTAGGCCGCGGCGGCGATCCCCCCGCCCTCCTCGACGTCTGCCGTCGCGTTGCGCTCGCTGTTCGCCCGTCCGAGCGCTTTGGTGAACTCCTGGATCGAGACCGTCCGCTCGACCGTCGGGAAGACGTGGTCGCGGAGATGGGACTCGAAGAGCGCGAAGTGCTCTTGGGGGAGGTAGACGTTGTAGATGCGATCGACCTGCTCCTCGCGTAGCGACTCGTCGTAGTCGCGTTCGCTCATCCCGCGGTGCTCGTCGTCGGCGCTCATGCGGTGGTCGTCGGGGCCCGCGTGGCCGTGGTGGTGTTTCCCGCCGATCGCCTCGATCGTGTCGTGCGTCAGGTTCGCGCCCGTCGTGACGAGCACGTCGATGTGGCCGTCGCGGATGAGGTCCGCGACGATCTTACGCATCCCCGTGGGCACCATCGCGCCCGCGAGGCCGAAGAAGTTCGTCACGTCGTCGTTCCCGAGCATCTCCGCGTACGTGTCGACGGCGTGCGAGACGTCCGCCGCCCCGATCCCCGCGTTCCCGTACTGCTCGACGAGCTCGCCGACCGTCATCCCCGAGCGGACGTCCGCGTGCCCGAGCGGGTCGTGCTCGAACTCCTCGCGTTCCGGCGTTTCATGGCCCTGCTCTCCGTCGTCACCGTGACCGTCGCCGTGGTCACCCATGGCGGGAGTGAGGGGCGACGACGATTTGAAAGACCCGACTCAGAGCCCGGTCGGCGCGTCGAGGTACGTCGTCTCGACGCCCCACGAGTCGGCGAGGTCCATGAGCGATCGCACGCCGAACGTCTCCGTCCCGTAGTGCGTCCCGCAGAAGACGTTGACCCCCGCCTCCTTCGCCTCGTGGTACGTCTTCCCCTTCGGCTCGCCCGTCACGAACGCGTCGACGCCTGCGGCGACGGCCTCGTCGAGGAAGTCCGCGCCCGCGCCGGTCAGGATCGCGACGTCTTCGATCGTCTCCGGGCCGAAATCGAGACAGCGAACGCCCGTCCCGCCGTGGTCGAGTTCGTCGTCGAGGAGCGCGTTGACGTCCGCACGCGCGAGCGCGTCGGCACTTCCCCGCAGGCCAGCCGTTTCCGGGCCGACCGACCCGAACCCCTCGACATCGGTGAGACCGAGGAGGTCCGCGATTCCCGCCGCGTTCCCGAGTTCCGGGTGGCCGTCCAGGGGGAGATGGGAGACGTAGAGCGCGACGTCGTGTTCGATCAGCGGCGCGATCCGGCCGTACTGGCGGCCCGTCACGCGCTCGATACCGCCCCACGAGAGGCCGTGGTGGGTGACGAGGAGGTCCGCGCCCGCGTCGGCGGCCGCCGCGGCCGTCTCCGCGACCGCGTCGACGGCGAACGCGGCGTGCGTGATCTCGCGGTCCGCCGGGCCGACCTGCAGGCCGTTCGCGGAGGCGTCCACGTCCGCGTAGTCCTCGGTTCGCAGTCGCTCGTCGTAACGCGAGACGATCTCGGAGAGCTCCATACGGGAAGGCGAACGTCCGGCGTCAAGAAAGTGGGAGTTCAAACGCGAGGGAGGGGCCACGCCGAGGCGTGCGCTGAGAACTGCGCGTCGGCGGCCGCCGCGAAACGGTGGTGTGGCCCTCGACGGAACGCGAAACGCCACCCGTTCGCCGCCTACTGGTCGTCGCCAGCCGACGCGTCGTCAGCGGCGTCCGCGTTCGCGTCGGCGTGCGCGAAGACGAAGTCGCGGAGGAGTTTCGCCGCCAGCGTCGCCGCCTGGCCGTCGTCGCGGTCGTTGACCTCCACGACGTCGACGCCCGCGGCGTGGGGCGCGACGGCGCGCACGACGTCGCGGAGCTCGCGCGACGTCAGTCCGTAGGGTTCGGGCGTCCCGGTTCCCGGCGCGTACGCCGGATCGGCGGCGTCGACGTCGACCGAGAGGTAGACGTCACGGCCGGCGAACGCGGCCGGCGGCGTCCAGTCCGCCACGGCCGCCGGTTCGACGACGGTCACGTCGTCCGCCTCGGCGCGGCTCCACTCCGCTTCACTCCCGGAGCGCGCCCCGAGGATGACCGCCTCGTCGGCGGTATCGAGGGCGTGACGCGTCACCGTCGAGTGGCTCCACGGGTCGCCGTCGTACGCTTCCCGGAGGTCGAGGTGGGCGTCGCAGACGACCACGACCTCGGGGTCAATCGCGCGTATCGGCCCGAGGGACACCGTGTGTTCGCCGCCGATCACGAGGGGGATCGCGCCGTCGCGGACGACCTCGCGGCAAACGCTGGCGAGGTAGTCGCAGTACTCCTCGGCGTCGGTCCACGCGTGGACGTTGCCGCGATCGGCGACGCCGAGGGTCGAAAAGGACTGGTCGGTCGCGCGGTCGTAATCCTCGAACGTCTCGGCGAACCGGCGGACGCGTTCCGGACCGAAACGCGCCCCGGGCCGAAAGGACGCGGAGACGTCGAGCGGCGCGCCGACGACCGTGTATGCGGGAGCAGAGGGGTCCGCCGTCGCGCCGGGGAACATCCGGTTACTGGAGGACCTTGCGCTTGCCCTCCCACTCGAGGTACTCGATCTCGTCGTCGGGGCTGACCTCGACGTCGCCGGGGATCTCCATCGTCACGGTCTCGTAGGTCTCGAGGTCCATGACCTGAACGACGGTGTCGGACTCCTTAGAGACGATCTGGCCCTGCTTACGGTCGATGATCGGCACCCAGATCTTCGCGTCGACCGGCTGGCTGAGCGAACGGCGCTTGCCGTCGAAGACCCCGCGGGCCTCGATGCGGGCCTTCGCGCTCCCGTGCTTCCCGGGCTTGGCGGTCGAGTAGCCGTCGATCTTACACGCGGCGTCCTCGACGATGACGTAGTTGCCTTCCTGGAGGTCACGGACTTCCTTCTGCTCTTTCGCCATGCCTCCGGGTTCTCGCCTGCCGGGTATAAACGGTTTGGAACGCGCCAGCGCCCCCGTCAGCGCCCACCACGCCCGGCGGCGAGGCCGGCCGCGCCCCGTCCACCGCGCGGCCGTCGGAAGGACCGCCAGCAGAGGAACCCGACCCCGAACGTCCCGACGCCGACGGCGAGCGCCGCGGTTTCGGCCGCCGTGGCGTACAACAGCCCCGTCGAAACGGCGCCGGCGCCGAACAGCAGGCCGGTGACGAGGCGCTTGGCGAGGGCGTCGAGCGATCCCGTCGAGTCCTCGACGGCCGCCTCCACGTAGAAGTCGTTGCGGTCGATCCGATCGAGCGCGCGTTCGAGCTTCGGCGCGAGGTGCAACGAGGAGCGCGCCGACGCGGCGAGCTGATTACCCGTCCCGGCGATGAGCTCCCGGGCGCCGCGCTCGTAGTACCCCTGCTCGCCGAGGTAGTCGGTGGCGACGGAGACGAAGTCGAAGTCGGGGTCGAGGGTGAGACAGACGCCCTCGACGACGGTGGCGACGCGGAGGACGAGCGCGAGGTTCGGCGGGAGGCGGAGGGGGAACTCGTACATCGTGTCCTCGACCTTCGAGACGATCTGTTGGACGCGGTACTGTTCGACGTCCTCGCCACGCGCGTCCGCGATGGCGAGTTCCATCACCTCCGCCATCGTCGCGCGGTCGGCGTCGGGGCTCAGCGTCCCCATCTCGATGAGCGTATCGAGGATGGCCTCGATGTCCTGGTTGGCCACGGCGACGTAGAAGTCGACGATGTGGTCTTGGACCTCCTCGTCGACCCGTCCGCTCATTCCGAAGTCGTAGAAGACGATGGTGCCGTCGTCCTGCACGGCGAGGTTCCCCGGGTGTGGGTCCGCGTGGAAGACGCCGTCCGTGACGATCATCTGGAGGTAGGTGCGCTCCAGCGACTCCGCGACCGCGTGCCGGTCGATGTCGTGGCGTTCGAGTTCGGCGGTGTCGCTGATCTTCGTCCCGGGGACGTAGCGCATCGTCAACACGCGCTCGCCCGACCGTTCCTCGTACACCTCGGGGATGACGACGTCGGGGTCGTCGACGAAGTTCGCGCGGATCTCCGCGAGCATCGTCGCCTCGCGGGAGTAATCCATCTCCTGGCGGAGCGTCGTCGAGAACTCGTCGGCGACGTTTCGGAGGCTGAACGCCCGCGCGTCGTCCACGAAGAAGAGGAGCGCGGGGAGCAGCCACTGGATCGCGCGGAGGTCGGCCTCGATGAGGGCCTCGATCGCCGGTCGACGGACCTTGACGGCGACACGTTCGCCCTCGTAGGTGGCGGTGTACACCTGCCCGAGGCTCGCGCCGCTGATCGCCTCGGTGTCGAAGTCCTCGAACGCCTCCTCGACGGGGCCGACCGTGTCCTCCAACACCGCGCGGGCGTCGTCCCAGTCGGCCGGTGGCACTCGGTCCTGTAGCTGGGTGAGCTCCTCGACGTACACGGGCGGGAGGACGTCCGGGCGGGTCGAGAGGAGCTGACCGAGCTTGATGAACGTCGGCCCGAGCGTGAGGAGGTTCTCGACGAGTCGCTCGGCGCGCCGGCGCTGTCGATCCGTCGAGACGCTACGGCGGCCGCCGAAGAGGAGAAAGCGGCGCCGGTCGCGCGCGTACGACCAGACGAGGGGGAGGAAGCGCCAGCAGACGACGACAAACCGCCAGTAAGCGCGCAGCGACGCCACGCTACTCCTCGACGGGGACGGTGGTGGCCTGCCGGTCGGCTTTCGGGACCGTCACGTCGAGTTCGCCGGCGTCGAGCGTCGCGGACGCCCCCTCGCCGACCGCGTTCGGCGGGAGCGGGACGTCGAACTCGACGAAGAGCGGGCGCTCCTCGCGCTCGTAGCGGAACCCGTCGGGCACGTCCTTGCCGCGCCGGGCGTCGACGTGGAGCCGGCAGGGGTGGACGTCGAGCGTGAGGTCGTCGGCGGAGACGCCCGGGAGGTCGAAGACGAGCCGGTATGCGTCGTCGCTCTCCAGGAGATCGACGAAGACGGCGTCGGGGAGTTCCCGGAGCGCCTCGCGGAGACGATTCATACTCGCTCGTTGGGACGCCGGGTCGAAAAAAGGCGGTGGTCGAACCGGCGCTACGCGACGACCGACGCGACGGCGGCGTCGAGCGCCGCGCGGATCCCGTCAGTCGACGGGAGGGCGGCGTTGGCGTTACCGTTCGCGTTCGCGTTGGCGTTCCCACCGGCGTTACCGTTCGCGTTGGCGTTCCCACCGGCGTTACCGTTCGCGTTGGCGTTCCCACCGGCGTTACCGTTCGCGTTGGCGTTCCCACCGGCGTTACCGTTCGCGTCACCGTCGTCGGACGCACTACCGCCGGCGTGCGCGCCGGCGTCCGCGGACGCGCCGGCATCGGCGTCGCCGTCGTCTGTTTCTTCGGCATCGGAGCCGTCGTCGTCGTCAGCCTCGTCGGCGTTCGACTGGCCGTGCTCCTCGGCGTTACCGCGTTCCGACGCGTTCGCGTGACCGTTTGCCGATGCGTTGGCCTGACCGTTCGCCGACGCGTTAGCCTCGCCGCCGGCGACGTCGCTGACCGCGGCACCGAGATTCGACACGTCACCGCTCAAGAACGCGTTGATGAGGCCGTGGATCGACGAGACGCGGTCCGGCGCCTGAGCCGGCATGTCGGTCGGCGGGCCGGCGCTCGCGTTCGTCTCGTTCTCGTTGGTCGTTGTCGTCGTGTTCTCAGTCGTCGTTTCGTTAGTCGTGGTCTCGTTCTCCGTCTTCGTCTCGTTGGTCGTTGTCGTGTTCTCAGTCGTTGTAGTCGTCGTCTCGTTGGTCGTCGTCGTGTTCTCAGTCGTCGTTTCGTTAGTCGTGGTGTTCTCGGTCGTGGTCGTGTCCGCCGTCGCGGTCGTCGTCTCGTTCGCCGCGACGGTCACGTTCCCGGTCGCGTTCGTGTCAGCCGCGAGGTCGCCGTCGACGGTCGCAGCCGTGGTGGCTCCCGCGTTGGTACCGATGGTCGCCGCGCTCGCGCCGCCCGCGGTGACGAGCAGCGCGACGAGCGCGACGGTGCCGAGTTTGGTGAGCGTCATTGGTCGTGCCTCCACCCGGGCCGTGGGTCGCAGGGGTATTGAACGGTGTCGACCTATACGGCGGTTTGAGTGCCGTTTAACCCGATTTAACTCGGTTTAACGGTCGGGCGTGGGGTGATCCCGGGCGCTTTTCGGCTGGCGGGCCCTAGTCGTTCGCATGACCGGATCACACGACCGCCGGCGCGCCGGGTTCAAACAGCGCACCCGGGTGGCCGAGGCCCGCGCGGCGCTCCGCGAGGCCGTCGCGCCCCACGGGCGGACGGAGACCGTCGGGGTCGCGCACGCGGCCGGGCGGACCCTCGCCGCGCCGACTCGCGCTGCCCGCGCCGTCCCGGGCTACGAGCGCGCGGCGATGGACGGCTACGCGGTGCGCGCCGCGGACACCGTCGGCGCGAGCGATCGCGACCCCGCGGTCCTGCGGGCGGCCGAGGAGATGAGGCCGAACGCCGCCGTGCGCGTCCACACGGGGAGCGAACTCCCCGACGGCGCGGACGCCGTCGTGATGATCGAGGCCGTCGAGGAGTACGGCGGCGACGTCGAGGTGCTGGACGGCGTCGCGGTCGGCGAGAACGTCGGCGCGCCCGACGAGGACGTCGCGGCCGATCAGCGCCTCCACGACGCCGGCCACCGGCTCCGCCCCTCCGACCTCGGGCTGTTGAAGGCGAGCGGCGTCGGCGAGGTCGAGGTGTACGACCCACCGTCGGTCGCGGTGATCCCGACGGGCGAGGAGCTCGTGCAATCCGACCCCGAACCGGGCGAGATGATCGAGACGAACGGCCTCACCGTCTCGCGCCTCGTCGAGTCGTGGGGCGCGACGGCGCGCTATCGGGACGTCGTGACGGACGACGCCGACGCGCTCCGGAAGGCCATCAGCGGCGACGTCGACGCGGACGTCGTCGTCACCACCGGCGGATCGAGCGTCGGCGAACGCGATCTGACGCCGGACGTCGTCGCGGACCTTGGCGACCTCGTCTTCCACGGCGTCGCGCTCAAGCCCGGCCATCCCGTCGCGGCCGGGGTCGTCGACGACACGCCGGTGCTCTGTCTGCCGGGCTACCCCGTCGCCTGCATCGTCAACGCCGTCCAGTTCCTCCGGCCGGTCGTCAAGGACGCCGGCGGAATGCCCGTCCCGGCGTTCCCGAGCGTCGAAGCCGAGCTCTCCGGCAAACTGCGGAGCGAGCCCGGCGTGCGGACGTACGCGCGGGTGACGCTCGACGAGGGGAGCGAAACGGACACCGAGGGCAAGGGGCGCCCACGCGCCGAGCCGGTGCACACGAGCGGGTCGGGCGTCCTCTCGACGGTCGCGCTCGCGGACGGCTGGGTCGTGATCCCCGAGTCGGTCGAGGGGTACGCGGCCGGCGAGACCGTCACCGTCGAGCAGTGGGAGGTGGAGCCGTGAGCCCGACGATTCGGCGACGCACGGGGGAGAAGCGATGACAGACCGCAAGGAGTTCCGCGACCTCGCCTCGCCCGAGGAGGCGCACGAGATCGTCGCGTCGCTCGATATCGCCCCCAAGCCCGAGACCGTCCCGATCGACGACTGCCGCGGGCGAGTGCTCGCCGAACGCGTCGACGCGGGGATCGACGTACCGGGGTTCGATCGAGCGTCGATGGACGGCTACGCGGTGCGCGCCGCGGACACCGTCGGCGCGAGCGAGCGCGATCCGGTCGTCCTCCCGCGCGTCGGGACCGTCCACGCGGGCGTGGAGCCGGACGTTTCGGTCGAGGCGGGCGAGTGCGTCGAGATATCGACGGGGGCGGTGTTGCCCGACGGCGCGGACGCCGTCGTGCCGGTCGAGCGAACGCGGGAGGCCGACGACGGGAACGGCGGGATCGCCTTCGAGACGGCGGTCGCGCCCGGCGACAGCGTGATGGCCGCGGGCGCGGACGTCGCCGCGGGCGAGCGCGCCCTCGGCCCCGGCACCCGCATCACGCCGCGCGAGATCGGACTGCTCTCCGCGCTCGGCGTCGCCGAGGTGCCCGTTCGCGGGACGCCGACGGTGGGCGTCGTCTCGACCGGCGACGAACTCGTCCGGCCGGGCGAACCGCTCGATCACCGCGCGGGCGAGATCCACGACGTCAACAGCTACACCATCGCCGCGGCCGTCGAGGAGGCGGGCGGCGAGGCCGTCCTCTACCCGCACGCGGGCGACGATTACGACGAGCTCGAACGCCAGCTCCGGACCGCGGCCGACGACTGCGATCTCGTGTTGAGTTCGGGCTCGACCTCCGCCTCCGCCGTGGACGTCGTCTACCGCGTCATCGAGGAGCGCGGCGACCTCCTCCTACACGGCGTGTCGATCAAGCCCGGGAAGCCGATGCTCGTCGGCCGCCTCGGCGGGGCCGCGTACGTCGGTCTCCCGGGGTATCCCGTCTCTGCGCTCACGATCTTCCGGACGTTCGTCGCGCCCGCGATCCGCGAGGCCGCCGGTCGCCCGGAGTCAGAGCGCGCGACCGTCACGGGCCGCCTCGCCGACGGGGAGCGCTACGGTCAGGGCCGCACGCGCCTCATGCCGGTCGGCCTCGTCGCGGACGGTGCGGGCGAGACGCTCGTCTACCCCGTCGACAAGGGGAGCGGCGCGACGACGTCGCTCGTCGACGCGGACGGCGTCGTCGAAGTCGACGCCGACACGGACTATCTCGCGGCGGGTGAGCGCGTGACCGTCGAGCTGTTCTCGCCGGACGTCCGCCCGCCCGCCGTGCTCTGCGTCGGCGAGGACGACCCGCTGTTCGCCCGCGCGCTCGACGGCGTGCGCGAGCCACGCTACCTCGCGACGGGGACGCGCACGGGGTTCCGCCGCCTCCGCGACGGCCTCCCGGACGTCGTCGTCGCCAGCGGACCCGACGAACCGGACGCGGCGACCGCGGAGCTCGCCGCGTGGACGCGCGAGTGGGGCCTCGTCGTCCCCGCGGGGAACCCCGCCGACGTCTCGGGTCTCGTCGACCTCGCGGACGCTGACGTCGACTTCGTGAACCGAACAACGGCGAGCGGCCTGCGCGCGACGTTCGACGCCGCGCTCGACGAGGCGGGCGTCGACCCGGCCGCGATCCGGGGGTACGAGCGCACCGTCCGCGCCCACGAGTCCCCGGCGCGGACGGTCGCGCGCGGGGACGCCGACGCCGGCCTCGCCCTGCGCGCGAGCGCCGCGAAGCTCGACCTCGGGTTCGTCTCGGTGGGCGCGGAGCGCGTTCGGGCGCTCGCGAACCCCGACCGCGCGGACAAGGCGGGCGTCGGGGCGCTCGGCGACGCGCTGACCGGTCTCTCGGGGCTCGTCGCCGATCTACCGGGCTACGAGGACGCGTAGCGTCACGGCCGATACGGGTGTCTTGGGACGGGTGGTTCGGACGGCGGCGCGAGCGTCGGTAGCGAGGCGGCGCGCGTCGCGCCCCGTCAATCGCTTCCGCTCGGGGAGCCCGCGAGGTCGTGGAACGACTCGACCCGGTGGTCGCCGAGGACGCAGACGCCGCGACGATCCGGGTCGTGGCGCTCGACGTGAATGGAGTCGAGACCGGCGTTCGCGGCGGCGTCGACGTCGCTCGTTCCGTCACCCGCGTAGACGCCGTGCGCGGCGGCGTCGACGCCGAGGTCGGCGCGCGCGAGGTGGAGCGGTTCGGGGTCCGGCTTGAACCCCGTCTCCTCGTCGCAGGGGAGGACGACGTCGAACCAATCGCGGACGTCGAGTCGGTCGAGGACGACGTCGGTGATCGGCGCCGGGCAGTGCGTGACGAGGCCGACGGGTCCGTCGAGGGCCGCCACGAACGACGCGTCGTCGTAGAGGTAGGTGGCTTCCGCTCGCGCCGTCGCGTCGTCGATCTCGTCGAAGACCGGCCAGAACGTCTCCGGGTCGTACCCCCACGCGCGGAGGCTGTCGTCGCGGTCCCCGCCCAGACCGTGCCAGAGCACTTCCGCCTGCCGATCGCTGAAGGTGACGCCGAGTCGATCCTCGACGCGGTCGAAGGTCTCACGGACGTACGTCCACTCCGTGTCCACGAGCGTCCCGTCGAGGTCGAGCAGCCAGTAGTCGTAGGCCGGGCGCGTCTGCATTCTGATAGAGGGAGGGCCCGGATCGGGAAGTGGTTTACTCCGAGTCGACTTCGAGACTGCTCCCGAGGTACTTGCGTACGACCTCGTCGACGGTGTCGGCGCGGAAGGCGTCGAGGTCCGCCGCGATCGCCGCACGGAACGCCTCCCGGTACGCCGCGTCCACCTCGAAGGCCCGGTAGTCGACGTTGAGGACGGTGACGCCGCCGAGCGCCGCCGCCGTCAGCTCCCGGAAGTGCGACTCGTCGGCGAGGTCGCCGCGCCAGAGGTTATCGCGGAAAAAGAGCCATCCCTCCTCGCCGGGTGTCTCGGCGGGCCGGGAGAGGCGCGTCTCGAACTCGTCGGGATCGACGGTCACGTCGCGCGTCGGGTCGAGGCGAAAGCGGACCCCGAAGACGTACCGCCCCTCCATCTATCGGATCGCGTCGCACTCCGCCGCGAGTTCGAGGTCCTGTTCGGTGACGCCGCCGGCCTCGTGACTCGTGAAGCGGACCTCGACGGTGTCGTACTCGATGACGATCGTCGGGTGGTGGAAGGCCTCGTCGGCGAGGTCGGCGATCTCGCTCGCGAACGCGACGCCCGCGAGGTAGTCGTTGAAGTCGTAGCTACGGACGATCTCGTCGTCGACGTACTCCCACTCGGGGGGGAGTCGGTCCTCGATCTCCTCGTCGGTGAGTGGCGCGCTCATACTCGTGGGGACGGCGGCGACCCCCAAAACGATGGGGGCCCGCGTCTCAGTCGTTCTCGGTCTCGGCGGCGGCGAAGCGCGGTGACTCCGCGCCGTCGCCGAAGGCCGGATCGGCGCCGTCGATGTCGGGATCGAAGAGCCGGATGGCGGTGGCGATGGTCTCCCAGTCGTCCTCGCCGGCGGCCTCGCGGAGGCTCCGGGTCGGCGCGGCGAGGAGTTGCGAGACGAGCGCGTCGGCGAGCGATTCGACGACCTCGCGTTCGGCGTCGCCGATGCCGCCGTCGCTCGCGGCGTCGAGGCGGGAGAGCGCCGTCGCGACCTCCCGGTCCTTCGTCCGCTCCGCGCTCTCGTACATCTGCGCGATGACGGCGTCCGCGCGCTTGCGCTTGTACTGCGAGAGGAGACGGTCGAGTTCCTCGTCGACGATGGACTCGACGGCGACGGCCGCGCTCGCCCGCTGTTCCCGGGTCTCGTCGGTGACGTCCTCTAAGTCGTCGAGGTCGTAGACCGCCGCGTCCGCGTCGTCGGCGACGGTCGGGGCGACGTCGCGGGGTTGACCGAGGTCGACGTAGAAGGTCTCGCCCGCGTCGTCGGCGACGGCCGGGGTGACGACGGGACCGTCGCTCCCGGTGGCGGCGACGACGACGTCGGCGTCCGAGAGCGCGCGCGGGAGGGCGTCGAGGCCGACGGCGCGTCCGGGGGCGTCGAGGTCCGCGACCACCCACTGGGCGCGCTCCGGCGTTCGGTTGGCGACGACGACGTCCTTGACGCCCGCGGCGTCGAACGCCCTCGCGGCGAGCGATCCCATCTCGCCCGCGCCGACGACGAGCGCGCTCGCGTCCGCGAGGTCGAGTTCCGAACCGGCGAGGTGAACGGCGGCGCTCCCGAGGCTGACGACCCCTTCGTTGATCGCCGTCTCGGTGCGCGCGCGTTCGCCGACGTGGATGGCCTTCGTCACGCCCTCTTCGAGGACGGGACCGATGTCGCCCGAATCGACCGCCGTCTCGTAGGCGCGACGCACCTGCCCGAGGATCTGGTCCTCCCCGAGGACGAGCGACTCGATGCCGGCCGCGACGCGCATCAAGTGACGCAGGCTCTCCTCGTGACCCGAGTCGACGGCCGCGGGGTGCTCGCCGAGGCCGACGGCGTCGAGGGCCCGGCGCCCCGTCTCCGGGTCGGTGGTGACGACGTACGCCTCGACGCGGTTGCACGTCTGGAGCGCGTACGCCTCCTCGACACCCCCCTGGGCGCCGAGCTCGTCGAGCAGAGCCGCGGTGCTCTCCGCTCGGGCGTCCTCGATGTCCTCGACGGTCGCCTCGGGGCGGGCGACGCGGACGCCCGAGACGACGCTCGTGTTCCGGTTCACGTTGTGTACTCCGTGTCGACGACGTCCGTCACGATCCGCCGGACGGCGTCGTCGACCGCTTGGTCGCTCTTGGTGTCTGCGCTACGTAAAGCCTTCCAAACCGGTTCCGATCGCACGACGGCGCGGAGCGCGTCGCGCCGCTCCTCCGGGGGGACTCCCGCGGCCTCTAGGTCCGCTCGGAGTCCCGCAGTGAGGTCCGCCATCGCCCCGGCTCCGTCGACCGCCTCGCCGATTCGCTCGCGGAGGCGTTTGGCGAGCGCGGGACTCGTCCCGCCGGTCGATACCGCGATCGTCACCGGGTCGTCCCGGACCGTCGCGGGAACGGTGACGTCGTCGAACGCCCGCTCGCCCGCGTGGTCGGCGCGGTTCACGAGCGCGCCCGCCGACCGGGCCGCCGCGGCGACCGTCTCGTTCGTCCCGCCGTCGTCCGTCGCCGCGACGACGAGCGCCGGGTCGAGGCGCGACAGCCACGCGTCGAGCGTCTCCCGGTCCGCCCGCGCGCGCACGAGTTCGGCGTCGCCGAAGTCGGCGGCCGCGAACGCGGGGCTGAGGACGACGGTCCGCGCCTCGCGGGCGAACCGCCGAGCCCTACGCGCGCCGACCGTCCCGCCGCCGACGACGAGCACCGACTCGTCCGTGAAGTCGAAGGCGAGCGGAATCACGCGCGTCCACCTCGCGCTCGGCGCCCGGCACGCGTCCGTCGGGGAAACGCGGTCGTCGGTCCGTCGCGCCGAGGACGCCGGGTGTGCATGCGCATCCACTAGGCCGCGTTCCAGCCGTCCTCGGTGACGCCGACGACCCCGACGGCGTCGTCGAGCGCTTCGAGGTCCGCGACGACGGCGTCCACGTCGTCGCCGGCCTCCCAGTAGAGCACGAGGTCGTAGGTGTCGTCGCGGATGAGCTGCTGGCACTCCCAGACGAACTCGTCGCCCTCGACGGTGCGCCCCTGGTGTTGGTTCACGCCGAAGCGCTCGTCGTCGTTGCCGGAGTAGACGTAGGTGTCGCTCGCGTCGACGCCGGCGTGTTCCGCGACGACGTCCCCGGCTTCGAGCGTGAGACGGTGGAGGAGGCTCTCCGCCTCGTTGTCGAGGTCGGTGTGGACGACCGCCCCGTGGAGCGTGATCTCGCCGGGTTTCAGCAGCTCGACCGCGCGCCGGTAGAGGTCCGCGTTCGCCGTCTCGGTCATGTTGGGGCTCACGCGAGTCCGAACTAAAGGGCTCACGGTCCGCGCGTCGCGGATCGGGAGACGGGGCGGAGCGAGACGGGGCGGGGCGGGACGAGGCAAGGCGGAGCGAGACGGCGAGAGGGCAAGGCTCATGCCGACCGGCGCGAAACCGAGGTCGTATGCGAGGGTGGCTCCGCCGCCGCTTCGACGCCGCCTACGAGCGTCTCCTCCGACGCGAGATCTCGGGCGCACCGGCACACGTCGCGGTCATTCAGGACGGGAACCGGCGGTACGCGCGCGAGCGCGGCGAGGACCCGAGCGACGGCCACCACGCGGGCGCGGAGACCACCGAGCGCGTCCTCGACTGGTGTGCCGACCTCGGCGTCGCGGAGCTCACCCTCTACGCCTTCTCGACGGAGAACTTCGAGCGCCCCCGGGAGGAGCGCGAGCGCCTCTTCGACCTCCTCGAAGCGAAGCTCCGCGAGTTCGCGGACGCGGAACGCGTCCACGAGCAGGGCGTGCGGATCCGCGCCATCGGCGAGGTCGATCGCCTCCCGGAGCGCGTCCGCGACGCCGTGGACTACGCGGAACGCCGCACGGACGGATACGACGGTTTCACGCTGAACGTCGCGCTCGCGTACGGCGGTCGCGCGGAGCTCCTCGGGGCCGCCCGCGACGTCGCGCGCGCCGTCGATCGCGGTGCCCTCGATCCGGACGAGGTCGACGTCGCGGAGATCGAGTCGCGCCTCCACGACGACCGCGTCCGCGACGTCGACCTCATCGTTCGCACCGGCGGCGACGAGCGGACGTCGAACTTCCTGCCGTGGCACGCGAACGGCAACGAGGCCGCCGTCTTCTTCTGTGCGCCCTACTGGCCGGCGTTCTCGAAGGTCGATTTCCTGCGCGCGATCCGCACCTACGAGTCCCGCGAGGCCTCCTGGCAGCGCGCGAAGGCCGAACGCGCCCTCGCGCTCGTCCGCGCCTTCGGGAGCGTGGAGCTGGGGGAGGCCCGCGACGTTCTCGCGCGCCTGCGCGAGTCGCTGCCCGCGGGGGCGGACGTCGACGTCGAGGCCGAGGCCGAGAGCGAGTCGCGCGCGGACTGACGGGTCCGCGCGGCGCCGTGGCACGACGACCCGACCAGCGCGCGTGAGCGTGAGCGCCGCGGCCGACTCCGGGTCAGCGCCCGAACCGCCGCTGTCGGTCCTGGTACTCCCGGATCGCGCGCAGATAGTCCCGCGCCCGGAAGTCGCGCCAGTTGACGTCGGTGAAGTAGAGCTCGGAGTAGACGGACTGCCAGATCATGAAGTCCGAGAGGCGCTCGGCCCCCGTCTTGATCAGGAGGTCGGGGTCCGTGGGGAAGACGAGGTGGTCCTCGACGGTGGCCTCGTCGACGTCCTCGGCGTCGAGGGCGCCGCGATCGACGTCCTCGGCGATCGCACGGACGGCCTCCGCGAACTCGTGTTTGCCGCCGAGGCCGATGCTCACTTGGATCGGCGCGTCGGCGCGTTCGGTGTCGTCGGGGCCGCGGAGCGCGATCTCGCGGGGGCTATCGATCGCCGTGAGCTCGCGTTCGAGCGTCGCGACGACGGCGCGATCGAGGACGCTCACGGAGACAGTGACGCGGGACGCGCCGTACTCGACGGCGAGGGAGAGGAACCGCTCCAACGTGTCGTAGGCGCCGGCTTCGAGGAGGTCGCGCTCCGTGATGACGAGCGCGACGTGGTCGGGGACGGCGGCGTCGGCGCGCCGGACGCGCCACGACTGGTAGCGATCGTAGAGGCCCACGCGACGAGATGGGACGCGAGCGCCCCTAAGTCTCACGTCCCGCTGCGTCGTTCGGGATCCTTAAGTACGGCGGCGGTGATAACCGCCGGTAGTGACTCTGCCGCTCCGTCGAGCCGCGGCGTACGCGCTCGTCTCGACGCTCGCGCTCGCCGCGCCGCTGCTCGGGCGGTTCGCCGCGGCCCCGTTCGTCGCCGTCGCCGTGCTCGCCTACGCGGTCACCGACGGTCCGGCGTTCCGGCTGTTCGCCTACCCGTGGGACGAGAACGCCGGCCGCCTCCGGTCGCTCCTCGGGTTCGCGCTCGCCGCGACCGGCCTCGGCGTGCTCGTCCCCGCCTTCGACGTCGGCGTCGGGGCGTTCGCCGCCGCGGTCCTCGCGCTCGGATACGGCGACTTCGGGCGGCGCCTCGTCCTCGAATACCGGGAGCGCGCGCTCGCCGGGAGCGTCGGATTCGTCGCCGCGTCGCTCGTCGGCGCGCTCCTCGGTCAGGTCGTCGTCACGGCCGCGCTGACGCCGTTCATGGCGTTCCTCGCGGTCAGCGCCGCGCTGCTGGCCGGCCTCCTCCGCGAGACGTTCACGGAGCGGGATTACCCGTACGTCGTCCTCTCCGTCGGCCTGGTCTGTTGGCTGTTGACGCTGCTCGACCCGGCGCCGTCGTGGACGCGGATCGCCGTCGCCGTCGCCCTCACCGTCGTCTTCGGGGGCCTCTCCTACGGTCTCGGTGCGGCCTCCGTGACCGGGATGCTCACCGGGGTGTTCCTCGGGGTGCTCGCGCTCGTCCTCGGGGGCTACGGCTGGTTCGCCGTGCTCGTGACGTTCTTCGCCGTCGGCGGCCTCGCCTCGAAGTACCGCTACGACGAGAAGCAGGACATCGGCGTCGCGGAGGAGAACGACGGCGCGCGGGGGAGCGGGAACGTCCTCGGGAACTCGCTCGCGGCGGTGGTCGCGCTCCTCGGCTACGCGGCCGGTCCCGCGCTGGCCGTCCCCAGCGCGCTGTTCGCGCTCGCGTTCGCGGGCAGCGTCGCCGCGGCGCTCGCCGACACGCTCTCCTCGGAGATCGGCACGCTCTACGGCCCGCCACACCTCGTCACGACGTTCGAGACGGTCCCGCCGGGGACCGACGGCGCGGTGACGTGGCAGGGCGAGCTCGCCGGGATCGCCGGCGCGCTCGTCGTCGCCGCCCTCGCCGATGCGCTCCTCGGGTTCTCGACCGCGGGGGCGACGCTCGTCCTCGCGGGCGGCGTGGTCGGGATGACGGTCGACAGCCTCGCCGGCGCGACCATCGAGGGCGGCTACGTCGGCAATCAGACCGTCAACGCGCTCGCGACCGGCTGCGGTGGGCTGGCGAGCGCGCTCCTCGCGCTCGCCCTCGGGGTCGTGGCGTTCTGAAGGGGGTTAGGTCAGTTCGTCGAGGGTGTGGAGCGCGACGCCGACGGGTTCTTTCACGATGTCGGCGCGCCCGGCGCCGACGAGGGCTTCGATCCCGCGCTGTGCGGCGACGTCGAGGAGCCGCTGGGTGATCGGGCCGTCCCGGACGACGAGGATGGGAACGGGGTCGGTGTCCCGGAGCGTCTCGAACGCGGCGGCCGCTTCGACGTCGGCGACGCGCTCGAATCCCGGGGCGTAACAGTGACAGCGCCCGGTGTCCCGGATCGCCTCGGCGGCCTCGGCCGTGGACGTCGGGCCGGAGGCGGGCGGCGTGTCGGTGTCGGAGGCGGAGGCGGACGGCCCCGTGTCCGGTTCGTCGGCCGGCGTCGGCGAGGGGACGGCGCTTCCGTCGGTCGCGGCGACGCCGGTCGCGGTCGAGGATGCGTCGTCGGCGGGGTCGGAACCACTCGCCGCGGTAGTGGTTTCGGCGTCGACGCCGGCGTCGGTCTCGTCCGCGACGTCAGCCGCGTCGGGATCGGCGGCCGTCGCCGGATCGCTCGCGCCCGCGGGGCGTTTCTCGCGGAGCGCGGCGTGGACGGCGGCGCGCGAGAGGTCCTCGACGGATTCTCCCTCGGGCGGCGAAGCGACGTAGTCGATGTCGCCGACTTGACGGAGCTCTTCGAGGATGAGGGCGCCGCCCCGATCGCCGTCGAGGAAGGCGGTGGCCCGACGCTCGCGGGTGAGGTCCGCGACGGCGTCGGGAACGGACGTCCCCTCGACGGCGACGGCGTTCTTCACGCCGTACTTGAGGAGGGTGACGACGTCCGCGCGGCCCTCGACGACGACGACGGCGTCGCTCGATTCGACCTTCGGGCCCGCGGGGAGCCCCTCGAACTCGGTGACGTCCGCGACGCGGACCGACTCGCGGACCTCGGTGAGGATGTCGTCGCTGTCGATCGCGCCCTCGTCGAAGGAGGTGGCGAGGAGCTCTTTCGCGCGTTCCGTGACCTCACGGCGCTTGGCGGCCCGGCAGTCCTCGATGCGCGAGACCTCCACGGTGGCGCGACAGGGACCGACGCGCTCGATGGCTTCGAGCGCCGCGCCGAGCACGGACGTCTCGACGCGATCGAGGTTCGAGGCGAGCGTGATGTGACCGAAGGACTGTCCGCCCTCGGTCTCGACGTCGACGTCGAGACGGCCGAGTTTCGAGGCGTCTTGGAGGGCGTGGATGTCGAGTTCGTCGCCGAGCAGGCCTTCGGTCTGTCCGAACACCGCCCCGACGACGTCGCTGCGTTCGATGATGCCGTCCGCGACGAGGTCGGCGTGAACGCGGTATTTGGCGGTGTCTTCCATGTGGGAATATCGGAGTCCCTCCCTGATACACTATTCGGACTCAAATACCTGCTGGCGGGACGCGCGTCACGTTCACTTCAACGGCGTCCCCTTCGTCTCGACGCCGAAGGCGAGGACGACGGCGCCGCCGAGGGCGAAGGCGACCGCGAGCGGGAGGAGCGCGGCGACGTAGCCGATGGGGACGAGCGCGCCGGCGAGAATCGGCCCGACGACGGCCGCGATCTTCCCGACGCCGCCCGCGAAGCCGTTGCCGGTCGCGCGGAGGGCGGTCGGGAAGAGCTCCGGCGTGTAGGCGTAGATCGCGCCCCACGCGCCGAGCGTGAAGAAGGAGGACGCGAGGAGGGCGAGGAAGAACGGCCAGAACCCCTCGATGCCGAGGCCGAATCCCGCGCCGGGCATCGCGGCCGCGAAGACGAACGTAAAGGCGCCGGAGGCGAGGAGGTAGACTCCGAGCGTGGGCTTCCGACCGACCTTCTCGACGAGGTACGCGGCGCTCGCGTAGCCGGGGAACTGGACGAGCGCGATGAGGAGGAAGTAGCCGTAGATGCCGCCGATCGTCACGCCGCCGAGCTGGAACGCGGGGACAGTGCCGCTCGCGCCGAACGTCTGCGGGAGCCAGATGAACACCCCGTAGTAGCCGAAGTTGATGGCGAACCACGCGAACGCGATGGTGACGGTGCGGGCGCGCAGGCCCGCGGCGAAGAGGTCGCGGACGCTCGACTCCGAGCCGGTGTCGACGGCCGCGGGGTCGATCGGGGTGTAGTCGCCGCCGGATTCGGCGGCCATGGCGCGCAGGCGCTCGTTGGCGGCGTCGACCTTCCCGACGCGCGCGAGGTAGTACGGCGTCTCGGAGAGGCCGTAGCGGACGACGAAGACGAGGAAGCCGGGGAGCGCGGAGGCGACGAAGAGCAGCCGCCAGCCCTCGACGGCGCCGAAGACGGGGATCGAGACGAGGCCGCCGCTCGGGAGGTACGAGAGGAAGAGCCACGCGATCGCGACGGCGAGACCGTAACCGAGCGGCCAGAAGGCATCGAGGTAGACCAGATACCGGCCGCGACGGTCGGTCGGCAGGTGCTCCGAGAGGTAGGAGGTGTCGACGGCGAGCGCGCCGCCCAAGCCGACGCCGGTGAGAAAGCGCAGCGCGAAGCCGGTGTAGAAGCCGACGGCGAGGGCGGTGAGGCCGGCGAAGACGGCGTAGGAGAGCACGGTCCACTGGAAGGCGGGCTTGCGGCCGTAGCGGTCGGCGACGTACCCCCACCCCCAGTTGCCGGCGATCATCCCCATGAGGCTCGCGGAGCCGAGGAGGCCGGCGGCGAGCCCGGAGAGCCCCCACGCCTCCAAGAGCACGGGGAGGGTGAAGCTAATCAGGATGACCTCCATCCCGTCGAAGGCCCACGCGGTACCGCAGATCGCCAACAGCCGACGGTGGAACGACCCGATCGGGATTCGATCGAGCGCGCCGGCGACGGACGTCGCGTCGTGATCCGACATGTTCCACCGCTTGGATACAATACGTTATAATACCAAGTGGTAGGTGAACGAATTGCCGGAGTGAAGAATAAAAATCTTCGAGAGTCGTCGGTAACGCTTATCCATCGTTCGGCCACTCTACCTGAACATGGCAACGCACGTCGTTCCGGTCGGCTTCGACTACGACCGACTGATCGCGCCGCTAGTGCGGGAGCGCCTCTCCGTCGAGCGCGTCGTCCTCCTGGAGGGCGCAGTCGGGAGCGAGGCGAACGTCGAGTACTCGCGGAACCTCGCGGAGAAGCTCGCGCGCGACTTCGAGAACCTCCTCGGCGCGGAGACCGAGCGCCGCGACGTCGCGGACGTCTACGACTACGACGCCGCGTTCGAGCAGGCCTTCGACCTCATCAACGACGAGCTCGACCGGGGGGAGGGCGACGTCTGGGTGAACATCTCCTCGATGCCCCGGACGGTGAGCTTCGCGTTCGCCACCGCCGCCGACTCCGTCGTCATCGAACGCGCCGACGATCGCGATCGAGTCCACACGTACTACACGGCCCCCGAGAAGTACCTGGAGACCGAGCTCGCGGAGGAGCTCCGCGAAGCCGTCGACCTCCTCGACGCCGCGGCCGAAGGTGACGCCGGCGTCGACACCGACGCCGCCGCCGAACGCGCCGACGCCGCGCGCGAGCTACTCGACGAGTTCGACGAGCGCGGCACCACCATCGGCGCCAAAGAGCTGGAGGGCGGTCACATCATCGAGTTCCCCGTCGCCTCCTTCTCGAACGTCAAGCCCTTCGAGGAGCTCATCCTCTACACTCTCGGCGATCACGGCGAGTTCGAGAGCGTGAGCGAGCTCGCGGAGACGCTCGCGGGCGAGCTCGGCGAGGAGTACACGGACAGCTTCCGCTCGAAGGTCATCTACAACGTCGACCGGCTCGGTCCCGAGGGGAAGGGGTACGTCGAGCAGGAGGCGCGCGGAAACGCCCACCGGACCCACCTCTCGCGCATCGGCGAGCTCTGGGTGCGCGCCCACCAGAACGAGGACTAGTCAGCGCGTGTAGTCGTACAGCGTCGCCGCGACGCCGAACGCGACGACCACCGCGACGGCGACAGCGACGTCGCTCCGCGTCGCGTCGGCGCGAACGGGTGGCGGCCCGTACGCGAGTACGGCGACGACGAACAAGAGTGTCGCCGTCCGGACGCCGTTGCGATACAGGGCGCGTCGCACGTTCGAGCCGTCGGACGGGTGCACCAAATCCCTACCCCCACTCCAGCCCGCGGGCGTTCGTCGGCGCGTCCAGGGGAATGGCCGGCGGGTCCGCGGGGACGTCCGGATCGTTGTAGACGCGGGGCGCGACGTCGTTCGGCGCGTTCGGGTAGAGCAGCGACGCGAGCAATTGGACGTGCGTGCGCCCGACGTCGAGTTCGAACTGGCCGCCGCCGTAACAGCCGACACCGTTGTCCGCCGCCCACTCGATCGTGTCGAAAAGCGACTCGACGCTCCCGAAGCGCGAGGGCTTGACGTTCAGCCAGGCGGGCTCGACCGGGAGCGCGTCGGCGCTCTCGACGCCCGTGACGGGCGCGTCGAAGGCGATCCGGTCGGCGTTCGCCTCGACGAGCGGTCGCGTCTCCGAGGTGAGCGCGGGGTCCTCGACGATGGTCCCGGGAACGTCGAAGACGCGCTCGTAGAGGTCGAGGTCGGGCGCCTGGTCGACCTCGGTCCCCTCGTAGTACCCCTTCAGGTCGAGGATGCGGACCGCGCTCGTCTCGCGGAGGTCGGCGAACGTCTCGGCCGGCCAGTCGCCCTCCGGATCGAGTTTGAACCCTAGTTCGGGGCGGCGCTCGCGGAGGCGATGAACGCGATCGGTGTCGCCGCCGGGGAGGCGCGCGGAGGCGACGAACGAGACGGGCGCGGGATCGACGCCGAAGACCTCGGAGAGCGACGTGACGGACTGCTTGAGCGCGAGGTCGAGCGCCGCGGATTCGAGCCCCCAGCGCCGGTAGTGCCGGGAGTCCTCGCGCTCCGGCGGCTTCGACGGGAAGAGGTCGGCGTCGTCGAGGCGCGCCGCGAACTCCGCGAACGTCCAGCGGCCCGTGAGTTCGTCGAAGGCGGCGTCGAGGGCGTCGTGGTCGACGGCGTCGTAGGTGACGTCCTCGCCGCGGCCCGCGGTGTTCCCGCCCGGCCCCCGAAAGACGAACGTCGTCGTGACGCGCTCGAAGCCGCTCGACGTCTCGCGGGCGTTGCGCTCGCGCTCGATCGTGGTGACGTAGAAGGGGAGGTCGGCGACGCGGTCGTAGAGGGACATAGCGAACGGGAGGGCGGCGAGCCCCAAAAGCGTCCGTCAGTCGGCGCGCCGAGCCCGGAGTTTGGCGACGCGCGTCGAGAGCGCGAGGAAGGTGGCGAGGAGGGTGACCGTCACGGCGCCCGCGGCGGCGAGCGCGTGGGCGTCGGGCGGATGCACGACCGGCCCCGAGAGGAGCGACTGGCCGAGGAACGAGCCGACCGCGTACCCCACGGACTCGGGCGGGACGAAGGTGTGGTGGGGGGTGCCGAGCACGGGGACGAAGTAGTCGAGGAGGAGGTTACAGCCGTACCACGCGAGCGCGATCGAGACGGCGCGGACGGGGAACTCGGCGTACCGTTGGATCACGAACGCCTCGACGGCCATGGCGAGATGCGAACAGCAGAGGAAGGCGTACATCGGGAGCGGGAGGTAGGAGAAGCCCTCCCGGAAGACGAGGAGGACGTACGGCGTCCAGAGGCCGAGGATCAGACAGCCGTAGAAGGCGAGGGCGTGCACCCACTCGCCGCCGCGCCCGCGCGCCCAGAGCGCGAGCGAGCACGCGACGAACAGCGTCGCCACGGGACTGTCCGGGACGAAGACCCAGAGCGCGGTCGGTTCGACGGAGAGCTGCGGGACGTAGTACCAGAAGCCGAAGAGGGTACCCAAGACGTTGGCGAGGACGACCGGCCAGACGAGACGGAGGCCGACGTCTTCGAGGCGAGTCGGAAGCGGCGCGACGTACCACGGCAGGTCCTCGGGATCGGGGAGCGTATCGCGCGGGCGGCAAAGCCACGCGGGGAGTGCCGACATAGGCGCGACGAGGCGCCCGGAGCGCATATAGCGTGGTGGTCGCCGGCCCGCAGGGCGCTCGCCGCCGACGCGCGCCGGGGATCGACGGCAGACGCGGGCACCGCAACCGGCATTCCTTTGGCGGTCCCGGCGTTACCACGAGGCATGACCGAAACGGACATCGAGGACCTCAAACGCGGGACGGACCTCGTGAAGCGGGGCTTCGCACGCATGCAGAAAGGCGGCGTCATCATGGACGTCGTGAACGCCGAGCAGGCCCGCATCGCGGAGGACGCTGGCGCGGTCGCCGTCATGCACCTCGAAGCCGTGCCCGCCGACATCCGCAAACGCGGCGGCGTCGCGCGGATGGCCGACCCCGGCACCATCGACGAGATCATCGAGGAGGTCTCGATCCCCGTCATGGGGAAGGTCCGCATCGGCCACCGCAAGGAGGCCGAGATCATGGAGGTCGCGGGCGCGGACATGATCGACGAGTCAGAAGTCCTCACCCCCGCCGACGACACGTACCACATCGACAAGCGCGACTTCACCGCGCCGTTCGTCTGCGGCGCACGCAACCTCGGCGAGGCCCTCCGCCGCATCGACGAGGGCGCCGCGATGATCCGAACCAAGGGCGAGGCCGGCACCGGGGACGTCAACCAGGCCGTTCACCACCAGCGTAACATCAAGAGCGAGATCCGCAAGCTCGAGGGGATGAACCACGAGGAGCGCGTCATGTGGGCCCGCGAACACGAAGCGCCGCGGGAACTCGTCCACGAGACCGCCGAGATGGGCCGCCTCCCCGTCGTCAACTTCGCCGCCGGCGGCATCGCCACGCCCGCCGACGCCGCGCTCATGATGTACCACGAGTGCGACGGCATCTTCGTCGGCTCCGGCATCTTCGGCGCCGAGGACCCCGAGAAGATGGGGCGCGCCATCGTCGACGCCGTCAACAACCACGACGACCCCGAGCGCCTCGAAGAGATCGCCTCCGACATCGGCGCCGGCATGAAGGGCGAGGCCAACGCCGACCTCCCCGAAGAAGAGAAGCTGCAGGGCCGCGGCAACTAAGAACGACCGTCTTTTCACGACTCCGATTCGGCGAAGCCGAACCGCTCCTCGCAGAAACACGGGAGAAAAACTCCCGCGAACGCGCCGTGCGCGTTCGCGGTGAATCGCGCTCACTACCGGGTCCTCCGGACCGCTCGTTCGCGCGAACGTTAGCCACGTGGACGCCTGGTCAGAATACGAACGACATGAGCTCCAAGAGAGCACCGTGGAGAGAGCGGGCCGAGGAATCCCTCAAATCGTGACAAAGCCACGCTGGGGGGTGGCGATAGCTTTCAGTCGAGATTTTTCCGGCGAGCGCAGGGAAGGGTCGCACAGAGACTAAGCGGCTTTTCCACGGCGAGGGCCGACGAACCAAACCACGAGGCTAGCGTTCGCCGAGCGAGCGGTCTGGAAGACCCGAGCGAGGCGATTCACCGGTCGCCTACGGCGACCGGCCTTTTTCACCCATGTTTTTGCGGTACGGGGGTCGCCGCAGGCGACTCCCTGCCGGAGAAAGATGGTTAGTTATAACTCCGCCACCGGTGGCCGCACTCGGTGCACTTGAAAAAGCGCGTCGGGGGTTCGTCGGCGGCGCCGGTCTGCTTGATCGTGTACCACGCCTCGTCGTTGCCACAGGCGTCACAGACGACCTCGGCGGTGGGTTTGCCCTCGTCATCGGCGTTCTCGGTCGTCTCGATGACGTCGCTGTCGTCCTGCGCGTCGGTCGTGACGTAGTCGGCTTCGCTATCGGCGTCGCGGCCCTGCTCGTGCCCGCAGCTCGAACAGACCATCACGTCACCGTCGGCGTGCATCATCGACCCGCACTCGTCGCAGAACTGCATACGTGCGGCGAGGGTACGAACGCCGAAAAGTCCCCGCTTTCGCTACGCCCCGTCGTCGTCGTTCGCCCACTCGATCGCGGGGTCGTTGCCGTCAACGTCGTCGCCCTCGTCGTCCTCGCCGTCCTCGTCACCCCACGTGATCTCGTCCGGCGAGATCGAGTCACCCCCGGTGGTCGACGTCCCCGAGTCGTCGTCCTCGATGTCGGCGTCGTCCCCGGAAGTGTCCGGGGTGCTGTCGTCTGCGATGCCGTCGTCGTCCTCGGGAGCGTCCGTGGCGTCGACCGGCCCGTCCGTCTCGTCGGCGCCGATCGACGCTACCGTCCCGTCGGCGTCGACCGCGGTAGCGCCAGCGGTCGATTCGTCGGCGTCACCCCGCGTGAGGTCGTCGGACGCTACGGACTCGCGTCCGCCAGCCGACGCGGCGGCCGCGTCCGGCCCGCCGTCGTCCGACGTGGCGGTCGTGCTCTCGGCATCGGCGTCCTCGCTACTGCCGTCGGACGAGGCGGAGGTCTCGTCGGCGGCCCCGGCGGTGGCGTCGTCGACCGCCCTAGCCTCCGCGTCGGACGGAGTGACTGGCTCGTCGCCCGTCGCGGGCTCGTCGACCGCGCGCGGCTCGTCGTGGGCCGGGTTCGATTCGTCGCCGTTCGGGTCGTCGGCCGACGCAGTCCCTCGATCCGTGACTCCCGCCGTCGCGTCGCGGTCGTCGTCCGTCTCGTCGCGGAGTCCGACCAGTCCGTCGCCGGTGCCGTCGGTGTCGCCGGCACCGTCGCCACCGTCGTCGGTGTCAGTCGCGGGGGCCGCGTCTCCGCCGCTCGCGTCACGGCCGAAATCGACGTCGTCCCGCTCGACGTGCGCTTCCACCTCGTCGCGAGACGTGTCCGCGACGTCGATGTCCTCGACGACCATCGGGCAGTCGACGACCTCGAAGCGCTCGCTGTCGACGACGCGGCGGATCTCCGTCCCCGGATGGGTGCATTCGAGGGCCGGCGGGTCGGCGAAGAAGCGACAGCCGTGGCAGGTGCGATCCGAGATCACGCGGACGGTTCCGTCGACGTCCTCGGAGTCGGCCGAATCGACCTCGCCCTCGGTGAGCGTCTCCCACGCGCTCGCGTCCGCCGGGTCGCCCTCGACGTCCACCTCCTCGAAGAGGTCGCCGGCGGCCTCGCCGTCTTCGTCGGCGTCGCCGAGCGCCGGGACACCGCGCTCCTCGTCCGGCGGCAGGTCGGTCGTCGCCACGTCCTCCGGGGATCCGGCGTCGTCGGCGTGCTCGTCGTCGCTCATCGGATCTTCCGGACGTTCGAGACGTCGAAGCCGGCCTCGTGGATCTCGGTCTCGAAGCGAACGATGTCGTCCTCCTCGAGCTGGCTGAGGACGCCCCGGAACTCCTGGACGAACATCGTCCGGACGCGTTCGTTTCCGCCGGTCTCCCAGCCGAACTGGACGGTGCCGTCGACGCAGGCCATCAGCTCGCCGAACTCGGTGTCGGTGATCGCATCGCGGGAGAGGTGGAGGAGGATCAGTCCGTCCCACTCGCGCGTGGCCTTGCGGAGTCCCTTGAGGAGGTAGACGACGTCGGCCCACGAGCGCTCGCGTTGTTGGTCGCCGACGAGGTCGGTCAGCGAGTCGACGACGACGAGGCTGTCGGAGGCGTTCTCGTCGAGGTAGTCCGCGAACGCCTGGATGACGCCCCGCCGATCGGTCGTGTTCCCGAGTTCGGCGAGCGATCGGGGGTCGTCGGCGTACCACTCGCGGGGGACCGGGCTCAACTGGAAGTACTCGGCGGAGAGATCGGCGAACGTCACACCGGAGAGCCCGGAGGCGACGATCTCGTTGTCCATCGAGAACGTGATCTCGCGGCTGACGTCCCCGCGGCTCGCCGAGAAGGAGACGTAGTGGACCTCCGCGGGCGGCTCGACGCCGGGTTCGAGATCACCGTAGTGGAGGTCGAAGAGCTCGGGGTCGTCCTTGAGCATGCCGTTGAAGACGGTGCTCGTGTAGAGGAACTCGCGTGCGCCGGCGCCCGCGCTCCCCGCGAGGAGCACGACGCTCCCCGCCGGGGCACCGCCCCCGATCTGCCCGTCGAAACGCGAGACGCCGAACGGTAACCTCGCCATACGCTCCCATGAGCGCGCCCGGCGCTTACCAGTTATGGAGGACGCGACGGCTCGATCGACCCCGTCAGGGGAAGCGGTAGCGTTTCCCTACCCGTCGAGGACGCCGACGGCGACGCGGCCCGCGCCGTTCTCGTACGTCGGGGCGTCCGGCGGGTCTCGGGCGGCACGGACGACCTCGTCGGGCGAGGCGACGGTGCGAAAGCCGGTCGCACGCGAGGCGAGGCGCGCGACGCCGCGCTGCTCGCTCGTGAAGGGGTAGATCAGGCAGGGCGTCCCGGCGACCGCCGCCTCCATCACCGTCGAGTAGCCGGGACAGAGGACGAGGTCGGCGGCGCGGAGCGTCGGTAGCATCGAGGCGACGGGTTCCCAGTCGTCGCCGCCGACGAGCGTCACGTCGCGGCCGGCCTCGCGGAGGCGCGCGACGCTCTCGTCGAGCGCCGTCGAGTACGTGCTGGGAAGGACGACGACGTCCGGATCGCCGACGACGGGCGCGTCGACGTCGAGCGCGAGCGGCGGCACGCGCGTCACGCCGTCGGGGTCGGCGGCGGCGCGCGGCCAGACGGTCGGGTAGTAGAAGTCGCGGGCAACGCCGCGCTGATAGGCTGTGAGGACGGCCGCGCCCGCGCGCTCGACCGGGTCGTCGTAGAACCCCGGGGCGTTGTGCGTCGTGACGTAGCAGGGGACACCCGCGAGCGGTGCCGCCATCGCCGCGAACATATCGTCGGTGACGAGGCGATCCGGGTCCTCGTCACGGAGCCAGCCGGAGAGGTCACGGACGCGACGGACGCTCGCCGGGACGCTCCCCGTGAGCGTCGCGGCGATCCCCCCCGAACCCTGGTAGTCGCCGACGTAGTCGACGGGGGTCGGGACGTACTCGTCGTAGCCGAGGAGGTCGACGAAGCGCTTTCCGGGTCCGCCGCCGGCGAGCGACACCGTCGCGCCGCGGGCTTCGAGTTCGCGCGCGACGGCGAGCATCCGCGTGGCGTGGCCCGCGCCCTCCGGGTAGTGTGCGACCGCGACGTGCATACCACCGCACGCGCGACGGAGCGCAAAGAAAGCCGCGGGGTCGCCGCGAGTGTGCCACGACAACACGCGCCCGTCGCGCTGGGTTTATGGCCGCCGGCGGGCAAGGTTCGACAATGAGCGGCAAACCGGAGTCGAACCCGGACGAGACGGAGCCGTCAGTGCCCGACGGCGCGAGCGACGGGGCCGGCGAGAAGCCCGGGAAGGACCCCGAGCTGCGTAGCACCGAGGTCACCGAAGGCCCCGACCGCGCGCCCCACCGCGCGATGTTCCGCGCGATGGGGTACGACGACAAGGACCTCGCGTCGCCGATGGTCGGCGTCGCCAACCCTGCGGCGGACATCACGCCGTGCAACGTCCACCTCGACGACGTCGCGAACGCCGCGACCGTCGGCATCGACGAGGAGGGCGGGATGCCCATCGAGTTCGGCACCGTCACCGTCAGCGACGCCATCTCCATGGGGACGGAGGGAATGAAGGCCTCGCTCATCTCCCGGGAAGTGATCGCCGACTCCGTCGAGCTCGTCTCCTTCGCCGAGCGGATGGACGCGCTCGTCACCGTCGGGGGCTGTGATAAGAACCTCCCCGGCATGATGATGGCCGCCATCCGCACCGACCTGCCGAGCGTCTTCCTCTACGGTGGCTCCATCATGCCCGGCCACCACGAGGGCCGCGAGATCACGGTCCAGAACGTCTTCGAGGGCGTCGGCAGCGTCGCCTCCGGCGACATGACCGAGGAGGAACTCTACGAGATGGAGCACGAGGCCTGCCCCGGCGCGGGCTCCTGTGGGGGGATGTTCACCGCGAACACGATGGCCTCCATCAGCGAGACGCTCGGACTCGCTCCGCTCGGGTCGGCCTCCCCGCTCGCCGAGAGCGAGGAGCGCCTCGAAGTCGCCCGCGAGGCCGGGAAGGTCGTCCTCGACGCCGTCGAGAACGACCGGCGTCCGAGCGACATCCTCACGAAGGAGTCCTTCGAGAACGCCATCGCCGTGCAGGTCGCGCTCGGCGGTTCCACGAACGGCGTCCTCCACGTCCTCGCGCTCGCCGCCGAGGCCGGCGTCGACCTCTCCATCGAGGAGTTCGACGAGATCAGCAAGCGCACGCCGAAGATCGCCAACCTCCAGCCCGGCGGCACGCGCGTCATGAAGGACCTCCACGACGTCGGCGGCGTCCCCGTCGTCATCCGCCGCCTCCTCGACGGCGGCTACCTCCACGGCGACGCGATGACCGTCACCGGCAACACCATCGCGGAGGAGCTGGAGACGCTCGACCTCCCGGACGACGAGGACATCGACGCGGACTTCCTCGCTACCGTGGACGACCCCTACCACGAGGAGGGCGCGATCAAGATCCTCACCGGGAACCTCGCGCCGGACGGGGGCGTCCTCAAAGTCACCGGCGAGGAGGGCTTCCACCACGAGGGCCCCGCGCGCGTCTTCGACACCGAGGAGGACGCGATGGCGTACGTTCAGGGCGGCGAGATCGAATCCGGCGACGTCATCGTCATCCGCAACGAGGGCCCGCGCGGCGGCCCCGGCATGCGCGAGATGCTCGGCGTCACCGCCGCCGTCGTCGGTCAAGGCCACGAAGACGACGTTGCGCTCCTCACCGACGGCCGTTTCAGCGGTGCGACCCGCGGCCCGATGATCGGCCACGTCGCCCCCGAGTCCGTCGTCGGCGGCCCCATCGCCGCCCTCGAAGACGGCGATACCGTGACCGTCGACGTCCGCGAGCGCGAACTCTCCGTCGACCTCTCCGAGGAGGAACTCGAGGCGCGCCTCGAAGAGTACGAGCGCCCCGAGATCCAGTACGCGGGCGGCTTCCTCCGCAAGTACGGCGACATGTTCGACTCCGCGGCGAACGGCGCCGTGACGAACCCCGCCGTCAAGCGCGACGACTAAGCGAAGCTCGCGTCTGATCGACGACGCGGCGTTTCCCGACGAGCGTCGATGCGATCTCAGCCGTCACCTGGGGGTTCTCGTCGATCGTACTACGGACGAAACCGCCCGTCACAGCAGCGCCCCAAATTGCAGGACTTGTTTTCTGAATTTCAGTCTCAGATCGTGCAAAATGGAATGATAGCGCTTCTACTACTGTTTGTGTAGAAGCAACGAAAGTGGGAGTGGGACCGTTGAGGTGCGCGCTTCGCGACTGAGTGATACCCCGGCGAGTCGCGTCGGTGTCTCGATCATTCGTCGTCCTCGTCGAGTCGGTCGAGCAGATCACGGCGCCCAGCGGCGCGCGTCAGATGCTCGGGTTGGTCGTAGACGTCGATCTCCGTCGTGTTCGCTTTCGCCTCTAGGTCGCGACGTGGCCAGCCGCGATCGCGGTGCCAGGTGAACGAGCCCGTTCGGATCTTGTGCGGACTCCGCGCGGACGGGCACTTGTTCCCGTAGCCGTGCTCGCGCGCCTCGCACGTCTCCGGATCGCGGTCGTGCGGACACTCGCCGCCGAACTCGCACGGCTGGGTGAGCACGTACATCCAGTTCCGGATCGCCGACTTCGAGAGTCGACCATCGCCCTTCTGTGAGGAGAGCAGCGGCGAGCGACCATGCTCGTCTTCGACGTCGGCGCGGGTCACGCGCAGGTAGTTGGCGACTATCTCGCCGACCTCGCTGGCGAGGTTGATGACGCGCTCGCCCTCGACGCCGTTCTTCAGTCGCGTTCCGGTCTCGGGCCGATTCCGCGGGAAGACGAACGGCGTCTCCGCGCGCTCGAGCATCTTCTCAACGACGCTCGGCGCGTAGCCTTCCTCCTCGTAGGTACGGCGCAGTCGCTCAAGGTCGTCGTCCTCCAGGTAGACGTCCTGGACATCGAGTGAGTGGAGCGCGCCGAGGCGCATCGTCGTCCGCCAGAACAGCAGGAAAGTGACGTGCTCGCGGGTCGCGTACCGGTAGCGCTTCAGGTTCTCGAGGATGGTCTCCGCGCGCTCGATGGGGAGCTTCTCCGTGTTGATGCGCTCCTCTTTCGTCGGACTCGGAACATCCAGAGCGTCCGGAACGTCCGACGCGACGGCGTCCAGGTCCTCGCAGTACTCGAGGAAACGCTGGAGTGTACCCCACTCGTTCTTGCGCGTGCTCACGTCGAGACCGTCCGAGATACGTTCCGACTCGTAGGCCTTCATGTGCCGTGTCGCCAGGTCGTTCAGGTTCTCGATGTCGTACGCCGCGCAGAACCGGAGGAAGTGAACCGTCCGATCACGGTAGGAGCGAATCGTCGAGTCCGAGCGGTCGTCGAGGCGCGCGAGCCACTCTTCGCGAGCAGCTTCCGGAGACATCGGTTCGAGGTCGGCCTCCGGGTCGAGGCGCGCTTCGAGCTCGTCGAGGCGCTCGATGACGTCCGCCGCGACCGGGCTGTCCTCACTCATCGAGACCCCTCCGTGTCCGCAGATCGTCCGTGCTGTTCGATGGTGTGTGATCTCGCTGTCGATCGGTCATCGTGAGTGGATCATGTGGAGTGCGCGGGCGGTGTTCTCGCCAGAACTGGCGATATAGGACTGTGCGGTTCGGAGGTCGGCCCAGCCGAATAGAGACTGGAGGGGGAGCATGTCGAGGCCGCGGCCAGCGTGATAGGTGGCGGCGGTCGCTCTCAGAGCGTGCGGATAGATGCTCCCGGAGTCAATTTCCACAGCGGCTTCGGCAGCGGCTTTGACGCGGCGGTTGACGACGGCTCTCGAGTGCGGCCACGCGTCATGATCCTCGAAGAACCGTTCGATGGCGAGGCTGGCGCGAGGGTCGAAGTCGAAGGGGATCTCACGTGCGGCCGCAGGGGTCTTCGGACTCCACATCGAGGCTTCGGCGTCCGCCTGAGTGAGATCCTCGTCAGCGTCGGCCATCTGGGAGGCCTGAGCGCGACAGTACCCGCAAACGCCGTCGCCCTCCCCTTTCCGACACGCTTGGAGAGCAGGCACGACGATCATGTTCCGACGCCAGTCGACCCACTCCTCGCGCATATGTGCGATTTCGCCGGCCCTCATTCCGAGACGGCCAGCGACGAGACAGACGAACCGGGCTTCGTCAGCTCGCTCACCGTCGAGAGAACGGGCGCCCTCGAGGAGAAGCTGGAACTGACGGTCGCGAAGCGCATCTTCGCGTGAGTGATGGACGCTACTTGCCATCGGCTCCCTCCCTTTCGACGTCCGTAGCGGTCGAACGCGACTCCCTGAGACGTTCTTTTGCGTCCTCGGGGAGTTCGTCCCACATGATCTCTGCAAACCACTCTTTTCCATCGAGTTCGTCGCGCTCAGTATCGCTCACAGGTCGGACTCACCCCGTTCGGCGTCCGCAGAGACTTCACGCGAGCGAAGATGCTCGGCAGCGACTTGCTTGCTCTCGAATTCTCGACCACAGGAGCATCGAAGTGTATCCTCGTTTTTGACTGGGCCGCGCCCCTCGTTGTGGTGGACGACGAGGTTGCCGTCGTCGTCGAGCTCGAAGACTTCGATGTCGGACACCCACGTCTGCCGTTCAATCCGGTGTTCGTTCCCGCCCGACGACATCACGAATCGGCCTCCGTCCCGGATGCGTCTCGGATGCGCTCGAGGACGACCTCGTCCTCGTCTGCGCCGTCTGCGACCGACTCCAGAACCTCGGGGTAGCGGTCTTCGCGGCCGAGCACGAGGATGCGGTCGTCCGTGGTGAGCCACGCGACGCCGTCGTCGGCGAGATCGTCGACCTGCGCCTGCGTGAGCTTCACCACGTCGGCCTCCATCGAGTCCTCAGAGTCGTCGCGCATCGCTAACTGCTCGGCGTTCCGGCGTGCGTGCACGTCCCGGTCGCGCGTCTCCCCGTCGCGGAGCGTCGCGCGCTCCGGCTCGTGCTCGCCGCCGTCAGCGATGACGCGACGCCCGCCGTCCTCGGCGTCACGACAGTCCGCGTGCTCCTCAAACAGTTCCTCTGGCGTCACGCACGCGGTGTCGCAGACCGCGCAGTAGCACTCGTCGATCGCGTCCGGACCGCTGTCTCTGCGCGCGATACTCGCGTCGTGTGCGGGGGCGTTAAGACCCCGCGAATCGTCGTCGTACATGGCTTTCGTGCGATGGTCACGAGGGCCCACACGGACCCGCTGTCTCCAGCAGCGGGGTCCGCATCGTTTTCGAGATGGACCCATCAAGGAGCGACGGGTCCGCGAAGAGTCCTCGCTACAAACGAAGTAGTTTGTCGGTGACTTAGTCTTTACCCACGATCTGGTTTGTCTAACAAACTGTTTAATTTGGCAAAGAGGCGGCATGAAAATAGTAAAGATTCGCTGGGAGAGCACACAAGGACATGGCAAACCCTCGTCTCGCTCAGTGGATGACACCCGTTGATCGGGACATCCTTGAGCTACTGCGAAACGAGGGGAATGGCGAACTACGCCTAACACCGGGTTTAATAGCCGAAAACCTGGACTGGGGCGATCAAGCCGTTCGAGAGCATACGCCTCTACTGCGCAAACATGGCCTCGTGGAGTATGTGGATGAGAGCAGGGGCGTCTATCAGATCTCGGATCGCGGCCGCGCATGGCTCCGTGGCGACCTCCCGACCGAAGAGCTCGAAGAGAGAGAAGAGTAACGCGTAGATGGCCCCGAACCTCGAGGAGGTAATCGCGTCGCTGCTCGAGGAGGGAGGGGCGACGAAGACGGCGGCGGGTCTTCTGTTGCGGATCACTCTCGAATTGGGGCTTTCGCTGATCACGGCGTTGCTCCTCGGACTGCCGACGTACTACCTCGCGGTGGGCTTGTTCGGAGTCCACCCGATGGGGAAGTACCTGCTGGGCTGGATACTGACGCTCACCTTCTTGGTCTATCGAACGGAGATCGCGACGACGTTCGGGGCCTCTTAGAACCAGTCGGATCGCGTCCGCTCGAAGCGGACGATGAGTTCGTTCTGGAGGTTCTTCGGCTCGAACTCGGAGAGGAAGGCGTCGAGCCACTCGGCAGTGTCGTGAGCACCACGGACGAACTCGAAGACGCCGAGTATGATCTTCAGGAGCCAGACGCCGAGGAGGACTGCACCACCGAGAGAGACGGGGTAGTCGCTCCGGGTGATCTCGCCGTCGATGTGCGGAACGAGGAGGGCGACGACGAGACCGGCTGTCGGTCCGACGACCTCGGAGAAGCCCATCCCGAGCGCGGTTGCGACGACGAGCACCGCGTTGTAGTAGAGGACCATGAGCCCGGTGAGCGTCCGCTTCACCGTGGTGCTCTCGGTGACGTCGCCGGTGCTCTGGAGGTTGCCGCCGATGTCGAGCTGTCCGAAGTAGACGACGAGCCCGACGTAGCCGGCGAAAGCCAGCATCGCCGCTTCCGAGGAAGTCGCGCCGGCGATGACGAAGGCAGGGATGCAGAGAACGGCGAAGAGGATGAGGAGCCCGAGCGTGCTTTCGAGCGTCTCCCGGAGGTACGAGAGGGAGGTCCGAATGACGCCGGGATACTCGCTCATAGCGTACCCGTGTGTACGCGATTGAGGTAGTAAAAGCATGGCACAAACGGAACCAGCCGTATCCATTCTCGTGAGACACACGACGCGACCGAACGCTTATCCGCCGGATTCGCGTACTGTTCTGGTAATGGCGAGTGCGTCCCGAGACACGAACGGCGAGGGCGTGAAGTTCGTCCACGAGGAGGACGGGAGCATCACGGCCGTCGACGAGGAGACGGGCGTCGCGTCGTTCGGCGACACGAAGGCGGAGGCACTGCGGATGCTCGCCGAAGCGCTCGAACTCCACGAGGGCGGCGGCGAACCGGTCACGGACGAGGACCTCGAGGAGTTCGGCCTCGATCCCGACGACGTCGGCGGCGAGTCCGAAGAGCCCCCCGAGTTCATGCGGTAGATGGCGGGGACCTTCACCGGGAAGGACGTCGCGTCGGCGCTGATGGAGATGAACTACGTACCGGTCGACCGGACCGGGAGCCACCTGAAGCTTCGCTGGGAGGCCCCGGACGGCGACGAGGTCCGCGTCGTCACGGTGCCGATGCACGGCGAAATCCCGACCGGAACGCTCCGCTCCATCGCCGAGCAGTGCGGCGCGGAGGACTTCCGCGCGTGGTGCGAGTGGATCGACGAACACAGCTGAGCGCGTCATAGTTCCACCTCGTCGAATCCGACCTCCTCCAGGAAGCGACGCATCCAGCTGGGCACGTCGGCCGTCGAGCGCGCCTCGAGGAGGCGGGCGGTCTCGATGTCGATGGCGAAGACCCAGCGTTCGCCCTCGCAGTGGACGGTGACGTGCTCGTCGTGGAGATGCGCGCGGATGCACTGACCCCACGGCAGGTGTTCGGTGACGGTGCGAGTCGGTGGTCCGTGCTCGGCGTCGGACATGGGAGAAGCGAGACACGGGATGGATAAGGTGCTACAGCGGCGCGTGCCGGAAACAGCCTCAGAAGGTCGAAGCGCGCGAATATGGGCGCGAGAGGCGTGCTACTCCATGCCGGAAGTGCGTGCCGGAAGTATGCCGGGAAGTAGTGAAGATCAGGAACTGGGTGGAAGTGAAGACTTAAGGATGCAATACAGTTAGAAAAGAGAAGAGCATGAGCTCCGAGGAAGATGTGTCGTTTGGGGAACCAGAGTTCCTCGCATACCGATTGCTGGTCCGGTTGAAGGAGCAGAGCAAGGGCCAGATTACTCGGAGCAAGTACCTGAAACTATGCTGTATCGCGGATCGCTATCTTGAGCAGAATGATGTCGATATCGAGTTCCCCCGCTACTGGTACAAATATGGGGAAATCGCGAGTGAAAGTGATATCGACGGTCGCGTAGCGTGGTCGACATCGGCCAAGGGTTTCCCCGGACGACAGTACTTCCCGAGTGATCGGTTTGACGCCGCGGACTGGGAAGATCAATACCAGTTCGACGAAGAACTCTACGCTCCAGCGGACGATATCGAGACGGACGACTTCGATGTCGATGAGGAGACTCGAAGGAAGATCGACGAGGCGATTCGCTGGGTCGTTCACCGCCTCGGGAAGAAGAGCGTCAGCGAAATTCGGCACTATCAGTACCAGCGATACGCGCCGCTGGAATTCATTCGCGCATATAGTGACCTTCGCTGGCAGTTGGAGAACACGGAGCCGGTACAGGGACGGCTAACGATGTCGGCAACTCAGCAGAGCTCGCAAGAACTGGTAGAAGAGCTCCTTGACGAGATGGTGATGGCCTATCCGGAGGAGAAATTCAACGATATGTATTCGTTGTTCCTTCGCTGGGAGGACACGGTCCGTCTTCTCCTGGAGAACCAGACGAACTACGAGGAGGTTGAGGAGTTCTTCGATTCGTTCATCGAGGCTCTCAGCAAGGTTGAGTTGCGATTCGCGTACCGTGAAGACATCCCGGACGAGCGGCTATCGGGGTGGGAGGAAGAACGTGAAGAAGTCAAGACGGAGTTCCGGGAGGAGCTTCGCGAAGTACGGGATGGCCATCTATTCGATAGGGGAACGAGCGGGACGTTTGAGGCGTTATCTGAGCCGTTCAGTAAGACGGTGATGGACGACATTGAGGAGTCCCTGGAGGATCAAATGTAGCATGGCTGAGCAAGCATTTCTCGATACCGGAGTAGTCCTCGCGTTTGCATTCACGACGGACAAGCATCACTTCAAGTGTAGGAAGTATCTCGAATCGGGCAACGAAACCTGCTATGTCAGCGAGCGAGTAGAGGACGAATACCGTAAGAAGCAGCCAGAATTGGCTGATAAGTACTCTGACGCCATCTTCAAGCACATAGCGGACCTGAAGCAGTCAAACTTCTCCGGGCAGTTAGACCCGATGGATATCAAGTCGATTCGAGAGAACGTCCTGTACAGAGGGAACGATGCATACCAGTTCCTCTATTGGTTCTATCGAAAAGAGGTCTCGAAGTATCTCCCGATGCAACAGCTTCTGGAGCAGCTTCGGACGCTGGCACGGGATATCGACACGAACGCTGTCAAGCGTCGGCACGAGCTGGAAGAATCGCTTGTCGAGTGGGTTCGTGAAGACGATTATAAAGACGTCGAGGCCGCGCTGAACGTGATTCATACGCAGGATCGTCTCATCTGCATTGATGCTCACGATCTCGCCGAAAAAAGCGACGAAGAGACGGAACTCGCAACGACGAATCCGAATGACTTCGTTAGGAATGGGCATCGGGAGCTGATTCTCGAGAATACTGCGCTTGATGATGTCGTATCGCTCGCCGTTACATCGTAGATGAGAGCATTGTACGCCGCTTAGACGTTCGAGTAGAAGACCTTCCCGCGCCCCTGTCCGCTTGACGCGATGAGCGCGTAGTGCTCCTCAAGAGCGCGCAGGTACTTGCGGCGCGTCCGTGACGCGACGGGATCGTCGCGCTGTTGCTTGTAGCGGGCGCGGAGGTCACTCGCGGAGATGGGGCCGGCCTGCGCGACGAGTTCGAACAGGATGCGCTTCTCGGTGGAGAGGTCGGCGACGCGCTGCTCGTTGATCGCGTCGCGGGCTTCACCGACGACGCTATCGACGATCTCCAGCGTGACGTAGCGCCTCTCACCGGACTCGACGTAGCGGGCGGCGCGACGGAGAAGCGCAATCGCGTAGCGTGCGTCGCCGGTGGCGAGATCAGCAATATGGTCGAGAACGTCGTCGTGAACCACTCCCGGACGGAGGCCAGCTTTCACGCGCGAGCGGAGGATATCGACCATTTCCGAGTGCCCGTATGGCCGCAACTCGACGCGGACCGCACCACGTAGGCGACTCTGGAGGCGGCCGTTGAGGCGCGCGAAGAAGTCATCCTCGTCGAGAGTGACCAAGACGAGCGTTACGTTCGGGATCTCGTAGAGCGACATAAGCACATCCTGATCAGCGAGGACATCAACCTCGTCGAGGACAGCGACGAACTGTTCGTCCCGTTGACGCAGACGATTCAAGAAGCGACTCGGTGCAGTCCCGTCCTGTCGGAGATCGGGTGCGAGCTCGGCGTCACGCAAGAGCCGATGCAGAACAGCGGACTTTCCAGAGTCAGAGATACAGTTCACGTAGCCCCAGCGGATCGACGCCTCATGGTTGAGTTGTCGGAGGACATAGCGCGCCGTCGTCGTCTTCCCAGCGCCGCTCGGCCCGAAGACGAAGATATCGTCGCCCGGGTGATCGTGAAGGAGCGGGTCAAGCGCTGTCGTCATCTGGTTGATCTGTCCCTCTCGGTGGTAGAGGTCCCGCGGGACGTAGGCATCCTCCAGCGCTCGGAGGTCGGTAATCATACAGATTTCGAGTGGGCCGGGAATATGAAAGCTCGCAGAGTGAGGTGAAAGTGGTCTACGTAGAGACCGTCGTGGTTTCGCTGGCGACAGTCTCGCCGTCTCGAGTCAGCCGGATGGTCATATCGTGGCTCCCGTCGGAGACGACGATCCCGTCAGTGAAGGAAGTGAGTTCGGTCCGCTCGGAACCGGTTGCGAGTGGCTGGGTGGAGGTGGCGGAGTCGGTTCGCGTCGCACCGTCTAGTTCGATCTCGACCGAGTCGTACGTGAGCGGGATCCCGCCGTCGTTCCGTACGTTGAAACTCACCGAGGAGAGCTCCGACTTGTCCTGTCCGGCCCGGCCGATGAACGTCGTGTCGACGTCGCTGATCGAGCCCTCGGCGTCGCCGAACGTCTTCGTCGCCGTCTTCGAGACCGACCCACTCGAAGAGGAGATCGTCACCTCCACGGGAACGTCGCCACCGGACTCGACCGTATAGATCGGGCCGTACCCGGAGGCGAGCCCGTCACCGTAGGTGAACGTCGTCGTCTGCCCGCCATCGACTTGGTAGGACGCCTGACCGGCTTCCGTCCCGCGAACGGAAATCGTGGCGGTGAAGCTCCCGGTCACGTCGCCGACGTTCTGCACTCTGAAGTCGACCGTCTGTAACTCCGAACCCTGCCAGGTCGGCGAGATCGAGAGGAGATCGAGGTTCGCGTTTGCGACGGATCGTGTGATCGAGGTTTCCGCGTAGCCCGCGGAGGAGTTCGCCACGAGCGAGAGGTCGACGTTTCCGCCCGACGACTCGTAAAGCGAGAGGAAGCCGTTGAGCTCGAACTGAGCCGACTCACCCGGTCCGATAGTCTGCGAGAACGACGAGTCCAGGGTCTCGGTTCCGTCGTACACGGATACCGCTACTGACGCCGGCATGTCGCCCGTGTTCCGAACGGTCGTACTCACGCTGTTGAGCGTACTACCGTCCCACTGCGGCGTCGTGTTGACGAGCTCGAGGTTCGGTCCCTGGAAGCTCTTTGCGAACGATCCCGAGACGGTTCCGGTCGCCAGTTCGAGAGAAGCGTCGCCACGGACGTCGCCCGGTTCCTCGATCCTGATCGCGTTGTATGACGGCGCTATCGAACACCAGATTGAACGGCAGACATGGGTCTCGGATATCGAGGTCTATCGACTCGACGATGACGGCAATCTCGTTGTGGACCACAACGAGGGGCGCGGTCCGGTCAAAAACGAGGACACGCTTCGATGCTCCTGCGGCCGCGAGTTCGAGAGCGAGGAACTCGCTGCCGAGCATCTGCGTTCGACCGTTGCGGGAACTGAACGATCCGCGGACACGGAGGGGTCGCATTGATGGCGGAACAGTCGCACGGGCGCGCTGGGGGTAACAGCGAGCGTCCAAGTGACCTGAAGCGGATGACCCCGCGGATGGCGATGGATCGCTATCTCGACCGGCGTGAAGCCGCAGACAGCACGAGTGAAGCCACCGTGTCGACGTACCGGCGGCGACTTGGGACGTTCGTCGAGTGGTGTGAGAATCGCGGTCTGATGAACGTGAACGATGTCGACGGCCGCGTGCTCGACGACTACTGGCAGTATCGTCGGGAGTCGCTGAACGATGTCTCGATGAAGAACGAGTTCGGGACGCTGAAGAAACTCTTCGAGTACGCGGTGGCGATCGAGGCGGCGGAACCGGACATCCCGGAGAAGATCGCGCTGTTGAAGCCGACGCTGTCGAAGACGCAGCGCTCGAACGACGAGAAGATCGAGGCGGAGCAGGCGACGGCGATTCTCGACTGGCAGACGAAGTTCCACTACGCGAGCCGCGATCACGTGATGTTCGCGCTGCTCTGGCATACGGGCTGTCGGACAGGTGGGCTTCGCGCGCTCGATCTCGGCGACGTCCACGTGGACGAGCAGTTCGTCGAGTTCCGACATCGGCCAGCTGAGGAGACGCCGCTGAAGAACGAGTTCGACGGCGAGCGTGACGTCGCGCTCTCCGACGATATCGCGCGAATCGTCGGCGACTACATCGAGGAGAACCGGAAGAAGGTGGTCGACGACTACGGCCGCGAGCCGCTCGTGACGACGGAACGCGGTCGTGCCGCGGGGAACACGATTCAGCGGCGCACGTACGCGCTCACACAGCCGTGCACGGTCCGTGAGTGTCCACACGACCGCGATCCGGACGACTGCGAGTTCCGCGTGCACGGCCGCGAGAGCAAGTGTCCGTCGTCACTCTCTCCGCATCGGATTCGGACGGGCGCGATCTCGTACATGCGCGAGTGTGGGATGTCGATCAGCGCCGTGTCCGATCGCGTCGACGCGACGCCGGAGACGATCCGGACGCACTACGACCGGTCGGATCCGCGGCGGACGATGGAGTCGCGGCGTGAGGAGGTGTCGAAGCTTGACTAAGAAACGAAGCCTGAAACCGATGAAACCGAACCAAATCCAAGTCTCAGGGATGGATTGCCTCGAAAATGTAGTGGGACCGTTGAGATTCGAACTCAAGTCCGACGGACCCCATCCGCCGAGGATACCAAGCTACCCCACGGCCCCGTATTTCGTGGGAGGCGGGTGCCGACATTAAGGCCTTCGTTTCGACGACGGATGAGATCATCGGGATCCGACGTCGGATCCGGTTGGCCGCCGTGTGTCAGACGAGAACGCGTTCGAGCGAGACGACTTCCCCCGTGTCGGCGTGGGGATCACCGACGAGGCGACCGAGGCAGACGACCGACCCGTTCGGCGTGTAGCAGACGACGAGCGCACCGTGATCCACGTCGACGGCGTCGATGACGCCGGGTGCGAACACGGGCGCACCGTCGGCGACGGAGTCGGCGGCGGAGGGTGCGATGGTGACCGAGGGGAGGTGAGTCAGCGCGTCCTCTGCGGGTGCGAGGGCGTCCTGGAGCCACGTCTCGTCGCCGCGCTCGCGCCACTCGGCGAGGGCGTCTGCGAGGTCGTGGAGAGTCACGAGGGAGGCGTCGTCGAACGGCCCGGTCGCGCTCCGGCGCAGGTCACCCATGTGCGCGCCGGTTCCGAGCGCGAGACCGAGGTCGTGACAGAGTTTGCGGACGTAAGTCCCGCTCTCACAGCGAATGCGGACGAGGACCCGTCGGCGGTCGTCGGAGAGCTCGAGCACCTCGAGGTCGTACACCTCGCGGACGCGCAGGCGGCGCGCGACGGCGCTCTTGCGCGGGGGTTTCTGGTAGAGCGGGCCCTCGAACTCGTCGAGGACGGTCTCGAGATCCGTCGGCGCGCGGGCGTGGAGTTCGAGGACGGCGACGTACTCTTTTGGACCTTCGAGGAGCGCGGGCGCGAGACGCGTGGCCGTTCCCGTCAGGACGGGGAGGCAACCGGTGACCTTCGGATCGAGCGTCCCGGCGTGGGCGGCCTTCTCCACGCCGACCATGTCGCGGATCCACGCCGAAACCTGGTGTGCGGAGGGACCCGGGGGCTTGTCCAGATTCACCACGCCGAACTCACGGAGGGCGTCGATATCGCGCTCTTCGGGGGCCACGCGGCGCATCTAGAACTCGTAGCGGACGTCGTCGATCGGCGTCGGTCCCTCGTCCTGCGAGGGGACGTACGCGTCGACGGCGTAGAGGACGATATCCGTCACCTCCTCGGGCCCCCACCGCGCGGTGTTCACGGAGAGATCGTAGATCGTGAGGTCGTCGAAGTCGATGTCGTAATACTCGGCGTATCGCGCGTTCTCGGAGGCCTCGCGCTTCTCCGTCTCCTTGCGGGCGGCGGCGGGCGTCTTGCCTTCGCGTTCGGCGATCCGACGACACCGCGTCCCGAGCGGCGCGTCGAGCCAGATCTTGATGTCCGCGTACTCACCCGCCATCCAGCCCGCGAGGCGGGATTCGAGGACGACGTCGTCGCGTTCACGCGCCGTCTCGCGCAGCTGTTCGTCGAGTTCCTTGTCGATCTGCGGGTCCTCCTCCGCGAGTTCGTTGAACTCTTCGAGCGTGAGCCCGCGCTCGTCGGCGAGCCCGCGGAAGATGTCGCCACCGGAGGTGTGCTCGTAGCCGAGGTGGTCCGCGAGCGTGGACGCCACCGTGGACTTCCCGCTGCCCGGCGGCCCGGAGATCGTGACCAACATAGTCGCCATCGGCACGCGCGGAGTAAGGAGTTTACGAAGCGCCGCGTGTGCGCGACCGAGCCCCGCTCACGTGGGCGTCGTCTGGATGCCCAAGCCCTTGCGGACGATCTGGCTGAACCCCATCGAGCAGAGGAAGTACCAGACGATCCACGCCGGCATGAACCCGCCGATGGTGTCCTTGAGGTGGGTGTGGCCGACGAGCGGGAGGACGAGCTCGACGCCCCGATCGATCCGTCCGAGCTTCCAGTACATCCAGAGGAAGACTGGAATGGTGAGGAGCATGATCCAGACCATCGGACGGAACTGCATCTTGAACATCCCGAGCTGGTCGCCCATCGCCTCCATCTGCTCCTTCTGGATGCGATCGAGCGCCTCCTCGTCACCGCGCTCGCGCGCTGCCTTCTGACGCTCCTGGATGTCCTGCATCCGTTCCTGATAAACGGACATCTTGTCGAAGTCCATCAGGTTCGCCTGGATGATCGACGTCCAGAACCCCGTACAGACGGCGAGCACCATCACGACGACGAAGAACGGTAACAGCCCGTTCAGCGGGCCGAGGAGGATGTCGATGGCCGGCCCGACCGTCCGGCGAATCGGGTGGTAGTAGTAGCCGCTCATCATGACCAGCGCGATGACCCCCGCGGCCTTGTCGTACGTCGTCCACGAGCTCTCCTCGTCGTCCGGTAGTTCGACGTCACTGCCGCCCTCGTAGGCGGCTTCGTCGTCGCCCGTGAGACCCTCGCGGACGGCGTCGGGGTCGGCGAGCTGGAAGCCGTCGCCGGCCTCCTCGAGGACGCCTTTCTCGATGAGGCGCCCCCACTGGCCGCTGGTCAGCGACTCGTTGACGTCGCGCCACTCGATCGTCTCCCCCTCGTGATCGAGGAGGGCGGTGACGGCGTCGCGCATCTCGGGGTCCTCGGCGACGAGGTCCCGCACCTTTTCCGCGGTCCGTGCCATGCTACGTACCTCCGGTGGGGGCGTTCATGAACCTTTTACTCCGCGCGCGAATCGACCGCGGCCTTCACGTCCGCCCAGACCTCGTCGGGCGTCTGTTCGCCGTCGATCTCGACGAACGCGTCGGTGCCTCGATAGTGGTCGATGACCTCCTCGGTGTTCTCCCGGTAGGTCTCGAGGCGGTCGCGTACCGTCTCCTCGGTGTCGTCGTCGCGCTGGACGAGGTCCGCGCCACACTCGTCGCAGACACCCGCCTCCGCGGGCGGATTGAACTCGACGTGGTAGCTCGCGCCACACTCCGGGCAGACGCGACGGCCGGTGAGCCGGTCGACGAGTTCCTCCTCGGAGACGTCGAGGTAGAGGACGACGTCGAGATCGGTCGCGTCCGCGAGGAACTCGACCTGACTCTCGTTGCGCGGATAGCCGTCGAGGACGAAGCCGTCCGCCTCTTCGAGCGCCGCCACGACGATCTCGTTGACGAGAGGGTCGGGGACGAGGTCGCCCGCGTCCATGTACTCGGCGGGCGTTCCGTACTCGGTCTCCATGTGTTTGTTCGCGCGCAGCGCGTCGCCCGTCGTGACGTGCTCGATGTCGTAGGCCTCACAGAGGCGTTTCGACTGCGTGCCCTTTCCGGCGCCGGGCGCGCCCAAGATCAGGATGCGCGGGTCGCTCATGACACGCCGTTCAGTCTCCCGGGATAAATGTCTGCGGAAACGCGCTCGACGACGACGGCGAGCGAAACGCGAAGCTATCGGCTATCGAACGGTGAAAACGCCGGAGGGATCCGGGTTATTGGTCGCCGAACATCTGGCGCATCATCGGATGCATCTCCATGAGCTGCTCCTCGGCGATCTCCTCGTACAGTTTGTACGTGATGGAGATCGTAAGCAGCAGCCCCGTCCCGGAGACGCCACCGATGGTACCCATCATGTTGGCGAGGACGGCGAGGAGGCCGACGAGCGCGCCGCCGATCACGGTGACCTGCGGGATGTAACGCTCCATGACCTTCTCGATGACGCCGACGTTCTGCCGGAAGCCCGGGATCTGCATCCCGGAGTTCTGGATCTGCTTCGCCGTCGCCTCCGGGCCCATGTCCGCCGTCTCGACCCAGAAGATGGCGAAGATACCACCTCCGATGACCATGAAGGTCAGGTCGATAGCGACCCGGAGGAGTACCTGCCACGGTTCGGCGCCGCCCACTCCGGCGACCCACCACATCCAATCGGACGGGCTGTGGATGGGTGCGAGGTAGTAGAACAGGCCGCCCGCGACCTGCAGGCCGGCCTGCTCCGACACCGTGTAGACGCCGAGCCAGTTGGGCATCCCGGCCTCACCGAGCCATCCGCGGAGGATCCGGCCGAGGAACTGGATGTTCGCCTGCAGGGCGCGCACCAAGATCATCGGCAGGACGCTCGCGTAGATGAGCTTCACCGGGAAGCGACCACGGGCCCCCTTCACGCGGGCGTGGCTGAGCGGGATCTCGATGCGGACCGACTCCGCGTACACGACGACCGCGTAGATGAGCAGCGTCGTGATGATCGGGAGGAGCCCGACTGTCGAGTTGAACAGCAGCGAGCTCGCGGTGACGTTCTCGATGTTCCCGAGCAGGACGTTGATCCAGTAGGGAATCACGCCCATGCTGCCCGTGCCGGCACCGCTCCAGTAGAGCAGACCGACGATGAGCTGCTGGGAGACCCCGGCCACGATGAAGAGGCCGATCCCGGACCCGACGCCCCACTTCGAGATGACCTCGTCCATATAGAGGATGAGGACGCCACCGACGAAGATCTGCGCGAAGATGATCCACTTCACGCCGAAGACGCCGATCCCGAGCGCGGACGCGAGCGCGGTGTCCGCCGGGAGGAAGCCACCGAGGAACACCATCGGGAGGCCCGTCAGGCAGATCATCACGAGCACCAGCAGCTTCTGGAGGCCCTGATAGATCGCCTGATCACGCGGGTCGTTGGTGTCCAGCCCGAGCAGGTTCGCCCCGCCGAGCAACTGGAGGACGATACTCGCCGTGACGATGGGCCCGATCCCCAACTGGAGGACGGATCCCTGACCGCCGGCGAGCAGACTGCGGAACTGCCCGAACAGGTCGGTCGCGTTCTGCCCGAGCCCCCAGAGGGCGACGTTCGTCAGGAAGAAGTACACCACCAAGATGAACGCCGTCCACGCCATCTTGCGCTTGAAGGGCACGTGGCCCTCCGGGCGCGAGACGGTCGGCATCCGGGTGATGTACGGCTCGGCAGCTTCCTTCCAGCCCATCTATCAGTCCTCGCTCTCGTCGATCTCGTCGTCGCTGTCGAGTTCCTCACCGCGCTCGGTCAGGACCGCCTCACCGCCCTCGGCCTCAAGGAGGTCGACGGCAGCGTCGCTGAACGCGTCGGCGACGACTTCGAGCTGGTTGTAGACCTGCCCGGACCCGAGGACCTTCACCGCGTCGACCTCGTGGCCGTCCTCGACGACGTCACGGACGTCGATTCGGTAGCCGTTGTCGGTCTCCTCGGCGAGGCCGTCGGCGACGTGGAGCGCGATGTCCTCGTCGAGCTCGCGGACCGTGATTTCGGCGACGTCGAGCTTCGCCTTCTCGGGACGCTTGAAGCCGCTCTTCCCGATCGGTTCGTAGTTGTGGAACTCGTGCTTGTCGCGGCCAGCGCGACCGCGTCCGCCACGGTGACCGGCACCGCGTCGGTTCTTGTGCGAGCCGCCACCGTGCGTGCGCGTGCCGCGCTGGCGTCGTTTCTTGCTCGTCATTGTTATCGCATCCTCTCGAGGAGTTCGTCGACTTCCTCGGTCGACTGCTTACCGAGCTGTCCGCCCTCGGACTGGGGCTGCTTGATGCCCTGGTGGCCGCCGCGCGGCGGGTGGAGTCGGACGACGGGGGAGAGCCCCGCCTCGCGCAGCGTCGTGTTCTCGTTGTAGAGCGCGCGCGCGAGATCGTCGACGTCGTCGTAGTCGGTGTTCTCGGCGACCCACTCGTCGTCGACGTCCGCGTCGCCCTCGAGGGGCTCGGCGCGCTTCGCGATGAGGGCTTTCACCGTCTCCAGGGACGGTTCGCCGTACGCGACGTAGTCGTTGACCTTCGCGATCATCCCGTCGTACGCGTCGGTCTCCGGGACGAGAGTCGCGTGGTTGACGCGGTGGAGGTTCAGCATCGAGAGGGTGTCCTCGACGCTCGAACGCATGTCGACCTCACCGCGGAGTTGGACGACGGCCTGCATCACTCGATCACCTCGCGCTTCTCGCGGGTGCGCTCGGGGATGCGGGCCTCCGCCGTGTTCTGGAGGGCGTTGAACGTCGCCTTCGCGAAGTTCACCGTCGTCCGGGTCTTCCCGGCGGACTTCGTCCAGACGTCCTCGATACCGGCGAGTTCGAGGACGTGCCGGACCGTCTCACCGCCCGCGAGACCGAGGCCGCGCGGGGCGGGAATCAGATCGACTTCGACGCTCCCGGCCTTGCCGGTCGTCTTGAGCGCGACCGTGTGCGGACGCCCACAGCCACACTCCCACGACCCACAGCCGCGAGAGACGTCGATGATGTTCAGTTTCGCGACCTCGATGGCCTTCTGGATGGCGCCGCCGACCTGGTCGTCTCGACCCTCGGCGTACCCGACGAAGCCGTCGCGGTTACCGACCGCGACGACGCACCGGAACTTCACCCGGCGGCCGGAGTCCGTCATCCGCTGGACCATGTTGATGTCCAGTACCTCGTCGTCGAGCCCCGGGAGGAGGTTGTCGACGACTTCGGGCTCCTTCAGCGGGAGCCCGGTGTTCAGCGCCGCCGACATCGACTCGATCTCGCCCTCCTGCACGCGGCGGCCGAGTCGGGTCTGGGGCTGCCAGCTGTCGTTGTAGCTCATTGGTTAGTCCTCCTGAATGGATTCGAGCACGTCATCGAAGTGCTCGGGGAGTTCTGTGGCGTCGAACTCGCCGCTGTAGAGCGGCTCGTCGAGCTGTGCTGCGTAGTCCGCGATGTGCTCGCCGCGCGTGCGCTGCCAGTCGGCGAAGACGTCCTCGTTGTGCGGGATGTCGAGGCCTGCGTCGATCGCGCCCTCCTGCACGGCGAACACCTTCGACCCGCGGGTCGCGGTGTTCAGACCGATGTCGAGGACGGCCTCGTCGAGACCCGCTTCTCGGGCGCGAACGCCCGCGAGGTAGCCGGTCAGGTACGCCGACGGGAGGTTCCCGGTCGGCGCTTCCCAGCCGTATTCCTCGAGGTCTGTCGCCTGTGCACTCGCGAGCGTCTCGTCGCCGTCGGGGCCGGTCGCGATCAGCTGCGCCGTGACGTTGTTGTTGCTCTTTCGAGCGACAAGCCGGGGCTTGCCCGACTTGAGGAGGCGCAACCTCTGGTGGTAATCCGTCCGGACCTCGCGGCGCCGGCGCATCGGGACTTTGTATCGTGGGCCGCTAGCCATTATTGCTCACCGTAGTGTTCCGCGATGTAGTTGTGCAGCCGGCTCACGCTATCGAACTCGCCGCCCTTCGCCATGTTGTAGAGTTCACGGTACTGGGCGGGGGTGAGTTCGCCGCTGTCGCGGAGCTCACGGAGCTCGCGGCGCTGTGCGCGGATGCTGCTCTTCCACTCGTCCTTCTCGTTCTGGCGGGCGCCCGCCTTGCCGCGGCGCGTGCCCGGTCCCTTCCGGTGACCGTACGCACGCTTCGCGTCTCGTTCGCGCGCGCGACCACGGGAGTTGCCCTGCTTGGTCTCGGCCCGGATCGTGCCCTCGTCGACGAGTTCGCGGATATCCTCGCGCGTGATGGCGTCCGCGATCTCGCCCTGGGCGTCCGGGTCGAACCAGACGCGGTTCTTCCCGACGTCGAGGACGTCGGCGGCCAGTCGTTTCTGTGCGCTCAGATCACTCATTGTCGACCTCCACTTCGATGTAGGTCGGGTTGAGGACGCGGATGCCCGCTTCCTCGGCCTGCTCCTCGATGGTCTCGCGCTTTCGCGCACCGACCTTCGAGGCGATGCGGACGGCCTCGGTGTCCGGGTCGACGCCGTCGAGGTCGTCCGCGTTGTGGACGCGGACCTCCTCGAAGCCGCTCGGGTGTTTGCCGCGCACCGCCTTCGGCGTGCGGAAGCCGGCTTCGACCTTCGGGCCCTTCCCCTTGATGCCGCGGCGCTGCTTCGAGAGCGTGCCGCGGGGCTTGCGCCACGAGGTCGGGGTCCGCTTTTTCTTGTGGTAGTCCTGTCGGTTGAACTGCGGCTTGCCGACGCGGCGGCGCTCGTCGAGGAGGCGTTCGGCCTCGTCGTCGAGCTCCGGCGTCTTGTCGGCGTGACCGCGCGGGCGGAGTTCCGTCTCCGCTTCCGTCTCCTCCTCGGCCGCCTCGGCCTCGGGCGCTTCCTCCTCGACTTCGGTCTCGGTCTCCTCGGAGACTTCGAGACCGCCGACGTCTGCCTTGATGCGGGCCGCGAGCGCGTTGCCGACGCCGTCTACTTCCGCGAGGTCGTCCTGGCTCGCTGCCTTCACGTCCTCGACCGTCTCGTAGCCGGCCTCACGCAGCGCTTCGGCCTTGCTCGCGCCGACGCCGCTGATGTCTTCCAGTTCCTGGGGTTCGTCGTCTGCCATCTATCAGGCACCTCCTTTCGTCGGTTTCTCGACGATGTAGACGCCGTCCTGGAACACGCGGGTGTCCTTGTCGGTGACACGGGTGAGCTGCTCGATGTCGGCGGCGGTCTGCCCGACGGACTCCTTGTCGGAGCCCGAGAGGGTCAGCTCTTCGCCGTCGATCTGCACGTCCGTGTCGCCGCGGATCTCCGCGCGCCGGGGCGCCTTCTCGCCGAGGAAGTTCTCGATGACCACTTCGTCATCTTCCACGGTGACCTGCATCGGGAAGTGAGAGTAGTGGACTTGCATCCGGTACTCCCAGCCCTCGGTCACGCCGTGGAACATGTTCGTAATGTGGCTCTCGAACGTCCCGACCGTGGCGTTCGTCTTCGCGTCCTCCGACTCCGCCTCGATGACGACGGCACCGTCGTCGACGGAGACGCGTACGTCGGGGTACCAGAGCCGCCGCGTGACGGAGCCGTTTGGCCCCTCGACGGTCAGCTCCAGGTGGTCGACTTCGGCGTCGACGTCGTCGGGGATCTCGAGTTCTGTTCGCGTCATTGTTAGTAGACGTAAGCGATGACCTGGCCACCGATGCCCTCCTCGCGGGCCTCGTAGTGGCTCATGATGCCGTGGCTGGTCGTCACGATGAGCGTCCCGTAGTCACGAGCCGGGAGATAGCGCTTCTCCCACTGCTCGAACTCGTCGGCACCCACGGAGTACCGCGGGTTGACGGGGCCGCACTCGTTGATGGCACCCTTTAGTTCGACCTCGAACTGGCCACCCTTTCCGTCGTCGACGAACTCGAAGCCGTCGATGTACCCGCGGTCGTAGAAGACCTCGAGGACGGACCCGATGGTGTTGGAGGCGGTCGATATCGTGTGGTTGAGGTGTCCGACGCTCTCGGCGTTGTCGAGACCGGAGAGGGCGTCGGAGAGTGGGTCTTTCCCTGTCATTGTTAGCTGTACTTCTTGAAGCCCATCGAGCGGGCGATCTCTCGGAAGCACTGTCGACACAGCCAGACGTCGTACTTCCCGACGAGGCCCTGATTGCGACCGCATCGGCGACACTCGTGGGTCTGGCCCGTCTCCTCGTGCTCGTGTGCTGCTTCGCTCATTGCGTGACCTCCACGTCGAAGTTCGCCTCGAGGAAGGAGATCGCGTCCTCGGTGTCGAGGCGGTGGTTCTCGGGGATCGGCTGGCTCCGCTTGTCCCGCTTGGAGACGCGGTAGCCCGGACGGACGAGGTTGACCGTCACGTCCAGCCCGAAGATGCCGATGTTCGGGTCGTATTCCTGGCTCGGGAAGTCAGTGTGCTCCTCGATGCCGAAGGAGACGTTCCCCGTGTCGTCGAACTGGTTCCGACTCAGCGAGACGGCGTCGAACGCGCGCGTCAGGAACTCCGCGGCATCGTCGCCGCGGAGCGTGACCTTCGCGCCGATCGGGTCGCCCTCGCGGATCCCGAACTCGGGCTCCGTGCGCTTGGCCGTCGTGCGCACGGACTCCTGTCCGGTGATCTCCTCGAGGATCTCCTCGGCGTTCTGGAGTTCGCGGCCACCCTGACCGACGCCCATGTGGACGACGGCCTTCTCGATGGTGGGCTCGCGCATCTCGTGGAATTCGGCTTCGCTCATTCGTCGTCACCCTCCGGTTCGGACTCCGCGGCGGCCTCGTCGTCGACGAACTGCTCGTCGATGACGAAGACGTACTCCTCGACGGTTTCGAAGGAGCCCGCGTCGGTCTCGACTTCGACCGTGTTGCTCGAGCTGCCGGGCGAGACGGTGATCTCGGTGATCTCGCCGACTTCGCCGGCGTGCTGTCCGGAGACGGCCGTGACGAGCGCGCCCTCCGCGTACGGGAAGTGCGCGAGCACGTCGTCGTTGTCGAGGTCGACGACGATGCTGTCGTTACCGCTGTACTCGTCCTCCTCGACGACCAGGTTGTGACCGTTGTGGAGGTTGAGCTGGACATCGCCGCCCGGGACCAGCGTCTTGTTCGTGACCTTCGCGAGCTTGCCGTCCGCGTCGGCGGCCGGGATCTCGGTCAGGGAGAGGCGTCCGCCCTCGTCGGGGAAGACGCGGTAGTACTCGTCGCGCTCCGGGAAGCCCAGGATGTCGAACATCCCGACGGGCTGAGTCACGTCACCGACGGTGTCGCCGTTGACGAGAACGCCATCGTGGTGCGCGGCGTACTTCGCTTCCTTCGTCGTGTCGACGTAGCCGAGGACGTCCCGAAGGACGACGACGAGCGGGACGCCGGCCTCGCCGTGCGGGCCAGCGCCTGCCTTCGCCGTGAACGTGGCCGTTTTCCGCTCAACGGGCCACGACTTCGGTACGGAGAGTCGTTTCTGGTGGTTGCTCATTCGTTGTCACCCTCCAGTCGGGTTTGGCGCACGTCGTCGGAGAGATCGAGGTCCGTGACGCGGAGGTTCGAGGCGTCGAGCGCCCGGGGAACCTCCTCGCCGTCCGCGGCCTCGACGGTCACGCCGTCCACGTGGACGGCGGCGTCCTTGAGGTCGACGTTGGTGACCTCGCTTTCTTCGCCGGCGAAGTCGCCGCGCATGACCTCGACCGTGTCGCCCGCGTTGACGCGGACGTACCGCTGGCCGTACTCCTCGCGGAGGTCCTCCGAGAGGTGCGCGCGGACCTGCTTTTGGCGCTCGTGGAGCGCCGCGTTCTCCGTGCGGGTGCGCTGTTTGTGTGGTTGTTCAGTCATGTTATACGATCATCGTCGCGGTGCTCGCGATGCTGCCGTACCGCTCCGCGACCTCCCGCGTGATGGGACCCTTGATCTCGGTCCCGCGAGGTTCGCCGAGGTCGTCGATGATGACCGCGGCGTTGTCCTCGAACTTCACGCGCGTGCCGTCGGGGCGCCGGATCGGCTTACGCTGGCGGACCACGACGGCCTCCAGCACCTGCCGGCGCATCTCGGGCGTCCCTTTCGTCACCGAGACGGTGATCTTGTCACCGATCCCCGCCTTGGGGTGTCGGTTGATCGTCCCCTGGTAGCCGGAGACGGACGTGATCTTGAGCTCGCGTGCGCCCGTGTTGTCGGCGCACGTGATGAGGGAACCCTTCTCCAGTCCGGGTGTGACGTCTGCTTTGATTGCTTCCATCAGTTCTCACCCTCCGTGAGCTCGACGACCACGTGGGATTTGGTCTTCGAGAGCGGTCGTGTCTCTGCGATGCGTACCGTGTCGCCTTCTGTGATATCGAAGCACTCCGGCGCGTGTGCCGGAACCCGAGAACGACGCTTCATGTAGCGGTCGTACTTCGGGACGAATACGTCGTATTCACGTTCGACGACGACGGTCTTGTCCATTGCCGTAGAAGCGACTTCGCCTTCGATGACCTGTCCGCGAACGGACAGACTGCCGTGGAACGGGCAGTCATCGTCGGCACAGTCGCCTTCGGGCGCGTCTACGTTCAGTCCTATCGCCATTGTGATTCGACTCCGTTTTCGGAGCGTAGTGCGGGCCGTGAGAGCAGTATGTCGCCATCCACCGTAACGTAGGCCGCGTCCTCGCCCGTCGTGCCGCCGCACGAGTCGGGTTGGGACGCGGTCCCGGCCCCCTTGCGGTCGCGTCGGCTCGGTGCCGGCGCGGCGTCGGATGCGCTCCGAGCGCGGGCCGCGGCTTCATCTATGAGTCGGAACTCGAACCTTCTTCCACCTTTCGGAACGCGCTTGGTGCCCGAGACAACCTCTATCACGAGGGTGTTGGTCGTCTCCGAGACGACCCGTCCGGCGATTCCGACCTGCGAACGGTCGGGCGAGTCGACGACCCGTACCGGGAGGCCGACGAGCTCGTGTCGCGGGAGCGTCTCGGGCGTCAGCGTCATTATTCCTCGAGGTCGCCTTCTTCGCGCTGGATCGTCTTGATCCGCGCGACCGTCCGCCGGAGCTCGCCGATACGGCCCGGGTTCTCCGGCGCCCCACCGGCGGCCTTCACGGCCTTCTCGTTAAGCAGTTCGGTCTCGAGCTCTTCGAGCTCGGCCTCGCGCTCGGCGGGCGTCATGTCGCGGATCTCCTGGGTGTGGAGAATCGCCATCAGTCCTCACCCTCCTCGTCTTCGGACTCGGCTTCGTCCATCTCTTCGAGGAGCGCGTCGGCCTCCTCCTCGACGTCGGCTTCGACCTCGTCGAAGTCCTCGGGCTCGACTTCCTCCTCGAGCTCGTCGAGGGCCTCCTCGACGGCCTCCTCGGAGTCCGACGGCGAGGTCGGGCTCGCGCCCTCCTCGGACTCGACGGCCTCCTCGAGGATCTCCTCCTGGGCGGTGTCGTCGTCGGCCTCGGTGAGGGCGTCCTCGCCGGGGGCCTCGCCCTCGGGACCGCCTGCCTCGACGTCCGCGGGCTCCTCGCCTTCGAGGAGCTCCTCGACGCCTTCGCCCTCGATTTCCTCCTCATCGACAATGAGGTCCTCGATGTCGGCGTCCTCGTCGATCTCGAAGTCGTCGGGCAACTCGGCTCCCGGCGGGATGATCTTGACGTCCACGCCGATGGTACCGAGCTTCATCACGGCGACGCCCTGCCCGTGGTCCACGATGGACTCGGCGGGCTCGCCGTTGTGCTTGATGTAGCCGCGGTTGAACTTCTCGACGCGGCCGCGGTTGCCGGTGACCTTCCCGCTCAGGACGATCTCGGCGCCGAGGGCGCCCGCGTCCATGATGCGGTCGATGGTCGTGTGACCGGCCTTGCGGAAGTACCACCCTCGTTCGAGGGCGTTCGCGAGTCGGTCCGCGACGATCTGTGCGTTCAGGTCGGGCTCGTCGACTTCCTGGACGTCGATCTGCGGATCGTCCAGGTCGAAGCGCTCCTCGAGTTGCGTCGTGATCTTCCGGATGTTCTTCCCGCCCTTCCCGATGACCATCCCGGGCTTCTCCGCCATGAGAACGATCTGCGTTCCCATCGGCGTGTGGGCGACGTCCATGCCGCCGTAGCCGGCGCGGGCGAGTTCCTCTTTGAAGAACTCGTCGATCTGGGAGCGCTGAAGCCCCTCTTCGATGAATTCGAGTTCGTCTGCCATGTTATTCTGCCTCCTCGATGATGAGTTCGACGTCCACCTGCGGGCTGTTCCACGCCGTCGCGCGACCCATCGCACGGGGCTTGCGACCCTGCGTCTCGCCGACCTTGTGGGCGGCGACGTGCGTGATGACCATCGCAGCGGGCTCGAAGCCCTGCTGTTCGGCGTTGTTCGAGACGTTCGTCAGGAGCTTCTGGAAGTCCTTCGTCGCCTTCTCCGGATAGCGGCCGGCGTCCCAGCCCTCGATGTCGGAGCGGTGTCCGACGCCGGTGTTGTGCTGTTTGAACGGCACCGACTTCTCCTCGTTCAGCACCGCGGTGAGGTACTCCTCGGCGTCCGCGACCGTCTCGCCTTTGATCTCGCGGGCGATGGCCTTGCTGTGCTTCAGGCTGATCGGCCGCTCGCGGAGCATCCCCTTCGCGGTGGTCTCCGGGTCGGCGTCCACGCTGTAGCTGATTCCCATGGGTTATTTGAGCGGCACGAACTTCGAGGAGCGGGTCGCGCCGATACCCGCCTGCCCGTGTTCGACCGAGCTACGCGTCAGCTCGAACTCGCCGAGGTAGTGACCGATCATCTCCGGTTGCACCTCGACGCGCCCGAACTCCTGTCCGTCGTAGACCGCGAAGGTCAGCCCGACGAACTCGGGGAGGACGGGCATGTCACGGAGGTGCGTGCGGATCGGGTTGTTCGCCGTCTCCTCGGCGTCGCGCGCTCGTGCCTTCTCGAGGACCTTCTCGTGCTCCTCGGAGAGGCCACGGGTGATGGTTCGCCGCTGTCGCGCGGGGAGCAGTTCCGCGACGTCCTCCAGATCCATGTCCTGGAGTTCGTCAAGCTCGTAGCCGCGGTAGGTGAACTCACCCTCGCGGCCGGTGCGGTATTCCGTACTCATGCGTTAGTTCCCTCCACGGCCGGTGCGTCGGGAGCCGATGTCCCCGACCTTCCGTCCGGGCGGTGCGTTCTTCGAGACGCTCTTCGGGCGACCGGGGTGCTGGCGGCCGCCGCCACCGAACGGGTGGTCGACGGCGTTCATCGCTACACCACGGACGCGCGGCCACTTCGTCCCGCGGGCCTTCATCTTGTGGTGCTTGTTGCCGGCCTTCACGAACGGCTTCTCCGTCCGACCGCCGCCGGCGACGACGCCGATGGTGGCGCGACAGTCCGGAGAGAGGCGCTTGACCTCACCGCTCGGGAGCTGCACGACCGCGGCGTCGCGCTCGTGCGTGACGAGGTCCGCGTTGACGCCGGAGGCGCGCGCGAACTTCCCGCCGTCGCCGGGCTGGTGCTCGACGTTGCTCACGGGGACCCCTTCGGGGATCTCGGCGAGCGGGAGCGTGTTACCGGGCTCGACGGACGCCGAGATACCGACCTCGAGCGTGTCGCCGACGCCGACGCCCTCGGCGGCGAGGACGAGGCGCTGATCGCCGTCGTCGAACTCGACGCGAGCGACGGGGGCGCTCCGCGCGGGGTCGTGCTCGATGTCGACGACCTCGCCGGAGAGCACGTCGCCCTCGGGCTTCTTGTGCGACAGTTCCGCCTTGTATCGGTGCGACGGCGCGCGGAACGTGCTCGTCCCGCGGCCACGTCGCTGACCTTGAATCCTGCGTCCCATTGTTAGAACACCCCGATCCGGGAGGCGACGTCCTGCGCGTCGTCCTCCTCGGACAGCTTGACGATGGCCTTCTTCGTCCCGTCCATCGTCACCTGCGTGTTGACGGACTCGACCGTGACGTCGTACTGCGAGGAGATCTCCTCGCTGACGTCGGTCTTCGTCGCGTCGACGTCGACGATGAACTGGAGCTTGTTACCGAAGTCCATGTCGTCCATCGCCTTCTCCGTGACGAGTGGATATTCGATGATACCGCTCATCGCTCGGCCACCTCCGAGAGCGCGCTCTCGGTCCAGACGGTGAGCCGGCCGGCGTGGGCGCCGGGCGCGAGGTCCTCGGCGTTCACTTCGGCGGCGGTCGCGACGTCGACCCCCGCGAGGTTGCGGGCGGCCTTCGACGGACCGGTCTCGCTCGACGTGACGAAGAGGACGGAGCTGGGCTCGCGGTACTTGCGACCGCGGAGCTTGCCCTGCCCGGCGCGGACGGTCTTCCCGTCGTCCGCGCGCTCGACGTCGTCGTGTGCGCCGACGGCCTCGAGGAAGGAGACGACCTCCTTCGTCTTCACGAGGTCCTCGAAGTCGTCCGAGACGACGAGCGGGAGTTCGAGGTCGTCGTCGAACTCGTGACCGCGCTCTGCGACGAGCTCGGCGTCGGTCGTCGCCGCGATGGCGGACCGGACGGCGAGCTTGCGCTCCTTTTTGTTGACCGTCTTGCCCTGGTCTTTCTCTGCTTTCGGCGGGTGCGCCTTCCGGCCGCCCACGGTCTGCGGGACACGCGCGCCACGTCCGTTCGTCTGCGGGACGTGGGCCATACCGCGTCCGCTGCCCATGGATTCGGCGGGGGTTCGCAGACCCGCGTACTCGTCAGCGCCGTACTGCTGTTTTCGATTGGCCTGTGCGGCGAGGACCGCCCGACGGATGAGGTCGGGGCGGTACGCCGTCTCGAAGACCTCCGGGAGGTCGACGGAGCCGGCGTCGTCGCCATCGAGGCCACGGACTGTTGCCTGCATAATTTAGCCCTGGTTCGACGCGGTGCTCACGTAGCGCACCTCGGGGTCGAGGCGCGGCGATTCGTTGGGTCGGATGGCCGGGCGGAAGCGCAGGAGGCGCTTCTCGGGGCCGGGCAGCGAACCCTTGATGAGGGCGTACGAGCCGGAGACGTCCCCGTAGTTCGGGAATCCGCCCGCGGCGTCGACGGCCTCGTCGTCGCCGTCGCCGAAGTCGACGAGGCGCTTGTTGAGTTCGGTGCGCTGGTGGTAGCCGGTCTGGCCCTGCTGGGGAACCGTCGAGCGAACCCGGGAGGGGTTCCACGGACCGAGGTTCCCGATGCGGCGCCGCCAGCCCTGGCGCTTGTGCTTGCCCTTGCGTTTCTGGACGCCCCAGCGCTTGACGGGGCCCTGGGTGCCCTTGCCCTTGGTGACGCCGGAGGCGTCGAGGAACTCGCCGGCGCGGAAGACGTCACCGAACTCGTGCTCGCCGCCCTCAGAGAGGAGTTCGAGCGCGAAGTCGGCGCGCTCGTCGATCGAGCCGCCGCCGACGCGCGTCTCCATGACGTCTGGCTTCTTCTTCGGGACGCCGCTGAGGCCCGCGGGAACGGTGTGGGTGACGACGCGGAGGTCGTCGACCGCACCGTTCTCCACGAGCTCCTCGATGGCGCCGTAATCGCCGCGCGCGCCCTCGGAGGGGACGTCGAGGGTCCGGTCGAGGTCCGCGTCGAGGTCCTCGGACCAGACTTCCGTGATCGGCTTCTTGCCGTACGGCGTGTCCTCGTACGCCCGCACCGCGGCGGCGCGCATCGTGGGTGTTTCGACGACGGTGACGGGGACGGTCGTCTCCATTCCCTCGGTGGGAGAGTTGGACTTATCGTCCACCATCACGACGTGACTCATGCCTGCCTTGTACCCGGCGAATCCCTGAAGTCCGGGCTGGCCGTCGTCGTCGGGCCAGCTGTTGAAGCGCGGGACTTCGCTCGCCGCGCGCTTACGGGGACCGAACCCCAGAGAGCCTTTGCGTGGTCGATTTGGTTGTGGCATCGTATCACTCCGTGAGCGTCAGGCATGCGAGTGAGGCGAACATCGCTTCTTCGGTTCGCACGACCTCGCTACCTTGGTCGGGGATGGTGTTGAGCCAGGTGTCGAACCCCCCGGGTGCGCGGGTGGACTGGGCGGGGTCGAACTCGCTGACCGCCTCGGCGGTGAGGCCGAGCATGGGCGGAAGCCCGCGTTCGGGCGAGCCGAACGCCACGGTCAGTCCGTCTTCGTGGACGCGCCGAGCCAGGTCGCCCACGTTCGCGGCGCCGACTGGCACCCCGAAGCGTGACGTGGCGACCCGGACGCCGGCGTCCGGACGGTCGAGTTCGTTCCCGATGGCCCGAGTGAAGACCTGGAAGCCCGGTGGGGCCTCCGAGGCGATCTTCGCTCGGACCGGTCGTCGCGAAGATACCCTGATGGTCACGCGCTCCCCCTCCGAAACCTCCATACCGTCGGGGAGGTGGAGGGAGATCGGGTGTTGCATTCCGCAATTGACCCGAACGCGCCCTTCAGATCCGACCTGGGTCACGATCCCTTCTCGATGCGACCCCGAACCGCTCGATTCGGAGCCGGTCCATGACGAGAGGCGGAGCGGCGGCAGGACGCCGGCGTACTCCAGTTCGTCGCGGGTGTCGAAGGCCTCCTTTCGGAGGTAGGGTGGTGTCGCGGCGTACCGCAACACCGTTTCGACGAACCCGACGCCCCAGCGGCGTTCCCCCTCGGGGTCCGGAAAGACCACGAGGCGATCCGCCCGGAAGACCGCGGCCGCGCGGGCCACGTAGCCGAGCTTGCGAGTCGCCTCGCGTTTGTCCTCGGCTTCCCGGCAGATGGACGACGGCACGAGTACGCTGCGTGTCATGCCTGTTCGCGTCCACGTCTCGTCACGAGACTGTGACTCCACTACCGACGGGGCGCTAAAAAGGGTGTCGTTACGCGTACGGCCTCGTGAAGCCGTCTCACTGCCGCACACGTGTGCTAGGAGGGGGCACGACCGGTCCGAACACGACGAGGGCGCGACGCCGGTTCGAAAGCCTTTTTTATACCCGGCACCTCGGATGAGTTGCAGACGCGCACTGGTAGTGTAGTGGTATCACGTGACCTTGCCATGGTCACAACCTGGGTTCAAATCCCAGCCAGTGCATCCCCGTCTTCTCCGAACCCATCTCCGGCGAAGTACGCCGCTCGGTCGATCGACTAGGGCGCTCAGCGAAGCGCGCCGAGGGCGTACGTACGTCCCAGAGACCCCGCATCCCGATTCCACCACACCCCCGAGCGTAGCGTTCGACGCTCGCACACGCGTGAAAGTAAAGACGTAGCCGGTCGTCCCTCCGGCTATGACGGTGATCGCACTGCTGAGCGTCGCACCGGTTCGAGAGGGGAGCATGGCGGCCGACGTGGCGAAAGCCGTGGAGGCGCTGGACGACTTCGACGTCTCCTACGAGACGACGCCGATGGGGACGACCATCGAGGCCGGCGACGTCGGGACGCTCTTCGACGCGGTCGAGGCGGCCCACGAGGCGGTACCGGGCGATCGGGTGAGCACGTTCCTGAAGATCGACGACAAGCGGACGTCCGACAAATCGGCCGCGGAGAAGGTCGCGGACGTGGAGCGGGAGCTGGGGAGGGAGGCGCGGCGTCGGACGGAGTGACGGGCGCGGGACGGCGACGGTGAAATCGCCTCAAATCGCGACGAGCCGAGTGGGTCGGTCGGGGCCGTCAGGCGACGCGGTAGACGGCGAGGTGGACGCCGTCGGGCATCCGGACGCCGGTGGCGACGAAGACGCTGCGGGTGAGCCACTGGAGGTCGGGGGCGGTCTCGAAAGAGGGGACCGATCGGAAGTAGACCTGGTCCGGGTCGACGTCGCGGCCGTCGCGGATACGCTCGCTGACCTCGGGCGGCGCGAACCGAATCCCCTCGTTCTCGACGTAGATCCGATCGCCGTCCGTCGTCTCGATGGCGTACTTTGCGACGAGGGTGCTCGGACGGTCGGCGCGGAAGAGCTGGTAGTCGGCGCCGGCGGCCAACACCTCGCCCTCGACGCGGCCGCTGACGGTCCCGCCGGCGATGGGGATGATGCGACGGTGGCCGTCGCCGGTGTCGCCGATCTCGATCGCGGGGTCGATCTCGGCCTCGACGTCGAAGGCGTGTTCGAAGGTCGGCTCGGGCGGCCGATCGCGTCTCGTGTCAGCCATACGTATGCCCGGACGCGTGCGCGTATGGAGCTATCGGCGGCGTGCACTGCAAACGTTTTACCGCGGGACGGCCGAACGCGGGGGCATGGAGAGCATCAACCGGATGGCGGTCGAGTTGGCCGACGAGGCGGTGGAGTTCGCGGGCGAACTCGACGTCGGGGCGTTCGACCTGGAGAACGGCGCGACGGTCTTGGACTTCGGCGTCGACCACGCGGGCGGGATCGAGGCCGGTCTCCTCCTCGCGGAGATACAGACGGCGGGGTTGGCGACGGTACAGACGGGGATGGCGGACGTGGCGGGCGCCCCGTTCACGCACGTCGAACTCGCGTGCGATCGTCCGGATCTCGCGTTGCTCTGCTCGCAGAAGGCGGGGTGGGAGCTCTCGGTGGACGGGTTCGAAGCGCTGGGGTCGGGGCCGGCGCGCGCGCTCGTCGCCGAGGAGGCGGAGTTCCGTGAGCTCGGCTACACGGACGCGTTCGACCTCTCCGTGCTGACCTTGGAGTCGGACGACCTCCCGGACGAGGGCGTCGCGCGCGTGATCGCGGATCGCGCGGAGGTGAACACGGACGGGCTCTACCTCCCGACGTACGCGGCGGGGTCGATCTCGGGGAGCGTCTCCGCGGCGGCGCGGGCGGCCGAGATGGCGACCTTCCGTCTCTTCGAGGCGGGGTACGATCCCCGATCGATCCGGTCGGTGAACGGTCGCGCGCCGGTCGCACCGGTCGCGGGCGACGAGTCGACGGCCATCGCTCGGGAGATGGACGCGCTCGCGTACGGCGGACAGGTGTACATGACGGTGGAGACGGACGACGCGTCGGCGTTCGAGGCCGTGCCGTCGACGGCGAGCGAGGAGTACGAGCGACCGCTCGGCGAGGTCTTCGACGACGTCGAGTGGGACTTCTCGGAGGTCGCGGCGGGCGTCTTCGGGCCCGCGCAGGTGACGGTGAACGTCGTCGGCGGACCGACGTACGCGCTCGGGAGAACGAGCGAGGACGTCCTCGCCGAGAGCTTCGGGGTCTAGCCGCGCGGTCGCCCGGAGTGCCCGGAGTCAGTCGAGGAGTTCGGTGACGGTGCCGACGCCCTTGCTCGAACCCTCGCGGAAGACGAAGCGCTGGCCCGTCTCGACGAGATAGGGGCGGAATTTGAACTCGACCGTCGCGCGCCCGGTGTCGCCGGGGAGGAGCTGGCCGCCCTCGGGGTGGAAGCGCGCGGCCTCGCTCGCGGTTTCGAGGTGCACGACGGGTTCGTAGCCGTCGTCGATCCGCGTGGGGTGGTTGAGGACCATCACCTCTGCCTCGAAGGCGCGCGTCGGCGTCGGGTCGGCGTCGCGCGGGACGAGCACCATGCCGCGTTCGAGTTCGGACTCGCGGACGCCGGCGAGCGCGATGCCGACGATCCGACCGGCCTCGGCCTTGTCGACGCGGTGGTAGTGCATCTCGATGCTGCGGGCCTCGACCTCGCGGAAGGAGCCGTCGCTGAAGGGACCGAGGAGGAGCTCGTCGCCGGCCGCGATGGTCCCCGACTTGATCGTCCCGGAGGCGACGGCGCCGACGCCGGTGACGCTGTACGAGCGATCGACGTACATGCGGAAGTCGCCGCCGGCCGCGGCGGTCTTCGGGAGGCGCTCGAACAGTTCGTCGAGAACGTCGAGTCCGTCGCCGCCGACGGCGCTCGTGCGGACGATGGGGACGACGGCGTCGTCCGTCTCCTCGACGGCGGCGTCGACGCCGTGGCGCTCGACGGGAAGCGGGGTCCGGCCGGTGTCGCGAAGGAGTCGTTCGACGTCGCGCTCGACTTCCTCGACCCGGGCGTCGTCCACGAGGTCGGTCTTGGTGATGGCGACGATCGTGGGGAGTTCGGTGGCGAGGAGGACGCCGAGGTGTTCGCGCGTCGTATCGGTCGGGCCGTCGTCGGCGGCGACGACGAGCAGGCCGTAGTCGAGTTTCTGCCCGACGAGGCCGCGGATCGTCGTGCGGAGCCACGGTTCGTGACCGACCGTGTCGACGAAGGAGACGACGCGGTCGGCGCGTTCGACGACGGCGGCGCGCTCGTGTTTCCGGTGGGGGTTCTCGACGCGGACCGGCCCGTCGCCGTCGAAGCCGTAGACGCCGTACGAGAGGTCGGCGGAGAGGCCGCGTTCGACCTCGTGGGGTTGGACGTCGAGGAAGCTCCGGGTGTCGCCGTCCCCGTCGTCGGCCCGGCCGGTGACGAGCGAGCCGACGAGCGTGGACTTCCCGTGGTCGACGTGGCCGGCGGTGCCGACGATGACGTGATCGTCGTCGGCGGTGAGCTGGCCGCCGTCGCGGACCGTGGCGACGCCGACGAGCCCGCGTCCCTCCGTCCCCCACGTCTGGACGTCGTCGATGTGGGCGCTGGCCTCCTCGGCGAGGAGGCTGAGGACGTCGAGAGTCTCCGAGAAGGCCTCGGGGTCGATTCCGGCGATGCCGCCGTCGTCGGTGACGCCGACGACGTACTGCGCCTCGCCGTCGCCGGAGAGGACGCGGTGACGGAGCTGGGCGGCCAGGCTCTCCAGTCGCCCCTCGGCGAGGTGGACCTCGCGCGTGAGGCGTTCTTTGAACTCCACGTGCCCACCCTCCTGCTCGCCGCGTTCGAGCGCGCGATGCAGGACGGATCGGTCGACGCTCATGGGTGCGTGTTAGTGACCACCTAACAAAAGCCTTCCCCGGGGAAGACTCCGGAGACGACCCGAGGCGTCCGTATTCACGGAGAACCGTCGTCGATCGGACGTCGGTCCGCGTCCCGCGCCGGCCCCCGGGTTGATGTATCGTCGTCGCCTGCGGGACCGTATGAGCGTCACCGGACTCTGTCAGATCTGCGAGGCCGCGGAGGCGCAGTTCGCGTGCGAGCGCTGTGGGGCCGTCGTCTGTCGGGCACACTACGATCCGGGGCTCGGGCTCTGCGAGGAGTGTGCGGCGGAGGAACGCCGATCGAGAGGGGGAGACGAGAACGGCTTTCCCGGACCGCGATAGCGCGCGGTGAGACGGTCGCGCGCGGCTGGTCCCACGAGCGTGGCGACGGCGGTGCGATTCGGTCGCGTGCGGCGATACCGTGCAGCGACGTGTCTGACGGGCGCGCCAGCGGGCGTCAGCGGTACTCGTTCAGTCGGTCGCGGAGTCGCTTGGCGGCCGCGCCGGCCGCGCGGTCCCAGTCCTCTCGGTCCTCGCCCGCGAAGATGATCCCGCGCGTGGAGTTGACGACGCCGACGCCGTCGGCGGTGCGGCCGTGTTCGACCGCGGCCTCGGCGTCGCCGCCCTGCGCGCCGACGCCCGGCACGAGGAAGGGCAGGTCGGGTGCGAGCTCCCGGACGCGTTCGAGTTCCGCGGGGCGGGTCGCGCCGACGACGAGGCCGACGTTTCCGTGCTCGTCCCACTCGGCCATGCGCCGCGCGACGTGCTCGTAGAGGTACTCGTCGTACGACGCGAGTTCGAGGTTCTGGAAGTCCTTCCCGCCGGGGTTCGAGGTGCGACAAAGGGCGAAGATCCCCTTCTCCTCCCGGGAGAGGAACGGCTGGAGGCTGTCGCGGCCCATGTAGGGGTTGACCGTGATCGCGTCGGCCCGGTCGAGCGCCTTCGCGTACTGTCGGGCGGTGTTGCCGATGTCGCCGCGCTTGGCGTCGAGGATCACCGGGACGTCCTTGCCGTGGGCGTACGCGATCGTCTCCGCGAGCGCGCGCCATCCGTCAACGCCCTCGTAAAAGGCCGCGTTCGGCTTGTACGCGGCCGCGTACTCGTGCGTGGCGTCGATGATCCGACGGTTGAACTGCCAGCGCGGCAACGCGGCGTCCCGAACCTCGTCGGGGAGGCGATCGGGATCGGGATCGAGTCCGACGCAGACCATCGTGTCCCGCGAGTCGATACGCGCCGCGAGGTCCTCGAAGAAGCCCATGGCGTCGGTGCGTGTCGGGCGGGCCTAAACGTACTGTTCGCGCGCCGCGTCGAGCGCGGCCCGGAACGCCGGGAGAACGCGTTTCGCCTCGGCACCGTCCTCGACGAAGACGAGGAGCGAGGGCGGTGTCGTCGCGCTGGGACGCGCTCGGAGGTCCGCGTCGTCCGCGGCGCGCTTCGCGGCGTCGAGACCGACCGCGAACTCGACTCGGACGCGCTCGGGGAGGACGAAGACGGACGCGACGCGCACGTCGCCGAGCGTGACGTCGTACGCTCGCGCCCCGGCGGGTGTCGCCTCGACGTCCGGGTCGGCGTCCGTCACGGCCGCGTCCGCGAACGGGCCGGCCTCGCGGCCCGTGATCTCCGAGGCGAGCAGTTGGGCGATCCGCGTGCCGTCGTCGAGTTCGCGCTCGACCATTCAGAGGTCCTCCCCGGCCTTGCGGGCGGCCGCGGCGACGTCGACGCCCTCCCGGCGCGCGTGGAGGACGGCGGCGACGTCGGCCGTCACGCCGAAGTCCCGCTGGAGTGCGTTGACGGCCGCGACGGTCTCCTGTCGGTCCGCCCCGGCCGAGACGACGGCGTCGAGCGCGGTCTCGAACGCCGAGCGCTCCTGAAACAGCGACTCGTCGGGCGAGAACTCCTCGGGGATGGTGACCGCGTCGAGGTCGAACGCCGCCACGAGGTCGCCCTCGTCGCGTTCGAGGAGTCCCTCGCCCGTCGCGACGTCGACGAGGCGTTTGGCCTGATCCGGGCTCATCCAGTCCCGGTCGAGCGAGAGGGCGACGACGAACTCGTGTTCGCCGAGCCGGTCGCGTCCCTCGGAGACGAAGGGCGCGCCGACGGCGACGCGGAGGCTCATGTGTCCGGAGAGCGCGCGCGACGGCCTAAAGACGGCGGGTCCCCACCGGATCGAACGGTTTTAGTACGTAACGACGCCATCTCGGGGTATGCAGAACCAGGGCCGCTCCAAGCGCACGAAGACGGGTGCGCGAACCCGCCCGCACTCGAAGAAGAAGAAGCACCAGCTCGGTCGCTCCCCCACGGAGACGACGGTCGGCGAGGGCCGCTTCCGCGTCGTCGACGCCCGCGGGAGCGGGACGAAGGTCCGCGCGCTCTCCACGGACGTCGCCAACGTCACCGACGACGGCGAAACCGAGCACGCGACCATCGAGGACGTCGTCGAGAACGACGCGAACCCGAACTACGCCCGCCGGAACATCATCACGAAGGGCGCGGTCATCGAGACGTCCGCCGGGCGTGCGCGCGTCACCTCCCGCCCCGGACAGGACGGGCAGGTCAACGCGGTCCTCGTCGAGTAACAACCACCGCCTCTCTCCTCCGTTCTCTCACCCGTCGAGCGACGGCGACGGGCCTCTCTCGGTGCGGGGACGCGGTCGGTCACGTCGTGGCGGGGTTCGTCTACTGAGACGGGAGGGTCGGCGAGGAGATATGCGGACGGCCGCGTCGACGCCGATGTGGGTCGGCCGAATCACGCGGGCTCGCAGCCGCGCGACGAGGGGACAGACAGATCCGGTAGTCGCGCGGTTCACTCGCACCGGTACCGGAGGCGCGGAGGTCCGAGGACCCAGAGGAGGTCCGAAGGTGCTTTCGTCGTCGCCTTTGTCGGCCCCGGGGAAGCCGGGGCTGGCAAGAGGGACTATTGGAACCCGATGTGACCGCCCTGCCGGCGGTCCTGCCCGGGCGTGTTACCGCCCTTGAACTGCTCCTCGACCTGGTCGTAGTAGTCGAGGATGTCCTCGGTGATGGTGGGCCGGACGTTTTCGAGGGCCGCGCGGAAGTGGCGCATCTCGACTTCCTCGGCCGAGTCGTCGTCGCGGAGCGCTTCGATGGCGGCCTCGCGGGCGATGGAGGCGAGATCGCTCCCGACGTAGCCGTCGGTGATCTCGGCGAGCTCGCGCAGCGAGACGTCGGGGGCGAGCGGCGTGTCCTGCGTGTGGATCTCGAGGATCCGCTCGCGGCCCTCGACGCCGGGCTGGCCGACCATGACCATGCGGTCGAAGCGCCCGGAGCGGATGAGCGCGGGATCGATGATGTCGGGGCGGTTCGTCGCACCGATCACCATCACCTCGCCCATCTCCTCCAGGCCGTCCAGCTCGGTGAGGAGTTGGTTGACGACGCGCTCGGAGACGTTGTTGCCGACCTCCTGCCCGCGACCGGGGGCCAGCGAGTCGAGCTCGTCGAAGAAGATCACCGTCGGGGAGACCTGCCGGGCCTTCCGGAAGGTCTGACGGATGGCCTTCTCGGACTCACCGACCCACTTCGAGAGGAGCTGGGGGCCCCTGACCGAGATGAAGTTCGCGTTCGTCTCGTTGGCGACGGCCTTCGCCATGAGCGTCTTCCCGGTGCCGGGCGGGCCGTAGAGGAGGACGCCCGCGGGCGGGTCGACCCCCATCCGGTCGAACTTCTCGGGGCTGCTCAGCGGCCACTCGACGGCCTCCTGGATGTCCTGTTTGGCCTCGGTGAGTCCGCCGACGTTGTCCCACGAGATCTTCGGTAGTTCGACGAGCACCTCGCGCATCGCCGACGGTTCGACCTCGCCGAGGGCGCCGCGGAAGTCCTCGCGCTTGACGATCATCCGGTCGATGAGGCTCGGCGGGATGTCCTCCTCGTCGAGGTCGATCTCGGGGAGGTAGCGTCTGAGCGCACGCATCGCGGCCTCCTTCGTGAGGCTCTCGATGTCCGCGCCGACGAAGCCGTGCGTCTCGCCGGCCAGGTGACCGAGGTTGACGTCGTCGGAGAGGGGCATGCCGCGCGTGTGGATCTTGAGGATCTCCTCGCGGCCCACCTCGTCGGGGACGCCGATCTCGATCTCCCGATCGAAGCGACCGGGGCGCCGGAGCGCGGGGTCGACGGCGTCGACGCGGTTCGTCGCCGCGATGACGATCACTTGGCCGCGGCCTTCGAGGCCGTCCATCATCGTCAGGAGCTGGGCGACGACGCGACGCTCGACCTCGCCCGTGACGTCCTCGCGCTTGGGTGCGATGGAGTCGAGTTCGTCGATGAAGATGATGGAGGGCGAGTCCTCCTTCGCGTCCTCGAAGATCTCCCGGAGCTGTTGTTCCGACTCGCCGTAATACTTCGAGATGATCTCCGGGCCGGCGATGGAGAAGAAGCTCGCCGACGTCTCGTTGGCGACGGCCTTCGCGAGCAGGGTCTTCCCGGTGCCGGGCGGCCCGTGGAGCAACACCCCCTGCGGGGGCTCGATGCCGAGCTTCTGGAAGATCTGGGGGTGTTTCATCGGGAGCTCGACCATCTCCCGGACGCGCTGGATCTCGTTCTGGAGGCCGCCGATGTCCTCGTAGGTGATACCGCCGCCGGTGCGCTCGAAGCCGCTGATGGGCTCCTCGCGCAGTTCGACGTCGGTGTCCTCGGTGACGAGGACGACGCCCTCGGGTTCGGTCTCGACGGCGATCAGCGGGATCGCCTGCCCCGGGGAGCGCATGAACGGGTGGTTCGTGGAGGACATGACGGGAACGATGTCTCGCGAGACGACCGGGCGCTTGAGGATCTGGCGTTTGACCATGCCGGCCGCATCGCTTCCGAACTGGACGCTCGCCTCTTCGGGCGGCGCGAGGACGAGCGAGTCGGCCTTCTCGGCCTCCGCCTTCCGGATCTCGACGCGTTCGCCGATGCCGACGTCCGCGTTCTGCCGAGTGAAGCCGTCGATGCGGACCGTGTCGGTGTTCCAGTCCTGCCGGTCGGCCCGCCAGACCTTCGCGGCGGTGGTGTCGCCGCCCTCGATTTCGATGATGTCGCCCGGACTGAGCTTGAGGTGCAACAGCGTGTCGGGGTCGAGGCGCGCGATACCGCGTCCCGAGTCGTTCGGGTACGCCTTCGCAACCTCGAGTTGGACTTCGTTCATTGTCAGGGGTGTCCGATGTGGATGGTTTCTCGCCGCGCGAGGGAAACGTCTTCCCCCGGACGAGCCCTATGTGTCACGGTATCACATCCGGACACATAGCGCTGACGCTCGCACGAACATCGGCCGGTGTCGCCGAAGGGGCACGCTTTTCGCCGCCGCGCACCCCCTGCCGGTATGACCACGCTCGCTTTCGACGGCCGCACGGGCGCGAGCGGCGACATGCTCCTCGGTGCGCTCGTCGCCGCCGGCGCCGACCCGACCGCCCTCGAACGCGTCGAGGACGCCCTCGGCGTCTCCTACGACGTGACGACGGTAACGAAACGAGGGGTCCGCGCCGCGTCGGTGACGGTCGCGCACGACGCTGAGGCGCAGAATGCGACACCCGGCGAACGCGATCACGGCCACGGCGACGGGGAGAGCGATCACATCGGCGCGGAGGGCGACCACGGCGACGTGGCGGACGGTCACGACGACGCCGAGGGGCACGGCCCCCACCGGACGTACGCCGACGTCGTCGCTCTCGTGGAAGCGATGGACCTCCCCGAGCGCGTCGAGACGGACGCGCTCGCGGTCTTCGAAGTGTTGGGTCGCGCCGAGGCCGCCGTCCACGGGACCGATCTCGACGACGCGCACTTCCACGAGGTCGGGGCTGACGACGCCATCGCGGACGTCGTCGGCGTCGCGCTCCTCCTCGACGACCTCGATCCCGATCGGATCGTGACGACGCCCGTCTTCGCGGGGAGCGGCGAGGTGTCGATGCACCACGGCACGTACCCCGTCCCCGCGCCCGCGGTCGTCGAGATCGCCGAGCGCGCGTCGTGGCGCCTCCGCGGCGGGCCCGTCGAGGCCGAACTGCTCACGCCGACCGGCGCGGCGCTCCTCGCCCACTACGCCGAGGGCGTCGACGACGCCCCGGCGCTGCGCGTCTCGGAGTCGGGGTACGGTGCGGGGTCGATGGATCTCGGCGAGCGACCGAACGTCCTCCGCGCCGTCCTCGGCGGGGAAGGCGAGACGGAGACCGAGCCGACCGACGGGACCGCGGCAGACGGAACGCGGAACGGACTCGTCCGCGACGACGTCGTCGTCTTGGAGACGAACCTCGACGACGCGCCGCCGGAGGTGCTCGGCGGTCTCCAGGACACGCTCACCGAGGCGGGGGCGCGCGACATCTCCGTCGTCCCGCTGACGATGAAGAAGTCCCGGCCCGGCCACCTCGTGAAGGTCGTCGCGAAACCCGCCGACGCGGGGGCAATCGCGCGCCGTCTCGCCGAGGAGACGGGGACGCTCGGGATCCGCGAGACCGGCGCGAGCCACCGCTGGATCGCTGATCGGGAGTTCGAGACCGCCGAGGTCGCGGTCGGCGACGAGGTCCACGAGGTAGCGGTGAAGGTGGCGCGCGACGCCGAGGGCGAGGTCTACGACTACAGCGCGGAGTACGACGACGCCCACGCGGTCGCGCGCGAGACCGACCTCCCCGTCCGAGAGGTCATGCGCCGCGCGGTCGAGGCGGTGCGCACGGCTCGCGCGGGGGACTGATCACGGGGCGTCCGCCGAACGCTGACGCTACTGGCCCTCGTGTCGTTCGAGCGCCTCGTCGAGCGTCAGTTCGCCCGTGGCGACCCGGCGGGCGAGGTCCTCGGTGATGGTGCGGTTCTCGGCGGACCGCTCGCGCGAGCGCTGCTTGATGACGTCGAGCTCGCCGGCGGTCGGTTCGAAGCTGCGCCCGCCGACGACGTCGCCCGTCAGGCGCGCGATGTTGACGGCGGCGAGCACGTCGTCCATCCCGCGCGCGCCGCGTCCGAGGTAGGGCGTCGTCCCCGTCTCGTCGACGAGCTCGACCGTCACGTCGTCGAGGCCGTCGATGATCCGCGCGCCGTGGCGGCGGGCGCCGTCGCCGACGCGGACGAGCGGATCGGGGGCGTCCGCGACTTCCTCCAGCACGACGTCCGCCGCGTCCGCGACGGGGACGTGGAAGACGGCGACGACGAGATCGCCCGAGAGGACGGCGATTCCGGGTCGCGGCCCAGGGTCGACACCGACGACGGTGCGCCCGCCGCCACGGAGGAGGGTCAGGGCCTCCTCGACGGCCACGCGGGGATCGTCCGGGTCCGCGACGACGACGTCACTGGGGACGTCCACGTCGTCTCCGGGGCCCGTGATGACGGCGTCGGTGTCGGCGGGCAGGGGGTCCCCGGGCTCGACGGTCGTGAACGCGACACCGCGCTCGCGGAGTTCGCCGACGACCTCGTGGTAGACCTCGAAGTCGTCGGTGTCGACGACGATCACGACGGGACGCACGACGAGCGCGGGCAAAAACCTTCCCGGGCGTGGGTGGAGGCGCGACCCCGGGTATCGGCGCGTTTTTCCCGAGCGGCGCGCTACTGACGACGAATGAGTGCACTGACGACGGGGTGTACGCCGCTCGACGACCTCCTCGGCGGCGGGCTGGAGCGAGAGGCGGTCACGCAGGTGTACGGCCCGCCGGGCGCGGGGAAGACGACGGTCGCGCTCGCCGCGGCCGCGCACGTCGCCGCGAGCGGCGGGACCGCCGTCTACGTCGACACCGAGGGGCTCTCGCCGGATCGCTTCGAACAGGTGCTCTCGGCGGTCGCGGACGACCCCGACGCCGCCGCCGAGCGCATCGTCGTCAGCGAGGCCCACGACTTCGACGAGCAGGCCGAGGCCGTGAAGGACGCGGAGGGGTTCGCGGAGCGCGCGGACCTCGTCGTCCTCGACTCGGCGACGGGTTTCTACCGGCTGCGGCGGACCGAGGCCGGAAGCGAGAACGGCGAGGCGCTACGCGAGGTCGCACGGCAGGTGACGCACTTCCTCTCGCTCGCGCGCAAGCACGAGCTCGCGGCGCTCGTCACGAATCAGGTGTACACCGACCCGGACGCCGACCGGACGCGCCCGCTCGGCGGGCACACCCTCGAACACTGGACGGCGACGGTCGTCAGACTCGAACGGTTCCGCGGCGACGCCAGACGGGCGATCTTAGAGAAGCACCGAGCGAAGCCGACGGGAGAGCGCGCGCGCTTCGAGATTACGGATCGGGGACTCGAGGCGCCCGCGGGCGGTACCGACTTCTAGAGCTCGCCGAGCTTGCGGAGGAGCTGCCCCTGGTACTCCTCGTCCGCCTGCACGCCCTTCACTTCGAGGACGTTGCGTTCGAGCGTGTCGAGCGCCATGTAGTAGGCGTTGTCCGCGCCGTACCCCTCGCCCGTGCCGGCGATCTGGCCCTTGTTCGTCCGCAGGCGGATCTGACACTGGATGAGCGGCGTGCCGCGCAGACGCTCTTTGTGCTCGTGGAAGCGCACGTGGGCGTGGCGAACGTGGAGCTTCGAGTACTTCTCCGTGACCTTCTCGATCCCCTCGCGGACGTCGTCGCGGGCGAGGGCGTCGAGGAGATCGATGCCCGTGATCTGGACGTCCATGTGCTCCTCTTCAGTGTAGGAGAGCGCGCGCAGCACGTCGGTCTTGGTCAGCACGCCGGCCACCGTGTCGGGTTCGTTCTCCGTGGTGACGATGAGGCCCGCGTAGTCGTTCTCCAGCATCGTGCGGACGGCCGACTCAACGCTGTCGTCGGGGCGGATCGTCGTGACGGGCTCGGACATGACGTCAGCGACCGGGAGATCGAGCATCCGCTCGACCTCGCCGCGCCGGTCGCCGCGCGTCGTCTTCTCGATATCGCGCGTGACGAAGTGGACGAGGTCGTAGGTCGTCACGACGCCCGTGAGGTCGCCGTCCTCGTCGAGGACGGGGAGCCGCGAGATGCCGTGCTCGCGCAGGCGGTTGATGACCGTCCCGACGGTGGCGTCCTCGTCGACGGTGACGACGTCCGCGGTGTAGATCTGCTCGACGGTCAGCGCGTCGAGGTTGTCGAGGACCGCCTCGAGGATGTGGTCTTCGGTGACGATCCCCCAGAGCTGGTCGGCCTCGAAGACCGGCGCGATCTTCGTCCCGCCCTCGACGAGCTTCCGGGCGACGTCGCGGACGTTCTCGGTACGCGTGAGCTTCGGGGCGTTGCCGCTGGGGTTGGCGAGGGTGATCGCGCGCGTGTCGTCCTCGATGTGCGAGCTGAGGAGCTGTTTTTGCGTGATGACGCCCTCGTACTCCGCGCCGCCGGCGCGCGTGACGATGACGCCTTTCGGGTTCTCGTCCTCGAAGAGGGCCCGCACTTTCCCGAGTCGCTCTTCGGCGTCGACCTCGGTGTAGTCCTGCGTTGCGATATCGGAGATGTCCATGTACCCGCGGAGTTGGCCCGGGAGGGTCTAAAGGGTTGTTGCAGGCGCCCGCGAACCGCCGTTTCGCGGAACCGACGTGGCAGCCCTCAGCGGTGCGCCGAAAGACGTTTCCGAGTGTGAGTGGTAAGCCCAACCATGGGAGAGCGTGTCTGCTACCGCGAGTTCTGTCCGGAGTGCGACGCCCCGGTCACCCACCTCGATGGGACCTGCCCCGACTGCGGCGCGACCCTCGGCAGATAGGCGCGTATCGGTCAAGGCGACGCCGCGACGGCGAGGCGCAGGCCGCCGGAGTCGGTGACGACGAGCGTCGCCGTCGTCCCCCGCTGAGCGACGGCCTCCGTGACCGTGACGTTCCGCGCGACGCGCTCGTCGTCCAGTCGCGCCTCGATGCGGTACGTCGTCCCCGCGTCCGCGTTCGTCGACGTGAGCGTCGTGACGCGTTGGCGCTCTCCGGGTGCGAGCGTGACGTTCTCGTCGCTGCGGGCGTCCCCGTGGGCGTGGATCGAGACGCGCACGGTGTGGTTCGCGTCATCGTGGTTCACCGCGTGCATCGGGAGCGCGTACGTCCGGAGTTGCGTCTGCGTGTGGTCGCCGACGGGCGCGCCCGAGCACCCCGCGAGTACCGCGAGGCACGCCACGAAAGCGACGAGGAGGCCCGAACGTGACACAATCGAGACTAGTCGAGCGGATCGGTAAGTGTCTTCGGGACGACGAAAACGGAGAGGGGTCCTGCAACGACGACCGGGCTGAACAGACCACGAGGATCGCGTTCGCCGAGCGAGCGGCTTGAAAAGCCCGAGCGAGGGGATTCACAGCGCGCTTCGCGCGCTGGCCGACGACCGAACGGAGCGAAGCGAAGTGAAGAGGAGTGCTTTTGGCCGAGCTTTTGCTAGCGCTAACGGAGTTAGCGCGCAGCAAAAGGTCGAGTGGGTTGGGGCGGATTTGAACCTCGGTCGGACGTGCTCGCTGGCGCTGCGCGTGACCTCCCTGATTCAAATTCGCCCGAACACTTTCGACGAACAACAGACTCCTCGCGTTGCTTGTCGTCGTTGGTTCGTCAGAAAGTGGGTTGGGGCGGATTTGAACCGCCGGCCTCCTCCATGTCAAGGAGGTGTCATAGCCTGACTAGACCACCAACCCGCACGGCGTCGCGTGCTTCCGAACGCATCTCTCCGTTACCCCCGGTCACAGTTGAAGGTTTCGAACCGGAGCCGGCGAGGGGACGACTCTCACCCGCCGTGAGCGCGACAGGCTTATACCGGTGTACAGACTTGTACATCATAAGCCGATATCGTACACCGGTGTCCACCATGCAGGACTACATCGAACGCGTCACCGACGGGGAGGACCTCACGCTGGAGGCGGCACGCGCCGCCGCGACCGCCGTCTTCGACGGCGCGAGCGACGCGCAGATCGGCGCGCTGCTCGCCGGGTTGCGCGCGAAGGGCGAGACGGAGACGGAGATCGCGGGCTTCGCGCAGGGGATGCGCGACGCCGCGATCACGATCGATCCCGACCGGTCCCCGCTCGTCGACACCTGCGGGACGGGCGGCGACGACTACAACACGATCAACGTCTCCACGACGTCCGCGATCGTCGTCGCCGCGGCGGACGTTCCCGTGGCTAAGCACGGCAACTACTCCGTCTCCTCGTCCTCGGGGAGCTCGGACGTCCTGGAGGAGGTCGGCGTCGACCTCGACGCCGCGCCCGACGCCGTGGAGAACCACATCGAGACCTACGGGATCGGGTACATGCACGCGCCCGCGTTCCACCCCGCGATGAAGGCCGTCATCGGGCCCCGACGCGAGCTCGGGATGCGGACGATATTCAACGTGCTGGGGCCGCTGACGAACCCGGCGGGCGCGGACGCCCAAGTCCTCGGCGTCTACGATCCCGACCTCGTCCCCGTGATCGCGAGCGCGCTCACGGAGATGCCGGCCGAAGACGCCCTCGTCGTCCACGGGAGCGGCCTCGACGAGATCACGATCCACGACGAGACCGTCGTCGCGGAAGTCCACGGCGACGACGTCGAAGAGTACGCGCTCACGCCCGCGGACCTCGGGCTGGCGCGCTCGCCGATCGGCGCCATCGCGGGCGGCACGCCCGAGGAGAACGCCGCCGACCTGCGCGGGATCGTCGAGGGCGACGTGACGGGCGCGAAGCGCGACGTCATCCTGGCGAACGCGGGGGCGGCCGTCTACGTCGCCGGCGAGGCGGACACCCTCGAAGGCGGCGTGGACGCCGCGCGCGACGCCATCGACACCGGTGCGGCCGCCGAGACGCTGGACGCGCTCCGCGGCGCGAGCGTGGAGCAGTGACGATGCCCGGACGGACCCGCACGAAGGTCTGCGGACTGACGAACGCAGACGACGTCGCGGCGGCCGTCGACGCGGGCGCGGACGCCCTCGGGTTCATCGTGGACGTGCCGGTGGACACGCCCCGCGAGATCAGTCCCGAGCGCGCCGCGACCCTCGTCGGGGCGGTGCCGCCGTTCGTCTCGACGGTACTCGTCACGATGGCGCCCATCGAGTCGATCCCGGCGCTCCACGAACGGGTGGGGACCGACGCGGTGCAGGTCCACGGGGACGTCGACGTCGGGGCGATCGATCGGCTCGCCGGCGACTGCGACGCCGCGCTGGTCAAGACGGTCGACGCGGCGAAGCCCGAGTCAGCACGCGCGTACGCCGACGCCGCGGACGCGCTGCTGGTAGACTCGACGGACGAATCGGGTGCGGGCGGTACCGGCCGAACGCACGACTGGACGGCGACGCACGACCTCGCGGCGTCCCTCGACGTCCCCGTGATCCTCGCGGGCGGGCTCACGCCCGCGAACGTCGCGGAGGCGGTCGGGGCGGTCGACCCCTACGCGGTCGACGTCGCGTCAGGCGTCGAGTCCGAGGGCGGCGTGAAGGACCACGACGCGGTGCGGGCGTTCGTGTCGAACGCGGCAGGCGCGTCCGCCGACGGTGCTGAGGTGTCGGCCTGATGGCGTTCGACGTGTCTCGCGAGGCGTTCGCAGAGCGCGCGGCCGGCGACGGTCCGGGCGTCGTCTACGCCGAGGCCGAGATCGACGCCGCGGTCACGCCGCTGGGCGCGTACGCGGCGCTCGCGGACGGCGACTACGGGTTCCTCCTCGAATCCGCGGAGAAGACCGCGGCCTCCGACCCGGGCGGGGCGTTCCGGCCGCGCGACGCGGTGGGCGATCGACACGCGCGCTACTCGTTCGTCGGCTACGCCCCGGACGCGGTCGTGAGCGCGACGCCGGACGGCACGACGGTCGAGCGCCTCGCGGACACGCGCGCGGCGGCGAGCGTGACGCCGGGCGACGGCGACGTCCTCGATCAGCTCCGCGGGGCGTTCCCGGACGCCGAGCGCCGGGGCTTCCCCGAGAGCGAACGCCAACTGCTCGACGGCGGCCTCGTGGGGTTCGTCGCCTACGACGCCGTCTACGACCTCTGGCTCGACGAGGTCGGTGTCGAGCGCCCGGCGACGCGCGTACCGGACGCGGAGTTCGTCCTCACGACGCGCGTCTTGCGCTTCGATCGGGCGACCGGAACGCTCTCGCTCGTCTGTACGCCCGTCGTCGACCCGGCGGAGGACGACGTCGGGGCGATCTACGACGACCTGGTCGCGGAGGTCGAACGCGTCGAGGACGCGCTCGCGGAGGCCGGAGAGCCCGAGACCGGCGGCTTCGATCCCGTGGCGGAGAGCGCGGGGCCACGGGACGAGTACGAGGCGTCGGTCGAGCGCGCCAAGGAGGCGGTGCTCGACGGCGAGATCTATCAGGGCGTCATCTCGCGGACGCGGGAGCGCGAGGGGGACCTCGACCCGCTCGGGCTCTACGCGGCGCTCCGCGAGATCAACCCCTCGCCGTACATGTACGTCCTGCAGCACGGCGAGCGGACGGTCGTCGGCGCGAGCCCGGAGACGCTCACGAGCGTCCACGGCCGCGAAGTCCTCAACAACCCGATCGCGGGCACCTGTCCGCGCGGGACGAGCCCCGTCGAGGACCGGCGGCTGGCGGGCGAGATGCTCGCGGACGAGAAGGAGCGCGCGGAGCACACGATGCTCGTCGATCTCGCGCGCAACGACGTCCGGCGCGTGAGCGAGGCCGGGAGCGTGCGCGTCCCCGAGTTCATGCGCGTACTGAAGTACAGCCACGTCCAGCACATCGAGTCGACGGTGACCGGCCGCCTGCGCGACGACCTCGACGCCTTCGACGCGATCCGCGCGGCGTTCCCCGCGGGGACGCTCTCCGGCGCGCCGAAGGTCCGTGCGATGGAGCTCATCGACGAGCTCGAACGCGCGCCGCGGGGCATCTACGGCGGCGGCGTGGGGTACGTCTCGTGGACGGGCGACGCGGACGTCGCCATCTGCATCCGCACGGCGACGGTCGAGCACGGCGCGGGAACGGCGGGCGCGGACGTCGTGCGCGTCCGCGCGGGCGCCGGCGTCGTCGCGGACTCCGATCCGACGAGCGAGTACGAGGAGACGGAGAAGAAGATGGGCGGGGTGCTCGACGCGCTGGACGCGATCGCGCGGACCCCCGAGGAGGCGTCCCGATGAAGGTCGTCTTCGTCGACAACTTCGATTCGTTCACGTACAACCTCGTCGAGTACGTCAGCGAGCACCGTGGCGTCGAGACGGCGGTGCTGAAGAACACGGCGACGGCGGCCGAGGTCGCGGCCGAGGAGCCGGACGCGATCGTGATCTCGCCGGGTCCGGGCCACCCGAAGAACGCGCGGGACGTCGGCGTCACCGCGGACGTCCTCACCGGCCTCAGCCACGAGGTGCCGACCCTCGGCGTCTGTCTGGGGATGGAGGCCGCGGCGTACGAGTACGGCGGGTCGGTCGGGCACGCGCCCGCGCCCGTCCACGGGAAGGCCTACCCCGTCGACCACGACGGCGCGGGCGTCTACCGCGACCTCGAACAGGGGTTCCAGGCGGGGCGCTATCACTCGCTGATCTGTACCGAGATCCCCGACTGCTTCGCCGTCACGGCGACGACGGAGCACGCGGGCGAGACGCTCCCGATGGGGATCCGCCACGAGACGCACCCGATCGAGTGCGTCCAGTTCCACCCGGAGAGCGTGCTCACGGGCGTCGGCCACGACGTCGTCTCGAACTTCCTCGCGGGCGTGTGAGGCTCAGAGAAACGTCGAGACGAGCCAGAGCGCGCCGACGACGATCACGGCGATGACGATGAGCTTCGAGGCGACGTTCAGGACGAACTTACCGACGAAGACGGCGAGGAGCGCGACGACGAGCGCGACGACGAGCGAACCCAGGTCGCCACCGGGGAGACCGAGGACGAACGGAAGCGTCGATGCGAGTGGTGCCATACGCGGTCCGTCGGCGGGTGAGACGAAAAGTCTGGGGGCGTCTCCGAACCGTGATCCCCGCCGGGCGGGCGTTGAGCGGGTGTCGGTGCGCGGGCCGTCGCGGCGGCCGCGCGGACCGACGCGCGAAACTGAAAAGCCGTAGACTGCGGTCGGATAGCCGCGTCTGGTCGGCCACTTTCACACCGCTTTACGAGGGGTTATGGCCCTCCCGCGAATACGGACGTAGCACGCGCGAGACCGGTGCGGGTGTGAGGGAGTCGCGTCCGACTCGACGTGACGCAACACCTATGCCGGATCCGCCAGTAACGATGGGTCGTCTCGAACGACCTCTTACCACCCCATACCTATGAGCCCGAAACCCACCTGTACGTCCCGAACAGCACGGAGGCGCGACGCATGAGCTCGAACGACATCGGCGCGGACGAGATCACCCTGCCGATAAAGCGCGTCGACGGCGACACGCTCGCCGAGCGGATGACCGAGAACGCGTACAACAACATCCTGCCGGCGCGCTATCTCCGCCAGAACGCCGACGGCGACCTCATCGAGGACCAAGAGGACCTCTTCCCGCGGGTCGCGCGGAACATCGCGCTCGCCGAGGCCGTCTTCGAGGCCGAAAAGCAGGGCGTCGACGTGACCGTCACGCCCGATCAGGTGAAACCGGGTCACCCGCGACGCGACGAGCTCGTCGCGGAGGTCTTCGGCGATGACGTCGCCGTCGACGACGACGTCGAGATCGACCTCACCGAGGAGAACGTCAACAAGTTCGCCTACGAGACGGTCGTCCCCGAGCTCCCCGACGACGTCCGCGCGCACGTCGAGGACACGGCGGAGCGCTTCGAGGAGCTGATGAGCCGGCTCGCCTTCATGCCGAACTCGCCCACGCTGATGAACGCGGGCGACGAGCTCCAGCAGCTCTCGGCGTGTTTCGTCGACTCGCCCGCCGACGATCTGACCGACATCCACCAGACCGCCAAGGAGGCCGCGGAGGTCTTCCAGTCTGGCGGCGGGATGGGGTACGCCTTCTGGCAGCTGCGTCCCTTCGGCGACCCCGTCGGCTCCACCGGCGGGATCGCCTCCGGTCCGATGACGTTCATGGAGACGTTCGACCAGATGTGCGAGACCATCGCGCAGGGCGGCGCGCGCCGCGGCGCGCAGATGGGCGTCATGCGCATCAGCCACCCGGACGTCATCGAGTTCATCCACTCGAAGAACAAAGACGTCTCGCTGGCCCACTGCCTGAAGCTCAACGACCCCGACGACTACACGTACACGACGTTCAGCGAGGCCCTGGAGGAGGCCCGCGACCTCATCGACGAGGACGGAAAGGTGCCAAAGCATCTCCGGAACGCCGTCGAGGGGCACCTCTCGAACTTCAACATCTCCGTCGGCGTCTCCGACGACTTCATGGACGCCCTCGAGAACGGCGAGGAGTTCACCTTCACGAACCCGCGGACGGGCGAGCCGCACATCGCCACCGCGGAGACGAAGGAGATGTACGCGCGCTACGACCTCGGCGAGTACGTCGACGTCGGCGAGGAGTTCTCCATCCCCGCGGAGCTCATCTGGGAGCGCATCGTCGAGGGCGCCCACGAGAACGGCGAGCCGGGCGTCGTCTACCTCGATCGCGCGAACACCGAGCACTCCTTCGACGTCGAGGAACACCCCGAACACGAGATGCTCGCCACGAACCCCTGTGGGGAGCAGCCCCTCGAGGAGTACGAGGCCTGTAACCTCGGGCACATCAACCTCTCGACGATCGTCGCCGACGACGCGCCGGACTGGCGCGTCTGGAGCGAGGAACACGAGTACGACAGCCTCGACGAGGGCATCTCGCGCTTCCTCGACGAGGCCCTCGACGTCGAGGAGTTCGACTACCGCATCGAGACCGGCACGCGCTTTTTGGAGAACGTCGTCACGATGTCGGACTTCCCCGTCCCGGAGATCGAGGAGAAGGTCTCCGAGATGCGCAAGATCGGCCTCGGCATCATGGGTCTCGCACAGCTCTACGTCCAACTCGGGATGCGCTACGGCGACGAGCCCGCGAACGAGGTGGCGAGTCAGGTGATGCAACACATCAACCACGGCTCGAAGACCGCCTCCCACGAGCTCGCCGAGGAGCGCGGCTCCTTCGACGAGTGGGACAACTCGAAGTACGCGAACCCGACGGAGTACGCCGAGTGGTTCGAGCACCACACGGGCGAGGATCCCGAGGCGTACGCGGACGGGTACGCGATCCGCAACCACAACACGACGACGATCGCGCCGACGGGCACGACCTCGATGGTCGGCAACACCACCGGCGGCTGTGAACCGATCTACAACGTCGCCTACTACAAGAACGTCAGCGACGACGTGCAGGGCGACGAGATGCTCGTCGAGTTCGACGACTACTTCCTCCGGACGCTGGAGGCCAACGACGTCGACGTGGACGCGGTGAAAGAAGAGGCCCAGGCGCAGATGGCGAACAACGAGTTCGACGGCGTCTCCGGGCTCTCCACCGTCCCGGACGCCATCGGCGAGCTCTTCGTCGTCACCGCCGACCTCACGGGCATCCAGCACGCCGCGGTCCAGTGCGCGTGTCAGGACGGCGTCGACTCCGCCATCTCGAAGACGTGTAACTTCCCGAACTCCGCGTCCGTCGAGGACATGCGCGAGGTGTACGAGTACATCTACGAGCACGGCGGAAAGGGCGTCACCGTCTACCGCGACGGGACGCGCTCGAAGCAGGTCCTCACGACGCGCGCCGACAACACCGAGTTCAGCGACATGGAGGAGGACGAGGCCGCCGAGGCGATGCTGGACAGCATCCGCGAGACGTTCGGCGACCTCGAGGGCTTCCTCGACAACGAGGAGGTCCGCGCGGCGGTCGGCGACGACGTCGACGAGCTCGTCGAGATCGACGTCGCCCCGGAGGGCGCCCAGAAGCGCCCGCGCCCGGACGTCCTCTACGGCGTCACCCAGCGCATCGACACGGGCTACGGGAAGCTCTACGTGAACATCAACGAGGACGAGAACGGCCGGCCGTTCGAGCTCTTCGCCAACATCGGCAACTCGGGCGGCTTCACGGCCTCCTTCACGGAATCGCTCGCGAAGACGGTCTCGACGGCGCTGCGCGCCGGCGTGGACCCCGACGAGATCGCGAGCGAGCTCCAGGGCATCCGCAGCCCGAAGGTCGCGTGGGACAAGGGCGAGCAGATCAACTCCATCCCGGACGCGATCGGCACGGCGATGCGCCGCTACCTCGACGGCGAGATCGACAAGCAGGTGCCCAAACAGCAGAACCTGACCGAGCTCGCTGAGGATGACGCCGCGAGCGTCGAGACGGACGGCGCGGGCGCGGCGAGCGCCGACGTCGACGTCGGCGACGCCGTCTCCCCGAACGCAGACGTCGGCGAGCCCGCCGAGTCCGGCACGGCCGACGACGACGCGACCGCGGACCTCCTCGCGGCCGGCGAGAGCCCCGAGTGTCCCGACTGCGGCGCGATGGACCTCTACTACTCCGAGGGCTGCAAGACCTGCCAGTCGTGTGGCTGGTCGGAGTGCTCGTAAGCTGACGCGACGCTGAGTCGGTCCGCACGTTCACGGTTCTCCTCTCCTCCGTCCGTCTCCGCTCGCGTCCTCGCTCGCACCGGGTTCCGTCGGCACACGCGTAACGCTCTTGCCTCCGAGCCGCGAGTGTCGCGTATGAGCGACGCCGGGGGCGAGGCGAGCGACGCGGCGGAGGCCAGCGGACGGCCGTGCCCGATGTGCGACCGGGCGCTGTACAAGCGCCACTGCAAGTACGTCTGCCCGAGCCACGGCGTCGTCTACGACTGCGGGGACACCTTCTGGACGCGCTGACCCGCGTCGGCGTCCCGACACGGGTCAGCGCTCGCGCCACCACGCGTACGCGGGCCCGACGACGGCGAGCACGCCGACGGCCGCGATCCCGGCGACGAGGCGGGGGTCGACCTCGACGGCCGAGACGACGAAGCGATCGAGGCCGGTGCCGGTGACGACGGCGGCGACGGTCCACGGGAGTTCGCCGAGGAGCGTCCCGAGCGCGAACGCGCGGACGGGAACGCCGCCGGCACCCGCCGCACCGGAGACGGCCTCCGCGGGCGTGGGGACGAGACGGGCGGCCGCGACGCCCCGCACGCCGCCGGCGCGCTCGAAGTACGCCGTGCTTCCCGCGGTGAGCCGTCCGAGGAGGCCGCCGCCGTCGGTCGGGACCCGACGCCCCGCGTAGTACGGGAGGAGGCTCGTGGCGACGGCGCCACAGAGCGCGATCGGGAGGCCGAGGACGAGGCCGTATCGATAGCCACAGAGCGCGGAGAGGACCGTTATCGGCCACGCGAAGAGGGGGCGAAGCGCGTAGAGAGCGACGAGAAGGAGGGGAAACCACGGGCTCGTGAGGAGCGCGTGCACGCGGTCGAGCGCCGCCGCCGGCGACACGAGGAGGGCGGCGGTGGCGACGAGCGCGACGGCGACGACGGCGACGGCGCGCGCGCGCTGACTCGGAGGCACGATCCGCGGCTACGCGAGCGGCGGGAATAGGTCTTCTTCTCCCGTCCGCAGGCGCTATGTGGTCGGCGACCGCAGGGTGGCGTAGTGACGCGAGAGGACTCGGGGCACGCGACCGAACAGCCCGCGAGCGACGAGGACGGCGACGCACGGGAGCCGGACAGCGCTGAGACCTCGCTGAGCGACCCGCGGTTTCGCGCGGACGACGCGACGGGAGACGAGAGCGGTGAGACGCGCGGGCACGCGGCGAGCGACGGCGGAGACGAGGGCGAGAGGGAGCGGAGGCTCGACGACGAGCGCGATAGCTCCGACGAGCGCGACAGCGGACGCGACGAGAGCGCCGCCGGGGACGGTCGACGCTCGGCCGGGGACGCAGACCCGATCGAGCCGCCCGCGGACCCGGATCCGATCGAGCTCGGCGTCGCGCTGATCGAGCGACTGGAGGACGACGAGCTGTCGATGGCGGCGCTGATGGACCGCGTCGAAACGGTGTCGACGCACCCGCGGATCGTTCGGGAGATCATCGAGGCCGCGGAGGAGCGCGGGCTCATCGATCGCGAAGGCGCGACCGTCCGCCCCCAGGGCGGCGGCTACGTCCGCTTCGGTGCGGACGTCGTGACGAAAGAGGGGGAGTTCTCCTGTCGGCGCTGTGGGACCGGACTCTCCGAGGGGTATTTCATCCGACTCGACGCGGGCGAAATCGGGCCGTTCGGCTCGTCGTGCATCCGGAAGGTCACCGGTCGGGAATAGCGTCGAGGGCGTCCTCAAGTCGTTCGCGTTGCTCGTCGAGCGCGTCGAGCTGGGCGTCGATCGCCCGGCGCTGGCGTTCGAGGGTGTCTCGCTGTGCTTCCGCGCGGTCGCGCTGGTCCGCGATGGCGTCCCGGGCGGCTTCGAGTTCGGCGACGAGCGCGTCGCTGTCGAACGGCGCGGTGCGCTCGGGCGTCTCGTCTCCGTCGGACGTCACGGACGCGCCGGCCGCGGCGATCGAATCGCCCGCCTCCGCCTCCGACGCGGTCGCGTCGTCACGGGGCGTCGCGCCTGTCGCATCGACTCTCGGGTTCGCGTCGTCCGCCGGACCCGTGTCGTCCGCCGGGTCTGGGTCGCCCGCCGAATTCGCGTCGTCCGTCGCGGTCGTCTCGATGCGGTCGGCGTCGACGGCGGCCGCGCTCGCGTCGCGCTCGGGGGCGTGGCGGTCCCCGCCCGCGGCCGCGTCGCGTCGCTCTCCGCGTCGCTCGCCGATGGCGTCGATGCCGGCGTCCGCGAAGGCGACGGCGGCGTCCGCGTCGTCGGCGTCGTCGGACTCGCCGGCCGCACCGGACGCTTCGTCCGCGCTCTCTTCGCGCATCGCCTCGTGGAACGCGGCGCGTGAGGGGACGCCGTGGAACTCGTAGAGCGCCTCCTCGACCGTCTCGCGGACGTCGCGGAACTGCTCGTTCGGCACTTTGATGCGCTGTGTGCGTCCCGTCGTTTCGAGGACGAGTTGGCTCGCGACGCTCCCCTCCTCCGTGTCGAACCCCGTGACGTCCGCGTAATCGATCTCGTCGTAGTCCTCGTCCCAGACGGCCGCGCCGACGTGGCGGACGAGGCGGCGGTCGGTAACGGCGAGCGTGAGCTCGTTGAAGTGGTAGGTTCGGGAGACCGATTCGCCGGGGTCGGTGACCCCTGCGGCGTTCAGCACGCCCGCGAGAACGGGATGGAGGACGTCGTCGACGCGGCCCGCGGGGACGACGACGGAGCGCTCGCCGTCGAGGCCGTAGTCGAGGGTGAGCGTGGTCTTCCGTCGGCCGTCGTCGACGGCGACGCGTTCGGCGTCGTGGCCGAGCTCCTCGACGGACTCGCTGCTGAGCAGGCCGTCGGCGTGATAGACGAGCGTCCGGGTCGGGGTGACGAACAGCGCGTCGTCACCGCGGAGGGGTACGCGGGCGGCGACCGACTCCTCATCGAGCGCCGACGCGACGGCGGCGGGTACGTCCATACGCCGTCGTACGCGCGCCCGAGCATAAAATCGACGCCGTATTGTGGGCCGTGTGACCGCGGTGCGCTGTCGAAAGAGAACTTTAATACGCGACCTCCGATTATGGACGGGTGAGCCCGGGTGGCTTAGTCTGGTCATAGCGCCGCACTCATAGGGTTCCGAGATTCGGTGCGGCAGCCATTCGGTGGCTGTGCGTGTCCCCCGAGGCCCGCCGAGCCTCGAACCTGGGACATGCGGAGGCCGAGGGTTCGAACCCCTCCCCGGGCACTCTACTCACGGTTCAACGACGCACGGAGCACCCGCGCAACCCAGCGGCTCCAGGACGAAACGGAGCGGTCCGTGGCGGCCGCACTCCCCCGCGTTGTACGTCGTCGCGTCCCCACTTCGCATCCTGAGAGCGGTCTGAGCCGCGTTTTCGAGCGGCTAACAACTGCGCACGGACCGGGAGGCCGTCGTATGGACATCCGGGGACGCGTGATCGTCGGCGTCGTGCTCGCGCTCGCGCTCGTGGTCGTCGCGGTTGGCGGGGCGGCGCTGTTCGGCGGGACCGGTCGACTGTCGGAGGTACGGACGCGAGTGCCACGCCACCCGAGCCGACGGTGACGACCGCGGTCACGTCGACGACTACGCCGCCAGCACCGACCGAGACGACGCCACCCGAGGCGGCGACGACGACCACAGCCACGGCGACGGTGGGGGACACGGGCGCCGGTTCGGTGGCCGGAGCCGACGCGAACGAGACGGTGACGGTGTCGATCGGGGAGTGGGCGGACGCGGAGACGCAGAGCACCACGTTCGGTACGGGTGAACGGGGTACCGGACGCGCGATAGTCGTCACCGACGAGCGCGGGTCAGGACAGGGCGGTCACGTGGACGTCACCGACGAGCGCGTCGTGGTCCGACTCCCACGCGTCGGCCTTGACGGCCGCGATGTCTTCGACGACGCGCCCGACGCGATCGCCGCCCGCGCCGAACTCGGTGTAGAGGCGCATGAAGTCCGCGGCGACGCCGTGCGCCTCGGAGAGCGAGGGGACGGCCGCGAGTTCGAACGTCTCGATCGCCGTCTCGACGTCGCCGTACCGGACGTCGACCCGATAGCCGCGCTCGTCGTCGGCGACGTCCGCCGGGACGCGCGACGGCGAGAGGACGACCCGGAGCGGGTGGTCGAGGTGTTCGTACTCGACGACGGTACGCGGATCGTACTTTCGCCCGACGTCCTCTTCCCAGTCCGGATCGTCGCGCGTCCAGTTCGGCGGGACGGTCAGACCGTCACTCATGACCGGTGGTTCTCGCGGCCCCGTGAAACCAGTACCGGCCCCCGCGGCCCCGGTGACTCGGCGGATCGGTGTCACTCCCTCAGATCGCTCGATAAACTTTTTCGAGGGCGTAGCACCCGTCATGAAACGACGCCGGGAGATGAGTTTACGCCCCCTGACAGCGTGAAACGACCGGAAGCATCGCGCCCCTATATGCAGTCGGGGCCCCACGCTCGAAGTGAGGTCAGCCCGACCATGTCGAACCACCCACTTCACGACACCCCGCTGCGGCGACTCGGTGAACACGCGGAGGGGGTCGCCCTCCTCCGCAGACCGATCGAGGCGCTCGGCTTCTGGAGCGCCATCGCCCTCCCCTTCCTCTACGTCCCGCTCGTCGTCAGCGGCCTGCAGACGACCGGGACGCGATACGCGTTCGCGCTACTGATCGCCCTCCACGTCGTCTCGCTCGTCGTCGGCCGCGAGTACCACGCCGACTAGCTCCCGTCTCTCGTTCTCCGGACCGACTCGTATGGTGCTCAGTCCGCGCGCCGACCGCGGCCATCGAGTCGCGTGACTTCCGCGTAGAGCGCGCGGCGCTTGAGCAGACAGAACCCCGCGAAGACGATCAGGAAGCCGAGGGCGGTCGTGAGGTCGAGGGACTCGCCGAGGAGCCACCAGCCGACGAGCGCCGCGACGATCGGTGCGGCGTACGAGACGAGGTTCACCTCCACCGAGCCGAGGCGCTCGTGGAGATCGAAGTAGAGGAGGAAGCCGAACGCGCTCGCCACGACCGAGAGGTACGCGAGCGCGCCGAGCGCGTCGACGGTGAGCGGGATCGTCTGCGGTTCGCCGAGCGCGAGACTCGCGGCGTTGAGCGAGAGCGCGCCGAGGAGCATCGACCACGCCTCCATCGTCGCGGGCGGCAGTCCGGTGTCGAGGCGCTCGGTGAGAACGCTCCCGAGCGCGAAGGCCGCGGTCGCGCAGAGGACGAGCAGCGTGCCGACAGCGTTCGAGTCGAGGATCGCGGAGAGGTCGCCCGCGGTCACGACCGTCGGAGGGACGACGATGATCGTGACGCCGACGAACCCACAGCAGAGCCCGAGAGCGCCGAGCGCGGAGAGCCGATCGTCGGGGAGGACGACGCGGCCGAACGCGGTCGTGAGGACGGGGCTGAGACTGACGACGACGGCGGCCGCGGCGGCGGTCACGCCGGGGCGCGCCTCGCCGACGAAGAGGAACGCGTGATAGGCGGCGATGAGGAGCGCGGCGCCGACGGCGACGGTGAGCCACTCGCGGCGCGTCCGCGGGCGCCACCGGTCGGCGCGCGCGGCGACGTACCCGAACATCAGGACGGCTGCGAGGTCGTAGCGGAGCGCCGCGAAGAAGACCGGTGCGACGTGTTCGAGGCCGGCCTTGATGGCGACGAAGGCCGACCCCCACGCGACGGCGAGGGCGCAGAACAGGAGGGCGTCACGGTATCGGGACACGGCGGCGGGAGGCGTCGCGGACCACTCAACGTTTCGATGCGACCGCGGCCGCGGCCGTCGGGACGGAGAGCGTTACTCGGAGTCGGCCGCGTCGGCCGTCCGCTCGCGGTAGATGGCACCGAGGACGTCCTGTCTGGCGACGATACCGACGAGCGCGCCGTCCTCGACGACCGGGATGCGGTTGACGTCCTCGTCCTCGTCGACCAGGACGGCGAGCACGTCGTCGATGGGCGCGTCCGGGCCGATGGTCCGCACGTCACGCGACATCACCTCGCGGATCGGCCGCCCGGCGTTCTTCACGAGGTCGAGTTCGACGTCGAGTTCGTCCCACGAGAGATCGAGGGCGTAGGTCAGGCTCTCCAGAAAGGGGGGGAGACCGAAGGGCACGTAGAGGGTGCGCCCGCTCGGCTGGAAGATGTCGACGAGGTCGTGTTCGGTGACGACGCCGACGAGGTCGGTGCCATCGACCACGGGGAACCCTGTGAAGTCGCGCCGGGAGAGCTTCGTCAGCACCTCGCTGATCTCGTCGTCGGGAGCAACGGTTTCGACGTCCGTCGTCATCAGGTCGCGGGCGGTGAGCGCCATACCGGACACGTCGGCGGCCGGGGATCGTAGTAGTTGCGGGGCGGCGCACCGTTTAAGTCCTCGCGGGGGGTAGCCATCCGCATGGCCACCGTGGGCCGGCAACGGTTACGCGAGCTGTTCGACGACGCACCGACCCCACACATCGCCCACCACCCGCGGACCCACCACCGGGAGTATTACGTGGCGACGGACGGGTCGTTCGCCCGCGACGGCGGGGGGCTCGGCGTCATCATCGAGACGGCCAGCGGGGAGCGCGTCGCGCGCCTCGCCGTCCCCGATCCGGCCCCGGACAACAACGTCGCGGAGTATCGCGCGCTCCACCTCGGACTGGACGTGCTCGCGCACCGCGCGCCCGCGGACGCGAACGTCGGCGTGCTCGTCGACCACAGCGCCCTCGCCGGCGACGTGAACCTCGCGGTGCTGGCGGGCCGCGGGTCGGAGTACCGACCCGTCCGCGACGCCGCGGTGCCGGCGGAAGCGGCGAACCACTGGCGCGGGATCCGTGCGCGCGTCGCGGGCTTCGGCGAACTGCGCGCGGCCGACCTGCGGAGCGGCGAGAACCCCGCGCACGTCCTCGCCAACGCGCCCGAGGAGTACGCGCACGTCAACGACGAAGCGCCCCGCTGTCTCCTGCCCGGCGTCGAATCCGAGGAGCCACAGATCCCGCCGCCGAGTCGGGCGAACCGCCACGCGGGGGATTAGGCGGGCCCGGGCGAACCGGGGTCCGCCGAACGCGCGCCGATCAATGAGAACGAACCGCGACCGTTAGTCGTCCTCTTCCTGCGCGTCCACGACCGCCACTCCGGCGAGGTTGACGATGTCCTTGACCTCGTCGCCGCGCTGGATGACGTGGACGGGTTCGTCCATGCCGGTGAGCATCGGGCCGATGGCCTCCGCGCCGCCGAGTCGCTGGAGGAGCTTGTAGCCGATGTTACCGGCTTCGAGGTTCGGGAAGACGAGGCAGTTCGCGGGCCCGTCCAGCTCGGCGAAATCGTACGTGTCCGCGAGGATGTCCTCGACGACGGCGGTGTCTGCCTGCATCTCGCCGTCCACCTGGAAGTCCACGCTCGGATCGTCGCGCAGCGCCGCGGCGGCCTCTGCGACCTTCTCGGTCCCCTCGGTCTCGACGCTGCCGAAGTCCGAGTAGGAGAGCATCGCCACGCGCGGTTCGACGTTGAAGCGGCGGGCGAGCGCGGCGACGTGCTCCGCGATCTCAGCGAGGACGTCCGCGTCGGGCGCGGTGTTGACCGTGGTGTCGGCGCAGAAGAGCACGCGGTTCTTGAACGTCAGCATGTAGACGCCGGCGACGTGCTCGGCGTCGGGGGCGGTACCGATGACCTGCAGGGGCGGTCGGAGCGCCGAGGGATAGTGGTGGGTGAGGCCGGTGAGGAGGGCGTCCGCGTCCCCCTGTTCCACCATCACGCTCCCGAGGTAGTTCGGATCGCGCTCGACGAGCTCGGTCGCCTCGCTCCGCGTGAGACCGTCGCGCTTGCGGAGTTCGTGAAGGCGATCGGCGTACGCCTCGTAATCGGCCGCCTCGGGGTCGACGACCTCGGGGTCGAAGTCGAGGCCGAGGTCCGCGATCGTCGCGTCGATCGTCTCCCGGTCGCCGATGAGGACGGGGTCGGCGACCCCCTCCTCGACCATCTGGGAGGCCGCTCGGATCATCTTCTCGTCGTCGCCCTCGCCGAGGGCGACGCGCTTCGGGTCGCTCTTGGCCTTGTTGAGGACGACGCGCATCATCTCGCGGGACTTCCCGAGACGCGCCTCCAGACGCTCGCGGTACGCCGAGAGATCGAGGTCCGTTCGGGCGACGCCGGACTCCATGGCGGCGTCGGCGACGGCGGGCGCGACCTCGAAGAGCACACGCGGATCGACCGGCTTCGGGATGATGTACTCGGGGCCGAACTGGAGGGGCTGGTCGCCGTAGGCCTTCACGACCTGATCCGGCACGTCCTCCCGCGCGAGATCCGCCAGCGCCTCCGCGCAGGCCACCTTCATCGCCTCGTTGATCTCCGTGGCCCGCACGTCGAGCGCGCCCCGGAAGATGAACGGGAACCCCAAGACGTTGTTCACCTGGTTCGGGTGGTCCGAGCGCCCCGTCCCCATGATGACGGTGTCGTCGCGGGCGTTCTTCGCCTCCTCGTAGCCGATCTCCGGGTCCGGGTTCGCCATGGCGAAGATGATCGGGTCGTTGGCCATCGAGCGCACCATCTCCGGAGAGACGATGTCGGGCGCGGAGAGGCCGATGAACACGTCCGCGTCGGCCATCGCGTCCGCGAGGTCGCCGTCGGGGACGTCGCGGGCGAACTCGGCCTTGTGCTCGTTGACGTCGCCGTCGTCGGCGCGCGACTGGGTGATGATCCCCGTGGAGTCGCACATCGTGATGTTCTCGCGCTTCGCGCCGAGCGAGACGTAGAACTTCGCGCACGCGATCGCGGAGGCCCCCGCGCCCGAGATCGCGATGTCGACGTCCTCGACGTCCTTATCGACGACGTCGAGGGCGTTGAGGAGTCCGGCACCGGAGATGATGGCGGTGCCGTGCTGGTCGTCGTGGAAGACGGGGATGTCCATCTGGTCGCGGAGGCGTCGCTCGATCTCGAAGCACTCCGGGGCTTTGATGTCTTCGAGGTTGATGCCGCCGAAGGTTGGTTCCATGGCGGCGACGGAGGCGACGAAGGCGTCAACATCGGTCTGATCGAGTTCGACGTCGAAGACGTCGATGTCCGCGAAGCGCTTGAAGAGGACGCCCTTCCCCTCCATGACCGGCTTTGAGGCCTGTGCGCCGATGTCGCCCAAGCCGAGCACCGCCGACCCGTTCGACACCACGCCCACCAGGTTCCCCTTCGCCGTGTACCGGTAGGCGTCGGTCTCGTCGGCGTCGATCTTCCGACAGGGCGCGGCGACCCCCGGCGAGTACGCCAGCGAGAGGTCGCGCTGCGTGTTCGTCGGCTTCGTCGTCGAGATCGCCACCTTCCCCGCCGGTTCGCGCTCGTGGTACTCCAACGCGTCTTCGTCCAATCCCATGTCCACTACGCCGACGCGGCGGGCCAAAAACCTATGGACTGCGTCGATACAGGCATTCGTCGTTCGTCGAATACCCGCCGCTGGTGCGTGTCGGGCGTCGAACGACTCGCCGCCGGAGTTGCCGCAATTTATGTAGACCCCGACCGATCGCGTGGACATGGACAGACGGAGTTACCTCGAAGCGCTCGGCGCGAGCGGCGCGGCGCTCACCCTCGCCGGCTGTACGTCGACCGGCGGGAGCGACAGCGGAGGCACGACGACCGAGAGTACGACGACCGGGAGCACGACGTCCGGCACGCAGCAGACGCAGATCGTCGCCGGCACCGCCCCCGGCTTCCAGCCGTTCGAGATGATGCAGGACGGCGAGCTCGTCGGCTTCGACGTCGACCTCCTCGAGGCCGTCGTCGAGCGGGCGGACGGATACACCCTCCAGCGCTGGGAGCAGTACGAGTTCGGCTCGCTCATCCAGGCGCTGACCACGGACAAGATCGACACCATCGCCGCCGGGATGACGATCACGGAGAAGCGCAAGGAGTCCATCGGGTTCACGAACCCCTACTGGGACGCGAACCAAGCGCTCCTCGTCCGCGAGGGGTCGAGCTTCCAGCCGCAGTCGCTCGAAGACCTCGCCGGTCACACGGTCGGCGCACAGTCCGGGACGACCGGCGAGAGCCTCATTCAGGACCTCATCGACGAGGGAACGCTGAAGCAGTCGAACTACAACGCCTACCCGAAGTACCCGCTCGCAGTCTCCGACCTCGAGAACGGCAACATCGACGTCGTCGTCATCGACACGCCCGTCGCCGAGACGTTCGTCGACAACCGCGACGTCGTCGTCTCCGCGACCGTCGACACCGGTGAGCAGTACGGCTTCGGCGTCCGCCAGAACGACGGGGACCTCGAATCCGCGCTCAACAGCGGCCTGCAGGCCGTCCGAGACGACGGCACGTACGCCGACCTGACCGAGAAGTGGTTCGCCTCCGGCGGCACCACGACGACGAGCGAGTAACCCCATGACCGCCGCCGCGCTGTCGCTCGCCACGGCCGACTGGACGTACGTCTGGCAGAACCTCGGCACGCTCCTCCGGGGCGTCTGGCCCGCCGTCCGACTCACCGGGACCGCGCTCCTCGCGGGATTCCTCGTCGGCGTCCCGCTCGGCGCGCTCGAAGTGTACGGCGGGCGGCGGAGCGCGTGGCTCGCCCGGAAGGCCGGCGTCGCCGTTCGCGGGACGCCGATCCTCGTCATCATGTTCATCACGTACTTCGGGCTCGGGCTCTCGCCGGCGTTCGTCGCCGCGACGGCCGCGCTCGGCGTCCGGAGCGCCGCCTACCAAGCGCAGGTGTTCCGGGGGGCGCTCCAGTCCATCGACCGCGGCCAGATGGAGGCCGCGCGCGCCGTCGGCCTCTCGAAGCTCGGCGCCATCCGGCATGTGATGATCCCGCAGGGGCTCCGACGCTTCGTCCCCGGCTTCCAGAACGAGTACACGATCGTCCTCAAGGACACCAGCATCGCGTTCGCGATCAGCTACACGGAGATCTTCTACCAGATGTACAACCTCATCCCGCAGCAGACGACCGCGACGCCCGAGTTGTTCGTGACGGCGGCCGCCGTCTACCTCGCGTTGACGCTGGTCGGGAACCGAGTCCTCGACTACGTGGACGACGCCTTCGGCGTCCCGGACGGGGGTGCCTCACAGTGAGCCGGAACGACCACCTCCTCACCGTCGAGGACCTCCAGAAGAGCTACGGCGACGAGCTCGTCCTCGACGGCATCGACTTCACGATGGACGCACAGGACGTGCAGGTGCTCATCGGCCCGAGCGGCTCCGGGAAGTCCACGCTCCTCCGGTGCGTGAACCGCCTCACCGAGTTCGAGGGGGGGACGATCAGCCTCGACGGCGAGGACGTCATGGCGATGGACGTCAACGAGTTGCGCCGGCAGGTCGGGATGGTCTTCCAGGACTTCAACCTCTTCGCGCACCTCAGCGCGCGGGAGAACGTCGCGCTCGGCCCGCGTCGCGTCCTCGGGAAGTCGAAGGCGGAGGCGAACGATCGCGCGCTCGACGAGCTCGAACGCGTCGGTCTCGCGGACCAAGCCGACTCCTACCCGGCGGAGCTCTCCGGCGGGCAGAAACAGCGCGTCGGCATCGCTCGCGCGCTCGCGATGGACCCGAAGCTCATGCTCTTCGACGAGCCGACGTCCGCGCTCGACCCCGAGCTCATCGGCGAGGTCCTCGGCGTGATGCGCGAGCTCGCCGACGAGGGGATGACGATGCTCTGCGTCACCCACGAGATGGGGTTCGCCCGGCAGGTCGCGACGGACATCATGTTCCTCGAAGACGGCCGTCTCGTCGAGCACGGCGACCCCGAGCGGCTGTTCACGGACCCGCGACACGAACGCACCGAGCAGTTCCTCCGCCGGCTCACCGAACTGCACGGCGGCGGGTCGGAGTCGTAGATGTCCGCGGAGCGCGAACGCCGCCACGCCGACTTAGAGCGCGGCCTCACGTACGCCATCGGCGGCGCGATCTGGCTCTGGCTCTGCTTCCGGTGGCTGAACTCGTGGCTCGGCGGCGTCGTCGTCGGACCGACGGAGCCGCTCGTCCCACAGTCGTTCGCCACGGCGACCGAGTCGCTCGGCGCGACGCTCGGCGCCGTCGGGGACGGCGTCCCGCTCGTCGCGACCGGCTTCGACCTCGTCGGCTGGGCGGTCGGGATGGTGGGATTCGCGAGCCAGTACGGCCCACAGCTCGCCGTCGCGGCGTGGCTCACCGTCGTCCTGACGGTCATCAGCACCCTCGTCGGGCTCGTCGTCGCGGTGCCGCTCGCGGCGGCGCGCGTCTACGGCCGCGTCACCAAGTATGTCGCGTTCGTCTACATCGAGCTCATTCGCGGCACACCGCTCGTCGCGCAGCTCTTCTTGCTCTACTACGGCGCGCCGTTCCTCTCGAAGTTCATCCGAGAGGTGCCGGGCGTCGGGCAGGGCATCGTCCCCGCGCAGGCGGTCTGGATCGCCATCATCGGCTTCGTCATCAACTCCTCGGCCTATCAGGCGGAGTACATCCGGGGCTCGGTGGAGAGCGTCGACCCCGGCCAGCTGACGGCGGCGCGCGCCGTCGGCCTCGACAAACTCGGCGGTATCCGTTACGTCGTCCTCCCGCAGGCGCTTCGGTACGCGATCCCGTCGTGGACGAACGAGCTCGTCTATCTCATCAAGTACAGCTCGCTCGCGATGTTCATCACCGTCCCGGAGATATTCACACAGGCGGACTCGATCGGCTCGGAGACGTTCGCGTACACGAACGCCTACGTCCTCGCGGCCGGTTTCTACCTCGTGCTCGTCGTCACCGCATCCTACGGGATGTCGAAGGTGGAGGCCGAAGTCGCGATCCCGGGCGTCGGCAGCAGCGACGCCGGGCGCTAGCGGTACGTCCCGAAGCCGACGCGTTCGGTGACGTTCATCGACGCCCACCCGTCCTGCGAGCCGGTCAGATCGACGCTCCCGTACTGGTGGTACTCGTTGCCCGTCCAGCCGCCGGCGAACCACCAGTTCGAGCCGGTGAGCGAGACGAACACCTCGACGCTGGCGTTCGCCGGCGCGTCGTAGTCGGCGTAGACGGCGCTCTCGACGTTCCGACAGGTGGCGTCGCCCGCGCCGGGGTCGTCACAGGACACCTCGACGGCGTTCCGCCGCGGGACGAGCACCGGTTCGTCGCCGACGGGCGAGCGCGTGTCGATGGGGTGGTTCGTGCGGAGCGTCACGGTCACCGTGTAGGGGTCGGTGACGCTGTGGTTTCCGGGGGCGGGCGCGGGGTCGGCGGTCGTCGTCGGGCCGTCGCTCGCCGGACCGTCGCTCGTCGGGAGCGGCGTCGGGTCGGGAGCGGTGCGCGTCTTCGCGGGGATGCGGGCGGCGTCGACGGCGAGCATCGGGCCCGCTGGGGTGTCAACGAGCGCGTAAGAGAGGGTCGCGTCGCGCGTGACGCTGGCGTTCGGGACGCTCCGGGGGTCGACGACCGCCGCGCCGACCCGCGTCCCGTTCGCCTCGGCGGGCACGGGGAGGTAGAGGGTCGCGTTCGTGAGCGTCGCGTTCGGCGTGACGCTCGCGCGGTACTCGTACTCGTGCGTGTACGACTCCTCGACGGGTTGCGTGAAGTTCCAGAAGAGGACGGCCGCGCCGCCGACGGCGAGCGCGAACACGACGAGGACGACGGCGAAGACGGTCCGGCGAGCGGGCATACGCGCACCGACACCGATCAGTCGGATGAAGGTTTCTAGCACCCAGTGGCGACGTCGACGCCCGCCGTTCACTACCGTGCGAGCGGCGACGGGCGCGTCCACATCCCCGAGCGCGCCCGCGTCGCCTTCGTCCCCACCGAGAGGACGGAAGTCCGAAACCATTTGTAGCGCCTCGTCCTCCCATTCCCCATGAGCGACGCAGACGCCGGGAGCGAGGGCGAGTACGTCCGGACCGCGGAGGAAGTCGAGAACGCACGACAGGACGTCGTCGCCGTGAACAACGCCGACGAGCCACAGGGGCTCGTCAACCGCCTCGACGCGCACATGGGCGACGGCGTGCGCCACCGGGCGTTCACCTGCCTCCTCTTCGACGAGGACGGGCGCGTCCTCCTCGCCCAGCGCGCCGCGCGCAAGCGCCTCTGGGACACCCACTGGGACGGCACCGTCGCCTCCCACCCCGTGGAGGGCCAATCGCAGGTCGAGGCGACGAAGGAGCGCCTCGAGGACGAGCTCGGCGTGACGCCCGACCAGTACGACGATCTCGAAGTGACCGACCGCTTCGAGTACAAGCGCCACTACCACGACGAGGGCGTCGAGTGGGAGGTCTGCGCGGTCCTGCAGGCGACGCTCCACGACACGACGCTCGACCCCGACGAGGAGGAGGTCGGCGGGGTCCTCTGGGCGGACTACGAGGACCTCTGGGCGAACCCGCGTCACTACCGACAACTGCGCTTTTGTCCGTGGTTCGACATCGCGCTCCGCCGTGACCACACCGGCGAGGCGGACCCGGTCGCCGGGGGTCCGCGGGAGTAACGCGGCCTTCCCGTCCTCGGGTCGGTAGCGAAGCGAGCCGAGAGGCGTGGCTCGTAGCAACGCGGAGCCGTGGGCTTCGCTTCGCGGACGGGACGCGCCGAGTCGTGCGTGCGTAGCGCGGCGTCGAGGAACGAGATCGGGAGACTCGGTGGTTACGAGCGCGTCGCCTGCACGGACCAGAGCGCGACGACGGCGAGGATCAACGCGGGCACCATCGCCACGGCCATGTACGCGTTCCGGAAGCCGAGGAAGGACGGCGGCCAGAGGTAGACGGCGGCGGGGGCGACGAGGCCGGCGAAGGCGAGCGTGGCGACGAGGATCCACGACTGGCGGTCGTCGAGTCCCTCCTCGTCGTCGGCGACGGTGACGGGGTCGTGGAGGTACGTCCCGCTCTCGTCGTCGCGCTCGCGTGCCATACGCTGCAGTATTCGAGTGCGAGCCCAAATCCCTGCCGGTCCGCGACGGACAACGGCTTTGTCGCTGGCGGGGCGACGAGGGACATGGTCGACTTCCAGTCGCGGGACACGCGGCGCGCGGACGACGGAGCGACGGACGCGGACGACGGAGACGAGCACGGCGACCGTGGCGACGAGCACGACGCACGCGGGGATCACGACGACCACGGACACGACGCACACGCCCACGAGCATGACGACCACCACGCCCACGACGTCGAGACGGCGGCGGTGGGCGTCGTGACGGTGTCGTCGTCGCGGGATGCGGACGACGACCCGAGTGGCGACGCGATCGCGGCGCTCGTCGAGGATGCGGGCCACGAGGTGGCGGCGCGCGACGTCGTCGACGACGACTTCGACGACGTGCAGGGGACGGTGGATCGCCTCGCCCGCGACGGCGACGTCGACGCGATCGTGACGACCGGCGGGACGGGCGTGACGCCGGACGACGTCACCGTCGAGGCGGTGCGGCCGCTCTGCGACAAGCGCCTCCCGGGGTTCGGCGAGCTCTTCCGCCGGCTCTCCTACGAGGAAATCGGGACGCGCGTCGTCGGGACGCGCGCGGAGGCGGGCGTCGCGAGCGGCGTGCCGATCTTCTGCCTCCCGGGGAGCGAGAGCGCGGTCCGCCTCGGTACCGCGGCGGTGATCCTGCCCGAGCTCTCACACCTCGTCGGACTGGCGCGGCGTACCGGGGACGGTGCGTCGGACGCGAGCGACGTCGAGGAGACCTCGGGAACGTGAACGCGAAGAGCGACGTCCGCGAGCGCGTCTGGGACGCGCTGGAGTCGGCGGGGATCGCTCGCTTCCCCTTCCCGCCGCACGGCCGCATCCCGAACTTCGACGGAGCGGACGAGGCCGCCGAGCGACTCGCCGCGACCGACGCCTGGCGCGACGCGGCCGTCGTGAAGGCGAACCCGGACGCGCCCCAGCTCCCGGCGCGGCGGCGCGCGCTCCGCGACGGAAAGACGCTCTACATGGCGGTGCCGCGCCTGCGCGATCCAGAGTGCTTCCTCGAACTCGACCCCGAGCGCATCGATCCCGCGGAGTACGATCGGGCGCCCGCGCTCTCGAACGTCGAGGAGTACGCGGAGGCCGTCCGCCCCGCCGCACTGGGGCACGTCGATCTCGTGCTCTCGGGGAGCGTGGCAGTGAGCGAGGACGGGGCGCGCGTCGGGAAGGGCGAAGGGTTCAGCGACGTCGAGTTCGGGGTGCTCGTCGATCTGGGTCTCGTCGACGACGAAACGACGGTCGCCACGACGGTCCACGAGCGCCAAGTGGTCGAGGCGGCGACGTGGCCGGTAGCCGACCACGACGTCCCGATGGACCTCGTCGTCACGCCCGAGCGCACGGTCGACACCGACACGCCGTACGCCCGCCCGGTGGGGGTCGACTGGGACGCCGTGAGCGACGAGGACCGCGCCGAGATCCCGATTCTCGCGGAGCTGGCGGCCGAGAGCGACCGATAGTTTATCAGTCAGGCCGCCGAAGTGTGCGGTATGTCCTCGGACGGCGCGGGCGGGACAGACGGGGCGGAGAACGCGACGGGTGGAGGGGCGGACGGGCCCGGCCCGGCCGCGCGCGCCGTCCGCGACGCGGCGCTCGCCGCGCTGGACGACGCGCCGCGGTGCGTGGTCTGTCCCGCCGGTGCCGACTTCTACCTCTACGAGGCGGGGCGCGTCTCGACGTTCGTCTGCTGGGAGCACGTCAGCCCGTACGCGGCGGACGTGAACGGCACGCCGACGGACGCCGAGCGGCCGATCGCGGTCCCGCTCCCGTCGTTCACGGGGTGAGGAGACCGCGGAGCAGGGCGAGCGGCAACACGGCCCGCGCGGCCGTGTAGACGGCCGTGGCGACGACGCCGACGCCGGCACCGAGCGCGGCGAGCGCGAGCGTCGCGTCGACGGTCTCGGCGGACGGGCGCAGGCGCGTACCGGGTCGTGACGCGGCACGCGTGAGAGACGAGAGCGACAGTCGGGGGAGCGAGCGGAGCGCAGCCGCGAGGTCGGAACGGGACGGCCGCGGCACTCGCGGGAGCGTGGGGCGCGACGGAAGCGCCGACGGCCGCGGGAGCGACGGGAGCGAGACCATCTCAGCCGAGCGTCGGCGTGAGTTCCTCCGCGATGGCCTCGACGGGGAGGACGGCCGGATCGACGGCGAAGTCGAGTTGCCCGCGGACGAACTCGGGGACGGAGTCGTCCGTGTACGCCACGGTGCGGAGGTCGGGGTTCGTTTCGAGGGCGACGGGGATCGCGGTGGCTTCGCCGACGTCCGTGACGACGAGCAGGTCGGCGTCCTCGATGCCGACCTCGCGGAGGCGTTCGCCCGACGCGACGCCTTCGAGGCGGGTGACGCTTGCACCGCGCGCGGCGAGGGCGTCGCCGAGGCCGCGGTCGGGACCGACGATAACGACGTTCATGCACGGGGATAGACGCGAGCGCCTAAGAAGGTGGCGAGTACGCGATGCGGCCGGTCACTCGCGGGGGCCGCGGAGGGCGTAGCCGTACTTGAGGAGCGCGACGGAGACCGAGCCGCCGATGGCAGCCCCGACCACGGCGAGGCAGAGGAAGCGGACGTGGTCGACGGCGGTGATGGCGGGGAAGACGAGCGCACCGCCGGGCACTTCCTCCTGCGTGAGCACGTGGTCGGTCGGAGCGTCGACCGACGCGGTATCGGTCTCCGACGCTCCCGTACGGGCGGCCGTGCGCGTCTCGGGACAACGGACGTTACGGCCGGAGCGAGGCGCGCCGCGAGCCTACGCGTCGGCGGGGAGACGCACGAGCGCGCGGCGGAGGAGCGGCGGCATCGCCACGGACGTCGCGACGGCGACGACGACGATGGCGGCGTAGAGCGTCGGGCTGAGGACGCCGAGCGCGAGGCCGAGGCTTGCGATGACGATCTCCATCGCGCCGCGGGCGTTCAGGCCGACCGCGAGGCAAGCGATTTCGGCGCGCGAGAGGCCAGCGAGCGCGCCGCCGAGCGCGACGCCGGCGGCTTTCGAGGCGACGGCGACGACGAGTAGGAGGGCGGCGACGCCGGCGGCGCCGGGCGTGAGGAGCGTCCCGACGTCGACGCGGAGGCCGGCGGTGGCGAAGAAGAGCGGGGCGAGCAGGCCGAGCGCGACGACGTGAAGGACGCGGCCGGCCGCTTCGTCAAGGCGGCGGCCGGCGAGCACCCCTGCGGTGAACGCGCCGACGACGGCTTCGACGGCGACGGCGAGGCCGGCGGCCGTCGTCGCGAACCCGACGAGGACGACGGCGGAGAACTGGGAGAGCGCGGGCGAGCGTGCGCGTGCCGCCCGTTCGAGGAGGACGTCGACGACGCGCCGGCCGACCGTCGCGGCGAGCAGGACGAAGCCGGCGAGGACGAGGAGCGTGCGACCGACCCGGAGCGCGTCGACGCCGCCCGTTCGGACGGCGTCCGCGACGACGGAGAAGACGAGCCAGCCGACGGCGTCGACGACGGCGGCGATCGCGAGGGTTCGCTGGCCGACCGGGCGGTCGAGCGCGTCCAAGTCGACGAGAACGCGGATGGTGACGGGGACGGCGGAGACTGCGAGCGCCGTCCCGACGACGAGCGAGACCGCGAGCGACGAGACGCCCGCCGGCAGGGCGTCCGGGGGCAAGAGGAGGGTGACGCCGATGCCGGCGACGAACGGCACGACGAACCCGCCGGCGGCGACGGCGGCCGTCGCGGACGCGTGGCGCCTGAGCGCCGCGACGTCGACCTCAGTGCCGGCGAGGAGGAGCAGGAGGACGAGGCCGAGCGACGCGAGAACGTCCAGCCACGCCGGAATCGGGACGACGAGGCCCGTGAGCGCGGGCGCGAGCAGGCCGAGTGCCGCGGGGCCGAGGACGAGACCGGTGAGGAGTTCGCCGACGACGGGCGCGAACCCGACGCGCGCGGCGAGCGCGCCGAGGCCGTGCGCGGCGACGAGCACGAGCGTCAGCGTCGCGAGCACGCCGAGCAGCGGATCGGGGGCGCCGGTCATACCGACGGGAGCGGCGCGACCGCTATCAAAGGTGGTGGCTCGCTCACTCCATCGGCCCCATCGTCGCCGTGAACACCGCGACCTCGTCGCTCTCGTTGCGCGCGCCGTGCGGGACGCCGCGCTCGAAGGGGACGACGGCGGGCGCGCCGACGCGCTCCTCCTCGTCCCCGCGAACGACGACGAGGTCGCCTTCGAGGACGTGGAAGACGTTCGTCTGCCCGGGGTGCTCGTGGGGGTCGACCGCCGCGCCGGGACCGAGCGCGAACGCCTTCACGAGCACGTCGGGCGAGTAGTGGAGTTCGGTCGTCACGACCTCGCCGTCGCCGGCGTCGGTGTCGACGTCGTCGTAGCGGTCCATACGCGAGTCGTCGCGGGGTGAGAAGAAAGACGTGGCGGACGCCGGTAACGGAGTCGGTAACGCGGTCGCGGAGCGCTCGCGGCCGTTTTCCCCTCTGCGAAACCGACGGTCTCGCCGACCCCGCGTTCGCTCCGTTCACGCGGACCGTGTGTGTGCGAGGAGGGGGTCCCCGCAGGAGCCGAAGGCCCGAGGAAACCCGACGAGGGAAAAAGGCGGTGCTTACTCGTACTCGATGGTCGCCGGCGGCTTGTGGGTGACGTCGTAGACGACGCGCGAGCAGTCCTCGACGGTGCCGGTGATCCGACTCTGGAGGCGCTGGAGGGTCTCCCAGTCGAGCTCTTGGGCGCGCGCGGTCATGCCGTCGCGGCTCTCGACGGAGCGGACGGCGACGACGTGGCCGTGGACGCGGTTGTCGCCCTTCACGCCCGTCGCGCGGCCGAGGACGGCGGCGAACGCCTGCCACGGGTCGTACTCCTCGAGTTCGTCCTCGACGATGGCGGTCGCCTCGCGGGCGACGCGAACCTTCTCGGGGGTGACTTCGCCGACGACGCGGACGGCGAGGCCGGGCCCGGGGAACGGCATCCGTTCGCTGATGATCTCCTCGAGGCCGAGGTGGCGCGCGACCTCCCGGACCTCGTCCTTGTAGAGGTCGCGCAGGGGTTCGATGAGGCCGTCGAAGTCGACGACGTCGGGGAGCCCGCCGACGTTGTGATGGGACTTGATGTTCCCCTCGCTTTCGATGCGGTCGGGGTAGATGGTGCCCTGTACGAGGTAGTCGGCGTCCACCTCCTCGGCGACGGTCTCGAACTCCCGGATGAACTGCTCGCCGATGACGTGGCGCTTCTCCTCGGGGTCGGTGACGCCCTCGAGCTCGTCGAGGTACCGCTCGGTCGCGTCGACGACGCGGAGGCGCTCCATGTAGCCGAAGACCTCCTCGATCTCCTCGGTCTCGCCCTTGCGCATCAGGCCGGTGTCGACGTAGACGGGGACGAGCTGTTCGCCGACGGCCTCGTAGGCGAGCGCGGCCGCCGTCGAGGAGTCGACGCCGCCGGAGAGCGCGATGATCGCCGTCGAGTCGCCGAGCTCCTCGCGGATCTCCGCTTTCGCGTCGTCGACGAAGGATTCGACGTCGACCATTACTGCGTCACCTCCGTGCCCGCGGCGACGTCCGCGCGCTCCATGACGGCGTCGAGGAAGCCCACGAAGGGCGGGCTCGCCCGGCTCGGCCGGGAGCGGAACTCGGGGTGGAACTGCGTCCCGAGGAAGAACGGGTGGTCCTCGCGCTCGACGATCTCCATGCGGTTGCCGGCGTGCCCGGAGAAGGTGAGGTCGTCGGCGGTGAGGCGCTCGATGTACTCGGGGTTGACCTCGTAGCGGTGGCGGTGGCGCTCCGTGCACTCGGTGGCACCGTACACGCGCTCGGCGAGCGTGCCCTCGTCGATCTCGGTGACGTGCGCGCCGAGGCGCATCGTGCCGCCGAGGTCCTCCAGGTCGTACTGCTCGGGCAGGAGGTCGATGACGGGATGGGGCGTGTCCTGGTCGATCTCGGCGGAGTGGGCGCCCTCCAGGCCGAGGACGTTGCGTGCGTGCTCGACGACGGCGAGCTGGAAGCCCAGACAGAGCCCGAGGAAGGGGACGTCGTGCTCGCGGGCGTAGCGGACCGCGTCGAGCTTCCCGGCGGTGCCGCGTGCCCCGAAGCCGCCGGGGACGACGACGCCGTCGGCGGTCCGCAGGCGCTCCTCGTGCTCGTCGCCCATTTCGTCGGCGTCCACCCACTGGACGTTCACGTCGACCTGTTTCTCCAGGCCGGCGTGCTTGAGCGACTCGTGAATCGAGATGTAGGCGTCCTCGAGGGCGTACTTCCCCACGAGGGCGACGTCGACCTCACCCGTCGCGTCCCGGGTGACGATGTCGCGCCACTCGGTGGAGCGCTCGGCGGCGGGGAGGGCGTCCTCGGCGATGGCGAGGCGCTCCATGACGTACTCGTCGAGACCCTCGTCTTCGAGGACGAGCGGGACGTGATAGATGTCCTCGACGTCGGGGTTGGAGAAGACGGCCTCGGTGGGGACGTCGCAGAAGAGCGCGATCTTCTCGCGGACGTCGTCCGCGAGCTTCTCGGGGTTTCGCCCGACGAGGATGTCCGGCTGGAGGCCGATACTCCGGAGTTCCTTCACCGAGTGTTGCGTGGGCTTCGTCTTCTGCTCGCCGTTCTTCGAGTTCGGAACGAGCGTGACGTGCGTGAAGAGGAGGTCCTCCTCGTCCTGCTCGTGGCTGAACTGTCGTAAGGCCTCGAGGTAGGGCATCCCCTCGATGTCGCCGACCGTCCCGCCGATCTCGACGATACAGACGTCCGTCCCCTCGGCGGCCTCGCGGATCCGGCGCTTGATGTCGTCGGTGACGTGCGGGATGACCTGTACCGTCTTCCCGAGGTAGTCGCCGGCGCGTTCGCGCTCGATGACCTCCTGGTAGACCTTCCCGGTCGTGACGTTGTGATCGGAGGTCATGTCGACGTCGAGGAAGCGCTCGTAGTTCCCCAGGTCGAGGTCGACCTCGCCGCCGTCTTTGAGCACGTACACCTCGCCGTGCTGATAGGGGTTCATGGTGCCCGCGTCCACGTTGAGGTACGGGTCGACCTTGACGGCGGTGACGTCGAAGCCCGCGTTCGTGAGGAGGCGACCGAGGCTCGCGGCGGTGATGCCCTTCCCGAGGCCGGACATCACGCCGCCGGTGACGAAGACGAACTTGTTCCCCAGATCGGGGTCGTATCCGGTCTCCTGCGGCATACCGCGTCTGCGGCCGAAACGGTCAAAACGGTTTCGGAGGCGTCCGCGTCGTGCGACGATATGCCACGCCACCGAATAACTCGTTCGACGGACGTTCGTCCACCGAAGGCGGTCCGTAGTGCCCGTAGCCGCAACACTAACAGCGCGCCGCCCGACCCCTCAGGTATGAACGACACCATGCGCGCGGTCGAGGTTCCGGAGGCGGAGGCCGACTTCGACGTCGTCGAGAAGCCGGTCCCGGAGCCCGACAGCGACGAGGTCCGCGTCGCAGTCGAGGCCTGCGGCGTCTGTCACAGCGACGAGATGACGAAGGAAGGGCTCTACCCGCGCATCGAGTATCCCCGCGTTCCCGGTCACGAGGTCGTCGGACGCGTCGACGCCGTCGGCGACGACGTCACGGAGTGGGAGGAGGGCGAACGCGTCGGCGTCGGCTGGCACGGCGGTCACTGCTTCACCTGCGAGGCCTGTCGCCGCGGCGACTTCATCAACTGTGAGCACGCCAAGGTGACCGGCCTCGACTTCGACGGCGGCTACGCGGAGTACACCGTCGCCCCCCACGAGGCGCTCGCGGCCGTCCCGGACGAACTCGACGCCGCGGACGCCGCACCGCTGCTCTGTGCCGGCATCACGACGTTCAACGCGCTGCGGAACAGCGACGCTCGGCCGGGCGACCTCGTCGCCGTTCAGGGCGTCGGCGGTCTCGGTCACCTCGGGATCCAGTACGCCCACGAGGCCGGCTTCGAGGTCGTCGCCCTCTCCCGGGGGACCGACAAGAAAGAACGCGCCCTCGAACTCGGCGCCGACCACTACGTCGACACGGAGGCGACGGCCGCGGCCGAGGAGCTCCGAGCGCTCGGCGGTGCGAGCGTCGTCCTCGCCACCGCGCCCTCCGCGCCAGCCATCGAGTCCGTCGTCGGCGGCCTCGGTGCGGACGGCGAGGTCATCGCCGTCGGCATCCCCGGCGAACCCGTCGGCGTCCACGCGGGCGCGCTCGTCGGCGTTCGGGGCTCCGTCTCCGGGTGGGCTTCCGGGACGGCGAAGGACTCGCAGGACACCCTCGAGTTCAGCGCGCTGCGCGACGTGACGCCCGAGATCGAGACGTTCGACCTCGGCGACGCGCAGGACGCGTACGAGAAGATGCTCGCCAGCGAAGTCCGATTCCGCGCCGTCCTCGAACCGTAGGCGGAGGCACGACGCGCCCCTACCCCGAGGTCTTTTTTCGCGACTCCCGCATCGCCGCGTATGACAGACGAGTCGATGCGCGCCGTCGTCGTCCCCGAGGAAGGTGCCGCCTTCGAGACCCGCGAACTCCCCGTCCCGGAGCCCGACAGCGACGAGGTCCGCGTCGCCGTCGAGGCCTGCGGCGTCTGCGGCGGCGACGACGCCGCCCGCGAGGGGCACGCCTACGGCGGCGGATTGGAGTATCCCCGCGTCCCCGGTCACGAGGTCGTCGGACGCGTCGACGCCGTCGGCGACGACGTCACGGAGTGGGAGGAGGGCGAACGCGTCGGCGTCGGCTGGCACGGCGGTCACTGCTTCACCTGCGAGGCCTGCCGCCGCGGCGACTTCCACTCCTGCGAGCACGCCGACGTGATGGGCGTCCAGCGCGACGGCGGGTGGGCCGAGTACACCGTCGCTCCCCACGAGGCCGTCGCGGCCGTCCCCGAGTCCTTCGACGCCGTCGAGGCCGCCCCGTTGCTCTGCGCCGGCCTCACGACGTTCAACGCGCTACGACACAGCGACGCCCGACCGGGCGACCTCGTCGCCGTCCAGGGCGTCGGCGGCCTCGGTCACCTCGGGATCCAGTACGCCCACGAGGCCGGCTTCGAGACGGTGGCTCTCTCCCGGGGGACCGATAAGAAGGAGCACGCACTGGACTTCGGCGCCGACCACTACGTCGACGTGGAGCGCGAGGATCCCGCCGAGAGACTCCACGCGCTCGGCGGCGCGAGCGTCGTCCTCGCCACCGCGCCCTCCGCGCCCGCCATCGAGTCCGTCGTCGGCGGCCTCGCGGCGGACGGTCGCGTCGTCGCCGTCGGCGTCCCGGAGGAGCCCGTGGACGTCCACGTCGGCGCGCTCGTCGGGACGCGCGGCGCAGTCGAAGGGTGGGCCTCCGGGACCGCGCTCGACGCCGAGGAGACGCTGGCGTTCAGCGAGCGCCGCGCGATCACGCCGGCGGTCGAGACGTTCGCTCTCGACGACGCGGAAGCGGCGTATCAGCGGATGATGGACTCGGACGTTCGGTTCCGCGCCGTTCTCACGCCCTGAGACGATTGGCGAGGAACCGCGCGATCGTCTCGACCGCCTCGCTCGTCGCACCCGCGAACGCGTGATCGGCGTCGAGAGTCGTCACGCTCGCGCCGGCCGATTCGGCGGCCGCGACCACGGGCCGCCAGTCGGCCGTCGCGTCGCGGGTCCCGACGACGAGGGACAGCGGGACGTCGATAGCGGTGACGGCGTCGGGGACGTCGAGGTCACCATCGTCCGCATCGAGCGCGGCGACGGGTGCGAGGAGCGCGACGCCGCGGAGCGGCACGTCGACGCTCGCGGCGGCGAGGGCGGCGATCCCGCCACCGAAACTGTAGCCGAACAGCCCGAGCGTCTCGTAGCGCTCGCGCGCCCACCGGAGAGCGTTGCGCGCGTCCTCGCGCTCGCCGCGGCCGCGGTCCCAGTCGCCGTAGTCGAACCGGAGGCACGCGACGCCGCGCTCCGCGAGGGCGTCGCTGACGGCACGGAGACGCGCGTCGCCGCGATGCCCGCCGTGACGCGGATGAGGCGGACACGCCACGACGCAGGCGTCGCTCCCCTCAACTGGGGCGTCCAGCGTCCCGACGACGCGCCGAGCGCCGGGCACGAGCACCGTCGCATCGGTCACGGTCGGACGATGGCGGGTGAGGACTATTACCCTTCGGCCCACTACGGTGGGCTATGGGTCTACTCTCGCGCGCCTCCTACGTCGTCCGCTCGAAGCTCAACTCGATCCTCAACCGGGCGGAGGACCCCACGGAGACGCTCGATTACTCGTACGAACAGATGCGCGACGAGCTGAAGGACGTCGAGCGCGGGCTCGCGGACCTCGTCGCGCAGAAGAAACGCCTCGAAGTGCAACGCGGGCGCCTGCAGGAGAACGTCGAGAAACACAACGAGCAGGCGCGCGAGGCGATGCGACAGGACAGGGAGGACCTCGCGCGACGCGCGCTGGAGAAAAAGCAAGCGAAGCTGGAGAGCATCGAGGAGATGGAAGACCAGATCGCGTCGCTCGAATCCACCCAGTCCGACCTGGAGGAGAAGAAGAGCCAGCTCCAAGAGCGGATCGAGCGCTTCCGCACGAAGAAGGAGACGATGAAGGCGCGCTACGAGGCCGCTGAAGCGCAGAACCGCGTCTCCGAGGCGATGACGGGCGTCGGCGACGAGATGGCGGACGTCGGGCGCGCGGTCGAACGCGCCGAGGAGCGCACGGAGGAGATGGAGGCCCGCGCGGCCGCGATGGACGAGCTCACCGAGCGCGGCGTGCTCGAAGACCAGTTCAGCGACGAGGACGCCATCGACCGCGAACTCTCGGCGGGCCGCGCGAACCGCGAGGTGGAGGCGGAGCTGGAGACGCTGCGCGCCGAGAACGGGGGAGAGCGCGCGTCGAAGGGATCGGCGCGCGAAGCGGACGCGACGAGCGCCGGGGCGGACGCGGCCGTCGACGAGGCGGCCGTCGAGGCGGAGCTCGAATCGCTCCGCGAGGAGGAAGCGGAAGAAGAGGAGGACTCGAAGGCGTAACGCCGGCCACCACCGCTTTTGGCGTCGCCGGCCGTCGAGTGCGCCATGTCGGGAGCCGACGACCAGCCGAGCGACACGATGCGCGAGCGGGTGCCCGAGAACAGCCGGAAGTTCTGGGTGCTCCTCAACGCCGATCGGTGGCTCGTCGCGGGGGGGATCGTCGGTGCCGTGTTCGTCGCGCTCGTCGCGGCGGGCCTCCTCCACCCGACGCCAGTCCGCACGCTCCTGACCGACGGCGACCCCTTGGAGACGCTGTATCAGGCGCTCGTCGGCTCGACGATCACGGGCGTGACGCTCGTGTTGACGCTGAGCCAGCTCGTCCTCTCACAGGAGCAGGGGCCGATCGGCGATCAGCGCGAGCGCATGGAGGGGGCGATGTCGTTCCGAGCGGACGTCGAGGACGTCATCGGCGAACCGGTGAGCCCCGCACAGCCCTCGGCGTTCCTCCGTTCGCTCGTGAAACTCACGGAGCGGCGCGCGCAGGCACTCGAGGACGCCGTGGGCGAGATCGACGACGACGACCTCACCGCGAAGGTCGCGACGTACGTCGAGAACCTCGAAGGAAACGCGGAGACGGTCGCGTCGAACCTCGAAGGATCGCAGTTCGGCGAGTTCGACGTCGTGTTCTCCGCGCTCAACTACAACTATTCGTGGAAGCTCTACGCGGCCAGACGCATCCGCGCGGCGCACGCGGACGCACTGAGCGAGTCCGCCGCGGAGGCCTTCGACGAGCTCATCGAGGCGCTCGAACTGTTCGGTCCGGCGCGCGAACACTTCAAGACGCTCTACTTCCAGTGGGAGCTCACGGACCTCTCTCGGACGGTCCTCTACGCGTCGGTGCCGGCGATCGCGGTGGCGGTCGGCGCGCTGCTCTTCTTCGATCCGTCGTACGTGTCGCGGGGACGGGTCGCGCTCGTCGTCGCCGCGCTGACGGTCTCGGTGACGCTGACGCCGTTCGCCATCCTCCTCGCGTACGTCCTGCGGATCGTCACGGTGACGAAGCGCACGCTCTCGATCGGTCCGTTCATCCTCCGGGAGACGGACCGCTCGCACGATCTCGATTGGGACGAGACGGGGTCTGCGGGCGGTGAGCGCCGCGAAGTCGAGGATTAAGCCGCGGCGAGTCGCGTTCGCGCGGCGTCGAGACAGAGGAGGCAGACGACGCCGCCGCAGAAGACGAGGACGTCGATCGCGCGCCCGGGGATGCCGAGCGTGAAGATGAGGACGGTCGCGTAGGCGGGCGCGTGGCGGGCGTCGAGGAGGGTCATTCCGACGGTCGCGGTGATCACGGCGACGACGACCGCCGCGACCTGATGGAGGCCCGTCGCGGTGTGCGCCAGGAGGTCGAGTCCGGTCAGCGGACCGACGAGGGTGCGAACGGCGGCGAACGCGACGACGACGCCGACGACCTGTCCGAGGAGCAACTCGCGGGCGAGCGGCCGCCACGGGCGGTCGCGGACGACGAGGGCGTACGCGGAGGGGCCGAGGCTCGGGAGGAGGACGGGGAGGCCCGTCGCCCACGCGAGCAACGCGAGCGGGCCGAGGAGGACGGCGAGCGACGCGGCGTCCCCGAGGCCGACGCCGAACTCGTCACCGCTCGCCATGCGGCGTCAGCGACCCGCGATCCGCGCCCGCCGCGCGCACGTCGAGGCGTTCATCGGCCGGCGAGGAACGTCGGTTCGAGGTGTTTCTGTGCGACCTCGCGTTCGAGGTGCTGGCGGAACTCGGGGCGGGAGACGTCGTTCGCCTCGCGCTCCATGCGGTCCCGGACGCTGATGACGTTCGCCGCCTCCTCGTCGCCGCCGACGATCGCCATGTACGGGACGCGGTCCTCGTGGGCCTGTTGGATCTTCTTCCCGATCGTCCACGAGCGGTCCTCGACCTCGACCCGATAGTCGTCGAGCTCCGCGGCGATCTCGCGAGCGTAATCGAGGTTGTCGTCGCTGATCGGCAGGATGCGGACTTGCTCGGGAGCGAGCCACGTCGGGAACTTCCCGTTGAAGTGCTCGATCATCACGCCCATGAAGCGCTCGAAGCTCCCGAGGAGGGCGCGGTGGATCATCACGGGGTGGTGTTCCTCGTTGTCCTCGCCGACGTACGTCAGATCGAGGTTGCGCGGGATGTTGAAGTCCACCTGCACGGTGCCGATCGTCCACTCGCGCCCGAGGGCGTCGCGGGCGTTGATGCCGATCTTCGGGCCGTAGAAGGCGGCCTCGCCCTCTTCGACGTCGTAGTCGAGGTCCTCCTCGCGCATCGCGTCGATGAGCGCGTCCGTGGCCTGCTTCCAGATCTCCTCGCTCCCCATCGCGTCCTCGCCGCGCGTCTCCAGCTTGTAGAGGACGTCGAGGCCGAAGTGGCCGTAGATGTCCTCGATGGACTGGAGGATCGAGAGAATCTCTCCCTGGATCTGGTCGGGGCGGACGAACGCGTGACCGTCGTCCTGCGTCATGCCGCGCACGCGGAGGAGGCCGGAGAGTTCGCCCGACTGCTCGTTGCGATAGACGTTGCCGAACTCGGAGAAGCGAAGCGGGAGGTCCCGGTAGGAGTGAGTGTTCGAGTCGTAGATGTGCGCGTGGTTCGCGCAGTTCATCGGCTTCAGGCCGTACTCGGTGTCGTCCTGACTCCAAGCGAACATCTCGCCGTTCTCGGTGAACGTCTCGTAGTGGCCCGTAGGCTTCCAGAGGTCCGTCTTGTTCAGCTCGGGCGTACGGACCTCCTCGAAGCCGAGGTCGTCGTTCTTCTCGCGGACGTACTCCTCGAGCTCGCGGCGGATCGCCATCCCGTTCGGGTGGTAGTGGACGCAGCCCGGCGAATGCTCCGGGATGCTGAAGAGGTCGAGCTCGCGCGCGAGCTTGCGGTGATCGCGCTCCTCGGCCTCGGCGAGCATGGCGAGGTGGTCGTCGAGTTCGGCCTGCGTCTCGAAGGCCGTCCCGTAGACGCGCGTGAGCGTCTCCTCGTCCTCGTCGCCGCGCCAGTAGGAGGCAGAGATCTCCAGCAGTTCGAAGCCGCCGATCTCGCCCGTCGACTCGACGTGCGGGCCCTTACAGAGGTCCTGGAACTCGCCCTGCCGGTAGAAGGAGACGGTGTCCTCGCCCGCGGCCTCCTCCTCCAGGATCTCGCGTTTGAACGGGTTGTCGTCGTAGAACTCCAAGGCGTCCTCGCGATCCATCGTGACGCGCTCGACGTCGAGGTCCTCCTCGATGATCGCCTCGGCCTCGGCCTGGATCTCGTCGAGGTCGGCCTCGTCGAGGTCCACGCCGTGGACGTCGTAGTAGAAGCCCTCGTCCGTGTACGGGCCGATGGTGAGTCGGGCGTCCGGGTGGAGGCGCTGGAGAGCCTGCGCGAAAACGTGTGCGGCGGTGTGACGGAGGACGTCGAGGTACTCCTCGGAGGAATCCGTCACGATCTCGATCCGGCAGTCCTCGGTGAGGGGGTCGTCCTTCGAGACGAGTTCCCCGTCGACGACGCCGGCGACCGTGTCGCGGCCGAGGCCCTCGCCGATTCGGTACGCGACGTCCTCGACCGTCTCCCCGGCCTCCGCGTCGAGCTCGGAGCCGTCGGGGAGCGTGACCGTGATCTCGCTCATGGGCCGTGATACGGCCAACGGCCCACATAAGCGTGTCCGTCCGGCGACACCCCCGGCGAACCGACGGCGATCAACCAGCGGGGACGGCGTCGCGTTGAAACGCGATGGCGCGCACAGCCCGGCGTATGCCCTGATCACGCGACCCGTCCGCGGCCACCGCGAAACGGTGGCGCGGCCGCGGACGGGACCGAGGAGCGCTACCCGTTCGCCACGGGCTCGGCCAGCCGCGCGCCCGTCCCCGGTCGGTCGACGGCCGCGAGGTCGATCTCGCCGTCGGGCATCGGCACGCCCTCGTACGGGTCGTCCGCGAGGAGCAGCGACCCGTCGAGGTCCGCGTAGTCGACGAGCGGTGCGAGCTGCGCCGCGGCGGCGATGGCGGCGTTCGACGACACCATGCAACCGAGCATCACGTCGAGGCCGCCGGCGCGGGCGGCGTGGATCAGTCGGCGCGCCTCGCTGGGCCCGCCGCACTTCATCAGCTTCACGTTGGCGATGTCCGCGATCTCGGCCACCTCCGGGACGTCCGCGAGCGTGACGCACGACTCGTCGGCGGCGATCGGGAGCGCGCCGCGTTCGCGGACGAAGCGCATTCCGTCGGGGTTCTCCGCGGGGACGGGCTGTTCGACGAACTCGACGTCGGCGTCGGCGAGCCACTCGGTGTTCGAGACGGCCTCGCGGGGCGTCCACGCCTCGTTCGCGTCGACGCGGAGCGTCGCGTCCGGCGCGGTGTCCCGCACGGCCTCGACGATCTCCTCGTCGCGCGACGTGCCGAGTTTCACCTTCAGGATCTCGTAGCCCGCGTCGACGGCGTCGCGCGTCTTCGCGCGCATCCGCTCGGTGTCGTCGAGACCGATCGTGAACGACGTCTCGGGCGCGCTCGCGGGGTCGAGCCCCCAGTGGCGAGACAGGGGGAGGCCGACGCGCTTCGCGGCGAGGTCGCAGCAGGCGATGTCGACGGCGGCGCGCGCGGCCGGGTTAGCGCGGACGACGTCGTCCATCGCGGCGGCGATCCGTTGGTGGTTCGCCGGGTCGCCGACGCGCTCGACGGACGCGAGGAGGTCGGGGAGGACGGCCTCGACTGTCTCGACCGTCTCGCCGTAGTGCGCGGAGGGCGCGGCCGCGCCGACGCCGGTGTGTCCGTCGTCGCTGACGCGGACGACGACGTTCTCGGCGGTCGCCGATGAGCCCCGCGAGATCCCGAACTCGTGTTCGAGCGGGAGGGTGAGCCGCTCGAAGTCGGTGGTGAGGCTCACAGCACCGCGTCGAGGACCTCGTCCGGCCCCTGCCGGATCGGGTCGGCGGCCGGGCGGCCGAGCGCGTCGGCGTACTCGTCCACGGCCGCGTCGGCCGCGGCGTCGTCGTCGACGGTCCGTGTGTTCAGCGCGCCCGCGACGACCTCGCTGCCGCCGACCGGTGCGGCCAGCGACTCGTGGAGGGAGACGAACTCCGGGATCGACGGGAGCGACTGACTGAACCCGTGGAAGCGCTCGCGGCCGGTGGCGTGACAGAGCACGAGCTCGTCGGCCATCGAGCCGTGGAGGATCGCGGTCGAGACGCCCGAATAAGCGGGGTGGGCGATGCTCGCCTGGCCCTCGACGAAGAGGTAGTCGTGGTCGTTTCCGCGTTCGAGGATCAGCTCCTCGACGGCGCCGGCGGCGAAGTCCGAGATGACGCGGTCGATCGGATACCCCCAGCCCTCCGCCATGATGCCGGTCTGGCCCGTAGGCACGACCGCGGCGTCGACGCCGCGCTCGCGGGCGGCGTCGACGAGTTCGAACGTCGTCGTCATCTTCCCGACGCTGCAGTCCGTCCCGACGGTGGCGATCACGGTCGCGTCGACGCTGTCGGCGACGCCGTCCGCGACGCCGAGGCCGTTCGGCGGTCGGCGGACGTCCCAGAGCTCGCAGCCGTGCTCCTCGGCAAGGGTCCGGAACTCGCTGTCGTCTTCGAGGAAGTAGTGGAGCCCGGAGATGACGTCGCAGCCGCGTTCGAGCGCGGCGCGGACGTCGGGGCGCCACGACTCGTCGAAGCCACCGCCGATCGGCGAGATGCCGATGAGGAGCGCGTCGAGCGGGTCGTCGACCTCGCTGAGCGACGCGACGATGGGCGCGTCGGGGAGCGAGGCGTCGCAGTCGGCGACCCGCTCGCCGCCGCGGTCGCGGTCGAGCACGGCGACGACGTCGTGTGCACCGTAGCGGAGGACGCCGGTGGCCGTCTTCGCCCCGTCCGGGAACTTCTCGTGCGCGAGAATGGCGATACGCATACCGTATCGGTGGTGGGAGGACGATTTAACGGTTGTCAGACCGACTCAGAGCGAGCGATACGGAACGGTCCAGAAATCGCTCGCGGCGGTGGCGAGGGCGTCCAACGGCTCGCCGCTCGCGTCCGAGGGCGCGCTGGCGTCGGCGTCGAACTCGCCGAAGAGCGTCGTCTGTCCGGTGACGTAGCACGCGTCGTAGCCGTACTCGCCGTCGAGGGCGTCGAGGGCGGCGCGGGCGTCGTCGAGGTGCTCGTCGATCTGACTCTCGCGGCGGCGCTCGAAGCGCGACTGGGAGAATCCGCCCTTCGAATGCGTGCTCTTCACGTCGCTCTCGAACCCCTCGACGTGGACGCGCTCGACCCCGTCGCCGGTCGCGTCGTAGATCCCGACGGCGAACAGGTCCGCGCGGACGAGCGCGAGGGCGTACGTCCCCGTCGGCTCGAACCACGATCGATCGAGGCGAAAGGACTCGCCCCACTCGCAGAAGGCGTCGGGGGCGAGCGGCGGGGCGAGCGTCGCGGCGACGAGCGAGGCGTCGTCGACGCAGACGAGACACGGGGCGGCGCGCTCGACGAGCGGGGCGCGCTCGCCGAGGGCGTCGCTCACGGGCTCGGGGACGGCGTGTTCGTCGGTCACCATCGCGGTGAGCGCGCCCTCCGGGTCGGTCTCGATGCCCGCGAGGCGATCGAGCACGTCGTCGAGCCGGGGGCCGCGAAGCGCCTCGCTCGCGCGATAGTCGACGTTCGCGCCGTCGTCGCCCTCCGCGCGCTCGGCGCGATCCTCCAGTTCCGTGATCCGGTCTTCCAAGCGGTTGATCGTCTCTTCGGCCTCGTTGCGCGCGGCGACGGCCTCGCGGCGCCGCTCGTTCTCCGCGTCCAACTGCGCTTGGAGGCTCTCGGTCTCGTCCTCCAGTTCGGCGATCCGCTCTTTGAGGGAGGCCCGACCGAGGAGTCGATCCAGCATGCCCCGAACGCGGGTCGGGCGCCGCTTAGGGGTTCCGGCCCGGACTACACCGCGCCGACCTCGAAGAGCCGACGGGCGTGGTCGGGCCGGGCGAGCAGCACCTCCGCGAGCGCGGGCGGGTTGTCGACGCCGGCCTCATCGAGCGTCTCGCGCGGGACGACGAGGGTGTCCGCGGGGACGTCCGCGTCGCCCTCGACGCGGTAGTGTCGGGTTCCGACCTTCATGACGAGGGGGTAGTCGGTGCGCGCGAGCCCCTCGCCCGCGTACACCTGCTCGTTGACGCGTTCGTGTTGGCGGCGCTGGAGCGCGGCCGTGCCGTCGTCGGACGGTTCGACGTAGAGCCGTCCGAGGTAGTAGCCGGTCGAGAACACCTCGAACATGTGTGTTATACTCTGCCACAGTGGGTGAAAAACCCATCGGCGGTGGCGGGCACTGCGCTACCCTTTTGAGCGCGTGGCGCCAACTCACGTCCGTATGGACTCCGGGGCACTACTCGACCTCCTCGGCAACGAGAACCGGCGTCGCATCCTGCGCTTGCTCGCGCGCAAGCCCTGCTACGTCACCGAGATCAGCGAGTACCTCGGGGTCTCCCCGAAAGCCGTCATCGACCACCTCCGCCGCTTGGAGGAGGCCGGAGTCGTCGAGAGCCGAACGGATGAGAAACGCCGCAAGTACTTCCACATCGCGCGGAACCTCCGGCTCGAAGTGACCGTCTCGCGCCACGGCTTCGGCGCGAAATCCGCCTATCCGGCGAGCCGCGACCTCGATCTGACGCGCTGTCACCACCTCTCGATCGACGGCGTGGCGGACGTCGCCGCCGGCGTGGACGACGGGGCGGATGAGGACGCGGACGATGAGACGGACGACGACGCGAGCGGCGACGTCGCGTCGCTCGCCGCGGACCTCGCGGAGTTGGAGAGCTTAGAGCGCGAGCTGTCGCTCGCCCAGCGCTGGGTGCAGGGCCGCCTCGCGGACGTCCGGGACGACCTCGCGGGCGCGCTCGACGCGGACGACCACGAGGGGCTCTACGCCGAGGTCGTCGCGGCCGTCGCGGACGGGGCGGGAACCGTCGAGGCGCTCTCGCGGCGCGTGGACGCGCCGGCCGAGGTCGTCGAGCACGCGATCGGCGACCTGCTCGAACGCGGCGTCATCGAACCCGACGGCGACGACGGGTGGCGCGTCACAGACTCCGAGTGAAACCCGCGCGCAGGTCGCGCCCGAAGTAGTACCCGAGCAGCCCGGCGAGCGCGCCGATCCCGGCGACGGCGAGCGCGAACGCGACGCCGGAGCGCGCGAGGAAGTCCACGGTGATCGGAAGGAAGGCCGAGGTGAGGAGTCCGAGGAGGACGCTCCCCACGGCCGCGAGCGCCCCGGCGAGTGCGACTTCGACGTAACACCGCCGAGCGGACGCGACGCCGAGCGCGAACGTCGCGGCGGCGAGGCCGACGAATCGCGTCAGCGATCCAACGAGCGGGACGAGTCCGCCGACGAAGAGCCCGGCGGCGGCGAGGACGAGCGCGAGGAGAAACCGGCGCGGTGAGAAGAACGTGCGGGCGCGTGCACGGAGACCGCCGGGACGCTCGTCCCGTCTGCGATCGCGACTCGCGTTTGCGCTACCGCGTGCGCTCGCTCCGTCCGCCCCGTCGAGATCTCCGAGCGGATCGTCGCGCGACATGTCCCTTCGTGCGCGGGCGAACCGTATGGCTCTTGCCCCGCCGCCGAACGGATGGTTTCAAGGGTAGCGACGCGCGACTCTCACTCATGCACTCAGGGGACCGCGTCCGCGTAGAGCGCGACGGACAGGTGAACGAGGGCGTGCTCCTGCCGTCTTCGACGCCGGAGCACCTCGTGGTGAAACTGGAGAGCGGCTACAACGTCGGCGTCGAACGCGAGGACGCCGACGTCGAGGTGCTCGAATCGGACGTCTACGCCATCGACGGCAACGCGGGCGAGGGGGACGGCGAGGGCTCCGAGGTCGCCTTCGACGACGACCTCCCCACCATCGCGCTCATCAGCACCGGCGGGACGATCGCCTCCACGGTCGACTACCGGACGGGCGCGGTGACGGCGCAGTTCGACGCCGAGGACGTCCTCCGCGCGGTCCCCGACCTCGCGGGCCGCGCGAACTACCGGGGGAGGGTCGTCGCCAACATCCTCTCCGAGAACATGGACCCCTCGATCTGGCGCGAGCTCGCCGAGGCCGTCCGCGAGGAGATCGCCGACGGCGCGGACGGCGTCGTCGTGATGCACGGGACCGACACGATGCAGTACTCCGCGTCCGTCCTCTCGTTCATGCTCGACACGCCGGTCCCGGTCGTCTTCACGGGGAGTCAGCGCTCCGCGGACCGGCCCTCATCGGACAACGTGATGAACGCCGTCTGCGCCGTCGAGGCCGCGAAGTCCGACGTCGCCGAGGTGATGGTCTGCATGCACGCGACGCAGTCCGACGACCGGTGTGCCCTCCACCGCGGGACGCGCGTCCGAAAGGCCCACACGTCGCGGCGCGACGCCTTCGAGACCGTCGACGGGACCCCGATCGGCCACGTCGACTACGAGAGCGAGACGGTCAGCTACGACGACGCGGCGGCCCTCGCCGAGCGCGGCGACGCCGACCTCTCGCTCGACCCGGCGCTCGAACCCGACGTCGAGCTCGTGACGTTCACCCCCGGGATGGATCCGGCGTTCCTCGAGATGCTGGAGGGACGCGCCGGCGTCGTCATCGAGGGGACGGGGCTCGGACACGTGAACTCCGATCTCGTGGACGTGATCGACGACCTCACCGACGCCGGCACGACGGTCGTGATGACCTCCCAGTGCCTCGGCGGCCGCGTCTGCGATCGAGTGTACGACACCGGGCGGGACCTCCTCGACGCCGGCGTGATCGAGGGCGAGGACCTCCTACCGGGGACGGCGAAGACGAAGCTGATGTGGGCGCTCGCCAACACGGACTCCCCAGCGGAGGCGATACGGACGCCGCTCGCCGGCGAGCTGAGCGAGCGCTCGGTGCCCGAGTCGGCGCAGTAGCGTCGACGGCGACGCGTCCGACGGGCGGTGCGAGTCGGACACGAGCGACGTGATCGCGGGCACGAACGTGATCCCCGCGTCACGCGTGCCGACCGCGCATGGCCGAGCACGAGACGCCGGGACTCGTCGGGCGCCTCCGGGACGCGTACGGCGACGGGCTGCGGGCGGTGGCGACCTACGACCGGGACGGGTACAGCGCCACTGCCGGAACGAGGCCGTCACGGCGGCGTACGACGGATCTGACTTCGACGCCATCTACGGGGACGTCGTGCTCCAGGACGTCACCCGCGACTACCACGAGACGTTGTTCGACGACCTCGGTGCCGTTCGGGGGACGTTCCGGCACTTCGAGGAGGGGACGATCGCGCGTTTCTGGTCGCTCGATCACGACGCGGGCGTGTTCGTCGCGTTCGACGGACGGCCGACGTCGGCGTGCGCGCTCCACGTGCTCGTCGGCAAGCACTACGAGTGAGGCGGTCAGCCGCCGCTGACGGGCGGGAAGAGCGCGAGCTCGTCGCCGCCGTCGACGGCGTCGTCGAGCGTCGCGTCCGCGCCGTTCCGCAGGAGGTTGACGTGGTCGTAGAGCGTCCCGTCGTCGGCGAGGACGCGCTCGCGCAGCGCCGGTCGCTCGTCGAGGAGGGCCTCGAGGGCGTCGCCGACCGTCGCGTCCGCCGAGACGGTCACGTCGACCCGGTCGTCGCCGGCGACTTCCGCGAGGTCCGCGAACAGCTTCCACTCCATACCGTCGGTGGGAGCGCGCGCGGTATCAGGCTGTCGTCAGGCGTCGCCCTCGCCGTCACCGGGGACGCCCGTGCTCGCGGCCACCTCGGCCTCCCGGACGGCCTCCGGGCGAGCGACGAGGTAGAGGACGTCGCCGACGGCGAGCGGACGGGCGAGCGACGGGATGGGGTCGATCGGGCCGTCGGCGGGGCGGACGGCGGCGACGGTCGCTCCGACGTCCTCGACCGTCGCGCCGGCGAGCGCGCTCCCCTCTCGGACGGTGACGGTCGCCATCGTCTCGTCGGCCCCGCGGAGGATCGAGGCGAACTGCCGGTCGGCGCTGGGGTCGTTCGGGAGCGTGAGCAGGCGATAGTCGCCGCCGGCGATCCGCTCCGCGTCCGCGGCGTCGAGCGCGATCGTGGCGACGTCGTCCGCGACGCCGCGGAGCTCGCCGGTCGCAACGCGCTCGGGCGACGGCTCCGTCCGCCAGACCTGCACGGCGTCGCCCGGGCCGGCGTCGTTCGGCGGGTCGGCGCGGACGGCGACGGCGCCCATCCCGGGCCCGAGCGTCGGGCCGATGCCGGCGAGGCGGGTGCCGACGGCGAAGTACTTCACCGCGCCGTTCGCGTCGAGGTCGACGTCGACGTAACCGACGTCGTAGTCCTCGCGGAGGCGAGCGGCGAGGCGGGATTCGAGGTCCGCGACGGTCAGCCCGCGCGGGAAGAGCAGCGTCTTGTTCGCCATCCGCTCCTTCGTCTCCTCGGAGACCGGATCGTAGCCGTCGACGTCGTCGATCTCGTCGGGGATCTCCACGGTGACGACGCGGCCGACGGCCTTGACGAGCTGGCCGACCTCGCCGTCGACCTCGCGGGTGCCGAGGAACGCGAAGGTCTCGACGGCGATGCGATCGCCGGCGCGCGCGCCGGGTACGCCGAGCGCGATCGCGACGGCGAACGCCGAGAGGTTGAACACGATGTCGGTCGGGTCGAACACGGTGGCCTGATTGGCCACGACGGACGCGAACGCCGTCTTCGTGTTCAAGTAGAGCGCGACGCCGGAGACGCCGGCGAACGTCCCGAGCGCCGCGTGTGCGCTCTGCCGGAAGTACCAGCGGTAGACGGCGCTCACGGCGAACGCGACGAGGAGGGAGAAGACGCCGAGGCCGGCGATCCGGAGCGCGCCGCGGGTCAGTACGTCGACGAAGTCGACGGCCCCGCTCTGGAGGGGGAAGGCGAGCGCGCTCCCGGCGAGCGCGAACGCGAACGCGGGCGCGGAGACGGCCATCACGCCGCCGCCTCCGCGAAGGCGTTCAGCTTCTCGCGCGTCCCGACGACGAAGCAGTCGTCGCCGCCCGAGACGGCCGTGTCGCCCCGCGGCGCGACCGTCCACGAACCGTCGTGACGGAGGGCGATGACGGCGACGCCGTACGCGTCGCGGACGTCCGCGTCGCCGAGCGTCGTTCCGTCGAGCGGCCCATCGGCGCGGAGGGTGAGCCGTCGGACGCGGTTGCCGGTGCGCCGGAGCAGGGAGAGGAGTTCGAACTCACGGCGGGTGCCGCGTGCCGTGACGACGACCGACCCCCGGCTCGCGGCGACGAGCGTCTCCGCGCTCGGTCGGTCGGTGGCGACGGTGATCCGTCCCTCGCCGCCGGTAGTGACGGGCGCGGCGGTACGAGCGGGCACCTCGACGGCGGTGCCGCCGTCGGTCGCGGCGGGCGTCGGCGATACCTCCGCGTCCGCCTCGTCCGGTTCGGCGCTCTTGGCGGCGACGACGGTGCCGGTGCAGTCCCCGACGTCGGTGTGGAGCGAGACGACGTCGCCGCGCGCGACGCCCGTCGGGACGAGCGCGCTGACGGAGACGGCGCGTTCACCGCGCGGGACGCGCTTCGAGACGCCGGAGAGCGGCGGGGCGACGACGACGGTCGCGCGGGCGCGCTCGTCGATGCGGACGTCGGCGTCCGCGACGTCGAACTCGACGCGGAGACGCTCCTCGAAGCGGCGTTCGAGTTCGGCGATCGGGAGGTCGGCGGGGAACGTCCAGTCGACCGCGGCGATCTCGGTGCGCAGGGTCTCGGGGAGCGGCGGGTAGCCCTCCATGTCGCCGACCGCGCCGACGATGGGGACGCGGACCTGCCCGATGCCGCCGACGAGGTCGACGACGTCCCGCGAGAGGGTGCGCTCGCGGAGGCGCTTGAGCGAGAAGTGTTTGGGGAGGTTCGCCCCGAGCGCGTCGCCGCGTGCGTGGGCGTAGAAACACCCCATCAGGACGACGACGAGGGCGGTAACGAGCGCGATGCTGTTCGAGGACTGGACGACCGTGACGTCGTTGAACGCCATCAGCCCGCCGTTGATGCCCGCGATGGCGATGCCGAGGACGACGACACCGAACGCGGGGATCGTGAGTCCCGTGATGTACTTGAAGCCGAAGCCGAACCCGAAGCAGACGAGCGCGGGGATCACGCCCGTGAGGAGGCCGAGATAGACCCCGAGGAGGACCTGCATCGGGAACGACCCCGTGGAGAGACCGAACGGCATACCCCGACCGTGGTGCGGGGTGGGTAAATCGGTACCGCCGCGACCCGGCGGCGCGCACCTCGTGTGCGCGTCCCCGGTCGCGGCAAGCGGTCGGTGCGGAGCGGTGGGTCAGGAGTGCGGGGCGGTGGGGCGGAAGCGTGACGCGGTGGGTCGAGAATGCGACGCCGTAGTGCGGTTCGACCCGGCGGCGCGCACCCCGTGTGCGCTCCCCGGTCGCGGCCCGCGGTCGGCGACGACGCCGCCCGTCCGTCGCCGCGCGTCGCGGACGCGTCGCGCTACGTTTATACTGCGTGCGCCCCCCGCCCCGACATGGCTCGCACGAACCGGCGGCTGTTGTCGGCGCACGCCGCCGTCCTGCTCACGTCGCTCGTCGCCGTCCTCTCCGTGGTGACGGGCGTCGTGAACATCCTCAGCCCGCAGTTCGGGCCGTTCGTTCCGGGCCCCGTCCAGCAGGTCGCGGGGTTCACGGGAACGCTCACGGGCTTCCTGATGGTCGTCTCGGCGCTCGGGATGCGCCGCGGCCTCCGCACAGCGTGGTGGTCGACGGTCGTCCTCCTGCCCGTGACGGCGGCGCAGGGACTCGTGCAGGTGTCGGTCTACTCGGTGCCGCTCGTCGTGCTCTCGCTCCTCTCGCTCCCGGTCGTCGTATCGATGCGCGCGCGCTTCGATCGGGGGCTCTCGCTGTCGACGAGCCAGATCACCGCGGCGGTGGCGCTCGCGGGCGTGCTCGCGTACGGCACCGTCGGAACGTACGCCTTACGCGATGGGTTCCCCGGCGTCTCCTCGCTGCTCGACGCCTTCTACTACACGCTCGTCACGGCCAGCACGGTCGGCTACGGCGACATCACGCCGAAGACGGAGATGGCGACGCTGTTCTCGCTCTCCGTCCTCGTCCTCGGCGTCGCCGGCTTCGGTATCGCGCTCAGCACCCTCCTCGGGCCCGCCATCGAGGCGCGCTTCGCCTCAGCACTCGGACGCATGACCCAATCACAACTCGAATCCCTCGAACACCACGTTATCGTCGCCGGCTACGGCGAGCTAACCGAATCGATCCTCGAAGAACTCGGTGACGACCACGAGTTCGTCGTCGTCGTGAAGGAGCCCGCCACCGGCTCGGCGCTCCGCGAACGCGGTTTCAACGTCCTCACGGAGGACCCCTCGGACGCCGCGTCGCTCGAACACGCCGGAATCGACCGCGCGGACGCGGTCGTCGCGGCGACCAACGACGACGGACAGGACGCCCTCGCCATCCTCACCGCGCGCCAACTCCAGCCGGACGTCCGGATCGTCGCCGCGGCGACCGAGCGGGAGAACGAGAAGAAGCTCCGCGCGGCGGGCGCGAACACCGTCATCAGTCCCGCGGTCATCGGCGGACGGCTGTTGGTGCAGTCGGCGCTCGGCGACGAGGACGCGGAGGAGACCGCAAAGCAGGTGACCGGAGACGAGGAGCAAGACGGAAGCGGGAACGGGAACGGAAGCGAGAGCGGAAAGGGAGACGGGAACGCGAGCTGAGCGGCGCGGGACGAACGTCGGGTGGGCGGGGCGGCCGGCGGGCGGCGCGAGGACCGGGAGTCGAGCGCGAGCGGATGGCGAGAGCGAGAGAAGAGAGGCGGCCGGCGAGAGAGGACGCGTCGTCTAGCGGGTGTGAACGACGGCGACGTCCGTGTCGAGGTCGCGGCTACGCTCGAACGGGGCGGGCGTGTCGGGTCGCGCGCTCCGGGTCGGCTCACCGAGGATCACGAGGTCGTAGTGTGACTCGTTTCGCGCGAGGAACTCGCCGAGAGTGGCGCGCGAGACGCGGGTCTCACAGCGCGCGTTCGTCGTCTCGGTGAGGTCGGCGAGCATGGACTCGGCGTCGCGCCGCGAGCGCTCGTCGCCGATGCAGGTGCAGACGCTGACGGTGCCGGCGCGGCCGGCGAGGCGTTCGGCGTAGTCGACCATGGCGTGCGCGATCGGGCCGGTGCGGCGGACGGGAACCATCACGCGCTTCCAGTCGGTGCGGTCGTGTTTCGCGTCGAAGGCGACGGTATCGACGTCGCTGCGGAAGAGGTCGCGGACGAGGCGGGCCGGCGTCCCGTTGGCCTCGCGTTCGAGCGGCGGGGCGATGAGGTCGCAGTTGGCGTCGCGCGCGACGTCGAGGAGTCCGGCGGCGGAGAGGTCGGATTCGACGGCGACGACCACCTCGCAGGGGACGCCGACGCGGGTCTCGATGTGCGCGGCGCGACGCTCCAGTTCGGCGGCGGCCTCGTCGGCGGCGCTGCGCTCGGCGAGCTCGTGGATGTCGGCGTCGTCGCCGACGTCGGGGTTCCCGGTACCGAGGTCGACGTCGCCGGCCTCGTCGAGGAGACGGCGCTCGGCGGCGGCGATGGCCGCGTCGTCGACGACGTCGAGGAGCACGACTTTGCCGGCGTCGTGCGCGGCGGCGAGGCGCGCGCCGAACATCGCGGCCTGCGCCCCGACGTCGTCGTGGACCGGCACGAGGACGTGGTCGTCGGCCTGCGTGGTCGAGTAGAGGTAGCGCGCCCGGCGTTCGTAGAACTCGTGGCGCCAGACGACGAAGACGACGGCGATGATGCTCGTCGAGAGCGCGACGGTGACGACGTAGACGACGGAGGTCGAGACGGCGATCCCGGCGACGTCGAGGAAGCGACCGGGATCGGTGAGGAGGACGAGGAGCGCCGTCGAGAACGCGCTCGGCTCCTCGAGATCGAAGACCCACGTGAGCGCGCCGGTGAGGAAGATGGCGAGCGCGGCGGCCCACGCGTGGACCTCCCAGAGGACGGCACCGCCCCCCGTCGGCGCGACGAGCAGCGCGGTGAACTCGATGGCGACCCACCCGCAGAAGGCCCCGAGACTCAGCCCGCCGACGAACTTCCACGGGTTCGCGTACGTCCCCTCGGGGTGGGCGAACAGCGTGTACGTCCCGGAGGCCAGCGGCGGGAAGAGCAGGAAGGAGACGAGCTGGAGTTCGTTCGAGAGCAGCGTGACGAAGCCGATGAGCAGCGGTACGAAGACGAGCACGGAGGCGTGCGTGAGGTTGCTCGTCTCGGCGAGCCAGTGGCGGGCGTCGTCCGATCGGCGGCGTTCGAGCGCGACAGCGCGCCTCCGGGCGGTCCGCAGGCGTCGCCGCAGCGACTCGATCATGTGGCGTTCGGACGGCGCGAGCGGCTTTCGGTCTTTCGCCTGCGGGCGGCGAGGCGCCGCCGGTCTGAGAACGCTCAGGCGAGCGTCGTGGTGGCGTCGAGCGCGATACGGATGGCGCGGGCGACGTTGTTCTTCGCCTTCTCCGGGAGCTCGTCCGTCCCGTCGGCGCCCTTCTGGGTCCCCTCGATGAGGTTCCCGTCGGCGGTGCAGATGGCGCCGGCGCGCAGGCCGCGGCGGCGTGCGAGCGAGAAGAGCGTCGCGGCCTCCATCTCGACGGCGAGCAGGCCGGCGGCGTTCCACGCGTCGACGTAGTCCTCGGTCTCGTTGTAGAACGCGTCGTCGCTGACGATGGGGCCGACGTGGACGTTCTCGCCGCGCGCCTCGGCGGCGTCGACGAGCGCGGTGAGCGCGTCGTAGTGCGGGACGGCGGGGATCTCGGCCGACTCGTAGCGCTTCGTCGTCCCCTCCTCCTTGGCCGCGCCGGTGGCGACGATCATGTCCCCGATCTCGATCTCGGATTGGAGCGCCCCCGTGGTGCCGACGCGGAGGAACGTCTCGACGCCGACGTTCGCCAGTTCCTCGACGGCGATGGCGGTGCTCGGGCCGCCGATCCCCGTGGAACAGATCGTGAGGTCGACGCCCTCGTAGGTGGCGTTGACGAGCGTGTACTCGCGGTTCGACGACACCTCGACGGGGTCGTCGCAGTGGTCGGCGATCCGCTCGACGCGTCCGGGGTCGCCGGGGACGAGCGCGATCTCGTTCACGTCGCCCTGCTCGACGAGTAGGTGGGGTTGGTTGGCCATACGTGGCACGTCGCGCGACGGCGGCAAAAAGCGTCCGGACCGGCTCAGGGCGTCGCCACGGTGAAGAGCAGGAGGTTGTGCGCGCCGGGGCCGAGGCCGACCGCGGCGACGAGCGCGAGGAGGAGGAACCCCTCCGTGGGGGCCTCGCGGACGTAGTCGGCGAGCAGGGCGACGACGGCGACGGCGACGGCGAGCTTGACGAGGACGAACAGCCAGCCGACGCCGAGGGTCGGGGCGGTCGGGAGGCCGGCGGCGAACTCCATCACGAGGCGGGAGAGCGGCGTCTGCTCGCCGAAGCCGAGGGCGTCGACGCCGACGGCGGTCGTGGCGGCGTCGAGCGCGTGGCCGAAGAGCACGAGCGCGCCCGCCCCGTCGACGGCGCGCGCGTCCGCAGGGCGGAAGCGGCGGAGGGCGACCCAGCAGACGGCGCCGAGGAGGAACCCCGCGAGGAGCGCGAACAGCGGCCACAGCGGGGCGAACGAGTCGTTCATCGTCCCGTAGCGGGCGGTGAGCGCGACGGGAACGGAGAGCGCAAGGAGGCCGACGCCGGCGAGCACGCGCTTGGGCGAGTCCGTGCGGCGCGCGCCGAGCCAGACGGCGACGGCGACGACGAACGTCGAGCCGTAGACGGCGGGCGCGGACGCGAACGGCGTCACCGCGGCGGGGAGGAGATCGAGCTGGTAGCAGACGTAGGCGGCGGAACCGAGTGCCATCCACGGCGCGAACGCGAGGACCGTCCGGTCGGTCAGCGGCGGGCGCTCGCGGGCGAGGGCGACCGCGGCGGCGGCGACGCCGGCGAGCAGGACGGCGAGTGCGGGCAGCGGCGGCACCGTGAACCCGGACGGGAGCACCATAGCCGTACACCGGGACGCCGGGCGTGAAAGCGTTACCATCCGGCGTGCGGCGGTGACGGGCGGACCCGGCTTCTTCGCGGCCGCGACCGGTCCGTCGACCGAAGCCGGCAGGGTCGTGTCCGACGCCCGTGACGGCGCTGTCGACCGTCAGTGGGGGCGGCATCACCCGTCCGTGACGACGAACGTCGCACTTCGTCCGTCGTCCGTTCGCCCGCGGGCGTAGACGGCGCCGTCGGTGGCCGCGACCGCGGGGCCGACGTAGCGTCCGAGGTCGAGCGTCCAGCGCTCGGTGCCGTCGGCGCGATCGAGCGCGACGAGCGCGCCGTCGGTTCGGCCGACGTAGACGGTGTCGCCGACGACGGCGGGCGCGCACCGGACGGTGGCGTCCGGCGCGTACGACCACAGCGTCGCGCCCGTCGCGGTGTCGTACGCGCGCAGGTCGCCGAGGCCGTGGTAGAGGCGCGGGCCGTCGAGCGCGAGCGGCGTCTCGACGAAGCCCCGCTCGCGCGTCCAGACCGGCGTCCCGTCCGTCCGGTCGAGGGCGCGGATCGTCCCGTCCCACCCGGCGACGTAGAGCCGCTCGTCGCCGACGACGGGCGCGACGAGGTCCGTCGCGTCGAGGATCGCTCGCCACGCGGGCGACCCGTCGGTGCCGTAGACGTACACCTCGCCGGTGTCGGTGGCGGCGACGACGCTCCCCATGTTGACCGCGAGGGCGTTCACCGACCCCCAGGGGTCGCCGGTCCACGTCGCGTCGCGGTCCGTCGCGACCCCGGCGACGCGGCCGTCCGCGAGCGCGACGGCGAAGCGGTCGCGCCCGTTGTTCCAGACGGGCGACGTGACGGCCCGCGCGGGGAGGTCGTACGTCGCCGTCACCTCGCCGGTGGCCGCGTCGTACCCGCGAACGAGGGGGTCCTCGGGGTGGGGCGCGTAGACGGTGCCGTCGAGGACGCGCGGGGGCGCGTCGTCGAGCCCGGGGGCGGACCAGCGGCGTTCTCCGGTCACGTCGTACGCGCGGACGCCGCTTTTCAGGGCCGCGAAGACGCGCCCGTCGGCGGCGGTCGTGCCGGCTCTCCCGGGGAGCGTCGCCGCGCGTTTCGGGGACTCGAGCGCGTTCCCGTCGCGGGCGGCGCGCGTGTTGGCGTCGTCGCGGTTCGGCGCGGGCCAGCCGGCGCGGACGCGGACGCCTTCGGGGTAGTCGTCGTCGGTCGGGCCGTCGTCGCGGACCGCGTCACACCCCGCGAGCGCCGCGGCACCGAGCGCGCCGGTCGTCGCGAGGACGCGTCGCCTGGAGGGCATTGTCCGGTGGTCCGCCCGGCGGCGGCAAATCGCTTGGGGTGCGCGCGCCGCGCGAAGCGCGGGGCTTTTGGCCGTCCCACGCGAAACGCGGACGAGATGGCCCGGTACCACATCGAGACCTACGGGTGCACGTCGAACCGCGGCGAGAGCCGCGAGATCGAGCGACGGCTCCGCGACGCCGGCCACCGGAAAGTCGAGGGGGCCGGGGCGGCGGACGTCGCCATCCTCAACACCTGTACGGTCGTGGAGAAGACGGAGCGCAACATGCTCCGCCGGGCCGAGGAACTCGCAGACGAGACCGCCGACCTCTACGTGACCGGCTGCATGGCGCTCGCGCAGGGCGACGAGTTCGGCGATGTCGACGCCGAGGTGCTCCACTGGGACGACGTCCCACAGGCGATCACGAACGGGGAGTGCCCGACGCCCACCCCGGACGCCGAGCCGATCCTCGACGGCGTCATCGGCATCCTCCCGATCGCGCGGGGGTGCATGAGCAACTGCTCGTACTGCATCACGAAGCACGCGACGGGCCGCGTCGACAGTCCGCCGGTGGCCGAGAACGTCGAGAAAGCGCGCGCGCTCGTCCACGCCGGCGCGAAGGAGATCCGCATCACCGGGCAGGACACGGGGGTCTACGGCTGGGACGACGGCGAGCGGAAGTTGCCCGAGCTCCTCGATCGGATCTGCACGGAGATCGACGGCGACTTCCGCGTCCGCGTGGGGATGGCGAACCCCGGCGGCGTACACGGCATCCGCGAGGAGCTGGCGTCGGTGTTCGCCGAACACGAGGAGCTCTACAACTTCCTGCACGCGCCGGTCCAATCCGGGAGCGACGACGTTCTCGAACACATGCGACGCCAACACCGTGTCGAGCAGTACGTCGAGATCGTCGAGACGTTCGACGACTACCTGGACGAGTGGACGCTCGCCACGGACTTCATCGTCGGCTACCCCACGGAGACGGACGCGAACCACGAGATGTCGATGGCGCTCCTGCGCGAGACGCGCCCCGAGAAGATCAACGTCACGCGCTTCTCGAAGCGTCCCGGCACCGACGCCGCGGACCTGAAGGGCCTCGGCGGGACGCTGAAGAAGGAGCGCTCGAAGGCGATGAGCGAGCTGAAGCGCGAGGTCGTCGCCGAGGCCTACGAGTCGATGGTCGGCACGGAGCGCGACGTGCTCGTCACCGAGGAGGGGACCGGCGACTCGGTGAAGTGTTACGACGGGGCCTACCGGCAGATCATCGTGCAGAACGCGGACGAGCACGGCCTCGAACCGGGCGACTTCGCCACGGTCGAGGTGACGGGCCACCAGACGATGTACGCCTTCGGCGATCCCGTCTGAGCGCGGCTATCAGCGGTCGCCGAGCAGGCGATCGGCGTCGCGGTCCTCCTTCCACTCGCCGATCTCTTTCGGGTCGACGTGGACGAAGACGTCGTCCACCTCGGACATCGCGCGGATGTCGCGGACGACCGCGGACTCGATCTCGTGGGCCTCGAAGAGCGTGAGGTTCCCCTCGACTTCGATGTGGAGGCTGACGTCGACCTCGGGGCCGACGTAGTGGGCGACGACGTCGTGTGCGCCCCGCACCCGGTCGTGGCGGAGCGCGCGTTCGAGGATCTCGCGGCGCAGCTTCTCGGGCGGGGCGGCGCCGACGAGGTAGTTGACGTTGTCGCGGACGATCTCGTAGCCCGTGTAGAGGATGCCGAGGGAGACGAGACCGGCGGCGATCGGATCGAGGAGCGGGTAGCCCGCCGCGGCGCCGACGACGCCGACGAGCGCGGCGGCCGCCGTGAGGATGTCGTTGCGGTTGTCGAGCGCGGCGGCGACCAGCGCCGGGGAGTCGTGCGCCTCGCCGACCCGACGACAGTAGCGATAGAGGCCGTACTTGACGCCGGCGGAGGTGAGGAGCACGGCGACGCCGGCCGTACCCGCCGACCCGCCCGAGGCGCCGGTGAGCACCGCCGTCGTGGCGTTGTAGAGGACGCCCGCGCCGGCGGCGAACACGCCGACGGCGACGAACAGCGAGACGAACGGCTCGATGCGCTCGTGTCCGTGCGGATGCTCGAAGTCGGCGGGCCGCGTCGTGAGGTAGAGGCCGCCGAGGACGACGAGGCTGTAGAGGGCGTCGGCCGCGCTGTTGACCGCCTCGGAACCGACGGCGAGGCTCCCCGTGTACCGCCAGACGGCGCCCTTGGCGAGGACGAGGGCGACGTTCGCGGCGAGCACGACCACGCCCGCCCGCCGCATCGCGGTCTTCCGATCCATCCGTCGGGGGTTGACCGTCGCGGAGTAAGTGCGTTGCGAAAGTTCGACTCAGTCGAAATCGAGAGCGACCGCGGCGTCCGGGTCGGGCACGCGCGCGTCCGGTTGGGCGGCGAACGCCTCGTGGAGTGCGTCGTACGTCTCGGCGAGCCCCTCGACGACGACCTTCGTGTCGGAGACGACCGGCATGAAGTTCGTGTCGCCCTCGAAGCGCGGGACGACGTGCGTGTGGAGGTGGTCGTCGATGCTTCCGCCGGCGGCGCCGCCGCCGATGTTCAGCCCGGCGTTGTAGGCGTCGGGCTCGAAGGCGGCGTCGAGGGCGTCGAACGCGCGCTGTTTCAACCGAGCGTGATCGAGGAGGGTCGCGTCGTCGAGCGCCGCGAAGTCGCCGCCGTGCGCGCGGGGGATGACCATCAGGTGGCCGGGGTTGTACGGCGCGTTGTTGAGGAGGGCGAACGCGCGGTCGCTCTCGGCGACGACGAGGTTCTCGCGGGCGTCGTCGCGGTCCGGGAGTTCGCAGAAGACGCACTCCTCGACGGCCGGGTTCTTGTCGTCGCGTTTCACCCACTCGATCCGCCACGGAGCGAACACCTGTTCCATACGGGCACGCTCGGCGGGCGGCGGGAGGTAGTTTTCGGAAAGCCGGGCACGGCGGAACAGGGCGGTTACGCGCGCTGAATAGAGAGGACGGGGTTTTTGTGTGCGTAGCGTATCGGATGCGACGAGGGTGGTTCCGATGGCAAGCAAAACTCCTCGTTCCGACGGTATGGCGGAAACGTGCGCGAACTGCGGTGAAGAGACGCCTCACGCTGTCTCCGTCGAACTCAAGACCGAGTCCGACAAGGAAGAGAACGCCGAGTTCTCGCGCGAACCGTACCGCGTTTCGAAGTGTCGCGTCTGCGGTGCGAAGTCGTCTACCCGGATGAACAACGCGTAACGCGACGCGACGATCCGTCGTCGATCCCCCTCACGATTTATCGACGGCGTCAGCGCTTCCCCCCGTTCGGACGATCGACCAGCGGCGCTTATCGGTCGGTCGTGATCTCGTAGCCGTCCTCGGTGACGATGATCGTGTGCTCGGCCTGCGAGACGAGTTCGCCGTCCGACTCGTGGAGCACCGGGTACGAGCGGAGGACGCCCTGCGTCTCGAGACGCTGGACCGCCATGTCCGCGCGCGGCGCGTCGAGCCACCGTTTGGCGAACGGGAGTTCCCGGTACTCCTCGCGGACCGTCTCCAGGACCTGACGGGCCCCGCGATCGCGCACCGAACGGTCGTCGACGAGGGAGTAGATCTCCGTCTTCGACCCCTCGGTGACCTTCCCGGAGCCCGTGGTCGCGAACGGCTCGATGGCGAGGACGTCGCCGGCCTCGAGCGTCGTCCCGCGGTCCGTCCCGCGGTTCGGCACGCTCGGGTCCGTGTGGGCGTCCCACGGTTCGAGGCCGTGCCCGGAGAGGTTCACGATCGGCTGATAGCCGTAGGCGGTGACGACGTCCGCGACCTCCGCGCCGATCTCGCCCGTGTGCGCGCCCGCCTCCACGACGTCGAGGCCGGCGTCGAGCGCCTCCTCGGCCGCCTCCTTCAGCTCGGGGTTGCCCGAGAGGTCGACCGTGCGCGCGGCGTCCGCGATGTAGCCGTCGACGTGGACGCCGACGTCGAGGCAGACGATCTCCTCGCCGAACGCCGTCTCGTCGTCGCCGTGGGGCGAGGCGTGGCTCGCCTCCTCGTCGACGCTGATGTTCACCGGGAACGCGGGCTTCCCGCCGAGTTCCACGATGCGCGCCTCGGCGAACTCGGCGACGTCCAGTTGGCTCGCGCCGACCTCGACGCGCTCTGCGGCCTCGTCGAGCACCTGCGCGAGGATCTCGCCCGCCTCGTGATACTTCTCGTACGCCTCGCTTCCGGGCTCCACGGTGTCGGTCATGCTCGGGGCTTCGCGCGCCCGTCTTTTTACGGTGTCGGGTGGGCGCGCTCGGCGGCTCACCGCCCGTGCGGGCCGCGTGTCCACCGCGAGCGCCCGTCAGCGTCTCGAACTCGCGCCCACGCTCGTCGCCCGCTCCGCCGTCCGGAGCGCTCTCGGCGCGCCCGTCCTCCCCGCGACGCCCGGGCGTTCGCGGGGCGGCCCGGATCGGCGACGAGATATATACCCGTACGGTGTCCTATTAGTAACCGATTAACCCCGCACCCGGCTACTGACGGTCGAGCACCCGGGAAGCGGGGCAGTCCCGGCCCGACGCGGACGGCTCCACCCACACACCCCCGACCACACCATGCGCACGCCACCACGGTTCAGCGACGACGTAGAACCACACCACGACCGACTCAGCGTCCCCGACGACGCGTCCGTCTACGTCGTCGGCGACGTTCACGGGAGCCGCGAGGCGCTCGAACGCCTCCTCGACGAGCTCGCCCTCGCCGCGGACGACCGGGTCGTCTTCGTCGGCGACCTCGTCCGCAAGGGCCCGGACAGCCCCGGCGTGATCGACCTCGTACGCGGCGACGACCGGCTCGTGAGCGTGCGCGGGAACAACGAGCAGAAGGTCGTCCGCGGCGACGAGGACCCCGACTGGCTCCGCGAGGGAGATCACGACTACTTCGCGTCGCTCCCGGTGGCGATCTCCTTCGACGACGCGCTCGTCGTCCACGGCGGCGTCGACCCCGAACGGCCGCTCGCGGCCCACACGCTCGAGGAGCTGTTGACGATGCGCGCGCCGCGCGGCGACGGGTACGACGGCCCGTTCTGGTACGACGACTACGAGGGGCCCCACCGGGTCTTCTTCGGGCACACGGTCCACGCCGAACCCGTCGTCCGCGAGCACGCCGTCGGGCTCGACACCGGCTGCGTCTACGGCGGCGCGCTCACCGCCTACGACTATCGAGGCGATCGGTTCGTCGCGGTCGACCCCGAGACGACCCACGAGGAGCGCAGCGAGTCGAAGATCGTCACCCCCGCGTAATCTCGCCCCTACTCCTCGCCCCGCGTCATCATCGCCCCCGCGTCGATCCGAGCGCGGGAGCGACCCGCGAGCGTGGCGGGAGAGACGGAAACAGCAGTCCTTTTACGCGTTCGCTTGAACGCTCCGAACGAGATGAGCTACGAGTACGAGCAGATCGAGGTCCCCGAGGACGGGGAGAAGATCACGTACGACGAGGACGCCGACGAGCTCGACGTCCCCGAGAATCCGATCATCCCCATCCTGCACGGGGACGGTATCGGCCGCGACGTCGGTCCGGCGACGCAGAAGGTCCTCACCGCGGCGGCGGAGGCGACCGGTCACGAGATCAACTGGATGCGCGTCTACGCCGGACAGGCGGCCCGCGACCGATACGGAGAGGACGTCAACCTCCCCGACGACACGGTGCAGGCCATCCGTGAGCACCGCGTCGCCATCAAGGGCCCGCTCACGACGCCCGTCGGCGCCGGCTACCGCTCGCTGAACGTCGCGCTCCGGCAGACGCTCGACCTCTTCGCCAACGTCCGCCCGACCTACTACCTCGACGGCGTCCCCTCCCCGATGAAGGCGCCCGAGGAGATGGACATGGTGACGTTCCGCGAGAACACGGAGGACGTCTACGCCGGCATCGAGTGGGAGGCCGGCACCGAGGACGTCGAGCAGGTCCGGGACTTCGTCGAGGACGAGATGGGCTTCGACGACGTCATGCACGAGGGCCCGATCGGCATCGGCATCAAGCCGATCACGGAGAAGGGCTCGAAGCGCCTCGTTCGAGAGGCCATCGACTACGCCATCGAGAACGACCGCGATAAGGTCACGCTCGTCCACAAGGGGAACATCATGAAGTTCACCGAGGGCCAGTTCGGCGAGTGGGGCATGGAGGTCGCCGAGGAGGAGTACCCCGACGAGGAGGTCTTCGCCGCGCCCGACTCGCTCTGGGAGGAGCAGGACGAAGTCGACATCCCGGAGGACGCCGTCATGGTCGAAGAGCGCCTCGCCGACGCGATGCTCCAGTGGATGCAGCTCCGCACGGACGAGTTCGACATCCTGGCGATGCCGAACCTCAACGGCGACTACCTCTCCGACGCCGCGGGCGCCCAGATCGGCGGCCTCGGCATCGCGCCCGGCGCGAACTTCGGCAAGGGGCGCTGTCTCGCCGAACCCGTGCACGGGAGCGCCCCCAAGCGCGCCGGTCAGGACCAGGCGAACCCGTCCGCGATGATCCTCTCCGGTCGTCTCATGTTCGAGTACATGGGCTGGGAGGACGCCGGGAAGCTCGTCCGCGACGCCGTCGAGGCGTCCATCGACGCCGGTGAAGTCACCTACGACCTCGAACGCCAGATCGAGGGCGGCGTGAAGCTCTCCACGACCGAGTTCGCGGAGAACGTCGTCGAGAACATCGATGATCTGTCGTAATCCGGATCGTTTGACGGTCGGAGCGCGGACGCGTTCCGACAGTATCGAAGACCTCGCCTGAACGGCGCGTTCTTCTCCGCGGAAAATCTCCGATTTTCCGCTCACCGCCGAACTCACCCGTGAGTTCAGTGGTATCCACGATCTCGCGTAAGCGAGTCGTGGGGTAGTCGGGCCCCGCCCGACGCAATCGAAGACCTCGCGTACGCGACCTTCACTCCCGATTCTCCCCGTTCTTCCGACCCCGAAAGCGACGACCGCGGCGTTTGCCACCGGCTTCTTTGTCGTCGCGTCCCTACGCTCGCGTATGGCCGACGACGATCCGTTCGCGGACATCCCGGGTATCGAGGAGGACCTCGCGCGCGCCGAGGAGGTGCTGTCGGTGCGCGTCGAGCGACGCACGTACGACAAGCCGGTCACGATCGTCGAGGGGTTCGACGAGGACTCGACGGACCTCGGCGACGTCGCCACGAAGCTGAAAAAGCGGGTGGGGGCGGGCGGGACGGTGAGCGACGGCACGGTCGAGATTCAGGGTGATCACGCCGACCGCGTGCCGGACCTGCTCGAAGAGATGGGATTCACCGTGGAGTGACGGGGGTCGAGCGGTACGGGTGCCGGCGAAGACACCGCTCGGGGGAACGCCCGTGCGCGCGGTGCGCGGTGCGGTGCGGCGAGCGCTCGCGGCGGGGACGAGTTTTTACGCGATGGCGCGCGAGGGTGTGGTATGTACGCGGTCGTCGGGTGCAGCGAGTGTTCGATGCTCTGGGTGGTCGAGGGGCGACCGGAGCGCACGGAGTGTCCGCGCTGCGGGACGAGCAAGGCGCACGCGAAGCGCAAGCAGTTCGTGACGACGGACGACCGCGAGCACGCCGCGGAGGTGCGCGCGTCGATGCTGGCGACCCGCTCCGGGCACGGCGAGGCGTTCGCGGATCTCGACTCCTACGCGGCGATGGGCGAGCGCGCCGACGACGACGTGGTGAGCGACGACGAATACCTCGAAGCGAGGGGCGTCGACCCCGCGGCGACGCGCGCGGCGGACGAGCGGGCGGAGTCGTCCGGAGGGTCGGTCTCGCGGACCGAGCGGGTTCGGGAGGCCGTCCGCGAACTCGACGACCCGACGTCGGACGCCGTCGCCGCGTACTGCGCGGAGCACGGCGTGAGCGAGTCGTACGCCCGCGAGGCGCTGGATCGGCTCGCACGCCGCGGCGAGGCCTCCGAGTCGGGCGGCACCTACCGCCTCCTCTGAGCCGCGCTCGTACCGGCGGCTGAGCGGGCATCACCGGCGGCGTCAGGTGGCGTACCCGATGCCCACGCACGTCGGGTTCGCGGTCGTGCTCGTCGCCGGCGGGTGCGCGGTCGCACTCGGTCACCGGACGCACTCGATCCCCGACGCAAGCGCGCTCCGCGGGGCGTGACGCGTCGTGCGCGCCGTCGGCGCCTTCAGCGACCAAGCTCCTCGTGCGCGCTCGAGAGGTGACGGGAGGCGAGCGCGGCGAGCAGGGAGAGTTCGCCGGCGAGCGCGCCCGCGGCGATGACCTCGGCGAGTTCGTCGGCGTTCGACCCCGCGGGGTCGCCGCCGCCCCGAACCCCGAGGACGTCGAGGGCTTCGGCCTGTGTCGGGAGCTTCGTCCCGCCGCCGACGGTGCCGACTTCGAGCGACGCGAGGTTGACCGAGGCGTAGAGTTCGTCCTCGCGCGCCTCGACGGTCGTGATGCAGTTCGAGCCCTCGACGACTTGCGCGGCGTCCTGACCCGTGGCGAGGAAGACGGCCGCGACGACGTTCGCGGCGTGAGCGTTGAAGCCGAGGCTCCCCGCTTTCGCGCTTCCGACGAGGTTCTTCCGGGTGTTCACCTCGGCGACGGCCTCGGGCGCGACGCCGAAGCGTTCCTCGACGACGTCGCGTGGGATGCGCACGTCGGCGGTGACGGTCCGCCCCCGACCCTCGACGGCGTTGATCGCGGCCGGCTTCTTGTCCGAGCAGAGGTTCCCCGAGAGCGCGACGAGGCTCGCGGGCGTCTCCGACTCGACGACCTCGCAGGCCGCGCGAGTGGCGATGGTGACCATGTTCATCCCCATCGCGTCCGCGGTGTCGTAGGCGAAGCGGAGGTAGACGTTGTCGCCGACGACGTAGTGCGTGATCTCGTCGAGCGTGCCGTGACTCGTCGTCGCCTCTGCGGCCTCGCGGAGTTCGGCGACGTTGTCCTCGACCCAGCGGGCGACCTCGGCGCCCTCGGTGACGTCGGCGACGCGGAAGACCGGCGCGCGCGTCATCCCGCGCTTCGTCACGCGGGCGTTCGCGCCGCCCGCGGCGGTGATCGCGGAGCACCCGCGGTTGATCGAGGCGACGAGCGCGCCCTCGGTCGTGGCGAGCGGGAGGCGGTAGTCGTCGCTCGCGGCGTCGCCGTCGACGGCGAGCGGCCCCGCGACGCCGAGCGGGAGCTGCGTGCCGCCGACGAGGTTCTCGACGTTCGCGTCGGCCGCGCGCTCAGGATCGAAGGCGTAGTCGGCGGTGGCGTCGAGGGCCGCGCCGGTCTCGCGTTCGAGGACGCGACGGCGGGCCGCGGCGGCGGTCGCGGCGTCCGCGTGATCGTCGAGTTCGTAGAGCCGGATGTCGCCGGCCCGCACCCGCTCCGCGAGCGCGGCGGCGTCAGCGTCGTCGGTCATGCCCGACGGTGTGCGAGCCACACGCCTATGCGTATCGGTGCGTACTTCCCCCGGCCGTCGATAGGACCGGTATGGGTCGCCCGGACGTCACCACCGTCTTCCGCGCGGTGCTCGGTTGTTTCGCCGCCGCGCCCGTCGGCTACGCGCTCGCCGCGCCGTTCGCCCCGCCGGACCCGTTCACCGCCATCACGTACGGTCTCGCGGGCGCGGCGCTCGCCGGCGCGTGCGGGGCCGTCGTCGCCGTCCGTCGCGCGCTCGCCCCGGAGCGGCTCGCGCGGGCGCTCGTCGTCTTCTACCTCGCGGCGTTCGCGGCGCTCGTCGCCATCCAGACGCTCGCGCGGGCGACGGTCGGCTGGGTCGAGGGCCCGTGGGCGGGCTTCGCGGCGCTCCTCGTCGGCGCCCTGCTCGCCTACGCGCTCGCGTTCCGCCGGCGGGCGTGAGGAAGCCGGGTTTCCGAACGTTCTTGCCGCCGCCGGCCCCCTGATCGCGTATGCACGCGGACGCGGACGTCGTCCTGACCGGTGGCGAGGTCCACACGCTCGGGGAGTCGGACGAGACGCACGACGCCGTCGCGGTGCGGGGCGGCCGGATCGCGCGACTGGACAGCGACTACGAGATGCAGTTCAGCGTCGGCGTCGAGACGGACGTGATCGACCTCGACGGCCGCGTCGTGCTCCCGGGGTTCGTCGACGTCGACGCCGCAGTCGGTGGCGGTGGGACGCGTCGCTCGCTCCGCGCGGCCGCACGCCGGACGACCGAGCGCGGCGTGACGACCGTCCACGATCGCGTCGAGGGGGAGAGGGCGGCCGCGTACCGCGAACTGGACGCGGACGGAACGCTCCCACTCCGCGTCGCGTTCGACTACGGGTACGAGGCGCTCGACGCCGTAGAGACGCTGGGCGCGCGCACCGGCCACGGGAGCGATCGGGCGTGGACGGGCGCGCTCGCGGTCCCGGCGGTCGGCGACGACGAAGGGGAGATCACGCCGGCGATCCGCCGCGACGTCCTGCGCCGCGCCGACGAGGCCGGCTTCCGGATCGCGGCGCGAGCCGCCGACTCGGCGAGCGTGGCGAGCCTCCTCGACGATTACGAGCGCGCGACCGCGGACCCGGGCGGGGCGCGCCACCGCGTCGTCGGCGTCGAGGCCGTCACGCCCGCGATAGCGACGCGACTCGCCGAGACCGGCGTCGTGACGGTCGTCCCGCCGGGGTCGGAAGCCATCGACACGCTCTTCAGCGCCGACGCGCGCGTCGCGTTCGGCGGAAGCCGAAGTGCGGGCGAAGGCGAGAGCGACGACGGGCGGGGGAAGGATAGCGAGAGAGCGAGCGAGCGCGGCGCGTACGATCCGCTCGCGGCCGCCGACGCGGCGGTGGAGCGCGGCGTGGGGACGACGGATGCGCTCCGCGCGGCGACCGACGGGGGCGCGTACGCGGGCGGCGACGAGGCGCGCTACGGGACGCTCGCGGTCGGCGGGGCGGCCGACCTCGTCGTCCTCGATCGCTCGCCGTGGGCGGCGGAGTCGATCGCCGACGTCGGCGTGGCGATGACGGTCGTGGACGGCGAGGTCGTCCACGACGCGCGCCAGTAATTCTTTGGCGGGTGTAGCCGTCGTGTGAGCGCCGCCCCCGCACTCCTGATCGTCCTCGCGTTCGCGCTCGCCGTCGCGGGCGCCCTCCTCCTCTACGTTCTCGTCGGGGCCGAGAGCAGCGAAGGCCCGAGGAGGGACCGCGAGGTCGCGGAGGCGGAGACCCGCGAACGCGTCGAGCGCCGTCGGAACGACCGAAAAGAGGACTGGGCGGTTGGTTCGTTCTTCGGGACGCCGCTGACGTGAAGAGATATCTCCTTCAATACGGGCTTGAAGACGAATCTTTTTCACATAAGAATCTCTATGGCGCTAGCAAGACAGCACCCCACCATGGTCCAGATGGAGACGACAGAAGTCGATAGCGAACTGAGCTTGTTCAAATACGGCAACCTCGAAGCGCTCCCGTCCGACTACCGCGACCTCTCGGAGACGGAACGCAGACAGCGCATCGCGGCGGCGCGCGAGGTGCTGGGCGACGATGTCCTCGTCCTCGGACACAACTACCAGCGCCGCGAAATCGTCGAGCACGCCGACCACGTCGGCGACTCCTACCAGCTGAGCGAGTACGCCGCCGACTCCGACGCCGAGCACGTCGTCTTCTGCGGGGTGACGTTCATGGCGGAGAGCGCGGACCTCCTCACGGACGACGAGCAGACCATCCTCCTCCCCTCGATGGAGGCCTCGTGCCCGATGGCGGGGATGGCCGAGGCCCTCCAGGTCGACGCCGCGTGGGAGCGCATCGAGCGCGCGACCGAGGGCGACGTCGTCCCGATCACCTACATGAACTCCTACGCGGACCTGAAGGCGTTCTGTGCCGAGCACGGCGGCCTCGTCTGCACGTCCTCGAACGCGGACGCCGCCTTCGAGTGGGCGCTCTCCCGGGGCGACACCGTGGTGTTCCTCCCGGACAAGCACCTCGGGCGGAACACCGCGAACGCGATGGGCCTCGACTCCGTCGTCGAGTTCGACCCGTGGGCCGACGCGTCGAGCGGCGACCTCGGCGACGCCGACGCCGTCCTCTGGGACGGCTACTGCCAGGTCCACGAGCGCTTCACCGCCGACCACGTCGCGGACGCCCGCGACGCCCACCCGGACGCGACCGTGGTCGTCCACCCCGAGTGTCGCCCCGAGGTCGTCGCCGCCGCCGACGAGACGGGGAGCACCGCGACCATCAGCGAGACCGTCGCGGATGCCGACCGCGAGGAGACGGTGGTCGTCGGCACCGAGATCCACCTCGTCGAGCACCTCGACCGGTGGCACGAGACGGACGTCGTCGCGCTCTGCGGTGACGCCTGCATGGACTGCAACGCGATGCGACAGGTCGACCCGAACTACCTCACGTGGATACTGGAGGGGCTCGCGGACGGCGTCGATCGCAACGTCGTCAGCGTCGACCCCGACGTCGCGCGCAGCGCCGAAGTCGCCCTCGACCGGATGCTCGAACTATGACGCGGGTGCTCATCCTCGGGAGCGGCATCGCGGGGTGTAGCGCCGCGCTCGCCGCCGCCGAGAACGGCGCGGAGGTCGTGCTCGCGACGAAGGCCACGCGGCCGGCGGAGACGACGACGCACTGGGCACAGGGCGGAATCGCCGTCTCGCGGGGCGACCCCGACGCGTTCGCCGCCGATGTCCTCGATGCGGGCGACGGCCGCTGTGACCCGCACGCCGTCGAGACGCTCGTTGAGAACGCGGACGACGCCGTCGAGGCGGTGCTCGTCGAGCGCCTCGGCGTCCCCTTCGCGGACGACTACGGGCGCGAGGCCGCCCACTCCGCCGACCGCATCCGGCACGTCGGCGCGGAGACGGGGCGACACATCCTCGCGCCGTTCCTCGCGCACCTCGACGACCACCCGCGCGTGACGGTCCACGCGGACACGGCGGCGCTCGAGTTGCTCACGGACGAGGGCCGCGTTCGCGGCGCGCTCCTCGACGGCCCGGACGGGTCGAAGACGGCCGAGCTCGCGGACGCGACGGTGCTCGCGACGGGCGGCGTCGGCGCGTGCTTCCCGCGCTCGACGAACCCCGACACCGCGACCGGCGACGGCCTCGCGATGGCCGCGCGCGCCGGCGCCGACCTCGCGGACCTCGCGTACGTCCAGTTCCACCCGACCGCGACGGTCGGCGACGACCCCGTGCTCGTCAGCGAGGCGGTGCGCGGCGCGGGCGCGGTGTTGCGAAACGCCGACGGCGAGCGCTTCATGCCCGCCGTCCACGAGGACGCCGAGCTCGCGCCGCGGGACGTGGTCGCGCGCGCCGTCGCGGACGAGCGCGAGCGCACCGGCGGCGTCGTCCTCGATACGACGCCCGTCGACTTCGCGAGCGCGTTCCCGGCGCTTCGGGAGCGCGTCAGCGACGCCGGCCACGACCCCGATTCGATTCCGGTCGCGCCCGCCGAGCACTTCCTCTGCGGCGGCGTCGCCGTCAACGACCGGGGCCGCACGAGCCTCGACCGCCTCTACGCCGTCGGCGAGGTGTCGCGAACCGGCGTCCACGGCGCGAACCGCCTCGCCTCCACGAGCCTCCTCGAGGGCCTCGTCTGGGGCCGACGCGCGGGACGCGACGCCGCGACCCGCGAGCGCGTCACCGGCGACCCCGAGATACCGAGTCACCCCGAGCGCGACCCCGCGCTCCCCGACGGCTTCGTCGACGGGAAGTTCGAGCGCCTGCGTCGCGTGCTCGGCGAGCACGTCGGCCTCCGACGCGACCCCGACGGCCTCGGGCGGGCGTGCGCGGCGCTCCGCCGACTGAAGGGCGAGACGGACGCCTACGCGCGGACGCGCCCGTCGCGCGAGGTTGCGGAGCTCCGGAACGCCGCGACGGCCGGCCTCCTGCTCGCGCGCGCCGCCCGCGAGGCCGAGCCGGCGGGCTGTCACGCGCTGGAGGGGGTCCCGTGCCGGTGACGCGCGCGGACGCCGAGCGCTGGCTCCGCGCGGACCTCGGCCACGACGACGTGACGAACGATCTCCCGGGCGAGTCGACCGCGCGCCTCGTCGCGAAGGGATGCGGCGTCGTCGCGGGCGTGGACGCCGCCGAGCGCGTGTTCGACGTCGAGGTGGAGACCGTGGCGGAGGCCGAACGCGCCGCCGGCGCGGGCGCGGACGTCGTCCTCGTGGACAACGCGACGCCCGAGACGGTGCGCGAGACGCGCGAACGCCTCGAGCCGTCCGTGCTCGTGGAGGCGAGCGGGGGCATCGGCGTCGCGGACGTGCCGGCGTACGCGGCGGCGGGCGCGGACGTGATTTCGATGGGCGCTCACGCACTCCGCGCCGCCGCTCGACTGCTCCCCTCCTACTCGAGGAGGTCGGTGCCCGTCATCTCGTCGGGCGTCGGGACGTCGCAGTGTTCGAGCAAGGTCGGCGCGACGTCGCGCAGCGAACCGCCCTCGCGGACCTCGCGGCCGCCGTCGTCGCCGTCGGGCGCGAGGTAGACGAACGGAACGGGGTTGAACGTGTGCGCGGTGTGGGGGTCCTCCGGAGTACCCATGTCGTCGGCGTTCCCGTGGTCGGCGGTGAGGTGGACGTGCGCGCCCGCTTCCCGGAGCGCGGGGACGAGGCGGCCGACCTGCTCGTCGACGGCCTCGACGGCCTCGACGGCGGCGTCGAAGTCGCCAGTGTGCCCGACCATGTCCGCGTTCGCGTAGTTGAGGACGAGGAGGTCGGGATCCTCGGCCTCGACGGTCTCGATCGCGGTGTCCGTCACCTCGGGCGCGCTCATCTCGGGCTGGAGGTCGTACGTCGGGACGTCCGGGCTCTCGACGATCCGTCGCATCTCGCCCTCGAACTCGACTTCGCGCCCGCCGTTGAGGAAGTAGGTGACGTGGGCGTACTTCTCGGACTCCGCGATGCGCAACTGGGTCCGACCGGCCGCCGAGACGACTTCGCCGAGCGTGTGCACGGGCTGTCGCGGTTCGAAGGCGACCGGGAGATCGAACGTCTGGTCGTACTCCGTCATCGTCGAGACGCGGACCCCGGGAGGGTGGGTCTCGAAGCCCCAGTCGTCGGGGCGGATGTCCGCGAGGAGGCGGGTGAGCTGGCGGGCGCGATCGGAGCGGAAGTTGAAGAACACCACCGAATCGCCGTCGGAGAGGCGGTCGCCGCCCCGAACGACGGTGGGTTCGACGAACTCGTCGGTGTCGCCGCGGTCGTAGGAGTCGGTGACGGCTTCGACGGCCGTCTCGACCCGGTGGTCGGCCTCGCGGTGGACGATGGCGTCGTAGACCCGCTTCGTGCGCTCCCAGTTCTGGTCGCGGTCCATCGCGTAGTACCGGCCGGAGACCGTGGCGACGTCGCCCGTCCCGTAGCTCTCGACGACCCCCTCCAAGGTGTGGAGGTAGCCCTCGCCGCCCTTCGGCGAGGTGTCGCGGCCGTCCGTGAAGGCGTGCGTCGTCGCCTCGACGCCGTAGTCGGCGGCGGCCTCGATGAGCGCGTGCAGGTGTTCGTGGTCCGCGTGGACGCCGCCGTCGGAAACGAGGCCCATGAAGTGGACGCGCCCGCCGTGCTCGTCCGCGTAGTCGAACGCGCCGCGGATCGCGTCGTTCGCGGCGAGTTCGCCCGCCTCGACGGCGTCGTTGATCCGCGTGTACTCCTGCAGGACGACGCGCCCCGAGCCGATGGTGAGGTGGCCGACCTCCGAGTTCCCCATCTGGTCGTCCGGGAGGCCGACGTCCCGGCCGTGCGTCGTGAGCGTCCCGGACGCGCCCGCGGCGGTGTAGCGGTCGACGTTCGGCGTGTCCGCGGCCTTCACCGCGTCGAGTCTGTCGTGGTCGCCGAGTCCCCAGCCGTCCAGGATGACGAGTGCCGCTCGCATACGCTACCCTCGACCCCGACGCGTAACTAGGCTTTGGGATGTGCGGTCGCCTGACGGCGCGCGGACGCGACCGACGCGACTCGCGCCTCCGGCGGCGGTGTCGTCGGAGTCGACGAACCGAACGGCCCGTCGGGGGATCGCACCGCCGAGTTCAAGCGCGTCCGCGTCCACCCGCGAGTATGACCCTCGACCCCGTCCACTTCGCGGGCATCCCGGAGCTCGTCCGCGGCGTGGGTGGCGACGTCGACGAGGCCGAACACCGCGCTGACGCCGAGGCGGTGTGGGAGACGTACTTCGATCCGCTGTACGACGACGGGGCGGTCCTCAGACCCATCGGCGACCAGGGACGGTATCTCGCCGACCTGACCGAGGCGGGCGCGAGCGACCCGGCGTTCGACGCCGTCCACGGGCTGGACTCCGGGACGATCAACCCCCGGGCGTTCAAGAACGGCCTCGTCCTCGACGTCGCGCAGGCGGCGCTCGGCGCGGATCCCGGGAACACGGCGCTCCACCGCGAGCGCACCGTGATCGCCACCGTTCACGCGCGCGACCGGACGGTGACCCTCCCGGAGTTCGAGGAGACGCCGTGGACGCGACAGGACGAGGGGCACTGGCGCGGGAAGGCCATCGAGGCCCCGCACGTCGAGCGCCACGAGCGCGCCGTCGTCCACGCCCTCTCGCTCTACCTTGCGGAGAGCGAGCACGCCCACGAGCACTTCGAGGCGGTCTCCGACTTCCTCCTGCTCGACGGCCCGCTCTATCCGAAGGTCGTGACGAACTGGCTCGACCGCGACGAGGAGTTGGCCACGCTCCCCGCCGAGGACGGGCTGACGCGGCGCGTCATCCGGAACTACCTCGGCCTCGTCGAGCGCGCGGTCGAGACGGACACCGTCCTCGGGGGGTTCGTGAAGAACGTCTCCGCGCGCGGGGTCGTCCGCGCGCTCGACGCCAAGACGCACGCGCCGTGGCTCGACGACGCCGAGCTGTTCGGCCAGCTGCTCGAACGACGCGACGACGCGGGCGAGCGCGTCACGGACGATCTCGCGTACACGAACTGGTTCCTCTCCCGGGCGGGGTACGATCGGGAGTTCTCGACGCTCGGCGAGCGCCTCGATCTCGACCTCGAACTCGACGCGGAGGCCTACGAGGTGGCGTTCTGCGTCCTCCACGACCCGCGGACCGACACCGTCTACAAGGCCGAGCTGCCCCGGATATTCGCCGAGGACGAGGCGACGCGCGAACGCGTCACCGACCAGTTGGTGCGGGACGTCGCGGCGGCGGGCGGGCCGCCCGCGGCGGTCGGACGCGCGGACGAGCTCGCGCGGATCAGCGTCCGTGAGAAACGACACCTCGTGGACGCGATGGCCGACGCGATGGACACCGAGCCCCGCGAGGGGTACGACGTGGATCGCTGGGGGATCGACGCCTAGCGCGGGTGGTCGCGCTCGACGGTGATGGAGACCTCGTCGGGGTCGACCCCGATGCGCGCGAACTGCGTGCGGACGTGCTCGCGGGCGGCGGAGAGCGCCTGATCCCGGGTGTCGAAGCCGCGCGGCATCGGCGACTCGAAGGCGACGTTGACGTCCTCGCCGTCGACCTGCTGGACGAGACCGCCGCTCTCGACGGCGTAGAACTCGTCGCAGACCCAGACGTAGGGCGCGTCCTCGTCGGGCGCGCCCTTGAACGACGGGGCGTCCTCGCCGCGCTCGTACACCGTGCCGGTGAGTGTGGTGCCCGCCGCCGAGCCGCGCACGAGTAGCATGCCCTCCTCTAGGGGACGCACGACGAAAAACCGTGTGGCGGGCGCGGATGCACGCGACGAAAAGACGTTTAGGGGCGGGCGGTGTTTCGCGTGACATGACCGACGAGGACCTCGGGAGCTTCGCCGACTTCGGGGGGAGCGGCGGCGACGGCGACGGCGACGGCGACGACGCGTCGACCGGCGCGCCGGACCGGACGGGCGCGGACGTCGACGCGGGACGCGGGTACGAACGCACCGAGACCGCCGACGCGGCGAGCGAGGCGGAGGACGCCTTCGAGCGCGTCGCGTACGAGGGCGCGAACGGGGACGGCATCGGCGTCCTCGCCGTCTCCGAGGGGCTGCGCATCGGCGAGCGCGAGGACGAGACGCGCCTCCGGGCGTACGTCACGAGCGCGAACCGCTCGAACGTCCGCCTCGGGCGCTACCTCGTCGCGCCCTACCCGGACGGCGAATCGCTGTTCTGCAAGATCGTCGGCCTCGAGTACGGCCAGCGCTTCCACGGCGACGACGCGAACGAGATCCACGCCCGGCGGGCGATGGGCGAGCGCGGGATCGACGAGGACGACTACACGTTCATCGCGGACCTCGAACCCGTGAGCGTCCTCTACCGCGACGGCGGCGAACTGCGCCGGCGGATGCCCGATCGCGTGCCGAAACCCGAGACGATCGTGCGCGAGGCGGACGACGACGAGGAGATCAAGACGGCGCTGAAGATTCCGGACGACGGGGTGTTCCTCGGCCACCTCGCGGTCGGCGGGGAGAAGGTCCGGACGGGCGCGACGCCGCCGACGATCGACTACCGCGTCACGGACGACTACGCGACGGGCGACCCGCTCGCCTTCCGCCACACGCTCGTCGCCGGCGGGACGGGATCGGGGAAGACCCACACCGCGAAGAACGTCCTCCGGCAGTACCTCTCCGCGGAGCGCACCTACCCGGTGGAGGCCGGGAGCGACCGGGAGGTGCGGGCCGCGGTCGTCCAGTTCGACCCGCAGGACGAGTACGCCCAGATGCACGACGACAACCCGGCGGCCGACGCCGAAGACGAACGCCGCTGGGAGCGCGAGGGCGTCGCCTACGGCGGGCACGACGACACCGTCGCGTTCGTCCCGACGGTGGGGAACGCGACGTACACCGCCGCGCACCACGACGCCGAACAGATCCCCTTCACCGTCCCGTTCAGCATGGTGCGGAGTCGGCCGTGGCTGGCCGCCTCCGCGGGCCTCAACGACAACCAGTATCCCGCACTCCAGACCCTCCTGTCGCGCTTCTTCGAGCAGTACGGGGATGGCGGCACGTACGCCGAGTTCTGTTCGTTCCTCGACGATCCCGCGCTCAAAGAGGAACTCGACGAGTCCGGGCGGATCCACGAAGCGACCTACGAGGCCGTCTTCCGACGCGTCCGCGGGATGCCGGACGGCGTCTTCGATCAGGACGCGCGTCCGATCACGGACCTCGTCGAACAGTTCGTGAAGCCCGGACGCCTCTCCGTCGTCCCCACGTACCACGTCAGCGACTCGCGGGCGACGGAGACCGTCGTCCTCGCGCTCGCCAGCCTCCTCGTCGACGAGAAGCTCTCCAGCGACCCGCGATTCCCCCGGATCGCCGACACGCCGCTGCTCGTCGGGATGGACGAAGCGCACAACTTCCTCGCGGACGCCGACACCGTTCAGGCCCGCCAAGTCGTCGGGAAGTTCACGGACGCCGCCAAACAGGGGCGAAAGGAGCGACTGGGGCTCTTCCTCATCACGCAGGACCCCCAGGACGTCGCGGAGAGCGTCTTCAAGCAGGTGAACACGAAAGTCGTCCTCAACCTCGGCGACGAGGACGCCATCAAGAGCGTCAACATCCCCCCGGCGCTCGCCGAGAAAGTGCCCTACATGGAGACGGGTCAGATGGTCGTCTACTCGCCGGACAACTCAGAGCCCGTCGAGCTCCTCGGACTCCCCACCTGCCTGACGCGCCACGGCCGCGGGTGACGCGCAGCGACGGCCCCCACTCTTTTGCCGGGCGCGGTCGAACCCCGGGACATGACGCGAATCCTCGTTCCGATCGACGGTTCCGAGCAGTCCGATGCCGCCCTCGAATACGCCCTCGATGAGTTCCAGAGCGACGACATCACCGTCATCAACATCATCGACCCCATCGAGGCCGGCTACACCGCCCAGGCCACCGTTCCGGGCTACTCAGAGGAGTGGTACGAGCAGTCCGAGGAGGAGGCCCAAGCGCTCTTCGAGGACGCCCGGGACGCCGCCGACGAGTACGGCGTCACCCTCGACACCGTCACCGAGGTCGGGCGGCCCTCGCGGACCATCGTCGACTACGCCGAGGAGAACGACTACGACCACATCGTCATGGGGAGCCACGGCCGCAGCGGCGTCACGCGCGTTCTCCTCGGGAGCGTCGCCGAGAGCGTCGTCCGGCGCTCTAACGTCCCCGTCACGATCGTGCGCTAGGACGTTTTGCTGCGCTCGGCGCGCTACGCGCGCCGTCGCTGGCAAAAGCTACGACAAAAGCCTTGGTCGGGGCCGGTGGCCCCGCCTCGGCCTCGCGGCGTCACCACAGTGAATCGCGGCACGAGCGGGCTCTAACGAGCCGGTCGCGTGCGAACGCGAGTCATCGGAGTGCGGTTCGTCGGCGCTCGTCGTCGGGGAGCCGTCGGTCTGCGTGCCATCTGTCCGCACGTCTGTGTAGCTGGTCTGACGACGCCCGGAGCTAATCAGTCGCCGATCGGGCCTCGAAAGCTGAAGGGGGAGGCGACTGAAGGATGGTGGCGCACTGGCTGACGAAAGCGCTCAGTCGTCGTGCCGCCTCACGATCGAGCGAGATGATGACTCCGCGTCGGTCCTCTCGTGGGAAGTGGAGTACGACGCCCGAGTCGTGGACTTCGGTCGTCGCGGTCGTCTCACCGAGCCGCTCGTAATCGTCCTCCCTCACGAGTGCGCGCGCCTCTCGCGTCCGCTCGACGATGTTCGGTACGGAGTCCCGCAGGCGCTCAGTCGCCAAGTCGTCCCGAACGTAGATCGTCGTCCAATCGTCTTCGTCGTAGTAGAACATCGTCCGATACGTGTCCCCCGCCTGTTCCTCGACGAACTGATGTAACCTCCGACGATCTCCCCTCACAGAGAACAGTTCACATGTCTCACAGTTCAAGGTGGTGGCTACATCGGACGGTCAGCCGGCGTCGCGCGCCAGCGGTAGTCCCGGGCGGACGCTCATCACGCCGATCACCCGCGGGCGGAGCGAGCGTGATCGAAGCGATCTCCGCGCGGTTTCGCCACGAGGCCGAGGCGGGGCCACCGGCTCCGACGAGGGGTTTTGACGGCGCTTTTACCAGCGAGCGAGGCGAACGCGGCACGAGGTCCTAGAAGATGTTCGCCTGTCGGTAGACGCTGATCCCGCTGTTCGTGATCTCGTAGGGTTTGGTCTCGCGGGAGTGGTTGGCGTCGCGGATCTTCTGGATCTCGACGGCGAGGCGCGTCTCGCGGAAGTCCTCGGGACGGACGTAGCGGAGGACGACGACGCCGTCGGTGAGGTACTCGATGATGCCGTGGCGGGAGGCGAAGGGGTTGTCCTGGTTGGCCTCGCTCGTGAGGAAGGTGGTGACGCCGGCGTTCTTGAGGGCCTTCGTGAAGTCGTAGATCTCGGTCCGTCGAGTGGCCTGGTCGTCGTACATCATCTCCAGGAGGGAGACGGAGTCGAGGACGAGGCGTTCGGCGCCGAATTCCTCGACGAGCTGGGGGAGTTCGTTGCGGATGCTGGAGAGGCTGTTCGCCATCTCGATGGGGTCGAGGTCGACGACGGCGAGGTCGCCGTTCTCGACGTGTTCCTCGAAGGGCCACCCCTTCTCGCCGGCGCTCTGGACGACGCGCTCGTAGCTCTCCTCTAGGGTGATGTACGCGCCCTTCTGACCGTTCTCGATGCCGTGCTGGAGGAACTGGAGGCCGAAGGTGGTCTTGCCCGTCCCGGCGCCGCCGATGGTGACGAGGAGACTGCGTTCGGGGATCCCTCCCTGAACCATCTCATCGAGGCCGTCGACGCCGAACTCGATGCGCGGAATGTCGGACTCGAACGCCTCGTCGGCGAAGTCGTCGCTCCCCCCACCGCCGCCACCGCCGCCGAAGCCGAACTCGCCGGGGTCGGGCTCGTCGCTGGCGTCGAAGCCGAAGCCGCCGCCTCCACCACCGCCGCCACCGCCGCTGAAGGCGTCGGCGAACTCGTCCCCGCCGTCGTCGCTGCCGTCGCTCCCACCGCTGTCGAAGGCGTCTTCGAAATCGTCGGGGCTCTCGCCGTCGAAGGCGTCGGCGAACTCGTCCCCGCCGTCGTCCTCACCTGACACAGCGCGCTCCCCCGTGCGTTATCGCGGCGTCCACCATTGCGTACTCGGACAGTCGCGGACGGCAAGAAGGTTCCCCCCGCGGCGTCGCACACGTGTGTCTTTTTCAGTGGGCGCCCCCTCGGCGTTCGTATGCGCGTCGGGATCGTCGCTCAGCGGGGAAACGCCCGTGCGGCCTACCTCGCCGCGGACATCGGCGAGATGCTCGCAGCGCGGGACGCGGAGACATGGTACGACACGGAGACAGCGGACGCCATCGACGTCGCGGGGACGCCCGTCGAGGAGTTCGACCGGTGCGACCTCGTGGTGAGCATCGGGGGCGACGGCACGTTCCTCTTCGCCGCCCGCGGCGCGGGTTCGACGCCGATCCTCGGGGTGAACCTCGGCGAGGTCGGCTTCCTGAACGCGGTGTCGCCGGACGACGCGGTCGCAGCGGTCCACGAGGAGGTCGAGCGCGTCGCCGAGCTGGGCACGGTCCGCGCCCGCGAGGTCCCGCGAGTACAGGCCGAGGGGGGACAGGAGTGGTCGCTGACGCCGGCGCTGAACGAGGTGGTCGTGCAGGGCCCGAAACGCGGACACGGCCAGGGCGTCGAGATGGAGGTGCGCGTCGACGGATCGCTCTACACGGCGGGGCACGCGGACGGTCTGCTCGTGGCGACGCCGACAGGGTCGACGGCGTACAACATGAGCGAGGACGGCCCGCTCGTCCAGCCCGGCGTCCCGGGATTCATCGTGAACGACATGTGCGCGACGGACACGATGCCGCCGCTCGTCGTTCCGTTGGACGCCGAGATCACGGTGCGCGTCGACGGCGCGGACGAGGTCGTGGTGTCCGCGGACGGCGCGAGCCGCTATCACGTCGAGATCCCGGAGATCATCACGCTGACGCGCGCCGACGAGCCCGCGCGCGTCGCCGGCCCCGAGAGCGACTTCTTCCAAGCACTGAACAAATTGGAGTAGCGCGAACGGAGGGAGCGGTACGGACGGGGAGCCGCGGGCCGCTATCCGTCGATTGGGTCGGCGGCGACCCAGCCGCGGTCGAAGGCCTCGCGGACGCGCGTGGCGAACGACGGATCGGTGAGGTCGATGACGGCGAAGGCCTCGTCGGGCGCGATGGGATTGGGGAGGTCGAGGCGGACCTCGACACCGTCGACGATGGTGACGTCCCCGTGGACGGAGTCGCCGACGCGCGCCTCGAAGTTCTCGTACGCTTCGAGCCGGGAAAGCTTCGGATCGTCGGCGACATCCTCAAGCAGCGTCGGCGAGACGAGGAATCGGATCGTGACGCCGCGTTCGAGCGCGTCGACGAGGTGGTCGCCGATGCGGTTCGAGGCCGCGTCGACGTCGATGCTGGTCGGAACGGTGTGCGAGACGTTATAGATCGATTCGTCGGCGTCGTCGATCTGTTCGACGAGGCGCTCGACCGCGTCGTCCGCCCCGACTTCGGCGGTCCAGTACCCCTCGTCGGGCTCCGGCGGCTCGGTGAGCTCACCCCGGAGCTCGTCGGCGACGGCCGCGTACTGGTCGGCTTCGGCGTCGAGCTCGCGTTCGCGGGCGGCGAGGAGCCGATCGAGCGCGGCATCGGGGTCGACGGCGACGTACTTCTTCGGCCGGCTGGCGTCCTGTGAGCGCGCGAGCTGTCGGGACTCGATGCTCCCGAGGACGTCGTAGATCCGCCCCATCGGCACGTCGCTCACCTCGGACAACTCCCGGGCAGTTGTCGGTCCGGCGTCGACGAGCGCGTGATAGGCCTCGGCCTCGTATTTCGAGAGTCCGAGATCCGTCAGATCCGGCATGCGAGAACACTAGGTCGGGTCGTGGTTAAACGTATCGAGTGTTTCGTTTGCGGGACGCCGGGATAACGCACCGCTCCGGCCGGTCGGACTCGTGTCGGACGGCGCACCGCGGCGGCGACTCGCACGCGGGCGCGGCGCGGGTCAGACGTGCTCCGCGACGAGCGCCGTCAGCTCCTCGGGGTCGGTCGCGGGGCCGTGTACCTCGCCGTCGATGGCGACGAACGCGGCGCCGTCCTCGATGCCGTCCGCGTCCGGGACGACGACCTTCTCGTGGTCGGCGACGCGGAGCGCCGCGCGGTGGAGGTCGGTTCCGGGCGCATCGCCCACGCGGACCGTGAGGGGGCGTTCGACGGCCCGCGAGGCGGCCGCGGCGTAATCCGCGACCTGTACGCCCATCCGGTCGGCCGCACCGGCGAACGCGCCGATGGCGTCGCGGGCGGCGTCGCGGTACGTGTCGTCGCCCGTGAGCGCCGAGAGGTCGAGGAGGCCGTGGGCCATCGTCGCGTTGTCGTCGATCGGGTGGAGCGGCTTATCGAGCAGGCCGACCGCCTCCTCGGGACCGTCACGGAACGCCGCGTCCTGAAGCGTCCGGACGGCGTGATCGGCGACCGCCGTGGCGACGTCCAGGTAGTCCGGGTCGACGGTCTGCGCGCCGCGGGCGAACGCGACCGCGAGCGCCGCGTGGTCGGTGAGGATGCCGCGGGGCGCGTCCGGGTCGTCGTAGCGCACGACGACGCCGTCCTCGACGAGCGTCTCGGCGAGGTAGTCGAGAGTGCGCTCGGCGTAGCGCCGCGCCGTCCGGTCGTCCGTGTACGCGTAATACGTGAGGAGCGCGTCGGCCGCGCGGGCGTTGTGTCCGGCGTACGCGGTCGCGTCGACGCCGGGTTCGTCGTCCGCGGCGCGCTCCGAGGGGGGGCGCTCGAAGTAGTCGCCGGGGTGTTGGCTGCCCGCGAAGGCCTCGCCCGTCCAGAGCGTCGACGTGAGGTACTCGACGGCGTTCGACGCCGGCCCCTCGTACGTCTCGCGCCCCGTGTAGAGGTAGGCGTTCGCGAACGCGCGGAGGAGGCCGGCGTTCGTCGCCAGCAGTTTCTCGCGCTGGGGATCGCTCCAGTCGCGGGCGTGCGCGAAGCGGTAGAATCCCCCGTCGTAGTCGTCCGCGAGGTTCCGGCTCACGGCCTCCAAGGTCCGAAGGGCCTGTTGGCGCTCGCGCTTCAGCGCGAAATCGATCGTCCGCGGGAGCGGGAACTTCTGGTTCGTCGCCCACCCGCCGAAGCGTTCGTCGTACTGCTCGCCGAGTTGGCCGGCGACGAGCGCCTCGATGTCCGCGGTGACGGGACCGGCGGGCGGCGCCTGTCCGCGGAGCGCGCGCGGGACGCGACCCGCCTCCGCACCCTTCTCCGCCCACGTCTCGCGGACGCGGTCGAGGACGCCCCGAAGGCTCTCGGGTTCGAGATAGGTCGCGCCGGCGATGAGGTCGCCCGTCGGCGTGAGGAACACCGTCGAGGGGAACCCGCCCATGTTGTACCGCTCGCGGACGCGCGGATGGCGATCGGCGTCCGCGCGGACGGGCACGAACTCCTCGTTGACGTTCGCGGCGACCGTCGGCACCGAGAAGGCACCGCCGTCCATCTCCCGACAGCGCGCCGACCACGACGCGACGAGCGAGAGCAACACGGGCTTATCGGACGCCTCGGCCTCGTCGAACGCCGCCGGCCCCCAGGGCCGCCACTCCACTTTCGTCCGTTCGGCGGACTCGTCCATACCGACGGGTCGCGCGGCCCGCGGGAAAGCGCTTCGGAGACGGCGACGGGCGGAGACCCGAGCGTCGCGCCGCGACGCCTCGAAAAGCCCATAACGCGCGAGCGGCCTAGTCCGTGACGAGATGGCAAAGCGCCTCATCGCGGGACTCCTGTTGATCCCGCTCGCGGACGCGCTCCTCCTCGTGGCGTCGAGCGCGTTCCTCGACTGGCGGCTCATCGTCGCCCTCGTCGTGCTCACCGGCCTCCTCGGGATGCTGGCCGTGCGCGCCGAGGGCCGACACACCCTGCGGCGCATCCAGCGCTCGCTCGCGCGGGGCGAGCCGCCGACGGACGAACTCGTCGACGGCGGCCTCCTCGTCGCCGCCGGCGCGTTCCTCCTCACGCCCGGGTTCGTCACCGACGTCGTCGGCTTCCTCCTCGTCTTCCCGCCGACGCGCCGCCTCGTTCGGGGCGTCGTCAAATCCCGATTCGTCGTTCCAAAGATGGACGAGATGACCGGCGGGTTCGCCACCGGCAACGTCTACACGTTCGGCTTCCCGAGCGGCGACGGCGGGATGGGACCGATGGGCGGGAGCGGTCCCAGACCGGGGGGCTCCGGCGGTCCGGGCGGACGCCGCGACGGCGACACGGTCGACATCGACGAGGAGGCCTACGACGTAGAGTTCGACGACGAGGACGGCCGGACGACGGACTGAGCGGATCGCCCGACGGCGTGGCAAGGCGTCCCTGGGCTCCCCCGAAAGGAAACCCTTAACCTTCTCACCCGGCAACGAAGTGATGGACGCAGCGGGCGCGGGCTAGTAGCTCAACTAGGTAGAGCGCCACTCTGATAAGGTGGAGGCTTGCGGTTCAAATCCGCACTGGCCCACTCGTTTTTCTGACGTGTCGCCAGCCGTCTCCGATACGTCTCCGTCGCTCCCGAACTGAACCGAACCGTTGACCCTCGCGGACGCCCAAGCCCGACCATGAGCGAACGGTACTCGCGGTGGACGCTGGCCACGTTGGCCGTCGTGGGAATCCTCGGACCGGGGATGGCGCACTACTACCTCAACCGCGCGGGCTATCCGCTGGTGGCGGACGTCGTCTTCGTCGCCGGCTATCTCGGCGTGGCGTTCCTCCTCTGGCACGGGTGGCTCCGCCACGTCGACATCGGGGCGAACTGAGCCGGCGCGGAGGGGAGCGTTTACGGCCGTCGCCCCACATCGACCGTACATGGCGAGCGAACAGGAGTCGGGGGAGTGGCCGCTGAAGCGCCTGCTGAGCGAGGTCGTCGGGTCGGGGCCGAAATCGGCGGAGGACATGACGCGCGCGCAGGCGACGGGGGCGTTCGAGCGCGTCCTGCGCGGGGAGCCGGATCCGACGACGCTGGGGGCGTTCTGGCTGGCGAATCGGTGGAAGAAGAACACGCCGACGGAGCTCGCGGCGTACCGCGACGTGATGGCGCGCGACTCCGTGGCCTCGATGGCCCCCGAGTGCGACCCCGTGGACTGCGGGGCGAACTACGACGGGAAGGGACGAACGGCGCTGCTCGGCGTCGCGGCGGGCCTCGTCGCGGCCGGCGCGGGCACGCCCGTCGTCGTCCACTCGGGTGACCGCGTCCCGTCGGGCGAGGGCGTCGCGTACAAACACGTCCTCGACGAGCTCGGCGTGGAGACGGACCTCGATCCCGCCGCCTCGGCGGCGATGACGGACGACGTGGGCTTTGGCTTCTACTACCAGCCGAACTTCAACCCGGGCGTCCACGGCCTGCTCGACCGTCGGAAGCAGATGGGCGTCCGCACGTTCGTCAACACCGTCGAGACGCTGGCGAACCCCGCGAGGGCGGACGTCCACCTCGGGAGTTTCTACCACCTCTCGTTCGCCAAGAAGCTCACCGAGACCGTCGCGACGAGCGAGACCGCGGAGTTCTCGCGGGTACTCCTCTTCCAGGGGTTGGAGGGGTACGACGACGTCCGTCCGGGCTCGACGACGGTCGCGGAGTGGGACGGCGACGCCCTTGAGGACTTCACCATCGAGACCGAGGCGTACGGGATGGCGGTCGAGAACGCGGACCTCGAAGTCGCGGACGTCGCCGCGGACTCAGCGCGCATCACGGCGGGCGTGCTCGCGGGCGAGCGGACGGACGCCTTCGCGGACGCCGTCGCGCTCAACGCCGCGCTGCGCCTCTACGCGGCCGAGGACGTCGCGGACATCGAGGAGGGGATCGCCGTCGCGCGCGAGACCATCGAGACGGGCGCGGCCGCCGAGACCCTCGCGGACCTGCGGGCGTTCTCGCCCTGACGCCTCGACCGAACGACCGGCCGCGCGTCGCCGCGCGGATCGCACCGGTGGCGTTTTCCGTTCTTGCACCCATCCCCGAGTATGAGCGAGCTGACGGCGACGCTGCACACGAGCGAGGGCGACATCGAGATCGAGCTCTACCCGGAGAAGGTTCCGACGACGGTCGGGAACTTCGTCGGGCTCTCGAACGGGAAGATCGCGTGGGAGGACCCCGAGACGGGCGAGGTCGTCGAGAACGAGGCGTACTACGAGGACGTGCCGTTCCACCGGATCATCAGCGACTTCATGATCCAGACGGGCGACCGGACCGGGACGGGGCGGGGCGGCCCGGGCTATCAGTTCGACGACGAGTTCCACGAGGACCTCCGCCACGACGACGCCGGCACCGTCTCGATGGCGAACTCCGGGCCGAACACGAACGGCTCGCAGTTCTTCATCACGCTCGACGCCCAACCGCACCTCGACGACCGGCACGCGGTCTTCGGGCAGGTGATCGACGGGATGGACGTCGTCGAGGAGATCGGGAGCGTCCCGACGGACCGCAACGACGAGCCCAGAGAGGACGTCACGCTGGAGTCCGTCTCGATGAACGGCGACACGCGCGACGTCGACTACTCGGGTCTCGGCGTTTAGAGCGGCGTCCAGAGCGAACCGCTCAAGCGCCCGCGACACGAGAAAGGGACATGAGCGACTCGGACGGACTCGACCCCGCGGTGATCGGCGAGGGGGACGCCCCGCCGATCGAGGAGGCACCGTACAAGGTGCTCTTCGAGGCGAACAAGTGCTTCGGCGCGGGGAAGTGCGCCGCCGTCTCCGAGAACTGGGAGATGGACCTCACGAGCGGGATGGCGCGTCCCGTGGCCTTCTTCTTCGGCGAGGATGACCTCGCGCACAACGTCGCCGCCGCCGAGGCCTGCCCGGCGAAGAAGGGCCGCGGCGTCATCCACGTCGTCAACCGCCGGACGGACGAGGAGGTCGCGCCCGATCCCGAGGGCGACGGCACGATCTCCGTCGACTGGTGACGTAAACGAAAACGGTTTGCGCCGGCCGCGTGAAGGGACGGCCGCGAGAGTGGCCGAGTGGCCAAAGGCGGCGGGCTTAAGACCCGCTCCCGTAGGGGTACGTGGGTTCGAATCCCACCTCTCGCATTCCTGCGAGCGACGCGAGCAGTGAATCGAGACTGTGAGATTCGAATCAGTGAGTGAAGCGAAGCGGAACGACCGTGGTTCGAATCCCACCTCTCGCACTCCGACGACCGGAGGGGGGTCGTGAGTCGAGACGAGGGATTCGCGGCCCAGCGAGTTGCAGCGCGAACGGAGGGAGTGACCGTCTCACGTTGGTTCGAACCCCACCGCTCGCACTCTGATGAGCGACGCGTCGAGTCGACGACGCGCCCCCGACGGCGCGCCACGACCGTCGACCGGGCCGTCGTCTCCCGCTTTGGGGATCACGTTCTTGTAGGAGGGGGGTGAAGTCGGAGTGTATGTACGATCGGATTCTAGTGCCGACGGACGGGAGCCCGGAGAGCGAGGACGCGATCGACGAGGCGATGGAGCTCGCCGAGCTGACGGGCGCGACGGTCGTCGCGCTGTACGCCGTCGACACCCGCGACTACACGGCGCTACCCGAGGCGAAGTGGACCACGCTGCAGGACGAACTGTACGCGGAGGGCGAGGAAGCGGTCGCGGCGGTCGCCGAGCGGGGCGACGAGGAGGGCATCCCGGTCGAGAAGATCGTCGCGGAGGGATCGCCCCACGAGGTCATCCTCGACACCGTGACGGATGAGGACTGCGACGCGATCGTGATGGGGACGCACGGCCGCTCTGGCGTCGAGCGCTTCCTCCTCGGGAGCGTGACGGAGCGCGTCCTCCGACACGCCGAGGTCCCGGTGATGGTCGTCCGGGTCGGGGAGTGACGCTCAGCCGACGAGGAGCCACGCGAGCGCGATAGCGACCCCGGCGCCGCCGAGGTTCGCGCCCGCGTGGACGGCGGCGCGGGGACGGTCGCCGTCCTCCCAGAGGCGCACGGTCTCGACGGCGAACGAGGAGAACGTGGTGAACGAGCCGCAGGCGCCGGTCCCGAGGAGGAGGACGAGATCGTCGCCCGCGCCGGCGGCGGTGAGCGCGGCGAGACAGAAGCTCCCGACGACGTTGACGACGAGCGTGCTCGCGGGATAGGCGTCGGCGGTGACGAGTTCGCCGACGAGCGTGCGGAGGAGCGCGCCGAGCGCGCCGCCGACTCCGACGAGGTAGGCGGGGTCGGTGAGTGGGGTCACGCGGACTCACCCCGGGTGCTGCGACGGGCGAGCGCGCGGCCGGCGGCGACGGCGGCGAAGCCGAGCGCGTAGGTGGCGACGACGTTGCCGACGAGGACGAGCGGCGGGGACTGCGCGCTCTGGAGGGCGAACGTACTGTACGTGGTGAGCGACGAGAGGAAGCCCGTGGAGACGGCGAGGCGCGTCTCGGGGGAGAGTGACCCCGCGTAGCGGGACTCGTAGAGGACGAACCCGAGGAGGAAGGCCCCACCGACGTTGGCGAGCAGCGTGCCGCCGAGACCGGGGACGGCGAGGCTCACGGCGTACCGACAGTTCGCGCCGGCGAACCCGCCGAGGGCGACCAGCGCGAGGACTTCGATGCGTGCGAGGAGCGGGCCGGAAGTGAGGGTGCCGGTGGACATGGCTGTGTGAGAAGGCGTCATCAGCCGGCGGACCCGGCGGTTCGGGCGGACGCCATCGCCGCGGTCACGTCGACGGTCGTCGGGCACCTACTTACGCCCGGCGGAGTAGCGCAACGCCCATTTCCGTCGCGGCCGTTCCCCCCGTATGAGCGACGGAGACATCCGAGCGGCGTTCGCGGCCCACCCGACGTTCGAGGACGCGGGCGACGGCGCGTACGCGCCGACGACGAACGACTGGGACGCGACGGTGGTCGTAGAGGACGGGGCGGTGACGGTGACGGTGCGCGTCCCGACGCTGTCGGCGTCGGTAACGGAACGCGAGGACGTGGCGCCGGTGGTCGAGGACGGGTGGTTCGAGACGCTGGCGCTCCGCCTCGACGACGCGACGAACGTGACGCGCGCCGAAGCGCGGGGCGACCCGACGGTCGAGCGCGACGACGGCGACGTCGTCTTCGAGGCGACGATCGACGCGCGCCCGGAGAACGCCGGGGACGACGCGCTCGCCGTCGTGAACTACGTCGAAGGGACGTGGTTCGAGGGGATCATCCCGGGCTACGATTACCGCGAGGGCGTCCAGGACCTCCGGGATCGAGCGGCCGGGAACGCGCAAGCCGATCAGCTCTGAGCGGAGAGAGGCCGAGGCTAGGGGATCACTCGACGCGCTCGTCGAGCACCGACTCGACGCGCTCGCGGACGTCGTGGACGGGCCGTTCGGCGTCGATCCGAACGAAGCGCTCGGGATCGGCGGCGATCAGGGCCTCGTAGTTCTCGCGGACGCGTTCGAGGAACGCGACCTGCTCGAACTTGTTCGTCGCGCCGGCGCGTTCGGCGGCGACCTCGGGATCGACGTCGAAGTAGAGCGTGAGATCGGGGGGGCGAGTCCACGGCGCGTGAATTCGGCGGACGAAATCGACCGGGTCGTCGACGACGCCGTCGAGGGCGACGCCCTGATAGGCGTAGCGCGAATCGGAGTAGCGATCGGAGACGACGACGTCGCCGCGCTCCAGCGCGGGGCGGACGGTCCGCGAGAGGTGGGCGGCGTGGTCGGCCGTGTAGAGGAACGCCTCGGCGAGCGGATCGGCGTCGTCGTCGCGGACGGAGCGAAGGACGGCCTCGCCATACCACGAGTCGGTGGGTTCGCGGGTGAACGCGTAGCCGTCGCCACGGGCCTCCCGGAGCGCCCCCCACGCGGTCGTCTTGCCGCTCCCGTCGATCCCTTCGAGCGTGACGAGCATACGCGTCGTTCCCGACGGGCCGGTTTAGGCGTGCCGTCTCGGCCGCCGGCCGACGAGCCGGGGTATCGGTGTGAAACGGAGGTAGTTTTAGGGCGGTGTCGTGCGAACGCTCGGGACATGAAGGTCCTCGTCACGGGCGGCACGGGATTCATCGGGACGCACCTCTGCCGCGAACTCGACGAACGCGGCCACGACGTGACCGCGCTCTCGCGCTCGCCGGGCGACGCGCGGATCGCCGACGGCGTCGAGACCGCGACCGGCGACGTGACGGCGTACGACTCCATCGCGGGCGCCTTCGAGGGCCAAGACGCCGTCGTCAACCTCGTGGCGCTCTCGCCGCTGTTCAAACCGCGGGGCGGCGACGAGCGGCACTTCGCGGTCCACGTCGAGGGGACGCGGAACGTCGTGAACGCCGCCGAGGAGCACGGCGTCGGGAAGATCGTGCAGCTGTCGGCGCTCGGAGCGGACCCCGACGGGGAGACGGCGTACATCCGCGCGAAGGGGCGAGCCGAGGAGGTGGTGCGCGACTCGGAGCTCGCGTGGACGATCTTCCGGCCCTCGGTCGTGTTCGGGGACGGCGGGGAGTTCGTCTCGTTCACGGAGACGCTGACCACGCCGTACGTGACGGCGCTGCCCGGGGGCGGGAAGACGCGCTTCCAGCCGCTCTGGGTCGGCGATCTGGTGGCCATGATCGCGGACGGACTCGACGGCGAGCACGACGGCGCGACCTACGAGGTGGGCGGCCCGGAGGTGTTGACGCTCGCGGACGTGGCGAGAGCCGTCTATCGGTCGAAGGGCCAGTCGCTGACGGTCCTCCCGGTGCCGATGGCGCTCGCGGGGGTCGGGATGTCGCTCGCCGATCCGCTCCCGTTCGTCCCCTTCGGCGACGACCAGTACCGCTCGCTGCGCTTCGACAACACCGTCGCGGAGAACGACGTGACGGCGTTCGGGCGCGATCCCGAGGACCTGACGCGACTCGAAGAGTACCTCGAAGAGGGGCACTAGGCCCGCGGCGGCGCGTGGCGTGCCGTCACGACAGCGGCCGAGCGGTGTGCGACGAAGCCGCTGGCGCCAGTTAGCCCGTGAGACTCCCGGTATCGTCGCGTATCGCCAGACAGTCGGACGACCGTCACACCAACACTTATCCGTCTGATCGCACTCGATACGGCAACGGCCACCAGCATGAAACTCGCAATGATCGGCTTCGGACAAGCCGGTGGGAAGATACTCGATGCGTTCCTCGAGCACGACCAGCAGGCGGGGAGCAACATCGTCCGGGCGGCCGTGGCGGTCAACACGGCGAAGGCCGACCTGATGGGGCTGGAGCACGTCCCGGAGGAGAACCGGGTGCTCATCGGCCAATCGCGGGTGAAGGGCCACGGCGTCGGCGCGGACAACGAACTCGGAGCCGAGATCGCCGAGGAGGACATCGACGAGATCCAGGGGTCGATCGACGACATCCCCGTCCACGAGATCGACGCGTTCCTCATCATCACCGGCCTCGGTGGCGGCACCGGCTCCGGCGGGTCGCCCGTCCTGGCGCGCCACATCAAACGCATCTACACCGAACCCGTCTACGGGCTCGGCGTCCTCCCCGCGGGCGACGAGGGCGGCATCTACACGCTGAACGCCGCGCGGTCGTTCCAGACGCTCGTGCGCGAGGTCGACAACCTCCTCGTCTTCGACAACGACGCGTGGCGCAAGACCGGCGAGTCGATGCAGGGGGGCTACGCGCAGATCAACGAGGAGATCGTCAAACGCTTCGGCATCCTCTTCGGCGCGGGCGAGGTCGAGCAGGGCGGCGAGGTCGCGGAGAGCGTCGTCGACTCCTCCGAGATCATCAACACGCTCGCGGGCGGTGGGGTCTCGACGGTCGGGTACGCGGCGGAGAGCGTCGCGGACGAGAAGGGGGGCGGTGGCATCCTCTCGCGGTTCACCGGCTCGAACGAGGAGAGCTCGCTGGACTCGGCGAACACGACGAACCGGATCACGTCGCTCGTCCGGAAGGCCGCGCTCGGGCGGCTCACTCTCCCCTGCGAGATCGACGGCGCGGAGCGGGCGCTGCTCGTCACCGCCGGCCCCTCGAAGTTCCTCAACCGGAAGGGGATCGAGCGCGGGCGCAAGTGGCTCGAAGAGCAGACCGGCTCGATGGAGGTGCGCGGCGGCGACTACCCCGTCGAGGCCTCCGACAACGTCGCGGCCGTCGTCCTGCTCAGCGGCGTGACGAACGTCCCGCGGATCAAGGAGCTCCAACAGGTCGCCATTGAGGCCCAGGAGAACATCGGCGAGATCGAATCGGAGAGCGAACAGAACTTACAGGAGCTCGTCGAAGACGACGACGATGAACTCGAGCCGCTGTTCTAAGCTCGCGCTCGCGGCGCTCGTGCTCCTCGCGACGGCCGCCGGCGGCGCGCTCGCCGTCGACGCGAGCGGCGACGTGCCCCAGAGCGCCGAGGTCGGCGCGAAACAGGAGACGCAGTTCACGTTCACGGATCCCTTCTCCGGGCAGTACAACGAGTGGACGCTTCGCGGCGAGACGGAGCTGACGGACGTGACGTGGGTCGTGACGACGTACGACAACACCGGCGCGCAGGTCGACAAGCGGGTGTTGAACGGCCGGTCGTTCGATTACGATCTGGAGGCGAGCGAGGGCGTCACGCGCGTGACCGTCGACCTGACGGGCACGACGCCGCCGGTCGAGCGCTGGAGCTACGAGCCGGCGCAATCGATCACGTACGCGGCGTTCACGCAGGCCCAACCCGGCGGCTCGGCGACGGTGATCGAGACGTGGGACGACGTCCGGCCGTACACGGAGGCGAGTCAGAGCGCCCGGATGGAGATCGAGCAGTCCGAGAGCGCGGTCGAGAGCGCCGCGGCGTCGGGCGCGGGGATCGGTGACGCCCGCGACCTCCTGCAGAACGCGAAGTCCGCGTACAACGCGGGGAACTTCGACAACGCGGTCTCGCTGGCGAACCAGGCGGAGTCGCGGGCCGACGCGGCCTCCTCCTCCCAGCGGACCCAGCGCTGGGCGCTCATCGGCGGCGGTGTCGTCGTGCTCCTCGTGATCCTCGGGGGGATCGTCTGGTGGTACCTGAATCAGCGCGACACCTACGACCGCCTCGGCTGAAGTCACACGGCTTTTTCGCCTCGGCCGGGTAGCGGGTGACGATGCGGACGCTCGTCCCGTTCGACGCGACGGATCCGAAGACGCGTCTCGACGCGCTGTTCTCGCCCGCGGAGCGCCGCGAGCTGGCGGCGGTGATGCTCGCGGACGTCCTCGACGCGGTGCACGCGGCGGGTGGCGAGCCGCTCGTCGTCGCCACCGAGGACGTCGCGTGCGACGCGCCGGTCGCGGTGGACGAGCGGGGGCTGAGCGACGCCGTGAACGCGCGCCTCGATCCGGGGACGGCGGTCGTGATGGCGGACCTCGCGCTGGCGACGCCGCGCGTCCTCCGGTCCCTCTTCGCGGCGTCGGGCGACGTCGTCCTCGCGCCCGGCCTCGGCGGCGGGACGAACGCGCTCGTCGTCCGCGACGACGGCTTCGCGGTCGACTACCACGGCGCGTCGTACCGCGACCACCTGCGGAACGCCGCGGCGGCGGGCTGTTCGGTGCGGGAGTTCGACGCGGCGCGCCTCGCCCTCGACGTCGACGAGCGCGCGGACCTCGCGGACGTGTTGTCGCGCGGCGAGGGGCGGACGCCCAGGTGGCTCAGAGACGCGGGCGTCGCGCTCGCCGACGGCGCTGGGCGGACGAACGTCACCCGGAGGGAGTGACCCGGTCGCGGGCGTCGCGCTCGGTGATGGACGTGTCGCGGCGGGCTGTCAGTACCGCCGTGACGCCGCGCACGTCGGAGACGCCGCGGTATCGGAGGCCGTGGCACCGGTGTCGGTCGACGCGTGGCGGCTCAGCCGAGGTCGAAGCGCTCCGCGGCCTGTTCCATGTCCTTGTCGCCGCGCCCGGAGAGGTTCACGAGGAGCGTGTCGTGCTCGCCCGCCTCGGCGAGGCGCTTGGCGAGCGCGAGCCCGTGGCTCGATTCGAGGGCGGGGATAATCCCCTCGCACTCCGCGAGGTCGCGGAAGGCGGCGAGCGCCTCGTCGTCCGGGATCCCGGTGTATTCGGCGCGCCCGACGGCGCGGAACATGGCGTGCTCGGGGCCGACCCCGGGGTAATCGAGACCGGCGGAGACGGAGTGGACCTCGACGTCGTCGTCGATGACGCGCGTCTTCATGCCGTGATGACGCCGTCTTCGCCGGCGGCGAGCGGCGCGGCGTGACGCTTCGAGTCCGCGCCCTCGCCGCCGCCCTCCGCGCCGTGGAACTCGACGTCGTCGTCGCGGAAGGCGTGGAAGAGGCCCATGGCGTTCGATCCGCCGCCGACGCAGGCGACGGCGGCGTCGGGGAGGCCGCCGGTGCGCTCGCGGAACTGCTCGCGGGCCTCGTCGCCGATGACGCGCTGGAAGTCCCGGACCATCCGCGGGAAGGGGTCGGGGCCGACGACGCTGCCGACGAGGTAGTGGGTGTCCTCGACGTTCGCCGCGAAGTCCTCGAGGGCGGCGTCGACGGCGTCCGCGAGGCCGGCGTCGCCGCGCGTGACCTCGTTGACCTCGGCGCCCATCAGACGCATGCGGAAGACGTTCATCTTCTGGCGCTCGATGTCCTTCTCGCCCATGTAGATCTCCGTGTCGAGGCCGAGGAGCGCGCCGACCATCGCCGTCGCGGTACCGTGCTGACCCGCGCCCGTCTCCGCGATGAGGCGGTCCTTGCCGGCGTGGTGGGCGAGGAGGCCCTGTCCGAGGGCGTTGTTGATCTTGTGGGCGCCGCCGTGGAGGAGGTCCTCGCGCTTGAGGTAGATCTCGGCGCCGTACTCCGCGGAGAGGCGCTCGGCGTAGTAGAGCGGCGTCGGACGGCCCGCGAAGTCGCGGAGGAACAGATCGAGGTCCGCGCGGAAGTCGTCGTCGTCTCTCAGGTCGTCGTAGGTCGCCGCGAGCTGTTCGAGGGGCGCTTCGAGCGGATCGGGGACGTGGCGGCCGCCGTAGCCGTCGAACGTGCCGGACATACGCGAGGGATTCGCCCTGACCGGCATAAAGCGTGCGCCGCTCGTGGCGGGACGCGTCGCCCCTGTAGCAACGTTTTTCGGCACGGACGCAGTAGCGCCGGGCGTGTTCCCGGGTATCGAGGCGTACGACGTCGACGTGACGGTCGCGGAGCGCGACGTGCGGGACGCGCTCGCGGTCCGTCCGGACGACGTCGCGGCGGCGGACGAGCTCTCCTTCGCGCGGAACGTCTTCCTCCCGCTGACGACGGCGTGTCGCTACACGTGTACCTACTGCACCTACTACGATCCGCCCGGACAGGCGACGCTCATGACGCCCGAGGAGATCCGCGAGACGTGTCGGCGCGGCGCGGCCGCGGGCTGTACGGAGGCGCTCTTCACCTTCGGCGACGATCCGGACGATCGGTACACGGAGATCCACGACGAGCTCGCCGACCTCGGTCACGACTCGATCCACACGTATCTCCGCGAGGCCTGCGAGATCGCCCTGGAGGAGGGGCTCCTCCCGCACAGCAATCCGGGCGATCAGACCTACGAGGAGATGGGGGCGGTCGCGGACGTCAACGCCTCGATGGGCGTGATGCTGGAGACGACCGCCGAGGTGCGGGCGCACGGCGGGCCGCGCTCGAAGGTGCCGGGCCAGCGCCTGAACACCATCGCCAACGCGGGGAAACACGGGATCCCCTTCACGACGGGCATCCTCGTCGGCCTCGGCGAGACGTGGCGCGACCGGGCGGAGAGCCTGCTAGCGATCCGGGAGCTCGATCGACGATACGGGCACGTCCAGGAGGTGATCGTCCAACCGGTCACGGACAACGAGCGCTGGCAGGAGGGGTCGCCGTCGACGGCGACGATGCGTCGCGCGGTGGCGATGGCGCGCGCCGTCCTCCCGGAGGGCGTCTCCGTGCAGGTACCGCCGAACCTCATGGACGCCCGCGACGTCGTCGACTGCGGGATCGACGACTTGGGGGGCGTATCGCCGGTGACGGACGACCACGTCAACCCCGAGTACGCGTGGCCGGCGCTGCGCGAACTGGAGGCCGTCGCCGAGCACGCGGGCGTCCCGCTGACGGAGCGACTCCCGACGTACGAGCGCTACCTCGACGAGGCGTGGCTCTCCGAGCGCATGCTGGCGGCCCTCGACGCGACGGACGAGGCCGGCGAACGCTACCGGGCCGTCCGCGCCGATCCGTAAGGGCTCGCAATTTTTGCCGGTATCTGTGATGAGTTCGTTTGTCTTAAGCGACGGGTGGCGTGGCGTTCGGTCGCTTTGAGGCGTGTTTTGCCGCGAACGAACCGTCGTGGGTGCGGGCGGAATACAGTGAAACCCGGGAGTCGGGGCACCGCTTGCGGACATAGGTACAAAGAGGGTGGCGCGCATCTAGGCGTAACACAGTGAGTCTGAACACGACCGAACAGTGGAAACAGGAGAAACATCCCCTCGATGTCGTCGCGGACCTCCGCGAGTACGCAGAGGAGGAGCTCGGTTTCGACGAGATCGAGGAGCGGGCGGGGGACGGCGAGTGGGAGCGCCTGAAGTGGGCGGGCACCTACACCCAGAAGCAGGAGGGGTACTTCATGATGCGGACGAAGGTCCCCGGCGGCCACCTCACACCCGAGCAGGCCGAGGTCATCGGCGAGGTCGCCGACGAGTACGCGGTCCAGCCCGAGGAGGAGTACGACGAGGTCAACGACGACTACTGGGGCGACGCCTACCTCGACATCACGACGCGACAGGACATCCAGATGCACTGGATCCGCGTCGAGGACATCCCGGAGATCTGGGACAAGTACGACGAGGTCGGCCTCACCACGATCCAGGGATGCGGTGACTCCGCGCGCAACGTCCTCGGCTGTCCCGCGGCGGGCCTCGACGAGCACGAGTGCTTCGACGCCCAGCCGGTCATCGACGCCGTCAGCGACTACTTCACCGGCAACCGCGAGTTCGGCAACCTCCCGCGGAAGTTCAAGATGACGATCACGGGCTGCAAGCACGACTGCGCGCAGTCCCAGATCAACGACGTCGGGCTCGTCCCCGCGAAGAAGGAACTCGACGGCGAGGGCGCCGGCTACACGTACGGCTTCCACCTCCGCGTCGGCGGCGGCCTCTCGGACGGCCCGCGGATGGCCTCGAACCTCGACGTCTTCGTCCGCCCGGAGGACGCCGTCGAGCTCTGCCGCGCCATCGCGCAGACGTTCAAGGAGCTCGGCGACCGGCACAACCGCGGCGTCTGCCGGATGCGCTACCTCGTCCAGCAGATGGGCCCGGAGAACTTCGAGCAGGCGGTCCGCGAGCGCTGCGACGTGGAGCTCCCCGAGAGCGGGATCGACCTCACCGAGGGGTACGTCGGCGACCACGTCGGCGTCCACGACCAGAAGCAGGAGGGACTGCAGTACGTCGGCTTCAACGTCATCTCCGGTCGCGTCGGTGGCGACGAGTTCGTCGAGGCCGCACGAGCGGCGAAGGAGTACGGCACCGAGGAGTCGACCATTCGCCTCGCCACCGACCAGAACTTCCTCATCACCCACGTCCCCGAGGAGAACGTCGAGGACCTCGTGAACGAGGAGTTCGCCGAGGACTACCAGCCCGACCCCGGCCCGTTCTCCCGCGGCGCGGTCGCCTGCACGGGCACCGAATACTGCAAGTACGCGATCATCGAGACGAAGGCCCGCACGAAGCAGTGGGCGCGCCAGCTCGACGAGCAGATCGAGACGCCCGACGACCTCGACGTCGTCCGCATGCACATGTCCGGGTGCTCGGCCTCGTGCGCGCAGCCCCAGATCGCCGACGTCGGCTTCCGCGGCGAGACCGTGAAGGTCGAGACCGCGGACAACTCAGACGACGACATCGTCGAGGGCATGGACGTCGGCCTCGGGGGAAGCCTCGGCGCCGACAACGCCTTCATCGACTGGGTGGAGACCGCCGTCCCCGCCGGGAGCGTCACCGACGCCCTGGAGGAGCTGTTTGCCGTCTACACCGAGGAGCGCACGGAGGGCGAGCGCTTCTACGAGTGGACGCGCCGCGTCGACAACGACCGCCTGCGCACCGTGATGCAGCGTGCCGACGGCCCCGTCTCGACGGGGGTGGCGCACGGTGACTGAACGCCCCCAACCGGGCGTTCCGAGCGCCGGATCGTCGAACGCGAGCGACGGCGGGAACGAGGGCGAGGCCTGCGGGAGCGACTGTGGCTGCTCGACGGGTGCCGGCCAGAGCCGGAGCGCGAACGCGGACGTCCGCGCGGACGGTGGAGCCGTCAACGTCGACGAGAACGGTCAGCTCGGCGACCTGGAGTTCACCGAGCCCTCGACGGGCAAGAGCCAGGACGTCGACTCTCCGGGCGCGGAGCCCGACAAGCGCGTCGGCGTCCCGGAGGGCGTCGATCTCGACACCCCCGAGTACTCGATCCGCTCGGAGATGAACGACATCGAGACGCCCGACGAGAAGACGTGGTTCACGGAGCTGGACGAGGCGGTCATCGACGCCGACCGCTGTATCCAGTGTGGGACCTGCGTCGCCGCCTGTCCTTCCGACTCCATCGGCGTCGGCGACGACGGCCACCCCGAGCTCGTCAAGATGTGTACGGGCTGCTCGATGTGTTGGGACTTCTGTCCGCGCGGCGGTCTGCGCTACGAGCGCCAGTGGAAGATCACCGGCGGCGACGACAACGTCAGCGGCGCTGGTGACCCCATCACGGAGTTCACGGCACAGGTTCGCGACGACTGGCACGAGGACGCCCAGGACGGCGGCGTCGTCACCGCCGTCCTCTCCACGCTGCTGGAGGAGGGCGAGATCGACGGTGCGCTCGTCGCCACCGAGTCCGAAGAGGACCCGTGGAAGGCCGAGTCCTTCCTCGCCACGAGCCACGAGGACCTCGTCGAGAACGCCGGCTCGTTCTACAACCAGACGATGGCGCTCGGCAACCTCGACCTCGGGCGGTGGGAGCACAAGCTCCCCGAGAAGGACCCCGAGGACCTCAGCCTCGCGCTCGTCGGCACGCCCTGCGAGATCGAGGGCGTCCGCGCCCTCCAGGACTTCGACTGGTCGAAGGGCGCACAGACGGAGCTCCTCGGGGCCGTCGACTACCGCATCTCGCTGATGTGCACGAAGAACTTCAACTACGAGCGCCTCATCGGTGAGCAGCTCGCCGAGAAGCGCGACATCTACCCCGAGGACATCGGGAAGATGGACGTCATCGAGGGGGAGATGCGCGTCTACGGAAACGACGGCGAGCAGATCATCGCCGAGGACGTCGGCGAGTTCCACGACGCCACCCTCAAGGGCTGTGACGAGTGCGCGGACTTCACCGGCATGACCTCCGACATCACCGTCGGATCCGTCGGCTCCGCGGACGGCTACTCCTCCGTCATCGTCCGCACCGAGGAAGGCATGGAGGCGTGGGAACTCACCGAGCACGCCCTCGAACACCGCGACCTCGACTCGCGCAAGGCGGTCGGGAAGCTCCAGGGCTGGGACAAGAAGAAGGCCTTCGAGTCGCTCGAACGCCCCTTCGATCCGGACGCGCCGCGCTTCATCGACTACACCGACCACGCGGAGTACTACGGCACGCAGGTCGCACCCCACGACCGCGGGCACTGAACCGGCCGGCGGTCCGCCCCGCCGCCGCCTGATCGGTTCGCTCCGCTCACACCACTCTCCTGCGGTTTTACGGCGCTCGCGCGCGATCGATTCTCGCATGCCGCTCTTGCAGTTCGACACGACGCTGGCGCTCGACGAGGCGGAGACCGAAGCGTTCGCGGCGTTCGTCCGCGAGACGTACGCGGACGTGATGCGGACGGGAACGGACCACGTCGCGGTGACGGTCCGCACGCACGCGGACGCGGCGCTCTCCATCGGACGCGGCGTCGACGGTCCGCTGCTCTTCGTGGACGCGGAGATCCGCCGCGGCCGGGACGACAAGACGAAACGGGAGTTCGCGCTCGCGGTGATGGAGCGCGCCCGCGAGGCCCACGGGGTACCGTCGGAGAACCTGAAGGTCGTGTTCACGGCGCACGACGGGCCGTCGATGATGGGGTACGATCGCGTCGGGGCGACGTGGACGCCCGAGGAGGGGTGAGCCGAACGGCCACACCGCACGCCACCGCGTGGGCACTCACCCGACCAGCCACGGCGCGAGGTCGGGGAGGCGCTTGCGGAGGAGCGTGTAAACGACGGAGACCGGGAGCGTCGCGACGGCGAGCAGTCGAAGCGGCCGGTCGGCTCCGAAGAGCACGACGCAGACGCAGACGCCGCAGAGCGCGAGGTCCTCGGGCGCGCCGTCCCACCGGATCCAGTGGCGCGGGTGGAGCCAGCGTCGCCCGAGACGGCAGTAGACGCCGCGGTGGTCGTCGCGGAGCCACGGCCGCGGCGCGAGGCCGACGGTGAGCGCGTGCGGGCGAAGGCCGGCGAGGCCGACGAGGGGGACGAGACAGAGCGCGTAGTAGTCGGGGTAGTGGAGCGTCCGGCGGTGCTCGCCGACGAGGAGATCGAGGTCGGGAAAGACGCCCCCGCAGAAGGCGGCGAAAGCGGCGACGCCGGCGACCCGCGGCGAGAGCGGGAGGAGCGTGACGAGCGCGGCGCCCATCACCGCGTGCGTCGTGACCATCATGGCCGGGACCTCGCGTGGGCCACGCCTAGTCGAGGAGCGGTGTGCCGTCGGCCGCGGGGCCGAGCTGGGGACCGAAAACGTCCGCATCCGTGTCGATCCGACGGCGTTCGGTGTAGTCGGTGTTCCGCTCGACCGGCGGACGGCCGATCGCCGTGAGCATCTCGACGTAGTCGCGGAAGGAGCGGAACTCGCCGTACTGACCGCCCGCGCGCTTCGTGATCTCCTCAGAGAGGATGGTGCCCATGAAGTCGTCCGCGCCGCAGTTGAGGAGTTTGAGGCCGAACTCGTCGCCGTACTTCACCCACGAGGACTGGATGTGCTCGACGTTGTCGAGGAAGAGGCGCGCGACGGCGATCAGCAGTTCGTCCTCGGCCTTCGAGGCCCCCGACTCGACGACGCCGTGTTCGTGGAGCGGGGTGTCCTGGTGGATGAAGGAGAGCGGGACGAACTCCGTGATGTTGTCCGTCCGATCTTGGAGGTCGCGGATGACCTTCAGGTGCTCCACGCGGTGGGCCTCGTTCTCGACGTGACCGTACATCATCGTCGCCGTCATCGGGAGGCCGACCTCGGCGGCGGCGGCCATCGAGTCCACCCACTCCTGGGTGGTGATCTTGCCCGGACAGATGATCTCGCGCACCTCGTCGACGAGGATCTCCGCCGCGGTTCCGGGCACCGTCTTCAGGCCGACGTCCGCGAGCTCGCGGTAGACGTCCGCGTACCCCCAGTCGGCTCCGCGCTGCGCGTGATCGACCTCCTCGGGGGTCATCGAGTGGACGTGCGCGCCCGTCTCGGCCATCGCGGCGATCTGTTCGCGGTACGTCGTCGGATCGGTGTCGTACGCCTCCGGCGGTTTGTAGTTCAGCTCGGGATCGTCGGGGTCGAGGAGTTCGCGGTGCTCCTCGTTCAGCCCGAAGGCGGGATGAAGCCCCGATACCGACGTGACCTCGTAGACGCCGCGATCCACGGCGTCTTGGACGACCGCACGCGACTCGGCGGGCGACTTCGTGAAGCCGCCGTGCTCCTGTTGGTACTCCGTCTCGAACTGGTGGGCGGTGTCTTTGAAGTTACAGAAGAGACAGCCGGTGTTGCACGCCGTCGTGACGTTGTTGTTGACGTTGGCGATGAACGTCACCTCCTCGCCGACGACCTCCGCGCGCCGGCGGTCCGCGGCCTCCAAGACGAGTTCCTTCCGGTACGGATCGAGCCCCTCGACGTCGGTGCCGGTCGTGATGAGCTCGATCCCGTCGTCGACGGTCAGACGAACGCCGTCGCGGGCCTTCGAGAGCGCGTTCTCGAAGGACTGGTCGGTCTCGGGGACGACGTCGAAGCCGAACTCGTCGGCGTCGAGGTCCGCCGCCCGATCGTCGATCCAAGACATACACGTCGATTTCGCGCGCACACGCAAAAGCGGGCGGGTCCCGTCAGGTGAGTGGGGGAACCGGTGACGGACGTCGCCTCACGCGATCCGCGTCGAGCGGCCCGTGATGCGCTCGTAGAGGACGACGGCGACGGCGGCGACGCCCGCGAGCGCGAAGAGCGCGTCGAGGAGTGAGGGGCCCTCTGCGGCGAGGCCGTAGACGCCGATGATCCCGATGCCGACGGCGAGCAGGCGGTCGTGCTCGGGGACGCGCTCGCGGACGGGGACGGGGATTCCCGTGAGGGACACGAGGACGAGCGGGAGGAACGAGAGCACCTCGGAGAGCGGGGGCGAACCGAGGGCGAAAGAGACGACGCCGGTGGCGACGAGCAGCGCGTACGCGGCGCTTCGGTAGTCGAGCGAATCGCGGAGGGCCATGGGCGGCGGAACGCGGGGCGGGGAGAAAAACCTTCGCCGCGGAAATCCGATCAGACCCGCGAGAGGGCGAGTTCGAGGAGGGCGACGGCGCCCACGACCGCGCACGTGACGCCGTCGAGACGCCACACGCCGGTCACGGCGAGTCGGGCGACGCCGTAGACGCCGAGGGAGACGGCGGCGATCCGGTCGTACACCGGGACGGCGTCGCGGAGCCCGATCGGGACGCCGACGCCGAAGACGACCGCGACGAGGACGTACGCGCCGGTCAGTGCGACGTGCGTGGCGAGCGCTCCGAGCGCCGCACACCCGATCGCGACGCACGCGACGACCGGGCTCCAGCGATCGAAGTGATCAGTGAACGACACGCGGAGCGTGACGACCGACCGAGGCAAAAAAGTACCGGCGTGCGCGTCGCGTGGTCGCGCGCACGCCTCAGGCGATAGTGGGCGAGCGCCCGGTGACGCGCGCGTAGGCGAGTTCGAGGAGGGAGACGACCCCGACCAGGAGCATCGCTGCGACGGTGAGGCTCCAGCCGTCGCTGACGAACACGGCGATCCCGAAGACGCCGAGGTAAACGCCCAGGAGCCGCGCGTACGACGGGATGGCCTCCCGGACGGGGAGGAGCACGCCCGCGGCGAAGGCGACGACGCCGAGCGCGAGGGCCGCCGTCACCGGGGGCGTCGGGCGTCCGAACGCGAGGAGCGCGAGAAGTACCGCGGCGCCCAGCGCGGCGATCGGGCTCCAGTAGTCGACGCGGTCGCGAGCCATACCGGAGCGTGGGGCGACGGGGCCAAAAGCCTTCTCGCGAGAGCACGTCGAGTGAGGATCGCCCCCTCGCCCTTCCTACGCCGTGGCGTTCGCGTCTTCGGGGCGCTTACGCGTCACGTCCCGCTTTTACGGCCGCGACGAGTTCCTCGGCGTTCTCGGTGATGGCCTCGAAGTCGCCGGCCGCGATGGCGTCCTCGTCGATGAGCGAGCCGCCCGCGCCGACGGCGGCGGCGCCGGCCTCGATGTACTCGCGGGCGTTGGACGGGCCGACACCGCCCGTCGGAACGATGTCGAGTTGGCCGAGCGGGCCCTTCAGCGCCGAGACGTGCGCGGGTCCGACGCTCTTCGCCGGGAAGACCTTCACCGCGCTCGCGCCGGCTTCGATGGCCGAGACGGCCTCCGTCGGCGTCATGATCCCCGGGAAGGAGGCGACGCCGTAGCGGTTGCAGGTCTCGATGACCGACTCGTGGAGCGACGGCGAGACGACGAACTCGGCACCGGCCCGAAGGGCGGCGTTCGCCGTCTCCTCGTCGATGACGGTCCCCGCGCCGACGTGGACCTCGGTGTCCGCGAAGTGGTCGGCGAGCGCGTCGATCCCCTCGATCGCGCCCGGCGAGTCCGCCGTGACCTCGATGGTCGTGACGCCGCCCGCGCGGAGGGCCTCGCCCGTGTCGATCAGCGTCTCCGGTTCGAGGCCGCGCATGACGGCGACGACGCCGCACTCCGTGAGCTCCGACAGCGTCGGGTCTGCTACCATGTTCGACCGTGGCGCGCGCCGAGTCATAAAGACGGGTGGAACGGAGATAGCACAGACGTGCATACCTCGGGTCTGAGATCGGTTCCGGTAGGCACGTCGATGGAAACCACTTAGTCCCCGGACGACGGAGGACGCGTATGACGAGCGTCAAGGACCTCCGCGTCGCGGACGCCCCGACGCGGGAGGCCGCCGGCCGCGGTCGGTTCGCGTTCACCGACGACTACAGCGTCTTCGACTGGGGGAAGATGCCCGACCAGATCCCGCAGAAGGGCGCGGCGCTCTGCACGATGGGCGCGTACAACTTCGAACTGCTCGAAGCCGCGGGCGTCCCCACGCACTACCGGGGCGTCGTCGACGCCGGCGACGCCGAGCGCGTCGTCGACCTCGACAGCGCGGGCACCCCGCCGACCGAGATGGCCATCGACCTCGTGCGGGTGCCCGACCTCCCGTTCGCCGACGGCGACTACGACTACGACGCCTTCCACGCGGAGGCGGGATCGAACTACGTGGTGCCCCTGGAGATCGTCTTTCGCAACACCGTCCCGGTCGGCTCCAGTCTCCGCTCGCGCGCGAGCCCCGAGGAGTACGGCCTCGACGTCGCCGAGTGGCCGGCCGAACCCGTCACCCTCGCGGACCCCGTCGTCGAGTTCTCCACGAAGTTCGAGGAGCAGGACCGCTACGTCGACGACGCCGAGGCGGACCGGATCGCGGGCGACGCCGCCGTCGCCGACCTCGAATCGCTCGCGCGTCGCGTCAACGACGTCGTCACCGAGCGCGCCGAGGCGGCGGGCTTCGAGCACCAGGACGGCAAGATCGAGTGCGCGGTGATCGACGGCGAGGTCGTCGTCGCCGACGTCGTCGGGACGTTCGACGAGAACCGCTTTTCCTACCGCGGCCAGCAGGTCTCGAAGGAGGTCGTCCGGCAGTTCTACAAGAGCTACGACCCGACGTGGGTCGACGCCGTGAGCGAGGCGAAGGCCGAGGCCGACCGGGAGGGCGTCGCCGACTGGCGCGAGCTCTGCGGCACGACGCCCGAGCGCCTCCCCGAGGACGTGATCGAGACGGTGTCGGCGCTGTATCGGGCGGGGACGAACGCCTACGCCGGGAGCGAGTGGTTCGACGCGCCCGACATCGACGCGGCCGTCGACGCCGTGCGAGACCTCTAACGCGACCTCGCTCCCGTCATCGGCGCGCTCGTCGACGTCGACGGCCCCGGCGCCGTCGCGGCCCGGAAGGACGGGCACGTCGCCGTCGGCCATGAGGGCAGATGAGCGGTCCATGAGCCGCGGTTCCGACGCGTACGTGCATTTCCGACCCAACTGTGAGCACTGTCCCGCTCGCGTTCGACCGCCTCACCCGAGGCGGCGAGGCGGGCTACCTCTTTGTAGCGCCGGCACCTCTCCTTCGACATGATCGTCACCGAGGCCGGCGACCGCTATCGGTTCGTCACCCAACCCGACCACGCGGCGCTCAGCGGGCGCTTCGCGCGCCACTGGGGCGGCGGGGACACCGTCCTCCCGGGCCCGCGCGTCCCGTTCGTCGTCGCCGCCGAGACCCACGACCAGGGGTGGAGCGACTACGACTGCCGACCGCGACTCGACGACGACGGCGACCCCGTCGATTTCGTCGCGGTCGACGGCGACGACTGGACCGACTTCTACGCGCGCGGCGTCGACGTCGCCGCGGACATCGATCCCTACGCCGGCCTGCTCGTCTCGATGCACGCCGCCGGCCTCCGCCGCGGGGGCTACGGCGTCCGCACCGAGATCCTCGACCTGAGCGACGAGGCGCCGTTCGCGTCGTTCGTCGACGCGCAGGAAGCGCGCCAAGCGGAGTTCGCGGCGTCGCTCGACCTCCCCGAGCGCGACCGGGAGACGCTCGACGTCCTCCACGCCGACGGGACGGCCCCGGCGGGCGCGATCCGCGGCGACCTATGGAAACACTACCTCCTGTTGCAGGCGCTCGACTCGCTCTCGCTCTACGCCTGCCACAGTGCCCGGTTCGAGGCGACGGAGATCGGGCCCGTCCCGGTCACGGGTGACGACACGGCGACGCTCGACGTGACGCCGGTCGGCCCCGCGACGCTCCGACTCGATCCCTACCCCTTCGAGATCGACGCGCTCGCCGCGACCGTCCCGCAGCGGATCGTCCCGACCGACGCCGACGACCTCGTGAGCGCCTACTACGACGCCGACGTGCGGCGCTTCGAAGTCACGTTCGTCGCCTAGTCGTTCCGGCGGGGAGGACGCCCGCGGTCGGTACGGCGTGAGTGATCGCACAGCGCCGCGACCGTACGGCGCCCGGCCCGGGCGACGGGACGCGACACGCCGGCAGACGGGAAGCGATTCGCGAGCGGGATTCGAGGGAGCGGGAGCCACACGAACGTGCAACATCCCCGCTTTTTCAGAAGTCTTTTTGACCACGGTCACGCACTCACGGGCGATGAGCGCCTACACCGCGACGGTGACCGTCCGACTGAAGCGCGGCGTCCTCGATCCCGAGGCCGAGACCACGAAACGCGCCCTCGAACGCCTCGGTTTCGAGCTGGAGGCGCTGCGCTCGACCGACCGCTTCGAGGTCGACCTCGACGCCGCGGACGCGGACGCCGCGGCCGAGCGCGCCGAGGAGATGGCCGAGCGCCTGCTCGCCAACCCGACGATCCACGACTACGACGTGGACGTCGCCGCGCGCGAATGATCGCCGTCGTGCGCTTCGGCGGGTCGAACTGCGATCGAGACGCCGTGCGCGCGCTCGACGCGGTCGGCGTCGACGCGGAAATCGTCTGGCACGAGGACGGCCTCCCCGCCGACACCGACGGCGTGGTCATTCCCGGTGGCTTCTCCTACGGCGACTACCTCCGCGCGGGCGCGATGGCGGCGCGCTCGCCCATCATGGACGACGTCCGCGCCGCCGCCGAATCGGGCACGCCCGTCCTCGGGATCTGTAACGGCGCGCAGATCGGCTGTGAGGGCGGTCTGACACCCGGGGCGTTCACGACGAACCGCTCGGCGCGCTTCCAGTGCGAGCACGTCCACCTCCGCGTCGAGAACGCCGACACCCCGTGGACGCGCGCCTACGACGAGGGCGACGTCGTCGAGTTCCCCATCGCGCACGGCGAGGGGCGCTTCGAGATCCCGGACGCCGAACTGGCGGCCGTCGAGGACGAGAACCGGGTGCTCTTCCGCTACTGCGACGCCGACGGGACCGTTACCGACAAAGCGAACCCGAACGGCTCGAAGCACAACGTCGCGGGACTCCTCGGCGCGGACGAGACGATCGCCGTCATGATGCCCCACCCGGAGCGCGCCGCGCTCCCGCTCCTCGGCAGGACGGACGGGCAGGGCGTGTTGGAAGCGTTCGCGTAACTGGCGAAGCCGGTTACGCGGACAAGTGAGCGCCCGCGCTGACCTCGCCCCCGTCGAACCGCACCCGAGCCCCGAACGACCGTCGCCGGTCTCGTGACGGAGACAACTTACTTACTCGTTCAGTCGAGACACTGACGGGATGCCCTCCAACGCACTGACGCGCCGCGGGCTGCTCGCAGCGACGGGAGCGACGGCGCTCGCCTCCCTCACGGGGTGTATGGGTCGCGTCGTCGCCGGGACCGATCGCGTTCACGAGCGGGACGCCCCCGTGGGCGACGTCACCGGGGCGTGGCCGACCTACCAACACGACTTCGCGAACACCGGCGGGACGGCCGACGGCGGTCCGTCCAGCGATCCGGCCGTTTCCAGCGTCGCGGCCGTCGGCGTCGCGACCGGCACCTCGGTAACGCTCGCCGGTGGCCGTGGTATCGTGGGGTACAGCGACGGGGACGGCGAGGCGGGTGCGTATCGTGGCTTCGGACTCGACTCGTCGAAGGCGTCGTGGTCGGTTCGGTATCCGTATGGGAAGTCGACGCCGACGGTCGCCGGAGACGCGGTCTTCGTCTCGACGGCGGAGTTCGTGGCGGCGTACGACGGCCGGAACGGCGAGCTCTGTTGGCGAACCGATCAGGGCGGCTACGGAACGGTGTCGAACGCGCCCGTTCTCGCCGCGGACGTCCTCCTCACGGACGACGGGGAGACCGTCTACGGTCGCGACCCCGCGAGCGGCGAGAAGCGCTGGCGCTACGACGCAGGCGAGTCTACGGCGTCCGTCGTCGCCCGCGACGGTGACGCGTACGCGGCCGTGGGTACGGACGGAGAGACCGGCGTCGCCGCCCTCGACCCCGCATCGGGCGAGGAGCGCTGGCGACGGCACGACCTCCCGGAGAGTACCGTCCCGCTCGTGGTCGGCGAGAACCACCTGTACTACGCGGCCCATCGCGGCGACGTGTACGCGCTCGCGCTGGACGACGGGGCGACACAGTGGCGCGCGTCCGTCCCGCTGCCGGAGAACGGGAGTCCGTACGCCGCCGTGAGTAGCGACACGCTCCACGTCCAGTCACCCGACGGCGCGCTCGCGGCGTTCGACGTGACTGACGGAGCCACGAGGTGGGCGAGGGAGCTCGACGCCGACCTCGGGCCGCGTCCGCCGGTCGTCGCCGCCGATACGCGGTTCGCGCTGGGGGAGGAGACGCTGTACGCACTCGACGCCGCGAGCGGCGAGACGACGTGGTCGCTCGGGCTGGACGTCCGACCCGCGCTCATGAGTGCGCCCTCGGTTCGCGGGAGCGCGCTCTACTACGCCGGTCACGGCCGCGACTCCGGCGTCGTGCGCGTCAGCGACTGATCGCGACCGGCCGACCGACGGGCCGAGACGACCGGAACGACACCCGAACCGCTCTATTCCTCGCGGATCGCCACGCCCGGCTCGGATGTCCGGTCGCGCGTCGCGCGACCTATTCCTCGCGGCCCCCTCCGGCCGCCGTTCGGTGAGTAGCGATTCTTCGCCGCCGCCCAGAACCGCCTACTCCGCCAGCGGGAGGTTGTAGGCCGTCTCGCGTTCGAGGACGGCGTCGTGCGTGAGTTCGCACTCACAGCTGACCTCCTCGAAGACGCTCGGGTCCTGCCGGAGGTCGAAGTCCTTGATGGCCTCGTAGACGAGGTCGTCGCACTCCCCGCAGTTGTGCGGGCCCCGGTCGGAGCCGTTCCCCACGGGGTCGGAGACGACGATGACGTCCTCGTCGGCGGTCTCCTCCAACACCTCGGCGACCGACCAGAGCCACGGCGGGCGATAGCCGCCCCGGAAGTGGAGTCGATCGACCATCGTGTAGCGCTGGACGTTCGTCGGGTTCATCGAGACGGTGTGACAGCCCTCGACGGCCGCGCACTTCTCGACGGAGGCCTTCATGTCCGCGACGGCCTCGGACTCGGAGAGGAAGGGCGGCTTCATCAGGAGGTAGGCCTTGACGCCCGCGCCGACGGAGCGCGCCTCAGCGGCGGCGTCCTCGAAGTCCGCGAAGTCGAAGTACTTGTTCACGCAGTCGTGGCGGACGCGGTCCGTGGCGGTTTCGAGGCCGACGGCGACGTCGGTTTCGAGGCCGACGTCCGTGAAGTCGGAGACGCGCTCGGCCTCCACGAAGTCCGGGAGGCTCTCGACGACGATGCGCTCGCGGTCCGCGAAGGTGTCGGCGATCGCACTGCGAGTCTCGGCGGGGACCTCGCGCTCGTCGAGGAAGCTCCCGGAGGTGTATATCTTCACGAGCCCGGATTCGTCGTCGGCCTCCTCGGCCTCGTGGTCGAGGCAGGCCTGAATCTGGTCCATGAGGGCGTCGTGGCCGACGCTCCCGCCCTCGACGGACTCGGCGACGTAGCCGCACATCGTGCAGCCGCCGGCGCGCGCCCAGCGACAGCCGCCCGTGTTCAGGATTATCGTCAGGCTCTGGTAGACGCCGTCGGGCGTGTTGTCCTCGTCGAGCCACACCCGCGTCGGCTCGTGCGGGTCGTACTCCTTGTTCCCCTTCTCGGCGCGGAGTTCGCGCATCACCTGATTGTGCGCGTCCATCCCGCGCCCCTGCTCGTACACCTCGGGGGACGGCTTACTCATTACCACGTAGAAGCCCGGGCGCGCGTAAAACCCCCGCGGTCGACCCCTACCCGCGGTCGAGGGCGGGGACGGCGACGACAACGCTTAGGCGGCCGGCGGCCGGGTTGCGCGTGTGTCCGAGTCAACGTCGATCGCGGTCACGCTCGAACGCGCGTTCGCGGTCGCCCCCGAGTCCGTCTGGGTCGCCCTCTCCGATCCGGTGACGACCCGCGAGTGTCTCCCGGGGTGTACGGCGCTCGCGCCCGTCGCGGACCGCGAGCTCCCGTCGGGATCGATCGCGCGCCTGCTCGCCACGGACCCCGAGACGCGCGACGCGCGGACGGTCTCGGCGGGGGAGCGGTACGACGCGGTGATCGGTGCGGGCGTCCGCGGCGCCGACGTCGAAATCGACGTGGACGCGACGGTCACGGAGCGCGACTACCCCGACATGGTCGTCGAGGGAGCCATCGGCGACGACATCGACGCGGCGATGGAAGCGACACTCGCCCTCGACGAGCGAGAGGGGGGGTGTCTCGCGACGTGGCGCGCGGAGGCGGCGGTCGGCGGGCGACTCGCCGCGGACGACCGGCGTGCCGTCGAGTCGACGATCACGCGCGTCGCCGCCGACTACTTCGACGCGCTCGACGACCGCCTCGCCGCGCTCGGCGGCCCCAAGAGCGAGCGGGTGGTGAAGGACCCCGAGTGGAGGTAGCGCGACACGAGGGCGACGAGCCCGAGGAGCGCCGGCGGGTCGTCGCGGCGGACCGCCCACGCGCCGGCGACGACGATCGCCGCACAGCCCGCGGCGTGCAGGGGCGCGTCCCGCGGGAGCCCACCGGCGGTCGGCGCGCCGGCACCGGGGAGAGGGTCGCGGCGGCGAGCGAGACGACGAGGAGCGCGACGGGGACGCAGCGGGGACGCGGCGGGAGCGGACCGACACGTCAGGTCACGAGCGGGAGGCCGAAGCGGATCGCCCAGAAGACCCCCATCCCGACGGCGATCGTGGCGAGGACGTCCTCGGTGTAGTAGGCGACGCCGGCGGCGACGAGGCCGGCGACGACCTTCTCTTGGGCGATCGTGGCGGCGACGGTCGCGCGGATCGTCACGATGTCCGGGACGACGAGCGCGGCGAGGACGGCAGCGGGGACGAAGGCCAGTGCGCGCTCCGCCCAGTCGGGGACGCCGCCGACGCGCCCGAGGAGGCCGATGAAGGAGAAGCGGATGAGGAACGTCGGGACGGCGATCGCGGCGATGAGCGCCCACGTCGTGAGGGCGTCGTAGGTCGTCATCGCCGCCACCCCGCGACGACGAGGCCCGCGACGATGCCGGCGAGCGCGCCGACGAGCAGGCCGGCGTTGAACGGCCAGTCCGCGCCGTAGACGGCGATCGCGGCGCCGACGACCGCCGCGGCGGCGTGCGGGACGCCCTCGATGGCGGGCACGAGGAGGGCGAGGAAGACGAGCGGCACCGCGAAGCCGAGCCCCCACGAGGACGGGACGCCGGCGCCGAGGAGGACGCCGGCGGCGGTCGTGACCTGCCAGACGGCCCAGAGGGCGAACGCGACCGCGAGGTAGTACCAGCGTCGATCGACGTCGGACTCACGGTAGGTGGCGACGGAGAGCGCGAAGGCCTGATCGGTGAGCGGGTAGGCGAGGAGCGCGCGCCAGCGCGCGGCGTACCCCTCGAAGTACGGGGCGAGCGACGCCGAGTACATCGCCATCCGGAGGTTGATCGCGACGGCGGTAGCGACGACGGCGACGAACGCCGCGTGTCCCTCGACCAGCGAGAGCGCCGCGAGCTGTGACGCGCCGGCGAAGACGAAGACGGAGAGCCCCATCGCCTGCGGAAAGGTGAAGCCGGCGCGGCTGGCGGCGACGCCGGCGACGAGTCCGAACGGCACGATACCGACGAGGATCGGCAGGGCGTCGCGGAGGCCGCGAGCGAGCGCGTCGCGTTCCATGCGTGACAGTCGACCGGCCGCGAGCTAAATCCCATCGAACCCGACGCGGGCGTCGGACCGGGCCGGGCGTGGCACGGACGGACCGGCCGAGAGGGCGTGACCCCGGCGGATCAGCGGAGAGGGCTGCTACGGACGGATCGGCGCCGACGGCGCGCGCGGACGTGACGAGGCCGTACCGGAGTCGCGGGGCGTGAGGGGCGACGCGCCGAGACGGGCGGGTTTCTTTGCCGATCCGGCCGTGGGAGGGCGTATGGTCATCCACGAAGTCGACGTCCCCGGCGTCGGCAAACAGTACGAGGTGGCGACGAGCGGGGAGACGCGCTTCGTCGTCATCGTGCACCACGACGGCCGCCGGGAGATCTACCGGCGCGAGGGGCCGGACGCGGACGCCGAGAAGCTCTTCGATCTCGACGCGGCGACGGCTCGTGAGGCCGCGAGCGTCCTGCAGGGAACCGACTTCCGACCGCTCGATCTCGACGACGTCGAGGTCCCGCTCGGCGACGCGATCATGGAGTGGGTGGAGGTCCCCGCGGACTCCCCCGTCGCGGGTGAGACGCTGGCTGCCGCCGGCATCCGCGCGGAGACGGGCGCGACCGTCGCGGCCGTCCAGCGCGGCGCGGAGACGCTCGCCAACCCCGGCACGGACACGGTCCTCGAACCCGGCGACATCCTCGTCGCCATCGGGTCGCGCGCGGAGCAGAAGGCCCTCCAGTCGCTCGTGGCGACGGGCGAGGGCGAGACGGCGTAGGATGGCGGACGTCCTCTTCGAGACCGGTATCGCGTTCCTCGCGCTCGCGCTCGCCGGCGCGCTCGCGCACCGCTTCGGCCAGTCCGTCATTCCCGCGTACATCGTCGCGGGCGTCGTCGTCGGCCCGTACGTGCCCACGGAGGTCGCGGGCGTCTCGCTCGCGCTCGTGACCCACGGCGAGTTCGTCACCACCGCCGCCGAGATCGGGATCGTCCTCCTGTTGTTCTTCCTCGGACTAGAGTTCGACGTCAGCTACCTCCTCTCGCAGGGCCGGGAGCTCGCGCTCCTCGGGAGCGTCGACTTCCTCGTCAACGGCGCGGTCGGCGTCGCGCTCGCGTACGCGTTCGGCCTCGGCCCGCTCGGCGCGGTGTTCGTCGTCGGGATCGTCTTCGTCTCCTCCAGCGCCATCGTCACGAAGTCGCTGACGGACGCCGGCTGGCTGGCGAACCCGGAGAGTCGCACCATCCTCGGGACGCTCGTCGTCGAGGACATCATCGTCGCCGTCTACCTCGCGGTGCTCGCCGCCGTGGTCGGCGGCGGTACGCTCGCGGGGGCGGCGACGAGCGTCGCGGGGTCCTTCTGCTTCCTCGCGGTCCTCGCCCTCGTCGCCTACTACGGCAGCGATCACGTCGAGCGCGTCTTCGACGTCGGCCCGGACGAGCTGTTCGTCCTCCGGGTCGTCGGCGTCGCCGTCGCGGTCGGCGCGCTCGCGCTCTCCGTCGGCGTCAGCGAGGCCGTCGCCGCCTTCTTCGTCGGCACGGCGTTCAGCACGACCGATCTCGTCGAGCGAATCGAACACCTCGTAACGTCGCTCCGCGACGTCTTCGCCGCCGTCTTCTTCTTCGCCATCGGCCTCGACACCGACCTCCGCGTCGTCGCGGGCGTCGCGCTCCTCGTCGCGGTCGCCGCGCTCGCCACGACCGCGAGCAAGCTAACGAGCGGCTACGCGGGCGGGCGGCTCACCGGCCTCGACCCCCGACGCTCGGCGCGCGTCGGTATCGGCCTACTCGCGCGCGGGGAGTTCTCGCTCATCGTCGCGACCCTGGCGGCGGCGAGCACCGTCCCCGCGATCCGCGAGACCGTCCCGCCGTTCGCCGTCGGCTACGTGCTCGTCATGAGCATCCTCGGGACGGTCGCCATCGCGCGCGAGGGCGTCCTCACCTCGCGTCTCGCCTAGCGCCCGAGCACGACGGCCGTCCGCACGTCGAGGGCCGTCTCGAACTCCCCGAGGCGGTCCGCGCGGTCGCCCGCGAGCAGGAGAGTGGCCTCGTGGGCGCGTTTGACCGCCGTGGTCTCCACCTCGGTGAACGCCAGCGCCGCGCCCGTCCGCGCCCAGAAGTCCGCGTCCGCGAACAGCACCACGCCGTCGCGCGCGCCGATCGCGCGCTCGTACTGCCGTTCGAGGGCGCGCTCCTTCCCGCGGAGGTAGTCCGCGACGCGCCCGAGGAGCGCGTCGAGCGTCGCGGGATCGACGTCCGCGCCCTCGCACGCGGCCGCCGGGATCGGGTGCGGCATCGCGTCACCGCTCCTCGCTGTGGCGGACGTCGACGACGACGCCGCGCGTCGCGTCCGCCATCGCCGACCCGTGGACGGTCGCGCGCCCCACGGCGAACGCCGCGGGGCCCTCGACGACGACCTCGTCGCCCGGCCGGATCGACGCGTCAGCGTCGAGCACGCCCGGCGCGAGGACGTTCCCGCGCGGGACGAACGAGTCGATCTCGACGCGTTTCGTCGGCACGTCGCTCGCGTCCCACGCCCGCGCGCCCGCGAGGGAGAGCGAGAGCGTCCCGTACTGCGGGACGAGCGCCGCCAGCTGCTCGCCGTCGCCGTCGAGCGCCTGCAGTTTGGGGTAGCGTCCTTGGAGGGTGAAGTCGTCCTCGGGAAAGAGGACGTCGCCCGCGCCGTCGCCGAACTGGTAGTCCGCGACCGCGCGGAGGGTGGCGGCCTCGCGCTCTTGCACCCAGATCTGGTCCTCCCCTTGGAGGGCGGCGTTCAGTTCGCCGAGCGACTCGTCCGACGTCGGGTGATCGACGACCGTGTACTCGACGGGGACGTCGCGCCCCGCGGTCGCGCGCTCGACGATCTCCCGGTATCCGTCGGTCGGGACGTGCGCGACGATCCGCGGGTAGTCCGTCCGGTCGAGGTAGCGTTCGAGGACCGACGTCACGAACTCGAGTTCGTTCTCCGTCCACCGACCCGTTACCACCGAGTCGTAGTGTTGGGCGGGATACGTGAGTTCGAGTTCGGTGGGGACGACGCCGATCGGTGAGGTCATCGAGACGACGTGCCCCCGATAGCTCGCGGCGTCCTGGAACTGCCGGTGGCTCTGCGAGTCCGAGTAGGGTTTGCGCGCCGAGCAGGGCACGAGGAGGAGGGGGTGGTCGTCGAGGCGGGGCGTGTACCGTTCGGTGACGCGCTCGGCGAAGCGCTGGATCTCGACGCGCCGCAGGGCGTCCTCGCTCGCCGCGAGGAGGAGGCTGTCGCGCTCGATCGGCGTGCGCTCCTCGACGTAACGCCACTGCTGGTCGAGCTCGCGGAACGCCGCGGTCGTCCACGCCTCGTGACGGGCTTGGCCCTCGATGTAGTCCCGGAGACGACCCTGCCGGATGCGCCCGCGGACGCGCGCGAGTTCGGCCTGGAGGGCGTTCACGTTGTGCGCGGCGCAGTCCTCGCGGTCGAACTCGGCGAGCGGCTGTTGGCACGTCGGACAGGCACACGGCAGTTCGTCGAGGTCGGCGAGGTCGTGCTCGCCCTCCGTGGTGAGGTAGCGCCCCTGCGTCCCGCGGACGACCGCCCGGTCGCCGTCGACGAGGTCGACGCCCGCGTAGACGAGCGTGGCGACGTTCGACGGCGTCGCCACCCCGGAGAGGTAGAGGGCGGTGTCGTCGGGGGTCGCCTCGCGGACGTCGAGCACGGCGTCGCGGAACGAACTCGCGTGCCCGACGAACCCCGGTGCGCCCGAGACGACGTAGACGTCCGCGCCGTGATCGGCCGCCGTCTCGGGCGAGACGACGGCACCGCTCGGGTAGTCGACGTCGGGGTGCTCGACCGCGAAGGACGTCTGCACCTCCTCGGCGGTCCCGCGGGGGAACCCCCGATGCGGGAGGATCGTCACTCGGGACTCGTCGCCCTCGGGCACCTCGCGCTCGGCGTTCCAGAGGCTCCCGGCGTCCGTCACGACGTCGTCCGCGAGACACGGCGTCGTCACGGGATCGGCGAGGCGCAGCTCGCCGATGCGGGCGGCCGCGTCCCGGCGATGAACCTCGAAGTAATCGGTCATTGGCGAGAGTCGGGGACGAGAAACAAAGGGTCTTACCTTACGCACGCTGGCGTCGCGTCCGGACGCGCCGCGCCGACGACCGGGTCCGCTGCGGCTCCGCCGGTCGTTCGACCGCGCCGACTCGTCCCGTTCGCGTCCGTTCGGCCGCTACGCCTCGCCGTCGGGCCCGGTCAGCAGATCCTCGCCGAGGTCGAGCGTTTCGACGCGCGGCGGGACGTAGTCGAGGGCGTCCGCCGGCCACGACTCGTGGGCGAGCGTGAACGCGGCGTCCGGGTGCTCGCCGGCGAGACGCGCGACGCCCTTCGCGGCCGCCTCGTACCCCTCGCGGTCCATGTTCACCGGCGTCTCGGCCGTGAGCGGGTAGACCTCGGAGAGCGCGCGCGGGTACGGCCCGAACGGCGGCGTCACGCGCCAGCAGTCGTCGTAGCCGTCGTGACGCGGCCCCTCGGTGAGGAGGACGCGGCCCTCGGGGGAGAGGCGCGCGAGGCGCTCGCGGTGGCGCAGTACCTCGGGGCGGCGCGCCGACTCCGCGGAGGCGTAGAAGAAGGCGTCCTTGCTCGCGGGGTCGCTCGCCTCGTACTGGCCGGCGTGATCGAGGAGCGCCCGATAGCCGTCGAGGGTGCGCGGGTGGGCGTGCGCGCGGGCCTCCACGAGTTCGAGCAGGTCGCCGTCGCGGACCGCTTGCTTCACCCGGCGGAGCTCGGTGAACGAGACGTGGAGGTTGTGCTCGGCGAGCAGTTCCTCGCGGGCCGCGTCGGGCATCCGCCGGACGTCCTCGGGCGTGTGCTCGGTGCAGATCGGACACGAGCACGGGAAGTGATGCAGGTCCGCGAGCTGTTCGGTGCCGTGGACGGTGAGGTAGCGATCGTCGCGGGCGTAGAGGGCGTACGCCGCGGAGTCGAAGAGGTCACACCCGAGGGCGACGGCGAGCGCGAACATCATCGGGTGGCCCGCACCGAAGAGGTGGACGGGCGCGTCCGCCCCCAGCCCGCGTTTCGCGCCCGCGACGGCGCGCGCCACGTCGTCGTAGCGATAGTCGTTCATCATCGGCACCGCGGCGCCGACCGGGAAGACGTCGAGGTCCGTCGCGTAGGCGTGCGCTCCGGCCTCCTCGCGGAGATCGGGGTACGTCGAGCCCTGTACGGGCGCGTTTACCAGCATGTCGCCGACGTCGACCGCCTCCGCGAGTTCGAGGCGCTCTTGTGTCGTGCGCAGTTCGTCCTCGGCGCGCGCCCGGTCGACGTCCGGGGGCGTCGGGATGTCCACGGGCGTCCCGATGTCGCTCCCGATCTCGTGCTGGAACGCGAGGATCTCCTCGGTGTCGGTGTCGATCTCGCCGTACTCGGAGAGCTGGAACGACCCCGAGTCCGTCATGATCGCGCCGTCGAAGCCCAGCAGGTCGTGGAGGCCCTCCTCGCGGGCGCGCGCCGCGAGGTCGTCGTCGCGCTTGATGATGTAGGAGTTCGTGATGAGGATCTCCGCGCCGAACTCGTCGAAGCGCGCGGGGTCGACCGTGATCACGTTCGGGTTGACGACGGGGAGGAGCGCGGGCGTCTCGACGGTCACGTCGGCCCGCGGGACGTGCAGGTCGCCGACGCGGCCGCCGGCGTCCTGCGCGCGGATCTCGAAGACGTCTCTCATTGGTGGTGATGGGCGGAGGGCGTCACTAAGGGTTGCGTTCGGTGGCGGCGTTACGCGTCCGGACGCGTCGGTGCGGGTGACGGCGCGTCACGTCCCCGTCGCGGGTCGCCGGGCTACGCCTCGAAGGCCTCGTAGTAGAGCAGGGCGAGTGCGGTGCGGCCGTCCCGACACGTCCCCTCGCGGACGGCGTCGCGCAGCGCCGCGGGCGTCGTCTCGTCGACGCGGATGCTCTCGTTGAAGTCGAGATCGCGTTCGCCCGTCGGCGTACACCCCTCCGCGACGAAGACGTGGTGGACGGCGTTCGAGATGCCGTTCGCGGGCTCGATCGTCGTCAGCGCGCGGAGGGCGTCGGCCTCGTACCCCGTCTCCTCTTCGAGCTCGCGGCGCGCCGCGGCCGCGAGGTCGACGTCGTCGGCCTCGACGCTCCCCGCCGGGAGCCCGCGACTGACGCGTTTGACCGCCTGTCGCCACTCCTCGATGACGACCACGTCGCCCTCGGGCGTGAACGGGAGGACGACGACCGCCGGGTCGTCGTCGAGGTAGTCGTAGTCGCTCTCGGTGCCGTCCGGGAGGACGACCTCGTCGCGGACGATGTCGAACCCGGGGCAGGTGTACGCGACGTCGCTGTCCGTCGTCTCCCACGCGATGTCGTCGCGTGCGTCGGCGTCGTCCTCGCCGCCGGTGTCGTCGGGCATGGTGGACGGATCGGCCCCGCGCCCCCTCGCCGTTTCGGTTCCGCGCGGCCGATCGGGTTCTCATCGTCCGGGACGATCGGAATGGTTTATCACGATTACGCCATGCTACGGTGGTATGACCGACGACCCGATCGAGACGATTCGGACGATACTCGAATCGCTCCTCGAAGAGACCGACGACCCGGACGTCCACTACAAACTCCGGACGTCGCTCCAACTCCTCACTATCCTCGAAGAGCGCGACGCCGCCGGCCGCGACGCGCTCGAAGACGCCGATCTCGACTCCGACGTCGTCGAGCGCCTCGAACGCCTCGGCTACATCGACTGAGCGCGAGACGTCAGAGTTCGACGCCGTCCAAGGCGTCGCCGAGCTCCGCCAGCTCCTCGTTGAACGCCTCGACGAAGCCGCGGAACTCGGGCGCGTACGTGCGGACGTCACCCGGCGACGGCGGTGCGTACTGCGAGACGAGGTAGACGCCGCCCTCGCCGCCCGCACGGACGTAACTGGCCCGATCGGCTTCGCGTTTGAGCTCCCAGCGCGTCCCCGCGACCGTGGTGCCGAACGTCCCGTATTCGGTCGATTCGACGCGGTGGAGTTCGGCCGCCATCCGGTCGGCGGCGTCGCGCATCCGCGAGACGATCCGATCGCGCTCGGCCGCCACTTCGCCCGTCGTGGCGACGTCGGGGAACGTCTCGGGGACGCCGTCGAGGACGCCGCGCAGCGAGTCGACGTGCGCGTCGAACGCCTCGGCGAACGCCTCGTAGTGGTCCATCGCCGTCGCGAGGTCGGCGGCGTCCGGGTCGGTCTTCTGCGAGACGACGTAGACGTCGAGGCCGGAGCGGCCCTCGAAGCGCAGGAAATCGAGGTCGCCCGCCTCGTACTTCAGGGTCCACTCGCCGCCGTCGACGCGGAAGGTCCGGCGACCGTAGTCGCCCCCCTGGAGGCGGGCGAGTTCGCGCGCGAGACGACCGGCGTGCTCACGGACGCGCGCGACGACGCGATCGCGCTCCGCCACGGTGGCGTCGGCCGTCGGGACCGGAACCGTGACGCCCTCAGTGTCCGTCGTAGGCGCAGTGTCCGTCATAAGCGACGGAAAGAGGCGGACGGGGATACGTCCCCCGCTCTCTCGGAGTGACCGGGCGACATCGTACGAGCGCCGTCGTTCCGACTACCGCGTAGAGCGACGGCTACGCGTCAGAGAGACCCGAAGAGGGTTACGAGGGTAGTGGGCCGGCGCGAACTCGAATCGCGTCGAGGAACCCCGGAACAAAGTTCCGGGAACCCGCGCCTTCCGCCGCTCTCTTCGCCCGCGGCGACGGGGTTACGGCCCTTTCGCGGGTCGTGCCCGCCCGGCTTGCCGGGCGGGCGCGCTTCCACGACGAGTTGGTGATGTCCCCGACGAGGAACGGCTTCCACCAATGGTTTTAGGCAGCCTGACTGGTGGGTGGTAATATGGCAGATATTGGGAATGAGGTCTCCGACGCCGTCGAATGGTACTGGGAGACCCTCTCTGACCAAGCAGACGATCAGCGCGACTCGGACAACACGGCACGTGGTCGCCGGGCACAGGTACTCGGTGGCGCACAGATGGACGGGTTCGCCGGCCTCATCGAGGACGCACTTGTTGAGGCCGGTCTCCCGCGAGACGACGTCCTCCACGACCACGACGCCACCCTACCGGGGTACTTCCGCGCGACGAAGCGGTGGGACATCGCCGTCGTCCACGAGGGTGAGGTACTCGCTGCGATCGAACTCAAGTCCATCGCCAGCTCGTTCGGCAACAACCTCAACAACCGCGTCGAGGAAGCCGTCGGCAACAACATCGACATTCACGAGGCGTACGAGAACGGCGTCATCGAGCAGCCGAAACCGCCGTGGGTAGGCTACCTGATCCTTATGGCGGACAACGAGGACTCCAGCAGCTCCGTCAGGGTGCGCGAGCCGAACCTCGACATCGACGACGAGTACCGGGACGCGTCCTACATCGACCGCGCTAGGCTGCTCTGCGAGCGGCTGGTGCGGCAGGGCGTCGTGGACTCGACGGCCTTCCTCACATCGGGCGAGGGCGAAGGACTCGACGGCGGCTACGATGAACCGAACCCCGACCTCTCGTTCCAGCGGTTCCTCGACGATCTCGTCGCCCACGTCGAGACGCAGATCGACAACAAGCAGACTAAGCTCGACGTCGACGACTGATTCAGACGAGCGTCGTCTGCTTCGTCTCGCCGATCTCCTCCGGGACGGGCAGCTTCTTCAGGAGCTTCGACTGCATCCGGTAGTAGTCGTTGTGCGCCTTCTGCGCGTTCGCCTCCAGCCACGCACGCGCCTTGGGGCTGTTCAGGTACTCGAGGAGCGCATCGAGGTCGTCGGGGTTCTCGGGGATGATGTAGTAGACCGAGTGACGCGGGATGACGTTCCCGTCGCGCTCGGCGTAGAATTCGGGTGGATCGCACACGTCCTTGGCGAGGATCTTCTCCACCCCGTAGATGTCCGCCATCGGCGGATTTTCGTGCCACGAGTACCACACCTTCCCCTTCTCAACGCACGACCGGCTCTCCAACTCCTCACGGTGCAGCTCCGCCCAGTCGCCGAACGCCCCAAGCTCGTCCTCGGCGACGAGGTTCCCGTGTCCGTCGTACGGGCAGATGATGACGTCCCCGGAGTCCGGCCCGTCGTTCACGGAGAGCTGCTTGCCCGAGGTCGTATGGTACGTCCACCCCTCCTCGACGAGTTGCTCCGGCACTTCCTCCTCGGACTGCACGTAGAGGGAGTCGCGTCCGGTCGCCAGTCCGCACGAGATCCGCTTCGTCACGTCGCCGAGCGTGACGCCGGTGTCGTAGTCGTAGGCGTCGGTGTCGCCGGCGCGAACCGTACTCGCCCAACTCGACCCGTCCCGCGGCAACTCCACCGTGTCCACGGTTCCGTCTCGGCGGACGACGCGCGTCTCCTCGCCGTCGCGGTCGTGGATGGTCGTGATCGTCGGGTAGGTGACGTGCCCGGCGAACGAGTCCTCCGGGACGTGTTCGATGCGCTCGACGTGGTACTGCGTCATCAACCGCCGCAGTTCCTCGGTCGTGTGGGTGTACTCGAACTTCTCGGGGGTGATGAACACGAGCCGACCACCGTCGGCGAGCAGGTCGAGCGAGCGCTCGAAGAACAGCATATAGAGGTCGAACCGCTGCTCGGCGGTACGGAACTCGTGCTTGTACCGCGTCTTCTCCTCCTCGCTGAGACCTTCGATGGGGACGTAGGGCGGATTCCCGACCACGTAGTCGAACTGGCCGTAGTCGCAGTCGGCTGCGAGGAAGTCCTCCTCGCGGAACTCGACGGCCGTGTCTCCGTTCTGCTCCCTGGCCTCGGCGAGCAACCCTGGATCGAGGTCGACGGCCGCGCCCTCCGGGAAGGGGTAGTCATTCTCCGCGCAGTACCGCTCCACCGCGGCAACGAACCGGCCCTTCCCCGTGCCTGGGAAGAGGATTCGGTCACCATCGGCGGGCGGATGCTCGGCGAACAGTTCGGCGACCATCTCGTCAGCGAGTTCCGGCGGGGTCGGGACGTGACCTTTCATCTCTTGACCCAGACTGACCCGCCAATAATACTTAAACATATATAATACTCGAGCGATACGAGGGATAGGATTTCAGCTCGGTCTCATCTATACCCTACTCGCTTCCCCACTCTCCGATCGCTCTACGAACTCGTCTTGGTCGTGTAGTCCGTACTGTCCGTGAGACCGGTCGGGAAGTACCCGTTGAAGGATTCCGTCCCAGACGCGACAGCTACAAAAGGAGGGGAGGGTGGTCGCTCGGAGGGGAGCGATGACGCTTCTGCACGCGTTGGATTCACGAACCACTGGAAGGCGGAATGTGGTTGTTACTTGAATTCGAATCAACGTCGCAGATACAGCTGAGAAGTTCCGAAACCGGATGTATCTCGCAATTAACTACGAAACCGAGCGGTTGCGGGAGAAGTGGGCCGGCGCGAATTCGAATCGCGGTTACGGCCACCCGAAGGCCGAAGGATACCAAGCTACCCCACCGGCCCGCAGTTCCTCGAAAGCGTGCGTCGCCTTTAACGCTTCCGAAAGGGCGGGGTCAGTAACGCGTGTAGCCCCGGGTGTCGAGGTAGTTGTGCGCGACCGCGATGGTGTGGTCGGCGTGGAGGACCGCGGGACCGACGCGGACGCGTTCGTCACTCGCGTCGGCGAGGAGCGACGCCTCCGCGTCGGTGAAATCGCGGTGATCGGAGAGGACGAACACGGGGGTCTCCGGGGGTTCGACGTCGGCGAGCGGGCGGCCGTCCTCGTGGAGTTGGACGACGGTGCCGCCGCGGGCGGCGGCTTCGACGGTCGGCGCGAACCCGCGCTTCGAGACGTAGACGCCCGGCGACGGTTCGGCCTCGCGGTGGCCGATGGCTCGGTCCGTCGCTCCGATCGCCTTGCGAACCATGCCCGCGATGTTGCGCTCGTCAGGGTTGAGATAGCGGATCTCGCTCCCCTCGAAGCGGACGGTGAGTTCGTCGGCGAGGACGAGGCTGACGCGGACGTCCTCGCGGACGCCGTGCGAGAGGAAGAGCCCCGCGCCGACGCAGCGGCAGAGGACGTCGAGGCGGCCCGCGCCGCCGGCGAGATCGGAGAGGTCGAAGTCGGCCGTCGTGGGGGCGTCGTGACCGTGGACGACGAAGTGGCGCATGTGGAGTCTGGCGGCGCTGTGGGCTTGAATCCCGCGGAGTGCGGGTCAGTCCTCGCGCGCGGCGCGGCGCTGGTCGGCGACGAGCGCCAGCTCGGGGGCGGTATCGCCGAGCAGGAGGAGGGCGTAGTAGCGCAGCGCGGCCTGTACGGGGGCGGTGACGAGACCGACGGCGAGGAGGAACGTGAGGCCGCCGAGCAGGAGCCCGACGGCGAGCCACGTCCACGCGAGCGCACCGCTCGCGCCGGCGAGGGCCAACGGGAGACCGAAGGCGAGGCCGAACGGGATCGCGACGACGACCGCGGCGATGGCCACGCCGATGCCGACGAGCATCCCGCCGGCGAGCGAGAGGACGAAGTTCAGGACGACGAAGACGCCGTACTCGCTCAGGCTCGCGCGGACGACGCCGAGGAGGCGGCGCCACGCGGCGAGGACGCCGACGTCGCCGTGGTACATGATCGGGACGACGAACGCGCGGGTGAAGCCCGTGACGACGGACGCGAGGAGCGCGACGAGGCCGGCGACGGGGAGCAGGAGGAGGAAGAGGGCGCCGACGGGGAGACCGACGAGCAGCGGACCGAGGGCGAGCGCGAACGCGAGGAGGACGACGAGGCCGATCGCGACTTCGAAGGCGAGGACGCGGACGCCGTCACGCCAGTGGGCGCCGAACGGTCGGCGGACGCTGACGTCGCGTTCGACGAGCGCGTCGACGAAGACGAACTGGAACGTCGCGGAGACGGCGCCGAGGAGGAGCGCGAGGACGACGAGGCCGGCGACCGCTGCGACGATCGTGGCGGCGTCGACCGCGGGGAGGCCGCCCGGCATCATCCCGGGCTCGGGCCCGCCGGTCGGTCCGGACCCGCCGAAGTCGAACGAGCCGGTGAACGAGGACGCCCCGGCGGTGCCGCCGGAGAGCAGGGCGATCAGGGCGAGTTTCAGCCACTCCCGCGGCGCGAGGCCGCGGCAGAAGGCGATCGTGACGGAGATCGCGTCGTCGATGTCGTCGACTGCGTGGAGGGACACATCCGGCTAGTCGGCGGCGGGGGAGTTAGCTGTTGTTCTGCGTCGCGCGTCCGGCGAAACCGAAGGCTTCGTCCCTGCGCGCGACGAGACGGCGGTATGAGCCTCCTTGAGGACGCGCGGGCCGTCGTCGAGAACGGCCCGGTCTGCGACGCCTGTCTCGGCCGGCAGTTCGCCGATCGGAGTTTCGGGCTGACGAACGCCGAGCGGGGCGCGGCCCTGCGGGTGAGCGTCGAGCTCGACGACGACGAACCACACGAGGACGTCGCGACCGACGACTGCTGGGTCTGCGAGGGCCTCTGCGCGACGTTCGACGAGTGGGCGGAACGCGCCGTCGCGGCCCTCAGCGGTGACGGGGAGAGCGACGTCGATTTCGCCACCTACCAGGTGGGAACGCGCGCCCCGCCGCTCGTCGAGGAGAACGAGGCGCTGTTGCGCGAGAGCGCCGGCCTCACGGAGGGCGGCGAGCCGTTCAAGTCCGAGTTCAACCGCGAGGTCGGCAAGCGCGTCGGCGAGCTGACCGGAACGGACGTCGACTTCGAACGACCGGACGTCCTCTTCGTCCTGGACATCGACGACGAGTCCGTGGACGCGCAGGTGAACCCGGCGTTCGTCTACGGGCGCTACCGGAAGCGCTCGCGGGAGATCCCGCAGACCGAGTGGCCGTGTCGGGAGTGCAACGGGACGGGGCGACGCGGCGGCGAGCCCTGCATCCACTGCGACGGCACGGGGTACATGTACGAGGAGTCGGTCGAACAGCTCGTCTCGCCGCCGATCCTGCGCGCGATGGAGGGCGACGACTCGTCGTTCCACGGCGCGGGGCGCGAGGACATCGACGCGAAGATGCTCGGGACGGGCCGGCCGTTCGTCGTCGAGGTGAAACACCCCCGCGATCGCTTCCCGGACGTCGACGCGCTGGAAGCCGAGATCAACGAGTCCACGGAGAAAGTCGAAGTCGAGGGGTTGCGCCTCGCGGCGTACGACATGGTCGAGCGCGTGAAGGAACTCGACGCCTCGAAGACGTACCGTGCGCGCGTCGCGTTCGACGAACCGGTCGACGAAACGGAGTTCGAGGCGGCGCTCGCGGAACTCGACGGCGCGACGATCGAGCAGGACACGCCCAAGCGCGTCTCGCACCGGCGCGCGGCGAAGACCCGCGTCCGCGAAGCGTACGCGGTCTCGGGCGAGCTTGAGGACGAGACCCACGCGACGGTCGAGATCCACGGCGAGGGCGGGCTCTACATCAAGGAGCTCGTCTCCAGCGACGAGGGCTGGACGACGCCATCGCTCGCCGGCCTGCTCGGGACCCCGTGTCACGTGACGGAGCTCGACGTGCTCGCCGTCGAGGGCGAGGCGGAGTCCTTCGAGGACCCGGACTACTTCCGGGAGGCGCCCGCGGAGCGATGACGCGGCGTTTCGGCGTCGACGAGGCCGGCAAGGGCCCCGTCCTCGGCTCGATGTTCGCGGCGGCGGTCGTCTGCGACCCCGCCGACCTCCCCGCGGGGGTACGGGACTCGAAGCGCCTCTCGCCCGCGCGCCGCGACGAGCTCGACGCCGCGATCCGCGACGTCGCCGACGTCGGGGTCGCCGAGGTCACGGTCGAGGAGATCGACGCCCCCGAGACGGACATGAACACGCTCACCGTGGCGGCACACGCGCGAGCGCTCGCGGCCGTCGACTACGACGGACTCGCGGGCGTCGTAGACGGCGGTGACGTGGACGCCGCGCGCTTCGGACGACGCGTGGCGTCGCGTCTCGACGGTGACGTCGACGTCGTCGCGGAGCACGGGGCGGACGACGCCCACGAGATCGTCGGCGCGGCGAGCGTCGTCGCAAAGGTCGCACGTGACGACCACGTCGCCGCGCTCGCCGAGGAGTACGGCGACGTCGGGAGCGGCTATCCGGGCGACGAGCGCACTATGGCGTTCCTCCGCGAGCACGTCAGCGAGCACGGAACGCTGCCCGATCCCGCGCGCGAGTCGTGGCGCACGTGCGACGACGTGCTCGCGGCCGCGTCGCAGTCCGCGCTCGACGACTTTTAACGGTTTTACGCGTGGACCGCGTCCCTCGCGGTGAATGACAGCCGAACGGTATCCGTCGCCGGAAGCCGAGACGGTGGCGAGCGTCGTCGGCGAGGCGCTCCACGAGGGCGCGATCGTCACCGCCGAGGTGCGCTGTGAGGTCGAGTACGACGGCCGGACGAGCGGCTACCTCGGGCCGGGCGATCGCCTGCTCGTCGCCAAGCCCGACGGCACCTTCCTCGTCCACAAGCCAACGAACCACAAGCCCGTAAACTGGATGCCGAGCGGTGGCACCGTCACGGCGTCGGTCGGGGAGGCCTCGGGCGACCCGGTGATCGTCGCGCGGCGGACGGACCCCCGCGAGCGCGTCGAGGTGCGCGTCCGCGAGACCTACGGGCTGACGCGCTTCGACGCGGAGGACGGGGTCGCCTACGAGGAGTCGGGCACCGAAGCGGAGATGCACGAGTACATCGCGGCGAACCCCGAGGAGCTGGAGGCGGGACTGCGGATCGTCGAGCACGAGCGGGAGACGAAGTACGGCTTCCTCGACTTCTACGCGAAGGACGCCGAGGGGACGCCCGTCGTCGTCGAGGTGAAGCGCGTGCAGGCGACGCTGACGCACTTCGATCAGCTCAAGCGGTACGTGAACGTCTTCGCGGGCGACGAGGACGGCGTCGACGGGACGGCGCGCTCGGTCCGCGGACTGCTCGTCGCGCCCTCGGCGTCCGAACGCGTGAAGCGCGCGTGCCGCGACGCCGGCTTGGAGTTCGTCGCGTTCCCCGACTTCGAGACGGAGGCCGAGGGAGCGAACGCGTCGCTCGCGGACTTCGAGTAGCGGGGCGGCGAGAAGGGAAGAGAGAGCGAAAGTCGAGAACGGAAAGCGAGAATGGCGTGCGAGTCGGTTCGACGCGGGTGGCTCGGCGCGGGTCGGTTCGTCAGTTGTCGTCGGTGAGCAGGTAGCGCAGGATGTCGCCGTAGGCGGGCCGCGTGAGCAGCACGCCCACGAGGACGCCGAGGATGGTGACGATGGCGAACCCGCGGAGGTCACCGAGCGAGAGGACGGCGAGCGGGCTCATGGCGACGATGGTCGTCGCGGCCGCGCCGCCGATGATCCAGAAGGCCTTGCGGAAGCGGCTCTGGAAGACGCGATCGGAGGAGACGGCCTCCGTCGTGACCTCGTCAGCGATGATGACGAGGTCGTCCACCCCCGTCCCGATCACCGCGATGAACCCCGCGATGTGCGAGAGGTTCAACGAGAGGCCGGCGAGCGAACTGAAGCCGAGGAGGATGACGACCTCGCTCAGCGCCGTGACGAGCATCGGGACGGCGATCTTCGCGCGCCCGTAGCGGAGGTAGACGACGAGGCTGACGGCGAGCGCGGCGATGAGCCCCGTGAGGAAGCTGAGGGGCTTGAAGCGCTCGGCGAGCGACGCGTCGATCTGGTAGACGTCACCGCTCTCGATATCGAGCGACGCGGGGAGCGCGCCGGCGCGGAGGTCGATGGCGATCTGACGGGCTTCGCTCATCGAGTTCGTCTGGAGGACGAAGGAGTTCGTCGTCTGGAAGTCGCCGCGCTCGATGGAGCTGGCGAGCGTCTCGCCCATCCCGTACGTCCCGACGACCTCGCTGTCGCGGGTCGTGATCAGGCAGTACTCGTCGCCGGGCGTGCCGTTCGGATACTGGCAGTTACTGATGCCGGCGCTGCTGGTGTAGCCGTAGCGCTGCATCGCCTCGGCGAACGACGCCCCGCCCTCCTCGGTGAGGGTGATCGGGACGACCGGCACCGAGCCGAAGGTGCCCTCTTGCATCCGCGCGTCGCTGACGCGCCGGATGTCGTCGTTCGTGAGGACGGTGTCGTTCGTCTGCGCGCTCGCGTTCACCGGGTGGTAGGCGAGGACGGCGACCTGCCCGCGGCTGTTCACGAGGTCGCGGACCTCGGAGAGGTCGGCGTTCGGTACCTCGACGACGACGTAGTGGGCGTCGCCGCCGACGGTGGACTGCACGGAGACCTGGGCCCCGGAGAAGCCGAGGGAGTTCACCTTGTTGGAGAGCGTCTCGACGATCTCGTCGCGCGTGGCGGCGGTGACGCCCTGACGGACCGTGGCGGAGTCGGCATCGAGGCCGGCGGCGTCGAGCGCGCCGCGGAACTGCGTGGGCGTGACGTTGGCGAACACCTCGACGGTGTCCGCGCTGGTGTTGCTGTCGGCGAGGCGGAGACGGACGTCGGCCGACGAGACGTTATCGAGGTCGTCGGCGATCGTCGTGGCGATCGTCGAGCGCTCGCTCGCGTCGCTCGGGAGCGTGACGTTCTCGGCGGTGAGACCGACGACGGGCGCGCGGACGCGCGTCCCACCGGAGAGCTGGAGGCCGTACTGGAGGTTCGTCGGGCCGCCGCCCGCGGTCGCGTTGTCCGCGGGAGCGCTCCCGACGACGGGGCCGGCGCCGGGGACGAAGAGCGCGCCGAGGCTCCCGACGACGAGGACGACGAGGAGGACGACTCGCCAGTTCGAGCGGATGTCGACCATCTACCGGCTCACCCCCTCGAACTTGTACCATCGAAGCAGGCTGAGGTTGAGCATGTACGTGTTCATGAGGTCGGTGGCGAGACCGAAGACGAGCACGAGCCCGATGCTCGTGAGGAGCTCGATTCCGAAGGCGTAGGCGACGACGGCCATGACGGCCATCGCCACGAGCGAGGTGACGGTCATCGTCACACCGGTCTTCATCGCCCGATCGACGCTCTCGTAGAAGCTCCCCGAACGCCTGAGGACGTGGTTAGTGAGGAGGATGTCGGAGTCGACCGAATACCCGATGAGCATCAGGAGCGCGGCGACGGTGCCGAGCGAGAGCTCGATTCCGAAGACGTTCATCAGCGCGACGGGGATGGCGATGTCGCCGAAGGCGGAGAGGACGACGGCGCCGCTCGGGACGGCCGTCCGGAAGAGGACGAAGACGATGATCGCCATTCCGACGAAGGAGCCGAGCAGGCCGAGGAGGGCGAAGCGCTGGGACTGCGCGCCGAAGGTCGCGGACGTGCTGGTCGTGGAGACGACCTCGTAGCCCGCCGAGCGCGCCTGGCTCTGGAGCGCGCTCGCGTCGGCCCCGGAGCTGAACGTCGCGACGTAGGTGTCGGGGCGCGAGGGGATCGACCGAACCGCGGAGGCCGGCGTCGAGAACGCCTGACGGACCGCGTCCTGCGAGGCCGCCTGTGCGGACGTGGCGTGGATCGTGAGTTCCGTCCCGCCCGTGAACTCGAGGCCGAGCGAGACCGGCGTACCGTTGAGGACGTACCACGCGGCGAGCACCAGCAACGCGAGGGCGAGCACGGCGAGCGGCACGCCCGCGAGCTGCCGGTTCGAGTACCGGGTGAAGTCCACCTCCGGAACGTCGAACGAGGGCATATGCGTTCGAGTAGCGGCGGCGTTTGGGATAAGGCTTCGCTTATGCCGTCGGCCGCGCCCCGGTTCTCCCCAAGGATCACCGCATGTCGCCGACGAAGCGATCGGGGACGTGCTCGATGATCTCGTCGGGGGTCGCCGCGACGAGCCGTTCCGCGAGCGCCACCATCGGCTTGCGGGCCGCCGCGTACCCGACGGAGACGACGGCAGCGGCGACGACGAGCGAGCGGAACGTCCCCGCCGTGACGAGGTAGCCCGGCACCGCGAGAACGAGGCCGACTAGGGCGTCTTCGGGCGCGCCGTCGTAGCGGATCAGCCGCCGCGGGCGCCACCAGCGCCCCCGGTAGTGATCGTACACCGCCCGCTCGCTCGTCCCCTCCCACGGCCGGAGTTCGAGGCCACCGCCGAGGGCGTCGCTGGCGGCGTGGAGCGCCGCCGCGAGCAGGAAGACCGCGGCGGCGAGCGCGAGCGTGGTCCCGAGGAGGGCGTACGCGCCGACCCCGAGTAGCGCCGCGAGCGACCCGTAAACCGGGAAGTGAAGCGTCTTCCGGTGGCCGGCGTAGAGGTCGAGATCGGGGAAGAGCCCGCCGAACGCGCCGGCGGCGAGGACGAGCGGCGCGGCGTCGCCCGTGAGCGCGCTGGCGGTCGCTCCGACGAGGAGCCCCGCGAGCGCGTGCGTCGTCGCCATCATGACGGTGTCGCTTACGGGAGGTCAGAACAAAAGCGCGTCGCCGTTCAGGGGAGGTAACGGACGTTGATCAGACCGGGTTCGGAGCGGACCTCGACGCGTCTCGCGCCGACGCGGGCCGCGCGTTCGACGGTGGACTGATCGTCGACGACGTCCGCGACGGCGTCCTCGGTGTCCGCCTCGGGGACGGCGAGGACGTGGATCTCCCCGTCGCCCGCGCGCTCCGTGGTGGCGAGGTCGCCCTCGGGGAGCCCCTCGGCCATGTCGCGGGCCTGCTGGGTGGGCGCTTCCTCGCTGGCGAAGACCTCGACGGTGTAGCGCTCGGCCACCTCGACGAGCGAGTACGTCACCTCCATCGGCGGATCGGGCGAGACGGTCGCCTCCACGACCTCGCCGGCTTCGACGCCGGGGTTGTCCGAGAGGGTGTGGACCTGCCCGCCGTGGACGTCGGTGAGCATCGCCGACGCGTCCTCGGCGTGCGTCACGAGGTACGTGCTCGACTTCTCCTGTTCGCTCATACGGCCGTTAGCGTACTCGGCCTTTTCCGGGTTTCGCCGCGCGACAGCGGCGCACGCCACCGATGGACAACCCTCTTGGCGGCGGCGCGCCGTGTGCGCGTATGGACATCGACATCGGCAACGCGCTCGACGCGGTCGCCGGGCCCGGGGTCCCCCGGGACTCCCTCGACCGACTGGACGGACGCGTCGCCGAGGCGCACGAGCGGATCGACCGCGGCATGGCCGATGACGAGTTCGGGTACGCCGCCCTGAACCTCCCGGAACGAGTCGACACGGCCGCGATCCGCGATGCCGTCGCGCCGCTCACCGACGCCGAGACCGTGCTCACGATCGGTATCGGAGGGAGCGCGCTCGGCGCGGCGACGCTCACCGACGCCCTCGAAACGGACGGCGACGCGTACTACCTCGACAACGTGGATCCGGCGCAGACGTCGGCGCTCCTCGCCGACCTCGATCTCGAATCGACCGCGCTGAACGTCGTCTCGCGCTCCGGCACGACGGCGGAGACGCTGGCGAACTTCCTCGTCGTCCGCGAGGTCTACGAGGACCGGGGAGTCGACTGGACCGAGCACACCCTCGTCACGACCGGCGAGTCCGGAAACCTCCGCGACCTCGCCGACGAGCACGACCTCCCCGTACTCCCCGTCCCGGACGGGGTCCCCGGGCGCTTCTCCGCGCTCTCCACGGTCGGCCTCGCGTCCGCCGCGATCCTCGGCGTCGACGTCGAGTCCGTCGTCACCGGCGCACGCGCCGAGCGCGAGTCCCTCAGCGGGTCGCTCTACGAGACGCCCGCGTACGCCTACGGCGCGATCACGTACGCCCTAAACGCGCGCGGCGCGAGCGCGAACGTCGTGATGCCCTACCACGAGTCCCTCGAAACGTACGCCGAGTGGTACGCTCAACTGAGCGCCGAGAGCCTCGGGAAGGCCGGACTCGGGCAGACGCCGGTGAGAGCGCTCGGCGCGACCGACCAGCACAGCCAGCTCCAACTCTATCGCGCCGGCCCGAACGACAAGCTGGTCACGTTCGTTCACGCGCGCGACGGCCCCGACGTCGATATTCCGGACGCGGAGCTGGAGGGCCTCGACTACCTCGACGGCGCGTCGCTCGGCGAGCTCCGCGACGCTGAGTTCGAGGCGACGGAGGCCAGCCTCGCCGACGTCGGCCTCCCGAACGTCCGCGTGGAGATCGAGCGCGTCGACGCCGCCGCTATCGGCGGACTCCTCTACGGGATGGAGGCCGCGACCGTCCTCGCCGGTGAGCTCTACGGCGTCGAGACGTTCACCCAGCCGGCGGTCGAGTGGGGCAAGGAGGTCGCCCGCGACCTGCTGCGCGGCGGGGACCCGCTCGACGAGACGACGAGCCTCCGCGTCACCCGCGAGTGAGCGCCACCGCCTCGGACGCGCGGCGCGCGCGCTTCGGCGCGCTCTGCGTCGTCGTCGCCCTCGCCGTGACGGGACTGCTCGCGGGGACGCTCGTCCAACTCGTCGTGACGTCGATACTGGGCGCGTTCTCCCCGCCGACGGCACTCAGACTCGCCGTCGCGCAGTCCGGGTTCGCGCTCGCGCTCGCGTTCACCGCGCTCGGCTACGTCGTCGTCACGCGTCGGCCCCTGACGTACTTCGACGTCCGCTTCGACCGGCGCGACGCGCTCTGGGCCGGCGGCGGCCTCCTCGCCATGTTCGCCGTCCTCGCCGCGACCGGCGTCCTCGCGGGCGCGCTCGGGATCGAGAACGCGACGCACGGAACGGTCACCGCGATCCGCGAGACGCCGTGGCTCGGACTCCTCCTCGTCCCCGTCTCGCTGCTGTTCGTCGGACCGGGCGAGGAGCTGTTGATGCGAAACGTCGTCCAGAAGCGCCTCTACGGGGCCTTCTCGCGGCGCGGCGCGATCGTCCTCGCCAGCGTCGTCTTCACGCTCGTCCACCTCCCCGCGTACGCGACGCCCGGGGCGAGTGCGCTCGCGCTCTGTGTCACGCTGGCTCGGCTCTGCTGCGTCGCGCTCGTGTTGGGCGTCGTCTACGAGCGCACCGACAGCGTCGTCGCGGCCGCGCTCGCCCACAGCGGCTACGACGCGATCCAGTTCGGCGCGCTGTTCGTCACCGCGCTCTGACTCAGAGTGTCCCCTCGGTCACCGGGAGCGCGATCCGCGAGGGGCGATCCTCGTCGTGGTAGACACGCTGGTCCGCCGTCGTGAGGTCGCTCTCGTTCGCCGTCGCCGGCACCACGCCCGTGTTCGGGTTCCGGTCGAAGCGCGGGAAGTTACTGCTCGTGACGTCCAGCCGGATACGGTGGCCCGCGTCGAAGGTGTGGGCCGTGTGGCGGATGCGGATCGAGAGCTCCTGCACCGACCCGGGCTCCATGAGTTCGGGCTCGGCGAGCGAGTCGCGAAAGCGCGTCCGTACGCCGCCCTCGGCGACGTTTAGTGCCGTGCCGTCCGGATGGACGTCAACGAGTTTCGCCGTGAAGTCCGTGTCGGGCGCGGAGCTGGAGACGAACAGCGTCAACTCGCTCCGGCCGGCGACGGAGACCGGGCCGTCGAGGGCCGGCGTGCTGTAGACGAGGACGTCCGAGCGCCCCTCGACCTCGGACTGGTCGCTGATCCCCGGCGAGTCCGCCTGCAGGAGGACGGCAGTCCCGCCCTTCGTCGGCACGGGATCGCGGGGGTCGTAGGTGTACGCGTCGGCAGGCTGGCGTTCGAGGGGCATGTCCCGTTCGAGCGTCCCGTCGTCGGCGCTCGCGCCCGCGTCGCCCCCGCTGTTGAGGTAGAGGTCGGTGCGGGTGGGCGACGGGGGCCACTCGTCGGCCTCGTGCCACTCGTTCTCGCCCATCTGGAAGTAGCGCACCTTCGGGAGCGACGCGACGCGCTCGCTCGTCGAGTCGGTGAGCCAGTGGTCGAACCAGTCGAGCGCGAGGCCGGCGACGGCCGCCTGCGAGGAACTCCCCTCGCCGAACTCGTGTCCGCCGATGGCCGTCGTGTCCGTCCCGTACGTGAGGTGCGTCCACGGCCCCATGATCATGTGGTGGTTCTCGCGGACATCCTCGTCCGCCTCGGACTCGATGGCGTCGTAGACATCGCTCATCCCGCCCTTGAACGCGTCGTACCAGCCGCCGACGTGCAGGATCGGGACGGAAACGGAGCCGATCTGCTGGGGGATGCTCACGCGGTTCCAGTACTCGTCCTTCGTGTAGTGGTGGAGGTAGCGCTTCCAGAACGGGACGACGTCGTTTATCTGGGGGATGTCAGTGAGCGGTAGCTGTTCGTACCCCTCCTCATGGACGTTTGCCACGAGGTCGTCGAGGCCGTTCCGGAGGGACTCCTTCTCCGCGGCGGAGACGTCGAGTCGAGCCACGGTGTCCGCGGAGTTCGTCGCCAGCCACGAGAGGAGGTTCCCCATTTCGAGGAGGCCGCCGGACTGGTAGCCGAGTTGGTCGTAGTCGTACCACGAGGGGATCTGGGGGAGGATTGCCTCCAGCGACGGCGGGTCTTCGACGGCCGCGAGCCACGTCGTCATCCCCATGTAGGAGAGTCCGAGCATCCCGACGGAGCCCGTACTCCACGGTTGGGCGGCCGCCCACTCGATCGTGTCGTAGCCATCCGGTCCCTCCTCGAAAACGGGTTCCCAGTCCGCGCCCCCCTCGGAGGCGAAACGGCCCCGAACGTCCTGTACGACGACCGCGAAGCCACGTTCGACGGCGGGCTGGATGCCGGTGACCGGGGCCGAGGCGTCCTTCCCGTAGGGGGTCCGGTAAACGAGTGTCGGATACGAGCCGTCGCCGCTCGGCCGATAGACGTCGGTCGCCAGCCGGACGCCATCGCGCATCTCGACCATGACGCTCTCGCGCGGCTCGGGGCGGTCGGACGCGGCCGCCGCACCGCCGGTCAACACGTTGCCGAACGCCGTCCCACCGACCGCGGCCGCTCCGGCACCGACGCCGAGGAACTGGAGGAACCGTCGACGATCCATCGACAGCCTATCTGTCATGAACTATTTGGGTTATCCTACCGTGATAAGTGTTCGCCCGCGACGTGTCGCGGCACCGGTCGCGCGACGGCGCAATGCGGTGTGAGGGGGAGCGTGACGACGCGGACGGGGGTCCGCGGTAACGGTGAGCGCCGTCGAGACGAGCGCGGGAGAACGGGCGCGTCAACAGTGGAGAGGTCAGTTCGGGTTCTTCCGAGCGAGGTCGGAGCCACAGACGGGACAGCGCTCGCGATCCTCGTCGAACTCGCGGCCGCAGCCCTGACACTGGAAGTTCCAGTCGCGGCGTTCGGTGATCCCGTCCTTGGAGACGCCCTCGACGGTGAGGTCCAACGCGCCGGCGACGTTCTGCATCGCGTAGTCGTCCGTGACGAGGACGGCGTCGAGTTCGAGGGCCGCGGCGAGGACGCGGACGTCCGTCTCGGAGAGGACGTCCGCGTCGCCGGTGCGCGTCGCGGCGTCCTCGACGCGCCGGACGGCGGCCGCGTCGGGGACGTGCACGCGCATGCCCGACCCTTCGAGGGCGGTGAGCCGGTAGCTCGCGGCGTCCTTCAGTTCCTCGCGGACGCCCGGCACGGTCGCCGCCGGGCCGTCGACGTCGTACTCGTCGATGAACGCCGACGAATCGAGGACGTGCACTAGCGATCGATGACGATGTAGTCCTTGACCGCCTGCACGCGTCCGACGGGGATTCGATAGCGCCCGTGGTCGTCCGTCGGGAAGTCGAGGTCGATCTGGTTCGTCTCCTCCGTCTGCTCGACGAGCAGGTCCGCGAGCGCCCCGCTCTTGAGGTTCATCGTGATGTTGTACAGCATCCCGAGTTCGGTCCCGTCCGATCCCATGACTGCCTTCCCGGAGAGGTTCTCAGCGAGGATGTCGGCCATACCCGTGTCTGTCGCCGGGGTTCGTCTTAAAACCTCCACACCGGCGCGTCCGTCGCGTGCCGGGGACACCGGACCGGCGCGCGGCGTCTCGCATCGACGCCGGGACGACGCCGACTACCGCGCGGGCGTCCTCGTCCACGAGCGTTAAGCACCGCCACTACGGACGTCCGCCCGGATGTCCGACACCCTCATCGGCGCCGCGTTCGCGGTGCTGGGCGCGCTCTGCCTCGCCGTCCAGAGCCTCGCGGTCCGGCTCGGCACGAAGACGCACCGCGTCACGGACGTCGTCGCGGCGATGTTCGGCGTCAACCTCCTCGTCCTCGTCCCCGTCGCGGGCGTCGTCGCGTACCCGGACTACCGACTCACCCCGGGCGCCGTCGCGGCGTTCGCCGTCGCCGGCCTCCTCGGCTCGCTCGTCGCGCGCTTCTGTTACTTCACCGGGATCGCACGCCTCGGCGCCAGCCGCGCCGAACCGCTGAAGGCGCTCTTTCCGGTCTTCGCCGCCGGCGTCGCGGTGGTCGCGCTCGGCGAGTCGCTCACGCTCACGCTCGCCGCGGGCGTCGCGCTCCTCGTCCTCGGCGGCGCGGTCGTCGCCGTCGACTCGCGGGCGACGGCGACGACCGCGTCCGGCCGCCGACTCCGGGCGGCTCTCGCCTATCCGCTCGCTGCCGCGCTCTTCCTCGGCGTCGATCCGATCTTCACCAAACTGGGGCTGGCGACCGGGACGACGCCGCTCGTCGGCCTCACCGTGCGCGTCGTCGCCGCGTCGCTCGGCTACGTGTCGTACGTCGCGTGGCGGCGGTGGCGCGATGGAGCCGCGTGGCGACCGCGCGCGAACCGGTGGCTTCTCGCGGCGAGCGTCGCCAACACCGGGTACCTCGGGGCGTACTACGCGGCGCTCGATCGGGCGCCCGTCGCCGTCGTCACGCCCCTGCTCGGCGTCAGCACGCTGTTCGTCGTCGCGGGCGCGGCGCTCTTCCTCCAGCGCGAGGAGCGCGTGACGCCGCGACTCGGCGTCGCGGCGGTCCTCGTCGTCGCCGGGGCCGCACTCGTCGTGCGCGGGTGACGGGACCGATCGGGGGATTTACCTGTCCCTATCTGCTGATTTCGGATAACAGCCGTTCTGGCGTGGGTTTCAATGTCGGGAGATACACAACAGCACGGGGGACTCAGAACCCCCATCGTCGCCGTTCTCGGGCACGTCGATCACGGGAAGACCAGCCTGCTGGACAAGATTCGAGGGTCCACCGTCATCGAGGGGGAGGCGGGCGCCATCACGCAGCACATCGGCGCGACCGCCGTCCCGCTCGACGTCGTGAGCGAGGTCGCGGGCAGCCTGGTCGACCCCACGGAGTTCGACCTCCCCGGACTGCTCTTCATCGACACGCCGGGCCACCACTCGTTCACCACGCTGCGCTCGCGCGGCGGCGCGCTCGCGGACATCGCCATCCTCGTCGTCGACGTGAACGACGGGTTCCAACCCCAAACGGAAGAAGCGATCAAGATCCTCGCGGACTCGCAGACGCCGTTCGTCGTCGCCGCGAACAAGGTCGACACGATCCCGGGCTGGCAGGTCCACGAGGACGCCCCGATCCAACAGACCCTCGACGCCCAGAGCGACCGCGTCGAACAGCAGTTCAACGAGAAGCTCTACGAGATCATCGGCGAGCTCTCCGACGCCGGGTTCACCTCCGACTTCTACTGGCGCGTCCAGGACTTCCGCTCGAACGTCGGCGTCGTGCCCGTCTCGGCGATGACCGGCGAGGGCATCCCGGACCTGCTCACCGTCCTCATGGGCCTCGCTCAGCGCTACATGAAAGAGGACATGGAGATCGACGTGCGGGGGCCGGGCGCCGGGACCGTCCTCGAAGTCAAGGACGAACAGGGCTTCGGGACGACGCTCGACGTCATCCTCTACGACGGCACCGTTCGGGCTGACGACACGGTCGTCGTCGGCGGGGTCAACGGACCCATCGTCACGGACGTCCGGGCGCTCCTCAAACCCCGGCCGCTCGCGGAGATCCGCACGGAGAGCCGCTTCGAGAAGGTGGACGAGATCGCGGCCGCCGCCGGCGTGAAGATCGCCGCCCCGGACCTCGACGACGCCATCGCGGGCGCGCCGATCCGCGCCGTCCGCGGGCGCGACCTCGACGACGTCATCGCGGAGGTCCAAGCGGAGCTCGCCGAAGTCGCCGTCGACACCGGCGAGGAGGGCGTCGTCGTGAAGGCCGACACCCTCGGGAGCTTAGAGGCGATGGCGAACGCCCTGGAGGAGGCCGAGATCCCGATCATGCGCGCCGAGGTCGGCGACATCGCCCCGCGCGACGTGGCGATGGCGACCACCGTCGAGGAGGAGGAGTACCGCGCCATCCTCGGCTTCAACGTCGACACGCTCGGCGACGCCGCCGACCGCGCCGAACAGGACGACGTCGAGGTGTTCCGCAGCGACGTCATCTACCAGCTCGTCGAGGAGTACGAGGCGTTCGTCGAGGACATCGAACGCCGGCAGAAGGAGGCCGTCTTCGAGAACGTGATGCGCCCCGCGCGCTTCCGTATTCTCTCGGATCACGTCTTTCGTCAGTCCGACCCAGCCGTCGTCGGCGTCGAAGTCCTCTCGGGCACCCTCAAGCGCAACACGCCCGTGGGCTACTTCGACGGCAACGAGATCGAGCGCGTCGGCGTCGTGAAGGGCATCCAAGACCAGGGCGAGGACGTCGACGAGGTCCGCGCCGGCAACGAGGTCGCCGTCAGCATCGACGGCCCCACCGTCGGCCGCGGCATCGACGAGGGCGACGAGCTCTGGGTCGACCTCCCCGAGAAGCACGCGAAGGTCCTCGAACAGGAGCTCTTAGAGGAGATTCCGGCGGACGAACGCGAAGCGCTCCACCAGTACCTCGAAACGCAGCGCAAACGCGACCCCTTCTGGGGGAAGTAAGTGACCGGACAGCCGCCGTAACGTTTTCGAACGCGGCGGCCGTACGGTTCTCCGGATAGGTATGCCGAGCGACGAACCACGCCCCATCGAGCGCACCGCGAGCGAACCGATGGCGACGCGCTACGATCTCGTTCTGGCCGCGATCCCGCTCGCATTCCTCGCGGGATCGGTCGCCGCGTTGGCGACCGGGATCGACGCCTCGACCGGCGTGACGGCCGGGAGCGTCGGCGCGCTCTGTGCGCTCGGCTACGCGATCTTCGGCGATCCCCCGATCGAGCGCGGGGGCGGTGGGCGGCCGAGCTGATTACTTCGCGATCGGATCGTCCGAGCGCTTGCGGAACGCCTGTTTCACCTGGAGCGCGGCGGACGCGGCGAGGCCCCGTGCGACCTCCGCGCGTTCCTCCGCGGGCACGAGGTCGGAGTCGCCGTCGCCGAACTCGGGCGTGAACCCGGCGCTGACGGGGTTCCCGGCGGGCGGCCGGACGGCGACCGTCGCGCGCGTGCCCTGTTGGCTCTGCCCGATCTCCGCTCCGACGACGTACTCGTCGGGGAGGTACTGCCGGGTCTCGGCGGCGATCCGCGCGAGGCTGTCGCGGAGCGCCCGGCGCTGCTCCGGCGTCAACGCCGCCTCGTCGTCGTCCGTCGGGTTCCCGCCCGGTCCGGCGTACGGCGTGTTGCCGTTCATACCCACGACCAGGGGCTACGCGGTTGAAAGGCCTTCGCCCCTCAGAGGATGGGGTCGCTCGCGCCGTAGCAGGCGACGACGACCGCCGCGGCGTACTCGCCCGCGTCGGCCCTGACCGTCGCCGTCTCGACGTGCTCGCCCTCGAACTCCCAGTCGCGCAGTTCGCGCCCCGCCTCGAGGCCGGCGCGCACCCGCGTCGCGACGTCGTCGGGGTCGGTCTCGTCCGCGACTTCGTAGAAAAGCCCCGGACCGCCCGGTTCGCGCGACCACCCGAGCCCCGCGGAGACGTGACGCGGGCCCGCGGCGTTCGCGTGCGCCTCCACGACCGTCAGGCGTTCGCCCGGCGGCCCGAGGTCGGGCGCGGTACCGACGGCCGCCACGGTCGCGGTGGCCGGAATCACGGAAGAGACGGCGACGAGGTTGTAGTTGTGGACGTTCGCGTCGGCGAGCGCCGCGTCGTAGGCGGCCATCGCCGTGGGAGCCGTGCCCGTCCCCCAGACGACGCGTATCGTAGCCATGAGGTATCTACCGAGCGAGGCGGGTGAAGAAGTGTCGATCCGAGGGCGCGTTACTGGACGTACGCGGCGTACCCCGGCGTCCCGTTCTCCTCCTCGCGCTGGATCTTCGCCAGGGCGTCCTCGAAGTCCGCCATCGTGACGGTCTCGCGGCCGTCGCGGATGGCGAACATGCCGGCCTCGGTGGTGAGGGATTCGAGCTCCGCGCCGCTGAAGCCCTCGGTGTCGCGCGCGAGCGCCGCGTAGTCGACGGCCTCCGCGAGGTTCATCCCGCGGGTGTGGATGTCGAGGATGCGTTCGCGGGCCGCGAGGTCGGGCTCGGGCACCTCGATGAGGCGATCGAAGCGGCCCGGGCGGAGGATGGCCGAGTCGAGCATGTCGAAGCGGTTGGTGGCGGCGATGATGCGGACGTCGCCGCGTTCGTCGAAGCCGTCCATCTCGTTGAGGAGCTGCATCATCGTCCGCTGGACCTCTGCGTCCCCGGAGGTCTTCGAGTCCGTGCGCTCGGCGGCGACGGCGTCGATCTCGTCGATGAAGAGGATCGCGGGCTCCTCCTGCTCCGCGAGGTCGAAGAGGTCGCGGACCAGCCGAGAGCCCTCGCCGATGAACTTCTGGACGAGCTCGCTGCCGGCCATCTTGATGAACGTCGCGTCCGTCTCGTTGGCGACGGCCTTCGCCATCATCGTCTTCCCCGTACCCGGCGGGCCGTGGAGGAGGACGCCGCTTGGCGGCTCGACGCCGACGACGTCGAACTGCTCGGGGTTGACGAGCGGGTCCTCGACGGCTTCGCGTACTTCGCGGAGCTCCTCGTCGAGACCCCCGATGTCCGCGTACTCGACGGAGGGCGACTGATCGACCTCCATCGCCTGCGCGCGGGCGTCCGTCTCGTCGTCGAGGACGTCCTGAATGCTGAACGAGTCGTTGATCGTGACGCGGTCGCCGACCTCGACGCGCTCGCGGGTCCGATCGGAGACGTCCGTCAGGACCTCCTGGTTGTTCCCGTGCTGTTTCACCACGGCGCCGTCCTCGGAGAGGTCCTCGACGGTGGCGAGGTAGAGCGACGCCGTCTTCAGCGTCTCGTTCTCGCGCTGGAGGTCGTCGACCTCCTCGCGGAGGTCGGCGCGGTGGTCTCGGACCGCAGACAGCTGCTCTTCGAGCTGGTCGTTGACGTCGACCAGCTGGCGGAGGTGGTCTCTGAGCGCCGCCAACCGCTCTTCCGGGCTCGATTCGGGATCGAGCTCGAGCGTCGGCCGGTCGGGGAGAGTAGGGCTACGAGACATCCGTTGGCCGCGATAAGCACCGCATAAAGAAGTCCCTTTGGGTCACGGGCACACCCGCGGCGTCCCTGTCCCTCAGAGCAGGAGGTCCTCCGCGCGGTCGAGATAGTCGCGGTAGACGTCGATGGCGGACTCGATGGGGGCCGGCGAGGACATGTCGACGCCGGCGTCCTGCAGCAGTTCGAGCGGATACGCCGTCGAGCCGCGGGTGAGGAAGTCGACGTACGCCTCCGCGGCGTCCCCGTCGTCCGCGAGGATGTCCCGCGTGAGCGCGACCGCGGCGCTGATCCCCGTGCTGTACTGGTAGACGTAGTAGCTGTAGTAGAAGTGGGGGATGCGCATCCACTCGCGGGCGATGCGGTCGTCAACGTGCGCCGGCTCGTAGAACTCGCGTTTCAGGTCGCCGTAGGCCTCGTCGAGGGCGTCCGGCGTCAGCGGCTCGCCGCGCTCCTCCATCGCGTGGATGGTGTGCTCGAAGTCCGCGAACAGCGTCTGTCGGAACAGCGTCGAGCGGAAGCGTTCGAGGTACTGATCGAGCACGTGCGCGCGCAGCGCCGGATCGTCGGTGTGTTCCAGCAGGTAGTGCGTCAGCAGGCTCTCGTTGACGGTGGAGGCGACCTCGGCGACGAAGATCTCGTAGTCGTTGTAGACGTACGGCTGGTGCTCGCTCGACAGCTGGCTGTGGAGCGAGTGGCCGAGTTCGTGCGCGAGCGTGTACACGGAGTCGAGATCGCCCTGGTAGTTCATGAGGATGAACGGCTGGGTGTCGTACGTCCCGCCGGAGTACGCCCCCGAGCGCTTCCCCTTGTTCTCGTAGACGTCCACCCACCCCGAGTCGAGGCCGTCGGCGACGCGCTCCTGGTAGTCCTCGCCGAGCGGCGCGACGGCGTCGACGACGTAGTCGCAGGCCGTCTCGTAGTCGATTTCGGGCTCCTCGGCGTCCGTCAGCGGCATGTAGAGGTCCCACATCTCCAGTTCGTCGACGTCGAGCGCCCGGCGTTTCAACTCCGCGTGGCGGTGGAGCGCGTCGCGGTTCTCCCGCACCGTCTCCACGAGGTTGTCGTACACCTCGACGGGGATGTTCGGGCCGTCGAGCGCCGCCTCGCGGGCCGTGTCGTACCCGCGCACCTGCGCGCGTTTGACGTCCGCCTTCGTCGAGTACTGCAGCGAGGAACCGATCGTGTTGCGCACCTCCGAGATCCGGTCGTAGAACGACTCGTGGACCGTTCGCCTGAACGCCCGATCGCGTTCCTGGAGGAGCGTCGTGAGGTTCGCCTGCGTGATCGTCACGTCCTCGCCGTCGGGCCCTTCGACCGTCGGGAACTCCAAGTCGGCGTTCGTGAGCATCCCGTACACTTCGCCGGGCGCGCCGAGCACCTCGCCGAACTCCGAGATGACCGCCTCGACCTCCGCCGAGCGCGTGTGCGCCTTCATCCGGAAGACGTCGTCGAGGTAGTGCTCGTAGAGTTCGAGGCCGTCGGTCGCGTCGACCATCCGGTCGAGTTCGTCCCGATCGAGCGACTGCAGTTCGGGTTCGAGAAAGGACGTGGCCGAGGAGAGTTTCGAAGCGAGCGCGGAGCCGCGGGACTTCAGCGCTTGGGCCTCCTGATCGCGCGTGTCCTCGTCGGCGCGCATCCGGGCGTACGCCGAGAGCGTCGAGACGGTCCGCGCGACGTCCTCGTAGGCCTCCAGGAACTCGAGGAGCGTCTCGCCGTCCCCGGCGACGCGCCCCTCGTACTCGCGTAGCTCCTCGATGCCCGCCTTCGCCGCCTCGAAGTCGTCCTCCCACGCCTCGACCGAGTCGTAGACGCTCTCCAGATCCCACTTGTCCGCCGCGTCGATCTCCTCGCGCTCAGGGACGGTACTCATTGACGAACACAGGTACCGCGGCGCTGTTAAGCGTTCCTCACCGCCCCGCGACGCCGTCGACGACGGTACCCGCGACGCGGGCGAGCGCGCGGCGTGTGGCGCGCTCGTCGGCGAAGAACGCGCGCGTGTCGCGGGCCGCGCGCTCGTCGCGCTCGAAGCTCGGTCCGTCGTAGTCGACGCCCGCGAGGACGAGGGGCTCGGGCGGCGCTTCGGGGACGCCCTCCGGGCCCGGGAGGGGGGCGGCGGCGAGGACGCGCTCGACTTTCGATGGCGAGGCCGCGCCCGTCGCCACGCCCCTGACGAGCGACGCGACGCGGCGGACGAACCCCCGAGGGAAGCCGCCGGCGCGCGCCCGCAGGACCACGAAGTCCCCGTCGGGGGCGACCGACAGCGTGAGGTCGCGCTCCGTTCCGGTGTCGTCGCTCGTCAGGTTGTGGAAGTCGTGCGCGCCGGAGAGTCGTCGGGCGGCGTCACGGGCGCGTTCGAGCGCGGCGTCCGGCGCGTGGAGGTGATAGACGTACTCGCGCGCGACGGCGTCGTGCGTCGCGTGGAAGCCGTCGGGGACGTCGGCGTGCGCCCACGCCCACACGGCGTCGTGGAGTTCGGCGTTCAGCGCGCGCGGCGTCAGCCACGCCGGACAGTCGAACGCGACCGTCTGTGCGAGCGCGGAGACGCCCGCGTCCGTCCGCCCCGCGGCCGCGTAACCGGGGGGCGTGGCCGCGGTCGCGTCGAGGACACCGTGCGCTCGGAGAGCGTCCAAGAGCGCGTCCGCCACCGTCGGGACGTCCGGTTGGCGCTGGAAGCCGTGGAAGGGCCGGCCGTCGTAGGCGAGTCGGAACGCGCGGCGCATCCCTACGCGACGTCGTCGTACCGCGGTTCGTCGCGCTCGCCGGGGAACTCCTCGATGGGGACCTGGGTCTGGTCGCCCGAGGCCATGTCTTTCACCGTGACGTTGCCCTCGGCGAGGTCGCGCTCGCCGACGATGACGACCGTCTCGGCGTTGATCGAGTCCGCGTAGTTCATCTGCGAGCCGAAAGAGCGCCCCGAGACGTCGGTCTCGACGACGTGGCCGCGCGCGCGGAGGTCGCGGGCGACGCGCGAGGCCTCCGCGCGGACGTCGCCGACCTGCAGGACGTAGTAGTCCGTGCGGACCTCCTCGGCGGGCCAGACGCCCGCGCGCTCCAAGAGCAGCGGGAGCGTGGAGTAGCCCGTCGCGAACCCGACGGCGGGCGTGGGTTGGCCGCCGAAGGACTCGATGAGGTCGTCGTAGCGCCCGCCGCCGAAGACGGAGCGACCGACCGCGCCCGTGGCGTCGAAGCACTCGAAGACGACGCCCGTGTAGTAATCGAGGCCGCGCGCCGTCGTCAGCGAGACGTCGACGTAGTCGCGGACCCCGTAGTCCTCGGTCGCGGCGAGCACCGCGCGGAGGTTCTCGACGGCTGCCGTCACGCGCTCCGTGTCCGCGAAGGCCACCAGCTCGTCGAGGTCGTTCGACGCGATCACGTCGTCGAAGGCCTCCGCCTGCGAGACGGAGAGACCCGTGCCCGCGAGCCGATCGACGTAGTCGTCGTAGTCGAGCTTCGCGCGCTTGTCCACGACCCGGATCGCGTCTCGGGTCTGAACGTCCGCGTCGAAGCTGTTCAGCACGCCGCCGAGGACGTCGCGGTGGCTCACGCGGAACTCAAAGTCGTCGCCCGTCAGCCCGAGGGCGGTGAGCGCGTCCGCCGCCGTCGCCAACACCTCAGCGTCCGCCTCCGGCTCCGAGGACCCGAAGAGGTCGACGTTCGTCTGGTAGAACTCCCGGTTCCGACCCGATTGGGGCTCCTCGTAGCGCCAGAAGTCGCGCGTCGAGTACCACTTGATCGGCTTACTGAGCGCCTGCTGTTTCGCCACCACCATCCGCGCCACCGTCGGCGTCAGCTCGGGCGTCAGCGTGACGTGTCGACCGCCCTGGTCCTCGAAGTCGTAGAGTTCGGTGACGATGTCGCCGCCCGACTTGTCCGTCCACATCTCCGCGCGTTCGAGCGCCGGCGTCCCGATCTCGCGGAAGCCGTAGCGACGGGCCGCGTCCTCGACGGCGTCCATCGCCTGCCGCCGAGCGCGCATCTCGCCGGGGTAGAAGTCCCGGAAGCCCTTGAGTCGGTCGTACATACGCCCGAGTTGGCCCGGGGCGCGCTTGAAGCCTGTCCTTCGACGCCGTCACTGCGCGAGCAGCGCGATCCCGCCGACGGCGAGCGCCGAGGCCGCCAGGCGCGTCCGGAACCCCTCCTCGGCGAGGAGGACGCCGCCGAGAACGACCGCGACGATCGACTGGGCGTTGATCACCGTCGCCGCCACGCTCGCCGACGCCACCGAGAACGACAGCGTCGTCGCCACGCGGGCAAGCGCGACGACGGCCGCGATCCCGACGAACGTCGGGAGGTCCGTTCGGATCCCCGTCTCCGGCCAGTCACGGACCGCGATCGGCGCGAGGAACAGGGCCGGTCCGAGCAGGCTCACGACCACCCAAGACGCCGCCGGGACGCCGACGTCCTGGAGCGCGACGCGTTTCGCCACGTCACTCACTCCGTAACACGCCGCCGAGAGCAACGCGAGTTGCACCGCGCGCGAGTCCGTGAGCCGCCGGAGCGGGTCGAACAACCGACCGCCCTCGTAGTTGGCGAGGTAGACCGCCGCCGTCACGACGCCGATCCCCACCACTTGGAGCGGTCCGAGCGCCACCGGGAGGAGGAGGACTTCGAGCGGGAGGACGAACGCGGGAACGATCTTCGCCACCGGGGCGACGAGCGTCACGTCGCCCGCCGCGAGCGCGCGCGTCACCGTCAGGAACCCGAGCGCCGCGAACCCGACCGTGACGAGGACGACCGCGATCCCGATCGGGGGGAGCGACGGCACGATCGGGAACCCGCCGAGGTAGGCGTACGCGCCCGGGAGGTACCACGCGGTCGCGGCCGTGTTGACCACGACGGCGATGACCGCGCCCGAGTAACCCGAGAAATAGCGTTTCAGCGAGTAGAGATAGCCGCCCCACAGGAGCGCGGCCGCGACGGCGGGAAGGAGACCGGGGACCATACTGGCCCGACCCCGCCGAGCGCGGAAAACGTTCCGCCTCCTATCGACGCGAGATGTCGAAGGACTTCGAATCCGGCTTCAGCTCGCGCAGCAGCTCCTTCATCTGCTCCTCGTCGAGTTGATCCTGCAGGCGTCCGGAGCGACCGAGGGCGACGACCTGCTGTTCAACGCGCTCCGCGAGGTCGGGCTTACTCATCTTCACCGAGTTCAGCCGACGGCGCGCGCCGTCCGAGAGGTACTGACGGAGGATCGCCTGCTTTTGCTCCTCGGCCTGCTGTTGGGCCTGCTGCTGAGACTCCGCGTTCGCGGCCGCGCTGCCGCCACCGCCCTGCTGTTGTTGTTTCAACTGCTCTCGTTTCTGCTGGCGAAGCTCCTCCAATCGGTCGTCGTCGGGGTTCTCGCTCATACGTCACCGTAGGCGTTCGAGCGGGAAAAAGGCTTAGGACCCCCACCTTTTCCCTCGTCGGGGTCGCTCCGCGACCCGCTCCTCGAAAAAGCTGGACCAAAAATGCGCGAGCGTGGAGCGCTCGCGGACGAGAGAAGGACAACCGCCGCGGCCCGAGAACCGCCGCCGCGACCACTCCTGGCAAAACTCTGCACGGAAAAATCCGCGAGCCGGCGGCTCGCGGAACGCAGAACGGTGAGACGAAAACGGAAACTCCCTCTACGAGCGGGGTGCCGCGACACGCGTCGTGTCGCGGTCCGACGCACGCGGGCTGACGAGGCCTCGCGTCGGGAGCGGTCAGGGGGCGATCACGGCTCGAACCGGCGAACCACGCGGGCCAATCGTCCGCGACCCGAGCGGTCCGTTAGGACCCAGTGGGGTCGGGTTCACTCGCGCGTCAGCGCCAGGCCGTCTCTCGAACCAACCCCCGAAGGGGGTCTGACGGGCTTTTGGCCGAGCGCGGCAAAGGCTCGTTATGCGTAGCGTTCGAGTTCGGGGCGGTCGAGGTCTTCGAGGACGTCACCGGCGGTGTCGTCGAGGAGACTGCGACCCTCGCCGGTGACGATCCGGCCCTCGGATCCCTGCTGCTGTACGAGGTCGGCGTCCTCGAGCTGCTGGAGGATGGTCCGGATGATGTTCTTGGAGCCGTCGGTCTTCTGTCGGGGGGCGACGCGATAGCGCGTCGAGCCCTTCGTGAGCGAGCCGTACTCGGTGCTGAGTCGCTCGACGCCGACGGGACCGTCGACGGCGACCTTTCGCAGGATGCTGGCGGCGCGGCGCGCCCAGAAGTCGTCCTGTTGCGGGGGCATCTCGCGGTCGTGGCCGGTCTTGGCGAACGCGGCCCACTCGGGGGCCTCGACGACGTTGTCGAGTTCCTCGGTCAGCGCGTCGATGAGCTCGTCCGTCGGGGCATCGTAGAGGGTTGCCATTACGCTGTTTTGGTCGGCGGCGAGGGTTAAAGCCATCGTTAGCGCCTCGCGCGGAGTTCGAGCCACGCGGCCGCGCCGCCGCCCGCAACGGTGGGCGCCCAGTAGACGGCGGCGCGGAAGACGATCGCGGCGGACGTGGCGGTAGCGGCCGTGACGCCGGTCGTGGGGACGAGCAGGAGGACGAGCGCGGCCTCGACGCCGCCGGCGCCGCCGGGGAGCGGGGTGACGCTCGCGATAGTAGCGACGGGGACGGCGATGAAGACGATGGCGGCGTTGATGTCGGTCGCGGGCGTGAGCGTCCACAGCGAGAGGTAGAGCGCGAGACAGAGACAGCACCAGCCGAGCGCGGACCACGTGACGGCGATGGCGAGGTCGCGGCGACTGGTGGCGACGCGCTCGATGGAGCGCACGAAGCCGTCGACGCGCGCGCGGATCGCGTCGCGCCCGGGCGCGGAGACGCGCGGGAGGTGGCGGCCGAGGCGCGCCCAGACGGGGTGAACGACGCCGACGAGGCGGCGTTTCGTCGCCGCCCGATAGCGCCACGCCAGCGCGGCGACGGCCGGGACAGTGATGGCGAGGGCGACGACGACGCCGAAGACGAACCGGACGCTGTCGCCGGCGGCGTAGCGAGCGACGTAGTAGGTGAGGCCGACGAGCGCGAGGACGATCGAGGGGACGAAGTTGAGGGTGTCGACGCTGGCGATGGCGGCGAGCCCGGTCTCGTACTCGCTGTCGGTTGCGCGCGAGATGAGGAGGGCGCTGAAGGGTTCGCCGCCGGCCTGTCCGAAGGGCGTGATGTTGTTGGCGAAGGCCGCGGCGGCGTAGAGGAGGACGGCGTCCCACGCGCTCGCGGCGACCCCGAGCGCGTCGAGGACGCGACGGAGGGCGAGCGCCCACGCGACGAGCCACGCGAGGCCGACGGCGAGGATGACGGCGAACGTCCGGGGTTCGAGGAGCGAGAGGGTGCGGGCGATGTCGTCGACGCCGACGACCCAGACGAGCAGGGCGAGGACGGCGACGACGGCGGCGAACCCGACGCCGATCGCGCGAGAGTCGAACTCCATTCACGCGACCCGACAGCGGGCGTGCGCCTAAAGGCACCGACCGCTCGGCGGCGTGCGAAGCGGTGACGTTTTGCCGGCGGCCGCCGCGGTGTCGGTATGGACGAACGGGTCGCGCTCGGCCTCGTCGACGACCTCGTGGACGCGGCGGGCGACGACGCGGCGGTGCTCGGGGAGACGGTCGTGACGATCGACATGCTCCACGAGACGACGGACTTCCCCGCGGGGACGACCCGCTACACGGCCGGATGGCGCGCGGTCGGGGCGTCGCTGTCGGACGTCGCGGCGATGGGCGCGAGCGCGACGGGCGCGGTCGGCGTCTACGGTGCGCCGTCGTTCGACACGGACGACGTCGAGGCGTTCGTGCGCGGGGCGCTCGACGTCTGCGAGCGCGTCAGCGCGGAGTACGTCGGCGGGGACCTCGACGGCCACGACGAGTTCACGGTGGCGACGGCGGCGCTCGGCGAGACGCCCACGCCGGTGTCGCGCGACGGTGCGAGCGGGGGCGAGGTCGTCGCGGTGACGGGCGCGCTCGGGCGGAGCGCGGCCGCGCTCGACGCCTTCGAGGCGGGCGACACCGAGCGGGCGAACGAGCTCTTCCGATTCACGCCGCGCGTCGGGGCGGGCGTCGCGCTGAACGGACGCGCGAGCGCGATGATGGATTCGAGCGACGGACTGGCGCGCTCGCTCCACCAGCTCTCGGAGACGTCGGGCGTCGGATTCGACGTCGAGGGCGCGGCGATCCCGATTCACGACGCGCTCCGCGGGGAGGATCGGCTGGCGCGGGCGACCACGTTCGGCGAGGACTTCGAGTTGGTGTGTACGCTCCCGTCGGAGGGGGTCGCGCCCGCGCGGGCGGCGCTCGACGTGCCGCTGACCGTCGTCGGCGACGTCACCGAAGCGGGCGTGACGATGGACGGCGAGGCGCTCGCGGATCGGGGCTACACGCACGGCGAGTGACGACCGCTCTGCCTTCGCCGCGAGTGAGGCGTGCCCGACTCAGCCGACGAGACGGATCGGGACCGGCATGAAGCAGAGCAGTCCCGCGAGGAGGGTGATCGCGGCGACGGCGAGACGCCGCGTGTCGAGGGCGTTCTCCTCCAGCGGGCGGGCAGCTCCCTGGAAGGCGAGGAAGGACGTGATGAGCCCCCACATCACCCAGACGACGGCGGCGTTGGTGGCGTCGCGGACGACGTAGACGTACGCGGCGAGGCCGAAGAGCGCGGCGGGGACGAGTGGGGCGGCGCGCTCGTAGGCGGGGCCGAAGACGGCGCGCATCACGTGGCCGCCGTCGAGCTGACCGGCCGGGAGGAGGTTGAGGAAGGTGACGAACATCCCGACCCACCCGCCGAAGACGACGGGGTTCACGGCGAGCCCCGCGCCGTACGAGAGCGGCTGGCCGAGCGCCCACGCGATGAGGCGAAGGAGCGGCGGGTCGCCGAATCCGATGGCGACGCCGCCCGTCTGGGCCGCGGGAACGCTGATCGGCGGGAGGAGCAGGCCGACCGCGGTCACGACGACCGTGGCGACGAGGCCGGCGAGCGGGCCGGCGACCCCGATGTCGAAGAGCGCGTCGCGGTCCGGCATGATACCCCGCATCCGGATGACCGCGCCGAGCGTGCCGATCGGCGAGAACGGGATGGGGATGAAGTAGGGGAGGGTGGCGTCGACGCCGTGGTACCGCGTCATGGCGTAGTGGCCGAGTTCGTGGACGCCGAGCACGCCCATCACGGCGAGGACGAACGGGACCGCGCGGAGGACGTCGAGGGAGAGGAAGTCGTCGACGTAGTACCACTGCGCGCCCGCGTAGAGCGTCGTGAGCATCGTGAGCCCCGCGAGGACGACGTTCGTCCACGGGAATCCCGCGCCCGAACCGGCGTCGTCGCTCGCGGGCGTCGCCGCGAGAGTGACTTCGCCCGGACGCTCCTCGATTCGGACGTCGTAGCCGTAGTCGCGGAAGATAGGGAGGGCGGTGCGCTGGAGGGTGCGGCGGTCGACGAGCGGCTCACCGTAGTAGACGACCGTCTCGCCGTCGCGCGCGACCTCGTAGACGGAGAACACCGACGAGAGCGCGCCGGAGGGAGGCGCGTCGTCGGGCGGGTCGGCGAGCATATCGGGCGAACGGGACGCGGCGGTTTAAATCCAGAGAAGCCCCCGCGGAGTGCCCAGATCAGCGCGGCGAAGTCGGCGGCGCTCCGTCGGATGGGGCTGAACGCGAAGCACGCGATCGAGACGTCGTGGTCGCCGGCGGTCGGGAACGTCGAGCCGAGGACGAACGCCCCGGATACGGTGCGGTCGACTCCGCGCACGCGGACGTCAATACCGGGACGAGCGACGCGACTCGACGTGTAGCGAACGCGAAGAAGGGAACTTCGAATCGACGACCGGAGCGGCCGTCGTGGAGGGCGATCGGGCGGCGGCGGTGCGCGGCGGCGGGTACGGGCGCGGGTCTACGCGCGCTGGACGCGCCACGTGGTCGCGGAGGTGTACGACCACTTCTCGATGTCGAGGTCGATGTCCTCGGTCGAGTCGCTCAGCTTCGCCATCAGGGCGCCGATCTCCTTCGTCGAGAGCTCGACGTCGTCGGCGATGAACTTGCTCTTGAAGTAGAGCTCGCCGTCTGCCGCCTTCTCGCGCAGGTACGAGAGGAGTCGAGTTTGCTTGTCGTCCGACTCGGTCGGGGACTGCGCGGTTGCGCTCATGGCTATCCCACCCTTGGGACCGGACGACGGTATAAGGGGGGGAACGTTAGTGTGGTTTCGCGCTCTTTCCGGGGGCAAAATCGGTGCCGACGTCGTTTCACGTACCGTTCACGGATCGCTGAGATAGTTCGAGACGTTTCACGAAGCGCTTAGAATTTTTGTACTGCTTATTTCATCTCAGAAATTATATCCCCGATCACTCACCCCGCGACCGCTTCGGGGGATCGTTCGGCGGTCGTGCACCCGGTGCGGCCGACGCGCGTCAGGCGTCGCGCTCGTGTCGCCAGAACTCCTCGTCGATCGTGACCTCCTTCTTGAAGATCGGCACTTCGTCCTTGAGGCGGTCGATGCCGTCCTCGACGGCGCGGAAGGCCTCTCGGCGGTGGCCGGCGAGCACGACGACGAAGACGATGTCCTCGCTGGCCTCGATCCGGCCCGTCCGGTGATGAAGCAGCACGTCGTGGACGCCCTCGCGGGCTTCGAGGGCCGCGCGGATGTCGTCGAGTCGGGCGGCGGCGACCTCGGCGTACGTCTCGAACGACAGGGCCTCCGTCGGGGCGTCGTCGGCGTTCTCCTGCGCGCGGACGCGACCCGTGAACGTCGCGATCGCGCCGGCGAACCGTTCGTCGGCGCTACGCTTCGCGGCCGCGACGAGTGACGACAGAGACTCGTGGGGTTCGGTTTCGCGGAGGGCGGCCAGCACCGAGTCGGGATCGAGAGTCGCGGCCTCGGTGACGCGAGCGAGCGGGTCGGCGACGGACGCGTCGCCGACGGCGAGTCGGGGGAGCGCGGCGTCGGCGAAGCCGACCGTGAGCGCGAAGTCGTGATCGCGGGCGAGGTCGTCGAGGACCGCCGTGAGCGACGCGCGGGAGTCAGCGGTGGTGCGGCGGCGCCCCCCGCCGAGGCGGACGGTCGTGTGGGCGCCGTCGGCATCGCCGAGCGTCGGATCGCGACGGACGACGGCGACGGCGCCCTCGTCGGCGAACCGATCGCGGAGCGCGTCGACGACGGCCGCCGGATCGCCGCCGGACGGTGCCGCGACGTCGAGAACGTACATACGACACGGGAGGGTTGCACGCGGTTTGTCCGTTTCGACGCCCCGCCCGATCGCCGCTTGGCAACCCTTAAGGCCGCGACAGGGTTATCCGGCGATAGTATGAGAGTCGTCGTTTCCGTCGGCGGGAGCGTGCTCGCGCCCGACTTGGCGCACGAACGGGTCGAGCAGTACGCCGACGTCATCGACCAGTTGGTCGATGCGGGGTGTTCGGTCGGCGTCGTCGTCGGTGGCGGCGGCGTCGCGCGCGACTACATCAAGACCGCGCGCGACCTCGGGGCGAACGAGATCGAGCTCGACGACATCGGGATCTCGGTGACGCGGCTGAACGCGCAGCTCCTCATCGCCGCGCTCGGCGACGACGCCGCGCCCAGCCCGGCGGAGAGCTACGAGGAGGCCGGCGAGGCGATTCGGCGCGGCGACGTCGCCATCATGGGCGGCGTCACGGCCGGACAAACGACCGATGCCGTGAGCGCCGCGCTCGCCGAGTACACGAACGCCGACCTGCTCGTCTACGCGACGAGCGTCCCCGGCGTCTTCAGCGCCGACCCGAAGACCGACGACTCGGCGGAGCGTTACGATCGCATCACGCCGGGCGAGCTCGTCGACGCCATCGCCGACATCGAGATGAGCGCGGGGAGCTCCGCGCCGGTCGACCTGCTCGCCGCGAAGCTCATCGAGCGCTCGCGCGTCCGCGCGATCGTTCTCGACGGCACGGAGCCGACGGCCGTCCTCGACGCCGTCCTCCGCGGTGAACACGACGGCACCGACATCGTCCCCGACGGGAGCGAGGCGGGAATGGACTACTGGGCCGAGGGCGAATGAGCGACGACGAGTACGACCCGCACGCGACGCTCACCGGCGACGCCGTCTTCTGGGCCGACGAGGCCGCCGACGCCGTCGAGGCGCGGGGTGGAGACGACCCGCTCGTCGTCAAGGGCGGGATATCGCCCTCGGGCGTCCCGCACCTCGGGAACATGAACGAGATCATGCGGGGATACTACGTCGCCGAGGTCCTCCGCGAGCGTGGCCACGAGGTCCGCCAGCTCTTCACCGCCGACGACCGTGACCCGCTCCGCGGACTCCCCCGGAAGCTCGCCGACCTCGACGGCAAAATCGTCGACCTCGGTGACGTGAACGCGGGCGCGCTCGGACGGAACCTCGGGCATCCGTACACCGACATCCCGGACCCCTTCGGCTGCTGTGACTCTTACGGCGCGCACTTCTCGAACCTCATCGAGCGCTCCGCCGATCGCCTCGGCGTCGACGTCGAGACCGTCTCGAACACCGAACTCTACGAGAGTGGGGAGTTCGAGGCCGTCACACGCGATCTCCTCGCGAGCGCCGACGAAGCACGGGACGTCCTCGGGAAGTATCAGGACAAGGTCGACGAGTCGTACGTCCCGTTCAACCCCATCTGTGAGAACTGCGGGAAGGTGACGGAGACCGTCACCGCCATCGACGCCGAGGCGGGCACCGTCGACTACGAGTGCACGGACATGGACGCGGGCGACCAGACCATCGAGGGCTGTGGGCACGCGGGAACCGCGACCCTCCGCGAGGGCAAGCTCCCGTGGCGCTTCGAGTGGCCGGCGCAGTGGCAGGTGCTCGGCGTCGACTTCGAGCCGTTCGGGAAGGACCACGCCGAGGGGTCGTGGCCCTCCGGCTCCGACATCGCCGCGACCCTCCTCGGGATCGAGCCCCCGACGCCGATGGTCTACGAGTGGTTCACGCTCGATGGCGACCCCTTCAGTTCCTCGGCCGGGAACGTCGTCCTCGTCTCCGACGTCCTCGAGCTCGTCGAGCGGGACGTCCTGCGCTACTTCTTCACGAAGGACCCGAAGCGCGCGCGGGACTTCTCCATCGAACGTATCGACCTCCTCGTCGACGAGTTCGACCGCTTCGAGCGGCTCTACTACGGCGACGTCGAGGACGCGAGCGAGCGGGAGATCGAGCGCGCCGAGCGGATCTACCCGTTCGTCGTCGGGGACGTGCCCGACGAGCGGCCGATCCGCCTCCCGTACACGTTCGCGGCCGTCCTCGGGATGACCGAGGACCCCGCGCTCCGCGAGGAGATCGCGCGCCGCGAGGGCCACATCCCCGAGGGTGCGAGCGAGGAGGCGGTCGCGGCGGCCCTCGAACGCGTCGAACGCGCCCGCGAGTGGGCCGAGCGCACGGACAACCAGTACAACTACCGCATCGAACGCCGGACGATGCCGGCGGTCGACGTGGACGAGGAGACGGCGGCGGCGCTCGACGACCTCGCGGCCTTCATCGAGGACGAAGAACCCGACGGCGAGACCCTTCAGGGAGAGGTCTACGAGACCGCGAAGCGCCACGACATCGACATCGGCGACTTCTTCGCGACGGGCTACCGGCTCTTCTTCGACGAGGAGCAGGGCCCGAAGCTCGGGCAGTTCCTCGCTGACCTTGACCGGGAGTTCGTCGTGACGCGCCTGCGCCGCGAGAAGTAGGCGTCCCTCGGGTAGCCGGGTCCGTCGAGGCGGCGAGAGCCGCGAGACTCGGAGTGAAAAGGCGAACAGGCGACGCGCTGGCGCGCTCGCGGCTTCACCGCTCGCTCGTTCGGCGACTCCCGCTAGTCGTCGCCGCGTCCACGGAACGGCGCGTCGCCGATTTCGCTGGGCGTCCCGTAGTAGTCGTCAGATCACGGGACGACGTGGTGTCGGCTTCCGGTTTGAACGTTCGCACAGCGGTAGCTGAACGAACTACGGGGCTAGCGTCCGCGAACCGAGTGGTTCGAAGAACCCGGTAGGTTCGCAGCTCCCCGAACGCGCAGCGTTCGGGCCGACGAGCGACTAACGCGAACGTAGTGAGCGACAGGAGCGAGGAAGGCTTTTGGTGAAGCTTTTGCAGCGCGCGAGAAGCGCGCTTGCAAAAGCTTCAGATGTAGGTGAACCAGTCGTCGTGCTCGTCGGTTTTGCGGTCGACGAGGTCGAAGAACGCGGACTGGAGCTCCTCGGTGACGGGACCCCGCGTGCCCTCGCCGATGACGACGTTGTCGACCTTGCGGATGGGGGTGACTTCGGCGGCGCTGCCGGTGAAGAAGAGTTCGTCCGCGGTGTTGAGTTCGCCGCGCGAGATCGCGGTCTCGTGGACCGGGATTCCGCGCTCCTCGGCGAGGGTGATGACGGTGTCGCGGGTGATCCCGTCGAGGATGCTCTCGGAGAGCGAGGGGGTGTACAGTTCGCCGTCGCGGACCATGAAGACGTTCTCGCCGGGACCCTCGGCGACGTTCCCCTCCTTGTTGAGGACGATGGCCTCCTCGTAGCCGTTCCGGCGGGCCTCCTCGCCGGCGAGGAGGCTGTTGACGTAGAGGCCGTTCGTCTTGGCGTTCGTCGGGATCTGACTGGAGGCGTGTTTGCGCCACGAGGAGATCATGACGTCGATGCCGTTCCGGAGGGCCTCCTCGCCGAGATAGGCGCCCCACGGCCAGGCGGCGATGGCGACGTCGGTCGGACAGTCACCCGGGGAGACGCCGAGTTGGTGGTAGCCGTAGTAGGCGACGGGGCGGATGTAACAGGATTCGAGGTCGTTGCGGCGGATGACTTCGAGGGTGGCCTCGGTGAGTTCGTCCTTGGAGAAGGGGATCTCCATGTCGTAGGGCTTCGCGGAGTCGAAGAGCCGTTCGACGTGCGCGTCCCAGCGGAAGATCGCGGGGCCGTTCTCGGTGTCGTAACACCGCGCGCCCTCGAAGACGCCGGTGCCGTAGTGGAGGCCGTGCGTGAGGACGTGCGTCGTCGCGTCCTCCCAGTCGGTAAACTCGCCGTTCATCCAGATGGTGTCGAGAGAGTCGCGCTCGGCGCGCATCTGTTCGAAGCCAGGCATGGCGAAACGATGTTCGGCCGACGTAATGAACGTTCCTCGTTAGCGACGAAGCGCGTCGAGGACGTCGCGCCCCTCGACGTAGACGAACCCGTGCTCCTCGGCGTAGTCGCGGGCGTCCGCGGGCGTCCGCGCGCCGCCGGTCTCCGCGTCGAGCATCTCGCAGACGACGACGGCGGGCGGGCGCTCGGCGGCGGCCGCGAGCGCGAGGCCGAGTTCGGTGTGACCCTCGCGGTCGGCGAGCCCGTCGGGCGCACCGCGGAGGAGGTGGACGTGCCCGGGCGCGCGGAAGGTCCCGGGGAAGTCCGTGTCGTCGGGGTTCGCGGCGGCCTCGGCGAGCGCCGTGATCGTCAGCGAGCGATCGTCGTCGGTGATCCCGGTGTAGGTGTCGCGGTGATTGACGGTGAGGCTGAACGACGCGCGCTCGTCGTACGCCAGGTCCTCGTCGGTCACCGCGGGATGGTCGAGCGCGTCCGCGAGGAACGGCAGCTCGAAGGCCTCACAGACGTCGTGCGAGAGGGCGGTGCAGATCAGCCCACCGGCGTCGGTGCGCATGCGGGCGACCGCCTCGGACGCGACGTCGGCGGCGTGATAGATCAGATCGACTTCCCCTTCGCGGTCGGCGGCGTCGTGGACGAGCACCGGCTCACCGCGTGCGAGCGCGTCGACGGCGGCATCGACGGCGTCCGACGCGCCGACCGCGTTCGAGGCGTCGCCGGTCCGGGCGTCCGCCGATCGGCTTTCGGCACCCGTCTCCGGATCGCTCACGCCGTCACTGTGCGACACGGACGATCACCTCGTCACCGTCGTCGAGGCCGAGTTCGTCGCGGAGTTTGTCCGCGGCGATGAGTTCGACCTTCGTCTCGTCGTGGTGGGTTCGGTCGGGGACGATGACGTGGACGGGGTCGTAGGAGGCCCCGTCGGCTTCGAGGGTGGCCGGGTAGCACGTCGCGGAGCCGTACGTCCGCTCGTCGTCCTCCCACGCGTCGATATCGATCCCGCCGAGCGACTCCATGGCGGAGCGAGCGCGCCGTGAGGGTTCGTCGAGTTCGACGTTGAGCGTTCCCGCGAACGGCTCGTATCCGAGGCGTTCCTCGAACTGTCGGTTGTAGCCGGGGAGCGAGATGTAGTGGCGGCCCTCGCCCATCCCGCTCGTAACGCGCCCGCTGAGCGCGAGCTCGGCGGGGTCCTCGAAGACCCGTCGGTAATCCTCGTACTCGCGCTGGAGGACCCGCTCGCCGTCGTCGGTGATGGCGACCCACTGACCGTCGCTGACGACGTCTCGATCGACGTAGCCGGCCTCCTCCAGCGCTTGGAGGCGTCGGGAGGCGGTCTGCGTCGAGGCGTCGAGCCGATCGGCGAGGTCGCCACAGGAGGCCTTCACCTCGCCGTGGCGCGCGCCGTCGAGCGCGAGGAGCTTCAGCGCGGCGAGCTCGTCGTACCCGACCGCGAGCGTTGCCCGTGACATGACCCGAACTACGGGCGGCCGGAGCATAATGGTTGTGGGACGCGTCTCAGAACTGAGTTAATCGTAGAAGCCACCGCCCGGGGCGAGCGCGGGCACCCACGTCTCCTCGTCGCGTGCGAGCAGCGCGACCGACGAGGCCTCCTGGACTTTGACGACCGGGTGCTCGGGCATGTGCTCTCCGACCCGCCGCGCGAAGGACTCGACCGTCTCGGGGGACGGCATCGAGTCCCGGTCGAGGCGGCCGCGCGAGTGTCCGACGTGCATGTACGCCTTCAGCTCGACGAAGTCGGGGTCCGCGCGCCGGTAGAGCCCCGCGTACCAATCCGGGTTCGTCATGTTCTCCCCGTTCACGAGCGTCGTCCGCAGGACGGTTCGCGTCGCCTCCTTCTCGGCGAGCACGTCGAGCGTGTCGATCAGCGACTCCCACGCGTCGTCCTCCGTCGCGCCCACGACGTCGTCGAACGTCGCGCGCTCGGGGGCGTCGACCGAGACGTACAGTTGCGTGGGGTCGCACTCGCGCAGGACCTCGGGGCGCGTCCCGTTGGAGACGAGGAACGTCGTGAGCCCCCGGTCGTGAAACGCCTCTAAGAGTTCGGGGAGGTACGGATACAGGGTGGGTTCGCCGTCGAGGCTGATGGCGACGTGCTTGGGGTCGAGGGCCTCCTCGAAGCGCTCGCGGGGGACGTTCTCGTTCCCGCCGAAACCCGAGAGGAGGCGCTTCTGGAGGTCGATAGAGGCGTCGACGACCGCCTCCGGGTCGTCCCACTCGACGCCGTCGAGTTCGTACGCGTGGCCGTTGTGGTCGCGCCAGCAGAAGACGCACCGCTCGTTACAGCGTACGACGGGCGTCATCTGGATACAGCGATGGGAGCGGATGCCGTACCACGCGTGCTTGTAGCAGGTGCCCTCGCCGCGGAGGGCGTTCGCCGTCCACCCGCAGGTCTGGGCGGCCGTGTGGTTCTCGTGGTGGTAGCTCGGCGAATCCACCTGCTCGGGCATACCCACAAGCGGGTCGCGCGCGGGCAAAAGCGCGGCGGAACGCGCACCGTGCCGGCGACCGTCACCGCCTCGCGTACCTTCAACCCGCTCGCGTCCGTCGCACGGGGCATGGACGTGACCCTCGCGCGCCACGCGACGCTCGTCGTCGACCTCGACGGAACGCGCTTCCTCGTCGATCCGATGCTCTCCGAGGCCGGCGCGAACCCGCCGGTCGAGAACACCCCACGCCAGCGGCGCAATCCCCTCGTCGACCTCCCGGACGTCGATCTCGACCACGACGCGGTGCTCGTCACGCACCGCCACCAGGACCACTGGGACGCGTGGACGACGGCCGTCGACCCCGACACGCCGCTCTTTTGCAACCCAGCCGAGACCGAGGCCTTCCGGGCGGACGGGCTCACCGACGTCCGGCCGGTCGAGGACGCACAAGAGTTCGCGGGCGTCTCGATCGAGCGAACGCCCGCGCGCCACGGCCACGGGGAGGTGGCGCGAGCGATGGCCCCCGTCTGCGGGTTCGTTCTCGACGGGTCGGAGTCGCTCTACCTCACGGGCGACACCGTCTGGTACGATCCGGTCGCCGAGGTCCTCGAAGCGCGCGATCTGGACGCGGTCGTCGTGAACGCCGGCGCCGCGCAGTTCGTCGACAGCGAACCCATCACGATGGACGCGGCGGGCGTCCGGCGGGTAGTCGAGCGCGCCGACTGCCCCGTCGTCGCCGTCCACATGGGGGCGATCAACCACTGCCTGCTCGAACGCGACGACCTCCGCGAGGCGGTCCCGGAGGCCGTGATCCCCGACGACGGCGAAACCGTCTCGATCTGAGCACGGGGACGCACGGCGTTTCAGAACGCCTTTGAGCGCGCGCGCCGCAGGCCGTAGCATGTTCCTCGCACTCCGTGCGGAGGTCGAGTCCGCCCTCACCGGGGCGCTCGAGACCCTCGACCTGCCGACGGACGACCTCGGTATCGAAGAACCCCCGGAAGGCGTGGACGCCGTCGTCGCCTCCAGCGTCGCGTTCCGACTCGCGGGCGAGCTGGGCGCGCCCCCGGCGGAAGTCGCCGCTCGGATCGCCGACGCCGTCGACGCCGACGAGTACGAGTACGTCCGTGAAGTCCGCGCGCAGGGCCCCTACGTGAACGTCCTTCCGACGCCGTCATACTACGCGGACACCCTCGACGCCGGGCGCGACGACGACTACGGCGAGCTCCCCGCGACGGGGGAGGACGTCCTCGTCGAACACACCTCCGCGAACCCGACCGGGCCGGTCCACGTCGGGCGGGCGCGAAATCCCATCGTCGGCGACGCCGTCGCGCGCCTCCTCGACTACGCCGGCCACGACGTCACCACCGAGTACTACGTGAACGACGCCGGGCGCCAGATGGCGGTCTTCACGTGGGCCTACGAGACGTTCGACGAGGACGACCTCGACTCGGAACCGGAGCGCGGACGCGTCGAGTACGACCTCGTGCGATACTACCGGAAGGGCAACGCCTACCTCGAAGAGGCCCACCCCGACGCCGTCGAGGCGGCCGAGGACGAGATCCAATCGATCCTCCAAGGGCTCGAAGAGGGCGACGAGGAGACCTACGAGCGCGTCCAGCGCGTCGTCGATCAGGTCCTCGGCGGGATGCGAGAGTGTCTGCTCCGGCTCCCCGCCGAGTTCGACGAGTTCGTAAAGGAGACGTCGTTCATGCGCGACGGCGGTACGAAAGAACTCGCCGAGCGCCTGCAGGAGACCGACGAGGCCGTCATCGAGGACGGCGCGTGGCAGCTCGACCTCTCCGAGTGGGGATACGAGAAGAAGCTCGTCTTCCTCCGTTCGGACGGGACGAGCCTCTACACGACGCGCGACCTCGCCCACCACGAGTGGAAGTTCGACGCGTACGACCGCTCGGTCACCGTCCTCGGCGAGGACCACAAGCTCCAGGCCGGCCAGCTGCAGGCCGCTCTCGAGCTCCTCGGGAACGACACCGACCAGCTGGAGAACGTCATCTACTCCTACGTCAACCTCCCCGAGGGGAAGATGAGCACCCGTCGCGGCACCGGGATCGACCTCGACGACCTGCTCGACGAGGCCATCCAGCGCGCTCGGGAGGAGGTCGAGAAACGCCTCGACGACCGCATCCGGGAGGACGACATCGACGCCGACGACGTCGAGCGGATCGCCGAGCAGGTGGGCGTCGGCGCCGTCCGGTACGACATCGTCTCCAAACAACCCCAGAAGGCCATCACGTTCGAGTGGGACGAGGCGCTCGACTTCGAAGCGCAGAGCGCGCCCTATATCCAGTACGCGCACGCACGTAGTTGCGGGATCCTCGACGACACCGAGACGCCCGACGAGGCGGACGCGAGCCTCCTCGAAGCCGACGCCGAGATCGAACTGCTCCGCGAGACCGCGCGCTTCCCCGGCGTCGTCGACGCCGCCGCCACGGACTTGGAGCCCCACCAGATCGCCACCTTCGCCCGCGAGTACGCCGACGCGTTCAACACCTTCTACCGCGAGTGCCCCGTGCTCGCCGACGACGTCGATCCCGCCGTTCGGAGGGCGCGCCTCGCGCTCGTGGCGAGCGCCCGCAACACGCTCGCCAACGCGCTCGACGTCCTCGGGATCGAGGCACCGCGCTCCATGTAGACCATCTTTTTCCCGCTCGAGTTCGCGCGAGGCGCGAACTGCTCATGGCAAAAACATGGGTGAAAAAGCCCGCGAGCCTCCGGCTCGCGGCGAATCACGCTCACTACCGGGTCCTTCGGACCGCTCGTTCGCGCGAATACTGGCGTTCAGTACGCACACGCACCTAACAGATGTTCGACGCCGACAGCCGTCGAACGGAACGCCAGGGCTAGCGTCCGGCGACCGAGCGTTAACGAGACGACTCCGTCGTCTCGTTCGCCAACCAGAAATCCTCGATTTCTGGTGACGGCTCGAAGTCCGCGCGAACGAAGTAAGTGCGGGCAAGCGGGACCTTTGGTCTCGCCCAGAACCCGGTCGGTCGCCGGTTCACTCGCGCCGACAGGCGCGAGGCCGAGGTACCCCCAAAGGGGGTGACGATGGCTTTTGGCCGAGCTTTTGCCAGCGTCGGCTTCGCCGACGCGCAGCAAAAGGTCGTTTTACACGCCGGTGGAGTAGCGCAGCAGGCCGGCGATCCCGCCGAAAGCGTTGAGGAGCTGATCACCCTTCTCGAAGTCCGTGCTGATGAACGTCGTCTCGGTACCGCGCTGGTCGGCGATGTTCATCAGGTGATCGATGATGTCCTCGCGCTCGCCGTCTTCCACCGTCACACCGCACTCGGAACAGTCGTGGACGGGGATCTCCTCCGTTCGGCGATCGATGACCTCGCGTTCCTCGTGGCCGTTCTCACACTCGTAGGTGACGACGTCCTGCCGGAGGTCCTCGCTCAGGAGGAGTTCGTCGACGGACCCCATCACGAGGTTGCGACGGGTCGCCTCGAAGCCGTAGGTGGCGAGATCGCCGTCGTGGAGTTCCTTGAAGAACGATTCCATCGCGTTCTTGTCCTCCATGAGCGCCGCCTCGGCGAGCGCGGCCGAGCCCGCGTCGACGAGGTCGTAGAGGCCGGACTCGTCGGTGTACGAGACGTCGAACTTCCCGAGGACCTTGTCCTGAATCTCGTGATGGAGGTAGTCGCCGTCGAGGAACTCGTCCTTCGTCGGGGAGGGGCCGCCGACGAGGACGCCGTCGAGTTCGTGGCGCCGGTCGACGAAGAGGTCGTTCGCCATCTCGGCGACCTCCTGATAGAAGTTGTCGATGGCCTCGAGGCGGAGGCGGGCGAAACGCTGGGCGGACTGCCCCCCTTTGCGCTGCTTACCGGGGACGAGCGAGGAGGCGGACTTCACGGGCTCGACCCGTTTCCCCTTCAGCCACCCGACGTTCGCCTCGCGGCGATCGAGGACGATGAGCCCGTAGAGGCCCTTGTCCGCGAACATGTTCTTGAGGGGCTCCGTCAGAAAGGCGCTGTCGCAGTGGTAGCGGAAGGACTGGACGGGCTCCGGCGGCGACTCGAGGACTTCGGTCACCATGTCCGTCTGGCCGCCCCCGACGTCGATCGACCCCGAGAAGAGCACCATCCCGTTCTCCGGGGGGAACGTATCGTAGTAGCGCAGGCGGTCCTTGATGGAGGTCAGGGCGTCCTGCACCGCCGTACGCGTCTGCTTCGACTTGATGTTCGACGCCTCCGAGTGCTCTTGGGTGACGTGGGCGACCACGTCCGAGACCTGCTTGTCCTCGGGGACGTAGATGGAGACGAGTTGCGTCCCGCTCCCGGAGTAGTCCTGGAGCTTCTCGATGACCTTCCGGAACTCGTACTTCCGGCGGTCCTCGGACGCTTGCTCGCCCTGCTGCTCGCTCATTACGCGGTACTAGGGGAACGTATCGGTAAGTACCCTGCGACCCGCGACTTTTTGCCGCGGGCGCGTTCCGCGCACCCGGGAACGCCGTCCGGATCTAGAAGTGCATGCCGTCGGAGTTCGGGCTTCCTTCACCGCGGCCGCCGCGTCCGCCCTCGTTCCGGTCGACGCCCATGTAGCTCTCGGCCTGACCGGTCGTCCAGTCCGAACCGGAGTCGTCGGAGAAACGGACGGTGACGTCGGTGACGGCCTCGAAGTCGGCGGCGAGGTCGGTCTTGATCCGGTGGGCGGTCCGGGGGCTGATACCGCACCCGGAGCACGCGCCCCCGAGTTCGATGACGACTTCGCCGGACTCCCGATCGGCCTTCCGGACGGCGGACTCGCCGCCGTGCATCTGGATGATCGGCATCTGGGCCGCGAGCCACCGCTCGACGCGCCCGTGAAAGCCCTCGCCGTCCGTTTCGCTGGCCTCGCTCATAGTATGAGTTACGTCCGCACGCGTGAAAGCGTTCGGGTTCCGGTGCGCGCGCCGCGTCGTACCCACCCACACCTCGCGTCGTCTGTTCTCGGCGACGGCGAGATGAGTTCGCGCAGTCACGTGCGGCTCAGCGCGGCATCGACGCCGGGAGATCGAGACCCGCGTCGGACGAGGAGACCGTCGTCGCCCCCGATGGCGTCGATTTCGTCGAGCGCAATGAGGACGGTCCCACCGAGCTGGTCGAGCTCGCGCCAGCGCATGTTGTAAAGGTCCTGTGGCGCGTGTCCGGTCGCGGATACCTGATCGTGCGGGCCACGAAGCGCGTTCAACAGCGCGATGAGCGCTTGGTACGACGTCGTCGAGTACTGGCGGTTGACGAGGAGCGTCGTGACCTCCGAGTCGACGCTCGGATCCTCGTCGACTTCGGTTTCGAGGACTTCGAGGAGGTATTTCGTGACGGCGGTCTTCCCGACGCCGGTCTTCCCGTAGATGAAGACGTCGTCCGGGTGTGCACCGTGGCGGGTGGGGTTGAGCGCGCGCGTACGCTTGGATCTCGTCGTCCCGTTCGAGGATCTCGTCGGGTTCGTAATCCTCCTTCAGGACGTCCCGATTCCGGAAGATAGTCTGTGTCGTGAGACACACCAAAAGTCGTTAGTTGTCGGTGGTGGGCGAACAGCACACGGTGGGCGGCGTCGTGACATCTCGACTGAGAGCTTACGACGCCCCGTGTGTGGGTGCCCCGGTCAGCCGTCGAAGAGTAGCGACGACGGCAAACCGCGTCGACGACGGTGGCACGGCCACGACACCGTCGAACAGACGACGGAGGGTGTGTCTCACGCCGCACGGTCCGCATCGGGTGATCCACACCGGACGGACCGCGTCGTCTCGCCCATCTCGTGGGGTTCCGAGACGCGTCGGCCGACCCGTTGGGTATCGCGCACGGGTGACCTCGGGCTTTCGAAGCGCCGAGAACAGGCGACGCGAGGTGTGTGGGGATTAGTGGATCTGCGAGCGATCGCCGGTACCGCCGGTGATTGCGGAGGCGATCGCGCCGTCGAGGACGACGTCGTCACCGAGGTTCGTGAGGCGGAGGTCGGGAACGTTGTTGAACACCGTCTCGTCGAGACGCTCGCGGACGGGTTCGAGGACGAGGCCGGGGTTGTTGAGCGCGACGGCGCCGCCGACGTAGACGACGAGCGGCGCGTACGCCTGCGCGAGGTTCGTGATGCCCAGCGTGTTCCAGTCCGCGATCCGACCGACGACGTCGTTCGCGAAGTCGTCGCTCTCGGCGTGTTCGAAGACGTCCTTCGCGGAGAACGAGTCGGATTCGACCGGCAGCGCGGTGTCGGCGTCGCGTTCCTCGGCGAGTTGTTTCGCGTAGCGCGGGATGTTGTTCCCGGAGCAGTAGGCCTCCCAGTGGCCGTCGCGTCCGCAACCACAGGTGCGGCGTCCGTCGGGGTCGACCGCCATGTGGCCGACCTCGCCGGCGTTGCCGTCCCAGCCGGTGAGGACGTTGCCGTCGACGGCGACGCCCGCGCCGATCCCCGAGGAGATGGTGAGGTAGACCATGTCGTCGGGGTTGCGGTCGCTGTGGAAGCGCTCGCCGATGACGCCGGCGATGGTGTCGTTGTGGAGGTAGACGCGCTCCGAGTCGACGAGCTCGCGGACGGGGCCGACGAGGGGGATACGGCCGATCCCCTCGGGGAGGTTCGCCGGGTTGTCTATCGCGCCGTCGGCGAGGTCGAGCGGGCCGATGCTCCCGATCCCGGCCGCGGCCACCTGCGTCGGATCGACGCCGGCGTTCGCGCACGCGGTCCGGATCGCGGCGAGGACGGCCTCGGTGACGGCGATGCCGGACGGGCCGCGCGGGGTCCCGCGGCGGTCGGTGCCGAGCACGACTGCCTCCTCGTCCGCGACCGCGGCGCGGAGGTTCGTCGCGCCGAGATCGACGCCCACGTAGTACGCCATCTGCCCGGTAGTGGCCGCCCCGGCGACTTAACTGCACAGATTTCACTACGGAGTGACGAGCGGGGCCGACGTATCGCGGAAGGAACGAAGGAAAAACGGAGGGAGGTCGGCGGGCGCGCTCGCCGTTCGGGTCGACGCGACGCCGCTACTCGCCGCGGACGAAGGTGACGGGACAGGGCGCGGAGAGCATGACCTCCTGGGCCGTCGAGCCGAAGACCGCCTTCCCGGTCGGCGAGCGCTTCCGGCCGCCGACGATGACGAGGTCGGCGTCCTCGGTCTCGGCGAGGTCGACGATGCGTTCGCCGTGAGTCCCGATCTCGCCGCGGATGGTGTAGTCGACCTCGGCCTCGTCGAGGGCCGCCGAGAGCTGTCGGATCGTCGCGTGGCGCCGCGAGACCTCGTCCACGGAGACGTCACCGCCGGCCTCGACGCCGAGGTTGTCGAGCGTCGACTCGTACTCCTCCTCGGTGAAGACGTGCGCCAACACGACCTCGGCGTCGGTCGGGACGGCGATGTCGATGAGCGTTTCGGCGAGGGCCTCGGCGCGGTCGGCGTCGCCGGGTCCGACGGCGAGCAGGATCTTCTCGATAGCCATGTCCGTCACAAGCCGCGGGGGGCCCTTAAAATATATACTCGCGGGAGGCGATCGACGGCGTATGTCGGCACTCGACCTGACCGGGCGGACCGCGCTCGTCACGGGGAGCGCGACAGGCGTCGGCCGCGGGATCGCGCTCTCGCTCGCCGAGGCGGGCGCGGCCGTCGCGGTCCACTACCACAGCAGCGAGGCGGAAGCGACGGCGACCGCCGCGGAGGCCCGTGAGCGCGGCGCACCCGACGCGACGGCCGTGCGGGCGGACGTCACCGACCGCGACAGCGTCGACGCGGCCGTCGAGGCGGTCGAGGCCGACCTCGGGACGGTCGACGTCCTCGTGAACAACGTCGGGGACTTCGAGCCGACGCACTGGGCCGAGCAGTCGGTCGACGACTGGCGGCGCGTCCACGAGACGAACCTCGTCGGGACGATGCTCTGCGCGCGCCGCGCGCTCCCCGGGATGCGCGAGCAGGAGTGGGGCCGGATCGTCAACGTCGGCTACGCCTCGGCCGACAGGGGGCTCGTCGCCGCGAAGAACTTCCCGTACTTCGCCGCGAAGGCCGGCGTCTTGATGTTCACGCGGATGCTCGCCGCCGAGACGCAGGACGACGGCGTGACGGTGAACGCCGTCTCGCCCTACGTCGTCGAGACGAGCGACGAGTTCCCGGCGGACGCCCCGCGGGGTCGCTGGGCGACGGTCGACGACATCGCGCACGTCGTCCGCTTTTTCTGCGCGGCGGAGAGCGGGTACGTCTCCGGGGAGAACGTGGAGGTGGACGGCGGCTGGCTCCCCGAGGACGTCTAATCAGCTCCCCTCCAGCGCGTCGAGCACGCACGCGGCGGCGACGACGGCCTCCTTCGGAACGTCGCTCGCGTCGCCGATCGTGACGGTGTACGCATCGCGGAGGGAGAACTGCCCCGAGATGTCGCCGACGTGATTCCCCTCGGGGTCCGCGATCTCGTACTTGTGGGGGATGAGGCCGGCCGCGCCGACGAAGTGGCGCAGGACTTCGAGGAGTTTGTTCTTCGAGGAGATGGTGGCGAGCGCCGCGCCCGTGTCGGGGTCGCGGACGGTCCAGTTCTCGGCGAACCACGACCAGTCCTCGTCGAGGACGACGACCTCCGCCCCGGTGGCGTCGTCGACGATGGCGTAGTTGCCCGCGACGTCGAGGATCCCGCCGGCCTTCACGGTGAAGGCGTCCTCGCCGTCGCCGTTCACGAACGGGAACTGCTCTTTGAGTTTGAACAGCTTCTGCTTGCCGCGGAGGACGACCTCGCCCGCGGAGTCGCGGACCGCGTACTTGTTCCGGACGAGCGACTGGACGACCTCGTAGCGGTCGTCGTCGAGTTCGACGGTAGAGATGTCGTAGTCGTCGGTCACGCCGTCGCGTGCGCGGTCGGCGCTGAAAAAAGACCCGGGTCGATCATCGGACGCCGCGCTGGGGTGGGCCGAGGCGTCGACCGGCGCGAGATGGCCTGATCCGGTCGTTTCTCGTGGGGAGTGATCCGGTTAAGTGCGTTCGGCGCTAGGGTCCTCCCAACGAATGACGGCGAGTCACCACGCGGAACGCGGCGACGAGACGGCGGGTGAGCGCGATGAGTGAGGACTACATCACCGTCCGCGGGGCGGAGGAGCACAACCTGAAGGACCTCGACGTCGAGATCCCGCGCGAGGAGTTCACGGTCGTCACCGGCCTCTCCGGGTCGGGGAAGTCCTCGCTCGCGTTCGAGACGATCTACGCCGAGGGACAACGGCGGTACATCGAGTCCCTCTCCGCGTACGCCCGGAACTTCCTCGGGCAGATGGACAAACCGCAGGTCGAGTCGGTCGAGGGACTCTCGCCCGCGATCAGCATCGACCAGAAGAACGCGGCGAACAACCCCCGATCGACCGTCGGCACGGTGACGGAGCTCCACGACTACCTGCGGCTGCTCTACGCCAGAGTGGGGACGCCGCACTGCCCGGAGTGCGGGCGCGAGGTCGGCGAGCAGTCCGCCCAGCAGATGGTTCGCCGGATCATGGAGCTCCCGGAAGGGACGCGCGCGAAGCTCGCCGCGCCCGTGGTGCGCGACCAGAAGGGCGCCTTCGCAGAGCGCTTCGAGGAACTGCTCTCGGCGGGGTACGCGCGCGTCGAGGTCGACGGCGAGGCGTACGATCTGGCGACGGAGACGCCCGAGCTGGACGAGAACCTCGACCACACGATCGACGTGGTCGTCGACCGCGTGAGAGTGAGCGAGGACGCCCGTTCGCGCATCACGGATTCCGTCGAGACGGCGCTGTCGGAGGCCGACGGCGTCCTGAAGGTGATCGTCCCCGACCCCGACGAGGGCGTCGAACTCGGGGGCGCGACGGCGCGCGCGACCGGCGACCTCGCCGACGACGGCGACGATGAGCGCCTCGTCGTCGAGTTCTCCGAGGAGTTGGCGTGTACGCACTGCGGGATCGACATCTCGGAGATCGAGACGCGCAGTTTCTCGTTCAACAGCCCGCACGGCGCGTGCCCGGAGTGTGAGGGGATCGGCGAGACGAAGGAGGTCTCCGAGGACCTCGTCGTCCAGGACCCCACGAAGCCGATCAAGCACGTCTTCGAGCCGTGGAGCTACAACCGCTCGTACTACCGCAACATGCTCGACAACGTCGCCGAGCACTTCGGCGTGAGCGTCGAGACGCCGTTCGAGGAGCTCGACGAGGCGACCCAGCAGGCCTTCATCTGGGGGACCGATGAGGAAGTCGTCTTCGAGAAGCAGACGAAGAACGGCGTGCGGCGCAAGACCGAGCGGTTCGAGGGCGTGGTGCCGAACCTCGAACGCCGGTACGTCGAGACGGATTCGGACCGCGTGCGCGAGCACATCGAGGACTTCATGAGCGTCACGGCGTGTCCGGCGTGCGACGGCACGCGCCTGAAGCCCTCCTCGCGGGCCGTGCTCGTCGATGGCACGTCGATCACCGAGGTGAATCAGTTGAGCATCGCCGACGCCCTCGCGCACTTCGAGGGCGTGGAGGGGAGCTTCTCGGAGCGCGAGCGGAAGATCGCCGAGGAGATCCTGAAGGAGATCCGCGCGCGCCTCGGCTTCATGACCGAGGTGGGATTGGACTACCTCACGCTCGATCGGGAGGCCTCGACGCTCTCCGGTGGCGAGTCCCAGCGCATCCGCCTCGCGACGCAGATCGGATCGGGGCTCGTGGGCGTGCTCTACGTGCTCGACGAGCCCTCCATCGGCCTCCACCAGCGCGACAACGACCGCCTGCTGAACACCTTAGAGGAGCTGCGCGACCTCGGGAACACCCTGCTCGTCGTCGAGCACGACGAGGAGACGATGCGTCGCGCGGACGAGATCGTCGACATGGGCCCCGGGCCCGGCCGACACGGCGGCGAGGTCGTCGCGCAGGGCACCTACGAGGAGATCCTCGGGAGCGAGGAGTCGATCACCGCGGACTACCTCGCGGGCCGAAAGCGGATCCCGGTCCCCGAGGAGCGCCGCGACTGGGACGAGTCGCTGACGGTTCGCGGCGCGCGCCAGCACAACCTCAAGGATCTCGACGTCGACATTCCGGTGGGCGCGTTCACCGCGATCACGGGCGTCTCGGGCTCCGGGAAGTCGACGCTGATGCACGACGTCCTCTACGAGGGGCTCGCCCGGGCGATGAACGACAACAGCTCGGTGAACCCCGGCGAGCACGACGGCATCGAGGGCACCGAGCACGTCGAGACCGTCCGGCTCATCGATCAGTCGCCCATCGGCCGGACGCCGCGGAGCAATCCGGCGACCTACACGGGCGTCTTCGACTACGTCCGCGAGAAGTTCGCGGAGACGAAGCTCGCCAAGCAGCGCGGCTACGACAAGGGCCGCTTCAGCTTCAACGTGAAGGGCGGGCGCTGCGAGGAGTGCGGCGGGCAGGGCACCGTGAAGATCGAGATGAACTTCCTCTCGGACGTCCACGTCCCCTGCGAGGAGTGCGGGGGAGAGCGGTACAACGACGAGACGCTCGACGTGACGTACAAGGGCGCGACGATCGCGGACGTCCTCGACATGAGCGTCGAGGAGGCCCTCGACTTCTTCGAGGCCGACTCGCGGCTCGCCCGCCGGCTCCAGCTGCTGAGCGACGTCGGCCTCGACTACATGCGCCTCGGCCAGCCCTCGACGACCCTCTCCGGCGGTGAGGCCCAGCGCGTGAAGCTCGCGGAGGAGCTCGGGAAGAAGGCGACGGGCGACACGCTCTACCTCCTCGACGAGCCGACGACGGGGCTCCACTCCGAGGACGAGCGCAAGCTCGTCGACGTCCTCCAGCGGCTGACGGACAGGGGGAACAGCGTGGTCGTCATCGAGCACGAGCTCGACCTCGTGAAGAACGCCGACCACGTGATCGACCTCGGGCCGGAGGGCGGCGAGGCCGGCGGGGAGATCGTCGCCACCGGGACGCCCGAGGAGCTCGCCGAGGTCGAGGCGAGCTACACCGGCCGGTATCTCCGCGATAAGCTCCCGGCCGTCGACATCGACGGACCGCGGAGCGACCGGGAGAAGCCCGATGCACCCGCGCCCGCGCAGGACGACTGAAGGGAGCGGGCGCGCCGTCGGACGGCCGGTGACACAGGGGTTACCCGCACGGGCACGCGCCGCCGCTGTCCCCACGTTCATTGTGCGGGCGCGTCTCTCACCGTGCATGTCCGACCAGCAGAAGGCCGACTACATCGACGACGTGGACGTCGACGACGCGTGGGATGAACACCCGAGCGACGCCGAACTCGAGGAGGCCGTGGAGAACCTCGAAGAGAGCGGCTTCGACGTCGAGGTCGTCGCGGACGCCGAGGCGGCCCTCGACTACGTCGTAGACGCGATCCCGTCGGGCGCGTCCGTCATGAGCGGCCACTCGACGACGCTGGAGGAGATCGGCTTCATGTCGCACCTGAACGAGGGGGACCACGAGTGGGAGAACCGCTACGGCGAGGTCTTCTCGATCGACGACGACGAGGCGCGCGCGGCGGCGCGCCGCGAGGCCCAGGCCTCCGATTACTTCCTCGGGAGCGCGAACGCCATCGGGCGAGACGGCACGCTCGTCGCCGCGGACCTCTCCGGGAGCCGGATGGGCGCGTACCCGTTCGCCGCGAAGCACCTGCTCGTCGTCGCCGGCGTCAACAAGGTCGTCGCGGACGAGGACGCGGCCCGCGAGCGCCTCCACGAGTACGCCTACGCCTTCGAGAACGAGCGCGCGCGGGAGGCTTACGGCGTCGAGAGCTACCCGTCGAAGGAGCTCGTCTACCGACAGGAGGGGACGGAGGGACGCACGACGGTCGTCCTCGTCGAGAAGACGCTGGGCTACTGAACGACGCGGCGGTGGTTGCCTCGACTACGTGAGCGGTTCGCCGCAAGCTGGACAGGAGCCGCCATCGCCCTGTTCGTCGAGGTCGGTTCGGCTGCCGGTCCACCCGCAGACGGCGCACTGCTCGTAGCGCGTCACACTGTGGGATGGATCGCGACGGTGCAAAAAGGCCGTGGCGGGGACGAGTGACCGGGAAGCCTATACCGGACTGTGCGATAGGGCGGGTATGTACGACTTCGCGGTCGTCGGCGTCGGGCCGCCGGGCGCGCGCTTCGCCCGCCGAGCGGCCGAGCGCGGCCACGACGTCGTCGCGTTCGAACGCGGCGAGATCGGCCGGCCGCTCGCGTGTTCCGGCCACGTCTCGCTCGACGTCTGGGCGTACGTCCCGGAGGAGGCCCGCGAGCGCCTCCACGAGAACGACGTCTACGGCGCGCGCTTCCACACGGGCGGTCCCGGCAGCGACGCCCACGAGTTCTACTACACGGACCGGCCGGTGTCGAACGCGATCGATCGCGTCGAGCTCGACAAGACGCTCGCCCGAGCGGCCGCGGACGCCGGCGCGGACGTCCGCGATGGACACACCGTCACCGGGGTCCGCGAGACCAGCGACGGCGTCGAACTCGACGTGCGGAGCGCGGACGGCGACGAGACGGTCGCGGCGCGGATGGTCGCGGGGTGCGACGGGCCGCGCTCGCGCGTCCGCGATCAGTTGGCCCTCCCGGAGCCCGAGGAGTTCCTCCACGGCGTCCTCGCCTTCGACCCCGAGCCCGACCACGACGACTACGTGGACGTCCACCTCACGGTCCCGGGCTTCTTCGCGTGGCGCATCCCCCGGGGCGAGGCGGGCGTCGAGTACGGCCTCGCGGCCACGCCGACGGAGTCAGGCGATGTCGCGACGCGCTTCGACGAGTTCGTCGCCGACTACGGCGTCGCCGGCCGGATCGAACGCCGCTGCTCGGGGCTCATCCCGATCGGACCCCCAGAGACGGTGACGGCGACGCGCGGATTCCTCCTCGGCGACGCCGCCGGGATGACGAAGCCGTTCACCGGGGGCGGGATCCTCTACGGGATGACCGCGGCCGACGTCGCCGCCGAGGCGATCGATCCCGACGATCCGGGGACGCTCGCCGCCTTCGAGGACGCGTGGCGCGACGAGCTCGGACGCGACATCGCGCTCGGCAAGCTCGTGCGGAAGGGGTACGACGCCCCGGAGCTCGTCCAGACGGTCGGAATGCGATTCTTCTCGGGCGAGATCGGCGTCCACATGGACCGACCGAGCACGCTCTTCTCGCGCGAGCAGCTGGGCGCGCTCTTCCGTCGCTGACGGAGGTCGACGGCGAGGCGAGGCGAGGCGGCTCGGGTCGCTACTCGTATCTGGGAGCGCGCGCGGAGCGATCGCTCCCGACGAGGAAGGGGAGGTCGACGACGTCGGCGTCGCGCTCGCCGTCGTCGGTGGCGATCGTCGCGGTCTCGGCGTCGCTGTCGTACGGGACGAGTGCGAGGGCGATCGGTGCGTCGAGCGCGTCGCTCCACGCGGCGCGCGTCGCCTCGCCGACGGTCCGCCCGTCGACGCGGACGTCGAGCGGGTCGGCGACGGCGGGAACGTCGTCGGCGTCGCCGTCGAAGCGGAGGCCGACGAGGCGCTTGGAGGGACGGCCGCGGTTCTCCACCTTGGAGACGATCTCCTGACCGACGTAACACCCCTTCTCGAAGTCGAGGGCGTTTCGCAATCCGAGGACGTTCGGGACGCGACCGGCCATGTCGTGCGGGTAGAGCGGCGTCCCGGCCTCGAGCGTGAGCGCTTCCCAGACCCGCGTCCCGAACGGCGGGGCGTTCAGCCCGCGGGTGATGAGGGTCTCGAGGACGTCGCTCGCGCCGTCGGCGTCGACGACGATCTCGTACCCCTCCTCGCCGACCGCGGCGTCCGTCCGGATGACGGTGACGCCGTGCTCGTAGATCTCGCCGCGGGTGAAGGAGAGCCGAGCGTCGGGTGCGCCCGCGCCGTGGAGGACGGACGCGACCTTCTCGGTGGCCTCGGGACCGTGGACGCCGAAGACGGCGAAGTCGTCGGTCGCCTCCGCGATCTCGATGTCCGCGAGGAAGATGCTGTCGCGCCACTCCGCGACGACCGCGTCGGCGGTTTCGAGCGGGAGGAAGCAGAGGAGGCGATCGCCGGCCGCGTAGACGTACATGTCGGTCCGGATCCCGCCCTCCGGTTCGAGGAGGAGCGCGTAGACCCCCTGGCCGTCCGTCTCGGGGACGGCGTTCGTAACGACGTTGTCGACGAAGTCGTGGCGGTCCTCGCCCGTGACGACGAGGACGCCGTACGCGTGTTCGGTGACGCCGACGGCGTTTCGGACGGCGCGCTGGGTACGCGCGGGTCGGCCGAAGTGCCGCGGAAGCGCGCGCTCGCCGCGTTCCTCGAAGACGGCGCCGTAGTCCTCGTGGAGGTCCCTGACGACGGTCATACCCGTGCTCGGTGTGGCGTGCGGTTAAAGCGTCCGCTCCCGGGCTTAGAGCCCGACGCGTTCGCGGAGCCACGCGACGAAGGACTGCTCGTCTTCGTCGCCGGCGGTCGCGGGGTCGGGGACGACGCGGTCCGCGGGCTTGATGAGCGTGCGGTCCTCGCGCGATTCGGCGTCGATGAGCCCGTCGCGCTTCAGGTCCGCGAGGGCCTCCTCTAGCCCATCGATGTCGGTGTCGACGCGCGAGCGGAGCTCGAAGACCGTCATCCCTTCCTCGCGCCGGTCGACCAGCGCGTCCAACACCGCGACCTCGGTGTCGTCCCGCGAGCGGAACTCGCGCTTCGCCTGCATGCGCGAGCGTACGGACCGCTGGCGTATAGCGATGTCCCCGAGCGGTACGCTTTTCCCGGTGGGTGGGGTATCACGCGTCCAATGGGTCTAACGTGCTCCCTGCTCGGACACGAGTACGGCGAGCCCGAGACGGAACGCGAGCGGGAGGAGCGCGGCGACGAAGTCGTCGAGTACGTCCGCACGGTCGAATACTGCGATCGCTGCGGGCGCGAGCGCGTCGTGAGCGAGAGCACCGAAGTCCGCTCGGTCCGTCAAGCGCCCCCGTCCGTCGCCGACGACGGCGGGATAGACGAGGGCGAAGACGAAGACGAGGGCGAGGGGCTCGCCGCCGCGTTCGAGCGCGTCGAGAGCGAGGGGGCGGCGAGCGGCGAGCCCGCGCAGGTGTCGGAGCCCGCGGAGTTCGTCGACGCCGCGGCGAGCGCGGTCGCGGGGACGTCGACGGCGGCCGACGAAGGCGAGAGCACAGGGAGCGGCGCGGACGATCCCGCGATGGCCGACGCCGGGAACGTCCCGGCGGACGACGACGCCGAGTTCATCACCGACGAACCGACGGAGGCGACGACACCCACCGGGGCGGCGGCCGAGGACGAGACGACCGTAGCGGGAGCGTCCGAAACGGCGGAGACCGACGCGACGGAGGACGCCGCGGCGTGGCCGACCACGGACGACGACGGGCGCGCTGGCGACGGTGACGACGCCGCCGCTCCGGGCGAGGAGGCGCCGACCGACGATGCGGTGATCCTCACCGACGACGACGAACGGGAGCACGAGCGCGAGCGCGGCGCGTGGCCGTCAAGCGACGACACGCGAGAGACCGAGCGAGGCGCGGAGGCGAGAGCGCCGGCGGACGACGGGAGCGACGATTCGGAGCGGGCGCCTCGCACCGGTACCGGCATCGCGAGTGCCGGCCTGATCGAGGGCTCCTCCGAACGCGAGGGTCGCGGGGAGCTCGTCTGTCCGGAGTGCGGGAAGCGCACGGGTGCGACCGGGTCGTCGCTCCGTGCCGGCGACATCTGTCCCGACTGTCACCGCGGCTACCTCGCGGAGTCACCCGAGAGCGCGTGACGCGAAGGGGTTATACGAGTTCACCCATTTCCGTGGCGTATGAAGGAGTACAAGATGCGTCGCGGGGAGTACCTCGAAGAGCGGATCCCGGACATGGAGGCCACGGTCGAGGAGTACTTCGGCGCGATCTCGGGGACCGAGGAGTACAAGGGGAGCGACCTCTACGTCGTCGAGGACCCCGACAACCCGGTCTTCGAGCGCATCGTCGCCGGCGGGGTCTCCTACTCCGGCAAGAAGGACAAACTCGCCGTCGAGTTCGAGGAGCGCCCCGCGGCCGAGGTCATCGCCGACGGCCACGCCGACGCCGCCGAGGACGCCGTCTCCGCGAAGAACGACTTCCTCCTCGAAGCCACGGGACGGGACGCGAAGTCGCGTCGAGAATCGCTCAAGCGGCAGGTCGAGGACAAAGACGAGACCCCGGACGGGGTCTCGTAACCGCCGGACGTCGCCGGAAAGGATCGAACACGACGGGGGACGTCTCGGAAGAACGTACTCCACGCGCGCTTTTCGCGGGTCGATCGGGGCCGAGAGCGATCGCCGTCGACACGACGCGGGCCGACGGTGAGGAGGTTCGCGTTCTCCTCCGGCGGACGCCGTGCGGTGCGGGCGGACCGCCGGTCAGCGGTTGAGCTTCTGCCGGCTGATGGCGATGCCCGAGGGCGTGAGGATGAGTTGATCGTCGCCCTTCTGGATGATGTCGCCGTCGACCTCGCGGGCGACCTGGCGGAGTTCCTCGGTGAAGTGCTCGGTCATCGAGTCCTCGGTGCGGAGTCGCGTGATGTCCGCGACGACGATGTCGCCGTCGTAGACCGCGTCCTTGATGGCGATGACGTCCTCTTGATTGTCGATCTCCGCGATGTGGACGGTCGTGCGGGCGTCCCCGGCGCTGGTGTCGACGTCACCGAGGTCGAGCTCAACGTAGTCCTCGGTGCTACTACCGGAGCCGCCGAGGATCTTCTCCATGAATCCCATGGGGAAATAGAGCCACCGGCGTCCGCATAGTTCTTGCGTCCACGGACGCGTTGCCCCGACGTTTAGGGGGGTTGGGCGCTTCGGGCGTGACGATGACGTTCAGTATCTGCGTCCACGAGACCGACGCGGACGCGGCGGGCGAGCCCGCGGACCGCTTCGGCGTGGCGGTGACGACGCGACTCCCGGCGGTCGGCTCGCTCTGTCCCCACGTCTCCGAACACGGCGCGATCGCGACGCAGTCCATGGTCAACGAACGCCTCGGCGAGGTCGGCCTCGATCACGTCGCGGACGGCGTCGCGGTCGACGACGCGCTGGAGGCGCTGTTGAACGCGGACGACGGGAGAGCGGAGCGACAGGTCCACGGGGTCGACGCCGAGGGGACGTTCGCGTTCTCCGGGCCGGAGTGTCACGGCTGGTACGGCGCGCGCGAGGGCGAGAACTACACGGTCGCCGGGAACCTGCTCACGGGCGCGTCGGTGGTCGAGGCCGTCGCGGACGCCTACGAGTCGAGCGACCGCGAGGAAGCGCTCGCGCCGCGGCTGATCGACGCGCTCGCGGCCGGACAGGCCGAGGGCGGCGACAAGCGGGAGTTGTTGACGGTCCAGTCGGCGGCGGTGGAAGTCGTGACCACGGGGGGCGAAGAGGCCGGCGGGTACGGGAACGACCTCCGGGTCGACGCGAGCGACTCGCCGGTTCGCGACCTCCGCGAGACGTATCGGAGCGCGACGGTGGAGTTCGCGCGGGCGGCCGAGGCGTACGAACGCGATCGCTGAGAGTGGGCGTGGTCGCGCTCGTCGACGACACTGCGAGCCGGCGGGTAGCGGTAGCGGTGGTGGAGCGGACGATCGGGGGATCAGGCGACGAACTCGAACAGTTCGTCGCCGACGTGGTGCAGCGAGTCGACGACCTTCCCGGAGTCGCCCGCCATCTCCGCGCCGTCGACGAGCGCGCGCCCGATGGCGAGCGCCTTCCCGTGGGTCTCCTCGACGATCACGACGAGGTCGCCCGCGTCGATGGAGTCGTCGGCCTCGGTGATCCCCGGGCGCATCACGTCCGCGCCGTCGCTGACGAACGAGATCGCGCCGGCGTCGACGGTGACGACGCCGCGCTCTGGCGGGTGCTCGTTCGCACCCTTGACCGTGAGAAACGGGTCGTCGTCGAAGTACGCGGCGAGCGGATCGCCGTCGACGAGGACGACGTCCCGATCGGCGTCCTTGAACTCGACGAGTTCGTAGCTGTCGGCGTCGAGCGTGACGCCGAGCAGGTCCTCGAGGGCGTCGTTCAGCTCGCTGACGTCGTCGCTTCGGAGGTGGTGGCGGGACGAGACTTCCATGGTGCCATCACGGGGCGTTCGGCGCTTAAATCGTCCGCTCGGCGCTCGGGCCACGGCGACACGACTAACTGGCGGACCCGCATACCCGATAGCATGTCGAACACCGCAGACGCGGCGAGCGCCGACGGGGAACCAGAGGGGCCGATCCGCGTTCCCGCCGACCTCGCGCGCCAGTTGGAGAACAAGCGCGAGGACCTCTTCGAGAAGTTCGAGATCCGCGACGCGTTCCCCGACGAGGTGATGGCGGAAGCCGAGGAGCGCGTCGACGACGTCCAAGCCGAGATCGAGGCCGAAATCGCGGATCGGGAGGACCTCCGCGATCTGACGACGTGGACGACCGACCCCGCGGACGCCCAGGACTTCGACGACGCGATCAGCATCGAGGAGCGCGACGAGGAGTACGTCCTCTGGGTCCACATCGCCGACGTCTCCCACTACGTCCACCCCGAATCGGCGATGTGGGAGGAGGCCATCGAGCGCGGGAACACCGTCTATCTCCCGGGCTACACCGTCCACATGCTCCCGCCCGTGCTCGCCGAGACCGTCTGTTCGCTCGTCCCCAACGAGGATCGCCTCGCGCACACCGTCGAGATGCACCTGGATAAGGAGACGCTGGGCTACGAGACCATCGACATCTACAAGTCCGTCATCGAGTCCGACGAGCGTCTCACCTACAAGCAGGCCGAGGAGCGTCTCGACGACGAGGAGGCGCCCCTCCACGAGGAGTGCAACCTCGTCTTCGACGTCGCCGACCGCATGCACGAGCAGCGCAAGGAGGAGGGCAGTCTCGTCCTCAACCCCCGCCGCGATCGGGCGCACACCATCATCGAGGAGTGCATGCTGAAGGCGAACAAGGCCGTCACGCACGAGCTTATGTGGTCGCGCGGCGTCGAAGCCGTCTATCGCGTCCACCCGCAGCCGAGCCCCGACGAGTGGGACGACGCGCTCCGCGAGATTCAGGAGCTCGACGGCGTCTCCATCCCCGGCGACTCGTGGGACGATCCCCGGAAGGCCGTTAACGCCACCCTGGAGGAGGCCCCGGGGCGCCAACTCGGGAAGATCCAGTGGGCTGTGATGAAGGTGATGCCCCGCGCGAAGTACATGAACGACCCCTTCGGCGGCCACCACGCGCTCAACTTCGAGATCTACGGCCACTTCACGAGCCCGATCCGCCGGATGAGCGACCTCGTGAACCACTGGATCGTCTACCAGAACGACGTCCCCGAGAACCTCGTGGAGCTCTGCGACCACGCGAGCGACCGCCAGAAGGCCGGCGAGAACGCCGAGCGCGAGTATTCAGACTTCTTAGAGGAGGTCGGTCTCGACTCCGACGCCGTGAAGAACCGCGGTATCGAGGTCGACGACGACCTCAACGACGTCCAGTACTGAGCAATCGAAGACGCGCGGCGCGGCCGTGTACCGGCCGCGGGCTTACTGGTGCGTGAACAGGAGGACGTCGTCGTTGTGCGTCGTCACGCAGAGGTCGAGCACCTTCGAGAGTTCGAGGCTGTTGAGGTCGTTACGGCAGACCACGAGGTCGTCGAACGGCTGCTCACACGCCGGACACGCGAGACTGACCGTGTTCGTGTACGTCTTCACACCGCCGGCTTCTTCGTACGGCGTCAGCGACGAGACGAGTTCGTTGTACGCGGCGTCGTCCATACCGGAGCGTAGAACTACACCGTCAAAGCTTTCGGGGTCGGAGAGAGCACCGGATTCCCGACGGGCATCGAACGGAACCGGTGAGAAACGCGAGTGGACTCGCTGGGATTTGAACCCAGGGCCTCTTCCTTGCGAAGGAAGCGATCTACCACTGATCTACGAGCCCTCGTTCGCATCCATACGTAGCGGGGGGACGTATTTGAGGGTTCTGCTTCGCGGCGAGAGGGACACGCGGGAGACGGAGGGAAGAGGTGAGCGCTACCCGGGCGTCGAATAGGTGAGGTCGTGGGAGGCCCGGCCATCGGTCTGTGGGTAGAAGTATTGGTCGACATCGATCCACTGGCCGGCCCACGGGCGCGTCGAACTCCGTCAGACGATCGACGTCGGCGAAGCCGAGTTCGAGCGTCTGTCCGTGGAACCCACCACTCGAGTGGGTTTGCACGACGGCTGATCGGCGAGGCTAGCGCTCGACGGCGCGAAAAACGGGGAGAATCGAGAGTCGAAGAGCCGCTCAGTCTTCGAGAACGATCTCGATGCTGACGTCGTTCGGGACCTGGATCCGCATGAGCTGACGAAGCGCGCGTTCGTCGGCGTCGATGTCGATCAGACGTTTGTGGACGCGCATCTCCCAGTGCTCCCACGTCGCCGTCCCCTCACCGTCGGGAGACTTGCGCGACGGGACCTCGAGGGTCTTGGTGGGCAGCGGGACCGGCCCACTCAGGCTGACGCCCGTCTTGTCCGCGATCTCGCGGACGTCGTCGCAGATGTCGTCGAGGTCGGACGGACTAACGCCCGCGAGCCGAACACGTGCCTGCTGCATTCGTTAGGCCTCGTTGACGTCGAGGACCTTGCCGGCCGCGATGGTCTGACCCATGTCGCGGACCGCGAAGGAGCCGAGCTCCGGAATCTCGGAGGACGGCTCGATGCTGAGGGGCTTCTGCGGGCGGACGGTGACGACGGCAGCGTCGCCGGACTGGATGAAGTCCGGGTTCTCCTCGGCGACCTCGCCGGAGGACGGGTCCATCTTCTTGTCGATGGACTCGATCGTACACGCGACCTGCGCCGTGTGGGCGTGGAAGACCGGCGTGTACCCCGCCGTGATGACGGACGGGTGCTGCATCACGACGACCTGCGCCGTGAACGTCTCGGCGACGCTCGGCGGGTCGTCGGCGGGACCACAGACGTCACCGCGACGGATGTCGTCCTTGCCGATGCCGCGAACGTTGAACCCGACGTTGTCACCGGGCTCGGCGCTCGGGACTTCCTCGTGGTGCATCTCGATGGTCTTGACCTCGCCACCGACGTCAGAGGGCTGGAAGCTAACGTTGTCGCCCGTGTTCATCGTCCCGGTCTCGATACGTCCGACGGGGACGGTACCGATACCGGAGATGGTGTAGACGTCCTGGATCGGGAGGCGCAGCGGCGCGTCCGTCGGCGGCTGCGGCTCCGGCAGGCTGTTGAGGGACTCGAGGAGCGTCTCGCCGTCGTACCACGGCGTGTTCTCCGAGTGCTCGGAGACGTTGTCGCCCTCGAAGGCCGAGGTCGGGATGAAGGAGGCGTCGTCCGTGTCGAACTGGACCTGCTTGAGGAGGTCCGTGACGTCGGAGACGACCTGCTTGTAGGTGTCCTCGGAGTAGTCGACGACGTCCATCTTGTTGACGGCGACGATGAGCTCGTCGATACCCAGCGTGCGGGCCAGGAAGACGTGCTCACGGGTCTGGGGCGCGACGCCGTCGTCGGCGGCGACGACGAGGACGGCGTTGTCGGCCTGGGACGCGCCCGTGATCATGTTCTTCACGAAGTCGCGGTGGCCCGGACAGTCGACGATGGTGAAGTAGTACTCGTCGGTGTCGAACTCCTGGTGGGCGATGTCGATGGTGACGCCGCGCTCGCGCTCCTCGGCGAGGTTGTCCATGACGTAGGCGAACTCGAAGCCGCCCTTGCCCTTCTCTTCGGCTTCCTCGCGGTGCTGCTCGATGACGTGCTCGGGCACACTCCCAGTCTCGAAGAGGAGCCGCCCGACCATCGTACTCTTTCCGTGGTCGACGTGGCCGATGACGGCCAGGTTCTGGTGCGGTTTGTCGCTCATGGTCAGGGGTCGCGCTGAACGCGCGCTCTGTGCAACGTATTCGCCAGTTACGTGTAAAACGGTTTCGAAAGGCGAGCGCCCCTGTCGCGCCGTGACGCGGCCGAATACTGGCACCTCGTACCGTGACAAGAAGTGGCTAGTCGGTCAGCGCTCGGGAAGACGCCCGACGTCAGCGAGCACGGCGGAGGCGGTCTCCGGGCCGCCGGCACCGCGCCCGCTGATGTTCAGTCGGCCCGCGTTCGTCGTCTCCAGCTGGACGATGTTCTGTGTGCCCGTGACCGCGAGCGTGTCGTGTTCCGTGACCAGTCGCGGACCGACGCGAACGTCGCCGCTCTCGGTGACTTCGCCGATGAGCCGGACCGTCCGGCCGTCCTCGGCGGCGAGGTCGAGCGCGCTCGACGGGACGTCCGCGATTCCCTGCACGTCCACGTCCGCGAGCGAGTACCCGCCGCCGTGGAGGACGTTCGCCAGGATCGCGCACTTCAGCGCCGCGTCCGTGCCGTCGACGTCGAACGTCGGGTCGGCCTCCGCGACGCCGAGATCTTGGGCCTCCGCGAGGACGTGCTCGTAGCCGAGCCCCTCGGCGGCCATCCGCGAGAGCACGAAGTTCGCCGTTCCGTTCAGCACGCCACGGGCGGCCGTGACGTGCGAGGGATCCATCCCCTCGATCGTGGCGATGACCGGAATCGCACCCCCGACCGTCGCCTCGAAGCGCACGTCACCCGCACTCGACGACGCGAGCGCCATCACGTCGTCGTAGCGCTCCGCGACCGGCCCCTTGTTGGCGAGGACGACGTGCCGGCCGCGTTCGAGCGCCGCCTCGACGTGCTCGAAGCCGGGGTGGGCGTCGCCGAGCGTCGTCGGCGTCGCCTCCACGAGGCAGTCGTACTCGGCGCCGAGCGCCGCGCTCGGATCGTCCTCCCCGACGGAGCCCACGCGCTCCTTGTGCGCGAACGCCGCGTCGGCGTCGATCCCGTTGGCGTCGACGATCGCGCCCGTCGAGTCCGCGAACGCCGTCACGTCGTGCCCGTATTCGCCGGCGAGTTCGACGACGCTCCGACCGACCGCGCCAGCGCCCATCACGGCCAGCCTCATGCGCTCCCCTCCACGAGCGGTTCGACGACGTGCAACTCCTTCTCGTCGGCGACGTCCCGCACACAGTCGAGTGCGGCGTCGGTCGACCCCTCAGTGGCGGCGAGTCGCAGGCGCGCGCTCGCCACGTCGTCTACCCCCGGTTCGTCGGTCATCGAGAAGTCAACGACGGAAGCCGACGTGCACGCCTCGATCTGCGAGAGCGTATCCGAGAGGTCGGTGCTAACGAGCGGACCCGAGAGGAGGACCGTTACCTCCTCGCCGTAGTGCTCCGTCCCCGCCTGGATGACGTTGACGCCGGCGTCGCGGAGCGATTCGACGACCGTCCGGAACTGCCGGGCGGTGCACTCGAGATCGACTTCGACCGGAATGCGCCCGCGCGGGGTGAGCGACCCGCGCTCGTGGAAGACGCTCAGGAGGTTCCCGCCGTTCTCCGCGATCGGGTGCAGGGCTTTCAGCAGCTCGCCGGGCTCGTCGACGAGTTCGAGCCGAACGGTGTGCGCCTGTCGCTCGTCGGCGTCGCCATCCGAGGTCCCGTCGCTCATCGGGACCACCCCACGGCGTTCCCGCTTGATGTTCCCAAAGCGACACGTACGGGTGGTTGCGCGTCGCTCCGACGGATCGCGGGCGTGTCCGCGTGCATACCTGATCGAACGCCCCCGCCGCGTTAGAAACCTTCGGCACGGCCGTCGGACGACGGACGCACGGGCCGGAGAGCGGAAAGCCGAACGGCGGAACGAAGCGAAATCACGGCGGACGGGCCGACGCCGCCGCAGCGCGTCGAAACGGGAAGCGGCCGTTTAGAAGTAGTCGACCGTTTCGGGGAGTTCCGTCTTCATGCCCTTGCGCTCGCGGATCTCCATGATGATCTCGCGCTGCATGCTGTCGGAGAGGACGCGGAAGCCGGCGTTCTCCGTGTTCCACGACGCACGACCCTCGGTCGCAGAGCGGATGTCGCTGGAGAAGCCGATCATCTCGTCGACGGGCGCGATGCCCTCGACGACCATGAGGTCGCCCTCCTGATACATGTCGTCGACGCGGCCACGGCGGCCCTGAATCTCGCCGCTCGCCGCACCCATGTGCTCGGTGGGGACGTCGATGCGGACGTCCTGAATCGGTTCGAGGAGCTTGATCTCCGCATCGATGAGCGCGTTGTGGACGGCCTGACGGACCGCGGGGATGACCTGCGCGGGACCGCGGTGGATGGCGTCCTCGTGGAGGCGCGCGTCGTGCAGACGGATCAGTGCGCCCTGCACGGGCTCGGCCGCCAGCGGGCCGTCGTTGAGAGCCTCCTGGAGCCCCTCGTTGACGAGCTCCATCGTCTCGTTGAGGTGCTGGATACCCTTCGTGTCGTCGATGAAGACGTTCGTGTTGTGGATGTCCTCGACGTTCTGCGAGGTATCCTTGTCCATCCCGGCCTCCTGGAGCGCCTCGCGGCGTTCCTGCTCGGGCATGTCCATCGAGACGTCGCCGAGCTGGATCGTCTCGACGATGTCCTCGCTGAGCGGCTCGACCGTGATGTAGAAGCGGTTGTGGTTGTTCGGCGAACGCCCCTCGACCTCTCGGGACTCCTGCGTCGGCGCCTCGCGGTAGACGACGATCGGTTCACCGGTGTTGACCGGGATCCCCTGATTGCGCTCGATGCGCTGGGTGATGACCTCGAGGTGGAGTTCGCCCTGCCCGCTGATGAGGTGCTCGCCCGTGTCCTCGTTGATCTCGATGCGGATCGTCGGGTCCTCCTTGGCGACCTGCTGGAGCGTCTCGATGAGCTTCGGCAGGTCGTCCATGTTCTTCGCCTCGACGGACTTCGTGATGACCGGCTCGCTGATGTGCTCGATGGACTCGAACGGCGTCATCTCCGTGGAGGAGACGGTAGAGCCCGCGATGGCGTCCTTCAGGCCGGTGACGGCGGCGATGTTCCCGGCCGGGACGCGTTCGACCTCCTCGCGCTCGCCGCCCATGTAGATCCCGACGGACTGGACGCGGTTCGTGCCCGCGGTCCCGGAGACGTAGAGGTCCTGTCCTTTCTCGATCGTGCCGGAGAAGACGCGACCCGCGGCGATCTCGCCGGCGTGCGGGTCGACGCCGATGTCCGTCACCATGAGGACGACCTCGCCGTCCTCGTCGACGAGGCGCATCGACTCCGCGATGTCGGACTCGTCGTCGCCGCGCCAGATGCGCGGGATACGTCGCGGCTGGGACTCGATGGGGTCCGGGAAGTGCTCGCACACCATGTCGAGCACGACGTCCGAGAGCGGGGTTCGCTCGTGGAGCTCCTGGCGCTGGTCGTTGCGCTCGAGTTCCATGATGTCCCCGAAATCCATGCCGGTGCGCTGCATCGACGGCATCGAGACGCCCCACTTGTAGAGCGCGGAGCCGAATCCGACCGTCCCGTCCTCGACCGAGACGGTCCAGTCGTCGATGTCGTCCATCTCCTCGGTCATCCCGCGGATGAGCTCGTTGACCTCGTTGATGACGCCGAGCAGGCGCTTTTGCATCTCCTCGGGGCCCTCCTGGAGCTCGCTGATGAGGCGATCGACCTTGTTGATGAACAGCGCCGGCTTGACGCCCTCGCGGAGCGCCTGCCGAACGACCGTCTCCGTCTGAGGCATCGCGCCCTCGACGGCGTCCACGACGACGAGCGCGCCGTCGACCGCGCGCATCGCGCGCGTCACGTCGCCACCGAAGTCGACGTGGCCCGGCGTGTCGATGAGGTTGACGAGGTGGGCTTCGCCCTCGTACTCGTGGGTCATGGAGACGTTCGCGGCGTCGATAGTGATACCGCGCTCCTGCTCGTCCTCCTCGGTGTCCATGGCGAGCTGCTCGCCAGCCGTCTCGTCCGAGATCATGCCCGCACCGGCGAGCAGGTTGTCGGTGAGCGTCGTCTTCCCGTGGTCGACGTGGGCGGCGATGGCGATGTTCCGGATCTGCTCCGGTTCGTCCATCAGCCGCTCACACTGTTCGACGATCTTCTTGCGTCGGCCCATTATGCACGCATGTACCGCCAGCGGGTTGAAAAGGGTAGTGTTTCCGTCTCCGCGCGTGTGCCGGCAACACACGGCCCGTTCGCCGTCCGGTGGTCCCGAAACGCGCGCGGGGCGACGATCGCCGTGGGCGCAAGAGTCAACCCCGTCCGGGTCGTGGTATTCGCACACATGGATGTACGGGTCCACGGTTCCGTCCCCGCCGGGCCGTTCCTCGGCGCACGGGACCTCTTCGAACACCAGTACGACGTCGAGAAACCGGTACACGTCCGCGTCCGGGAGGATCCGGACGAGCGGACGTGGGCCGGTCACTACGACGATCGGCACGTCCTCAACATCTCGCGGCGCGCCGCGACGTCCGTGATGGCGCGCGAGCTCGCGATTCACGAGTACGCTCACATGGCCCGATACGAGGCCGATCACGTCTCGCATACGATGGGGCTCTCCGAGATCCTCTTCCTCGCGCTCCCCGGCCGGCGCGTCGAGCGTCGCGTCCTCCAGCAGTGCGAACAGCTCGCCAACCACGCCAAGGACATCTACGCCGACGACATCACCCTAAGCGTCGCGCCGACGGACAGACTCCTCACGTTCCTCGAATCGCAGCTCGCCACCGCCGTCGCCGAGCGGCCGCCGTCCGACACCGAGCCCGCGGGCGGCTACCGACTCACCGCCGCTGCCGATCCCGAGCTGACCGCCGTCAACGCCGCGTTCGCGCTCGCGCTCCTCGAACGCCACGACGCCGTCCCGGCCGATCACCGGATCTACGAGTTCGCCGACCTCGCCGACTCGGACGCCCCCGGCGTCGACGTGACGTGGTTCAAAGAGCGGTTCCGCACGCTCGCGGACGACCCGGACGAGTCCGCCCACCGCCGCGCGCTCGTCGACCTCGTGCGCGCGTACGTGGACGCCCACGAAACGACGACGGGGCCGGCGGCCGACTGACGCGGTACCGAGCGGGGCGGGTCCGAACGTCGATGGCCGTCGCTACGCGATATTGGAGAAGACGAAGAAGAAATGAGAGCCGTGTTAGCGGGCCGCGGCGGCGACGCGCTCTTTCTCCTCCTTCTGGGAGATGGCGTACGTCTGCAGATCGTAGTCGGCGGCGCCGATGAGCTGGTTGGCGAGCGCGTCAGCGGCGGACGTCGGCGTCTTGAACGAGTCCGAGTGCGCGCCGTCGGCGAGGAACTTCAGCGCCTGATCGACGCGGCGCTGGGGCGCGACGTCGACGGCCTTCGGGACCGAGATGCCACCGTACTTCAGGCGGACGGTCTCCTCTCGGGGCGCGGCGTTCTCGACCGCGGTGACGAGGACCTGCACCGGGTTCTCGTCGGTGCGCTCGTGGATGGTCTCGAAGGCCTCGCGGACGATCTTGAGCGCCTGCTGCTTCTTGCCGGCGTTCCGGCCCGTCTTCATCAGACGGTTGGTGAGCCGCTCGACGACCGAGATCTGGCTCTTCTGGAACTGCTTGGACGCGTGACGCCCCATCGTGTGTGCGATGGGCGTCACGGTGATGTAGCGCTTCGTGGACGGGTCTGCGTAGCTGATCTCCGAGACGTCCCAGACGCCGAAGAGGTCGGCCTCGCTGGACTCCTCGGTGCCGGCGGGCGTCTCGGGTTCGGGGGCTTCTTCCGTGGACATTATCGGACGGGCTTCTCCGCGTTACCGCGAACGAGTTCGATGAGCGAGACGCCGTTGACCTTCTCGACCTTGTAGTTCACACCCGAGAGGTCACCCATGGCGCGACCCTTCGCACCACCGATGCCAGCGATCGTGACCTCGTCGTGCTCGTCGATGAAGGAGATCGCACCGTCACCGGGGCAAAAGGCGGTTACCTGCTTGCCGTTCTTGATGAGCTGGACCCGGACGCATTTCCGGATGGCGGAGTTGGGCTGCTTGGCCTCGATCCCGACCTTCTCCAGCACGATACCTCGTCCCTGGGGCGCACCCTCGAGGGGGTCGGACTTCTCCGAAAGCCCCCGCTCCCGACGCGCGTAGTCGGAGTCGGACCACCGGTGGTTCTGGCGGTCCTTCTTGAGTTTGCGCGCGGCGTACTTGCCGTTCGGCATGCGCGGTATTTCCCAGTGCAACTACTTAAGCCCGGTCTTTCGCGGATCTCCGTGTCGCTACGGCACACGACCGTCGTCGTCGCGTGCTTCCGACCGGGCGTCAGCGACCGCGAGCGAACCCGAGAATCCGTCCGGCTCGCCGGGTTCGGCGCGATGTCGTGCGCCTCGAAGGCGTCCGCGACGCGTCGGACGTACGCCGAGCGCACCTCGGCGATCAGCGTCTCCGTCGGCTCGCCGACCCAGTAGCGTGCGACGACGTCGAGCGAGTTCGCACCGAAGCCGTCGACCTGCACCGTCGGCTCGGGGTCGGCGACGATCCGCTCGTCCGCCTCGGCGGCCTCCTTGGGGAGGCGGAGCGCGGTCTCGACGTCGGCGTCGTGGCGGACGCCGAACGTCTCCGAGACGCGGTACGTCGCACCCGCGTAGGGCGAGATCAACGCGTTCGTCGTCAGCTGCGAGTTCGGCACGGTCACCGTCTCGCCCGCGGCCGTCCGAACCCGCGTCACTCGGAAGTCGACCTTTTCGACCGTCCCCTCCTGATCGCCCCACTGAACGTAGTCCCCGACGTTGAAATCCGGGTCGGCGACGAGGAAGACGCCGCTGACGAGGTTTCCGATGACGTCTTGGCCGGCGACGCCGAGCGCGAGTGTCGCCGCCGCGACGACGAGTGCCGATCCCTGAAAGGCCCTCCCGAACCCCGCGGCGGCCGTCGCCAACACGAGCGCGGTCGCGGCGATCGCGACCCGAGCGTAGAGCTCCGTCGCGTCCACGAGGGTCCGGTTCTCGTCGTTTCGCGCGCGGACGGCGCGGACGAGCGGCGGCACGACGGCGAGACGCCCGACGGCGTAGACGACGAGCGCGATGGCGACGAAGGCCCCGAGCTGCGCGAGGAGGCCGTGGTACGACGTGATCACCGCGACGACCCGATCGAGGACGCGCGCGACTGACACCGCGGTCATACACTGCGATACGGCGCGCGCTACAAGAACGTGAGGGCGTGACCGGGTCGGAGGTGCGAGCGGGGGCTACGTGAGCTGGATGTCGTCGACGTCGAAGTGGCGTTTCGCCAGCTCCTTCGCCATCTCGATGTTACGCCCCGACTGGCCGATGGCGACGCCGCGGTCCTCGTGGGCGACCTCGGCGTACGCGACCGTGTCGTCGTTCTCGCTGATCGTGACGTTGTACACCGCGGCGGGGCTCAGCGCGTGCGCGACGAACGCCTCCGCGCTGGGGGCGTCCTCGACGAGTTCGACGTCCCGACCGAGGTCGTCTTCGAGCCCCTGGACGCGCTCGCCGCCGCGACCGATCGCCTGTGGCATCTCGCCGGCCTTCACGACGAAGACGACGCGATCACGCTCGTCGTCGACGACGCAATCGACCGCGGTCGCGTCCGTAGCGTCCTCGAACGCGGCGATGAGACGGCGCGCCTCGTCGGAGAGCGTGACCGTCACGGGTCAGTCGCTCGTCGTTCCCATGCGGAGGTCGACGTCGCCGGTCCCGAGGCGGACGGGCTTTCCGACGATGACGTTCTCGATGACGCCGTCGAGATCGTCGGCCTCGCCGTAGATGGCGGCGTCGAGCAGGTGATTCACCGTCACCTCGAAGGCCGCGCGCGCGAGCACGGAGTCCTTGTTCCCGGAAATCCCGTGCCGGCCGATCGACTGGATCGTGCCGTCGTTCGTCATGATGTCCGCGACCAGCATCAGGTGGCGGATGTTCACGTCGTCGAGGCCCTGCTCTTCGAGCGTCGTCATCGTCTCGTCGATGATGGCCTCGCGGGCCGCCTCGATGCCGAGGGTCTTGTGGACCTCGTGGATGTTGTTACACGTCGTCCGGGAGGCGTCGACCCCCTCGATCTTCAGCGTCTTCTTGAAGGCCGAGCCCTCCGTGTAGAGGACGAACTCCTCGCCCGCGTCGGTCTCCTCCTTGCGGATGACGACGCGCGAGATGTCCTCGATCCCCTTGAACGTGATCTCGCGGAGCTGCTCGACGAGCTGCAGGAGCTCGCGGTAGCTCGGCTCCTCCGGCCCGAACTCGATGACCGTGCCCGATTGGGTGACCTGCACGCCGAGGTTGTCCTGGATGATGTCGGCGATCTCGCCGGCGATCTCCGTCGTGCTCTCGACCGTGGGCCAGCGCTCCGCGAGCGTGTCCTCGTTCAGGTCGATGGAGACGATCATGTCGGCGACGTTCGTCGAGATGTCCCCGAGAGCGAGGATCTTCGTCGCCTCGATGTTCCACACGACCTCGTGGGCGCGCTCGCGGTCCGTCGCGTACTCGTCCTCGAGGTGGACCGTCATCATCGGCGTGTCCGGGTTCTTCCGAGCGTCCACGAGCTCGATGAGTCGCGGGAGGCCCTGCGTGACGTCGATCTCCGCGACGCCCGCGTAGTGGAACGTGTTCATCGTGTTGTGCGTCACGACGCCTTGCGCAGTCGTGAACGTCTCAAGCCCGGCGACCGAGAAGTCGTAGACGTGGTCGTGTGCGGGCTCGATGGCGTCGATGGCGTCAATGCGCTCCCAAGACGCACGAGCGATGGTCTGATCGAGTTCGTCCGATCCCTCACCTTCGACCGTGGCTCCACCGTCGGCAGCCGTGACGGGGGCGAAGTCGAACTCAGCAGTGTCCGAGGTTCCGTCGAACGAGCCGACGACTGGAAGGTCGTCACCAATTTCGAGCGTGTCACTCGCGACCGGCTTGATCTCGCCGTCCACTCGCTTCACGAACGAGTGCGCGCGCGTCGCGCGAATCGTCCGCCCCGACTCGAGCGTGAACTCGAGGAGATCCTCGGGTGCGTCGTGCCGGCTGACCTCCTCTACGGGCTTCCACTCGACACCCTCATCGGAGCGCAGACTCGGCACTTCGAGGTCGTCGGGCGCGAGCGCGACCTCGTGGTCGTCAATCGTCCGAGACTCGCGAGTGGAGAGCACGTCGTCAACGAGATCGCCGATCTCCACGACGTCGGTCTCGCCGTGACGGCGGACGAGCACGCGCTCGTCGTGGGGGACGCTCATCTGCGTCCCGGGCTCCCCGATGGACTGCGCGCTCACCGTCCCGACCGGGTCGAGCGGGTCGACGCGCGAGGTCGTGTACTGAGCCTCGACGGCCTTGGCGATGTAGTTCGCGTTCTCCGTGTCGACGCCGTCGCGGGCCTCGATCGTGTCGTATACGTCCTCCTTCAGGCGCCGCGGGAGGTCGGTGTCCTCCACGACGGCCTCGATGTCGTCCGTAATCTCGGTCATTTAGTCGTCACCCTCCGCGCGGGCGGATTCCTCGATCGTCCACGACTCGCCGTGTTCGGAGAGGTTCGTCGGCGGTTCGCGCTCGCCGATGAACTCCTCCAGGTCGGTCTCGCTCTCGAACTCGGATTCGAGGACGCGGTCGGCGATGCTCTCCACGTCGATGTCGGCCTCCTCGTCGGAGGCGACGCGTACCGGGCTCGTGCCGTCCTCGCCGAACTCGAACTGGACGATGGTGTCGGAGGTGTCCCGAACCGTCCCGTCGTACTGCGTTTCGAGTTCGCTGAGGGCGTTGATCAGCCGCCGCTGGAGGTAGCCGGACTTCGACGTCCGGACTGCGGTGTCGACGAGGCCCTCGCGGCCGCCCATCGCGTGGAAGAAGAACTCCTTCGGGTTCAGTCCCGAGGTGTAGGAGGACTCCACGAAGCCGTGGGCCTCCGCGGAGAGGTCGTTCGGCTCGTAGTGGCTGAGCGTGCGGTCCTCGTAGCCGCGGTTGATCCGCTCGCCGCGCACGGCCTGCTGGCCGACGCAGCCCGCCATCTGCGTGAGGTTCAGCATCGAGCCACGCGCCCCGGACTCGGCCATGACGACCGCGGGGTTCGTGTCCTCGAAGTGATCCCCCGCGATGTCGCCGGCGGAGTCGCGGGCCTTCCCGAGCGTCTGCATGATCTTCATTTCGAGGGTCTCATCGACCGTCCGACCGGGCAGGCTCTCGAGGTCGCCGGCCTCGTAGGAGTCGATGAGCTCCTCGACGCGGTCGTACGCGTTCCCGATCGCGTCGTCGATGCGCTCCTGAGCCTCGGCCGAGATGGACTCGTCGTCGATCCCGATCGAGAACCCGAAGTGCATGATCGCGCGCATCGCGAGCGCCGCGACCTCGTTGATGAAGATGCGTGCGCGCGTCGCGCCGTACACCTTCATGATGGTGTCGACGATGTCGCTCCCGAACTCGCCGACACCGTCCTCGTCGATGGTCCCCTGGATCAGCTGGCCGTCCTCGATGACGACGTCCTCGCCCGTGCTCGACTTGAACTCGAGGTTGAGGTCGTCGGGAAGGAGCTCGCTGAACAGCGTGTAGCCGGTCCAGAACTCCGCGCCGTCGTCGTCGACGCCGTCCGCGGGCGGGAGTTCGTCGATGCGGGTCTGACGCAGCAGGTCGAGCGCCTGCGTCTCGTTGAACGAGGGGTTGTCGTGCGTCAAGAGGTACATCCCGCTGATGTGGTCCTGGATCGCGCCGATGATGTTCTCACCGAAGCGCGGGCTGAGGATCTGCTCCTGTACGCGCATGAGGACGCGGGCTTCCGCGCGCGCCTCCTCGTTCTGGAGGGCGTGCATGTTCATCTCGTCGCCGTCGAAGTCCGCGTTGTACGGCGGGCAGACGACGGTGTTCAGCCGGAACGTCTTGTACGGCATCACCACGACCTCGTGGGCCATGATGCTCATCCGGTGGAGGCTGGGCTGGCGGTTGAAGATCACGATGTCGCCGTCGATGAGGTGGCGCTGGACCTCCCAGCCTGTCTCGATGCGCTCGGCGAGCTCCTCGCAGACCTTCTCGGTGACGCGGACGCGCCGACCGTCCGGCCGCTGCACGTAGTTCGCGCCGGGGTGGCCCTCGGGGCCGTTGCGGACGTACTGACGCGCGCGCTCGATGTTCTGCTCGTTGACGACCATCGTCTGCGTCATCTCGCGCGCGACGCGCTCGGGAACGCCGACCTCGTTCAGGCTCAGGGTCGGGTCCGGGCTGATGACGGTCCGAGCGGAGAAGTTCACGCGTTTCCCCGAGAGGCTCCCGCGGAACCGTCCCTCTTTGCCCTTCAGGCGCTGTGAGAGGGTCTTCAACGGCCGACCGGAGCGGTGGCGCGCCGGCGGCGTGCCGCTGATCTCGTTGTCCATGAACGTCGTGACGTGATACTGGAGGAGCTCCCAGAGGTCCTCGATGATCAGCTGGGGTGCACCCGCTTCGCGGTTCTCCATGAACCGCTGGTTGATGCGGATGATGTCCACGAGCTTGTGCGTGAGGTCGTCCTCGGAGCGCTGACCGTTGTCGAGCGTGATCGACGGCCGCGCCGTGACGGGCGGTACCGGGAGGACGGTGAGGATCATCCACTCGGGACGGGAGCGATCCGCGTCGATGCCGAGCACTTCGAGGTCGTCCCCCGGAATGTCCTCGAACCAGTCCCGGATGTCGCTCGGCATCAGCTTGTTCATGTCCTCCGTGGTGAGTTCCGCACCGATGGCCTTCTCGATGGCCTTCCGGTCGTCCTCTCGGGGGCGGAACTCGCCGCTGAGGATCTCGTTGATGCGCGAGATGTTGATGTCCGTCTCCTCGGCGAGCGCCTGCGGGCTGATGCCCGCGTCGTCCTCGTCGGGGTCGGGCTGCATCGCGGAGGCGATGCGCTCCGAGTAATCGCTGGCGAGGACCTGCTGGACCTCGTAGTACGTCGTGGGCTTCTCGTGTTTGACGTCGTACTGGGCCTCCCCGCAGTAGGGACAGTTGCTCTTCTTGCGCGCCTCCCGGATCGCGGCCTTCGTGACGTCGGAGACGTCCTGGCGCAGCCCGCGCGTCCGTTCGAGGTCGTCGCTGTACTCCTCCATCTCCTCCTCGGTGAGGAGGAGTCGACTGCAGCTCCGGCAGGTGCCGCGCAGCAGCCGTCGGATGAGCTTCGAGAAGCCGACGTGGATGACGGGCGCGGCGAGCTCGATGTGGCCGAAGTGGCCGTTACACGACCCGCTGCGGTTCCCGCAGGTCTTACACTCGAGTCCGGGGTCGATGACGCCGAGTCGCGGGTCCATCAGGCCCATGTCGATGGGGAACCCGTCGTCGTCGTACGTGTCGGCGGTGATGACCTTCGTCGCGCTCATCTCTCGATACTCCTCCGGGTCCATCAGTCCGAAGCTGATTTCCCCGATCTCCTTGGGTGACTGGCCTGTTGACATGTGTTAGACGGCGTCCTCGAGTTCGAGACGCGGCGCGATACCGAGCGCCTTCATCTCGTCGAGCAGGAGCTTGAACGCGTAGCTCATCTCGATGTTGTGCACGTCGGTCTCCTCCCCGCAGTTCGGGCAGTAGACGCGACGCTGTTCTCTGTTCTCCACGGCGGTCATCCCGCAGTTGCCACAGATGTGGACGTACTCCTGGTCGGAGGATTCGAGCAGGCGCTCTTTGAGCACCATCGCGGCGCCGTGCCCGATGACGGTGTCGCGCTCCATCTCGCCGAGGCGGAGCCCACCCTCGCGGGCGCGCCCCTCGGTCGGCTGGCGCGTCAGCACCTGCACCGGCCCCTTGGAGCGGGCGTGCACCTTGTTCGAGACCATGTGGTAGAGCTTGTGGTAGAAGATGTTCCCAACGAAGATCTGGGCCTCGATCTTCTCGCCGGAGACGCCCGAGTAGAGCTGTTCTTTCCCCGAGGAGTCGAAGCCGTGTGCCTCGAGCGTCGCCCGGATCTCCTCCTCGTCCTCGCCGGTGAAGGCCGTGCCGTCGACGGTCCGCCCGTCGAGCGCGCCCGCCTTCCCGCCGAGCATCTCCAGCACGTGACCGACCGTCATCCGCGACGGCAGGGCGTGCGGGTTCACGATGAGGTCGGGCACCACGCCCTCCTCCGTGAACGGCATGTCCTCGTGGGGCGCGAGGTGACCGATGACCCCCTTCTGACCGTGCCGTGACGCGAACTTGTCGCCGAGTTCGGGGACGCGCTCGTCGCGGACGCTCACCTTGGCGAGCTTCGACCCGTCCTCGCCCTCCATGACCGTGACCGTGTCGACGACGCCGTCCTCGCCCGATCGCATCGTGACGGATGTCTCGCGGCGCTTCTGGGGACTCAGACCCGCCATGTCGTCCGGCTCCTCGAGGAAGCGTGGCGGCGAGGTCTTCCCGAGCAGGACGGAGTTCTCGTCCACCTGCGTCTCGGGGTTGACCATCCCGTCGTCGTCGAGGTGCGTGTAGGCGTCCTCGCCCCGCGACCCGCGCACGTCCTCACCGGGGATCTCGAAGCGGTCCTCCTGGCCGCCGGGGTAGCGTCGTTCCTCGCCCTCGTAGGTGCGGAAGAAGTGCGAGCGACCGAGCGCGCGCTCGACCGACCCCTTGTTCATGACGAGGGCGTCCTCGATGTTGAACCCCTCGTAACTCATGACGGCGACCGTGAAGTTCTGCCCGGCGGGCCGGTCGTCGTAGCCGATCTGCTCGGTGGTCTGGGTGTTGACCATCGCCGCCTGGGGATAGTGCATGATGTGCTGGCGGGTGTCCGGACGGATCCGGTAGTTCGCCGCCGGCAGTCCCAGGCTCTGTTTCATCATCCCCGCGCCCATCGTGATACGCGGCGAAGCGTTGTGCTCGGGGTACGGGACCATCCCCGCGCCGATCCCGAAGATCAGCTGCGGGTCGATCTCGAGGTGCGTATGGTCCTCGGTGAGCTCATCCTCCTCGACGGCGACGAGGATGTCCTCTTCCTCCTCGGCGTCGATGAACTCAACTTTCCCCTCGTCGACGAGGTCCTCGAAGTCGCGTTCGCCGTTCTGGACGGCCTCGACGTCGGACTCGTCGGCGATCGTCTCGCCGTCCTCGACGACGAGGAGGGGGCGCCGCGCGCGCCCGGCGTCGGCGTTGACGATGACCTCGCGGGTACGGTCTTTCACCGAGACGTTCACCATCTCGGAGACGTCGCCGCGGCGGCGGGCTTCACGGATCTGATCGGCGAGCTCGTAGGGGTCCGGGTGGGTCCCGACGAGACTCCCGTTGACGTAGACTTTCGCGTCTCGTGCCTGACTCATGTAGTTAGTCGTCCGCGGGCGCGTCGTTCTCGTGTTGCAGACCGGGCACTCCCTCCACGCCCATCGAGGAGAGTTCGGCTTTCAAGTCCTGTTCGTCGTCGACGGTCTGTGAGAGCTCCATCGCCTGCGCGAAGTTCTTCACGAGGCCGCAGTTCGGTCCCTCCGGCGTCTCGGAGGGACAGATCCGACCCCACTGGGTCGCGTGCAGGTCACGCGCCTCGAAGTGGGGCTGGGAGCGACTGAGCGGACTGCGTAGTCGCCGAAGGTGTGAGAGCACGCCCATGTGGTCGGTCCGGTCGACGAGCTGGGAGACCCCGGAGCGTCCGCCGACCCAGTTGCCCGTGGCGATCGGGTGCTCGAGGCGCTCGGTCAGCACGTCCGAGCGGACCACCGTGTTGACGGTGAGCTGTCGGTTGCGCATGTTCGCGCGTTCGAGCTGGTACTTCACGTCGCGCGAGAGCTTGTTGAGCGCCGTCCGGAAGAGGTCCTTCATCAGGTCGCCGCTGACCTTCAGGCGCTTGTTGGCGTAGTGGTCCTTGTCGTCCGCCTCGCGGCGTTCGAGGGCGAGCTCGAAGCACGCCTCGGCCATCCGACAGAGGTAGTACGCCTTGTTGATGCGCGTCTCCTCGTCCTCGACGCCCTCCTCGTGGAGGTGCGGGAGGAGGTAGCGATCGATGACGTAGTTCGCGCGTTTGAGCTGGTAGTCCTTGCCCTGCCCGGAGGCGACGCGCTTGCCGAGCGTCTCGATGGCCTCGGCCTCCGTCTGGACGTCGGCCTCCTCCAAGTTCTCCAGCATGAACTTCACGATCTCCGGGTCGTCGGAGACGCGATGAACGATCTCCTCGTCGGATTCGAGTCCCAGCGCCCGCACGAGCGTCACGAAGTTGATCGAGCCCGAGACGGACGGGAACGAGACCTCGAGGATGCCCGAGCGGTTGCGCTCGCAGAGCACGAGCGCGCGGTAGCCCCGTCGCTGGCTGAAGGTCTTGGCGACCTGGATCTCGTCGCCGTACTTCGTGTCGTATTCGGCGAGGATCTTGTTCGGCGCGAGGTCCTCCGAGGTCATCAGCACGCGCTCGGATCCGTTGACGATGAAGTAGCCACCGGGGTCGGCGGGGTCCTCGCCGATGTCGACGAGCTCCTCGTCGCTGAAGTCCGCGATGTTGCACTTCGAGGAGCCGACCATGATCGGCATGCGACCGACCTTCGTCTCGGTCGTGTCGAGGACCGTCTCCTCTTCTTCCTCGCCGCCGCGCACGATGCTCATCTCCATGAACACGGGCGCGGAGTAGGTGATGTTGCGCAGACGCGCCTCCTGCGGGTAGAGGAGCTCCTCCGAGCCGTCGGCCTCTCGGACGCGCGGCGTCGTGACGCGCACGTCCCCGAGCTCCACGAAGACCGGCTCCTGATCCTCCTTGTCCCCGATGTCCGTCTCGATACGACCCTTCTCCGTGACGACGTCCTGCATTCCCCGCTCGAGGAAGGAGTTGAACGAGCGGTAGTGGTGTTCGGCGAGCCGTTCCTTCGAGAAGTACTCTCTCGACAGCTTGCGTCGATCTTGCTGTTGCATTATTCGATGACCAGTCGGTACACGATGGCTTCGTCCGTGGTTCGGGAGTCGCGCACGACCTTCACGACGTCGCCGGGCTCGGCGTCGTCGGGCAGCGCGGGATCACGGCGTTTGATCTTCGGAAGCGACGTCCGCTCGACGTCGTACTCCTCAAGGACGTCCTCTACCTCGTCCTCCGGCAGGACGGTATGGTCGGGCACGAGTTCGTGTTGGCTTTCATCTACCATGGGTGCACCTGGGTGGGGGCAGAAGCGGCTCTCACGAGATACTACAGTATCTTTTGCGCCCGCAGAGGTTAAGTCTTGTCAACTCCGTCCGCGCGTGCGGTGCGGTCACGCACTGGACAGCGCGGCCGGCCGTTATAGTGGTAACTGCTAGTACGTCCTATAGGTATTCACACGTCAGAGATGAAATGTCGTGTGTATTAGGAAACGGCTTATCGAGATGGTTGTTGACACGACTCTCGGAGAGCTCGAATGCCCGAAGTCACGTTCGAAGTCGACACCGACAGCGCGCCGGACGAACAGCCGGGACCGAACCCGTTCAACCGCTGGCACCCCGACATTCCCGCGGCCGTCGAGGCCGAACCGGGCGAGACGATGCGCCTCGAAGCCCTCGACTGGACTGGGGGACAGATCGGCGACAACGACGACCCGAATGAGGTCCGTGACGTCGACCTGACACAGGTCCACTACCTCGCGGGCCCCGTCCACGTCGAGGGCGCGGAGCCCGGCGACCTCCTCAAGGTCGAGTTTCACGACATGGGGCCGCTCAACGACCGCTCCGAGTTCGGGTTCACCGGGACGTTCTCACAGCAGAACGGCGGGGGGTTCCTGACCGATCACTTCCCGAAAGCCGCGAAGTCGGTGTGGGACATCGACGGCTACACCGTCTCCTCCCGACACGTTCCGGACGTCCGGTACGAGGGGAAGATCCATCCGGGGCTCGCCGGCTGTGCGCCGAGCCACGAGCTCCTGGAGAGGTGGAACGAGCGCGAGGGGGACCTCGTCGAGCGGTACGAGGCGGATCCCGAGTCGATCCCCAACCACCCGACCGGCGAGGCGGAGCCCCCGGTCGCCAACCTCCCGACGCCGGAGGGCGCACAGATGGGCGAGATGGACCCCGAGGCGGCGGAAGCGGCTGCCGAGGAGGCGGCGCGGACGGTCCCGCCGCGCGAACACGGGGGGAACCACGACATCAAGGACCTCTCGATCGGGTCGACGGTCTACTTCCCCGTCTACGTCGAGGGGGCGAAGTTCGGCATCGGCGACTTCCACGCCTCGCAGGGAGACGGGGAGATCACGTTCTGTGGCGCCATCGAGATGGCCGGCTACGCCGACGTCGAAGTAGACGTCGTGAAGGACGGCATGGATCGGTACGGCGTCGATCACCCTATCTTCGAGCCGGGCCATCGCGGGCCGACCTTCGAGGACTACGTCACGTTCTGCGGCTACTCGGTGACCGAGGAGGGCGAGCAGCGCTACATCGACTCGCACACCGCCTATCGCCGCGCGTGCTTACAGGCCATCGACTACCTGAAGGAGTTCGGGTACACCGGCCAGCAGGCGCTCCACATCCTCGGCACGGTCCCCGCGGAGGGTCGACAGAGCGGCGTCGTCGACATCCCGAACGCCTGTTCGACGCTCGCGGTGCCAAAGGGCGTCTTCGAGTTCGACGTGTCGCCCGGCCATCTGGAGAACCGGACGGACCGCGGCGAGCTGCTCGTGACCGACGACCCCCTCGGGGAGTGATGGAGGCGACGACGCGTCGGCGGTCGACGGACGAACCCGCCCGGCCGGCACTCGAAGCCGGGACGGCCGTCGCGGCGACCGTCCGGACGACCCTCGGCCCGAACGGGATGGACACGATGGTGGTCGACCGGGACGGTTCCGTCCTCGTGACGAACACCGGATCGAGCGTGCTGGAGCGACTCGACGTCGCGCACCCGATCGGGCGGTCCGCGGTCGCGGCGGCGGCGAGTCAGGACCGCGCGGCGAGCGACGGGAGCACGAGGACCGTGATCCTCCTCGGCGCGCTCCTCGATCGCGCGCGTGAGCTGATCGAGGACGGCGCCCATCCGCGAACCGTCGTCAAGGGGTACGCGCGGGCGACCGAGCGGGCTCGCGAGCGCCTCGCGGAGTACGCGGCCCCGTTCGACGACGACGAGCGCGAACGCCTCGAGCGGATCGTCGCGACGACCGTGAACGGCCGGTGGGACGACGACGCCGTCGGCCACTTCGCGACGGCCGTCGTCTCGGCGCTGCGGCGCGTCGACTTCGACGCCAGTCGCCTCACGCTCCACGGCTACGCGGGCGAAGGGGTGGCCGCGTCGACGCTCGTGGACGGGATCCTCGTGGATCACGACGCGTCCTCGACGAGCGTCGCGCCGGTCGTCGGGGCGGACGTCCCGTCGCTCGCGGCGCCGCGGATCGCACTCGTGCGCGACGCGATTGGCCTCGACGACACGGCGGCGGGGACGACCGTCACCGTCGACGACGCCCACACGCTCGAGCGCGTCCGCGACCACGAGCGCGACGTAACAGCGGGGCTCGTCGATGCCGTCCGGGAGAGCGGGGCGGACGCGCTCTTCTGCGCGAAACCGGTCGACGACGGGGTCCGGGTGGCGCTCGCGCGCGCCGGCGTGCTCGTCGTCGAGCGGACGCGCTCGGACGAGTTCGCGGCGATCGAGCGAGCCACCGACGCCGACGCCGTTCCGTCGCCGCGTGATCTCGACGCGGCCGCGCTCGGCCGGGCCGGTTCGATCCGCCGGCGGGAGATCGGGGACGTGTCGACGCTCGTCGTCGCCGACTGTCCCGTCGAGGCTCACGCGTCGCTCGTGCTCCGGGGCGGGACGCCGCACGTCGTCGAGGAGACGCGCCGCATCGTCGCGGACGGGATCGACGTCCTCCGGCAGGCGGTGCGCGACGGTCGCGTCGTCCCCGGCGGCGGGGCGAGCGCGACGGCGCTGTCGCAGACGCTCGCGTCGGAAGCGACACGGGTCAGCGGACGCGAGCAACTCGTCCGGTCGGCGTATGCGGAGGCGCTCACCACGCTCCCGCGGACGCTCGCGGAGAACGCCGGTCGGGATCCGACGACGGCGATAGCCGACCTGAAGCGTCGACAGCGAGCCGACGGCCCGGACATCGGCATCGGTGTGGACGGCTCGCTCGTCGACGCTCGGGCCGCAGAGATCGTCGAGCCGCCGACGGTGCTCCGGTCGTGCCTGACGAACGCCTTCGAGACGGCGGCGACCGTGCTTCGCGTCGACGACGTGCTCCCGGCGGCCACGGCGAACCCGTCGGACGAGGGGATGGCGCCTGACGGACCCGATCACGGCGGGTATCCCTGGGCGATCGGTCACTGAGCCACCCGGACCCCCTCACTCCTGTGAACACCTGACGCGGAGGGGGTCGGAAAGAAAGTCTTAATTAGTTCACCCGGCTACGAAGAGATGCGTTCGAAGCCCGGATGGTGTAGTGGCCCATCATACGACCCTGTCACGGTCGTGACGCGGGTTCAAATCCCGCTCCGGGCGCTTCTCTGACTTCAACTCGGTGAGCGACGCTTTCACCCCTCGTCGAGGGACGCGTGGCCGGTCGCCGAGCGCCGAACGACGCGACGACACGAGCCGCTGCGGTGCCGTTCGTCTCGGGAGTAGAGAGTGACGTGAGCAGAGCGATCGCTACTTTTCGGCGTTCTCGGCGTCGTTGCGGCGCTCGGATCGCGTGTCCGGGCCGAGGGTGACGCTACGAGACGACGACCGCGTCGCGCCCGTCAGTCGCGTCGAGTGGTGAGGTCGTACTCGTTCCCGGTGACGAGATAGAGGAGGTCGCGCACGACGGTCCCGAGCTCGGGGAGGAGACGGAGCAGGACGAAGGTGAGCGCGACGAGCGCGACGACGGAGAGCGACTGGGCGATGACGCGATCGGCCATGTAGTAGGAGGTGATGCCGGTCTGCGTGGGACTGAAGACGAGTTCGACGAATCGACGCGAGAGCGCGCCCTCGAACCACTGGTTGCCGTGCGCGATGGCGATGAAGGAGACGCGAACGACGTTCAGCCCGTAGATGACGGGGACCGCGATGCCGAGTGCGAGCAGGCGACGGCGCACCGGGGCGCGGAGCGCGATGACGATGCCGGCGACGATCGAGATACTGCCGATACCGGTGCACGCGAGGAGGACTTCGAGCAGATAGCGATGGCCGTCGACGACGTAGAGGAACGCGTGCGGGAAGCCGGTGTGCGAGGATTCGACCGTCGGGCCGGTGAGGACCTGCGGGTGATAGCCGAGGGCGTTCTGGAGCCACGCGCCGTGACGCGCCGTCATGGCGATCAGCGCCCGCTCGACGCTATCGATCGTGAGAACCGGGAGGTAGATCAGCCCCATGACGGCGACGGCGCGCGAGAGTATCATGAGCGACGGCCGGGTTGCGTACACGAGGTACGCGACGTAGAGCGACCCGGGGACCGCGGCGGCGATGAGCGCCGTCTCGATGACGCTCTTCTGTTCGAACCAGAAGTGGGGGACGAGGAGCGCCCAGAAGAGCGCGAACAGCGCCCACGAGACGCCGGCGACGGCGCGTGCGACGCGCTCGTAGTCGTCGCGCGTAGCGAGGAGGGCGCTCGCGGCGAACAGCCCGACGACGATCCACGCGAGCGTGTCGGTGGTTTCGAGCGCCATACGCTACGCGTTGGGCGTTCGAGAGTATATGAGTGACGGTCGGACGAGCGCTGTCGGGCGCGGAGAGCGGGCCGCGACGAGCGCCGCTACTCCTCGTCCGCGTCCGTGTCCTCGTCGGGCGAGCGGCGCTTCCAGATGAAGGCGCCGAGCAGGATGCCGATGAGGATGATCGCGCCGCCGCCGAGCGGGAGGAGCGGGAGCGAGGAGCTCTGCGAGATCCGGACCGGGACCGTGTACGACGTCGTCGTCCGGCTGACGCCGTTCGGCTGGTCGTAGTCGACGACGACATCGAGCGGGTACGTCGTGCCGCCGGCGACGCCGGCCGCGCTCACGGCGTACGTCACGTTCGTCGACTCGCCGGGTTCGAGCGTCGTGATGACGCTCGTCCGGTAGTTGCTCTCGATGGGCCGCTCGAAGTACTGGTTGTCGAAGACGACGCTCGGCTTGATGTTGTGGAGCGTCGTGTCGCCGTTGTTCGTCACCCGGAAGGTGAGTTTGCTCCAGTCGGAGTCTTTCGGCGTGTCACCGCGGGTACCGGCGGGAATCGCGTTCACTGCCGTGATATTGAACAGGGACTCGTACGAGCCGACCGACGCGTGGACCTCGTGGACATCGCTCGTGTAGGCGTCATCGTGTTCGTTGTCGTAGTGGACGGCGAGCTCGACGGGAAGCGAACTCGCGTTCTCGGTCTTCGAGACCGTCCCACCGTCAAAGGAGAACGAGGTGCTCTCACCAGCGTCGAGATCGGGCAACGCGTACGAGTGCTGGTCGAAGGAGAGCGACGAAAGGTTGTTCTGTACCACAACCGTCGCATCATGAATTGGCGCGGGCCCGGTGTTCGTCACCGTCCCGGTGAGGGTCCCGTCACTGCGGCCGATCCGAAGCGTGCTCTGGACGTCGTCGACGGAGAACGTCTGCTTCGGAAGCGGCCGGAACGTCGAGAGAAGGCGATTGGAGTGCCGGGTGACGCCGTCCGCGTCGTTGAACGTGATATTCACGGGGACGGAGTAGTTGTGGACGCCGGAGATGTCCTCGACCGCGGTGTCGTACGTGAGCGTCTTCGTCTCACCAGGCTCCCAGCGATCAACGGAGGCACTGGCCGATTTCCCGGTCGAGCCGAACGAGATTGCCTGCGTCTGCGAGGACGCCTTCACGTCCGCGTTGGTCGCGACCTCCGAGCCGACGTTCTTGATGGAGACGCTGTACGTCCCGCGCTGGTTGACGTGGGCGTCCGTCGAGTGGTTCACGACCCGGAACCGCGCGCGGTCGCGGACGACGACCGGCACGTCGAACGTCACGTCGCGCTCGTAGTCCGTGTATCGCGGTTGCTCGGGGCCGTAGCGCACCTGGGCGGTGTAGGTGTACTCGGCGTGGACGGTGAGGTGGTACGTGCCGGGGTCCGTTCCCTCGGGGACGGTGATGTCGATCCCGTAGGGACCGTTCGTCCCGTCGCCGACGTGGCCGGCGGGATACTGTTTCGTGTGGACCGTGATCGGGCTGTCGCCGCTGCTGATCGACAGCTGAGTCGAGCGCGCGGTCTTCACGCGCTCTTGGTACGCGGCGGGCCCGCCCTGCGTGATGACGCCGTCGTTTTGCAAGTAGAGGTCGAGGGTCGCCTCGGTGCCGGCCGTGAACTCGTTGTCGACGACCGACGCGTGGAGGTCCGGGTGACCCGCGACGGAGCTGTTCGTCGTCAGTGCCGATGCGGTCAGCGGCGCGGCGCTCACGATGAGGAGCGCGATGACCGCACTCGTAACGTATCGTTCGTACTGCATTGTGTGTCTGGGTGTTCAGTCGCTCGTCGGTCGTGCGTCGGTGCCATCGGTGCCGCCGTCGCTCTCCATCTCCTCGACGTTCGACTGCTGGGAGAGTGAGAGCTCGGGGAGGAGGAGGGCGATGACGAACGCGATCGCCATCACGGGAATGAGGTAGAGAAACATCTGATCCATGCTCAGCGAGACGGCGCGAACGATGTCGTCTCGGAGCACGCGGCCGTACCGCGGCGTGTGAAGGAGGACCGGATCGAGCGTGCCGCGGGACTGCGCCCGGCCGGTGAGACGGACCATCATGTCGCTGAAGGAGTTGCTGTAGAGCGTCCCGTAGACGGAGACGCCGATCCCGCCCGCGAGCGTCCGGAGGTAGGTGATGATCGTCGTCACGACGCCGAGGTACTCGGGGCGGACGGCGTTCTGCGAGGCCGTCGTGAGCACGGGCATGATGAGGCCGAAGCCCGCGCCCGTGATGAACAGATAGATCGCGAGCGTCGAGAACGACGTGCCGCCGTGAATCGTCGAGAGGAAGAAGAACCCGACGGCGCCGAAGACCGCGCCCATCACCGGGAACGGCTTGTAGCGGCCGGTTCTGGTCATGAGGTTCCCCACGACGAAGGAGAAGCCGACCATCCCGATGATCATCGGCGCGATCAGCGCGCCCGCGGTCGTCGAGGAGACCCCCTGCGTGTACTGGAGGAAGGTCGGGATGTAGTTGATCACGAGGAGCCGACCGATGCCGGCACAGAAGCTGAGCCCGATCGCGGCCGCGACGACCCGATTCCGGAACAGCTCGAGGGGGAGAATCGGCTCCTGGGAAGCGTACTCTTGTACGAGGAAGAGCGCGAGCGCGACGACGGCGGTGACGATGAGGAGGCCGATCCGCCACGAGTCCCACCCCCAGTCGCTGCCCTTCTCGGAGACGACGATGACCGCGACCGTCGTCAAGAAGAGGAACAGCACGCCGAGGTAGTCGATGGTGTGGTCCTCGTCGGGGACCGGGAGGTCCAGCGTCGGCTCGATGACCGCGATGGCGAGCAGCCCGATCGGGAGGTTGATCACGAAGATCAACCGCCACGTGTAGTGATCGGTGAGCCACCCGCCGAGGAGCGGGCCGAGGATCGTCGCGATCCCGATCAGGATGAACATCCCGCTGATGTACTGCCCGCGTTCACGGGGGCTGAAGATGTCGCCGATGATCGTCAGCGCCAGCGAAATCAGTCCCCCGCCACCGATCCCCTGGATCGCCCGGAAGAACGTGAGCTGCGTCGCGTTCTGCGCGACGCCACAGAGCCCGGAGGCCACCCAGAAGATCACGATCGCGCCCAAGAAGAGGGGCTTGCGACCGTACATGTCGCTCAGACGCCCGTAGAGCGGCGTGGAGGCCGCCTGCATGATCAGGTACGCCGTGATGATCCACGTGATCTTGTCCTGCCCCGCGCCGAGATCGCTGAGGATGTCGGGGAGCGCGGCGGCGACGATGGTCTGATCCATCGCGGCCATCAGCACGGCGAGCATGAGGCCGGCGAGGATGACCAGCCGCTCCCGTCCGATCCCTTCGACCGCCTGACTCATGGCATCGAGTACGGCGGCGAAGCTGTTCGAGCGAGCGAGCGACGCGGGGACGAAGACGGTTCAGCGAACATCCGGTAGCTAACCAACTGTTTGGTTAGTCGTCCGGTGCAAAAGCGCTTCGAAAGTGACTCCGACCCGAGCAGGAAGTGACGCCGTACCGATCGAGGGGCGAGTCCCGGGCTTACGCGGCCGGCAACGAAGTGGACTGGACCCGGAGCGTCTCGCCCGTCGCCGTCCGCGCGCCGACGGTGACGGAGTCGCTCGGCGAGGGAGTCCACAGTCGACCGTCAGCGCCCGTCGAACCCACCGTCTCGTTTCCGATCGAGACCGTCGCGGACGTCGGCGAGCCGTCCGCCGTTACCGACACGCGCATCGGCCCGCCCGAGTACGCGCGGCTGACCGTCAGCCGCGTGTCGCCGCTCGTCGTCGACGCGTCCGGCGACGCCGCGAGCCCGTCGAGGGCGAGGGTCTCCGTCTCCTGGTAGACCTCGCCGGAGCTCATGTCGACGTACGACTCGACGGTCCCGTTCGAGTACGTGAGCGACAATCGATACGCGTACTTCGCCGAGCTCGACTGGATCGGGATCGGGACGAAGCTGACGCCGGTGCTCTGGTTCATCACCCACGGGTAGAGCGACTCGACGTGATCGATGATCGCGCTCCCGGACGGAACCCCGGCCGGGTCGGTGTCGTAGTTCGTCGGGCGCGAGGCCGTCCGGACGTACGACTCGTCCTCGACCGCGGCGAGCGCGGTCCCGTTCGGGCCGGCCTCGACGTAGAGGCGATCCAGTCGTGACTCGCCGTCGGTCGCCGCCGCGATGCGATCGCGGAGCGAGTCGCTGTACGCGAGGAGTTGCGCACGGAACTGCGCCGCGCGCGTCTTCGACGTCGCGCTGGCCGCTGGGCGGGCCTCAATGAACTGCGCGAGGGAGATGAGCGACTCCGCACGCGCGTCGATCGACGCGAGCGTCGTGCTGTAGTTCGCTGCCGACAGCGAGCCGCGGCGGAACCGCTCGCGGGCGTCGGCCGCGTCCGCGACGAGGGCGTTCGTGCGCGTTTCGAGGACGGTCGTCGCGTTCGAGACGATGCGGCGCCGCTCCGTATCGTTCTCGGCGTCGTCGAGTCGCTGCTGAAGCGTCGCTCGGGTCAGGCGCTGATCGAGCGCCGCGCGCGACGTGGCGAGCGAGTCCGTGACGCTCACGTCCACCGACGCGAAGCCGCTCCGCTCGGCAGTGACCGGGAGGTATCCCGGCGTCGTGACCGCAGCGGACGCCGACGGCCCGCCCAGGGTGGCGGCCGACGGCCCGGCGTCGACCGGGACGAACGCGGTGACTCCCGAAGTGCACAGGAGGAGGGTACAGAGGAGGGCGATCGCGCGAGGGAAACTCATGGCTACGTGGAGGGACTACCCGGAATGACGGTACGGATCACCTTAAGCGGGTGGGTGTCGACGCACGACGCCGCCGCTGCTCGGGTAGTGTACGCGAAAGAAAGAACCGCGGAGTCGCGTGACCGGTTTCGCCGGTCAGTCGTATTGCGTTAGTTCTCGCGGCGGAGCGCCAGCAGCGCCGCACCCGCCAGCGCGATCAGCGCGAGCGCCGCGCCGAAGCCCGGCGAACTACCGCTCGACGTCGACGTGCTCGTCGAACTCGACGTACTCGTCGAAGTCGACGTGCTCGTCGACGTGGACGTGCTCGTGGACGTGCTCGTCGACGTGGACGTGCTCGTGGACGTGCTCGTCGAGGTTTCGAGCTCGCTAGCGTTCACGACCTGGACGTCGACGGTGTCCGTGTTCTCGCCGTCGTCGACTTCCAGCGTGTAGTTCCCGGTCGCGACGTCGTCACCGACCGGCATCTCCAGCGACCACGACCCGTCCCAGCTCCACTCGTCCGTCGAGGTGAGCGCGACCGTGTCGCCGTCCTGGTTCTGCAGTTCCAGCGTGATCGTGTTGTCGTCCGGCTGCAGGTTCGTCTGCCCCTTCACCATCGCGGTCTCACCCACTGCAATCGGGTTGAGCCCCGAGGCCTCGTGGCCCTCGGTGTAGACCGTGTTGATGCGCGAGGAGGCATCAGCCAGACGGAACGACGTCTGCACCACGTTGTCGTCCGATGCCGAGTCGTCGATCGTCTCCGACTCGAACGCGTTCCAGATCTGCGTCCCGTCACGCGAACCCTGGCCGTTGCGCAGCCAGTCCGTCAGCCCGTTCACGTCCGCGTTACGGTTCTCGGGCAGCTCGCCGTCACCGACCACGTCGTCCTGGCCGATGTGGTAGGCGAACCCGTTGACCTCGCCCTCTGCGAGGTTGCTGATCGAAATGTCGTCCTCATCGAACGTGTAATCGTCCGAGTCCACGGACGACGTCGTCGTTACGACGCTCCCGCGGCGGCCGATGAAGCCGATCAGCACGTTATCCGCACCAGGCGCAGTCCCGTTCACGTCGATCGTCCCGGTCTCCTGCGCGACCTGGCCGTTGATCGTCCAGAACTTCGCGTCCAGACTCGTCTTCGTCACGCGCAGCGACGTCTGGCCGCTCGTCCCCGAATTGAAGTCCGACGTGCTGAGCGTCGGGCTGAGGCCACCCGAGGAGTTCCGCGCGTCCTGTGCGTCGATCGCACCCAGACGGTACGTCCCCGTGATCCGGAAGATGTCGCTCACTTCCGACAGCCGGACGTCCTCTTCCGACCACGTCCCGTCGCTGTCGACGCTGATCGTACCGATGGGAATCAGCTCGTAGTCGCCCTGGTCGCGGGCGTACAGTGCGACGCTGTCCAGTCCGGACGGCGCCGTCCCGTTCACTTCCACTTCGGACCCGACGACGTACGTGTCGCTCGGGTTGTCGATCGTGACCTCGCCCTCAGTCACGTCGAGGGACGTCGAGTCCGCCTCGGAGACACCGGAAACGATGTCGTCCGGGGTGGTACCCGCGTCGTAGACGTCCACGTCGATCGACGTGTCGTCCAGGTACTGCGTGTCGATCGAGCCGACGCCGACACCCGTGTCGTCGTCGATCTCGACGGCCGCGTACAGGTAGTCGATCGATTCGTCCGAGCCGAGCTCGCTGATCTCGTTCGGCCCGTAGACGTTCCCGTCGTCGGTGATGATGCCGCGCGCGTTGACGTCGCCGACGTTACGGAAGACCTGCGTCGCACCACGGTTCGAGGTGCTGTCACGGAGGTCGTTGGCGTCGATCACGACGTGGTGGACGTTGCCGGCCACACCGCCGCGGATCGTGTACTGCACGTTCGACCCCTGCGTCACCGACGAGCTACCGAGGTCGAGCTCGATGTCGTCGTCAGTGTTCAGGGCGATCGACGTCGTCTGCGAGGCCTGACCGAAGTCGAGGTCTTCCGTCCCCTCGACGGTAATCGAGTAGTCACCAGCGTCCTGATCGCTCAGGTCGAGGTTCCAAGAGGCCTCACCGTCCGCGTTCTTGATCGTGTCCGATCCCTCGACGACGTCACCGGTGATCTCCAGACCGCTGGAGTCCTCAACGGTGATTTCGAGGTCTTCGGCTTCCTGGAAGTTCCAGTCCGCGGCGACGGTGAGGTTCCGAGCGTTCTGCTCGGAGACCGAGCCACCGGAGATGTCCTTCCCGTTCTGGTTGTTCACGTCAAGCTGGGTGACACGCGGCGTGTTCACCGTCACACCGTCCGAGCCGGACTCGCCGTCGATCGTGTATCGGCCTTCAGACTGATCCTGCGGGACCGGCGGGCTGAGGATCGTCCCCTCAGCGTTCCCGGCAACGCCCGTCAGCGAGCTTCCGAGACCGCCCGCGAAGGTGAGGTCCTCCTCACCCTTGTAGACGGTCGCGTCCGGGAAGATGTACACTTCCGAAACGCCGTCCGTCGGCGCTTCACCACTCCCGTCCGCGTTCGCCGCACGGTGGTCGTCACCGCCATCGTTCGACGGCGTCGTCGTCGACGTCGTCGTACCGTCGTCAGCGGAGTTGACCGTCACGGAGGTGTCGACCGTAGAGGTGCTGTCAGCCCCCGTAATCGTGCCCGTTGCGGTCACAGTCTGGTCGCCAGTCGCCGCATCGTCAGCGACCTGGAACGTGACTGTGACGGACTGCGTCTCGCCAGGTGCGACTTCACCGAAGATGTACGCGCCTTCAGTGTCGTACGCACTTTCGGGGTCGTAGTTGGCGATCTGGACGCCGTCAGGAAGCTGGAATTCGATCCCAGCCGTTCCGTTGGCGTCACCGTCATTCGTGAACTGATACGTCACATCAAACGTCCCACCCTGCTGCACGTTGTCAGGGGAAGACGCCTGCAGCGAGGACTGTGGCGCTGCCGACACAGTGCCCGCGGCAGTGAGGACGGACAGCACCATGAGGGCTGCCAGTCCGATCGCGCGGAGTGATTTCTTGCTTGTCATATGTTGTTATCTGTGTTTAGCTATTGTTGTACTGCTCGACGGCGTTGAGCACGTCTTGGAAGGACGCGTTGCCGTTGTTGTACGCATCAACGGTCTCAAGCACCTGCTGGAAGTCCCCATTACCACTGCCGTTGTCGGGCTGGGTGGGCTGCACACCAACCACAACAACGTCTGCGTTCGAGGTCCCACCAGAGGTCTTGTTGACGTCAGTGTATCCGGTCGAGGTGTTCCCGGAAGCCCCGGTGTAGGAGGCCGTTACACGGTACTTCGACCCGGTCTCAACGTTAGTAAAGGAGTAAGAGCCCTGCGGGCCAGTCTGCGTGGCTCGGAGCTCGACCTCCGTTCCGTTGTTGAGGACGCGGTACAGCGTAACGTTCGCGTTCGGCAGGTTGTCAGCCGGGCTGTCATCATTGATGACCTGGCCCGTGATTTCACCGACACCGTAGACCTCGATATCGACACTGTCGTTGAAGACAGTCTCGTTATCGTTCTCTACATTCGCCGTGACAGTAACGTTCCCTGTACTCCGGGTAGACTCGAAGGCCGTCGTCTCAGTGGTGTTGACCGTCAGCGGGTTTTCGGCCACGCTACCAACACCTGTCGCACCGCTGTACGTGAAGTTCACGGTGCTCTGAGAGACCAAATCGGAGTCCTCAATCAGCTCGTACTCGCTTGCGGGATCATTCTGATCCTTGACTTCGAGTTGGACCTGCACGTCGCGCTCAGACGAGGTCGGCATCCGAGTCACGTTAGTGTAGTTACCATCCGCGTCCTCGACACCGAGGCTGACGCGGTAATCAAGGGTAACCTCCGTAGGACGAACCACGATGTCGTGGTTCTCGGTTACCGAGCCAGCGCCAGCCGTCTGTTCAGCTTCCTGAGCAGCGACATAGTCGTTGACGGTGGAAGTAGTCAGGTTGATGCCGTTGTACCCGTCTGCGACGGCGTACAGCGTGACATCGGTGTCATCGCCAGCCAGGCCGGGGATGGTGTAGGCACCATCGTCATCGGTCTGATCGACGAGGAAGGTTTCACCAGCGTCATTGACGAAGGTCTGCTGTGCGAACGCCTGTGAGGCGTTACTGCTTCCGTCGTAGACCGCCCAAACGGTCGCGCCGGAGACAGGTTCACCCTGCGTGTTCCGGACTTCGCCCGTAATGGACTCACCGCCTTCGAGGACATACTGGACGTATGCGCCCGAGTCGCTAATGTTGGCAGTCGCGTCGGAAGCGGTGATGTTCTCTTGCGTGAGCGGCTGGCTCAGCGAGGTCGGCGTCGCATTGTCAGCCGTCACGTCGAAGAGCGCGTAGGACTCGCTGTAATCGTCGCCATCAATGTCTCCGCGGTTCTCGGTCGTAACGGTGGTCGTCGTGTCGACCGAGCCGTTGTCGACCAAGTCACCCAGGCCGGAGATGTCTACCGTGACATCGTGGGTGAACGAGGAGTTATTGAGCCGAGTGTTGGGATCCTCGACGCTGCTGTTCGAGAGGATCGCAGCGTAGGTCGCCGTATTGTCCGACTCACCGTTACCGAGGAGAGTCGAACTGTTGCCAGTGGTGGTGTCCCCGTCAACGTGCTTAACTTCCAGCGTGTCAGCGGAGAGCTGGAAGTTGAGCGTGACCGGGAACGAGACCGTGTCCCCACTGTTGACGGTCTTCGTCTGCGCGTACGTCGAGTAACCGAACTGTTCGACGCGCACCGTGTAGTCACCGGGCGTAACAGCGACCCGACTCGGGTCGAAGGTCCCAGTCGAGTCAGTGGTGATGTTCTCGACCGTAGTACCGTTGTTGATGATCGAGACGTTAGCGTTCGAGACCGGGTCACCATTGGAGTCCTCAACCTGACCGGTGATATACCCATCTGCCTGGGTCTGATTGCCACCGGTATTCGACGAAACCGCAGTGACACTCACAGAGTCGATCTGCGTGGAATTGAGGTTGGGACCGTTGGAGTCCGTAACAGATGCGTTAACACCGAGCGTCTGATTGGATGTGACGGAACTGTAGTCAACCGTCAGGTTCGCATTGACGGTAACCGTGTTGTTGCTGGACGAGAGCTGCGAAGAGTCAGGGCTGACCTGAATATGCAGCTGGTTGTTCGTCCCACTACCGGCGTTAGAGGTCGTGCCACTATTGCTCGTACTAAGGGAGGTTTGGTTGCCACCCTGCGGGGTAGCAGTGACATTTACACCGTTGATGTTAGAGATCTGAGCACCCTGGTCAAACGTGACGTAAAGGTCGTCCGTCCCACCGTCGTTGCTCAGATTCTTGAATTCGTACGATACCTGGGTTGTGTACGACGTGTTGTTAACGTCGTTTGGAGTTACGGATCCAGCCTGGATACCGTAGCTCGTATCGGCCGCTGCAGCCCCCCCAGCAAACGCAATGGCCCCTCCGAAGACGGAGAGTACCATCAGCGCCGCGAGGAAGACTGCGCGGACCTGTTTTGAATCTCGTTTCATGTTTGGTTCATTGTTAGTTGTCTGTCTCGGCGACGACACCACCGTACATCATGACTCGGGCACCACCTGCAAGCCCGGAACCAGATGACGTCACTGCCATCACCATGGTAGGAGTACATTCGCTACAAGAGGCGTCGGTGGTAAATACTTTGTGTGTACTGACGCCGCGAGACGGTCTGAGAGGGCGTCACACACCCGTCTGACGCGCCGGGCGTGTAGAACGATTACGCACACGGGCGTCGCAAAGCGGGACGTATCGGAGTGGCGAAAAATCGGGCGCGCTGGCCGACTCAGGCCGGCCGACTGCGTGACGCCCGGTAGTCGTGGACGCGCTCGGCGACGCCGTCGAGGAGGACGAGCGTCGGCGGGAGCGTGGCGAGCGACGCGAGCAGCGTCAGGAAGATGACGCCGACGGTGAGGTAGCCGAAGCTGCTGAGGATGGGGAACGGCGAGAGGATCAGCGCCGAGAAGCCGAAGACGGTCGTCATCCCGGAGACGCTGATCGCCTTCCCGACGCGCGCGGCGGCGATCTGCACGGCGTCGAGTTTGTTCACGCTCTCGCGGGCCTTCTCCTCGTAGTAGCGCTCCATCACGATGATGGTGTACTCGGCCCCGATCCCGACGGTCATCGCCCCGAGGCTCGCGCCCAGCGGCGACACCTTGATCCCGAGCTCGTACATATAGATGTTCTGCCAGCCGAGGACGAACGCCATCGGCACGAGCGGCGCGACGGCCTTCACGGGATCGCGGTAGTACGCCAGCAACAGCAGGAGGACGAACAGCACGCCCAGCGCCGTCGTGACGTTCCGCGAGTTGATCTGCGAGACGATGGAGGGCGTGGAGATCGCAGCCGTCCCCGTCACCTCGGCGGTGACGCCGGGCGGGGGATTGCTGTGCTCGATGGCGCTCTCGGCGTTCCCGAGGAAGGTGATGACCTGTCCCGTGGACATGTCCTGCGCGGTGGAAATCGTCACGTGCGCGCGCCCGTCATTATAGTACTGTTCGCGCGTCTTCTCGGGGACGTCGGCGAGGACGCGGTTCACGCCGGCTTCGGTCTCGGGGATCTCGCCGTCGTTGTGCTGCTTGACGAGCGTGGCGGGCGAATCGACGCCCTGGATGAGCGGCGCGTCGGTCGCCACGTCCTCGAACTGCACCATCCAGCGCAACACCTCCGGATCGCGCAGATCCGTACCGGTGACGAGGACGGGGTAGCTCGTGCTCGACCCGCCGCCGGTGACGGACTGGAACTGCTGGAGGTCGACGTACGCCGGGAGGTCTTGCGGGATGAACTCGTTCGTGTCCGTCATCGTGTCGAGCGACGAGCCGACCTGGAAGCCGGCGCCGGCGAGCACGAGGGCGAGCACGAGCACCGTCTTCGGATGCCCGGCGAGGGTGCGCGAGGAGCGTCCAAGGAGGCGCCCGACGGTGCCGACGCTGGCGAGGCGGTCCTCGGCGCTCTCCGGTTCGTCAGCGTCGTCCGCGGCCTCGAACTCGCCGTCGTAGCGCCAGCGGACGTAGACGGTGAGCACCGAGAGGAGGACGAGGATCCCCGCGGCGTACGTGAGCATGACGCCGAGGATCGACGTCTGGGCGAACCAGATGGTCGCGGGCGACGTCGTGGACACCCACGTCGCGGCGAAGCCGAGCGCGGCGGCGAGCATGGCGATGAGCACCGGCGGGCCGATGCCGCCGAGCGCGATCGGGAGCGCGTCCCGGGGCGGGTGGCGCTCTAGTTCCTCTTCGTAGCGCTCGTGGAACTGCACGGAGTAGTCGATCCCCAACCCGATCAGGATGGGGAACACCGCGCTCGTCAGCGTGGAGTTCGGGATCCCGGCGTAGCCGATCGCACCGAACGTGTAGATGACGCCGACGAAGACGGCGACGATCGGGAGGAGTCGCAGTCTGACCCCCCGAAAGAGGAAGAACAGCGCGACGACCATCAGCCCGACCGCGAGTCCGAGCAGTTGGGAGGTGCTCTGCTGGATGACCGCGGACATCTGCGCGGAGAACGCGGCGCTCCCGGTGACGGTCACGGAGACGCCGGCGGGGAAGTCCGCCCACTGTTTGACGTCGACCGCGCGGTCGTAGATCGGCCGCTCTTCCTGCTGGGAGAGCCCGGTGTCCGTGGTGATGCTGACGATGGCGTAGTCCGGTGAGCCGAGCACGGATTCGATCTTCCGCTCGGAGTTCGGGATCCGGCCGTACTCGGCTCGTACCTGATCGGCCGGGCTGGTGACGGCGTAGACGTTCTGCGTCTCGCTCATCCGCCGATCGAGCCTGTCGATGGCACGGACGGTCGACGGCTCGGTGACGTCGCCGCGAACGAGGACGGCGACGCTCCCGTGATCGAAGGACTCGGAGTAGGCGTCGTACGTCGGGTTGTCGGCGACGAAGGCCTCGTTGCCGGTAACGCTGGTGATCTGTGCCGCGCCGCCGACGGAGACGAAGATCAGGAGGACGGCGAGCGCGATCGTCGCCACCGGGCGCTCCTGGACCCGGTCGCCGACGGACGAGAAAGCGCCGCGGAGCTTAGCCATGTGTGGTCACTCCGTGTGTGTGGCCGCTCATTGGCGACGGTAGAGGACGTAGGCGCCGCCCGCCACGACGAGCACGGCGACGACGATGACCGGGAGCGGAACGGGGAGGCCGCCGCTGGACGGCGAGACGGGGATGCCGATGGGGAGGCCGTCGGTGTACTTCGTGTCGCCGTCGGCGTCGTCGTAGCGCACCTCGACGGAGGCGGCGTACTCCTTGACGAGCGCCCCCGAGCCGGCGCTGACGGTGAACGTCGCGTTCTTCGTCTCGCCGGGCGTCATCGCGCCGAGGTACGCGCCGTCGTCGGACGTGGAGATCGGGTCGCTCACGAACAGTTTCGCGTTCGTCGCGGACACGGGCTTCTCACCGTTGTACCGGACGCTGACGGTCACGGAGTCGCTCCCGCCGGGCGAGACGCCGGTGGAGACGTTCGTGACCGTGAAGGGATCGCGCTCGGGACCAATGGCGATCGACTGACGCAGCGGCGCGTCGGTCTCGCGCACGTCGCCGTCGGCGTTCTCGTACTGCACGGTGAACGGGAAGGTGTTCGTGCCGGGTTCGGCGCTCGCGGGGATCGCGACGGTGAACGAGACGGGTGCGGACTCGCCGACGGCGAGGTCACCGACGGCGGATTCGCCGTTCGTCGCCGTCACCGTGGACGTCTGACCCAACATGACCGCGACGTTCCGCGCGTCGCCGGGACCGGTGTTGACGACCGTCGCGTTGATCCGCGCCTCGTTCTCGTCGACGCGGAAGTTCTCAGTCGAGACGTCCCGGAGCTCGAACGAGCGTTCGGGACGCACCTGCACGCCGGTCGTGAGGGTGTCCGACTGCTCGGTAACGCCGTTCTGGTTCTCGTAGGAGACGACGGCGTTCACGGGGTACTCGCCCGCGGCGGTCTCGGGGCCGGCGCCGACCTGCGCGGAGACGGTCGTGCGCTCGCCGGGTTCGAGCGTCGGCACGTAGAGGCCCGTCTGGGCTTTGGCGTTCGTCGGCGAGCCGAAGTAGAGCGAGTCGGACTGCGTCGAGAGGCGGACCGAGGCGTCGTGGGCGGTCCGCGTGCCCGTGTTCTCGATCGTGAAGGAGAGGTTCCCGGTGTCGCCGGCGAAGATCGAGTTCGTCCCCTCGGAGACGACGTCGAACTGCGGGCGGTCCTCGACGGTGATGGTGACGGACTTGCGCTCGTCGACGGTGCTCCAGACGTACTCGGGCTGTTCGGTGTCGCTGTACTGGACCGCGCGGACGTGCTTGTACTCGACGCGGACGGGGATGCGGTACGTGCCGGGCGTCGCGTTCCCGATCTCGATATTGAAGTCGAACGGCGCCGTGCTCGCGCCGGGGAGCGACCCGCGGACGACCGTGCCCGTCTTCACGTCGATGGGTGCGTCGATCTGGTCTTCGAGCACCGTCATGCGGACGTTCTGTGCGGTCTTGATCTTCTCCTCGTACTGCGCGGGCCCGCCCTGCCTGATGTCGCCGTCGTTGGACGCGACGACGGAGAGCGTGGCGGCCTCGCTCGCTTTGAACGTGTCGTCGGCCACGGAGAGCGAGACGTCGGGACTCCCGTAGACCGAATTGTCTGCCATAACTGGTGCGGCCGGCACGACGAGTGCCAGGGCGAGGACGAGTAGAACGATTTCACGTCGCATCGCGGGAGCGTACAGGCGAAACGGGGATAAAAACGATGGAACCCCACGTGGGTTGCTCGGGGTTTAGCCGAGCGGCGCGTGAGGCCGCCGCGCCCGTGCTCGCCCGGTGCTCGCCGACGCCGTACCGCCCGCCGAGAAGGGGGCGAGTCGGTTACCGGCGGAGGCGCGTTCCGGCGATGCCGCCGACGACGACGCCGCCGAAGAGCAGAGCGATGCCGCCGAGCGGAATGCCGCCGATCCCGCCGTTCAGGAAGGCGTTCTGCCCGGAGACGGTCGTGGCGTCGCTATCGGTCGACTCGAGCCCCTTCGATCCGATCGTCTCGGTGGTGCTGCTGGCGTCGCCACCGACCGTGTAGGAGACGTCGAGCGTCGCGCTCGCCGGCTCGGAGCCGACGGGGACGGTGAGCGTCTCCGACGCGGAGGCGTTGACCCGTTCGACGGACGCGCTCGGCAGGGAGCCGTCCGGCGACTCGGCCGTCACGAGGACGTCCTCGATCGGCGCGTTCCCCGCGTTGGCGACGTGGTACTGCAGCAGCGTCGTGTCGTTCTCGTGGACCGTCGTCGCGTCGACGCGCACGGTGTCTTCGAGCTCGTCGACCGTGGTGGACGTCATCCCGGTGACGTCTTCGTTCTCGCTGGTGAGCGTCGCCTTCAGGTTCATGTCACCGGCCTCGTCGGGGGTGACGGTGAACGTGAAGGTCGTCATGTTCTGGGCGGGAATCGTCGGCCGCACCCGGGTCTGCGCGTCGATGTTGTCACCGAAGTCGTCGAGGCGGAGCGTGACGTCCGAGAGGGCGTCCTCGCCGCCGTTCGAGACCGTCACGGTGACCGTCGATTCGGCACCGGCGACCATCGAGTCGGCGTCGATGTGCACGCGGGGCGCGGGCTCGGGATCGCTCGACGGCTCGTCGACGTCGACGTAGACCGGATGCGTGATCTGCGAGGCGGCCTGCGTGTGACCGGACGAGTTCACCGTGGTCCCCCGGACGTGGAGCGTCAGGTGCTTATCTCCCGCCGTATCGAAGGTCGTCCGCAGCGGGACGTCCAGCGTCTCGGACTCACCGATCGTCCCCAGATCGTTGGCCTCCGCGATCCGCTCGCCGTTCGCGTTCGTGAGCGTGACCTCGTTTATCTGGAAGCCCGCGTCGCCCGCACTGGAGTGTCGGATCGTCGGTGTGATCGTCACCAGATCACCGGTCGTCGGGTTGTCGTCGGAAACGCCGACGTCAGAGACCGTCACGTACGTCACGCCGCTCGCCGCGCCGGCACCGGCGAGCAGCGAACAACAGAGCAGGAGGGTGATCGTCGCGACGAGCATCCGGCCGAGTCGGGATCGCTTCGTTCGTGGCATACAGTTTTTAGGCTAGCCTAAAACAATATAAGCGCTTTGTTTTAGGCCGGCCAAAATAGCGGCTCGAATAAACGCTCGGCTGGCCGAATCAAAAACGATACGGAATCGCGTCCGCCGGATCGACCGGCGGGCGACGGGCGTCGAGCGGCGAAAAGGGTCAGCGGTGTCGACGCGTCGGACGTCGGTCGGGGAGTCCGAGGGCGTTACTTGCGGAAGCGACTGCCGACGACGCCGCCGACGACGACGCCGCCGAAGAGCAGGGCGATCCCGGCGATCGGGATCCCGCCCGTGCCGCCACCGAAGAAGGCCTGCTGACCGGTCGATCCGGACGCGCTCAGGACGTTCGTCTGCAGACCCTGCCCGCTGACCGTCGTGGTGACGCTACTGGACTCGCCGGCGACCGTGTACGCGGCGTCGATCGTCGCCTCGGACGGCACGTGGCCGATCGGCACGGAGACCGTCTCGGAGGACGAGGCGTTGACCTGCTCGACGGACGCGCTCGGCAGCGAGGCGTCCGGCGACTCGGCCGTCACGAGGACGTCCTCGATCGGCGCGTTCCCCGCGTTGGCGACGTGGTACTGCAGCAGCGTCGTGTTGTCGTCCTCGACGACCGTCGCGTCGACGCGGACGTCGTCATCGACCGCCGAGACCGGCACGGCGGACGTCGTCGAGACGTTCACGTCCGAAGAGGAGAGCGACGCCGTGAGGTCCGTGCTCCCGGTCTCGCTGGGGGTGACGCTGAAGGAGAACGTCGTCATGCTCTCGGCGGCGATCGTCGGCTGCATCTGCGTCTTGGTGTCGACGCCGTCACCGGAGAGCCGCAGCGTCACGTCGGAGAGCGGATCCTCGCCACCGTTCGAGACCGTCACGTCGACGGTCGAGTCGTCACCGGCGACCATCGGCGCGGCGTCGATGTGTACGCGGGGTTCGGGCTCATCCGCGGCCGGCTCGTCGACGTCGACGTAGACCGGATACGTGATCTGCGAGGTGGACTGCATGTGACCGGACGAGTTCACCGTGGTGCCCCGGACGTGGAGCGTCAGGTGCTTATCTCCCGCCGTATCGAAGGTCGTTCGCAGCGGCACGTCCAGCGTCTCGGAGCCCCCGACCGTCCCGAGGTCGTTGGCCTCCGCGATCCGCTCACCGTCCGCGTTCGTGAGCGTGACCTCGTTGATCTGGAAGCCCGCGTCGCCCGCGCTGGAGTGCCGGATCGTCGGTGTGATCGTCACCAGATCGTCGGTCGCCGGGTTGTCGTCGGAAACGCTGACGTCCGAGATAGTTACGTACGTCACGCCGCTCGCCGCGCCGGCACCGGCGAGCAGCGAACAACAGAGTAAGAGGGTGATCGTCGCGACGAGCATCCGGCCGAGTCGGGATCGCTTCGTTCGTGGCATACAGCAATTATCATTATCTTTGACCGTAATAGGTGCTCGGGTATAGGTAAACCTGACACAACGTGTGTCCCGTTTACTACGGAGCCAGTCAGCGCTTACGGGAACCGTCCCGTCGTCGGCGGTCAGCGGAGGATGGCGACGTAAGTCGCGGCGAAGACGATAGCCGTCGCGGCAGCGACGGTCCCGGGAGAGAACGAGACGTAGTCGAGGAGCGACGCACCGTACACGACGATCGAAGCGTAGAGCGCCGACAGCACGACCGCGAGCGGATACACGACGCGGGGATCCCCATCGACCATACGCCAATCTGCGCGTCGGTCGGTATCAAACTCCCGGACACTTCCTCAATGTACGATGGCGCGCCCACGGGGGCGTGTGAACTTCGAATCCGTGCGGTCGAAGACGGACCGCGGCGTCGCGGGCCTTCCAATCCGCCTCGTCGTCGCGTTCGTCGTCGGCACCGCCGTCCTCGGCGTGATCCTCAACATGGTCAGCGGCGTCGGTGCGCTCACAGCGACGGAGCTCGACGCGCAGCCGACACCGGACGTCGTCCGGCCGGGGAACCGAACGGTCACGGTCGCGGCGGTCGACGCCGACGGTCACACCGTCCCGGGCGTCACGGTCGTTCTGAGTGGGGACACGGCCGGGCTCGCCGGCGGGGAGCCGATCGTCGCGCGCACGAACGCGAACCGGTGTGGCGACGCTCCGCGTGACGCCGACGCTCCCGCCGACGGCCGATCAAGGGACCCTAGCGCTCACGGTCAAGCCGCCGAGTGACACGTACGCCGACCGGCGCGACAACACGGACGTCCTCGTCGTCCGCTAGCCCCAGTCGATCCAGTCGAGCTCCCAGCCGCGCCGGCGCTCGGCGTGTCTCCGGGCGTGCTCCCGGTCCTCTCGGGCGGTCCGGTTGCGCGCCGGCACACCGTCCTGTTCTCCCTCGACGAGGAGCGGGGCGAACGAGACCACTTGTCCGTCGCGGACCTCGTCGCCGGCCTCGACGGTGGCGAGGCGCTGATCGCCCGCACCGAGCGGCATCACGAGCCGACCGTCGGGGGCGAGTTGCTCGCGGAGCGCGGCGGGGACGTCGAGCGCCGCGGCCTCGACGAGGATGCGATCGAACGGCGCGTACTCCGGGAGGCCCCGCGCGCCGTCGCGGCGATCGACGAGCGCCTCCGCGTAGCCCGCGCGTCGGAGGTTGTCGCGGGCCGCCCACACGACGCGGCGGGCGATGTCGACGGCGTGGACGTGTTCGGGACCGACGATTTCGGCGAGCACCGCGGCGGTGTAGCCGACGCCGACGCCGACGATCAGGACGTCGTCGCCGGGGTTCGGCGCGAGCGCCTGCACGAGCGCGCCGGCGGTGCTGGGCGCGAGGACGCGCGTGCCGTACGCTTCGAACGACCGATCGGTGTACGCGCGGTGGTCGGCGTCGACGAACTCGTGGCGTGGGACGGCGCGCATCGCCGTTCCCACGGGGTCGGGTTCGACGACGCCCCGGAGGTCGTGTTCGAGGCTGTCGACCATTCCGTCCCGAGCGACCGCGTACTCCATACGGATCGATGGGCGCCGAGGCTCTTGAACGAACCGTCAGACACGTGCGCGCGACCCCCGACCGCCGGCTACTGCATCCGCACGAATCGGACGCGTTCGAGGCGCTCGCGCGTCGTTCGATCCGGGTCGACATCGACGCGGACGAGCCGCTGCGCGAGGTCCCCGACGGGCGCGAGGACGCGGCCTCCGGTGCGCGTCTGCTCGACGAGCGCGTCGGGCACGTCCGGCGCGGCGCAGGTGAGGTAGACGGCGTCGTACGGCGCGTTCGCCGGCCACCCCTCGCGGCCGTCGCCCTGTCGGACGCGGACGTCGCCGTATCCCGTCTCGGCGAGGGTCTCGCGGGCGTCCGCGGCGAGGTCGGCGACGTACTCGACGCTGTAGACGTTCTCCGCGCCGACGAGTTCGGCGGTGACGGCGGCGTGATAGCCACACCCCGTCCCGATTTCGAGGACCGCCTCCCCCCGGTCGAGGGCGAGGTGGTCGGCCATCGCGGCGACCATGTGCGGGGCGCTGATCGTTTGGTCGTGACCGATCGGGAGCGGGCGATCGGCGTACGCGTCGTCGCGGCGTGCCTCGGGGACGAACTCGTGTCGCGGGACCGCTCGGATCGCCTCGACGACGCGCCGGTCGAAATCGTACTGTCGGGCGAGTCCGTCTGCGAGTCGATTGCGGGCCTGCTCGTACGCCATTGGTGGTTTGCGCGCGCGGCGCGCGTGAAAAAGTAGGGGCCGCGGGAGACGCCGCGGTGTCCGGTGCGTGTCGGCGGCGCCGTTACCAGGCGGACCAGGCCTTCGAGGACTTGTCGACGCCGTAGACGCGCTTTACGTCCTTGGCGAGGACGGTGTCGCCCTCGTGGCCGAGCTTCTGGAAGTCGTAGCGTTCGACGGCGTCCTCGCGGACGTGGATGCCCTCGACTTCGAACTCCTCGTCGCCGAACTCGTAGGTCTCGCCGATGGTGAACTCCTCGTCGCCGGGGAGTTGGAGGTCGAGGCTCCGCGTGCCGTCGCCCTCGCCGTCGCGGGGGTGGACGGTGACGGGGACGGAGACGTTGTCGACGGCGCGGGTCCAGAAGGTCTCGACCTCGCCCGCGGTGGTGCGCGTGACGCGCTCCTCGGGGCCGACCTCGATGTCGGTGACGCGGACCTGCATGATGACCGCCTCGGTTTCGAGGATGAACTCCTCGCCCTTCTCGACGTCCTCGTCGGCGGGCATCTCGACGGACGCGGTGAAGGAGTCGCCGTCCTGTGAGACGACGACGGTCGGTTCGACGGTGGTCTCGCTCTCGAGGGGGGCCTTGTGGGTGTGGCCGCATTCGGTACAGCGGACCGTCGCGGTGCCCCCGCCGGTCGTGATGATCTCGTGGACCGTCTCCCGGTCGGGAGAACAGGAGGGGCACGCGACGGGCGCGCGCTCGGCGTGTTCGCTCATGGGCGCTCTAAGCGGCCCGAGGCGTAAAAACCCGCGGAGAGCGGGGGCCGCATGGGACCGTGTGGGACGGTCGGGACCCCGTGAAACGCCGGCGGGTCTCTCGGTCCGTCCGAAGCGGTGCCGTTCCGACTCGCTCGCGTCTCCGAGGTCTACGGCTCGGGGAGCCGGACGACTTCGCCCTGCTCACGCCTCGTTCCTCAGCGTCGGACGGGCGATCCGCCCGTCCAGTTTGCGGGATCGATGATCGCGCGCCCTATTCGCCTTCTGGAAGCCTCACGACCTCGCCATCCGCGTACACGGTCGGGTCCCGAACGATCCCGTCGAGGTGGAGCGGCGCGTCGGTGTCGCCGCCGATGCCCGCGTCGTCGCCGATGGCGATGTGGACGGTACCGGCGGCCTTCTCGTCGAGGAGAACGCTCCCCACCAGATCGGTGACGGCCACGTTCGTCCCGATGCCGAGTTCCGCGAGGTTGTACGCGGCGTCGCCGACCTCGTCGGCCGCGTCCTCGACCGCCGCCCGGACGGCGTCGTCGGAGATCTCGGTGACGAAGCCGTCGGCGACCTCGAAGCGGAGCTCGGTATCGAGGAGCCCGTGGGGCATCATCGTCCCGTCGACGACGTACGTCCCGTCGGCGGTCTCGGGGGAGACGAACACCTCGCCCGCGGGGAGGTTCGAGAAGTCGCCGGGCTCGTGGACCATCCCGGTGTCCTGTCGCCACTCGCGCGCGCCGGGCTCGAACGTGACGTCCGTGCCCGCCTCGGTCGTCACCCTGATCTCGTCGGCGTCCCGGACCTGCGCGAGGACGTCCGCGCAGTGGCGCCGGATGGTGGCGTAGTCGGCGTCGAGGCCGGTCGTGAAGACGTCCTCGGTGATCCCGGGGAGGGTCGCGCCGCGGACGCCGGCGTCGCTCGCGCGGGAGCGGGCGCGCGTGTGCGAGAGGCTCTTCGTGGTCGGCGCGAGGAAGGCGTCGGCGTCGCGGAGTGCGGCGGCGACGGGCGCGGGCGGTTCGGCGCCGTGCTGGTCGCCCGGCGGGTAGCGCAGGATCGTGACGTCGTCGGTGACGTCGCTGGCGGCCTCGTAGAGCGCCTCGCCGATCGTCCGTCGCTCGTCGTCGGTCACGACGACGACGGTCTCGTCGGCCTCGATGCCCAGACATTGAACGACGGCGGTGTCGGCGGCGTCGCGGAGCGTCGGCATGAGGGATACCTCGCCCGCGCGGGCGTTAGGCCTTGCCCCTCGTCGTCGCCCGATTACTCGCCGAGTAGTTAATTTCTTACAGTATTTCCCGAAAGAATTAATCACGCGGGCACCGGAGATGGAAGTGAATGCTCCGAGTCGGCGTCAACGGATACGGGACCATCGGCAAGCGCGTCGCGGACGCGCTCGCGGCACAGCCCGACATGAAGGTTGCGGGGGTCGCAAAGCGGACCCCGAACTTCGAAGCCACGGCCGCACATCGAGCGGGCTACGCCGTCCACGCCGTCGGCGACGCGGCCCCGTTCGCCGAGGCCGACATTCCCGTCGCGGGCGACCTCGACGACCTCGTCGCGGTGAGCGACGTCGTCGTCGACTGCACGCCTGCCGGGGTCGGCGCGCGGAACCGCGAGGTCTACGAGGCCCACGACACGCCCGCGCTCTATCAGGGCGGCGAGGACGCCGAGGCGGTCGGCGCGAGCTTCAACGCCCGCGCGAACTACGACGAGATCGCGCGCGGTGACGCCGAGCACGTCCGCGTCGTCTCCTGCAACACGACCGGGCTGTCCCGAGTGCTCACGCCGCTTGCGGAGGCCTACGGCGTCGAGAAGACCCGCGCGACGCTCGTTCGCCGCGGCGGCGACCCGGGGCAGTCAGATCGCGGCCCGATCAACGACATCCTCCCCGACCCGGTGACCGTCCCGTCCCACCACGGCCCGGACGTCAACACCGTGTTGCCCGACCTCGACATCGACACGATGGGCGTCACCGTCCCGGCGACGCTGATGCACCTCCACAGCGTCAACGTCACCCTCGAAAGCGACGTCGACGCCGAGGCGATCCGCGAGACGTTGGCGGACGAGTCGCGGATCTTCATGGTCCCGGAACACGCGCGCGTCGCCGGTCCCGGACACCTCAAGGAGCTGGCGAAGGACGCCGGACGCCCGCGGGGCGACCTCTGGGAGAACTGCGTGTGGGAGGAGTCGATCGCCACGGAGGGACGCGACCTCTACTTCTTCCAGGCGATCCACCAGGAGAGCGACGTGGTCCCGGAGAACGTGGACGCCATCCGAGCGCTCGTCGGTGACGCCGACGCCGCCGAGAGCGTCGTTCGGACGAACCGCGCGCTCGGCGTCGGTCGCTTCGACGCCCCGACGGACCGCGTCGCCACCACCGGTGGCGCGGCCGCGAGCGCGGACGACTAATCGAGGTCGGCGAACGTCACGTCGTCCGTCTCGGTGTCGATCGTGGCGACGTGATAGCGGTCGTCGCCGGCCGGGAACGGCAGGCCGCCGGGATTCACGCGCTGCGTGTCCCCGACGACGTCGTGGCGCCGCTCGTGGGTGTGCCCACAGAGCACGTACTCGTACTTCTCGCAGGCGACGAGCGCGTCCGTGAGCGTGCCGCTCGTGCCGTGGTAGACGGCGAACTCCGTCCCGTCGATCGTGAGCTCGGCCGACTCCCCGTGGTACTCGCCGAACGTTCGGATCGTGTCTTGGAGGGCCCACTCGCCGTCGTTGTTCCCGCGGACCGCGTGGAAGTCGAACGCGTCGCTCTCGAAGGCCGCGGCGGTGAACGGCGCGACGACGTCGCCGCAGTGGATCACGGTCTCACAGCCCGCGTCCTCGAAGTGCGCGACCGCGCGCCGAGCGCGTTCAAGGTCGTCGTGAGTGTCGGAGACGACGCCGACGAGCATTCAGTTCGCCTCCGCTTCGAGGACTTCGACGGCGGGAAGCGGTTCGCCGGTGAGCGCGCGGATGTACGCGCCGCCCGCGATGGAGACGTGCGAGAAGTCGTCCTCGCTCAGCCCGTACATCTCGATGGCGCGGGAGGTGTCGCCGCCGCCGACGACGCTGAAGCAGTCCGTCTCCGCGATGGCTTCGAGGACGCCGACCGTCCCCACGCTGAAGCGCTCGTCCTCGAAGAGGCCGAGCGCGCCCTTCACGAAGACGGCCTCCGAGTCCCGGACGACGTCGTCGTAGGCGGCGACCGTGTCGGTGCCGACGTCGAGGAAGCCCTGCGTCTTCTCTTCGACGTCCTCGACGAGCACCTCGGCGCGCTCGCCCTCAGCGTCCTCGTAGGCGAGGTCCGTCGCGAGCGTGATCTGGTCGCCGCGCTCCTCGAGCAGCGCGCGGATGGTGTCGGCGTTCTGCTCCCACTGGTCGTCGAAGAGGTCCATCCCCTCGACGTCCTCGCCGACGGGATAGCCGGCGGCGCGGAGGAAGAGTTCGCCCGCGATCCCCCCGAGCAGGAACCGGTCGACCTTCTCGTCGAGGGCGTTCATGACGCCGATGACGTCGGTGGCCTTCGTGCCGCCGACGACCATCGTCACCTGTCCGTCGAAGGTGCGCGACGCGATGGCGGTGTTCGCCCCGTACTCGGACTCCATGACGCGGCCCGCGTAGCTGGGGAGGACGAGCGGGAAGCCGACGAGCGAGGCGTGTTTCCGGTGCGCGGCCGAATAGGCGTCGTTCACGTACGCGTCGAACTCGGCAGCGAGCGTCCGCACGAGCTCGCATTTCGACTTCTCCTCGGGATCGGCCTCAGGGAGTTCATCCTCGCACATCCGGACGTTCTCCAACAGGAGGACCTCGCCCGCGTCCAAATCGTCGATGGCCTCGATGGCTTCGGGGCCGTACGTGTCGGGGACGAAGCGGACGTCGCGTCCCACGTGTTCGGCGAGGATGTCGGCGTGCTGGCGCAGCGAGACGAAGTCGTCGTCGCCGGGACGCCCCTGATGGGCCATGCAGACGACGCGGTCGCCGCGCTCGGCGAGCTCGCGCACGGTCTCGGCGTGGCGCTCGAATCGGCGGTTGTCCTGTACGGTGCCGTCCTCCACGGGGGAGTTGAGGTCGAGGCGGACCAGCACGCGCTGGCCGGGTTCGAGGTCGTCGAGTGTGTTGAAGCTCATAGTCGGATGGATCGGGTGGTGGGTACTTAGCGGTGGGCGAAAAGCGGTGCGCGGCGCGCGTGGTGCGGCTCGCGTTACCGTCGCCCGAGGGGCGACGTCAGTACTGCGTGATGTACGCGGAGACGTCGAGCAGGCGGTTCGAGAAGCCGTACTCGTTGTCGTACCACGTGAGGATCTTCACGAGGTCGCCGTTCTCGCCGATGACGTTCGTGGAGTTCAGGTCGACCGTCGAGCTGAACGGGAGACCGAGGATGTCGCTGGAGACGACCTCGTCGTCCGTGTAACCGAGGACGCCGGCGAGCGGCCCGGAGTCGGCGGCGTCGCGGAACGCGGCGTTGATCTCCTCGGCGGTGACGTTCTCCTCGTCGAGGTCGACGACGAGCTCGGTGATGGAGCCGTCCGGGACCGGAACGCGGATCGCCATCCCGTCGAGTTTGCCCTCGAGGTTCGGGAGGATCTTCGTCGCGGCTTGGGCGGCGCCCGTCGAGGTCGGGACGATGTTCTCGGCGGCGGCGCGCCCGCGTCGGGTCTTCGCCTGTGGCCCGTCGATGAGCGACTGCGAACCCGTGTAGGCGTGGACGGTCGTGAGGGTCCCCGTCTCGATGCCGAACTCCTCGTCGAGCACCTTCGCGACCGGCGTGACGGAGTTCGTCGTACAGGAGGCGTTCGAGACGACGTCCTCGCCGTCGTACTCGTCGTGGTTGACGCCGTAGACGAGCTGCTTCACGGGCTCCTCGCCCTTCGGCGGCGCGGAGATGACGACCTTCTCGGCGCCGGCCTCGACGTGCTGGGCGGCCTGTCCGCGCTCGCGGAAGATGCCCGTACACTCGAGGGCGACGTCGACGTCCTTCTCGCCCCACGGGAGGTCGGTGGGGTCCTGCACGTTGAGGAGTTGGACGCTGGAGTCGCCGACAACGAGTTCGTCGCCGTCGCGCTCGACGCCGTCGAGGCGGCCCATGACGGTGTCGTACTGCGCGAGATACGCCATGTCCTCGAAGTCCATGACGTCGTTGATGCCGACGAGGTCGATACGCGGGTCCTCGAGGGCGGCACGGAAGACGTTGCGCCCGATCCGGCCGAACCCGTTCAGGCCGACGCGAACGACCTCGCCGGTTTCCTCGGCGTCGAGGGAGAGTTCACTCATACACGAGTAATAACAATCAAACAGCTTAAAACCCCCCGGAAGAAGTCGACAAGAGACGCCGATATCGTGCGCATTGGTCGCAAGAAGAGGCGTCACCCGCGGGGCCCCGAAGCCTTTTGGCCGGGTACGGCCTACGGTAGCGCATGCGACGCGACGACCGGGACGACCCCTTCGACGACTTCTTCAGCGAGATCGAACGGATGATGGACGACGTGATGCAGGGAACGCAGAGTAACTACGACGACGCCGGTTTCGGGAGCGACACCCACCTCGACGTACAGGTGACCGACGAGGAGGTCCGCATCATCGGCGACTTCCCCGGCGTCGAGAAGGGCGACCTCTCGCTCAAGTGCGACGGGCGCACGCTCACGATCAGCGCGGCGACGGAGACCCGCGAGTACGACGAGCGTCTCGAACTTCCCTGCCGCGTCGACGAGCGCTCCGGGAGCGCGAGCTACAACAACGGCGTCCTCGAAGTCACCTTCGACCGCGCCGAGGAGTCCGCGAACATCGGCTTCGAATAGCTACAGTCCCGTCACGGCCGCCGCGAGGCGGTCGTAGAACCCCTCGTCGTACTTCTCGCTATCGTCGATGGTCGGACGGGCGTTCGTCTCGTTCACCACCGCACGGTCCGCCGTGACGAGCACGTCCACCCCGAGGAACGGCACGTCGAGCGCCGACGCCGTCCGCTCCGCGAGCGCGGCGACCTCCGGGTCCGGATCGACGCCGACGGCCTCCGCCCCCCGATGGACGTTGTGCTTCCACCGACCCGCCGCGACGTCGGCGTCTGGGAGACGGCGCTCGACCGCCCCGACGACGTCGCCCTCCAACACCATCACGCGATAATCGCGCGCGTTCGGGAGGTACTCCTGGACGAGGTAGGAGCGATCCCCGGTCGCCCGGTAGTCGTGGACGAGGTCGAGGTAGTCGCAGATCCCGAGGAAGGAGTCGAGGTCCGCGGCCTTCGCCACGCCGATCCCGCGCGTCGTCGAGTTCGGTTTCACCACGACGGGCGAGGGGAGGCACTCGTAGGCCGCGACGAGCGCGTCGGTGTCCGCGGGGTTCGAGACGAGCACCGAGTCGGGCGTCGGGATCCCCGCGTCCGCGAGCGTGGCGAGCACGCCCGCCTTGTTGCGCGACGTGAGGACGGCCTCGCGGTCGTTGAGCCACGGGACGTCGAGCCACGCGTCGAGCACCCCGCCCTCCATGATCCGCCCGGGGAAGACGAAGCCGGCGTCGAAGCGCTCACCGTCGACCGGTGGCTCGGTGAGGGAGTACGAACCGTGGGAGGCGGCGACGGCCTCGACCGCGATGCCGCGCTCGGCGAGGGGGTCGCGGACGCGCTCGAACGTCTCGGCCTCGTTGGCGAACGCGAGCCGGAACATATCCCCCCTTGGAGGGGGGGCGAGTAAAAGGACTCGTTAGCCGTCAGTCCGCCTTCGTCAGGAGGTCCTGCCCGCGCTCGACCTCGACCTTGCACGGCGGCGTGATCTTGTTGTACGCGCGGCGGAAGGCCTCCTTCACGGCGTCGGCCTGTTCGACGCTGCACCACGCGGTGAAGAGACGCTCGTTCGGGTAGATGCGGGTCGCGGTCCCGACGGGGACGCCGAAGGCCTGTCGCATCCCGTCGGAGACGCGGTCCGCGCCCGCGCCGGTCGCCTGCTTGTTCTCGCGGAGGACCTGGTGGGGGAACTTGCGGAGGATCATCTTGTAGTTGCCCTCGCCGAGCTCCTTGATCAGGTGGCGGTTCGCGGAGAGGCGAGCGGCCTCGAGCGAGCCGTGGCGGAGCTGACACTCCTCCTCGGGCTTGAGGCTGATCTGGACGTCGTAGTCCTCGGGGTCCGCCTGCAGGTCGCCCATCTTGAACTGGGCGATCTTCGAGCCGGGGATGCCCGTGATGTACTCGCGTCGGGTGTAGGACGGCTTGTCGATCGTCCGATACATGGAGGCGGGATTGTCGGCCATGGTTACTACCCGAGGCTGACGGCTAGCGCGCGGTTAAAGCCTTCGAACTGGTAGAGCGGAGCGATACCGACGCTCCGCCGACGGGACGGCGGGCGGGCGCGAACGTGAGCGATGCGTGACGATGTGGGTCGGGACGCCGCCCGCGACGACGGCAATCTTCTTGCCACCGGGCGTCGTTCTCCCCGACGACCCACATGGCCCCCGCAGACGACGGCGTCGACGAGCGCCATCTCCCTGTCGGCGAGACGGCCGACGGTGACTCCCTCCGGCTTCCGACGGAAGAGGTCCTGACCGGTCGCGCGTTCATCACCGGGAAGAGCGGGAGCGGGAAGAGCAACTCCGTCTCGGTCGTCATCGAGGAGCTGCTCGAACGCCAGTATCCCGTCCTCGTCGTCGACACGGACGGCGAGTACTACGGGCTCAAGGAGGAGTACGAGCTCCTACACGCGGGCGCGGACGACGGCTGCGACATCCAGGTGAGCCCGGAGCACGCAGAGCGCCTCGCCACGATCGCCCTCGAAGAGAACGTGCCCGTGATCCTCGACGTCTCGGGGTTCCTCGACGAGGCGGCAGCGGACGAGCTCGTCTTCGAGACGGCGAAACACCTCTTCGCCAAGGAGAAGAAGCTCAAAAAGCCCTTCCTGCTCGTCGTCGAGGAGGTCCACGAGTACATCCCGGAGGGGGCGGGGATGGGCGAGACGGGGCGGATGCTCATCAAGGTCGGCAAGCGCGGCCGAAAGCACGGCCTCGGCGTGGTCGGCATCAGCCAACGTCCCGCGGACGTGAAGAAGGACTTCATCACGCAGGCGAACTGGCTCGTCTGGCACCGGCTCACCTGGGAGAACGACACGAAGGTCGTCGGCCGGATCGTCGGGAGCGAGTACGAGGCCGCGGTCTCGGACCTCGACGCCGGGGAGGCGTTCGTGCAGGCGGACTGGACGGACGCGGCGGTCGAGCGCGTCCAGTTCAAGCGCAAGCGGACGTTCGACGCGGGCGCGACGCCCGGCCTCGACGACTTCGAACGCCCGGAGCTGAAGTCGGTGAGCGACACGCTCGTCGAGGACCTCGCGGACATCAGGGACGCCGAGGAGCAACGCCAGGACCGGATCGCCGAGCTCGAACGCCGCGTGGAGAACCGGGAGGAGCGCATCGCCGAACTGGAGGCCGAACTCGACCGGGCGCGCGACGTCTCGGCGGCCGCTCGAAAGCTCGCGAACGCGGTGGCGCACGGCGATCCGGATCGCGGTCCCGCCGGCGCGCGTACCGCGGACGGGACGACGACAGACGGCGACGCGGCCGCGCAGACCACGCTGGACGCGGACGCGAGCGACGAAGGCGAGACCGGGACCACCGGCGGCGGGGGCACGACGACCGACGACGTCGCGGTCCTCCGCGAGCGCGTCGCGGAGCTCGAAGCGCGACTCGCCGCGGTCGGACGCGAGGACTCGCCCGACGCCGGTGACGCGGACGACGAGGCCGCGCGAACGGCGAGCGGCGACACCGCCGTAGACGGCGTCGGTGAGGACACCGGTGAGGAGGCGGGCGCGTCGGTGTCCGACGTCGAGGACCAACTGACCGCGCCGGGGACGGACGACTCGGGCGAGACGACGGCGGAAACCGAGCGCGACGGCGAGGGCCGTATCGAACCGACGGAGCGGATCGGGGACGTCCTCGATCGGCTCCAGCGCTCGTCGGAGCGCGAGCGCGCGTCGCGCGAACACGGACACGGACGCGAACGACCCGCGGGCGGAGCGGCCGACGGGGACGCGTCCACGGGAAGCGCGGACGGTGAGCGCGAGGCGGGCGCCACGACGGTGGACGAACCGGGGGCGCTCCTCGACGCGTCCGCGGTCCGGACGCGACTCGATGCGGCGCGACGCGCCTCGCGGTGTAACGAGTCGACCGCCGAAGCGGTCTACGAGCGACTGAGCGAGACGTCGCAGTCGGCGCGGGCGCTCGTCGACGCGACGGGGGCCTCGATGGAGGCGATCCACTCCCTTCTCGTCGAGCTGCGCGGGCGCGACCTCGTGGTGCGGGACCGCGAGCGGCGATACGCGTTCGACGAGCGCGCGTTGCGGAGCCTCGTCGACGATCCGCGGGCCGAACGCGGCGAGCTCGGCGGGCAGTGGCGGATCGAGTGACGGCGCCGTCGCTCGCCGAGTGGAAGACCGAGCGCGACGAGTCGGATGACGCGTCGCTCTCGTTGGAAGATAAGGGACCGGAGTCGCTCACACCGCAACCGTCAGCGCTTCCGGGAGTCGAGAACCGTTACCGCAATGCCGCCGTTACGGCGGCCTCCTTCAACGAGTTACAGGCGGGTGAGGTTCGTCGCGCGGGGGCCCTTCTCGGCCTCCTCGATGTCGAACTCGACCTCCTGACCTTCTTCCAGGTCGGGGCCGCCGACGTCTTCCATGTGGAAGAAGACGTCCTCGTCCGCGTCGTCAGTCTCGATGAATCCGTAACCGCCCGTGTCGTTGAAGAAGTCAACTACGCCTTTCGCCATTGCCTTTGTACGATGTGACTGCCCACGGATAACCCTTGCGGGATGGAGGCGCTCGGTGCGACCGGCTTCCAGAGGGGATGTGACCGCACGGGTCCGACGGCGGGATGGTCATCGATAGCGACCGTTCAGCAGTCGTAGTAGCGTGCGAGCGCGCCGCCCATCGACACGAACGCACCGAGGACGAACGGTCCGGAAATCGGGCGCGAACACCACGGTGCCGACCGCGGAAACGAGTGTAGACGTGCGCACGACCGGTGAGTCGCGTGTCGACGGCAGCGACGTAACGGCCGGGTCGCTCGTCGGAGTGAACGACAGCGAAACGTGGGTACAGAGTATCGAGATCCGAGCCGGGACGGGCGACGGCGGCCCCGCTCGCGGTTCGGTCGAATCGCTCTCTCACGGGTTCGCGGGAAAATGCCGCCTCCCCGATTTGAACGGGGGACAGCTCGATCTTCAGTCGAGTGCTCTCCCAGTCTGAGCTAAGGCGGCGTGCACGTCACCCGAGGACGAGCGCGGAAAAAAGGGTTACGAAACGCGCGGGGCGACGCTGGAAACGGATGGGCGGTCATCTGGGGGGACGACGGCGCTGAATCCACGAGGGACGACCGAGCGTCCGGCGGGACGGCGGTCGTCGGCGTCGACAGGGACGCGCGGTGAGCAGAGCGATCCCACACGCGGCGTCGTCGCTCGTCGCGTGACGACGTCGGAAGTGGGTTCGGGCGGATTCGAACCACCGACCTTCTCCTTGTAAGGGAGACGTCATAACCACTAGACCACGAACCCGCACGTCGTGAGTGGCGGAGGCGCGGCAAAACGGTTTCCCTTCGACCGCCGGCGGCGGAACGCTTAGGCGGCGTCGCGGGCTTCGTCGAGGTATGGATCGGCGGACGCGACGGGCGACGACGGCGCTGGCGGTCCTGTTCGGGGTCGCGCTCGTCGCCGTCGGGGCGTGGGCGTTCACGGGGTCGACGGGCCACGACGGCGCGACGGTGACGATCACGGACGAGAACGGATCGACGCTCGGCGTCGTGGACGCGTCGGTGGCGGACTCGGAGGCCGAGCGCTATCGGGGCCTCTCGGAGACCGCGTCGCTGGCGAACGGCTCGGGTATGCTGTTCGTCTACGAGACCGAGGGGTCGCGGGCGTACGTGATGCGCGACATGGCCTACCCGCTCGACATCGTCTTCGTCGGGGAGGACGGGCGGATCACCCGAATCCACCACGCGGGGACGGAGGAGCCGCCGTATCGCCGCTACACGGGTCGGGCGAAGTGGGTGATAGAGGTCCCACGGGGGTGGACGGCGCGTCACGGGATCGCGGCCGGGGATCGGGTGGCGATCGAGTACGGTCGCGGCGGGGACGTCGGGAGTTGAAACCTTTTTCCTGCGCACCGCGTAGTCGGGACGAATGAGCGAACAGGGTGCGGACGACGCGTTCGCGGACGTGCGGGCGACCTCTGGGAACGCGATGTGGCGGCTCTTCTCGGAGTACGGCCGGGAGTTCTGGGGGCAGTTCACGCTCGGCGTCGTCGCGTCGATCGTCGCGCGCCTCCTCGATCTCGTGCCGCCGGTGATGCTCGGCTACGCGATCGACACGATCCTCCGCGACGACGGGACGTTCCTCGCGTTCCTCCCGGCGCCGCTGCGCGCTGGATGGACGACGGGCGAGCAGGTGCTGATCGCGGCGGGGATCGTCGCGGGGTCGTTCGTCCTCGGCGCGGGGTGTCACTGGGTCCGCAACTGGGGGTGGAACGCGTACAGCCAGCACGTCCAGCACGCGGTGCGCACGGACACCTACGAGCGGATGCAGCGGCTGAACATGGCCTTCTTCGCGGAGAAGCAGACGGGCGAGATGATGTCCGTCCTCTCGAACGACGTCAATCGACTGGAGCGCTTTCTGAACGACGGACTGAACTCCGCGCTCCGCCTCGCGGTGATGGTCGTCGGCGTCGCGGTCGTCCTCTTCTCCTACAACTGGCGGCTGGCGATCCTGACGCTCCTCCCGGTGCCGGTGATCGCGGGCTTCACGTACTGGTTCGTCAAGCGCATCCAGCCCAAATACGCGGCCGTCCGCTCCTCCGTCGGGCAGTTGAACTCCCGACTGGAGAACAACCTCGGCGGCATCCAAGTCATCAAGACCTCGAGCACGGAGGAGTACGAGGACGAACGCGTCGAGGAGTCCTCGCGGGACTACTTCGACGCGAACTGGGGGGCGGTGACGGTCCGGATCAAGTTCTTCCCGGCGCTGCGCGTCATCTCGGGGCTCGGCTTCGTGTTGACCTTCCTCGTCGGCGCGTACTGGGTGGCGGTCGGCCCGCCGCTCGGGATGGAGGGGACGCTGACGGTGGGCGCGTTCGTCGTCTTCATCCAGTTGAGCCAGCAGTTCATCTGGCCGATGGCGCAGTTCGGGCAGATCATCAACATGTACCAGCGGGCGCGCGCGGCGAGCGAACGCATCTTCGGGCTGATGGACCAGCCCTCGCGCGTCGCCGAAGAGCCCGACGCCGCGGACCTGATCGTCGATGACGGCGCGGTCGAGTACGACGACGTGACGTTCGGCTACGACGAGGAGACGATCATCGAGGACGTCTCGTTCGAGATCGACGGCGGCGAGACGCTCGCGCTCGTCGGCCCGACGGGCGCGGGGAAGTCCACGGTGCTCAAACTCCTCATGCGGATGTACGACCCCGACTCGGGTGCGATCCGGATCGACGATCAGGACATCGGCGAGGTGACCCTCTCGAGTCTCCGGGAGGCCATCGGCTACGTCTCGCAGGACACGTTCCTCTTCTACGGCACCGTCGCGGAGAACATCCGCTACGGCTCCTTCGACGCCGACCACGAGGACGTCGTCGACGCCGCGAAGGCCGCTCAGGCCCACGAGTTCGTCACGAACCTCCCCGACGGCTACGAGACGATGGTGGGCGAGCGGGGCGTGAAGCTCTCGGGCGGCCAGCGCCAGCGGATCGACATCGCCCGCGCGGTGCTGAAGGACCCCGACATCATGATCCTCGACGAGGCGACGTCGGACGTCGACACGGAGACGGAGATGCTGATCCAGCGCTCGCTCGATCGTCTCACCGCGGACCGGACGACGTTCACCATCGCGCACCGGCTCTCGACGGTGAAGGACGCGGACACGATCCTCGTGCTGGAGGACGGGCGAGTCGTCGAGCGCGGCGCGCACGAGGAACTCCTCGCGGAGGACGGCCTCTACGCGAACCTCTGGGGCGTGCAGGCCGGCGAAATAGACGAGCTGCCCGAGGCGTTCGTGGAACGCGCCCGCGAGCGCGGGGCACAACGGGTCGAAGAGGAGAGCGCGAACGACGACTGAAGTCGGGGCGGCCGGCGGGGCGGATCAGGGCGACCAGCCGCAGACGCTACACTCGCGGGCCGCCGTCTCGTGGAGGCCGCCGCAGTCGGGACACTGTTTCTTGTTATAGCTTCGGTCCCAGGCCTCGACGTCGTGACCGGTGTGTTCGAGGAACTCGTCCAGAACCGATTCGGTATCCCGTGCGCTCGACATACATGGTACAGTATGCCACACCAACGATATAATCTTTGTGGTGGTCGGTACCACGCTCTCGATGAACGCCGCATCGGACGCGAGCGACGTGGTGGCGGCGACTCGGCGGCGCTCAGAGATCGTAGAGGTCGCCGAACTTCGCGTTCACGTAGTCGAGGAAGTGATCGGCCGTGTACGGTTCGCCGGTCGCCTCCTCGATCAGGTCCGGCGTCGTGTAGCGACGGCCGTGGCGGTGGACGCGTTCGCCGAGCCAGTCGGCGAGCGGGTCGAAGTCGCCCCCGCTGATCGCGGCGTCGAGGCCGTCGATGTCGGCCTCGGCGTGCGCGTAGAGCTGTGCGGCGAGGACGCTCCCGAGCGAGTACGTCGGGAAGTAGCCGAAGTTCCCGTGGCTCCAGTGGATGTCCTGGAGACACCCCTCGCTGTCCGTGTCGGGCCGGACGCCGAGGTACTCGGCCATCTTGTCGTTCCACGCTTCGGGGACGTCCGCGACGTCGAGGTCGCCCGAGATGAGGGCGCGCTCGATCTCGAAGCGGAGGACGATGTGCATGTGGTAGGTGAGCTCGTCGGCCTCCACTCGAATGAGGTTGTCCGGGTAGACGCGGTTGGCGGCCTCGTAGAGGTCGCGGGGCGTCGCGTCGACGGTGGGGAACTGCCCGCGGAGGTCGCCCGCGAAGTGCTCCCAGAAGGCCGCCGAGCGCCCGACGTGGTTCTCCCAGAGGCGCGATTGGGACTCGTGGACGGTGAGATCGCGGGCCTCGCCGAGCGGCGTCCCGTACTCCTCCCGCGGGAGGCCGAGATTGTAGCGCGCGTGACCGAACTCGTGGACGGTGCTCATCATCGAGTCGAGCGGCTCGTCCTCGCTGAAGCGCGTCGTGATGCGCGAGTCGAACTGATTGCCGACGGTGAAGGGATGCGTCGACGTGTCGAGGCGACCGCGGTCCCAGTCGTAGCCGAGCGCGTCGAGGACGTCGCGCGAGAAAGCCTCCTGCGCCTCGGGGTCGTACGTCCCGCCCGCGAAGGGCGCGGCGAGGTCGGCGTCGGACGCCTGCACCGCGTCGATCAGCGGGACGAGCTCCTCGCGGAGGCGATCGAGGACGCGCTCGGCCGTTTCGAGGTCGAGGTAGGGTTCGTACTCCTCGAAGAGCACCGCGTACGAGTCGCGCTGATCGTCGATGTGCGCGGCGTACTCGCGTTTGAGGTCGACCAGCTCGTCGAGGTACGGTGCGAACGTCTCGAAGTCGTCGTTCTCGCGGGCCTCCTCCCACGCCTGCAGGGCCTCGCTGGAAGTCCGTGAGATCTCCTCGACGAGGTCGCGCGGGACGCGCTCGGCGCGGACGTACTGGCGCTCGATCTCGCGGACGACCGCGGCCTGCTCGTCGGCGAGGGCCGCGTCGTCGAGCGCGGCCAGCGAGTCGGCGACGACGTCGTCGGTCAGCAGGTCGTGGCTCAGCCCGGACGCCACGGAGAGCTGTTTCGAGCGCGCGGGGTTGCCGCCCTCGGGCATCATCACCTGTTGGTCCCAGGAGAGCGTGCCCTGCACGCCGCCGAGCGCGGTGACGCGTTCGTACTGATCGAGCAGTTCGCGATAGGCTTCGGGAGCGTCCGCGCGGTGGTCCGTCATGAGTGAACGAGCGGCGCGCGGTCACAAGAAGCCACCCGTCCCGGCGCGCGGTGTCGCGGCCGCGACGCTACGGCCAGCGCGCGGCGATCGCGGTGTACGCGTCCCGGCAGGTGCGGAGGGCGTCGAGGGAGACGCTCTCCGCGTCGGTGTGGGCCTCGCCGGGTTCGGCAGGCCCGCAGACGACGCAGGTCGTGCCGGTGTCCGCGAGCCACCCCGCGTCGGTCGCGTGGGGCTTCACCACCTGCGTCGGAGCTCCCGCTTGCGCGCCCGCTGCGGCGTCGGTCACCGCGTCCGCGAAGGCCGCGTCGTCGCACGCCATCGGCGGGAGGTCCTGCTCGACGTCCCACGCGACCCCCTCGATCTCGGCCGCGCGGGCGAGCGCCGCGCGCTCACCGGGGACGGTCCGCTCGTCGACCGTCACCTCGCAGGCGTCGGGGACGACGTTCCACGCCCCGCCGCCGTCGATCCCGGTCACGACGAGGCTCCCGGCGAGCCGGTGGCCCAACACCTCGGTCTCCGGTGCGTCGAGGTCGCGGACGACGCCGACGGCGTCGCAGGCCCGGTAGACGGCGTTCGTACCCGCCTCGGGTTCGCTCGCGTGCGCGGCCGTTCCGGACGCGCGAAGCGTGCTGGCGCGCCGACCCTTGTGCGCGACGGCGACGTCCACCGTCTCGGGCGCGGAGTAGCCCGTCGAGCCCTCGCCGACGACGGCGTAGTCGGGCGAAAAGCCGTTCTGAATGGCGTGACGAGCGCCGATCCCTCCCCGTTCCTCGCCGACGAACGACGCGAAGACCACGTCGCCCGCGGGCTCCGCCTCGCGGAACGCGAGGAGCATCGCGGCGAGCGCGCCCGTCATGTCCGCAGTGCCGCGGCCGTAGAGCCGTCCGCCCTCGCGGTGGACGCGGTACGTGCCGTCGTCCGCGAGTTGGTCGTCTGCGGGGGGAACGACATCGTGGTGGCCGATGAGGGCGAGCGACGTGTCGCCGTCGCCGGTCTCGTCGGGGCCGCGCTGGGCGATGGCGTCCCCGGACGGTGACCGGGGGCCAGTCGCTCTCCGGGCGATGACGTTCCCGCCGTTCGGGGCGTCGTCGCGTTCGACCGCCGCGTCGGTGTGCTCGCGGAGCCACGACTCGATCCGATCGCCGACGGCCGTCTCGTCGTCGTGGGCGGAGATCGCGACGAGGTCGCGGGTCAGCGATTCGAGTTCGTCCATGCGTCGGCGGACGGGGGCGAGCGGGAAAACTCGGGCGGCGACGAGCGCGCGGTGCGCGAGAGCGGCGTTCGCACGCCCGTCTGGGGGTTCTTGGACACCCTTATCCGACACCGGCGAGTAGGCGCGGGCATATGAAGATCGTCCCGGACACGAGCGTGGTCATCGACGGCCGCATCTCCCGACGCGTGGAGAGCGGCGAGTACGCCGGGGCCACCGTCTACGTGCCCGAGGCCGTCATCGGCGAGATCGAGGCCCAAGCGAACAGCGGGCGCGAGATCGGGTGGGACGGCCTCTCGGAGCTCCAGCGACTGGCCGAGCTCGCCGACGCCGGCGAGATCGACGTCGAGTACGTCGGCGAGCGCGCGAGCGAGGCGGAGATCCAGCGCGCCGCCGCCGGTGCCATCGACGCGAAGATCCGCGACCTCGCCGTCGCGCACGACGCGACGTTCGTGACGAGCGACATCGTGCAGGCCGAAGTGGCGAAGGCGAAAGGCGTCGGGGTCGAATACTTGGAGCCAGAGGCCCGCGAGGTCGAAGCGCTCGCCATCGAGAACTACTTCGACGAGGGGACGATGTCCGTCCACCTGAAGGAGGGCGTCGTTCCGATGGCCAAACGCGGCGACGTCGGGAACATCACCTACCAGGAGATCGGCGAGACGCCGCTCGATACGGAGACGCTGAAGGAGTACGCGAGCGAGATCCGCGACACCGCGAAACGGAGCGACGACGCCTTCATCGAACTCTCCGAGGAGGGCATGACGATCGCGCAGGTCCGCGACATGCGGATCGCGATCGCCACGCCGCCGTTCGCGGACGGCTTCGAGATCACCGCGGTGCGTCCCATCGTCAAGACGACGATGGCGGACTACGAGCACGAGGAAGACCTCAAGGAGCGCCTCCTGGAGCGCGATCGGGGCGTCCTGATCGCCGGCGCGCCGGGCGCGGGGAAATCCACGTTCGCGCAGGCCGTCGCCGAGTTCCTCGACGACAACGGCTACGTCGTGAAGACGATGGAGAAACCGCGCGACCTCCAAGTCGAAGAGGAGATCACGCAGTACACCGAGCTCGGCGGGTCGATGGAGAAGACCGCGGACTCGCTCCTGATGGTCCGGCCGGACTACACGATCTACGACGAGGTCCGCAAGACGGACGACTTCGAGGTCTTCAGCGACATGCGCCTCGCGGGCGTCGGGATGGTCGGCGTCGTCCACGCGACCCGTCCCATCGACGCCCTCCAGCGTCTCGTCGGCCGCGTCGAGCTCGGGATGATCCCGCAGATCGTCGACACGGTCGTCTACATCGAGGACGGGGACGTCGACACCGTCTACGACGTCACCACGAAGGTCAAGGTTCCCGAGGGGCTCATGGAGGAGGACCTCGCGCGGCCCGTCATCCAGGTCTCGGACTTCGAGACCGGGACGCCGGCCTACGAGATCTACACCTTCAACCGCCAGGTCGTCACCGTGCCGCTCGACGGCGAGGGCGGGGGGAGCGAGACCGGCGTGGACAAACTGGCGAAAAACGAGATCGAGCGCGAGGTCCGCTCGGCGACGCGCGGGCCCGTGGAGGTCGAACTCCGCAGCGGCAACGAGGCCGTCGTCTACGTCACCGAGGACGACATCAGCCACGTCATCGGAAAGGGCGGCGGGCGCATCCAGGACATCGAGAACCGCCTCGGCGTCACCATCGACGTGCGGACGTTCGAGGACAAGCCCGACCACGCGGGCGCGCCGGGTGACGGCGGGGGCGACGGCGGCGGTGCGAGCGCGGCCGAGGTCGGCGGCGAGGTCGTCACGCCCGAGATCACCGGCCAGCACATCATTATCCCGGTCACGGAAGCGAGCCCGGGCGAGACCGTCGAGGTCCGCGCGGACGGCGAATACCTCTGCACGGCGACGGTCGGGCGCGGCGGCGAGATCCAGATCTCGCGCGGATCGGCCATCGCGGAGGAGCTAGAGCGCGCCATCGACCGGGAGCTGCTGGTCACGGTCGTGCGGGAGTAGCGCGGAACCGGAGGTTCCGCGAACAGCAAGCGGGAACGATAGCGACACGCGAGTAGCGCGGTTCCTCGCTGACGCTCGAAACCGCGACGACGCGAACGGGGAGCGGAGCGACACGTGAGTAGCGCGGAACTCTGGTTCCGCGGAGAAGTGAACGGGAAGCGCCGAACATGGTGGGGCGCGAGTAGCGCGGCGCGACGTGCCGCGGAGACGTGAACGCGCCAGACGGCCACAGGACGCGGCTTCGGCAAGCGAACGCCTTTTGCACCTCGCCCGCGGAGGGCGTGTATGACCGAGACACTCGACAAGCAGGCCGCACACCGGCGCGGCGTCACCGTGACGACGGTGGCGTGTCTCACCGGCGTGGCGGCCGGCCTCGGGGCGCACGTCGTCGCGTCCGGGGCGACCGATCGGCTCGGGGTCGCCCTCCTGGTCGCGGCGGCGGCGCTCAACCTCGGGATCGTCCGCGTCCTCGGCGTGGACGTCGAGGGCTTCTCCGCGAAGGATCACCTCTACACCGCGTTCATGACCTTCGCCCTCTGGTTCGTCACCTGGGGCGTCCTCCTCTCCGCGTAACGATGGCCGAGGACAGCATCGCGGTCGTCGACCTCGATCGGTGTCAGCCCGACCGCTGTAACTACGAGTGCGCGAACTTCTGTCCGCCGAACCGGACGGGAAAGGAGTGCATCACGCAGCGCGGCCCGGAGGCCGACGTGGGCGGATCCGACCAGATCCAGATCTCCGAGGAGATCTGTCTGGGCGAGACCTGCGGGATCTGCGTCGAGAAGTGCCCCTTCGACGCCATCGAGATCATCAACCTCCCCCAGGAGCTCGGCGACGAGCCGACGCACCGCTACGGGGAGAACTCCTTCGCGCTCTACGGTCTGCCGATCCCGGAGAGGGGGAAGGTGACCGGGATCCTCGGGCCGAACGGCATCGGGAAGTCGACGGCGATCAAGGCGCTCGCGGGCGAGATCACACCGAACCTCGGACACTTCGACGAGCCGCCGGGGTGGGACGCGGTCATCGACGAGTTCAGCGGCACCGAACTCCAGCCCTTCCTGCGGGGCGTCCGCGACGGCGAGATCGACGTCGCGCGCAAACCCCAGTACGTCGACCAGATCCCGAACTCCTTCGACGGGAACACGCGCGAGCTCCTGGAGTCGGCGGACGAGCGCGGCGTCGTCGACGAGCTCGCCGAGCGGCTCTCGATCGAGCCCGTCCTGGACAGCGAGATCGACACGCTCTCCGGCGGAGAGCTCCAGCGCGTCGCGCTCGCCGCGACGCTCGCGCGGGACGCCGACTTCTACTTCCTCGACGAGCTCACGCCCTACCTCGACATCGACCAGCGCGTCACCGCCGCGCGCCTCGTGCGCGAGCTCGCGGACGACGACCGCGCGATGCTCGTCGTCGAGCACGACCTCGCGGTCCTCGACCTGCTGGCGGACAGCGTCCACGTCGCGTACGGTGAGCCCTCCGCGTACGGGGTCATCACGTCCCCGAAGTCGACCCGCAACGGCATCAACGAGTACCTGCGCGGATATCTCGACAACGAGAACATGCGGATCCGTCCGGAGACGATCGAGTTCGAGGAGCACGCCCCGCGCGTCGCGTCGCGTTCGGAGACGCTCGTCGAGTACCCCGCGATGTCGAAGACGTACGGGGACGGGGCGTTCAGTCTCGACGTCGAAGCGGGCGAGATCAATCGCAACGAGGTGTTGGGGATCGTCGGGCCGAACGGCATCGGGAAATCGACGTTCGCGAAACTCCTCGCGGGACGTCTCACACCCGACGGTGGCGACCTCGATCTGGATCTGGACATCGCGTACAAGCCCCAGTACGTCGAGGTCGACCAGCACATGCGCGTCGACGCCTTCCTCTCCTCGATCACGGACGACTTCGGCTCCTCGTACTGGGAGACGGAGATCGCGGACCCGCTCCAGCTCGGCCGCATCATGGAGCAGAACCTCACGGACCTCTCCGGTGGGGAGCGCCAGCGCGTCGCCATCGCCGCGACGCTCTCGCGCGACGCGGACCTCTACCTCCTCGACGAGCCGAGCGCGCACCTCGACGTCGAACAGCGCGTCCTCGCGGCGCGCGCCATCCGGCGCTACGCGGAGAACCACGAGACGAGCGTCATGGTCATCGACCACGACATCTACACGATCGACCTGCTCTCCGATCGCCTGCTCGTCTTCGACGGCGAACCCGCCGCGCACGGCCATGCGAGCACGCCGCTCGGAATGCACGACGGCATGAACGAGTTCCTCGCCAACCTCGACATCACGTTCCGTCGGGACGAGAACGTGGGACGCCCGCGCATCAACAAACCCGACAGTCAAAAGGACAAACAGCAGAAGCGCGACGGCGAGTACTACTATACGCAGTAAGCGACCTCGACCGACGCCGAGCGCAGCGGGGCGCCGTCTCGGCGGGAGTTTCTGCGAGGGGCCATCGCCGACGGGCGACCCGAGCGCGAAGGAGATGCACGGAGACGTGACCGCCGTCCACGCCCAAGCCCGGGGGCCTCGGAGGCGTTCGTCGAGCGCCTTGCTGGTCGCGGAGACGGTGGCGGTGAGCGAACGCGAGGCGGACGCGGAGCGCGTCGAGGACGAAGGCGGCGACGTCGCCGTGATCCCGCGTTTCGGGGCGCGACCGGCTCGTCGAGAGAGTCAACGGCGTCGGGGCGCTATTGCGCTTCCCGGTGGGGTGAGCGGACACGGCGACGAGGGGACGACGGCGCGCGCGTCGCCGGGTGTCGCGGGGCGCGCCGGTGCGGATCGATCAGGGCACGCTGCCGGGTAGAGGCGTCTTCGGGGATGAACGGAGGGGTCGGGAGAGGGGAGCCGATCAGAGGACGAGTCGCTGACAGCTCCCGCAGAGCGTCTCTTCTTTCCGGTCGACTTGGGTGACCTGCGGGGAGAAGCTCATCGCGCAGCGGTTGTTGTCGCAGTGTTCGAGGCCGAGCGTGTGACCGATTTCGTGGACGACCTCCTTGCGGACCCGGTCGGCGAAGATGTCGCTCGCGGAGCGCTGGCTGAAGCCGCCGTCTGAGGAGGTCTGAAGGCGGTGTGTGGAGACGACGCAGCCCCGGCCGTCGAGGTAGGCGAGGCCGAAGACGTAGTTCCGCTGTCGGTAGAAGAGGTCGACGGGCGTGACGGCGACGTTCTTCCCGCCGCCGCCGGCGCGGCGTGCGACCTCGATGAAGGGCTCCGCCCGGTACTGTCGACGTCCCGAATCGTAGGCGTCCTCCGGGACGTCCTGCGCCGCCGCGACGGAGACCTCGCAGTCGTAGACACGGCGGAGACCCGACGACGCCTCGCGTTTCACCGTCGCGGGGACGTCGCCGATGGGGACGATATCGACGCGCATACGAAGGGCTATGCCGCCTCGACGCATAAACATCCCGCCGTGGAATCGACACACGCGGACGCGCTCGCGGACGGACTCGTCGATCTCGTCGGACGCGACCGCGCTCGGTTCGTCGAGGTCGGGGTCGGACACAGCACGGCCGTCGCGGCGGCGCTCGCCGAGCGGGGCTGTCGCGTCCGCGCCACGGACGTGCACGAGCGCGAGACGCCCGGGGGCGTGCGCTTCGTCCGCGACGACGTCACGGCGCCGGACCGGGGCGTCTACGCCGACGCCGATGGCGTCTACGCACTGAACTGTCCACCGGAGCTCCACCGGCCGCTCGCGGAAGTCGCGCGGACGGCCGGAGCGCGCTGTGGGTTCACGACACTCGGCGGCGATCAGCCCGCCGTCCCCGTCGAGCGGCGGACGATCGGCCCGGAGACGCTGTACGTGGCGCGGCCGAGGTAGAAACCCCTTTGCCGGGCCGCGACGGAGAACGAGCCATGCAGGTCGACACCGTCGTGCTCGACGTCGACGGGGTGCTCGTGGACGTCGCGGACTCCTACCGGCGCGCCATCGTGGAGTCCGTCGAGCGCGTCCACGGCGATACGATCGCGAAGGCCGACGTACAGGCCTTCAAGGACGCCGGCGGCTTCAACAACGACTGGACGCTCAGCGACGCCGCCGCGCTCTACGTGCTCGCCTCGCGCGAGGGGTTGGCGATGGACGTCGGGGCGTACACGGACGAGATCGCGAAACGCGGCGGCGGCCTCGACGCCGCGGAAGCCGTCGTCGAGAGCGCGCTCGACGGTGACGCGCGCGAGCGCGTCTACGACGCGTGGGACCCGGCGGAACTCCGGGCGGTCTTCCAAGCGCTCTACCTCGGGAGCGAGCGCTACGCCGAGATCGAGGGCGGGACGCCGCCCGTCGACGCGTCGGGGTTCATCGCGGACGAGCCCGTTATCGTCACGCCGGAGACGATCGACCGTCTCACCGGGGAGTACTGCGTCTGCGTGCTGACCGGCCGGCCGGAGGCGGAGGCCGAAATCGCGTTAGCGCGCGTCGGCCTCGACGTGCCCGCGGAGCGGCGCTTCACGATGGACGACTGGGAGGAGGGGAAACCGCACCCGCGCGCGCTCGTCGCCCTAGCCGAACGCTGCGGCGCGGAATCGGTCGCGTTCGCCGGTGACACCCTCGACGACGTCGAGACCGCGACGAACGCGGCCGAGGCGGACCCGGAGCGCACGTACTACGGCGTCGGCGTCCTCACCGGCGGCCTCACCGGCGAGGAGGGACGTCGGAAGTACGAGGAGGCGGGCGCCTCGATCGTCGTCGACTCCGTGAACGACCTCCCCGACCTCCTGGAGGGATAGGATGGCGCGCCCGCGCGGCACCGTCACCGGCGGCCTCGTCGTCTCGTTCCTCCTCGCCGCCGCGCTCCTCCCCGCGCCGCCGTTGTTCGTCCTCTACGGTCTCGGTGCGACCCTATTCACCGTCCCGGCCGTCCACCTGCTCCGCGAGGAGGCGGCCGACCGCGGCGACGTCCGGCGACGCTGTCTCGCGGGCCTCGGCGGGGCGTTCGTCACCACGTTCGCCCTCGGTCGCCTCGTCGCGTTCCTCGTGCCGACGGCCGGGGACCCCGCACACCTGCTGCTCGACTGCGTGGCGGTCTTCTGCGGCCTCGTCGCGGGCGGCCTGCTCGTCGCCGGCGGCTACGACCGCGTCACCGACTGAGGCAACGCTCACGCAACGCAGAACCCTTATTCGCCCGGCCCACACACCGTCGGTATGCGCATCGCCCTACTCGGCGGCACCGGCGACATCGGCGAAGGCCTCGCGCTCCGCTGGGCCTACGACACCGACCACGAGGTCCTCATCGGCTCGCGCGACCCCGAGAAGGCGCGCGCGAAAGCCGAGGAGTACGAGACCGAACTCGACAGCCGCGGGCTCGACCGCGCCGTCAAGGGCTTCGACAACGAGATGGCGGCCGACCGCGCCGACATCGTCGTCCTCGCCGTCCCCGCCTACCACATCGGCGACGTCGTCGAGGGCGTCGCGGACGTCGTCGACGAGGACACGATCCTCGTCAGCCCCGCGGTCGGGATGAGCCGCGACGACGACGGCATGCACTACAACCCGCCGGGCGTCGGCAGTATCACCGAGCTCGTCCAGCGCCGCGCTCCCGAGGACGTCCGCGTCGTCGGCGCGTTCCACAACCTCGCCGCCGACCGTCTCGCCAACCTCGACGTCGAGTTCGACCTCGACACGCTCGTCGTCGGCGACGACGAGGACGCCCGCGACCTCGTCGCCGACCTCGGGGCGGAGATCGAAGGACTCCGCGTCCTCGACGCCGGACCCGCCGCCAACGCCGCCGAGGTCGAATCCGTCACCCCGCTCGTCATCAACATCGCCATGAACAACGACGGGATGCACGACGTCGGCGTCCGCTACCTGTAGCCGCCGCTGTGCGGCGCGGCGTCGAGAGAAACGGGACGGTCGGGATCGGGATCCGTGAGATCGTCGGGGTCGCGTCTACGCGCCGGCTTCCTCGAAGGCGTCTTCGAGCTTCTCGGACTGCGTGACGCCGACGAAACGCTCGACGACGCCGTCGTCGTTCTCGACGACGATAGTGGGGATCGAACGCACCTGATACTCGTTGGCGACGTCCTGATTCTCGTCGACGTCGACCTTCTCGAAGGTGACGCGGTCGCCCCACTCCTCTTCGAGTTCTTCGAGGATCGGGTCCTGGGTCTTGCACGGACCACACCAGTCGGCGTAGAAGTCCTTCAGGGTGACAGTCATCGTTCTGTGTCGAACTAGGCCGGGCCACGCCGATAAGGATTACTCACGGAACGGCGATTGCCGTTATCCGGAGCCGTCGCCGTGGACGGCGGGTAGCGGCCGTGCGTAGCGACGCGCGCGCCGGTAGGGGGAAACGCGTCCGCAAGGGTTAGGGTGGTGGACGCCGGAGTGGGGTGTATGAGCAGTGGCCAGAACTCCGGCGGCCTGATGTCGAGCGCCGGGCTCGTCCGGTACTTCGACTCTGAGGGGCGGAACGCGATTCGAATCAACCCGAAGAGCGTGATGGCGTTCGGCGCCCTCTTCGGCGTCCTCGTCGTCATGCTGAACGCGCTCACGGTCTGAGCCGGGAGCCTTTTTCACTCCGCGGTCCAAGTAGCGGTATGACACTCGAAGTCGGTGTCGTCGCCGTCCAGGGCGACGTCTCCGAACACGGCGACGCCGTCCGCCGAGCGGTGGCGAACCACGGCGAGGACGCCGTCGTCCACGAGGTGCGGAGCGCGGGCGTCGTGCCCGATTGCGATTTGTTACTCCTCCCGGGCGGCGAATCGACGGCCATCTCGCGCCTCCTCGAACGCGAGGGCATCGGCGAGGAGATCGTCGCACACGTCGAGGCGGCGAAGCCCGTGCTGGCGACCTGCGCGGGCCTGATCGTCGCCTCGCGCGACGCGCGCGATGAGCGCGTGGAGACGCTCGGGCTCGTTGACGCGACGGTCGACCGGAATGCGTTCGGTCGGCAGGTGGACAGCTTCGAGGCGCCGCTCGACGTCGCGGGCCTGGACGACCCGTTCCCCGCGGTGTTCATCCGTGCGCCGCTCATCGACGACGTCGGTGACGACGTGGACGTGCTGGCGTCGTGGGACGGGCAGCCGGTGGCGGTCCGCGACGGCCCGGTCGTCGGGACGTCGTTCCACCCGGAGCTGACCGCGGACGCGCGCATCCACGACCTGGCCTTCTTCGAGAACGCGGAGGCGACGCTGTGAGCGCCGACGCCGATCCGGGGTCGGGGGCGGGAGACGATCGCCTGGAGGCGACCATCGCGGGCGTGAAGGTCGCGGGGACGTCGGACGGTCCGGCGCCCGTCGTGCTCATAGGCGTGGCGGAGGAGGCGGACATCCTCCCGATCTTCATCGCGGTGGAGGAAGCGATGAGCATCGCACACGGCCTCGATGCCGCGGACGTCGGCCGACCGCTCACGCACGACCTGCTCCTCGACGTGATCGAGGAGCTCGGCGGTCGGCTGCTCGACGTCGAGATCCGCGCGGAGTCGCACGGGACGTACTACGCGGACGTCAATCTGCGGACGCCGCGAGGGGAGACGACGGTGGACGCGCGTCCGAGCGACGCGCTCGCGCTCGCGGCGCGGACCGATGCCCCGATCGGCGTCGACGCCGGCGTGTTCGAGGCCGGGTGCCGCGAGCGGGCGGCGTTCGACGACCTCCGGGACATCCGGGAGGTGGCGGCGGAATGAGCGACGAGCGCGATGACGGCGACGGGGGCGAACGTGACGGAGAGGGGGAGGTGCTCGAAGACCTCTTCGACGTCATCGAGGCACGCAAGGAGACGCTCCCCGAGGACTCCTACACGGCGTCGCTGTTCACCCACGAGAAGGGCGAGAACCGGGTGTTGGAGAAGGTCGGCGAGGAGTCAACGGAGTTCGTCCTCGCGGCGAAGGACGACGACGGTACGGAGATGGCCGAAGAGGGCGCGGACCTCGTCTACCACCTGCTCGTCGCGCTCTCGATGCACGACGTGGACGTCGAGGAGCTGCTCGACGTCCTCCGCGAGCGACAGGGATAGGCGACCGTCGGGCGACGGCGGCGCGCCGTGCGTCTCGGTGACGCCCTGAGGCGGCGATACGTGCGTTTTTACGGCTCGCCGAACTATGGCGACTATGATCTTCGAGGACCTTCCGACGACGCCCACGTCGGAGGAGCTGCTCGACAAGGCGTTCTCGCGAGCGGCGCGGGCGGGCCGGGCGAAGTCGGGCGTCGAGGCGCAGGAGTCGATGTTGCAGACGGCGTCGAACGTTTTGAGCGACAACCTCCAGAACGTCGTGACGGCGTGGCCGGACTTCGACGAGGTGGACCCGTTCTACCGCGAGCTCGCGGACGCCGTCGTCGGCGTGGACGCGGCGCGCACGCACCTCTCCGAGGTGACGTGGGCGTCGCGGAAGACGAAGTCGCTCGGTCGGGAGTACATCGGTCGACTCCCGCGCGAGGACGCGGACGCGGCGAAGAAGCTCCGCAAGCAGGCGTTCGCGCGGATGGGGTCCGTCCTCCGCGAGATCGAGGACGACCTCCAGTTCCTCAACGAGGCCCGGGACGACCTCAAGACCTTCCCGGACATCCGGCCGGACGAGCCCGCGATCGTCGTCGCCGGCTACCCGAACGTCGGGAAGTCCTCGTTCGTGAACGAGGTGACGAGCGCGCGCAACGAGACCGCCCAATACCCCTTTACGACGAAGGGAGTGCGCGTCGGCCACGTGGAGCGCGAGCGCATCCGCTATCAGCTCGTCGACACGCCGGGGCTCCTCGACCGGCCCGCCGACGAGCGCAACGACATCGAAGCGCAGGCCGTCTCGGCGCTGACGCACCTCGCGGACGCCGTGCTCTTCGTCGTGGACGCCTCCGGGACCTGTGGCTACCCGCTCGACGACCAGCTCGCCCTGCGCGCGGACGTGTACGAGACGTTCGTCGAGGGGACGGAGGGAGAGATCGGCTTCGTCACGGTCTGCAACAAGAGCGACCTCTCGACGGACGTCGAGGCGGACGCCTACATGAGCGTCGAGACCGACGAGGGCGTCGAGGACGTCCTCACCGCGGCGATCGACGCGACGGGCTACGAACTCGAACTCCCGACGCGGGACTGAAAGCGGCGCTTAGCCGGCGGCGGTCGGCCCCCGCGTCGGTCGGACGAGAGCCGCGGTCGCGTCCGTCGCGGGCGTGACGTCGCCCCCGGCGGTCTGTATCTCCACGAAGCGGACCTGCACGGCGACGTCGTACCCCGTCGCCGCGTTGATCTCCCGCTTGAGCGTCTCGGCGAGGTCGGGATACGACGTCCCGTCCGGCCGGCCGACGGTGAGCACCACCCGATCCGGTGGGGAGATCGGCGACGGCGTCCGGGCGTACGTCACCTCGACGTCGACGAGCGAGAGGGCGGCGTACTCGCCGCTCTCAAAGGTGTCCTGTACCTCCATCCGCGTCGTCTCCTCGAACTGTCCGTGCTGGTAGGAGGAGTAGGTGACGCCACCGAGGAACACCGAGAGGACGGCGATCGCGACGGCGAGCACGGCGATGCGCTTGAGCGTGGCGCTGCGCGCCTCGCTGAGGCGGAACCAGTGTTCGGGCCGGTAGCCCTGGTACCAGAGGACGGCGAGCGCCGCGAGGTTGATCGAGAGGAAGTTGACGAGCACGAGGACCGTCGAGCCGACGACGGTCGTCGGCAGCCTCCACGCGAGGCCGATGCCGATGACGGCGGTCGGCGGGACGAGGGCGGCGGCGATCATGACGCCGACGAGCGCCGTCGAGACGCCCGACGAGAGGCTGAACGCGCCGGCGACCCCGGCGGCGAGCGCGACGGCGAGCGAGAGGAAGTCGGGGGTGAGCCGCTCGCGGATCTGTCCGATCGAGAGCAGTTCCGCGGGGGAGAGCGGCGGAACGAGGTGGACGGTCCGCGCGAGGAACGCGAACCCGGCGGCGGCGGCGACGGCGGCGCCGAACCCGATCGCCTGGAGTTTGACGCCGCGGAGGAACATCTCGCGGTCGTCGATCACCGTGCCGACGCTCGTCGCCATCGCCGGCCCGATCAGCGGCGCGATGACCATCGAGCCGACGACGACCGCCGGGGAGTCGAGGAGGAGGCCCGCGGCCGCGACGACGGCCGAGACGACCGTCATCACGAGGAACGGACCGAGTTTCGGTGCGAGGTCGGTCGCCTTCGCCGTGATCTCCTCGCGGGCGATGCGATCCTCGGACTCGTCCGCCTCGTAGCGCTCCTGCAGCTCCTCGAACTTCGTCGAGACGACGGTCTCGGCGTCCACGACGACGGTGTACGCGTCGCGTTCGAGGCCGGCCTCCCGGAGCGCGTCGAGGACGTCCTCGACGGCCTGCGTCGGGAGGGGAAAGTAGACGACGCCGGTGTACCCCTGGCTCCCGGTCTCGTCCGTGACGACGTAGTCGATCCCGCGCTCCTCTAGCTCCGCGAGAATGGTCTCTCGCTTACCGGCGGGGACGACGACTTGGACCAGACGCACGCTCTGACGTGCACCCGGGCCGAAGAAAAGCGTGTGGGAACCGTTACGCCGCGGTGTAGGTCGTCTGTACCGAGACGGAGACCGAGACCGGCGCGTCGTCGATGACCGTGCGATCGGCGCTCGCGCCGCCGCTCGTCGCGGTCTCGTACGCGACGGGGCCGTAGCCGCCACCGACGGAGACGGTCTTCAGACCCGTCACGGACAGACCGGCGGCGTCGGCGGCCGCGTCGGCCTGCGAGCGCGCGTCGTCCATCGCGGCGTGGATGGCCTCACTCCGGAGGTCCGCGCGCGTCTCCGAGGAGAGCGTGAAGCGAACGCCGTCGACGCGGTTCGCACCGCCCGCCACCGCGGCGTCGAGCACGTCACCCGCCCGATCGGGGTCCTGCACGGTGACCGCGAAGGCGTGAACGGCCTCGTAGCCGTCCGTCGTCGTCGTGCCGTCCTCGTTGTTCACCGTGCGCTCCCGGACGCGGTAGGCGGTCGTCTCGATGTCGTCGCTCGCCACGCCCGCGTCGGCGAGCGCCTCGCGGAGGGAGGACGTGTTGCGCGCGACGGCGACGCGCGCGTCGTCGGCCGAGTCAGCGTGCGCGGTGACCGCGACGGAGACGACCGCCTGATCGGGGTCGGCGGACGCCGATCCGGAAGCGGAGACGTCGATCGTCGTCGCGTTCGACGTCTGATCGGCCGGCGACGCCGTCTGAGCGGGGGCGGGGGCGGTCCCACCGCCCGTCCCGGCTGCGGCGACGCCGGCGATACCGACGCCGACGACGGTGAGCAATGCGAGCAGTACGAACGTTGCGTTGCGACGCATACCCTCCCGAAGGAGCGCAGCGAACGTCAACACGTCGGAGGGTGAAACGGCGGTTTGTCCCACGCGACGAAAGACACAACCGCGCCGCGCGGCTACGTCACCCATGTTCGAGAGCCGACCGGAACGAGACGCGGAGATCGTCCTCCTCGGCCGGTCGAACGTCGGGAAGTCCACGCTGATGCGCGAGATCACCGGCCACGACTTCACCACCGGCGGGAAGCCCGGCGTCACGCGCCAGCCGAACCACTACGACTGGGCCCCCGAATCGTTCGTCGTCACCGACCTCCCCGGCTTCGGATTCATGTCCGGCGTCGAGGAGGACAGACAGGAGTCGATCAAGACCGACATCGTCCGCTACGTGGAGGAGCACGCCGACGCGATCCTCGCCGGCGTGATCGTCCTCGACGGGAAGGCCGCCGTCGACATCATCGATCGTCACACCACCGAGGAGGAGATCCCGCACGCCGTCGAGCTCTACGGCTTCCTCCGAGAGCTCGGCATCCCGCCCGTCCTCGCCGTGAACAAGATGGACAAGGTCGACGACCGGGACGAGCGTCTGAACGACATCGCGGACCGCTTCGGTCTCGTGCCGCCGTGGGAGCAGTGGCGCGACACCATCGCGCCCGTCACCGCCAAGAAGGGCGACATCGACGCGCTCGACGAGGCGATCCGCGTCCACCTCGAAGCCGCGAAACGCGACGACCTCAAGAAGTTCTTCTAAGCGACCTTTTTCGACCTCGGGTCGCCACGGGCGACCGCTCGGTCCGGAAAGCTCGGCGAAAAAGTCCCGCGCGCCTTCGGCGCGCGGATCGCAGCGACGGTGCGGTCACCGCTCCGCGACGGCCACCGCTACACCACCCCGAGGCTTCGCGTCACCGCGTTTCGGGAGTCGGGGAGCGGGCGAGCGCGCCGAATCTACTGCGCGACGCTACACGACGTCGTCGAGTCGGTCGGCGACGAACTCGATGAACGAGTCCTGCTGGGCGAAGTAGTCGGCGTCGACAGCGATCGAGACGCCGGTCGTCTCCGAGACGGGAAAATGTAACTCGACGGCATCCGCGAAGTACGTGACGTTACAGCGGAGTTCGCCGTGGTGTTCGCGGAAGACGTCGTCGACGTAGGCGGCCTCGAACGACTTGAACCGCATCTCCTCGACGCCGCGCTCGATGCCCTCCTCGTCGTAGTCGGCGGCGACGTCGTCGCGGAGGTAGCGGATCTCGTAATCCGACTCGGTGTAGACGACGACCGATCGGAGGTCGTCGCCGACGCGCTCGCGCAGATCCGTTACCGTGCCCCGTGTTCGCATACAGAAGAACCGTGCTAGTCGAGACAACAAAAGCGTTCCGTCGGGTGGTTTCGGCGTCAGACCCAGACGAGGAGCGCGACGGCGAGCGCGGAGGTGACGACGCTGACCGGGAGGCCGACGGCGACGAGACACCGAACGGGGAAATCGACGCCGCGGCGGGCCGCGCCTTCGAGGACGATGAGCGACGCGGCGAACGCGACGGGCGTGGCGTTGCCGGCGAGCGTCGCCACGGCGGAGAGGACGAGCCACCCCTCGTGGGTGGAAACGCCGGCGGAGAGCACGAGGACGGCGGGGACGTTGCTCACGAGGTTCGAGAGCGCGAACGCCGCCGCGCCGAGCGAGAGGCCGTCGATGACGTGCGCTTCGAGCGCGGGGACGATCGGCGTCGTCCGGAGGCCGGCGACGAGGACGAACATCCCCACGAAGAGGACGAGCAGCGTCCAATCGACGTCGCGGAGAACCTCGCCGCCGGGTTCCCGGCGGGCGAAGAGGAGCGCGAACGCCGCGACGACGAGCACGGCGGTGATCGGCCAGGGGAGCGACACGTCAGGCGACGCGATTGACGACGTCCGCGCCGTCGTCGCGGCGGAGGGTCGTCCGGACGATCCGGGCGACGGCTTCGGGGTACGCCCGGTCGAGCGGCGCGGCGTGAGGCGTGACGAGCACGTCGTCGAGGTCCCAGAGCGGCGACGACTCGGGGAGGGGTTCGGTCTCGAAGACGTCGAGCGCCGCGCCAGCGAGGGCGTCGGCGTCCAGCGCCGCGATCAGCGCGTCCTCGTCGACGACCGCGCCGCGAGCGACGTTCACGAGGTAGGCGTCGTCGCGCATCGCGGCGAGGACGTCGGCGTCGATCAGGCCGCGCGTCGCGTCGGTGAGGGGAACGGCGACGGCGACGAATCGGGCGTCGGCGACGGCCTCGTGGAGGCGGTCGGGCGTGTAGACGGTGCGCGTGTGCGGCGTTCGCGTCGGGGTACGGCGCACGCCGTCGACGCGCATCCCGATGGCGTCCGCGCGCGTGGCGATCCCCCCACCGAGCGTTCCGAGGCCGACGACGGTGAGTCGCTCGTCCCGGAGCGTGAACGGGGTGTCCCACGCCGGCGTCGTCCACGATCTCTCCGTCTGGGCGTCGCGGTACTCGTGGAGGCGGCGGGCGAGCGAGAGCATCAGTCCGAGCGCCGTCTCGCCGACCGACGTCCCGTGGATGCCGGTCGAGTTCGTCACCACCGTGCCGGCGTCGCGGTACGCGTCGAGGGGGAAGTCGTCGTAGCCCGCGCGGATACAGTGCACCCAGTCGAGGCCGACGAACGCGTCCACGTGACCGAACGTGACGACGGCGTCGACGCCCGTGACGTCGTCGTCGACCACCGATACGTCCGCGTCGGCGACTCGGAGGCGTTCGGCGAGTACCGCGGGCGGACAGACCGCCCGGACGGAGTCGTGAACGCCGAGACGGGAGACATCCATGGGAGTGTCTACCGAGAAATCCGGGTTCAATCTTGCGGAAGGGGGCGACTCGGGAGAAAGGCCTCGTCACAAGGGGCTCGGAGGGGGTAACTCCTCGTCACCGTCGCCCACGCGGACCGTGGGCCCGCGCGTCTAAACGCCTTTCGAGGCGCGGGGTCCGCGATCGGACCGGGAGCGCGTTCATCCGCGATGGCGGACGGAGGTGGCGGTGTGCGCTACCGCGCGGCCCGGGTGGGAAACGCGAAATCCGACGGACGATCCACCCGGGCACGGCGTCCGTCGTGTCCATCGGAGCCCGCGCCGCCTACTGCCATGCGCGGAGGGCCGAGAGGTCTGCGGCGACGGCCTCGACGTCCGCGGGATCGAGGACGCCGTCTTCCGTGACGACGCGCGTCACGAGCGACGCGGGCGTGACGTCGAACAGGGGGTTCACGACGTCGAGGGGTGCGTCGCCGTCGTAGAGCTCCGTCGGCGAGGCGGCCTCTAAGTCGGGGTCGTCGGGGTCCGTCTCGGGGGCGACCTTGTCGGTCGCGCAGACGGCGTAGACCGGGACGTCCACGGCGGCGGCGGCGAGCGCCGCGGCGCGCGTCCCGACCTTGTTCACGACGCTCCCGTCCCGTAACACGGTGTCCGCACCGACGAGTACCGCGTCGACGGCCGCGACGAGCGACGCGACCGCGGCGTCCGTCGTGAGCGTCACGTCGAGGCCCGCATCGCCGAGGCGTTCGGCGGCGACGACGCCCTCGCGGCCGGTCCGCGACTCCGCGACGACAACGCGTCCCGGATCGGCGCCGACGATGGCGTCGCGGACCGTCCGGGAGCGCGAGAGCGTCAGGAGCGAGGCGTCGGCGAGTTCGGCCGCGGCGGTCGCGGCGGCGTCGCGGTCGGCGGCGAGTGCCGCGTCGATCACCGCGCTCGCGCTCGCCAGGACCGCGTCGGCGTCGGCATCGGCGGCGTCCGCGACGACGCGGTTCACGCGGTTGACGACGGCGGCCATGCCCTCGCGTGCGGTCAACAGCTCGCGCGCCGTCCCGAGCAGGGCGTCGTAGTCGGCTCCGCTCGCGGCGTCGTCCCGCAGGACCTCGCAGGCCCGAACGGAGAGGTAAGCGGAGCCGTGCGTCCCGTCGTCGCGCACGCTCTCGACCGACGGCCGGACGCGGTCGTACGAGGTCCAGAGGTCGGGGACCGTCTCGCGCTCGCGGATGGCCGTCGGCGGGACCCACTCGTAGCCCGCGGTCTCGTAGTTCGGCGTCACGTCGCGCGTGTCGCAGTCGAAGAGGAACGGGTGGACGATCCACCGGGTTCCGCGCTCGTCGTCGGTGACGGCGAGCGGTTCGCCCGCGCGGACGAGCGTCGCGTCGGCGTCCGGGTCGATCCCCGTCTCCTCGCGGATCTCGACGCGCGCCTGCGCGGCCGGGTGGCCCTCGGCGTGTCCGGCGACGGCGCCCCACCGGCCCGCGTAGGAGCCGACGTCCTCGCTCCGCCGGAAGAGCAGGACGTCGGTGCCATTGCGTAGGAAGACGGTGACGACGTGTGTCTCCTCCATGCCGACGCTCGGGGCGGCGCGCGGTTAGGTTCAGGGGCTGCGTCACGTCGGTGATCGCGGGATCGGCGGTCCTTTAGCGGCGCCGGCGGAAGTGCGAGTATGGAAGCGTTCGCAGTTCCGGGGCTCCCCGAGTTCGAGACGGGCGACGACATCGCGACCGCGATCGAGGCCGCGTGCGACCTCCGCGGGGACGACGTGCTCTGTGTGGCGAGCACGATCGTCTCGAAGGTCGAGGGGCGGACGGCCACCCTCGCGGACTACCCGGCGGGGCCGCGCGCACGCGAGATCGCGGCGCGCTTCGAGGAGCAGACCGGCGAGGAGCGCGACCCGCGCTTCGCTCAGGCCGTCCTGGAGGAGTCGACCGACCTCGTGATGGACGAGCCGTTCCTCCTCACGGAGACCCGGTTCGGGCACGTCGGCGTGAACGCCGGGATCGACCGCTCGAACACGGGCGGGGCCGAACTCCTCCTCCTTCCGAAGCGACCGAGCGAGTCGGCGCGGCGCATCCGCGAGCGCCTCTCCGTGGACGCGTCGGTCGTCGTCACGGACACCTCGGGGCGGCCGTTCCGCCACGGGCAAACGGGCGTGGCGATCGGGTGGGCGGGGATGCCGGCGTCGCGCGACTGGCGCGGTGAGACCGACCGCGACGGTCACGAGCTCGAGGTCACGGTCGAGTCGGTCGTCGACGAACTCGCCGCGACGGCGAACCTCGTCTCCGGCGAGGGCGACGACGGGACGCCCGCGGTCGTCGTCCGCGACTGGACGTTCGGCGACCACGAGGGAAGCGAGAACCTCTATCGGAGCGTCGAGGGCGACTTCGTCCGGCAGGCGCTCCGCGAGTGGCACTACGAACAGTAGGCCGACAACGGTGGGCCGACGCGAGTCTCGTTAGCGGGGCTGGCCGTCGACGAAGCCGGTGTCCGCGCCACCCACGAGGTCAGCGAGCGCGCCGCCGCCGAGGTAGACGGAGACGACGCCGATGACGGCGAAGAGCACGACGCTACACACGACGAGGAGCGCGGGGATGATGCCGAACGCGCCGAGGAGAATGTCGGCGAAGACGATGGGGCTTGCCATGTCCGAAGCGACGTCTGCCGGCCTCTTAGCTCCTGGTGGTTCTCTCCGCCGAGAGAGACGCGGGGGCGAGCGGGCGGCCGACGGGCGCGTATCGGGGTGAGGGATTATCCGCCCGCTTCCCCTACGGGGCGGTGTGAGCGAAACAGACGTCGGCGTCGTCTGCCGGGTGGCACCCGGCGGGGACGCGTGCGAGGCGTGCGGTTCGGACGCAAAAACGCGCTGGCGGACCGAACGGGGGTGGTGCTGTGCGGACTGCGCGGACTGGTGAAACGCCGGCGGCCCGGGGCCGCGACGGCGACGGCGTGAGGCGGCGCGCAGGCGGACCCGGGGCACGGGTGGTACGCGGCGCGGGACGCACGAGCGGGGGTGACCGACCGTGACGGAGGGGTCGACGACGCCGGCGGCGGACCGGGACCGTAGCGTCGACCCGCTTCCGGTCGCGGAGGCGCGCGCGCTCGTCGAGCGCGTCACGGGGAACGTCGGGACGGTCGTCGTCGGGAAGACGGACGTCGTCGAGGACGCGCTCGTCGCGCTCCTCGCGCGCGGCCATCTCCTCTTGGAGGACGTTCCCGGCGTCGGGAAGACGATGCTCGCTCGGGCACTCGCCGGCTCGATCGACGGGACGTTTTCCCGCGTCCAGTTCACGCCCGATCTGCTCCCGAGCGACGTCACCGGGGCGAGCGTCTTCGACGAGGCCGACGGGGAGTTCGACTTCCAGCCGGGCCCGGTGTTCGGCAACGTCGTCCTCGGCGACGAGATCAACCGCGCGCCGCCGAAGACCCAGAGCGCGCTCCTGGAGGCGATGGAGGAGGGACAGGTGACGGTCGACGGGGAAGCGCACGCGCTCCCCGATCCGATCTTCGTCGTCGCCACGCAGAACGCCGTCGAGCGCGACCGGGTGTACGACCTCCCGGTGGCGGAGGTCGATCGCTTCACGAAGAAGTGCACGCTCGGCTACCCCGACGTCGAAGAGGAGATCGAGGTGCTCGGACGCGTCGTCGGCCACCACCCGGTGGAGGACGTCGAACCGGTCGCCGACGTCGCGGCGCTCCGACAGGCGCGCGAGACGACGGCGCGCGTCGACACCGCGGAGCCGGTGCGCCGGTACGTCGCGCGGCTCGTCGCGGAGACCCGAGAGCGGGCCGCGCTCGGCGCCAGCCCGCGAGGCGGCGTCGCGCTCCTCCGATGTGCGCAGGCGCGCGCCGTGCTCGACGGGCGCGACTACGTCGTCCCCGACGACGTGAAGCGAGAGGCACCGAGCGTCCTCACGCACCGCGTGCGCGCCGACGCCGGCGCCGAGCTCGGCGGCCCGGACGCCGGGCGCGTCGTCTCGCGCGCGCTCGACGTCGTCGATCCCGAAGCGCCGTGATGCGACCCACCGGCCGCGGCGTCGTCGTCGCCGCGATCGCGCTGGCGGGGTTCGTGAGCGCACGAGCGTTCGGGCCGCGCTCGCTGAACGCCGTCGTCGTCCCCGCCGTCTGCGCGTTCGGCCTCGCCGCGTTCCTCGTCGCGCGCGCCGACGCGCCGCGCGTCGCCCGTAGCTCCCCGGCTGACGGCTTCCCCGGCGACGAGCGGCGCGTTTCGCTCGTCGTCGAGGGCGACGGCGCGCTCGTCACCGTGCGGGACGCGCCCGGGTCGGGACTCGACGGCGGCGGGACGATCAGAACCGTCGCCGACGGCCGCGAGGAGGCGTACGGCGTCACGCTCCGGGAGCGCGGTCGGCACGTCCTCGGGCCCGCGACGGCCGTCGTGAACGACCCGTTCGGGCTGTGGCAACGGTCGTTCGGGGGGGCGGGGCGCGCCGAGGTGGTCGTCTACCCGCCGGTCGTGCCGCTCGCCGCGCCGCCGCGCGCGCTCGCCGGGACGGTCGGAGCCGCCGGCGGGCGCAGCGAGTTCGCGGGCGTCCGCGAGTACGTCCACGGCGATCCGCTGCGCGACGTGAACTGGAAGGCGTCGGCGAAGCGGCCGGCGGAGTACCTCGTCACGACCTACGCGGGCGACGGCTCGGACGCGCGCGTCGTCATCGCCGTCGACCGCCGCGAGGGCGGGGATCCCGACCGGGCCGCGATCGCCGCGGCGAGCGTCGCCGTCGCGTGTCTCGACGCCGGCGCGGCCGTCGGCCTCCGCACGCCGGACGGCACGCTCGAACCCGCGAGCGACGCGGCGGCGCGGCGACGCGTCCTCGAACTCCTCGCCAAGCTCGACCGATCGGAACCCACGGGGGTGGAGCGCGAGGGCGCGCGCGTCGTCGTCCGCGCGGACGGCGATGGGGTGACAATCGACATCGACGGCGAGACGCGGCCCGCGGTAGAACTCCTCGGGGAGGGGGCGGCGTGACGCGACACGTCCCCGTGCTCGGGCGGTGCACGCCGGCCCGGATCGCCGCGCTCGCCTGCGTCGCCGTCCTCTCCGCGTCGTCCCTCGCCGTCCTCTACCACGTCGTCGACGTCGTCGGCGATCTGCGGCTGTTCTGGGCCGTGCTCTTCGGGTCGCTGTGTCTCGCCGCGCTCGCGCAGGCCGTTCGACCGCGATACGCGCTCGCCGTCGGCGTCGCCCTCCTCGGCGCGGGGCTGCTCGCGTACGTCAGCACGGCGCCCGAGAGCTACACGCGCTCGCTCACCGTCGCGCAGGTCGTCGACGACGCCGTCACGCTCCTCACCGGCTACTCGGTGTTGCGGATGGTGAACGTCCTCGTCTGGGCGCTCGCCGTGGTTCCCGCACCCGCGTTCCTCACGTGGTACTTCGCCTTCCGGGAGCGATACGCCCCGGCGGTCGGCGTCGCCGGACTCGCGCTCGGCTTCTTCGTGCTCACCGGCGACAGCACCGGTACCGCGACGCTCGTCGGCGCGCTCGCCGCCGCCGGAACGGTCGGCTTCGGGACCCTCGACGCCCACGGGGCGACCCGGGAGCAGGTCGAAACGGTCGGGGTCGCCCTCGCGCTCGTGGCCGTCGCGCCGGTCGTCGTGTCGGTCGCGCCGGGCGGGAGCGGGGCGACGTTCGGCGCGGCGGACACCGCACCGACGACGAGCCTGACCAGCGCCGAGGAGCGGATCGGACTCGGCGGGGCGATCGACCTCTCGCCGACCGTCCAGTTCGTCGTCCGCGCCGACCGACCGGGCTACTGGCGCGTCGGCACCTACGACCGCTACACGGGGAGCGGCTGGATCCGGACCGGCGAGTCCGGGACGCTCGCGGGGCCCGAGGGAGCGGACGAGCGCGTCGCCCAGCGCGTCACCGCGAAGCGACCGCTCTCCGCGATGCCGGCGATCGCCGAGCCGGTCGCCGTCGACGGCGTCGACTACCGCGTGACGAGCGGCGGAACCCCGGTCCCCGAGGGCGTCCTGGCCACGAACGAGAGCTACCGGGTCGTCAGCGAGCGGTTGCGCAGCGGCCAGCGCGCGCTCTACGCCGCCGGAACGGACTACCCGGACGAGATCGAGCGACGGTACCTCCAAGTACCGGACACGACCGGCGGCGAGGTGGACGCGCTCGCCGCCGACGTGACCGCGAACGCGTCGACGCCGTACGCGAAGGCCCGAGCGATCGAGCGCTGGCTGGAGCGGACGAAGGCCTACTCGCTCGACGCGCCGGCGGCGAACGACCACCTCGTCCGGACGTTCCTCCTCGACACCGAGACCGGCTACTGCGTCCACTACGCGAGCGCGATGGTCGTCATGCTCCGCGCGGAGGGCGTCCCGGCCCGCTTCGTCACCGGCTACACGCCGGGCGAGCAGACCGGCCTCGGGACGTGGACCGTCCGCGGTGTCGACTCGCACGCCTGGGTCGAGGTCTACGCACCCGACACCGGCTGGGTCCGATTCGATCCGACGCCCGCCGACGCGCGCATCAACGCCGAGGAGGCCGCGATCGCAAACGCGACCGGGACGGATGCCGAGACGCCGGACGGCGACCGGACCACGTCGACCTCGACCACCACGACGACCTCGACGACGACCGCGTCGACGTCCTCGGTCACCGCGAACGCGACGCCGGTGACGACGGTCGGCGGAGCGGAGGGAGCGGGCGGGTCGACGCTCCCCGGTCCCCGGACGCTCCTGCTCTGGGCCGTCGTCGCGCTCGGAATCGCCGCCGTCGCCCGCCGCCTCGGACTCCTCGCGCGCGGGTATCGGACGCTCTGGGTTCGCTGGCTCCCCGACGGCGACCCCGACGCGGTCGTCGCGGGCGCACACGAGCGGATGCTGTACGTGCTCGCCCGGCGATACCGACCGCGCGCCTCGGGGGAGACCGTCCGGGAGTACCTGGACGCGATCGACGCGTCGGCGCCCGCGCGGCGTCTCGCGGCCCTTCACGAGCGCGCGCGCTATCGGGGTGACGTCGGGACCGACGAGGCCGACGAGGCCCGCCGGGCGCTCCGTGCGCTCCGCGACGAAAACGGCCGCCCGTAGCCGGTTCGGAGCGTCTGGCGACAGTATTTTGTAGCCCGACACCCAACCGATACCCGTAATGTCGGACGTATGCTCGACGTGCGGATTGCCCGATGAACTCTGCGTCTGCGAGGACGTCGCCAAGGAGTCCCAGCAGATCACAATCCGCATCGACGAGCGCCGCTACGGGAAGGAAGTCACCGTCGTCGAGGGACTCGACCCGAAGGACGTCGACCTCGACAGTCTCTCCTCGGACCTCAAATCCAAGTTCGCGTGCGGTGGCACGGTCGAGGACGGAGAGATCGAACTACAGGGGAACCACTCGGGGCGTATCGAGGACTTCCTCCGAAACAAGGGCTTCAACGTCGCCTGAGCGACGACCGTTTCGCTCGCGCGCCTCGCGCGCCGGCGAACCGTTCGGATCTCGCGCGTTCGGCGTCACCAGAACGGCCCCACCGGCCGGGTGGCGAACGAGACGCGTCGCGTCTCGGTGACGGTGACGCGAGCGGGCGTCGGAGCCCGTAGCGCTCCGCCCCCGCTCCCCGTGTTCTGTCACGCTGTGCATCGCATAGCGACGGCGCCGCTCGGTGGGAGACGAGCGGTGCAGTGAAGGTGCGTTAGAACGGCGCTTCGGGACCCTCGTCCGGGTCGCGCTCGGCGTCGTCGCCGCTTTCGAGGGTACCGTCCCACGCCACGAGACCGCCGGCCATGCTCTGGACGGTCGCGTCGGCGTCGACGCCCTCGTACGAGGCGATGAGGTTCGCGGCCTGGACGCTCGATTGGCCGTGCGGGCAGACGGTGACGACGTGCTCCGCGCCGGCGAAGCGTTCGACGTCGCGGGTGAGCGCGGCGAACGGAACGTTCTCGCTCCCGGGGATGTGGCCCTGCGCGTACGTACCCTCCGGGCGGATGTCGACGATCCGGACGTCCGCGTCGTCCTCCACGAGCGCGGCGACTTCCTCGGGCGTGATCTCGCCGTCCATACGTGCGTGGATGGCCGTCCGGGCGGATAAGCGCCGCGATCAATCCAAGTAGCCGTCCGCCCGCGCGAGGAGCACGCCCTCGATCGTGGCGTCGTTCGCCGGGTGAGCACGAGCACGTGCGAGCGCGTCGTCCGCGGGAACGCGCGTCACCGTGAGGAACTCGTTGTCGTCGAGGTCGCGGTCGGTCTCGGTGAGGTCCGTCGCGACGACGATCCCCCGATCGTGGCGGAGGATGCCGGTACTGCACGCGAACGATTCGAGGAGCGTGACGTCGCCGGCGAGCAGACCCGCCTCCTCCCGGAGTTCGCGACGCGCGGCGGTCTCGTAGTCCTCGCCGTCCTCGACGATCCCGGCGACGAGTTCGAGGCAGTGCTCGCGGACGACCGGGCGATACTGCTCGACGAAGACGACATCGTCGCCGTCGACAGCGAGGACGACGACGGCGTCCGGGAGGGCGGCCCAGTAGTAGTCCTTCTCGGTGCCGTTCGGCTGTCTCACGCGGTCGTAGCCACCGGTGTACCAGCCGGTCTCGTACTCGCGCTCGCGCTCGACGACGGGCCACGGGTCGGCCGTCCAGTCCATGTCCCCGCGAGGGCGGGGCGGTACAAAGCCGTGCGGAATCCGCGGGTGCGGTGCCGACGATCACCGAGGGCGGACGGGTCTAGACGACGTCGCTGTAGAAGCGGCCGTGGACGATCCGCCGCAGCGTGGCGACGGCCGCGTCCGGTTCGTTCTGATACGTCGCCGCGACCACCGTGTCCGCGAACGGGACGACGTGCCAGACGGCCCGCTCGACGTTCTCGCTCCCGTTCAGTCGAACGTCGAGGTCCGGACGCTCCTCGCGGAAGGCCTCGAACTCCGCTTTCGTCCCGACGGACACGACGAGCAGCGACGCGAAGAGCGCGTCGCGGGCCGTCTCGACGACGTCGCTCGTGACCCGCTCGCGGTACTCCTCGCGGTCGAAGTCCATCGCCTTCGCCGTCTCGCGGCTCACCGTCTGGGCGGCCGCTCCGAGTTCGCGGTACTGCTCGCTCGCCTCCGCCGCCGTCTCCGGGGCCAGAAATCCGCGTTCCTCCATGGACGAGCGAGGAGCGCGCGACCCTACTCGGTTTCGCCTTCGGACGCCGGCTGGTCGTCGCCGGTCATCTCCCGGGTCATCTCCGCGGCCTCCTCGAGGATCCGTTGGGCCTCGTCGTCGAGCGCGCCGCGGGCCGCACCGGCGCCGCCGCGAGCGCCGCTCCCGCCCCCGCGGGCGTGGTCGTGGTCGTGGTCGTGGCCCTCGACCGGGTGCGTGTCGACATCGAAGTCGACCGTCTCGGCGTGCGCGGTGACGCGCGGCGCGAGGTCCTCGGTCCCGCCCGATTCCCACCCGGGCGCGTGCTCGTCGAGCCACGACTCGTGAGCGTCGTCGCCCGTCACCGCGGCGAACGCGAGGTGATCGGCGAGGTGCTCGGCGTCGGGAACGTGCTCGTCACAGACCGGACAGGCGTAGCCCATGCGAGTGAGAAGGGCCACGGCGGCAAAAATCGTGGCGGCCTCAGAGTCGCGCGACCATCACGAACGCGTCCTCGCCGTCCGAGTAGTACCGGGGTAGCGTGCGGAGATACTCGAAGTCGAAGTCCCGATAGAGGGAGATCGCGCCGTCGTTCGAACGCCGGACTTCGAGTTTGGCGCTCTGGACGCCCTGCGCCCGGAGCACGCCCAGTCCGCGGGAGACGAGCGTGTGGCCGAGCCCGGCGCCTCGCGCGTCGGGGTGGACCGCGATGTCCTTCACGTGACCGAGCGGGCGGCCGTGGTTCGGGATCGTGTCCGCGACGACGTAGCCCGCGACGCCGTCGGCGTCGTCCACGACGAGGAATCCCGGGTTCCCGAGATGGCGCTCGAACGCCGAGAACGGCCACGGCTGTTCGAAGGACGCCTTCTCGATCCGGAAGACCTCGAGGAGGTCCGCCCGCCGCGCCTGGCGGACAGCGTCGTGTTCCATGCGGTCGGCGGCCGTCGTCACGCGATTGACTACCGGACGGGGGGATATGTACTCTGTGGCCCGCGCTCGCGTGGCTGGCGGCGGTCGATCGCGCGAAGAAAGACAGAGCGGGAGAGAGGATCGAGAGCGTTAGTCGTCCGCGGGCGTCGCGCCGCTGTCGCCCTCGCCGTACTGCTGCTTCGTGAGCGAGAGCTTCCCACCGGCGGCGAGGATGCGGCGCTCGCGCTCGGAGGCGTCGAGCTCCGCCTCGGCCTCCCAGTCGTCGTTCACGCGGACCGTGAACGTCTCCTGGCCGGACTTGACGCCTTCCTCGACGTCGTCGACGATCTCGATGTCGTCGCCCTGTTCGATTCGGGCGTAGGTGTCCTCGTCGATCGTGAGCGGGACGAGACCGAAGTTGAACAGGTTCGCCTTGTGGATGCGGGCGAAGGACTGCGCGAGGACGCCCTCGATGCCGAGGTACATCGGGCAGAGCGCCGCGTGCTCACGCGAGGAGCCCTGACCGTAGTTCTCGCCGGCGACGAGGAAGCCGCCGTCGGACTGCTTCGCGCGCTCGGCGAACGTGTCGTCGACGCGCGAGAGCGTGAACTCGGAGAGCTTCGGGACGTTGGAGCGGAACTTCAGGATGTCCGACGTCGCCGGGATGATGTGGTCCGTGGTGATGTTGTCCTCCATCTTCAGGAGGGCCTCACCTTCGAGGTGGGCGTCGAGCGGGTCCTTCAGCGGGACGTCGCCGATGTTCGGGCCCTTGATGAGCTCGTCGTCGATGGCCTCGTCGGGCGCGATGATGTCGGGGTCGTCCTGGCCCATGCCGGGGCTGTAGGAGTCGCCCATCGTGAAGCCGGGCGCTTCGAGGTCGCCGAGTTCGTCGGCGAGGTCGCGCGGGTCGACGATTTCGCCCTTGATCGCCGCGGCCGCGGCGACCTCGGGGGAGCAGAGGTAGACGGAGTCGTCCTCGATGCCGGAGCGACCCTCGAAGTTGCGGTTGAACGTCCGCAGGGAGACGGAGTCGGAGGCCGGGACGTGACCGATGCCGATACAGGCACCGCAGGTCGCCTCGGAGAAGTTGACGCCGGCGGCCATCATCTCGGCCGTCCAGCCCTCGCGGGCGAGCATCTCGGAGGCCTGCTTGGAGCCGGGCGCGACGATCATCTCGGTGTGCTTGGCGACCTCGCGGTCCTCGACCATCTTCGCGGCCGGGAGGATGTCCTCGTAGGCGCCGTTCGTACAGGAGCCGACCATGACCTGCTCGACGTCCTCGCCCGCGACTTCGCGGACCGGGACGACGTTGTCGGGCATGGAGGGCTGTGCGATGAGCGGTTCGAGGTCGGAAAGGTCGATGGTGACCGTGTCCGCGTAGTCGGCGTCCTCGTCGGCCTGCAGCTCGACGTACTCGTCCTCGCGGCCGATGCGGGAGAGCCAGTCCTTGGTCTTCTCGTCCGTCTCGAAGATGGAGGACGTCGCACCGAGCTCGGTGCCGAGGTTCGTGATCGTGGTGCGCTCGGGGATGGTGAGAGACTCCGCGCCCTCGCCCGTGTACTCGAAGATCTTGCCGACGCCGCCCTTCACGGAGAGGCGGCGGAGCATCTCGAGCGCGATGTCCTTCGCGGTCGCCCACTCGGGGAGCTCGCCCTCGAGCTGGACGTTGACGATCTCCGGCACCTCGACGTAGTAGGGGCCGCCGCCCATCGCGACGGCGATGTCGAGGCCACCCGCGCCGATGGCGAGTTCACCGAGGCCACCGGGCGTCGGCGTGTGGCTGTCGGACCCGAGGAGGGTCTTGCCGGGCGCGGCGAAGTTCTCCTTGTGGACCTGGTGGCAGATGCCGTTCCCGGGCCGGGAGAAGTACGCCCCATACGTCCCCGCCGCGGAGCGGAGGAAGCGGTGGTCGTCCGTGTTCTTGAAGTCGAACTGGTAGGTCTGGTGGTCGCAGTACTGCGCGGCGAGCTCCGTCTGCACTTCGTCGAGCTCGAGCGCCTCGAACTGCAGCCAGACCATCGTCCCCGTTGTGTCCTGTGTGAGGACCTGATCGATCTCGATACCGATCTCTTCACCGGTTTCGAGTTCCCCTTCGACGAGGTGGTCGTCGAGGATTTTCTCCGTCAGCGTTTGTCCCATAGCACCGGGAAGTCGGGATCCGACGACTATAAATCCCGCGTGTTTGCCCATCCCGCGAACACCCGCGAAAACCGGCGCTCGCCGGCGATTCGACCGAGTACGACGGGGCAGGAGAACGACGACTATCGGGTGCGAGACGCGTTCTTCGTGGTATTTCGTGATAGAGCCGCTCGACGGGAAATCGACAGACAGTTACCCTCTCTCTCGACAGAGAACGACATGTTCGAGAGCGGGGCGTACGTCGCAGACGCGCTCGGCGACATCGCGGACGAACAGGTCCAACCGAACGGCGTCGATCTCACGCTCGCGCGCGTCGAGCGACAGCGCGAACCGGGGCGCATCACGACGGAAGGCAAGACGATCGGCGAGCGCACTCGCGTCGCCACCGTCGACCGCGACGGCCGCGACTGCTACGCGCTCGACCCGGGCTACTACGTCGCCGGGTACGCGGAGACCGTCCGCGTCCCGGAGGGCCACGTCGGCTACGTCTATCCGCGTTCGAGTCTCATGCGCAACTCCTGTATGCTCCACACCGCCGTCTGGGACGCCGGCTACGAAGGCAAGGGGAAAGGCCTCCTCGAAGTCGGTCACCCCATCGAAATCGAGAAGGGAGCCCGGTTCGCGCAGTTCGTCCTCGCCGACGCGAACCACGAGGGCGAGTACGATGGGAGCTATCAGGGCGAAGGCGTCGAGTGAACGGGAGGTGAGAACGAACGGGTCGTTTCCGGCCCGGGACGCCCGCGAGGAAGCGGGCGCGAAGGGATTTGAACCCTCGGCATCTTGGTCCGGAACCAAGTGCTCTGTCCACTGAGCTACGCGCCCTCATCACCCGGTAGTCGGAGCGGGGGTAAAACGGTTGTGAAGCGTGCGGGCGCGTCGGCACGGGCGTTCAAACGGGAGAGCGCGACAACCCCGACGCATGACGTAACGCTGGGCAGGGGCCGGAGAGCGAAACCGGCGGCGGACCGGTCCGTGCGCGCCCCAGCCACCTGCACGCCACACGCCGGCAGTCACGACTGTCGCGCACTGTCGTTCGCGTCGCTCACCCGCTGCGCGATCGCGTGTTTCACGGTTCCTCTTTCGCGTTCAGCCGATGACGTCGCCCTCACTCGCTTCGTTCGGTACGGGCGACGTCGTGCCGTCCGAAGCCGTAGCGGAGCCGGTTGGCGAGCCGCCGCGAGAACTTCGCGCCGGTGCGCGAGTCGAAGCGCTCGCCGAGCGCCTCGTAGATGAGCGGGATCGCCACCTCCTGTTCGAGCGACTCCTGCACCGTCCACGTGCCCGTCGAGCCGCCCGCAACGTGATCGGCGACGGTCCCGAGGTCGCTTCCCTCCTCGCGGAAGGCCTCCTCACAGAGTTCGAGGAGCCACGAGCGGATGACCGCGCCGTTGTTCCACGTCCGCGCGACGGCCTCCAGATCGAGGTCGTAGCGGCCCTCGTGGAGGAGCTCGAACCCTTCGCCGTACGTCTGCATGAGCGCGTACTCGACGCCGTTGTGCACCATCTTCACGTAGTGGCCGCTCCCGGCGGGACCCATGCGGTCGTGGCCGGCGGGCCCGGTGGCGACGGCGTCGAAGACGGGGACGAGCTCGTCGTACGCCCACTGCGGGCCGCCGACCATCAGGCTGAATCCGAGTTCCGCACCGGCGGGACCGCCCGACGTCCCGCAGTCGAGGTACGCGGCGTCGACGGCCTCGGCGCGGCGCGTCGAGTCTTCGAAGTGGGAGTTCCCCCCGTCGACGACGATGTCGTCCGCATCGAGGTGCGGATCGAGTTCTTCGAGCGCGGCGTCCACGGGGTCGCCCGCGGGCACCATCAACCAGATACGTTTCTCCGTGCCGAGCTGGTCCGCGACGGCCGCGATGCTGTTCGCGGGCGTCGCGCCCGCGTCCGCCGCGTCCGCGACCGCGTCCTCGTCGATGTCGAACGCGACCACGTCGTGGCCCGCGTCGAGGACTCGATCGACGACGATGCGCCCCATCCGACCCAGACCAATGACGCCGAGTTCCATACGCGTGCGTTCCCGGGCGCGACCGTAGGGGTTGCGGTTCCGCGAGAAAAGTCAAAAACACGGTGAGCATCCGTGTGAGGGTGCGCGTCGGTTCAGTACGTCCCGCGGGGTCGCGGGGTACTCACTCCAGGGCGCGCTTGGGGACGATCCGGGGCTCCGCACCGTACTCGACGACCGCCTCGACGCCGAAGACCTCGGCGAGGAGCGCCTCGGTCACGACGTCCTCGGGGCGTCCCCAGTCGTAGATGTCGCCGTCGCGCAGGGCGACGAGGTAGTCCGCGAAGCGCGCGGCCTGCGTGAGGTCGTGGAGGACGATACAGACGGTGACGCCGCGTTCCTCGTTGAGCGTCCGGATGACTTCCATCACCTGCAGTTGATGGCGGAGGTCGAGGTACGTGGTGGGTTCGTCGAGAAGGAGCGTGTCCGTCTCTTGGGCGAGCGCCATGGCGATGCGGACGAGCTGGCGCTGCCCGCCGCTGAGGCTGCTGACGTCCTTCTCGCGGAGGTGCTCGATCCCCGAGAGGGAGATCGCGCGCTCGATCGCCTCGCGGTCGTCCTCGGTCTGGCCTTCGAGGAACCCCTTGTACGGGTATCGGCCGTGGCCGACGAGCTCCTCGACGGTGATCCCGTCGGGGGTCGCGCCGTGCTGGGAGAGCATCCCGAGTTCGCGGGCGAACTCCTTCGAGCCGAACTCCGCGATCTCGCGGCCGTCGATGAGGACGTCGCCCGTCTCGGCGTCGAGGTGCCGGGCGAGCGCCTTCAGGAGAGTGCTCTTTCCGCTGCCGTTCGGGCCGACGAGCGCCGTCACTTCGCCCTCGGGGACGACGAGGGTCTCGGTGTCGACGACGGGCTCTTCGAGGCCGGGGTAGCCGACGCGGAGGTCCGTCGCGTGGATCTTCTGCTCCGAGTCCGAATCGTGTCCGCGCGGGTCGTCAGCCGTCTCGGTGCGATCGGTCGTCTCGGTCGTGGTGTCTGTGTGGGACATGGGTTAGAACTCGCTGAAGTCGCCGTGTCGGCGCATCAAGTAGAGGAAGTACGGCCCGCCGATGACGCCGGTGACGATCCCGACGGGAATCTGGATCGGCATGAGCGCCAAGCGCGCGACGACGTCGGCGACGAGGACGAGCGCGGGCCCGAGGAAGAGCGAGCCGAGGACGAGGCGTCGGTAGTCGCTCCCGACGGCGGTTCGGACGGCGTGCGGGACGACGAGGCCGACGAATCCGACGAGGCCGGCGACGGCGACCGCGGTCGCGGCGGCGAGGATGGCGAGCGCCGAGAGGCCGAACCGGACGTACTCGACCGGCATCCCGAGCGAGCGCGCCGTCTCCTCGCCGAGCAGGAGGACGTTGAGGTGGCGGGAGGCGAGGAGCAGGATCGGAACGACGAGGAGCGTCGGGACGATGGCGAGGCGGAACTGCGACCATCCGACGCCGGTGAGCGACCCCGTCGTCCACGCGATCGCGGTCTTCACCACCGCGGTGCTGTCGAGGAAGTAGAAGAGACCGGTCTGCAGGGACTGGAAGACGGTGGCGACGACGACCCCCGCGAGCACGAGGCGGACGGGGTTCGTCCCGCCCTGCCACGCGATAGCGTAGACGATCGCGAAGGCGACGAGCCCGCCGATCGCGGCGGCGAACGGGAGGACGTACGACGCGCCCGCGAAGAAGACGAGCGTGACGAGCACGGCGAGGCCCGCCCCGCCGCTGACGCCGAGGATGTACGGGCTGGCGAGTTCGTTGCGGGTCACGGCCTGAAAGACGGCCCCGGAGATCGAGAGGTTCACGCCCACGAGCGCCGCGATGAAGACCCGGGGCATCCGGAGGCTCCAGACGATGACCGCGGACCGGGAGAGCCGATCCGGGAAGTCGCTCCCGGTAAGGATCGCGGCCCAGACGTCGGCGTCGAAGAGGATACGGGGGTCCGTGAGAACGTCGAACGTCGTGCCGAACGGCGTCGGGTACGACCCCTGAGAAACTTGGACGAACGCGGCGACGAAGGCGACGACGACGCTTCCCACGACGAGGGATGCCAACCGTCGATCGCGAGAGTCGAGTCGGGCGTATGCCTTCACCGACCGCGACGACACGTCCATCACTCCCATTTCATTTAGGGCCACCTAAATCTATTGCGATACGCTCAGAGCGACCCGGCGACGATGTCGGCGACGCGCCCGCGATCGAAGAGCTCCTCCTCGCGCCCGTAGAGCTGGCGCGCGCCGCGCTCCGTGAGCACGAGGTTGCTGATCGGGCCCTGGTAGAGCGGGCCGCCGCGGTAGACGTCGCCGTTCTTCACGGCGGTGAGCTCGCTCGCCGTCTCGTGGTCTTCCATGAAGGCGACGACGGTGTCCTCGAACTCGGCGGCGCTCTCGTCCTCGTGGCCGCGCAGGAGGAGGTAGTCGGGATCGACTTTGAGGAGGGTCTCGTAGTCGACTTCGCCGCGGCCGGAGTGGAAGTCCTGGACGTCGGTTTCGGCGAGCGCGTCGCGGACGTTCAGGTCGCGCCACTGCTTGTAGCTCGTGCCGTCGCCGACGAGGTACGGGTAGAAGGAGGTCGGGTCGCTCGACGTCGGCCAGAGGATGGCGACGCGCGGGCGCTCCGACTCGCTCGTCGGGACGAAGTCGAGGTTCGACTGGACGTCCGCGTGGAGGCTCGCGAAGGCCTCGTAGCGGTCGGTGCGCTGGAAGAGCTGTGCGACCTTCTCGAAGGCCTCGTAGAGCGTGTAGTACTGGTAGCTCTCGTGCCAGGAGTAGGTCCGGGAGAAGCTGGCGTTCCCGAAGAACGGGGCGACGTTCTCCGCGACCTCGTCGACGTCGGCCTCCGACCAGCCCTTGAAGCGGTTCATCAGGAAGTTCGGGTCCTGCACGTGGACGTCGGCGTCGAGCGCGTAGTAGCGCTCCTTCGACACGCCGTCCTGGTAGAGCGAGATCGTATCGCTCTTGTCTACCGAGACGCCGTCGATCGCGTCGTAGTAGTCCGTGTGCCAGCGGTTGGCGAGCCAGAGACCCGCGGGCGCGTCGAGGCCGAGCGCGACGCCCATGTCGGCGTAGCTCCCGTTGTTGGCCACCCACGTTTCGGGGACGGCATCGAACGTCACGTCGCCCATGGGCGCCATCGAGACGGTGTAGGGGCCGGTCGACGACGACGTGGGTTCCGTCGTGCTCGTGGTGTCGGTTCCGGTCGTGTTCGCGGTGTTCCCGCCGTCGCCGGTTCCGGTGCAGCCCGCGAGCGCCGTTCCGATCGCCGCGCCACCGACGCCGATGAAGGATCGCCTGTGCATACTTTTTAGGTTGGCCTAAAACACAAAAAGACATCGGTCCGGTGTCGGTCGGGACGGGAACCTTTTTACGGAGCGCTTCCGTCGATTTTGGCATGCGCGTCGCTGTCGCCGTAGTACGTCGGTAGAGGCCGACTCGTTTCTGGCGCGCATCGAAACGCTACACCGACAGCGACGACTTCAGAGACATGACCCAGGTGCCCGACGACTACGATCCCGCGGAACTCGAACCGCGACTCCAGCAGCGCTGGCTGGACGAGGAGACCTACCGCTTCGACGGCGACGCCAACGACCCCGACACCGCCTACGTCGTCGACACGCCACCCCCCTACCCGACGGGCGAACTCCACATCGGCCACGCCCTCAACTGGTCGTACATGGACTTCGCCGCGCGCTTCCACCGCCTCCAAGGCGACGACGTCCTCTTCCCGCAGGGGTGGGACTGCCACGGCCTCCCCACCGAGGTGAAGGTCGAGGAGAACGAGGGCATCCAGCGCACGGACGTCCCGCGCGACGAGTTCCGCGAGATGTGCGTCGAGCACACCCGCCACCAGATCGCCTCGATGAAGGAGACGATGCGGGAGCTCGGCTTCAGTCAGGACTGGGACGCCGAGTTCCGCACGATGGACCCCGACTACTGGGGGAAGACCCAGGAGTCCTTCGTCGAGATGGCGAACGACGACCTCGTCTACCGCGACGAGCACCCCGTCAACTGGTGTCCGCGCTGTGGCACCGCCATCGCCGACGCCGAAGTCGAACCAATCGAGCGCGAGGGGACCCTCCACTACGTCACCTTCCCCGGCGTCGACAACGACGACATCGAGATCGCGACCACGCGCCCCGAACTGATGGCGGCCTGCGTCGCGATGGCCGTCCACCCCGACGACGAGCGCTACGACGGCCGCGAGGACGACACCTTCGAGGTGCCGCTCTTCGGCCACGAGGTCGAACTCATCGAGGACGAGGACGTCGACCAAGAGTTCGGAAGCGGCGCCGTCATGGTCTGTACGTTCGGGGACAAACAGGACGTGACGTGGTGGGCCGAGCACGACCTCGACCTGCGCGCCGTCTTCACCGAGGACGGGCACCTCACCGAGGACGCCGGCGACTACGCCGGCCTCACCATCGACGAGGCGAAAGAAGCCGTCGCCGAGGACCTCGACGCCGAGGGTTACCTCAACGACACCGAGCCCACCGAGCAGTCCGTGGGCGCGTGCTGGCGGTGTGATACGCCGATCGAGATCCTCTCGAAGGAGCAGTGGTTCGTCGAGGTCGACAAGGAGGCCATCCTCGAACGGGCCGAGGAGGTCGAGTGGATCCCCGAGCACATGCGACAGCGCCTCGTCGAGTGGACGGAGGGGATGGACTGGGACTGGGTCATCAGTCGCCAGCGCGTCTTCGCCACGCCCATCCCGGCGTGGGAGTGCGATTCTTGTGGGTATTGGCACATCGCCGCGGGCGAGGAGACGCCCGTCGACCCCACGGAGGAGCCGCCCGCAGTCGACGACTGTCCCGAGTGCGGCGGCGAGTCGTGGACCGGCGAGACCGACGTCATGGACACGTGGATGGACTCCTCCATCACGCCCCTGCACGTCTCCGGGTGGCCCGAGAACATCGACCTCGAGGAGTTCGAGCCCGTCAGCCTCCGGCCGCAGGGCCACGACATCATCCGCACGTGGGCGTTCTACACGCTCTTGCGCACCGGCGAACTCACCGACGAGAAGCCGTGGGAGAACGTCCTCATCAACGGCATGGTGTTCGGCCCCGACGGCAACAAGATGAGCAAGAGCCGGGGGAACACCGTCAGCCCCGAGGAGGCTGTGGAGGAGTACAGCGCGGACGCCGCCCGGCAGGCGCTCGCGCTCGGCGGCCAGCCCGGCAGCGACGTCCAGTTCCAGTGGAAAGAAGTCAAATCGGCGAGTCGCTTCCTCACGAAGCTTTGGAACATCGTCAAGTTCGCGAGCGGGCACTTCGACGAGGACACGCCCGACATCTCGGACCCCGCCTACCGCGACGCGGACAGTTGGATCCGCTCGAAGGCGACGCGCGTCGCCGGCGACGTCGAGGCCGAGATGGAGGCCTACCGCTTCGACGCCGCCCTCCGCGAGCTCCGGGAGTTCGCGTGGAACGACCTCGCGGACGACTACGTCGAGCTCGCGAAGGGCCGACTGTACAACGGCCGGCCGGGCGAGCGCGACGCCGCGCGTAAGACGCTCTACGACGTCGTCTCCGCCGTCACGCGGATGCTCGCGCCATTCAGCCCGCACCTCGCCGACGAGATCTGGCGCTACCTCCCCGGCACCGAGGGGAGCGTCCACACCGCCGAGTGGCCCGCCCTCGACGCCTACGACGAGGACGCCGAGGCCCGCGGCGACGTCATCGCCGAGGCCGTCCGGGAGATCCGCGCGTGGAAGTCCGCCAACGGCTACCCGCTCAACGCCGACCTCGACGACGTCGAACTCTACTTCGATCCGGGAACCGTCGTCGAGAACGTCGACACGTACGACCTCTCCGAGACCGTCAACGCGCCCGTTCGGGTCCGCGAGGGGCGTCCGAGCGTCGAGCTCGTCCCCGTCGACGTCGACGGCGACGACGCGGAGATCGGCCCCGAATTCCGCAGCGAGGCCGGGATCGTCCTCCAGGCCCTGAACGAGGCCGACCCCGAGGTCATCCAGGCGCAGAAGAACTCCGGCGACACCGTCACCCTCACCGCGGACGGCGAGGAGTACGAGCTCGACGCCGACTGGGTCACCGTCGAGGAGGAGTACCGCGCGGAAGACGGCGCGGAGGTCGCCGTCGTCGAGACCGAGTTCGGCACCGTCCTCGTCTACCCCTGAACCTTTTGCAGCGCTTGGCCGCGCGAAACGCGGCCAGCGCTTGCAAAAGCTTCACCAAAATGTCCGTCAGACCCCCTCCGACGGAGGGGGTCTTCGGACCTCGCCCTTCGGGCGAGTGAACCGGCGACCTACCGGGCTCTACCGAGCCACTCGGTCGCCGGACGCTAACTCGGTAGTTCGTTCGGTACGATTTGGGCGTGCTCGAACGACGCGCGAGACAAAGGGGAAACCGACCGGCCACCGTTTTTACTTACCAGCCGCTTCGCGTTCCGGGTATGGCTCAGAGTCAGTCGCTTCCCGTCCGAGACGTGTCGGAAGAGGTCGTGAGTATCCCCGCGAGCGCGTCGCTCGATCAGGCCGCGGAGACGATGGCCGCGCACGGCGTCGGCTTCCTCGTCGTCACCGAGGACGGAGGGGCCGTGGGCGCGCTGACGGATCGAACGCTCGCGCTCTCGCTGCGCGAGCAGGTCATCCCGGAGTCGACGACGGTGGCGGAGCTCGCGACGGACGAACTCGTGACTATCGAGCGAGGCATGGACGTCCTCCGGATCGTCGAGCGGATGAAACTAGAAGAGGTCCGACGCGTCGTCGTCGTGGACGACGACGAGGAGCCGACAGGCGTCGTCTCGCTCGACGACGTGCTCGTCCTCCTCGGCGAGGAGATGGGTGATATCGCGGACCTGCTCGAAGCGCAGGTCTGAGACGCCCCCCGAAGAGATGGGCGACATCCACGAATCGTGTTCGATTCGTGGGCCAGTCGGACGCGGACGCGTCCGACGCTGTCGCGGACCTGCTCGAAGCGCAGGTCTGAACGGAGCCGAGCGGTCGGCTTTTTCTCTCGCCCGTGCGACGACGCGGGTATGGACGAACGCGTTCGGGAACACGCACGGACCCTGATCGACTGGAGCGCGCGGATCGAGGCGGGCGACGACGTCGTCGTCCGCGTCGGGCCGGACGCTCACGAGCTCGCGGTGGCGGTCGCCGAGGAGCTCGGGAAGCGCGACGCGAACGTCGTGACGACGTACGCCTCGGGCGAGATCACGCGGGCGTACCTCCGCGCGCACGAGGGGGACTTCGAGGTGGATCCCGAGTACGAGCGCGCGCTGCTCGAAAACGCGGACGCGGTGTTGACGCTCGGCGGCGGACGGAACACGGCGGCGACAGCGGACGTTCCCGGGGAGCGTCGGCAGGCGTACGACCGGGCCCGACGGGAGATCCGAAAGGCGCGTCTCGACACGAAGTGGGTGTTGACGGAGCATCCGACGCGCTCGCTCGCCCAGCAGGCCGGGATGAGCTACGAGGCGTATCAGCGGTTCGTCTACGACGCGATCAACCGCGACTGGGAGGCGCAAGCGGAGAAGCAGGCGAAGGTGGCGGAGGTGCTCAACGACGCGAGCGAGGTCCGACTCGTCTCCGGGACGGAGACGGACCTGACGATGTCGGTCGAGGGCCGCGTCGCGGTGAACTCGGCGGCGAGCGTCGACTACGACTCGCACAATCTCCCGTCCGGCGAGGTGTTCACCGCGCCGCACGCGACGGAGGGCGAGGTGTGCTTCGACGTCCCGATGACGATCAACGGGCGGCGTGTGGCGGACGTCGCCCTCCGGTTCGAGGACGGCGAGGTCGTCGACTACACCGCGGCGCAGGGCGAGGACGCCATCACCGAGGTGGTGGAGACCGACGACGGCGCGCGCCGACTGGGCGAGCTCGGGATCGGGATGAACCGCGGGATCGACCGCGTGACGGACAACATCCTCTTCGACGAGAAGATGGGCGAGACCGTGCACCTCGCGCTCGGCCGCGCGTACGCCTCGAACTTCCCGGAGGGCCGCGAGGACGAGGCGAACGAGTCGGCGGTGCACGTCGACCTCATCACGGACGTGAGCGAGAACTCGCGCATCGTGGTGGACGGCGAGGCGATCCAGGAGGACGGGCGGTTCTGGTTCGAGTAGGGCGGGTCCTCGCTCACGCTCGGAACCGCCGAAGACCGGACGGGAGAGCCGCCGACACGTGAGGAGTAGCGCTCGCCACGCGGCGCGAGTTACCGAACGGCGCGGCCGCTCGCGGGGACGGTGGAGTGAGCTGCGGGGAGTAAGCCCCCTTCTGTTCGGCCCGGCATTCGGCTGAGCGTCCGCGCGGCACGTCGGGCTACCTTCCTGTGCGCGGACTTGCACCGGCGAGGGTGGCCGTTCCATCGCTCCTCCGCCCTCATTCCTCGGTGGGTTCACTCCCCGCGGCTTCGCGTCGCCGCGGGTTCGCACACCGCATCGGTCGGACGGAGACGTGTCGTCTCTGTTCCAGTGCCGACGGTCTCCCGCCCCGGGCGTGTGCCCGGTCGCCTGCCCGACAGGTGGGGGGACTTTCCTCATGCACGCGGCGTGCGCGCACGGGGGCCGGGCTCCCGCGACTCGATCGAGTCTAGCGCCGGGACGACGTTAAGGGGTTCGATGCGACGTGTGACAACCACTACCACACATCGTATAAGTACCTTCTGGCCACACCGGTTTCGGCCCGACGGTGGATTCGGCGCCGAGAGACCGCCCGAGCACCGAATACTCGATTTCCGTGACTCATCACGTATTCGTCTGTCGGGGAAGGATTCAAGTCCGAACGGGCCGTATATGTACGCGTGATGTCCGAGGCCCAGTCGATCCATCTTTCTGAAGACGACGGCGTGCGGGCCGTCGAACTCGCGCGTGACTCGGTCGAAGCGTTCGTTCGTAACGGACAGCGCGAACAGCCCGGGAGCATGCGCGACGCGTTCTACAACCGGACGGGCGCGTTCGTCCGCCTCAAATCGACACGGGGACGCGGACGACTCCGCGGTTGCGCGGGCGCACACGACTCCGTTCGAGACCTCGGGAACGAATCGAAGCAGTTGGGTCACGCGATCGTCGAGGCCGCGATCAAGGCCGCCAGCGACTCCTCGTGCGGATCCGAGGTCGAGCCCGCCGAGCTCGACACGATCCGCGTCTCCGTCTGCACCGTCTCGAACCTCATCCTCACCGACGACCCGGTCGCCGACATCGACCTCGGGACGCACGGCATCATCGTCGACGGCAACGGTCAGTACGGCTGGATGTATCCGACTGTCCCGGTCGAGAACGACTGGAGCGTCTTCGAGTACCTCGATCGGACCTGCCGGAAGGCCGGGCTCCCGAACGGCGCGTGGGAGAGCGACGACGTCGTCGTTACGCTCTTCGAGGGCCAGGTCTTCGAGGAGACCGAGCCGAACGGCGAGGTCGACGTCCGCGGCCAGCGTTAGAAGTCCACGTCGTCCGCGTCCGCCGCCGACCGCCGCGCCGCCTTCTCGATGTCGAACTCCCGGACGATCTCACCGTCGCGGAGCAGCGGCTCTAAGAGCGCCTCGCCGTCGGTCGGGCCCGGACGGACATCGAGGCCGACGTGGTGTGCCCCGTCCGGCGTCCGATAGACCTGTTTGGTCCCGGAGAGCTTCCCGCGTTTCGCGCAGGGGTCGCCGTCGCGTTCGACGATGTCGAGCGCGAAGTCCACGGGATCGGCGTTCGAGACGTAGCCGCCGACGCCGAACCCCTCGACGACGTCGCGGAGGTCGCGCAGGTCGGCGGGGCCCAGACCGCCGCTGACGAAGATCCCGACGTCGTCGTGCCCCCGGAGGTCGAGCTCCCAGCGGACCTCCTCGACGATGTGGCGGAAGTTCCCGCGGCGCGAGCCCGTCGTGTCGAGGCGGACGCTGTCGAGGCGCTCGCCGAGCGTTTCGGCGGCGCGCAGCGCCTCGTCCTTCTCGTCGGAGTAGGTGTCGACGAGCGCGACGCGGGGCACCGAGGGATCGACGGCCTCGTCGAAGGCCCGCCACGCGTCCTCCTGGTGGCCCGAGCCGAACGCGATGAGGAGCGCGTGGGGCATCGTCCCGCTCGCCTCGTGACCGATGACCTCGCCGCCGGCGACGTGGCTGATGCCGTCGAGACCGGCGACGAGCGCGCTCCGCTCGACCATCGCCGCGATCGAGGGGTGGACGTGGCGCGCGCCGAAGCTCAACACCTGGCTCTCGGGGGCGGCGCGTCGAACGTCGAGCGCGCGGGTCGCGCAGCCGCTCGCGTGCGAGAGGAAGCCGAGCAGGCTCGTCTCGTAGCGAGCGAAGTCGAGGTAGTCGCCCTCGATACGCATGACGGGCCCGCCGTCGAAGAGCCGGCCCTCGCGCATCGCGTCGACGTCGATCGGCAGCCCCTCGAGGAGGTGGGCGGCGTCCCGCACGCCGCCGAAGAGTTCGAACTCCCCGGTGGGGAACTGATCGGCCGTGACCTCCGCGACGACGTGCGGGTTCTTCCCGGCGTGTTCGAGCGTCGTCTGCGTCCGCTCGAAGTAGGCGTCCGTCGCCCGGCCGTCACGGATGGCGTCGACCGGCACGATGTCGAAGGGCCCGTCGGCCGACGGCGCGTCTCGTGGCATGCTTCGAGCTATCGGCGGCGGGGCGAAAAAGCATGCGGGGCGACCCCGGACGGTTTTACCGGGTGCGTCGCGTACGCGTCCGTGTGTTCGAGGACATCATGCGGAAGTTCGAGGGGAGCCCGGGCCAGCAGGCCGTCATCAGGCTCCTCCTCGAACGCGGGTTCTCGGTGAACGACGACGGTCGCGTGGTCACGGGCGGCATCGAGATCCCGAACACGCAACTGGCCCGAGAGGTCGGCGTGGATCGCCGCGTCGTCGACTCCACCACGGACGCCATCCTCGCCGACGAGGAGCTCAGACGCATCTTCCAGAACATCAGTCAGATCCCGAGCCTGATGGATCTCGCCCCCGTCCTCGATCTGACGGTGGTGACGGTCGCGGTCCACGACGCCGACGAGCCCGGGCTCGTGGCGACCGTGACCGGCCTCCTCGCGGACCACGACGTCAGCATCAGACAGACGATCAGCGAGGACCCCGAGTTCACGGACGAACCGCGCCTCTATCTCGTCGTCGACGCCGACCTCCCCGGCGACGTCGTCACCGAGCTCATGCAACTGCCCTTCGTGCGCTCCGTCGAGCTGTCGTGAGGTGGGACGCGTGAGCGAGGACGCCTACGAGACGCTCGCGGGACCGGGCGAGGCGCGCTTCGAGATCCGAGGGTCCGAGTTCGTCGGCCGCGCCCGCCCCGTCGAGGGCGTCGCGGCCGCCGAAGCGTTCGTCGACGAGGTCCAGGAGCGCTACGCGGACGCGACCCACAACGTTCCCTGCTACCGGGTCAGGGTCGAGTCCGGCAGTCCCGGCGGCGGGCACCTGCTCCGCGAGTACCAGAGCGACGACGGTGAGCCCTCGGGGTCCTCGGGGAAGCCCGCGCTGAACGTCCTCCAACAGCGCGGGATCGAGAACGCCGCCGTCGTCGTGACGCGCTACTTCGGCGGGACGGAACTCGGCGTCGGCGGCCTCGCCCGGGCGTACTCGCGGGCGGTGAAGGAAGCGGTCGACGAGGCGGGCGTGACGACGCGCGAACCGCGAACGGCGTTCGACGCCGTCGTCGACTACGACGACTCGGGGACGGTCCGGGGGATCCTCGAATCCGCCGAGTGCGACTTCGAGGCGGCGTACGAGGAACGCGTCTCCTTCGCGGTGACGTGCCCGCGCGAGGACGCCGACGCGCTGAAAGAACGGTTGCGAAGCGCGACCTCGGGGCGCGTCGAGATCGCGTAGTCAGGCTTCGACGCTCGCGGCCGCACCGGCGTCGGCGTCGACGGACTCGCCGTCGGTGCCGTCGCGGGTGCGGCGGTTCTTCAGGACGAGCGCGACGAACAAGAGGAACCCGAGCGCGCGCAGGGAGAGGTCGAACGCGAGGGACGCGACGCCGAGCGTGTCGCGGACGACGCCGAGGAGTCCCGGGGCCATGAGACAGAGCGCCGCGAGCGCGAACCCGGCGCGTTCGACGCGCGAGAGCGGCGAGTAGAGGTAGCCGATGACGGTCGGCCCGAGCGCGTAGACGCCGAGGAAGACCGCGATGACGGGGACGAGGACCTCGGGGACGAAGAAGCCGAGATCGGCGATGTCGGCGGCGGTGAGCGTGTGGACTGAATCGGCGCCGCCCGTCCCGCGCAGGAGGAGGATGCCGGGCGAGAGGACGAACGCGAAGGGGACGATGGCCTTGTTCAGCGAGAGGCTGAACGCCTCGACCCCGGTCTGGAACTGATCGGATTTGGCGATCCCGGAGGCCGCGTAGGCGGCGACGGCGACCGGCGGCGTGATGTCCGCGATGACGCCGAAGTAGAGGATGAAGAGGTGCGCGGCGAGGATCGGGATGCCGCCGATGCTGCTGATCGCGGAGCCGAGGAGGCTGACGAGGATGATGTAGGTGACCGTCGTCGGCATCCCCATCCCGAGAATGATGGAGGAGACGCCGGTGATGAGGAGGAGGAGGACGAGTGAATCGCCGCTGACGGCGAGGATGAGGCTCGTGAGATTCGGCCCGAGCCCCGTGGAGGAGACGACGCCGGGGATGATGCCGGCGGCGGCGACGGCGACCACGACGGTCGTCGCGGTGCGCGCGCCGGACTCCATCGACGCGCCGACGAAGGAGAGGTAGCCGAACGCACGGTTGTCGGCGAGCGAGGGGCGGCGGAGGACGCCGCCGACCGTCTCCGCGGACTCCTCGACGTGCTCGTCGTAGTCGAGGAGCGGACTGTCACCGCGCGGGCGGGCGAGGAGGGCGGCGACGCCGACGCCGATGACGACCCACCCGAGGTGGGGCGAGGCGTACGCGAAGGCCTCGCCGAGGGGCATGCCGGTCGCGCGCGCGCCGGTGAGGAACTCGATAACGTTGACGCCGGCGGCGGCGAACGACGCGAGGTCAGCGGCGAAGAGCGCGACGATCCCGACGAGCATCGGGAGGCGTGTCCGCTCGTTGTACGCGGCGACGAGCGCGATGAGCGCGAACAACGCGACGATGGTGAACCACGCCGAGCGCGCGGGCGTGTAGCGGACGATAACGAGGTAGTAGATGAGGAGGAAGAGCGGGAGGAGGTAGAACCATCCCTTGCGGAGGTGGGCTTTGACGTCGACCAGCGCGTCCTCGGTGACGCCGCCGATGCCCGTCCGGGAGGCTTCCAAGTGGACCATCACCCACACGCCGAAGAAGAAGACGATAGCGGGGATGGCCGCGGCGACGACGACCTCGCTGAACGGCGTGCCCGTGTAGGAGACGATGAGGAACGCCGCCGCACCCATGACGGGCGGGAGGATCTGCCCGCCCGAGGAGGCGGAGGCCTCGACCGCCCCGGCGAACTCGGCGCGGTAGCCCGAGCGCTTCATCAGCGGGATCGTGAACGCGCCCGTCGTGACGGTGTTGGCGATGGAGGAGCCGCTGATCGTCCCCATGAAGCCGCTGGCGAGGATGCTCGCCTTCGCGGGGCCGCCCTTCCGGCGGCCGGTGAGCGAGTACGCGAAGTCGATGAACCACCGGCCCGCCCCGGACATCTCCAGGAACGCCCCGAAGAGCACGAAGATGTAGATGAACTGCACGCTGACGGAGACGGGGATGCCGAAGATGCCGTTCTCCGTGTTGAACCACATGTTCTGGATGATTGTGTGCCAGTCGATCGCGGTCGTCCCGAAGACGCCGACGAGCGGCGCGTCGCTCGGGATGAGGTAGCCAAAGCGCGCGTAGACGAGGAAGGAGCTGACGAGCACCATCAGGGGGAAGCCGAGCGCGCGCCGCGTGGCCTCGAGGACGAGGAGCGTCCCGACGACCCCCATCAGGAAGGCGTACGACGTCGACCCGAGCGGGATCCCGACGGCGGCGAGCGCGTCGACGAGCGGGTGGAGGAAGCCGAAGACCTCCTGAATCGGCCGGCCGGCCTCGAGGCCGAAGACGCGCAGGCGCTGGATCTCGGTGAACTCGGTGACGACGTAGCTGCCGGCGAGGAGGGCGAGCCCCATACAGACGAGGTCCACGGGCGTGACGCGTTCGCCCTCGCGGTCCAGCATGAGCCACGCGAGCGCGGCCGCGACGCCGTCGGCGAGGCGAGCGACCGGGCCTCCGACGCGGGCGTCGATGGCGTCGTGCGCCGCAGAGAGTCGGCGGGCGAGGAACCCCTGACCCATCGTCGGCGGGAAGAGGAGGAAGGCCAACAGGAGCGCGAACGTCACGTGGATCGCGTTGACCTGGAGTTGCTGGAGGGCCGCGATCCTGATCCGGCCGACGACCGGGAGCGTGACGGTGAGGGTGAAACCGCGCGCGGCGAGCCAGAGTTGGAAGAGGGAGAAGGCGGTCCCGATGACTGCCGCGAGGATCGCCGCGGCGCCGCGGAGGCTCCGCTTGCGTTCGAGTTCCTGGACGATCTCGTCGGCGTCGTCCGGGAGGCTGTCGTCGACGTCCGTCTCGGCGTCGGTGGTCGGTGTCTCACTCATGAGTGTAAGATCGTGGCGAGTAGCGAGCGGTCGGTGACGCGGATCGTGACGGCTCGCGCGTTCGAGCGCTCGACGAGATCGTACGTCCGGTCGTCGACGACGAGTCGGTGACCGGCGACGCGACCGGGTTTCACGTGGATCTCACGGCCCTGCCAGTCGGGATCGGCGAGGACGAACGTCCCGTTCACCTCGCGGACGTCCGAGCGGCTGGGGAGGCCCCACCCGTACGACTCGAACTCCATGCGGGTGTAGACGAGGGTGTGTCCTCGGACCGTGTACTGATCGACGACGGGCGACTTCTGGACGCTGTGCGTGTAGTGGAGCGCGACCGTCGAGTTCTCGTGGACCGGCGTCTGGATGACGACCTCGCCCGTCTCCTGATCGGTGACGGTGAGCTGTTTACCGGCCGGGACGGCCGACGCGGTGGCCGTCGCGAGGAGCGCGACCACGACGACGGCGGCGAGCAGCGCGGCTCGCCGGCCGAGGCGCTCGCGGAGTCTGTCGATGAAAGCGAACACGAGTGAAGAGTCGGGGTGCGCGTTCAGCCGAAGTAGGCCTGCGCGCCCTCGTGGAGGTCGATGGACATGCCGTCCTGGGCGCTCGCCTTCGAGATGAAGTTCGTCTTGATGCTGAGCTCGTCGACGTTGTCGAAGATCGCCGCGCTGACGTTCTCGACGACGTCGGCGGGCTGCTCGGCGTTCGTCGCGATCATCGCCTGCACGGCGACGGTGGGGACGGCCTCGTCGATGCCGCTGTAGGTGCCGGCGGGGATCTGGTCGTCCGCGAAGAAGGAGGCGGCGTCCTTGACCTGCGCGCGGGCGTCGCCGTCGATGGGGACGATGCGGACGTCCTCGGTGGTGGCGAGGTCGCTGATCGCGCCGACGGGCCAGCCGCCGACGGTGAACGTCGCGTCGACGTCGCCGTTACGGAGCTGCTCGGACGCCTGGCTGAAGCTCGTGTTCTGCTCCTCGAAGTCGTCCTGCGTGATGCCGACGGCGTTGAGGATCTGGAGCGCGTCGACCTGCGTCCCGGAGCCGAGGTCGCCGGTGTTCACGCGCTTGCCCTCAAGGTCCTGGAGGGTCTCGATGCCGGACTCGGCGAGCGTGACGACGTGGATGGTCTCCGGGTAGAGCGTCGCGACGCCGCGGAGGTTCTCGATGGGGTTGTCCTGGAAGGCGTCGATGCCGGTGCCGTTCTTCGCGAAGTACGCGATGTCGTTCTGGATGAGCGCGAAGTCGGCGTCGCCCGAGTAGAGGCTGCCGACGTTTTCGACGCTGGCGCCCGTGGATTGGACCTGCACGCCGTAGTCGGTGTGGCCCTCGATGACGCTCTTGAACTCGTTGGAGAGCGGGTAGTAGGTCCCGCCGGTGCCGCCGGCGTGCCACGAGAGGCGGGTCTCGCCGCCGCTCCCGCCGCTCGTCGTACTGGTCTCGCCGTCCTCGCTCGTGGTGGTCTCGCCGTCGCCGGAGCCGCCGCCGGAACAGCCGGCGAGCGCCGCGATGCCCGCTACCCCGGTAGCTTTCACGAAGTCACGTCGGTCAAACTTCGACATATACGGAGGTAGCACACCGTATATGTAAATATTTGCTGGTTTGCTACGAACGTTCGGGCGGGTATGAAAGGCCGCGCCGAGCGGCAACGCGTGCGTCGCTCCGTCGACGCGCGATCCACCACCACCGAGTCACTGTCTCACAGGGGAGCCGTCCGGGGGTGCGTTTCGGCTCGACCGTTCGGCCCGCCGACCCGGTGGAGTACTGCGGTTTCGAGGAGAAGCGAGGGGGTTACTGCGTCCGGAAGGCCCGGTCGCCGGCGTCGCCGAGGCCGGGGATGATGTAGCCGTTCTCGTCGAGGTGGTCGTCGATGGAGACGGTGAGGAGGTCGGCCTCGGGGAACTGCTCGCTGACGCGCAGGAGACCGTCGGGGGCCGAAACCGCGGAGAGCACGAAGAGGTTCTCCGGGTCGGGCTGATCGTCGAGAACGGCGTCGAGGACGGTGCACATCGTCGAACCCGTGGCGAGCATCGGGTCGGCGACGATGACCGTGTCCTCCTCGCGGATGTCGGGGAGCTTCACGTAGTCGACGGTGATGGGGAACTGGCCGTCCTCTCGCATGCCGGCGTCCTCGTCGCGGCCCGCGGAGATGACGCCCTGCTTCGCGCGGGGGAAGGCCTTGAGGAGGCCCTCGACGAACGGCGTCGCGGCGCGCAGGACGTTGATGATGACGACGTCGTCGAGCCCCTTCACGCGCTCGCCCGTCGTCTCGGTGAGCGGCGTCTCGATGGAGACGTACTCGGTCTCCATCGCGCCGTCGATGACCTCGTAGCCGGCGATGCGGCCGAGCTTCACGAGCCCCTTGCGGAAGGCGACCTGTTCGGTGTGCTTGTCTCGGAGCTTCGAGAGGGTGTCCTTGGCGAGCGCGTGCGTTATGACGTGCGCGTCGTCACGGTCCTCGATGGTCATGGATGGAGAAGGGCCCGGGCTCGGGGTGAATGTACCGATCCGCGCTCGGGCCCGCACACGCCGGCGGTGTTAAACCTTCACGGTCCCACGTGACGGTCGTGACGATCCACGAGCAGTTCGCACGCTTCCGCGAACGGGCGGCGGAGGTCGTGCACGGACTCTATCACGGGATGATCGAGCACCCGGCGTTCGAGCAGATCGAGGACGAGGCGATGGACCAAGAGGACGCGTTCTTCTTCGCGTGCTTCGCCGACGCCTTCGGGATCCCGAGCCCCGTCTCCTACTACACGGCCGAGCTCCTCCCCTACCTCGCCGAGGACTTCGAGGCCTGGGAGCGCCGGATGTGGGACCGGGACAGCGTCCTCGACTGGAAGGGGCACTTCCACTTCTGATGGCGCGATTCACCTTCTTCGGCGGGAAGGGCGGCGTCGGCAAGACGACGGTCTCGGCGGCGTACGCGCTGCGGTGCGCCGACGCGGGGCACGAGACGCTCGTGGTCTCGACCGACCCCGCGCACAGCACCTCCGACGTCTTCGACCAGCCGTTCGGCGACGAGCCGGCGCCGGTCGCGGGTCACGAGCGCCTCGACGCGATGGAGATCGACCCCGAGGCCGAGGTGGAAGCCCACCTGATGGACATCCGCCGCGAGATGGAAGCGCAGGTGAGTCAGGTCGTCGTCAACGAGATCGACAAGCAGATCGAGATGGCCCACGAGACGCCGGGGGCGTACGAGGCCGCGCTCTTCGATCGCGTCATCCGCGTGATGCACGAGGAGGCCGAGGCGTACGACCGCGTGATCTTCGACACCGCGCCGACCGGCAACACCCTCCGACTGCTCTCGCTCCCCGACTTCCTCGGCGACTGGGTCGATCGGCTCATCGAGAAGCGCGAGACCAGCCTCGATCTCTACCAGAAGGCCGCGATCGGCAAGGAGGAACCGCGCAAGACCGCCGAGAACGACCCGATCATCCGCCGGCTCCGCGAACGCAAGGAGAAGTTCGAGTTCGCGGGCCGGACGCTCCGCGAGGAGGCGGACTTCTACCTCGTCCTGAATCCGGACGAGCTCTCGGTGGCGGAGACGCGTCGCACCGTCGAGCGCCTCGGTGAGCACGGCCTCGCCGTGGCCGGCCTCGTCGTGAACAAGGTGACGCCGGAACCCGACGGGGACGAGCGCGGACGCGGCGCCGACTATCTCCGAGAGCGCGTCGAACGGGAGCGCGAGCGGATCGCGGAAGCCGAGGAGACGATCCCCGTCCCGGTGGTCGCGCGCATCGCGTCTCGGACCGGCGAAGTGACCGGCCCGCTCCTCGACGAGGTCGCGGCGGAACTCGACATCGACGTCGGCGACTGACGGGACGAGCGCGGGCGCGGTCGATGGGCGGTAGACGGCGGATGATAGAGGAGATCGGCGGGCGATAGACGGTGGGCGGCGGACCACGGACGAGCCGCGGGGAACACGCCGCCGAGGGGGAGACGCCGCCTTCCGTAGAAGAAACAATTATGTATATTCGTGAGTTTCTCACGCATGACATGGTCGCTTTACTCTGGCTGGTCGTCGGTGTCCTGATCCTCTTCAGCATCGGCTACCTCGGCTACTCGAAATATCTCGCCGGGTTCGTGGGGCTCGACGAGGACGCCGAGACGCCGGCGCACAAATACGAGGACGGACAGGAGTACGTTCCGGCGAAGAAACCGGTGCTCCTCGGGCATCACTATTCGAGCATCGCCGGCGGGGCCCCCATCGTCGGGCCCATCACCGCCGGCCTCCTGTGGGGGTGGCTCCCCGCGGTCCTCTGGATCGCCATCGGGAACCCCCTGATGGGCGCGGTCCACGACTTCGTCTCGCTGAGCGCCAGCCTCAAGCACGAGGGGCGCTCGATCGGATACATCATCGGGGAGTACGTCGGCGACGAGGGGAAGAACCTCCTGCTGTGGTTCGCCTTCCTCACCATCATCCTCGTCGTGGCCGTCTTCGCCTTCGTCGTCGGGCTCGTCTTCCAGCAGTATCCGAGCGCCGCGACGGCGAGCATCCTCTACATCGGGCTCGCGCTCCTCTTCGGCGTCTACCTCTACCAGCTCGATCTCCCGTTCATCCCGGGGACCGTCATCTTCGTCTCGCTCGTCTTCGTGAGCGTCTTCGTCGGTCTCGAGTTCCCGATCCAGCTCAGCCAGCAGCAGTGGATCCCCATCGTGTTGATCTACTCGCTCATCGCGAGCGTCCTCCCGGTCTGGACGCTCCTACAGCCGCGTGACTACCTCTCCTCGTTCCTGCTCTACGCGGGCGTCGGCGGCGCGCTCGTCGCCGTCATCGTCGGCACCGTGCTCGGCCCGTACCTCGGCGCGGTCTCGCCGAGCCAGCCGCTCGTGACGAACATCCCCGCCTTCACCGGGTTCGGCGGGAACTCGACGCTGGGCGCGTTCAGCCCGCTGTTCCCGATGCTGTTCGTCACCATCGCCTGCGGGACGATCAGCGGCTTCCACTCGCTCGTCTCCTCCGGGACGACGTCGAAGCAGCTCAACAAGGAGACCGACGCCCGGCTCATCGGCTACGGCGGAATGCTCGGGGAAGGGCTCCTCGCCACGCTCTCGCTCTGCGCGGTCGCGGTCGTCGGCGTCACCGCGAGCGACGCGACGGGCGGGGTCGGCCTCGCTCTCCCGAAGTTCGCCGAGGGCGGCGGCATCTTCCTCAGCAGCCTCGGGATCCCGGCCTCCTTCGGCGCGCCGTTCATGGCGCTCGTGATGGTGAGCTTCCTGCTCACCTCCACGGACACCGCGCTCCGACTCGGTCGGTACCTCTTCGAGGAGATCATCGGCACGCCCGAGACGCAGGTCCAGGAAGCGGCCTCCAATCGCTACGTCAACAGCTTCGGACAGTGCGTCGTCGCGTACGTCCTCATCGCCTCCGGGACGTGGACGCCGCTCTGGCAGCTCTTCGGGAGCGCGAATCAACTGCTCGCCGCGCTCGCGCTCCTCACGGGGACGGTCTGGCTCGCGAACTGGAGCGAGAAGAAACAGCTCCTCAGCACCGGCGTGCCGATGGCGATCATGAGCGCGATCACGGTGTGCGCGCTCGTCTACCTCGAGTACTACCAGAACCTCTACCAGGGGCTGATCCTCGGGAACTCATCGAGCGCGACGTGGTCGCTCGCGCTCCAGATCGTCATCGGGACGGTCCTGATTATCCTCGCGCTCTCCCTGCTCAATAAGGGGGTCACGAACGTCCGCGAGGCCCGCGGGAAGCGGCCCGCGGCGACCGACGGCGGCGTCGACGAGTAAGCGCGTCTCTCGCCCGCGTCCCTTTTTCTATCCGAAGATCGCGTCCGCGACCCGCCCGAACAGCCCGCGTTCGCGGGCCGCCGGGTCGCGCCACGTCCGGAAGGCGTCGGCGACGTCGGCCTCCTCGCTCGCCACGCACTCCTCGGCGTCGGGCGCGACGACGAGCAGGTTCACCTCGTAGTGGCCGTAATAGCCGTACTTGAGGAGCGTGCGCTCGCGGAAGCCGTCGACGTAGTCGCGGACGGACGCGTCGATCTCGGGGACGACGAGCGCGAAGGTGAACTCCGTGCTGTAATGGCGTTCGTTCGGCGTGATGCGGGCGTCGGCGAGCCGGTGGCCGAGGTCGACGAGGTCGTCGAGGTCGTCGGCGTGGAGGTCGGCGGCGCGGCGGACGAAGAGATGCTCGTCCGAGTCGTGTCGGCCGTAGGAGATCGAGGGGTGGAGGAAGTACTTCTCGCGCTGGAGGTTCAGCTCCCCGTAGAGCGGCCACGTCTCGCCCGCGGCGTCGGCGTCGCGTTCGAGGTCGAAGGAGTACTGGAGGCGCTCGGCGACCTCGTCGAGGTAGGCGTCGTCCCACGTCGGCCGCGTCGGGGCCTCCGGGGCCGCGTCAGTGTCGGCGTCAGCGGGCGCGTCGCCCGTCCCGTCGGCGGCCGACTGCTCACTCATCCGCCTCGTACGGCGCGACGTCGTCCACGTTCGGCGCGCCGACGGCGACCGCGCGGACCGGTCCCGCGGCGTCCGCCGGGACGCTGGCGAAGTGCGGGCTCTGGGGGTCGGCGACGAACACCTCATCCGCGCCGACGACGAACTCGCCCTCGGGCGTCTCGACGTGGAGTTCCCCGGAGAGCACGTAGAAGGCCTCCTCCTGTTCCTCGTGGACGTGGTAGGCGAGGGGGATGGACTCGCCGGGGTCCGCGGTGTAGACGTTGAGCGCGAAGTTGTCGAGGTCGGCGGCGTCGGTGATCGAGCGCTGATCGCAGGGGCGCTCGGGCGTGGGTTCGAGTTCGTCCGGGTCGATCGTGTGATATCCCATGGAAACGTCGTCGTGGCCGAGAGAGAAAAGGTCACGGTCGACGGCGACTCGCGGGCGCGTAACACCGAAGTTCGTGGCGTGCCAAGGGAGACGCATGCGAGTCAAGGACGACGTCGAGGCGTGCGGGCGCTGCGCGATGTCGAGCGCGGCCGACCTCACGAGCGGACGGAGCCCGTTCGCGGACGCGAACGTCATCGAGGTCGAGGAGAGCGAGGTCCGCGCGGTGTCTCGTCACGTCGTCGCGCTCGGGCGACTCAAGACGGCGTTGAACGAGTGGGCGCGCGCGCTCACGTACGGGCGCTAGACGCGTGCCACCGAGTCGCCGGCAACACGTAAGGGCGATGCCGACGTACCGAGGTCGGTAAGGGATGGACGAGAGCATTTCGGGCTTCCGCGTGCGCGGAACGTGGGGCGACGTCGTCGAGCACGGCGAGCGTATCACGTCGGCGCTGCGGGAGGTCGATGCGGACGAGCCCTACCGGGACGCGTACGAGGAGTGGGACGACTGGCGGCCGAAGACCCACGAGCGTCTCACGACCGACGTCAACGAGAAGACCGCCGAGCAGGCGAGCGTCGGCGAGGGCGAGGGCGAAAAGGCCGGCGAGGACGTCGACGACGACCTCCAGACGGCCGGCGAGCGCCTCAGCGAGTCCTACGAGAAGTTGGAGGACGACGACGCTGAGGGCGCCGTCGAGAAGTGGGGTGAGTCCATCGGGCACGTCGCGCGCGCCGCCGACACCGCGGGCCGACGGGCTCTCCGAAAGGTCGAGAACACCGTCTACAAGCGCGTGATGACGCAGGTGGCGCCCTACTACTTCGACAACGACCTGATCTCCGCGAACATCCGACGGGTGCGCGGCGAGGACGACGTCTTCGCCTTCGAGGTGCAGGTGAACGACGACGACCTGCGTGACGACGTGCGGGAGGTACTCCACGAGTACGACGACGTGGAGCGCTGGCACGTCGACACCGAGAAGGAGACGGACGCGGCCGCGGCCGCGGAGGGCGTCGAAGCGCCCCCGACCGGTGGCGAATCGAAGCCGTCGACGAACTGAGTCGACAGCCCTTTCTCCGCGCCCCCTGTCGAGGTTACAAATGGTCACCGTCGCCGCTGCCGGGACCCTGCTCGTCGCCGCGCTCGCCAGCATGTTCATGGCGTGGACCATCGGCGCCGGATCGAGCGGATCGACGCCGTTCGCGCCCGCCGTCGGGGCGAACGCCATCCCCGTGATGCGCGCGGGCTTCTACGTCGGTCTGCTGGGGTTCCTCGGGGCGGTCCTACAGGGCGCGAACGTCTCCGAGGCCGTCGGTCGCGGCCTCATCAGCGGGGCGACGCTCACGTCCGTCGCGGTCATCGTCGCGCTCCTCACGGCCGCGACGCTCGTCGCCGTCGGCGTCTTCACCGGCTACCCGATCGCCACGGCGTTCACCGTCACCGGTGCCGTCGTCGGCACCGGCCTAGCGATGGGCGGCGCGCCCGCGTGGGACAAGTACGCGCAGATCGCGGCGCTGTGGGCGCTCGTCCCGTTCGTCGGTGGGTTCACGTCGTTCGCCACCGCGTACGGCCTCCGCGAGATCGACCGCGACGCCCTGCTCGTTCCCGCGCTCGCGGCCGTCATCGGCGCGCTCGTGGCGAACGTGAAGTTCGTGCTCCTCGGCCCGCCCGGCGTGGGCCAGTCGCTCGCCACGACGGTCGCACGGGCGTTCCCCGGCGTTCCGACGACGCTCGCCGTGGCCGGGGCCACCGCGGCGATCGCGCTCGTCGTCGCCGGCCTCGTCCGCTGGGACGTCCGCGAGAACGGCGACGCGGGGAACCGTCACTTCCTCCTCGCGCTCGGCGGCCTCGTGGCGTTCTCCGCGGGCGGAAGTCAGGTCGGCCTCGCCGTCGGCCCGCTCCTCCCGCTCGTCGGCGACAGCGTCCCCACGACGTACGTCCTCGTGGGCGGGGGTCTCGGGCTCCTCGTTGGGTCGTGGACCGGCGCGCCGCGGATGATCAAGGCGCTCGCGCAGGACTACTCCAGCCTCGGGCCCCGCAGGTCGATCGCCGCGCTCATCCCGAGTTTCGCCATCGCGCAGGCCGCCGTCTTCTTCGGCGTCCCCGTCTCGTTCAACGAGATCATCGTCTCCGCCATCGTCGGCGGCGGCTACGCGGCGGGCAGCGCGGGCGGCGGCGTCAGCCGCGAGAAGATGCTCAAGACCGTGGCGGCGTGGGTGGGGTCGCTCGCGATCGCGCTCGCCGCCAGCTACGCCGTCTTCCACGCGGCCGACGTCGCGCTCGGCCTCACGTAGACTCGAGCGTCTCGTCGACCTCGTCGGCCTCGGGCTCCCCATCGAGTTTCGTCACGCGCGCCTTCATGATGCGGGTGTTCTCGACCTGCTCGGCGCGGAGTTCGACGTTCTCGTAGCGGAACGTCTCACCGACCTCGACGAGGCGGCCCGCGCGGTTGAAGATGAACCCCGCGATGGTCTCGAACTCCTCGCCCTCGGGGAGTTCGATCCCCAGCGCCTCGTTCACCTCGTCGACGTTCACCTCGCCGCGGACGATCACGGTGTCGTCGTCGACGAACGTCACCGGGCGCTCCTCCTCGCCTTCGAGGATCTCGCCGACGATCTCCTCGATGAGGTCCTCGGTCGTGATGAGTCCCTCCGTGGTGCCGAACTCGTCGAGGACGACGACGAGGCCGACGCGCTCCTCTTGCATCTCCTGGAGGAGTTCGTCGACGTTCTTCGACTCGGGGACGTGGAGGGTGGGCTCCATCAGGTCGTCGAGGGTCACCTCGTCGCTCTCGCCGTACTGGTGTTGGCGGACGAGATCGCGGAGGCTGACGGTGCCGACGACGTTGTCGAGACTCCCCTCGTAGACCGGGAGGAGTTCGTGTCCGGAGCGGACGCACGTCTGGATGGCCTCCTCCAGGGAGGCGTCGGTCGAGACGGCGTCGACGTCGAGACGCGGCGTCATCACCTCCTTGGCGATGGTGTTGTTGAACCGGAAGATCCGCTGGAGCATCTCGCGTTCGTCCTCCTCGATGACCCCCTCGCGCTCGCCCGTGCGGATCATCTCCTGAATCTCGTCGCGCGAGACGTAGGAGGACTCGATGGCCGCGCCGCCGCCCGTGAGGCTGTTGACGATCCGCGTGAGGTGATCGAAGGTAACGACGAGCGGCAGGAGGAGGCGTTCGCACCACTTGAGGGGACCGGCGATCCGGAGCGCCCACGTCTCCGAGTTCTCGACGGCGTAGGACTTCGGCGCGCTCTCGCCGAAGAGGAGAACGAGCGCAGTGACGCCGAACGTCGCCGCGATGACCGCCTGTCCCTGCGAGAGGTAGAAACCGAGAAGGCCCGTGGCGATCGACGACATCGCGATGTTGACGAGGTTGTTCCCGACGAGAATGGTGATGAGGAGGCGGTGCGGGTCGGCCTTCAGGTCGGCGACGGCCTGCGCGCCCGGCACGCCCTCCTCGGCCAGCGACTCGACGCGGTGGCGCGCGAGCGAGAACATGGCGAGCTCGGAGGAGGAGAAGAACGCCGAGAGCCCCATCAGCACGACGAGGACGGCGACCCCGACGGCGGTGATCGTCGGCGTGTCGAACCCCAGCACTGCCGGCGTCGTCGCGAGAAGTGCAGATGCGCCCATTCGGTACCGTGGGTTCCGGCCCCCGACGATTAAGCGTTTCTGCACGGTTCCGCCGGGGGCGAAGCGTTTACCCGGGATTCGCCCGACGGTCGAACCATGAGCGCGACCAGCGCCCCACCGAACCCGGAGAGCCAGGACGAAGCGATCACGCTGTATCGCCTGCAGGCGTGTCCGTACTGCGAGCGCGTCGTGCGCGTGCTCAACGACCTCGGTCTGGACTACCACTCGCGTTTCGTCGAGCCGATGCACTCGGAGCGCGACGTCGTCAAACGCCTCGTCGGCGCGCGGACCGTCCCCGCCATCGTGGACGAGAACACGGGCGTCGCCATGGCCGAATCCGCGAACGTCGTGCGATACCTAGAGAGCACCTACGGCGACGGCGAGGGGGGTGAGAACTGATTGTCGATTTCGAGGTCACGGATCTCCCGGCAGCCGACCACCCCGAGGTGGGCGAGACGGCGCCGGACTTCACGCGCCCGCTCGTGAACGAGGAGTTCTGGGAGGACGCCGCACTCTCCGACCTCACGGACGAAGGACCGGTCCTTCTCCTCTTCCACCCGATGGACGGCGCGTTCCCGACGACGTACATGTGGCAGGAGTTCGTCGAGCGCGACTTCGACGTCCAAGTCGTCGGCGTCTCGATTTCCACGCCGTACGAGCACGCGACGACGATCGAGGAGCGCGGGCTCGACGAGGCCGGCTACCGGCTCTTCAGCGACCCGCAGAACGGCGTGGCTGAGGCGTACGGGATCAGCCACGACCTCGACGGGATGGCCGGCGTCTCCGAACCCCGACCCTCCGTCTTCCTCGTGGAGGAGGACCGAACGGTCGCGTACGCGTGGACGGCGCAGGAGTGGCCCGATTTCCCGGCGTACGACGCGATCGAGGCGGCCGTCGCGGAGCTGTGAACGTCCCCGCAGGCGAGCTGGACGCGGCCGCGGACGCCATCGAGCGCGGCGACCTCGTCGTCTACCCGACGGAGACGGTGTACGGCCTCGGCGCGGACGCCCTTGACCCGGACGCGATCGAGCGCGCGTACGCCGCGAAGGGCCGCGACCGCTCGAAGCCGCTGAGCCTCGGCGTGCCGAGCGCCGACGCCGCGCGCGACTACGTCGTCGCCGGCGAGCGCGAGGAACGGTTCATGGAGGCGTTCCTCCCCGGTCCGGTGACCGTCGTCTGCGAGAAGCGCGACATCGTGCCGGCGGCCCTCACGGGCGGGCGCGAGCGCGTCGGCGTCCGCGTCCCCGACCACGACGTCGCGCTCGCGCTCTTGGAACGCGTCGCGCCCGTCACCGCGACGTCCGCGAACCGGAGCGGAACGGGAAGCGTCCGTCGAGCGGCCGACCTCGATCCGGCCTTCCGCGACGACGTGGCCGTCGTCCTCGACGGCGGCGAGACGGGCGGCGTCGAGAGCACCGTCGTGGACGTCGCGAACGACGAGATCATCCGCGAGGGGGCGAACGCCGACGCCATCGCGGCGTGGCTCGCCGACCACTGAGGATCAGAGCAGCGAGGAGAGCGAGCGCGTGCGGACGCCGCAGTCCGTGCGGTAGTCGCAGTTCGCGCACTTCGCGTCGTTCCGGAGACGCGAGGGCGGGCCGTCCATCCCGCGGACGGTCCGCAGCGTCCGTCGATACGCCGCCTTCGCGCGCGCCGTGATCGGCACCTCGCGGACGACGGCGTGACGCGGGTACTCGACGTAGGCGTACTCGACGGGCGTGCGCTCGCGCCACGCGAGGGCTTTCGCGGCCGCGACCGCGCGCACTCGCTGCGGTTCCCACACGCCCGCCTCGGGCGGTTCGCCCGGCGAGACGAGCGTCGGCGCGAGCGGGGAGACGACCTTCGCGGCGCGCCCCCGGCAGTCCTTCCCGGTGAGCAGCACGTCCGTCTCGTCGGGCGACACGAGACCCGGATACCGGGTCAGGACGGCCCCGAGTCGCGCGCGGTAGGTCGCGGGGTCGACGGCCACGGTGTTCCGGAGCGCGGCGTCGCTCGCCTCGACGAGCGTCGGATAGCGGCGGGCGAGCTCGCGGACGCGATCGACCGATGCCGGGAGGTCGCGGACCCCCTCTCTACGCCGGTAGTAGAGCTGGCGCGGGCAGTAGGCGGCCGTTGCGAGGTCGCTGAAGGAGACGAGGTCGGACACGCGACCCGATGGGCGCGCTATCGGGCTTGAACTTCGGGGAAACACCTACGGGGGCCGGATCGGAAGAGCGGGCATGGTCTCCGAGCGAGTTCGGGCGCTCGTCTGCGCAGTCGTCGGTCTGGTCGTCGGGGCCGTCCTCGGTCCGCTGTTCGTTCCCGATCCGACCGGGATCGCCGCGGGCGCGCTGGCGGTGGTCGTCGCGCTCGCCGTCGGCGGCGGTCTCCGCGCGACGTGGGGACGAGACGGGGCGTAGCGCACGAGCGCACGCGGCGACCACGGCAAGGGTGGAGATCTGCAAGGTCGTGGCGGGACCGGAGGTCCTGCTGGATGTAGGCGGACGCTCCGCGTCCGCCGATCAGGTTTTCCGGGGGCGCTCTCCGATCGTCCCCGGAAAACGGCTTGCTAGAGGTTGGTGTTGGTCTCCTGGCCCTCGGTGGCTTCCTCCAGGCCGTCCTCGCGGGCGGCGGTGGTGAGGCGTTCGGCGAGGTCGCGGTCCTGGAGGACGGTCTCGAACTCGGCGCGATAGCGGTCGTTGACGGACCGGATCTCGGTCTGGACGCGGGCGACGTCGCGGTAGTCGCGGACGGTGGCCTCGTCGCTGTCGAGGCTGTCGGCGAGCTCGGCCGCGTCGGGATCGCCGGTCTCGATGGCGCGTCGGAAGGCGTCGAGGTCGAGGGGCGCGTCGGCGACGTCGGGCTGCACGAGGTGGAGGTCGCGGCGGGCCTCGGTGACCGTCGCCTCGTCGACGCCGAGGGCGTCGGCGAGCGCGGCGTCGTCCTGCCCGGCGTAGAAGCCGCGGACGAGGCGAACGAGGGCGTCGAGGTCGAGGTCGGTGCGGAAGTCGAGACGCTCGCGCATGGCGGAGACGGCGTCGCGCAGGCGCTCGTCGATCTCCGCGTCGGTGGCGAGCGACCCGTGGCCCTCCTCCTGGCGCTCCGTGACGGTTTCGCCGTCGGTGACGTCGACGAAGATGTCGCGGAGCTCGCGGGTCTTCTCGTCCATATCGTCCGGGCTTACCCCTAATCGTGTATAGGCTTTCGGGTGACGGCGGCCGCGTCTCGTAAACCGCTGTTTTGATTGTGGTTGACGGAATGGTGGGCAGTATGAGCACGGACACGGGATCGGTCGCCCTCGTCGGCGACGAGGTCGTGGAGAACGTGGTCCGAGCGGCGCTGTTCGCGGCGCTGACCGGCGTCTTCTCCTACGTGAGCTTCCAGTTGCCGGTCTCGCCGGTACCGTACACGCTGCAGGTGTTGGGGATCTTCCTCGCGGGAGTCTTCCTCGGGCCGCGATGGGGGGCCGCCTCGCTCGCGCTCTACGTGGTCGCGGGCGCGGTCGGCGCGCCGGTGTACGCGTACGGCGCGAGCGGGATCGGTCAACTGTTCAGCCCGTGGGGCGGGTACCTCTGGTCGTATCCGTTCGCGGCGGGACTGCTCGGCTACGTGGCACACGGGACCGACGAGCGGACGCCGACCGGTGAGATCGCGCTGTGGCGGCTCGCGGCCGGACTGACGGCGGCGACGGTCGTCATCTACGCCTTCGGGACGGTCGGGTACGCCTACTTCGGCGACCTCGCGCTCTTCGCCGATCCGGTCCGCGCGCTGGTGAGCGCGGCGCTCGTGACCGCGGTGCCGTTCGTCCCCGGGGAGATCCTGAAGGCCGTCGTCGCGGTGTTGGCCGCGCGCAGCGAGCGGCTCCGAGGCGCGTGATCGACGTCTCCGGCGTCGTCCACCGCTACGGCGAGGCGACGGCGCTCGACAGGGTGGACCTGGTGGTCGAGGACGGCGAGTTCGTCGTCCTCGCGGGCGCGAACGGCTCGGGGAAGACGACGCTCGTGCGCCACTGGAACGGCCTGCTCGAACCCGATTCGGGGACGGTTCGGGTGAACGGAACGCGGGTGAGCGCGGATCGCGTCGCGGCGCGGACGGCGGTCGGGATGGTGTTCCAGGAACCGCGCGACAGCTTCGTCGCGGCGACGGTCGGCGCGGACGTCGCCTTCGGCCCGGAGAACCTCGGGCTCCCCCGGGACGAGATCGACGACCGCGTCGGGGACGCGCTCGACGCGGTGAACTTGGCGGGACGGGAGGACGAGCGGATCGAGACGCTCTCCGGCGGGGAGCGCGAGCGGGTCGCTATCGCGGGAGCGCTGGCGATGCGCCCGGATCACCTCGTCCTCGACGAGCCGTTCACCGGGCTCGACGCGCCGGCGCGAGAGAGCGTCCTCGAACGATTGTGCGCGCTCCACGCCGCCGGGACGAGCGTCGTCGTCGTCACGCACGACCTCCGGGACGTGCTCGCGCCTGCGGACCGGCTGGTCGTCCTGAGCGGCGGGGCGGTCGTCGTGAACGACGCGCCCGACGCCGCCGTCGAGCGGTTGGCGGGAGTACCGGTCGATCGGCCGTGCTGAGCCACGCGCCCGGCGACACGCTGGGCCACCGCCTCGATCCGCGGACGAAGCTCGCGGCCCAAGCGGCGATCGCGGCGGTCGCGCTCGCGCGTTCGACGCCGGCGTGGCTGCTCGCGCTCACGCTCGTCTGTCTGGTCGCGCTTCGCGGCTGCGGGCTCTCGGTGCGTGCGGTGTACGCGGAGTACCGCGGCGTCCTGCCGTTTCTGCTCGTCGCGCCGCTCGTGGGGGCGCTCCGGTTCGGGCCGCCGTGGATAGAGCCCGCGGGGGTACGAGATCCCCTGCTCGCCGTCTATCGGACGGTGCTCCTGCTCGCGCTCGCGGCGGCGTACGTGCGGACGACGTCTCCCCGGGAATCGCGGGCGGCGATCGCGCGACTCGTTCCGGGACGCGCGGGACGGTTCCTCGGACTCGGCGTGGCGCTCGTCTTCCGCTTCCTCCCGCTCCTACGGGCCGACCTCCGGCGGCTCCGGGAGGGGTCGTGGGTCCGACTGGGCGACGAGCGCCGCGTCGACAGGCGAGTGGTGCACCTCGCGGTCGGCGCGCTCGAACGGGCGTTTCGTCGCGCGGACGCGTTGGCGCTCGCGCTCCGGGCGCGCTGTCTCTCGTGGAACCCGACGCCCCCCGCGCTCTCGTTCGCGCGCCGGGACTACGCGGTCCTGTGTCTCACGGGCGCGCTGATCGCGGCCGCCGTCGCGTGGTAGCGCACAGGGAGAGACGCTACTCGCGGAGCTCGACGGCGTGGCCGCGTTCGGCGGCGAACTCGCAGACGGCGACCGGGCCGGTCTCGACGTCGAACGACCGGTCGGCGGAGGCGGCGTCGCGGAGGTCGTCGGCGAGGTCGGCGAGCGCGTCGCCGGTGACGGTCCCGTCGTAGGCGTCGAGGCAGGCGCCGAGGTCGTCCGGCACGACGGCCTCGACGTACGGGCGCTCGCCGAGGTATTCGAGGCCGAGCTGGAACCCGGGCGTCGCGGCGGGATCGTTCCACTCCTCGTCGGGCCGGAGACGGCGCTTCTTGGCCTGCAACGTCGTGTAGTACGCGTGGAGGAGCTCCTCGCCCCACTCGTCCGTCACGGCGAGTGCGATGGCCGTCATCGCCTCGGCATGTGGGATGGTAACGCAAATAGTTGTCCACCGGGCGAAAGGACATAAATTCCATACCGCGATACGAAATCTCCCGGCGGGGCGCCTTCGGGAGCCATAAGCGGGCGGGCGCCGTGGGACGGGATATGGACATGACGCGACGACCGCGGCGGCTCCGCCGGGACGGCGTTCGCGGGCTGGTGAGCGAGACGACGCTGAACGCGAGCGATCTGATCGCGCCGGTGTTCGTCGACGCGACGACCGAGGCGCGCGTGCCGATCGAGTCGATGCCCGGGCACGAGCGCGTGCCCGTCTCGGAGGCGGTGGCGCGCGTCGAGGAGGTGTTGGCGACGGGCGTCGAGGCGGTCATCGTCTTCGGGGTCCCGGAGTCCAAGGACGAGCGCGGCTCGCGCGCGTGGGCCGAGGACGGCGTCGTCCAAGAGGCCGTCCGACGGATCACCGCCGAGACGGACGCCTACGTGATCACGGACGTCTGCCTCTGTGAGTACACCGAGCACGGCCACTGCGGGGTTCTCGCGAGCGACGCGAGGGAGAACTGGGAGGAGCGCCGATCCGACCCCGGCGTGGCGGGCGGGGCGCGCACGGGCGGGGGGCTAACGGTGAAGAACGACGAGACGCTCGACCTGCTCGCGCGGACCGCGGTCTCGCACGTCGAGGCGGGCGCGGACATGGTCGCGCCGTCGTCGATGGCGGACGGGCAGGTCGGGGCGCTTCGCGCGGCGCTCGACGAGGCGGGCCACGAGAACGTGCCCGTGATGGCGTACGCGGTCAAGTACGAATCGGCGTTCTACGGCCCGTTCAGGGACGCGGCGGACGGCGCGCCGGCGTTCGGCGACCGACGACACTACCAGATGGATCCGGCGAACGGGCGGGAAGCGATGCGGATGGCCGAGCGCGACGCCGCGGAGGGCGCGGACGTGCTGATGGTGAAACCGGCGCTCCCGTACCTCGACGTCGTCGCGGACGTCCGCCGGGAGTTCGATCATCCGGTCGCCGCGTACAACGTCTCGGGAGAGTACGCGATGCTGAAGGCGGCCGGCGAGAAGGGGTGGCTGGACGCGACCGAGAGCGCGTACGAGTCCGTGTTATCGATCAAGCGTGCAGGTGCTGACCTGATAATCACGTATTTCGCGGAAGACATCGCACGCTCGCTTCCCTGACCGGCGCGCGGGACCCGTATTCCGTCCGAAACGGGCTGTAGTGTACGTCCGCAGACACTACGGACGACCGGTTTTGGCGGTGTTCATGCCGGTGAAGTGGCCATTATACATCCTTATACAGACATGACTCGAATAAGTATCTGTCAAATGCTCAGTCCGAGACCCTATTTATTGTTATTTTAAAGCAAAGCATTATACTTAGCCATTGCCTGCACTTCTCTCGTAGATCAGCAAGATGGTTTCACGCAAATACGCGATTCAAGTGGACGAGCGTCTAACGGATATGCGGTCTGACGGGGGGGCGAAATGGTAGACGTCGCGAACATCGCCAGCGGGGTCAACACGGTGTGGACGCTGGTGGTGTGTTTCCTGATCTTCTTCATGCAGCCGGGGTTCGCGCTGCTGGAGGCGGGTCAGGTCCGCGCGAAGAACGCTGGGAACGTCGTGATGAAGAACATGATGGACTGGTCGCTCGGCGTGCTCGTGTTCTTCCTCGTGGGGAACGGCGTCTACGCGCTCGCCGGGATGCTCACGTCCGGGCAGGCCGTGAGCGTCGCTAACGCGTTCGCGTACATCAACTCACCGACGAGCTGGATCGGGTGGCTCTTCGGTGCGGTGTTCGCCATGACGGCGGCGACCATCGTCTCCGGGGCGGTGGCGGAGCGCATCAAGTTCTCCGCGTACGTGTTCCTCGCCATCTGCCTGACCGCGGTCATCTACCCGGTCATCGGCGGCTTCGCGTGGAGCGGCGGCCTGCTCGCCGGCTCGGGCTTCCTCGGCCAGATCATCGGCGCGGGCTACGAGGACTTCGCGGGCGCGACGGTCGTCCACATGCTCGGCGGCGTCGCGGGCCTCGTCGCGGCGTACATGGTCGGGCCGCGTCGCGGGCGCTTCGACAGCGAGGGGAACCCGCGGCCGATCCCGGGTCACTCGGTCGTCTTCGCGGTCATCGGGACGCTCATCCTCGCGTTCGGCTGGTACGGCTTCAACGTCGGGACGCAGGCGAGCGTGCTCAGCGCGAACGTCGACGCGCAGACGCTCTCCTTCAACGGCGCGGCGCTCGGTCGCGTCGCCCTGAACACGACGCTGGCGATGGGGATCGGCGCGGTCGGTTCGACCATCGTCACGACGATGCAGGAGGGCAAGCCCGACCCGCTCTTCGCGGCGAACGGCCTGCTCGCCGGCCTCGTCGCCATCACGGGCGCCTGCGCACACGTCACCTGGTGGGGCGCGCTGATCATCGGTCTCGTCGGGGGCGTTCAGACCCCGATCGTCTACCGTTGGGTCGTCGAGAACCTCAAGATCGACGACGTCTGCGGCGTCTTCGCGGTACACGGGAGCGCGGGCGCGATCGGGACGATCCTGATCCCCGTCTTCGCCGCGGGCGGCTACGCGGACTTCGTCCCGCAGCTCGCGATGCAGATCGCGGGCGTGATCGTCATCGCGGTGTGGACGATCGTCACGACCGCCATCGCGCTGAAGATCGCGGACGGCATCTGGGGCCTCCGCGTCGACGAGAGCGAGGAGGAGATCGGGCTCGACCGCGGCGAGCACGGCATCGAGGCGTACCCCGAGTTCGTCGACGAGGGGGTCGTCACGGACGGCGGCGAACGCAATCAGGTCCGCACGGACGGCGGCGCGGACGACGAGATTCGGACTGACGGCGGCGTAAACATGGACACGCAGGACACGCACGAGATCCGCACCGACGGTGGCGTAGACGTCGACGACCGCGAACTCCGCGCGGACGGGGGCGAGGACGTCGACGCCGAAGACGACGACGGTGAGATCAAACTCGTGATGGCGGTCATCCGCCCCGACCGGCTGGGCGAGGTGAAGAAGTCGCTCGCGGAGGTCGGTGCGCCGTCGCTCACCGTCACGAACGTCTCGGGGCGCGGGAGCCAACCCTCGACGACCGAGCAGTGGCGCGGCGAGGAGTACGTCGTCGACCTCCACCAGAAGGTGAAGTTGGAGTGCGTCGTCGCGGACATCCCCGCGGAGGACGTCGCGGACGCGATCCGCGAGGGTGCGAAGACCGGCGAGCCCGGCGACGGGAAGGTCTTCATCATCGACGTCGAGGACGCCCTCCAGATCCGCACCGGCAAGACCGGCCCGGAGGCGGTCTGAGCGTGACCCCCGGCGCCGACGCGGTGGCACGGGACGCCCGCGTGGGGCCCGACCGCCCCGGCGTCGGGAAAGGTCGCGGTCAGTCGCGCGCGCGGCGACCGGACCCGGGGGTGATCGTCGTACCCTGAGCCGCCTCGCTGTGGTTCCGGTCGACGACCACGTTCGTCGTACTCAGTCACCCGTCGACCGGCGGCGCCACCCGCCGCCGCGTGGATTCACCGCCTCGAGGCCGGTGTACGGACGCTCGCGTTTTTCGCAACAATTGCCGCGCCACCGGGCTCATTTACCCTTATACGGAGTTATATTGTCCCAACATTGGATGCGTGTTCAGTAGAAGTTCGTATACACGAGAATTTTTAAGCGAGGGCTTTTATCGGTGGACGGCTTGCGATCTCCCGTGACTGAGCACGACACGATCACCGACGGTATCACGGAGGGGACGCCGTGAGCGACCTCTCGACGATCGCGACCGGCGTCAATCTCGTCTGGCTGTTGCTGGTGACGTTCCTCGTCTTCTTCATGAAGGCGGGATTCGCCATGCTAGAGGCGGGACAGGTGCGGGCGAAGAACGTCGCGAATCAGCTCACCCAGACGATCATCACGATGGTCGTCGGGTTCATCGTCTTCTTCGGCGTCGGGGCCGCGGTGGCGACCGTCGTCGGCGAGGTGACCGGGGGCGGCGTGCTCGACGTGGGTGCGGCGTTCATGAGCGTGTACACGCCCGCCGATCAGACGGGCGCGTGGACAAGCTGGCTCTTCGGCGGCGTCTTCGCCATCGCCGCGGCGAACATCGTCTCCGGGGCGCTCGCCGGCCGGACGCGGCCGCGGATGTACGTCGTCTACACGGCGGTCATCGCGGGCGTCATCTACCCGGTCGCGGACGGGCTCGTCTGGTCGGGCGGGTGGCTCGCGACCCTCGGCTTCCACGACTTCGCGGGCGGAGCCGTCGTTCACACGCTCGGCGGCGTCGGTGGTCTCGTCGGGGCGTATCTCATCGGGCCGCGGCGGGGGCGCTTCGACGCCGACGGCTCGACGAACGTGATGCCCGGCCACTCCATCACGCTCGCCGTCCTCGGGACGCTCATCCTCTGCTTCGGGTGGTACGGCTTCAACGTCGGGACCGCCGCGTCGGTCCTGGCCGTGGAGAACGGGCAGCTCGTCCTCGATAGCTTCTCGTACGTCGGTCGGGTCGCCCTCGACACGACGCTCGGGATGGTGTTCGGCGGCGTCGGCGCCGGCGCGGTCGCGTGGTACAAGACGCGGAAGCTCGACACGCTCTTCCTCGCCAACGGCCTGCTCGCCGGGCTCGTCTGCGTCACGCCCGTTGCGGACGTCGCATCGTGGCCGGGCGCGGTCGCCCTCGGTCTGATCGGCGGCGCGCAGCTCCCGGTCGTCTTCGACGCCGTGGAACACCACCTGCGCGTCGACGACGTCTGCGCGGTCTTCCCGGTCCACGGCACCGCGGGGATCATCGGGACGCTCGCGTTCCCGTTCGTCGCCGCCTCCTTCACGGGATCGCGCCTCGCCGCGTTCGGCGTGCAGGCGCTCGGGGTCGGCGTCGTGATCGCGCTGAGCGCGGGCGTCACCGCGGTCGTCTTCCTCGCCGCGCGCGCCGCGAACTGGGCGCGCGTCGACTCCGGTTCGGAGAACACGGGCCTCGACGTCACGATGCACGGCGTCGAGACGTACCCCGAGTTCGGCGAGCACGAGAGCGTCAGCGTCCCGGACGGCGGCGTCGTCACCGACGGCGGCCGACCGGCGAGCGACATCGAACTCGTGATGGCCTACATCCGGCCCGACAAGCTCAGCGAGGTGAAGACGGAACTCGCCGGGATCGGCGCGCCGTCGCTCACCGTTACGGACGTCTCGGGGCGCGGGAGCCAGCCCGCGACGACGGGGCAGTGGCGCGGCGAAGAGTACGTCGTCGACCTCCACCAGAAGGTGAAGGTGGAGTGCGTCGTCGCGGACGCGCCGACCGACGACGTCGTCGACGCGATCTGCCGCGGGGCGAAGACGGGGAACAAGGGCGACGGCAAGGTGTTCGTCCTCCCGGTCAGCGCCGCCACGCAGATCCGGACCGGGAAGACCGGCCCGGAAGCGGTCTGAGCGGGTCGAACCCCCTCACGCGCGCGGTAGCCGATCGTCGGCCCGGACGACGCGGCGACGGCCGATCGGCGTCTCGATCGGCCGGTGGGTCGCGCGCTCAGAAAGGACTTTCCCGCTGGCAGCGCTGTCCTCGCGTATGAACCGCGAGACCTCGCGCGACCTCTACGACCGGGCGCTGGGCGTGCTGCCGGGCGGCGTGAACTCCTCGGTCCGCGCGGCGCCACAGCCGTATCCGACGTTCGTGCGGAAGGGCGACGCGGGCCGCATCGTGGACGCGGACGGCGAGAAGTACGTGGATTGGGTGATGGGGCTCGGACCCCTCCTCCTCGGTCACGACGTCCCCGACGCCGTGCAGGCGGCGATCCAACGGCGCGCGAGCGAGGGGCCGATGTACGGGATGCCGACCGAGGTCGAAGTCGAGCACGCGGAGTTCATCGCGCGCCACGTGCCGAGCGTCGAGATGGTGCGCTTCGTGAACTCCGGGACCGAGGCCACTGTCTCGGCCGTCCGCCTCGCGCGCGGTCACACCGGGCGCGACAAGGTGGTGGTGATGCAGGGCGGCTATCACGGCGCTCAGGAGTCGACGCTGGTCGAGGGCGACGGCGACGAGACGGCGCCGTCCTCGCCCGGGATCCCGGCGTCGTTCGCCGAGCACACCCTGACGGTACCGTTCAACGACGAGGCGGCCGTCACCGAGGTCTTCGAGGCGCACGGCGACGACATCGCGGCGGTGCTTGTCGAACCGATCCTCGCCAACAAGGGGATCGTCGAGCCCCGCGGGGACTACCACGAGACGCTGCGCGATCTGACCGAGGACCACGGGGCCCTCCTCATCTTCGACGAGGTCATCACGGGCTTCAGGGTCGGCGGGCTCTCCTGCGCGCAGGGGAAGTACGGGATCACGCCCGACCTCACGACGTTCGGGAAGGTCATCGGCGGCGGCTTCCCGATCGGCGCGATCGGCGGGAAGACCGAGATCATGGAGGAGTTCACGCCCGCGGGGAACGTCTTCCAAGCGGGGACGTTCTCCGGCCATCCGGTGACGATGGCGGCGGGACTAGAGACGCTGACGTACGCCGCGGAGAACGACGTCTACGAGCACGTGAACGACCTCGGAGAGCGACTGCGCGACGGACTGCGCGACGTCGTCGCGGAGCACGCCCCGGAGTACAGCGTCGTCGGGACGGACTCGATGTTCAAGGTCGTCTTCACGCGCGACGGCGAGGCGCCGCGGAACGGCGCGGCCGTCGGGCGCGCGAACGTCCAGCGCTGGAACCGCGTCTTCCGCCCGCAGATGCTCGAAGCAGGGGTCATGCTCTCGCAGAACCAGTTCGAATCGCAGTTCGTCTCGGACGCCCACACGGCGACGGACGTCGAGAAGACGATCGAGGCCTACCGGGACGCGCTGTGAGCGACCGTCGGGTCGCGTACTGATCGGCGGTCCGAAGGGGGTTTCAGGACGCGTATCGGAAGAGAGAGTATGCGAGAGGAGTCCATTCGGCTGGCGACGCGGGGGTCGTCGCTGGCGCTACGCCAGGCGGGCGAGATCGAGGCCGCCTTAGAGGAGCGACGCCACGACGTCGACCTCGTCGAGGTCGAGACCGAGGGCGATCGGATCACGGACGAGCGCATCGCGGACCTCGGGCGGACGGGCGCGTTCGTCCGCGCGCTCGACGAGCGCGTGCTCGAGGGCGACGTGGACGCCGCGGTCCACTCGATGAAGGACGTGCCGACGGAGATGCCCGAGGACCTCGTCGTCGCGGCGGTCCCGCGACGGGCGAGCGCCGGCGACGCCCTCGTGACGCCCGACGGCACCGCGTTCGACGACCTGCCGGAGGGCGCGGTCGTCGGGACGTCGAGCATGCGGCGGGGTGCGCAAATCCGCGCGCACCGACCGGACTTGGAGGTGGCTGGCCTCCGCGGGAACGTCGACACGCGCGTCGAGAAGCTGCTGGCGACGCACCTGCAGGCCGAGCACGAGGCGCGCCGGGAGGCCGAGGAGACGTACCAAGCGGAGCGTGAGCGCGCGGAGACGGCGGAGGGAGAAGATCCCGAGGAGGTCGAGCGGGAGTACGAGGAGACGGTCGAGTCGTGGTTCGACTCGCTCACGGAACTGGAGAAGCGGGCGCTCGGGCGCGAGGTCGACACCGAGTACGACGCGATCGTGCTCGCGCGCGCCGGGCTCGAACGCTCGGGGTTGGCGCACGGCGTGAATCTCGTCGACCTCCCGACGGGCGAGTTCGTCCCCGCGCCGGGGCAGGGCGCGCTCGCGGTGACGGCGCGCGAGGGGACGGAGGTCGCGGAGGCGATCCAGTCGGCCCTCGATCACCCGCGCTCGCGCGTCGAGACGACGGTCGAGCGCATCGTCCTCGAAGCGCTCGGAGGCGGCTGTATCGCGCCGATCGGCGTCCACGCGTTCCTGCAGGGCGAGGTCGTGCGCACGGACGTGCAGGTCTACTCGGCGGACGGGACGAGCGCGGTGACGGAGACGCGCGAACTCGACCTCGACGACTACGCGCGCGAGGCGCGCGAGCTCGCCGCCGACCTCGCGGACGCGGGCGGGGCGACCCTCATCGCGGAGGCGACGGGGGAATGACGACCGCCGAGGCCGGTACCGTCTACCTCGTCGGGAGCGGGCCGGGCGATCCCGGACTCCTGACCGTGAAGGCTCGCGACCTCCTGGAGAGCGCGGACGTCGTCCTCCACGACAGGCTCCCCGGGCCGGAGATCCTCGATCTCATCCCGGACGGCAACGCGGAGGACGTCGGCAAGCGCGCGCACAGCGACAAGCGCACCTCGCAGGCGGAGATCAACGAACGGCTCGTCGCGTACGCGACCGACGGGAAGAGCGTCGTCCGCCTCAAGGGCGGCGACCCGTTCGTCTTCGGGCGCGGCGGCGAGGAGGCCGAGTACCTCGCGGACCACGGCGTTCCGTTCGAGGTCGTGCCGGGCGTCACGTCGCCAGTGGCCGCGCCGGGCGTCGCCGGCATCCCGGTGACTCACCGCGATCACGCCTCGTCGGTGACGTTCGTCACGGGCCACGAGGACCCGACGAAGCCCGAGTCGAGCGTCGACTGGGCGGCGCTCGCCGCGGCGGGCGGGACCATCGTCGTCCTGATGGGCGTCACGCGACTCCCCGACTACACCGCGGCGCTCCGGGACTCCGGGATGGACCCCGAGACCCCCGTCGCGCTCGTCGAGCGCGGGACGCGCCCGAATCAGCGGGTGGCGACCGGGACCCTCGACACCATCGTCGCGGCGCGCGACGAGGTCGGCATCGAGCCGCCAGCGGTGACGGTGATCGGCGGCGTCGCCGGCGTCCGCGAGGAACTGGAGGCGTTCCTGCGATGACCCGAGAGGTTCGCGCGGCGGTGTTCCGGCCGGACGACGGTCGCCTCGAGGCCGCCGCCGAGTTGCTCGAATCGCTCGGCGCGACGCCAGTGCCCGACGCGATGCTCGCCGTCGAGCCGACGCGAGCGAGCGCGCGCGAGGACGCCGACTACGCGATCTTCACGAGCAAGACCGGCGTCGAGCTCGTCTCCGAGACCGACTGGGAGCCCGGAGAGGCGACCGTCTGCGCCATCGGTGAGCGCACGGCCGGGACGCTGCGCGATGCGGGCTACACCGTCGATCGCGTCCCGGCGGAGTTCTCCAGCGCCGGCCTCGTCGACGCGCTCGCGGACGAGGTGGACGGCGCGCGCGTCGAGGTGGCGCGCTCGGATCACGGCTCGGCGGTGCTCACGGACGGCCTCGAAGACGCGGGCGCGTACGTCCACGAGACGGTCCTCTACCGGCTCGTCCGGCCGCCCGAGGCCGGCGTGTCGTCGGAGCGCGCGGCCGACGGGGAGCTGGAGGCGGCGCTGTTCACCTCCTCGCTCACCGTCGAGCACTTCCTGGAGGCCGCGGCGGCGCGCGGCGTCCGCGACGACGCGCTCGCGGGGCTGAACGACGCCGTCGTGGGCTGTATCGGCGAGCCGACGGCGCGGACGGCGGAACGCCACGGGATCGACGTCGACGTCGTCCCCGAGGAGGCGTCGTTCGACGCGCTCGCGGCCGCAGTCGTCGAGGAAGCCGCACCGAGCCGTCACGAGTAGACGCACGGTAGTACGGCGCGCACGGCGGACGCGGATACGGGCGTTTATCGGACGTGACGGCGTATCGGGACGCCATGGACGCGCCCGTTCCCGAACTCGCGACGCGGGCCGCGCGGTGCGCCGAGCGGCTCCGCGCGGCGGACGACCTCCTGCTCGCGTCGCACATCGACGCCGACGGCCTGACGAGCGCCGGCATCGCCAGCACGGCGCTCGAACGCGCCGGCATCGCCCACGACGTCGTCTTCGAGAAGCAACTCGACCGCGAGGCCGTCGAGCGCTACGCGGCGGCCGACTACGACGCCGTCTTCTTCACCGACTTCGGGAGCGGCCAGCTCGACGTCATCACCGACTACGAGGCGTTCACGCCGGTGATCGCGGACCACCACCAGCCGGCGGACGCCGCGATCGAGTTCCACCTGAATCCCCTGCTCGAAGGACTCGACGGCGGGAGCGAACTCTCCGGGGCGGGCGCGAGCTACTGCGTCGCGCGTGCGCTCGAAGGGGACGACGGAGACAACCGCGACTTGGCGGCGCTGGCGGTCGTCGGCGCGGTCGGCGACATGCAGGTCGTGGAGGGCGAGCTGATCGGGGCGAACGCGGGGATCGTCGCGGAGGGCGTCGAGGCGGGCGTGCTCGACGCCTCGAAGGACCTCGCGGTGTTCGGGACGCAGACGCGCCCGCTGCCGAAACTGCTCGCGTACGCGAGCGACGTGCCGATACCGGGGATCACTGGCGATCGGAACGGCGCGCTCCGGTTCCTCGACGGCCTCGACGCCGAACTGCGCGAGGACGGGGAGTGGAAGGCGTGGGCCGATCTCGACACGGCGGCGCGCCGGACGGTCGTGAGCGCGCTCGTCCAGCGGGCGATGCGGACGGGCGTGGGGGCCGACGAGATCGAGGCGCTGATCGGGACGACGTACACGCTGTGCGGGGAGGAGCGGGGGAGCGAGCTTCGGGACGCGAGCGAGTTCTCCACGCTCCTGAACGCGACGGCGCGCTACGACCGGGCGGCCGTGGGGCTCGCGGTCTGCCGGGGCGAGCGCGGCGCGCCCCTCGATGCGGCGCGCGACCTCCTGCGGGAACACCGTCAGACGCTGGCGACGGGCGTCGACGTGGTTCGAGAGGTCGGCGTCGAGCGCGAGTCGCACGTGCAGTGGTTCCACGCCGGGGATCGCCTGCCCGAGACGGTCGTCGGGATCGTCGCCGGGATGGCGATGGGGGAGGACGGCGTGGAGGCGGGCGTCCCGATCATCGCGTTCGCCGAGAAGGACGACGGCGGGGACGACGAGCCGGGCGTGAAGGTATCGATGCGGGGGACGCCCAGACTCGTCGAGCGCGGCCTCGACCTCTCGACGGTCGCGGCGGAGGCCGCGGCGGCGGTCGGCGGCGACGGCGGCGGCCACGAGGTCGCGGCGGGCGCGACGGTGCCGGCGGGCCGGGAGACGGACTTCGTCGCGGCCGCCGACGCGGCGGTCAGTGAGCAGCTCGGTTCATAACGAACGACCGTTATAGTTTTGTGGGCGGAAGTCGTACGGCGTCGTATGACCGCACCCGTAGCACACGCGCGCCGGTACACCCAGACGATCGACCCGCGAGCCGAGAGCCCACCGCTTCCCACGACACCACCCAGATGACTCAGAGTGCGACGCGGACGACGACGACGGACGAACTGCTCTGTGACCCCCCGTTCAGTTTTCGCGCGGCCGACGGTGCGCGCGTCGAGATCGGGGCCGCGACGGCGGGCGACGCCGACGCGCTGGCCGCGATGTACGACGCGTTCCCGCTCACCGATCGGACGCAAGGTCTCCCCCCGACGGACGCCGACGAGCGCCGCGAGTGGCTTAGAACGCTGCTGGACGCGCACGGCGTCGTCGCCCGCCGCGACGGCGAGATCGTCGGACACGCGGCGCTGATCGAGGCGGGCGACGCGCACGAGCTCGCCGTCTTCGTCGCCCCGAACGCGCGCGGAAACGGCGTCGGGACCGGCCTCCTCCGCGGGCTCCTCGGCGCCCACCGGACGCGTGGTGGTGGGCGCGTCTGGCTCGCCGTCGAGTCGTCGAATCGGTGTGCGCGCGCGCTCTACCGGCGGTTCGACTTCGAGGTCGAACGCCGCGGGCGCGTCGAGCTGACGATGGCCCGGACGATTTGATATCGCGGTATAGAATATATAGACGCGGACCGCCCGGCTTTTGGCGCTCCGCGGCGGAACGTCTCGTATGGCCGACTTCACGCCCGACGAGTTCGAGGAGGGGAAGTACACGGAGTATTTCGCCCAGCTTCAGACCGCGTACAAGCGCGCGTTCAACGACCTCAACGAGCGATACGACAGCACGCTCGTCCACTCGCTCGACCAGCAGGTGCTCAACGAGAGCGAGCCCCACTACGAGGGCGACGGCGAGTTCAGCGTCGACCTCCCCGCGGATCCGATAGAGCGACTCGACGGCGTCGTCGAACCCGAAAGGGCGGAGGCGGTCCTCGAACGCTACGTCGAGGGGATCGAACACCAGCTCCGAGTCGCCTTCGGTTTCGAGGGCGAGGGCGAGGACGGCGGGCAACCAAAAGCCTAAGGCCGCGAATCACCTATTGCCACGTATGAGCACCGAGAGTCAGTCCGGGGACGACCTCGAGGAGCGCGTCACGAGCTTCCTCCGGCGGAACTTCCCACAGATCCAGATGCACGGCGGGAGCGCCTCGATTACGAACATCGACCGCGAGAGCGGCGAGGTCGACATCCAGCTGAGCGGTGCCTGTTCGGGATGCGGTATCTCCCCGATGACGATCCAGGCGATCAAGGCTCGGATGACGAAGGAGATTCCCGAGATCGAGACGGTCAACGCCGACACCGGAATGGAGGGCGGCCACTCGGGCGGCATGTCTCCGTCGTTCCCCGGCGAGACGTCGGACGACGACTCCGAGACCGACGAAGGTCCGCAGGCCCCGTTCTAAACGACCGTTCTTCCGTTTTTTCTCGACGCGCGTAGCGACGGCGTCGCCGGACTCCTCAGTCCTCCGTCCAGTAGTAGAGGTGTTCTCGCGGCGCGTTACAGTCCGGACACTCGTCGGGGATGTCCTCGACCTCGCCGACCGCACCGCAGTCCGAACACCGCCAGAGGAGTTCGGCCTCGCCGAGGTCGTGGGGGGTGTGCTCGTGCTCGACGGAGAGCGCGGCGACGCCCTCGCGGGTCGTGACGAAGAAGCCGTCGTCGTTGAACCCGCGGACCGTCCCGATCTCGCGGCCGTCCGCGTCGTACACTGCGGTCCCGATCTTCACCGGTGAATCGTCGCTCATACACGGGGGTTCGGCCGGTCGTTCCTTAAAGCCAATCGCCGGACGGGTGTGGAACGACCGCACACCACAGTAGGCGAGGGGTTCGCCGGTCGATACCTTACTACCCGGAAGGGAAGTAGAGAGGGACGTGACTGGGACACCGCGACAGACGAGCGAGCGTGATCACGAGGGCGAGCGATGACGTACGAGGAGGCCGGAAACGCCGGACTGCTCGACCAGCAGGCGGCGCGCGAGTCCAGCGCCCGCACCTACCCCCGACACCTCCCGTTCGCCATCCGCGAGGCGAGCGGCGTCGAGCTGACGGACATGGACGGGAACACGTACTACGACTGTCTCGCGGGCGCGGGCACGCTCGCGCTCGGGCACAATCACCCCGCGGTCACCGACGCGATGGAGGCGGCGCTCGACGACGACCGGCCGATCCACACGCTCGACATCACGACGCCCGCCAAGGAGCGCTTCGTGGACTCGCTCATGGCGAGCCTCCCCGATGACGTCTCGGAGAACGCGAAAGTGCAGTTCTGCAGTCCCGCCGGGACGGACGCCATCGAGGCCGCGCTGAAGCTCGTCAAGACCGCGACGGGGAACGACGACGTGCTCGCGTTCCGCGGCGCGTACCACGGGATGACGAACGGCGCGCTCTCGATGATGGGCGACACGCACGCGAAGAAGGAGCTCTCGGGGCTGATGGCCGGCGTCCACCACCTCCCCTACCCCTACCGGTACCGAAGCCCGTTCGGCGAGGCGGGTGACGAAGACGGCGCGACGGCCGCGCGCTACGTCGAGCGGTTCCTCGACGACCCGGGCCGAGGCGTTCGCGACCCCGCGGGGCTCTTCGTCGAACTCGTCCAAGGCGAGGGCGGCGCGGTGCCCGCCCCCGACGAGTGGACGCGCGAGATACGTCGGATCACCCGCGAGCGCGACATCCCGATGGTCGTCGACGAGATCCAGTCGGGTCTCGGGCGAACGGGGGAGACGTACGCCTTCGAGCACGCGGGTATCACGCCCGACGTCGTCACGCTCTCCAAGGCCGTCGGCGGCGGCCTCCCGCTCGCCGTCGTCGTCTACGACGAATCGCTGGACGGCTGGGAGCCCGGCGCGCACGCCGGAACGTTCAGGGGCAATCAGCTGGCGATGGCGGCCGGCGAAGCCACCATCGACTACGTGCTCGAACACGACCTCGACGACCACGCCGAGCGGATGGGGGCGCGCCTCCGCGAGGCGCTCGACGCTCTCGAAGCGCGCTACGACGCGGTCGGCGACGTCCGCGGGCGCGGACTCATGCTCGGCGTGGAATTCGTGGACGCCGACGCCGAGCCGGACGACGCGGGCGCGCGGCCCGCCGACGAGGACCTCGCGGACCGCGTGCGCACCGAGTGTTTCGAGCGCGGCCTCGTCATCGAACTCGGCGGCCGCGGCGGGTCGACGGCGCGCTTCCTCCCGCCCCTGATCGTCGACGCGGACGACGTCGACGAGATCGCCGCGATCTTCACGGAGGCCGTCGCGGCCGCCGTGAACGCGGAGGTGGCGCCATGAGCGACCTCGAAGAGCGCTTCCTCGGCACCGACGCGGGCGCCGAAGCCTACCGCGATGCGGCCGAGCGAGCGCGCGAGGCGGCGATCGACGCGACCGATACCGACGACCCCTTCTCGGGCGCCGAGCCGGACGCGATCCGCGCGTCGCTCCCCGAGGACGTCCTCCCCGAGTCGGGGATCGGCCTCGACGCGGCCATCGACGAGGCGGCGGCCGACATCCTCGCGGAGACGGTGAACGTCTCTCACCCGCGGACGGCCGCGCACCTCCACTGCCCGCCGACGGTGTCCGGCCTCGCGGCGGAGACGATGCTCTCGGCGACGAACCAGTCGCTCGACTCCTTCGATCAGAGCGGCGCGGCGACCGTCGTCGAGGAGCGCCTCGTCGAGACTCTCGGCGACCTCTTCGGCCTCGGTGACGGGTCGGACGGCGTCGTCACGAGCGGCGGCACGCAGTCGAACTTCCAGGCGCTCTTGCTCGCGCGGGATCGCTACTGCGAGGAGCGCTTGGATCACGACGCGCAGGCCGCGGGCCTCCCACCCCAGGCCGACGACCTCCGGATCGTCTGCTCGGCGGAGGCCCACTTCACCGCGGAGCAGTCCGCCCACCACCTCGGCCTCGGCCACGATGCCGTCGTCACGGTCGAGACGGACGCCGACCACCGGATGGACGTCGACGAACTCGACGCGACGCTCGACCGTCTCGACGAGGCGGGCAACGAGGTCGTCGCCGTCGTCGGGACCGCCGGCACGACGGACTTCGGTGCGATCGATCCGCTCGATCGGCTCGCCGACCGCGCGCGTACGCGCGACGCGTGGTTCCACGTCGACGCCGCGTTTGGCGGTGCGCTCGCGCTCACCGACGACGCCGACCGCCTCGCCGGCATCGAGCGTGCGGACTCAGTCTCCGTCGACTTCCACAAGCTCTTCTTCCAACCGATCAGCTGCGGCGCGCTCCTCCTCGACGAGCGCGAGGCCTTCGGGTACGCCGCGCGCAACGACGACTATCTCAACCCCGCGGACTCCGCGCTCCCGAACCTCGTCTCGAAGTCCACCCAGACGACGCGGCGCTTCGACGCGCTCAAGCCGTACCTCACGTTCCGCGCGCTCGGCCGCGAGGGGATCGCCGAGGCCGTCGAAACGGTGTGCACGACCGCGAACCGCGCGGCGACGCTCCTCGATTCGTCCCCCGACTTCGCGCTGCTCGCCGAGCCGTCGCTCAACACCGTCCTCTTCCGGTACGAACCGCGGGAGATGGCGGACGACGACCTCGACGCACTGAACACGGCCGCCCGCGAGGCGCTCTTCCGCGACGGGCGGGCCGTCGTCGCGCGTACCGAGGTCGACGGCGTCGAGGCGCTGAAGCTGACGCTGATGAACCCGCTCACGACGCTGGACGACATCGCCGACACGCTCGACGCGCTCCGCGACGTCGCCGAGAGCGTCGACGTCGGGTCGCTGACGGCCCGGGACGCATAGGTCGGCGGCCGGCTTTAAGCCGCGCCGCGACGACATCCTGACACCGATGCCCTCCAACGAACGCGATGGAAACGGCGGCCCCGACGAGCGCGACGAAGCACCCCGCTCGACGGTGTACTGTCGGGGGTGCGGCGCGGAGATCAGCGAGGACGCCGACATCTGTCCGGAGTGCGGCGTCCGCCAACCGACGGGCGGCAGGAGCGCGGGCGACGCCGAGTTCTTCGAGCAGTACTCCACGCTGACGTGGCTCGGGAGCGCGCTCGTCACCGCGCTGACGTTCCCCGTCGGCCTCCTCGTGCCCGCGTACTTCGCCTACCGGGCGAAGCAGGGGACCGGCGTCGAGCAGGGCCGCTGGGAGGTGTGGGCCGTCCTCCTCGGGAACGTCATCGGAATCGCCGCGGTCGAGCTCGCCGGCGAGACCGGCGCGAAAGTCGTCGTGATCCTCGAACTCCTCCTCGGGATCTTCGTGATCCTCGCCGGGATCATTGGCGCCTTCGTCCTGTCCGGCGCGTACGCGCAGGTCGGCGGCGCGCCGCTGCTCGCGCTCGGCGTCTAAAGACCCGAGGTAGGCAGATCGGAGGCGTCGCGAGGAAGGGGAACGAAGCAAAGCAGTGCGGTGCGGTACGGTATAGTGCGGCGCAGTACGGCGTGGAGCGGGTACGACGCGGCGCGGAACGATACGGTTCGCCACAGCGCGGTGCGGCGCAGAACGATACGGTGCGCCACGGCGCGGTGCGGAACCGCACCGCACCCACCGCGCGCCGGCGGCGCGCGGGAGTTTTGAGTGGAGGTTTTTGCCGCGAGGGGTCGCGCAGAGCGCGACCCCTCGCGGCAAAAACGTCCTACATGAAGTCCGCGATGCCGGACTGTTTGTTGTGGTCGTCCTCGAAGACGGATTCGAGCGAGGCCTCCAAGACCTCCAAGCGCTGTTTCGTGTACTCGCGGCAGTCGTACTCCTCCGCGACCTGAAGTGCGGTGTCCATATACTTGTTCACGGAGCCCTCGTGGACGGTGAGGTTGACGCGCCCGCCGCACTCCCGGCAGTCACCGGAGAGGGGCATTCGCCGGTACTTCTCTCCGCAGTCGAGACAGCGGGTCTCCTGGCGGCTGAACGCCCGGAGGTTGCCGATGAGGTCGGGGAGGAAGTGGCCCTCGATGACGCGCTCTGCGACGTCCGTCTCGTCGACGGCGCGGAGCTTTCGCGCCAGCTCGAGCTGGGCGTCCATCTTCTCCATCATCGAGCCGAGGGTCTTGTAGGCCGATAAGTCGGGACCGAGGGCGATGTCGGTCGTGTCGTGAGTGTGTCGGAAGCCCGTGTACTCCTCGTCGGTGCCGAGCGACTCCTCCGCAATGGTGATGTCGACGTCCTCGGGATCGGCCATCTCCCGGGTCGCCTCGTAGAACTCCAGGGGGTAGTGCTCGACGACGTCCATATTGTGCGCCTCGTCGTCGATCTCGCTCGGGTCGATCCGCGAGGACATCACGAGGGGCGCGTCCATCTGCCCGCCGCGCTTGTCCGGGAGATAGGACTTCGAGAAGTTCAGCAGGCCGTCCATCAGGAGCATGACGCAATCTTCGTCGCCATCGCAGTTCCGGCGCTTGGCGGCGTGGAAGTACGGGTGCGCGTACCCCACCGCCGCGGACGTGAAGCCGACGACGCGGCCGACGACCGCGGCCGACGTGTGGGGGGCCATACCGAAGACGAGTTCCCCCACGAGATCGTCGCGCTCCTCGACCTCGTAGAAGGGGTCCATCCCGTAATACTCGCTGAGGAGGTCGTCGACGAAGTCCGCGGTCTTGAGCATGTGCTCGGCGGCGCCGTCGGGGAGGACGATGTCCTGCACGCGAAGCTCGACGAGCTGGTCGTCGTGCGTGAGCGGGCGGCCTTCGATGTCGGTGTCGTAGCCGAGCTCGCGGAACTGTTCGACGGAAACGTCGAGTTCGGCGGGGCGCACCGAGGTGACGGGGAGGTCCGTCATGTCGTATCGCACGGTGCCGTCCTTGAACGTCGTGACACCGTGTTTCGCGCGGAGGACGCCCTTCTCGATGGGTTCCGGGATCTTCTCCGTCGAGGTGAGCCCCTTGACGCCCTTGAGGATATCGTAGGCGTTCTCGCGCTCGCCGACGGCCTGGAGGGCCTCGCGGTAGGCGCTCCGGACGTCGACGGTCTGACGCTCGACGTTGTCGAGTTCGCGCTCGCACCGCGGGCACTCGACGCGCCCGGACTCGTCGGGGCGGGCGACGACGCCGCAGTCCGCACACTCGTAGTGTGGGTCGGTCCACGCGCCACACGCCCCGCAGCGGGATTTGTAGGTGCGTTCGCCGCAGTCGGGGCAGACGCGCTCGCCGAGCTGGACGTCGACGAGGCCCTGCTCGGCGCGCATGTCGGGCGTGTAGTCGGCGGCCTCGCGGAAGGAGCGCTGCGGGCCGCCGGCCTCGCCGATGGGGAAGAGCGTGTGGACGGCGGGCGAGAGGTCGCGGGACTCGGACTTCTCCGGGCGGCCCATTCGGTTACCGATGCGCGTCGGAGCGCGCTCCTGGACGGCGAAGGGCGCGACGGCCTCGACGGCCTTCATCGCGTTCGGCCACTCGCGTACCGCCGCTCCGAAGTCGTCGCTCGTCCAGTCGCGTTCGAGGTCGTCGTCGAACCCGAGCGTGCGGGCGAGCGGGCGCCAGTCGTCGACGGCGAGCGTCGCCTCGCCCTGTGCGTGCTCGACGAGGAGGCGTTCGAGCGCGCGGCGCGCGCCGTCGGTGCGCGGGATCTGGAGGGTGTCGTCCTGCACGGCCGCGCCGTCGATGGCCTCCGCGAGCGCGCACAGGTCGTCGAGGTCGAGATCGTGCCACGTGTAGGTGTACTTGGGGTGGAGCGGGGCGTCGTACTCGCTCGCCCACGAGAGGGCCTGCTCGGCGTCCGGATCCGCGAGGTCGACGTACGGCGAATCGCGCAGGGCCTGCACGTCCGCGCCGGCCGCCGCGAACGCCTGCTCCCACCACTCGACCGTCCATCCCGCGGGCGCGAGCGGGTGGTTGTTCTCCACGAACTCCCCGTAGTTGACGAGGTATTCGCCCAAGTCGAGAATCTCGACGACGCCGTTCTGGACCTCTAAGGCCTCCGCGGGGTCGTCGATCCGCCGGACGTCGCCGTTCGCCAGTTTGACCGTCGGCCCCTCGATGGAGTCGACCGGGACGACGCCGCCCGCCTTCCCCGGACGCTCCGTCTTGATCTGCGTGCCGGTCGCGAGGAAGTCGTCGACGACGTGCATCGTCGCGGGGTGAACGCCCGCCGTCGCGAAGCCGTGATTGCGCGCGCGGCCGTAACGCAGGCGGAAGCCGCCCACCTCCGAGGGGTGGCCGAACACCGGTCGACCCGCGATGAGGTCGCGGAGGTATTTCCCCGCGGAGTCGACTCGCGGCGGCCCGTCGGGATCGGACGCGTCGTCGTCGTCGTCGGTCTCGGTTCCCTCGGCCGCGTCCGCGTCGGCCGCGTCGCCGTCGGCGTCGTCACCCGTCGCGTCGCCGTGATCGTCGTAGTACGTCCCGTCGATGAGATCCTGAAGCCACGGCCACTCCACCTCGTCGAGCTGTCGCGTGTAGCGCTGGATCTTCGGCGCCTTGAGCGCGATCCCCTCCGCGAGCACGAGACACATCCCGCCGCGCGCGGAGTTCGTGTCGACTCGCTCCAGATCGCGGAAGCCCGAGACCTCCTCGTCGCCCGTGGCCTCCCCGTCGAGCATGATCGGCATGTGCTCGGCGATGAACTTCGTCTCCTCGTCCTTCGGCGAGTACTGGAGACCGGTCTCGTCGTCGTAGAGCGAGACCTCCTCGGCGTAGCGTTCGACTTCGTCGTCGCGCGCGGCGTACTGCTCGATCCCCAAGAGGGAGCGCGCGTAGTCCGCGACGAGCACGGAGAGGGCCTGTGCGGTCCCGCCGGCCGAGCGGATCGGGCCCGCGTAGTAGACGTTCACGAACTCCGTCCCGTCGCCGTTCTGCAGCAGTTCGACGCGATCGATGCCCTCGATCGGGGCCGCGACGACGCCTTCGGTGAGGAGGGCGACGGCGGTCCGGACCGCGCCCTCGATCTTCCCCGCGCGGGTGTCGTAGTCGCCGACCGTCCCCTCGACGAAGTCCTCGACGAGCGCGAGCGCCGCCTCCTCGCGGCCCATCTCGCCCTCCAGTTCGCGGACGCGTTCCGCGACGCCCTCGATCCCGAGGATGTTCTCGACGCGGTCCGCCATGTCGCGCGCGACCGGGATCTCGACCGCCGGAACAGGGTCCTCGCCGCGGGTCTTCGCCGCTTCCGCGACGTCGAAGGCCTCGTCCAACTGCGATTCGAGCCCCTCGAAGTAGGCGTCGTCTACCGGGCGCATCAGTTCACGACATGTACAGCGCTGACGCTCTTGAGGGTTGTGCTCGCCCCGCCGCCGCGACGCGTCGGCTACTCGCGGATCGCGACGCTCGACGCTCGTCCGTTCGGTTTCGAGGGCCGTCGGCCCTCGCTACTCACGGGTCGCTTCGCTCCCCGTTCGTCGTTCGCGGCGCAAAGCGCGCGCTACTCCCACAGCGCTCGGCCGCCCGCCGGGTCGACGTCGCGCGTCAGGTAGTCGTCGAAGGTCCGACAGTAGAGCTCCCCGTCGAACACCGTCGCGCGTTCGAGCGCGCCCGCGATCGACTGCCCCGAGGGCCGCGAGAGGACGACGTGCGCGGCGACGGCGGGTTCGTCATCGTCGTCGCCGAGGGCGATCGTCCCCGTGCACGACGCGACTTCGAGCGGTTCGTCGTAGCTGACGGTCTCGTACGCGAAGGCGTCCTGGTCGTAGTAGGCGAGCTCGGCGTCCTCGACGGCGCCCGTGGCGTGGAACCAGCCGGCCTCGACGTCGGCGGCCGCGGCGAAGGATTCGATCTCGTCGATCCACTCCGTGCCGTAGTCGAGGCGGACGGCGAACTCGCGATCGCCCGTGACTTCCCGTGCGTCCATGTGTGGGGGTCGCGGCGGGGCGAGAAAAAGGGGCGTGGTTAGCACATCTCGTGAAGCGGCGCCGCCTCCGCAGTGGGGGTGGCGAGCCAAGCCCCGTCGCGTTCGACGTCGGCGATGACGTACCGCTCCACGCCGCCGTCCTCGTCGACGGCGGCCATGACCTCACCGGCGCTGCCGTCAGCGCTCGGCACGACGGTCGTATCGGATGCCATGTCATCTGATACGAGGAGACAGCACCCACTTAAGCCCATCGATGATTCCCCGTGACTGTCGCACCTTTTGGCCAAAAAGGTAGACGCATGAAGTTATTGCACCCCGGTAATATCTGAATATTCTGTAATATACATCCGAACAGGACGAACGTGTATCGAACATACGACAATACCGAATGAACGACCATTTAGAATATTGGCAGCGGGGATCACCTCATTCGCCTCACCGAAGAGGCGGGAGAGATAGAGGGGACATCGAACCGCTGTCGTCCCGTCACCGCACCGTCCCGTCACCGCACCGTCACTGCACCGCTACCGCACTACCCCTGGCTCACCACTTGTCTCTCCCCTCGCTCGCCTTCACCAGGGAGGCGAGGCAGGGAGAGACGGTGCGTAGCCTACAAATGGACCGCCGTTCTAGTCGGCGCCATGAAAGTCGCCGACGTGATGACGCCGCGGGCGGACGTCGTAACCGTCTCGCTCCCGGGGACCCGCGACGACGTGCTGGAGTACCTTCAGGAGCGCCACTTCTCGGCCGTCCCCGTCGTGAAAGGGGAGGGCGACGAGGAGGTCTATCGAGGGCTGATCTCCCGTGCGGACCTGATCGAGGATCCCGACGAGGACCAGCTCGCACTCCTGCTACGTGAGGTTCCCACCACCAGCGGCGACACGTCCGTCGTCGAAGTCGGGCGCCTGATGGCCACCGAGGGCGCCCGCCGCGTCCCCGTCGTGGACGGCGAGCGACTCACCGGCATCGTCACCATCACCGACGTCGTGCGGGCCATCGCGGACGGCGACGTCGCGGGCGAGGCGACCTGCGGCGACCTCGCGCGCCGCGACGTGAACACGACCTACGCCGGCACGCCGCTCCCCGTCGCGGAGCGCGAGATCGCGTACGCCGACGTCCCGTACGCCATCGTGCTCGACGACGAGGCGGACATGGCGGGCGTCCTCACCGAACCGGACGTCATCGACGTCGCGCGCGTCGTCGAGGGCGAGGACGACGTCGGCGCGAGCGTCGCCGGCGACGACGACGAGTGGAAGTGGGAGTCGCTCAAGGCCACCGGGAATCGCTACTTCCCGACGCGGAACGTCGAGATCCCGGGCGAGCCCGTCAGCGAGTTCATGACCGCGGACCCCGTGACGGTGACGAAGCGTCGGACGGCCCGGGAGGCCGCCCAGCGGCTCCTCGAACACGACATCGAACAGCTCCCGCTCGTTGAGGGCGACGCGCTCACCGGCATCGTCCGGGACGTCGATCTCGTCGCCTCGCTATGACGGACCTCGTCGAACTCGCCAAGCGCCGCGGGTTCTTCTTCCAGTCGAGCGAAGCCTACGGCGGCGTCTCCGGGTTCTACACCTACGGTCCGCAGGGCGCGTCGCTGAAAGCGCACGTCGAGGAGACGTGGCGCCAGCGCTTCGCCCTCGCGGAGGGGCACATGCAGATCGACGCTCCCACCGTTATGCCCGAGCCCGTCTTCGAGGCCTCCGGGCACCTAGACGGGTTCGACGACATGCTCGTCGAGTGCGCGGAGTGCGGCGAGAGCCATCGCGCCGACCACCTCATCGAGGGCGCCACGGACATCGAGGAGGCCGAGAGCCTCCCGACCGACGAGGTCGCGGCGCTCCTCGACGCCCACGACATCGTCTGTCCGTCCTGCGGCGCGGCGCTCGCCGGCCAGCCCGTCGAGGAGTTCAACCTCATGTTCGAGACGAACATTGGGCCGGGCACGAGCCAGACGGGCTACCTCCGGCCCGAGACCGCACAGGGGATCTTCGTCGAGTTCCCGCGGCTCAAGGAGTACGCCCGCGGGCAGCTCCCCTTCGGCGTCACGCAGATCGGGAAGTCGTACCGGAACGAGATCAGCCCCCGGAACGCCCTCGTCCGCACGCGCGAGTTCACGCAGGCCGAACTCGAACTCTTCGTCGATCCCGACGGGGACGCCCCGGACGTCTCCGCGGTCGCGGACGTCGACGTGACGCTCTATCCCGCGGCGAACCAGCCCGACGGGGACTACGTCGAGACGACCGTCGGCGACGCCGTGGCGGAGGGGATCGTCGACCCGTGGGTCGCGTACTACCTGGGCGTCGCCACGGAGTGGTACGAGACGATCGGCGTCGACTTCGATCGCTTCCGCTACCGGCAACACCAGCCGGGCGAGCGCGCTCACTACGCCTCCGATTGCTGGGACGCCGAGGCGGACGTCTCGGCGCCGGGCGAGGCCCCCGAGTGGATCGAGATCGCGGGCTACGCCTACCGGGGTGACTACGACCTCTCGAAGCACGCCGAGCACGGTACGGAGACCTTCACCGTGTTCAAGCAGTACGACGAGCCGAAGACGGTCGAGCGCGCGAGCGTCGACCCCGACATGTCGTACCTCGGGCCGGAGTTCGGCGGGGCGGCCGCCGACGTCGCGGACGCCCTCGCGGCGCTCGCCGAGCGCGACCGGACCGCCTTCGAGGGCGAGGAGGTCGCGGTGGACGTCGACGGCGAGACGTACACCGTCCCGACCGAGAAGACCGGCTTCGAGTTCGCCGAGGAGACGGAGGCGGGGCGACACGTCACGCCGCACGTCGTCGAGCCCTCCATCGGCATCGACCGCACCGTCTACACCGTGCTCGCGCACGCCTACGACGAGGACGAGGTCGACGAGGGCGAGCGAACCGTCCTCCGCCTCGATCCCGCCGTCGCGCCGACCGGCGTGGCCGTCTTCCCGCTGATGGATAAGGACGGGATGGGCGAGCGGGCCCGCGAGATCGCCGCTGACCTCCGCGCGGACGGCTACGACGTCACCTACGACGACTCGGGGAACATCGGGCGACGCTACCGCCGCCAGGACGAGGTCGGGACGCCGTTCTGCGTCACGGTCGACTACGAGAGCGTCACCGAGGTGCCGGAGACGGTGACGCTGCGCGAGCGCGACAGCACCGAGCAGGTCCGCGTCCCGACCGCCGACCTCGGCGCCGTCCTCGCCGACCTCCGGGCGGGCGAGACGACCTTCGACGACCTGTAGATGCCCGAGCTCGGGCGGCGCGCCGTCCACGCGTCCGGGGCGGTCGTCCCGCTCGCGTGGCTCTTCGGCCTCGTCGCGTGGCGATGGATCGAGTGGATCCTCGTCTGCGGGCTCGCGCTCGGCGCCGTCCTCGAATACCTGCGGCTCTCGGGGCGCGCGGAGTGGGCGGTGTACGACCGACTCACACGCGAGTACGAGCAGGAGCATCTCGCCGGCTACTTCCTCTACGTCGTGGGAATGGCCGTCACCGGCCTCGGCTTCCCGCCGCACGTCGCGGCGCCCGCGATGTTGCTGCTCGCGCTCGCCGATCCGTTCAGCGGGATGCTCCACGCGGGCGGCCTCGATCGCAAGCCGCTCGGGGTGATGGCCGCGACGTTCGCGCTCTGCGTCGTCCTCGGCGTGACGTCGGGCGTGGCGCTCCTGCCCGCCGCCCTCGGCGCGCTCGGCGCGACGCTCGCTGACGGGCTGTCACCGACGGTCCGGGGACACGTGATCGACGACAACCTCACCATCCCGATCGTGGCCGCGAGCGCGATGTGGATCGGCGTGCAGCTCGCGTGAGCGGCCGAGAACGGTCCAAGGGTAGATTCGACGGGTTCGAAGGTCGAAGGATGACCCGATCGAGCGGGCGATCGCGCCCGTCGTCGCGCCCGTGATCGTCGCCGCGGTCCCCCACGCCGCGGACGGCGAACGCCTCGTGGAGCCGGTGACCGAGGTCGGGAACTGAGGCGGCGGGGGGAGTCGGGGCGTCGACGGCGCGCGACCGTATCCGACCGCGGGACTTTATAGCGTGACGCACCCAGAGACTGCCGTGGCAGCCAGCGACCGGGACGCGGACGCGGATGCGGAGTACCTCCGGTTCTTCCCGAAGCCGTCGCCGTACGAGAACCAGCGGGAGGCGATGGACCGCATCCGGGACGCGCTCGACGAGGAACGCGACGTGCTCTTCGAGGGAGCCTGCGGCACGGGCAAGACGCTCGCGTCGCTCGCGCCCGCGCTCGATCACGCCCGCGAGGAGGACAAGACCGTCGTCATCACGACGAACGTCCACCAGCAGATGCGACAGTTCGTCCGCGACGCCCGCGAGATCCACGCCGGCGAGCCGATCCGCGCCGTCGTCTTCCGCGGCAAGGGGTCGATGTGTCACATCGACGTCGACTATCAGGAGTGTCAGGTGCTCCGCGACAACACCTACGAGCTCGCGGAGACGGAACGCGACAGGCGCCAGCTCGAACGCCAACAGGAGGAGCTCCTCGACGCGGCGCGGGAGGGCGACGACGACGCCGCTGAGGCCCGGAGCGCCATCGTGGACGAGCTCGAAGCGCTCGACGACGAGCTCGACGATCTCCGCGAGCAGAACGTCTGCGAGCGCTACTACGAGAACCTCACGGCGGAGAGCGACGAGTTCGTCTCGTGGCTCTACGACGACGTCCGGACGCCGGACGACGTCTACGACTACGCGGAGGAGAACGGCCTCTGCGGCTACGAGCTCCTGAAGGACGCGATGGAGGGCGTCGACCTCGCGGTGTGCAACTACCACCACCTCCTCGATCCGGGCATCCGCGCGCAGTTCTTCCGGTGGCTCGATCGGGATCCCGAGGACGTCGTCGTCGTCTTCGACGAGGCGCACAACGTCGAGGACGCGGCGCGAGACCACGCCTCGAAGGCGCTCACGGAGAACACGCTCGGAGAGGCGCTGAACGAACTCGCGGGCGAGACGGAGACGGACGCCCGGGCCGAGTACGCGGAGAACGTCCTCCGGGCGTTCCGCGACGCGCTCGTCGAGACGTACGAGGGCGGGGTCGGCCCGCACGGCGACGGGCCGCGCTCGTTCGACGCGATCGGCGAGAACTGGGCGGACGTCCCGGTGGCGAACGACGAGAAGCGCGACGACCTGACGCTCGCGTTCCTGCAGGCGTACGAGGGGCGGGGAATCGGGAAGGACCTCGACGCCGCGATCTCGCTCGGCGAGGACTTAGAGGAGGCCTACGAGGACGCGTATCGGAACGGCGAGGCGACGACGCGCGAGGAGTGTCAGACGCTGCAGGCCGCCGAGTTCGTGGACGCCTACCTCACCGACGGCGACGCGCTCGGACAGTACCCGACGGCCGCGGTCCGCCGGGACGCGGGGACGAACGAGGTGTACGGCCGCGCGGAGCTCTACACCTGCATCCCGCGGGACGTCACGGCGGAGCTCTTCGACGCCGTGCACGCGAGCGTCCTGATGTCCGCGACGCTGCGGCCCTTCGACGTCACGGGGGAGATCCTCGGCCTCGACGATCCGGTGACGATGGCCTACGGGTTGGAGTTCCCCGAGGAGCGCCGCCGGACGTTCGCGGTCGACACCGAGCCGCTGTTCTCCTCGAACCGCGACGATCCCGACGTGCAGGACGCGGTCGCGGGCGTGCTCGCGGACGCCGCCGAGTTCACCGCCGGCAACTCGCTCTTCTTCTTCCCGAGCTACGGCGAGGCCGAGCGCTACCACGCGCTCGTCGAGCGGGCGGTGGCCGGCACGTGCTATCTCGATCGGGCGGGCGAACCGGCGGAGGAGTTGCGCGAGCGCTTCGTCGCGGACGACGACGCGGTGCTCTGCACGTCGCTCTGGGGGACGCTCGCCGAGGGCGTGAGCTTCGACGGCGACGACGCGCGGACAGTCGCGGTCGTCGGCGTCCCCTATCCGCGCCTCGACGCGCGCGCCGAGGCCGTGCAGGACGCCTACGACGAGGCGTTCGCGAAGCCGGACGCCGGGTGGCGCTACGGCGTCGAGATCCCGACGGTCCGCAAGACCAGACAGGCGCTCGGGCGTGTCATCCGCTCGCCGGACGACTACGGCGTCCGGATGCTCGTCGACAGACGTTACACGAGCGCGTCGCGGACGGGGATGCGCAAGTACAGCGTGAACAGCGCGTTCCCCGCCGAGGAGCGCGCGGAGATGGTCGACATCGACCCCGAGAAGCTGAAGTTCGCGGTGCTGAACTTCTACGGCGACATGGACGCGTGGGGAGATGACGGGCCGCCGGCGCCCTGAGCGCGTCGCTCGCGTGTTCGATCGCTCCCGCGGACCGACCCGACCTACTCCTCGACCCGCGCCTCGTCGCCCGCCAGCATCTCGATCACTTGCATGACGCCGGAGTTGTCGTCGCGGCCCATCCCGTTCGCGCACATGCTCTTGTAGAGCTCGTGGGCGAGTTCGGTGAGCGGCATCGGCGCGGCGTAGGTCTCGCCGGCGTCGGTGGCGATGCGGAGGTCCTTGTACTGGTAGTCGGCGAAGAAGCCGGGGTCGAAGTCGCCGCGGATCATGTCGGGCGCGCGGTTGTCGAGCGTCCAACAGCCGGCCGCGCCACCGGAGATCGCGTCGACGACGGCGTCGAGGTTCGCGCCGGCTTTCTGCGCGAAGACGAGCGCCTCGCTGACGCCGACCATCTGGGCGGCGACGACGATCTGGTTGCAGGCCTTGGTGGTCTGGCCGGCCCCGCTGGGGCCACAGTGCGTGACCGTCTCGCCCGTCGCCTCGAAGAACTCCGTGCAGGCCGCGAAGACGGCGGGGTCACCGCCGACCATGATGGAGAGCGTGGCGTCGATGGCGCCCTCCTCGCCGCCGCTGATCGGCGCGTCGAGCATGTCGACGCCGGCGTCGGCGAGGTCGGCGGCGAGCTCCTCGGTGGCGACGGGGTTGATCGTGGAGTGATCGACGTAGACGTCGCCCTCGCTGAATCCGGCCATCAGGCCGTCCTCGCCGCGCACGACGGTCTCGACGGCCGGCGTGTCGGGCAGGCAGGTGAAGACGACCTCGGCGCGTTCGGCGACGTCGCGGGGGGTGTCGGCGACGGTGCCGCCGCGCTCGCGGAGCGTCGCTTCGGGGTCGTCCGAGCGGTTGTGGCCGACGACGTCGTAGCCGGCGTCGAGGAGGTTGGTCGCCATCGGGAGACCCATGATGCCGAGGCCGACGAAACCGAGCGTTGGTGCCATGGTGTGACGGACGGCGGTGAGGGCCGAAAAACCTCGGTTCAGGCGGGGAGGCGAACGGCCTCGATCCGCTCGCCGTGGCGGGCGTCGTAGAACTCGAGTTCTTCGACCGTCCACGTGACCGGCGCGAAGTCGTGTCCGCGGACTCGCTCGACGGCGCGGGCGTCCCCGTCGCGGGCGAGCGTGACGTGTGGGACGTAGTCGTCGCCCTCGATACCGTCGACGCCGCCGAGGTCGGCGACGAGCTGGCGGTGGACGCGTTCGAGGCCGGGGCTCTCGACGGCGAGGTAGACGAGCGGGCCGGGGCCGCGAGCGGGGGTCTCGAAGACGCCGACGTCGGCGATGCGGGCCTCGAAGGCGGGCGCGCCGCGGAGGGCGGCCTTCGCCTCGCGGGCGGCGCGGAGGTACTCGCGGCGGTCGGCGGCGTCGAGGCGCTTGACGACGAGCGTCGCGTCCCGCGACGCACGGACGCGTTCGAAGCCGGTGAGGAGCGGGCGGACGTCGCGGAACAGCTCGCGGACCGCGGGCGGGAGGGGAACGCCGACGCTGTACACGCCGTCGCGTTCGGGACGGGCGCGTATCGGCCTTTCCGTCGACGCGCGACGCGCGTGCCGTGTGATGGCATACTAAACAAGTGTTGCAGAGTCGAAAGCGCTTAATACCGACACCGGGCAATGGTCGATCAACCATGTCGCGGCTCACCGCTCCCGCCGACGTTCTCACCCGGAGCGGCGCGGCCGACCGACGGCGACGACGACCGGGGTCCCTTTAGACCCCACCATATCTACTTCCACGGCCTTCGAGGTTCGACCCGCGAACCCCGGCGTATCGTCCACGACTACACGCTCACAACATCACACTACACATGTCCGACACCGAAACCGTCGCGCTCGCCTTCTCGGGCGGGCTCGACACGACCGTCTGCGTCCCGCTGCTGAAAGAGGAGTACGGCTACGACGACGTCATCGGCGTCACCGTCGACGTCGGTCAGCCCGAAGAGGAGTTCGAGGAGGCCTACGAGACCGCCGAAGCGCTCGGCCTCGAACATTACGTCGTCGACGCGACCGAGGAGTTCGCCGAGGTCTGCATGGACGCGGTCGGCGCGAACGCCGACTACGAGGGCTACCCCCTCGGCACCGCGCTCGCCCGCCCCGTGATCGCCAACGCCATCCTCGACGTCGCCGAGGAGCACGACTGCACGGGGCTCGCGCACGGCTGTACGGGGAAGGGGAACGACCAGCTGCGCTTCGAGGCCGTCTGGCGCGGCACCGACATGGAGGTCATCGCGCCCGTCCGCGAGATGGGCCTCACCCGCGAGTGGGAGATCGAGTACGCCGACGAGAAGGACCTGCCCGTCGAGGCGGGCGACGGGGGCACGTGGTCGATCGACACGAACCTCTGGAGTCGCTCCATCGAGGGCGGGGAGCTGGAGGATCCGGGGTACGTCCCGCCGGAAGACATCTACGAGTGGACGAGCCAGCCGAGCGACGAGACCGAGCTCGTCGAGATCGAGTTCGAGGCGGGCGTCCCGGTCGCCGTCGACGGCGAGGCGATGGAGCCCGTGGCGCTCATCGAGCACCTGAACGAGCTCGCGGGCGCCTACGGGGTGGGGCGCTCCGACCTGATGGAGGACCGCATCCTCGGGCTCAAAGTGAGGGAAAACTACGAGCATCCGGCGGCGACGACGCTGCTCGCGGCCCACGAGGCCCTCGAAGGGCTCGTCCTGACGAAGGACGAGCGGGACTTCAAGCAGACCGTCGACGAGGAGTGGTCCCAGCAGGCCTACGAGGGTCTCCTCGACTCGCCGCTGATGGACTCGCTCGACGCCTTCCTCATGCAGTCGAACGCAAAGGTCACCGGAACGGTGACGATCAAGTTCGAGGGGGGACAGGCCCGCCCGGTCGCCCGGGAGAGCGAGTACGCGGTCTACTCGGAGCAGGCGGCCTCGTTCAACACGGAGACCGTCATGGGCATCGAGCAGGCGGACGCGACGGGCGTGGCGAAGTACCACGGCTTCCAGGCGCGCCTCGCGCGCGACGCCGAGAAGCGGGCGAAGCCCGACCCGGAGGACGAGTAACGATGACGGACGGCGGGGACGAGAGCGGGGGGGCCGGCACGGCGGTGCGCCGCGAGCGCTTCGCGGGCGGGCCCGCCCGGGAGTTCCTCTCCTCGATGGCGTTCGACGACCGGTTGTTCGCCGCGGACCTCGCCGTCGACCGGGCGCACGTCGTGATGCTCGCCGAACAGGGGATCGTGGACGGCGACGACGCGAGCGCGATCCTCGAGGCGCTCGACGACGTGTCCGACGCGGGCTTCGAGGCGCTCCCGGACGGCGAGGACGTCCACGAGGCCATCGAGACCGCAGTGATCGACCGCGTCGGCCCGGAGGGCGGGCGGATGCATACGGCGCGCTCGCGCAACGACGAGGTGGCGACCTGTCTGCGCTACGAGTACCGGAAGACGCTGCTGGAGGCGGCCGAGACCACCATCGCGGCCCGCGAGGCGCTCTGCGAGGTCGCGGAGGCCGAGCGCGAGACCGTGATGCCGGGGTACACGCACCTCCAGCCGGCTCAGCCGACGACGGTCGCGCACTGGGCGCTCTCCTACGAGGCGGCGCTCGCGCGCGACACCGAGCGCCTGCTGGCCGCGTACGCGCGGACGAACCGGTCGCCGCTCGGTGCGGCGGCGTTCGCCGGCACGCCCTTCGACGTCGACCGGGAGCGCGTCGCCGAGCTGCTCGGCTTCGATGCGGTGCTCGGCAACTCGATGGACGCCGTCTCGGCGCGTGACTTCCTCGTCGAGGGCACCGCGGCGTTCGCGGGGCTGGCGACGACGCTCTCGGGGCTCGCGGAGGACCTCGTGGTGTTCTCGAACAAGGGCCTCGTCGAGCTCGACGACGACTACGCCTCCACGTCGTCGATCATGCCCCAGAAGAAGAACCCGGACACGCTCGAACTCGTCCGCTCGACGGCGGGCGACGCCTACGGTGGGCTGCAGGGGCTGTTGACGACGCTGAAGGGCCTTCCGCGGGCGTACAACCGGGACTTGCAGAACGCCTCGCCGCACGCGTGGCGCGTCGCGGACGCGGTGGCGGAGGCGACGGACGTCGCGGCGGGCGCGGTCGCGACGGCCGAGTGGCCCGCCGCGGCCCTCGAAGCCGCCGCCGGCGAGGGGTTCTCGACGGCGACGGGCGTCGCGGATCTGCTGGCGATGTGCGGCCTGCCGTTCCGGACGGCCCACGAGGTCGTCGCCGAGGCCGCTCAGCGCGGCGCGGACTACGACGCGCTCGATCGGGCCTGTGAGGACGTCCTCGGCGAGGGGATCGAGGCGTACGCCGACCGGGAGACGGTCGAGGCGACGCTCGACCCCGCGGCGAGCGTGGCGTCGCGCGACTCGGCGGGCGGTCCGGCCCCCGAGGCGGTCGCGGAGGCGCTGGCGGCGGCGCTCGACGGGTGTGTGACGGACACGGACCGCGTTGGCGCGCTCGCGGCCGACCTGGAGGCCGCGCGCGACGCGCTCGCGGCGGAGGTCGCGACGCATGCGTGAGCGACGCGGGCGACGCGTGCGACCGGGCCGACGGGAGGGACCGACGCGACGGCGGGCGTCGGTCCCGATCGCATCACCGCCTCGACGGGGGCGACGAACTATACGATATCTGGGACATCGCGGTCCCGATTCGAGCTTTCGGCGCGTCTCGCGCCGATAGAGTACGGTACGCGTTACTGTAATTTTTCTGGTAAGTTCGCCAGCTATAAGGTAGTGCAGGCTGAAATCGGAGTCGTATGACCGAATGCATCCAGTGCGGTGCGGACCTCGACCTGCACGACGACCTCGAAGTCGGCGAAATCGTCGACTGTGGCACGTGTGGCGCGGAGCTCGAAGTGACCGACGACGACCCGGTGACGCTCGAGGAGGCGCCCGAGCTCGCCGAGGACTGGGGGGAATAAGGGAATGACGACGACGTACACGGGGTGGTTCGCGTGAAGGTCGGCCTCCTCTACTCGCGCATCCGGAAGGACGAGAAGCTCCTCCTCGGCGAGCTCCGCGAACGGGGGCACGACGTCGAGAAGGTCGACGTCCGAAAGCAACAGTTCGGCGTGGGGAACCCGCCGGAGGCGCTCGCCGCGTGTGACGTCGTCCTCGACCGGTGTCTGGCGACCTCGCGGAGCAAGTACGCGACGACGTTCTGCGAGTCCTACGGCGTGCCCGTGGTGAACGACGCGACGACGGCGGACGTCTGCGCCGACAAGGCGAAGACGAGCGTGAAGCTCGACGCGGCGGGGATCCCGACGCCCGCGACGACCGTCGCGTTCGACGTCGATGCCGCGATGGACGCCATCGAGTCCTATGGGTATCCCTGCGTGATCAAGCCCGTCGTGGGCTCGTGGGGTCGCCTCCTCGCCAAGATCGAGTCGGAGAGCGCCGCCGAGGCCATCCTGGAGCACAAGAAGACGCTCGGCCACTACGAGCACTCCGTCTTCTACGTCCAGGAGTTCGTGGAGAAGCCGGGCCGGGACCTGCGCGTGCTCACGCTCGACGGCGAGCCCGTCGCGGCGATGGCGCGCTCCTCCGAGCACTGGCTGACGAACGCCGCCAAGGGCGCGGAGGTGACGGAGTACGACATCCCCGAGGAGGTCGCCGAGCTCGCACGCGACGCGAGCGACGCGGTCGGCGGCGGGCTCCTCGGCGTCGACGTCATGGAGACCGGGGACGGCTACACGGTCCCCGAGGTGAACCACACGGTGGAGTTCAAGGCGCTGAACGACGCCGTCGAGACGGACGTGCCCGCGGCGGTCGTCGACTGGCTGGAGACGAAGGCCGACGCGGCGGCGAACGCGGAGGTGTCGGCATGACGAGCGCGAGCGTCGTCGGCGGCAGCGGCTTCACGGGCGGCGAGGTGCTGCGCCTGCTCGCCGGCCACCCCGAGTTCGAGATCGCCCAGACGACGAGCCGGGAGTACGCGAACAAGACCGTCGGCTCCGTCCACCCGAACCTCCGCGGCCTCGACCTGCGGTTCGTCGCACCGGACGGACTCGAGTCCGTGGACGTCCTCTTCGTCTGCACGCCCCACGGCGTGACGATGGAGCACATCGAGGCGTACCGCGACCTCGCGGGGACGGTCGTGGACCTCTCGGCGGACTTCCGGCTGCCGGACGCGGCGCTCTACGACACGTGGTACGACGGGCACGTCGCGCCCGAACACCTCGCGGACGCGGAGTACGCGCTCCCGGAGCTCAACCGTGAGAACCTCGAAGGCGCGGACCTCATCGCCTCCGGGGGCTGTAACGCCACGTCGACGATCCTCGGCCTGAAGCCGCTGGTCGACGCGGACATCCTCACGCCGGACGACCGGGTCGTCGTGGACGTCAAGGTCGGCTCCTCGGAGGGCGGCGCGGGCGGCGGCGCGGCGTCCAGCCACCCCGAGCGCTCGGGCGTGGTGCGCCCGTACGCGCCGACGAGCCACCGCCACGAGGCGGAGATCGAGGCCTACCTCGGTCTGCAGGTCTCGTTCACCGTCCACGCGGTCGACATGGTGCGCGGATCGGCGGCGACCTGCCACGTCTACCCCGAGACGATGCCCGAGACGAAGGACCTCTGGGGGGCGTATCGGGAGACGTACGACGGCGAGCCGTTCGTTCGCCTCGTGGCGGGCGGCGGCGGCGTCTATCGCTACCCCGAGCCGAAGGCGGTGGCGGGGTCGAACTACGCGGAGGTCGGCTTCGAGCGCGACGAGCGCAACGACCGCATCGTCGCGTTCAGCGCCATCGACAACATGATGAAGGGATCGGCCGGGCAGGCGATCCACGCGGCGAACGTCGCGCTCGGCTTCGAGGAACGCGCGGGGCTCGACTTCTCGGGCCTCCACCCAGTGGGGAGTCCGTAGATGTCGGGCGCGGAGTTCGTCTTCGGCTCGAAGCCGATCGACATCGCCTCCGGGGATGGCGTGACGCTCACGGACACGGACGGCGACGAGTACCTCGACTTCGGCGCGTCCTACGCCTGCGCGCCGCTCGGCCACTGTCACCCGGACGTGACGGACGCGGTCGCCGAGCAGGCCGCCGAGCTGACGTACGTGCAGGGGTCGTATCCCGTGGACGTGCGGACCGGGCTCTACGACCGGCTCGCGGCGCTCGCCCCCGGCGACTGCTCGAAGGTGTGGCTCTCGAACTCGGGGACGGAGGCGAACGAGGCGGCGCTGAAGTTCGCTCGCCACGCCACGGGCCGCTCGAAGATCGTCGCCACGATGCAGGCCTTCCACGGGCGGACGATGGGCGCGCTCGCGTGCACGTGGAAGGACGAGTACAAGGAGGGGTTCGGCCCGCTCGCGGGCGACGTCGAGTTCGTCCCCTACGGTGACGAAGAGGCGATGAGCGAGGCCGTCGACGGGGAAACGGCGGCGGTCATCCTCGAACCGATCCAGGGCGAGGGCGGCGTCAACCCCGCACCCGAGGGCTACCTCGAACACGTCCGCGACGTCACGGCCGACGCGGGCGCGGCGATGATCGCCGACGAGATCCAGACCGGTGTCGGGCGCACCGGCGACCTCTGGGCGGTCGAGGGCGCGGGCGTCGCGCCCGACGTCGTCACGGCCGCGAAGGGGATCGCCAACGGCCTGCCGATGGGCGCGACGATGGTGCGACCGTGGATCGCGGAGAACGCCGGCAACCACGGCTCGACGTTCTCCGGCGGGCCCGTCCCGTGCGCGGCGGCGAGCGCCACGCTCGAAACGCTCGTCGCGGAGGACGTTCCCGGGAACGCCCGCGAGGTCGGCGAGTCGTTCCGCGCGGCGCTCGAGGACCTCGCCGCGGAGACGGGCGCGATCCGCGACGTCCGCGGGCGCGGCCTCATGATCGGCCTCGAAGTGAAGACGGGCGCGAACCCCGTCATCGGGCAGTTGGCGATGAACCACGGCGTCCTCGCGCTCCCCGCGGGTCGGACGGTCGTACGCTTCCTCCCGCCGCTGACGGTGCGCGAGTCGCACACCGATCGGGTCGTCGAGGGCCTCCGCGACGTCCTATGAGCGCGACGCGCGAACGGGAGGCGCGCGATCTGCTCTACGACCTCGTGGCGACGCCGTCGGTCTCGGGCGAGGAGGACGCGGTCGCAGAGCGCCTCCTCGACTTCTTCGCGGCGCACGGCCGCGAGGCGTACCGCGACGACGTCGGCAACGTCCGCGCGCCGGGCGACGACGGCGTCCTCCTCACGAGCCACATGGACACCGTCCCCGGCGACATCGAGGTGCGCGAGGCGGACGGCGAGCTGTGGGGGCGCGGGGCCTGCGACGCGAAGGGACCGCTGGCGTCGATGGCGGTCGCGGCGGCGCGGACGGGCGCGAGCTACGTCGGCGTCGTCGGTGAGGAGACGACGTCGCTCGGCGCGCGCCACCTCGTGGAGACCCGCGACGCGCCCGACGCCGTCATCAACGGCGAGCCCTCGGGCTGGGACGCCGTGACGCTCGGCTACCGGGGGTTCGTGAAGGGCGCGTTCACGGCGGAGACGCCGTCCGCGCACACGTCGCGTCCGGGGCCGAACGCCCTGGAGTACGCGATGGACTGGTGGCACGACGTCGAGGAGGCCTTCGAGGCGGAGGGCGAATCGGCGGTGTTCGAGCAGGTGACGACGAAGCCCGTCGGGATGGACGGCGGCGTCACGGCCGACGGCCTCGCGTTCGAGTCGTCGGTCGACGCCCAGTTCCGCGTCCCGCCGTCGTGGACCATCGACGAGGTTGCGGAGACGGTCGAGGCGTGTCTCCCGACGTACGTCGGCGAGGAGGCGACAGTGGGCGTGGAGTGGACGGACTCCATCCCACCGGTGATGGCCTCGCCGCGCAACGCGGTGGCGGCGGCGCTGCGCGCCGGCGTCCGCGCCGCGGGCGGCGAGACGACGCACCTCCGCAAGACCGGCACGAGCGACATGAACATCTACCACGGGGCGTGGGACTGCCCGATGGCGACCTACGGGCCGGGCGACTCGTCGCTCGACCACGCGCCGGACGAGCGCATCGACCTCGACGAGTACGACCGCGGCGTCGCCGTCCTGACGGCGGCCGCGGAGCGGCTGACAGCATGAACCTCATCGATATCGACGACTTCGACGTCCCGCAGTTGCATCGCGTCCTCGACACCGCCGCGGCGCTGAAGGCGGGCGAGGAGGAGCCACCCGCGCACCTCGACGGGGCGAGTCTCGGGATGCTCTTCGAGCGTCCGAGCACCCGCACACGCGTCTCCTTCGAGGTGGGGATGACCGAGCTCGGCGGCCACGCGGTCTTCCTCGGGAAGGACGACATCCAGCTCGGTCGGGGCGAGCCGATCAAGGACACGGCGCGCGCGCTCTCGGGCTACGTCGACGGCGTGATGGCGCGCGTGAAGACCCACGAGGACATGCTCGAACTCGCCGAGTACGCGGACGTCCCCGTGATCAACGGCCTGTCGAGCGAGGCCCATCCCGCACAGACGGTCGCGGACCTCCTGACCATCCGCGAGCACTGCGGGTTCGAGGACACCACCGTCGCCTGGGTGGGCGACGGCAACAACGTCGGCGCGTCGTTCCTCGTCGGCGCGGCGATGGTCGGCCTCGACGTCGCCGCGGCGACGCCGAAGGGATACGAGTTCAACCCGGACGCCGTCGAGCGCGCCGAAGCGTACGACGGCGACGTGACGATCGGACACGACCCCGACGCGGGCGTCGCGGACGCGGACATCGTCTACACGGACGTCTGGGTGAGCATGGGCGAAGAGGAGCGGCGGGCGGAGAAGGTCGCGGACTTCGCTGGGTTCCAGTTGAACGAGGAGCTGCTGGCGAAGACCGACGACGCCGCCGTGATGCACTGTCTGCCCGCCCACCGCGGCGAGGAGATCACGGACGAGGTGATGGAGTCCGATCGGGAGCTCATCTGGGCGCAGGCGGAGAACCGCCTCCACGGGCAGAAGGGCGTCCTCGTCGAGCTCCTGTGACTGATCTGAGACTGGGATAGCGTTCGCTCCGTATCGGTGCGACGGCGCCGACGCACCGCGTGTCGGCGGCCTCGGGCGGTTGAGGGAGCGCCAGCGCGCGGCGTTCGACCGCCTACGACGGCGGCTACTTCGAGCGGGCGGGAGACGGCACCGCGGGAGAAGTCGCGGAGGCCGTGGGTGTCACCGCACCGACGTTCGACCAACACCCCCGGGAGGCCGAGCGGGAGGATTCGCCGGATACGCCGAGTGACGCGGAGCCGACGGGTCGAGGGCCGCGGGAGGCGCGAACCGGCGTCGCTCACCACCCCGGTCTGCGCGACTCGGAACCGTCGGCGCGTCGGTAGAGGAGGCCGGCGACGACGAGGACCGTCGCGCAGGCGGCGAGGAGGGCCGGACGGGCGAGGCCGTCGCGGAGGAGGAGGAGCGTCGCGCCGAGGGCGCCGAGGACGGCGCAGAGCGCGGCGGCGACGCGGACGCGGGTGGCTGTCTGCACGCCGTACGGTCGGTCGGGGGGCCACCTAAGCGTTCGGACGGCCCGTCTCCGTCCCCTATATGGTCGTTCGGGTGTGACATCCGGTATGGTCGATCTGGAACTCGGCGGCGAGACGCCGGCGGCGGAGACCGACGGGGTCTGGCTGGCGTGCGTGGCGTGTAGCGAGACGGTCGCACCCTACGACGACGTCGTCTACCGGTGTCCGGACTGCGGCGGTCTCCTTGAGGTGCGGTACGCGGAGTATCCGACGTTCGACGACTTCGAGGGGATCGGCGTCTGGCGCTACGCCGACGCGCTCCCGCTCCCGACGGGCGTCTCGATCCAGGAGGGGAACACGCCGTTGTACACGGTCCCGGAGATCGAGGCGGGCGTCGACGTCGCGGACGTCCGCGTGAAACACGAGGGGATGAACCCGACGGGCGCGTTCAAGGACCGCGGGATGACGGTCGGCGTGAAGGTCGCGGAGCGCCTCGGCGTCGATCGCCTGGCGTGCGCGTCGACGGGGAACACGTCGGCGGCGCTCGCGTGTTACGGCGCGCGCGCGGACACCGAGGTGCTCGTCCTCCTGCCCGCGGGGAAGGTCGCGGCTGGCAAGATCGCGCAGGCGGCGCTCCACGGGGCGCGGATCCTCGAAGTCGACGGCAACTTCGACGCGTGTCTGGACGTCGTCGCCGAACTCGCCGACCGCGGCGAGGTCTACCTCCTCAACTCGATCAACCCCTTCCGGCTGGAGGGGCAGAAGACGATCGGCCTCGAGATCCTCGAACAGTCGCGCGAGGCGACGGGCGAGTGGCCGGATCGGATCGTCCTTCCTGTGGGTAATGCGGGCAACACCGCGGCGCTCTACAAGTGTTTCCGCGAGCTCGTCGCCGCCGGCGCGATGGACGAAGCGGAGATGCCGGCGCTCACGGGCGTCCAAGCCGAGGGCGCGGCGCCGATGGTGGAGGCGGTGCGCGAGGGGAACGACGAGGTGCGACGCTGGGACGACGTCGAGACGCGCGCGACCGCGATCCGGATCGGCAACCCCGTGAACGCGCCGAAGGCCCTGCCGGGGATCCGAGCGACGGGCGGCACGGCGGTCGCGGTCTCGGACGACGAGATCACGGACGCCCAGCGCTCGCTCGCGCGCGACGGCGTCGGCGTCGAGCCGGCCTCCGCGGCGTCCGTCGCGGGGTTACGGAAGCTCAGCGAACGGGGCGAGATCGGCGCGGACGAGCAGGTCGTCTGTCTCACGACCGGGCACCTGCTGAAGGACCCGGACGCGGCGGCCGCGGCCGGCGGCGACACGACGCCCGTCCCCGCGGACGCGGACGGCGTGCTGGACGCGCTGTGAGCTGATAGAGGCGGCGAGAATAGAGACGGCGAGAAGTGCGTGACGTGACGGAGTCGGGAGCGGCGATCGACCGCTCGATTGGAGGGGGGTCTACGTCCCGTTCAGTTCGATCTCCGTGATCTCGGTGATGCGCGTGTCGCCTTCGAGTTCCGCGCGGGCGGCTTCGGGCAGCCCCTCGTCGAGGTTGTAGACGGTGAGGGCTTCGCCGCCGTCCGTCTCGCGGGCGTTGAACATGCCGGCGATGTTGACGTCGTACTCGCCGAGTACCGTCCCGATGAAGCCGATGACGCCGGGTTCGTCGCGGTTGCGTGCGACGAGCATGTGGCCGTGCGGGATGGCGTCGACGCGGTAGCCGTCGATGGAGACGAGACGGGGGTCGTCGCCGGCGAACAGCGTGCCGGAGACGGAGAGTTCCTCCTCGCCGTCGCCGACCGTGACGGTGACGAGGCTCTGGAAGTCCGCGGAGGAGCGGGTCTTCGTCTCCGTGACCTCGATCCCCCGTTCCTCGGCGACGCGCGGGGCGTTGACGGCGTTGACGTTCCATTCGAGGGGCTCGAAGACGCCCTTTTGCGCGCTCGCGGTGACGAGATCGACGTCCTCGGCGGCGATGTCGCCGGCGTAGGAGACCTCGATGCGTTCGATTCGCTCGCCGAAGAGCTGCGCCGCGACCTTCCCCGCGGTCTCCGTGAGATCGATGTACGGCTCGATCCGCGGGAAGGCGGATTCGTCGACGGACGGCGCGTTCAGCGCGTTGAGAACGGGTTCGTCGTTGAACGCGGCGACGACCTGCTCGGCCGTCGAGACGGCGACGTGCTCCTGGGCGGCCTCCGTGGATGCGCCGAGGTGGGGCGTGACGACGATGTCGTCGACGTCGAGCAGCGGCGAGTCCTCTGAGAGGGGTTCCTCGGCGAAGACGTCGACCGCGGCGCCCTTCATGACGCCGTCGGAGACGGCCTCGGCGAGGGCGTCCTCGTCGACGACGCCGCCGCGCGCGCAGTTGACGAGGTAGCCGCCTTCGAGGTTGGCGAGGGCGTCCTCGTCGATGAGTCCCTCCGTCTCGGGCGTGAGCGGGACGTGGACGGTGAGGAAGTCCGCGACGGTGAGACACTCCTCGAGGTCGACGAGGTCGGCGCCGAGCTGATCGGCGCGCTCCTCGCTGATGTAGGGGTCGTAGGCGACGAGGTCCATGCCGAGGGAGGCGAGCTTCTTCGCCACCTCCTGGCCGACCCGGCCGAGACCGACGACGCCGAGGGTCTTGCCGTTGACCTCCGTGCCGAGGTAGTCGCTCTTGGCCCACTCGCCCTCCTTCAGACGAACGTGGGCCTGCGGGATGGAGCGCGCGGCGGCGAACGCCATGGCGACGGTGTGCTCGGCGGCGGCGCGAACGTTGCCCTCGGGGGCGTTGGCGACGATGACGCCGTGTTCGGTCGCGGCGTCGATGTCGATGTTGTCGACGCCGATGCCGGCGCGCCCGACGATGACGAGGTCGGGCGCGGCCTCGAAGACCGCCTCGGTCACGTCGGTTCCGGAGCGAACGATGAGGGCGTTCGCGTCCGAGACGGCGTCGAGGAGGGCGTCGCCCTCGACGTCGTAGGCAGTTTCGACCTCGTGGCCCGCCTCGCGGAGGGTGTCGAGGCCGGCGTCCGCAATGGGGTCCGTGACGAGTACCTTCACGTTCGGGGGAAACCCGCGCGGCACATTAACGCTTTTCTCATCGGCGGCGCGTGACGCCGATCGACCCGGCCAATCTGTACACGGACGTGAGTAGTGTCGTCTATATACCGCTCGTGATGTCCACGGCCACGCCCCCTATCGGATGACCCCTTCGTTTCGTGTGGAACGCGGTGTGCGAACGGAACGCACTTGGCCGGCGGCGTGCGAACGGGGACCATGACGCTGGTCGCGTTCGACTTCGACGGCACGCTCTCGGACTCGGAGATGATGGTGTTGCTCGGCGAGCAGTACGGCGTCGCCGAGGAGATCGAGGAGATCACGACGCGCGCGATGCGCGGCGAGCTCTCGTACGCCGAATCGCTCTACGAGCGCGCCGCGCTCCTCGAAGGGCTCCCCGAGGCCGAAGCGCAGGCCGCCTACGAGCAGGTGTACCTCCGCCCCGGCGCGGCCGACCTCATCGAAGCGCTGAACGACGCCGGCCACACCACCGCGATCCTCACCGGTGGCTTCACGCCGGGCGTCGAGGCCGCCCTGGAGCGCGACCGCGCGGAGGTCGATCACGTCGTCGCCAACGAACTCCCCGTCGAAGACGGCCGCCTCACCGGCGACGCCGACGGCCCGCTCATCGAGGACACGAAGGACGAGGCCCTGGAAGCGCTCTGCATGGAGACGAACACCGACATGGACGACACCGTCGCAATCGGCGACGGCGCCAACGACCTCCCCATGCTCAAGGTCGCCGGCACCGCCGTCGGCTTCGTCCCCAAGCCCGCCGTCCGTCCGCACTGCGACGTCGTCGTCGCCACGATGGGACGGCTCAAGCGCGTCTTCGAGGAGGACGGCTTACTCTAAACGACCTTTTGCCGCGCTTGAGCGCGCCAACGGCGCGCTCTGCGCTGGCAAAAGCTCGGCCACCGTAGGAAGCGAAGCTTCCTACTGTTCAGTCAGAACGCGGGGCGTTCTGACGACAAAAGCCGTCGTCGGGTGCTTCGAACCCTCTTCGGCCTCGCCTCCGGCGAGCGAACCGGCGACCTTCCGGGCTCTTCGAGTCACTCGGTCGCCGAACGCTATACGTGTGGTTCGTTAGGCCACGGCGAAAACGGGCAGGCTACGAAAGAGCGTCCGCGCGACGAGCGGTCCGAAAGACCCGGCCGTCGCGCGGTTCACTCGCGGCGAAGCCGCGAGGTCCGAAGACCCCCGGGGCCGGGCGGACATTTTGGCCGAGCTTTTGCCAGCGACGGCAAAGCCGTCGCACAGCAAAAGGTCGTTGTTCAGGCGTCGGGTAGGAGGCCCGTGCACACCCGCGGGTAGTCTGGCGTCGCGTTCTGGTCGGCTTCGGTGGTGACGGCGCTCGCGCCGCGTTCGAGGAGGGTTCGGACGGGCGGGCCGACGCGGTCGGGTTCGACGAGGAAGGCGTCGTGGCCGTAGTCGCTCTCGATGACGCGGTGGACGGCGGCGCCTGGACCGGCCTCGAAGGCGTCGGCGATGACCTCGCCGCCCTCGGGCGGGAAGTGCCAGTCGCCGGTGAACGAGAGGACGAGCGCGTCGCCCTCGTAGTCGGCGAGGGCGGCGGCGTCGGATGGGTAGTCCGCGGCGAGGTCGTACTCGTCGAGCGCGCGGAGGAGGTAGAGGTAGCTGTTCGCGTCGAAGCGCTCGGTGAAGCGCTCGGCGTTGTAGTCGAGGTAGGAGGCGACGTCTCGGTAGGGGAAGCCCTCGGCGGTCGGGTCGTCGTGGTCGTCGGCGCGGCGCTCGGCGACGCGCCGGTCGAAGCGGTCGGTCATCGAGGCCTTCGAGAGGTACATCACGTGACCGATGCGGCGGGCGACGGCGAGTCCCTCGTCAGGTTCGGGACCGCCGTAGTAGTCGCCGTCGCCGTAGTTCGCGTCGCTCGTGATGGCGCGTCGGGCGGCGGTGTTGAGACCGAGACACTGCGCGTCGAGGCGGGGGCTGGTGGCGATAGCGGCGATCCGCTCGACGCGCTCGGGGTAACGCTTCGCCCAGTCGATGACGTTCATGCCGCCGACGCTGCCGCCGACGACGGCGTAGAGCGTGTCCACGCCGAGCGCGTCGAGGAGGCGGGCCTGCGAGCGCGTCCAGTCGCCGACCGTCACGGCGGGGAAGTCGGGGCCGTAGGGGTCGCCGTCGGGGCCCTCGCTCACGGGGCCGGTGGTGCCGTAGCACGATCCCGGGACGTTCGCGCAGACGACGTGGTAGGCGCGGGTGTCGATGGGTTTGCCGGGGCCGACGAGGGCGTCCCACCAGCCCGCCGCTTGGCCGCTGACGCCCTCGGGGGCGGGGCCGGCGACGTACTGGCTGCCGGTCAGCGCGTGACAGACGAGGACGGTGGGGTCCGTGGGGTCGCCGTACGCCGCATAGGCGACGTCGAGGTCGAGTTCGCCGCCGCGCTCGAACGCGAACGAGCCGACGTTCACGACGTCCTCGCGGCGGCCGCGGCTCATCGCGTCGCCTCCGCGATGGCCCGGTCGAGGTCGGCGAGGACGTCCGCGGGGTCCTCGATACCGACGGAGAGCCGGATCATGTCGGGCGTGACGCCGGAGGAGCGCTGTTCGGCCTCGCTCAGCTGGGCGTGCGTGGTGCTCGCGGGGTGGATGACGAGCGTCTTCGCGTCGCCGATGTTGGCGAGGAAGGAGGCGAGCTCCGTGGACTCGCAGAAGCGCTTGCCGGCCTCGAACCCGCCCTCGAGGCCGAAGGTGATCATGCCGCCGTAGCCGCCGTCGAGGTACTCCTTCGCGTTGTCGTACGTCTCGTGATCCGGGAGGCCGGGATAGGTGACCCAGGCGACGTCGTCGTGGTCGTCGAGGTACTCGGCGACGAGGACCGCGTTCTCACAGTGGCGTTCGACGCGGAGACCGAGCGTCTCCAACCCCTGCATCGTCTGCCACGCGTCGAAGGGGCTCTGGGAGTTGCCGAGCGTGCGGATGCCGCGGAGGCGGGTCGCGGCGGCCATCGGGGCGTCGGGGAAGCGTTCGGAGAGGTTGAGGCCGTGGTAGGCGGGGTTGTCGCCGGCGATTTCGGGGTACTGCTCCGGGTCCCAATCGAAGTCGCCGCCGTCGATGACGACGCCGCCGAGGGTCGTACCGGAGCCGTGGAGCCACTTCGTCGTGGAGTGCCAGACGACGTCGGCGCCGTGTTCGAGCGGGCGACAGAGCGCGGGCGTGGCGAAGGTGTTGTCGACGAACAGCGGCGTGTCGTGCGCGTGGGCGACGTCGGCGATCGCCTCGATGTCCGGCGTGACGAGCGCGGGGTTGCCGATCGTCTCCAGGTGGACGAACGCGGTGTCCTCGTCGATCGCCTCGGCGTACGCCTCGACGTCCAGCGTGTCCACGAAACGGGCCTCGATGCCGCGCCGGCCCGCGGTTCCGGTGAGGTAGGTGCGAGTGCCGCCGTAGATGGCGGACGACGACACGACGTTGTCGCCGGCTTCGGCGAGGACGAACGTCGCGGCGTCGAAGGCCGCCATCCCGGACGCGGTCGCCACGGCGCCCGCGCCGCCGGCGAGGCTGGCGAGGCGCTCCTCCAGCATCTCGACGGTCGGGTTGCTAATGCGGGAGTAGACGTCACCCTCCGCGTCGAGGGCGTAGAGGTCGGCCGCGTGGTCTGCGTCGTCGAAGACGTAGGAGGTCGTCTGATAGATCGGGGGTGCCCGGGCGCCGGTCGCGGGGTCCGCGGACTCCTGGCCGGCGTGGACGGTCCGGGTGTCGAACCGCCGGTCGTCCTCGTCGCTCATGTATCATATGCATATTTCCCCAGCGGGATATGCGCGCGAGTTACGGCAAAATCCGCTGGTACTCGCGCCCGAGTGCTTTACGGGGCCGCACGGCGACACCGCGGGTATGCCAGGCACCGACCTCGACGGCGCGGACGAGGTGGCCGACGACAACCCCTACGTCACCGATCCCGCCCTCGACTTCCGCGACGTCGAGGCGCTCGGCGAGGCCGACGCGCGCGCGCAGGCCGAGCGCCTCCGCGAGGCCGTTCGGTTCCACGATTACCGGTACTACGTCCTGAACGACCCCGTGATCGGCGATCGGGCCTACGATCGACTGTTCGAGCGCCTGCGCGAACTGGAGGACGCGTTCGACCTCGAACGCGAGGGCTCTCCCACCCAGCGCGTGGGCGGCGAACCCGTCGACGAGCTCGGGACCGTCGAGCACGTCGCGCCGCTGTTCTCCATCGACTCCAGCGGCGACGCCGCGGACGTCCGGGAGTTCGACCGGCGCGTGCGACGCGACCTCGGCGGGGCGGACGTCGCCTACGTCTGCGAGCCGAAGTTCGACGGGCTCTCCGTCGAGGTCGTCTACGTCGACGGGCGCTACGAGCGCGCGGCGACGCGCGGCGACGGCGAGACCGGCGAGGACGTCACGGAGAACGTCCGGACGATCGAGTCCGTCCCCCAGCGCCTGCGCGGCGACCACCCGGACGTCCTCGTCGTCAGGGGTGAGGTGTACATCCCGCGGGACGCCTTCCAACAGTATAACCGCGAGCGCGTCGAGCGCGGGGACGACCCCTTCGCCAACCCCCGGAACGCCGCCGCCGGCACGCTCAGACAGCTCGACCCCTCGGTGACGGCCGAGCGACCGCTCGACTGTTTCTTCTACGACGTGCTCGCGGCGTGGGACGCGGACGCGTCGGGTGACGGCGGTAGCGGCGACGACGGCGGTGACGACGCCGTCCGCGCGGCGTGGAACGGTAGCGGCACGAACGTCGAGGCGCTGCTCGACGCGCTCCGCGAGCGATCGTCGGCCTCCGGGGGCGGGCTCGGCGCCGGGATCGACGGCCTCGACACCCACTGGGGCGAGGTCGGTCGCTTCCCCGAGTGGGGGCTGAAGACGAACGACCGGGATCGCCGCGTCGCGGACGTCGAGGCGGCCATCGACTACCGGGACGCGCTGCGGACGGAGCGGGAGGAGCTGAACTACGAGATCGACGGGACGGTGGTGAAAGTCGACGACCGCGCGCAGTGCGAGCGCCTCGGCACCACGGCCCGACACTACCGGTGGGCGTACGCCTACAAGTTCCCGGCGCGCACGGAGGTGACGACGATCACGGACGTCGTCGTGCAGGTCGGCCGAACGGGTCGTCTCACCCCGGTCGCGCTCCTCGAACCCGTCGAGGTCGGCGGCGTCACGGTGTCGCGCGCGAGCCTCCACAACCCCGAGGAGATCGACGAACTGGGCGTGAACGTCGGGGACGAGGTGCGGATCGAACGCGCCGGCGACGTCATCCCGTACGTCGACGAGGTGGTGGAGAAACGCAGCGAGGGGACCTTCGACTTCCCCGAGTCGTGTCCGGTCTGCGGGAGCGACGTCGAGCGCGACGGCCCGATCGCCTTCTGCACGGGCGGGCTCGCCTGTGACGCCCAGCTCGTCCACGCGCTGGCCTACTTCACGGACGTGCTCGACATCGAGGGCGTGGGCGAGGCCGCGGCCGAACAGCTCGTCGAGGCGGGGCTCGTTGCGGACGACGTCGCGGACCTCTACGACGTCGAGGTGGAGACGCTGGCCGAGCTGTCGGGGTGGGGCGAGACGAGCGCTCGGAACCTCCGGGCGGAACTCGACGCCGCCCGCCACCCGCCGCTCGGTGACTTCCTCGCCGCCATCGGGATCCCCGAGGTCGGTCCGATCGTCGCCGCCGACCTCGCGGCCCACTTCGGTGACGTCGATGCGTTCCTCGACGCCGAGCGGGACGACTACGAGGCCGTCGAGGGCGTCGGCCCGACCGTCGCCGAGCACATCGCGGAGTTCCGCGACAACGAGCGCAACCGCCGCGTCATCGAGCGCCTGCGCGACGAGTCCAGGCTCGGCGAGCCCGACGCACCCGAGATGACCGAAGAAGGCGACGAGCTCGCCGGGGAGACGTACGTCTTCACGGGGAGCGTGGAGGGGTGGACCCGCGACGAGCTACAGGAACTCGTGGAGCGACACGGGGCGACGGCGACGACATCGGTCTCGTCGAACACGGACTGTCTCGTCGTCGGGTCGAACCCGGGCGCGAGCAAGCGCGAGGACGCCACCGAACACGACGTGCCCGAACTCGACGCCGACGCGTTCTTCGAGCGCCTCGCCGAACGCGGTATCGACGCCGACGCGCCGTGACGGCGTGTCACGCGAGCGACCGTATCTCCCGGGTTCAGCAATCGGTAGCGCGGAGGCTCCGTCCTCAACGAGCGAAGCGAGTAGGGCGGAGAGGAAGGGCGTTCGCGCGCCTTTAAGACCGCCCGCGCCGTATCCTGTGCTACTGCCGTCCTCGCACACGTCGGGGTCGGTAGGCGTCGCCAGTAGACCGACGCCTGTGGTGCGGTACTCCCGCACCCTATACTCGGGAACGACGACTGCGAACGAGGTGGACCCCCGTCCCTCGATTGAGGGTAGAGCGCGAGAACACCGGGAATTAAATCGGCGGGACAATCCTCGTCGGCGGTCGAAGTGGGAGGCATCATTAATGCACCCACGCCGTCGGCAGAACGGAAAGAGGAAGCCGGGCCGCGTCCACGCATGGGGTCGCGGGGCACAATATCGGTGCGGTAAAGCCCCGTCCTCAAGCAGTGACCGAGGGCCGCAAGGCCCGAGAGAGCGAGTAGGGCGGGGTAGTTTACATAGGGCGATAAGTGCTTTAATGCGTCTGCGGCCCCTACGTGGGCCAAATGGTACTCGACGACCTCGGGAGTTCGCTCAGGGGCACGCTCGATTCGCTCCGGGGGAAGTCCCGCATCGATGAGGAAGACGTCGAGGAGGTCGTCAAGGAGATCCAGCGCTCCTTGCTGCAGGCCGACGTCGACGTCTCGCTCGTGATGGCCCTCTCGGACTCGATCAAGGAGCGCGCCCTGGAGGAGGAGCCGCCGGGCGGCACGACCGCGCGCGATCACGTCCTGCGCATCGTCTACGAGGAGCTCGTCGACCTCGTCGGCGAATCCACCGAGCTCCCCTTGGAGGAGCAGACGATCATGCTCGCCGGCCTCCAGGGGTCGGGGAAGACCACCACCGCCGCGAAGATGGCGTGGTGGTTCTCGAAGAAGGGGCTCCGACCCGCCGTCATCCAGACCGACACCTTCCGCCCCGGGGCCTACGAGCAGGCCGAGCAGATGTGCGAGCGCGCGGAGGTCGACTTCTACGGCGATCCCGACGAGGACGACCCCGTCAAGATCGCGCGCGAGGGACTCGAAGCGACCGAGGACGCCGATGTGCGCATCGTCGACACCGCGGGGCGACACGCCCTCGAAGCCGATCTCATCGACGAGATCGAGGAGATCGAGGCGACGGTCCAGCCGGACCGCTCGCTCCTCGTCCTCGACGCCGCGATCGGTCAGGGCGCGAAGGACCAGGCCCAGCAGTTCGAGGACTCCGTGGGCATCGACGGCGTCGTCATCACGAAGCTCGACGGGACCGCGAAGGGCGGGGGCGCGCTGACCGCCGTCAACGAGACCGACTCGACCATCGCCTTCCTCGGCTCCGGCGAGACGGTCCAGGACATCGAGCGCTTCGAGCCCGACGGCTTCATCTCCCGACTGCTGGGGATGGGCGACCTCAAGCAGCTCACCGAGCGCGTCGAGCGCGCGATGGAGGAGACCCAGGCCGAAGAGGAAGAGGACTGGGACCCCGAGGACATGCTGAAGGGGGAGTTCACCCTCAAGGACATGCAGCGGCAGATGAGCGCGATGAGCAACATGGGGCCCCTCGATCAGGTGATGGACATGATCCCGGGGATGGGCGGCGGCCTCATGGATCAGCTCCCCGACGACGCGATGGACGTCACCCAGGACCGGATGCGGAACTTCGAGGTCGTCATGGACTCGATGACCGACGAGGAGCTGGAGAACCCGCGCTCGATCGGTGCCTCCCAGATCCGCCGCATCGCCAAGGGCTCGGGGCAGGGCGAGGAGACGGTCCGCGAACTCCTCGAACAGCACAAGATGATGGCGCGGACGATGAAGCAGTTCCAGGGGATGGGCGACGGCGACATGCAGCGGATGATGCAGAAGATGCAGGGCGGTGGCGGCGGCGGTGGCGGTGGCATGGGCGGGATGGGCCCGTTCGGCGACTAGAAGCTGAAGCGCTTTTGTGCCGGCCGGTCACACCTCCCATGTGCGCCGACGCCTCCGCTCGCTGGACGCCCTCGCGGCGACGGCGGCGATCTGGTTCCTCGCGAAGTTCCTCCGGTACGCGTTCCCGCCGCTCTTCCCGGAGCTGAGCACGCGCTACGGCGTCACGGACGCGACGCTCGGGCTTGCGTTCACCGCGATGTTGCTCGTCTACGCGCTGTTGCAGTTCCCCGCGGGTGCGATCGCCGATCGGATCGGGGCGTCGGTCGTCATCACCGCGGGCGCGGCCGTCGCGGGCGTCGCCGCGCTCGCGCTCTCGCTCGACGCGCCCTTCGTCGTCCTCGTCGGCGCCATGGTCCTCGTCGGCGTCGGCACGGGCGTCCACAAGACCGTCGCCATCGGCCTGCTCTCGACCGTCTACACGGAGCGTCCGGGCCGCGCGCTCGGCGTCCTCGACACCGCGGGGGCGCTCGCGGGCGTCGCCGCCCCCGCCGCCGTCGCGTTCTGCCTCACGAGCCCGCGCGTCACGTGGCACGCCGTCTTCCTCGCGGGCGGGCTGCTCGGGCTCTCACTCGCCGTCCTCGCCCATCGCTGGCTGGGCGCGCGCGAACCCGAGCGCGACGACGGGGACGACGAGCGCGTCCCGCTCCGTCGCTACGCCGCGCTCTTCCGCCGGCCGGCGTTCGCGGGGTTCGTCCTCGTCACCGTCGGCTTCTCCTTCGCGTACAACGGCGTCGTCGCGTTCCTCCCGCGCTACCTCGAAACCGCGGGTCTCACGCCGGCGACCGCGAGCGCCGTCTACGGGAGCCTGTTCGTCGTCAGCCTCGTGCAGACCGTCACGGGCGACCTCGCGGACCGGATCGGCGCGCTCCGCGTGATCGTCGCCACGCTCGCCGTCGCCACCGTCGGCCTGCTCGCGCTCATCGCCGTCGGCGGCGGGGCCGGGATCGTCACGCTCGTCGGCGTGGTCGTCGTCTTCGGCCTCGGGAGTCACGGCTTCCGACCGGTCAGGGGCGCGTACCTGATGGCGCTCCTCCCCGCGGACGTCTCGGGCGGCGGCCTCGGCGTCGTCCGCACCGTCCTGATGGGCGCGGGCGCGATCGCGCCGGGCGTCGTCGGCGTTGTCTCCACCTATGCCGGGTTCCGGGCCGCGTTCGGCGTGCTCTGGGTCGCACTCGCCGTCGCCGCCGTCGCGGCCGGGGTGCTGCTCGTCACCGACCGGTGAGGCGCGCGACGGCCGGGGTATTTTACCGGCCGCCGCGTCTGGTGTCGGTATGAGCATCCGCGACGTCGCCGCCGACGCCTATCGGGAGGCCGTACCGGCGCTCGTCGCGAGCACGCTCGGGGGCCTCTTCGCCGGCGTCGTCCTCGGCGGGATGCGCGCCGAGTTACGCCTCGTCCCCGGCCTCCTCGTCTGCGTCCCCGCGCTGCTCGCCACCCGCGGGAACGTCTACGGGTCGCTCGGTGCGCGCCTCGCCACCGGCCTCCACCAGGGGCTCATCGAAGCGGAGTTCGAGGCCGACGACCGACTCGTCGCCGCCGGCGCGGCCGCGATGGCCAACGGCCTCGTCGCCTCCGCGTTCGCGGCGGCACTAGCGTTCTGCGTTCTCCTCGCGCTCGGCCGCACGGTCGCGGGGCTCGGGACGCTCGTCGCCGTCGCGCTCGTCGCCGGCCTCCTCTCCGGGATCGTCCTCACCGGGGCCGTCGTCGCCGTCGTCTTCGTCGGCTTCCGCCGGGGGTACAACCCGGACGCGCTCGTCGGCCCCCTCGTCACGACCATCGGGGACGTCTTCGGCCTCGCCTTCCTCGTCGTCGGCGTCGAGGTCGTGCTGGGGGTGGCCTAGATGCCCGAGGAGTGGACCGTGTCCGCGATCACGCGCGCGACGCTACCCGTCCTGCTTGGCCTCACGGCCGTCGAGATCGGCAGCGGCCTCGTCCTCGGGACGTTCGAGGCGACGCTCTATCGCTACCCGAGCCTCCTCGTGCTCGTCCCCGTCACGATCGGAACCGCGGGGAACCTGGGGAGCATCCTCGCCTCGCGGCTCTCCACCGCGATGCACCTCGGGACCCTCTCCTTCGCGCCGACGGACGACGACCTCGCCGGCAACGCGCTCGCCACCGTGACGCTCGCGCTCACCCTCTTCCCGGTCGTCGGCGCGGGCGCGTGGGCCGCCACCGGCCTCACGGGCACGCACCCGGACCTCCCCGTGTGGACCGTCGTCGCCGTCTCGTTCGCCTCGGGAGCCGCGCTCGCGCTCCTCGCGGTCGGTGTCACGATCACCGCGACGTACGCCGCCTATCGCCTCCGCCTCGATCCCGACGACGTCGTCATTCCCGTGGTGACGAACGTCTGTGACGTCCTCGGCGTCGTCGTCCTCTTCGCCGTCGTGCAGGTGCTCGTCTGACTACTCGGCGTCGTCGTCCTCTTCGCCGTCGTGCAGGTGCTCGTCTGACTACTCGGCGTCGTCGCCGACGCCCTCCACGTCCTCGATGGGGTCGCCCTCCGCCGTCTCCGGCGCGAGGTACGCGACGAACTCGTCGACCGACGGCTCGCGCACCGTCACCTCCACGTGAACGTCGCCGAGTTCCGCCGCGCTCCCCACGGAGAAGTTCACGACGCCGCGGAAGGCCGCCTGCTTCTTCAAGTCGAAGGCGAAGCCGTCCGCGTCCTCCACGTCGTCGCGTCCGTCGAGGAACGCCGAGCGCGCGGTGTCGAGGATGCGCTGTTCGAAGAGCGCCTCGCGGAACCCTTCGAGATCGTGCGTCGTCGCCACGACCTCGTCCGGGCCGATCTCGATCTCGGCGGTCGGAAAGAGCGCCTCGACGGCGCGCGCGACGCGATCCGGGACCTCCGTGGGCCGGACGGGCGCGCGGATCTCGACGTCGACGCTGTAGACGACGCTCACGCCCCCGCCTCCTCGATGAGCTCGCGCACGCGGTCGTGGAACGCCGACAGCGTGCCCGTGTTCTCGATGGTGACGTCCGCCGCCGCCATCGCCGCGTCCATGCCGAAGCCGCGCTCGCGCTCGTCGCGCTCTTCGAGGCTCTCACCCCCCTCCTCCTTCGTCGCGTCGCGCCCGCGCACGCCGAGGCGCTCGCGGCGGAGTTCGAAGGGCGCGTGGACCTCGACGAGCAGGAAGTCGTCGCCGAAGGCCGCCTCGAAGCGCTCGACCTCCGCGTCCGAGCGGATGCCGTCGACGAGCACGACGTCGTTCCCGTCGAGGGCGTCCTCGATGATCGGGAGGGAGCGCTCAGCGATGGCGTCGACGCCGCCCTCCTCGCGGAGCGCGCGCGCCACCTCGCCGTGGTAGGTCGCCGGGTCGAGTCCGCGGTCCTCGCAGGCCGCGCGGATGACGTCGCCCATCGTCACCACGGGGACGTCGAGCTCCTCGGCGACCGCCGCCGCCTCGCTCTTCCCGCTCCCCGGGAGGCCGACGATACCGATGACAGTCATGGTCGGAAGTAGCCGCGACGGCGATTTAAAGCCAAGCATCCGGCGGGAGGAGACGGGTGCTCGGGGCGGGCGAACGCCGGCGGCATGAACCGTCGCGCGCTGTCGGTGGGGGCGCCCGGCGCGGTGACGCGGCGTCAGAGCCGGTAGAGCGAGGTGACGTAGGGGAGGCGGTGGAACATCCAGATGGCGACCGGGAGGCCGACGATCGTGACCGCGAAGAACGCCGCGAGGTTGGCCCAGAGGAAACTCGCCCACCAGCCGACGAGGACGAAGTAGACGGCGCGCAGCGCGAGGCCGTGCTGGCTGCCACCGTCGGCGTCGAGGTCGCGGGGTTCCTGCAGCGTCAGCGCGGTCGGGACGAGGTTGATGAGCGCGATCCCGATGGGGATGCCGACGATGGTGGCGTTGCAGAGCCACGCGACGTTCACGAGGGCGGGCGTCGCCCACCAGCCGACGAAGACGAACCAGAGCGCGCGCGTGAGGAGGGAGCGTTGTTCGGCCATACGTGGCGAACGCGCCACAGCGTCAAAAGCGTCGCCCGCAAAACGTCAGCCGAGGCCGAGCCAACTCAGGAGGTCGAAGCCGACCCCGGTAGCCTCGACGATGCGGTAGCCGACGTAGATGCCGACGATGCCGACGATGCCCGGGAGCGACGGCGGCGCGGGGAGCGGGACGCGGAGACCGGCGAAGACGAAGCCGGTCGCGATGCCGACGACGAGGGCGGCGAGGACGTGAGTCGCGTTCATGCGCGACGCCACGGGGAGCGCCGTGAAAAGGACGCCGAAGCGCGGGACGGGGCGGTGGAGAGTAACGGAGTGCGGAACGCGGAGACGGAGCATGGGGGAGCGTACTCGCGCGCAGCGCGAGTTTCACCGGTCGCCTCCGGCGACCGGGAGTTTTTCTCCCGTGTTTTTGCAAGCGGGGGTTCGCCCCGCGAACCCCCCGCAGTAAAAAGACGGACGGGCACGGGGGGATTCGAACCCCCGCGCTTCTGGTTAGAAGCCAGACGCTCTGTCCGAACTGAGCTACGTGCCCCACCGTCCCCTATCGCGGTGAGGGCAAAAGGCGTTCGGGACGCGGCTCACAGGAGCTCCGCGACGGTATCGAAGTTCCCGCGGCAGAACGGACAGCGGTAGGTCGTCCGGATGCCGTCGGATCGGGGGACGGTTCGGGCTCGGATCTCGTCTCGCTCGATACCGCGCTCACAGTTCGGACACGCGAGGGGCGACATATGGTACACAATAACACACAAGGTCTTAAATCATGCGCCCGTGTCGCTCGCGGGGTACGCTGGCGAACAGTCTTAACGCAGGCTGCTAGACGTGTGTGCATGGAGAGTGAGACGACCGAGCGGGTGACGGACGGACTCGTCCGGGTGTACCGTCGGTATCTCGGCGAACCGGAGCGGCTGGTGGACGTCTACGTCGGGTTCGGGCTGTTCTTCGCGGGCGCGACGCTCGGCGTTCTCGGCGCGGTCGTGTTCGGGTGGTCCTCGACGATCCCGGCGAGCGTGCACTTCCACTGGCAGCTACGCGAGGTCGCGGGCACGCTCGCGCTCGTCGGCCTCCCGGCGTTCCTCCTCAGCATCCCCGTGTTGCTCCCGGTCGACCGGCGGGCGATGTACGCCGCGGGACTCGGCGCCGTCGTCTGCCTCGGCGGCGTCGGCGTCTTCGTGGCGAGCTACCCCCAACACTGGAACGTGCAGGGGACGGCGGACTACAGCACGCTCGGCGTCTTCGTCTACTCTGCCGGCCTCGTCGTGCTCGTCGGCGCGGGCGGCGCGGGTCTCGTCACCGACCGGATCGAGCGCGCCCGACAGTCGGCGAGCACCGCGACGGGCGCGGGGAGCGCCGGCGGCGACGGCACGACCACCGGGGACGCGGAGACGGTCAGCGACGAGCAGGTCGAACGCGACATCGAGGACGCGATGTCCGGCTCGGAGCTCTCGTGGGGCGGCGTCGAGAAGACGAGTACGACGCGACTGAACCTCAGCGCCGGCGGCGACGACGAGGCGGAGGTCGAGCGCTCGAACCTCACGCCCGACAACGCGAACGTCTCGCGGAGCACGAGCGCGGACGATCAGGTCGCGGCCCTGCAGAAGCTCCGCGGGAACGAGGAGCCGGCGGAGGAGACCGGCGAGGGCGCGGACGATCAGGTCGCGGCGCTCCAAGAGCTCCGGAAGAAACAGCAGGCGGAGGAGGTCGCAACCGCGGACGACGGAGTCGTCGAGCGCGTCAAGTCCCTCTTCGGGCGCTGAGACGGCCCGTGGGGACGAGAACCGGGCGAGCCATAGCTTTAAGATCGGCGATTTCGACCAACAACCATGGCGAAAGGCCTCGACGTCGGTACGATGAACCTCATCTCCGCGCGACAGGAGGGCGCGGAGACGGTGTTCGTCCAACAGCGCAACTCGTTCGTCGAACTCGACTACAGCGACATGGCCGATCAGATGCTCTCGCGCAGCGACGTCCTCCACATCAAGAAGGGGGATAAGGTGTACGTCGTCGGCGACGACGCCCTGAACTTCGCGAACATCTTCAACCGCGAGACGCGACGGCCGATGAAGGCGGGCATCCTCTCCTCCGACGAGAAGTCCGCCATCCCGATGATCAAGCTCATCCTCCAGCAGGTCGTCGACGAGCCCCAACACCCCGGCGAGCGCCTCTTCTTCTCGACGCCCGCCGACCCCATCGACTCCGATCTCTCCACGCTCTACCACCAGAAGACCCTCGAATCCATCCTCTCGGACATGGGGTACGACCCCGAACCGATCAACGAGGGGATGGCCGTCATCTACAGCGAGCTCGCCGACAACGACTTCACCGGTCTCGGTATCAGCTTCGGCGCGGGGATGACGAACGTCTGTCTCTCCTACTACGCGGTGCCGGTCATGCGCTTCTCCATCGCCCGCGGGGGCGACTGGATCGACGAGCAGGCCGCGCGCGCCACCGGGACGCCCGTCGATAAGGTCACGACGACGAAGGAGGACGACTTCCGCCTCGACTTCACGAGCGACGTCGGCGGCATCGAGGGCGCGCTCGGCATCTACTACGAGAACCTCCTCGACTACGTCGTCGAGAACGTCGTCGAGGAAGTCGACGAGGAGGACGTCGAGGAGGGCCTCGACGTGCCCGTCGTCGTCACCGGTGGCACCGCGAGCCCCGACGGCTTCGAGGGGCTCTTCCGCGAGCGCCTCCGCGAGGCCGACATCCCCTTCTCCGTCAGCGGCGTTCGGCGCGCCCGCGAACCCCTCTACAGCGTCGCTCGCGGCGCGCTCGTCGCCGCCCGCTCCGAGGAGGGCGAACGCGAGTCCGAAGAGGCCGAAGCGACCCCCGAAGAGTAACGAGTTACGCCGTCCCGTCGTCCGCGCCGTCGCTATCGGTCGTATCGCCACTGCCACCGCGACGATAGCGCCGCAGGATCGACGCCCACGACTCCTCGTCAGCGCGTTCGGGCGGCGAGTGATCGGCCGGGACGTCCGCGTATCCGCAGTCCTCGCAGACGACGGCGCGTTTCCCTTCGAAGACGAACGTCTCGAGGTCACCGCCACAGCGCGGACACGTCGACCCCTCCTCGCGGGTGTCGGCCATCTCAGCGGTAGTGTTTGAACAGGAGCGCGCGCACGTCGTCGCGGGTCCGCGCGTGCGCCGTCGACCCGTCCGGCAGCGTCACCCGGTATTTCCCGTCGCTCGAATCGACTTCCTCCCACGCGTCGTCGTGCTCCTCCAAGAGCTCCATCATCTGTCGCAGAGGGCTCTCCGAGCCGGACGGCGAGGGCGACGGATCGGTGCGGGTCGTCGAATCCGCGTCGTCGCTCGTCGCGTCGGCGTCGCGGCGCACCGTCTCGACGGTCGTGCTCCCGGCCGACGTATCGACCGTGTCCGATCCCGCGGCGGCCGGCTCCCCGCTCGACCCATCGGGTTCGCCCGCGTCCGCATCGCCGTTCGCGTCCGGGACGAGGGCGTCCGCCGGCCGGGTCGCCTCGTGGCGGTCGATGAGGTATTGGAGCGCGTCGCGCGGCCGCATCGCCCCGTAGCCGTCGAGGTACTCGTCTGCGAGCGCCTCGCGCAGCTCCTCGATGTACTCGGCCTGCGACGCCCCGATGTCGAGTTCCGGCATACCCGCACGGGGGCGACGCGGCTTCAAATAACTAGGCGTCACCGGGTTCTATCGCGCCCTCGTTTAAGTACTTCCCGTCACAAACAGTAGATACGAAGGGCTTCTGCGGGACGTTAACCGTTGAGCGGCGGTGCCGTGTCCTCACGGATCGCTATCGCTCCCCGAGCAGTGGATCGCGACGCCCTCGCGTCGCTCGGGTGTCGCGTTATTCCTCGCGCCTCCCACCGATCAGCGCTCGGGAGTCGGCGATTCCTCCGGAATCACCCTAGTCCTCGAACCCGTTCTCGAACCGGAACGTCCCGTTCCGCTGGACGACGTCGCCGTCGACCTCGATCCGCGAGTCCTCGCTCATGTCGACGATCATGTCGACGTGGACGGCGGACTCGTTCGGTTCGCGGCCCTCGGGGACGCACTCGTCGTACGCCATTCCGACGGCGAGGTGGACGGTGTCGCCCATCTTCTCGTCGAAGAGCATGTTGTAGGTGAACCGGTCGATGTCGCGGTTCATCCCGATCCCGAGTTCGCCGAGGTAGCGCGCGCCCTCGTCGGTGTCGAGGACGTCGCCGAGGACCTCGGCGTTCCGATCGGCGTCGTACTCGACCACCCGCCCGTCCTCGAACGTCAAGTGGGCGTTCTCGATCTCGTGGCTCTGGTGGTAGAGCGGGAGGTCGAAGCGGACTTCGCCCTCGACGCTGTCCGGGACGGGCGCGGTGAACACCTCGCCGCCGGGGAGGTTGTGTTCGCCGTGGTCGTTCAGCGTCTTCATCCCCGTGACGCTCATCGTGAGATCCGTCTCGTCGCCGGAGACGATACGCACCTCGTCGGCGGGATCGAGGATCTCGACCATCTGCTGTTGGTGTGCACGCTGGGCCTCCCAGTCCTTGTCGACGGCGTTCCAGACGAAGTCCTCGTAGGCCTCGGTGCTCATATCGGCGAGCTGGGCGTTCGCCGGCGTCGGATACTGCGTGAGACACCAGCGCGTATCGAGGAGTTCCGAGCGAGCGGGGGCGTAGGCGCGCTGGTAGGCCGCCTGCGCGTCGCCCTCCACGTCGCGCATCTCGGTGACGTTCTCGTCGCCGCGCACGCGGATCGCGGCGTCGGTGCGCTCGTAGAGCGCAGTGAGGTGGTCGGGTTCGTCGAGGTCGTCCTGATCGACGTTGCGGAGATAGGCGCGCTCGGCGCGCGGAGTCCCGAAACGTCCGTTCGAGAGCGACACGGGGTGTGCGCCGCGCTCCGCGAGCAGTTCGTAGACGGCGACGGCGAAGTCCTCGGCGGCGGGCGGGGCGGTGACGACGACGCGGTCGCCCGCTTCGATGTCCGTGGAGTGCTCGACGACGATCTCGGCGTGTCTCCGAACGCGCGGGTCCATATCGATGCCACGGCGAGGCGACCCAAACCGCTTGCGGAGGGGGCGGTGTTTTGGGCGGCGAGCGACGAGGGGACGTATGAGCGAGCGCGAGACCGAGGGAGAGCGGATCGACCTCCGCAGCGATACCGTGACGATGCCGAGCGACCGGATGCGCGCGGCGGCGGCCGACGCCCCGGTCGGCGACAACGTGTACGGCGAGGATCCGAGCGTGAACGACCTCGAAGCGACGGCCGCAGAGCGCCTCGGAACGGACGCGGCGCTCTACGTCCCTTCGGGAACGATGGCGAATCAGACGGCCGCGCGCGTCCACACCGAGCGCGGTCAGGAGGCCATCGTGGAGGCCGAGAGCCACGTCGTGCGCTACGAGAACGCCGGGTTCGCCCAACACGGCGGCCTCCAGACGCGCCCGATCGACGCGGGCGACGGCGCCGTCCCGAGCGCCGCGCAGGTCGCCGACGCGTTCGTCGCGGACGACCTCCACCGCCCCGGGACGGGCCTGCTCTGCCTGGAGAACACCCACAACGCGAAGGGCGGGCTGGTCGCCGCCCCCGACGCGATCGAGGCCGCCGCGGAGGCGGCGCACGAGCGCGGCGTGCCCGTCCACCTCGACGGTGCACGCCTCGCCAACGCGGCCGTCGCCGCCGACGAACCGCTCGCCGCGTTCACGACGCACGTCGACTCGGTGAGCCTCTGTCTCTCGAAGGGACTGGGCGCGCCGATCGGCACGGTGCTCGCCGGGAGCGAGGCGTTCGTCGAGCGGGCGCGCGGCGTCCGCAAGCTCCTCGGTGGCGGGATGCGCCAAGCGGGGCTGATCGCCGCGCCCGCCCGGATCGCGCTGACGGAGAACGTCGAGCGCCTCGCGGACGACCACGCGAACGCGACGCGCCTCGCGGCCGGTCTCGACGATCTCGGCGGCCTGCGAGCGGCGACGCCGGAGACGAACATCGTGCTCGTGGACACGACCGCGGCCGCCGTCGACGCTGAGACGTTCGTCGAGCGGTGCGCCGACGTCGGCGTGCTCGGGGGCGCGATGGACGCGGAGACCGTGCGCTTTTGCACGCACCTCGGGATCGAACGCGCGGACGTCGAGGCGGCGCTGACGCGGATCGCGGCGGTCGTCTAGCGCTCGCGCTGGCCCTCGCGGAAGCTCAGGAGCGTCCGGCGGAGGAGGAGGTAGCAGAAGAAGAAGAACCCGAGGACGAGCACGAGGAGGGCGTAGAACACCGGGTCGCCGGGGAGACCGAGCATACGCGTGGTGTACGTCGCGGGCGACAAAGCGGTTTCGCCGCCGGGGGAGCGATGAGTGAAAGACGCGTTTGAGCCTGGGGGAGGCCCTTGCCGGGTGCCCTCGAAAGGGGTGGTACGGGCGCGACGGGCGTCGCGTCCGCCCGCTAGTTTCGGCCCTCCACCCGGAACGAGTCGAGAACGCTCCCCTCGCGGTCGCGGATCTCGCCCGCGAGGCCGCCCGCGTCGGGCGTGAGCACCGCGTGCGACGCGGGGTTTCCCCGTGGGTCCGCGTGGCTTCCTGGATTCAGTACCGTGCAGTGCTCGGTCTCGGTGACGGTCGGGCGGTGCGTGTGCCCGGAGACGACGAGGTCGGCGCCGCGCTCGCGCCCGAACATGGCGAGGGCGGTCGGCCCGCCGCGCCGGCGGTGGGTGAGCGCGACGCGGACGCCCGCGAGGTCGACGGTCCGCGCCTCGGGGAGGCGTTCGCGGACGGCGTCGACGTCCCTGTTGCCGTGGACGGCGTGAAGGCGGTCGGCGGCGTCGTAGAAGGCGTCGAGGGCCGCCGCGGTCGTGAAGTCGCCCGCGTGGAGCACGGCGTCCGCGCCGTCGACGGCGTCGCGGGCCGCGCCCGCGAGCTCGTGACCGGTCCGGCTGTGCGTGTCGCTGAGGACGGCGAACATGCCGGATCGTTCGAGCGGGGGAGAGAAAGGTGCGGCGACGCGGCGGGTGCTTTTAGGTGGCGGCCGCTCCTCGTTCCGTCAATGGCGAGTTCGAAGCGAGTCGTGATCGCGGCGGGCGTCGCGAACGGCGCCATCGCGATCATGAAGTTCCTCGGCTTTCTGCTGACCGGGAGCCCAGCGATGCTCTCGGAGACGTATCACTCCATCTCCGATACGGGGAATCAGGTCTTCTTGCTCATCGGCCTCCGGTACAGCGGTCGGGAGGCCGACCGCACCCACCCCTTCGGATACGGGAAAGCGCAGTTCTTCTACAGCTTCCTCGTGAGCGTCCTCCTCTTCGGCATCGCGGGCTGGATGTCGCTCACGCACGGCTACGAGGCGATCGTCCACGGCCACGCGAGCGCGCTCCACGGGCAAGTCGAGGTGGTGGGCGCGAGCTTCCGCGCGGTCTACGTGAACTACGTCGTGCTCGTCGGCGCGTTCTGTTTCGAGACCTACGCGCTCGTCACCGCCTACCGCGGGATGCGGATCGACATGGACGAGCACGGCTGGACGAGCTTCGTCGAGGCGTTCAAGAAGACGAGCAACATCACGACGCTCACCGCGTTCACCGAGGACACCGTCGCGGTCAGCGGCATCGTCCTCGCGTTCCTCGGCGTCTTCCTCACCGACTACACCGGGAACCCGCTCTGGGACGGCCTCGCGGCGCTCTGCATCGGCCTCCTGCTGATGGGGTTCGCGCTCGCGCTCGCGTGGGAGAACAAGCGCCTCCTGCTCGGGGAGTCCCTCCAGAAGAACGAGGAGGACGAACTGCGCGGGACGGTCGCGGGCTGGGAGGGCGTCACCGGCATCGTGGACTTCCGCACCGTCTACTTCGGGCCGGATCGCGTGCTCGTCGCCGCCGACATCGCGTTCGACGAGGGCCTCGATACCCGCGAGGTGGACGAGCGCATCACCGCGATCGAGGACGCGCTCGTCGAGCAGAACCCGAGCGTCCGGAAGGTCTACATCGAACCCGAGACGGCCGGAAGCGCTGGTGGGGACTGAGCGCGCGGAAACGCTTAACCGAGCGAGCGACCAACTACCGACGACAATGGCGGCCACCGACGCGGACCCGGAGCAGTCGTACGTCGAGCATCCGCTGCTCGCCGAGGGGTTCCTCGAGGACCGCCGCTATCAGAGCGAGCTCGTCGAGACCGCCGTCGGCGATCACACCCTCGTCTGCCTCCCGACCGGCCTCGGGAAGACGACGGTGAGCCTCCGCGTCACCGCCGAACGCCTCCGCGACGACGTCGGCGCGAAGAGCCTCCTGCTCGCGCCGACGAAACCGCTCGTCGAGCAGCACGCCGCCTTCTACCGGGAGGCCCTCCAGATCCCCGACGACGAGATCGTCGTCTTCACGGGCGACGTCCGCCCGGACGACCGGGCGGAGCTCTGGGGGTCCGCGCGCGTCGTCATCGCCACGCCGCAGGTCGTGGAGAACGACCTCGTCGGGGGGCAGATCGACCTCCGCGACGTCGTCCACGTCACCTTCGACGAGTGCCACCGCGCGAGCGGCGACTACGCGTACGTCTACATCGCCGAGCGCTACCACGCGGACGCCGCCGATCCGCTCGTCACCGGAATGAGCGCCTCGCCCGGCGGCGACGAGGAGGAGATCCTCTCCGTCTGCGCGAACCTCGGCGTCAGCGAGGTCGCCGTGATGACGGAGGACGACGCGGACGTCGCCGACTACACCCACGACACGGACGTCGAGTGGGAGCGAATCGAGCTCCCCGATGCGGTCCTCGAGATCCGGGACTCGCTGAACGACGTCATCACCGAGCGACTGGAGGCGCTCAAGGAGCTCGGCGTGACGCGCTCGACGCAGCCCGACATGTCTCAGAAGGACCTCAACCGGATGCGGGGGAAGCTCCGCGAGCTCATCGACAACGACCAGTCGGAGGGGTACGAGGGGATGAGCCTCCACGCGGAGGTGATGAAGCTCCGGCGCGCCGTCGAGCTCGTCGAGACGCAGAGCGTCGAATCCGTGCGGCGGTACTTCGAGCGACAGAAGAACGCCGCGCGTTCCTCCGGGGCGTCGAAGGCCTCCCAGCGCCTCGTGAGCGAACCGCGCGTCAAGGAGGCGATGCGACGCGCCGAGGCGTTCGACGGGCTCCACCCGAAGTTCCGGCGCGTCCGGATGCTCCTCGCCGAGACGCTCGGCATCGAGGGGGGCGAGCGCGTCATCGTCTTCACGGAGTCGCGCGACACCGCCGAAGCGCTCACCGAGTTCCTCGGGAACCACTTCGACGCCAGACGCTTCGTCGGGCAGGGCGACAAGGAGGGGTCCGACGGCATGACGCAAACGGAACAGGGGGAGGTCTTGGACGCGTTCAAGTCCGGGAAGTTCGAGGTGCTCGTCTCGACGAGCGTCGCCGAGGAGGGCCTCGACGTCCCGGAGGTCGATCTCGTCTGCTTCTTCGAACCCGTCCCGACCGCGATCCGCTCCGTCCAGCGGAAGGGCCGAACGGGCCGACAGGCCGAGGGGCGCGTCGTCGTGCTGATGGCGGAGGACACCCGCGACGAGGCGTTCTTCTGGATCTCGCGCCGTCGCGAGGAGGAGATGGAAGAGGAGCTTCGGAGCCTCCAGTCGCTCGCGGACGACTTCGCGGACGAGTTCGGCGGGCAGGAGACGCTCGCGGAGTACGCGGACGGCGACGCGCCCGCGAGCGTCGCGCCCGGCGGAGCGGACGGCGGCGACGCGGCCGGCGTCCGGAGTGCCGCGGACGGGCAAGCGGGGCTCACGGACTTCGACGACGGCGGGGGGGAGACGGACGACGCGGGCAAGGAGGGCGGCGGGAGCGACGCGGGAGGCGACGCGAGCGAAGCGGGGACAGCCGACGGGGCGGACGCCGATGCCGACGAGGCCAGCGAAGCAGAGGGGACCGTCGCTCGCGCCGACCCGCCGGCCGAGGACGACCACGTCGAAGTCGTCGTCGACCAGCGCGAACTGGAGTCGACGATCGCGCGCGACCTCTCGAAGCGCGAGCACGTCGAGACGCGCCTTGAGACGCTCGCGGTCGGCGACTACGTCGTCTCCGATCGGGTCGCGCTCGAACGCAAGAGCGTCGCGGACTTCCTCGATACCCTGCTCGGCGGGGACCGCGACCTCTTCGAGCAGGCCCGCGACCTCGCGCGCCACTACGACCGCCCCGTTTTCATCCTCGAAGGGGGCGACCTCTACGGCGCGCGGAACGTCCACCCGAACGCGATCCGCGGGGCGCTCGCGTCGCTCGCCGTCGACTACGGGCTCAGCGTCCTCCGGACCGAGGACGAGGACGACACCGCGGACATGCTCGACGTGCTCGCGGGACGCGAACAGCTCACCCGCGATCGGGAGGTGTCCGTCCACGGCGAGAAGGGCGCGAAGACGCTCACGGAACAACGGGAGTACGTCGTCTCGTCCATCACGGACGTCGGCCCCGTGACCGCGCGTGCGCTCCTCTCGCACTTCGGGAGCGTCGAGGCCGTCATGACCGCGGACGAGGAGACGCTGATGGAGGCCGACGGCGTCGGCGAAGTGACGGCCGAACGCGTCCGCGAGGTCGTCGCGGGCGACTATCGGCCCTGACGGTGAGGCGATCGATCCCAGCTTAAGGAACGACGGTCACGGGGACGCGCTCGGCGTCCATCACCGTCTCCGTCGCGCTCCCGAGGAGGGCGCGCTCGACCGTCCCCGCGCCGTGGTGTCCCATCACGACGTGGTCGTACCCCTCGTCCGCCACGAGCGAGAGGATGTCCTCGCCGATACGGTTCGACGGCCGGAAGTCGAGGCCGATGTCCGTTCTGACGTCCGGGTCGTCCTCGACTCCGTGGGCGTCTAAGACGTCGCGAGCCCGGCGGATGGTCTCCTCCGTCGCCTCGTCGCGCGAGTCCGTGATGTGGACGACGTGGAGCGTCGCGTCGAAGTTGGTCGCCATCTCCGCGGCGAACGCGAGGGCGCGGAAGCTACAGTCGGAGCCATCGACTGGGACGAGAATCTTCACACCGTCACGTCGCCGGCCGGCGTGTTAAACTTTCAGCGGAGCGCGTCGAGCGCCTCGGCGGCCTCGCGTGCGGCCTCGGCGAGTTCGCGGGCGCTCCGCGGATCGTCGGCCGCCGCGGCGCGCTCCGCGAGGCGTGCCACGCTCCGCGAGAGCGCCGCGCGGGCCGCCGGGACGTCGCCGGACGCGTCCCCCGACGGACCGGTCCCGTGGGCGATGCCGTCGTCCCGCGCGCGATCCGACGCGGCAGGGCCGGTCGTCGCGCCGTTCTCGGCGGGTTCCGCGCGGACGTCGTGCGTGTGGGTTTCCGGGGCCTCGGCCTCGACGTCGGCGGCGTTCGTCACGGACGCCGTGGGGGGTCCGGTCGACGGCCGCGACGCGCCGTCGTCGGTCGCGGTCGCCGCATCCTCGTCGCTCGCGGCGGCTGTCGCGTCCGCGTCGGTGGAAGTCTCGTCAGCGTGTGCGGCCGTCGGCGACGCCCCCGCGTCGGTGTTCGCTCCCGCGTCCGTCGCGCCCGCGTCTGGTTCGCCCTCGGCCTGACAGGTCGGACAGAACTCCCGGCCCTCGTGGCGAAAGAGCGGGTTCCCGCAGCGATCGCAGTGCTTGTTCGTCATCGTCGCGCCCTGCAAGAGCAGCTCGCTCATCCGGCCGGTTCGCTCGCGGTCCTCCGCGTCGCGGGCGTACTTCTCGCGGAGTTCGCGCTTCTGGGCCTCCCGATCGAACCCCTCGGGATCGTCGCGGTCGCTCATACCCACAGGGAGGGCGTGCGCGCCGAAAAGAGTTGGTGCCGACCTCGACGACCGGTGGCGGTACGCTTAACGGACTCCTCCGCATCCGATATACCTGTCATGACGAAAGTGAGCATCGTCGGTGCGGCGGGGACGGTCGGCGCGGCGGCGGGCTACAGCCTCGCGCTTCGGGACGTCGTGGACGAACTCGTGTTCGTCGACATCCCCGATCAGGAAGACGTGACGATCGGACAGGCAGCGGACGCGAACCACGGGATCGCGTACGACTCGAACACGGTGGTGACGCAGGGCGACTACGCGGACACCGCGGGCTCCGACGTCGTCGTCATCACCGCGGGCATCCCGCGCGAGCCCGGCCAGTCGCGGCTCGACCTCGCGGGCGACAACGCGCCGATCATGGCCGACATCGGCGACTCGCTCGCCGAGTACAACGACGACTTCGTCACCGTCACCACCTCGAACCCGGTCGACCTGCTCAACCGCCACCTCTACGAGACGGGCGAGCGCGATCGCTCGAAGGTGATCGGCTTCGGCGGGCGCCTCGACTCCGCGCGCTTCCGCTACGTCCTCAGTGAACGCTTCGAGACGCCCGTGCGGAACGTCGAGGCGACCATCCTCGGCGAGCACGGCGACGCGCAGGTCCCCGTCTTCTCGAAGGTTCGAGTCGACGGCCGCGACCCGCACTTCAGCGACGACCGGAAGGAGGCGATCCTCGACGAGCTCCAGCGCTCCGCGATGGACGTCATCGAGCGCAAGGGCGCGACGCAGTGGGGGCCCGCGACCGGCGTCGCCCACACCGTCGAGGCCATCGTGCGCGACACCGGTGAGGTGCTGCCCGCGAGCGTGGTCCTCGACGGCGAGTTCGGCCACAGCGACACCGCGCTCGGCGTCCCCGTCAAGCTCGGCGCCGACGGGGTCGAGGAGATCGTCGAGTGGGACCTCACCGAGTACGAGCGCGACCAGCTCGGCGAGGCCGCGGAGAAGCTCTCCGACCAGTACGCGGACCTCGTCTAAGCGGAGCGCTCGGGACGGCACGACGCGTCCCTCGCTCCGCCGTTCACGTCGCCCGATTCGGTCGTGCCCTCACGCTCGTCCGCCACCGGCCAGTCGAGGACCTCCTCCCAAGCGTGACACATGGTATCGTGACGAGTGGGGGGACGCGGGCCGGGATCAAAAGCGTTGTGCGGGCTCAGACGATCTGCTCGCCGTCGTCGTCGTACACGCTGATCGCGTCGACCGGGCAAGCGCGGGCCGCGAACTTCGCGTCGAGTTCGGCGTCCTCGGGCACGTCGCGGGCGTAGACGCCGCCCTCCACGTTCTCGCCGTCGACGAGGACGGCCTTCCCGGTGTCGCGGTCCTCTTCGAAGCCCGCCTCCCACTCCACGACGCACTGGAACATCCCGATACAGGCGTCCCGGTCGAACTCGATGCGCATACGCGTGGGGTGGGACGGCGCGCGTTTAGCGCTGGTGGTCAGGGGCGCTCGTCGACGTGGTGGACCGCGCTCGGGGAGATCAGTCTGCCGGAGGGAAGTTCGACCCAGCCGTTCGCCCCGATCCGGACCGGCCCCTCGTGGAGGACGTCCTCGCTCTCGCGGTCGGCGTAGACGACCGCGTCGTCGTACTCGCGCTCGAAGGCGTCCCGGATCGGACCCAGCGGGGAGTTCGGGGAGACCATACGCGCCGTCTCGGGGGCGGGCCGGGAAAACGTTCGGGGGCGCGACGGCGGCGACGACAGTTTAAACCCGAGCGGGAGCCTACCTCGGGCAATGAGAGTGACGGAGCTGACCGGGCTCCCCGACGGCGTCCCGGAGCACCTCGAAGGCGAGGGGATCGAGGCGCTCTACCCCCCGCAGGCCGAGGCGGTCGAACGCGGCGTCACCGAGGGCGAGAGCCTCGTGGCGAGCGTGCCGACGGCGAGCGGAAAGACGTTGATCGCGGAGCTGGCGATGCTCGCGGCGGTCGAGCGCGGCGAGAAGGCCCTCTACATCGTTCCGCTGCGCGCGCTCGCCGGCGAGAAGGCGAGCGCGTTCGAGCGCTTCGAGCGCTTCGGTCTCTCCGTCGGCGTCTCCACCGGCAACTACGAGAGCGACGGCGAGCGCCTGGCGAACAACGACGTGATCGTCGCCACCTCCGAGAAGGTCGATTCGCTCGTGCGCAACGGGGCGGCGTGGGTCGATCGACTCGGCTGTGTCGTCGCGGACGAAGTTCACCTCGTCGACGACGCACACCGCGGCCCCACCCTCGAGGTGACGCTGGCGAAGCTCCGTGCGCGCGTCGAGGACCTCCAGACGGTCGCGCTCTCCGCGACCGTCGGGAACGCCGACGAGCTCGCGGCGTGGCTCGACGCCGAACTCGTCGACTCTGACTGGCGGCCCATCGAACTCCGCACCGGCGTCCACTACGGGCAGGCCCTCCACCTCGACGACGGCACCACGAAGGAGCTTCCCGTCGAGCGCGGCGAGAGTCAGACGGCCGCGATCGTCCGCGACACGCTCCACGACGACGGCTCGACGCTCGTCTTCGTCAACTCCCGCCGAAACGCTGAAGGCGCGGCCAAACGCCTCGCGGCCGTCGTCGAGAAGGAGCTCACCGACGACCAGCGTGTCGAGCTCGCGTCGGTCGCCGAAGAGATCCGCGCGGTCAGCGACACCGAGACCTCGGAGACGCTGGCGAGCGCCGTCGAGCGCGGTGCGGCCTTCCACCACGCGGGACTGGCGAAGGAGCACCGCGAGCTCGTCGAGGGCGCCTTCCGCGACCGACTCGTGCGCACCGTCTGCGCGACGCCGACGCTCGCGGCCGGCGTCAACACGCCCGCCCGCCGCGTCGTCGTCCGCGACTGGCAGCGCTACGACGGCGATGCCGGCGGAATGCAACCCCTCGACGTCCTCGAAGTCCACCAGATGTTCGGACGTGCGGGCCGCCCCGGTCTCGACCCGTACGGCGAGGCGGTACTCGTGACGGACGACCACGACGGGCTCGAAGGGCTGTTCGATAAGTACATCTACGCCGACCCCGAGCCCGTCCGCTCGAAGCTCGCCGCCGAACCCGCGCTCCGGACGCACGTCCTGGCGACCATCGCAACCGGTTTCGCCACGACGCGATCCGAGCTGCTGGAGTTCCTCGACGGAACGCTCTACGCCGAACAGACGGACGAAGCCGGGCGGCTCGCGTCGGTGACCGACGACGTGCTCGCGTACCTCGACGCGAACGGGTTCGTCGAGCGCGACGACGACGGCATCCGCGCGAGCGAGACCGGCCATCTCGTCTCGCGGCTCTACGTCGACCCGATGAGCGCCGCGGAGATGATCCACGGACTCAGGGAGGCCGACGCGGACACGACGCCGCTCGGCTTTTACCACCTCGTCTCTCGGACCCCCGACATGTACGAGCTCTACCTCCGATCGGGCGATCGGGAGACGTACACCGAGATCCTCTACGAGCGAGCGGACGAGATCCCCGGCTCGACGCCCTCCGAGTTCTCCGAGGGGGAGTTCGAGGACTGGCTCGCCGCGCTGAAGACGGCGACGCTCATGGAGGACTGGACGGAGGAGCTCGACGAGGACCGCATCGCCGAGCGCTACGGCGTCGGGCCGGGCGACATCCGCGGAAAGACCGAAACCGCGGAGTGGCTGCTCGGCGCGGCCGAGCGTCTCGCAGGCGAACTCGACCTCGACTGCGTCCGCGCAGTCCGGGACGCCCGCAAGCGCGTCGACTACGGCGTTCGCGAGGAACTGCTCGATCTCGCCGGGGTACGCGGCGTCGGGCGTAAACGCGCTCGCCGACTCTACCGCGCGGGCGTCGAAGACCGCAGCGACCTCCGGAACGCCGACAAAGCGACCGTCCTCGGCGCGCTCCGCGGGCGGCGCAAGACCGCCGAGTCCGTCCTCGCCGCCGCCGGTCACCCGAACCCCGAGATGGACGACGTGGCGGCGGACCCAGCAGCCGCCCCGGACGCGGACGGCGAGGCGAGCGGACGGAGCGGAGTCGACGCGGAGGAGGGCGACGGGCAGGCCAGTCTCGGTGATTTCGAGTGAGACTCGTTGAAGGCGTCGCCGACGTGGAGGACGTCGAAGCGTTCGTCGAGGCGCTCGGGGAGATCGGCGACGCGAACGACTGTACGGTACAGGCGTTCGACGCCCGATACGTCGCCGGACGCGACCACCTGGCGAGCGCGCTCGCCCACGCGGACCGAGCGTTCGAACGCGGGGAGAACGTCGCGCGCGAGCGCGCCGTCGAGGTGCTGTTATACGCGGCCGGTCGCCGACAGATCCGCCGCGCGCTGACGATGGGCGTCGAGGCGGGCGAGACGCCCACGGTCGCGCTCGTCGCCGCCGATCCCGGTATCGGTGATCCCGAGGGGGCGGAAGCGGCGAGCGCAAACGCCGTCGCCGAACGCCTCGGGCCGGGTGGCGGGTTCGACGCACGCGATGAGGAGCTGATCCGGGAGTTCTTCGAAATCGAGGAGAGCGAGCTCGCGGCGACGGACGCGTCGCTGGGTGATCTCGTCCGGGAGCGGGTCGCACTCCTCGACGTCGAGAAGTAGGCCACCCGAGCGTGGAACGCGCGGGTGCCATCGGGGCCACTACGTTCTTCCGGGTCGCGTCGATAGTCCCAGATATGGCTGATCCGAACGAACACGCGTCCGAACGCACGCACGAGCGCGCCGAGCACGTCGAGAGCATCCTCGAGGACACCATCGACGGCCTGGAGTATCCGACGAACACCAGCGAGATGAAGGCGGCGTACGGTGATCGCGTGAACGAGCTCCCGAACGAGACGGAGACGCTGGGCGACGTCTTCGACCGACTCGCGCCGGACGAGTACGACACCCCACAGGACGCACGCGAGGCGGTACTGGGCGAGCTGACCGGCAGAGCCGGCGGCGAGCACGGGGACGAAAGCGAATACAACCCCGAGCGCGAACTCGACGCGATGGACCAAGAGGAGCGCGAGGAATCACCGTAGGCTCGCACGGAGTCGAGTCCTCGTCTGTCGGTCTCCACCCGAAACGGCGCCCGCGTCTGGCTGACGCACGTCAGACGAGAGCGAGAGAGGTACCGAATCCGACGGTAAACGGCGAGAACGGAGTATAGTTCCACCAGGATTCGAACCTGGGTCGAAGCCCCCAGAAGGCTTCAGGATTGGCCGCTACCCCATGGAACTACGCTTCTTACGTCGCATTCGATGGTAACCGGTCGACGAACATGAGTCTTGCGGAGCGTACCGACGAGCGCCGCGGTCACATCCCCTACGTGGCGCCCTACTCGCGGGTCGGTCGCCCGGACATGCCCACATCGCCATCTATTTGCCCGTGATCTACACACGTTCTCGTGTATGTACGTCGGACGCTTCGTCGTCGTCGGCCCCGGGCTCGGGGCGTACCGTGTCTCTTCCCGGTCGTTCCCGAACCGCCACGTCACCGCCCGCGAAGACGCACTCACCGTCAGTCCAACGCCGGACGCTCCCGAGACGGACAATCCGTACATCGCCTACAACTGCGTCCGGGCCGCCGGAGACACCGACGGCCTCGCGGTCGTCGGCAACGGATCACACGTCGATCCCATCGCGGAGAAACTCGATCTCGGCTATCCCCCCCGCGACGCCCTCGTCACCGCGCTGTTCGCGCTCGACTACGAGAAGGACGACTACGACACGCCCCGGATTGCCGGCGTCGTCGACGATGACGAGGCCTACATCGGGACCGTCCGATCCGACGCGCTCCACGTCGAGCGCGTGACCGAGCCGACGCTCGTCGCAACGTACGAGAAAGACGACCCCGAACCGTACCCGCTGGCCGCCGACACCGCAGACACCGCCGCTCGCGAAGTGTACGATGCCGACTTCGAGCACACCGTCTGCGCGGCCGCCGCCGAGGTCGATGGGGCGACCGTGGAGACCGCCTACTACAACGGGTAACGGGTAAACAGCGACGAATCGTCACGATAGTCGAATCGGCGTCGACACCCCCACGGTACGTCTCGCTCGAAATGTCGACCGAGGAGGACAGCGAGAGGTCCGTGAGACAGCGGCACGTCCCTTCATGCACGAGCCGAGTACCCGGCCGTTGACGGCCGTCGAGCGCGACCTCATCGCTACGTAGTCGCTTGCGAGAGGGCTATAGAGAGCGCTGTGGCTCTCCGGGCAAACGAATACCGAATGAACGAGTCGGTGGAATCCGCCAGCATCCCTCCGACTCTCCGATTATGAATAGCGAGGCGGCGAATCGGTGTTCCCAGAGGCTCGCGCACTCCAGTACTACCCAATACGCAGGTGAGCTTAACTTCCGTGTTCGGGATGGGTACGGGTGTAACCTCACCGCTCTGGCCGCCTCAACGCCGATCTATGGAATCGAACCATAGTCCAATCACCAGCATCGGTCAATCGAGGACCAAACCCTGTGTACGTGTAATCCAGTTAGCGCCCGGACTCGCCCGCCGCGGGCAGTACCG